>CAVSKP010000001.1:0-37589 GCA_963728555.1 uncultured Actinomycetota bacterium
GAAGGCCGCCGCTCTGTCCAGCTGAGCTACGGGGGCTGGGCGGTGCCATTGTGACCGATAGGGGGCGATGAGACGGTGGGGACCTCACGGCCGAAGGGGAAAGCGACGGTGTCTCGGGCAACCGGGGTACGACGCGGGGTGCTGGTGGCGGCATTGGTCGCCGTACCCATGATGGTGACGGCCCCGACGGCGTACGCCGACCACAGCGTGCTCGAGCTGGTGACGACCAGCGCGACGGCGGGGAACGCGGCCGTCCCGGCCGTCGCGGTGTACTCGTCGGACGACGGGTCCCGGGTGTTCTTCGAGACAACGGAGCCGATGGTGACGACCGGATCGCCGGCGGTACCGGGAAGGACGCGGTCCGCGCCGGAGGCGGGGACGACCGGGTCCTCGGGGGCCGTCAGGCCGATGCCCTCGACGCCGGCAAGGGCGACGACGTCGTAACCGGCGGCCGCGGGCCGCGACAAGCTCATGGGCGGGCCAGGTAACGACCGCCTGCTCGGCGCCGACGGGCGCGCCGACGTGCTCAACTGTGGCCCCGGCCACGACGAGTACACCGCCGATCGGAGCGACAAGATCATCGGGTGTGAGGTCCGGCTGAGGGGCTGAGCCAGGCGTAGCCCCACGGGCCGAGCGTGAGAGGTCCGTCGACCCCGGCGAGCTCGTCGTACCCCGCGACACCGGGCAGCGTGACGGTCTCGGCCGTGACGTTGGTGACGCAGAGCAGCTCGCCGGGCGTCCCGGCGCCACGACGGACCGCGAACACCCGGTCGTCGAGGTGCTCGACCTGCTGGGTGCCGAAGGGCGAGAACGCAGCCTGCGCTCGGCGTACCTCGAGCAGCCGCCGCATCCCGGCGAACACCGCCCGGCGACGGGGGTCGCCGGCCAGCTCGCGCACCAGCTCGTCGGCGTCGAGCACCTCGCGGTTGATCCGCCGGTGGATGCCGCTGGTCTCCATGCCCTCGTGGTCGGGCGGCGAGCCGACCAGGGAGTGGTAGTAGACGGCCGGCACGCCGAGGAAGGCGAACAGGATGCTGTGCGCCGCCAGCGCCTTGGCCGCGAGCACGGCGGGATCGGCCGCCTCCTCCGGCGTGCACAGGGCGTCGAGGTAGCCGAGGTTCAGCTCGTACACCGCCCTGCCGCCGTCCGGCCGGCTCGCCATCGACACCTGGCCGCCATGGGCGCGGGTGCGTTCCACCAGTGCGGCGCGCTCGCCGTCGTCGAGGATGCCCTCGGTGGCCCGCAGGCCGATGCCGTCGTGGCTGGCCAGGAAGTTGAACCAGGTGGCGGTCTCGCTCACCGGCCCGACGCCCTCGGCCCAGTCGCTGAGCCGCGCGGTCGACCCCGCGACGAACGAGTGCAGCACCAGCGGCGGCAGCGCGAACTGGTAGACGAGGTGGGCCTCGTCGTCGCCGGTGCCGAAGTAGGAGATGTTCTCCTCGTGCGGGACGTTCGTCTCGGTCAGCAGCCGTGCGCCCGGCGCGACGTGCTCGACCAGAGCGCGCCAGGTCTTGATCACCGCGTGCGTCTGCGGCAGGTGGATGCAGGACGTCCCGGACTCCTTCCAGAGGAAGCCGATCGCGTCGAGGCGGATCGCCGAGGCGCCGCGCACGAGGTACCCGAGCAGCACGTCGGTCAGCTCGACCAGCGTCCGCGGGTGGCGGACGTCGACGTCGACCTGGTCCTCGCCGAACGTCGTCCAGGCCCACGCCTCGCTGCCGTCCGGCCGCGGGTAGGCGTGGAACAGGGGCGTGGTCCGCGGTCGCGTCACCCGCGAGACGTCGAAGTCGGGGTCGCGCTCGACGTAGAAGTGCTCGTACGCCGGGTCGCCGGCCAGCCAGCCGCGGAACCACGGGCTGCTGCTCGAGGTGTGGTTGGCCACGAAGTCGAACATCAGGTCGTGCTCGCCGGCCAGGTCGGCGACGTCCGCCCAGGTGCCGAGGGCGGGGTTCACCTCGCGGTGGTCGACGACCGCGAAGCCGTCGTCGGACGTCCAGGGGAACATCGGGAGCAGGTGCACGTCGCTGACCAGGTCGCCGACATGGTCGTGCAGGAACCCCGACAGCGTGTGCAGTGGCGTCTCGTCGGCCCGCCGGATGCCGTCGCCGTAGGTGATCAGGCAGGTCGTCCGCTCGGTCGGCGGCGCCACGCGGCGCCCGCCCAGCCGCTCGGCGTACGCCGCGGCCATCGCCACCAGCCGTCGGCAGACGTCCTGGTGCTGGTCGGGGTAGAGCAGCTCGAGGTACGGCGCGATACGCGCGCCGAGCTCCTCGGTCACCGGAGCTCCTCCGCGGCGATGCGGGCGCCGCGACGCACCGTCTCGGCCGGGAACGGCGTCCTCGAGCCGCCATCGGCGAGCAGCGCACGCGCCGCGCTCCGGCCCCAGTCGTCGAGCTCCTCGACCCGGTCGGAGAACGACCGCAACCCTCCGAGCTCGGTGGCCGCGCTCGCCCAGCGCTCGCGGTCGGCGTACGACGGCCGCGCCACCACGCAGTCCGGGTCGTTCACCCAGAAGCGGCCGTGCTGCCAGGCCCGCGCGGCCAACGGCATCAGCCCGCGCAGTCCGTGGCCACCGGACTCGCCGCCCTCGTGGAAGGTGTCCGGCGAGACCCGCATCGCGTCGACGAGCCCGACCGAGGGGAGCAGCGGCGCGCCGCAACCGACGAGGTACACCTCGGGCCCGACGACTTCTCGCACCAGCGCGAGCCCGGACCGGTACGCCTCGGCGCCGGTCATGTCCTCGCGGCGCGGCCCGGGCACGGCGCCGCCGTAGAGGAAGTCGAGCTTGAGGTAGTCGACGCCGAGGTCGACCAGGCCGGCGAACGTCGACGCGAGCAGGTCCAGCACGCCGGGGTGGGTCAGGTCGAGGCCGACCAGGTCGTCGCCCCAGTTGCGGCCGGCCGGCCCGACGAGCCAGTCGGGGTGCTCGGCGGCGAGGGTGCTGTCGCGCCCACGAGGAAGGGCGCCAGCCAGAGCCCGCGCGCCGGCCGGTCGCGCGGATGTCGTCGAGCAGGGCGGGCAGGGACCCGAACTGGTCGCTCACGCGAAGTCCTTCGCCGAGCCCGGTGCTCCAGCCGTCGTCGACCTGCACCACGTCGACGACGAGGTCGTGGTCGTCGAACGCGCGGAGGTCGGCGCGCACGTCGTCGGCGGTCACCTTCTCGAAGTAGCGGTACCACGAGCACCACACCGTCGGCGGCTCCGCCAACGACGCGCCGGCCGAGACGGCGAACCGGTCGGCGTACTGCGCGAGTGCGGTCTCGGCATCGTCGGCCGTTGTCTCCTCCACCGGCCCCGTGCTCCTCACGACGACCCGGTCGTCGAGCAGCGTCGCGGTGAGGGTGGGTACGTCGACCGGGTCGGTGGCGCCGTAGCCCGGGCCGGCCCGCCGGTGCCCGGATCGACCGCGAGCACGCCCTCGCCCTGGAGCCCGTCGCGTGACAGGGGAGTGCCCGGCCGGAAGCGCATGACGTGCTGCCACTCCTCGTCTGGCCTCAGCCCGGCCGCTCGCGCGGGGTACCAGGTGGCGGGGCTCCAGCTCTGCCAGCCCTCCGCGTAGACGCGGGCCCGTTGCGGGTCGATCGCGATCTCGTCGACGATCTCGTCGGTCATGTCGCTGCCCAGGGGTCCACCGGGGCGCCGCCGAGCGCGGCGGACTCGCGCGCGGCCAGCACCAGGGCGACCGTCAGGGCCGCGTCGGCGGCGGAGTTCTCCGGCTGCCGGTCCTCGGCCACGGCGCACATCAGCTCGCCCATCGCGGCCGCGAACCCGTCCACGAACCACGCGCCCTTCAGCGACACGGCGGAGCGCCGCGAGCCGTCGTCGAGCTCGAGGCGGTCGGAGTCGAGCAGCACGCTGCCGCGCAACGTGCCGGTCGTGCCGTGCACCCAGAAGGGCACGCCGGGCTCGGACGTGACGACGTTCCCGGTGATCCGCAGGGTGGCGGTGGCGCCCGTGGCGGCGGTCATCGCGAGCGTGGCCGACCACGGGTTCCGGGCCTCAGGGGGCTGGCCCGGCACCCGCGAGTCGAACGCCTGCACCGAGTCCACGTCCCCGAGCCAGGTACGGGTGATGTCGACCCAGTGCAGGAGGTAGTCGGTGAGCAGCATGTGCGGCAGGTCGTCGAACGGCGTGCCGGCCAGCGGCGGAAGCGGCTTGTCGTGCAGGTGGGTGACGCCGACGACCTCGCCGACGGCGCCGTCGCGGAGCAGCAGGGTGGCCGCGCGCCAGGGCGGCGCCCACCTGCCGTTGTGGTTCACCGCCACCCGGACGCCGGCCGCGTCCGCCTTCGCCAGCACGTCCGGCAACCGGTCGAGGTCCGCGCGGGAGAGGGTCAGCGGCTTCTGGGTGAGCACGTGCTTGCCCGCGGCGACGGCCGCCTCGATCCACTCGATCCGGCCCTCGGGACCGGTCGCCAGGTCGACGTACCGCACCTCGGGATCCGCGAGCAGCTCCTCCGCGCTCGCGTAGACCCGGCCCACGAACGGGAAGCGCTCGCGGACGGTCGCGGTGGTCGCCGGCGTCCGGCTCCAGACGCCGGTGACGCCGACGCCGTGCTGCTCGTACGCCGGCAGGTGGGCCGACTGCGCGATGGTGCCGCAGCCGAGGATGGCCACGCCGAAGCGGTCGGCCGGGAAGACCGGCCCGGTGTCGAGGTCGATCACGAGGCCTCCGGGGCGGCCGGGAAACGGAGCACGGCCTGCAGGACGTCGGGGTCGCCGCGGTCGAGCCGCTCGAAGACGGCCGCGACGTCGGTCGCCTCGACGACGTCGGTGACCAGGGAGGCCGCGTCGACCCGGCCGCGCGCGGACGAGGTCCATGAACGTGCGCACCAGACGCGGCTGGTCCCATCGCGCGCCGAGCCCGACCGGCGTACCCGAGATCTGGCTGGCGACGATCCGCACGCGGTTGTGGTGGAACTCCTCGCCGAGCCGCAGGTTGGCCGCGCCGCCCTGGTAGAAGCCGGACGCCACCACCAGGCCCTCGACCACGACCGATCGCACCGCCTCGTGCAGGGCGCGGTCGCTGCCGCTGATCTCGATGGCGACGTCCACACCACCGCCTGACCACTCCCGCACGACGGCTCCGGCGCCGCCGGGCGCGTCGGCGGTGACGGTCTCGACGGCGCCCATCGCGCGGGCGGTCTCGAGCCGGCCGGGCAGCATGTCGACGGCCACCACCTCGGCGCCGGCGATCGTCGCGAGCCGGGTGGTGAGCAGCCCGATGACACCCTGCCCGAACACCGCGACCCGGTCGCCGACCCGAACGTCGCCGGCCAGCACGGCGTTCAGCGCGATCGAGCCGACCCGTGCGAACGTGCCCGAGATGGCGTCGTCGGCCGGCCAGCGTGCGCCACGCGACTGCGTCGGCCGGGACCACCGCTTCGCTGCGATGGCCCCAGATGCCGTGGACGATGTCCCCGACCGCGGGGGCGGCCACTCCGTCGGCGACCTCGACGACCTCGCCCACCTCGGAGTAGCCCCAGCCCTCGACAGGGTAGGCGAAGGTCGGGGTGCCCTCGACGAAGAGCCGGCGGTCGGGGTCCCAGGTCCCGGTGAGGTACGGGTTGGACCCGCGGTACGCCGTCAGCTCGGTGCCCGCCGAGATGCCGGAGTACCACGTCCGGACCCGCACGCTGCCGGGGGTGAGGGGGGCGGCGTCGCACGGCACCAGCGCGACCTTGCCGGGGGCAGTGAACGAGACGACCTCGGGCACGGGGCGTCAGCCCTTCTCGGCGCCGGCGGTCAGGCCACCGGCCAGCCACCGTTCGCTGAGGAAGAACAGCACGATGATCGGCACGGTCAGGATGACCGACCCGGCCATCAGCACGGTGGTCGGCACCTCGATGCTCCCGGCCAGCTGGGAGAGTCCGAGCGACACCGTCCACTTCTCGCGCTTCTCGACCAGGAAGAGCAGCGCGAAGAGGAACTCGTTCCACGCGATCATGAACACGAACAGCGCGTTGGAGGCGATGGCGGGCATGGCGAGCGGCAGGCTGATGTGCCGCATCGCCTGGAGGCGGGTGCAGCCGTCGATGGCGGCCGCCTCCTCGAGGCTGGCGGGGATGGTGTCGAAGTAGTTGCGCAGCATGTAGATGGACACGGCCGCGACCTGGGCGACGTACACGATCAGCAGGCCGGTGAGGGTGCCGCGCTGCTGGATGCGGGTGAAGAAGACGAACAGCGGGATGGCCAGCAGGATCGCGGGGAAGAAGTAGACGCCGAGGAAGACCGCGCCGATCTGCCGCCGGCCGAAGAACTCGAGGCGACTGACGGCGTACGCGCCCGGGATCGAGACCAGCAGGCTCAGCACCACCGTGCCGATCGCGACGAAGAAGCTGTTCTTGATGAAGTTGAGGAACCCCTGCCCGCCGTCGGACTGCGAGGCGAGCACGTCGCGGTAGGTGCCGAAGTCGATCTCGCTGGGCTTCGGCCACAAGGCTCCCGGGTCCTGCAGCACCGCGTCGAGCGGGCGGAACGACAGCATCACCATGTAGTAGAAGGGGAACAGGGTGATGACCAGCAGGAAGGCGATGAGGAGCGGCCGCAGCACGCCGAAGATCCGGCGCTCGACCTGGTCGCGGGACATCGTGCTCACGCCACCTCCTCCGATCGGCCGAACAGCTTCAGGTACGTCCCGACCAGGACGGCGAGGATCGCGGCCAGCACGAGTGCCTGCGCCGCGGCGGCGCCGATGTCGCCGCGGTTGATGAGGTAGTCGTAGACCCGCACGGCGACGACCTGCGTGCCGGAACCGCCGCCGGTGAGCAGGTAGATGTCGTCGAAGTTGTTGAACGTCCAGATGAACCGCAGCACCGTCAGCACCGCGATCGTCGGCAGGAGCTGGGGCAAGACGATGTAGCGGAAGCGCTGCGTCGGCGTCGCCCCGTCGACCATTGCCGCCTCCTCCAGGCTGTCGGGGATCGCCTGGATGCGGGCGGTCAGGAAGAGGAACGCGAACGGGAACGAGCGCCAGCACTCGAACAGCACGACGGTGAAGAGCGCCGTGCTGATGTGCAGGTCGATGCCGAGCGGGGAGATGTTGTCGGAGGAGCTAAGGAAGGCGATCGGCTCGTCCCAGCCGAGCAGCGCGGCGCCGTAGTGGTTCGCGATCCCGAACTGCGGGTTGAGCATCGTCTTCCACACGAACGTCGCGGCGACGACCGGGGCGACGTACGGGATCAGCATGCAGGCGCGCACGAGTCCCCGGCCGCGGAAGGGCGTACGCAGGGCCAGGGCGGCCAACAGGCCGAGCCCGATCGCGAGCGCCGTGCCGCACACCGAGTAGACGAGCGTGGTCACGAGGGCGTCGACGAAGCCGGACGAGCCGAGCACGTCCGTGAAGTTCTCGAGGCTGTAGTCGCCGAAGAAGCCGGCCCGGCGCAGGTTCAGCAGCCGCACCTGCTGGAAGGACAGCGAGATCGTCCAGAGGATCGGCAGCACCACCATCGCGAAGACGATGACGACCGTGGGGGTGATGAGCAGGTAGCCGGTCCGGCGGTCCTCGCGGGCCCGGGCGGACCGGCCCCGCTGGGGCGAGGGAGGGCGGGGTTGCGCCCCGCTCCTCCGTCACCGCCACCTGCGCGGCCGGCCCACCGATGGTCACTGCACGGACTCCGCGGCGTCGCGGATGGCGTCGGCGGCCTTCGAGGCGGCGTCGGCGGGGTCGTCGCCACTGCTGACCTCGTTCACGGCGTTTGCCACCGGCTGCTCGCCCTGGATCGCGCCGAGCAGGTCGCCCTGCCCCTGCGGGATCGCCCAGCGGGCGAGGGTGTCGGTGCCCTGGGTCAGCGCGTCGATGACGTCCTGGCCGTAGAACTTCGACAACGGCGCCTTGGTGTCGACCCCGACATCCATGCCGGCCCACGCATCGGCGTACTCCGTCGAGCCGGACTCCGGGCCGCTGCGCACCGGCACCTTGCCCTCGGGGGCGATGGCGATCCACGGCTCGTAGCCGTCGGTCAGCATGTACTCGACGAACTCCTTCGCCCCGTCGCTCGACGCCTCGGCGGGGATCGTCCACGAGGTGATCTCGCCGAACGTCGCGGGCGTCGAGCCCGACGGACCCTGGATCGAGGTCACCACTCCGGAGTTCTTGGCCAGGAACGCCGGGTCCTTCTTGCACTCCGGGCAGTTCGGCAGCGCGTCGTTCCGCAGGCCTGCCATCTCGTCGAGGATGAACGTCGACCAGATGATCATCGCGGCCTGCCCGGCGAAGTACGACGCCCGGGTGGTGTCGACGTCCTGCGCTCCGGACACGGTGTAGTTCTGCATCAGCTGGCCGTAGAAGTCCAGCGCCTCGACGCACTGGTCGCTGTCGAAGGTCACCTCGCCGGAGTCGTCGACGAGCTGGCAGTCGTTGCCGAGGCCGATCTCCTCGAAGGTCTGCTCGGTGAAGGCGTCACCGGCCACGTTGGCGCCGACGAAGCCCGCGACGTCGGGGCTGTCCAGCGCCTTGGCGGCGGCCAGGATGTCGTCGTACGTCGTGGGCTCGGCGAGGCCGGCCTGGTCGAAGAGGTCCTTGCGGTAGAGCAGCAGCTGGATCCACGACTCGCTCGGGATGGCCAGCTGGGTGTCGCCGTCCGCGGTCAGGTTCAGCGCACTCTCGCTGAACGTGCCCGCGTCCAGGTCGTCGAGCACCTCACCGACGGCGTCGGTGTCGACGAGCTCGTTGGCCGACAGCGTGCGGATCTGGCCGAGCGGGATGCCGCCCATGACGTCGGGCAGGTCGCCGGCCGCCGCGTTGGAGGTGAGGATCTGGTTGAACTGGTCCTCGGCGACGGCGGTCAGCTTGACCTTGATGCCCGTCTTCTCGGTGAAGTCGTCGACGATCGCCTGGGTCGCGGCGACGCGGTCGGGCAGGTCCTCCTCGATCCAGACCGTGATGCTGTCGGCGTCCCCGCCGCCGCCACCACCTCCGCCGCTCGAGTCGTCGGAGCCGCAGGCGGCGAGAGAGGCGGCGACCAGGCCGGTCGCCAGGAGGGCGGCGCCGCTACGGCGCCACGCTCGACGGGGCAGGACTCGGTGCATGGGTGGCCTCCGGAAGCTGGCTGGGATACTTTTGTCCAGACCTTGTACCTAAGTGAGACGGTTGTCAAGCAATAGATGTCCAGTCACTACACTCCCAGCCGGAGGTGGTGGGATGCCGACCGGACCCGGCGACGTGCTGAGCCTGATCCGGCACGGCCGCGCGCTCACCCGCGGCGACGTCCGCGAGATCACCGGCCTGTCCCGGATGACCGTCGCGCAGCGGCTCGACGCCCTGCTCGATGCCGGGATCATCGTCGAGGGCGACACACCGAGGCGACGGGTGGCCGGCGGCGGCGCAGCCTGGTCTTCAACATCTCCCAGGCGTACGCGCTGGTGGCGGCGGTGGACACGACGCACACGCGCATCGCGCTCACCGACCTCGGCGGTTCGCTGCTGGCCGAGGACGAGATCGACTGCCCCGTCGACCAGGGGCCGGTCGTGGTCCTCGACCGGATCGCGGAGGCGCTGGCCAAGCTGCTCGCGAGCGCCGGAGTCGCTCCCAGGAGCTCTGCGGCGCGGCGATCAGCCTGCCCGGGCCGATCGACCCCGAGTCGGGGCGGCCGAGCCAGCCGCCGATCCTGCCGGGCTGGGACGGCTACCCCGTCGCCGAGCACCTCCAGGCCGGCCTGCCCGGCGTCACCGTGCTGACCGCGAACGACGCGGACTCCGCCGCGCTCGGCGAGCAGTCCGCGGGCTACCCGCAGACCACCTTGATGTGCCTGGTGAAGGTGTCGACCGGCATCGGCACCGGCATCGTGATCAACGGCCGCTCCTACACCGGCGCCGACGGCGGGGCCGGCGACATCGGCCACGTCCGGGTGTCCCCGCAGTCCGACGCGCTCTGCCAGTGCGGGGCCCACGGCTGTCTGGCCGCGGTCGCCAGCGGGCGTGCGGTGGCGCACGAGCTCAGCGAGCTCGGTGTCCCCGCGGCCTCGGGCCGGGAGGTACGCGAGCTGCTCCGTGCCGGCAACGCCGACGCGGCCCGGCTCACCCAGCAGGCCGGCCGCCGGATCGGCGAGGTGATGGCCACAGTGGTCTCGTTGCTCAACCCCGAGGTCGTGCTGATCGGTGGCGCCCTCGCCTCGGCGCCGTTGCTCGCGGGGATCCGCGAGACGCTGTACAAGCTGTCGCTGCCGCGCGCCACCCGGCACCTGACCCTGCAGCTCGGCTCACTCGGCGAGGACGCCGCGATCGTCGGCCTGACGCGGTTGCTCGTCGACCACGAGTTCTCGCCGGAGGCCGTGAACGCCCGCCTCCGGGGCTGACGCGGAACAGCCGGACCCGTTGAACGGGTCCGGCTGTGCACGGGTGGGGATGCTCAGTGGCCGTAGCGGAAGTGCATGAACGAGTACGTCGTGTCGGCGGGCACGCTGGCCGGGCGCGGGCCGGCGTACCAGGTGACGTAGACGCGGGCCAGGGCGAAGCCGATGGTGGCGATGCCCGCCAGGACGGCGACGGCGACGAGGACGAGGAGGACCGAGACGGTGGTGGTGTCGATGATGGTCATGGCTGCTGTCCTGCTTCCTGGGGGCCGGGGTGGCCCGATGACCAGGACTCTGGCCCGGTCGTGATCGCTGCACCGTCTGCTGGCTGACAGAACTCCAGAAGTCCTCAGGAGTCGGTCGAGAACGCCGCGTCGAAGGCGGCCTCGGGGGCGTCGAAGGCGTAGGTGCGCACGAACTCCAGCGCCTCCGGCGCGCCGCGCAGGCGGTCCATCCCGGCGTCCTCCCACTCGACCGAGATCGGGCCGTCGTACCCGATGGTGTTGAGCATCCGGAAGCACCGCTCCCACGGCACGTCGCCGTGGCCGGTGGACACGAAGTCCCAGCCCCGCCGCGGGATCCGCCCACGCCAGGTGCGAGCCCAGGCGGCCGTTGCGGCCGCCGCCGACCTGGAGCTTCGTGTCCTTGCAGTCGACGTGGTAGATCCGGTCCTGGAAGTCCCAGAGGAACGAGACCGGGTCGAGGTCCTGCCACACGAAGTGCGACGGGTCCCAGTTCAGACCGAACGCCGGCCGGTGGCCGATCGCCTCCATCGCGCCGGACCGTCGTCCAGTAGTCGTAGGCGATCTCGGAGGGGTGCACCTCATGGGCGAACCGCACGCCCTCGCTGTCGAAGACGTCGAGGATCGGGTTCCACCGGTGCGGCGAAGTCCTCGTAGCCCGCGTCCACCATCGCCTGGGTCGCCGGCGGGAACATCGCGACGTACTTCCAGATCGAGGACCCGGTGAAGCCGACCACCGTGTCGACGCCGAGCTTGCGCGCGGCGCGCGCGGTCATCTTCATCTCCTCGGCGGCCCGCTGGCGGACGCCCTCGGCGTCGCCGTCGCCCCAGATGCGGCTCGGCAGGATGCGCCTGGTGCCGCTCGTCGATCGGGTCGTCGCAGACGGCCTGGCCCTTGAGGTGGTTGGAGATCGCCCAGACCTTCAGCCCGTGCTTGTCCAGGAGTGCCAGCTTGTCCGTGACGTACGAGTCGTCCTCGACGGCCTGCCACGGGTCGAAGTGGTCGCCCCAGCAGGCGATCTCGAGACCGTCGTACCCCCAGCCCGAGGCCAGCTCGCACATCTCCTCGAACGGCAGGTCGGCCCACTGACCGGTGAAGAGGGTGATCGGGCGGGTCATCGTGTGCTCCTTCGGGTCAGGCGGGCACGGGGAGGGCGGTCGACTGCCACGAGCGGGCCTCGGCGCTGCGCTCGACGGCGGCGAGCACACTCTGCACCTGGAGGCCGTCGGCGAACGACGGCAGGGGTTGCTCGCCCCGTCCGATCGCGGTCACCAGGTCGACGACCTGGTGGGTGAAGCCGTGCTCGTAGCCGAGGCCGTGGCCGGGCGGCCACCACGCGCCGACGTACGGGTGGCTCGGCTCGGTCACCAGGATCCGGCGGAAGCCGGCGGCCTCCGCCGGCTCCTGCGCGTCGTAGAAGTGGCAGGACGTTCATGTCCTCGAAGTCGAAGGCGAGGCTGCCGAGCGAGCCGTTGATCTCGATGCGGATGGCGTTCTTGCGGCCGGTCGCGAAGCGGGTCGCCTCGAAGACGCCCACCGCGCCGCCGTCGAACCGGGCGAGGAACACCGCGGCGTCGTCGACGGTGACGCGGCCGGTCGGGCCGCCGTTCGCCGAGGAACCGCCGAGGAGGGCGCCGGAGTCGGCGGAGGCGCAGCGGACGCTCGTGGACGAACGTCTCGAGCAGCCCGGTGACGTTGGCGATCCGGTCGCCGGTGATGTGCTGGGTGAGGTCGACGATGTGGGCGCCGATGTCGCCGAGGGCGCCGGACCCTGCCTTGTCCTTCTCGAGCCGCCACGACATCGGCGCGGCGGGGTCGGCGATCCAGTCCTGGAGGTACTGCGCGCGCACGTGCCGCACCTGGCCGATCCGGCCCTGCTCGACCAGCTGCTTGGCCAGCGCGATCGCCGGGACGCGGCGGTAGGTGAAGCCGACCATCGCCCGCACGCCGTGCGCGGCCGCACGGTCGGCGGCGGCGGCCATCGCCTGCGCCTCGGCGACCGTGTTGGCGAGCGGCTTCTCGCAGAGCACGTGCTTGCCGGCCTCGAGCGCGGCGATGGCGATCTCCGCGTGGGTGTCGCCGGGCGTGCAGACGTCGACCAGGTCGATGTCGTCGCGGGCGACCAGACCGGCGTCCAGTCGGTCTCCGTGGTCTCCCAGCCGAGCCGGGCCGCGGCCTCCGCGACGCGGCCAGGGTCACGACCGCAGAGAGCGCGCATGCGCGGGGACAGCGGCAGGTCGAAGAAGCGCGGCGCCGTGCGCCAGGCCTGCGAGTGGGCGGCACCCATGAAGGCGTGACCGACCAGGCCGACCCCCAGCTCGGGAGTGCTCGTGTCCATGGGCAGGTCCTTCTCGTACGTCGATGGGGTCGGTCGTCCGGGGACCGGCCGGGCCGTCTCGCGAGCGACCCGGCCGGTCCCGTCAGGAGTGCTGCGTCAGGACTCGAAGCAGAGGTCGCTGTACTCGTCGACGTTGTCGGCGGTCACGACCGGCGCGTTGAGCACGATGCGCTTGGGGACCTCGACCTGCACCAGGTCGGAGAGTCCCTTGTCCTGGGCGATGAGGCGGGCGAGCTTGATGCCGTCCGCGGCCTGGGTGGGCGGGTAGATGACGGTGGCCGCCATCGAGCCGTCGCGGATCCAGTCCATCGCGTTGCAGGAGCCGGCGCCGCCGATGAAGGTCATCTCGTCGCGGCCGGCGTTGTCGAGCGCGGCCTTGACGCCGACACCCTGGTCGTCGTCGTGGTTCCAGAGGATGTCGATCTTGGGCGCGGCCTGGAGCAGGTTCGAGGCCTGCTCCTCGCCGGACTCGACGGTGAACTCCGCGGCGACGCGGTTGTCGACGGTCTCGCCGCAGGACTTGAGCGCGTCCTTGAAGCCCTCGGAGCGGTCCTGGGTCAGCGGCAGCGCGTCGATGCCCGCGATCTCGGCGATCACCGGGTCCTCGATGCCCTTGTCCTCGATGACCTGGCAGGCGTAGGTGCCGGCCGAGACGCCCATGCCGTAGTTGTCACCGAGGATCGTGGTCCGCGCGGCGAACGGCGAGGAGAACTCGCGGTCCACGTTGATCACCGGGATGCCGGCGTCCATCGCCTCGCGTGGCGATGTCGGTGAGCGCGGCGCCGTCGGTGGGCAGCAGCACGATCGCGTCGACCTTGTCGTTGATGAAGGTCTCGACCTGGCTGATCTGCTGGCTGGGGTCGTTGGTGCCCTCGGCCGTCTTCAGCTCGATGTCGTCGTACTTCTCGGCCTCCGCCAGCGCCGAGCTGTTGATCGCCGCGAGCCAGCCGTGGTCGGCGGCCGGGCCGGAGAAGCCGATGGTGACGGTGTCGCCGGTGTCGTCGTTCGCCGACACCGCCTTGGTGTCACCGCCGCCGTCGCCCGACGCCTCGGAGTCCGGACTGTTGCTCGTGCAACCGGTCAGCACCAGCAGGGCCGCGACGGCTACGCCGGACACCAGCCGGAACGGGTGCTTGATGGGTCGTGACATGGATGTGCTCCTCGTTGTGGTGGAGGCCCGAGCGGCTTCTCTTGCGGGGTGGTGCCTGCTACGTGGTGCCCTACTGATTACCGGTGTTGCTGCGCGCCGCTAGTCGCTGCTGGAGCAGGACGGCGGCGACGATGATGAGTCCCTTGGCCACGGCCTGGGCCGAGCTGGACAGGTCGTTCTGCGTGAAGACGTTCTGGAGCGTGGTGAAGATCAGGACGCCGAGGACGGTGCCGACGATGGTGCCGCGGCCGCCGGAGAGCAGCGTGCCGCCGATGACGACCGCCGCGATGGCGTCGAGCTCGTAGAGGGTGCCGTGGGTCGAGGACCCGGTCGTGGTGCGGGCCACCAGCATCACCGCGGCGATGCCGCAGCAGAGGCCGACGATCGAGTAGAGCGCCGCGGTGTGGCGGCGTACGTCGATGCCGGCGAGGCGGGCCGCCTCCGGGTTGCCGCCGACCGCGAAGGTGCGCCGCCCGAAGGTCGTGCGGTTGAGCACGACCCAGCCGACGACCGCAACGAGCGCGAAGATGATGACGAGGACGGGGATCCCGATGACGTCGGCGCGGAAGAACTTCGTGAAGTCGGTGACCCGGACGATCTGGGTACGCCGCTCCGAGATGATCTCGGCCAGGCCGCGGGCACTGGCCAACATCGCGAGGGTCGCGATGAACGGGACGACCTTGCCGTAGGCGACGAGGAGCCCGTTGACCAGACCGCAGCCGGTGCCGACGGCCAGGGCGGTGCAGCACCATCACCGACCAGTGCGTGTCCTCGGCCATCGTCTGGGTGGCCAGCGTGGTCGACCAGACCGAGGCCAGGGCGACGATCGCCCCGACTGACAGGTCGATGCCGCCGCCGGTGATCACGAACGTCATCCCGACGGAGACGACGCCGATCACGGAGGCCAGTCGCAGGATCGTCAGGGCGTTGTCGACGCTGGCGAACTGGTCGCCCGCGGTCCACGACCCCGACGCCGCACAGGATCAGCAGGGCGACGACCAGGCCGAGGTTGCGGCCCACGGACGAGCCCAGCACCTGCTGGGCGAATCCGCTGCCCTGCGGCGAGCCGCTGCCGGCCAGCGGGCGCCTGGGCCGGCGGCTCGGCGCCCGTCGTGGGCGGGCGCGGTGCGTTCTTGTGTCACGCGGCACTTCCTTCCATCACCAGGTCCAGGACCTTGTGCTCGTCGATGTCCGCGGCCGGACCCTCGTGCACGACGACGCCCTCGCGGACGACCAGGACGCGGTCGGCCAGGCCGAGCACCTCCTCGACCTCGCTGGACACGACGACGACGGCGACCCCGCGCGAGGCGAGGGACCGGATCAGGGCGTAGATCTCGCTGCGTGCGCCGACGTCGACGCCGCGGGTGGGCTCGTCGAGCAGCAGCACGCGGCAGTCGCGCAGCAGCCACCGGGCCAGCACGACCTTCTGCTGGTTGCCGCCCGACAGGTTGCGGACCGGGCGGTCGACACCGGAGGGGCGTACGTCGAGCGACTCGGCCAGCTCGCGGGCCTTGGCACGCTCGGCGCCGCGGTCGAGGAAGCCCGCGCGGGAGAATCGGCTCATCGAGGAGACGGTGATGTTGCGGTAGACCGCCTGGTCGAGCAGCAGGCCCTGGCTCTTGCGCTCCTCGGGTGCCAGGCCGATGCCGGCCTGGACGGCACGCCGCACCGACCCGGCGCGCAGCGGCTTGCCGTCGACGGTGACCGATGCCGGCCGACGCCTTGCGAGCGCCGTACACGGTCTCGAGGATCTCCGAGCGGCCCGAGCCGACGAGGCCGGCCAGGCCGACGATCTCGCCGGCGCGGACGTCGAAGGAGACGTCGGCGAACTTCTTGGTCGAGGGCCAGGCCTTCTACGTGGAGGACGACGTCTCCGTCGGCCGCGGCGGCCGGTCGCTCGGGGAAGACGTACTCGATGTCGCGGCCGGTCATCAGCCGGATCAGGTCGGCGGTGGCGGTGTCGCGAGCGGGGAGGTCGGTGGCGACGGTACGGCCGTCCTTGAGGACGGTGACGCGGTCGCCGATCTGCCGGATCTCCTCGAGACGGTGGGAGATGTAGACGACGGCGACGCCCTGCGCGGTGAGGTCGCGGATCACCCGGAAGAGCGTCTGCACCTCCTGCTGGTCGAGCGCGGCCGACGGCTCGTCCATCACGATCAGCTGGGTGTCGTGGCTGAGGGCCCGGGCCATGGAGACGATCTGCTGGCCGGAGGCGGGGAGGGTGCCGACCTCGCGGTCCACCCGGATCTCGCTGTGCCCGAGGCGCCGGAGCAGCTCGCGGGCCGCCTTGCGGGTGTCCCCGCGCTTGAGCACGCCGCCGCGGGACATCTCGTGCCCGAGGAAGATGTTCTCGGCGACGCTGAGCCCGGCGACGAGGTCGAGCTCCTGGTAGATGGTGGAGATGCCGCGGGCGATCGAGGCGTGCGGCGTCGCGAGCGAGATCTCCTCGCCGCGCCACGCGATCGTGCCCTCGTCGGGGCGGTGCGCGCCGGCCAGCACCTTGATCGAGCGTGGACTTGCCGGCGCCGTTCTGGCCGAGCAGGCAGTGCACCTCGCCGGCGCGGACGTCGAGGTCGACGCCGTCCAGGGCTCGCACGCCGGGGAAGGTCTTGACGATCCCGCGCATGTGCAGCAGCAGCTCGTGCTGCTCGTGCGACTCCTCGGGCAACTGCTCGGGCATGCGGCTCCTCGATGCTGGCCAGCGACCGAGTGACGACCGTCACCCCCGCTTGGTCGCAGAATCTAGAGCGCTAAACGAAAGTTGGCAATAGTGAAACGCAAGAAAGTTGCGAAAGTTCGAGCTACAGAGCGGACCTACGCCACCGCGTACACCGCGTCGCTGATCAGCCGGGCGGCGCCGATGACGCCGGAGTCGCCGCCGAGCTCGCTGAGGACGACCGGGAGGTTGCCGGTGGCCAGGGGAAGCGACTGGCGGTAGATGGAGCTGCGGATCTCGGCGAGCAGGGAGTGGCCGAGGCCGGCCACCCCGCCGCCGATGACGATCAGCCCGGGGTTGAAGAACGAGACGAGGTTGGCCAGCACCGTCCCGACCCGGCGGCCGCCCTCGCGGGTGAGCTGGAGGGCGGCCGCGTCGCCGCGGGTCAGCGCCCGGCCGACGCTCTCGGCGGTCAGCTTCCCGTCCTCCTCGAGGAGCTCGGCCAGCACGGCGGACCGGCCCGCCTGGGCGGCGGCGGTGGCGTCGCGGGCCAGGGCGGCACCCCCGAAGAAGGCCTCGAGGCAGCCGTGGTTGCCGCACGCGCAGACCGGCCCGTTCGGGTCGATGCGGATGTGCCCGATGTCGCCGGCGCAGCCGTCGGCGCCGCGGTAGAGGTGGCCGCCGACCACGATGCCGCAGCCGATGCCGGTGCCGATCTTGACGAACAGGAAGTCCGAGGCCGACCGGGCGACACCGGTGTGCTGCTCGCCGAGCGCCATCACGTTGACGTCGTTGTCCAGCAGCACGGGCGCGCCGAGCTCGCGGGACAGGGCGTCCCTCACGGGGTACCCGTCCCAGCCCGGCATGATCGGCGGCGACACGGGCACGCCGCCCTGGAAGTCGACGGGGCCGGGCACGCCGATGCCGACGCCCGCCGGTCGCTCGACGCCCTCGGTGGCGAGCAGCTTGCGGGTGGACTCGAGCGCGTCGGCCAGCACCGCCTCCGGGCCGAGACGGATCTCCAGCGGGGAGCTGTCACGGGCCAGCACCTGGAGCCGGCCGTCGGTGACGGCAAGGCGCATGGAGGTCGCGCCCAGCTCGATGCCGACGAACCGCAGCCCGGGGTCGAGGTCGACGAGCGTCGAGCGGCGGCCTCCGCGCGAGGCCGCGGGGCCGCCGTCCACGGCGAGGCCCAGCTCGACCAGCCGTCCCGCCTCCGCGGCCACGGTGGTGCGCGAGACGCCGAGCCGCGCGGCCAGGTCGATGCGCGAGAGCGGTCCCTCGTCGCGCACGTAGGTGAGGATCTTCGACTGCGTCGGCGTCTCGGCCCGGCCGGAGAGGAAGTGCGCCATGCGCGCATGCTCCCACGGCGGATCGCTCGTGGGCAGGTGCTCGACCATGATGCCTTTCGGACCGACGACGGAAACTTTCGCCTTGGCTTGCGCAGAGAATCGCACGAATCCTGCGAAAGATCTTCCCCTGTTCCGGAGGCGTCGACTAGCGTCACGCCTCGTCGTCCCCCTGACGATGGAGTAGGGGCGACCGGGTGGGGGTGCCTCCCCGCATGGGGTGCCCCCGCCCCGCCGCACGAACTTCTGTCTCTGCTGCCGAGACTTTTGAAAGAAGTCGCCGAAAGATCTTCACACCGCGACGGTTCGGCAGGTAGCGTCCCGACCCGAGTTCGACCGTGATGCGGGCACGGGTCAATCCGGTCGAGGTGCGCCCGAGGGCGCACGTGGAGGTCACAGCATGAGCAGGTCCAGCAGGAGCACGTCCCGTCTCAGTCGCCGCCAGATGCTCGGCATCGCCGGTGGCGGTATCGCGGCACTGGCGGTCTCGCCGCTCAGCAGCACGCCGGCGTTCGGCGCCAACGGCCGGCTGATCCCGGCCGCCAAGGTCGGCACCATCGCCTACACCCAGCGCGACGTGCCGGGGCGCCTCGGCATCGCCACGGGCCAGGCCACGAAGGGCTACCTCGGCGGCGCGAGCTTCCCGAACGACCCGACGGACCTCGGCCCCCTGGTCGACCTGCCCGGCGGCTGGAAGGAGCTCTTCGAGTTCTACGGCCGCGTCGGGATCCAGCAGGTCGAGTTCGCGGGCTACGGCCAGAACGCCGCCAACCCGGGTGGCAACGCGGCGTACCCGAACGACGGCAACGCCGCCGGCCGCGCGGCGTACCTGGACTACGCCCGGGTGCTGCGCGGGTTCCTCGACGACAACGGTCTCGAGGCGATCGGCAACCACGGCTTCATCCCGAACACCTGGTACGGCCCGAACAGCGCCGGCGGCACGATGACCGACGCCGACTACACGCGGCTCCAGACCGAGCTCGAGTTCGCGGCCATCCTCGGCACGCCGTTCATGGGCACGGGCAACGACCCGACCAGTGCGAACGACCGCAACATCGAGCCGTGGACCGTCGCGGGCGAGAAATGGACCGCGCTGAACACCATCTCCCGCCAGTGGGGGATCCAGATGTACACCCACAACCACGACCCGGCGTACCACTTCCTCCAGGACGGCCCGATGGTCACCGTGACCGAGGACCGCGTCACCGGTGCGCCGATCGCGCCGACCCAGGTCCGCGCCGAGTCGGGCAAGCGGCTGATGCAGCACTACCTCGACATCACCGACCCCGGCCTCGTCGTCGTCGAGATGGACATCTACTGGGCGCACGTGGCGCAGCACAAGCACCGCTGGCGCTACGACGAGAACGGCCGGCGCGTCGAGGACATCTTCGACCCGCTGGCCCAGGTGCAGAAGCAGGTCCACCGCTACCCGCTGTACCACGCCAAGGACGGCGACCGCACCGCGGATGCCCCCGGAGTCGGCAATGGGTACACGATGGTGCCGTTCGGCGACAGCCGCAGCGACATCGACTACCAGTACTTCTTCAAGAACCAGGGGGCGAAGGGCTTCCACAACCCCAACTACGAGCAGGACAACGCCCCGGGCGGCGCCGCCGACCCCGGGCAGTCGCTGAGGTTCACCGCCATCAGCGCGGCGAACATGAACGGGCTCCGCGGCTAGCGGCTGCACCCACCGGGTGCGGCCCCCGGGACCCTGCCGAGCAAGGGGGTCGTCCCGGGGGCCGAGCCCGTCACAGGAGGAACAGATGAACGACTACCAGCCCACCCGCGAGGACCGCTTCTCCTTCGGGCTCTGGACCGTCGGCTGGCAGGGCGTCGACGTGTTCGGCGGAGCCGTGCGGCCGCCACTGGAGCCCGCCCGCGCGATCGAGCGGCTCGCGGAGCTCGGGGCGTACGGCGTCACCTTCCACGACGACGACGTGATCCCCTTCGGCTCATCGGCCGCGGAGCGCGAGCAGCGGCTGACGCCGTTCCGCAAGGCGCTCGCCGACACCGGGCTGGTCGTGCCCATGGTCACCACGAACCTCTTCTCTCACGCCGTCTTCCGCGACGGCGGCCTCACCAACAACGACCGCGACGTGCGCCGGTTCGCGCTGCGCAAGACGCTCGACCAGATCGACCTCGCCGCCGAGCTCGGCGCGCAGGTGTTCGTCGCCTGGGGCGGTCGCGAGGGCGCGGAGTCCGGCGCCGCCAAGGACATCAAGGCGGCCCTCGACCGGTACCGCGAGGCCTTCGACCTGCTGGCCGGGTACGTCATCGACCAGGGCTACGACCTCCGCTTCGCCATCGAGCCCAAGCCCAACGAGCCGCGTGGCGACATCCTGCTGCCGACCGTCGGGCACGCGCTGGCCTTCATCGGCGAGCTCGAGCACGGCGAGCTGGTGGGTCTCAACCCCGAGGTCGGGCACGAGGAGATGGCCGGCCTCAACTACGCCCACGGCCTGGCGCAGGCCCTGTGGCACGGCAAGCTCTTCCACATCGACCTCAACGGGCAGACCGGGCCGAGGTACGACCAGGACTTCCGCTTCGGGGCCGGCAACGCCCGCGGCGCCTTCTGGACCGTCGACATCGTGGAGAACGGCGGGTACGACGGCCCGCGGCACTTCGACTTCAAGCCGCCGCGGACCGAGGACATGGACGGCGTCTGGGACTCGGCCGCCGCGTGCATGCGCAACTACCTGATCCTGCGCGACAAGGCCGCGGCGTTCCGCGCCGACCCCGAGGTGCAGGAGGCGTTGAGGGCCGCGCGCGTCGACGAGCTGTCGGTGCCGACCGTGGCGGACGGCGAGCTGCTCGCGGACCTCCGGGACGAGGCGTTCGACCCGGAGGAGGCGGCGCTGCGGGGGATGGGCTTCGAGCGCCTCGACCAGCTCGCGCTCGAGCACCTGTACGGCGTGCGCTGACGGGCTGCGGGCATGTCCCTGGTCGCCGGCGTCGACAGCTCGACGCAGTCCTGCAAGGTGGTCGTCTGCGACGCCGACACCGGTGAGGTCGTCCGAGAGGGTCGCACTCCACATCCCGACGGCACCGAGGTCGACCCGGAGGCCTGGTGGTCGGCCCTGCAGACGGCCGTCGACGCGGCCGGGGGGCTCGACGACGTGGCGGCGCTCTCGGTCGGCGGCCAGCAGCACGGGATGGTCTGCCTCGACGAGGACGGCGTCGTCGTCCGGGACGCGCTGCTCTGGAACGACACCCGCTCGGCCCACGCGGCCGAGGAGCTGACGTCCGAGCTGGGCGGGCCGCAGGCCTGGGCCGACGCGGTCGGGGTGGTTCCGGTGGCGTCGTTCACCGTCACCAAGCTGCGCTGGCTCGCGCACCACGAACCGGAGTCGGCCGCCAGGACGGCCGCGGTGTGCCTGCCCCACGACTGGCTCACCTGGCGCCTCGCCGGCGCGTCCGGGCTCGACGCCCTGGTCACCGACCGCAGCGACGCGAGCGGCACGGGCTACTGGTCGGCGACGTCGGGGGAGTACCGGGCCGACCTGCTCGAGCTCGCCCTGGGCAAGCGGGTCGCCGTACCTCGCGTGCTCGGGCCCCGCGACGAAGCGGGCCGCACAGGGACCGCCGTGCTGGGACCGGGCTGCGGTGACAACGCCGGCGCCGCCCTGGCTCTCGGCGCCGACGAGGGCACGGTCGTCCTCTCCGTCGGTACCTCGGGCGTCGTCTCAGCCGTGAGCGCCACGCCACCGAACGACCCCACCGGCACCGTGGCCGGCTTCGCCGACGCCACCGGCCGCCACCTGCCTCTGGTCTGCACCCTCAACGCGGCGCGCGTGCTGGACGCCGCGGCCCGCCTCCTGGGCGTCGATCTGGACCGGCTGTCGGACCTCGCCCTCTCCGCGCCGGCCGGCGCGGACGGCCTGGTCCTCGTCCCGTACCTCGAGGGCGAGCGCACCCCGGACCGCCCGCTGTCCACCGGCGCCCTGCACGGACTCACCCTCGACACCACCACGCCGGCACACCTCGCCCGCGCCTGCGTCGAGGGGTTGCTCTGCGGCCTGGCCGACGGCATCGACGCGCTCGAGCGGCAGGGTGCCCGCGTCGACCGCGTCGTGCTCGTCGGCGGCGGTGCGCGTTCGGAGGCCGTCCGGCGCATCGCACCCACGGTGCTCGGCCGGCCCGTGCACGCGCCGGCCCCCGCCGAGCACGTCGCGCTCGGCGCCGCCCGCCAGGCTGCGTGGGTGCTGTCCGGCTCCGACCGACCACCGTCGTGGGCCGCCGGCGGCACCCAGGCGTACGACGCGCCGTACGCACCCGACATACGGAACCGCTATGCGGTCGCCCGCGAGGCGACCCTCGACCACATCGAGTCCTCTGCTTAGGGGGAGCCCGGAGAGGGAGGACGTCCGCGGGTGCGACGTCGTGGTCGTCAGGACGTGATTGTCAGCTCCAGCTCGGCAGCGGCTCGGGGCTCACCGGGGTGATCTCGGTCGAACAGACGCTCATGCCCGGGAGCAGGAACTTGTTGAGCATGTCGAAGTCGTCGGTCTCCACGACCATGTAGATCGTGTGCTCCATGAACGCGCCGTAGACACCGTGCACGGTCACTTCGCTGACCGAAGAGTCGTGGAACTTGCGCGACCCGCCCTTGCCGTACGGGCAGTCCTCCGGTGCGTGGACCTGCGTGATGTGGAACAGCATGGGGACCCCCAACTCGGCACTGGCCGTCACGCTTCGTCGCGACGGTCCAGTCGCAGCCTGGCATCCGTCGTGGCCGAGGGGAAGTCCGGCCCGCGTTGGTCGAGGAAGGCGCGCCAGCCCCCCTGTTGGTCGAGGAACGCGCGCTGGCCCCCGTTGGTCGAGGAAGGCGCGCTAGCGCCTGTCACGAGACCCGGTGAGAGGTACGTCGTCCTCTCACGGGGTCTCGTGACGGTTGCTAGCGCAACCTCCTCGACCAGCGGGAGCTTCTGGCCGCCCTGTTGGTCGAGGAAGGCGCGCTAGCGCCTGTCACGAGACCCGGTGAGAGGTACGTCGTCCTCTCACCGGGTCTCGTGACGGTTGCTAGCGCAACCTCCTCGACCAGCGGGAGCTTCTGGCCGCCCTGTTGGTCGAGGAAGGCGCGCTAGCGCCTGTCACGAGACCCGGTGACAGGTACGTCGTCCTCTCACCGGGTCTCGTGACGGTTGCTAGCGCAACCTCCTCGACCAGCGGGAGCTTCTGGCCGCCCTGTTGGTCGAGGAAGGCGCGCTAGCGCCTGTCACGAGACCCGGTGCGCAACCTCCTCGACCAGCGGGAGCGTCAGCGGCGGTGCTCCGCCATCCACGCCTCGACGTCGTCGGCGGTGCGGGGGAGGGAGTCGGAGAGGTTGCGGGTGCCGTCGGCGGTGACGAGGACGTCGTCCTCGATGCGGATGCCGATGCCGCGCAGCTCCTCGGGAACCAGGAGGTCGTCGGCCTGGAAGTACAGCCCGGGCTCGACGGTGAGCACCATGCCCTCGGCGTACCTGCCCTTGGCGTAGGCCTCCGGCGCGGCCTGGCCGCAGTCGTGGACGTCCATGCCGAGCATGTGGCTGACGCCGTGCAGGGTCCAGCGGGCGTACACCTTGGACTCGGGGTCGAGCGCCTCCTCGGCGGAGACCGGCAGCAGCTTCAGGTCCTCCAGGCCGTGCGCCATCACGACCATGGCGGCCTTGTGGGAGGAGTCGAAGGGCTCGCCCGGCTTCACCGCGGCGATGCCGGCCTCCTGGGCGTCGTACACCAGCGTGTACAGGTCGCGCTGGAGCGGAGTGAACGTACCGTCGATCGGCAGGGTGCGGGTGACGTCGGCGGTGTAGAGGTTGTGGCCCTCGACGCCCATGTCGAGCAGCACCAGCTTGCCGGGGTCGATCGTCCCGGTGTTCTCGATCCAGTGCAGCGTCGTGGCGTGCGAGCCGCCGCCGACGATCGAGTCGTAGCCGATGTCGTTGCCCTGCGCGCGGGCGCGGCGGAAGAACGTGCCCTCGATCCAGCGCTCGCCGAACTCCAGCACGCGGTCCCACTCGGCCACGCTGTCGGTGAAGCCGAGGGCGGTGATGTCGCAGGCGTACTGGAGCTCGCCGACCTCCCAGTCGTCCTTGATCAGCCGCATCTCGGAGATGACCCGGGCAAACTCGCCGTCACGCGCGTCGTCGCCGGAGAGCATGGCGTCCACGAGTGGCGATACGCCGCGGTGCACGCGGGTCTTGCCGCCGCGGAGGGCGGGCGCGAGCTCGTCGAGGTGGCGGACCTCGAGGCCGAGGGAGTCGGAGATCTCCTTCAGCGACGGGCGGCGGCCGACCCACAGCTCGCCGTACTGGCGGTCGCGGAAGAACTCGTCGGTGTCGCGGGTGGCGCTCGGCCTTGCGTAGAGCACGGACTCGCCGTCGTCGATGACCAGCACCGCGTCGGAGGTCTGGTTGCCGGAGAAGTAGGTGTGCGCGGTGTCGGACCGGAACCGGTAGTCGGTGTCGTAGGAGCGCACCTTCCAGGTGCCCGCCGGCAGCACCAGGCGCTCGCCCGGGAACATCTCGGCGAGCTTGCGCCGACGGTCGGCGGCGTACGCGGTGATCGGGTGCGGTGGTAGCTCGACGTCCCCGCCACCCCAGCCCTGGCGCATGAACTTCGAGTAGGCCTCCGGCACTGCCGGGTCGTGCGATTCGGTCTTGATGTCCTGATCGTCCGCCATGCGGCTCAGGGTACGCCGTCCGCTCGGGCCGTTGCTCCCGGCTTTGACCTGCCCAGGCCGTTAGGCTTCCCGCCATGCCCGGCCCAGTGATCGGCACCGTGACGGGGCAGCCGCGACAGCGCCGCCGCGACACCGTCGCCTTCACGGTGGTGGTGTCCGTGCTGGTGGTGCTGGGCGGTGCCGCGATGCTGCTGGTGCTGGCTCTGTCGGGCGCTCCCGGCACGATGCTGATGGCCGCGGTACTGGCGACCGTGCCGGTGGTGCCCCTCGTGGGCTGTTACCTGTGGCTGGACCGCTACGAGCCCGAACCCCGCCGCCTGCTGGCGGCGGGTCTGTTGTGGGGCGGTTTCGTGGCCACCGCGATCGCCATCGTCGTGCAGGGCATCGGCGGGCTCTTCGTCGGCATCGGCGACGACACCAGCCTGGCCGTGGTCGCGCCGGTGACCGAGGAGGCCACCAAGGGCGCGTTCCTGCTGCTCCTGCTGTGGTGGCGGCGGGCCGAGCTCGACGGCGTCCTCGACGGCATCGTGTACGCCGGCATGGTCGGCATCGGCTTCGCCTTCGTCGAGAACATCCTGTACCTCGCGGCGGCGTACAACGGCACGGACGGCAACGGCCCGGGTGGCACCACCGCGCTCACCACGACGTTCGTGGTGCGCTGCCTGTTCAGCCCGTTCGCACACCCCTTCTTCACCAGCTTCACCGGCATCGGCGTCGGCATCGCCGTGGCGAGCCGCTCGGGCGTGCTGCGTTTCATGGCACCGCTCGTGGGTTACCTGTGTGCCGTGGCGGCACACGCGATCTGGAACGGCTCGACGCTGTACGGCGGCGAGCACTTCATCCTCATCTACCTGGTGCTGATGGCGCCCGCGTTCCTGGGCGCGGTCGGTGTTCGCCGTCTGGGCGCGCCGTTCGGAGCGCCGGATGCTCACGGCGGCCCTGGGCGATGCCGCCTCCCGCGGCCTGATCCCGAGCACCGACATCGGTTGGGTGGTCGACCTCCGCGCCCGCCGCGTCAGCCGCTCGTACGCCAAGCGCATGGGCGGAGACGAGGGGCTGCGCGCCATGCGGGACTACCAGCAAGCGGTGATCGAGCTCGGCTTCCTGCACAGCCGCTACCTGCGCGGCACCCCGCCGCCGGACTTCGCCGGGCGCGGCCACGACTACGTCGCCCGGATCGCCGAGGTGCGTCCCCAGATCGCCTTCCCCGGACAGGTGGTGCCGGCGCGATGACCCATGGCGGACACATCGGCTACGAGACGCCGTACGGCGCCGACATGCTCACCGCGCTGGTGCGCTTGCGCGGCGCCCTCCAGCACGCCGCGCTCCCGCTGGAGCTGCCCGGCGTCGCGGAGTGCCGCGCCACCCAGAGCGAGATGGTCGACCAGCTCGAGGACTACGTCATCCCCCGCGTGATGACGCTGGACGCGCCGCTGCTGGCGGTCGTCGGCGGGTCCACCGGCGCCGGCAAGTCCACCCTCGTCAACTCGCTGGTGGGTGCGCGCGTCACCGAGCCCGGCGTGCTCCGTCCGACGACCCGGTCGCCGGTGCTGGTGCACAACCCCGCCGACAGTGCGTGGTTCGGACAGGACCGGCTGCTGCCCGACCTCGAGCGTGTCTACTCGGCCACCAACGACCCGAGCGCGCTGCAGCTGGTGCCGTCCTCGAACGTGCCGGAAGGACTGGCCGTCCTCGACGCGCCCGACGTCGACTCCGTCGAGGACTCCAACCGCGCCCTCGCGGCCCAGCTGCTCGCCGCGGCCGACCTCTGGATCTTCGTGACCTCCGCGGCGCGGTACGCCGACCAGGTGCCGTGGTCCTTCCTGCGTCAGGCCGCCGACCGCTCGGCGGCGGTCGCGATCGTCCTCGACCGGACCCCGCCGGACGCCGTCGAGACCGTTGCCGCCCACCTGGCGCGGATGCTCGCCTCGCGCGGGCTCAAGGACTCGCCGCTCTTCATCGTCCTGGAGGGTCCCGTCACCCAGGACGGCCTGCTGGCCCGGGAAGCGGTGGCCGACATCCGGGACTGGCTCAACGACCTGGCGGCGGACGCCGATGCGCGCTCCGCCGTGGTCAAGCAGACCCTGGACGGCGCGATCCGCACGCTCACCCGGCGTACCCACGAGGTCGCCGACGGCGTGGCCGAGCAGGTGGCCTCGCAAGCCCGGCTGCGCGACGGCGCGGACAAGTCCTACGACCGCGCGATCCAGGACGTCGTCGACGCGACGGCCGACGGCACCCTGCTCCGCGGGGAGGTGCTGGCCCGGTGGCAGGAGTTCGTCGGTACCGGCGAGCTGCTGCGCGGCCTCGAGACCAAGGTGGGCTGGGTGCGCGACCGGCTCGTCAACGCGATCAAGGGCAAGCCGCAGCAGGCCGAGCGCGTCACGGTCGCCGTGGAGTCGGGGCTGGAGACGCTGATCCTGGAGCACGCCGAGGCCGCCGCCGAGCGTGCCGAGGCGTCCTGGCAGTCACTCGCGCCCGGCCAGGCCCTGCTGACCGATGCCGGCGAGGACCTCGGGCGGGCCTCGCGCGACCTGAGGCGAAAGGTCGAGCGGGCCGTGCGCGACTGGCAGCAGGACGTGCTCGACATGGTGCGGACCGAGGGCGCCGAGAAGCGCAGCACGGCGAGGTTCCTGGCGTTCGGGGTCAACGGCTTGTCGGTGGCGCTGATGGTCGTGGTGTTCTCACACACCGCCGGGATGACGGGTGCCGAGGCCGGCATCGCCGGCGGGTCAGCGGTCCTCGGGCAGAAGCTGTTGGAGGCGGTGTTCGGCGACCAGGCCGTCCGTACCTTGGCCGAACGGGCGCGCAAGTCCCTCGCCGTACGCGTGGGGGAGCTGCTCGACGCCGAGCGCTCGCGCTACACCGACCTGCTCGACAACCTCGCCCTCGAGGGGCAGAGCGCGGACGCACTGCGCAACGCGGCACGACGCGTCGACGACGTGCGATACCAGTCGCTACGCGGCCTGGACCCCCTTTCCGACTAGGCTTTTCCCCGAGCGCGCCGGAGCACCGCACGGGTGAGACCACGACGGGGAGACCATGACGTCCTTGCTGGAGGGGGCCAAGAGGCTCGTCTCCCGCGGCAGCGACACCTCCACCCGCATCGAAGGCCTCGACTCCGCCATCGGCGCATCGCGCGGCCGGCTGCCCGACGAGCTGCTCGACGAGAGCCAGACCGTGCTCGACCGGGTCTCCAGCCGGCTGTGGCTGTCGGCCGACCACACGGTGGTCGCGATCGCCGGCGCGACCGGGTCGGGCAAGTCGTCGACGTTCAACGCCCTGACCGGTCTGGAGCTCTCGGCGGTCGGCGTACGCCGCCCCACGACGTCGTGGGCCACGGCCTGCGTGTGGGGGGCTGACGGGGCCGAGGACCTGCTCGACTGGCTGGACATCCCGCCGCGCCACCGCGTCGTGCGCAACTCGATGCTCGACGCGCGGCGCGAGGACGACCGGTTCCGCGGCGTGGTGCTGCTCGACCTGCCGGACCACGACTCGACCGAGACCTCCCACCATCTCGAGGTGGACCGCCTCGTCCAGCTCGCGGACCTGATGATCTGGGTGCTCGACCCGCAGAAGTACGCCGACGCCGCGGTGCACGGGCGCTACCTCGCCCCGCTCGCCACGCATCGCGAGGTGATGCTGGTGCTGCTCAACCACGTCGACACCGTTCCGCCCGACCGGCTCGAGTCGATGCTCGCCGACATCCACCGACTGCTGGAGGCCGACGGCCTCACCGGCGTCCCCGTCATCGCCACGAGTGCCCGTACAGGTGTGGGCATCGATGCGCTCCGCGACGAGATCGCCTCCCGGGTGTCGGCGAAGAAGGTGGTCCGGACGCGGCTGGAAGCCGACCTCCGGGCCGCCGCCCAGCGCCTCGGCGAGGCGACCGGCTCGGCGCCGACGCCGTCGCTCTCGAAGGAACGGATCGCGGCTCTCGAGGACGCGCTCGCCGACTCCGCCGGCGTACCGACGGTCGTGAAGGCCGTCGAGACGTCGACCCGGCTGCGCGCCGGCCGAGCCACTGGCTGGCCGGTCGTCTCCTGGTTCTCCCGGCTGCGGCCCGACCCGCTCAAACGGCTGCACCTCGACCTGGGCTCGTCGGGGCGTGAGCTGTCGGGCTTGGTGAAGGGTCGCCCCCGCACCTCCGTGCCAGCCCCTACGGAGGTCCAGCGCGCCCGTGTCGACTCGGCGGTCCGTGGCGTGGCCGACGACGTGGCGAAGGACCTGTCGCGGCCATGGGCGTACGCCGTCCGCGAGGCGTCGCTGTCGCGCCGGGTCGACCTGAACGACCGGCTCGACCTGGCCCTCGGCGACGCCGACCTCGGCGCCTCACGGATCCCCGCCTGGGCCGGTTTCGTGCGTGTGCTCCAGTGGCTCTTCCTGCTCGCCGCCATCGGCGGCGCGCTGTGGCTCGGCGCCCTGTTCGCCGTCCGGTACGTCACCGTCGACCTCCCGGAGACCCCCGACGTCGCCGGGTACCCGCTCCCGCTGCTGCTCGTCGTCGGCGGCGTCGGGCTGGGGATCCTGTTCGCCCTCTTCTGCCGCTTCCTCGTCGGCGCCACGGCTCGCCGGCGCGCCCGACAGGCGGACCGACGCCTGCGCGCGGGCATCTCCGAGGTGGCCGAGGAGCTCGTCGTGGCGCCGGTGCGCGAGGTGCTGGCCGGGTACGACACCGCCCGCAACGGCATCGCGCAGGCGCTCCAGTAGCCCGTTCTCCCTCCACAGCCCGGTCTCCCGCACCCGTTGTCCACAGGGGTACGCCGTCCGGGCCGGCAGCGTCGGTGGTGCCGCGTTCGCTCGTCCCGTGGCCGCATCCGCGATCCACCAGGTTCGGTGGTCGAGGTGCGAGGGCCCCCAGGCCCGAGCCTCGAGACCACTCATCGAGACAAGGAGAGAGCGATGTACGAGACGACCGTGACCCTGCAGGGGTGGGTGGGCACGCCCGTGACCAGCCGGGTGGCCGGCGACTCGCTGGTGGCGAGCTTCCGGGTCGCCGCCACGCCGCGCCGCTACCAGCGCAAGACCGAGACCTGGGTCGACGGGCCCACCCAGTGGTACGGCGTGAGCGCCTGGCGAGCGCTGGGCGAGAACTGCCTCCAGTCCGTCCGCCGCGGCGACCCGGTCGTCGTGCACGGCCGGCTCAGCGTCAACACGTGGACCAACCGTGACGGCGTGGAGGTCAGCACCCTCGAGGTCGAGGCCACCCACGTCGGCCACGACCTGAGCAAGGGCACGGCCGTGTTCTCGCGGACACCCAAGCCCGCCGACGCGTCCGACCCCGCGGCGAGCGGCGAGACGACCCCGTCGGTGGAGGAGGCCGCTGCGTGACGGCGTATGCGACCTGAGCACCCGCGACGGCGCCAGGGTCGGCTGACCGGCGTCGTGGACTGGCCCCACGCAGGCACGGGCAGCCGGGGGAGCGACGTCGGCCACTGCCGGCTGAACCTGGCCGTGCTGTTCGGGCCCGGGCCGGCTGCGGACTACCTGGCGGCGTACGAACGCGCCGCGGGCGTGACCGTGGACCGTCGTGCCGACCTGCGCGCGTTGCTCGCCTTCGACTTCGCGTGGCAGCGCTTCATCCCGCGCCAGGTGGTCGGCCGGGCTCCCCTCGACGTGGCCGGCATGCCTGGTCGAGTCGCGGCTGCGGTGCGTGAGTCCCTGGACGCCATGGGGTAGGTCGTCGGGCGTGCCGGGCCGCCCGCTTCGGCGCGCGCGGCTACCGGTCGACGTGCTCGCGGAACGCTGAAGGCTGGCCGAACCAGGTCGTGAGGGCCTCGTCGAGCCCGGTCTGCGTGCCGTCGCCTACCCAGGCCACGTGGCCGTCGGGCCGGATCACCACGGCCTCGGGGGCGGTGACCGGCCCGATGACGGGTATCTCCCACGTTCCGCCGTGGTCGGCACGGATGTGCCGGACCCGGTCCGCCCACGGCGCGATGTCGATGCTGTCGGGCGCACCGAGGTCGAGCAGCACCGGCTTGGCGTCGTGGAGCAGCTCGAAGACTCGTCGCGGGCCTTGGGTTGTGACGAGGTCGAGGTCCGGCATGCGGCGTCCGAGCAACGGGTGCCCCTCGCCGAGGTCGTAGCGAACGTCGAGGCCGGACAAGAGCCCGGCCAGGTGCGCACGAGGTCCCTCGAAGCTCAACAGGTCGGCGTACGTCTCGCGCGTCGCCTCGGTCCGCGCGTCCCCTCGCTGCAGCAGGGCCTGGACCATCACGTTCTTCAGGACCTTGGCGGTGGCGGGGTGCCGCTCTGCCTGGTAGCTGTCCAGGAGGGTGTCGGGCGAGACGCCCTGGACGACCTGGGCGAGCTTCCAGCCGAGGTTGATCGCATCCTGCACGCCGAGGCCGATACCCTGCCCGCCGGTCGGCGGATGGGTGTGCGCCGCGTCGCCGGCGATCAGTACCCGCCCGCTGCGGTAGGCGGCGGCCTGCCGCGTGGCGTCGGTGAACCTCGACATCCACGTCGGATCGTGGACCCCGAAGTCCGTGCCGTACACGGCCGTCAGTGCCGCGCGGAGGTCTGCCAGGGTCGGTTCGGTCCCGGACCCGATCTGTTGCTCGGTCACGACGAGCCCGACGGTCCGCCCGTCCTCCATCACGTTCATCGCATGGATCCCGACGTCGTCGAGCCGCATGCCGGTGGGCGTCTTCTCGGTCACCTCGACCTCGGCGATCAGGTAGCTCCGGGTCGCTTCCGCTCCGACGAAGTCGATGCCGGCCCGCCTGCGGATGACGCTGCGGCCGCCGTCGGCGCCGACCAGGTACGCCGTTCTCAGTGGCTCACCGTCGGCAAGCTGGACGTCGACGCCGGCAGCGTCCTGGGCGAAACCGGTGACCTCGAGCCCGCGACGTACCGGCACGCCCAGCTCCTGGACCCAGCCGAGCAGGATCAGCTCGATGCTGCTCTGCCCCAGCCCCAGCGTGTACGGGTGCCGGGAGGGGAGGCCGCCGATGTCGAGCGGGGTGTTGGCGAAGCTCAGCCCCTGGGCCGTCTTTCCCTCGGCAAGGAACCGGTCGGCGATACCGCGCTGGTCGAAGATCTCGATCGTCCGTGAGTGGAACCCGCGAGCACGAGTACCGACGAGGTCCGCAGTCGTACGTCGCTCGACGATCTCGACGTCGACTCCCGCCAGCGCCAGCTCTCCGGCCACCATCAGGCCGGTCGGCCCGCCTCCCACGATGGTCACGTCGTTCATGTCCAACCCTTCGCTCGCCTCCCCGCATTCTGTGTGCCCGATCGCGGACCCACGACCATTAGGGTGCGGCCCATGCGCGGGGCCGCTTGGGGAAGCGTGTTGTTCTTCCTGGTAGCGCCCGGCGTGATGGGGGGCCTGGTGCCATGGTTCATCACGGCGTACGCCGACCCGGCATCGCCGCCGTACGTCGTGATCGGCCTCGCGGTGGTCGTGGCGGGACTGGCGGCGTTGATCGCCTGCTTCGTCCGGTTCGTCCGCGAGGGACGAGGAACTCCCGCCCCGGTCGCGCCGACCCAGGAGCTGGTGGTCGGCGGACTCTACCGGTGGGTGCGCAACCCGATGTACCTCGCCGTCGGCGCGGTGATCCTCGGTCAGGCCCTGATCTTCACGAGTGTCGGGCTGCTGGTCTGGTTCGGGATCTTCGCACTCGCGGTGGTGTCGTTCGTGATGGCCTACGAGCAGCCGACGCTGCGCGAGACCTACGGCGCTTCGTACGACGCCTACTGCCGCGCCGTTCCCGCCTGGTGGCCGCGGCTCACCCCGTGGCGGGGCTAGAGGCGCAAAGGCGACGGTTCCCGAACGCCGGTCGGGCTTGTCGAGACCCCCGGCCTGTCACGTGCGTCGGTGGAAGGTGGTCGAACCGTTGGGGTGGTGGAAGGTCTGCCAGGCGGGGTCGTGGGCGCGGTGGTGGTGGAAGGAGCAGAGCAGCTTGCCGTCGGCGAGGTCGGTCTTGCCGCCGTGGGACCAGGGTTTCTTGTGGTGGTGGGCTTCGCACCAGGCGGCGGGGATCGAACAGCCCTCGGCGGTGCACTCGGCGTCGCGAATGGCCATCGCCTTGCGCTGGGCCGGTGAGAAGAGTCGGGCGGAGCGGCCGAGGTCGAGGACCTCGCCTCTGGTGCCGAGGACCACGGGGATGATCCGGGCCTGGCAGGCCAACCGTCGGGCTTGTTCGGCGGTGAGGCGGTCGCCGGCCGACGTGACCGCGATGCCGAGGCCGGTGACCAGGGTCTGGTAGTCGAGGGTGACCAGCACGCTGGTGGCGGTGCCGCCGTGGACCGGTAGTCCGGTGTCGGGCAGGTTCTCCAGGAACGCGCAGAACGCCTCGCCCCGTCGCCGGGCGACGGGCAGCCGGTCGACCTCGCCCAGCGGGTGGGTGGTGCGGCGGGGTGCGGTGTAGGCGTCCAGGTAGGTACGGAGCCGGTTGGCGACCGGGGTGGGGATGCGGGCGTGCAGGTCGGTGGATCCGTCGCCGCGGGGCCGCAGGGTCAGGCGGGTGGCGGCCTCGGAGCGGCGTTCGGCGGCCAGCAGTCGCTGGTACTCGGCTTGGTCGGCGATGTCGGGGGCGAGGTACTCCAGCAGCCGACCGCCGAAGGTCTTCAGCTCGCGGGGGCCGAGGTCGGCTGCTTGGTCGATCAGTCAGCCGCTCGGCCTTGACCCGCAGGTCGTCGCCCAGGTCTGTGGGGAGGGCGTCGAGGGCTTCGACGATCTCCCGGCTCTGGGCGAGGTTGACCTCACCGGCGGCGAGGGCGGTGGCGGCCTGGTGCCACCGGTCGTCGAGGACGTGTGCGAGGGCCGCGTGGCGGCGTACGGTCCCGTGCGCCTCACGCGTGGCGTTGGCGAGCCAGGTGGGCGGTGGACCGGTCGCCGGTCTCGACGGCGATGTCCTCGGAGACGGCCAGGACGCGCATCTCCTCGGCGGCGACGCGGGCCTTGATCCGGGCGATCCGCAGCAGCAGACCCTGTCGCTCGCCGGTGGCGCGGAACTCCGGGGCGATCGCGGCGAGCTCGTCCAGCCCACGCTCGACCAGGTCGAGGGGTGCGGCATAGGTGCTGGACATACCTGAATCCAAGCATCGACCACCGACACTGAAACCCCGAGAATCCCCAGTATCCACAGGGATTCCGGGGAAGCGCGCCATGTTCGGTCACCGGGTTTCGTGACAGGCGCTAGCGCGCCTTCCTCAACCACCGGGTGGGGTTTCGTGACAGGCGCTAGCGCGCCTTCCTCAACCACCGGGGACGCGCGCGCCTTCCTCAACCACCGGGGACGCGCGCGCCTTCCTCAATCACCGGAGACGCGCGCCTTCCTCAACCAGCGAGGCGCGCCGTCCTCAACCGGCGGAGGCGGGTGGCTCCCACGAGGTCCAGGCGTCGTCCTCGGCGATGGCCTGGAGCTGGTCGAGGGTAAGCGGCACGGTCGCGCCGGCGACCGGCGACCCAGGGCCCCACTTGTCGTCGGTGGAGTTCGTGGCGTCGACGTAGACCAGGCCGCCGTTCTTCCGCACCAGAACGACCTCGTGCTCGACGACACCGCCGGCGGACGTCGTGACCGAACGCCGGCCGATCGGCTGCCCGTCGTCCCCGAGGATGTCGGTGCAGGAGTCGGGGTGAGTGAGGTTGCCGGGGCAGGTGTACTTGGCGTCGGACTGCCCGGTCACGTAGAGGATCAGGTTGACGCTCCCGGTCGTGACCCCGTCGGTGGTCAGGCGGGCCAGCAGGTAACCCGGGCTCTGTGTCTTCGGCTCGCCGGGCGCCCGATCCTCGTTGGTGAGCATGACGTCGGTCAGCCCGACACCCGCAGGCGCCAGGCGACCGAACGTCGTCGCCATCTCGGCGGCGGGCATCTGGGCCCACGCGTCGTTGTCGACGAGGTGGGGCGTGGGCTCCGGGGTCGGGGTGGGCGTCGGTGTCGGCGTGGGATCGGTGGCCACCGAGCCGGCCGTCGTCGAGCCGCCGAGGGACAGCCCGACCGGTACGGCGACCAGCGCGACCGCAAAGAGCGTGCCGGCCGCAGCGACGGCTCGCCGGCGACGCCGCAGCCGTCGGCCGCCCACCGTCGCGGCGGCCGTCAGTGTCGGCACGGGAGCTGTCAGGTCGTCGGTGGCGCGGTGCAGCACGTCGCGTACCAGGGTCTCGTCGTGCGTGGTCATCGGTGGCTCCCTCGGGTGTCGTCGGGGACGGGTTCCAGGTGCTCGGCCAGGCGGCGCAATGCGCGCAGGCTGCGGTTCTTCACGGCGGCCTCGCTGAGGCCGAGCGTCTCCGCGGTGTCCGCGACCGAGCGGTCGTCCCAGTACCGCAGCACCACCACCGCGCGGTCGGTCCGGCTCAGGCCGTCGAGCGCGCCGGCCAGCGCGAGCCGCTCGACCTGGGCGTCCGCGGGGTCGGTGAGCCCGCCAGCGATGTCGACGCGGGGCTCGGCGACCGGGAGCTCCGAGGTCCACCGGCGCCGCCGGTCGGAGAGGAACGACTTCATCAGCACGCCGTGCACGTAGGCCACGGGGTCGTCGGCCCGCCGTACCCGCGACCACGCGGCGTACGTCTTGGTCAGCGCCGTCTGCACCAGGTCCTCGGCCGCCGGCCGGGTGCCGGTGAGCAGCCACGCCTGCCGGTACAGGTGGTCGGCCCGTGCCGCCACGAACGCCGAGAACTCCTCGTCGCCCCTGTTCGTGCTCATCGCCATGCCTGGGGTCCGTCTCCTCGCCGATGGGTGCCCGTCATGAGTATCGACGCGCTGCCCGGGCAGGAGGTCTCAGACGGGTTCCGGCATTTCGGGTGGCGACCCGTGCGCCCGTAGGGTTGCCGATCATGGCTGAGTACGTCTTCACGCTGCGCAACGTGCGCAAGGCCCACGGCGACAAGGTGGTCCTCGACAACGTCACCCTGTCCTTCCTCCACGGCGCCAAGATCGGCGTCGTCGGGCCCAACGGCACGGGCAAGTCGACCCTGCTCAAGATCATGGCGGGGCTCGAGCATGCCAACAACGGCGACGCGATCATCGACCCCGACGCGACGGTCGGCATGCTCCAGCAGGAGCCGCCGTTGACCGAGGGCACGACCGTGCTCGACAACGTCGAGGAGGCCGTCCACGACATCAAGGCCAAGATGAAGCGGCTCGAGGACGCCTACATGGAGATGGGCGACCCTGATCTGTCTGCCGCCGACCAGGACGCCCTCATGAAAGAAACGGGCGACCTCCAGACCGAGCTCGACCACGCGAACGCATGGGACATCGACAGCCGGCTCGACCAGGCGATGGACGCCCTGCGCTGCCCGAGCCCGACGTCCTCGTCGACAACCTCTCCGGCGGCGAGCGCCGTCGCGTCGCGCTGTGCAAGCTGCTCCTGCAGCAGCCCGACCTGCTGCTCCTCGACGAGCCCACGAACCACCTCGACGCCGAGTCGGTGCAGTGGCTCGAGGGCCACCTCGCGTCGTACCCCGGCTGCGTCCTGGCCGTCACCCACGACCGTTACTTCCTCGACAACGTCGCCCAGTGGATCCTCGAGCTCGACCGCGGCAAGGCGCACCCCTACGAGGGCAACTACTCCACCTACCTGGAGACGAAGCAGGCGCGCCTCAAGATCGAGGGGCAGAAGGACGCCAAGCGCGCCAAGATGCTCGAGCGCGAGCTCGAGTGGGTGCGCTCGAACGCCAAGGCACGGCAGACGAAGAGCCGCTCGCGTCTCGCGCGCTACGAGGAGATGGCGGCCGAGGCCGACCGGATGCGCAAGATCGACACCTCCGAGATCAACATCCCGGCCGGGCCCCGGCTCGGGGACGTGGTGCTCGAGGCGCACGACCTGGCCAAGGGCTTCGAGGGCCGCTCGCTGATCCACGACCTCTCCTTCACGCTGCCCGCGCCGGCATCGTCGGCGTGATCGGCCCGAACGGCGTCGGCAAGACCACGCTGTTCCGGATGATCATCGGCACCGAGCAGCCCGACGACGGCGAGCTCAAGGTCGGCCAGACCGTGAAGATCTCCTACGTCGACCAGAGCCGTGGCGGCATCGACCCCAACAAGAACGTCTGGGAGGTCGTCTCCGACGGGCTCGACTTCATCAAGGTCGCGAACTTCGAGATGAACTCCCGCGCGTACGTCGCGTCGTTCGGGTTCAAGGGTCCCGACCAGCAGAAGAAGGCCGGCATCCTCTCCGGCGGCGAGCGCAACCGGCTGAACCTCGCGCTCACGCTGAAGATGGGCGGCAACCTGCTCCTGCTCGACGAGCCCACCAACGACCTCGACGTGGAGACCCTGCAGTCCCTGGAGGACGCGCTCCTCGACTTCCCCGGCTGTGCCGTGGTCACCTCTCACGACCGGTGGTTCCTCGACCGCGTGGCCACGCACATCCTCGCCTGGGAGGGCGACGACGAGGACCCGGCCAAGTGGTTCTGGTTCGAGGGCAACTACGACGCCTACGAGGCCAACAAGGTCGAGCGTCTCGGCATCGAGGCCGCGCGCCCGCACCGCGTCACCCACCGACGCCTGACGCGGCCCTAGCCCGACCATGGCGCGCGCCGGGCAGGTCGGACCGATCGACCGTCTGCAGCGTCGCTGGCCGGTGCTCGGCGTCCCGATCGCCGTGGTCTACAAGTACGTCGACGACCAGGCGACGTACCTCGCCGTCATCGTCACCTACTACGCGCTGTTCGCGGTCTTCCCGCTCCTGCTGCTGGCAACCTCGATCCTCGGCTTCCTGCTCCAGGGCAACCCGGACCTCCAGTCGCGGGTGCTCGACTCGGCGTTGAGCCAGTTCCCGGTGCTCGGCGACCAGTTCCGCCGGCCCGAGGGCCTGACGGGTCCACGCCTGCCGTCATCGTCGGCTCGGCCGCGGCGCTGTACGGCGCGATCGGCCTCGGCACCGCGGTCCAGAACGCCATCAACGTGGCCTGGCAGATCCCGCGCAACAGCCGGCAACCCGTTCCT
>CAVSKP010000002.1:0-616921 GCA_963728555.1 uncultured Actinomycetota bacterium
CGAGGAGCTCCTCCGCGAACGCGGCGCCATCGTCGACGAGGAAGGCACAACCGATGAAGGGTGAAGGCGTGGAACGCGCAGCGGCCCGGGTGACCTCCTCGGTCCTCTTCGTCTCGCGGCTGGACCGTTCCATCGAGTTCTACCGCGATGTCTTCTCCTGCACTGTCTCCATTCGCGAGCCTGACGCTGCCCTGCTCTTGGCCCCCGGCGGCTTCCAGATCTACCTGATCGCACGGGGGACCAGCGCCGAGCACCCCTCAGGCGGGATCGGGCTTCAGTACCTCATCTGGGCCGTGGACAGCGACGCCGGGCTGCGAGACATTGCGCAAGCCCTTCAGGACCGTGTCGGACGCACTCGACAGCTACACCAGCGGCGGCGTGTCCTTCCTGGCAGCGCACGACCCCGATGGCATCCGGATCCTCGTGGCGCACCCAAGCCCGGAACGGCTGCCCCGCTCAGTCGTGGGCGCGCATCTGTACGTATGAGAGTGCCCCTGCGGACGCCCCAGGCTGATCTACCGGTGCTTGCCTGCCACCGGCAAACATCGACGACGGAGGTGACCGACCACCTGCCTGGAAGGTCCCTCTCCCCGAGGACAGAGTGGAGAGCGCAAGCCGACGACGCCACCGACGCCCTGTCCCACAGCCGATGAAGTGAGGCCATGACAGCATCATCGACCGCAACTACGCGGTCCCCGGAACCCCTTCCGCGCTCACGCAGTCGCGGAGGGTCGGGCGCGGGTTCCTCCGACCAGCCGCCGGTTACCCTCGAGGTCCCCGCCGGCACGCCTGGCCGGAGGAACCCGCGCGCAGCGAGTCGGCTTGCGGACATCGACGTCGCCGAGTTCCTGGCAGTCGCCCGCTCGACACTGACGGCGCTGCGAACCTTCCGTATCCATCAGTTGCAGCAGCTGGACGCATTCTCGCCGGACCCGGCGACCGATCCCCGGCGGGCGGAGATTCACCGTGTACGGCGGGCGGCGGCAAGGTCGGCGCTTAGCGACATCGAAGTAGCCCTCCGCAGAATCAAGCACGGCAGCTACGCACGCTGCCCCCGGTGCGGCGACGCGATTTCCGCGCACCCGGCTCCGCGGTCGGCCCGATGACACTCCTGTGTGGGCGATGCCAGCGCGCCACAGCTGAGCGCACCTGCGCCGAACCGGGCCAACCTTCGACGGGGTCCCCACCAAGTCAAGACCGTGCCACGCCCCGAACCTCCTCACGGCTCAGGCGTGAGCCGGCCATTCCAACCCCGTGCCGGACACGACACGAGCGGGTCCTTGAGAGGAGAACAACGCCGTGAGCACCGAACTGAAGCGTGAGGCTGGAGACGGCGGCTTCATGGATTTCCAGCCACCCGACACCGATCCAACCGAGACACAGGAATGGCTTGACTCCGTGGACGCGGTCGTCGACCATGCCGGTCGCGCCCGCGCCCGCGAGCTCATGACGAGCGTCCTGCACCGGGCCCAGCAACGCCACATGTCCCCGCCCGGGTACGGCGACACCGACTACGTCAACACGATCCCCGCCAGCGCCGAGCCAGCGTTCCCCGGCGACGAGGACATCGAACGCAGGATCCGGTCCCACGTCCGCTGGAACGCGGCCATGATGGTCCACCGCGCGCAAAGGCCCGGCCTCGGCGTCGGCGGACACATCTCGACCTACGCGTCCACCGCCACGTTGTACGAGGTGGGGTTCAACCACTTCTTCCGTGGCCACGACGCCGAGGGCGGAGCAGACCAGATCTACTTCCAGGGCCACGCCGCACCGGGCATCTACGCCCGCGCCTACCTCGAGGGACGCCTGAGCGCACACCATCTGGACGGCTTCCGTCAGGAGGTCTCGCACGCCGGTCGGGGCGGCGGCCTCCCGTCCTACCCACACCCCCGGCTGATGCCCGACTTCTGGGAGTTCACCACCGTCTCGATGGGCCTCGGCCCGATCAGCGCCATCTACCAGGCGCGGTTCAACCGATACCTGCACAACCGCGGCATCAAGGACACCAGCCGCCAACACGTCTGGGCCTTCATCGGCGACGGCGAGATGGACGAACCCGAGGCACTAGGGGCACTCGGCGTCGCCGCCCGAGAAGGGCTGGACAACCTCACGTTCGTCGTCAACTGCAACCTGCAGCGCCTCGACGGACCGGTGCGCGGCAACGGCAAGATCATCCCGGAGCTCGAGGCCTACTTCCGTGGCGCCGGCTGGAACGTCATCAAGGTCGTCTGGGGACGCGAGTGGGACCCGCTACTCGGCGCCGACCGCGACCGTGCTCTCGTCGACCTGCTCAACTCGACCCCAGACGGTGACTTCCAGACCTACAAGTCGGAGTCGGGAGCGTTCGTGCGCGAGCACTTCTTCGCCCGCGACCCTCGCACTCTCGCGATGGTCGAGGGCATGTCCGACGCCGAGGTCTGGGGTCTCAAGCGCGGCGGGCACGACAGCCGGAAGGTGTACGCCGCCTACGACGCGGCCCTGCGGCACAGGGGTCAGCCGACCGTCGTGCTGGCCCAGACCATCAAGGGGTGGACGCTCGGCTCGCACTTCGAGAGTCGCAACTCCACCCACCAGATGAAGAAGCTCACCCTCGAAGACCTGCGTGCCTTCCGCGACCGCTTGGAGATGCCGCTCCGTGACAGCCACCTCGACGCGGACCTTCCTCCCTACGTCCCGCTGCCCGCTGGATCCCCCGAGCTGGAGTACCTGCACGAGCGCCGCCGGCTCCTCGGCGGAAACCTGCCCCGCAGAGCCGTGTCGCCCGCGCGCGGAAGGCTGCTGAAGCTGCCCGACGAGGCGGCGTACGAAGTCACCGCACGCGGGACCGGGCGCCAGCCCGTGGCCACCACCATGGCGTTCGTCCGCCTCCTCAAGAGCCTCATGAAGGACCCCGAGATCGGACACCGGTTCGTCCCCATCATCCCCGACGAGGCCCGCACTTTCGGCATGGATGCCTTCTTCCCCACCAAGAAGATCTACTCACCGCACGGCCAGCACTACCTCTCGGTGGATCGAGATCTGATGCTCAGCTACCAGGAAGACACCCGCGGGGTGCTGCTCCACGAAGGGATCACCGAAGCCGGCTGCGCCGCCTCCTGGACCGCGGCCGGAACCTCCTACGCCACCCACGGCGAGCCGATGATCCCGATCTACATCTTCTACTCCATGTTCGGGTTCCAACGCACCGGCGACCAGTTCTGGGCGGCCGCCGACCAGCTGACCCGAGGATTCCTGCTCGGCGCCACCGCGGGCCGCACGACGCTCAACGGCGAGGGACTACAGCACCAGGACGGCCACTCGCTGCTCCTGGCCTCGACGAACCCCGCCTGCGTCGCCTACGACCCGGCGTTCGGCTTCGAGCTCGGCCACATCGTGCGAGACGCGTTGCGCCGGATGTACGGCGAACCGGGTCCTGGCGAGGATCCCGACGTCTTCTACTACCTCACCCTCTACAACGAACCCGTCGCCCAACCCGCCGAGCCCCATGACGTCGACGTTGAAGGAATCCTCGCCGGTATGCACCTGTACTCACCGGCGGCAACGGACCGGGGACCTGGCGCGCAGATCCTCGCCTCCGGGATCTCTGTGCCGTGGGCGCTCGAGGCACAGAAGATGCTGCGCTACTGGGGAGTGAACGTCGACGTCTGGTCGGTCACCTCCTGGACACAGCTGCGTCGCGAGGCTCTCGCCGCCGGCGAGTGGAACCGCCAGCATCTCCGATGAACCGCAACGAACCCCCTACGTCACCGCCCGCCTCGCGGGAAAGCGCGGACCGGTGGTCGCGGTCTCGGACTGGATGCGGGCAGTCCCCGACCAGATCGCGCCTTACGTGCCAGGGGACTGGTCCTCGCTGGGCACCGATGGTTTCGGACTCTCCGATACCCGTGCCGCGCTCCGCCGCCACTTCGGCGTCGACGCACCGTCCATCGCGCTGCGAGTAGTCGAGCGCCTGGCGCGCCAACGGCTCATTGACCCAGTGATGGCCCGGGCAGTTGCGAGGCACTACAGCCGCGAGTTCGGAATCCCCTCGTGACCAATAGGTGCAGACAGGAGTCCTTCGTTGGCGCTCGCGACCGCCGTGACGTTCGTGTGGCTAGGCATGGTCACCGCGATCTCGTTCGTAGAAGCGCCGCTGAAGTTCCGGGCACCCGGTGTCACGCTCCCCATCGGGCTCGGCATCGGACGACTGGTGTTCCGCGCACTCAACCTCGCCGAACTGACCCTGGCTGTCGTCTTGGCGTCCGCAGTCCTTGAGGCGATGCCGGCCGAGCGCATCATCATCAGCGCCACGGTGCCCGTGGTGAGCCTAGTGGTCCAGATCATGCTGGTCCGTCCGCGTCTGGCCAGGCGATCCGATCCGGTCCTCGCCGGCGACGATGCGCCGCGCTCCAACGCGCACTACTGGTACGTCGGCCTTGAGGTCGTCAAGGTCGTCGCCCTCCTCATCACGGGGGTTTTCCTGCTGGCGACGTGACCCACACCATCACCACCGCCTGGCTGATGGGCGATGATCGGCCGGCCGCACCAGGATCTCCGTCGACGAACGGGAGGCAAGATGCAGAAGGAGTCACTGACCGCGCTTGCCCGCCAGCACCTGGGCGTCGCTTTGGCAGCCTCCAGCGGTCGCAGCGCCCACACCGTCTACGGAGGCCACGAACACGTCCTACGACAGACCCTGATCGCGCTGCGGGCCGGCACAAGCCTGGACGAGCACGAGAACCCGGGTGAGGCCACCGTCCAGGTTCTCCACGGGCGCGTCACGCTCGTAGCCGGCGAAAACCGATGGAACGGCTCACCCGGCGACTTGATGTTCATCCCCGACTCACCGCCACGCTCTCGACGCCCTCGAGGACTCTGTAGTGCTCCTCACCGTCGCCAAGCGGAGCTGAGGGCCGGATCTATGGAGTCCGACTGCACTTGAACACGAACCATCGCGACCTCGACGACCGCCTCGCCGCGATCCGGCTCTGCGTCATCGACGTGGACGGCACCTTGCTGACCAGCAGCCACCAGGTCAGCCCGGCCACCCGCCGCGCGGTCGATGCTGCGATAGCGGCCGGGATCGACGTCATGCTCGCGTCCTCCAGGTATCCGGAAGCGCTCCGACACGTGCTCGAGGATCTTGGACGGCCGAGCCAGGCCTTCATCGCCTCACAAGGCGCGATCTTGGGCCGCTACGCCCCGGATGGGCACCTCAAGATCATGGAGCGGTCTCCCGCTCCGCTCGAAGCAGCTCGCTCGATTGTTGCAACGAGCCGTAAGTTTGGGCTGAGTGTGAGCTGGTATTCGGCTGCACGGTGGTTGGTGCAGCGCGTCAACGGCGCAATCGCGCTCGAGGCCGAGATCACCGGGACCACGCCGACTGTTGCCGACCTGGATCGCGAAGTTGAGGCGCCAGACAAGATCATGCTCATCTCAGATCCCCACCGCCGGGACGCGCTACGAGCAGTCGCCAAAGCAGTCCCGGACGGGTTGAGAGCTGACTTCTCCAACCCGAACTATCTCGAGATCACGGCGGTTGGTGTCGACAAGGGCTCCACCCTCCAAAGGTTCTACCTTGCTCAAGGCTTGGTGGAGTCGCAAGTGCTGGCGATGGGCGACGGACCCAATGACCTCGGCCTCTTCTCAGTCGCCGGCCTCAGCGTCGCACCGGCGAACGCCCAGCACGACGTCTTGGCGGCCAGCGACCTGCGCACAGTCTCGAACGACCACAACGGCGTGGCCCGTGTCATGAACCTTCTTGCCACATTGGCCCGGTGAGGTCGCGTCACCCGCCATTCCGCAGCTGTCGGCCTCGCTCGAGAGGCCGCTGCATCCTCAGCCGAGGCCCACCGACCCGAATGGCGCTCTTTGGGGCATTTCGTGGGCCAGCCATTGATTGCCGGTCAGCGGCAATCAACGTGCCCCTACTTGACGGGCCGGCGTCCCTGCACCTTCGTCTGTCCGGAGTCAGGATCGGATATGCGCAATCCGCGTTCGAACCAACTTCCACCTGGCGAGTGCCCATCGGAGGACCCCGATGACTGAGACCGTGTACCACGCAACCACACCCGCCCTGGCCGCCCGCCGCAGGGAACTCGCGCCGGCGACACATAAGGCGTTCGAGGAGTTTGGTCGCGCGGTATTCGCAGACGGCGCGCTCGATCGCAAGACCAAACAGCTCATCGCCGTTGCGGTTGCCCACGTCACGCAATGCCCCTACTGCATCCAGGGGCACACCAAACTGGCCAGCCGGGAAGGTGCGGATGCGCAGGAGATCATGGAGTCGATCTGGGTGGCCGCCGAAATGCGCGCCGGCGGCGCCTACGCGCACGCGACCCTGGCCCTGCATGCGCTCGCTGCTGACGAGTCCGCCGACAGCCCAACGGAGCCTCACACGGGCTCAGAAGCGCCATCCTCCTCACCGAGTGTCGAGAAGCCATTCCCAGCACAAGCTTGATCAGCGCTGGAGGGAAAAGTTTGAGCCAACCAGGGAGCGAAGCTCCAGATAGGAGCACGACATGTCAGCTTCCGCGAAGTGGGATCACCAAACTCTCGCCCTGGAGGTCAACGGCGCCTCCTTGGAACTCGACACCCTCGATAGCCACGGGCGGAAGCCCCCTGTGCTGTTCCTGCACGGCTTCGGTTCGATCAAGGAGGACTACGCCGACTTCGCGCACATCCCGAACCTCGCCGCTGGTGGGTTCATCGCTTTCGATGCGCCCGGCTTCGGACGTTCGATGAGCAGCGATCTCTCGCGCGTCTCGATCGAGTTCCTCGTCGACGTGGCGGACGCCGTGCTGGAGCGGCTGGCCATCGAGGAATTCCACGTCGTCGGTCACTCAATGGGCGGACTCACGGCACTCATGCTGGCGCAGCGCGCCCCAGACCGGGTGCTGAGCTTCGTGAACATCGAAGGCAACCTGGCTCGCGAGGACTGCTTCCTCAGCCGCCAGATCATCGACCACCCGACCGACGACCCAGTTGCCTTCCTGGAGGAGTTCGCTGCCCGGACGCATCCCGCCCCGGCGTTCTCAAGCGCCTTGTATGCCTCGAACGTGCGGTCGAGGGTGCGTCCCGATGTCGTCCGCAGCGTCTTCGAGTCCATGGTCGATCTCTCCGACCACGGCGACCTCCTCTCCCGCTTCACGGCCCTGCCGTTCCCCCGACTGTTCATGTACGGCAAACAGAACGCGGGACTTTCCTACCTGCCCCTCCTGAGGGAGCACGGCGTCGAGCTGGCCGAGATCCCCTTTAGCGGGCACTGGCCGATGTACTCCAATCCCGTGGCAATGTGGGCGGAGATCGCTGGCTTCTACGACCGACACTTCGACCGGGGCCGAATGTTCCCGGCTAGCCGGTGGCGTCGATGGGCAGCCGACGCACGACGTACCGCGTGACGCCGCTGTCGCGGAAGCACGCAGCGTCCGCGATCGGTGTCCAGGCGGACGAGCAAGTCGAGCACCCAGATCATCGGCTCGGGCCTTGCAAATCCACCCACCGAGGCGCGAAGGACGCCCAAGGTTCGGGCAGCGCACCCGCCGAGGAATAAGATACGCGCTTCGTTGCGTTGCCTAAGTGAACCGAAAGGAGAACACACGATGCTTGAAGGTGGATCTTCGGCCAGCGAGGAAAAGACCGATCTTGCGGTCTCGTGGCCAGGGCGCCGGGAGGATAGTCCTGGAGACCTCGTGGAACAGTGGGGGCTCGACTCCTTCCCCGCCAGCGACCCGCCTGCCAACTGGTGAGCGTCAGACTCGACGTCGAATCAGGAGCCGGCTCGTTCGGCGGCGCTGGATGGTCTGCCTGGCTTCGGAAGCTGCCGTGAGGCGGGGCCCTGTTACTCGCGTCCAGGGACGCGCAGGACCGCCCGCGGGGCTTGAGCGGCGCCAAGAACTCGATGATGCGAAGCGTGCCTACCTCCACGCACTGCGCGAGCACGAGCTAGCTGTGATGCCCAGCCAGGTTGTCCAACCTGGTGATGGGTGCGGCCTTCCCGATTGCTGAGTGGGGCCGGTGGTGGTTGTACTGGTGGACCCATGCTGGCAGGGCTGCGAGCCGGGCTGACTCGGAGTTGTAGAACTTCTTGAACGCCCAGCCCTCGGTCATGGTGCGGTGGAAGCGTTCGATCTTGCCGTTGGTCTGTGGTCGGTAGGGCCGGGTCTTCTTCGGTGTGATGCCCAGGTCGGTGCAGGTCTCGCGCCAGAGGTTGGATTTGTAGCAGCTGCCGTTGTCGCTGATCACGCGTTGGACGGTGACGCCCCGAGTGGCGAACCAGGCCACCGCGTTCTTGAGGACCTCGGTCGCGGTCTCCTTGGTTTCGTCGTCGCGGGCCTCGACGTAGGCCACGCGGGAGTGGTCGTCGATCACGGTGTGCAGGTAGCAGGTCCCGATGTTCGGATCGTGAGTCTTGCTGCGTGACCCGGTGCGGGCCGCTGTCGCGGCACGGTTCCTTTGGCCTTGTTGGCGGCCGAGGTAGCGCCATCCGCCGCCGTCGGGGATCTTGCCGAGCTTCTTGACGTCGACATGGATCAGATCGCCAGGCTTCTGGTGTTCGTAGCGGCGGATCGGTTCGCCGGTGGCGCGGTCGATGTGGGAGAGACGGTTGATCCGACAACGGACCAGGACCGCGTGCACGGTCGAGGACGCCATGCCGAGGCGGTCGGCGATCTCGACCGGTCCAAGTCTCTGTTTCCAGCGCAGGTGCACGATCTTGCGGACCACCGGGGCCGGCGTCCGGTTCGGCTGCCGGCGTGGGGCCGAGGAGCGGTCGAGCATGCCGGCCGGGCCTTCCTCGCGGTAGCGGTCGGCCCACTTGTTCGCCGTGCGCCACGAGACGTCGTAGCGCTCGGCAGCACGAGCCGGCGGCCAGCCGTGGTCGACGATCAGACGCGCGAGTCGCAGACGTGCACGAGGGGTCAGGGCTGCGTTGGCATGGGTAGCGTGGGACACGAAGGCCTCCTTCGGTGGCGGAGCGGTTCCTAGATAGCTCCACTCCACACCGGGGAGGCCTTCGTCCATCCACACCTCAGACCGTGTCGTCGCAAGATCTCGACCAACGTGCCTGGGCATCACAGCTAGCACGTGGACGTCCTCCTGGGCCACCAGATGCGACATCGCGCAGGGCGACCGGGATCGGCCCGAGGACGCGGCCGCGCTGACATGCCTCGGGCATTAGTTGGTCCCACCTAGACTCCATTGATGCAGCACGGCGCGCGCGAGTTCATCCGGGCCGCCGTCGTCACGGCGCTCTCGACGTTGCTGCTGGTGGTCTGTGTCTATGGTGTGGCGCGGCTCCCGGCCCCCGCCGCGACCTGGGAACCGGATGCACACCAGTCCGCCGAGCATGTCGAGAGCGGCTTGTCATCGGCCGAAACGGTCCTCGGCTCGCGCTCCCAGCAGCCGCACCGTGTCGACCCACCGACGCAGGCTCTTCTCCGCGTGTTCGTCGGCATGGCTTGTCCGTCGGAAACCACGGCATGCCAAGCGGCGGAAGACCAACCGCTCGGCATCTTTCGCGTGACACCTGACGGGCGCGCGCCTCCAGCCTGACGGCACCCCGTCCCGTCCGTTCGGCCCTTCCCGGGGCACATTCCTGGAGTCTGCATGCCCATGTCACCGTCTGCTGCCCGCACGCGCTCGCGAGCGCCTTTCTGGCGAGCTCTCGCCTCCTTCGTGGTCATCGGCTTGGCACTGCTCGCCGCCGTGTCCATCTCTCCACGGCTGGGCCTGGATCTCGAGGGGGGCACGCAAATCGTCCTGGAGACCCGGGACGGCGCTCGGGTTAAGGCGAACCGCGAGTCGACCAACCGGGCTCTCGAGGTGCTGCGCGGCCGCGTTGACGCGCTGGGCGTCACCGAGCCGACCCTCGCCCGGGTCGGTGTGCGCCGGATACTCATCGAGCTGCCTGGAGTACAGGACCCACGTGAGGCCACCGAGGTGATCGGCCGGACCGCGCAGCTCAGCTTTCACGTCGTGCGGGGTGCGACGGAGCCCGGAATCCGGCCTCCGGCGGGGACGAATGAAGTCGAGGACGAGGCCGGACAGCCCGTCGTGGTCGGCCCGCTCGTGCTGGACGGTACCGGCGTCAAGAATGCGCGCGCCGAACTGCCGGCGAACGGGCTCGGCTCATGGGTCGTCTCGGTCGCGTTCAATGGCGACGGGGCTCCGCATTGGCGCGAGTTGGTCAGCCGTGCCTGCGAGAACACGACCGGTGCTCGCCGCATCGCGATCATGCTCGACGAAGAGGTCATCTCATCTCCGGCGGTCCAGCCGGAACTTTGTGCTGGCGCTGGCACGGCCACCCAGATCACGGGTCAGTTCACCCAGCGAAGTGCACAGGACCTCGCAATCCTCATCAAGGGCGGCGCACTGCCGGTGCCGGTGGAGGTAATCGAGCAGCGCACGGTCGGCGCCACCCTCGGCGATGCTGCCATCGACGCGTCCGTCAAGGCCGGCATCATCGGCATAGCCCTGACCGGGCTGTTCATCGTCGTCGTCTACCGGCTGATGGGGCTGATGGCGACGTTGGGCCTCGCCGCGTACGGCTTGATCTCGTACGCCTTGTTGGTGTGGTTGGGCGCAACCCTGACCCTGCCCGGCCTTGCCGGTTTCGTGCTTGCCATCGGGCTCGCGATCGACGCCAATGTCCTCGCCTTCGAACGGGCACGGGAGGAGTACTCGGGACACCCCGATGCGGGACTGGGTTCCGCGCTCGATACCGGCTATCGAAAGGCTTGGTCGGCGATCCTCGACTCCAACATCACCACGCTGCTAGCGGCTGGACTGCTGTTCTTCTTCGCGTCCGGGCCGGTCAAGGGGTTCGGTGTCGCCCTGTCGATCGGCGTGATCGCGTCGATGATCTCGGCACTCGTGATCGCCCGCGTGCTCACCGACTGGGCGGCGCGCCGTCGGTTCACGTCGCGTAGGACGTCCGGCCTCGGTGGCACGGGCACACTGCGCGCCTGGTTGAACAAAAGCGGACCCTTGGTGATGCGCCGCGCGGGCATGTGGATCGGCGTCGCCATTGTGGTCGGAATGCTTGCGGGCGTGGGCATCATCGTACGCGGCCTCAACCTCGGCGTGGAGTTCACGGGCGGCCGGATGCTGGAGTTCTCGACCAGTCAGGCAGTTGACGTGGACCGGGCTCGAGCGGCGGTCGTCGATGCGGGCTTTCCCGACGCGGTAGTTCAAACCTCTTCAGAAAGGGGTGACACCGAGGACATAACTGTCCGCACCGGGCAGATCGACAATGAGCAGGCAAGCGCCATCGAGGATTCGCTGGCTCGCAACGCCGCGGACGTCACCAAGGAGCGCGACGAGCTGATCGGTGCCACGTTGGGGAAGGAACTGCGCGACAAGGCGCTCATTGCCTTCGTCGTCGCCATCGGCGCACAGATGCTCTACCTCGCGCTGCGGTTCCGGTGGACATACGCCTCCGCGGCCGTGCTTTCGATGGCACATGTCGTGCTCACCGTGGTTGGCGTGTTCGCCTGGCTGGGCAAGCCCGTCGACGGAGTGTTCCTCGCCGCCGTACTCTCGATCATCGGACTCGCAGTCAACGACACCATCGTGGTATTCGACAGAATCCGGGAACGCAGTCGCGGGAGCCACGGAAACCTCCGCGACACCGTCAATGCGGCCATTTTGCAAACCATCCCGCGCACACTGAACACCGGATTGGGCGCGATCTTGATCCTGGCGACCCTCGCCGTGGTCGGCGGGGATTCGCTGACCAACTTCGCGATCGCGTTGCTTCTCGGGCTGTTGATCGGTATCTACTCGACAATCTTCACTGCGGCGCCGTTGGCGGTCTGCGCGGAGGAGCGTTGGCCGATGGCCGCCCACCCAACCCGCTCGAGGACAGCCGACCCGTACGCCGACGTACCGGTCGCGGGGCGGGAGAGCGGACCAGCTTAGGTACCCCTCCTTTCTGCCGATGTCGCTCGCGCTGGGCGGGCACCGAGGCGCCCTGGCCAGCCTCGTCGCCGTCTCGCGATACCTCGCGACGTCCCGCGAATTGCCACCGGTCCACTCGTCACAGCCTGACTGGTGGCTCCCTACGGCGAGCCCGGCCGCGATCGCCGGTGGTCGGCGGCACTGAAGACGAGAACGCCCTGCCCTACCAGCTTCCCCCAAGAGGAGGGACCCCACGGCTCCCGACGGCAGACTCCTCGAGCCGTCCTCCAGGACGGCGCCGCGTGGTCCAGGATGGTCGGGGCCGCGGCACGATGGCGCAGGAAGTCCAACCGATGGGCGAGCCAGTCGGCCAGGCCGGTGGTGGCGGCCGCCGTGAGTCCGTGACCCCCGGCGTCACGGCCCGTCGACGGGGACGAGCTCGGCGGCGGTGCGGACCCCGCCCCAGCGGGCGACCTCGCCGGCCAGGTCGAGGCGCTCGACGGGTGCGGCGTTCTCGTACTCGCCCCACTGCGCCTTGGGGAGCATCCACATGACCTCGAACTCGTTGCCGTCCGGGTCGCGGGCGTAGAGACTCTTCGTCGCGCCGTGGCTGGACTCGCCGGTGAGGGCGCCGAGGTCGGCCAGGGTGAGCCTGGCCTCCTCGAGCTCCTCGATGGTGTCAACCTGCCATGCCAGGTGGTAGAGCCCGAGCGAGCCGCGTGGACGCGGCGGCTGCTCGCCGACCCCGAAGAGGCCGAGGTCGTGGTGGTTGCCCGAGCGCGGCAGCCGCAGGAACGCGGCGTTCGCGCGAGGCTCACGCGCCACGACCACCATGTCGAACGCCTTCTGGTAGAACGCAATGCTGCGCTCAAGGTCGGAGACGAAGAGCACCGCGTGGTTGAGGCGGACGGCGTTGACGGTCATGGCACGTTCCTTCTTGCTTGGGGTGATGGTGGGGAGCAGGAGTGTCAGGCGGCGATGCCGAAGCCGCCGGTCCAGGAGACCTTCTCGTTGACGGCGAGGGTGAGCTGGAGGAAGCCGACCGCCTCGAGCTCGCGGGCCCGCTTGAGCGAGCCGGCGTCGATGACGTCCAGGCCACCGGAGGTGAAGACACCGGCGACCGTCGACTTGGCGTCGGCGTCGTCGCCGGCGATCAGCACGGTGGTGGTCAGCGGGCCGACGGTGCCGGCGGCCAGGGTGGCGGCGAAGGTGGTGTTGAAGGCCTTGAGCACGCGCGACTGGGGGAGCGCGGCCGCGATCTGCGCGGCGGCCGAGCTGTCGGCGGGCACGACGAGGGAGTCGAAGGTCTCGAAGTTCAGCGGGTTGGTGATGTCGACGACGATCTTGCCGGCCAAGCTCTCGCCGCGCTGGGCGATGACGTCGGCGATGGCGGGGTAGGGGACCGCGAGGACGACGATCTCGCCGCTGACCGCGGTGTCGAGGTCGCTCTCGCCGAGCAGCTGGACGGTGTGCCCGCCCTTGCCGGCGACGGACGCGATCGCCTGGCCCATGTTGCCGGTGCCCAGGATGGTGAGGTGTGCCATGAGGTGCTCCTTGATGTCGTGGTTAGTTGTTGCTTCAAGTAACACTCTACACGATTTACTTGTTCCGTCAACTAATCGACTACACTCGTCCCATGACCCACGACTGGGACACTGCCTGGCTGGACGCGGATGAGCGGGCGGCGTGGCTGCGACTGATCGCGGTCATCGAGCTGCTGCCCGGCGTCCTGGACGCCCAGCTGAGGACCGACTCGGGGCTCACCCACTTCGAGTACTTCGTCCTCGCGATGCTCTCCGAGGCACCGGAGCGCACGTTGCGGATGACGGCGCTGGCCCAGCGCACCAGCGCCACCCTGTCCCGGCTCTCGCACGTGGTGAGCCGGCTCGAGGGTCGCGACCTGGTCGAGCGGTTCCCCTGCCCCGAGGACCGCCGGGCGACCAACGCCCGCCTGACACCGGTCGGTTGGGACGCCGTCGTCGCGGCCGCGCCGGGCCACGTCGAGACGGTGCGCCGTCACGTCCTCGACCCGCTCAGCCCCGCGCAGCTGAAGCAGCTTCGCGGCATCGGAGAGGCGCTGCTGGCGCGACTGGACCCAGACGGGCGGCTGACCGCGCTCTACGACCCAGAGTCGGAGAAGGCGGGCGGCCCTTGAGGTTCGGCTGTTGAACCAGGTGGGTCGTCCGCGACTGAGCGATAGGCCCTCAGTCCTTCGCCCCAGGTGGTGACGCCGCCTCCGAGCGAGTGCGAGGCAGGACGGTCAGGACCATGCCGATGTAGGTGCGGAACTCGGCCATGTAGGCGGTGAGGAACTCCCGCGTCGAGTCCTTGGTTACCTCGCCGTCGTCATGGAAGACATCGGGGGAGTATTGGATGTATGCCTCGGGAGTCGTCATCTGCCGGGCGTTGCAGAAGCTGAGCACGCCGCGGAGACTTTGCTGGCCCATCGCGGTGCCGATCTGGCCGATGGAGGCGCCGATCACGGCAGCGGGAATGTGGTCGAACGAGTTCTCGCCCCATGGTCGAGAGGCCCAGTCGATCGCGTTCTTCAAGGCTCCCGGGATCGAGCGGTTGTACTCAGGCGTCACGAAGAGCACCGCATCGACGGCAGCGATGGCTGCCTTGAGCGCCCGGGGCTCAGCGGGATAGTCGTTGTCATAGTCCGGGCTGTACAGCGGCAGGTTGTCGATCGGGAGTTCGGTGAACTCCATGTCCTCCGGCGCCAGGCGGATCAGAGCACGCGACAGGACACGATTGATCGACGTGGACGAAAGGCTGCCGACGAAGTAGCCAACTTGAATGGTCATGGCGCCTCCTGCGCCTTGAGGTCGTCCGCGGGAGGACTGGCCTGGTCCGACCAATGAACCACGGAGCTCACCGACAAGGAAGGCAGCCTCAGCGCCGCGCCGGCGCCGCATCGGTCGGCTGATTCGACCCCGCTGGGCAGGGGCGCGACCTTCTTGCCGCCCGTCGTAGGGGGTGCTTGAGTGCTATGACGTAGCACCCACACCCGCGAGGGGGACCGATGAAGGCCATTCAGTACACCGCGTTCGGCACTCGCCCCAAGCTCGTGGAGGTGGACAAGCCGTCGGCCGGGCCGGGGGAGGTCCTGCTGCGAATCACGGCTTCTGGACTGTGCCATTCCGATGAGTTCGTGATGATGATGCCCGAGGAGGGCTATCCCTATCCGATGCCGATGACGTTGGGGCACGAACCCGCCGGCGTGGTGGAGGAGCTGGGCGAGGGCGCGACCGGCGTCGAGGTCGGACAAGCGGTCATCGTCTACGGCTGTTGGGGGTGTGGTGTGTGCCTGATGTGCGCCGATGGGTCGGAGAACCTCTGCCTGAACGGGATGATCTCACCGGGTCTGGGAGCGCACGGCGCGATGGCGGAGTACATGGTCGTCGACACCCCGCGGCACCTGGTACTTATTGGCGACCTCGACCCGATACGCGCGGCGTCGCTCACTGACGCGGCGTTGACCCCCTACCAGGCCATCAAGAGCGTCCTTCCGCGGCTGGTCGGTGGCTCGACCACAGTTGTCATCGGGGCCGGTGGTCTCGGACACGTCGCCCTGCAGCTCCTGCGTCAGCTCACGCCTACTCGGGTCATCGCGCTGGACATCGGTCAGGACAAGCTCGACTTCGCCAAGGAGAACGGGGCCCACGAAGCCTTCGAATCAAACGCCGAGGCTGCAGGTGAGGTCAAGAAGCTCACCGGTGGTCTGGGCGCCACCGTGGTCCTCGACTTCGTCGGGGCCGACGTCACCGGCGCGCTGGCCGTGGCGTGCGGCGGTGTGGGCTCGGCTGTGGTCGTGGTCGGCGCCGGGATGGGTGGGGCAAAGGTCGGCCTGACGTCGTCGCCGTACAACATGACCGTGTCGACCTCGTTGTGGGGGCGCCGCAAGGAGTTGCTCGAGCTGGTCGAGATGGCCAAGCGCGGGCAGATCAACATCAAGACCACGACCTACCCGATCGAGGACGGCGAGCAGGCCTACCACGACATGCACGCCGGAAGCATCGTCGGGCGGGCCATCGTGGTTCCCTGATCTCCACCCCTAACTCTCAGGTGAACTCCTAGGCGCGGAGTGGTTGACCAGGGTCCCCTGTGAGGCGCGCCGGTGCGTCTGCGCCCCGCCCTGACGGCTGAGAACCGGAACTATCGACGGGGACATGGTTCGGCATCGGGTGGTCGCGTGTGCGCCGAGTTCCTCCGCACGTCGCGCCGCACCAGGTACGTGGCCACCACCAAGATGGGGACGGGAGCGATGGCGAACCAGGCCGTGAGACCGCGGGTTGCGCTCATCGCCAGAAGTACGAAGTCGAGTGCCAACAACAGTGCGAATCCGGGTACGTGGAGACTCGGTCGACGTGGCAATGCGGTCAAGTACCTCACCCACTCCAGCTGGGCAGCCAGCACGGGAGCTCTGCTGTGCTGGCGGCGTCCGTCCTCCTACGATGACGGGTCGAGCGCGCAGCTACGGGGCGGGGTCTGACAACCACCGGCTATGGGGGCCTGGCTCATCTGCGTGGCCATCGCCACCATCACCGTCCTGAATGTCGGAACCGTGGCCGCAGCCCGCCTGCCACGGCGACGCAAGTCCAGACCGAGGGATCCGACCGGGCCTGTCCCGGCGCAGCGCGACCCATGCCGACCTCGGTCGGGAGCCCCGAAGCACTGCACGCCCTCGTCGGTGGGTCCAGCCTTCTGGCAGGGACACAGCTTGCTCCCGAGGCCTGAAGGTGGCGTGGTTCGGAGGCGGTCACGTCATGACCGGGTTGGAAATCTCAGGCGCTGACCACTTCGCGGCCACCGTCACGGCCCTGGTCCTCGCCGGGGTCACCCGTCTCGATGCGTTGTCGATGCCGCGCCCGCCGAGATCGACGGATGGACCGGCCGTGTCTCAGACGGCCTAACCGGCCGGAAGTGCCTCCGGTTCGACGACGGCTACGGCGCATGACGCCCCGTGGATCACGGCGTGGCTGACCGATCCGAGCAACATTGCCTCGAAAGCACCCCGACCGCGCGTGCCGACCACCACCAGCCCGGCATCGGCGGAGGCGTTCACCAAGGTGAGCTCGGCTGGGCAGTCCTCGATCCTGGTCGTGACCATCAGGTCCGGGTGGCGGCGATGCACACGGTTTGCCGCGGAGTCAGCGATCTCGATGGCTGATGACCGCAGATCGTGCTCGTTGACGTCTTGGACCTGGTGTCCGCCCGTGCAGGTCACGACCTCCAGGGCTGCCGTTGCCCGAGCGGCGCGGTCGGCCGCGAAGTCGACGGCGGCGGTGCCCTCGGACGAACCGTCGGTCCCTGCCACGACCCGGTGCTCGGGACCGACTGGGCGTTGCAGCGACTCGTCTTTCGCGACGATCACCGGGCACCTGGCCCGTGCGGCGACGGCGAACGCGACGGAGCCGAGCAGCGCCCCGGCGACCCGCCCGTAACCGCGGCTGCCCAGGACGACCATCGCGGCCCGGTCGCTGGCCTCGACGAGCGCCCGTGTGGGGCCGGCGACCTCGGTGGCGCCGGCGACCTGAAGAGCGGGATGGGCAGCGAGCGCCTCGGCCACGCCGCGGGCGGTCACCTCTTCGGCGGCCTCCAGTGCGCCGGGCTCCCGGTGGAACAGTCCGGGGCCGGGCTCGACGGTCATGCCGGGGTAGTTGGCCGCGAACAGCACGAGCAGCGGAGCCTGTTGCCGGGCCGCTTCGTGGGCGCCCCAGGCCAGTGCTGCTCGGCTGTGGTCCTTGCCGTTGTAGCCGACCACGACGGCCCCGTCCGGGTGGGCCCTGCCTGACCAGGCTCCAACCTCCGTGTACCCCACAGGGCCTCCCCTGGACTCGCTCAGCACTCAGCGGACCTACGACCATACGGCAGCGCTCAGGAGGACGGCTCCTCCTCCTCCTCGCCGGCCAGGACGTCACTGAGCTGGTCGATGACCAGCAGGTCGCGGCGTACCTGGCCCGCTCGGAACGACGCCCGTCCGACCATGTGGCTCGCGATCGGGGAGGTCACCAGCTGGAACACCGCGACCAGCGCGAGCAACCCGATCGTGCTGGGGTCTCGGAGCCGGAGGCCGAGCCCCACGAGAACCACCAGGAGGCCGAGCACCTGAGGTTTCGTGGCCGAGTGCATCCGGGTGAGGACGTCGGGGAACCGCAGGATGCCGATCGCGGCGGTCAGGGTCAGCAGCGCACCGAGGAGCAAGCAGGCTGCGGACGCGACGTCGGCGATGTCTTCCCAGCTCATGACTTCTCCGCCTCGACGTCGTCACTGCCAGGAGTGAACCGTGCGACGCTGACCGATCCGACGAAGCCGAGCAGGGACAGCACGACGAGAACGGGCAGTGTGGTGGTGTGGCGATGAACGGCGGCCTCGAGGGCCAGCCCGCAGATCGTCACGGCGACCAGCACGTCGAGTGCGACGATCCGGTCGAGCATCGTCGGACCCAGCGAGATCCGGGCGAGGAGCAGCAGCGCGGCGACTCCCAGGATGGCCACGCAGATGACGAGCACCGTGTTCATGGTGCGGTCACCTCCGGGGGCGTGGAGCCCGCGCTCGCGCCCGCTGGTCCGTCGAGGTGGTCGATCTCGGCGCCGAAGGCGAGGATGACCCGGCGCTCGAGCGCGAAGACCTGCTCGAGCATCTTGTCGACGCCCGCCTGGTCCCTCGCGTCGAGGACGTGGAGGAACAGCGTGTGGGTGGCCCGGCGGGCCTCGACGACGAGGCTGCCGGGCACCAGGGAGACCATCTCGGCGACGACGGTCAACACGAAGTCCGAGTCGGTCCTCAGGTCCACCTCGATCACCGCGTTGACGGGCTGGCGACCGAGCTGAAGGGTCGTCCAGGCCACCTGTGCACTCGCCAAGACGACATCTCCGAGGAAGTGCAGGATGAGCCAGGCCAGGCTCAGCGGGCGGACGTGGAGGTTCATCCCCAGGTGGGGGAGGGGGAAGACCAGCGTGACCACGATGGCGACCACGAGCCCGCTGACGACGTTGAAGGCGGACAGGTCGCCCCACAGTGCGACCCACACCGCCGTCAGCCAGGCCAACGTCGACGGCTGCATGCCCTGAAGACGTCCTGGTCGTCTCATCGTGACCCTCCGGGCAGCACCGAGGAGATGTAGTAGTCGCGACGGAGTAGGTCCTGGGCAGCGCGTCCGGTGTAGCCGAAGAGCGGTCCGGCCACCACGGTGAGGCCCAGGCTGAAGGCCACCAGGCTGCCGGTGGCAGCGACCATCGTGCGGGGCGGACGGGTCGGCAGCGCTCCTTGCTCGGTGAGCTGGTAGAGGTCCTGAGTGTCGCTGTCGTCCTCGTCGAGGATGCGTCGGGCCTCTTCCTGGTCGCGGCCGTCGAATGTGGCCACCCCGACGTGCACGCGGTCGCGATGCCGGATCACTCCCGGCGCTACCGGGATGGGGTCGAGGCTGGACAGCTCCCGCGCCATGGCGTGGGCTTCTTCCGGCGTGCGCCAGAAGGCCAGGTTCCAGGTCTTCGCGACGGCGTACAGCGTCAACAGGCTGGTGACCATGCCCGCCGCGACCACCGCGTAGGCAAGCGGAGTGCCCCGCTGCAGGCCGGCGTCAGTGAGCGCCACCTTGCCGAGGAAGCCCGACATCGGGGGGATACCGGCGAGGTTCATGGCGGGCACGAAGAAGAAGATGCCCAGTAGGGGAGCCAGTCGGGCGAGACCGCCGATCTTGATCAGGCTCGTGCTTCCCGCGCGTCGTTCGACCAGCCCGAGCACCAGGAACAGCGTGGTCTGGATGGTGATGTGGTGTGCGACGTAGAAGATCGCCCCGGAGTAGCCGACCCTGCTGCCCAGGGCGATCCCGAACATCATGTAGCCGATGTGGCTGACCAGGGTGAAGGACAGCATGCGCTTGATGTCGCTCTGCGCGACCGCCCCGAGAATGCCCACCACGAGGGTGAGCAGGGCCGCCCACAGCAGGAGGTCGGTGAGAGGACTGTCGGGAAACAGCAGGGTCTGCGTCCGGATGATCGCGTAGATGCCGACCTTGGTGAGCAGCCCGGCGAACACGGCGGTGACCGGCGCCGGAGCCGTCGGGTAGCTGTCGGGCAGCCAGAAGGACAAGGGAAAGACCGCGGCCTTGATCGAGAACGTCGTGAGCAGCAGCAGCTGCAGCACCAGCGCCACCGATGCCGGCAGCTCGCTGATCCGGCCGGCCAGCTGGGCGAGGTTCAGACTGCCGGTGGCGGAGTAGACCGCCGCGATCGAGATGAGGAACAGCGACGAGGACAGCACGTTCACGACCACGTAGATCGTGCCCGCCCGGATCCGCGCCCCGGTGCCGCCGAGGGTGAGCAGCACGTAACTCGCGAACAGCAGCATCTCAAAGCTGACGAAGAGGTTGAACAGGTCACCGGCGAGGAAGGCGTTCGAGACTCCGGCCCCGAGCACCAGGAAGGTGGGGTGATAGACGGTCAGTGGCGTCGGAGTCTCCCGCTCGTCCCCGGTCATGCCCTGGCCGATCGAGTAGACCAGCACGGCGAGGGTGACCACCGCCGAGACCAGCAGCATGAGCGCCGACAGCCGGTCGGCCACCAGGCAGATTCCGAGGGGTTCCTTCCAGGCCCCGATCCACAGCACCTGCGGACCGTCCTGGTCGGTCCGGTGGACGAGGGTCGCCGCCACCACCACCACGCAGGCCAGGACGGTCGTGCTCACCGCACGCTGGAGGCCCGGGCGACCGCGGAGGATGAGGGCGAGTCCTGCGCCGAGCAGGGGCAGGATCACCGGGAGCGGAACCAGCCACGTCACGGGCGTTGCCCCTCTTCCTCAGGCATGTCCAGCTCCTTCTCGGCGTCGCCGCTGGAGAGGTCGAAGCTGTCGGACGCTCCGTCGGCCGCGGCAAGGACCCGGATCGCCCGGTCCTCGACGTCGTCCTGTACGTCGTCGTGGCCGGTCAGCTGCCAGCTGCGGTAGGCCATCGCGAGCACGAACGCGATGGTCGCGAGACTGATCACGATCGCGGTGAGCACCAGCGCCTGGGGCAGCGGATCGCTCATCCCCGCAGGGTCCTCGTCGCCGACGATGGGTGCCCGGCCAGCGGGGCCGCTGGAGATCAGGAACAGCACGTTGACGCCGTTGCCGAGCATGACGAGTCCGACCAGCACGCGCGTGAGGCTGCGTTCAAGGATCAGGTAGACACCGCAGCCGATCATCGCCGCGCCGACCACGACCAGCGACAGGCTCGTCGTCATGCGCTCACCCCCTGGGTCGGCGACTGGTCCTGCTCGTCGCGGAGGATGTGGCGGTCGATCCCGGAGCCGAGGCTGCGCAGGAGGTCGAGCACCAGCCCGACGACGAGCACGTAGACGCCGATGTCGAAGAACACCGAGGTGACCAGGTGGACCTCTCCCAGCACAGGTAGGTGCAGGTCGACCAAGGCGCTCTGCAGGACCGCGCCCCCCAGGAGCCAGGGCGCGAGACCTGCGGCGGATGCGATGAACAGCCCTGTGCCGACCAGCTTCCCGGCGTCGACGGGGGCCGCCTCGTCGAGCTCGTACCGACCGCCGGCGAGGTAACGGACCACGAGGGCCAGGCCGGTCACCAGGCCGGCGGCGAAGCCGCCGCCCGGGGCGTTGTGACCGGAGAACAGCAGGTAGATGGAGAACACCACGATGGTGTGGAAGACCAGTCGCGTGATCACCTCGAAGACGATCGAGCGCCGTTCGGGGGCGAGTGTTCGGCCCGCGGGCAGCCACACCGGTCGGCGGCGACCAGCAGGCGGTTGGCCTTCCGGGGGCGGGAGGTCTTGGACCCGGCGGACCGTCCCCCCGCGGGCACTGAGGAAGATCAGGCTCGCCACGCCGGTCGCGGCCGCGACCAGGACGGCGATCTCGCCCAGCGTGTCCCACGCCCGGATATCGACGAGGGTCACGTTGACGATGTTGCGGCCGCCGCCGAAGGCCACCGCCTCGGAAGGGAAGTCCGCCGAGACGGGCGTGGCGGTGCGGGCACCGGTGGTCGTCACCATCACGACGGCGACGGTCGCCGCCACCACGAAACCGAGCGCGATCCGCCAGAAGCGCCGAGGTGTGAGCAGCCTGTCGGTGAAGTACTCCGGCAGCCTGCGGAGCACGAGCACGAACACCACCAGGGAGACCGTCTCGACCAGTACCTGGGTCAGTGCCAGGTCGGGGGCGCCATGGAGAAGGAAGAGCATGGCGGTGCCATAGCCGGTGACGCCCACCAGGACGACGGCCTTGAGCCGACGGCGGGCACGGGTGGTGAGCACCGCGGCGACCACCACGATGGTCGCGACCACCAGCTGCCCGATGTTGTCCCACGCGACCAGGTCGACAGGACCCAAGTCGACTGAGAGCAAGGCCGAGCCTGCCGCCAGTACGACGACCATCAAGATCACGCTCAGGTAGGCCGTCACCGACCCGCGCTGGGTGAAGCCGGTCACCTCGACTGCGGCACGGTCCACCAGTCGCACCAACCCGAAGTAGCTCCGTTCGGCGCTCCACCCCGGGGAGAGCGCGTACTGGATGTCCGCGAAGGCCCGCCGCTGCCAGAACATGAGGAGCCCGGCCGTCAACGAAACCGTCGAGAGCAACAACGCGAGGTTCGGCCCGTGCCACAGTGCCAGCCCGGCGTGGCCGTAACCGGAGAGCCGGTCGGCGTACGGCGAGAGCAGCGTGGTCTCCGGCCCACCCAGGAAGGCGACGAGAAGGGACAGCGCGCTGAGGAGGACCGGTGCGGCCATGAACCCGATGGGGATCCGTCCGAGCCCGGACTGCGCTACACCGGGCTTGGTGGCGAGTGTGCCCCACAGGAACCTGGCCGTGTAGGCCACGGTGAGTGCCGAGCCGATCACGACACCGACCAGCACCGTCCAGCCGGCCAGAGCTCCGACCCCCGTGCCATCGCCATCACGAGCCACACCGATCAGGGCGGCGTAGACGCTCTCCTTGGCGACGAACCCGGCCAGCAGAGGCAGACCCGCCATCGAGGCGCCGGCGAGCAGCGCCGTGACCGCGAGTACGGGCCCGGACCGGCCGACTCCTGAGAGCGTGCGGAGGTCGCGGGTACCGGTCTGGTGGTCGACGATCCCGACCACCATGAACAGGGCCGCCTTGAACAGCGCATGAGCCATCAACATGGCGACACCGGCGAGAGCCGCGGCCTGCGTGCCGAGACTCAGGACCACGGTGAGGAACCCGAGCTGGCTGACGGTGCCATAGGCAAGCAGCAGCTTGATGTCGAACTGCCGCAAGGCTCGCCAGCCGCCGAGCAGCATGGTGAACAGCCCCAGCGACAGGAGCACCGGGCGCCACCCCGGCACTCCGGCGAATGCCGGTGCGAGCAGCGCCACGAGGTAGACGCCGGCCTTGACCATGGCGGCGGCATGCAGGTACGCGCTGACCGGGGTGGGTGCGGCCATCGCGGCGGGAAGCCAGAAGTGGAACGGCAACAGCGCCGACTTGCTGACGGCCCCGACCAGGATCAGGACGACCGCGACGCCGATGGCGGTCCCGGATGGCGGGTCGGCGAGCAGCTCGCTGATGCGCAACGTGCCCGCCTGGATCCCCACGACCAGGATGCCGACCAACATGGCAAGGCCACCCAGGGTCGTCACGACCAGCGCCTGCATCCCCGCGGCACGACTGGCGCGACGGGTCGGGTCGTGACCGATGAGGAGGTAGGAGAAGACCGTGGTCAGCTCCCAGAACACGTAAAGCAGCAGCAGGTCGTCGGCGAGAACCAGGCCCAGCATCGCACCGGCGAAGGCGACGAAGTTGGCCGCGAACGAGGCGAGCCCGGCGTCGTCGTCATCGAAGTACCACGTGCAGTAGGTCAGCACCAGCGTGCCGATGCCGGCGACGACCGAGACCATCACCCACTGCAGTGACCCCATGGCGAACGCCACGTCCAGGTGCAGTGCGGGGACCCAGGGCTTGACCTCGGTGTAGAGGCCTCCATCGGCCACCTCCGCGGTTCGAACGAACACCCACGCGCACGCAGCCGCCGGAACGAGGGCGAGAGCGAGGAACGCCCGCCTGCCGAGTGCACGAACCAGCAGGGGCGCCAGCACCGCGGCCACGAAGTGCGCGAGCACGAGGGCTAGCAAAGGGAGCTCCTCCCGGCTGGGCCATCGCGGACAGACGTCGGACTCAGCCTATGGGCCGCCGCAGGACGGGGATCCAGCGCTGGCGCTGGGCTCGGACCTTGCAGCTTGCAGCCGTGGTCGCGGGCGCACGCCGATGAGATCACGGGGCTGCTGCGCGCAGCCCGGACGATGAGGAGGAGTCACCGAGCGGATCACGGTAGGTGCGCGTCTGGACCGGCTGCCTCCACATCGTCCTCGATGACCACTCCGGAGTCCTCGACATCGAGCATGGCGCCGTCGATTCTGCTGAGCGGCTGGCGGCACTCTGACCTTTCAATCGGCGGGTTCCCCCTCTTGTGGGCTGTGTGTGTCGGGCGAGGTCATCACCAACCAGATCATCTCCATGCTCCGGTCCAGCCAGCCGTGCTTGATCCGACCATGCCTGACCAGCTCTCCGAGGTAGGCACCGAACAACAGGCTCACCACTCCGTCCGCGTCGAGGTCTCGGCGTAGCCGTCCAGCCCTGGAGTCACCCCGGATGCGAGCGACCAGCGCCTTGTCGTAGGGGCGGAGGGCCGCGCGGAACAGCTCGGTGAACTCGGGGTCGGAGTTCCCCACGATCGCGGCGAGGCCCCCTGGTCCGAGGGTGTCGGTCATCTGGCGCCAGGCCTGGTCCAGAGCGATCCGGATCTTCTCCCGGACTGTTCCCTCCCGGGGCACCTCGGGCGTGCCGATGGCGACCTTCAGCACCGCTGTCAGCAGCTCGCCGCGGTTGGCGTGGCGGCGGTAGATGGAGGTCTTGGCGGTTCCGGCCCTCGCTGCGACGTTCTCCATCGTCACCGCGTCAGGACCCCCTTCGCGCAGCAGCCCGAGGACCGCGTCATCGATCCGTTGGTCCAAGTCGGCTTGCCGGGGACGCCCTGCGCGCGCGGGAGGGTCGGCGAGCGTTCGAGTGCCGGGCAACTCCTTCATGGTGTCCTTTCCGGAAGAGATACGCATAGCGTAGCGTTTCTCATTCTACCCACACAAGGAAGGAATGTTCGTCATGTCATCGCTCACCCAGCTGAACTGGTTCGTCGTCATCGCCGGGTTCGCTGCGACGCTGCTGGTTCACGCGCACCTGACTCTTGCTCCGAGTCGGGTCAAGGAGCGACTGGGACGGTGGAGCGCGGTCTCAGAGGTTGCTCTCCATCGTCGGAAAGTCCTCGGGCAGCGGGGCGGCCGGACCAGCGGCGGACGCGCCGCTGGTGTCGCAGTCGAGTCCGACGGTGTAGGCGGCCATGGATATCGACCCGGCCGCGTGCCCCTCGACGAGAAGATCGAACGGCTGCGTGTCGGCGAGGCCGGCGATGTAGAGCAACGGCAAGAAGTGGTCAGGCGTCGGGACCGCCCTGCTGAAGTCCTGATGGGCGTCGAGCGCCGCCACGTCGGCGGGCGTCCCTTCGAGCATCTGGCGAGCCGCTTCGTCGAACCGGATCGCCCAGTCGTACCCCTCGTCCGCCTGGCGGTAGTCGACGGCTCGCAGGTTGTGCACCACGTTCCCGCTGCCGATCACCAGGATGCCGGCGTCGCGTAGTGGTGCGAGCTTCCGGCCCAGCTCCAGATGGTGCTCGAAGCTCTTGAACGCGTTGAGGGAGAGCTGGATCACCGGGATGGAGGCATCGGGGAAAGCGTGGAGGAGCACCGACCAGGTGCCGTGGTCGATCCCCCAGCTGTCGATGTCGCGACCGACCCAGGTCGGCTTGCAGACGTCGGCGACCTGTTCGGCCACCTCCGGCGCGCCAGGGGCGGGGTACTGCACGTCGAAGAGCTCCTGGGGGAACCCGTAGAAGTCGTGGATGGTGCGGGGTCGCGGCATCGCCGTCACGGCAGTGGCGTTGGTGTACCAGTGCGCCGAGATCACCAGGATGGCCCGCGGCCGCGGGACTGACTCTCCGAAGATCCGCCAGGCCTCGGTGTAGCGGTTGCGCTGCAGCGCATTCATCGGGTTGCCGTGACCGAGGAACGCGATCGGCATCGTCGTGTCGCTCACAAGCACTCCTCGGGTCGACGGGTCAGCCAGGCAGCCTACGCCGACCAAGGACCGTGGTCGGAAAAAGAGATCGGCACTCCTCGGAATACATACGCTACGCGGCGCGTTCTGTAAATAACCAACAGCGAAAGGAGACGAGAGCAATGACTGACACGGGCTACCTGGTGTGGCTGATCGCCATGGCCGTCATGACGATGAGCATCCTGACAATTGGGACCCTCGTCGCCGCCGAGCTACTGCCTCATCAGCGGCGCGCGGAAGAGCGACGTACGCATGAGCGATCGGCCTCGCAAGGAAGGTCGTCATGACGGAGCAGCTGGAGCTGATGCTGCTCGTCGCCTTCGTCGTGAGCATCACCGGCCTGCTGATCACCGGAGTGATCCAGCTGGCAGTCCGCTTGGCTTCCCGGCCATCCGAAAGGGCAGCAGCCGGGCACGACGCGGACAACGTTCACGCACACCGGACGCACACACTCCGCGAGCACCTGCCGCGCGGGGCGACGCATGACCAAGAGACATCGACACGCGCGGATGAAGCCTCATCCGCCGACAGAAGGAAGTGGAAAGCATGATCGTCTACAACGAGCTGATAGCCATCACGGCCGGCGCGGGACTCCTCGGGTTCGCAGCCTTCCTGGCTGACCTGGTCCGCAACAAACGCATCAACAGCGAAGGCTGGGCCGGCTTCTTCGGAGTCACAGGCGTGGTGCTGCTGGTGTTAGGACTGCACACCACGGTGACCTGGCCCTACGGAGGCGAGGGGTTCGAGTACGCCAACATCGCCTTCGGCCAGCCGGCGGCCGGGTTCGGCGCCCTGCTGCTTCTCGCCGCGGTCTACCTGTGGCGTCACCGAGCCCTCTTCGAGGGCGACGTGGACGCCGCCAACGCCTCTGCCATCGCGGCTCTCAAGCCTGCTGGCATCTTCGTCGGCGCCCTCGGGCTCGGCATGGCCGTGCTGGCCATCAGCTTCGTCCGCTTCCAGCTCGGCGCGGCTCCTCCCGAGGAACCGATCAGCGGCCGCTTCGGCCACCTGCCGATCCTCGAGGCGCTGTTCCTCGGCGGACTGTGGGGAACCGTCGCCGCGGGGGCCCTGCTTTTCGCGATCGCGCTGTGGACCAACCGACCCCACCTGCTCCGTTGGGCCGTCTGGGCCTGGGTCATCGGTGGCGTGGTCTTCCTGCTCTTCGGTGCGATGAACTTCTACACGCACATCGGGATGTACTACAACATCGCCGAAGGAACCATGCACAAGTGGTGAGCCGGTGCTGCCACACAGCGCACGCACCTTCCCGGCATGGGCGGTCCTCGAGATTTCCGAGGACCGCCCTCGTGTCGTGAAACATCACACCCAGCGGCCTGGGACGTCTCCCGCTGAGCGAGTCAGGGAGATGCAAGTCCTTGCCCGGCCTTGTGTGATCGGCAACCCCTCCTTGAGGACCCGACCGCGAGACGCTGACACTGGGCTACGCGGGCGTCTACTCCAGCTTCCAGCGGCACGCGGAGAACGCCGCGAGCCGGTACGACGTCGAGGTCCGCGACATCCTCGTGGAGTGCGGCCGTCGCGGCCTGGTGGGCGGCCAGGAGGACGTGATCATCCACATCCCGCTCACCCTCGTCGCCGGGCGGGACGCGTCGCCTGACCCGAGTGGTGGGAAGAGCTCAGACACGATAGAACGCTTCGGTGAGCACCGAGCCCCCGCTGCTCCTCGTTCTGGACCTGGCCGGGGTCTTCGCCTTCGCGCTCAACGGCGCCCTCACCGCCATGCGCGTCGTCCGCCTGGACATCGTCGGCGTGCTGACGCTCGGCGTGGTCACCGCCTTGGGAGGTGGCATCGTCCGTGACGTCCTCATCGACGATCTTCCGCCGGCCACGTTCAGCGACGGACGCTTCCTGGCGGTGGCCGCCGCCGGCGGCCTGATCGCCTTCGCCCTGGTCCAGCGACTGGACCGGTGGACCGGGGCGATCACCGTGCTCGACGCAGCGGGACTCAGCCTGTTCGCGGTCACCGGCGCCAGCAAGGCCCTGAGTCTGGGACTGGGTCCGGTGCAAGCAGTCATCTTGGGGGCTGTGACCGCGGTCGGCGGTGGGACCGTGCGGGACGTCCTGATCCGGCAGGTCCCCACCGTGCTGCGCAGCGAGCTCTACGCCTTCCCCGCGCTGGCCGGCGCGAGCATCACCGTCATCGCCGTCCGCACCGGAGCCTACGGCGCTCCGACGGCGGTCGGCGCCGCCCTCATCTGCTTCGGCCTGCGGATGCTCGGTGTCCGCTTCGGGCTGAACGCGCCCTACCCACCGCGCCGCCGTGACACATGACGTTCAGGCGCCGGCGAGCACGTTGCCGATGATCCAGCCCATCCCGAACGCAATGCAACCCGTTGCCGCTGCGGACGGGTGCGTCCGAAGCCTCTCCGTGCGGGCCTCGCCGTGTTGATCGGCTGAGCCGCGCTTCGGTGTCAACGGCGCCCTCACCGCCATGCGCGTCGTCCGCCGGTAGGGCGCGGTGTCGTGGTCGCCCAGAACGGCGAGCGGCAGCGCATCCGCCTGGCCCGATGCTTGCAGCAGCTGAACCGGTCGGATCGTCACGAAGCGTCAAGCCGCCGCCGACGACCGCTGTCGACAGAGGTCGTGCCCGTGGCCGCGAATCCCTCCGCGCTTACTCCGCGGAATCGGCCCGAAGTACTCCGAGGTCATCCGTGCCAGTCGGGTAGTGTCCTGGGTGGCAACGACACCGATGTCGAGTGTCGGCCCAGGTCAGAGTAGGTTTCGCCGAGTTTCTCCGAGATCCGGCGACACGTGGAGGCGACCTTCTCGCAATGAGAAGATCAGAGGTTCGAATCCCCTCAGCTCCACCAAACCAAGGCCGGACCTGCGCAGATTCGAATTGATCGCGTCTAAACTCCGAACTCGTTCTGTTAGCGCGGATCAACCAGGCCGTTGGGGTCGTTGACCCCATACCGGAGCGGGATTGAAGTGCACCACGGGGTGGAAGTGGACTACGTCGCCCACGCACGCGAGTGTAGGGACCGAGGCGAGGCAGGCCAGGACGGGTCGGTGGCCCTTCCATCATGTCTGTGGACAGGTTTCCTGGTACTGACGGTCTCCGAACGCTTCCTCCCATTCGGCTCCGGAGAAGTCCCGCCCGGCGACGATGCAGGCGAACTCGATCGCCCGCGTCGGACGCGAGTCCCACAGGTAGACGCTGGCATATTCGGTCGCGATGACGACGGTGTCAGCGTCCCTTCCGAATTCGGCGACGGCATCGACTCGCTCGGGCAGCACCACGCTGCCGAGCAGCTCACCGCTGGCGCCGTCCCACAGACTCACGCTTCCGTCCTCGCCCGATGTTACGAGCCGGGATCCGTCCGCGGAGTAGGCCAGCGTCCACACGCTCGAGCCGTGGCCGGCGACGGGTGGGCGCAGGGCCCGACCCGTATCGAGATCGAGGATCACCACGTCCCCGGTTGTTCCGCCGACCGCGGCGTGGTGTCCGTCCGGCGAGCTCACCATCCAGCGGATGTCGAAGCTCACTTGCCCCTCGTTGACGACGTTCCCGGTCCGCAGGTCCACGAGCTCCCAGCCACGACCGACGCTCTCGATGAACGGGTCGGAGCCTTTGCCGGTGAGGTGGATCAGCAGGTTGCCCTCGGGATCGAGGCCGAAGACCTCTCGCGTCCCATCGAGCTGAACGGGCGCACGCACCTGCTCCAGCGACTGCGCGTCGAGCGTGGTCACCACGCCCGCTGAATCGATGACGACGAGCCACGTGTCGTCGCGAGCAAAGGCGCCGTTCCAGATGTCATCGTCGAGGGTGGTCTGGCGCGCGACACGGCCCGTGTCAGGGTCCCAGATCTTTACGAACCCGGCCCCCAGCGTCACGAACTCGTCACCTGCCCTGTTCCAGGCGTTCCCGTAGTAGTCCTTGAGGGGCGGCGACTTCTTGGTCCACGTTCGCGTCCCCAGGTCGAGGAAGCGGGTGAAGAACGGACCTGTGTTCACGACGTACCGCCCTCCGGGGGCGGGCGCGCCTCCGCCCCAGGTCAACCTCCCGGGTGGGACCAGGCGCGCCACCAATCGACGAGCACCGTCCAGGTCCCACTCACGGATCGATCGACCCGCGCCGCCGGTGTAGAGCGTGGTGTCGTCCGGGCTGAAGGCCAGGGCCTGAGCATCGGCCTCGCCGAGCTCGAGCCGCTCCCGGATCTTGCCGTTCGAGACCTGCCAGATGATCGCGGTCCGGTCCGGGGAGATTGAGGCCAGCATGGTTCCGTCGTGCGAGAACCGCACCCCGGTCGCCTTGTCGTCGTGACCTCGAAGCCTGCGCCGGATCTCGCCGGTCTGCGCGTCGACGAGGAGAAGCCGGTCGGGGATCTGCGTGACCGCGATGAGGCTGCCGTCGGGGCTGAGCTCGAAGTAGTCGCTGTTGTGGTCCGGGACACCGGTGGTGTCGAAGACGGTGGGGTTCGAGTAGAGCTCTGCCCCGCTGGCCACGTCGTAGGCCGCCATTCGAGTGCTCGTGTAGAGCGTCTTCCCGTCGGGAGAGAGAGCAACCATGCTCCCCCAGCCCGCGAACGCTTCCGGATCCAAGGGCTTGCGCAGCAGGAGGGACGCGTTCATGGGGTCCCGCACATCCCACACCAGAACGGAATTTCCTACCTCCTTACGGTGTCCGTCGAAGCGCTCGACCGCTGCCGCCAGCGTGGATCCGTCGGCACTGAACGTGACGTCGTGAACTCGCGAGGGCAACTCCGGCAAGCCCGCCAGGTGAGTCGGGAGCCGGTCGAGGGTCGTGGCGTCGAGGAGCCGGACGGGATCGGGGTCCAGTGCGGACGCGCCGACCGACAGCGTTTCGCCATCCGCGCTGAAGGCCACCGGTCCGTACCATCGCTGGGGTTTGTCCGCGACCTCGGGCTCGAGAGTAGCGACGGGGTCGAAGCTCGTCGTGTCGTAGAGCCGAACTCCGCCGAGGAGGTCGTAGACGGCAAGAGTGCCGCCGTCCGGGCTCACGTCCAGACCCGTGATGGCTTCACCGTCGTACGGTGTCGAGCGGATCAGCGCCGGGTGCTGGGCGATGACCGAGGTCAGGTTCGCCCTGGTCGCCGGCGAGTCGTCCAACCTCGCTCCGGCCACGGCCAACAACATCGACGCGCTGATGTCGTCGGTGACCAGCGCTCGGGCGCCGACCCGGCGCGCGTCGGCGACGCGAGCGCTGGTCTCGGCACGATCGGCCTGCCGGACGGCGACCACCCCCGCCGAGACCGCGAAAAGGACGAGCACGGCAGCCACCGCGAGGACCTGCGCAGACGGCGGTTGACCCGCGTCTGGTGGCGAGCCCGCTCCTCGGCCGAGCGTTCCTCCAAGCGGGCTGCCTCCTGGGACGCGTCCAGGAAGGCCGCCTCGGCGTCGGTGACCAGGGCACCGCGGCCACTCCGCCACTCGAGCGCACGCGCCAGCCGGACGCCGCGGTAGAGCTCACTGTCCGGGCGACCCATCGAGTCCCAGGCGTCGGCAGCCGCGGTGAGGTGGTGCCGGATGCGCTGTCCCTCGACGTCGTCCTCCAACCACGCGTGCAGGCGAGGCCATGCCCGGGCGAGCGCCTCGTGCGAGACCTCCAGGACACCGGCGTCGCTGGACACCAGTCGGGCGGTCACGAGTGCGTCGACGAGACGGTCGATCTGCGGGTCCGCGCCGAGGAGCCGGCGGGGCACCCGGCTGCGCACGGGTTCGCCGGCGCCGCCATACGTGACGAGCCGCAGGAGCACATGACGCATGAGCTGTCGCTGACCGGGCTCGATCCCCGCATAGACCCGCTCCGCCGACTGCGCGACCGCCCCGCGGATGGCGCCGCTGTCCCGATAGCCGTCGACCGTCAGGGTGTTGCCCTCACGTCGTTTCCAAGTCTCCAGCAACGCGTGCGACAGCAACGGGAGCGCCCCCGGCTCGTCCTCGACGTCCCGGAGCAGCAGGTCGACCAGGCCGGGCTCGATGATGAGACCCACCTGTCGAGCGGGCGAGACGATCGCTGCCCGCAGATCGTCGGCAGGCATCGCTCCCAGCAGGTGCAGACCGCTCTCGACGAGGCGTGCGAGCGAGGGGTACGCCGCCAGCCCACCAAGGCTGTCGGCCCGCGCAGCCATCACCAGGGGAGCCGTCGCGGCGTGCTCCACCAGGGCAGCGACGAACTGGTCGCGCTCAGCGGTGTCCTCGCACAGGGAGAACGCCTCCTCGAACTGGTCCACCACGAGGACCGGCCGGTCCCCATGGTCCGGCAGTGCGGTGAGTGCCTCGACAGGATGAGCTCCCGGCGTCACGACGACGACCTGTCGGCCCCGGCGGCCCAGCGCTGCAGCGATCCCGGCCCTGACCAGGGAGGACTTCCCGCACCCCGAGGGCCCCACCACCGTGAGGGTTCCGGTCCCGGTCAGCACTCGCAGGCAGCTGGCCAGGTCGGCTTCCCGGCCGAAGAATGACTCGCCGTCCTCGACGTCGTAGGGCAGCAGGCCCTTGTACGGGCAGGTGTCGCTGGCCCGCACTCCAGCCGGTAATGCCGCCACAGAGTCGTCTTGGCGAAGGATCGCCTGCTCGAGCGCGACGAGGTCCGGGTTCGGGTCGAGACCTAAGGTGTTACGCAGCATGATTGTGGCGTCGCGGATCGCCCGCAGGGCCTCCTCCTGGCGACCGGCCTGGTAGTGCGCTCGGGCCAGCAGCGCCCAGCGCCGCTCGCGGGTGGGCTCCGCCTGGACCATCGCGAAGGCCTGCGCGGCGACATCGTCGTGGTGGCCGAGATCCAGGGCGGCGGCCACCGCGAACTCCTCGGCGTCGAGCCGCAGCGCCTCCAGGCGGCTTGCCTCGAAGTCGGCCGGCGACCAGCCCTCCAGCTCGGGGTACGGGCGGCCATGCCAGAGGCCCAGCGCCTCGCCGAGCACGTACGACGCCCGGTCCGTCTCGCCCAGGGCGAGCAGCTCGCGCCCCCGGGCCACCAGCTGCTCGAACCGGTGCGCGTCCACCTCCTCGGCGACCAGCGCGAACGTGTAGCCAAGCTCGGAGGTCTCGATGGCTCCTCGCCCCAGCAACTTCCGGAGCCGCATCACGCAGCCTTGCGCCACCTTCTCGGCCGACTTCGGAGGCGCCTCACCCCAGAGCGCGTCGACGAGACGGTCAAGGGTGCTGGCATGCCCCGGACGCAACGCCAGCACGCCCAGCACCACCCGGTCGCGACGCCCGAGCCGATCCGCGAGCCCGTCGATGCCGATGGGGCCGAGGACGGTGATGCCCACCCTGTGAGACTCGACCTGTGCCGAGCGGGCGTCAATGGTTCTCGTCGTCAACGGACCCCGGTGCTCGATCTGTGGTGCACGACCTGCGAGGTGGCGTTGCGCGGAACGCCTCGCGAAGCTCAGGCACGGCAGACTGTGGCGAGGCCATCGGTGGGTCTCCTCCTTGGGGGGTTCTTCGCCGTTCACACCGAAGATCCGCCGATGGCCTCTACGTCCTCAAGCCCGGCCGTGGTCCCTCCAACCCACCACTGCAGGGGACGCCTACCATGCGTCAGGGGAGCGGGATGCTGGCGATCGTGTACGGCGGTTCGTCGGGGCCGCAGAACTGGCTGTTGGCGACCAAGAGGCGGTCGCCGGCGATCGCGGCTGACGTGGGGCACTGGAATCCGGGGCTGGTCGTCCGCGAGACGACTCGTCCGCTTCCATATCTGTGGCTCAGACGGACTTCGGCGATGCGGGACTCGTTGGCTTCGACGACATACAGCACGTTCGACTCGGTCAGGGTGATCCCGTCAGGGCCGGCCAGCGCCTGCCCGTGAAGATGGACCCGCCGCACCTGTCCATCGCTCAGCCGCACCCGATAGAGCCGTCCGGCACTGAAGTGCGTGACGATGAGGAACCTTCCGTCTGAGGTCACGGCGATGCCGTTCGCGCTGAACTCCTCGACTGGGAACGACGTTCCCCTGAAGTTGAGGAAGACCTTGAGCCGCTGGATTCCTGACTGCCCTCCCTCGAGCCCGGCCGCCGGAATTCGGTAGATCTTCGAGTTGGTGAAGCCGGTGAGATACGCGTCACCGCTAGGGGCGATCGCCACGTCGTTGACAATCGGGGGGTTCTGCCGGCTGACGAGGTACTGGTCCAGCAGCTTCCCGGTGAAGCGGTTGTAGACCCTGGCGCCCGCCCGACCGTTCCTGAGGCCCGTGACCACGAGCCGGGTCGCCGTGGCCTTGATCCCGGCCTGGAGAGTGGTCGCGCCTCCCGGAACGAACACCTCCGCCCGCCGCTCCTTGAGATTGCCGCGGTAGATGTTGCCGTTGCAGATTCCCCCGGTGTAGTAGTAGCCGTCGCGGACGGTGACGCTTTCGGGCTGGACGCATTGGCCGGGGACCACGTACGTCTTGAGGGCATCCGGGACTTCGTGGCTTCTTGGTATGAGAATGTCGGGCCCCGGGCCCTCCCCGTAGTCGGCCACGACCGCGCCGACGTTCGTATACAGCCCCCCATCAGGCTGTCCCTGCGTGATCGCATGTGCCGGTGCCATCCCGAAGGACGCCAGAACTGCCGCGATCTCGAGGATGAGGAGACGTCGCATGACGTGGACCTTCGTGGTTCTGTGCATCGGTGCTTCCCTTCGTCGGGGGTTGTTCACCCCAAGGACTCGCTGGGTAACACCGCCCGGTATCACCGGGTTATCACGGCCACGACTGGGGGCTCGTCGAGCAGTGCGGCGTTCCTCTCGGCCCGCAACGACGTGCTGGTGAACGTGTCCAGGCGGCCGGCTTTTCAGCGTCGTGGCCGTGGGATACGTGAGTTCGAGGGCCACTCCGCCGTGGTCGGGGACTCACCAGAAAGTCAGCACTTAGAGCTTCCGAGGCGTGCCCAGATTCCCCGAGGTTGCCGCGTAATGTTGGCCGCTTGAAGCGGTTCGGTCCGTGGCAGATGCCTCAGATCGAGCGGGTTTCGGCCGAGACGGACCTAGATTCGACGAGGGGTCGAGATGGGCCCCCCAAGAGAGAAGGTCAGGGGTTCGAATCCCCTCAGCTCCACCACCTCGATACCCGCTGACCTGGGACTTTGTACCAAGTCCTCTCCCCGGCAGTCCGGTGATGTCAACCGTGCGCGCACTCCGCGAACCCCCGACGTTCCCCGCGGCGAAATCGGTCGCGGAAAGATTCGCCGACGGGTGGCGCGCGAAGCGCACTCTTAACTCCTCACTCGTATCGCCTAACCGCGCCATGAGAATGCGTTGCAGGGCGTCCGACTCGCGGCGTGTGACGCGACGCGCTAGGCAGCGAAAACAACCCTGCCACGCAATCGGATAGGTAATCCGATCGGCGTACACCGATGGCGGGCGTAGGTGCCGCAGCCGATGAGCGTGCTCCAGACCCCGCGACCCGAGCGGCGCGGGACGCCTACTATCCCTCTATGGGGAGCGGGGCACCCACCGGCGTCCTCGCATGTACGGCGTGCGGGGCAGAGCTCCCGACCACCGTGAAGTTCTGCTTCGAGTGTGGTGCTCCCGTGCCCGCCGCCGCCGAGCGTGAGACCCGCCGCACGGTGACGTTGTTGTTCACCGACGTGACCGGCTCCACGGCGATGGGCGAGCAGCTGGACCCGGAGGCCTTTCGCGGGGTGCTGGGCCGTTACTTCGCGGTGGCGCGCGCGGCCGTCGAGCGTCACGGCGGGACGGTCGAGAAGTTCGTCGGCGACGCGGTGCTCGCCGTGTTCGGCGTCCCCGTGGTGCATGAGGATGACGCGCTGCGGGCCGTGCGGGCGGCTGACGAGCTGAACCACGCGGTCACCGTCTTGTCCGGGCAGCTGCTTGCCGAACTCGGTGTGCGGTTGGCGATCCGGACGGGCGTCAACACCGGATCGGTGGTGACCGGCTCGGCTCGGGCAGGGGGCTCGTTCGCGACCGGCGACGCGGTCAACACGGCCGCGCGCCTGGAGCAGGCGGCCGGAGACGGGGAGATCCTGCTCGGCGCGTCGACGTACGCCCTGGTCCGCGACGCGGTCGAGGTCGAGCCGGTTGCGGACGTGCGGGCCAAGGGCAAGGCCGAGGCGGTGCCGGCATACCGCCTGCTGCGGGTGCTCGACGCCCTCCACGGCCGGCGGCGACGCGAGGACGTGCCGCTGGTCGGACGGACCGAGGAGAACCGCGCCCTGGACGACGCCTTCAACCGGACGGTGCGCTCCGGGCGCAGTCAGATGGTCACCGTGCTCGGGCCACCGGGGATCGGGAAGTCTCGGCTGGTCGGCGAGTTCCTCACCCGGGTCGGGGACCGCGCCGACGTAGCGCTGGGTCGCTGCGTCTCCTACGGCCAGGGCATCGCCTACTGGCCTCTCGTCCAGGCGCTGCGGCATGCGCTGCGCCTCTCCGGCACCGAGTCGGAGGAGATCACCCGGCATGCTCTCGAGCAGGCCCTGGGCGCGGTCGAGGACCGCGACCGGGTCGTCGAGGTGCTCCTGCCGCTGCTGGGCAAGGCCGGCGATGCGGGCACCAACGATCAGACTGTTTGGTCCGTGCGTCGGCTCCTAGAGCAGCTCGCCAGCCGTCGTCCTCTGGTGCTCAACGTCGACGACCTGCACTGGGCCGAGCCAAGCCTGCTGGAGCTGCTCGAGCGGGTCCGGGAGGAGATCTCCGACCTCCCCCTGCTCCTGCTCTGCCAGGCGCGGCCTGAGTTCCTGGAGCAGCACCCCGGCTGGGGATCCGGCGCCGTCAACGTCATGACCTTTGACCTCGACCCGCTCGGCCCAGGCGAGGTCGAGGACGCGGTCACCGGCCTGCTGGGTGGCGGTTCACCCGACGGCCTCGTGGTCACCGTGACCGACTGGTCCGGTGGCAACCCGCTCTTCGTCGAGGAGATCGTCGCCCATCTGGTCGAGGCGGGGATCCTCGCGCAGGGCCCTGAGAGCCAGTGGCGGATCGTGGGCGAGCTCGGCCGGGCCGAGCTGCCTCCCACGGTCTCGGCGCTTCTGGCGGCCCGGCTCGACCGGCTTCCCCAGGTGGAACGTGACCTCCTGAGCCGGGTGTCGGTGATTGGTATCGAGTTCACCACTGCCGACGCCGAGCTCCTGGCCGAGACCGAGTCCAGAGCTGGGGTCGGTGGCTTCCTCAGGGCGTTGACGCGGCGCGATCTCGTCCGACGCGTGCGTTCCCCTCAGGGCGACACCTGGGCTTTCAAGCACATCCTGGTCCGCGATGCGGCCTACGACGGGCTGGCGAAGGTCGGTGCGGGCCGAGCTGCACGAGCGGTTCGCCGACGGTCTGGCCGCCAGCGACGAGGCCGAGGGGGGAGGCGAGCAGGCCGGCTTCGTGGCCCACCACCTCGAGGAGGCGGCCCGCTACCGCCGCGAGCTCGCGGCCCGTGGTCCTGGGGTGGACGCGCTGGTAGACCGCGCGGTCGAGGCGCTGGTGGTGGCCGCCGAGCAGGCGCGAGACCGCGAAAGGTTCGAGGACCACGGCGCCTACCTGAAGCGGGCGCTTCGGCTGGAACCCAACACCTCCCGGGTCCGGCGCCGGATTCTGGCCAGCATGTGCGACCACCACGAGGACTTGACGGAGGCGGACCAGCTCAGCGAGGTGCTGGACGAGTTCGAGGCGGATCTCGACGACACGGCCGACGCGCTGGACCACGCGTTCCTGGGCATGATGCGGCTCTTTCACGAGATGTCCGTTGGGAGTGCGGTCGATCCCGCCGAGGTCGCGTCGGCAGCCCAGGAGCTGGTGTCACTCGGTCGCGCCGCCTCGGACACGACCTCGGTGGTCAGAGGTCTCAACGTCATCTCCATCTGCTCGGCGATGCTGGGGCTGTGGCGCGATGCCGCTGCCACCAGTACCGAGACCATCCGGATCGGCTCTCCGGCTCAGGCCCTCAAGGCCCGCTCGATGCAATCGGCCGCCGTCCTTTTCGGTGACGGCACGGTGCGCGCTTTTCGGGACCTGATCCGCAGCGAGTCGGGGGCCGGCGGTCACTCGGAGTACCAGGGCTGGTACGAACTGATCGCCGATGCCCTCGTCGCCGCCGCAGATCGGGCTCCGGACATGCACAAGGCCATCGGAGCGGCGGTGGCGCGAGGGGAGGAGCTGTTCGCAGCCGGGAAGATCACCGATCCGACGGGTCCAAACCTCATTCACGGCTTCGAAATGTCCCGGGACCTCGACGGCGCGATCGCCTACGCCCAGCGCGTGAACGACCACTTCCGTCAGTCCGGTGCCCTTGCGTACGCGTCGACATACATCCTGCAGCAGGCCCTGCTCATGCTCGAGCGGGGAGACTCCTCCGAGACTGTGGTCCCACTGGTCAACGAGGCCGAGGCCTGCACCTCGCCGTACGATGCCATCTCGGTCTCCTACGCGGGTGCCTGCCGGGCGGTCCTGGCTCTCCGGTCAGGTGACCACGACCAGGCAGAACGGCTCGCCGAGGAGGCCCTGCGGGTAGTCGACCAGACCCACCAGACGTGGCAGCGGGCGGACCTTCGGCGCTGGCTGAGCGCGGTGCCACGCGCGACCGGCGACCAGTCGCTCGAGCGCCGGATGCTCGTGGAAGCAGAAGCGATGTACGCCCGCAAGGAGATCCGCAGCTACGACCCCGAGATCCAACGTCGACTCGACAAGCTGAGCCAGGTAGGCCCCTAACCTCCGCCATAGCGGAGATTTCTGCTGGCACCCACCGTGGAGCGATCGGATACGTAGTCCGATGACGCACCGCCTGTACACGTTGCAGACCCGATCGCGGCGGAATGGGTCGAGTGCAACGCTTCGAATCCCCCCGATGCGGTCCCCCCGGCGTACCCCCCGATCTGCAACGCACGCGGTTCCCCGGGGTTGCTGAGCTTCCCTCTCAGGCGTGCAAGGCATCGACGATCACTTTCGGAGCCGTTCGCAATGAGAAGGTCAGGTGTTCGAATCCCCCTCAGCTCCACCATTCGATATGCCGTCTGACCTGCGCAAACGCGCACGGACGTGGCCCCACTGCCCAACCGAATCCACTGGCGCGTGCCCCCGCTGACCGCCCTGACCTTCTCACTCTGGCCGGAGATGGCCGCTGACCTGCTCACTCTCACCGGCGAAGCCCGTGACCCTCTCACGAAATCTCAGGTCCCCACCCACTGCGTGTGGCAGTGTCGTTGTGCCCGGTACATCGTTGAACCGTGTGCCGACCGGCATCCATGGGAAGATTCGCACGTGGAGGCCGGGCAGGTCCCAACCGCGCTCGACCTGGGCCGGCAGGCGTTCGACCGAGGAGACTTCGAGGCTGCTCGATCACAGTTCGAGGCCGCTCTTACGGTCGAAGTCACCGCCGAGGCCCTCGACGGGCTGGCCCAGAGTCTGTGGTTCCTGTGTGAGATCGACGCCGGCATCGCGCGTCGCGAAGAGGCGTACGCGGTGTACCGCGACCGCGGCGACATCGCGCGAGCGGCCTCGATCGCTCTGTGGCTGGCGGTCGAGCAGGCAACTTCCTTGGGGAACGCCGCGGCGGCGAGCGGCTGGTTCCGGCGTGCCGAGCGGCTCCTGAGCGACGCCCCGCTCTGCCCCGCCCACGCCGAACTCGAGGTTCATCGCGGATTGGGCTGCGCCGATCCGGTAGAGGCTCTTGACCACTTCCAGCGTGCGGTCTCCATCGGGCGGCAGCTCGGAAGACCGTGACAGCGAGGTGCGCGGACTCAACCAGGTTGGCTTCACCAAGATCGTGCTCGGTGAGCTCGACGACGGCTTCGCGCTTCTCGACGAGACCATGGCAGCGGCGACAGGGGGCGAGCTGCGGGATCCCTGGGCGATCGGTGCGACGTGCTGCTCGATGCTCTTCGCCTGCGAACGCATCTCGGACCTGAAGCGAGCCGGAGAATGGTGCCGAGTGGTCTTCGACGTCACTCACCGTCGACGCTTCGTCCCGCTGTCTGCGCTCTGCCGCTCTATCTTCGCGGGCGTCCTCATCGCCCAAGGTGACTGGCAACGTGCCGAGTCTGAGCTCTCCACGGCTCTCGAGGTCTACCGCGGACTGGGCAAGCCGCTTGCCGCCTACCCTCTCGCCCGACTCGCCGGCTTGCGCATACTGCAAGGTCGTCTCGAGGAGGCCGAACGGCTGATCGCCGGGTGGGAGGGGCACTCTGAGATGTGCGCCGTCTCGATCGCGCTCGTCATCGAGCGTGGTGAGCACAGGCTCGCCGAGGCGAGGCTCTCCCAGCAGCTGGATCGGATCGGCATCGACAACCCCCTCGCGGTCGAGCTCCTGCCTCTGCTGGTGCGGCTGCGCCTGGCGCAGGGGGATGTGGACGCAGCACGCTTGGCCGCGGAGAGCCTCCGCCATTCCGCCGGCCGACTGGGGCACGAGCATCTCGGCGCGCTCGCCGAGCTGGTCACGGGCAGGTCGAGGTCGCCGCTGGTGAGGTGGGCGCGACGACGAGCCTCGGCTCGGCCGTCGGACGGTTCGCCCGCCTCGGCATGGTGTACGACGAGGGGCGGGCTCACCTTGCGCTGGCTCAAGCGGCAGCCGACGTGCAGCCGGTGCTGGCCGTGGCCGAGGCGCGCGCGGCACTGGGAATCTTCGAGCGACTCGATGCGCGCGGCCAAGCGGACCGTGTCGCGAGTCTGCTGCGCTCGATGGGTGTCACCGGGCGGTCAGCCCCGAAACGGCCGGGAGAGCTCAGCGTCCGCGAGCGGGAGGTGCTCGTCCTGATCGAGCACGGGTTGTCCAACCGCGAGATCGCCGACCGTCTCTACATCTCCCCGAAGACCGCCTCCCATCACGTCAGCCAGATCCTCGCCAAACTCGGAGTACGGACCCGCGCGGAAGCCGCCGCGTTCTCGGCGCGGGAACGGACGTCGCGATCGGGCTCTGAATAGGTCACCTGCCCGATGCTTCTCCGACCGCTCCGGCGCAGCATCGTCCCAGGCCAGGCAGGCAAGGGAGGCAGAGATGACTCAGAGCATCGACGGCGGGCTGCATCTCAGGTGGCTGGAGCGCACGGTCAAGGGCGACGTCGTCGGCACGTCCGACGCCGGGTACGACAGGGCGCGCCGGGTGTGGAACGCCATGATCGACAAGCGGCCGGCCGTCATCGTGCGTCCGCTTGACGCCGAGGACGTCGCGTCGACGGTTCGGTTCGCCGCTGATGCGGATCTGCCGGTCGCCGTTCGATGCGGAGGTCACAGCGTCGCTGGTAAGAGCGCCTGCGACGACGGCCTGCTGTTGGATCTGGCGAGGCTCAAGGGAGTCGACATTGACCTCGACCGGCGTACCGTTCGCGCCGGTGGTGGCGTGCTCTGGGGCGAGCTCGACGGGGCGACGCAGGCCCATGGGCTCGCAACACCAGGCGGGCGGGTCACGACCACCGGAGTCGGTGGGTTCACGCTCGGGGGCGGGTACGGCTGGCTGTCTCCGAAGTACGGCCTTGCCTGCGACAACCTCGTGGGAGCAGAGGTCGTGACCGCCGATGGCGCCATCGTGCACTGCAGCGACGACGAGAACCCCGATCTGATGTGGGGGCTGCGCGGAGGTGGCGGGAACTTCGGTGTCGTGACGGCGTACGAGTTCGGCCTCCACCCGGTTGGACCGACGGTGGTCGGCGGCATGCTCATGCACTCTCTGCAGCATGCGGAAGTGGTGCTTCGCGCCTATCGCGAGTACGTCGACTACGCTCCCGACGAGCTCGCGACGGCCTTCGCGCTGTTTCCTGCACCCCCTGAGCCGTTCATCCCGCCGTCCCTGCACAACCGCACCGTGCTCGGGATCCTGACCTGCTACTGCGGCGACGTCGACAAGGGCATCCGCGTCGTGGAGCCGCTGAAGCGGATTGGCCCGCCGGCAGTGGACCTCGTGGGCCCCATGCCCTATCTGGACATGCAGGCGCTGCTGGACCCCACTGCGCCGGCTGGCTGGCGGTGGTACAACACCGGGGACCACCTCGACCGTCTGACCGACGCAGCCATCGGCACTCTTGTCGAGCACGCACCCCAGGATCTCGCGCCGCTCACGCAGGCGATCGTGTTCCGTCATGGCGGAGCCGTCAGCAGCGTGCCCGATGATGCGACCGCGTTCGGCAACCGGCAGTCCCCGTACCTTCTTCACCCACTCGCGGCCTGGCAGGATCCGGCTGACGAGGGCCGTCACATCGCCTGGCTGCGGGCGCTCGTCGCGGATATGAAGCAGCACGCGACAGGTGGCGTCTACCTGAACTTCAGCCCCGAGGGGCAGCGTCTGGTCGACGGCTACGGCGCGGACAAGTACGCCCGGCTCGTAGCGTTGAAGCGCCGCTACGACCCGGCGAACAGGTTCCGGTTCAATCACAACATCGAGCCCGGCACGGAGCCTGGCTCCGCGATTTGCTAGGTCCAACGATGGAAGTAGCGACATTCGAAGCAACGCCAGGCTCGACCGGCTCGGCAGTGTGGGCTCGTCGAGCCGCTTCGACGTGCGGTGCACTGTTCACCTTCGGCATCCTGGTCGGCGATGACACCATCAACCGAGCCGGTGAGGCGCCCAGCCCGTTCGACAGGCGCAGCGACTCGCTGGGACGCGTCGAGGACTACCTCGTCGCGGCCGCCGATGCCTCGGCCGACGGTACTTACTGGGTGGGTCGTGGCATCGGCACTCTCGCACTGGTCGCCCTGCTCGTCTTCAGCGCGTACGTCGCTGGGCTGATCCGCCTGCACGGGCACCGTCACGAGATGTCGTCAGGAGTCGCCCTTGGCGCTGGCAACGCTGCGGTCGCACTCGGACTGGTGAGCTGCGCCGCCCAGTTCGCAGCAGTCGCTCGGGCGAACGACATCGACCTGCAGGTGGCCGGCGCACTCCTCGACTTCTCCAGCGTCACGTTCGTCATGATGTGGCTGCCGATCGCGGTGCTCATGCTCGCGGTGGCTGTGGCCGGCCGGCGTCACTCGCTGGTTCCGCGGTGGTTCACCGTCACCACAGCGGTCGTGGCCGGTGCACTGCTCGTGGGGCTCGCGATGATGCCGCTCGGAAACGTCGGTTTCGTCGCCGTCATGATGGGCTTCCTCTGGTTCATCGCCGCCAGCGTGGTGCTGTTCCGGCGCGCCGGCGACGGCCAGCCCGAGCCGAGGGTCAGCTGACCGCAGACGCGCGAGGCGGTGGTCGCGGTCGAGACCCGCGGAGGACTCTCGGGAGGGCCCTCCGACACGGCGGTGATCAGCGGGTGCGGTACGCGCTCGCTGGCATCCCCGGCACGCTGACTTCGAGGGAGAAGACGCTGCCCGACTGCCGTCGTTCCCCAGGCGACAACCCGTAGCGGGCCGTGGTGATGAACAGCCTGCGACCATCGGCGCCACCCAGGCACGTGGCGGTTGGCTGAGGTGCGGGCACGCGGACGCGGGTCAGCAGAGTGCCTGCCGGTGCGTACTGGTGGACCTCGCCGAGTCCCCAGACGGCGACCCACACGTTGCCTTCGACGTCGACCGCCATCCCGTCGGGGCTCCCGGCGTCCAGCGTGACGAACGGGATCGGCTCCCCGAGCCCGCCGGACAGGGGATCCACCGGGAAGCGGAGCACGATCGCGCGCGCACTGTCGGCCAGGTACATCGCGGTGCCGTCACTCGTGAACGCCGGTCCGTTGGGGATCGTCAGCCCGTCGAGAACCTGGGTGACGGTGCCGTCGTGGTCGGTGCGGAACAGCGCGCCGGCGCCCGGGGACGAGTCCCACGCCATGCACCCTGCCCAGAAGCGTCCCGCGGGGTCGCAGACGGCGTCGTTCATGCGACGCGGGGTCCCTCCGTCCGCAGGTCGCGCCATCCACTCGAGGTCCCCGGACGACGACAGCAGCGCGATTCCGGTCCCACCGCGGCGATCCATCGTGTCTTCCTCCCCGGCGATGCGGGCGACGGCCCCCAGCGGCAGGTCCAGCTCGACCAGGAGTCTGAGCGGGCCTGGTCTGGTGCCATCGGCCTCGAGCAGGCGCCCGGAGAGGATGTCCACCAGGACCAGGCGGTCGTCGACCCAGCGCGGACCCTCGCCAAGCTCGAGGTCGGCGGCACACCATTCAAGCCGGCGCTCGATCGCTAGGACCTCGTCGTCCGCGATCTGGGCCAGTTCGTACCGTTGCGGGAGTCCCTCCCAGTCGCCTGGCGACGCTACTGCGGCGGCACCGAGCGCCACTGCGCGCAGCAGCCGGTCGTACGGCGGGCAGCTCGTCGATCAGCCCGGACAGGTAACCCGCTGTGAACGCGTCACCCGCACCCACCGGGTCGACCACAGGCACACGAACCGCGGGTGCCGTGTGCCGCTCCACCGATGAGTAGCAATCGGCACCCCGGGCGCCACGCTTCACCACGACCTCGTCGATGCCGAGCTCGAGCAGTTCCTTGACCTGCGCTTCCTCGTCGCGAGCCTTCGCCACCAGCGAGACCTCGCTCTCCGAGGCGATCAGGACGGACACGTGCGGCAGCAACGGCCGCAGTGCGTCGGCCGCGTCGCTCGCTGTCCACAGCTTGGCCCGGAAGTTCACGTCGAGCGAGACCATGACTCCCAGTTCGCCAGCCGCCGCGACCGCCGCCGAGACGGCTGCCCGCGGCAGCGGCCCGAGGGCTGGGGTGATGCCGGTGACGTGCAGGATCCGAGTGCCCCGCCTCACGGCGTCGACCACATGATCCGGCGCGAGGCCCCGCGCGGCACTGGTGCTGCGTCGATAGTGCACGCGGCGCGCACCGCCAGGGGCGGTGTCGAACAGGGCCATGCCAGTCGTCTCACCTGCACAGACCTCGACGCAGGTCACGTCGACGCCCTCCGCGCGCAAGGTCCGCAGCACCAGAGCGCCGAGCTCGTCGCCACCGACGCGACCGACCCAGCGAACTCTGTGGCCTAGACGAGCCAGGCCGATGGCTACGTTCGACTCCGCCCCCACCACGGACAGTGACAGTGAGCCCCCGAGACGGATCATCGAATCGCTGCGGAACGCGGCCATTGCTTCGCCGACGGTCAGCACGTCGACGTTCATCGGCGCGCCTCGGACAGCGGTGGGACGAGGCGGCGGAACTCAGCCGCCCGCGTCCGGAGACTCTGCAGGTCCTCAGCGTTGGCGGCGTCCCCGAGCAGTGGTGAGCCCACGCCGACCGCTACGGCCCCTGCAGCAAGGAGTTCCAGTGCCATCTCACCGTCGACTCCCCCGACGGGGACGAAGGACACGTCCGGGAACGGAGCCCTCAGGGCAGCCAGGTACGACGGCCCCCACAGCCCGGCGGGGAACAGCTTGACCGCAGTCGCACCACGGTCGACCGCGGTAGCAACCTCGGTCGGCGTCAGAGCACCCATGAGCACCGGCACCCCGAGGCGCACACCCTCGTCGGCGCCCGCGCCCAGCGACGGCGTCACCAGATAAGTGGCGCCGGCCTCCAGGGCGGCACCGCGCCTGCTCCGCTGTCATCACCGTGCCCGCGCCGAGGGTGACCGTGTCGCCCAGGTTGTCGCGCACCGCTGAGATCACCTCGAGTGCGCCACTGCCGGTCAGCGAGACCTCGACCATGTCGATTCCGGCGTCGGCCAGGATCTCGACCGCCGCGATCGCCCGGCCGCGGGTCGTCGCCGCGGACGATGGCGAGCAGTCGCCTCTCCCGAAGTGTGTCGAGGAAGGTCATCGCCGTCTCCTCACCACTCCGCGAACGAACCGTCGTCGTGACGCCACACCGGGTTGCGCCAGATGTGCCCTCGCTTGTCGGCGGCGCGCACCGCGTCTTCGTCGATCTCGATCCCCAGGCCGGGCCCTTCGAGGCGGTTGATGTGGCCGTCGAGGAAGCGGAAGGCCGACCGGTCCAGGAGATAGTCGAGCAGGTCGTTGTCGGTGTTGTAGTGGATCCCCATGCTCTGCTCCTGGATCAGGAAGTTCGGGGTGGCGAAGGCGACCTGCAGGCTCGCTGCCAGGGCGATCGGGCCCAGCGGGCAGTGCGGCGCCAGCGACGCGCCGTACAGCTCGGCGAGCGCGGCGATGCGGCGTACCTCGGAGATGCCACCGGCGTGGCTGAGGTCGGGCTGGACCACGGCGATCCCGCTCTCGAGAGCGGGCTGGAAGTCCCAGCGCGAGAACAGGCGTTCGCCGGTCGCGATGGGGATCGAGGTCGAGGTCACCACGTCGCGCAGCCCGAGGCGCTCTTCCGGAACCAGCGGCTCCTCGACGAACAGCGGGAAGAGCGGTTCCAGCTCGGGGAGAATGCGACGCGCGTTGGCGCGGCTGACGCGGCCGTGGAAGTCGAGCGCGACGTCCCGTTCGGGACCGAGCACCTCGCGGGCGACCTGCGACCCGTTGCACAAGCCTGTCGACGTCCGCGCGCGGAGGCGACGGCACGCGAGCCGACCGGCAGCCGTTCATCTTCACGGCGGTGAAGCCGGCCTCGACCTGAGCGGTCACGGCCTCGCGCGACCTCACTCGGGTCGTCTCCCCCGACCCAGCTGTAGATCCGGACACGGTCGCGCACGGGTCCGCCGAGCAGCTCGTGGACGGGAGCGTTGCGCGCCTTCCCCGCGATGTCCCACAGCGCCTGGTCGATGCCGGCGACGGCGCTGGAGAGGATCGGGCCCCCGCGGTAGAAGCCGCCCTTGGTCAGCACCTGCCAGTGGTCCTCGATGCGCAAGGGGTCGGCTGCCGATCAGGTAGTCGGAGAGCTCGTGTACGGCGGCGCGCACCGTCTCCGCGCGGCCCTCGACCACGGGCTCGCCCCAGCCCACGACCCCCTCGTCGGTGCCGATCCGGCAGAAGAGCCAGCGCGGCGGCACGAGGAATGTCTCGACGGACGTGATCTTCACTTGCTCCTCCGGGAGGGTGGGTCCGATGCCTCGTCGCGGATCGCGGTCGAGGTCGAGCAGGGACTTGGCCAGCAGCGCGCTCGCGGCGCGTGACCGCGCGGTCGGGATCCCCGTCCGGATGGCGTCGAGCACCGCGGCGTGCGCGGGGGTCGGGTCGTCGTCCTCGACGGCCGCGTGGACGACGTGGTCACGGGCCGCCAGGCCGGGCTCGAGGACGATCTCCGTGCGGATGCAGCAGCTCGTTGTGGGTGGCGGCCAGGACCGCCCGGTGGAAGGACAGGTCCGCCTCGACCGCATCGCCCTCGCCGCGCGCCGCCGCCGCCATCAGGTCCAAGGCGTGTCGAGCGCGGCCAGGTCGTCCTCGGTGCGACGGAGGGCGGCGAGACCGGCGGCCGCGGGCTCGATGATCCCGCGGAGCTCGGCCAGGTCCTCGAAGAGCCACTCGTCGTCCCGCCCGCGAACTGCCAGCGGATCACGTCGGCGTCGAGCAGCTTCCACTCGGTCGCGTGGCTGCACGAACGTTCCGCGTTTCTGGCGCGCCTCGATCAGACCCTTCGCCTTCAGCACCCGCAGGGCCTCCCGGATCACCGAGCGACTGACCTCGAGCTCGGCCTCCAGCTCCGCCAGCTCCAGGGTCTGCCCCTCGAGCGAGCTCGCCGGGCGAGGATCCGACGGCCCAGCTCCTCGACGACTTCGCCGTGGAGACCTCGTCCCCGGTAGCCGCCGCGGGTCCTGCTGCCGTTCGTGCTGCTGTGCTGCCGTTCACGCCGAGTCCTTCATGATGCTCCAGCCGCCGTCGACGACCAGCGAGCGCCGGTGATGAAGGAGGCATCGGATGAGGCAAGGAAGGCGATGGCGGCCGCGACCTCATCGGGTCGGCCCGAGCGCGCCACCGCCGTCGCGGCCGCGGAACGGGCCCGGTCGGCCTCGGGGATCCGGTCCCAGGCGGCGGTGAGCACGGGCCCGGGCAGCACGCTGTTGACACGGACCTGCGGGCCGCTCTCGGCGGCCAGTTGGCGGGCCAGCGCGCACAGACCGCCCTTCGACGCGGCGTACGCCGGCATGGTTGGGCAGTCCCGCGATGGCGTGCACGGAGGAGACCAGGACCACGGCGCCGCCGCCCTCCGCCACGGAGGAGGACAGGCCCGGCAGGAACGTCTGGAAGGCCGAGCATGGCGCCGGTGAGATTGACGGCGAGCTGGCGGTTCCAGGACTCGAGGGTCACGGCCGAGATGGGCTGCACGTCGACGGCGAACGCGTTGCTGACCAGCACATCGACCGGCCCGAGCCGTCGGCGCTTGGCGGCGACCCGCTCGCCAGGCGTCCGGGTCGGAGACGTCGGCGACGACCGCCGAGCGCCGAGCCGCCCTCGGTGAGGATCGCCGGCCGCTTCGCTGCTCGACGTCGGGTCGAGGTCCGTCAGGACGACCGCCGCGCCCTCGCGCGCCAGCCGGCGCGCCGTTGCCGCGCCGATGCCGGAGGCGGCACCGGTGACCACCGCCACCCGCCCGGTGAACCGGCCGGTCGCTCCGTCGTTGGCCACGGTCTTCTCCTTCCGCCGGTGGTCGGCTCTGTACCGCCGATCCAGACCCTACAGAGAAAACTTATTTTATGACTACTTCTTGACAGCGACGGTGATACTCCGGGGCTCACGATCAGTGCGACCACCGGCGTCCGGCCAGACGGACCTGAACGTAGGAGCTTCAACATGAATCGATGGCGAAACCGTCGCGGGCCGTATCGGTCTGGCTGACCGGCCTGGCACTGGCCCTCGGGCTCACCGCTTGCGGTGGGTCGAGCGACGACGCGGACAGACAACAGCAAGTCCGGCTGAGAAGGTCCAGCTGACCTTCTGGTCGTGGGTGCCCGGCGTCGACAAGGCTGTTGAGCTCTGGAACGAGGAGAACCCGAACGTCCAGGTGAAGCTGGCGGACAAGACCGTCGGCAGCCAGGGCGGCTACGCGAAGATGCACGCTGCGGTCAAGGCCGGCAACGCGCCGGACCTGGCCCAGGTGGAGTACCAGAACATCCCCGAGTTCCTGCTCGACAACGAGCTGGTCGACCTGAGCGAGTACGGCGCCGACGACGTAGGCGGACAAGTTCGTCGACTGGCAGTGGAAGCAGGTCTCCTACGGCGACACCGTCTACGCGATCCCCCAGGCATCCGGTCCGATGGGCCTCTTCTACCGCAAGGACCTGTTCGAGAAGTGGGGCATCGAGCCGCCGACGACGTGGCAGGAGTTCAAGGAGGCGGCCAAGACGGTCCGCGAGCACGGTGCCTACATCTGCACCTTCCCGCCCGGCAACTCCGCATGGTTCACCGCGCTCGCCTGGCAGAACGGCGCCAACTGGTTCGGCGTCGACGGTGACACCTGGACTGTCGACATCGACAGCCCGAAGACTCTCGAGGTCGCCCAGTTCTGGGACGACATGGTGCAAGGAAGACCTGGTCAAGACCGAGGCGGACTTCTCGGAGGAGTGGAACAAGGACCTCAACACCGGCAAGATCGTCTCCTGGCCCACGGCCCAGTGGGGTGACGGCGTCCTCGCGTCGGCGCGCACCGAAGACCGAGGGCAAGTGGGCCGCGCGCCGATCCCGCAGTGGGACACGTCGAACTTCATGTCGGCCAACTGGGGCGGCTCCTCAACGGCGGTGCTCAGGGGCACCGACCACCCCGAGGAGGCCATGGAGTTCGCGGTCTGGCTGAACTCCGACCCCGACAGCATCGACCTGCTGATCGCGGGTGCCTACGGCTGGCCGGCGGCGAAGGATGCGCTCGCGGGCTCCGCGCTCGACAAGCCATACCCCTTCTTCGGTGGCCAGAAGATCAACGACGTCTTCGTCGAGGCAGACGCGGCGATCGACGTGAACTGGGGCTGGATCCCGACGGTGTCCGAGACGTACGCGCACCTGAACGACGGCTTCCAGAAGGCCATCGACGGCGAAGGCAGCTTCGTCGAGACCGTCAAGGAGGCTCAGCAGCAGACTGTTGCTGATCTCGAGGCCAGGGACCTGAACGCCCAAGGCTGACTGCAACGCCTGGGCGGGAGCCGCACCTCCGAACGGTTCCCGCCCAGGCTCCACCGTCCGACACGCGACCATTGGTGACCGTCCATGAGCATCCGACGTTCTGAGCGGAAGGCAGCGGCTGGCTTCCTGCTCCCGTTCGTCCTCGCTCTACGTGTTCGTCTTCGTCCTGCCGATCGGCTACGCGGGGTACCAGAGCTTCCTCAAGACAGAGCGCTCCGGGCTCGGCCTCGGAGCCGCCGGTGCCGCCAAGACGGTCTTCGCCGGCCTCGACAACTACCGGTTGGCGCTGGACAAGCCGGAGTTCATCGACGGCATGGTCAGGGTGCTCGGCTTCGCCTTCGCCGAGGTGCCGCTCATGATCGGCTCCGCGATGTTGCTCGCGCTCCTGCTGGACGCGGCCTCCGCACGCGGCGTCGCCGATGTTCCGCAGCTCCTACTTCTTGCCCTACGGCGTCCCGGGCGTGATCGCGTCCATCCTGTGGGGCTTCCTCTACGTACCCGAACGTCAGCCCCATCGTGGAGATCCTGCGGACATGTCGGACTCCACCTCGACCCCCTCGGCTCGGGCACAGCGACCTTCTGGTCGATCGCCAACATCGTCACGTGGGAGTTCGCCGGCTACAACATGCTCATCCTGGTCGCCCAGCTCAAGGCCATCGACGGCGAGCTCTACGAGGCCGCGCGGATCGACGGCGCGAACGCCTGGCACGAGATCCGGCACATCAAGCTGCCACTGATCCGGCCCGCCATCGTGCTCACCACGATCTTCACCATCATCGGGACGCTGCAGCTGTTCGCCGAGCCGTTCGTCCTGAAGGGCGAAGAGCACCGCCATCGACTCGTCGTACACGCCGAACCTCGCGGCGTACACCCAGGCATTCACCAACAACAACCAGCATCTGGCCGCGGCCCAGGCCGTGATCCTGGCCCTGGCCACCTCCCTGCTGTCCTTCGGATTCCTCTACCTGGTCGGCCGGAAGGGCAACCGATGAAGGCCCTGCCCACCGACCGTCGCCGAGCCGGCCGCCGAGCCGCAGTCGACCCCGGGCCCTGCCCGTCCCGGCTTCCGACGGCGGAACCGTCGACCAGCCACGGGCCCGCGCTGGATGGCAGATCCTCACCGTCGGTCTGTTGACCACGCTGGCCATCTACTTCCTGCTGCCGGTCTACTGGCTGGCCGTGGCCGTCCACCAAGAGCCCGGGCGACCTCACCGACAGCTTCGGGCTGTGGTTCTCAGAACCCCGAGCCGCTCAACGGCCGTGCGCAACGTGCTCACCTACAACGACGGCATCTACCTGCGCTGGACGCTCAACAGCATCCTGTACGCCGGCGTCGGCGCCGCGGTCGGCCACCCTGCTTCGCCGCCATGGCCGGGCTACGCGCTGGCGAAGTACCAGTTCCGGGGCCGGAACGTGGTGTTCAACTTCATCCTCGCCGGCGTGCTCATCCCCTCGACCATGCTCACGGTCCCGCTGTTCCTGCTGTTCAGCAAGGTCGGGCTGGTCAACACCTACCTGGCGGTGCTTCATTCCCTGCGTCGTCAGCCCGTTCGGCGTCTACCTCTCCCGGATCTACGCGGCGACCGCCGTGCCGAACGAGCTCATCGAGGCGGCCCGGATCGACGGCGCCAGCGAGGTCCGGATCTTCTTCGTGCTGGGGCTGCGGATCATGACCCCCGCCCTGGTGACGGTGTTCCTCTTCCAGTTCGTCGGCATCTGGAACAACTTCTTCCTGCCGCTGATCATGCTCACCGACGAGAACCTCCAGCCAGTGACCTTGGGCATCTACAACTGGACCGCGGACTACCGCCATCCCGAGATCGCGCACCTCGCGATCGCGCGGGTCGTTCCTCTCCGTGGTGCCGCTCATGATCGCGATAGTCGTCCTGCAGCGCTTCTGGCGAGGCGGCCTCACCCAGGGGAGCGTCAAGGGATGACGGCCGACGACGACCGGCCCGGACGCATCCGGGCCCGGTTCGGCGGCCTCGGCTACGGCGGGGACTACAACCCCGAACAGTGGGCGGCCGAGGTGCGGGTCGAGGACATCGAGATGCGCCGCGCCATCCACAACGCTGTCCCTACCTTGGAAAGGCCCTGACGTGTCCCCGCACCCCCTCGCCGCCGTACCTTCGCACCTGCCTCGGCGGCTCACCATCACCCTCTGGGACTTCACCTGGTACACCCAGACGGCTCCTGGCGAGCCGTTCCACGACCTCGACCGCGCCTTCGCGCAGGCCGTGGAGCGTGGCTACAACACGGTGCGGATCTGCGCGATGCCCTTCCTCCTCTTCGGCGACCACGGCATCGACACCCACCGGCTGCGGATCAGTGGCATGGGCGCCGGGGTCGGCCAGGGCACCCGGTGGTACGACGTCGGCAGGTGGGGCGGTCCTCGACGGCCGGGAACACCTGCGTCGAGCTTTTCGAGGCCGCTCGGCGGCACGACTGCTACGTGATCCTGTCCTCCTGGGAGTACCAGCAGAGCCCGGCCTTCCTCGAGGATCGCGAGTGGTACGACGCGTTGATGGCGATCCCGCACGGGCAGCGACACGCCGGCTGGCCCGGGCCATGGTCGACCTCGTGCAGTACCTCAAGGACCTCGGCCTGGCCGACCGCATCGCCTACGCCGAGCTTCACAACGAGGTCGACCTGAGCCGGCTTTCGCCCGACGGGCCGCACGGCAAAGACCCCTACTGGGCCCAGCGCCCGTGGGTCGAGGCCGGCGTCTCCTTGATGCGCACGGCCCACCCTGATGTCCTCGCGACCACGTGCTACGGGATCCCGCCCTATCGGGACATGGGCTCGGTGCCCGACAACGGACAGGTCGCCCACTTCCACGTCTACGTCTACGGAGTGCTCGCCGCTCTGGAGGAGTGGGCCGGGGTCCGGCTGCCTCCCCGGAGTTCCCGCGACTGCAGCTGCAGTCGTTGCTCCGTGACGACGCGCCCGGGTTCGAGGGATACGCCAAGGACGTCGACGAGTGGCGCCTCGAGGCCACTGGCGTCTCGCGCAGCATGTTCTACACCTACGACTGGGTGGACACCGCCCGCTGGGACCGCTGGCTCTATGAGAACTACCACGCCTACCGGGTGGCGATGATCGAGGCGATCGACGACCGGCTGTCGATCCTGGCCCGTTGGGCCGACCAGCACGAGGTCCCCGCCGTCATCGGGGAGGGCTGGATCGGCTACACGCCCCTGCTCGCCGAGTTCGAGGACGGCCCCGTGGGACAGGGCCTCGCCGAGCACGCGATCGAAAGGTGCCTCGAGCACGGGTTCTGGGGCGTCGTACTGGGATCGAACTCGGCGCCGCACCACCCTGGGTGGCGCAACGTCGAATGGCAGAGGAAGTGGAACGCGCGGCTGCGCGCGGCAAAGGAAGTGTGATGTCCACGATCACCTTCGCCAGGCCTCGCGGCGGTACCCGGCGCGGAGCGGCCAGCAGTCGCCGGCCTGGATCTTCGCGGCGCCGTCAACCCAGCCGATAAACAATTAATTACGATTACTTCTTGCGTAGTCGGCGTGGGGCGGCTTACCGTCGGTGAACCAGCCGAAAACGCCCGGAAGGAACAGGTCGTTGCGCCGCTCCAACCTCCTCGCCGCCCTGCCGCTCCTGATCTCGTCGCTCGTCGCCGTACAGACGGTCTCGGCCTCCCCGTCATATGCCGTCGGCGCTCTGGTCGACCCGGACGTCGTCTACGTCTCGAACTTCGAGGGATGGGGGACCGCTCCGGCCTGGGGGGCCAACGTCGTCGGTGGCTGGTCCGACGACAAGCGGACCAAGATTGCCGACCTGCTCTTCTCACGCAGCGGGCTCGGCTTGAACATCTTCCGCTACCACATCGGCGCCGGACTGAACCCGAACTGGCAGGCCCTGGGCTGCGAGGAGCACCGGCCTGGGTCCCCGCTGCCCACCTTCTCCACGTCCCAGGGCGTCTACGACTGGACCGCGGACGCCAACCAGCGGTGGTTCGCCCAGGCGGCCAAGGCACGCGGGGTGGACACGTGGCTGGCCTACGCATCCGCACCGCCGTACTGGATGACGATCAACGGCTGCACCAACGGAGGAGACGGGGGAGGGCAGAACCTCAAGGGGTACTGGGGATACAACGGCGACGGCACCGGCGCCTACAACTCCACCACCAGCTACAGCAACAACACCGACGACTCGGTCACGGTCGCGTTCAACGGCACCGGCATCAGCTTCTACGCCGCCAAGTCCTCCGACGGCGGCAAGGCCGCCATCTCGGTGGACGGCGGAGCGGAGACCACGGTCGACCTGTACGCCGCCACTCGGCAGGGAAACCAGCTGGTCTACACGAGCCCGTCCCTCGCGTCGGGGGCGCACACTCTGAAGGTGCGCGTGACGGGCACGAAGAACGCGTCATCGACCGGCAACTTCGTCTCGCCCGACCGGGTCGTGATCTCGCCTGGCAGTGTGTCGGTGGACGACCACGTGCGGGGCACCGGGCTGAACCAGTTCGACTACCACTGGCACATGTACGAGCCGTTCGCCGACTACCTCACGGAGGTCACCAAGCACTTCCGTGACCAGTGGGGCATCACGTTCGACCTGCTCGACCCGCTCAACGAGCCCGACGCGGGCTGGTGGAAAAAGACCACCACCCGACAGGAGGGAGCCCACTTCGACCCACCCAGCCAGAACGAGCTGATCACCCGCGTAGGCCAGAGCCTTGCCGCCAAGGGCCTGCCCGGGACGACCATCGCCGCGAACGACGGGGACACCGTGGCCAACGCCGTGTCCAGCTTCGACAGCTATTCCGCGGCAGCGCAGGGCTACATCTCCACGCTCGCGACACACACGTACATCGGGACCCAGACCGATCAGGTCAACCTTCGCAACACCGCTGCGGACGCCGGCAAGAAGCTCTGGATGACTGAGTACGGCTCGGGTGAGGCGCCGTTCGGTCAGAGCCCGGGCGACTACGACGACCCGACCAAAGCCCAGCCGGCGATCAACCTGGCGTCGCAGATCGTCACCGACCTCACCTATCTGCGTCCGTCGGCGTGGGTCCAGTGGGACGGGATCGAGAGCTGGGAGGAGAACACGAGCGCCAACATGAGCTGGGGACTGATCTGGGGAAGGTACCTCGACGGAAGCCAGACGTACACGGTCGCGAAGCAGTACTACGGCTACGGCAACTTCACCAAGTTCATCCGCCCCGGCTACCAGATCATCGCCGCCAACGACGCCAACACCGTCGCCGCCTACGACCCGGTCAGCCAGAAGGTCGTCCTGGTGGTCGTGAACAACTCCGACAGCAGTCGTTACGTGGATTACGACCTCACGAAGTTCGGCACGATCTCCACAGCCACGCCCTACCGCACCTCGGACACGGAGTCGCTGGCGCAGCTGACCGACGTCGCGATGACGGGAAACCATCTGACCACCACCCTGGCCCCGAAGTCGGTCACCACGTTCGTCATGCCCGGAATCTCGAATGGAGGCCAGCCCTGGAAGGTGGTGTCCGACCTGAGTGACAAGTGCGCGAGCGTTGCCAACTGGTCAACCGCCGACGGCGCCGCCACCATCCAATGGACCTGCGGCACCGGCAGCGCCAACCAGCTCTGGAAGCTGGTGCCGACTGGGCAGGGTGCCTACCAGCTCCGATCGACCCTCAGCGACAAGTGCGCGAGCGTGGTCGACTGGTCGACCGCCGACGGCGCCGCCCTGATCCAATGGACCTGCGGCACCGGCAGCGCCAACCAGCTCTGGAAGGTCGAGCCCGTTGGCGAGGGTTATCACCTGCGCTCGGTCCATAGCGACAAGTGCGCGAGCGTGGCCGACTGGTCGACCGCCGACGGCGCCGCCCTCATCCAATGGACGTGCGGCACGGGCAGTGCCAACCAGGTCTGGCGCCTGGAGTAGAACGGTCAGCCCGCGCGCCTCTGGCGTCGGCGCGCGCGGGTCACGTCGCGCGCGGCCTTCTCCAGCAGCTTGCGCATCGCGAGCTCGGCGGCATCGGGGTCGCCGGCCTCGATCGCATCAGCTACGGCCGCGTGGGCCGGCGCGGGCTTGTCGGTGTGGTCGATGGCGTGGACGAGTCGGTCCCGTTCAGCCAACCCGGCGGCCAGGACGACTTCCATCCGGCTCAGCAACTCGTTGTGAGTGGCCGCCAGCAACGCGCGGTGGAACTTCAGGTCGGCCTTCACGGCTGCCGCCGGGTCGTCGGCCGCCTCCATGTCCTCGAGGGCCTCTGCGAGCGCCTCGAGGTCCGGCTTCACGTGTCGCTCCGCCGCGAGCCGCGCCGCTGCCGGCTCGATGATGCCCCGGAGCTCTGCCAGGTTGTCGAGCAGTGCGTGGTCCGATGAGCCGCCGAACTGCCAGCGGATGACGTCAGGGTCGAGCAGGTGCCACGACTCGCGCGGGCGGGCGAACGTGCCACGCTTCTGGCGGGCGTCGACCAGACCCTTGGCGGCCAGAACCCTGAAGGCTTCGCGCACGACCGACAGGCTGACGCCGTACTCCGCCTCGAGCGTCGGCACATCGATCGTCTCCCCTTCGGCAATCTCTCCGCTCAGGATTCGGCGAGCCAGCGCCTCCACGGTCTGCCCGTGCAGGCCACGCCCCCCGAAGCCGGTCACCCGTCGCGTCCAATCTTCATGAATTAAGACTAATGGGCCACTGTTCTCGCTTGGCGGCAGCAGAGCTGTGGCGCTTTCGCGCGTTGACTCGGCGGATCGGAGGCGTGGCGTGAGGTGTCGGCGGCATGCACGATGAGCACGGCCCCAGCGTGTCGTCAGGCGAGGGAGAGGGTGCGGCCGTCTGCTCCGCGGCCCAGCACGGAACTCTCCACGACGGTCACGAACGGTGAGGTCATGGCTCGGAGCAGTCCGCCGTAGCCGACGCCGAAGCGGAGCTCGTCGCCGGCGACCGCGAGGCGGTCGCCGAGGTCGACGACGAGGTGGTCGCTGCTCGTCCCGAGGACCGTGACGCCCTCCGGGGGGACGAGCCCCTCCGGGTCGACGTCCTGCCGGCCGACCGCAAGGATGCCCTGCCGGATCGTCCCGGCGTCGAGTCGCGGGGAAGGCGGGCCGAAGGCCGTCTGGGCGATGTTCCCCCAGGGTGCGGACGGCTTGGTGTGCACCTCGATCAGCTCGGCCACCAGGCCGATGGCATCGGTCCGGAGGCCCGCGACAGGGAGCCGGGTCAGCGGGTCGAGGCCGAGGAGGATCGACTCGCCGAGACGGAGCTCGTTGACCCTGCCGGCGTCGTCGGTGCTCAGCGCCCAGCCCAGGTTCGCCGAGTTGCCGCCGGAGACCACCGGGAGGGCCGCTCCGACGGCCTCCTCGACCTGGTCCGCCAGGAGGGACAAGCGTGTGCATGTTGTCCCGGTCCGGCACCACGCCGCTCTGGCAGGCCAGGTTCGTGCCGATGCCGCCGAGCGTCAGGCCGGCCAGGCCATGAACGACGAGCGCGAGCGGCACCAGGTCGGCCGGCAGCACCCCCTCCCGGAGGTCGCCCAGCTCGACCATGAGCACCACAGCGTGTGTCGTGCCCCGGCGAGCCGCGCTCCGGGAGAGGGCCTCGAGCACCGAGCGGTCGGTGTTCAAGCTGGTGGACGCACGTCGGACGACGGCATCGACCTGGCTGATCATGGGAGAGCGGATGAGGATGCGGGGCGAGAGGACTGCGCCGGTCTCCAGCCGTTCCAGGTTCTCCACCCGCGAGTCACCCAGGCCCGAGGCGCCGCCGCGGAGCATGGCAGCGCCGATCCCCGGCGAGCCGAGCGCGGCCTTGGTGACGCCGATGACCCGGATGCCCCTGGGGGCCAGCCGGTCCACCAACGAGCGGGTGTTGGTCTCGATCGCGTCGAGGTCCACCTCGAGGCGGGGTGCGGTCATCGAGTGAGCGGCGAACGCGACCGTCGCAGCGCCGGGAACGCGGCAAACACCATGTCGGCAAGCTGGTGCAGGGGGCGGGTCAAGGGGTCGGTGGCAGGCAGGCCCAGGTCGAGCTCGATCTCGTCGATGGCCCGGCCGATCGCGTCGTCGTCGGCCATCCCCTCGTGGTTCACCGTGATGCCGATGACCCGGGTGTCGGCGAAGCTCTCGATGAGGGCGACCTCGCTCGCGACGCTCGGCACGGGCATCATCGGGAAGTCGCCGAGCACGCGTCGTTCCGGCGCGTGCTGCACGATGACGCCGGCCGGCCGGCTCCCGCGCAGGATGTGGGCCGAGGTGAGGTACGCCGGGTGGCTGAGCGCGCCCTGGCCCTCCACGACGATGACGTCGGGGTCCTCTCCGAGGAAGGCCGCGACGACCTGCGCCTCGACCTCACCCGAGCAGAACTGGGGAACGAGCGCGTCCAGCGCGACGCCGTACTTGCCGCCCTGCATGATCGTCGTCTGACCGGTGCCGACGAGGACGGCACTGACGCCCTGCTCGTTGAGGGCGCGTACGAGCAGGGTGGCGGTGGTGCGCTTGCCGACGGCTCCGTCCGTTCCGAGCACGGCGATCCGCGGGCAGGTCACCTCGAAGATGCGTCCGGAGAAGAGCCGGAGGTCCTTCTTCTCCTTGGGGCGACGGACGTCGGTGATGGTGACGTCGTGCAGGAGGGCGGCAGCGACGAACTCGGGGTCGTCGTTGAGGAACTCGTGGAGCCCGTTGACCACGTGCATGCCGTGCGCGATCCCGTCGAGCAGGACCACCCGCTGCGTCGCTGACAACAGTCCGTCGGCGGGAGCCAGGCCGCAGATCAGGTAGTCCGGGACGCGGCCGGCATGGGCCAGGGCCTCGCCGAGGCTCGCCAGCACCGGGATGCCGTTGGGTACGGCGTCCAGGACGGTCCCGGCGTCGGCGCCGGCGCGTCGGCTGTCGATGACGCTGAGGACCTCGTACTTCTCGGAGTGCCGGACCAGGCCGTTGGCGGTCTTGCCGTCCTGCTCGCCGAACTGGCCCTCGCAGTAGACGACGGCGGTGCTCCCAGTGGGGAGCGACGGGAGCGCGAGGGGGACAGGCGACGACACGGGCACGGAGGCTCCTCTGAAGGCTCAGAGGAGGCGACGGATCGTCACCGGACCGGTGGCCCGACAGAGAACGAAGCATCTGCCCTGAGGGTCCGGCAGAATTGCCGGAGGTCTTGCACAGTAGCAGCCGGCGACGCCATCACTCCCATCGCGGACGGCGCCGCTGCAGACCGTGTCCGGGGTGCGATGCGCGGAATCTTCCGGTGGTGGGCCGAGGAGTAGTGTCGAGGTAGCCGGACCATCGAGTAGCCCCTTCGGGCCAGCCTTTCTCCGGCGGAGAGGCGGACGTCGCCATGACGTCCCGACAGCAGGACCCTTCCACCCTCGAGCTGCAGGAGTGACCACCGCGCTCCTCGTGGAGTCACACACCGACGCGCGGCCCGTTGCCCTTCCGACGCTCGCGCATGTCGCAGCGCGTACGGCGGTCAGCCTCGCCACCGCGGTCGTCGCGCCGGTCGTGCTCTTCGCGCTGACGTTGGTCGCGTTCGGCGTCGACGCGGCAGTGATCGTCGCCTTGGCCTGGATGGTGGCTGCGACGTGCTGGCGGTGGGCGACCCGACGGCCGGTCTCCGGGCTGCTGGCCCTCAGCCTCGCGATGATGACCATCAAGTCCGCCTTCACGCTGGCCACCGGGGACACGTTCGTCTACTTCGTGCAGCCGGTCTTCGCCGACGCCGTGGTGGCGACGATCTTCCTGGCGTCGCTGTGGACCGCCCAGCCGGTCGTCGCCCGGATCGCCCCCGACTTCTACCCGCTCAACCCCGCCATCGCCGCCCGACCTCGTCTCCGGCGGCTCTTCCGCCGGCTCACCCTCCTGTGGGGGCTGGTCATCGTCGCCAAGGCCAGCCTGACTCTCTGGCTCCTGCTCGCCCTCTCGACAGTCGACTTCGTGGTGATCAAGAGTGGCGCGATCCTCACTCTCACCCTGGCCGCCGTCGCCGCCACCATCGTGCTGGGCGTCATCGTCGGACGTCAGGAGAACCTTCTCCACCGACCGGGCGGACCGAAGGTGACCGCCGGCTGACCTCTCTCACGGCATCGCAGGGCCACCGAAGTCGTCCTGCACCGAGAGCCAGGCGACGGGCGAGTAGCGCGTCCTGGCGGTGCCGTCGGTGACGGTGAGCACGGCGGACTCCTCGTCGACGGTGTAGTGGGCGTCGTCCCCGGAGAAGGTCAGCGGGCTGCCCTAGTGTGACCACGAAGTCCATGGTCGGCAGCCTGGCACGGCCACCGCCTGCAGGGCTACCGGCGCCGTGCGCGGCTGGCATCACGCCGTGTGCGCTGGCCGCACGTCGTCCACGGAACGCCGGACCGCCTGCGCAGCCGACCTCGGCTGACGCAGGCGGTGGGGTTGCCCGCTGAATCCGTGGGTTGGCACGACATGTTTCAGCGGGCAACCGACGGATTCACCGGGCGACCGGTGAATCCCAGCGGTCAGCCCAGGTAGCTCTCCCACGGCCCCGTGATGGCCAGCGTGATGCCCGGGGTCTGGATGTTCACGAACAGGGTCCGGCCGTCGTCGGAGAACGTCGGTCCGGTGAACTCGGAGTACTCCGGCGCCGCGTCCGTGCCGATGTTCAGCTGGTTGCGTGCGATCGCGTACGTCGGGCCGCCGGGCGTGCTGCTGAGCACGTGCGAGGCGCCCACGCCGTCCTCGGCGAGCACGAGCGTGCCCCACGGGGTGACCGTCACGTTGTCGGGGCCGTCGAAGGTCAGGCCGTCGTACTTCGGCTTCGTGGTGGACGTCGACTCGGCAGTCACCTGGTGCGGGAAGTACGTGACGAGGGTGATGGTCTCGTCGGCGTAGGAGTAGAACCACACCATGCCGTCGTGCTTGACCGCGTCGGCCGGCAGGTCGGCGGTCGCGAACGCGAAGCTGTTCACGACGTACACGCCCTCGTCGGTGCCGTAGACACCCTCGAACTTCTTGCCCCGGGTGACCGGGACGCCGCTGGTGTTGCTCGCCCACTGGAACTGCTTGCGCACCGACTGCGCCTGGCCGTCGCGGTCGCCGACGGTCACCCACTGCACGGGGAAGGGGCGGCCGAGCTGGGCCGAGGTGAGGTAGGCGACGTCGGGCAGCACCGAGCCGTCGTCCATGACGATCGCCATCGCGGCGAGGGTGCCGTCGGTGTCACCGAGCTTGTCGGCCAGGCCGGGGCCGAGCTTGAAGCCGGCCGGAGCGGTCCAGCGGTAGAACAGACCGTTCGGGCCGCTGGCGTCCTCGGACAGGTAGACGTGCTGCTGCTTCTTGTCGATCGCGAGCGCCTCGTGGGCGTAGCGGCCGAAAGCCTTGATGGGCTTGGGCAGGAAGGTGTCGTCGGCGAAGACCTCGAAGACGTAGCCGTGGTCCTGCTGGTACGTGCCCGGGCCGCCGTTGCCGGTCCAGGCGCTGCCCTTCTTGACCTCGGTCTCCTCACACGTCAGCCAGGTCCCCCACGGGGTCGGCCCACCGGCGCAGTTGGTGGCCGTGCCGGAGATGCCCACCCACTCGCCGTAGTTGTTGCCGGCGTTGTCGGTCTCGATCACCGTGCAGCCGCCCGCGTTCAGCGCGCCCTCGTCGTACACCGTCCCCTCGGCGTGCGGGACGCCGAGCGCGGCGCCGGCACCGAGCTCGTGGTTCTGGATCAGGTGGAGACGGTTCCGCCTGGCCTTGAACACCGCCGTGCCGTCGTGGTTCGACGGGGTCGGGGTGCCGTCGACGAGGGTCGTGTCGCCGGCGTAGGTGACGACCTTGTACCGGAACCCTGGAGGCAGCGCGAGCAGGCCCTGCGGGTCGTCGATGAGCGGCGGGAACGGGCGGACGTTCGGGTGCCGGGCTGCCGCGGCGGGCGGCCGGGCTGGCCTCCGCCAGCGACGGGACGGCGCCGGCGACGACGAGGCCGACCCCGGCGGTGCCACCTGCGATGAGACTGCGACGTGCAACGGTCATGTGTGATGCTCCTTCGGAGTTGTGGAGACCGCCTTCGATCCAAGGCCCGCCCGCGTGCGGATGGGGGAATGCCTCATGACCCCCGCACAACGACTACGTGAACGATCTGTGTCGCCGCCTGCGTGAGAGACTTCCCGCCGTGGAGCGCCGGATCGACGCCGTCCTGCTCTGGGGCCGGGCCTCGGTCGTGGGGCTGCTCGCGTTCGCCCTCGGCGTCCTGGGCCACGTCAGCGCCGCCGGCCTGCTGCCCGGCCCGTCCGTCCTCGTGGCGCTCGCGGTCGGGTCGGTGCTCTTCAGCGTCCCCATGCTCGCCCGCCGGGCTTCCGCGCTGCGACTGGTCACCCTCGTCGTCGGCGGCCAGACCGTCACGCACCTGGGCCTCTCCGTGACCGCGGGACACGCGGGCGACGCGCAGCCGGCCCGGTCGGCGTACCTCGACGGGTACTCGGCCGCCCTCCCGGTCGTCGACGGCCGGAGGGTCGGCTCGCTGCTCGACGCGTATCGCGGAGCCGTCGAGCCCGCGCACTCGTCCACACCCGCGTTACCGGGCCACCTGATCGGCGACCTGTCCGCCCACGCGCCCATGATGGCCGCCCACCTGGCCGCCTCGGTGCTGGTCGGGCTGTGGTTGGCCTGGGGGGAGCGATGCCTGTGGACCGTCATCGCGCTCACCGGGCGCCTGCTGGTGGTCTCCTGGGCGGTCGCCATCGTCGTCGTCATTCCCGTACGTCGCCTGGTCGCGGTGGTCGACCGAGTGCCGGTAGCGCCACGTTCGGCCTGGCTGGTGCGGCCGCTCTCGCGGCGCGGCCCGCCGTGTCCGCTCGCCGCCTGAGCGCCCGTCCCTCCCGTGAGGGGCCGGGCGCACACCCGCGCGTCAGCGCGCCCGAACACCCGACCGAGGAGAACCCATGTCCACGCACCACCTCCGGCGTCTCGCCGTCGTCATCTCAGCGACGGCCTTGCTGTCGCTGACGGCCTGCGGTGACGACGATCCCGCCCCGACGGACAATCCGACCGGGACGAAGACGATCGCCATCACCTTCGACGGCGACACCGTCACGCCCAACGGCGAGCGGGTCGACGTCAGCGTCGGCCAGAAGATCGAGCTGGACGTCACCGCCGACGCACCCGGCGAGATCCACGTGCACAGCAACCCCGAGCAGGAGCTCGAGTACGACAAGGGCTCGACCACCCTGACCCTCGACCCGATCGACCAGCCCGGGGTCGTCGACGTCGAGTCGCACGCTCTCGAACAGACGATCGTCCAGCTCGAGGTGAAGTAGCGACCTCCGCTGGTCGAGGGGGACGAAACCCGCAACCGGTACGTCGAGCGGGCACCGGGTCTCGTGACAGGCGCCAGGGCGCCTTCCTCGACCAGCGGTGTGGCGCCAGGGCGCCTTCCTCGACCGGCGGTGCGGCGCCAGGGCGCCTTCCTCGACCAGCGGTGCGGCGCCAGGGCGCCTTCCTCGACCAGCGGTGCGGCGCCAGGGCGCCTTCCTCGACCAGCGGTGAGGCGCCGGTCGCCATCTGTCGATATGGTAAGGCTTCCCTAACTACGAGAGGCCTCATGAGTCGCGCCCGGGTACTCGTCGCCCTGTCCCTCGTCACCGCCCTCGCGGCGACGGGCTGCTCGGGCGACGACGGGCCGTCGATCGTCGTCTACAACGCGCAGCACGAGCAGCTGCTGGAGGAGATCGCGCCGGCTGTTCACCGAGAAGACCGGCATCGAGGTCGAGCTGCGCAACGGCGACGACGCCGAGCTGTCCGCCCAGCTGGTGCAGGAGGGCGACGCGTCCCCGGCCGACGTGTTCCTCACCGAGAACTCCCCGGCCATGTCGGCCGTCGAGAAGCGCGGGGCTCTTCGCGCCGCTCGACGACGCGGCGACCGAGCCGATCCCGCGCAGTTCCGCCCCGAGAGCGGGCTGTGGACCGGCTTCGTGGCCCGGTCGACGGTGCTCGTCTACAACACCAGCCTGGTCTGCGAGGCCGACCTGCCGGACTCGATCATCGACCTCGCCGACCCCGAGTACGCCGGGATGGTCTCGTTCTCGCCCACGGGCGCCGACTTCCAGGCGATCGTCGCGGCCGTCCTCGACCTCGAGGGCGAGGACGCGACGCGGGAGTGGCTGGCCGGCCTGAAGGCCAACGGCACCGTGTACGACGGCAACAACGTGGTGCTCGAGTCGGTGAACGCCGGGCGAGTCGCGCGATCGGCATCGAGTACCACTACTACTGGTACCGCGACCAGGCCGAGTCCGGCGAGAACAGCGACAACTCCCAGCTCTACTTCTTCGGCAACCACGATCCCGGCGCGTTCCTGTCGATCTCCGGCGCCGGCGTGCTCAAGTCCAGCGACAACCCCGACGAGGCGCAGCAGTTCGTCGAGTTCCTGACGAGCGAGGAGGGCCAGCAGGCGACTCGCCGACAGCTACGCGCTGGAGTACCCCCTCAACCCGGCCGTCAGCCTGGCCCCGCCGGTCAAGCCGCTCTCGGAGCTCCAGCCCCCGACCGTCGAGCATCACCGACCTCGACGGTGCCAAGGTGGTCGACCTGATGACCGAGGCCGGGTTCCTCTGACCGGTCGCTCCCGCGCCGGCTCTCCGGGCCCCGGCGCGGTCCTGGCGCTGCTGGGCGCGCTGGTCGCCGCGACCTGCCTGCTGCCGCTGGGGTACGTCGTGGTCTCCTCGGCCCAGCTCGGCGCCGGCGGAGGCCGTCGACTTCCTGGTCCGGCCGCGGGTCGGCCAGCTGCTCTGGAACACCACCCGCCTGCTCGCTCGGCGGCGTGACGCTGAGCGTCGTGCTCGGCGTGGCCTGCGCCTGGCTGGTCGTCCGCACGAACCTGCCGGGTCGCCACCTGTGGCACGGCGTGCTCGCCGCACCCCTCGCCGTACCCGCCTTCGTCAACGGCTACGGCTGGGTCTCGACCACGCACGCCGTGCAGTCGTACGCCGGCGCCGTGCTGGTCGTCAGCCTCTCCTACTACCCGCTGGTCTACCTGCCGACGGTGGCCGCACTGCGCCGCCTCGACTCCGGGCTCGAGGACGTCGCCGCGGCCCTGGGGCACCGCTCGATCACGACGTTCCTGCGGGTGGTGCTGCCCGCCGATCAGCCCGGCCGTGCTGGGCGGCGCGCTGCTGGTCGGGCTGCACCTGCTCGGCGAGTACGGCGCGCTGCAGATCCTCAACTACCCGACCCTGACCACCGGGATCCTCGACCAGTACCGCACCAGCTTCAACGGGCCCGCCGCCACCCTGCTGGCCCTGGTGCTGGTCGCGTTCTGCCTGCTGCTGCTGGGCCTCGAGCTGCTCGCGCGCGGACGGCGGCGGCGCTCGCGGGTCGGCGCCGGCGTCAGCCGCACGGCCACTCGCACCCGGCTCGGTACGTCGGCGCCGGTCGTGCTCGCCGGCCTGCTCGGGCTCGGCGTGCTGGCCCTCGGCGTACCCCTCGTCAGCCTGGCCCGCTGGCTGGTCCGAGGTACGTCGACGTCGTTCCCCGCCGGCGACCTGTCGGCCGCGACGCTCACCACGGTCGGCCTGGCGCTGGCCGGCGGGCTGGTCGCCACGATCGCCGCGCTGCCCGTCGCCTGGCTGGCGGTGCGACACCGCGGCCTGTTCGCGACAGCGATCGAGCGCAGCGTCTACCCCGCGAACGCGCTGCCCGGCATCGTCGTCGCGCTGGCGCTGGTCACCGTGTCGATCCGGTCCGTCCCCGTCGTCTACCAGACCGTGCCGCTGCTGGTGCTCGGCTACAGTCATCCTGTTCCTGCCCCGCGCGGTCGTCAGCGTGCGCGGCACGCTGGAGCTGGCCCCGCCGGTGCTCGACGACGTCGCCCGGTCACTGGGCTGCACCAACCTGGCCGCGGCCCGCCGGGTCACGCTGCCGCTCGATACTGCCCGGGCTGGGCGCCAGCCTGGCGCTGGTCTCGCTCGCCGTCAGCACCGAGCTGACGGCCACGCTGCTGCTGTCGCCGATCGGCACGATCACGCTGGCGACGGAGTTCTGGTCAAGCGCGTACGCCGTCGAGTACGGCGCCGCTGCGCCGTACGCCCTCCTGCTCATCCTGCTCTCGGTGCCGGCCACCTGGCTGCTCTCGCGGGCGGCGAACCGCGACGGCCTCCGTACGCCCGTCCGTCCCCTCGGAGCGCGTGCCGTGACCGGCCAGCCGATGGGCCAGCCGATGGGCCTGAGGGTGGCGGGGCTGGCCAAGTCCTTCGGCGAGACGCGGGTGCTCGACGGGCTGGACCTCGAGGTCGCCGACGGCATCACCGCCGTGCTCGGTCCGTCGGGCTGTGGCAAGACCACGCTGCTCCGGCTGGTGGCGGGGTTCCTCGACCCGGATGCCGGGACCGTCTCGATCGGTGACCGCATCGTCGCCGGCGCGGGCAGGTCGGTGCCCGCTCGCGGCCGCCGGGTCGGGTACGTGCCCCAGGAGGGCGCGCTCTTCCCGCACCTGGACGTGGCCGCGAACGTCGGGTTCGGGCTGCCGAGGGCGATCGCGCAAGGGGCCGCGGGTGCGCGCGATGCTCGAGCTCGTCGAGCTGCCGGCCTCCACGGCCGCCCGCTACCCGCACGAGCTCTCCGGTGGCCAGCAACAGCGCGTCGCGCTCGCCCGAGCCCTGGCCCCGGATCCCGCACTGGTCCTTCTCGACGAGCCGTTCTCCTCGCTGGACGCCGGACTGCGCGAGGACACCGGCCGCGCGGTGGCCCGCGCGCTCCGCGCGAGCGGCGCGACGGCCGTCCTCGTCACCCACGACCAGGGCGAGGCGCTCTCGCTCGCCGACCAGGTCGCGGTGATGGCGGACGGTCGCTTCCTCCAGGTCTCCCCGCCTGCCGAGATCTACCTCCGGCCGGCCTCGCCCGCCGTGGCCGGGTTCGTCGGCCACGCGACGTTGCTCCGCGGGACGGCCACCGGTGCCAGCGCGACCTGCGACCTGGGCGACGTACCACTGCTCGACCCGCTACGACGGACCGGTCCTGCTCGCGATCCGCCCCGAGCAGGTGACGCGTCGCTCCGGACGGCGGGGTACGAGCCGAGGTGCTCGACGTCAGCTACTTCGGCCACGACGCCACCCTGCGCGCGCGGGTCCGCGGCAGCGACGCGGTGGTGATCGCGCGCGTGCCGGCCGGCGGCGTGCCCACGCCCGGCTCCACGGTGTGCCTGCGCGTCTCGGGTGCCGTGCTCGCGTTCCCCCAGGTGGCGGAGCGATGACCACCCACCCGGTCGTCGAACGCCCGGTCACCCACCCCCTGCTGGGTGGTCGACCCGACGCCCCGGCACTGGTCACGGCGACCGGCGACCGTGACGTACGCCGAGCTGGCGGCGCGGGTCGACGGCGCCGGGCCGAGCTGGGGGAGACCCGCCGGCTGGTGCTCCTCGAGGCCGGCAACGACGTCGAGAGCGTCGTCACCTACCTCGCCGCGCTGGGTCGGCACGTCGTCCTGCTCGATCGCACCCGGAGACGCCGACCGCCACGCCGAGCTCGTCGACCACTACCGACCCGACGTCGTGCAGACCGCGGACGGAGTCCGGCATGAGCGGCAGCCCGGAACGGTCCACGACCTGCACCCGGACCTCGCGGTGCTGCTCAGCACGTCGGGCTCGACCGGCTCGCCGAAGCTGGTCCGCCTGTCGCTGGCCAACGTGGTCGCCAACGCTCGCAGCATCGCCGTCGTACCTCGGCATCCGCGACTCCGACCGCGCGATCACCTCGCTGCCGCTGCACTACTGCTACGGCCTCTCGGTGCTCACCAGCCACCTCGTCAGCGGCGCCGCCGTCGTGCTCACCGACCTGTCGGTGGCCGACGAGTGCTTCTGGACCTGGCGGCCGACAGCCGGCGCGACCAGCCTGGCCGGGGTGCCGTACACCTTCGACCTGCTCGACGCCTCGGGCTTCCGCGACCGCGACCTGCCGCACCTGCGCTACCTCACCCAGGCCGGCGGCCGGATGGACCCCGAGCGGGTCCGCGCGTACGCCGAGCTCGGTCGGCGGCGCGGGCTGGGACCTCTTCGTGATGTACGGGCAGACCGAGGCCACCGCGCGGATGGCCTACCTGCCGCCCGACCTCGTCGCGACCCGTCCGGAGGCCATCGGCGTGCCGATCCCCGGCGGCAGCTTCCGCCTCGCCGGCGTCAACGGCCACCCCGTGCACGTCGGCGAGCTCGTCTACACCGGGCCGAACGTGATGATGGGCTACGCCGAGGCTCCGGCGGATCTCGCCCGCGGCGCCGAGCTGTCCGAGCTGCGCACCGGCGATCTCGCCCGCCAGGCCGACGACGGCTTGTGGGAGATCATCGGGCGGCTCGGCCGTTACGCCAAGCTGTTCGGCCTGCGACTCGACCTCGACCACCTGGAGCGGGTGGTCGCCGAGGACGGGTACGCCGGCGCGGCGTCCTGGTCCGTGGCGACCGGCTCTGGGCGTTCACCGACCGGCCACGGACCGCGGAGCGCACTCGCGCGGCCGTCCTCGCCCACGCCGGCCTGCCGGCCTCCGCGGTCCGGGTGGTCCGCCTCGAGGCGCTGCCACTGACCTCGTCGGGCAAGCACGACTACGCCGCCCTCGCGGCGCACGCGGACCGGGTGCTTGCGGACGAGCCCGCGGACTCCTCGGGCGAGGTCGGCGCGGGCGACATCCGGGACCTGTACGCCGTGCTCCTGGGCCGCCCCGACGCCACCACGAGCGACAGCTTCGTGGACCTGGGTGGCGACTCGTTGTCGTACGTCGAGGCCACCACCCGGCTGGGCCGGATGCTCGGCACGCTTCCGCCCGGGTGGCAGCGGCTCGACCCGGAGTCGCTCGCTCGGACCCGCCGCAGCCGGCGCCGGTTCACCGTGCCCGTCGACCTGTCGGCCGTGCTGCGAGCGGTCGCCGTCACGTTGATCCTCGTCAGCCATGCCGACATCGCCCAGCTCCAGGGCGGTGCCCACGTCCTGCTCGCGATCGCCGGCTACAACCTGGCCCGCTTCCAGCTCGGCGTGCCCGGTCGCGGCGCCCGGGTGCGCGCCGTCGCACGAACGGCGGTGACGGTGGCGGTCCCAGCCGCCCTGTGGATCGGTGCCGTGGCCGTGCTGGCCGGCAGCTACCGCTGGCAGACCGCAGCACTGCTCAACGGCGTCACCGGGGCGGACCACTGGACCGACGACTGGCAGTTCTGGTTCCTCGAGGCGCTCGTCTGGGCGTACGCCGGCGTGGCCCTGGTCCTGGCCGTGCCATGGGTCGACCGGTGGCAGCGCGGGCACCCGTTCGCCGCCGCCATGATCGTGCTGGCCGCCTGCTCGGCCGCGCGCTTCGCGACCGTGGGCATCGAGGCCGGCCGGGTCGAGCGCTACGCGACGGTCGTGGTCCTGTGGTGCGTCGCCCTCGGCTGGGCTGCCGCGGTCGCGCGTACCTCGGTGCAGCGGGTGGTCGTCGCCGTTGCCGCGGTGGTGTCGACGGTCGGGTTCTTCGGCGACGGGCGGCGGGAGCTGATCGTGATCGCCGGCATCCTGCTCCTCCTGGTCGACCGGGCAGTGCCGCTGCCGCGTCTGGTCGCCGTGGCGGTCCACGCGGTCGCGGCCGCGTCGCTCTGGATCTACCTCACCCAGTGGCAGGTCTACCCCGAGCTGGAGGACGCCGGCCATCCGTACGCCGCGGTCCTCGCCGCCATTCTGGTCGGCATCCTGGTCAAGCAGGTCGCGGACCGGGTGTTCCCGCTGGTCAGCCCCAGAGCGCCCGGCCGATGGCGTCGGCGGCCCACCCGGCGAATCTCCTCGACGACCACTCACGCTCGCGGACCAGCAACGCGTGCAGCTGTGGGCTGAGCAGCCCGAACGTCACGTCGGCCGCGCGTCTGGCCGTCACGCCGGGTGCCAGGGGCCGAAGGGCGCGGCACCGCTGGACGAGGTCGGTTGCTTCCTTGGCGCGGCGACGCTCGAGCATCCGGTGCACCTCTGCCGCCGCCGCGTCTCCCGGCGCTGCGGCCGCGGCCGCCAGGGCCAGCGCGCCCGTCCGGTCCAGCGCCCGGCACGCGCGCGCGACCAGCGCCCTGAGCATGGCATCCGGGTCGGTCTCGTCGATGGGGGTCGGCTCTTCGGCGCCCTGGTCGATGGCGGCCTGCAGCAGGTTGGCCTTGGTGTGGAAGGCGAAGTAGACGCCCTGGACCGACATGCCCGAGCTCGCCGCCACCGCTTCCATCGTCGTGCCGGCGAACCCCACCGTCGCGAAGAGGCCCGTCGCAGCCTCGGTCATCGCGAGCCGGTTCGCCTGCTTCTGCGGCGTCCTGCGCTCGCCCGCGGAGGTCTGGTTCCCGCTCGCTGCCACACGCGGAAAAGTACCAGAGTGACTCTCTAGAGTGTCACTCTAGAGAGTCGACTCCAGGTGCCAGGTGCGACAGCTCCCCCGAAATATGAAGGACCCCCTGCGGGGGGCCACAGGGGGTCGCTCGCACTGGTTGGGGGGATTCCAGTGCGTGAATCTCACGGTTGCCGGGGGGGTTTGACGCCCGCGAGATTGTTTACTTCGACCGGGGGGCGGAGGTTCTGTTTGCCCCCCGATGTTGACTCAACTTTACAACGAAGGCACATTCGCGGAGCCGAAACGGAGATTTCTGAGGCACCTTCTCGAGGTGGTCTAGCACAGTAAAAAAGGGCCTCTGACCTGCGGAAACGCGTCGCCCTAGGGTACCTGGGGACAGGCATGCTGGACGAGCGTCAAAAGTCAACCTCGACTTTTACCTTCGGAGTGCTCCACCATGGTCTCCGACCGGACTAGTCAGCCGGTCGACCTGTGAGAGGGAGAACAGATCATGGCTCGTCGGAGCAAGCTCGCCATCGCGGCTGTCGCCGCTGCACTCGTCGCCACCATGGGCGCCACCGGTATCGCTACCTCGTCGGACGCCGCTCCGCACTTCGCGAAGCGCGGCGCCGACCTCGTCTGCTGCTGACCTCGTTCAGCGAAGTTCCGCACCCTGCCTGTTCGCGGCCCTGATCCGGGGCCGTGACTGAATGCCCGATGCCGCCGCAGCACTACGGTAGGCGTCCCGGGCGGCGTCGAACTCCCCGACGTCCTCCAACAGTCCGGCGAGCTCGAACCACATCTCGGCCGCCGATCGGTCGGACCCGACTCCGGTCAGGATCAATACGGCTTCGCGATAGGCGGCTGCCGCGCCGCGCGATGTCTCCTCGCGCTGCATGCACCTGCCCCTCGAGGGACTTGGCGTCAGCTGCCGTCGAGCGGAGCCAGCGTCCGAAGGTTGTCGAGCACGCGCGTGCGTCATCGACCTCCGCGGTGTCGAACGTCGCCACTCAGGTAGTGGGCCCGAGCCTGGGTCAGCTCGTTGCGCCCGATGTCGACCGGGCTGGCGCTGCAGCTACGCATCTCCTCCGCCGCCTGCTCCAGGTGGAGCTTCGCCTCGTCGATCTGCGGCGGGTCCAGCTGCAGCTGCAGGATGCCGAGGTTGGTGCGCAGCACGGCCAGGTTGCGGCCGTCCTGCCCCTCGGCGAAGAGCGCGAGAGCGCGCTGGGCCAGAGGGACGGCGTCGCTGCACGGCGCCGCGGCCGGCCTCGAAAACGCTGGCGTTCCAGTAGGCCGACGCCCGTGCGACCGGGGAGTCGAGCTTCTCGGCCTTGGCCATGGCCTTGCGGCAGACGCGCACGGCCTGGGCGATGTCACCGCGGTAGTAGTAGGCGGCCGCCATCGAGACCGCCAGCTGGACCGTCTCGTCGGTGTTGTCCAGCGGGGTGTCCTCGAGGTGCTCGAGCAGCATCTCGCCGACCTCGATCGCCTTGGTGAAGTCGCCGGACATCTTGTAGCAACGAACCAGCGCGAGGCCGACCTTGATCTGCAGGACGTTACCAACGCGGGGGGTCAGGAGGGTCTCCAGCTCGATGACGGCGTCGTCGACCAGGCCCTGCGCCTCCAGAGCGCGGGCCACGAGGAACCGGGCCCGGTAGGCGTGCTCCTTGAGGGATGCAGTCTCCGCATCCTGGCGAGCGTCGCGGGCCTGGAGCTCGGCTGTCTGCGGGTCGCCGGACTCCAGCGACAGCTCCGCGAAGTCGAGGTTGAGCTTGATCTGCTCCAGCTCCTGGGGAGTGACGCCCATGAGCAGCTGCTCGACGGGAGTCCCGAGGCGCGAGCACATGTCGCTGAGCACCTGGAGGTTCGGGCGACGCTGCCCGGCCTCGATGCGGGAGACGTAACCCACGGACACCTCGGTGCCGGCGAGGTCCGTCTGGGTCATGCCCTTGGCGATGCGCGCAGCGCGCACCCGCTGACCCAGCTCGGCCGGGTCGATCTTCCTGAGGAGGTCCGCCTGTCGCGCATCCATGTGCGCCAGTGTGACCGACGACTGTCAAATCCGGTCGAAAATGGCATAACTCGTGGTTTGCCCGCTCAGATAGCGGGATGGTCCAGACCGGTCGGGGGGTGGTCGGGAGCGATGGGAGCGTGGCTGAACGGCGTCAGCGGCAGCCATTCTCCCTCGGCAGCGCGGCCCGCGGACGGGTTTGGGTCGGTCGAACGGGCCATTTCCTCCGGCGGTGTGGGCCATGCCGGCCTACCCGAACGGGTCATTTTCGGACTAGATCCAGCGGGAGAACCAGATCCGGTCCAGCCACTCCCGGTGGGTCAGCAGCTGGTCGGTGTAGATCGGCCAGAACCACGCGAAGTTCAGCAGCACGATCATGAAGAAGGCGCCCGAGACGATCACGCCGGCGGTACGGCGCGGGGTCGGTGCCGACGACGAGCCGAGCATCCGCCCCATCAGCAGGGTGATCGCGATGACCATGAACGGGATGGACGTGATCGCGTAGAAGGCGAAGATCGGTCGGTCGTCGTACTGCAGCCACGGGAGCCAGGTCGAGAGGGTGCCGACCACGGCGACGCCGTACCTCCAGTCGCGGGCGCCGACCCACAGCGCCAGGGCGGCCAGCACAGCGAGACAGCCGCCCCACCACAGCGCGGGCGTGCCGAGCAGCGTGATCACGCGCAGGCAGTCGCTTCCCTGAGGCGCGTCGCACCCCTGCGTGCCCGGCTGGATCTTGGTGTCCGCGTCCACTCCGACAGGGCGGTTGAGCAGCAGCCAGCCGGACGGCTTCGAGGCGTAGGTGTGCTCGGCGCAGTTCAGGAAGTGCGTGTGGAAGGTGTAGACGTCCTGGTGGTAGTACCAGAGCGAGCGCAGCGACTGGACGACCTCGCCCAGCCCGGAGGCATCCGGCTCCGTGGCGGTGGGCCAGCGGGCGTTGTTGTCGGGGTTGTCGCTGACGTAGCTCTTGTCGTCGCAGTGCCCGTGGCCGGTGTACTTCGTGTACTGGGTCGAGGACAGGTCGTGCTCGTACTTGTCCGCGTGCACCAACCACCCGGTCCAGGTGGCCGTGTAGACGACCAGGGCGACGAAGACGACGCTCAGGAAGGCCGGTACGCCGTCGGCCAGCACCGACCGCAGAGTGGCGCCGCGCACGCCGTACGAGCGCCGTGCGCCCGCGCTCCAGACCCAGGACAGGACCCCGAACGCCGCCAGCGGGTACACCGCCTCCCACTTGCTGCCGCACGCCAGGCCCCAGCTCACGCCGGCGGCGACCAGCCAAGGTCGCCACACCAGCGCGCGCACCGGCCCGGTCCCCGAGGTCACCCGGCCGCCGGCGGAGGCGGTGAGGCGGGCCAGCTTGGCGCGGTACCAGTCGCGGTCCGCGACGTGGCAGTGCACGGCGAGCAGCAGGAAGAACGCCACGAAGATGTCGAGCAGCGCGATGCGTGAGAGCACCAGCTGCATGCCGTCGAAGCACAGGAGCAGGCCGGCGACCAGGCCGAGCAGGGTCGAGCCGGTCAGCCGGCGGACCAGCCGGCACATCACCAGGATCATCAGCGACCCGACGACGGCCGAGGCGATCCGCCAGCCGAACGGGTCCATCCCGAAGGCCTTCTCGCCGGCGGCGATCAGCCACTTGCCGACCTCGGGGTGAACCGCCATCGAGGCGGTCTCCTTCCACTGGCCGTCGGTGTGGCCGGCCAGGATGGCGGAGTTGACCTTGTCGCCGTCCAGGTAGTCGCGGGCGTAGCCGAAGTGCAGCATCGACCAGGCGTCCTTGGCGTAGTACGTCTCGTCGAAGAGGAACTCGTGCGGGGTGCCGAGCTTCCACAGGCGCAGGAACAGCGCGAGCAGGGTGACCGCGATGGCCCCCACCCAGCCGATGAACGGGTCCTCCAGACGCATCCGCTTGCGGGACCGGTCGGTCGCCGACGGCACGGGCTGGTCGTCGGCCGTCCGCGAGAGACCGGTCCGCTCGGCCGTGGTCGTCACGGTCGGCAAGACTACGGGGCATGCTGGTGCTCGCCGCGACGCCGATCGGTCGCGCCGACGACGCCTCGCCCCGCCTGGCCCGGGAGCTCGCCACCGCCGACGTGGTGGCCGCGGAGGACACCCGGCGGCTGGCGCGCCTGGCTCGCGACCTGGGGGTCACGGTGGGCGGCCGGGTGGTGTCGTACTTCGAGGGCAACGAGTCGGCCCGTACGCCGTCCCTCGTGGAGGCCATGCTCGCCGGGGAGCGGGTGCTGCTGGTCACCGATGCCGGCATGCCGAGCGTCTCCGACCCGGGGTACCGGCTGGTCGTGGCCGCGTTGGACGCGGGCGTCGACGTGGTCGCCGTACCGGGCCCGTCGGCCGTTCTCACGGCCCTCGCCGTGTCCGGACTGCCGGTCGACCGGTTCTGCTTCGAGGGCTTCCTGCCCCGGAAGGGCGGGGAACGGTCGCGACGCCTGGCCGACCTGGCTGAGGAACCGCGGACGATGGTGTTCTTCGAGGCCCCGCACCGCACCGAGGCCGCGCTGACGGCGATCGCCGCGGCCTTCGGTGACGACCGGCTCGCCGCCGTGTGCCGCGAGCTCACCAAGACGCACGAGGAGGTACGCCGCGGCCCGCTCGCCGACCTCGTCGCCTGGGCCGCCGGCGGCGTACGCGGCGAGGTGACGATCGTGGTCGCCGGCGCCCCACCCACCCCGTCGATCGGCCCCGACCCCGACGACTGGCGCGCGGCCGTCGCCTCCCTGGAGTCCTCCGGAACCCCCCGGAAAGAGGCCATCGCCCAGGTCGCCAAGTCTGCCGCCGTCCCCAAACGCGAGGTCTACGACGCTGTGCACAAACCCCCGCCCCCGAGATAGTCCCTGACGAAAATCACCATCAACTGCCCTTCGATGATGATTTTCGTGGGGGACTATCCCGCGGCGGCTGTGGATAACGTGGGGCGGGTGAGCGAGGGGCCGACGAGGAGTCGAGCGGGGACGAACGAGGACGGGGACCGGCGGGACCGGGAGCGGCCGCCGTTGCCCGAACCCCTCCCGTACCCGGTCGTCGACAACCACTGCCACCTCGACATCGCGGACGGCCCCGCTGACGACCCGTGGCTCACCACGGACGAGGCGATCGCGGCGGCGACCGAGGTCGGCGTACCGCGGATCGTGCAGATTGGCTGCGACCTCCCGGGCGCGCGCTGGGCCGTCGAGGCGGCGGCGTCGTACGTCGCCCTGGTCGCCGCGGTGGCCATCCACCCGAACGAGACTCCCCGGCTGGCCGCGACGGGTGACCTGGACGCTGCGCTGGACGAGATCGAGCGCCTGGCGCAGGCCCACGACAAGGTCCGGGCCGTGGGGGAGACGGGGCTCGACCACTTCCGCACGGGGCCCGACGGGCGGGAGGCCCAGCGGGAGTCGTTCCGGCGCCACATCGACCTGGCCAAGCGGCTGGACAAGACCCTCGTCATCCACGACCGGGACGCCCACGACGAGGTGCTGGAGATCATCGACGCGGAGGGCGCTCCGGAGCGATGGGTGATGCACTGTTTCTCGGGCGACGCCGAGTTCGCCAGGAAGTGCCTGGACCGCGGGGCCTACCTCTCCTTCGCCGGCACCGTGACGTTCAAGAACGCCCAGCCGCTCCGTGACGCCCTGAGGGTGGTGCCGGGCGACCGACTGCTCGTGGAGACCGACGCGCCGTACCTCACCCCCATGCCGTACCGGGGCCGACCCAACGCCTCCTACCTCGTCCCGCACACCATGCGGGCCATGGCACAGGTGCGCGGGGACGACCTCGAATCGCTCTGTGAGCATGTGAACCACGCCACGGAGGCCGCCTTCGGGGGCGCCTGGTAGCTCGTCACACCCGTCACCCCGGCCCCTCGATCCCCACCAGTGTGGACCGAGGAATTGTCGACAAACCCGGTGGTCGTTATCGTCTCGTGACTGACAGCCGGATTCAGATCGGGGGAGCACCACACACGATCCGGGAAGACCGACGTTCGGAGTGTTTTGCTTCTCAAGCTCGACAGACTCAGTCACAAGCGCGGCCTGGTGGCCGTCCTCGTGGCGGTCGTGGCCCTGGCAGTCGCCGGGACGACCGTCGCGTACGCCGCGATGACCAAGTCCGTGACGCTGTCCCTCGACGGCAAGGCGCACGACGTGACCGCTTTCGGCGGCACCGTCGGCGACGTCCTCGAGGCGCAGGGCGTCGACGTGGGCGACCACGACCAGGTGGCCCCCGAGCTCGACCAGCAGATCACCGACGGCACCAGGATCAGCGTGCGGTTCGGCCGCCCGCTCGAGCTCACCGTCGACGGCGACAAGCAGACCTACTGGGTGACCGCCACCGACGTGGACAGTGCGCTGCAGCAGATCGGCCGCGCGTACCAAGGCGCCGCCCTGTCCATCAGCCGCGGTGCCGACATCACCCGCGGCGGCCTGTCCGTCGACGTGGCCACCCCGAAGCGGCGTCACGGTCAAGATCGGCGCCGCCAAGGCGAAGCCCACGACCATCGCGGCGCTCGACGTCCGGCACCTGCTGAAGCAGCTCCACGTCGACCTCGACGAGGACGACCGCGTGAAGCCCGCGCTCGACGCCCCGCTCGAGGCCGGCGACAAGGTCGTGGTCACCCGCATCAAGACCGTCACCAAGCGCATCAAGCGCGAGGTCATGCAGTACCGGACCGTCGAGCGCGACGACGACTCGATGGACGAGGGCACCACCTCGGTGGTGCGGTCCGGTGAGGACGGCCTGCGCGACGTGACGTACCGGCTCACCTTCCGCAACGGGCACCTCGTGGTCCGCAAGGTGCTCCGCCAGCGGGTCTTCGACCGTCCCGTCAGCGCGATCGTCCGGGTCGGCACCCGTGAGGTCGTCACGACCAACTACGCCGGCGGCAACACCGTCTGGGACCGCCTCGCGCAGTGCGAGTCCGGCGGCAACTGGGCCACCAACACCGGCAACGGCTACTACGGCGGGCTCCAGTTCTCCCTCGGCACCTGGCGCGCGTACGGCGGCTCCGGGCTGCCCAGCCAGGCCAGCCGCGAGACCCAGATCGCCATCGCGACGAAGCTCCGGAACGCCTCGGGCGGGTACGGCGCGTGGCCGGCGTGCGCAGCCTCGCTCGGGCTGCCCCGCTGACGAGTGTCGGTGGTCGAGCCGGGAGGCCGGCCACGGCCGGCCGCGTCGAGACCTCGCCCGGCTCGACCACCGAACGATGGCTAGATTGATCGCCATGCCAGCCGCCGGTCCGAGACTTCTCGGGCCGGCGGAGGTGCGTCGGCTGGCGGCCGAGCTCGACCTGCGGCCGACCAAGCAGCGCGGGCAGAACTTCGTCATCGATGCGAACACCGTCCGGCGCATCGTCCGTGAGTCCGGCGTCGGTCCCGACGACGTGGTGGTCGAGGTCGGCCCCGGGCTCGGTTCGCTGACCCTGGCCCTGCTGGAGGTGGGTGCCCGCGTGGTGGCCGTCGAGGTCGACGAGCGCCTCGCGACCCGACTGCCCGCCACCGTCGCCGAGCACGCCCCCGACGCATCGGACCGGCTCACCGTCGTCGCGGCCGACGCGCTGCGCGTGACCGAGCTCCCGGGCCCGCCGCCTACAGCACTCGTCGCGAACCTCCCGTACAACGTCTCGGTCCCGGTGCTGATCCACCTGCTCACCTTGCTGCCGAGTCTCGAGCGCGGCCTGGTGATGGTGCAGGCGGAGGTCGCCGACCGGCTGGCCGCGCCTCCGGGCTCCAAGGTGTACGGCGTCCCGTCGGTCAAGGCCGCCTGGTTCGCCGACGTACGCCGCGTGGGCACGGTCGGCCGCAACGTCTTCTGGCCCGCGCCCAACGTCGACTCGGGCCTGGTCGCCTGGACCCGCCGCGACCCGCCGGCCACCACGGCGACCCGAGAGCAGGTCTTCGCCGTCGTGGACACGGCGTTCGCCCAGCGCCGCAAGGGACTCCGCGGTGCCCTGCGGGGCCTGGCGGGCTCCACCGAGGCCGCGGAGGCCGCACTCGCGTCGGTCGGGCATCGCACCGCTGGAGCGCGGGGAGTCCCTGACCGTCGAGGACTTCGCCAGGATCGCCGAGGCGCTCGCCGAGGTACCGGCATGACGCTCTCGATCCAGCCCGAGGAGCAGCGCTCGGTCACCGTCCGGGCGCCGGCGAAGATCAACCTCCACCTCGGCGTCGGCCGGCCGCGCAACGACGGCTTCCACCCGCTGGACACGGTGTTCCAGGCGGTGGGCCTGTTCGACGACGTCCGGGCCAGCGACGGCGAGGGCACGGTCACGGTCGAGGTGGCGTCGTACCTCCCGGTCGGCATCACCGAACTCCTGGGCGAACCCGACGACAACATCGTCAGCCATGCCGCTCGGCTGCTCGCCGCCACGGCGGACGAGGCGACCGAGCTCCCGCTCGTGGACCTCCTCGTCGAGAAGCGGATCCCGGTCGCGGGCGGGATGGCCGGCGGCTCCGCCGACGCGGCCGCGACCCTGGTGGCCCTGGACCGTCTCTGGGAGCTCGACACCAGCGACGACGTCCTGCTCGACCTCGCCGCGCGGCTCGGCAGCGACGTGCCCTTCTCGCTGCTGGGCGGGACCGCGCACGGCACCGGCCGCGGCGAACGACTGCACGCCCTGCCGGACGGGCACACCTGGTGGTGGGTCGTGGTGCCGTCGCACGAAGGCCTCTCGACGCCGTCGGTGTACCAGCGGTTCGACGAGATGTTCCCCGACGCACCCGAGTCGCCCGCCAGCTCGCACGCGGTCGTGTCGGCGCTGTCGTCGCGCGTCCCGGACCGGCTCGCCGCCGCTCTCCACAACGACCTGGAGGCGCCGGCCCTCGACCTCCGGCCCGAGCTCGCCGACCTGATCGCGCGCGGCGAGGCCGACGGTGCGCTGCGCGGCATGGTCAGCGGCTCCGGCCCGACGGTCCTCTTCCTGTGCGAGTCCGGCGACCACGCGCGGGCGCTCGCCGACAGCCTCCAGGACGACGACCTGCCCGTCGTACTCGTGGCCAACGGCCCGGTCGCCGGCGCCCACGTGCTGTGAAGGTCGGGCCCTGATGGCCAACCTCGTCAACCTCGAACGGGTCTCCAAGGCGTACGGCGTCCGCCCGCTCCTCGCCGACGTCTCGCTCGGCATCGCCGCAGGGCCAGCGCATCGGCGTGGTCGGCCGCAACGGCGACGGCAAGACCACCCTCCTCGAGGTGATGGCCGCGCCAGGTACCGCCGGACTCCGGGCGGGTCTCGCACGCCCGCGGGCTGATGATCGGGTTCCTCCACCAGCACGACGCCCTCGTCGACACGCACTCCGTGCGCGAGGCCGTGCTCGCCGGCCGGGCGGACCACGAGTGGGCCGCCGACCCGAGGACCCGGGAGATCGTCGAGGAGCTCCTCGCCGGGATCACGCTCGACCGGGCGGTGCTCGGCCTGTCGGGCGGCGAGCGGCGCCGCTGCTCGCTGGCGGCGCTGCTGCTCGGCGAGCACGACCTGATCGTGCTCGACGAGCCGACCAACCACCTCGACGTCGAGGCCGTCGACTGGCTGGCCCGGCACCTCGCCGCGCGCGCGTCCGCGCTCGTCGTGGTCACTCACGACCGCTGGTTCCTCGACGCGGTCTGCGAGTACACGTGGGAGGTGCACGACGGCCAGGTGGACGCCTACGAAGGCGGCTACGCGGCGTACGTGCTCGCCAAGGCCGAGCGCTCGCGCCAGGCCGTGGCCACCGAGGACCGCCGCCAGAACCTCGTGCGCAAGGAGCTCGCCTGGCTGCGTCGCGGCCCGCCGGCGCGCACCTCGAAGCCGAAGTTCCGCATCGACGCCGCCAACCAGCTGATCGAGGGCGTGCCGCCGCCGCGCGACCGCTTCGAGCTGCAGAGGTTCGCCACCCAGCGGCTCGGCAAGGACGTCCTGGACGTGGAGGACGTCGACCTGGTGCGCGGCGAACGGGTGCTGCTGCGTCACGCGACCTGGCGGCTCGGCCCCGGCGACCGGGTCGGCCTCGTCGGCGTCAACGGCGCCGGCAAGACCTCCGTGCTCGGCCTCCTCGACGGGTCGATCCCACCCGCGGCCGGGCGCGTACGTCAGGGCCGCACGGTCTCCCTGCAGCACCTCACGCAGGCCCTCGACGACCTGGACCCCGAGGGCCGGGTGCTGCCGACGCTGGAGGACGTACGCCGCGTCACCCGTACCGTCGATGGCGAGGTGACGGCCACCTCGATGCTGGAGCGGTTCGGGTTCAGCGGCGACCGGCTGACCACCCGGATCGGCGACCTCTCCGGTGGCGAGCGGCGCAGGTTCCAGCTGCTGCGGCTGCTGATGACCGAGCCCAACGTGCTGCTCCTCGACGAGCCCACCAACGACCTCGACATCGAGACCCTGAACGTGCTCGAGGACTTCCTCGACGGCTGGCCCGGCACCCTCGTCGTCGTCTCCCACGACCGCTACTTCCTGGAGCGGGTGACCGACTCGGTGTGGGCGCTGCTCGACGACGGGCTGATCTCGATGTTGCCGGGAGGTGTCGAGGAGTACCTGCGTCGTCGCGCCGCCTCCCTCGCGGCCGCCTCGTCCGCCATGACACCCGCGCCCGATCCGGAACCGGTGGTGCAGAAGGCGCGTCCCGGCAGCGCCGAGGAGCGCGCCGCCCGCAAGACCCTGGCGCGGCTCGACAAGCAGCTCGAGCGCCTGGGCGAGCAGGAGGCCGCGCTGAACGCCGCCATCGTCGACGCGGGCCAGGACTACGAGCGCCTGGCCGAGCTCGCCGCCGAGCTCGAGGTGGTCACCGCCCAGCGCGACGAGGTCGAGTCGGAGTGGTTGGAGGCAGCCGATCTGCTGGAGTGACGCCTGCCGCTGGTCGAGCCGGACGAGCCCCTGGGCGAGCCCGTGTCGAGACCCCGAGAGTCGTGTGTGGTCTCGACACGCTCGGCCGTGGACGGCCTCGCGGCTCGACCAGCGAACTCGAGGCCCTGCTCGCTCACGCCTTCTCGCCCCAGACCTGGACGATGCGCGGCGTCGACACGAACGTGAGCGGGTCGCGGGCGATCGCGTACAGCTCGTCGACCACCCGGTCCACCTCCTCGCCCGTCGCCACGCCGTGACGGACGGCCATCGCCTTGATGTTCTCCACGGTCAGGGGCGGGAGCAGCTTGACCTCACCCTCGAGACCTGCGGGCTGCGCGATGGTCGGCGTGACTCGGTGCAGGCCGGCCTCGACGGCTATCAGCGGCAGCCGGCGCCCGATGTAGGGGTCCCCTCCGTTGCGGATGGCAGCTTGCGTGTAGATCTCGTCGTGAAGCCGCGTGGCCTCGGACGCGGGATGGGTGAACGAGCCCTCGTAGTCGATGTCCTCCACGACCAGGCGACCACCGGGCCGCAGTGCCCGCACCATGGTCGCGAGACCCGCCTCCGGGTCGGCCAGGTGGGTGAGCACGAAGCGGGAGTACACGACGTCGTACTCGGCCTCGCCCAGGCCGTCGGCCAGGTTCGCGACCCGGAACTCGACGTTGCCGACCTCGGCCTGCTCGGCGTCGCCGCGCGCGAGCTCGATCTTGGTGGCGTCGATGTCCACGCCGACCACCGAGCCGGTGAGGCCGACGATGGAGGCGAGGTCGAAGCTCACGTCGCCGCTGCCGCAGCCGACGTCCAGGCAGCGCATCCCGGCCGTGACGCCGGCGCGCTCGAGCAGAGGCAGCGTCGTGGGCCGCATCACCCGGCTGAGGACCCGGAGCCGCTCGCGGCCCTCGATGCCGCCGCGGATCAGGTAGTGCTGGTCGTCCACGGCTCAGTCCCGGTCGGCGTACGGCGCGAGCAGGGTGCGCAGCAGGCCCGCCAGCTTGGTGCGGTCGCGCGCGGGAAGATCGTCGAGGAGCGCGTGCTCGGCGTCCAGGAGCGCGCCGAACGCGCCGTCGACCGTGGCCTTGCCCTCGGGCGTGAGCCGGACGATCACGCCGCGGCGGTCGTCCGGGTCGGGGGAGCGTTCCACCAGCCCGCGTGAGGCCAGCCGGTCGACCCGGTTGGTCATCGTGCCGCTGGTCACCATCGTCTCGCGCAGGAGGCGGCCGGGGGACAGCTCGTACGGCGCCCCGGCGCGGCGCAGGGCGGCGAGCACGTCGAACTCCCACAGCTCGATCTGGTGCGCGGCGAACGCGTCCCGACGGGCCTGGTCGAGGTGGCGTGCCAGCCGGGTGATCCGGCTGAAGACCGCGACGGGCGCGAGGTCCAGGTCGGGCCGCTCGCGCGCCCAGGCCTCCGCGAGATCGTCGACGTCGTCGCGCATGCGCCGAGTGTAGCCTTTGTCAAGAATCTTGACATCAAGATATATGCCTCGCAGAATGGCGCTATGCACTCCTGGGACCCCGACCGCTACCTGAGGTACGCGGACGAGCGCGGCCGACCGTTCGTCGAGCTCGTCGCCCGCGTCGGCGCCGAGAGCCCGGCCACGGTTGTCGACCTCGGCTGCGGTCCGGGCAACCTGACCGCACTGCTGGTCGAGCGCTGGCCGGACGCCGACGTCGTCGGCCTCGACTCCAGCGAGGAGATGGTCGCCAAGGCACGGCAGACGACGCCGGCCGTGCGCTTCGATGTGGCGGATCTCCGGGACTGGGTCTCCGGCGATAACAGGGTCGACGTGCTGGTGTCCAACGCGACGCTGCAGTGGGTGCCGGGACACCTCGACCTGCTTCCCGCCCTGCTGGACCGGGTCACGCCCGGCGGCTGGCTCGCGTTCCAGGTGCCGGGCAACTTCGGCGAGCCCAGCCACACCATCCGCACCGAGCTGGCGGCGCAGCCGGCGTACGCCGCCCACACGGCCGGCGTAGCCGTGCCGTCCTCGCCGTCCTCGCACGACCCGGCGGTCTACCTGTCGTCCCTGCGCGGCCTCGGCTGCGACGTGGACGCCTGGGAGACGACGTACCTGCACGTGCTGCACGGCGAGGACCCGGTCTTCACCTGGGTGTCCGGCACCGGCGCCCGGCCGACCTTGCAGGCGCTGCCGGACGACCTGCGACCGGAGTTCGAGGAGGAGTTCAAGCGGCGACTGCGGGTGGCGTACCCGCCCGGGCCGGACGGCACGGTGGTGCTGCCGTTCCGCCGCATCTTCGTGGTGGCCAGGGTCGCCGCGTGATCGCGCTGCACCACGTCCAGGTCGCCTGCCCGACCGGCGGTGAGGACGCCGCGCGCCGCTTCTACGCCGACGGGCTCGAGCTCGTCGAGGTCGAGAAGCCCGCGGCCCTCCGGGGAAGGGGCGGCGTGTGGTTCCGGGCGTACGACGACCACGGCGCCGTCGCCGCGGAGCTGCACGTCGGCGTCGAGGACCCCTTCACGCCGGCCCGCAAGGCCCACCCGGCCTTCCTGGTCGACGACCTCGAGGCCGCGGCGTACCGACTCCGAGAAGGCGGCTTCGAGGTGGATGAACGGGAGCGGGAGACCTTCGAGGGGTACCTGCGGTTCCACGCCTTCGACCCCCACGGCAACCGCGTCGAGGTCCTCCAGAAGATCGCCCGCTAGACGAACAGCCGCTCGGCCTGCTCGTCCTCGTCGTGACCCGGGCACCAGAGCTCGTCGGGGACCATCGCCCGGACCTCCTCGACGTGGTCGCCGCAGCCGGCCCACGTGATCTTGCCGCAGGTATGGCAGCGCACGGGACTGCACATCGCGACCAGCTGCTTCCTGCGTCTTGGGGGTCGAACCACCCGATTCTGCCAGGTCCGGAGGCCCGGGAAGCCGGCCCCACCGGTGCTAGCGTCGCGGCGTGGCCGCAGCAGAGAATCTCGGGTCCTTCCGCGACACCGTCCAGGCACTCCTCGACGTCCGGACGTGGGTGGCGCTCGACATCGACGAGGACGGGCGGGTGCTGGCCGCCCACGACGACCTCGGCAGCCTCCAGCTCGTCGAGATCGCGCCGGACGGGTCGACCACGGCGCTGACGGACCTCCCGTCCCGGTGCCAGGGGAGGTACGTGCCGGGACGCCGCCAGGTGCTGGTCGAGCACGACTCCGGAGGCGACGAGAAGTGGCAGATCTCGCTGCTCGACCTGACACGGCGGGACCGGCCCGCGGGCCTGGCCGACCTGGCTCCGGTGGTCAGCGACCCCGACCACATGAACGTCCTGCACGACGTCACCAAGACCTCGCTGATCTACTCGACCAACCGGCGCAACGAGGTCGACATGGACATCGTGGTGCGCGACCTGGACTCCGGCGAGGAGACGGTGGTCTTCGACGACGGCGGGTACGTCGCCCTGACGTCGGTCTCGCACGACGAGTCGTCGGTCGCGGTGACGGCCCTCAGCCTCCAGCCGCACGGCACCCTGGTGTCGCTGGCCGGTCCGCACCACAGCGGCCCACTGACCGACCCCGAGGATCACGCACACCACGAGGTCTCCGGATGGTCGCTCGGGGACGACGGCCTGGTCGTCACCTCCGATCACGGCCGCGACTTCCACGCGGTACACCACCTCGCCCTCGACGGGAGCTGGCGGGTGCTCGTGGAGGCCGACGACCACGACGTCGACGTGAAGCTGTCGCGCGACGGCACCGCCATGGTGGTGGGCCACCACGTCGACGGCCTCGACACGTTCGCGGTGCACGAGTCCGACGGCACGCACCGCGTCGACGTCGACCTGCCACCCGTCGTACCCGTGTCCATCCGATGGGCTCCGGACGGCTCGCGCTTCGTGGTCACGGCCACGACGCCCACGGACCCCGGGTCCATCCTCAGCGTAGACGCCCGGACGGGCGCCGCGACCCATCTCGTCGACGGCCGCGCCTCCGTGCCTGCCGCCCTGCGCGACCGGCTCGTCACGCCGACGGTGCACCGCGTGCCGACGCCCGACGGCGAGCAGGTGCCGTGCTTCCACTACGCCGCCCCGGCGCCGTCGCCGGAGCTGACCGGCGCTTCGGTCGTGATCGCCCACGGAGGCCCGGAGGCCGAGGCGACCCGTCTGTTCTCGGCGGTCCACCAGGCGCTCACCCTCACCGGCTTCGACGTGCTCGTGCCGAACGTGCGTGGCTCGGCAGGGTACGGCAAGAGGTGGGTGTCCCTCGACGACGTCGAGAAGCGGCTCGACTCCGTGGCCGACCTCGGCGCGGTCCATGACTGGCTGCCCACGCTCGGTCTCGACGCCTCGCGGTCGTCGCTGTGGGGCGGCTCGTACGGCGGGTACATGGTGCTCGCCGGCGTCTCCATGCAGCCGTCGCGCTGGGCCGCCGGCGTGGACATCGTCGGCATCTCCTCGCTGGTCACGTTCCTGGAGAACACCTCGGCGTACCGCCGCGCCTACCGCGAGCGCGAGTACGGCTTCCTCGACCGCGACCACGAATTCCTGGTGAAGGCCTCACCCATCACCTATCTCGACGACATGGTCGCCCCGCTCTTCGTGATCCACGGCGCGAACGACCCGCGCGTACCCCTGTCGGAGGCCGAGCAGATCAAGGCCGCCCTCGACGGCAAGGGCGTCGACTGCGAGCTGCGCGTGTACGACGACGAGGGCCACGGCCTCGCCAAGCGCGCCAACCGGATGGACGCCTACCCCGACGCCATCGCGTTCCTGGTGCGCCACCTGTCACTCGACTGACCGCCGCCGCGAAGCTCGGGCGGCCGGTCACGGCGTCTGCGAGAACCCCGTTGACGCGTCCGTCTTGCCGACGACCTGGAGCACCTCGAGCTGCTTGCGCTCGCCGACGTACCGGCGCTGCACCCACGTCGCGATCGCGGTCAGCACCAGGTTGGCCAGGATGTACAGGGCCGCCACCACGATCACGGTGGGCACGTGGTTGAAGAACTCTCCGTAGATCGACTTGCCCACCCGCGTCAGGCCGGGCGCCAGGATCGCGTAGCCGAGGCTGGTGTCCTTCAGCGCGACCACGCACTGGCTGATGATCGCCGGGAGCATGATCTTCACCGCCTGGGGGAGCAGCACCCAGGTCATCACCTGGGTCTTGCGCATGCCGATGGCGTACGCCGCCTCGGCCTGCCCGCGCGGCACGGCCAGGACCCCCGCGCGGAACACCTCCGCCAGCACCGAGCCGTTGTAGAGAGCCAGACCGAAGACGACCGACCAGTAGGAGCCGAACCCGTCGCCGATGCCGAAGCTGTAGAAGATGAAGATGATCAGCAGGAGCAGCGGCACGGCCCGGAAGAACTCCACGACCAGCCAGCACGGCCACCTCACCCACCGCTGTTCGCTGAGCTTGCCGACGCCGAGCAGCACGCCGAGGACGACGGCCAGGATGATCGCGGAGAAAGCCATCTGCAGCGTCTTCAGCAGCCCGTCCACGAGCAGCGCCTGGATGTACGCCGGCGTGACGAACGGCTCCCACAGGTCGTACTCGAGCTGCCCCTCGTCGTAGAGACGCCACCCGATGAACGCCAGGAAGCCGGCCACCAGCACCAGGGCGGCGACGTTGTAGAGGCGGTGCCGGGCGATGGTCCGCGGCCCGGGCGCGTCGTACAGGACGGAACCGCTCATCTCGCGACCGCCCAGCGACGCTCGAGCACGATCGCGCCGGCCGAGAGGATCTCCACGAGCGCGATGTAGCCGACCGCGAACACCAGGAAGATCCAGATCCGGTCGTCGGCGTTGTTGTTGGTGAAGAAGCGCATCCGGCCGGTGGCCTCCATCAGCCCGAAGACGGCCGCGATCGAGGTGTTCTTGGTCATCGCGATCAGCACGCTGACCAGGGGAGGTACGACGGCCCGGAACGCCTGGGGAAGGACGACGTGCTGCATGGACTGCCCGAACGTCATCCCGATCGCGCGGGAGGCCTCGGCCTGCCCGAGGGGGACCGCGTTGATGCCGGACCGGACGGCCTCGCAGATGAACGCCGAGGTGTAGAAGCTGACGGCGATCACGCCCTTGAGCAGGAACGGGGTGTCGACGAACCAGCCGATCTTCGGGGCGGCGATGAACACGAACACGAAGATCACCAGGAGCGGGGTGTTGCGCACGATCGCGACGTACACCGCTCCTGCACGGCGCAGCACCGAGACCGGCCCGACCCTCATCGCGGCCAGCACCGTGCCGAGTACCAGGGAGACCAGGCCGGAGAGCAGGCTCAGCTGGATGGTCAGCCAGAAGGCCTTGAGCACCAGGTCGAAGTTGGAGAGGACGTCATCCACGTCGTCGGGTCACCTCAGCAGGGTGGGAGACGGGGTGCCGGCCCCGCCGGCGGGCGGGGCCGGTCCCGTCGGGTCGGGAGATCAGGCAGCCGGGCAGGCGTCCATCTCCGGCGGCTCCGGAGTGTCCACGCCGGACTTGCCGAGGGTGGCGGCGAACGCGTCGTCGTACGTGCCGTCCTCCTCCGCCGCGGTCAGCGTGTCGACGATCCACTGACACATCTCGGGGTGGTCGAGCGAGTAGCCGACGCCGTACCGCTCCTCGGAGAAGGGCTCCACGACGACCTTGAGGTCGTCGGGGTGCTCCGCGGCGTAGCCGAGCAGGATCGCCCCGTCGGTCGTCATCGCGTCGACGGTCCCGTCGAGCACCTGGTCGACGCACTCGGAGTACGTGTCGAAGCCGCGCGGCGTGGCGCCCTCGGCCTCGATGTTCTCCAGGGACGTCGATCCGGTCACGGAGCAGACCTCGGTGCCCTTGACGTCCTCGAGGCTGTCGATGTCGCTGTCGGACTTCACGAGCAGCTGCTGGCCGGTGACGTAGTACGGGCCGGCCTGGCCGACGACCGCACGGCGTTCGTCGGTGATCGAGTACGACGCCAGCACCAGGTCGACCTCGCCCGACTCGAGGAACGGCTCGCGGTTGTCGGAGATCGTCTCCTTCCAGGTGATGTCCTCCGGCGCGATGCCGAGCGAGGCGGCAAGCACCTTGCCGAGCTCGGGGTCGATGCCGGCCGGCATGTCGTCGGTGGCGCCCTTGAAGCCGATGCCGGGCTGGTCGAACTTGACACCGATGATGACGTCGCCCGCGTCGGCGAGCTCTTTCATGCGGGTGCCGTCGTCGAACGCGCTGCCGGCGTCTTCCGACACCTCGACGTCGACGCCTTCGCTGTCGTCGTCGCCCGCATCACCGCAGGCGGCAAGGCTGAGGCCGAGGCCGAGTGCTGCGACGGCCGCCTTCGTCCTGGTGAGTCGCATCCTGTTTCTCCTTCTTCCGAGTGGTGGGAGCTGGTCGTCAGTGGGTGAGGATCTTGCTGAGGAAGTCCTTGGCGCGGTCGCTGCGCGGGTTGGTGAAGAACTCCTCCGGGGTGCTCTCCTCGACGATCTGGCCGTCGGCCATGAACAGGATCCGGTCGGCAGCGGTGCGCGCGAAGCCCATCTCGTGGGTGACGACGACCATCGTCATCGGGTCGCCTTGAGCCGGCCGGGCCAGGTCGACCATCACGTCGAGGACCTCCTTGATCATCTCGGGGTCCAGGGCGGATGTGGGCTCGTCGAAGAGCATCAGCTGGGGCTCCATGGCCAGCGCGCGGGCGATCGCCACACGCTGTTGCTGCCCACCGGAGAGCTGGGCGGGGTACTTGCTCGCCTGGTTGGCGACACCCACGCGCGTGAGCTGCCGCATGGCGCGCTCATCGGCCGAGCTCTTCGGCGTCTTGCGGACCTTCGTGAGCCCGAGGGTGACGTTCTCGAGGGCCGTCTTGTGGGCGAACAGGTTGAAGCTCTGGAACACCATGCCGACCTCGGCGCGCAGGGCGGCGAGCTCCTTGCCCTCCGCCGGCAGCGGCTGACCATTCAGGGTGATGGTGCCGCTGTCGATGGTCTCGAGCCGGTTGATGGTGCGGCACAGGGTCGACTTGCCCGAGCCCGACGGCCCGATGACGACGACGACCTCGCCGCGCTTGATCGAGATGTTGATGTCGCGCAGGACGTGCAGGTCGCCGAAGTGCTTGTCGACATGGTCGAGTACGACGAGAGCGTCCCCGCCAGTACTTCGCGGGGCGTCAGAGGTGGCCGCGTCCGAGACGGTCATTTCCAGACCGTAGCCGGAGGAGACAGTCTCCGGCCATGGGAAGGAATCAAGCCGAGCCTTGGTTCTACCCCCAGCAATAGTCATGCAGGAGGATGAACACCATGTCGACCGTCACCGTGAGTGCCGACAACTTCTCGACCACCATCGAGCAGGACGGGATCGTGCTGCTCGACTTCTGGGCGTCCTGGTGCGGACCGTGCCGGATGTTCGCGCCCGTGTACGAGGCGGCGAGTGAGGCCAACCCCGACATCACGTTCGGCAGCATCAACACCGAGGACGAGCGCGACCTCTCCGGTGCCCTCCAGATCAGCTCCATCCCCACCCTGATGGCGTTCCGCGACGGGATCATGGTCTTCCGTCAGCCCGGCGCCCTCCCGGCCCCGATGCTCGATGAGCTGATCGGCGCCGTGCGCGGGCTCGACATGGACGAGGTACGCGAGAAGGTCGCGGCCCAGCAGGGCTGACCCGGCTTGCCGGCCGGGGGTGGTTGCTTCATCTAGGTATGCAGGTGAAGGCGCACTTCCCGAGGTCCGTAGCGCTAGGGATGTGCGGGTTGACCTGCATACCTAGATGAAGCAACCGCAACCGCCCCCGGATTTCCTGGCGGCGCCACCCGGCGCCGTACCCTGGTCCGGCTATGGCTCGCACCTACGAGGTCCGCACCTTCGGGTGCCAGATGAACGTCCACGACTCCGAGCGGCTGACCGGGCTGCTGGAGGAGGCGGGGTACGTCGCGGCTGCGGATGACAGCCAGGCCGACGTCGTCGTGTTCAACACCTGTGCCGTCCGGGAGAACGCGGACAACAAGCTGTACGGCAACCTCGGCCACCTGGCGCCCGTGAAGGCCAAGAATCCTGGCATGCAGATCGCCGTCGGCGGCTGCCTCGCGCAGAAGGACCGCGGCGAGATCACCCGCAAGGCGCCGTGGGTCGACGTCGTCTTCGGGACCCACAACATCGGCTCGCTGCCGGCGCTGCTCGAGCGCGCGCGGGTCAACGAGGAGGCGCAGGTCGAGATCCTCGAGTCGCTCGAGGTCTTCCCGTCGACGCTGCCGACGCGCCGCGAGTCGGCGTACGCCGCCTGGGTCTCGGTCTCCGTCGGCTGCAACAACACCTGCACGTTCTGCATCGTCCCCAGCCTGCGTGGCAAGGAGATGGACCGCCGGCCCGGCGACATCCTGGCCGAGGTCCGCGCACTCGTCGCCGAGGGCGTCAGCGAGGTCACCCTGCTGGGGCAGAACGTCAACGCGTACGGCGTGGAGTTCGGCGACCGGCAGGCGTTCTCGAAGCTGCTCCGGGCCTGTGGCGAGGTCGAGGAGCTGGAGCGGGTGCGGTTCACGAGTCCGCACCCGGCCGAGTTCACCGACGACGTGATCGCCGCGATGGCCGAGACGCCCAACGTGATGCCGCAGCTGCACATGCCGCTGCAGTCGGGCTCCGACCGCATCCTCAAGGCGATGCGTCGTTCCTATCGCCGCGAGAAGTACCTCGGCATCATCGACCGCGTGCGTGCTGCGATGCCCGACGCCGCCATCACCACCGACATCATCGTCGGCTTCCCCGGCGAGACCGAGGAGGACTTCGCGCAGACGCTCGAGGTCGCCGCGGCCGCGAGGTTCTCCGGGGCATTCACGTTCCAGTACTCCATCCGCCCCGGTACGCCGGCCGCGACGCTCCCCGACCAGGTCCCGGCCGACGTGGTGAAGGACCGGTACGAGCGGCTGGTCGAGCTCGTCAACGACATCGCCTGGGACGAGAACAAGTTGCTGGTCGGTCGCACGGTCGAGCTGATGGTCGCGGAGGGTGAGGGCCGCAAGGACGCCGCTACCCACCGGCTCTCCGGGCGCGGTCCCGACAACCGGTTGGTGCACTTCTCGCCGGGTCTCGTGACAGGCGCTAGCGCGCCTTCCTCGACCAACGGGGGCGCTAGCGCGCCTTCCTCGACCACCGGGGGCGCTAGCGCGCCTTCCTCGACCAACGGGGGCGCTAGCGCGCCTTCCTCGACCAACGGGGGCGCTAGCGCGCCTTCCTCGACCAACGGGCAGATCCGGCCCGGCGACATGGTCACCGTCGAGATCACCCGCGCGGCCCCGCACCACCTGGTCGCGGACGGCGGGGTGCTGGCGGTACGCCGTACCCGGTCCGGGGACGTTTGGGAGGCCCGTACCTCGGCCCCGTCGGCACCCGTCGTCGGTCTCGGCATGCCCGTGGTCGGCGCTCCGGTCGGCTGACGCGTGCCGGCGCAGCGGTTGCGCGAGTACCGCGACTTCCGGCTGTTCTGGGCCGCCGAGACCGTCTCGGGGTTCGGCAGCTACGTCACCTCCCTCGCCGTCCAGGTGCTCGTCGTGGTCACCCTCGGCGGGGGAGCGGCCGCGGTCGGGGTGGTCAACGCGTCGCGCTTCCTGCCCTACCTGCTGCTCGGGCTGGTCGTCGGCGTCCTGGTCGACCGGGTGCGCCGTCGACCTGTGCTCGTCGCGACAGACCTGGGCCGCGGGCTCCTGCTCGTCGCCATCCCCGTGCTGGCCTTGGCCGACCGGCTGACGCTTCCAGTCCTCGCGGGCTTCATGGCGCTGTTCGGGCTGCTGTCCCTGGCCAACGACGCGGCGTCGCAGTCGTTCGTGCCGCGGGTGGTGCCCCGCTCCCTGCTGACCCCTGCGCACGCGCGGCTCGACCAGAGCGATGCGGTCGCCCAGACCAGCGGACCGGCGTTGGCGGGCGGTCTGGTCGCGTTGCTCTCCGCTCCGTGGGCTGTGCTGGTGGACGCGGCGACCTTCCTCGCGTCTGCCGCCCTGCTGCTCCGCATCAGGGTCGTCGAGCCGACGAGCCGCTCGCTGTCGCCGCGGTCGCTGCGGAAGCTGCCGGCCGAGCTGCGGGAGGGCGTCCGTTGGGTCTACCGACATCCGACGCTGACGCCGTTCGCCGTCGGCACGCACGTCTGGTTCCTCTTCGCGGCCATGGCGGGGGCCGCCCTTCCCGTGTTCGCGCTCCGCACCCTCGACCTCGGCGCGCTGGGGTTCGGGTTGCTACTGGCGCTCGCGGGCGTCGGGGCGGTCGCCGGCGCCTCGGCGGCTACCCGGCTCGGGCTGCGCTTCGGGGTCGGCCGAGTCGTCATCGCCTGCAACGTCCTGGTCGGTGCGGGCTGGGCTCTGGTGGCCGCCAGCCCGGCCGGGCACGCCGGCTGGGTCGTCTTCGGGGCGGGTCAGCTGGTGCTGGGTCTGGCGATGGGCGCCGAGAACTCCAACTCGATGGGCTACCGGCAGACCGTGACCCCCGACGAGCTCCAGGGCCGGATGAACACCACGATGCGCTCGGTCAACCGGGCGATGATCGTGGTCGGCGCGCCGGTAGGGGGCGTGCTCGCGGACGCGATCGGCGTCCGGACGGTGCTGTTCCTAGCCGCCCTTGGCATCCTACTGGTGGGGGTCGGCGAGGCACTGACGCCGTTCCGGCGCGCGCGGATCGACGACGAGCACGTGCTGACTCAACCAGCGGACCGCGGGTCCAGCGACGGGTAGCCCGCCTTCGGTTCGAGGCCCTCGGGGTTGGTCTCCTCGCCACCCGGGCGCTGTTCGGGCGGGACGTCGTCACCGTCCACGTCGCCGAGCGAGGTGTCGCGGACGCCGTCGGTGGTGTCCTGCTCAGGGCCGGTGCCTCCGGTCCGTTCGCTGCTCACGCCCATGCCACCCTCGGCGCGCTCGGGTCCGGACGAGCCGGGCGTGGACTCCTGAAGATCCTGCGGGTCGGCTTCGGTCATGAGGGACCGGTACCCACCAGGCGTCAGTCGAAGCCGAACGTGCTGTACGCCGCGATGCCGGCGCTCAGCCCGCGGAGCACCTTCAGCTCGTGTGGGACGACCGGGTCGGGGAGCGAGGCGAGCGGGAACCACTCCAGCCCCGCAGACTTGGCGGCCTCCAGGATCCGGGGCGTGCCCGACCACGACCGGCAGGTGAAGAAGAAGTCGATGCGCTCGTCGATGGGCTCGCCACTCTGCGTGCGCTGCATGGCGGTGACGAACTCGAGCTCCAGGTCGGTGATGCCGATCTCCTCGGCGGCCTCGCGCCGGGCGGCGTCGTACGCCGTCTCGCCCTTCTCCACGTGGCCCGCGGCCGCCGCGGCCCAGTGGTCGTCCATGTAGCCGGTGTTCTGGCGCAGCTGGAGGAGTACCTCGTCGCCGGGTCTCGACACGCCGCTCGTGCCTCGCGGCGGCTCGACCAACGAGGCGGGTATCTCGTCGCCGGGTCTCGACACGCCGCTCGTGCCTCGCGGCGGCTCGACCAACGAGGCGGGTATCTCGTCGCCGGGTCGACGACACGCCGCTCGTGCCTCGCGGCGGCTCGACCAACGAGGCGGGTATCTCGTCGCCGGGTCTCGACACGCCGCTCGTGCCTCGCGGCGGCTCGACCAACGAGAGGGGGCGCAGGAGGAAGACGTACGAAGCGGGCACCACGACGAACCTGTCGATGATGCCCGCATCGGTGTGAGGGGAAGACGTCACGGGTTGGTGTCGCCCTCGCCCGTCTTCTCCTGGAGCACGTCCTGCGCCTGGTCGACCTGGCCGGCGTACTTGTCGCCGGTCTTGTCGTCCACGACGTCGCCGACCTTCTCGATGGCGTCGTCGACCTTGTCGTCGTTGCCGTCCATCAGGTCCTTGATCTTGTCCTTCGCGTCATCGAGAAAACCCATGCCGAGACCTCCTGTACTGCGGCCCTGGTGGTCGCGTCGCGGTCAGCCTAGACCTGCCGGACGAACGCGCGACTGGGTCGCTCAGACGGGGGTCTCGGGCTCCTCGGAGCGCTCGGACTCCTCGTCGGACGCGTCCGGCGCCTGGGACTTGTCGTCGGGCTCGGTCACCGCCTCGGGGGCGTCGATCCGGGTCGGGTGGAGCGCCGGCGGCAGGTCGACGCCGACGGGGCCATGGGGGATCTCGCCGTAGCGCGACTGGTCCTCCAGCGCGTCCGCGCCGCCCGGGAACCGCTCCGGCTCCTCCTTCTGGGGCGTGGGCATGGGTCCGACCTCCTCGATCACGGGCGTACCTCGGGGCCGCCCGGAAGCGGGTCGCCGCTCGGGACGATGTCCGGGTCGGGATTGCCGGGGACTGGGTCGCTCGGTACCGGGTCGTCGGGCGGCGCAGGTGGTTCGCCGCCGGGGTCGGGCGACGGGATCGGGTCGCCCGGTGGCAGTGGTTCGTTCGGGTCTGGTGTAGTGGTCATGGTCAGGTCACTCCCTCCACCCCCACCAAACAGACCTGCGACCGGATCTACAACCGCCCTGGAGGGTGAAGGGTCTCGACATGCACGGGGCGGCGAGGTTGGCAGACTGACCGTGTGCCACCGTCAGCCGACCGCCCGACCCCGATCGTCGCCGTCGTCGGGGCGACCGCGTCGGGCAAGAGCGAGCTGGCTCTCGACCTGGCGGAGGCGCTCGGTGGGGAGATCGTCAACACGGACGCGATGGCGCTCTACCGCGGCATGGACGTCGGTACGGCGAAGCTCCCGGTCGCCGAGCGCCGCGGCATCCCGCACCACCTGCTGGACTACGTCGATGTCAACCAGCCGTTGACGGTGGCCGAGTACCAGGCCGATGCCCGCGCCGTCATTGCTGACGTCCGCGCGCGGCAGCGCGTGCCGGTCCTGGTGGGCGGGTCGGCGCTCTACACCCGAGCCGTGCTCGACCGGTTCGAGTTCCCCGGCACCGATGACGTCGTACGCCGCCGGCTCGAGGCCGAGCTCGCCGACGCCGGGCCATCCGCGCTGCACCGCCGGCTCGCGGAGGTCGACCCTGTCGCGGCCGGAAGCATCCTGGTCGACAACGGCCGCCGGATCGTCCGTGCGCTCGAGGTCGTCGAGATCACCGGGCGGCCGTTCTCGGCGACCCTGCCCCGGCTCGAGTACGCCGACCCGGCGAGTGTCCAGGTCGGCGTCGACATCGACCGGCCCACCCTGGACGCCCGGATCGAGCGACGGGTCGAGGCGATGTTCGAGGAGGGGTTCGTGGCCGAGGTGGAGAACCTCCTCACCGCGGGCCTGCGCGAGGGGCGCACGGCCTCGCAGGCGATCGGCTACCGCGAGGTGACGGCGTACCTCGACGGCGACCTCACCCTCGACGAGGCCCGCGAGCGCACGGTCATCGCGACCCGGAGGTTCGCGCGGCGGCAGGACTCGTGGTTCCGCAAGGACCCGAGGATCACGTGGGTGAGGTACGACGACCCGGAACGGATCGGGCAGGCCGTCGCCGCCGTGGGACCATGGTGGCGTGGCTGACTACCCGTTCCTGAAGGGACATGGCACGGAGAACGACTTCGTGCTGCTGCCCGACCACGACGGGATGCGCCACGGCGGGCTGAGCGACCCGGAGATGGCCGAGCGGGTACGCCGGCTCTGCGACCGGCGTGCCGGCATCGGCGGTGACGGCGTGCTGCGGATCGTCCGTCAGGACGGCCGTTGGCTCATGGACTACCGCAACGCCGACGGCTCGCTGTCGGAGATGTGCGGCAACGGCATCCGGGTCGTGGCTCGCTACCTCGTCGACGAGGGGCTCGTCGATGCCGACGGTCCCATCGACGTGGGCACGCGCGACGGAGTCAAGACGCTGCTCCTCGAAGGAGACCAGGTCACCGTCGACCTCGGGGTGCCGAGCATCCTCGGCGAGACGAAGGTGACGGTGGGCCAGTCGACGTTGACCGCGACCCACGTCGACATGGGCAACCCGCACGCCGTGGCGTTCCTCGACGACGAGGCGACGCTTGCCGCCCTCGACCTGACCCGTGCGCCGGACCACGACGAGTCCGTGTACCCCGACGGCGTCAACGTCGAGCTCGTCGTCCGTCGCGGCGACCACCATGTCGCGATGCGCGTGCACGAGCGGGGCTCGGGCGAGACCAGGTCGTGCGGCACCGGCACCGGCGCGGTCCTCGTCGCCACCGCGACCGCCGACTCGGCCCCCCGCCCCGCGACGTACCGCGTCGACGTCCCCGGCGGCACCCTCACCCTCACGTGGACCACCGACGACCATGTCCTGCTGACCGGCCCCGCCGTGGTGGTGGCCCGGGGAACCACTTCGCTCTGATTCGCTCTGATTCGCTGGTCGAGCCGAGAGGCCGGCCACGGCCGAACGTGTCGAGACCCATAGGCTCCGGAGCATGGACTTCCAGGGAGCCTCAGCCGTCGTCACCGGGGGCGCGTCGGGCATCGGTGCGGCCTGTGCCCGGCGGTTGGCCGCCCAGGGCGCGGCCGTCGTGGTCGCCGACCTGAACGCCGAGAAGGGCGAGGCCGTCGCGAGCGAGATCGGCGGGATGTTCGTGCCCGTCGACGTGACGCAGACCGACCAGATCGTGGCAGCCGTGGACCAGGCCGGCGAGCTGGGCAGCCTGCGTGCGCTGGTCTGCTCGGCCGGCATCGGCTGGGCGCAGCGCACGATCGGTCGCGACGGCGAGTACGACTCGGCCCACGACCTCGACGCCTTCAAGAGGGTGATCGCGATCAACCTGGTCGGCACCTTCGACACCGTCCGCATCGCCGCCACGGCGATGTCGCGCAACGACCCCGACGCCGACGGCGAGCGGGGCGCGATCGTGAACGTCTCGTCGGTGGCGGCGTTCGACGGCCAGATCGGCCAGGCGGCGTACGCCGCGTCCAAGGGCGGTCTCGTCGGGCTCACGCTGCCCGTGGCGCGCGACCTCGCTGCCTCGGCGCTCCGGCTCAACACCGTGGCTCCCGGCCTGGTCGACACCCCGATCTACGACTTCGCGCCGGAGCCCGAGGAGTTCAAGGAGCAGCTCGGCCAGTCGGTGCTGTTCCCCAAGCGGCTCGGCTCCGCCGACGAGCTCGCCGCGATGGTGCTCGCCTGCCTGACGAACACCTACATGAACGGCGAGACGGTCCGCGTCGACGGCGGCATCCGGATGCCCCCGAAGTAGCTCCGTTCGGTGGTCGAGCCGGGCGAGCGCCAGCGAGCCCGTGTCGAGACCGGTGAATCAACTACGGAGGTCTCGACACCGCCTCGCCTAGCGGCTCGGCGGGCTCGACCAGCGAAAAGGGTCAGGCCTTGATGCGCTCGTTCGTCGGGTCGTACATCGGGCGCAGCGACACGACGGCGTCGTGCTCCGTACCCGCCACGTCGACGGTCCAGGTACCCGCCTTCAGCCAGTCGGCGGTCAGCGGCTCGCCCGCATCGAGCATGGCGAGGCCGACGGCGCCGCCGAGGGTCCAGCCGTACGACGCCGCGCGGACGTAGCCGACGATCTCGCCGTCGCGCAGCACCAGCTCGCCGTGGTGGAGCATCGGATCGGGGTCGGTGAGCCGGACCTGGACGAGCCGGCGGTGCGGGACACCCGCGGCCTTGAAGGCGGCGACCGCCTCCTTGCCGACGAACAACGGCTTGTCGAGGTCGACCGCGAACCCCAGACCGGCCTCGATCACGTGGTCGGTGTTGTCGATGTCGTGGCCGAAGTCGCGGTACCCCTTCTCCATCCGGCAGCTGGCCAGGGTCTTCAAGCCGACCGGCTCGGCGCCGGCGGCCGCGACCGCGTCGTACACGGTGAGGGCGTCGTCGGCCGGGACGTAGAGCTCGTAGCCCAGCTCGCCGACGTACGTGATCCTGACCAGCAGCAGGCGGACTCCCGCGAGCTCGAGGAAGCGGGCGGTGCGGAACGGGAACGCGTCGTTGGACAGATCGGCGTCGGTGAGGGCGGCGAGCACGTCGCGCGAGCGCGGACCCTGCACGTTGAGCTGCGCAGTGCGTTCGCTCATGTCGACGATCTCGAGGTCGGCGTGGCCGAGGTGGCGGTCGAGCCATGCCATCACGTGTCCGTGTGCCGTGTCGGAGGCGACGACCCAGAAGTCGTCCTCGGCCAGCTTGGTGACGGTGAGGTCCGCCTGGAGCCGGCCGCCGTCGTCGAGCCACTGGGTGTAGGTGATCTGCTCGGGCTCGCCGTCGACCGCTCCGGCCGAGATGGTGTCGAGCACCCGGCCGGCGGAGGGGCCGTGGATGCGGAACTTCGACATGAAGGACATGTCCATGAGGCCGACCCGCTCGCGGATGGTGCGGTGCTCGGCCTCCCACTGGGCGAACCAGTCGGCCCGCCCCCACGTCGGTACGGCTGCCGGCGTGGCGCCCGGCCCGGCGAACCAGTCGGCGCCCTCCCAGCCGGAGACCTCGCGCAGGTACCCGCCGTTCGAGACGAGCCGGTCGTGGACGGGGGAGAGCTTGGCCCCGCGGGCCGAGTGCAGCTGCTTGCCGGGCGTGTGCGCGGCGTACACGGTGCCGAGGATCTCGGTGGTGCGAGTGGCCCGATAGGACTCCTCGGCCTGGTACGCGCGGAAGCGGTCGATGTCGAACCCGGTCACGTCGACGTCCGGCTTGCCGTCCACGATCCACTGCGCGACGACCCGGCCGAGGCCGCCGGCCGACAGGACGCCGACGGAGTTCATGCCGGCGGCGACGAAGTAGCCGCGGGTGCCGGGCGCCTCGCCGACGATCGGCGACAGGTCGGGGGTGAAGGACTCCGGCCCGCAGAAGAACGTCCGTACGCCGGCCTCGAGCGTCACCGGTACGCGCGCCATCGCGGTCTCGAGGAACGGGCTCATCCGGTCCCAGTCGGGCTGGAGCCGGGTGAACGACGAGCCGGCCGGCACGCCCTCCGGGTGCCACGCCGCGGCGCGGGGCTCGAAGAGGCCGACCATCATCCCGCCGCCTTCCTCGCGGTAGTAGCCGTGCGCGGCGGGGTCCTCGAAGACAGGGGTGTCCGGCCCGAGCCCGTCGATCGTGTCGGTGATCAGGTAGTAGTGCTCGGCGGCGGTGTTCGGCACGTTCAGGCCGGACCTGAGCGCCAGCTCGCGGGCCCACATGCCGGTGGCGTTGACGACGTACTCGCACTCGATGGTGGTCGTCTCGGGGTGCGTGGAATCGCGCAATTGCGCGGAAATGACGGGTTCCGCGGCCGAAAACCCGTCCTTCGGCCGCAATTGCGCGGTTTCCGCAACCACCACACCCGCCACCGACGCCAGCCGGCCGGAGGTCTCGGTGACGACGTCGGTGACCGTCACGCCCTCGAAGACGCGTACGCCGAGCCGTCGCGCGCCCTTGGCCAGTGACGTGGTCAGGTCGACCGGGTTGACCCGGCCGTCGCCGGGTACGTGGAAGCCGGCGAGCAGGTCGTCGGTCTTCGCCCACGGGAACAGCTTCGACATCTCGGCCGGCGAGATCTCCTCGACCTCGAGGCCGAGGTGGCGCTGGAACGCCGCGACCCGGCGGTACTCCTCCAGCCGGTCGGCGTCCGCGGCCGCCTCGATCAGCCCGACCGGCTTGAAGCCGGTCGCCTGGCCGGTCTCCTGCTCGAGGCGGGCGTAGAGATCGCGCGAGTAGAGCCGCATCCCGGTGCTCGTCTCCGAGAACGACCCGAAGCACGTCATCAGACCCGCCGCGTGCCACGTCGTACCGCTGGTCAGCCTGTCCCGCTCCAGCAGCACCACGTCGTCGCCCCACCCCAGGTGGGCAAGGTGGTAGGCGATCGAGGCGCCGATGACGCCGCCCCCGATGACGACGACGCGAGCGCGGGCAGGGAGTTCGGCAGCCACGGGAGCACTTTCGCAGATCGGGTCGTGTGCCTGAGGACGCGCCATAGCGCTTCCTCAGGCACACGACCCCGATCAGTGGGGGTCCGGGACGGAGCGCCCGACGGTCCGGCGGGCGAGTCGGCGGGTGCGCGCCCAGACGCCCACCGGTCGTCGTACCTGGGCCTCGAGACGCAGCACCTTGCGACGGAGCCGGTGCAGCTTGTCGGACTTGCGGGCCGCGAGCTGGCGTAGCTCGCGGACCCGGGCTCTCGCCACCCGGAGCCGGGCCTTCATGGCGTCGCGGTCGGCCCTGACCTTCGCGAGCTCGGCCTCCACCACCCGGACGTGCTCGTGGGTCTGTTCCAGGCCCGCCCCGAGCCGGACCAGGGTCTCCTCCTTCTCGGCGATGACGAGGTCCCTGTGGGCGATGAGCCGGTCCTTGTCGGCGATGACCTGCTCGCGGTGGGCGACCGTCACGGCCAGCGACCGGGTCGCCTCGTCGAGCGCCGCCTCGAGCTGTCCGATCCGGCCGGGTGCCGGCCTGAGGGACGCGCGCAGCCCGGAGCCCTTCCGGGCGAGGTCTCGTCCTTCCGCTCGCGGCCAGGCGTGCCAGGGCGACGCCTCGGCCTCGAGCGGCACCGACCGCAGTGACACGCCGTGGGCACGCATCGCCGGAAGGAACGACAGCTGGTCGCGCCGCGAGTAGCGGAGCACGTGCTCCCACCACGTCTGCATGGCAGCGTCCTGGACCGCCGTACGCCGCCGCGCCAGGATGCCGGTCCAGTGCGGGTTCTCCTCGAGCACGTCCGGATCGGTGCTGAGGTACGTGCTCATCTGCTCGTACACGCGGGCGAAGTCGTCGAAGCCGTCGTCGATGATCGCTTCGGCCTCGGCGAGGATCGACGCCCGGAACGAGTGCAGGGGTGCCGCGACGTCGACCCCGTCGAGCCAGGTGTCGAACAGCTCGTGCGGGGACTGACGGAGCTCCACGGTGTTGTCCACCCAGAGGGTCTCGTCGTACTCGTCCAGACTCGGGTGCCCGATGATCTTGAGGAACCGGGCGCTGCGGGTGGCGTCGCCGGCGACGCGGGGTTCGACGACGACGATCGTCCAGGTCTTGCTGGTCAGCGCCGGGTCGTCGGTGAAGCAGATGAAGGGGATGCCCGACTCGTGGGCCACCGGCTCCTCCCGCAGCTGCTCGTAGCCACCGATGAGCGCCCGGTAGACCGCTCGCCGAGGGGGCTCATCGGACCGCCCGGGGGGTCAGGATCGCGTCCTGCGGATAGATCCACTCGGACTCGAGGAGCTCTGACACGTGGCGCGCGGTCGCCGGCGGCACGGTGACCAGCTGTCCGGTACGGCGATCCAGCACCGACATCCTGAACCTCCGGGCCAGCTCGGCCTTCTCGAACGGGCGCATGTGCAGGATCTCGAGCAGCACGGCCCAGGGGCGCGATCCGGCGAGCAGCTCCCGGGCGCCCTCCAGAACGTCGAGCTCGCCACCCTCCACGTCGACCTTCACGCAGACGCTCGAGGTCCTGTCATCACCGAGCTCGGAGTCCAGCGTGCGCACGGGTACCTCGACGGTGGCGAGCGGATGGTGGGGGGCATCGGTGCGGTGGGCGCCGACCAGCCCCGACCTGCCCGACCACACCGTGTCGATGGCGAAGCTCGCCGAACCGTCGCGCGAGCCGATCGCCGTCTCCCGGAGCTCGACGGCGACACCCGACTTCTCGAGCGAGCGACGAAGGTACGGGACCACCCGCGGGTTGGGCTCGTAGCAGATGACGCGCGCCGATCCCGGCAGCTCGGTCCCGAGGACCATCTCGCCGTAGTTCGCGCCGATGTCGACGACGAGGTCCCAGTCCCGCAGGGCCAGGGCGGCCTCCCACATCCGTGACGTGCCCGCGTTCAGCACGCCGTCTGCCCGGCGCAGCGCGCGGGCGCGTGTGTCGTCCAGGTCCACGAAGATCCGATGACCGCGCGGGCTGACCACGGACGCATCGCAGTGGATGTCGAGCACAGGGGGGAGCTCCTCTTCAGATGTGAACGCACGGACATCGTAGTGAGCGAGGTCGCGACCGAAGCCGCCGGATGCGGCCCCCGGAGCGCAATGGGTTCGCGTGTCGTGCCGTGCCCACCTACGCTGGACAGCGGTATGACGAACGCACGCGACGAAGACTTCTCCCTCGAGGCCGAGCTGGCCGAGACCACAGGCTGGGACCTCGAGGACGACTCAGCCATCACCCTCGACGACGCGGACGACGGGTGGGTGTCCGGCTACGCCGACGAACCCGACCCCGAAGAGGCCGAAGAGCTCACCGTCGGCATGCAGGACCTGGCCGAGCGCCATGCCCTGCGCCGGGTGGCCGGGCTCTCGACCGAGCTCGAGGACATCACCGAGGTCGAGTACCGCCAGCTGCGGCTGGAGAAGGTCGTCCTGGTCGGCGTCTGGACCGACGGCTCGGTCGAGGACGCCGAGAACTCCATGGCCGAGCTGGCCCTGCTCGCCGAGACGGCGGGCTCCGAGGTGCTCGAGGCGCTCTACCAGCGGCGCAACAAGCCGGACCCCGCGACGTACGTCGGGCGCGGCAAGGTCGACGGCCTCAAGGAGATGGTCAAGGCCTCCGGCTGCGACACCGTCATCTGCGACGGCGAGCTCAAGCCCAGCCAGCTGAGGAACCTCGAGGACCGGCTGAAGGTCAAGGTCGTCGACCGCACCGCCCTGATCCTCGACATCTTCGCCCAGCACGCGAAGTCGCGTGAGGGCCAGGCGCAGGTCGAGCTGGCACAGCTGAACTACATGAAGCAGCGCCTGCGCGGCTGGGGCGGCAACCTGTCGCGCCAGGCCGGCGGTCGCGTCGGCGCGGACGGCGGCGGCATCGGCGGCCGCGGTCCCGGCGAGACCAAGCTCGAGACCGACCGGCGCCGGATCAACACCAAGATCGCCAAGCTGCGCCGCGAGCTCGCGCACATGAAGGGCACCCGCGACACCAAGCGCCAGGAGCGCAAGCGCCACGAGATCCCGTCGGTGGCGATCGCCGGCTACACCAACGCCGGCAAGTCCTCGCTGCTCAACCGGCTGACCGGCGCGGGCGTCCTCGTCGAGGACGCGCTGTTCGCGACGCTCGACCCGACCACCCGTCGTACGACGACCGCGGACGGCCGCGTGTACACCATGAGCGACACGGTGGGCTTCGTCCGCCACCTGCCGCACCAGCTCGTCGAGGCCTTCCGGTCGACCCTCGAGGAGGTCGCGGACTCCGACCTGATCCTGCACGTCGTCGACGGCTCGCACCCCGACCCGGAGGGCCAGATCGCGGCCGTCCGCGAGGTGTTCGCGGAGATCAAGGCCGACAAGGTGCCCGAGGTCATCGTCATCAACAAGGCAGACCAGTCCGACCCGATGGTGATCGCCCGGCTGCGTCAGCGCGAGCCGCACTCCGTCGTCGTCTCGGCCAAGACCGGCGAAGGTGTCGACGACCTGCTGCGCAACGTCGAGGACGAGCTCCCTCGCCCCGGCGTGGAGTTCGAGGCGCTCGTCCCGTACGCCCGCGGCGACCTGCTCGACCGTCTGCACCGCGAAGGTGAGATCGACTCCATGGAGCACCGCGGCGACGGCACGCGCGTCACCGGCCGAGCCACCGAGGCGCTGGCGGGCGAGCTGGCGTCGTACGCCGTCTCACCCGCCAGCGACTGACCCCCCCGCCAGCCGTTCCCTCAGCAGGCCTTGAAGTTGAAGGCCTTGCTCACCGTCACGGTCTTGGTGCCCCTCCGGAACAACGCCTTGCCCTTCAGCGTGTGCTTGCTGCCCGCGGCGAGCTTCTCCCCGTCGATCTTCACCGGGCTGGTGACGACGTCACCGTCGAGCATGAGCCGCTTCTCCACGAGACTCCATCCGTTCGCCGGGTCGGTCTTCAGCGTGGCCCGGATGGTGACCACCGGGAGGCACGACGCCGGACCGCGGATCGTGAGCTTGTTGCCCTTGGCCTGGGTGCCCTTCTCCTTCATCAGCGCCGGCAGCCGCACCGGGCGGACGAAGAGCCTGCTGCCCTGGACCGGGCTGAGGATCGACCAGGCCACCCAGCCGTAGCCGCGGGTGGTGGTGGTGATCTGCGGTGCGCCCGAGATGGTCCCGCCGGAACCGAACCGCTGGATGGCGGCATTCTTGGTGTCGGGCATGTTGTAGATGCCGAGCTTGCCGCACCGCTCGCTCACGTTGGCCAGCCGTCCGCTGCCGTCGCTCACCAGGTCGAAGGTCAGCGCCGGGCAGGCCTGGTTCTCGCCGATGAGCCGCGGCGACGTGAACCCGCTGCCCTTCCACCGGGAGACCACCGGCCGGTAGTTGGCGTCGTCCTCGGACGTGATCATCCGCACGCCCTTCTTCGTGGCGACGATGTCGCTGAAGACGCCGAGGTTCCAGGTCTTGCCGATCGGCTTGAACGCCGTGAACGGGATGCCGCTGGAGTAGTGGACCGCCGTGGAGATGGAGCCGGCCTGCGACGCGATCACGATCGGCTTGCCGCCGGCGAAGGCCAGCTGGCCGTGCCCGACAGCCCAGGGTGCGGTGAGTGGCATGGGAACGCCGGCGAGCCCCGCGCGGACCTGCAGGTTCTGCGCCGTACCGGCGTCGTTGCGGGTCAGCGCCCACAGCTGGCCGTCAGGACCGGGTACGACGTCGAGGAGGCTGCCGTTGCTGGGCGCGTCCGCCACGTCGACCGACTGCGCGAGGACACCGTTCACATACGTGGCCATGGCGAGCTTGCCGGTCGTCAGACCGAACTGGTGCCACCAGACCAGGGTCACCACGCCCGGCGCGGTCACCTCCACCTGGATGCCCGCGGCGGAAGGGCCGTCGATCGCGCTGGCTGTCAGGACGCCTCCGGAGCACGCCTTGGCCTCGATCGCGAGGACGCACAGGTGCACCTCGCGGAGCTGGGGGTTCGTCGCGTTGTCGGAGATCCAGCCGACGTAGGAGATGTCGGTGCTGGGGTCGGTGGCCAGGTCGACCCCGCCCGAGAGGCTGGCCTGGTCCTCGAGGGTGATGGCGGGACCTGACGGCCCCGCTGGTGCGGCCGTCGACGTCTCGACGTACGACGTCGCGGCCAACGACGCCGTGAGCGCGCAGGCTGCGGCGGCGACGGTGATCCGGGACCGGCGAGGAGAACGATGCATGGTGACCCCCTGGTGGACGACGTCGGAGACGTCGAGGAGTCCTATTCCAGCGGGCCGCTGTAATGCCCCGGTAACGCCTCAGAGGTCGGCCAGGATCTTCCGTGCCAGCCGGGCCGCGGCGCGGGCGTCGAGGCGCTCGGACGGCGCTGCGGACGCGACCGGTGCCGGCAGGGATGCCGGCGGCGGGCGGTCCCCGCGCTCCCGGAGCTGGGCGGCGGCCATCAGCAGCGACGCCAGCTGCCCGTCGGTGCCCGCGCCGGCCGACCCGATCACCAGAGCCGCCGTCTCGAGGCCGAGTGCCAGCGGGAAGTCGTAGGAGATCGTGAGCGCGGCTTCCAACGACGCGGACGCCCGGTCGGCCGCCGCGGCCAGGTCGCCCAGCTCGAGCAGCGCCCGCGCGGCGATCGCCCGTACGAGGGGCAGCTCACGCTCCACCCCGAGCTCGGTCCCGTCGGCATCGGCCCGGGTGGCCAGCTCGGCGGCGCCGCCGGGGTCCCCATCGGCGAGCGCAAGCCCGGCCGCCGCGGAGTAGAGCACCACCTTGGCGATCCGGGGCCCGGCGTCGTGCAGGGGCATCGCCTCCTCGACGTACGCGCGGGCGTCGGCGTGCGCGCCGACCTGCCAGCAGATCATCGCCGCCGTGGGCAGGGCCATGCGCAGCTGGTCGGCGTCGCCGGACGCGCGGCAGATCTCGATGGCCTGCCGAGCGGGCTCGGCGGCGGCCGGGTCGGCCCGCTCGGAGAGCAGGCTGCCCAGCCCCATGACGGTCGGCATCCGCAGCTCCGGCCCGAACGCGTCGGCGATCCCGATCGCGCGGCGGATGGTCGACACCGCCTCGGTCGGGTGGTCGGTGTCGTCCAGCAGGCCGGCGAGGAACACGAGCGCGCGGGCGACGTACTGGTCCTCCACGCCCGTGAGCAGGTCGGCGGCCCGCTGCAGGCGCGGGATGGCCTGGTCGCTGTCGCCGGCCCAGTACTCGAGGTAGCCCAGCGCGTACGTCGCGTACGGCGTCCAGCGCGTCTCGCCTTCGGGGCTGGCGGCCTCCAGCAGGCGTCCGAGCCAGAACCGGCCCTCGCCGACACTGGTCGCGGCCCAGTACCGGTGCAGCCTGAAGGCCAGCTCGAGGCCGGTCGTCACGTCGGCGCGGCCGTCCACGGCGGCGTCGAGGAAGGACCGGACGGAGCCCAGCATGTCGGTGACCTGGTCGGCGAACGCTCCGGGCGCGGCCCGCGCGTCCGGGGGCAGGATGTCGCGGACCACTTCGCCGAGCCGGGCGAGCACCGCCGGTTCCTCGCCCCGGTCGGCCAGCAGCTCGCGCGCGTACCGGTGCAGCTCGTCGTCCTGGCGCCAGCGCCACCGCTCCGCAGTGCGGTCGACCCGGAGAAGTCCGTAGGCCACCAGCTGGCCAAGGATGCGTACCACCCTCGGGGCTGTCACCGCGTCGCCGGCGAGCACGGCGGTGGCCAGGCGGAGCGCGACGCTGCCGTCCAGCACGGCGAAGCGCCGGAACACGATGGCCTCTTCCTCCGACAACAGGGCGTAGCTGCTGCTCGCCACGCCCCGCACCGGGTCGTTCCCGCCGTGCAGCAGCTGGTCGAGGAGGTCCGTCAGGTCTCCCACCGCGACCGTGGCGAGCTGGGCGGCGACCAGCTCGATGGCCAGCGGGATGCCGCCGCAGTGGCGCAGCAGGCTCGCCAGGACCGCTCGGTCGGCGCGTTCGACCGACCCGGCCTCGTCGCCGGCGCGCGCCACGAGCAGGTCGAGGGCCGGGCCGCGCCACGGCCGGTCGTCCTCGGGCTCGGGTACGGCCCACGGTGCCAGCGGCTCCACGGCCTCGTCGTGGAGGCCCAGCGGGACCCGGCTGGTGGCCACCAGGGTGAGCTGGGGGCACCGGGCGACCAGCTCACCGGCCAGCGTCGCCGCGCCGCCGAGCGCGGCCTCGCAGCCGTCGAGGACGAGGACGAGCCGACCGTACGGCGCGAGCTCCCCCACCACGGACGCGACCGGGTCGTCGCCCGGCGAGAGTCCGAGTGCCAGGGCAACGGTGGCGGGCACGAGAGCGTCCTGGGTGACGGCCTCGAGCGGCACCCAGCGGACCGCGCGACCCTCCTGGTCGCGCGATCGTCGTACCACCTCGGTGACGACCCGGGACTTGCCGACGCCGGCGGGACCGACCACGGTGACCAGGCCGGGGACCGCCAGGTGCCCACCGATCGCCTCCACCTCGCGGTCGCGCCCGACGAACTGGTCGGCCGCGTGCGGCACCGGCGCGGCGGCCGGGGCGGACTCGTCCCCCAGGGCGCGCAGGTAGACCTCGATGGTCTCGCGCGTCGGGTCGACGCCCAGCTCCTGGGCCAGGAGCGTGCGGCAGGCCTCGTACGCGCGTACGGCGCCGGCCCGGTCGCCCGCCGCGTCGAGGGCGGCCACCAGCGCCCGGTGCGCGCGCTCGTCCAGGGGCGCGGCGGACACCCACTGCTCCGCCGCCGCGACCGCGTGGCGGCGGTCGCCCGCCGCCGTGGCCGACTCGACCGTGAGCTCCCAGGCCCGGCGGGCCAGCGCGTCGACGCGCTCGCGGTGTACCTGCAGCCACTCCGCCTCGAGTCCCGACAGCACGTCCGCGCCCCGCCACGCGCCGATCCGCGCGAGCTGCTCACGAGCCGCCCTGGGCCGACCGGTGCGGATCTGTTCGCGTGCCCGTTCCAGGAGATCCGTCGCCTCCGTGACGTCGACGGACGCGGTCGCAGCGAGCCGGTACCCGCCCGGAACGGTGGTCACCACTGCCTGGTCGTCGATGCCGACCGTGCGCAGGACGCCGCGGAGCCCGCCGATCACGCCCCGAAGTGCCACCGGCCAGGTCGCGGGTGGCCGGCCGTCCCACACGATGTCGGCGAGGCGGTCACCCGAGAGGGTGCCGCCCTCCAGCGCCAGTGCCCCCAGCACGGCGTGCGCGCGCCGTCCGCCGAGCCGGCTCCCGGAGACGCTCCCCCCGGGACCAGCCACCATGGGTACGCCGACCACCTCGACGCGCACGTCGTCCCGCACGTCGCCCAGGTTAGGTGCCGCGCCGCCCCCTACGCTCGGGGCGTGTACACCGAGGCTCGCCTGGCGAGCGGGCTGACCCTCGAGTACCTCGACCTCGGCGACCCGGACGGCGTCCCCGTCGTCTACCAGCCGGGCTCGCCCAGCACGGCCGGCTGCGGGCGGCTGCTCCACGAGGCCGCGCGCCGCCACGGCGTACGGCTCGTGTCGGTCAGCCGACCGGGGTACGGCGCGTCGACGCTCACGCCGCCAGGGCTGTTGTCGGTCGGCCATCAGGTCGTGGAGCTGGCCGACCAGCTGGGCTGGTCGACGTTCGGGACGTTCGGCTCCTCGGGCGGCGGGCCCTACGCCTTGGCCACCGCGGCTGTCGCGCCCGACCGGGTGACCCAGGTCGTCGTGGCGGCCGGGCCCGGCCCGGGCGACGCGGGTTCGGACCCACTGGACGTGGTCACGGCTGAGGTGGCGGCGTTCGCCGAGCCGCTGCTGGCCCTGGACGCCGACGCGTTCCGCGCCGCCATGACTGCGGACGTCCCACCGAACGAGCGCTACTTCGAGAGTCGTCCGGCCGAGGCCGCCGTCTTCTTCGCCGACATGCGCCGGGCCCTCGATCCCTCCGACGGTTTCGCGCGGGACAACGTGGCTTGGGGCGGGGCCTGGGACGTCGACCTCGCGGCCGTGACCGCACCGGTGGAGCTGCTGTACGGCGACTCCGACCGGATGGTGGCCCTGGCGAACGGCGAGCGGCTGGCGGCCCTCCTCCCGCACGCCGTCTTCACGGTGCTCCCCGGCGCCGGCCACGGCGACATCACCTTCGGCTCGACCGACCGGCTCCTGGAGCTGTTCCCGCTGCTGGGCCGCCGATGATCGTTGGTCGAGCCGTGAGGATGGCCGCGGCCGAACGTGTCGAGACCCCATGGGTGCTTCCGGGGCCTCGACACGGGCTCGCCCAGGGGCTCGCCCGGCTCGACCAGCGATGGCTCAGCGCGCGGCCGCCACGCTCTCGTCCGTACCTGCGAGCTTCTGGGCGAGCCAGATGGGGACGATCGAGGCGACGATCAGCGCGGCGGCGACGACGTTGACGACCGGGGCCTGCTGGGCCCGGAACATGTTGTTCAGGATCCACAGCGGCAGGGTCTCCTGGCGCGGGCCGGCGGTGAACGTGGTCACGATGATCTCGTCGAACGACAGCGCGAACGACAGCAGCCCACCGGCCAGGAGCGCCGAGCGGAGCATCGGGAAGGTGATCAGCCGGAACGTCGTGAACGTTCCGGCGCCGAGGTCCATCGAAGCCTCCTCGAGGTTGCTGCCCAACCGTCGCAGTCGTGCCTGGACGTTGTTGAAGACCGTGACGATGCAGAAGGTGGCATGGGCGACGACCAGCGTCAGGAAGCCGAGGTTGATGCCCAGGAGCGACTTGAAGGCGTTCTGGAAGGCGATGCCCGTCACGATGCCCGGCAGGGCGATCGGCAGGATCACCAGCAGGGACACGACGTTGCGGCCGAAGAACTGGAACCGCTGGAGCGCCAGCGCCGCCATCGTGCCGAGCACCAGCGAGATGACCGTCGCCAGGGTGGCGACGCGCAGGCTGACCCAGAGCGCGTCGCGGGCCCCGGTCGAGTTCAGTGCCCGGTCCCACCAGTCGAGGGTCAGTCCGGTCGGCGGCCATGCGAACGAACCGCTGGTGTTGAACGAGTTGAGCACCACGATCCCCAGCGGCACGTAGATCACGGCCAGCGCGAGGATCGTGCAGACCAGCAGGGTCAGGCGGAGTCCGCGGGACATGGTCACAGGTTCTCCAGGGCTCCGGTGCGGCGGACCGCGCTGAGGTAGACGAGCACCAGGACGACGGGGATGGTCGCCACCGCCGCGGCGAAGGGCAGGTTGTTGGCGGCGCCGACGTTGTCGTAGACCACGTTGCCGAGCATCTGGTTCGTGCCACCCACCAGCTTCACGGCGATGAAGTCACCCAGGGTGAGCGAGAAGGTGAAGATCGACCCGGCGACGAAGGCAGGGAAGACCATGGGCAGTACGACGGTCCGCAGCGTCCGTGCGCCGGAGGCGCCGAGGTCCGCCGAGGCCTCGAGGAGGGAGTTCGGGAGCCGCTCCAGGCCGGCGTACACCGGCAGGATCATGTAGGGGAGCCAGAGGTAGGCCAGCGTGATGATGGTCGCGGTCAGGCCATAGCCGGGAGTGTCCAGGCCGAAGGGTTGCGCGATCCACGCGACGAGGCCGTTGGACGCGAGCAGGCCGCGCCAGGCGTAGGTCTTGACCAGGTACGACGCCCACAGCGGCATCAGGACGGCGATGACGAGGGCGCGCTGGACCGGGGGCGAGGCGACCTTGGCCATGTAGAGCGCGATCGGGAAGGCCACCGCCGCGTCGACCAGCGTGACCAGGACCGCGATGCCGACGGTGCGGAGGGTGATCGTCTTGTAGACGTCGATCGTGACCAGGTCGCGGAAGTTGTCGAGGGTCCAGACGCGCTCGATCTCGCCGGTGAAGTCGTTCTGCCCCCACAGCGAGGTGATGAACATGGCCGCGAGCGCGGCCAGGTAGGCGACCCCGAGCCAGACCATCGGCGGGGTCAGGAGCAGGCCCAGCCGCAGCCCGGGGTGCCGGTGCAGCACCCCGGGCTCACGGCGGGAGGTGGTGGTGCTCAGCCCTTCACCTCGGTCCACGCCTGGGTCCAGTCGCCGTAGTCGGTGCACTGGACGTCGGTGCGTCCGTCGAGGCAGTCGGAGATCGGCGTGGTCCAGTACCAGATCTTGTCGACGTACTCGGCGTCCGCGGCGTGGTAGGTGTCGCAGAAGTTCTTGTCCGCGGTGAAGTCGCACGCCTTCGCGTTGGCCGGCGCCTCGCCGTAGTACTCGGTCAGCGCGGCTTGCGTCTTCGGGCTGACGATGTGGTCGAGCCAGGCATAGGCGCAGTTGGAGTGCGGCGAGTCGGCAGCGACCATCCAGGTGTCGATCCAGCCGGTCGAGCCTTCGTCGGGCAGGATCGCCTTGACGGGAACGTCCTCGGCCACGAGCGCGTTGGCGTTGGACTGCCACGTCGTCCCGATGACGGAGTCACCGTTCTGGAACGACTGGATGTGGGCCAGGTAGTCCGACCAGTACTCCCCGACCTCGGCCTTCTGGGTCTTGAGCACCTCGACCGCCGCGGCCAGCTGGTCGGCGTCGAGCGAGTACGGGTTCTCGATGCCGAGGTCCGGCTGGGTGTTCATCAGGTAGAGCGCCGCATCGGCGATGTAGATCGGGGAGTCGTACGCCGTGATCTTGCCGGCGTACGGCGAGTCCGCCTCGAAGACCGAGGACCAGCTGGTCGGCGCCGGGTCCACCTCGTCGGTGCGCCACATCAGGAGGTTGGCGCCCCAGCCGTGGGGGATGCCGTACATCTGGCCGTCCACGGAGTTCCAGAGGCGGTCCTTGAGGAAGGGCTGCACATCGGCGTAGTTGGGCACCAGGTCGGTGTTGACGGGCGCGACGTCACCGGCCGCGATCAAGCGGAGCGTCGCGTCCCCCGAGGCCGAGACGACGTCCCAGTCGCCGCTCTTCATCAGGCTGACGGCCTCGTCCGACGTCTTGAAGTACTTGACGTTGGCCTCGCAGCCGGTCTCCTTCTCGTAGTCGGTGACCCAGTCGGCCTCGGGGTCGGCGGTGCCGTCCTCGGCGTAGTAGGGCCAGGCCAGGATGTTCACCTCGCCCTCCATGTCCCCGAGGGACTCCTTCATCGGGATGTCGGGTGGGGTGAAGCCGCCCTGTTCCTCGCCGGCGGTGTCCGGGCCGCTGCCGTCGCCGTCGTCGCCGCCGCAGGCAGCCAGGCTGACGGCCAGCGCCAGACCCAGGGCGGCCGCTCCGGCAAGGGTGCGCTTCCTTCTCATGTTTCCTCCTGGTGGGATCCCGAGCCGGTGGTGCCGTTGGATGTCGGGGTGAGGTCGATGAGGTGCTCGTCGGACCAGGCGAGGGCGACCTTGTCGCCCTGGGCGCCGACCCTCTGGTCGCTGGCGCCGTGCAGGTTCTGCCGGAGCACGGTGAGTGTGCCGCCCTCGTCGAGGCGGACGACGTAGTGGTTGACCGAGCCGAGGTAGACGACCGCTTCGATGACACCGGTGGCCTTCGCGCGCAGCCCGGCGGCCTCGTCGGTGCCGGCGAGGTGGATCTTCTCGGGCCGGATCGAGTACATGCCCTGCCGGCCGAGCACCACCCGGGCGGTGTCGCCGGTGAGCAGGTTGGAGGTGCCGACGAAGCCGGCCACGAACGACGACGCCGGCGCCTCGTACAGCTGCGCCGGCGCCGCGACCTGCTCGATGCGCCCGTCGTTGAAGACCGCGATGCGGTCGCTCATCGTGAGCGCCTCCTCCTGGTCGTGGGTGACGAACACGAAAGTGATGCCGACCTCGCGCTGGAGCTCCTTGAGCTCGATCTGCATCTCGCGGCGCAGCTTGAGGTCCAGGGCGCCGAGCGGCTCGTCGAGGAGCAGCACCTTCGGCCGGTTCACCAGCGCCCGGGCGAGTGCCACGCGCTGGCGCTGCCCGCCGGAGAGCTGGCCGGGCTTGCGGGCGCCGTACCCGTCCAGCCGGACCGACGCCAGCGCTGCCTGCGCGCGCTTGCGGCGCTCGCGCCGCGCCACCTTCTTGACCGCGAGGCCGTACTCCACGTTGCCGAGCACGTCGAGGTGCGGGAACAGCGCATAGTCCTGGAAGACGGTGTTCACGTTGCGGGCGAACGGCGCCTGCTTGGTGACGTCCTGGCCGTCGAGGTGGACCCGGCCCGAGGTCGGCGCCTCGAAGCCCGCGATCATCCGCAGCACCGTCGTCTTGCCCGACCCGGACGGCCCGAGCATCGAGAAGAACTCGCCGTCCTCGATCTCGAGGTCCAGGTCGTCGACCGCCGTGACCGCGCCGAACCGCTTGGTCACGGACTCCAGCCGGACGGCAACGGTCATGCCGGGAACCTAGGGCGTCGGAATCCGTCGTCACAAGCACGTCGCCGTCACGGATGAGTGCGCCCCGTGGTCTCGACACGCCCGCTCGTCCCTCGCGGGCGGCTCGACCAGCGAGAGTTCGTGGGTCGAGCCGGGCGAGCGCCAGCGAGAGTTCCGTTGGTCGGGCCGGGCGAGCGCCAGCGAGAGTTCGTTGGTCGGGCCGGGCGAGCGCCAGCGAGGGTTCGTTGGTCGGGCCGGGCGAGCGCCAGCGAGAGTTCGTTGGTCGGGCCGGGCGAGCGCCAGCGAGAGTTCGTGTGGTCGGGCCGGGCGAGCGCCAGCGAGAGTTCGTTGGTCGAGCCGGGCGAGCGCCAGCGAGAGTTCGTTGGTCGGGCCGGGCGAGCGCCAGCGAGAGTTCGTTGGTCGAGCCGGGCGAGCGCCAGCGAGAGTTCGTTGGTCGAGCCGGGCGAGCGCCAGCGAGAGTTCGTTGGTCGAGCCGGGCGAGCGCCAGCGAGAGTTCGTTGGTCGAGCCGGGCGAGCGCCAGCGAGAGTTCCGCTGGTCGGGCCGGGCGAGCGCCAGCGAGAGTTCGTTGGTCGAGCCGGGCGAGCGCCAGCGAGCCCGTGTCGAGACCTGTGAGCGCCGGACGCCGGGTGTCCACGCCCGGACATAGGGTGGCGCGGTGCCCGACGACGCCGCCCACGCCACCGTGCGCGGCGTGCTGGCCGCGGCGGTCGAAGCGCTCGGAGGCGAGGAACGGCCGGGCCAGGTGGCGATGGCCGAGGCGGTGGCCGACGCGTTCGAAGGCGAGGAGCACCTGCTCGTCCAGGCCGGCACCGGCACCGGCAAGTCGCTCGGTTACCTCGTCCCGGCCCTGCTGCACGACCGGCGGGTGGTCGTCGCGACCGCGACCCTCGCCCTGCAGCACCAGCTCGTCGAGCGCGACATCCCCCGGCTGGTCGAGGCGATCGGCGCGAGCGAGTTCAAGGACGCCGTCGACACGTCGTACGCCGTCCTGAAAGGCCGCTCGAACTACGTCTGCCTGCACCGCATCCGCGAGGGTGTGCCCGACGAGCAGGGCGCGCTGGTCGAGGTACCGCAGGGCTCGATGGCCAAGAAGGTGCTCGACCTGCGGGCGTGGGCCGAGAGGGAGGCCGAGACGGGAGGTACGGGCGAGCGGGACCACGCGCCCCGGCACACCGACCGGGAGTGGCGTCAGGTCTCGGTCAACCACCGCGAGTGCCTGGGCGCAGCCCGGTGCCCGTTCGGTGAGGAGTGCTTCGTCGAGGTGGCGCGCGAGCAGGCACACCGCTCCCACCTGATCGTCACCAACCACTCGCTGCTGGCGATCGACGCCGTCGAGGGCGTGCCGATGATCCCCGACTACGACGCCGTCGTCGTCGACGAGGCGCACGAGCTGGTCTCCCGGGTCACCCAGGCCGCCACCGACGAGCTGGCCGTCTCCGACGTCGAGCGGGCGGCCCGGCGCTCGCAGCGCCACGTCGGGGAGTCCAACGCCGCCGACGACCTCGCCGACGCCGGCGACGCGCTCCAGCTGGCCATGGACGACTCGAGTCCCGGGCGGTTCGACGAGATCCCCGAGGCTCTCAAGGACGCCCTGGTCCTGGTCCGCGACGCGGCGAGGGCGGTGCTGTCGGCGTACCCCCGCGAGGCCGAGGGTGGTGCCGCCGAGGGTGTGGACGCCGGCCGGACGCAGTCCCGCGGCATGGTCCAGGAGGTGTTCGTGACCGCCGAGCGGATGGCCGCCGACTCCGACGCCGATGTGCTGTGGCTGAGCGAGGGCGGCGACCGGATCCCGCCCCGGCTCTGCGTGGCGCCACTCCAGGTCTGGTCGCAGATGCGGGAGAAGCTGCTGTCGGACAAGACAGCCGTGTTCACCTCGGCCACCCTGATGCTGGGCGGCGACTTCTCCTCGATGGCGGTCTCCATCGGGCTGAAGCCGGCGGAGCGCGTCATCGAAGTCCGACACGTTCGAGGGGCCGGTCAACCCCGACCAGCCCGACGACGCGCTCCCGTGGCAGGGGCTCGACGTCGGCTCGCCGTTCGACTACGGCCGGCAGGCGATCCTGTACGTCGCCCGCCACCTGCCGACGCCCGGTCGCGACGGCCTCGGGAAGGCCCAGCTCGACGAGATCGTGGAGCTGGTGGACGCGGCCGGGGGCCGGACGCTCGGGCTGTTCAGCTCACGCCGGGCGGCCGAGACCGCCGCGGCCGAGGTCCGCGAACGACTGCCCCACCTGACGACTCTCGCGCAGGGCGACGCGCAGCTACCGGAGCTCGCCCGGCAGTTCGTCGACGACCCCTACACCTGTCTCTTCGGCACCTTGAGCCTCTGGCAGGGACTCGACGTGCCGGGGGAGACGTGTCAGCTGGTGCTGATCGACCGGATTCCGTTCCCGCGGCCCGACGACCCGCTGATGTCGGCGCGGCAGCGTGCCGCCGACCAGGCCGGGGGCAACGGTTTCATGCAGGTGGCCGCCACCCACGCCGCCCTGCTCCTTGCGCAGGGGTCCGGTCGGCTGATCCGCACCACCACCGACCGTGGCGTGGTAGCGGTCCTGGATCCGCGGCTGGTGACCGCTCGCTACGGCGGCTTCCTCAAGGCGAGCCTGCCCCCCATGTGGGCCACGACGGATCCCGACGTGGTGCGCAAGGCGCTGCACCGACTCGCGGACGCGGGTCGATGACGTCACCTTGAAGCCGAGCCAGATCACCAGCCAGCCCATCAGCACGTCGGCGACCCAGTGGTTGCCCGTGCCGACGACGACCAGGCCCGTGATCAGGGCGTGCGCCCAGCCGCCGACCCGCATCCAGCGGCCGCGAGCCCCGGCCGGGGCGTAGCGCTGCAGCACCAGGGCCACCCAGAGGGCCCAGCCGGCGTGCAGCGACGGGAAGGCCGCGAGCTGGTTGGTCAGGCCGCCCAGGCCCTTGGGGGCCGAGGCGTCGCCGCCCCACCACCCGTCGCCGGAGGTCAGCGCCAGCACGTCGGCGTACCCCCCGAAAAGCCGCGGCGGTGCGGTCGGCAGCCACAGGTAGGCGACCAGGGCGATGATCGTCCCGATCACCAGCGCGGAGCGGGCCGGGTTGTACAGAGCGGGACCGCGGCGGTAGAGCCACAGCAGCACGATCGCGGTGACGAGGTAGTGGGCGGTGGCGTACCAGAACGAGCCGAACAGGCTCAGGCCGCGGGAGACCGTGAAGAGCTGGTTGATCGCGCCTTCCCACGACAGGTGGAGGGCACTTTCGATGTCGAGGAGCTCGGCCGCGCGGCGCTGGGCGGGGCGCAGCGCGTCGCTGGCGAACATGCGCGAACCGCTGTACACGACGTACAGCCCGAGGATCAGGACCATCTCCACCAGGGCCGCGCGCCAGCCCCGGGTGGCGGCCTTCGTGGTGGCCACCTCCTGGACTTCGCTACCCGTGCTCCCCATGGCTAGAGCCTGCCCCGTTCATCCAACTTGTGCACATCAGTTGTTTCCCTGGCCGATCCCTGAGGAGTTCCGGGGCCGGCCTCGGGATACCCCCACGGCCTCCCGGTTTCCCGGGAGCTGACGGAGGATGCTTCCCGTGCGTCCCAGACTCCTCGTGGTGGCAACGTTCGCGGCCCTGCTCGGCATTCCGCAAGTGACCACCGGAACCTTTGCCTCATCCTCACATTCGCCACCGACATGCTTCGGGCAGGCGGCCACCGTCGTCGGGACGACCGGCGACGACACCCTCGTGGGGACGCCGGGAGCGGACGTGATCGCGGGCAGCGAGGGCGACGACCGCATCCGTGGGCTCGGCGGGAACGACGTCATCTGCGGCGACGCCGGTACCGACCGACTGTCCGGTGGGTCCGGCGACGACCGGCTGGCGGGCGGTCGCAACGGGCTGCAGCAGCCCTACCCGGACAACCCGCCCGACAACGTCGGTGACCACCTGGTCGGCGGGCCCGGCAACGATGTCCTGGATCCCGGCAACGACGTCGCGACGGACGCCGGCGGCGGGTTCCTGCCCGACACGATCTCCTACGCGCACGCGCCCGGCGGGGTGCGCGTCGACCTGGCCGCGGGCACGGCCACCGGAGGCGACGGCGCCGACGTGCTCGCCGTCGACGGCCGCGTCGAGGTCGAGGGGTCGGCGTACGACGACGTGCTCATCGGCGGTGACCTGGCCGACGACCTGCTGGGTGGTGCCGGGGACGACGTGTTGTACGGCGGCAAGGGACGCGACTACCTCCAGGGCGACGTGAGCGACCTGCCGGCACCCCACGCCACGCCGTACGACGACCAGGCCTTCGGCGGCCCGGGCGGCGACGGCATCTACCTCGCGAACGGCGACGACCTGGCGCGTGGCGGCAGCGGCGACGACACGATCTCGCACGGCTGGGGCGGCGCCGACCTGACCGGCGGGGCGGGCGACGACTACCTCGAGAACCGGATGACGTTCGCCGGGGGGCAGCGCGTGGACGGCGGGCCTGGGATCGACGAGTGCTACGTGTGGGACGTCTCCGTCGGGGCGCGACGACGCGTCGATGCCGAGGGCCGCATCGACCTGGGTCCCGGCACCATGGCCATGCGGCTCGGCGACCGTCGGCACGTGGCGGTGCTGGCCGGCGTCGAGCGGCTGCGGATCCCGGACGGCCGGTGGACGGTGCTCGGCACCGACGCCGACGAGACGTTCTTCGGCGGCGACCTGGGCCGCGACGCGATCGTGGTGCGTGCGCGGGGCGGCGACGACTACGTGTCCGGGACGCCCGGCGACGACGTGCTCGTCGGCGGACGTGGCCGGGACAAGGCGGTCTACGTCGGGGATGGTGACCGCGTCAGCGGCTTCGAGGTGGTGCGCCCCTAGACCTTGCCTAGACCTTGCGCAGGACGGCCGTGACGATGCCCAGGATCGAGGCGTGCGTGCCGTCGATCGGGTCGTACGACGCGTTGTGCGGCAGCAGCCAGACCTGACCGCCCTTGCGCTGGAACGTCTTCACGGTGGCCTCGCCGTCGATGAGCGCGGCCACGATGTCGCCGTTCTCGGCGGTCTGTTCCTGGCGGATCACGACGTAGTCGCCGTCGCAGATCGCGGCGTCGACCATCGAGTCGCCGGCGACCTGAAGCAGGAAGAGCGTGCCCTCGCCGACGAGCTGCTTGGGCAGGGGGAAGACGTCTTCGACCCGCTCCTCGGCCAGGATCGGGCCGCCGGCCGCGATCCGGCCGACCACCGGCACGTAGGTCGCCGCGGGCACGGCGTCGCCGACGCCGGTCTCGTCGTACGACGTCTCGTCGGCCGCGCCGATCGAGCGCCGGGCCGCCATCACCTCGGGCAGGAACACCTCGAGGGCGCGGGGTCGGTTGGGGTCGCGTTTGAGGAAGCCCTTCTCCTCCAGGACCCGGAGCTGGTGGGCCACGCTCGAGGAGCTGGTCAGGCCGACCGCCTCGCCGATCTCGCGCATGCTGGGTGGGTACCCGCGCAGCTCGATGGAGTCCTTGATGTGGGCCAGCACCCGCTGCTGGCGCGGCGTCAACCCGGTCGCGTCGGGCGGCCCGTCGGGCAGCTCGCTGACCTTGCCTCGGGGACGCTTGCCCGGCTGGGAGCCCGCCTGGGAGCCCGGTCGTGAGTCGGAAGCCATGCCGCTCACCGTAGCGGCGCACGGGGCCGATGTTCAAACATCTGTTCGAACGGCGTGTCGTCGAACGGGTGTGCGAACGGGGGCTTGCCTGGTTCGAACACATGCTCTACTCTCGATCACATGTTCGATCGAACGCCTGATCGAGCGGCACACCGGAAGCACTGTCGGTGGTCGCTGTCAGAGTCCGGATCGGAACAGGAACCGACAGCCGGTCAGGGTGGCCGACACTTCCCCAGGAGGTCCCGATGAGCACGATGACGATCCACGAGGTCCGCCTCGCTCCCCGGCGCGTGAGCGCGCCGCGTGTCCAGCGGCCTTCGACCCTGCGGCACTCGACCCTGCGGCTCACGCGTCGCGGTCGCGCCGCGGTGCTCATGGTCGCGCTCGCCCTCGCGCTGGTGGTCGGCGTCTTCCTCGGGGCCGGCTCGGTGGCCACCGAGCATCCCGGCACCCCCCAGCCCACGCGGATCGTGATGGTCGGTTCCGGCGAGACCCTGTGGGACATCGCCGCCGACGCGGCCGTCGCCACCGGCAGCGACGACGTCCGCGCCATGGTGACTCGCATCGAGCGCCTCAACGCCCTCGAGTCCGGCATGGTGTCGGCCGGCCAGCGCATCCGGATCCCCACCGAGTAACGACACACAGACTTCGTCAGCCGACTCGACCCCGGCTGGCGAGCCGGGGAAGACGAAGGGCGGGACCCACGGGGTCCCGCCCTTCGCGGCGACCTGGATCGCTGGTCGAGCCGGGCGAGCGCCAGCGAGCCCGTGTCGAGACCCCGCGGCTAGCGTGACGCCGTGACCGAGCGCCGCTTCACCGTCACGTTGCTGCCCCGACCGCGAGGCGGGGTCGTCGTACCGCTGCCGTTCGCGCCGGCGGACGCGTGGGGCGACCGGGACCGGTACGACGTCGCCGGCAGCATCGGCGGCCACGGCGTCCGCGGCCAGGTGACCCGGACCGACGACGGGCCGGCGATGATGCTCGGCCCGACCTGGTGCCGCGCCCCGGACGTCGCGGCCGGCTGCACCGTCGAGGTGGTGCTGGCGCCCGAGGGTCCGCAGCTCGAGGACCTGCCCGAGGAGCTCAGGATGGCACTGGCCCAAGACCCCCAGGCGGCCAGGTTCTTCCAAGCGCTGCCGACCTTCTACCGCAAGAACTACGTCCGCCCCGTCGCTGCCGCCAAGAAGCCGGAGACGCGCGAGCGGCTGGCTCGTCAGATCCTCGAGGCGCTCCGGGACGGCAAGCGCGAGCGCTGACTCGAGGGCGGGGGATCAGCGGTCGCGCAGGCGGCGTACGAACTTCTGCCCGGACCAGACCGCGTCGATCGCGGCCACCTTCACGTCCACGAACCCGAGCTCGAGGCCGATCCGGCGGACGGTGTTGTCGTCGAGGTCGGTCGCCACCTTGCTGGCCTTCTTGGGCCAGCAGACCCAGACCATGCCGGCGGTCGAGGTCCGCTCGAACAGCACCGGCAGACGCTTCTCCAGGCTCGCCACGGACAGGTGCCAGGTGACGGTGACGTCCGCCTTCTTCGGCAGGCGGCGTACGACGGTCCTCGCTGGCAGGTCGCCGAGGTCCAGGCCGTCGGGCTGGCCGTCGAGGAAGAGCACGTGGTCGGGCCTGATGCCGAGCTTCTGCGGGAGCGGGGTTCCGGAGTAGCCGGCAGGCCCGGCAGTGTCATCCGGGCTCATCGTGCCGCCCGCTTCCCGCCCACGGGCCGAGGCGGAGGTGGTGGTTCGTCGGGGTCGCCGCGGGTCACACCGAGCATCCGCATCACCCGGGCCACCAGCATCAGTCCGATGAACAGGCAGGCCACGGCCCCCAGGGAGGCCAGGCCGAGGAAGGTCCAGCCCCGGGTGTCGCCGCCGCGGGCCGAGGAGCCGAAGTCGATGGCGGCGTACACGAGGTAGCCCCAGGCCACCACGCAGAGGGTGACGCCCACGGCGTGGAGGAGGAGCTTGCCGGTCGGGCGCCCGTCCGAGGGCGGCGGGTCGGCGGGGGGCGGGGGCTCGGCCCGGCGCCTGCCGGCGTGCTTGCCCGATGACTCCACCGCGTCATTCTCCCCCATGGTGTGATGCGCGACACGCCGGTGTCGAACGGTCTGGACCGGGGCCTGACCTGCGGCGATGTACCGTCACGGAGAACCCGGCTATCTAGGGTCTTGTCACCGCCGGGACCCCAACATATAGTGAGTTACACAGATGTAGTTCCTCCACAGGCTATCCCCAGGCGGGGACCTGCGAACTCACATCCACAGGCGGATTACTCACCGTTCCGACGACGTTATCCACAGGCCAGCCTCGGGCTGCTGTGGCGCGCCCGGAGACACGCGAAAGGGGGCTTCGATGCACTGTCCGTACTGTCGCGAGACCGACACCCGCGTCATCGACTCCCGCGTGGCCGAGGACGGTTCCTCGATCCGCCGGCGGCGCTCGTGCTCGGCGTGCCAGAAGCGGTTCACGACCGTGGAGCAGATGCAGCTGACCGTCCTGAAGCGGTCGGGGGCGACCGAGCCCTTCGTCCGCGACAAGGTGATCGCCGGCGTGCGCTCGGCCTGCAAGGGGCGCCCCGTCACCGAGGACGACCTCGCCTGTCTCGGACAGCAGGTCGAGGACACCTTGCGTCTCGACGGCGCCGCCGAGGTGCCGGCCCACGAGGTCGGCCTCGCGATCCTGGGCCCGCTGCGCGCGCTCGACGAGGTCGCGTACCTGCGGTTCGCCTCGGTCTACCGGGCCTTCGAGTCCGCCGACGACTTCGAGGACGAGATCGCCCTGCTTCGCGCCGAGCGATCGGCCAGAGAGCTCCAGCCCGTGCCGACGGGCTGACACAGACCACCCGGTACGTCGTGGGGAAGCGGCGTACCGGGTGCACCACCTGGGGACCCCGGCCGCAGCCCTGCGGCTGTCGGTGGTCCCGGCAAGAATGTTCAGCAGGGACCGACACCGAGTGGGACCGAGGAGCACAGGCATATGACCGAGACCGTGAGTGGGGCTGCCAAGCGCACCAGCAAGGCAGCCGGTATGGCCATCGAGCGCGTCTTCAGCACCGAGGGAGTGCATCCCTATGACGAGCTGACCTGGGAGCGCCGCGACGTGGTGCAGACCAACTGGAAGACCGGCGAGACCGTCTTCGAGCAGCGCGGTGTCGAGTTCCCGAACACCTGGTCGGTCAACGCCTCGACCATCGTGACGACCAAGTACTTCCGCGGTGCGGTGGGCACCGACGTCCGGGAGTGGAGCCTCAAGCAGCTCATCGACCGCGTGGTCTCGACGTACGTCAAGGCGGGCGTCGACTTCGGCTACTTCTCCTCACCCGACGACGCCGAGGTCTTCGAGCACGAGCTCACCTGGCTGCTGGTCAACCAGTACTTCTCCTTCAACAGCCCCGTGTGGTTCAACGTCGGCACCGCGTCGCCCCAGCAGGTCTCGGCCTGCTTCATCCTCTCGGTCGACGACTCGATGGACTCCATCCTCAACTGGTACAAGGAGGAGGGCTTCATCTTCAAGGGCGGCTCCGGTGCCGGCCTGAACCTCTCCCGCATCCGCTCCTCCAAGGAGCTGCTGTCCTCGGGCGGCACGGCCTCCGGCCCGGTCTCCTTCATGCGCGGGGCCGACGCCTCCGCCGGCACCATCAAGTCCGGCGGTGCCACGCGTCGGGCGGCCAAGATGGTCGTCCTGGACGTCGACCACCCCGACATCGAGGAGTTCGTCCAGACCAAGGCGCGCGAGGAGGACAAGATCCGCGCGCTGCGCGACGCCGGGTTCGACATGGACCTCGGCGGCCACGACATCACCTCCGTGCAGTACCAGAACGCCAACAACTCCGTCCGCGTCACCGACGAGTTCATGCGCGCGGTCGAGGAGGGCACCGACTTCGGCCTGCGGGGCCGCAAGACGGGTGAGGTGATCGAGCGTGTCGACGCGCGCGAGCTGTTCCGCAAGATCAGCAAGGCGGCGTGGGAGTGCGCCGACCCGGGCCTGCAGTACGACGACACCATCAACGACTGGCACACCAACCCCGAGACCGGCCGGATCACCGCGTCCAACCCGTGCTCGGAGTACATGTCGCTCGACAACTCCTCGTGCAACCTCGCGTCGCTGAACCTCCTGAAGTTCCTCAAGGACGACAACACCTTCGACGCCGAGCTGTTCGCGAAGGCCGTCGAGGTGATCATCACCGCGATGGACATCTCCATCTGCTTCGCCGACTTCCCGACCGAGGCGATCGGCGTCACGACCCGCGACTACCGCCAGCTCGGGATCGGCTACGCCAATCTCGGCGCGCTGCTGATGGCGATGGGTCTGGGGTACGACTCCGACGGCGGCCGCGCGATGGCCGCGACCATCACGTCCCTGATGACCGGCGTCTCCTACCGCCGTTCGGCCGAGCTCGCCGGCGTGGTCGGCCCGTACGCCGGCTACGCCCGCAACGCCGACGCCCACAAGCGGGTGATGCGCAAGCACCAGGCCGCCAACGACACCGTCCGCACGCTCGGCATCGCCGACGACCAGGTGCACAAGCTGGCCACGGCCGCATGGGCCGACGTCCAGAGGCTCGGCGAGGCCAACGGCTTCCGCAACGCGCAGGCCTCCGTGCTCGCGCCCACCGGGACCATCGGCTTCATGATGGACTGCGACACCACCGGCATCGAGCCCGACTTCTCGCTGGTGAAGTTCAAGAAGCTCGTCGGCGGCGGCTCGATGCAGATCGTCAACCAGACGATCCCGCGGGCGCTGGCCAAGATGGGGTACGCCGAGGAGCAGATCGAGGCGATCGTCGCCTTCATCGGCGAGAACGGCCACGTGATCGACGCCCCCGGCCTCAAGACCGAGCACTACGAGGTCTTCGACACCGCGATGGGTGCCCGCGCGCTCAAGCCGATGGGCCACGTCCGGATGATGGCGGCCACCCAGCCGTTCCTGTCCGGCGCGATCTCCAAGACGGTCAACCTCCCCGAGACCGCCACGGTCGAGGAGATCGAGGACATCTACCTCCAGTCCTGGAAGCTCGGCCTCAAGGCGACCGCCGTCTACCGCGACAACTGCAAGGTCGGCCAGCCGCTGGCCGACGGCAAGTCCGACTCCTCGAAGGCCGACCAGGCCCGCGCGGGGGCGGCCACCGCGCCGGCCGAGGCCGAGGTCGTCGAGAAGATCGTCTACCGCCCGACGCGCAAGCGCCTCCCGAAGTCCCGGACCTCACGCACCACGTCGTTCACCGTCGGCGGCGCCGAGGGGTACATGACCTCCGGCGCCCACGCCGACGGCGAGCTCGGCGAGGTCTTCCTCAAGCTCGGCAAGCAGGGCTCGACGCTGGCCGGCGTGATGGACGCCTTCTCGATCGCGGTCTCGATCGGCCTGCAGTACGGCGTCCCGCTCGAGACCTACGCCTCGAAGTTCACCAACCTGTCCTTCGAGCCCGCCGGCCTCACCGACGACGCCGACATCCGGATGGCGAAGTCGATCATGGACTACATCTTCCGCCGCCTCGCCCTGGACTACCTGGACTTCGACACCCGCCAGGCCCTCGGCATCTACTCGGCGGAGGAGCGCCAGCGCTACCTCGAGACCGGGAGCTACGAGCCGCTCCAGCTCAGCGAGGCCGAGTCCCTCAAGGCCGACCAGCCCGTCGAGGCGACCATCGTGGAAGAGGACGACGCATCTTCGGTGGTCGAGGAGGCCGCCGGATCGTTGGTCGAGCCCGCGAGCGCAGCGAGCGGTGTCGAGACCCCGTCGGCCGGTGAGAAGCCCGCCCCCAAGGAGGCCCACACCTCCGCCGAGCTGTTCGAGAAGATCACGGGCACCGCGGTCGACTCCCCGCTCTGCATGACCTGCGGCACCAAGATGCGCCCCGCCGGTTCGTGCTACGTGTGCGAGGGCTGCGGAAGTACCAGCGGCTGCAGCTGAGCCGACGCGGTGGAAGGTGGGGTGCTTGCGGAGGCGCCCCACCTTCCGACGTCTGGACTCATTGGGCGACGGCGCTCGCGATCGCGAAGAAGTCCGCGGGCATCGCGTGATCAAGGCGCCAGGTGATCGCGATCGGGCGATCGCCAACGTGCTCGACGTGGCGAGCCGGGCCGAGGAACAAGTACGGAGACGTCCCGAACTCATCCTTCTGCTGATGCCGAGCAAAGATCAGCACGCGGCTCGTTCCCGAGAGATAGCGCCGACCGGTCTTCGACCCCACCGACGTGGTGGATTGCGATTCCCAGTGGAACAGAGTCGGTGATATCGGGTAGTCGCGGTACATCGTGGTCGGCGAGTAGTCCGATTCGGACTTCTTGAGTGTCACGAAGAAGACGTCCACGTTGAGTTCGTCGGAGTACCAGACACCTTCGCGGAAGCTGTTGGGGTTCCGCGGGAAGTTCAGCGCCGCGAGGATCTCCTCGCGCTGATACCGGGCGTGCACCTTCAACGGGATCTGGCGGCTGAAACCTGCAAGGTCGATGGCGACGTGCCGAGCAGCCTCGAAGGAAAGGTCGACGACCGCCGCGATCTCTCGTCGCGTCGCCTGCTCTTGACGGAGGGCCGCCAAGCCCTCGTCGGCCGAGCCGAAGCCGCCACCGTCGGACCACAACGAGTAGAAGAGCATCCGGGCAAGGCGCTGATCGTCGTCTGACAGTTCGGTGTAAGGGGTCGCGTTATCGGCAAGGAGACGCTTGTACGCCGACGCGCGCCCACTGTCGTCGACATGCGCAAACGCGCGCACGCGCTTGAGCAGGGCGGCCTCGAGCTCGGAGCCTGGCTCTGTCGGAAGTCCGGCGTCCCGCCGCAGCCGCGTCCACGAGTGGCTGCCCCGGCGCAGGATGTCGCTGAGTTCGATTCCCGACTCCTCGAGGAAGCCGCCTAGATCTCCCGCCGCGTAGCGACGCAACTCGCTCACGATCTGTTGCCAACGGTTGGCGATCTGCGACCTGATGTTGTCGAGGACCAGCGACTGGGCCTGACGATCCATCTCGATGGAGCAACCCGACGGCAGGAACGGGAAGCCCTCCTTCACTTGACGCTCGATGCCGGCGCGAGTGTCACCGGTCAGCGCCCTCAGCTTGAGGTCGAAGCGAAACTCCTTGCGGTGGTACCCGACAAAGTCCAGCACCGTCAGCACGGCTTTGTCGCGGGTGCGTCGGAGCCCCCGTCCCAATTGCTGAAGGAAGACCGTGGCGCTCTCCGTTGGCCGCAGCAGGAGGAGGGTGTCGGTCTCCGGGATGTCGAGGCCCTCGTTGAAAAGGTCTGCGGCAAACAGGACGTTGACGTCACGTGATCGCAGATCTCTGAGTGCCTGATCCCGTTCGTGCCGGGGAGTACTGCCGATCACGGAGCGGGCGGGGATCCCGGCCTCGTTGAAAACTCGAGCCATGTATTCGGCATGCGCGACGCTGACACAGAAGCCGAGTGCGCGCATCATCCCGACGTTCGACACTTTGTCCCGGAGCTGTTGAAGGACGATCCGCGCGCGGGCGTCGTTGCCCGTGAACACATTCTCGAGTTCGGCTTCGTCATATCCCCGGCGCGACCACGACAAGCCGCGCAGGTCGGTACCGTCGGCCGCGACGAAGTAGTGAAACGGGCACAGAAGATCGGCGCCCAGCGCGTCCCACAGCCGCAACTCGGCCGCCGTACGGCCGTCGAAGAACGAGCGGACGTCGACGCCGTCGGCACGCTCCGGGGTAGCGGTCAAACCAAGAAGCTCCTGGGGGGTGAGGTGGTCAAGCAGTCGGCGGTAGGTCCGTGCCTCGGCGTGATGGAACTCGTCGATCACCACAATCTCGAACGCATCCGTCGGAATGTTCGACACTCCGTACGACGTCAGCGACTGGACGCTTGCGAACACGTGCTCCCAACGCTCCGGACGGGAACCGGCGACATACAGCTCGCCGAATGAGCCATCCCCGAGGACCTCGCGGTAGGTCCGCAAAGATTGTTCGAGGATCTCGCGGCGGTGCGCGACAAAGAGCAACCTCGGGTGTCGACCGTCCACACACAATCGTCGGTAGTCGAGTGCGGCAATCACCGTCTTGCCGGTGCCCGTCGCGGCCACGACCAGGTTGCGGTGCCGGTCGTGCACGCGGCGCTCGACATCGATGGCGTCCAGCATCTCCTGCTGATAGGGAAATGGCCTGACCTCGATGCCGGAGATCGACAGAGTGACTCGATCGCCAACCCGATGCCCGCGGGCGTCAGCCAGGGCGTCGTCCAAACGATCGCCGTCACGCTCCGGGTCGTACGGCTCGAACTCGGAGGCGTTCCAGTACGAGTCGAAGGTCGCCTCGAACTTGTGCAGGAGCGTCGGAGTCGCCGCCTGCGACAGCCTGACGTTCCACTCGACGCCCTCGAGAAGGGCGCTCGTGGACAGGTTGGACGAACCAACGTACGCCGTGTCGAAACCCGTGCTGCGTCGGAAGAGCCACGCCTTGGCGTGCAGTCGGGTGCGCGCTGCGTCGTACTGGATCCGCACGTCCGCGCCGAAGTCCCGCGAGAGTCGATCGAGCGCTTCTCGCTCGGTGCCGCCGATGTACGTCGTGGTGATGACCCGAATCGGCACGCCCGCTTCACGCGCGCGGTTGAGGGGAGCCTCGAGTAGCCGCAGCCCGCGCCACATGACGAAGGCGCAGAGAAGGTCGATTCGGTCGGCTGACTCGATCTCCGCCTTGAGCTCCGCCGCGAGGGAGGGCTCGTCTGGGGCGTTGGTCAAGAGCGCGGCGTCATTGAGAGGAGTCTTGGGCCGCCTGCTGTAGCGAACCACGCGGCCCGGACCTGGCTCGGGGTGGATGCCATGCAGCTCCCGCACCGGTTCGAGAACCACAGGGTCGTCGAATTCAACAGCGGCGAGAATCTCGTTGGCGAGCGCAAGTCGTTTCTCGGGATCTTTCTCTGCGCTGAGGCGCCGAGACAGAGCGGCACTCAGGTGGCGAGCCAACACGTGTGCTTGGTCCGCAGGATCTACGCGCGCGATGTCTGTGTTAAGCCCGAGAAGGGCGTCCAGACGTCGCTGAAGCCCGGCGGTCAGGACGCTCTCATAGAGACCTGGTTCCACTGCCATCCCCTCGTGAGAGCGTCAGCTTGCCAGTCCGAAGCGTGGTCAGCTGGCTTTTGAGGCGTCATGTCAGGCATCGTCCGGCGACTGAGGGTCATGCCGGGCGGTAGCGTGCTGCGGTGGCGGAACAGCCCGCACCGACCGACGAGGTTCGAGCCTCCGAGCTGGTCGCGGCGCTGTGCCTGGCGACCGACCTGGGGATGGGCTTCCCGCTGGAGCACGGGCTGCACAGCACGCTGGTGGCGATGCGGATCGCGGAGCGTCTCGGAGTGGACCAGCGGACGGCGCAGGAGACGTACTTCGGCTGTTTGCTCTTCTACGCCGGATGCACGGCCGACGCCGAGATCGCGGCGGAGACGTTCGCGGACGGGGCTCTCCTCGAGCATTTCACGCCGGTGGCGTTCGGGGCGCCGTCGGAGACCTTGCGAGGCATTGTCAGGGCGCTGGCGGGGCCGGGGTCACCAGCCCCGCTCGCCCTGGTCAGGGGCGCGATACGCCTGCCCAAGGCGGGACGCGGGCACAAGCAGCACATCGACGCCCTGTGTCAGGTCGCGCAGATGCTGAGCCGCCGGATGGGGATGCCCGAGGGTGTGAGCGCCGTTGTCGGGGCGCTGACCGAGCGGTGGGACGGCAAGGGGCTGCCGCGAGGGATCCGCGGCGAGGAGCTGCCACTCGCCCTGCGGATCGGCCACGTGGCGCGGGACGCGACGTTCCAAGCCCTCATCCGCGATCGCGGCGAGGCGGCCGCAGTCATCCGGCGACGAGGTGGGGGTGCCTTCGACCCGCAGCATCGCCGAGCTGGTTGCCGACGAGTTCGAGACGATCGTGGCGACTCCGCCGACCAACGGCTGGGCCGAGGTCCTCGACCGCGAGCCACGTCCGTCGTTGATGCTCCGGGGCGAGGAGATCGACGCCGCCTTGTCGGCGATGGCGGACTTCGCGGACCTCGTCTCGCCGTACCTCGCAGGTCACTCGTCCCGCGTCTCCGACCTGGCCGGCGGAGCCGCTCGGATTGCCGGCCTTCCAGAGGATCAGGTCGTGGCGGTACGGCGGGCAGGCCTGCTGCACGACCTGGGCCGGGTCGCCGTGCCCGCGCGGATCTGGGGGCAGCCGGGTCCGCTCGCGGCCGCGGACTGGGAGCAGGTGCGGCTGCATCCCTACTACACCGAGCGCGTCGCGGCGCCGTGCGCCTTCCTTGCTGACCTCGCCCACATCAGCGGCTGTCACCACGAGCGGCTCGACGGGTCCGGGTACCACCGCGGTGCGACCGCGGCAGCGCTGTCGGGGACGCAGCGGCTACTGGCGGCCGCCGACGCGTTCCACACCAAGACCGAACCGCGTGCACACCGTCCCGCACGCTCCCACGACGAGGCGGCGGCGTACGTGCAGGAGGAGAGCCGGGCCGGTCGACTCGACCCCGACGCGGTGCATGCCGTCGTGGCGGCGGCCGGCCTGAGACCCGACCCTGTCGCCCGCCCGGCCGGGCTGACCGTTCGCGAGGCGCAGGTCGTGGGACTGCTCGCGCGTGGTCTCCAGACCAAGCAGATCGCCCGCGCTCTCGGCGTCTCCGCGAAGACAGCCGACCGGCACATCCAGAACTCCTACGCCAAGATCGGCGTCTCCACGCGCGCCGCTGCCGCCGTCTTCGCCATGCAGCACGGCCTGGTGGCATGGGGAGAACTCCCGATGGTGGGTGACCGTCCCGGTTCCTAGCGTCCGAAGGGCACACATTCCTTGGACCTGGAGGACGCCATGAACGGCACCATCACCACCGACTTCGCGATCACGCGCAGGACGAGCCCGCAGCGGGCAGCGGCCTGGGCCGGGATCGTCGCACCGCTCGTCTTCATCGCCACGTTCGTGGCGCTGGAGGTGCTGCAAGGCTCGGAGTACGACCGCGTCGCGGACACGGTGAGCACGCTCGCGGCCGGCTCCCATGGCTGGGTACAGGGGGTCAACTTCGTGGTGTTCGGCGTCCTCACCATGGTCTTCGCGGTGGGGCTGCACCGGTCGATCGCCCCGTCGCGCGCTGGGATCGCCGGACCCGCGGTGCTGGGGGTCAGCGCGGTGGCGAACGTCGTCGCCGCGGCGTTTCCCGTCCGGCTGGAAGCGGACGGCACGACGTACGCGCCGGCGGGCCATCTGGTCGGCGGGATGGTCTTCTTCTCCACCGCCGCGGTCTCCCTGATCCTGCTCTCGCGCCGGCTCGGCAAGGACCCTCGTTGGTCCGGGCTCGCCGCGTACACGGCCATCTCCGGCGTTGTCGCCGTGGTCGGGTTCGTCCTGATGGGCGCCCTGGTCATGCCGGACGACGCGCCGTTGCACGAGTACGCCGGCCTCGGCCAGCGCACCCTGCTCCTGGTCGTGTTCTCGTGCCGCCTGACGCTGGCCGTGCGCCTGCTGCACCTGTCGCCCGGCGGCCGGCCCTGGACGAACCCACTGGCATCCTGAACGGATGCGACGTACCACTCGGACTCTCGCAGCTCTCGTCGGCCTAGCGCTCCTCGTCCCGACAGGTAGTGCGCAGGCCGAGCCGTACGTCGACCCGTTGCTGCCGGGGTTCGGCGACACGGCGATCGACATGACGGACTACCACGTCCGGATCGACTGGAGCGCAGACACCGGAAACATCGAGGCGGTGGCGCGGGTCGAGGTCCGCACGACCAGGGACACCGACAGTGTCGAGCTCGACCTGGACGGCATGACGGTCGACGGCGTCATGGTCGACGCGACGCCGGCCGCGTGGACCAGGATCGGACACCGGCTGCGCGTCGCACTGCCGCAGGAGGCGGCCGAGGGCACCCAGCTCAGGCTGAGGATCCGGTACCACGGGGTGCCGCGGATCTTCACCGACCCGGACGGCGCCATCGAGGGGTGGGGGCGGACCAGGGACGGGATCGTCGCGCTGGGGGAGCCCGTGGGGACGATGACGTGGTTGCCGATCAGCAACGTACCCGCCGACAAGACGCCGATGGCCATCACCGTGCTCGCACCGAAGAGGTTCGAGGTCGCGTCCAACGGACGGCTCGTCTCCGTCACGCACGCGGGAGCGATGAAGGCCTGGAGGTACGACGCGACCACCATGGCGCCGTACCTCGCCATGGTCGCGATCGGGCAGTTCGCCATCCATCGGACGACGACGCAGAGCGGGGTGAAGGTGCTCAGCTTCGTCGACCCGACCAAGGGGAAGCTCCGCCATCAGGTACGTCTGGTGCCGACGGCCGTGGAGTGGCTGGCGAAGCGGATCGGTACGCCGTACCCGTTCGGGCAGACGGGGATCGTCGTCGACCCCAACCGGTTCGGGTACGCGCTGGAGACCCAGACCCGGCCGGTGTTCCCGCACGTACCGGGCGACCTGACGATCGTGCACGAGCTGGCGCACCAGTGGTTCGGCGACTCCGTGACCCCCCGGCAGTGGGACGACCTGTGGCTCAACGAGGGGTTCGCGACGTACATGGAGTGGTGCTGGCTCGCACGCGTCGGCCGCAGTACGCCCGCGAAGGAGTTCGCGCGGCGGTACGCCGGGCACCGGCACGACCCCGCCTTCTGGACGCCGTCCCCGCACCGGCTGGGATCGGCGAAGAACCTGTTCGCCTACCACGTCGTCTACCTGCGCGGGGCGATGACGTTGCAAGCGCTGCGCGAACATGTCGGCGGCCGCACCTTCTGGCGCATCGTCCGGGTCTGGACGCACACCCACGCCGACGGCAACGGCACCACCGAGCAGTTCGAACGACTCGCCGAGCGGATCGGCGGGCCCCGGAAGGCGCGGGGCCTCGACCGACTGTTCACCGACTGGCTTGACCGGCACGTTCGGCCCGTGGGGTACGCGCCCAGGGTTGCCCTGCGCTGAGCTCATCGATGTAGGGCGTTCTCCACAGATCTCTCGGGGCAGGCGGATGGATCACCGCCCTGGCGAGGGGCATTGCCGACGGGCGCATGGCGCTGGCCGACCTGGAGAGCGAAGACCGGGAGCTGGCCACGGACGTGCCGAGCGGCGCCGTCATCGACATCGCGACTGGACCGGCCGAGCGGGAGCGACTCCGCGACGAGCGCCACGATGGTCGCGACATCGTCGGCCGCTCGGCCTTCCGCGTGCTGCGCGCTTCCGCAGAAGGCAGGTTCGGCGGAGGTGATCGAGCACCGTACGTCGCAGCCGCCGTCCTCAACCCGCATGCGTTCGACGAGGCGCGTCGCAAGCTGGTGGTGCCCGGCCAGCCGACCCACTGGCAGCAGTGGGCGGCACTGACAAGCGAGCCGGCCAGGACGAGGCTCCAGCACCTGGCGGAGAGTGCCACGACCACGGCCGCGTGATAGCACTATGCTAGCGGACGTGCCAGGGATCCTGATCCGAGACGTGCCGGAGGAGGTTCGGGCCGAACTTGCCGCCCGCGCGGCGCGGAAGGGGCAGTCGATGCAGGAGTTCCTGAAGGCTGCGCTCGTCGAGCTCGTGGCGAAGCCGGACATCGACACGTGGCTCGAGCGAGTTCAGGAGCGTCGCGCCAGATCCGAGCTCGAAGGCCTGTCGCGGGAGGAGATCGTCGAGTCCCTGCGCGAGCTCCGCGGTAGCCAGTGATCGTCGACGCGTCCGTCGTCGTCGAGGCACTCCTAGGGACGCCCAGTACGGGTGTGTGGGCTAGTGACGTGCTTCGGCAAGGCGACCTCGTTGCCCCGCACTCCATGCCGGCTGAGGTGTGTCATGTGCTCCGCCGACACGTCTCTCTCGCCGCGACATCTCTACCCGCGGCGACGGATGCGATGAGAGGTCTGCTCGAGCTCGGCGTGCGCCTGCATCCGTTCGAGCCCTTCGCCGAGCGGGTGTGGGCGCTGCGCGAGACGGTGTCGGCGTACGACGCCTGGTACGTCGCCCTGGCTGAGGCCCTGGACGCTCCGCTGGCCACGCTCGACGTCCGGCTGACCCAGGCCCCCGGGCCTCGCTGCAGCTTCCTGGTGCCCGACTGAACGAGACGAGTTCTCCACAGATTGCCGGAGGGTGGTGGTGCGCGGTCGCGCCGGTGGTCAGGGTTGGAGACCTGCCGGTCTCACGTCGCTTTTGTCCATGGCACGAGCCTGGCCCGGATCGTCAGGAAGCGTCGGACGTCATCCACAGGTCGCCGTCACGGGCCCCGGTGTTCACTGGAACCGTGATCGACCCGACGGTGGCGCGCGCCCTGGACGTGGCGCTCCCCACGATCGTGGCGTCGACGGGCTCGTGGGGAGTGCGGGCGTGTCACTGGCTGCCGGACGTCGATGGCCGGCCGGCCCTCTGGCTGACCACGGGCACGGAGCAGGAGCGTCGATCCCTCGAGCGTGCGCCGTGGCTCACGAGCCAGGTGACGATGATGCTGATGCGGCAAGGGGTTCCGTACCACCTCACGAGGACCGTGCGGGTCTTCGTGGACTCGCACGAAGCACTACGGATGCTCGACGACGACTGGCTATAGGAGGCTAGACGAACCCCTCGTCGACCAGGGTCACGCCGTCGTGCGTGATCACGTGGGCCTGGCCGGACGCACCGACGACGCGGATCCAGGACTCGACGTACAGGTAGTTGCCGCGCATCAGGCTCACCGAGAATCCGCCGTACATCTCCGGCACGGGGAACCAGACGCCCTGACCCGGCGGCTCGTGAAGGATCTCGACGGGTGGGTAGCGCAGGCACTCGCGCAACGGGCGACCGTAGGACTCGGCTATCCCGCCGGGCAGCGTGAGTCGGCCGTCGATCACCGATGCGAGACCGGTGTCGAGGGCGCCGATCCGTTCCGGCGACAGAGGGGAGGGCGGCGGCGTGAGCGGCTCGAGCAGGTGCTGGTGGCCGCGGGCGGCGGCGACGTCGTACGGCGTCCGCCCGTCGTGCGTGCGTAACGAGCGGAGGGCGCCCCGCTCGAGGAGCGCGGAGACCACCGTCGTCGAGGCGCCGTGCCAGGCGGCCTGGTGCAGCGGGGTGAACCACGAGGCGCCGCCGAACCGCCACTGGACCGGCGACACCTTGAGCTCGCCCAGCACCTCGAGGACCTCGTCCCAGCGGGCCGCCTTGGCCGCGTCGGCCAACCGGTTGCTGCGCTCCACGACGTCCGCGGCCAGGAGCGACGGGTCGAGGAAGCCGGTCCAGGAGAGGCTCACGGACCGACCGTAGCCGGGCTCACATGCCAGGCATCTCCAGGCACTCGTGCACGTCGATGGTGCCGATCTGGAGGTGCGGGTGGCCGTCGAGCACGGCGGCGAGAGCGTCGGCCGACTCGGCCTGCAAGACCGAGTAGCCACCGAGCTTGGCGTCGGCGCCGCCGACGGGCGAGAGCGGCGAGCCGAAGTCGACGATGGCGTCGCCGGCCTTGCCGGCCCACACCATCCACGCGTCCATGCCGGCCTGGGCCTGCTCGGGGGTGGACTGAGCCATCTGGTCCTGGGCCGAGACGTCGGCGCGGTACAGCACGAGGAACTTCGTCATCTTCGATCTCCTTCAGGGGTGGTGCCGCGGCCGGGCGGCCGTGGCGTTGGCGGTCCGGGTCAGGCCGGGACGGGAGTGCGGCCGGCGTACGCCGCCAGCCGGTCGAGGGCGTTCGCGTCGGGGGAGGCCGCGACCTCCTCGCCGAAGGACCCACGCGGGCGACCGCCGGGGACGACGGTCTCGGCGAGCTCGCGCACGTAGGCGACGACGGGATCCGAGAGAGTCAGCGTCTGTCCGGTGGCCTGGGCGATGTCCCAGCCGTGCAACGCGAGCTCGACGACGAGCACGCGCGCCCCGAACCCGGCATCGCTGTCGAGGTCGACCGGGCGCCAGGCGTCGATAGCCTGGGCGGCCGCGGTGGAGACCTTGTGCTCCGCCGAGCCGGTGGCAGGGATCGTCACCGTGCCACCGGCCATCGCGCCGAGCCGGACGAGCGACTCGAGCAGGTGCACGACCAGCTGGTGGCAGGTGAAGTCGGGGCACGGCGTCGGCTTGGGCTGGTCCTCCGGCGTGAGGCGGCGCAGCACCGGCTGCACCGCAGCGAGGACGGCCTCGGTGGCCGACACGGCGTCGAGTACGTCGGGTACGAACGCCCACTCGTCGGGTCCCGCGTCGCCTGTGGTCGCCACCCGCTGCAGGCGGTCGACGTAGTGGTGCCAGCCCTCGGCGTGCAAGGCCTCCTGCTCGGGGGACAGGCCCTCGTGGACGAGCGTGACCAGCGAGCCCGACTCGTGCGGCTCGACCGTGACGGTGACGGTGGAGGCGTCCGGCGGCAGATCGGCGCTGTCGTCCCAGCCCCAGCCGAACACGATGCGCCGGCCAGGCTCGACCTCACGGAAGGTGCCGGCCGCGACGTGCCCGGGGGTGATCGTCCAGCGGTACTCACCGCCGGCCCGCAGGTCGACCACGGCCGAGACGGCCTGCCACCGGCGCAGCCGCTCCGGCTCGGTGATCAGGGCGAAGGCGTCGTCCGGCGGGACGGGCAGCACGGCGGTCTTGGTGAAGCTCACGAGTCTCTCCTCAGGTGGTGCGCGTCGATGACGAGCCGGTCGAGCTCGCTGGTCCAGAAACGGTCGATCTCCGCCTGCAGCCGCTGGAGTCCTGACGCCAGGACCCGGTAGACGCGCTGCCGGCCGACCTTCTCGGCCTCCACCAGTCCCGCGTCCGCCAGCACCAGCAGGTGCTGGGAGATGGCGGACCTCGTCACCGGGAACTCCGTCGCGATCTCGGTCACCGTCAAGGGTCGCGAAGCCAGCAGCTGGAGGATCCGACGCCGACTCGGTTCGGCGGCTGCGGAGAAGGCATCCATGTGAGCAATACGTTAGTCACGACTAACGCATTGCGCAAGGCCCGATCAGTCCGTGGAGTGCGTCTCGATGGCCGGGTCGATGCCCAGGGACCTGAGCCAGGTGGACTCGCCGCGCATCACGATCTCCTCGGCGTGGTCGGCCAGCAGCGCAAGTACGTCCTCGCCGGGCTCCCCGCCCAGCGCGGCGACGACGCGCGGCACGACCGCCGCGGGGGCGGTCACCCAGTACTCGTACTCGGCGTACCCGAGCCAGCCGTTGAGGTCCTGTCCCTCGAAGACCAGGTCGCCGTCGTCGGTGACGACGGCCTGGACGAAGAGCCGGTCGCGCCGCCAGATCGTGCGACGCGTCTCCACGCGGTCAGGCTAGGCCGAAGTGGTCGAGCAGCGCCGGCACGGTGGCCTTCGCCTTCACCATGTGGGTCTGGCCGGGGAGGGTGAGCAGCCGGCCGTGTGGGAGCTGGGCGGCGACGGCGGCCTGCGCGTTCTTCATGTACGCCGGGCTCTTGCCGCCGGCGATCACCACCGTCTCCGGCTTCACCTCGGCGTAGTAGTCCTCGGGCAGCGGCCGGCCCTGCTGGAGGTCCGAGCAGATCGTGAGGTCGTACGGCAGCGTGTGCGCGACGCCCTTCAGCTGCTTCCAGACCGGGAACAGCGACATCACCGCGATCATCGCGCCGGGGGCGCCGACGGTCTTCATGAACAGCTTCACGGCGTCGCCGCGCCGGCCGGCGTCGACCAGGGCCTGGACGTCATCCGGGAGTGACGGCGAGTTGGGGCGGAAGGAGTCGTCGAGGATGAACGGCGTCTCGTACACCGCCAGCCGCTCCATCGCCACCCCGCGGCGGGCCGCCTCGAGGGCGAGGGTGCCGCCGGACGACGCGGCGACGACGTACGGCGCCCCGCCCGCCGCGTCGAGGACGGCGACGAGGTCCTCGATCTCGCGGTCGACGCTCCAGGGCGTGGCGCCGGCGCTGCTCTCGCCGCGGCCGCGCCGGTCGTAGGCGTAGACGGTCATGGACTCGCCGAGCGCCGACCGGATCGTCTTGGCGACGCCCATGCCGCGGTAGCAGAGCGCGCCCTCGACGATCACGACGGCCGGGCCGGAGCCGTTGGTGTCGTAGGCGATCCGGGTGCCGTCGGCGGAGGTGGCGTACTGGGTGGGGCTGGTCGTGGCGGTCATGGCGTCCTCCTGAGTAGGTGTGTACCCGTGCGTCGCACGGCGCCAGACGTTTTCGACACCAGACCCGAGATTCCTCAGGGACCAGGGTCGACCCGGTGCACCACGTTGTCGTTGAACGCCGAGACCCACACCGCGTCGTCGGTGACCAGCACGCTGCCGACCAGCAGGCACGCAAGCAGACACGCAAGCAGGCACCCCCGAGACGCGGATCGCGTCATGCCGCATCGTCCGGTGCGCCGTCGGGAGTCGTCAACGCCCTACCCTCGCCGCATGAAGGCCGTGCCGCTCCCGGGGTGGGTGCGCGGCTACGAGCGGGGCTGGCTGCGCGGCGACGTACTCGCCGGGGTCACCGTGACGGCGTACCTGATCCCACAGGTGATGGCGTACGCCGAGGTGGCCGGCGTCCCTTCCGAGGCAGCGCTGTGGGCCGTCATCGGCGGGTTGACGGTGTACGTCGTGGTCGGGTCGTCCCGGCAGCTGAGCGTGGGCCCGGAGTCGACCACGTCGCTGATGACGGCGACCGCGCTCGGGTCGCTGGTCGCGGTCGGCGACGACCGGGTCCCGCTCGCCGCGGCCCTGGCCCTGATGGTGGGGGTCTGCTGTCTGGCGGGCTGGGTGCTGCGGCTCGGTGCGCTGGCGGACCTGCTGTCGCGGCCGGTGCTGGTCGGGTACCTCGCCGGCATCGCCTTCACGATGGCGGCATCCCAGCTGGGCAAGCTGCTCGGCATCGAGGAGAACGCGTCGTCCTTCGTCGACGAGGTGCGGCAGGTGTTCGGGCACCTGGACGACCTGCACGGCCCGACGGCGACGCTCGGGCTCGTCACTCTCGCCGTGCTGCTGGTCATCAGCCACTTCTTCCCGCGCGCACCCACGGCCCTGATCGGCATGCTCGGAGCCACCGCCGTGGCGTGGCTGTTCGACCTGCGCGACCACGGCATCGGCGTCGTCGGCGACATCCCGGCCGGACTGCACGTACCCGGCCTCCCCGACGTCGCGGCCCAGGACGTGACCTCGCTCATCGGGCCGGCCGTCGGCGTCGCCTTCGTCGCCTACACCGACAACATCCTCACCGGCCGCGCGTTCGCCTCGCGCCACGGCCAGACCATCGACGCGCAGCGCGAGCTCCTCGCCCTGGGCGCATCGAACCTCGGCGCCGGCCTGGTCGGCGGCATCCCGGTCAGCAGCAGCGGCAGCCGGACCGCGATCGGCGACGCCGTCGGCCAGCGCACCCAGCTCGGCGGCGCGATCACGGTCCTGTGCACCGTGCTGGCGCTGATCACCCTGCGGCCGGTGCTGGCGGCGTTCCCGGTCGCCGGGCTGGCGGCGGTCGTCGTGTACGCCGCCACCCGCCTGGTCGACGTACGCGAGCTGGTCCGGTTCGGCAGGTTCCGCCTCAGCGAGCTCGTGCTCGCCCTCGCGACCACGGTCGCCGTGCTGGCTCTCGACGTGCTGCTCGGCATCGTCGCCGCGATCGCGCTGTCGGTGCTCGACCTCCTGCGCCGGGTCGCCCGCCCGCACGACGCCGTCCTGGGCCTCGTGCCCGGGGTCGCGGGCATGCACGACGTGGACGACTACCCGTCGGCACAGGTCGTGCCGGGTCTGATGATCTACCGCTACGACTCCCCGCTGTTCTTCGCCAACGCCGAGGACTTCCGCATCCGAGCGCTGGTCGCGGTCGCCGAGGCGCCGATTCCGGTGCGCTGGTTCGTGCTCAACGCCGAGGCGATCTCCGAGGTCGACATCACCGCGACGGACGCGCTCGAGGAGCTGCGACGGGAGCTCGACCGGCGCGGCATCGTCGTCGGCCTGGCACGGATGAAGGAGGAGCTGCGCGAGTCCCTCGCGGCTACGCCGTTCCTACGCCACGTCCCGCCGGAACGGATCTTCGCCACCCTGCCGACGACCGTGGACGCCTACCGGGCGTGGACGGCACTGCACCCGCCCTCCTCCTGAGTCAGGCGAACGACGAGACGAGGACGTCGCCGTCGCCGTTGCGCATCTCCACGCGGTCGACGGCCGTGATCGGTACGTCGAGGGTCGTGCCCCACGACCCGCGTCCGTCACGCACCCAGCAGCTGCCGATGTCGTGCACGCGACCATCTGTCGTGACCACGGTGACGTCGTAGGTGCCCGATGGGGCGTCCTCGACGGTCATGAACAGCCAGGACGGGCTCCCCTGGTAGGCGAAGACGTGGCCGGCAGGCGACCCTGCGACGGTGATGAGGTCGGCGGCCCGCAGGTAGGAACCGTCGGCGACCTCGAGCGTCTGCCGGTACTGGTCGGCCAGCCGGCGGTCGTCGGCGTCGGCCCAGCGCGTGACCGTGCTGGCGCCGAGCGCGACGACGACGACCGCGGCAGCCGCCGCCAACCACACGGTGGGGCGACGTCGGGTGGGGGCCTGGGCGTCCATCGCGGCGAGCACGCGCCCCTCGAAGCCCGGCGGCGGCTCCTGTTCGGGCGCGAGCAGCAGCAGCTCGTCGACGAGCGCGGTCAGCTCGTCGAGCCTGGCCCGGCAGTCCGCACACGTCACGATGTGGGCCAGGGCCGCTGCCCGCTGGTCACCGGCCGCGACACCCAGGGCCAGCTCGGGAAGGAGGTCACGGACCTCGGCGCAGCGGTCGGGCACCGGCTCAGTCATGGCGCACCTCGAGCCGGCTCCGCAGCCGCAACAGGCCCCGCCGGACCCGGGTCTTCACGGTGCCGAGCGGCACGCCGTCCCGCACGGCGATCTCGCGAGCGGTCAGCCCCTGGAACGTCATCAGCAGGATCGGTCCCCTCTGCTCCGGCGGGAGGTCCGCCAGGGCACTGCGGAGCACCAGACTCGTATCGGGGTCGCCTGCAGGCGCGTGGTCCTCCGGTGCCAGCGTGGCCATCAACAGGTCGGGGTCCATCGGGTCCTCGTGTCGGTAGCGCACCGCGTCGACCGCGGCATGGTGGGTGATGGTGAGCAGCCAGGTGGCGACCCGCCCGCGCCGGGCGTCGTACGCCGACGCGTGCCGCCAGGCCTTGAGGAACGCCTCCTGCGAGACCTCCTCGGCCACGGCAGGCACCCCGACGATGGTCAGGGCCAGGCCGTACACACGCGCCTGGTAGCGGCGTACGAACGCCGACGCCGCGGCCTGGTCGCCGTCGGCCATGCCGGCCAGCAGCGTCTCGTCGGACGGGACCACACCAAGTAGTACGGGCGCGGGCGCGGCAGGGATTCATCTCGACCCGCATTCGGCCCGATTTCGGCGCACGTGAATCCCGGACGGGCCCCAGGGCCGTACTACCTGGTCCACCGAACCAGGAGGAGACATGTACCCACGTCACCGGACCCTCGCCCTCGTCGCCACCGGCGCAGCCACCCTCGTGCTGGTCGCGGCGTGCGGCTCCGACTCCGGCGAGGGCTCCGATGGAGGCTCACCCGAGGTCACCATCACCTCACCGTCCGACGGAGCGAGCGTGGACGGCACGTTCGAGGTCACGTGGGACACCAACGTCGAGCTCGGCGAACCGGACACCGGCCGCGACCACGTCCACGTCTTCGTCGACGGCAAGTCGAACGACTACACCGTCGTCGGTGGCAACGCGTTCACCATCGAGGGCCTCTCGCCCGGCGAGCACACCGTCAACGTGACCCTCCAGCACGCCGACCACTCATCGGCCGGCGCGGAGGACGAGGTCCAGGTGGACGTGGGCGGCTCCGGTGACGCGCCCAGCCCGAGCGACGGCGACACCGGGAGCTCAGGCGGCAATGGCTACTGACCGCGCGCGCACCCGGCAACCGCGCGTGGTGGTCGAGCGTTACGGCCGAGCCACCCGCTGGCTGCACGCCGGCGTCTACACGAGCGTGCTGGTCCTCCTCGCGACCGGCGTCTGGCTGCTGGTCGGCAAGGAGGGCGTGCCCTCGCCGCTGAGCCGGCTCGCGGGCGTGCCCGACACGCGCCTGCACGTGTGGGTCGGCTGGGCGTTCACGTCACTCGTCGCGGCGGGGGTGCTGCTCGGCCTTCGCACGGCGGCGGGGTTCCTGCTCGAGTCCGTGCGGTTCCGCCGCAGCGACCTCGATTGGTTCCGCCGCTGGCCGGCCGCGATCCTCACCGGACGCTTCCCCTGGCACGACGGGCACTTCGACCCTGGCCAGCGGGTCGCCAACATCGTGCTGGTGCTGGCGTTCCTCGCGGTCACCGTCAGCGGGATCGCCATGGCCCGGCTGCACGGCGGCCCGGCCTTCGTGTGGTTGGTCCCGGTGCACCGGGTGTCGACGTACGTGCTCATCCCCCTGCTGGCCGGCCACATCCTGATCGCGTCGGGGGTGCTCCCGGGCTACCGCGGAGTCTGGCGCTCGATGCACCTCGGCGGCCGGCTGGACGCGGAGGTCGCGCGCCGACTGTGGCCCGGGTGGCTGCAGCGTCGCGAGCGCCGCTAGCCGAACCCGTGACGCGCGATCGGCACGATCAGCTCCCGCTCCTCGTACGCCAGGTGCGACAGCAGGGTGTCGGTGAGGAGGTCCAGCGCGCGCTGGAGCTCGTCGAGGGCGGCGGTTGCGTCGGCGCCGTACGGCGGCGCGCCGACCAGGCCGACCAGCGCGTCGTCGACCTGTTCGAGCACGTCGTGGATCACGCTGTGCTCCTCCGCCAGCCGGTCGAGGACCGCGCCGAGGTCGGGGTCGCGGCGGCGCAGGTGGGTGAAGACGGAGTGGTCCTCGAGTGTGTGGTGGCCGGTGACGATCCGGCAGTACGACTCGCAGTACGCGCCCAGTGTCCAGTTGTTCTGGCGCATCGTCATCGTGTTGATCACCGACCGCGCGGCGCCGACGGTCAGCAGCCCGCGGCGTACCTGGTCGACCACGTCGCGCAGCTGCTCGAGCTCGGACCTCAGGTGGTCGTGGATGTCGACCAGGTGCTGCGGGACGGTGGCATGGGGGTACGACGGGTCGTGCGGGCCGGAGTACGTCGGGCGGGTGGACTCGTCCCAGGGCATCGACGGCGAGATGCGGGTGCCGTCGTCGACGGTCGGCGTAGGGAGGGGCGGGCTCTCGTGGTGCGGTGGTTTCGTGACGGGCGCTAGCGCGCCCTCCTCAACCACCGGGTGGCCCCGCTGCTCCTCGACGAGGTCGCGGAGGGCGGGGATCACCTCGGCGGCGAAGCGGCGCAGCTCGTCGGGGTCATCGGTGCCGAGGATGAACGTGCTGGTGCCGTGCTCGAGGGTGAGGGCGGCGAGGCGCTCGGCCATCACGACGGGCGCGCCGCGGAGGTACTCGTGGCGGCCGAAGACGTTCAGCATCCGCCGCACCGCCTGCGGTCCACGGCCCGCCCGGTCAGCGGCCTCGTCGATGACGGCGTTCAGCTCGCCCAGGTTCTCGACCGTGACGTTGCCGAGGCTCGGCAGCCAGCCGTCGGCGAGGCGGCCGGTGAGCCGGAGCATGCGCGGCTTCAGGGCGCCGACCCAGATCTGGATGTCGTGCACGGGCGGCGGCCCGGCGTGCATGCCCTTGACCCGGTAGTACTCCCCGTCGACGTCGACGGTCCGGTTGCCCTCGACGCCCCAGACGCCGCGGATCACCGCGACGGCCTCTTCGAGCGCCTCGACCGCCTCGCCCGGCGTCCGCCGCGGGCCACCGGCGGCGACGATCGCATCCCAGAAGGCTCCGGCGCCCAGCCCGAGCTCGGCCCGGCCGTCGCTGAGGATGTCGAGCGACGCGACCGCCTGGGCGAGCACCGCCGGGGGCCGCAAGGGCAGGCTCGCGACGTTCGGCGCGACCCGCACGGCCGACGTACGGGCGGCCACCACCGAGAGCAGGGTCCACGCGTCCAGGTGCTTGGCCTGGTACGGGTGGTCCTGGACCGTCACGAGGTCGTACCCCAGCACGTCGGCCAGCTGCGCGAGCTCGACCGTGCGGGCCGCGGCCACCGCGTCGGGGGAGAGGAAGACGCCGAACTCCAGGTCATGTCCGTAGTCGGGCACGGTGCGAACCTACCCGACCCGCCGACCAACCGGACCGCCGTCCGCTTCGTGTTCGGCGATAGGCGAGTCCCCTAACACCTGGCCTCGGCGGGCGGTCCGGAACCGGCGAGATTTAACCCAAAAGCCGGTCTGGACCGCCCGCTCAGCGCTATCAACCACCCTAGGTCCGCTCCTAGACTGCCTAGCACGTCTTCTGGGGGGAAGGGCAGGGCACACGGTGGAGTCTTCACAGGTCATCAACCACCTCGTTCGCACATTGGGAGCCTCGGTTCCCGACGCGACCGCGTTCGTCGAGGTCATGCACGAGGTCATCGAGGAGCAGGTGACCGACGACATCTCGGTCATCGCGCCGCCGCTGGTGATGGGCCGCTTCGGCTGTCCCGTGCTGGACCGGCTGTTCATGCGTCTGGAGGACCCGCGCTGGTCGCTGCCGGAGAGCCTCGACATCGCGCCCGAGGAGCTCGCCGACCAGCTCAGGCTGCCGGTGGACGTCATCGAGGCGTATCCCGTGGTCGGTCGCTTCGGCCTGCTGGCCAAGTGCCTGGACCGCCTTGCCGCGTCCGACGAGGACGCCGAGAAGTACCTGCGCATGCTCGACACCTGGTTGGCGATGTTCGCCGAGGGAACCGGACACGAGTTCGAGGTGTTGCCGACGGGTAGCCGGGAGGCGTTCCGCGGCTGGTTGCTCGACCGCTTCGACCTCTTGGGCCGCTTCGGCTACCCAGCGCGGGTGGCCGACCCGTACGAAGACGGGCTGGACGGCCGCACGCACAGCTTCGACGACGGCCGGCGGCCCGACCTCATCGCCCGGGTGACCGGTGACGGCGACGTCGTCAGCCGCGGCGACTGGCTGGTCATCCAGCACAAGGCCACCGCCATCGGGCACAACGCCCACGACGAGCTGGCCGCGCACGTCGACTGGCTGCGCGCCGAGCTCGGCGACCGGCTCGGCGAGAGTCGGGTGCACGGCCTGCTGATCGCCGACGGCGCCAGCCTGCTGCTCGAGCGTGCGCTGCGCGAGCGTGGCTTCGGCTACCTCTCCTTGTCGTCCCTGGGCTATCGGCACTGGGTGCGAAGCCACACCCGCGTTGCCGTCGTCGGCGATCCGGATGCCACGGCGATCGCGTACCCGGCCACCATCCGGCTGGGTGCGCTGACGCCGATCGCCGGCTGACCCAAGGCGCCCAAGATTCCGCGAAACGCCTGACCGGAGCGGGCATTTCGCGGAGACTGGGTGCCCTGACCTGGTCCTTCCTGACCAGGGTGTTCCGGAAGGTACCCCCCACCATGCCGAGGACGCGCGCCCTCGCGACGCTGGCCCAGCTGACCGCTGGGCTGACGGCTGGGCTGACGCTGCTCGCGGGCACGATCGCGCCGGCGGGAGCCGGTGCTGGGGCGGTTCCCGACCGAGGCACCGTCGTCCGAGCCGACCGCCAGGCAGACCGCCAAGCAGAGCACGGTGGCGCTGCACGCGCGGGCGATCCCCTTGTCGGCGCCGGAGATCCCGAACCCCATGCGCGGGCAGTACGAGTGGCTCGGCGCACAGACCCTGCCGGCCGGCTTCCCGGCGAAGGACGTCTACTACCGCGACCAGGTGGCGTGGAGCCGCATCGAGCCGTCGCCCGGCGTCTACGACTTCACAGCCTTCGACACCGGCCTTGCCCGCGCCCGCGTGCTCGGCGGCCGGTTCGGCTTCCGGGTGATGGCGTCGTGTCCCTACTGCTGGGTGGACGCGACGCCGTCGTGGCTGCCGCGACAGGCCGGCTCGACCGAACCCGACTGGGACAACGAGGCGCTGCTGTCGGCCTGGGACCGGCTGATGGCCGAGCTCGGCCGGCGGTACGCCGCCAACCCGGCCCTCGGCTGGGTCGACGTGGGCGGGTACGGCGCCTGGGGCGAGTGGCACGTCCTCGACGGCGCCGAGATCAGCGTCCCGAACGCCATCCGCATGATGCGCGCCGTCCTCGACAACTTCCCGACGCAGCACGTGATCCTCAACGCGATGATCCCGAAGTACGTCGACGCCGGCATGGCCCTGAGCCCCCGGATGGGACTCCGGGTCGACTGCCTGGGCGAGTACAACATGTTCTCGCTGATCCCGACCTCCCCGGTCCTGCAGGAACGCTGGAAGACCGCACCCGTGCTCAGCGAGTGGTGCGGGACCGCGGCCACGAGCACGACGCTCGGGGCCCTGCAGGTCCGGCAGTTCCACATCAGCCAGGTCGCCCGGCCCAACGACAACGTCGCGGCTGTCGTCAATGCCGACCCGGCTGCGGCCGCGGGCCTCGTGGACGCCGCCAAGAGCAGCGGGTACCGCTACGTGCTGAACAAGATCCGGCTCCCGTCCCCGCTGCCGAAGCGGGGCGCCTTCGACGTGACGTCGGTGTGGCGCAACGACGGCTCCGCACCGACGTACGACGACTGGGAGGTCAGCGTCCAGCTCCGCAAGCGGGGCAAGGTCGTCCGCTCCGCTGAGCTCGGCGTCGACCTGCGCTCGATCCTCCCGGGGTCCGTCAAGCTCGGCACGTCGCTGAGCTTCGGCAAGGTGCCGCCCGGCAGCTACTCGCTCTGGGTCACGGTCACCGACCCCGTCGGCTACCTCGCGCCGATGAACCTCGCCATCGACGGTCGCGACGGCGGCGCCTACCAGATCGGCAAGGTCCGCGTCGGACCGCATTCCTCCCACTAACCTGACCCCGTGTTCGACGGCGACCCGCAGGCCCGGGTGAAGGACCGCGACCGGGACCGCGCCATCTACGTGATCGAGGCCGCGCTGCGCAACGGCCAGATCACCCAGCAGGACCGGGACCTGCGGCTCGAGCGCGCGCGGTCCGCCGCGACCGTCGGCGAGCTGGGCGGCCTGGTCCGCGACATCGCCGACCCGCCTGCCGCGGTGCCGGCGACGGCCGTGGTGCCGCCGGTAGCGACCCCGCCGACCGGGGTCTCGACGAGCTCGCCGGCCGTGGGGTCGCCGTACGCTCCCGGTGCGGCGCCGCCCAGCGCGCCGGTGCCGGCCGACCTCTACGGCCCGCCGCGCAGCACGAGGAAGCCGGCCGCGACGTCACGCACCCTCACCGGCGCGTCGAAGACCGGCCGCAGGTTCGCGCTCGGGTGTGCCGGGATCGCGGCGCTCTTCGTGATCGTGCCGATCGCGTTCGGGATCTTCATGTTCGCCCAGGGAGTGGGCAGTACCAGCCCGGACGTCGTGGAGACCGACCCCGTGCCGGCAGGGCCGCCGTTCGAGCTGACGGCCGCGGGCATCCGCAGCTACGTCGACACCTTCGCCAACTCCTTCGAGGACACCGAGGTGGTCCGCAGCGTCTTCTACGACGGGTACGTCGTGTCGTGGGTGCCGCAGGGCGAGGGCAAGGTGGCGATCTGGAACTACCTCAACGGCGCCTTCGACCGGCTCGGCGACCCGATGGACGACACGGAGGACAGCGCACCGGTGGACCTCGCCGACCTGCGACCCGGTCGGGTGATGTCGCTCGTCGACACCGCTCGCACCACGCTCAACGTCGACGACCCGACCACGACGTACGTGATCTTCGACCGCAACGTCATCGACGACGACCCGCAGGTCGCGGTGTACGTGACGAACGACGCGGGCGACAGCGGGTACCTGCTGGGCGACCTGCGCGGGAACGTCATCTCGACGCAGGCCAACTAGCGCGACGTGACCGTGGTCTCGACACGCCGCTCGTTCCTCGCGGCGGCTCGACCACCGAAGGGCTAGCCGACGGCGGCGCGGTAGATCGCCACGGTCTGCTCGGCGATCGCGCCCCAGCTGAAGGCGTCGATGGCGCGCTGGCGGCCGGCGCTGCCCATCGTGCGAGCACGGTCGGGGTCGCCGACGACCTCGTTGAGGGCGGCGGCGAAGTCGGCGACGTACTGATCGGGGTCGAGCGGGGTGCCCGTGCCGTCGGTGGCCTGCTCGATCGGCACCAGGCGGCCGGTCTCGCCGTCGACGACCACCTCGGGGATGCCGCCGGTGGCGGTCGCGACGACGGCGGTCTCACACGCCATCGCCTCGAGGTTCACGATGCCGAGCGGCTCGTAGATCGAGGGGCAGGCGAACACCGTCGCGCTGGACAGCAACGCCACGACGTCCGGCCTCGGGAGCATCTCGTTGATCCAGACGACACCGGTGCGCGTCTGCTTGAGCTCGTCGACCAGGCCGACGACCTCCGCCTCGATCTCGGGGGTGTCCGGCGCGCCGGCGCACAGGACCAGCTGGACGTCGGGCGGCAGCTGGGCCGCGGCGCGCAGGAACAGCGGCAGCCCCTTCTGGCGCGTGATCCGGCCGACGAAGATCACCGAGGGGCGGTCCGGGTCGACACCGAGCTCGCGCACCCGGTCGGGCTTGTCGACGTGGGCCCAGTCGTCGGTGTCGATGCCGTTGTGCACGACCTCGACCTTGTCGGGGTCGATGTCGGGGTAGGACCAGATCACGTCGTCGCGCATCGCCGCCGACACCGCGATGACCCGGGCCGCGGCGAGGTAGGACGTCTTCTCGACCCACGACGACACGGCGTACCCGCCCCCGAGCTGCTCGGCCTTCCACGGCCGGAGTGGCTCCAGGGAGTGAGCCGTGATCACGTGCGGGACGCCGTACAACAGGGAGGAGACGTGGCCGGCGAAGTTGGCGTACCACGTGTGGGAGTGCACGAGGTCGGTGCCGTCGCAGCCCGGCACGATCGCCAGGTCGACCCCCATCGTCTTCAACGCGCCGTTGGCCCCGGCGAGCTCGGCCAGATCGGCGTACGCCGTCGTGCCCGGCTCGTCGCGCGGCTTGCCGAAGGCGTGCACGCGGGTGTCCAGGTCGTCGAGCTGTCGCAGGGCCCGGACCAGCTCGGCGACGTGCACCCCCGCGCCGCCGTAGACCTCGGGTGGGTACTCCTTGGTGACCACGTCGACGCGCACCTGCTGAAACTACCCCTCCCGGGGGGCGACGGGCAGCGGCTACGTTGGCCACATGGCCGCCCGACACCGCAGGAACGTGCTCGCCATCGTGCTCGCGGGCGGCGAGGGCAAGCGCTTGATGCCGCTCACCGCCGACCGCGCCAAACCCGCGGTGCCGTTCGCGGGCATCTACCGCCTCATCGACTTCGCGCTGTCGAACGTCGTGAACTCCGGCTATCTCAAGGTGGTCGTGCTCACGCAGTACAAGTCGCACAGCCTGGACCGCCACGTGACCCAGACCTGGCGGATGTCGACGATGCTGGGCAACTACGTCGCGCCGGTGCCGGCGCAGCAGCGGGTCGGCAAGCACTGGTACCTCGGTAGCGCGGACGCGATCTTCCAGTCGCTGAACCTGATGAACGACGAGAAGCCCGACATCGTGGTCGTGGTCGGAGCCGACCACGTCTACCGGATGGACTTCTCCCAGATGGTCGACCAGCACATCGACTCCGGCTCGGCGTGCACGGTGGCCGCGATCCGGCAGCCGATCTCGATGGCCGACCAGTTCGGCGTGATCGACGTGCACCCGCACGACCCGAACTCGATCCGCGAGTTCCTCGAGAAGCCGAAGGACCCCGAGGGCCTGCCCGACAACCCCAACGAGGTGCTGGCCTCGATGGGCAACTACGTCTTCGACGCCGACGCGCTCGTCGAGGCGGTCACCCTCGACGCGACGATGCACGGGTCCAAGCACGACATGGGCGGGGACATCGTGCCGGCGTTCGTGGGCCGCGGGGCCGCGGGTGTCTACGACTTCAAGGACAACCAGGTGCCCGGCTCGACCGACCGGGACCGCGGGTACTGGCGCGACGTCGGGACGATGGCGTCGTACTACGCGGCCCACATGGACGTGGTGTCGCCGCTGCCCGTCTTCAACCTCTACAACTTCGACTGGCCGATCTACACGTCGTACGGGCCGCAACCCCCCGTCAAGGTGGGGCAGGGCGCCGACGGGCAGCCCTCGCGCACCGACGAGTCGCTGCTGTCGCCGGGAGTCGTGATCACGGGAGGTACGGTCAACCGCTCGGTGCTCTCCCCGGCCGTCCGCGTCGACAACGGCGCGATCGTCACGGACTCGGTGATCATGCACGACGTGCATGTGGGGCCGGGCGCGGTCGTGCGCAACGCGATCGTGGACAAGTCGGTCGACATTCCCGCGGGCGCCCGGATCGGGGTGGACCAGGTGGCCGACAAGGCGCGTGGGTTCATGGTCGAGGACGGGCTGACGATCATCGGCAAGGGCCAGAAAGTCACGGAGTGACGGAACGCCGACCCTCGGCGGACCGTCCCATCGCCATGAGACGCCTTCTCGGACCCTGTCTTGCCGCCGTGCTCCTGCTGCTCGCGGGTTGCGGCGACACCACCTCGGACGCCGCGAGCGACCCGGCCGACCCGAGCTCCTCGTCGACCACGCCGGCATCCGACCCTTCGGTGACCGTGGACCCCGACGACGGGCTGGAGCCCGTCACCCTCGCGATCGTGTCCCAGACCGCCGTAGGCGGGCACGTGGACCTGGACGCCGTCCCCATCGACGACGAAGCGGCGCGGCAGGAGTTCGCCGCCCAGTTCCGCCGGCCGAGCATGGGCGCCAAGATCGCGCAGGCCGTCGCGTCCGGGTCGGTCCCCGAGGGGTACACCGTCATGGGCGCCGTCGTCGCCATCGGCTGCGACGTACCTCCCGGGGTCACCGTCACCCAGAGCCCCGACGGCTGGGTGATCACTCCCGACCCCGTCCCCAGCCCCCTGCAGGAGTGCCTCGCCGCGGTCACGACCGTGGCGGTCGTGGCCGTGCCGGCGTGAAAGGTACGCCGACCGGTTGCCGGGTCTCGTGACAGGCGCTAGCGCGCCTTCCTCGACCAGCGGGGATCCGGTGGTTGAGGAGGGACGAAGTCCCGTCGCGAAACCCCCGTAGCCGCTGGTGATCCTCTCGCGGGGTCTCGTGACAGGCGCTAGCGCGCCTTCCTCGACCAACGGGGATCCGGTCGGTTGAGGAGGTACGAAGTCCCGTCGCGAAACCCCGTAGCGGCTGGTGATCCTCGCGGGGTCTCGTGACAGGCGCTGGCGCGCCTTCCTCGACCAACGGGGATCTGGTGGTTGAGGAGGGACGAAGTCCCGTCGCGAAACCCCGGTAGCGGCTGGTGATCCTCTCGCGGGGTCTCGTGACAGGCGCTGGCGCGCCTTCCTCGACCAGCGGTCGACGCTACGGCCGGTAGGTCACCTCGAGGCCGTTGGCCACGCGCCGCTCGAACCCGTCGGAGGGCGAGTTCAGGACGCCGATGATGCCGTCGGGGCGCAGGCCGAGCATGGTCGAGGAGCCGCCGCCGTCGAGGTTGAGCGCGTCCTCGGCCCCGAGGGTCTGCATGAGGTTCGCAAGCTCGACCATCGTGTAGCCGCGGCTGAAGGTCTGCCGGCCGTCGACGACCAGCATCAGCACCTGCCCGGTGTCCCTGTCGATGCCGATCGCGGTGCGCGGGTGCAGCTCGCGGTCGTCGACCACGCGGCGTACGCCGTGCAGCAGCAGCACCTTGTTGCCGGAGATGGCGACATCGGGGTTGCGTCGCATCGACCAGGTGATCCGGGCCTTCTCGCCCTTCCTGAGCACGCCGAGCGCGTCGGCGCCCGCGCCGCGCCCGATGAGCACGAGGCCGCGGATCTTCTCGCCGTACGTCAGGGTCGGCTTGCTGGAGACGACGTAGTTCTTGCGGATGACGACCTGGCGGACGTCCTCGCGCTGGTCGTCGACGACGCGGTACCCCGCCGTCAGGCCCCATCGGTAGTCGTAGGCGCCGATCTGCCCGTCGAAGATGGTCGGCGAGTTGAGGTGCTTGATCTTCATCCAGGGTTCCTGGACGACCTTCGCCGTCATCGGCAGGTTGGCGATCGACGCGACGCCGTCCTTGATGTAGAAGGCGCGGTTCCAGCCGTCCTTGCGTGCGTGCACGATGCCGCGGGCGCTGTCGACCCCGAGGCCGAGCGGGGCGCCGGTGTCACCGATGTCGTAGAAGTCCCCGTTGATGCCGGCGACCGCGCGGTCGCGGGCGATCATCGCGCGCACGGTGGCGGTGTTGCGGACCGCCTTGCTCGACGCGTAGTCGATGGCCAGCCCGGGTGTCGCCGGGTCGATGGTCAGCAGGTACGCGCGGATGGTGCCGCGGGCGTCGAGCTGGTCCCACTGGCGGAACGTCACTCCGGGCACGACGGGCCACGTCACCTCGTTGCTGATGACCGGATCCATCCGCAGGGCGCGGGGCACGTACGGCGCGATCTCGCCGCGCACGCCGTCCGAGGTCTGCGGGCCTCGCTGGTGGGGTCGCTTGTCGTGCCCGGGGTCCACCGGTCTGCTGGGGTCCGCGCCCGCGCCCGTCATCGGGACCGCCAGCGCGCAGGCCGTCACGGCGGTCAGGACGAGGGCTGCGGCGCGCATGCCCGCGAGGGTAACCAGGCACTGGTTTCGGTGGTCGAGCCGGGCGAGCCGCTAGGCGAGCCCGAGTCGAGACCCCGGTGAGTGCTCGGGCGGTCTCGACGCGCTCGGCCGTGGCCGGCCTCGCGGCTCGACCACCGAAGGGCCTCAGCCGACGACGTGCAGGTGCGCGACGGTGTTCTGCAGGACGACGGCGCCAGGGGTCCGGCTACCCATGCCGGCGAAGGTCTCGCTGATGGGCGAGGCGACGACGTACAGGGTCTTGCCGGCCGGGACATCGACGGCTACGGCAGGCAGCTCGATGCGGCGGGGCTCTCCGTTGACCGGGGCGAGCTCGTTGAGCGGCATCACGTTGTTCTGGACCAGCGCCGCGTCGAGTGGCGTGGTGCCGACCGCGAGGCCGTAGAAGGCGCGGTTGTTGAGGCCCAGCGCGGTCAGGGTGCCGGTGAGGTACGCCGAGCCGGCGACGCGGATCGGACCCTGCGCGACGGGGTACGCGAGAGCCAGGCCGCCCGCCTCGGTGGTGGCGACGGTGCCGACGTCGTACGCCGCGTCGGCAGTCACCCGCTTGACCGTCGTGCACGTCGAGGCGGGTGTGGCGAGGTGCAGCCTGCCGTAGCCGTGCAGCCCGCGGTCCTTGCCCTTGAGCTGCTCGTCCATGAACCGGCGGGCGAGGTGGGAGAAGTCGCCTCCGGCGAGCCTCTCGCTGCACGGGTCGGAGGCGACGCTCACGCCGAGCGGGTAGACGGCCGGCAGGGTGTGTCCGCCGTTGTAGGCGACGAAGATGCTGTGCCTGCGCGCCTTGCGGGTGATCGCGGTGCGCCAGTTGTCGAGGCCCTGCTGGAGGTTGAACAGGGTGTCGGTGGTGCCCTGGCCGAGCAACACGGGGATGTCGAGCTTGCGGCCCTGGGAGACGTGCCAGCGTGGGCCGTTCCTCTCGAAGAACTGCTGCATGTTCGGGGTGCCCGGCACGGGCAGTGAGCCGTCGGGCCAGAAGCCGGTCGCGGCGCCCTGGACCAGAGCCTGGTAGACGGCCGGCGACAGGGCCTGGGTCGGCAAGGCGGCGGCGCTCAACGCGAGTGCCCACTCGGTGCGCACGACGCCCTGCGGGGCGAGGCTGGTGTTGAGGTCGTTCCAGGTGATCTCCGGGGCCAGGGCATCGAAGACCGGCGTTCCTCTCAGGCGGAGCTCCTCGAAGGCGCCGAGGAACTGGTACCCGCCGCCGTAGCTGCCGCCGATCGCGCCCAGCCTCGGGTCGCCCGGCCCGTCGTGCTGCACCCAGCGCTTGCTCGCGACGAGATCGACGAGCGCGCGGACGTCATGCCCTTCGACGTCGGGGTTCTCGACCTGTGCGGTGCCCCCGCTCTCGCCGAACCCGCGCTGGTCGAACGAGAGGACGCCGTACCCGCCCTTCAGCCACTGGTCGAACGCCGCCGGGTCCGTCGTGCGCGAACCTCCCCAGCCGTGGCTGTGCATGATCATCGGCACCGGGTGCTTGCGGCTCGCGCCTGCCGGCCGGAAGAGGGTGTAGCAGATCTGCACCGGCGCCGTGCTGCCCGGATCCGGGACGCTGGCGATGCAGCCGTTCGTCGCCCTCGGGCCCGGCCCCGCCGCCGCGGCCGCCGGAGTGGTGACGGTCGTGGGGGCGGTCAGGGCAGCGGTGGCGGCGAGAGTCGCCGCCACGACGGTCGTCGTCAGCAGTCGGCCTCGGCGCACGCATGTCCAACGCCGAGGAGCCCCTCGAGTCACGCCCACCGGTCTCGTGACGGGCGTCACGCTCTGAGGTCAGGTGCCGCCCCGGCTCGCGGCCGAGGACGTTCGTGTCCCTTCGGATCGCCGCATGTGTGCTCGGGTCCTCGGGCCTGCGGTAACGGCGCAATTGCGCGGTTCCTGCGGGTTTCCGGCGGCCGGGCCTGCGGGAACAGCGCATTTGCGCGATTTCCGACACCACGCGCGCACCTGCCTCAGGCGCGATCCTGGATCCCGAAGGCGACGTAGAGGGCCACGGCGACGACGAACAGCAGGAGGGCGGCGAGCAGCACCAGCCCGATGACGGTCCACGTGCGGGTGGCCGTCGACGACGGGATCCGCATCGGCTGCTCGGCACGCTCGCGGCGTGCGACGGGATAGGGCGCCACGGGTGGCGTCCGGTGCTCCTCGGCTGGCTCCATCGGCGACTCCCGTCCTCGTCGCCAGGATAGGTGAGCCGCTGGCCCTACGCTGCCGACATGGGCGTCTGGAACACCTTCGTCGAGGGGGACAACCTCGAGGTGCTCCGGTCGATGGCCGGTCGCGAGCGCGTCGACCTCGTGTACATCGACCCGCCCTACAACACCGGCAACGCCTTCGCGTACCGCGACGACTTCCGCGGCGGCGACTGGGCCACGATGATGCGGCCGCGGCTGGTGGCCGCGCGGGACGTCCTCACCGACACCGGGGCGATCTTCGTCAGCATCGACGACAACGAGCAGGCGCGGCTGCGACTGCTGATGGATGAGGTGTTCGGGCCCGCCAACTTCCTCGCGCAGATCGTGGTGAACCTCAACGCCAAGGGTCGCCAGCTGGGCAAGGGGTTCGCGACGTCGCACGAGTACCTGCTCGCGTACGCGCGCGACGTACGCCGTTGTGTGCTCGACGCGAGCAGCCCGGAGACCGTGAACCCGTCGGACTTCCCACTGGAGGCGCCGGACGGCCGAAAGTACCGGCACCTGCCGCTGCGCAACACCAACAAGAAGTTCAACCCGGTGACGGCGCGGACCCTGCACTTCGCGGTGTACGGCGACCCGGTCTCGGGTCGCGTTTCTCCCTTCCCCTTCGACGGAGCGGTGGCCATCGAGCCCGTGTTCGGTGACGGGCGGCCGGCGGTGTGGCGCTGGTCGGCGCCGTTGATCGAGCAGCGTCCGGACGACCTGGTCTGCCGGGTGATCAAGGGGCGTCGCGGCGAGCGGGTGGACGTGTTCCAGAAGGACTGGCTCCATGAGAACCGCCGCAAGAAGTTGCGGACGATCTGGCTCGCCGAGGAGGTCGGCTCGACCGACACCGCCGTCGCGGAGCTCAAGACGATCGTCGGTCACGTCTTCGAGTCGCCGAAGCCGACCGGGCTGGTCCGCCGGATCTTGCAGACGATGCCGGCGGACGCCGTCGTTCTCGACTTCTTCGCGGGCTCCGGCACGACCGGCCATGCCGTGGCGCTGCAGAACGTTGCGGACGGTGGGACGCGTCGTTGCGTCAGCGTGAACTCCGCTGAGGCCGTGCGGCCAGGGTCGAACGCCGACCTGGCCGGATACGCCACCGTTGCCGACATCACGCGGTCGCGGTTGGCAGCGGTCGACGAGCTTCTCGGTGGTGGTTTCGAGGCTCGCACGCTCGTACCTCGAGGGAAAGAAGACGCATGAACGACGTACGCGTGGCACTGGTGACCGGAGCGTCCAGCGGTATCGGCGAGGAGACGGCGCGACTGCTCCGCGTCGAGGGCTTCGAGGTGTACGCCGTGGCGCGTCGCGTCGACCGGATGGCCGACCTGGCGGCGGCCGGCGTACACACTTTCGCGATGGACGTCACCGACGATGCGTCGATGGTCGCGGGCGTCGAGCGGGTGATCGCGGAGCAGGGACGCGTCGACGTGCTGGTCAACAACGCCGGGTACGGGTCGTACGGCGCCGTCGAGGACGTGCCGATCGAAGAGGCCCGGCGCCAGTTCGAGGTGAACGTCTTCGGTCTCGCGCGCCTCGTCCAGCTCGTCACGCCGCACATGAGAGAGCAGGGATCCGGGCGGATCATCAACATGAGCTCGATCGGCGGGAAGTTCTACGAGCCGCTCGGGGCTTGGTACCACGCGACGAAGTTCGCCGTGGAGGGCTTCAGCGACAGCCTCCGCCTCGAGCTCGCGCCGTTCGGGATCCAGGTCGTCATCATCGAACCGGGCCCGATCGTCACCGAGTGGAACACCATCGCTCGCGACGGCCTGGTCGAGATCAGTCGCGGGGGAGCCTACGAGGACCGCGCCGGCCGGGTGCGCACGACCATGGAGCGCGGCGACACGGGGTGGACAGGAACGTCGCCCGTGGTCGTGGCCAGGAAGATCGTCAAGGCCGCGACCACCTCGCACCCTCGCCCTCGCTACCCGGTCGGCAAGGGCGCCGGCTCGACCGTCCTCGCTCGCCGCCTGCTCCCCGACCGTGCCTTCGACGTCGTCGTCAACTCCATGTACAAGTAGGACGTTCATTCCGGCGGGGCCGGCGAAACCAACACTCACTCACCGCCGCTCAGGCGACCCCCGCGGCCTTCTCCAACGCCCCGATCTCGTCGTCGAGGTAGGTGAGGATGCGCTGGAGGTGGGGGACGGTGCGGCGGCAGCCGGTCAGCCCGAAGGCCATCTGGTCGGCGTAGGAGTTGCAGGTGATGTTGAGCGCGTTGCCGTCGATGGGGACCGAGAGCGGGTAGGTGCCCAGCATCTCGGCGCCGTTGAAGTACTGCGTGGTGCGAGGGCCGGGGACGTTGGAGATGACCAGGTTGTACGCCGGCTTCACGATGTTGGTCATGCCGAGCAGGGTGGGCAGGATCGCCGGTACCTGCCCCACGGCGCTCATCGCCTGGATCTGCAGCGGCGTCATGGTGGCGAGGGCCTGCTTGCCGTCGCGCATCGACGCGTGGATGGCCTCGAGGCGCTGACCGGCGTCGGGGAGGTCGGTGCCGAGCTTGACCATGATCGAGCCGACCGCGTTGCCGCCGGCGGCGGAGGCGTGGCCGGCGTGCTTGGCGTTCAGGCCGACCGGCACCATCGCGATCAGCGTGGTGTCGGGGAGCGCGTCGAGGTCGGCGAGGTAGGTCCGCATGGCGCCGGAGCACATGGCCAGCACGACGTCGTTCATGGTCGTGCCGGTGGCCTTGCCGATCGAGCGGATCCGTTCGATCGGCCAGTCCTGCGCGGCGAACCGGCGGGACGCGGTGATCTCGCGGTTGAGGATCGTCCTGGGTGCGTAGAGCGCGAGGGTCGAGGTCTCGTTGCGCAGGCTCTTGTTGAGGGTCTTGATGAGCGCCCTGGGGATGCCGGCGGCGTCCGCGCTGATGCCGAGCGCCGTCCGCAGCGCGCTCATCGACTCGCCGGAGCCCGGGTGCTCGGCCGCCTCCTGGGCCTTGCCGACCTTCGACCTCGGCGGACGCTTGGCCCAGGGCGCGGGCATGTCGCGCTCGTCCGGGTCGCCGGACAGGATGCTCTGCAGCAGCCGCATCGCCGAGACGCCGTCGACCAGCGAGTGGTGCATCTTGGTGTACATCGCGACCCGGCCGTCGCGCAGCCCCTCGATCAGGTGCCACTCCCACAGCGGCCGTTCGGTCGCCAGCCGGGTGCTGTGCAGGCGCGAGCACAGCTCGAACAGCTCGCGGACCCGGCCGGGCTTCGGTAGCGCGCTGTGACGGACGTGGTGCTCGATGTCGAACTGGTCGTCCTCGACCCAGACCCACTGGCCGGCGGTCTTGATCGACCGGTAGGGGCGCTTCAGGAACAGCGGCGCGATCTCGCTGGTGTCGCGCGCCGACTCGAACAGGTCGCGCACGAAGCTCCGCCCCGCGTCGGGCGGCTTACGGAACAGCTGCAGCCCCCCGACGTGCATCGGCATGCGGCGGTTCTCGGCAGTCAGGAAGCCGAGGGCGGTCGGATCGAGAGGCGTCGCCACCTGGCGATCCTCGCGGGTCGCGGCGGCCTTCACAAGGAAGCGGTGGGGTGGCCCTCTGGCACGATCGACCCCATGGAGGCGCACCCGCTCGACAGGCTCTGGAGCCGCGGGCGGACGTCGCTGGACGCCCGTCTCGACCGCTGGCAGTCCAAGGGCTGGCAGATCGCCCAGTGCGCGGTCGCAGCGGGCGTGGCGTGGTTCGTGGCGCACGACCTGGTCGGTCACGCGACGCCGTTCTTCGCCCCGATCGCGGCGGTGGTGAGCCTCGGTACGACGTACGGGCAGCGCCTGCGCCGAGTCGCGGAGGTGACCGTCGGTGTCGCGGTCGGGGTGTTCCTCGCCGACCTGATCGTGTCCGGCATCGGGTCCGGCTGGTGGCAGCTGACCATCATCGTGGCGCTCGCCATGTCCACCGCCATCCTGCTCGACGGCGGGCAGCTGTTCATGATGCAGGCGGCCGTGCAGTCGATCGTGGTCTCCACCCTGATCCCGGACCCGGGCGCTGCGCTGACCCGCTGGACCGACGCGGTCATCGGCGGCGCCGTGGCACTCGTCGCGGCCACCGTCGTCCCGGCCGCACCCTTGCGGCGACCGCGTGAGCAGGCTGCCCGCGTCGTGCGCAAGGTCGAGGCCCTGCTCCGCGCCGCCGGCGAGGTGATGCTCGAGGGCGAGGTCGATCCCGCCCTGGACCTGCTGGCCGACGCACGCTCGACCGACCACCTCATCAGCGAGCTCAGGGCGGCTGCCGACGAGGGGTTGGCGGTGGTGGCGTCCTCACCGTTCCGGGTGCGGCACAAGGGCGGCCTGAGACGGATGGTCGACCTGGTCGACCCGATCGACCGCGCCCTGAGGAGCACCCGCGTGCTCGTCCGGCGTACCGCGATCACGGCGTACCGCCACCGCCCGGTGCCCGCGTCGTACGCCGCCCTCTGCTCGGACCTCGCCGACGCCACCGCTCTCGTCGCGCGCGAGCTGATGGCCGACCGGATGGCCACCGCGGCGCGGCCCGCCCTGCTCGCGGTGGGCGAGGCGACGAGCAAGGTCGAGCGGACGGCCGACCTGAACACCGACGTGGTCCTCGCGCAGATCCGGTCCGTCGTCGCCGACCTGCTGCTGCTGACCGGGCTCGACGAGCTCGAGTCGACCGACGCCCTGCCGCCGCCCCCGGAGCGGATCACGTGACCCGGTGGGTCCTCCACGTCGACCTCGACATGTTCCTGGCGGCCGTCGAGATCCTGCGCAAGCCCGAGCTCGCCGGAAAGCCGGTCGTGGTCGGCGGCCGCGGGATCGTCAACGAGCGCGCGGTGGTCTCGACGGCATCCTACGAAGCCCGGGAGTTCGGCATCCGGTCCGGCATGCCGCTGCGGACGGCGTACAAGAAGTGCCCGGACGCGATCTTCCTGCCCGTCGACGCGCCGCACTATCTCGCCGCGTCCGCCGAGGTGATGGCCGCGGTCCGGGCACTGGAGTGGGGCGGGGTGCCGGTCGTGCTGGAGGTGCTCGGCTGGGACGAGGCGTTCATCGGACCGGGCGAGGGGCACGGCGAGCTCGGCGACCCTGCGGAGATGGCGGCACGTGTGCGCGCGGCGGTGCTCGAGAAGACCCGGCTGCACTGCTCGGTCGGCATCGGCAACAACAAGCTCCAGGCCAAGATCGCCACGGACTTCGGCAAGCCGCGCGGGGTGTACTCGATCACCGACGAGACCTGGTACGACGAGATGGGCGACCGTCCGACCAAGGCGCTGTGGGGCGTGGGCGCCAAGATCTCCGGGCGGCTGGCGAGCCTCGGCATCGAGACGGTGACCCAGCTCGCGACCTCGGACGTCAACCTCTTGGTGGGCGAGTTCGGGCCCACGATGGGTCCGTGGTTCCACCGGATGGGCCGCGGCGTCGACTCCTCGGCCGTCGACGCGACGCCATGGGTGGCCCGCGCGCACGGCCGCGAGGAGACCTACCAGCAGGACCTCCAGTGGGCCGAGGTCCCCGACGCGGTGCGCATGCTGGCCGCTCGTGTCGTCGAGGACATCGACGCGGAAGGCCGGCCGGCGATGCGGGTGCACCTGAAGATCAGGTACCGCAACTTCTTCACCCTCACCCGGTCGCGCAAGCTCCAGTCGCCCACGAACGATCCGGAGGTGCTGGGCGACGTGGCCGTCGCGCTGCTCGAGAAGGTCGAGCCCGACAAGCCCGTGCGCCTGCTGGGGGTGAGGTACGAGATGGTGCCGCCGGAGGGCGGGTACTGAGCCGCCGTTGGTCGAGGAGGGCCGAAGGCCCGTCACGAGACCTCGCAACTCACCGGGTCTCGCGACAGGCGCTAGCGCGCCTTCCTCGACCAACGGTGGAGCAGGTCGAACCAGGGGAGCTTGGTGGCGTCGTCGTACGGCGGGTGGCCGGCGCTCACGAGCCCGACCAGGCGGTCGCGGGAGGCGCGGGCGGCCGCGATGACCTCGGTCGGATAGCCGAACGAGACCTGGTGCTCGGCGAACTCGTCCTCGTCGTCGACCCAGACCCGGCCGTCGAGCTCGCGCACCACGTCGAGGTCGAGGTCGATGGCGGTGAGGGTCCGGTCGGACCAGGTCGGCGGCCTGGTCACGTCGACGTACACCGAGAGCGGCCCCCCGGGACCGTGGAACGTGGTCAGCCAGCCGCGCTCGGAGTCCGGCCACGAGGTCGGCGGCGCGAGGCCGAGCTGGTCGGTCGGCGAGACGTACTCGGCCCCGGGCCGGGTCATGTGCGTCCCGCGAGGGAAGCCGAGCCAGGTGCCGTGCTCGTCGTCGCCGAGGAAGACGGCATCGAACTCCCAGTGCGGGAGGTCGCCCCACTTCCTCATCCGCACGCGCACGGTGTCCCCGAGGGCGAGGGTCACGGGCGCATCCGGCCGGCGGCGCGGGCGACCACGTCCTGGTACCGAGCCCCGGTGAGCCGGGCGAACTGGTGCAGCACGTGGGCGTCCATGCCGACGAGGACGCGCGGCTTCCCGCGCAGCACGCCCCGCAGGATGATCTCGGCGGCGCGCTCAGGCGGCAGCTTCGCGAACCTCTCGTCGAAGACCCGTGCGAGCTCGGCATGGTCCTCGCGGGCGGAGACGCGCGAGGACCGCACGATCGAGGTCTTGATGCCGCCGGGATGGACGACGGTCACACCGACCGGGTGACCGGCGAGCAGCATCTCCTCGCGCAGGGCCTCGGAGAAGCCGCGGACGGCGTACTTGGTGGCGTTGTACATCGACTGACCCGGGATCGAGACCAGCCCGAACAGCGACGACATCGTCACCACGTGACCCTCGCCGGACGCGATGAGGTGCGGCAGGAAGGCCCTCGTCCCGTTCACCACGCCCCAGAGGTTGACGCCCACGATCCACTCCATGTCGGCGGCCTCGAGGTCGAGCACCTCCCCGGTCAGGGACACGCCCGCGTTGTTGACGAGCACGTTGACCCGGCCGTGCTGGCCGACCACGTCGGTCGCCCAGGCCTCGAGGGCGGGGCGCGAAGCCACGTCGACGCCGTCGCTGCGTACCTCACGTACGCCGGCCGCCTTGACCAGGTCGACCGTCCCGGCCAGTCCGGACTCCGACACGTCGGACAGCGCGAGCACCGCGCCGCGTCGGGCCAGGTCGACGGCCAGCGCGCGACCGATGCCCGAGCCGGCACCGGTGATCGCGACCACGCGGCCGTCGAAGGACTTCATGAGACGCGAGCCCGGACGTCGTACGCGTCGACGTCGAACTCCTTGACCGCCCTCTTGAAGGCGCCCGTGCCGCGCGGCCAGAGGATGGGGTTGCGGCCGTGGTCGTCGAGGTACCACGACGTGCACCCGCCGCGCATCCACACGGTGCGGCGCATCCGCTCCTGGAGGTCGGCGTTCCAGCGCTCCTGCGCGTCGGCGCGCGGCTCGACGGCGGCGTACCGGCCCCGGCGCATGGTGCGGATCGCGCCGCGGACGTAGTTGGTCAGCGCCTCGATGTAGACGATCACCGACGAGTGGCCCTGCCCGGTGTTGGCGCCCAGCACCGAGAACAGGTTGGGGAAGCCGTGGACGGTGGCGCCCTTGTACGACGTCATGCCGCTCGCCGACCAGGCCTCGGCCAGCGTCCGGCCGTCGCGGCCGCGGATCAGGTGCCGCACGGGCGGGTCCGTCGCGTGGAAACCGGTCGCCACGACGATCACGTCGACCGGGCGCTCGGTGCCGTCGGCGGTCACCACTCCGGTGGGGGTGACCCGGGCGATCGGGTCGGTGACGACTTCGACGTTGGCGGCGGCCATGGCGGGGTAGTACTCGTCGGAGATCAGGAGGCGCTTGCAGAAGATGCCGAACTGCGGAGTCAGCTTCGCGCGGAGGGCGGGGTCCTTGATCCCCTTGGCGAGGTTCATCCGCCCCTGCAGCTCGACCGGCGCGTTGAGCCGCGGCCACCGGGTGATGCCCGGGATGAGCGCCTCGTGGGAGTAGTAGATCCGGGCGCGCAGGGCGCGCTGCAGCGCCGGGAACCGCCGGAACCTGTGCCGCTGCGCGTCGGTGAACGGATGGTCCCCGCGCGGGATCACCCACGGCGCCGAACGCTGGTAGACGTCGAGGTGCCCGACCAGGGGCTGGATGGCGGGGATCACCTGGATCGCCGAGGCGCCGGTGCCGATGATGGCGACCCGCTTCCCCGTGAGGTCCACCTCGTGGTCCCACCGGGCGGTGTGGAACAGGTGCCCGGCGAACGTCGCGATGCCCTCGATGTCGGGCAGCTTCGGTGCGGACAGGCCGCCGGTGGCGTTGACGAGGGTGGTGCAGGTGAGGTCGCCGGCCGACGTACGAACCAGCCATCTCATCGCTTCGTCGTCCCAGGCGGCGTCCAGGAGCTCGACCCCGAAGTGGAAGCGGTCGAGCACTCCGGCCTCGGCGGCGACCTTCTCGAGGTAGGCCAGGATCTCGGCCTGGGGCGAGTACGCGTGGGACCAGTCGGCGTTCGGCGCGAACGAGAAGCTGTAGAGGTGGCTGGGGATGTCGCACGTCGCCCCGGGGTAGGTGTTCGCCCACCATGTGCCGCCGAGCGCCGGGTCCTTCTCGATGACGAGGAACTCCTCGCCGTCCTCCTGGAGCCCGATCGCCAGCGCCACGCCGGCGAACCCGGCTCCGACGACGAGGTGGTCGACGTGGTCGGGAAGGGTCACACCGCAGACGGTACCGAGTCGCCCTCAGGCCCGAGGTTTGGCGTCGTTCCTGCCGGTTTGGCGTCGTTGCAACGACGCCAAACGTCCGGGATACCCGCTCGAGCGGGTATCCCGACCGTTGAAGATCCACACCCTCATGGCCACGAACCGCATCACGGTGACCGCCAGGTTGGCCGCCGTGAGCACGCCGACCTCGACCCAGCGCGAGGCGTCGGGCGAGGTGACGTCCAGCACGGCGAGAGTGGCCGAGGTGAGTGCCAGGCCGGCGCCGAACACCAGCAACGCCTGGACATGGTGACGGATCGCCTCGGCCCGGCCACGTACGCCGAACGTGAACCGCCGGTTGGCGGCCGTGTTGGCGACCGCGGTCAGCAGCAGGGCCGTCGCGTTCGCGGCCATCGCCGGCATCACGTGGCGCAGCAGCAGGAACAGGACGGCGTACGCCACCGTGCTCGCGACTCCGACCGCCGCGAAGAGTGCCGTCTGCGTGCCGAGGCCGCCGGAGTCACGGCGTACGCCGAGCTGGGCGCGCGCGTCGTCGACGGCCACCCGGCCGGTGAGCAGTCCCCAGCCGAGGCGGCGGATGCCGCGGAGGTCGTCGAGGGCGGTGCGGACCACGTCGACCCGCGAGTCCGGGTCGTCGACCCAGTCGACGGGGACCTCGTGGATCCGGAGCCCGCTGCGTTCGGCGAGGACGAGAAGCTCGGTGTCGAAGAACCAGGTGTCGTCCTCGACCATCGGCAGCAGCACTCGCGCCACGTCGCGGCGGATCGCCTTGAAGCCGCACTGCGCATCGGTGAACCGGGCGCCGAGGGTCCGGCGCAGGATGGTGTTGTACGTGCGGGAGATCAGCTCCCGGCGCGGCCCGCGCACCACGCGCGAGCCCCGCGTCAGCCGGGTGCCGATGGCGAGGTCGGAGTGTCCGCTGACGATCGGCGCCACCAGCGGCATGAGCGCGTTCAGGTCGGTCGAGAGATCGACGTCCATGTAGAGCAGCACGTCGGCGTCGCTGGCCTCCCACACCCGCTTGAGCGCCCGGCCACGGCCCTTCTCCTCCAGGCGCCAGACGCGGACCCGACCGTCGTCGCGCGCCAGGCGTCGGGCCACCAGCGGCGTACCGTCCGTCGAGGCGTTGTCGGCGATGGTGATCCGCCAGGTCCACGGCATCGTGTCCAGGTACGCCGTCAGCGCGGCCACCGCCCGCGGGAGCGCGACCTCTTCGTCGTGTACGGGGACGACCACCTCGAGCACCGGCGCCGGCTCGACGGCCTCCAGGGCGCTCACTGCGAGCCGCTGAGGTCGTAGACCGTGACGCCGTCGACGGTCCGGGCGGTGAAGTTCTCGCTCACCCAGGTGGCGATCTCGCTCGACGTGGAGCCGCCCGGGTTCGGTCCGCCCCCGAACCCGCCACCTCCGAACCCGCCTCCGCCGAACCCGCCGCCGGACGCGATGAACCAGTGGATGTCGCCGTCGGCGACGTACTGCTGGAACTGCGCCAACGTGGGGCTCGGGTCGCTGCCGTTGAAGCCGCCGATGGCCATCACCGGCAGCTCGGAGGCGAGCTGGTACCCCGCGGCCGAGTTGGAGCCGACCGCGGCCGCCACCCAGGTGTAGGACGACGCGTCCTCGGTGAGCAGTGCGGTCAGTGCCTCGCTCGACGTGCTGCCGTCGAGCAGGCCGCCGGCGTTGGCGGCATTGCCCTGCGGGGTCGCTCCCGTCGTTCGGCCGCCCGGGCCGCCGCCGAAGGTGCCGGCCGACGCCGGGCCGGCGCTCGGGATGGACCCGGAGTGCGCGGTGGCGGCGGTGGAGAGCGAGTACGCCGTCGGGCCTGCGAGCCCCGCGATCAGAGCGGCCGTTGCCACGGCGATGCCTACCTTGCGGGGCACGTGACGGACCCCGAAGAGGGCGACCGCCGCCGCAAGACCCAGCACCAGGACGACGTACCGGAGCCAGGGTTGCCAGTCGGTCCGGCCGAGCAGCGAGAACGTCCAGGTCGCGGTGAAGGCGGTGGCAGCGGCCATCACACCCGCCGCTACCAGGCTCTCGCGGTGCTGCCAGAGCACGTGCGCGCCGATCGCGACGCTGGCGGCGATCGCGGGAGCCAGCGCGACGGTGTAGTACGGGTGGAAGATGCCGGCCATCAGGCTGAACGTGAGCCCGGTGACCACGCCCCAGCCGAGCCAGAGGATCAGACCCGCGAGCAGGCGACGGTCGCGGCGGGCGAACCACAGCGCGCCGGTCCCCAGGACCATCGCGGCCGGGATCAGCCAGGCCACCTGGCTGCCGATCTCGGAGTTGAACATCCGCAGCAGACCGGTCGTGCCCCAGCCCATCCCGCCGCCGACCGAGCCGGTCTCGTCGCCGGTGAGCCGGCCGAACCCGTTGTAACCGAGGGTCAGCTCGAGGATCGAGTTGTCCTGGGACCCGCCGATGTACGGGCGGTCGCTCGCCGGCCACAGCGAGACGATCGCGACCCACCAGCCGCCGCCGAGCACCACGGCGCCGAACGCCACGAGCAGGTGGCCGAGGCGCGTGCGCAACGGGATCGCCGCGACCAGCACGTAGACCAGCGCCAGCGCGGGGAGGACGAGGAACGCCTGGAGCATCTTCGCCAGGAAGGCCAGCCCGACCAGCGCACCCCCGAGGGCCAACCAGCGCACGGCGTGCTCGCCGTCGATCGCCCGCAACGTCGCGTACGCCGACCCGACGAGCAGCAGCACGAGCAACGCGTCCGGGTTGTTGAACCGGAACATCAGCACGGCCACCGGCGTGAGCGCGAGCACCGCGCCGGCGAGCAGTCCGGCGGCCGCGCTCCCCGTCGTACGGCGCACCGTGGCGTGCAGCAGCCACACGGCAGCCACGCCCTCGATCGCCTGCGGGACGAGGATGCTCCACGACGACAGGCCGAACACCTTGACCGACAGCGCCATCGGCCACAGGGCGAGGGGCGTCTTGTCGACGGTGATCGAGCCTGCGGCGTCGGAAGCCCCGAAGAACAACGCCTTCCAGGACTCCGAGCCCGCCTGCGCCGCGGCCGAGTAGAACGAGTTGGCCCAGCCGGACTCGCCGAGCCCCCAGAGGTACAGCAGGGCGGTGCCGGCCAGGAGGGCGGCGAGCGCCGCCCGGCTCTGCCAGTCCGGCACGGGGAACCGGGACTCCGCTGATCCTGGGGCCACGCCGGCCTGCTGGTTCCCCGGCCGTGTGCCGCCGGGCCCTGGGGCAGACGGCCGGGGACGTTCGATGGTGGGCGAAGTCGTCATGCCCTCACGTTCGCCACCCGACCTGGGTCAACCCTCCCGAGAGGCTGTGGCTCACCTGTGGGGACGTCGTAGAGTGCGCCTGTGGCGCACGACCACGAGCACGGATCGGAGCTCTCGGAGGTGCAGATCCGCGTCCGCGCGCTGGAGAGTGCGCTGGTGGAGCGGGGTCTCGTCGATCCGGCCGCCCTCGACGAGCTCATCGAGACCTACGAGAAGCGGGTGGGCCCGCACAACGGGGCGCGCGTGGTCGCCCGGGCGTGGGGAGATCCCGCGTACGCCGCACGGCTGCGCGAGGACGCCACGGCGGCGATCGCCGAGCTCGGCTACGTGGGCCGGCAGGGCGAGCACATGGTGGCGCTGGAGAACACTCCGGACACCCACCACATGGTGGTCTGCACCCTCTGCTCGTGCTACCCGTGGCCGGTGCTGGGCCTGCCGCCGGTCTGGTACAAGTCCGCGCCCTACCGTTCGCGCGTCGTGTCCGAGCCACGCGCCGTGCTCGCAGACTTCGGCGTCACGTTGCCCGAGGAGACCGAGATCCGGGTCTGGGACTCCACCGCCGAGGTCCGCTACCTCGTGGTCCCCATGCGCCCCGCGGGCACCGACGACTGGGACCAGGAGCGGCTCGCGTCGGTCGTCACCCGCGATGCGATGATCGGGACGGCCGTGCTGTGAACGGCGCGCACGACATGGGCGGGGCCCACGGGTTCGGACCGGTCGTGGCGGAGGTCGACGAGCCGCCGTTCCACGCGGACTGGGAGCGGCGGGTGTTCGCGCTCGTGATCGCCCTGGGGAGTGGCGGGCGATGGAACATCGACGCCTCGCGGTTCGCCCGCGAGGACCGGCCCCCGGCGGACTACCTCGCCAAGAGCTACTACGAGCTGTGGCTGGCCGGGCTGGAACGGCTGATCGCCGAGCGCGGTCTCCCGGAGCGCACCATGGCCCTCGACGAGGTCGGCCCGACACTGATGCGTGGCGGCCCGGCCACCCGACCTTCGTCGAGGCCGGCGCGGTTCGCGGTCGGCGACACGGTGCGTACGAGCAACCTGCACCCCCGCAGCCACACCCGGCTCCCGCGGTACGCACGCGGTCGGGTCGGCACCATCACCCACCTCCACGGCACGCACGTCTTCCCCGACTCCAACGCGCTCTTCGCCGGCGAGGACCCTCAGTGGCTCTACACGGTGTCCTTCACCGCGGCCGAGCTGTGGGGTCGCGACGATCGCCAGACCGTCTCGATCGACGCCTTCGAGCCCTACCTGGAACCGGCATGAGCCATTTCTCCGAGCCGTGGGAGGCACAGGCCTTCGCGCTCGCGGTCTCGCTGTCCGAGCGCGGTCTGTTCACCTGGAAGGACTGGACCGAGACGGTCCGGGACGCCGGCTACGAGCGTTGGCTCGAGGAGCTCGAGCGGCTCGTCCCCGACGACGTGCTCGACCGCTACCAGCGAGCATGGGCGCACGCTGCCGCGCGGACGCCGCACGGGAAGCCGATCGAGCTCGAGGAACGGGACTTCGAGGACGCGCCCTAGAGTCACGAAACCTGGGGTGAACGCCTCATGACCGACCGAGCTGCGGAACCTAGCGTGGCATGCATGGAACTGAGCTGGGAGACGGTCGAGTCGGGCCCGAGCGACGCGCAGCACACCGTGCTGCTGCTGCCGGGCGGGATGTGCAGTGCACGGTCGTTCGCCGAGGTGATGGCCGAGCCGGCGCTGGCCGGCGTGCGGCTGGTCGCGGTCACGCTGCCCGGGATGGCGGGCGCTCCGCCGCCGCGTGACTTCAGCCCCGAGGCGTACGGGCGGAGCACCGCGGAGGTCGCCAAGGAGGTGGGAGCCGACGTCGTCGTGGGCTTCAGCATGGGAGCCAACGTCGCCTACGAGATGGTGGTCTCCGGCGACTTCCAGGGTCCGGTCGTGCTCCTGAGCCTGAGCCTGTCGTCGCCGGACGAGCCCGCCTTCTTCCGCGCGATGATCAGGCTGGGCTCGGTCCTGGGGACGGCGCCGTTCGCCCTCATGAAGAAGGGCGTGGCCTCGATGGTCTCCCGCGCGCCGCTGCCGCCCGAGCGGCTGGCGGAGCTGCGCGCCGACTTCGCACGGAACAGGCCCAGGGACATGCGAGCCGCCCTGCAGGAGTACCTGCGCTGGCTGCGCAGCGACGAGGACCGGGCTCAGCGCTTCTGCGATGCGGCCAGCGACGCCTGGGTGGTGCACGCGGAGAAGGGAGGCGACGGCGGGCTGACGGCTCACGAGCGGGCCGTGCTCGACGCATGTCCTCGGGTGCGGGTCGTGACGGTGCCGGGCAGCGTCTTCTTCCTGCCCAACGAGGTACCCGACCAGGTGGCGAGCGTGGTCGTCCAGGCCCTCGAGGCGGTCTGAGGTCGTACGGCGCGCTCAGCCGGCGACGACGGGTAGCTCGACCGAGAGCGTCGTGTCCCCTGGCACCGATCGCAGGCTCACGTGGCCGCCGTGGGCCGTCGCGATCGCCTCGACCATCGAGAGTCCCAGGCCGTGACCACCCTCGTCTCCGGCCCGGGTGCGGGCCTCGTCGCCGCGGGCGAACCGCTCGAAGGCGTGCGGCACCAAGCCCGGAGGGAAGCCGGGGCCGTCGTCGTGGACGTCGAACCCGCCCGCGTGGGCGGACACCGTGACGGTGGTGCCGGCAGGCGTGTACTTGCGGGCGTTGGTCAGCAGGTTCGTGACGACCTGGTGCAGCCGCTGCTCGTCGCCGACGACCTCGATCGACGACTCGGGGAGCGAGAGCCGCCACTGGTGGTCGGGGGCCAGCACCCGCTGGTCCGAGACCGCCTCGACGAGCAGTCGAGTGAGATCCACGGGCGCGCTGTCGAGCGGGCGGCCCGAGTCGAGGCGAGCCAGCAGGAGCAGGTCCTCGACCAGCGCGGTCATCCGGCCGGACTCCTCCTCGACCTTGGCGAGCGCGGTGTCGGTGGCCGCGCGGTCGTCGGGCCGCTTGCGGGCGAGCTCGGTGTAGCCGGCGATGGTGGTCAGCGGCGTCCGCAGCTCGTGGGAGGCGTCCGCGACGAACTGCCGTACCTGCTGCTCGCTGCGGTGCCGGGCCTGCAGCGAGGAACCCACGTGGTCGAGCATCGTGTTCAGCGCCGAGCCGACCTGTCCGACCTCGGTGCGTTCGTCGGTGAGGTGGGCCGGCACGCGCTCGTCGAGGGTGATCGCGCCGGACGCCAGCGGCAGCTCGGAGACCGCGTGGGCGGTGGCCGCGACCTCGCGGAGGGGCCGGAGCTGGCGGCGTACGACGACGAGCGCCACGGTGCCGGCCGCCGCAACCCCGAGCAGGGTGAGGAGCGCCTCCCAGCCGATGAGACTGCCGAGCGTCTGGTCGACGTCCTCGGTAGGCAGGCCGACGACCAGGACGCCGGGGTAGGGCGTGCCCGTGCTGTTGTCGAAGAACGTGACCTTCGCCGCCACGACCCGGTACTCGCCCCGCTCGTCGATGCCGACCTCGTGCAGGTCGCCGTCGGTGGGCACGTTCACGAGGGCATCCAGGTCGCCGGCGCTCAGGTCGGCTCGTTCGGGGAGCGTGTCGGCGTGCTCGACGATGACGTACCCGTTCGAGGTCAGTCCGTCCGGGAACTGGGCTTGCAGGCTGCCGGGAGCCGTGAAGCGACCGGGGCCGTCGTCGGGGCCGCCCCGTCGTTCCGTCGCCTGCGCGAGGTTCTCGCGCACCTGGTCGTCGAGGCGGCCGTTCAGATAGCTCCGCATCGCCAGCGTGGTCGCGACTGCGCAGAGCAGGCACACCACCGCGACGAGAGCGACGGCCGTCAGCACCAGCCGGGACGTCAGCGAGCGGAAGCGGTCCACGTCACGCCGGCTTCAGCACGTACCCGGCGCCCCGCATGGTGTGGATCATCGGCTCGTGGCCGGCGTCGACCTTCTTGCGCAGGTAGGAGATGTACAGCTCCACGACGTTCGCCTGACCGCCGAAGTCGTAGTTCCACACACGGTCGAGGATCTGGGCCTTGGACAGCACCCGCTTCGGGTTGCGCATCAGGAAGCGCAGCAGCTCGAACTCTGTCGCGGTCAGGGAGATGTCCGTGCCGTCGCGGGTCACCTCGCGGCTGTCCTCGTCCATCACCAGGTCGCCGACGACGAGCACGGAGGACGACGACGACTGGTGGGCGCCGGTACGCCGCATCAGCGCCCGCAGCCGGGCCACCAGCTCTTCCAGCGAGAACGGCTTGGTGACGTAGTCGTCGCCACCGGCGGTGAGTCCCGCAACGCGGTCCTCGACGGAGTCGCGCGCGGTGAGGAACAGCACGGGGACGCCGGGGTCGCCGGCCCGCATCCGGCGCAGCACCTCCATGCCGTCGAAGTCCGGCAGCATCATGTCGAGCACGACCGAGTCGGGCCGGAACGTCTTCGCGGCGCTCACCGCCTTGCTGCCGGTGTGCGCGGTGGCGACCTCGAACCCTTCGTAGCGCAGGGCCATCGAGATCAGCTCGGCGATGTTGACCTCGTCGTCGACGACCAGGACGCGCAGCGGCGTACCGTCCGGGCGGGTCAGATCCATGCGCACAGCCTGTCCCACGTTGCTGTGACTTTCCTGTGCGACCCCTGTCCCTTCCCCGTCGTGTCGAGGGAGTGACATCGTCGGCGCATGCACGCTCGGATCGTCGCCCTGGCCGCCCTGCTCGTCGCGCCCCTCGCGGCGGCCCCGACGGCGGTCCACGCGGTGGCCACCTGCCGCGGCCTGGCGGTCACGATCGAGGGCCAGCCGAACACCACGATCTCCGGTACGCCGGGTGACGACGTCATCCTCGCGCCGTACGGCTCCTCCGGTTCGGTCGACGCCGGGGCTGGCAACGACGTGGTCTGCGTGGTTCCGGACGTGAGCGTGCCGGGCGAGCTGTACGCGCCGACGTACCCCGTGCATGCCGGTCCGGGCGAGGACACCATCGTCCTCGACGTCGACTCCGACATCGACGTGAAGGTGGACACGGCGGCGACGTTCGACGTCGGCGACCAGGACCTCGAGGTCGGGCTGAGTGGCTTCGAGAACGCCGTCGTGTCCGGGCGACGGGTGGTCGTCTACGGCACCAAGGCCGACAACCGGTTGGTCGCCCGGTCGACCGACGGCGCGCTGCTCACCGGTAAGGACGGCAACGACGTACTCCGCCTCGGCGTGGTCGCCGGCCAGGACAACCACGACGGCCTCCGACTGGCGTCGGGCGGTCCGGGCAACGACGTGCTCACCGGAAGCCCGCTAGACGACGTGCTGACCGGCGGCCCCGGCCGCGACCGGGCGACCGGCCACGCCGGCAAGGACGTCTGCACCGCCGAGGTACGGAAGAGCTGCGAGCGGCGGTAACCCGTTCGGCCCGTACCCGAAGTCCTGGCACGATGGACGCCGCCGTGGACATCACCTTCCCGCCGGAGCTGCCGGTCTCGCAGCGCCGCGACGACATCGCCGCCGTGATCCGGGACCACCAGGTGGTGGTCGTCGCCGGCGAGACCGGCTCCGGCAAGACCACGCAGCTGCCGAAGATCTGCCTCGAGCTCGGCCGGGGTCGGGGCGGCAAGAACGGGATCATCGGACACACCCAGCCGCGCCGGATCGCGGCCCGGTCGGTGGCCGAGCGGATCGCCAGCGAGCTGGGGTCCGAGCTGGGCGACGTGGTCGGCTACCAGGTGAGGTTCACCGACAAGACGTCGCGAGCCGGACGGGTGAAGCTGATGACCGACGGCATCCTGCTGGCCGAGCTCCAGCGCGACCGCGACCTCCGCAAGTACGACACGATCATCATCGACGAGGCCCACGAGCGCAGCCTCAACATCGACTTCCTGCTCGGGTACCTCAAGCGGCTGCTGCCCCGCCGGCCCGACCTCAAGCTGATCATCACTTCCGCGACGATCGACCCCGACCGGTTCGCCCGGCACTTCGCCGACCGGCGCGGCAACCCAGCGCCGGTCATCGAGGTCTCCGGCCGCACGTACCCCGTCGAGATCCGCTACCGCCCCCTCGTCGAGCTGCCCGAGGAGGACGAGGAGGGCGAGGCGATCGTCCGCGACCAGACCGAGGCGATCGTCGACGCGTGCCAGGAGCTCGGCCGCGAGGGTCCGGGGGACATCCTGGTGTTCCTGCCCGGCGAGCGGGAGATCCGCGACACCGCTGAGGTCCTGGCGGGGGCCGGTCTCGACAAGCTCGACCGGCGGGGCGTGGAGATCGTGCCGCTGTACTCCCGGCTCTCCTCCGCCGAGCAGCACCGCGTCTTCGCGCCGCACTCCGGCCGGCGGATCGTGCTAGCCACGAACGTCGCGGAGACCTCGCTGACGGTGCCCGGGATCCGGTACGTCGTGGACTCCGGCGTCGCACGTATCTCCCGCTACTCGGCCCGGACCAAGGTGCAGCGACTGCCCATCGAGGCGATCAGCCAGGCGTCGGCCCAGCAGCGGTCCGGTCGCTGCGGCCGCGTCGAGGCGGGGATCGCGATCCGGCTGTACTCGGAGGAGGACTTCGAGGCGCGCCCGGTGTTCACCGAACCGGAGATCCTGCGCACCAACCTCGCCTCCGTCATCCTCCAGATGACCTCGCTGCGGCTCGGCGAGATCGGGCGGTTCCCGTTCGTCGAGCCGCCCGACAAGCGGAACATCACCGACGGCGTGCAGCTGCTCGAGGAGCTGGGGGCCGTGCGGGTCTCGACCGGCTCGACCGGCGAGAGACGCCTGACCAAGGTCGGCCAGCGGCTCGCGCGGCTGCCGATCGACCCGCGTCTCGGCCGGATGATCCTGGAGGCCGAGCGGCTCGGCGTCGTTCGCGACGTCCTCGTCATCGCCGCCGCTCTGTCTCTCCAGGACCCGCGCGAGCGACCGGTCGAGCAGCGGGCGCAGGCCGACCAGCAGCACGCGCGGTTCACCGACAAGACCTCCGACTTCCTCACCTGGCTGAACCTGTGGCGCTACCTCCGCGAGCAGCAACGCGAGCTGTCGGGCAGCGCGTTCCGCCGGATGTGCAAGCGGGAGCACCTCAACTACCTGCGCGTCCGCGAGTGGCAGGACTTCGAGTCCCAGCTCCGCCAGGTGTGCAGGGAGATGGGTCTCGACACGGAGTTCGGTGGTCGAGCCGCCGCGAGGAACGAGCGGCGTGTCGAGACCGGCTCGACCACCGAAAGCAAGCGCGGCAAGCCGGGCGGAGAACCCGACGACGACGCCATCCACCAGTCCCTGCTGGCCGGGCTGCTCAGTCACATCGGGATGCTGGAAGAGCGGGACCGCAAGGAGCGAGGCCCGCGCGAGTACCTCGGCGCCCGCAACAGCCGTTTCGCGATCTTCCCCGGCAGCTCGCTCAAGGGCGCCAACCCGACGTACCTGATGGCCGGCGAGCTCGTCGAGACCGGGCGCCTGTGGGCGCGGCAGAACGCCGCCATCAAGCCCGAGTGGGCCGAGACCATCGGCGAGCACCTGGTGAAGCGCACCTACAGCGAGCCGCACTGGTCCCAGAAGCGCGCAGCGGTGATGGCTCACGAGCGCGTGACCCTGTACGGCGTCCCCCTGGTCGCCGACCGGCTCGTCCAGTACGGCCGGATCGACCCGGGGCTCAGCCGGGAGATGTTCATCCGGCACGCGCTCGTGTACGGCGAGTGGTCGACGCACCAGCCCTTCTACCGGGAGAACCTCCGGTTGCTGGAGGAGGCCGAGGAGCTCGAGCACCGGGCCCGGCGCCGCGACATCGTGGTCGACGAGCACACCCTGTTCGACTTCTACGACGCGCGCGTCGGCCCCGACGTCGTCAGCGGCGCGCACTTCGACACGTGGTGGAAGGAGGCCCGTCGCCGCGACCCGAAGCTGCTCACGTTCGATCCCGCGATGCTGACCCATGACACCGTCCAGGAGGTGCGCGAGGAGGACTATCCGCAGGCCTGGGAGGCCGAGGGGCTGACCTTCCCGATCAGCTATGTCTTCCAGCCCGGCGCCGACGACGACGGCCTCACCATCGACGTCCCCGTCGCGACGCTGAACCGCGTCGAGGCCGACGACTTCTCCTGGAACGTGCCCGGCCTGCGCGAGGAGCTGGTCACCGACCTGATCCGCAGCCTGCCCAAGAACCTCCGCGTCTCGTTCGTGCCGGCGCCCAACACGGCCCGGGAGTTCCTGGCGCGGGTGCCTGCGGGCGACGAGCCGCTGCTCGACGCCTTGGAGCGGTATCTCCGCTCGAGCACCGGCGTGGTGGTGCCTCGCGAGGCCTGGGACTGGTCCAAGGTCCCGAGCCACCTGCGACCCACCTACCGCGTCCTCGACGACGGCGGGGCCGAGCAGGCACGCGGCAAGGACCTCGACGCCCTCAAGGCGCCACTCCAGCCTGCGTTCGACGCCGCGCTGGCTGAGGTGGCCTCGTCGGTTGGCCTGTCGGCGACGGGGCAGACGTCCTGGACGTTCGGCACGATCGAGGAGTCGGTGCTCCAGCGCCGCGCGGGTCACGAGGTGCGTGGCTTCCCGGCCCTCATCGACGAGGGCACATCGGTGGGACTCGGCGTCTTCGGGTCCGCGGACGAGGCCGAGGCCCGGCACCGGCTCGGCGTCAGACGCCTGCTCCTGCTGGGGATGCAGCCCTTCGACCCGCTGGCCGGGCTGGACAACGCAGGGAAGCTGGGTCTCGCGGGGTCGCCGTACCCGACCGTCGCCGAGCTCGTCGACGACATGCGGGCGGCCGTCGCCGGGTCGATCGTCGATGCCCATCCGTCGGCCCGCTCGCCGGAGACGTTCGCGGCCCTGGCGACCGAGCTCGATGCCGTCGGCGCGGAGCGCCTGGCCCTGCTGGTCGCCGACGTGCTGCGGGTGCTGGAGGCCTGGCGGCGGACCGAGAAGCGGATCAGCGGCCGCGCGGAGCTGACGACCCTGGCCGCGATGCAGGACATGCGCGCGCAGGTCGGACGGCTGGTCGACCGCGGCTTCGTCGGCGAGGCCGGACCGGAGCAGCTGCGCCGCTACCCGGCGTACCTCTCAGCCGTCGACCATCGCCGCGACCGCCTGGACGGCCAGGTCGCTCGCGACGCCCAGCTGATGGCGCAGGTCGCCGACGTGCAGGAGGCGTACCTCCACCAGGTCGCGGCGCTCCCCGAGGGGCGGCCGCCGGGCGCGGCGCTGCGGCGGGTGCGGTGGATGCTGGAGGAGTACCGGATCTCGCTGTGGGCGCAGCACCTCGGCACGGCGTACGCCGTCTCCGACCAGCGCCTCCGCAAGGCGCTGTCCGACACGCGATCGGGTGGTTGAGGAGTTCGGGCACGCCCGTCACGGGACCAGTCGTAACCTGGCGCCGTGACGGACCGCCCCTACCACCGGCCGATGACGCCGGGCGACCGGTTCTTCGAGGCGATCGAAGCCGGCAACGACCCGGCCGCCGTCGCCGAGGCCGCCGACCGCGCGGCGATGCTGATCGTCCGGGGTGCGCACGGGCCGGAGCAGGAGGAGATCGGCGACCGTCTGCTGCACCTCGCCGAGACCGAGGGCATCGAGACCATCGCGGAGCTGTGGTCGGGCGCGGCCGCCGACTCGCTGGCGGGCTGCCTGTGGCGGCTCTTCCTCCTGCGACAGTGGGTGTACGCCGACCCGGTCGCGGTTGCGCGCCAGTTCGAGGCCGGGCGCCTGCACGCGCCCGTCGCCGGTGTGGTCGCCGGGGTTGCGGACCCGCCCGGGCCGGAAGAGCTGAAGACGATGGTCGACCACGTGCTGCGCGGCATCGCCGTGTCCGACTTCGCCGACGTACTGTTCCGCGCCGCCGCCTTCGCGCGAGTGGTCGCCACCGGTCGCGCCGCTCTGGAGACCTCGCTCGAGGACGCCTCCCGGATGCAGACCCTCGCCGACCAGCTCGAGTCCGCCGGGCGGCAGGAGCTGGCCGAGCAGCTCGGCTGAGACGCGCGGGCGCTTGTGGAAGATTGCCCGTCACCACCCCGGACCCTCTAAACTCGTCAGGTGTGCCGGGCCGCGGCAGCCCCGGGTCCCAAATTCAGCCGCTACGAGCGGCCTTGCGCCGTGAGGCGCTCCCGGTCCGGCACACAAGACTTCTCGCCTCCTAGGCTGCCTGTCATGTCGTTCGTGCGCCGTCTCAAGAACGTCTTCGTGGGGGCCGCGTCTTCGACCCCGGCCCCGACGTCAAAGGAGCCGGGCGTCGTCTACGCCCCCGAAGCCGACGGCGAGCCCGACCCGGGCGAGGTCGTCTGGGGATGGGTGCCGTACGAGGACGACCCGGCGCAGGGCAAGGACCGGCCGATCCTGCTGCTCGGGCGAGGTCCGGGTGACGACGCGGACCGGTGGTGGGGCCTGTACCTCACCAGCAAGGACCACGATCGCGACCTCGAGCAGGAGGCGCACTGGGGCAGGTACTGGATGGACGTCGGCACCGGCGGCTGGGACCGCGAGGGGCGACCCAGCGAGGTACGGCTGGACCGCCTGCTCGTCCTCGACGACTCCGCCATCCGCCGCGAGGGTGCCGCCCTCGACGAGGCGACCTTCGACTCGGTGGTCGCGGCCGCCAGAGAACATCACGCCCTGCCCTGACCATCCGTTGGTCGAGGAAGGCGCGCTAGCGCCTGTCACGAGACCCGGTGACAGGTAGGTTCATGTCTCACCAGGTCTCGTGACGGTTGCTAGCGCAACCTCCTCGACCAACGGGAGGCTCAAAAGGTTGCGGCGATCCGCTTGAGGGCGGTCTTGGCGGCGGACGAGTCGGCGGGGAGCTGGTCGGCGGGGCCGAGGAGGGAGACCACGCTGAGGTACTCGCCCTTGCGGACGATGCCGAGGTCGGTGGCCTGGTCGCCCTGGGTGACCCGGTAGGCCTCGGCGACACCGGTGGCGACCCCGACGTCGCGCATCGAGCCGACCTTCCCGGCGGTCTGGGCGGCGCAGTCGGCCTGCCAGGCGTCCAGCACCTCGTGGGCACGCAACGCGGACTTGTTGTCGGCGAACCTGCCGACGACCTGGATGGCGCGCGGCGAGGCGCCGGCGGTGTTCCAGGTGCGGCGGGCGGCGGACAGCGCCCCGATGTCGATGAGCGAGGACAGGTGGCAGGGCCCCAGGACCTCGACGTCCGTGTCGGTGGTGTCGACGCCCTGCCAGTCCGCGCCGGCCGTGGGCATCTTGTCGGCCGCGAGCAGGTGCGCGGAGGGACCCGCCTTGCGGGCGGGGGCCTTGGCGCCGATGGCCTGCGGGGGAGCGCTCGGATGTGCCTCGTCGCCGCACGACGTCAGGGCGGTCAGGGCCACGACAAGCGCCACGAGCAGCGTGAGGCGGAGGGTCCTGGAGCGGGTACTGGGGGAAGTCAGCACGCGCTGATCGTAGGAGTCCGCAGGCCTTGCGCCGGGGACCGACACGGCTCCGTCGAGGGGGTCACCGCGCGGTCGCCACCGTCCGTGGTGGGCACTACAGTGGCCGCGGCCAGCGGGGTGACAGGCCGAGACGGTCGGAGGAGGACAGCGGGTGAGGACGCGGGCAACGCGCGCTCTCGGCTGTGCGCTGGCATTCTGCGCCATCTCCGCGGGGCTGACGGCCTGCACCGACGACGCGAGCAGCTCCTCGAACCCGACCCCGGAGACGAGCAGCGCCCCGACGACAACCCCCACCCAGCCCGTCGACCTCAGCTTCGGTGTGTACGGCTCGCCCAGCGAGGTGGCGGCGTACTCCCGGATGGCCCACCACTTCGACTCGGTGAACCAAGGGGCCAAGGTGACCGTCGAGCACTGGCCCAGCCACGACGGTCTGCGCCACGCCGTCGAGAAGGGCGAGCCGCTCCCGGACGTCTTCATGGTGTCGCGCCGCGACCTGAGCTGGTACCTCGACAACACGCTCAACCGCCCCGTCGACACGTTGCTCGACGAGCGGGGCGTGGACTTCGGGGACCTCTACAGTCGCGACGCCCTGACCGCGTTCAGCAGTGACAACCGCCTGCAGTGCATGCCGTACGGCGTCGCGCCGCAGGTCGTCTACTACAACGAGGACCTCGTCGACTTCACGCGGATGGAGAACCGCGGGCTGGACGTGCCCACCGACCACCGGCGCTGGAGCTGGGACGAGTTCAGGGCCGCTGCCGCGTTCGCGGCCCGGCCCAGCAAGGGCACCATGGGCGTCTCGATCAAGCCGACCCTCCCGAACATCGCGCCGTTCATCTACTCCGGCGGCGGCGACCTCTTCGACGACGACACCGCCCCGACATCCCTGGCCTTCAGCGGCGACGGCACCCGCACCGCCCTGGAGACGATGCTGCAGGTCTTCGGCAACCCCAAGCTGACCCTCAGCGACGACCAGCTGGCCGAGCAGTCCCCGGTGAAGTGGTTCGAGGCGGGCAAGCTCGGGATGGTCACCGGCAGCCGCGCGCTCGTTCCGGAGCTGCGGAGGGTGCCCGCGCTGCGCTGGGACGTGATGCCCATCCCGTCGATCGAGGGCCAGGCCACGGTCGGCGAGATCACCGGGCTGTGCATCTCCCAGGCCGCCGAGAGCCCGGCCGCGGCGGCCGACTTCCTCGTGTACGCCACCAGCACCGAGGCCGTCTCCGAGGTCGCCCGGGCGGGCTACCTCCAGCCGGCCAACCAGGAGGTGGCGTTCTCCGACGACTTCCTCCAGCCCGACGATGCGCCGCTCTCGGCGAGCGTGTTCAACGAGTCCCTCGGGCGGATGGCGATCCCACCGCTGCTCGGGACCTGGGACGAGCTGGACGACGTCGTCGCGCCGTACCTCGAGCAGCTGTTCAACGGGCCGCCCATCCTCGACCTGACGGCGATCACCGAGGCAATCGACCAGGCGTCGCTGGCGATCCTCAGCCCCGAGACTGCTACTCCGTCGACAGAGACGGAGAGCCCAGGGAGTCCGACGGGGACTCCGACGGAGTCGCCATCTCCATGAGTCCCTCGGCCGCCTCGCGCTCGGCCGTGAGCACGGCCTGAGCCAGCAGGGGCGCCGTCATCCGGATCTGCCAGGCACGGGCACCCAGTTCGCGCAGCGCCATCGACATCGCACGAGTCAGCGGCTCCTCCTCCCGGATGCTGGGTGGGTTCCACAGCACCCGGCGGACGAAGTCGGGGGTGAGCAGGTTCTCTGCAGGAACGTCGTTCTGCTCGGCGAGCGTGGTGACGGCCTCGCGCGCGATCTGCAGCCGGCGGGCGGCCACGGGGTCCTTGTCGGCCCACGCCCGCGGCGGTGGCGGCCCGTCGGCGCGCGGCGTACGGGTCGGCAGCTGGCTCTCCGGAAGGTCCCGGACCTGGGCGAGCACCGCCAGCCACCGGCTGGCGTACCGGTCGGCGCCTCGTCCGTAGAAGCCCTTGGTGGCCTTGAGGGCCGGGCGGGTGGTGGGCATGGCCAGGGCGGCGGCGACGATCGCGGAGTCGGGGATGATCCGGCTCGGCGTGACGTCACGCTCGGCGGCGATCTGGTCGCGGGTGGTCCACAGCGCCCGGACGGCACCGAGCGCCCGGCGGCCGCGAACCTTGTGGAGTCCGGACGTACGCCGCCACTGGTCGAGCCGCGTGGGCTGGCTGAACCCGCGTAGCCAGTCGAACTCCTCGGCAGCCCAGAAGTCCTTGCCGGCGTCCACCAGCTGGCGCGCCAGCACCTCGCGCAGCTCGATGAGCACCTCGACGTCGAGGGCGGCGTACTCGAGCCATGGCTCGGGCAGAGGCCGGGTCGACCAGTCCACGGCGGAGTGCTCCTTGGCCATCCGTCGTCCCAGCAGCGTCTCGACGAGCGAGGCCAGACCCACGCGTGGGTACCCGAGCAGCCGGCCGGCGAGCTCGGTGTCGAACAGCCGCGTGGGGGTGAGCCCGAGCTCGGTCATGCAGGGCAGGTCCTGGGTCGCGGCGTGGAGGATCCACTCGGTGCCGTCGAGGGCCTTCTGCAGCGGCTCCATCGAGTCGAAGGCGATCGGGTCGATCAGGGCTGTGCCTGCTCCCTCGCGGCGCAGCTGGATCAGGTAGGCCCGGGCGCTGTAGCGGTAGCCCGAAGCCCGCTCGGCGTCGATCGCGACCGGGCCGGTCCCCGCCGCGATGGCGGCACACACGTCGGCGAGCGCGTCCTCGGTGTCGACGATGGAGGAGAGCCCGTCACGCAGGTCGAGGAACGGCACCGGAGCCTGGGGGGCAGTATCGGCCGGACCGGCGGCCTGGTCGGCGTCGGTGGTGGTGGCGTCTGGGGGAAGGTCGCGGGGCTCCGGCATCGACTCAGCGCCCGGGCCCGCGTTGCCCTCGTCTGCTCGGGATCGCGGTCACACCCTCGGGGACGGGCTCCAGGCCGACGGCCGTGCAGAGCAGCTCGCCCCACGCCTCCACGTGGGGCCCGATGTCGAGCCCGGACTCGATCCCGATGTCGGGGCCGGCCTCGTTGGCCACGGACGCGGCGATCGGGGTCCACGACGCCCGTAGCTCCAGCTGGGCGGTGCCACCCTCGTCGGCCATCCCGCCGAAGCTCTCGGTCGCGACCTTCGTCACCGTGCCGGAGGCCGAGGCGTACGACGCGCCGTGCGCATCGAGGGCCTCGGTCAGCCAGGACCAGCCGACGGCCGCCAGCATGGGGTCGGTGACCAGGTCGACCTCGATCTCGGCCCGGGCGTAGGCGACACAACGGTAGGTGCCGTCCCAGGCGTCGTTGCCCGCCGGGTCGTGCAGCAGGATGATCCGGCCGGTGCCAAGATCGGTGCCGTCGACGGTCACGTCGGCGGTCAGCGCGGCGGCGTACGGCGCGATCCGTTGGGGTGCCGGCATCTCCTCGCAGAAGACCTCGGGTCGCAACCTGGCCGCGCGCATGGTGGCCACGGCCGCCCGGAACTCCGGGGGACTCGAGTCCGCAGCCGTCTCCGGGTGCGTCTCCTGACCGACCACCATGCTCCCAACAGTAAGTCGGGCGTCCAGTCCCGATGTGCGAACACGCCGACTGGCCTGGGACGATCCTGCGGTGACCAGACCAGGCGGAGACCCCCGCGACAGCGCGTTCATCCGCGCGACCCGCGGTCTCCCGGTGCCGCACACGCCGGTCTGGTACATGCGTCAGGCGGGCCGCTCGCTGCCGGAGTACCGTGCGCTGCGCCAGGGCGTCGGCATGCTCGAGTCCTGCATGACGCCCGATCTCGCCGTCGAGATCACGCTCCAGCCGGTGCGCAGGTACGGCGTCGACGCCGCGATCTTCTTCTCCGACATCGTGCTGCCGCTGAAGGCCGTCGGGGTCGACCTCGACATCAAGCCCGGCGTCGGTCCGGTCGTCGCCTCGCCGGTGCGCACGCTGGCGGACGTGGCCGCGATCCCGGATCTCACCCCCGAGCACGTCCCGTACATCACCGAGTCCGTGCGGCGGCTCGTCGGCGACCTCGGCGGCACGCCGCTGATCGGGTTCGCCGGGGCGCCGTTCACGGTGGCGTCGTACCTCGTCGAGGGCGGTCCCTCGAAGGAGCACGGCCGCACCAAGGCGATGATGTACGGCGCGCCCGACGTCTGGGCCGCGCTGATGGACAAGATCGCCGGCATCGCGTCGGCGTACCTCGCCGTGCAGGTCGCCGCCGGCGCCTCGGCGGTGCAGCTGTTCGACTCGTGGGCGGGCGCCTGCACGCCGGAGGACTACCGCACCTCGGTGATGCCGTACTCCGCCCGCGTGCTGTCCGCGGCCGGCGACCTGGGCGTGCCGCGCATCCACTTCGGCGTGAACACCGGCAGCCTGCTCCCGCTGATGGCCGAGGCGGGCGCCGACGTGGTCGGCGTCGACTGGCGCACTCCGCTCGGTGCGGCGATCCCGCTCGTCGGCGACCGGGCGGTCCAGGGCAACCTCGACCCGACCCTGGTCTTCGCGCCGACCTCCGTGATGACGTCCCGGGCGGCGGCGATCGTGGAGGCGGGCCGAGCCGCTCACGGACACGTCTTCAACCTCGGCCACGGCGTGATCCCCGACACCGACCCCGGCCAGCTCGAGGAGCTGACCAGGTTCGTGCAGTCGATCCCCGTCGACCAGCCGGTCCCGTGACGCTCCTGCAGGCCTGTGCAGTCAGGCGACGGGGTCGGGCGAGGTCGCGGGAGACGAAGTCGGCGTACGACGCATCCGGCGGACCAGCAGCCAGACCGGGACGCCGACGAGGAGGGCCAGGACGGCGAACGGCAACAGGGCTCCGACGACGGTGAGCGCCGCGACCACGGTGGCGCGCAGACCGTCCCAGCCGGCGCCGAGGCCGGCGAGGAAACCGGTCTTCTTCTCTTCCTTCTTCAGCACCGCGGCCGAGGGCTTGCGCTCGATGTTGACCCGGATGGTGGCCATCGAGGTCTGGTCCTTCAGGTACGCCTGCTGCTGGGTCAGCGAGTCCAGCTGCGCCTGGCGGTTGGCGAGCTCGGACTCGATGGCCATGATGTCCCGGATCGACGCGGCCCGCGCGAGCAGCTGACGAACCCGGTCGACGCTGCGCTGCTGGACCGCGATCTGCGCGTCCACATCGATCAGCTGGGTCGTCACGTCCTCCGCGCTGCTCGACGTCGACGCGAGCTGGGCGAGGCCGGCGAGCTCCGACATCACGTCGTCGAAGTCCTCCGACGGCACGCGGACGACCATCCGGGAGCGCAGGGCGTCGCCTGTCTTGTCCGTCTCGGTCTTGTCCTCGCTCACCTGGCCGGCGTGCTCGTCGACCAGGGACTGGACGTCGAACCGGGTCTTGCCGACGTCGTCGCTGCGCAGCGACACCGCGCCGTTCTTGATGACGGCCTGTTGCTCGACCAGGTCCACGGCGTTGGCGACCGAGCCGTCCTTTCCGGCCCCCGCGTCGCCGCCCTCCGCCTGGGAGGGGGCGCGGGCGGCATCGCCCATGTCGGCAGGTGCCTCATCGGCCGAACCGCCGCCGGCGAGGGCGTCGGCCGACGTGGCGGAGTCCCCGGACCCACCGGAGCAGGCCGTGAGAGTGAGGAGTGCTGCTGCGGCGGCGACCGTGGCCAGGCGAGAGATGCGCATGGGCTTGGGACGCTCGGCCATGCCGCCAGGTTCCTCCGCACCGGTGGCGTTCGAGTCACGATCGGGTGACAGGGTGATCACATGCCCGCTGCCGACCGCCGGACCGTAGTCGTCGGTGGTGGCATCGCCGGGCTGACGGCCGCGCGGGCGCTGGCGGCGACCGGCCGGACCGTGACCCTGTACGACGGGTCGTCGCGGATCGGCGGCAAGCTGCGCACCGAGTCCGTCGCCGGCGTCGCTCTCGACGTCGGCGCCGAGGCGATGCTGGCCCGCCGGGCCGAGGGCCTCGACCTGGCCCGCGAGGTCGGCCTCGACGTCGTACACCCCGCCACCACCAACTCGGCGATCTGGACCCGCGACGCCCTTCGGCCACTGCCCCGCTCGGTGATGGGCGTGCCCGCCGACCCGGTCGAGGTGGAGAGGTCCGGACTGCTCGACGACCACGGCCTCGACCGGCTCCGCCACGAACAGCCCGGACCCGTGCTGGCCGACGATGACGACGTGTCGGTCGGCGACCTGGTCGCCGCGCACCTGGGCGACGAGGTCGTGGACCGTCTCGTCGAGCCCCTGCTCGGCGGCGTGTACGCCGGTCACGCCCGGCTCCTCTCCGCCCGGGCGACCGTGCCGCAGCTGGTCGCGTGGAGCACGGGCTCCCTGGTCGACGGGGCGGCCCACTCGCTCGCCGAGTCCGGCGGCGCGCCCGTCTTCGCGGGCATCGAGGGCGGCGTGGGGGTGCTGCCCGCGGCCGTCGCCCGCGACGGCGGCTTCGAGGTCCATCTCGGCTCCCCGGTCGTCAGCCTGCGCCGCACGCCGACCGGCTTCACGCTCGTCACCAGCCCGACGAACGCGCTCGTCGAGATCCACGCGGACGAGGTCGTGCTGGCCACGCCGGCCGCCCCGACGGCCCGGCTGCTCTCGGACGTCGCACCCGTCGCCGCCGCGGAGCTGTCCGCCATCGAGTACGCCTCGATGGCCATCGTGACGCTCGCGTTCCCCCAGGAGGCCGTGGGCAGCCTGCTCGGCTCCGGTTTCCTCGTCCCTCCCGTCGACGGCCGCACGATCAAGGCCTCGACGTTCTCGTTCAACAAGTGGGACTGGGTACGCGCCGCCGGTGCGGGCACCGCGATCCTGCGGACCTCCGTCGGCCGCCACCGTGAGGAGTCGGTCCTCCAGGTGCCCGACGAGGAGCTGGTGGCCGCTTCCCTCGCCGACCTCGAGGCCGCGACCGGGCTGGCGACCGCGCCGCTGGACACGCACGTGCAGCGCTGGGGCGGCGCGCTGCCGCAGTACGCCGTCGGTCACCTCGACCGCGTCGCGCGGATCCGCTCGGCGGTGGCCGCCGTTCCGGGGCTGGCGGTGGGCGGGGCGGCGTACGACGGCGTCGGGATCCCGGCCGTGATCGCCTCGGCCCGCCGAGCGGCCGCGCTCATCGCGCAGGCAGAATGAACCCATGAGCGAGACCCCGGCGACGCCGTCGAACGCCGCACGCACCCGCGAGATCAACGACACCGTCCGCTACACGATGTGGTCGGTGTTCCGCCTCGCCACGGCGTACCACGGTGACGGCCGGCGCGACGTCGAGGCAGCAGAGCTCACCGACCTGCTCGCCAAGCTGGCCGCCGAGGACGTCGTGGTCCGCGGCGTCTACGAGCTCAGCGGGCTGCGGGCCGACGCCGACGTGCTGGTGTGGTGGCACGCGGAGGCGGTGGAGCAGCTCCAGGACGCCTACCAGCGGCTGCGCCGGACCGCCTTCGGGGCCCGCCTGGAGCCGGTCTGGTCGCAGGTGGCACTGCACCGGCCGGCCGAGTTCAACAAGAGTCACGTGCCGGCCTTCCTGGCCGACGAGGAGCCGCGCGCCTACGTCTGCGTGTACCCGTTCGTCCGCTCCTACGAGTGGTACCTCCTCGACGAGGGCGACCGCCGAGCGCTGCTCGCCGAGCACGGCAAGATGGCGCGCGACTACCCCGACGTGCGCGCGAACACGGTGTCCAGCTTCGCGCTCGGCGACTACGAGTGGATCCTCGCGTTCGAGGCCGACGAGCTACACCGGATCGTCGACCTGATGCGTCATCTCCGCGGATCCGAGACGCGCCGGCACGTCCGCGAGGAGGTGCCGTTCTACACCGGCCCCCGCGTCTCGCCCACGGACCTGGTCCAGCGTCTGCCCTGACGCGCGGAACCCGCCGACGGGGACCCGCGTCGTACCCCTATGCGTGCCTTCATGGCTGCCGCCTCGCTCCTGCTCGTCGCCGCTTGCGGCACGGACACCGCCGACTCCGTCGCGGACACGGTCGGCGACCCGAAGCCGGAGATGCCGACGGCGATCCCGGCCGCCGACGGACCCGTGGTCGGCCTCGGACTGGTCCTCGACACCGACCAGCCGGGTTTCTGCCTCGGCCCGGTCGCCGAGTCCTACCCGCCGCAGTGCACCGGCCTGGCGATGACCGGCTGGGACTGGTCGGAGCACCGCGGCGAGTTCGACAACGCCGGCGGCGTGAAGTTCGGCAGCTTCGCCGTCACCGGCACCTTCGACGGCGAGACGCTGACGTACCAGTCGGCGGTCTCCGGTGCGTTGTACGACCCCATGCCGACGCCCCAGCCCACGAGCTCGGCCACGGAGGACCACACCCAGGCCGAGCTGGAGGACATCGCCCAACAGCTCAACGAGCTGCCCGGCGCGCTGACCACGATGCCGGGCGACAACCTCGTCGTGGTCGACGTCGTCCACGACGACGGGTCGATCCAGGAGTGGGCCGACGCGACGTACGGCGCCGGGCTGGTGTTCGTGCACTCCGCGCTGGCTCCCGCGCAGGGCTGAGCGCGCCAGGCTGATCCACCAGGGCCACCCCGCTGGGGTCGGGCCGCCCGCACCGTATGCTCGCCCCCGATCATGGGCAGCAACCGGGAGAAGATGCGCTCAGCGGCCCTCCCTGCGGTTCCGGTTCTCGTCTTCGTGGCGGTCACCACGTTCTACTCGTGGATGACGCCCATGTGGGAGGCGAACGACGAGCCGGACCACGTCGGCTCGATCCAGATCGTGCACAGCGGTCGCCTGCCCGCGATCGGCGACAACGTCGAGTCCGCGCAGCCGCCTCTGTACTACGCGGTCGCCGCCGGCTGGCAGACCCTCCTCGGCATCCCGTCGGTCGACGTCGCACCCCGGCCTGACTCGACCCCGGTGGAGGCCGACGGGCTGGACCGCTATCTGTTCGCGCACGACTACGACGACGCGGAGTACACCGCGGCGGTGCGGGTGCACCTGCTGCGGATGCTCTCGGTCCTGCTCGGCGCGCTCACGGTCTGGCTCACCTACCTGGTCGCTCGTCGCGCGGGAGCCGACCGGATCGCCGCGGCGGCCGTGGCGTCCACCGTCGCGGTCTGGCCGAAGTTCGTGGTCATCTCGGCGACGGTGCAGAACGACTCGCTGGCGACGGTCCTGTGCACCGCCCTGATCTACGTCGTGCTGCGGTGGAGCACCGAGACCGAGACCACCCGAGCCCGGACCGTCCTCGCGGCGTCCATGGGCGTGCTGGCCGGCTCCGCCGTGCTGACCAAGTACACGACCCTGCCGGTGGTCGGCCTGCTGCTCCTCGCCTGCCTGGTCCGAGCCGCGTGGGGCCGCGCCAGGGGGCGCCGGGTCCTGGAGCTGCTGGGCGCCGGCGCGGTCGGTGTCCTGGTGTGCGGGTGGTGGTTCGTCCGGAACGTCCGGCTGTACGGCGACCTGCTCGCCGACGAGGCCAGCCGACGGTTCCTCGCCGAGCGGGTCCCGGGACTCGTCGTACCCGTGCCCTGGACCGACCAGGAGCGGTTCCTGGAGGAGCTGCCGCGCGCGTTGGTCGACACCACCTGGTACGTCGGCGGCTGGAACCAGTGGACGATCCCCTTGGGCGTCAGCCTCCTCCTGACCGCCGTCGCGTGCGCCGGCTTCGGTGGTGCCCTCCGGGTCGCGCTGCGCCACCTCGGCTCGCCCGGATGGCGCGCCGTGCGGTCACGACTTCTGCCGGTGGTGGCGGCGCTCTGCGGCGGCGCGGCCGCCGTCCTGATCATCGCGCGCACGACCACCCAGGGTCAGGGTCGCTACTTCTTCACCGTGATCTCGGTCGTGGCGCTGTGCCTGGTCGTCGGTGTGCGCGAGCTGGCGGCCGACTCGCGAACGCTGCGCATCGTCGCCCTCTGGACCTGGCCCGCTCTGCTGGCCGCCCTGAACCTGTACGTCGCCGTGCGTTACGTGCTCCCGAACGACACGCTCTGACCCCGGTCCTCAACCGTGGTCGCAGACCCCGAAGGTGTCGGTGGTCAGCGTGATGCGCAGGGCCGCGTCGGGCACGTTGGTGCCGACGAACACCGTCGCCCCGGCGTCCGTGGTGATGGTCGCCGGGTCGGAGACCTTCCCGTCGTCGTGCACGAGCTGCACGTTCAGGCCGGTGCCGGGGTTGCGCAACCCGATCTGGACACCGCGTGGACCTGCCGGGACGTCCACGAAGCCCGACGGGAGGATGTTGGTCGCCACCTCCGCGCAGTCGGACAGGTCCAGGTCACCGCCGATGCCCACCCCGGTCACGGAGTGGCCGAAGGGGAGGTCGAAAGGGGTGGGCATCGCCGCGACCCTGAACTGCGCCCGAGCCGTCCAGAGCTCCTCGTCGTCCGGCTTGACCGATGGCACGTGGCCGCGCTGCCCGGGACTCGCGAGCCGCGCGACGTCGATGGGTGGCTGGTTGATCGCGTCGACGGTGTTCCGCAACAGCGGCTCGCCCTTCTCCGCCAGGTACACCCCGGTGAGGACGCGGTCCTCCACCCCGACGAGCATGTAGCTCCGCTCGTCGACGAAGTTGCGCGTGCTGGCGTAGGACGCCGCGACCAGGAACAGCGTCAGGACGACGGCGACCACGGACCTCTCGATCGTGCCGCCGGGGAGTCGCTGCCCGACGAAACCGACCAGGACCGCGAAGGCGGGGAGCGTCAGGATCAGGCCGAGCGGCACGTAGCGCAGCGACAGGGCCTGCTCCACGCCGAAGGCTGCCCGCGACGTGGCCAGCATGGTGTAGGCGAACACGGCCGTGACCACTCCCGAGACCGCGAGCGCGTGCAGCTTGTCGGTGGTGACCGCGAAGATCGCCACCGCGGCCAGGCCGAGGAAGACGACCACGCCGACCCCCGGTGCCCCGGTGGTGACGTCCCAGACGTGACCGATGCCGGCCCAGACGTAGCCGACGAACGTCGTGGGCGACGGGTCCGGCAGGCCCTGGGTCTGGTCGGTCGCATCGGTGCCGTACGTGAGGTACCAGAGGCCGTAGACCGCGGTCGGTACGACGCCGACGCCCAGGGCGGTGCGCCAGCCCCGCAGCATCAGGGCGAACAGCGCCATCCAGGCGACCATCGGGATGCCGAGCCCCGAGCTCATCAGGGCGGCGACCGCCAGCACGTTGGCGAGCACGAGTCCCCGCCGGGACGTCGTCTCCTGGACCGCCAGGCACGCGAGGATCCCGAAGGTCAGGGAGCCGAGGAAGCCCACCTGGAAGGCCCAGAGGGTGTCCTCGCCGGAGCCGTTCCACGCGAGGACGATCCCGCAGACCGCTGCGGTCCATGCAGAGGCCCCAGCGCGCTTGAGGAGCAGGAACATGCCCACGCTGCCCACCATCAGGGCCGTGATGGGCATCAGCGTCCAGATCGGGTAGTGCTGCAGCCCCACGATCTGCCACATGCCGCGATACAGCACCAGCGGGATCGTCGACCAGTGCTCGTTGTGGGCGGCGAGCACGCTCGGCCCGTCACCGCCGGAGAGTGCGCGGTAGTAGATGAACGCCCACTCGTCGCCGAAGAACCACAGCGACCGCGCGTTCAGGAGGAGGACGACGGTCGATGCGGCGATGCCGACGGCCAGCACGACCACCGGTGCGTCCGGACGCCAGCGGGAGGCCGTGGACGAGTCCGAGGCTCGCGGTCGTTCATGAGGGCACACCCTAGGGTGTCGCCCTCGCGCTCATCCCTCCCGGTCGGACGGCTCGAGGCTCAGGCTGATCGAGTTGATGCAGTAGCGGTCGCCGGTGGGCGTGCCGTAGCCGTCGGGGAACACGTGGCCCAGGTGCGAACCGCAGTTGGCGCAGCGGACCTCGACGCGCTTCATCCCGTGGGTGTTGTCCTCGATGTACTCGATCGTGTCGCTGATCGGCTGGTAGAAGCTCGGCCAGCCGCATCCGGAGTGGAACTTGGTGTCGGACTCGAAGAGCTTGGCCTGGCAGGCCTTGCAGCGGTAGACGCCGGTGGTCTCGGTGTCGGTGTACTCGCCGGTGAAGGCGCGTTCCGTGCCGGCCTTGCGCAGCACGGCGTACTCCTCGGGCGAGAGCTCCTCACGCCACTGCTCGTCGGTCTTCTCCACGCTGTAGGACATGGCGCCACGGTAGTCGGCGGCCGGTGAGCGGACCACGCACCGCGATGACGAAACGGTGACGTCAGCCGCGGGACCAGACCCGCTGCGGGCCGAGCGCGGTGAAGCCGGCGGCCAGCGCGTCGTCGAGTGCCTCGTCGCGGTCGTAGTCGGTGACGGGCCGGCCCGGGTGCAGCGCGGCCACCAGCTCGAGCACCTCGGCCATCGCGACGGTGTGCCCGGTCGCGGCCGCGACGTTCGAGACGCCGACGCCGGCCGACGAGTCGTGCACGACGGCGATGGCGGTGATGTCCCCGGAGTCGTCGCGCCGCGCCGTCAGCGTGAAGGCCGGTCGATCGAGGATCGCCGGAGGGAACACCTCGGGCGACCCGTGCACCGCGGTCCAGGCGGCCAGTCCCTCCGGGTCGGTCACCCGGGACCACGCGTGCGGCATCGGGCCGGGCTCCAGCGGCGGGTGGTGGATCCAGGTGGCGTCGAACAAGGTCGCGAACCCGTGCCCGGCCAGGTCGAGGTCGCCGAACGAGTCGGCGACCGAGCAGACGTCGTACGCCGCCACGGCCGCGACTGCGGCTTCCTCCGGCACGCCGGGGGCCAGCGTCTTGGCGGTGGAGTGCAACGGGGGAGGAGCGCCGAGCGCGCGCCACAACTCGCCCTCGGTGACGGTCGGGATGCCGTGCAGGGCGAACATGTCGGCGTACCACGCGAGGCTGACATCCACGGCGATGCGCAGGCGAGGGTCCACGGGTTGATTCTCGCGCCGTACCGTGACCTCATGGCGAAGGCTGCTGCGGCGGAGGTGCAGGCGGGCGACCGGGCTGTGCGGGTCTCGAGCCCGGACCGGGTGATCTACGAGGCGACCGACCGCACCCCCGAGGTCAGCAAGCTGATGGTGGCGGAGTTCTTCGCCTCCGTGGAGGACGGCCTGATGAGGGCGCTGCGCAACCGGCCGACCGCGCTGGAACGCTGGACCTCCGGGGTGCGGCCCGGGATGAAGCTGGCGACCGGGCCGATGGACAAGGACGCCGACGCGTTCTACCAGAAGCGCGTGCCGAAGGGTGCTCCCGACTACCTCGAGACGGCGACGATCACGTTCCCCTCCGGACGCACGGCCGACGAGATCTGCCCGACCGAGATCGCGGTGCCGGTGTGGTGCGCCCACATGGGCACGCTCACCTTCCACCCGTGGCCGGTGCGGCGCGACGACGTCGACCGCCCCGACGAGCTGCGCATCGACCTCGACCCTCAGCCGGGCACGACGTTCACCGACGCGGTCCGGGTCGCCGGCGTCGCCCGGGAGCTGCTGTCGGACCTGGGGATCACCGGCTTCGTGAAGTCGTCCGGCAACCGCGGGGTGCACATCTACGTCCGCATCGAGCCACGCTGGGAGTTCGTCGACGTGCGGCACGCGGCGATCGGCTTCGGCCGCGAGCTGGAGAAGCGCGACGACGGGGTCACCACTGCCTGGTGGAAGGAGGAGCGCGGGGAGCGGATCTTCGTGGACTTCAACCAGAACTGTCGCGACCGCACCATCGCCTCGGCGTACTCCCTCCGCCCGATCCCGGGCGCCCCCGTCTCCACGCCGATGACCTGGGAGGAGCTGGCGGGGGTGACCGACCCGGGCGAGTACAACCTGTTCACCGTGCCCGAGCGGCTGGCCGACGGCGACCCGTGGGCCACCATCGACGACGTGCACCACGACCTCACGCCCCTGCTCGACCTCTTCGAGGAGCAGGGGTCGGTCGAGCTCAACTACCCGCCCGACTATCCGAAGATGCCCGGCGAGCCGCCGCGCGTGCAGCCGTCGAAGAAGGTCGCCGAGCACTGGGACGAGCAGGGCAACTGGATCGGCGACTGACGCCGATGGCCCTCACGGGCTGGTCGACGGCTCAGCAGGTCGCTTCTCGCGCCGTTGACAGGGCACCGCGGTACCGGTCGATCTGCTCCTGCCCCGCCCGCCAGCTCTGCAGCCACAGCTGGGTGGCCCGCGCGGGCGACATCGTGCCCTCCCGCAGCATCTCCATGTGCATGACGTGGTGGCCCCAGGTGGCGAGAGCGACCCGGGCCAGCTTCAGCACCCGGGTGCGATCGGCGACACTCCGTTCGCAGACCACGAGCGGGTCCATTGACGACCGCTTCTCAGCCGGTGCCGGGCATCGGTAGGTCCGCTGCTGGTACTTGCCGTCCGAGGTCGCGAACGCCTGCAGATGAGCCATCGCGCCGACACGGGTCTGGTTCCAGAACTGGTTGGCCTGCGGCAAGGTGATCGCCCCGACGACCAGCTGGTTCATCGCTCCGACGTGGATCGCCCACTGGTCCATCGCGGTGGCGGCGTCCCGCAAGGGCTGCTCCTGGTCGTCGTGCACCTGGCGACACACGCTCAAGGGTTCGGTGCCCACCTCCGTGACGCCGACCGCCGCGGTCTGGCTCGGTTCGCCGGCGTGATCCATGCCGTCCATCGGCGCCATGTCCGCGGCAGCGCCCTCGGTGGTGACGCTCCGCGACGGCGTGGGCTCTCTCGCGATCGTCTCGCCGTCTCCCGAATGCAGCGTGTTGGCCGCGGTCAACCCCACGATGCTGCCACAGACCACGCCTACGACGATCCAGTACACACGGTCCTTCAGTCGCTCGGAACCATGACCGGTCTCTGGCGGAACCTGTTGGGTCATGTCATCCCCCTGTGTCATCCCCAGCAGTTCTGCGGGTGGCTTACCCGCCCGCAAAGGGTTATACGCCTTACCCCTTGGACGCGCCAGACTACGGTCGGGTGAGTGGCTGAGGAACCCCATACCGACACCGCGGGCGAGGCGACGCTCTTCGCGGCGTACCTCTCCTACCTCCGCGAGGCGGTGGCCGAGGCCGTGCTGGGGCTGTCCGTCGAGGAGCAGCGGACGACGCGGCTGGCGTCGGGCTGGACGCCGATCGAGCTGCTCAGCCACCTGGCGCACATGGAGCGGCGCTGGTTCGTGTGGGGTTGGCTGCACGAGGACGTCGACCACCCGTGGGGCGACCGTGACACGGACCGCGCGCACTGGCAGGTGCCCCACGAGGTGACGGCCGAGTCGCTGGTCGCGATGCTGCGGGCGGTCGGGCGGCGAACCGACGAGGTGCTCGCCGCGCACGACCTGGACACCTGGGCCACGCCGGCCGAGCACTTCGACGAGGGGCTGCCCACGTTGCGGTGGATCTGTTTCCACGTGCTGCACGAGTACGCCCGGCACGCCGGTCACCTCGACATCGCGGTCGAGCTGACCCAGACCGATTCAGCCCAGCCGCGCCCGGGCGTCGAACAGCAGGACTGACGCGGACGCGGCCACGTTGAGCGAGTCGGCCAGGCCGCGCATCGGGATCGAGACACGGGTCAGGTCCGGGGTGCGCCACTCCGGCGCCACGCCCTCGCCTTCCGAGCCGACGACCAGCGCCACCTTGCGGTGGCCGTAGTCCACGTCGAGGTAGCGATGAGCCGCGGCCGGGTCCGCGACGTACGCCGTGAAACCGGCCGCGGCCAGGTCCCGGCGGGCGTCGGCCACGGCGCCGTACGTCAGGACCGGCACCGTGAGCACCGTCCCGCGGCTGGCCTCGAACACCTTCGGGTGGGTGAGCCGGCAGGTGGCGTTGGTGAGCACCAGGCCGTCGGCGCCGGCCGCGTCGGCGGTGCGGACGAGGGTGCCGAGGTTGCCGGCGTACTCGATGCCGTCGGCCACCAGCAGCAGCCGGGAGTCCGGGCGCAGCACCTCGGCCGGCGTCCACTCCGGGAGCCGGACCACCGACAGCAAGACCGGCGCCGACAGGCCGGGGTGGATGCGGGCGAGGGTCTTCTCGGAGATCGCGTACGCCGGCCAATAGTCCGGGACGTGCGGCTCGATCGCACCGCACCGCAGCGTGACCTCGGGACGCACGCCGAGGCGGACGAGGTGCTCGTGCTGCCAGCGGCCGGCGACGGCGACGAGGCGTTCGTGACGAGGAAGCAGGTTGCGGCGGGCCTGGGAGTAGAGGCGCGCGGCGGGAGAGAGGGCGGGCATGGGATGGCTCCGGAGGCGGGAGTGGTCGCCTGACCGGCGCACGCCGGGTCTACCGGTTGGGGGCGCTACTCCCCGCGCGCGAACGTACGTCGGTCGTCAGGCCGCCGAACGGGGCCTGGCTGCGGTCACTCCGTGATTCCCATGCGAGCGAGGGTAGAAGCGGCCGACGGGCGGACGCATCCGAATAACGCCCCGATACGCTCGACGGCGTGGCAGACCCAATAGATGGGCAGGTGAAGCTCGTCGTGGTGACGGGCTCGGGACGCAGCGGCACCAGCAGCGTCGCGGGCACGCTCAAGCGGCTCGGGCTCTACATCCCGCAGCCGGAGGTGGAGACCGACGAGCGCAACCCGCGGGGGTACTACGAGCCGCTCTGGGTCGCGGAGTTCCACAAGTGGCTGCTCAACCCGATCCCGGTGCGCACCATCGACTCGCGCCCGAACGCCGGCCGGATCGCCAAGAAGGCCGTCACACCGGAGGTCGAGGATCAGCTGCGCACCTGGCTGCGCGAGCAGCTCGCGACGGGCGAGAGTCAGATCCTGCTCAAGGACACCCGCGCGTACTGGGTCTACGACCTGTGGCAGCGGATGGCCGCCGAGCTGGACGCCGAGCTGACGAGCCTCACGATGCTGCGGCACCCGGCCCAGGTCGTGCGGTCGCGCGACACGGCGTACCTCACCGAGATGGATCGCGACTTCCGGCAGAAGCGCGAGACAACGAACGTCGCCGCCTGGATCAACGCGGCGTTCGAGACCGAGCGCGCCACCCGCGGCAACCCCCGGGCGTTCGTCCCGTACTACGACCTGATCGGCGACTGGCGATCCGCGATGTCACGCGCCGGCAGTCAGCTCGGCCTGACCTTCAACGACACCAGCGGCCATCACCCCGTCGACGACTTCATCGATGCCACCCTCAACCGCTCCAAGCCGGACTGGGACGGCCTCGAGGTCGCCGCCACCCTCGTCGATCTCGCCGATCGCGCCTGGGACGCGATGAACGAGCTGGTGGAGACGCCCGACGACGACACCGTGATGAAGCGCCTCGACGGCCTCCGCCGCGAGTACGTCGACCTGTACGAGTCGTCCGCGGCCATCGCCCTCGACGAGACGACGGCCCAGGTCGCGAAGGTCCGCAAGAAGCTCAAGGCCCGCCTCGCCGACGCCGAGGCGGAGATTGCTCGCTTGCGCTCGAAGTAAGCCACTCGCGGTCGCTCGGGTTACGGTCTTTGATTTCGCCTCCGGCGGGGTTGCCTGTACGCGTGCGGCGGCTGCACGGGGAGGGGCCCCGCCGACCTACCCGCACGTCGCTCGTCCCTCGCGACGTGCCGCCAGACCCACCACGGTCGTCGGGGCCCCTCCCCGCTCCGCCGCTGCTCGGGTACGGGCCGGTGGGTGGATGGAGCTGCCCGGTCGATCGCGCGAAGCGGACCAGTCCGCCGGGACCCCCACACCCCCTGGGACCGCGCCCTCTGGACGACGGTCGACGACCCCACCCCGCCGGAGGCAAACTCTGTCGGTCGCAACCCCTGCGGCCCCGGAGGTTTCGTGACAGGCGCTAGCGCGCCTTCCTCAACCACCGGAGGGGCGCTAGCGCGCCTTCCTCAACCACCGGCGGGGCGCTTGCGCGCCTTCCTCAACCAGCGGAGCGCTCCCACGGCGCAGCCACCGGGTAGTACTCGCGTAGGAACGTCGTGAGCATCTCGTCGAGACGCCACTCGCGGAAGCCGTGGTCGTGATGGTCTCCGAGGCAGAAGAAGTCCTGGTCGCGGTTCAGCAGCTGCGAGAGCTGCCAGTCGAGGTCGCTGTTGGCGATGTTGACGAAGACGGTGTCGGCCTCGGCGGCGTACGCCGTCCCGGTGAGCAGTCCGTAGTGCTGGGCGAAGGAGCTCAGGGTGGAGATGTCGGTGTCGGAGCGGAACGGTGCGTGTGTGGTCCGTGAGACGACGTCCTTGAACCGCTGCTCGATCTCGGCCAGGACGGAGGTGCGGACGGCGTACGGCGCGTGGGCGAGCGCGTTGGTCGTGACGGCGCCGAAGGTCTCCTCGAGGAGCAGGCGGTTGTTCCAGGAGGCCTTCAGCCACGGCGGGGCGTCGGGGGCGTCGGTCAGCCCGATGGCGAACTGGGCGAAGAACACCGACGAGAGGCCGGCCGGGCTGAACAACGCCTCCGGGCGCAACGGGCGGCCGAGGAAGAAGTCGTCGTTGAAGTACAGCCAGTGCTCGGCCAGCCCGGGGATGTGGTGCAGCGAGGTCTCGATCGCGTGCGAGTTGAACGTGGGGAGGGCGTCGGCGGGCATGATCTCGGCGTGCGGCACGACGGTGACGCCGTCGTCGGGGGAGAGCCAGTCGGGGATCTGCCCGCTGGTGACGAGGTAGATGTTGCGCACCCAGGGCGCGAACAGGTGCACCGAGCGGAGCGAGTACCTCAGCTCGTCGCGGGAGATGAACCTCGCCCGGCCGCTGGCCTCACGGGTTCGCGCGGTGCCTGCCATCCCCGCGATCCGGGCCTCGCGATCGGCGTTCCACTCGGGGTCGTTGCCGTCGACCCAGGTGTAGACGACGTCCACGGGGAACCGGCACTCGTTCACCGTCGGCGTCGCCATCAGCGCGAGCGTGCGCACCTCGACCCCGTCGATGGTCACCGGCACGAGGTCCTCATGTGCCGGGATCCGGTTGGTGTACCGGTTGCGGGTCGGCGAGACGAGCGAGCCGTCGACGTGCCGCTCCCAGAACTGCACCTCCACCGAGCAGCCCTGGCCGACGAGCTGGTGCCGGCCGTCGACGACCGGCCACGGCTCGACGAACAATCTCGGCGTCATGCCCCGCCGCAGCTCCTCGGCCAGCGAGCGCATGCTGCCCCGCCGTTCGGGCCAGCCGTGCTCCTCGGGGTCGCGCAGGGACAGGTACGGCGCCCACCCCATGTCGCCGAGCGACTTCAAGAAGGCGTCCCGGTCGGCCATGGGCACCACCACGACCGGCGCCCCGGACTCGTGCGCCGGGATCACCAGCCAGTGGTTGCTCGCCGTCGCGGCCGCTCGGACGGCCCAGCCCAGCGCCGCCTCGCGCGCCTGTGCCGGGGTGACGCCTTCGGCGGCCACGGCGTCGGACGCGGCGGTCGGCACCGGCTTCGCGTCGACGAGTGCGGTGACGCGCGGGGTCAGCCGGCCGGCGACGGTGCGCCGGGTGCGGGCGGCGCTGAAGATCCCGACCCAGCGCTCGGCGATCGCGTACGCGTCGTACTGACGGGCGGTGCGGTAGGCCCCCTCGCCGAGCGCCCGGCGCAGGTCGATGTCGGTGGCGAGCCGCAGCAGGGCCGAGGACATCCCGGCGATCGACTCGGGTGAGACGAGCAGCCCGTTGACCTCGTGCTCGATGATCTCGCGGGGGCCGGAGGCGCAGTCGTACGACGCCACCGGGACGCCGGCCGCCATCGCCTCCTGGACCACCAGCGGGAACCCCTCGGCGCGGGACGTCAGGGCGGAGATCGAGGCCTTCGCCCACTCGCCCCGCATGTCGGAGACCGACCCCGGCAGCTCTACCCGGTCGAAGATCCCGAGCTTGCGGATCAGGCGGACCAGCTCCTGCCGCTTGGGGCCGGCGCCGTAGATCCGCAGCCGCCACTCGGGGATCCGGTCGGCCACCAGCGCGAACGCCTCGATCAGCCGCGGGAACTGCTTCTCGGTCGCGATCCGGCCGGCCGCGACGATCAGCGGGTTGTCGAGCCGGGAGCGCGGGGTGAAGCCGAGCGGGAGCGGGTTCGGCACGATCGCGAGCTCGGGGGTCATGTCGCCGAGCTGCTCGCGCATCCAGTCGGCCATGGCGGGCGTGAAGACCGCCACCACGTCCGCGCGCGGCGCGAAGTTCAGCAGCGGCTCCAGCCCCGCCGTGCGGTCGGAGGTGGAGCGGTGCTCCTGGTGCACGACCACGGGCTCGGGCGGAAGCAGCTGGATGGCCGCGGCCAGCAGGCCGGGTGTGACGGTGACCAGGACGTCGACCCGGAGGCTCGGCAGCACGTGCTCGAGGCCGACGTCGCACAGGGCCGTGAACTGGCCGTCCCAGCGGTCCGGGACGAGCAACGACTCGCGGTCGTGCAGGGCCCGGGCGCGTGAGGGCGGGAGCTCGACGCCGGGGACCGAGGGGTCCTGCCCCTCACGCACGTCGGCGAGGTAGCGGACCGCGACGCGGTCGTCGATCTCGTAGTGCGGCCGCTCGCCGCTCCTGGTCACCGAGAGCAGGGTGACGTCGTGATCGCCCGCGAGCGCGTTGGCCTGGGTGATGGCCGACCGGCTGGTGCCGCCCATGCCGTCCAGGTTGAAGACGAGGTAGCCGATCTTCACGGTTGCCCCGCCTTCGGCCGCCGGACCCTCAGGATGCCGTCGGGCAGCCAGCGGTACACGACCGCGACGCTCTGGCCGTCCTCGGCCTGGTGCTGGGGGAGCAGCACGGCGGTGTCCGGTCGCACGAGCTCGTCGGCGCGACGACGTACGGGCAGGTCACCGGCCAGCACGCTCGTCGAGAGACCCTCGCCCTCGGGCACCTCGGCCGGCCTCAAGGTCGCGACCGCGACGCCGTCGGACACCGTGAACGGCCGGGTCAGCAGCACCTCGCCGGACTCGTCGTCGACCAGCCGCAGCTCGGCGCCAGGCGGCGCGCCGCCGATCCGGAGCGTGACGGTGTCGTCGACGGCTGCCTCGATGCCGAGCAGTACGGCACCCTCGGGAGCGGGCTCGCGGACCAGCAGCAGCGTGCCGTCCTCGGCGCGCGCCACCTGCCAGTGCACGCCGTCCGCGGCCGGCGTACGGATGGGTTCGTTGCGGGCCAGGGGCGGGGTCCAGACGCGATGCACCTTGCCGCCCGGCGCGGTGATGACGACCTCATAGCGGCCGCCCCCGGCGCCGGGGACAGTGCCGAGGTCGGCGCGTACCGAGCGGTAGCGCGGGTCGTCCTCGGCCAGGTCGCTCGTCAGCGGGAGCACGCGTCCGCTTCCGGCCTCGCTGATGGCGAGGGTCCCCGGGGTGGCGTCCACGGCCAGCCACAGGTGCCGCCCGTCGAGGACGCCGGCGAACGCCGACCGCGGACGGTTGCCCGGGGCGTCCGGCGCTGCTGCCACGGGCTGCTCCTCGCGCCCGCGCGCTTGGCCGAGGCGGTCCCTGGCCCTCTCCCTGGCCTGGTCGGCGGCCTCGCGGGCCGCGCTCTGCAGGCGCTGGGTGAGCTTCACCCGGCGATCGTAGCGACCACTGCGGGGACCGGCCCTGGCTGGTTCAGAGCCCGGTGACGCCCTCGCCGCCGCCCGCCTGCTCGTCGAAGTTCTCGTGCTCGAGCAGGTGCAGGACGGGGACGCCGATCTTGCGGCGGGCCCGGGAGGTCCAGTCGACGTGGAAGAACTCGGCCACCACGTGCGGCCTGGTCAGGATGATCGCCTCGCGGCCGTCGACGGCGGACACCTCGGCAGCGAGCGCGTCGATCGGCGGGTCGCCGACGATCTTGCCCTGGACGGTGCCGCCCGCGTCGCGGAGCACCCGAAGGGTGGTGTCGAGGTCCTCGTGCGAACGTTGCGCGGCGTCCTTGCGGACCGCGTCGACATCGACCTCCTGCATGCCGATGCTCGGGTTGCCCATCAGCTCACCGCCGGCGAGGGTGCCCATGGAGGCCTCGATGCGCGCCGCGGCGTTCTCCAGCGGGAACAGCACGTGGTAGACGACCGGCTCCTCGAGATCCTCGTGCAAGGAGAGCACCTGGCGGGCGTCCTCCGCACTGAGCGCCTGCTCCACCAGCAGCACCACGTCGTACGAACCGCTCATGGCTTGCCCCCTTCTACTCCGAGGATACGGCCGAGATCGTAGGAGACGACCTCTTCGAGCTGGTCGTATCCGCACGACTCCGGGTCGCGGTCGGTGCGCCAGCGGCGGAACTGCGCGGTGTGCCGGAACCGGCGACCCTCCATGTGGTCGTAGGCCACCTCGACCACCCGCTCGGGACGCAGCGGGGTGAAGCTGAGGTCCTTGCCCTGGCTCCACCGGCTCTGGGTGCCGGGCACCCGGTCCGGGTTGGCCGTCAGGAACTCCGCCCACCGGCCCCACGGGTGGTCCTCGATCGGCACCACGAGCGGCTGCATCTCCTCGAACAGCTCGGCGCGCCGTTGCGCGGTGAAGCTCGCGCTGACGCCGACGTGCTGGAGGCCCCCATCTGGCCCGTCGGTGTAGAGCCCGAGGAGGAGGCTGCCGATCAGGGGGTGCTCCTTCGTCGACGTCTTGTGCTCGCGGTACCCCGCGACCACGCAGTCGGCGGTCCGCTCGTGCTTGATCTTCAGCATCGTGCGCGCGTTCTGCTCGTACGTCGCCCCCAGCGGCTTGGCGACCACGCCGTCGAGGCCCGCGCCCTCGAACTCCGAGAACCATTCCTCCGCGACGACCGCGTCCTCGGTCGTCCGTGTCAGGTAGCACGGGCCTTTGAGCCCGCCGAGCGCCTTCTCCAGTGCGGCCCGTCGCTCGGCGAACGGCCGGCCGACGTACGACTCCTCGCCCAGCGCCAGCAGGTCGAACGCCACGAACCCGGCCGGCGTCTCCTCGGCCAGCAGGTTGACCCGCGAGGCCGCGGGGTGGATGCGTTCCTGGAGCGTCTCGAACTCCAGCCGGTCGCCGACCGCCACGAAGATCTCGCCGTCCAGCACGCACTTCTCGGGGAGCTGTTCCTTGATCGCGGCCACGACCTCGGGGAAGTACCGGGTCAGCGGCTTGGTGTTGCGGCTCGCCAACTCCACCTGGTCGCCGTCGCGAAAGACGATGCAGCGGAACCCGTCCCACTTCGGCTCGAAGCTGAGCCCGCCGTACTTCGCCGGGTCCGGGATCCCCTTCACCGACTTCGCCAGCATGGGTTGGACGGGTGGCATGACGGGCAGGTCCACGCCAGCGACCCTAGTGCGTGGCCACGAGCACCCTCATCGGCAGACGCGGGCCTATCCTTCACGGGTCCGCGAGGACAATCCCCGATGGGTCTGCCGGCCAGGCGGGCCGGAAGGGACAAGCAATCCCAAGCAATCCCAAGCAATCCCCGGTTGGTCTGCCGGGCGGGCATGCAGCCCCGCCAGGCGGGCCGGACGGGACAAGCAATCCCCGGTTGGTCTGCCGGGCGGGCATGCAGCCCCGCCAGGCGGGCCGGACGGGACAAGCAATCCCCGGTTGGTCTGCCGGCAGGGCCCGCCTGACTTTGAATCAGGACTAGCGACGTAGGTTCGACTCCTACCCGGGGAGCATGAGCGAAGCTGACGAGCTGACCGTGGTCGTGCTGGCGGCCGGGGGCGGTACCCGCATGAAGTCCAAGACGATGAAGGTGCTGCACCCCATCGGGGGCCGCACCCTGATCGGCCACGTGCTGACCGCCGTACGTTCGGTGGAGCCGCACCGCGTGGTCGCGGTGGTCGGCCACCAGCGCGACGAGGTCGGCGCTCACGTGCAAAGCCTTGTCCCGGACGTGGTGCTGGCCGTGCAAGAGGTGCTCGACGGCACCGGCGGCGCGGTGCGCGTGGCCATGGAGGCCAGCGGTACGACGCGGGGCACGGTCGTCGTCGCGACCGGCGACACCCCGCTGCTGGAGGGGGAGAGCCTGCGCCGGTTCGTCGCCGACCACCGGGCGGCCGAGCAGGTGGTCAGCATCCTCAGCGGGATCGTGGCCAAGCCGTACGGCTACGGCCGGATCCTGCGCAACCACGAGGGCGACGTCGAGGCGATCGTCGAGGAGAAGGACGCCAGCCCGGCGCAGCGGGAGATCGCGGAGATCAGCTCGGGGATCCTGGCGTTCGACGCGGAGTTCCTGGTCGGCGCGCTGCCGCGGCTGACCAACGACAACGCCAAGGGCGAGTACTACCTGACCGACACGGTCAAGATCGCCCGCGAGGACGGGCTCACCGTCGGCGCGTTCCCCATCGACGACGTGATGCAGACCGAGGGCGCCAACGACCGCGAGCAGCTCGCCGCGATGGGCAAGGAGCTGAACCGGCGGATCGTCTCCCGGTGGATGCGTGACGGTGTCACGGTGATGGATCCCGCGACCACCTGGATCGACGCCGACGTCAAGCTCGCCGAGGACGTCACGATCCTGCCCGGCGTGCAGCTGCTCGGCGCCACCACGATCGCCGAGGACGCCGTGATCGGGCCGGACACGACGCTCAAGGACTGCGAGGTCGGCGCCGGCGCACGGGTGGTGCGGGCGCACGCCGAGCTCGCGGTCGTGGGGGAGGGCGCCAAGGTCGGCCCCTTCGCCTACCTGCGTCCCGGGACGCTGCTGGGCGCGGACGGCAAGATCGGCACGTTCGTGGAGACCAAGAACTCGCACATCGGCGACGGCGCCAAGGTGCCGCACCTGTCGTACGTCGGCGACGCCGACATCGGCGAGGGCGCCAACATCGGCGCCGGCACGGTCTTCGCCAACTACGACGGGCTCGCCAAGCACCGCACCCGCGTGGGCCGGCATGCCCGGACCGGTTCCAACAACACGTTCGTGGCCCCGGTCGAGATCGGGGACGGCGCCTCGACGGGTGGCGGCACCGTCGTACGACGCAACGTGCCGCCCGGCGCGCTCGCCGTCTCGGGCGGTCCGCAGCGCAACCTGCCGGGCTGGGTGGAGACCAAGCGCACCGGGACGCCGCAGGCCGACGCGGCGCACGAGGCGACCCAGGATGGACCCGGACGTGCGTCCGGCGACCAGGGTGAGGGAGACTAGGTCGTACCTTCCCAGTCGCAGAGCCTCGGCCCAGGAGAGATGCGCGTGAGCGGACTGAAGAAGACCACCAAGAAGAACCTGATGGTCTTCAGCGGTCGAGCACACCCCGAGCTCGCCGAGGAGGTCGCCCTCGCCCTCGGCACCCGACTGGTGCCGACGTCGGCGTACGAGTTCGCCAACTCCGAGATCTACGTCCGCTACGAGGAGTCGGTGCGCGGCTGCGACGCCTTCGTGATCCAGAGCCACACGGCGCCGATCAACGAGTGGATCATGGAGCACCTGATCATGGTCGACGCGCTCAAACGGGCGTCGGCCAAGCGGATCACCGTGGTGCAGCCGTTCTACGGCTACGCCCGCCAGGACAAGAAGCACCGCGGCCGCGAGCCGATCTCGGCCCGGCTGATGGCCGACCTCTTCAAGACCGCCGGTGCCGACCGGCTGATCTGCGTCGACCTCCACGCCGACCAGATCCAGGGCTTCTTCGACGGGCCCGTCGACCACCTGATGGCGTTGCCGATCCTCGCCGACTACGTCCGCGACAAGTACGCCGGCCAGCAGCTCGCGGTGGTCTCGCCCGACGCCGGCCGGATCAAGGTCGCCGAGCGCTGGTCGGCCCGGCTGGGCGGCGCCCCGCTGGCGTTCATCCACAAGACCCGTCGCGAGGACCGGCCCAACGAGGTCGTCGCCAACCGCGTGGTCGGTCGCGTCGACGACCGGATCTGCGTCCTGGTCGACGACATGATCGACACCGGCGGCACGATCGTGCAGGCCGCCGAGGCCCTGATGGCCGACGGCGCGGCGGGCGTGGTCGTCGCCGCCACGCACGCGCTGATGTCCGGCCCCGCCGTCGACCGGCTCAAGAACTCCTCGGCCACCGAGGTCGTGGTCACCAACACGCTGCCGATCCCGCCGGAGAACCTCTTCGACAAGCTCACCGTGCTCTCGATCGCGCCCCTGCTCTCGCGCGCGATCAAGGAGGTCTTCGAGGACGGCTCGGTGACCTCGATGTTCGACGGCCACGCCTAAAGTTCACCCCACGAAATCGCTCGCCTCCCCCGCTTCGCTCCTCCGACTCACGATTCCGCGGGGACCCCGAACCCACGGGGTGATGTGACTTCTATGCTCGCTCAGTGACCCGCACCGACCTGCTCGTCATCGGGGCGGGACCGTACGCCTACTCGGCCGCGGCGTACGCACGGGAGCGGGGCATCGACACGCACGTGGTCGGCGAGCCGATGGCGTTCTGGCGTGAGCAGATGCCGGCCGACATGTACCTCCGCTCCGGTCCCGACTGGTCGCTCGACGCGTCGGGGACCGACTCGTTCGAGGCGTACTTCGAGGACGCCGGCCTTGCCGCCGCCGACGTCGACCCGATCCCCATCGGCGTCTTCCTCGACCACACCGACTGGTTCGCCCGGCGCAAGGGGCTCGAGGCCGACCGCCGGATGGTCGCGGACCTGACCAAGGACGGTCCGTTCGTCGCCGCCATGGCGGACGGCTCGACGATCACCGCCGACAAGGTGCTGTCCGTGCCCGGCATCAAGCACTTCACGCAGCTGCCGGCCTGGTACGACGACGTGCCCGCGGACCGCCGAGGGCACACCAGCGTGCTCGTCGACTTCGACGACCTGGCCGGCCGGCGGGTTGCCGTCATCGGCGGCCGGCAGAGCGCCTACGAGTGGGCCGCGCTGCTGTGCGACCACGGGGCCGCCCGGGTCGACGTGATCCACCGGCACGAGACCCCGGCGTTCGAGAAGGTGAGCTGGAAGTTCGTCGACCCGCTCGTCGAGCAGACCCTGGCCAGCCGCGGCTGGTGGCGCAACCTCCCGGCGACCGAGCAGCAGGCCATCGCGCTCCGGTTCTGGCAGGTCGGACGGCTCACCCTGGAGTGGTGGCTCACGCCACGGCTCCGGCCGGCGGTCGTCACCAGCCACCCGCGGACCGAGGTGAGCGGTGTCCGAGCCGGCGACGACGACGTGACGCTCACCCTCGATGACGGCCAGGCGCTCACCGTCGACCACGTGGTGTTCGCGTCGGGGTACAAGGCCGAGCTGGGCAACGTGCCGTACCTCGCCGGCGTGCTCGACCGGATCTCGGTCACCGACGGCTTCCCCGACCTCAGCCCGGGCTTCGAGACCTCACTGGAGGGCCTCTTCGTCACCGGCTTCGCCTCGACCCGCGACTTCGGGCCGTTCTACGGGTTCACGAAGGGCTGCCCGTCGTCCGCCCTGCTCGTCGTCGACGAGATGCTGCGCTGACTCAGCGGACCGCGTCCGGTCGTCGAGCTCGTCCTCCCACTGCCGGCGCAGCACCGTCGGTACCTCGCCGGCCAGCGCCTCGCGCAGCAGGTCGAGCTGCGCCTCGTCGAGCCGCATGCGCGGGAAGGACGAGCCCACCACGTTGGCGAACCCCGGACCGCGACGGGCGGCGATGCCGGGTGCGGCCTCGAGATAGCGGACGAGGTACGGCGCCCCGAGGTCGGCCTGCTCCGGTGACCACAGGCCGTCGGCCAGGGCCGCGAACATCCGGTTGGACACCTCGTCGTCCTCGCCCATCGCCCGCCAGGCCCGCTCCTTCGCCTCCGGCGTCGGTCGGGCTGCCAGGGCGGTCGCGGCCCCGAGCTCGGCCGAGGCGGAGCCGTCGCGGACGCGCTCGGCCTCGATCGACTCCTCGTCGGCCGCGCCCAGCTCTGCCAGCCGGCGCAGGGCCCGCCACCGCAGGCCCGGGTCCAGGTCGACGCCCGCATCCGTACGGCCGTCCCGGAGCCACCGGGCCAGAAGATCCGGGTCGCCCGTCGTGCGGATCACGCCGAGGGTGAGGGCGGTGGCCATCTCGGTGTCCGGGCCGGCGTCGAGGCCGTCGAGGCACGCCGCGGCGATGCGCTCCGAGGCCTTGACCGCCTCTCCGGGGGTCATCCGGTGCGGGATCACGTAGACCATCACGTGTCCGAGCACCGAGGCGACCACCGACGGGTGCCGCTCCCGGCCGAGGTGCCGGCCGACCAGGTCGACGTACTCGTCCGGGCCGAGCTCTCCGGTGTGTGCCAGGTCGAGCGCCGTCGACCACAGCACTGCCCGCGTCATCGGGTCGTCCACGTCGGCCAGGTGCTCCGCGACCGCCGCCCACGACCGGTCGTCGAGGCGCAGCCGGGCAAACGTCTGGCCGGCGCTGTTCGGCACCACCACCAGGCCGGCCCAGTCGTCGAGCCGCACCGGCTCATCGCCGAGGTCGACCAGCCGCGTGTCCACCGCGCGCATCCCGTCGCCGTACGCCGTCGCGGTGAAGCGGTGCGGACGGACGCCGTCGCGCACCAGGACCGGGACGTCACCGTCGCGCACGACGCGGACCGTGTCGTAGCCGCTGGTGCGCAGCCAGGTCCGGACCCACGCCTGCACGTCGCGATCGGAAACGCGATCCAGGGACTCGACGAAGTCGGCCAGGCCGGCGTTGCCGAACGCGTGCCGGGTGAGGTGGTCGTTGACCCCCGCGAGGAACGCCTGGTCGCCCAGCCAGGTCACCAGCTGGTGGAGCGCCGAGTTGCCCTTGGCATAGGAGATCGCGTCGAAGTTCGCCAGCGCCGCGTCGACGTCGGGCACCTCCTCGGCGAGGGGCGCCACCGGATGGGTCGAGCGGCGCTCGTCGGCGACGTACGCCGTCGCCTTGCGGCCCGCCTCGTGCGGCACCCGGGCGGCCACGAAGCCGGCCCCGTCCTCGGCGACCCTGGGCCCGAAGTAGTCGGCGAACGACTCCTGCAGCCAGGTGTCCTCGAACCAGCGCATGGTGACCAGGTTCCCGAACCACATGTGCGCCTGCTCGTGCGCGATGACCGTCGCCCGGAACAGGCGCTCGGGCTGGGTGGTGCGCTCGCGCGGCAGCAGCTCGTCGCGGTACGTCACGCAGCCGGGGTTCTCCTGCGCTCCCCAGTTCAGGCCGGGCGCGAAGACCTGGTCGCACGAGTCGAACGGGTACGGAGCGTCGAAGAGTCGGGCGTAGTGGTCGAGCACCGCGTCGGTAGTGGTGCGCAGCTCCTCGGCGTCCCTGGCCAGGTCGGCTGCCGCCGAGGCACGCGCGTGCCACCCGCACGGCAGCAGCCGTCCGTCCTCGTAGCGGTGCTCCCAGGTCACCGACGCCCACGGCCCCGCGCACACGACGAACAGCGCCACCGGGAGCGCCGGCGTCCGGGTGAACGTCCATCGACCCGGTTCCACGACCGTGCCGATGCCGTTGGCGAGCACGGTCCACTCGGGGTCGGCGGTCACGCTGAGGGAGATGGACGCCTTCAGGTCGTTCTGGTCGAAGCAGGCGAAGACGCGGTGGGCGATGTCCATCCCGCAGTACGCCGACACGTACGTCGCGCCGTCCGCCGGGTCGGTGAAGCGGTGCATGCCCTCACCCGACGTCACGTAGGGCATCGATGCGGTGACCCGGACCTCGACCGGTGCACCGACGGTCAGGCCGTCGAGGGCGATGCGCTCGCCGTCGTACGCGACCGGGATCTCCTCGCCGTCCACGGTGACGACGAGCTCCTCGGCGCGTGAGAGCTCCAGGAACGTGCTGCGTGCCCGAGGGACGAACCGGACCGTGCTGCTCGAGGCGAAGGTGCCTCGGGCAGGGGTCGAGAGGTCGAGGTGCAGGTCGTACGCGGGCCCTTTCACCTGTGCCGCACGGGCCCGAGCCTCGGCCCACGTGAGTGCCATGCAGGCGACCTTACGGTCCGCGTAGTGGTGCCTGCTCGTAGCAAGCGCCCTCACATTCCGACGTACTGCGAGACGTCTTCATGACGCCGTATCACCGAACTGTGGACGATTTATGTCCGTGCGGTGGGGAGGGTGAGGAACTACGTTTGGCCCCTGGAGGTCGTTGGATTCGCGCGCGGGCGCGGGAGTCTCCTAGAATCGCCCGGTTGCCTCGGCGAGGGAGGCCCTGCACCCGCAGGACCACCGTGATCGACTGGGCCGGCCCATCAGTGCCGCCCGTCCACGCGGCCCTTCTCCTCGCCGGGGTCCACCGACCTGAGCACGAGGAGACCCCCAGATGGCTGCCGAGAAGATCACCGCCGAGAAGCGCACCGAGTTCGGCAAGGGTGCCGCCCGCCGGATCCGCCGCGAGGACAAGATCCCCGCCGTCGTGTACGGCCACGGCAACGAGACGATCCACGTGACCCTGCCCGGCCACCAGACGATGATGGCGCTCAAGCACGGCGGCGCGAACGCCCTCCTCGAGCTCGAGATCGACGGCGACACCCAGCTGGCGCTGACCAAGCAGGTCCAGGTCGACCCGATCCGCCGGGTCCTCGAGCACATCGACTTCGTCGCCGTCCGCCTCGGCGAGAAGGTCACCGTCGACGTCCGCGTCCACCTGGTCGGCGAGGCCGCCCCCGAGACCCTGGTGGTCACCGAGAACGCCACCGTCCAGGTCGAGGCCGAGGCGACCAACATCCCGGAGATGATCGAGGTCTCGATCGCGGGCGCCCAGGTCGGCACCCAGATCCACGCCTCCGACCTCGTGCTGCCCGAGGGCACCACGCTCGTGGTCGACCCCGACACCCTGATCGTGAACGTCACCCAGGAGCGCACCGCCGAGGACCTCGAGGCCGAGCTCGCCGAGGCCGAGGCCGAGGCCGGCATCGTCCACGAGGCCAGCGACGAGGAGCTCGCCGCCGACGCCGAGGCTGCCGACGCCGCCGCTGCCGACGGCGGGTCCGCCGAGGGCGGCGAGGGCGGCTCCGCTTCCGAGGGTGGCGACGAGGAGTGATCCTGCAGCGGCTCAGGGTCTTCCTGGGCCGCACGATCTGCGGGAAGGGAGAGGGCTCGATGAGTCCCGAGGGCTCCACGCCCGTCTGGCTCGTCGTCGGCCTCGGCAACCCCGGGCCGTCGTACGCCGGGCACCGCCACAACGTCGGCTACCTGGTGGCCGACGTGCTCGCGGAGCGGATGGGCTCGGTGCTGCGCTCCCACAAGTCGGGTCGCGCCGAGGTCGTCGAGGGGCGGCTCGGCGCGATCGGACCGGACACTCCGAGGGTGGTGCTGGCCCGCGCGCGGTCGTACATGAACGAGTCCGGCGGGCCGGTCTCCACGCTGGCGAAGTTCTACAAGGTGCCGCCGGAGCGCATCGTCGCGATCCACGACGAGCTCGACATCCCGTTCGGGGCGCTGCGCATCAAGCTGGGCGGTGGCGACAACGGGCACAACGGCCTCCGCTCGATGCGCTCCTCGCTCGGCACCGGCGACTTCTACCGGATCCGCGTCGGCATCGGCCGGCCCCCCGGTCGCCAGGACCCCGCCGACTTCGTCCTGTCGAACTTCTCCTCCGCCGAGCGCAAGGAGCTGGACATGAACGTCGTCGAGGCGGCCGACGCGGTGGAGAGCCTGGTCGCCGACGGGCTGGAGCGGACGCAGCAGCGGTTCAACCGCTGAGTGGTCACTAGGGTGGCGCTCGTGACGAACCACCAGGACCGGACGCCGCCGCCGGGAGCCGACGACCACATCCTCGCCGAGTGGCTGGCGACGGTCGCAGGGGAGCGACTGCTCGAGGTGCGAGCCGAGGGGCTGGAAGGTCGCGAGCTCAAGGACGCCGGCGACCAGGCGGCCCACGAGCTGCTGATGAAGCTGCTGGCCGACCATCGTCCGGAGGACTCGGTGCTCTCCGAGGAGGGCAAGGACGACAAGGCCCGCCTGCAGGCCGACCGGGTCTGGATCGTCGACCCGCTCGACGGGACCCGCGAGTTCTCGGAGCCGCCGCGCGACGACTGGGCCGTGCACGTGGCGCTGTGGGAGAAGGGCGAGCTGGTCGCCGGTGCGGTCGCGCAGCCCGCGCTGGGCGAGACCTTCAGCACCGCCGCACCGCCCGTCGTACCCGACCGGACCTCGGACCGGCCGCGGATCGCCGTCTCGCGGACGCGGCCGCCGGCGTTCGTCGAGGCGCTGGCCGAGGAGATCGGCGCCGACCTGGTCCCGATGGGCTCCGCCGGGGTCAAGGTGATCTCGGTGGTCCGGGACGTCAGCGACGCCTATGTGCACGCCGGCGGGCAGTACGAGTGGGACAACGCCGCACCCGTGGCCGTCGCCCGCGCCGCCGGCCTGTTCTGCTCGCGGGTCGACGGCTCGGAGCTGGAGTACAACCAGGACGACGTGTCCCTGCCCGACCTGATCGTGTGCCGTCCGGAGCTGTCCGAGTCGATCATCGGCTTCGTCCGACGGCACGGCACCGACTAGACCTGTTCGGATCTTCTCGACGTCCAGGCGGCGTCGGACGGCCGATTCCGCATTCGGATGGCCCGGTCGTGTCACGGATCGGTGGCCTGTTCGGGCTACGTGCGATGACTTTCGCGTTGTCTCTGCGTCAAAACGGACGTATCTCCCTCGGCGGTCGAGCATCCTTACCAAGGTCAGCGACCAAGAGGGTCACAGCGGAAAGGAGAAGGGCCATGTGGGACACCGTCACCGAGCGTCACCGGTCTCACCTGTCGCACGAGATGCCATGCACGGCATGCGGCCACGCCCCGCACTCCTTCCTGCCCTGCTCCGACACCTGCGACTGCATCCCGCCGTCGGTCCCGGGTTCGGTCTCCGGTCGCAACGTCGACCTCGTCATGCACTGACTCATCCGCGGCAGACTGCGGGCATGACCTGCTTCGTCTCGCACACGTCCGTCGACTGCCGCAACTCCTACGAGCTCTCGGAGTGGTGGCGCAACCTGCTCGGCTACGAGATGGTCGCCGACGACCCGAACGAGCCCGGCCACGAGGAGTGCATGATCCTCGACGCGGACTCCGGCCATCACATCCTCTTCATCGAGGTGCCGGAGTCCAAGGAGGTCAAGAACCGCATCCACTTCGACCTGGTGCCGAGGTCCGGCACCCGCGACGAGGAGACCGAGCGGGTGCTCGCCGCCGGCGCCACCATGGTCAACGACCTGCGTGGGAACTGGGGTCCCGGCACGGGCTGGGCGGTCCTGGCCGACCCCGAGGGCAACGAGTTCTGCGTGCTGCGCACGCCGGAGGAGAAGGCCGCCGGAACCCCTCCGGAGCCGCCGGCGTCCTAGGGCCATGCTCTCCCGCCGCGACACGCTGCGCCTGCTGGGTCTGGCTGCCCTCGCGACGAGCGTCCCGGCCCTGGCCGCCTGCGGCTCGGACTCCGCGACCGGTGACACTGGCGACATGGGTGCCGGCGACATGGAGCTCGTCTCCTCCGACGTACGTCGCGCGCCGGGCGACCCGGCATCGATCACCCCGGTGGTCGCGGCGCTGCACGGGCTGGCCGGCTGTCTGTACGGGCGGATCGCCGGCGAGGACGGCAACCTCGCGCTCTCGCCGTACTCGGTCGCCGTTGCCCTGGCCATGACCGCCAACGGGGCGGCCGGGACGACCGCCGAGGAGATGGGTCACGTGCTCGGTCTCGGTGACGGCCTCGACCTGGCGACGTACAACGAGGGCCTCGGTGCGCTGACGCAAGCGGTCGAGGGCCTCGCGGGCAGCTTCCCGCGGAGCGACGACGACCCGGCCGTTATCGCCCTGGACAGCGCCAACGCCTTGTTCGGGGACCGGTCGACCGCGTGGCGGGCGGCGTTCCTCGACGCGCTCGCGAGGTCGTACGGCGCCGGGATGCGAGTGGTCGACTTCGTCGACGACACCGAGGGGGCGCGGCAGGCGGTGAACACGTGGACCGCGGAGCAGACGCACGACAAGATCCCGGAGATCCTGCCGCAGGGCGTGGTGGATGCGATGACCCGGCTGGTGCTGGTGAACGCGCTGTACTTCAAGGCGCCGTGGGCAACCGAGTTCGAGCCCTCGCTGACCGCGGACGGGCCGTTCCACCGTGCCGGTGGGGACACCGTCGACGTGCCGATGATGCACGGCGAGATCCGAGGGGCGGGGTACGGCCGGGGCCCCGGACTGACAGCGGTCCGACTGCCGTACTACGGCACCACCCTGGCCATGACGATCGTGCTCCCCGACGACGGCCGGCTGGCCGACGTCGAGGGGTCGGTGGCCGCCGGAGGGCTCGGCGAGATGCTGGCCGCCGGGGGCCCGGCCGACGTACGCCTGACGTTGCCGCGGTGGACCTTCCGCAGCACGACGGCCCTGAACGACGTCCTGTCCGGCCTCGGCATGCCGACGGCGTTCACCGACCAGGCCGACTTCGGCCCGATGACCGACGACGGCACGGACCTGTTCATCGGCGCGGTGCTGCACCAGACCTACGTCGCCGTCGACGAGCACGGCACCGAGGCCGCCGCCGCGACCGCCGTCGGCATGCAGGTGACGTCCATGCCGCAGTACGTCGACGTGACCGTCGACCGGCCCTTCCTGTTCGTCATCCACGACGTCGAGCACGGCACCCCGTTGTTCCTGGGCCGCGTCGCCGACCCTGTCGGAGGCGTCGCCTAGAGTGGTTCTCGCAGTTCCCACACCCCCGGTCGAGCCCGACCGGGGGCAATCGTGCTGCGCCACCCTGGAGATCCCGCATGCAGCTCACCCCACTCGCCGACGCCGTGCTCGCCGACGCCACACTCACCGAGGCGATGGGCGACGCGAAGGCCGGGCTCGTCCGCGCCCTGGACCTGACCGGCCCGGAGGCGCTGAGGCCGTTCGTGGTCGCGGGCCTGGTCGAGGCCGGGCGCACGGTCCTGGCGGTGACGCCCACCAGCCGCGAGGCGGAGGACCTGGTCGCCCAGCTGGCCGACCTGGTCGACCCCGCGACCGTTGGGTACTACCCGAGCTGGGAGACCCTCCCGCACGAGCGGCTCAGCCCGCGCAGCGACACGGTCGGCCGCCGGCTCGCCGTGCTCCGCCGCATCTGTCACCCGGGCGACTCACCCGAGACCGGCCCGCTGCGCGTCGTGGTCGCCCCGGTGCGGTCCGTGCTCCAGCCACAGGTCAAGGGGCTGGGGGACCTCGAGCCGGTCGAGCTCGCGACGGGTACCGAGGCCGAGCTGGAGGACGTCGTGCACCGCCTCGCGGACGCGGCGTACACCCGCGTCGACCTGGTCGAGAAGCGCGGCGAGTTCGCGGTCCGCGGCGGCATCGTCGACGTCTTCCCGCCCACCGACGAACACCCGCTGCGGGTGGAGTTCTGGGGCGACGAGGTCGAGGAGATCCGTGCCTTCGCCGTCTCCGACCAGCGCGCGCTCGAGAAGGTCGAGAGGCTCTGGGCGCCGCCGTGCCGCGAGCTGCTGCTGACCGACGACGTACGTCGCCGGGCCTGGGAGCTCGGTGAGGCCCACCCGGCGCTGGTGGAGCTGACCGACAAGATCGCGCAGGGCATCGCCGTCGAGGGCATGGAGTCGCTGGCCCCCGCGCTCGTGGACGACATGGAGCTGCTCGTCGACCTGATGCCCGCCGACACCCACGTCCTGGTGCTCGACCCCGAGCGGGCTCGCGCCCGGGCGCACGACCTGGTGGCGACCAGCGACGAGTTCCTGGGCGCCAGCTGGGCCGCGGCCGCCGGCGGTGGCACGGCTCCGATCGACCTCGGCGCCGCGTCGTACCGGTCCCTCACCGATGTCCGCGTGCACTCCCTCCAGCGCGACCTGCCGTGGTGGACATTGTCGCCGTTCGGGATCGAGGACGAGGGTCTCGTGACAGGCGCGAGCGCGCCTTCCTCAACCACCAGTGAGCCCCTGCGCGACGAGCTGGGCGAGATCGTGTCCGTCGACATCGACGTGGAGATCGGGGCGGTGCCGAGCCGCGCCCTTCCGGCGAAGCCGGCCGACACCTACCGCGGCGACATGCAGCGCGCGGTCGCCGACGTGAAGGGATGGCTGGGCGAGGGCTATCGGGTCGCGGTCGTGCACCCCGGCCACGGGCCGGCGCAACGGATGGTCGAGGTGCTGGGTGAGGGCGATGTGCCCGCTCGCCTGGTCTCGACGAGCTCGACCGGCGAGTGGGAACCGTCCGTCGTCTACGTGACGACCGGCTCGCTGACCTACGGGTTCGTCGACCCGGTGAACAAGCTGGCGCTGCTCACCGGCGACGACCTGTCCGGCCAGAAGGCCTCGACGCGAGACATGCGGAAGATGCCGGCCCGCCGCAAGCGGCAGATCGACCCACTCGAGCTGAGCGCGGGCGACTACGTCGTGCACGAGCAGCACGGCGTGGGCCGGTTCGTGGCGATGAAGCAGCGCGAGGTGCACGGCGCGACCCGCGAGTACCTCCTGCTCGAGTACGGCGCCTCCAAGCGGGGCGGCCCGCCCGACCGGCTGTACGTCCCGGCGGACGCCCTCGACCAGGTGACGAGGTACGTCGGTGGCGAGCAGCCCAGCCTCGACCGGCTCGGCGGTTCGGACTGGGCCAAGCGGAAGGGCCGCGCGCGCAAGGCGGTTCGTGAGATCGCGGCCGAGCTGATCAAGCTGTACGCCGCCCGTCAGGCCACCAAGGGCTTCGCCTTCGGGCCGGACACGCCGTGGCAGCGCGAGCTCGAGGACGCCTTCCCGTTCACCGAGACGCCCGACCAGCTGAGCACGGTCGACGAGGTGAAGGCCGACATGCGCCGGGTGGTCCCGATGGACCGCCTGGTCTGCGGCGACGTCGGCTACGGCAAGACCGAGATCGCGGTGCGGGCGGCGTTCAAGGCGGTGCAGGACGGCAAGCAGGTCGCCGTACTGGTGCCCACGACGCTCCTCGTGCAGCAGCACATGACGACGTTCGAGGAGCGGATGGGCGCGTTCCCCGTGACCCTCAAGCCGCTGAGCCGGTTCCAGAGCGACAAGGAGGCCCGCGAGGTCGTCGAAGGCCTGCGCGAGGGCAGCGTCGACATCGTGATCGGCACGCACCGACTGCTGAACCCCGACATCCGGCTCAAGGACCTCGGCCTGATCATCGTCGACGAGGAGCAGCGCTTCGGCGTCGAGCACAAGGAGCAGATGAAGCGGCTGCGCACGAGCGTCGACGTGCTGTCGATGAGCGCGACCCCGATCCCGCGCACGCTCGAGATGGCGGTCACCGGCATCCGGGAGATGTCCACGATCACCACGCCGCCGGAGGAGCGGCACCCGGTGCTGACGTACGTCGGGGGCTACGAGGACCGCACGGTCGTCGCCGCGATCCGTCGCGAGCTGCTGCGCGAGGGCCAGGTCTTCTACATCCACAACCGGGTGCAGAGCATCGAGAAGGCCGCCGCGAAGATCCGCCAGCTGGTGCCCGAGGCACGCGTGGGAGTGGCGCACGGGCAGATGGGGGAGCACCAGCTCGAGCAGGTGATGCTGGACTTCTGGGAGCGGCGCTTCGACGTGCTCGTCTGCACGACCATCGTCGAGTCCGGCCTCGACGTCTCCAACGCCAACACGATGGTCATCGAGCGGGCCGACACCCTCGGGCTCTCGCAGCTGCACCAGCTCCGCGGCCGGGTCGGCCGGTCCCGCGAGCGGGCCTACGCCTACTTCCTCTACCCGCAGGAGAAGCCGCTCACCGAGACCGCCCACGAGCGGCTGGCCACGCTCGCCCAGCACTCCGACCTCGGCGGCGGCATGGCCATCGCCATGAAGGACCTCGAGATCCGCGGTGCCGGCAACCTCCTCGGCGGCGAGCAGTCCGGCCACATCGCCGACGTCGGGTTCGACCTCTACGTCCGGCTGGTCGGCGAGGCCGTGCACGAGTTCAAGGGCGACGGCGAACCGGAGCTGGGCGAGGTACGCATCGAGCTGCCCGTCGACGCCCACCTCCCGCACGAGTACATCCCCAGCGAGCGGCTTCGGCTGGAGATGTACAAGCGGCTGGCCGAGGTACGTGCCGACGAGGACGTCGACCTGCTCCGCGAGGAGATGGTGGACAGGTACGGGGAGCCGCCCTTCGAGGTGCAGAGCCTGCTGTTCGTCGCGCTGTTCCGGGCCCGAGCCCGGCGTGCGGGCATCAAGGAGGTGACGATCGCCGGTCGCAACGTACGGTTCGCACCCGTCGTACTTCCCGACTCGATGACGGTGCGGCTCCAACGGATGTACCCCAAGAGCATCGCCAAGCCGCAGGTCGAGACGCTGCTCGTGCCGCGCCCGCAGACGGCCATGGTCGGGGGCCATCCGATCCCTCAGCCGATCACGGGGATGGCCCTGCTTGAATGGGCCCGCGGTGTCATCGACGCGGTCATCGACCCGCAGTCTCAGGCAGTGGCGGCAAAGGAGTCCCAGTGAACGTGCGGGCGAGTGTCCCGAAGCAGGTCGTGGCGGCCGCCGTCGTCGCGCTGGCGGCCCTGACGCTGAGCGGGTGCGGCACGCCCGGCCCGGGCGTGGCCGCCAAGGTCGGCGACAAGACCGTGTCCGTCGCCGACGTCGACCGGCTCACCGAGGGGTACTGCCGGGCGCTCAAGCCGCAGATCGTCGCCGCAGGCCAGGTCGTGCCGATGCACCTGGTGCGCAGCTTCGTGGTGGGCAACCTGACGCTCCGGGCGGCTGCCGAGCAGTTCGCCGCCGACAACGACATCGACGTCCCCGACGGCTACATCGACCGCGTGAAGGCGCTCGAGTCCCAAGCCGACGGCCTCGGTGAGGCGCACCGCGCCGACTTCGTCGAGGTCGGCTCGGCCCGGGCGTACGTCACCGCCGTCGAGCACCAGGTCGGCGCGCAGCTGCTCCTCAACGAGGGCACTCCCGACGCCGACGACGAGGGCAAGGTGAGCCGTGGCCGCGATGCGCTCGTGGTGTGGCTGGCCGACCACCCGGTCGACATCAACCCCCGCTACGGCACGCAGATCACCAACGGCGACGCCACCACCATCGACGACGACACGTCGTACCCCCTGAGTGCGAACGCCGTCGCCGCGGCCAAGTTCTCCTCCGAGACCGGGCCCGACCAGACCTACACGGCGTCGCTGCCCGAGTCGCAGCGCTGCGGCTGAGCCGATGACCGACCGGTCGGTCGACGGGTCGGCGGACCCGCTGGCCGACTTCCGCGACGACATGCGACGCCTGCGGGCCGAGTGCGCATGGAAGCGCGAGCAGACCCACGAGTCGCTGCGGCGCTACCTCGTCGAGGAGTCCTGGGAGACCCTCGAGGCCATCGACTCCGGCGACCCCGACCACCTGCGCGAGGAGCTCGGTGACCTGCTGCTGCAGATCGGCTTCCACGCGGTCATCGCCGAGGAGGCAGGCGAGTTCACCTTCGACGAGGTCGTTCGAGGCATCGTGGACAAGCTCCGCCGCCGCAACCCGCATGTCTTCGGGGCTGTCCCCGTCACCGACGCGGCATCGGTCAACGAGCTCTGGGAGTCGGTGAAGGCCCAGGAGAAGACCCGAGCCTCGGTCTTCGATGGGCTGCCCCCGGGGCTGCCTGCCCTCCTCCTCGCCGACAAGGTCCTCGACCGTGCCGAGCGGGCAGGGACGCCGGTCGACGTCCCGGACACGGCGGAGTACGGCGACCGGCTGCTCGCGCTCGTCGCCGAGGCGCGCGCCGCCGGCGTCGACCCCGAGCACGCCCTGCGCGACGCCGTACGGCGAGCCGTGTCGGAGTCGAACGGCTGACGCACGGAAAGCAACCATCTCCGGTGTTCGACTCGTGTGCCTGAGGCACGCTATGCTAGGGCGCGTCCTCAGGCACACGACCCGACTTTCCAATGCGGGCCGCCGGGCTTAGTGTCTTGGGGTCCTTCATCTCGGGGGGCAGACGAGCCCGGAGGCGCCTGTGTTCAGTCGGTCAGCATCCACCACCCGCCGCACCTGGACACCTGTCCGGCTGGTGGTCATCGGCCTTTCCCTGGTGATGGCCGCGACGTTCGGTCCACCGGCGGCCACGGCCGGCGATCCGGGTAGCTCCGGCGACGCGCCGTACCGCGGCCGGGTGATCTCTCTGATGCGGCACATGACGCTGCAGCAGAAGGTCGGCCAGCTCTTCGTCATCGAGGTGGCCGGCCGCGACGCCACGACGGTGAGCGACGCGGCGAAGGCCGTCAACCAGCGGCTGTACGGCGTCGACACGCCCGCCCAGGCCATCGCGAAGTACCAGCCCGGCGGGGTCATCTACTACTCGACCCGGGTGGCCTGCACCGGCTGCGCCAGCGACGACAACATCGGCGACCCCGCCCAGGTGGCCACCCTGTCCAACGGGCTCCAGGCCGCGGCGCTGGCTCAACCGGACCACATCCCGCTGCAGATCTCGGTCGACCAGGAGGGCGGCGCGCTCGTCGCCCGGTTCCTCGCCCCGGCGACCCAGATGCCCGGCAACATGGCGTTGGGCGCGGGCCGGTCGACCCAGGACGCGCACGACTCGGCGAAGGTGATCGGCGAGGAGCTCAAGGCGGTCGGCGTGACGCAGGACTACGCACCGGTCTCCGACGTCAACATCAACCCCAACAACCCGGTCATCGGGATCCGCTCCATCGGCGGTGACCCGAACCTGGTGTCCGGCTTGGCTTCCTCGCAGGTCGCGGGATACCACGCGGGCGGGGTCTCCGCGGTCGCCAAGCACTTCCCCGGCCACGGTGACACCGGCGTCGACAGCCACTTCGGGCTGCCGCAGGTCACGCACAGCCTGGAGCAGTTCCACGCGATCGACCTGCCGCCCTTCAAGGCCGACATCGCAGCGGGGGTGGACACGATCATGACCGCCCATGTCGTGTTCCCGGCGGTCGACCCGTCCGGCGCGCCTGCGACGATGAGCAAGACGATCCTCACCGGTGTGCTGCGCAACGAGCTCGGCTTCAAGGGCCTGATCGTGACCGACGCGCTCGACATGGCCGGCGCGACCTCGACGTACCCGCCGAACGTCGCCCCGGTCCAGGCGATCCTCGCCGGCGCGGACCAGCTGCTGGTCCCGCCGCAGATGGACACGGCGTACGGCGCGGTGCTCGACGCGGTCAGGAACGGCACCATCAGCGAGAAGCGGCTCGACGACTCGGTCTACCGCGTCCTGCTGCACAAGTACCAGCGCGGCATCTTCGCCCACCCGATGGTCGACCCGGCGACGGCGCCGACGATCATGGGCGCCCCCGACCACCTGGCCGAGGCGCAGGCGATCACCGACCGCACCACCACGCTGGTCAAGAACGACGCCGGGCTGCTGCCGCTCGCCGCCGGTCCCCGCAAGGTGCTCGTCGCAGGCTGGGGTATCGGCACCACGCAGGGGATCGCGAACGCAGTGGCCGCGAGGGGCTCAACGACGCAGGTCCTGGAGTCCGGCACCACGCCGTCGACCCCGCAGATCAACGCCGCCGTCGCCGCGGCGCAGAACAACGACCTCGTCGTGGTGTCGACCAACAACGCCTACGCGATCAATGCCTCGACCGGGCAGCCGACGGCGGCCGCCGCGGCACAGACCCAGCTGGTGCGGGCACTCCTCGCGACCGGGAAGCCGGTCGTGGTCGCCGCGATGCGCAACCCCTACGACGTCGCCTCGTTTGCCGAAGCCCCGACGGTGCTCGACACCTACGGCTACACCGCGGACCAGGTCGAGTCGCTGGTGCGGGTGCTCTACGGCGAGGTGAACCCGACCGGCCGGCTGCCGGTCTCCATCCCGCGCGCAGACGGAACCGGCGAGCTGTTCCCGTTCGGACACGGCCTGGGCTACTGACGAGTGCCGCTTGGCCCGTGACGCGTCACCGTGCCGCGGACGCGCACCTGATGCACGTGCGCGCCGCCGGCCTCGCCTCAAGCCGGGCCCTGGCGATCGGCTGTGTGCACCGTTCACACGTGCCGTACGTTCCGCCCTCCAGTCGCTGCATGGCCGTGTTGACGTCTGCCAAGTGCCCCTCGACCTGCCGCACCAACGCTGCAACTTGTGACCTCTCGAACGCAATCGTCGAACCCTCAGGATCGTGTTCGTCATCGGCGTTGTTGTGACGAGAGGCAGCCACCATCTGGTTGAAGTCGCCGGTCAGCGCCGCGAGGCTCGCCAGCACCCGTCGTCGTTCCACCTCGAGACGCTCGCGAGCCCCGTCCATTCGTCCATGCTGACATCGCGCGGGCGGCCTCTCAGCCGGTGATGGCGTGAAGCTGTTTGAGCATGGTCAGGTCGTCACGGACGACCCAGTGTTCGGCTATACGGCCATCCGCGACGCGATAGATGTGGATGTGCTCCACAGAGAAGCGCGCCGGCTCCGGGATCGAACTCCCGCGAAACTGCGGGGCGTTGTACGTCCCCGACCACGTGATCCGGACCACGACGCGGTCGTCTTCGGCAATGGTCTCCAGGACGTCCCACCGCGAGTCGGGCACGGCATTCATCACACCACGGATGGCAGCGGCGAAGCGCTCCCGACCCCGCTCCGGCTCGGCTTCAGGCTGGTAGTTGACGATCTCGTCGGCCACGAGGGCCTCGAAGTCGATCGCGCCACGGTTCCAGCCTTCGTAGAACCGCCGAACGACATCCTTGTTGGCCTGGAGTGTCGCCATCTTCGGACCTCTTCTTCTCTCCGCGGGCGTCCTCGGTGTACTCGACCGCTGGGCCGCCCTCAGTCGCCACATACTGAGGCACAGGTTCGAAGCGTGGTCCCCGGGTCCGCGGCGCCGCACCGCTCCGCCTCCTTACCCTGACACGCGCGGAACGGTCACGCACCCCTTGGCAATCCAGCCATTTCGTCACGCCGTGCGAGCGGGGGATTGCATGCTTCCCCTGTTGGCGCCGCGACCCTGGAGCTGACCGCCTTCACGCGTGGACCCCCTTCGACGACCGTGCTGGGTGCTGCGCGGCGCATGCTCCCCGTCCCGGAGCTACTTCACCTCGGAGCGGCGCAGGAACAGCAGCCCGATGACGAGCGGCAGCACGATCCAGATGGCGGTGGTCGAGCCGAGCATGGCCCATTCCCTGGCCGTGTCCGTGCCGCCCTCGAACAGTGCCACCTGCGTGTAGTTCCAGTCGATCCACGGCTGCAGGTCACCGAACCAATCACGCACCTCGGCGAGCAGGACGAGAATGCCCGGCAGGACGAGGGACACGACGAAGTAGCCGACGATCGCGGCCGCGGAGTTGCGCAGTACGACGCCGAGCGTGAAGCCGATCGCCATACCGACGAGGTTGCCGAGCACGATCTGCGGCGCGGTCGAGAGCGGTATGTTCCAGACCGTGTCGACGCCCGCGAGCGCGGATCCAGCCACGTTGCCCAGGGCACCGACAGCGAAGGCAACGGCCATCGAGACGACGCCGACCAGGAAGGTCGCGATCGCCTTGGCACCGATCACGCGGCCGCGGCTCGGCACCAGGGTGAACGTCGTGAGCCCGCTGCGCTGGCTCCATTCGCTGGTGACGCCGAGGATCGCGATCATCGGCAGGATCACCGACATCGGGAAGCCGAGCGCGGTCGCGAAGCTCTCGTAGGTGACTTCGTCGTCGGGCGCGAAGATGATGACGGCGCAGGTGGCCAGGACCGACAGCAAGCCGATGCTGATCAGCATCCAGGAGCCCGATCGGGTGTTGAACATCTTGCGGAGCTCGCTCTTGATCAGGCGAGCTGTGGGTATCGTGCGGACCGCTTGGCGAACCGGGACGGCCGCCGTCGTGCCGGGGGAGATGGTCGTGGCGGTCATGCCGCAACTCCTTCGCGTTGGGTGTCGGCAGTGAGCGACAGGAACATGTCTTCGAGGCCCGCACCTTCGGCGGAACGGAGCTCGGTGAGGGCAATGCCGGCGTCCAGAGCCACCACGCCCACCAGGTCGGGGTCGGCGTCGGTACGGACCGAACCGTCACCCGCGAGCGTGCTGGGGATCCCGGCCTGCTCGAGGGCGTGCGCGAGGTCGAGCGGCGACGTGGAGCGGACGAGGGTGCCGGCGGCTGCGAGCAGCTCCTCCTTGGTGCCGGAGGCGACGATCTTGCCGTTGCCGATGACGACGAGGTCATCGGCGATGACCTCGATCTCGTGCAGGAGGTGCGAGGACAGCAGCACGGTCCCGCCCTTGTTGGCGTAACCCCGCAGCAGGTCGCGCATCCAGCGGATGCCAGCCGGGTCCAGACCGTTGGCCGGCTCGTCGAGGATCAGCACTCGCGGGTCGCCCAGCAGCGCGGTGGCGATGCCGAGCCGCTGGCGCATGCCGAGTGAGTAGTTGCGCACACGGCGCTTGGCCTCGGTCGGGGTCAGGCTGACCAGCTCGAGCATCTCGTCGACGCGCTTGCGGGGCAGGCCCATGGTGTCGGCGGCGACGACGAGGATCTCGCGGCCGGTACGGCCCGCATGCTGGGCGGAGGCGTCGAGGAGGACGCCGACCTCGAGGCCGGGGTTGGGGAGGTCGGCGAACCGGACTCCGTCGATGGTTGCCGATCCGGACGTCGGGGCGGTGAGACCGACAATGACGCGCATCGTGGTGGACTTGCCGGCGCCGTTCGGACCGAGGAACCCGGTCACGCGGCCGGGCTGGGCGGTGAAGGAGACGTTGTCGACGGCGGGGAAGCCGGCGTACCTCCGGGTCAGTGAGTCAACGGTGATCATGAGCAGACCATCGCGGCAAGACACCGGTCGGCGCATCGGGTGGAACCCCCCACGCTCCCCCCACCCGACCCCTGCCCAACCCGGAGTCATGGCTGACGTCTAGTCCCGCACACTCGTGCCGTAACCAGTACGTCACTCCGCCGCCAGTCGGCGCGCAGGATGTGCCGGTTTGGGCGCGGCGGCGCCCGCAGACCGCGGACAGAATCAACAGCAAGGTCCATCACTCGACGCGGACCTCGCTGACGCGCTTCTCGATCACCTCGAGGGTTGGGGGCGGGGACTCCCCTCACGCCGTCGAGGACTTCGGTCAGGCGGGGGTCTGCTGTCGTCAGCGGGGACCGACCAGCGTCACTCGATCTAGCGACTGTCCTGGAGGGCAGCCATCTATTCGCCCGACGCCGAACCTCCCTCACTCTCCAGGTAGCGCTCGACGCGACGGTCGGGTACCAACCACATCGCGGCCACCGCGACGAACGGGACGACGCCGAGCCACGGTTCGACGTAGGCCAGGCCGATTCCACACACATACAGGACAGGCGAGACCTTCCCCTTGACGTCCCGGCCGAGCGCTTCACGCAGCCGCCGCCCTCCGGGCTGGCGTTCGATGGCGAGTACCAGGACGTAGTACGCCATCGCAGCGCCGAGCAGGTTTGTCCCGTAAACAACCGTGGGCGTCCGGGACAGGTCGGTCTCGTCCATCCAGGCGGTCGTAAACGGGTACAGCGAGAGCCACAGCAGCAGGTGCAGGTTCGCCCAAAGGACCGCACCGTCGACGCGGTCGACGACGTTGAACAAGTGATGGTGGTTGCTCCAGTAGATGCCGATGTAGACGAACGAGAGGAGGTACGTCAGCAGGCTGAGACCGGTCGTCTCCCATAGCTCGTGGAGCGTATCTCCCTCAGGCACGTTCAATTCGAGCACCAGGATCGTGATGATGATGGCCAAGACGCCGTCACTGAAGGCCTCCAGCCGGTCGCTCTGCATGCGCAGAGTGTGACAACCAGCTTCCGCGTGAGCCAGGACGACACGACGTTGGCGACCACCGACCCAGACGCCTCGATCGATCCGGAATTTTCGGGCATCCAGCGCGTTCGTCCAGACCCCCGTCGTCAAACGTGCAGCAACTCGCGGTTCGTGGACCTCACCGGTCCTTTGAGGCGCATCTAATCGCCGCCACTGAGACACTGCCTTGGAGGCGGTTCTCGTAGGGGATCGGCCCACGCATCGGACCAGGCGCTACGCCGGCACGCTCGCTGAAGGACCCGGCGAAGGAATGAACGACTCGTCGAACTGCTCCGTACTAGATGTGGAGGGGATGTCGACCGGATATGACGATCGCCTTGGGATGAAGGGGACGGTGGACACGTTGAGCAACCGATGGGTGGTCGCTGGGCTTGTCGTGCTTGCCGTCGCAATCGTCCTGGTGCTCATCTTCGGCGGCGGTGGCAGTGGCGGCGGAACGGGCGGCGGAGGCTACTGAACCGCCTCTGGAACATTCGCCCCGAGGCGGCCTCAAGACCCGAATCTCTGTCCAGTGCCATTGCTCGACGCATCACTGGACCCCTGGCGATACCGGTGATTTGAGCTCGAGACGGGACCTCAATCCGGTCAATGCAGAAAACCTCTGGCAGTCCAGGTGACCGCGTCTTACCGGCTCCCTTCTGTTGTCAACCGGTCGGGCGTAGCGTCTTCTCCGCGGGTCCGGGAAGTGGCTGATCCGAAGTGTCGATGAGCGGGTGAGAGTCGGCCGCGCTGGATGTGAGTGACGCCCCGCAGTGCCCTCCCGGATCCGCGCCTGATGCTTGAGCTGCGTCGTCGAGGAGCTGGCGGTAGATCGCGTCGGAGATTCTGCGTTTGAGGCATCTGATGGCCTCGAGGGACTTCTTTCCCTCTGCTCTCTTGCGTCGGTAGTAGGCGCGGCCGTCGGTGTCGAGCCGGATCTGGCTGATGGCGGCGATGTGGATCATGTGGTTCATCCGCCGGTTCCCGGCCCGTGAGAGTCGGTGGCGGTTCTGTTCCCCGGAGGATGCGTCCAGGGGTGCGGTGCCGGTCCAGGAGGCGAATCGATTGCGGTCGGCGAACCGTGCGACGTCGCCGACGTCGGCCAGGATCCTGGCGGCGACGACGGGTCCGACGCCGTGCAGTTCCATCAGCCGCGAGCCGCGGGCGAGCACGATCGCTTTGAGCTCGGCGGTGGACTTCTTCATCTTGGCCTCGACCGTGATCAGCTCGGCGAGCTCTTCGGCCGCGATCCGACGTCGCGTCTTTCCGGCGATGTCACGAGGGCGCACCGAGGCGAGCAACGCCTTGGCCTGACCAGTGGTCAGGTCGCGTTTGGCCTGTCCTGGCAGGAGTTCTGCCAGCAACGCCTGGAGTCGGTCGACGGTCTGGACACGGCGCCTGGTCAACGCCTCGCGGCGGTCGGTCAGCATCCGCAGCGCCTCCAGCTCGCCGTCGGCCTCAAGAACTCGCAGGGTCTTGGTGCGGACGGCGACGATCGCGATCGAGTGCGCATCGTGGGCGTCGGTCTTGCGGTTGTGACCGGTGTCGAAGAGTCGGACTCGGGCCGCCAGCTTGGCCGGCACGTCGACGACCTGCTCGCCGTCCTCGAGAAGTCGCTGGGCAAGCGGACGGCCGGCGCCGTTGGAGCCCTCGACCGCCCAGACCCGATCCGGCCAGGTCTTCGCATACCTACGCATCGCCGAGTAGCCGGCCTGGTCGGTGGTGAACCGACCAGAGCCGAGCTTCTTCTCGACATCGTCGACGACCTCGATCGTGGCCGACAATTTGTGGGGATCGACCCCGATGATCACGTGTGCCATTTGCTGCTCCCGCCTGTTGCTCACCCGAATGGACGGCGAGGTGGGCATTGCTACTACGAGCTGGGCAGTCCCTTCTTGAGCCACGCCTCGCACGGTGTTCGGCGGGACGCAGACCGATAGCGAGCCACACCTGAGAAGCCGGTGGGCAGCCGCATGAAGAGCCTCCCGCCGAACACCTGGACCGAGTCTGGCCAGACACCGGCCCTACGTGGATCGTCTAGTAGCCGCCTGAGGGACACATGCATGTGCCCATGAGCGCCTACGTGCAAGCGGGGACTGACTCGTGGGCACTCGGCCGTGCGACTACTCGGCGACATGGGGGTGATCCTCAGCTGACGTCGACCGCTCAAGTCCGAACTCTTCTTGTCGACGTCTCGCTACGAGCAACTCGGGTCTGCTGCACTCGGGCTGGGCGCCGGCGCCTGAGTGGACCGGAGCGCCTCAGCTGGCGTAACGGCTCACGTCGGTGCGGATCTCCATCACCTGACGATCGGCGAGACGCGCACTCTGCCATGCCCTGCCCAGTGCGGTCGTGAGACGCGCGACCGTGGAGGTTGTCGACCGGTACGAGCTGCGGGTCGTCATGCTGATCAGATCCTTTACAAGTAGGTCACGAGGCCCTCTCGCGACACGGCCCCATTCTGGTCTGCCGGTACCATCAGGCCAAGCCGTCGATCTTCCAGGGAGGGATAAGAGAATCTGATGCTCGATCTTCGCCGTCTGGAAGTGCTCTCAGTGTTCGCCAGGCGCGGCAGCATTGCGGCCGCGGCGCAGGAGCTCGACGTCTCGCCGTCCGCGGTATCGCAGCAGCTCTCGGCCTTGGAGCGAGAGGCGCAACTGCCACTGATCGAACGCACCGCGCACAGTGCCAGCCTCACCGACGCCGGCACAGAGCTGGTCGAGCACGCCACCACGATCCTGGCCGCGGTCGAGGCCGCGGAGAGCCGGATGCGGGGTCGGTCCGGCACGATCGCCGGACGTGTCCGGGTGAGCTTCATCCCGGGGCTGGCGGCGACGGCAGCCCCGGACCTCGCCGAGCTCCAGCGCCAGCACCCCGAGCTCAATGTGGTCGCCCTCCAGATCGAGTCCACCGCAGCTTCGGCCGCCCTCCTGGACCGGGCGACGGACATCGCGGTCGTCGACGAGTGGGGCGAGGAGACGTTGGTATCCCTCGGCACGCTACGGGCCCAGCGCGCACACCGTGAAGCGATCGTGCTCGCCGTGCCGGCCGACCACCCCGTGGCGCTCAGCCACTTCCACAAGCCGGTGTCGGCGGCGACGCTGCGCGAGTTGGTGCGGACCGAGACCTGGCTGAGCTCGCCACCCGGCCAAGTCTCGCGGCTCGCCGGGGACGCTCGGCTGGCGGACCTCGGGGCCACCCCGGTACGGCGCTGGGAGTTCGACGGCCTCTACGTCCTGGCACGGCTCGTCGCCGTGGGGTCCGGGATCACACTCTTGCCCTCGAGCGTCGCGGCCTACGAGCGCCGTGTGGCAGGGATCCCGTTACAGCCGCGGATGTACCGCTACGTCCGAGTGCTCACCCGGACCAGCAGCCGCGGCGACCCGAAGATCGACGCGTGCCTCAAGGCGATCCGCCAAGGGCTACGCCGCCCCTGGACCGAGCCCCTCACCGCGAGCCCTTCCGTCACTAGCGCGCGAGCCCAGCGTCCGGGTTGACCGGCATCTCGGATCGAGCTCGAGCTAAGCCTCCGAGTCCTCAGCAGTCCCTTCACTCCGCCGCGTTGCGGCGCACTGGAATCGGCTGGATCTCGTGGCAATCAGGCGCGATTCGGGCGGCGCGTGCGGCGTCCATGACCGATCATCATCACGTGCTGGAGCTACGACCCAACTGCGAGTGTTGCGACAAGGACCTGCCGCCGGCCGCCCGGGACGCGATGATCTGCACCTTCGAGTGCACCTTCTGCCGCGAGTGCGTCGAGACGGTTCTGCTCGGGGTGTGTCCCAACTGCGGAGGAGGTTTCGCCTCCCGCCCCATCCGGCCGCCAGAGGCCCTCAACCGCCATCCGGCGTCGACCGTGCGCGTTCTCGCGCAGGGGTGCGCGCCGAGCGGATGAGGGCAGGGCGCGGAACTGCTCGCCGGCTCAGGGGGTGACCACGCCCAGGCGGTTGCTTTCGTGCTCGGAGATGTAGGCGGCGAGGGTCTGGCCGTCCAGGGCCGCGGTGGGCCGCCCGTACGGCGACGAGGCGGGGTCCGCCGAGCCGTACGTCGACTGGCCGGTCAGCACCAGCACGGCGCCGAGGCCGAGGGCGAGGGCGATGCCCACTCCGCCGACGACGAAGTCGGCTCCTGGTCGACGTCCGCCACGGGTGGACGGCCGGGTCCGGGACCGGGCCGCGGTGTGGGTCTGGGTCGAGAGAGTCATGTCGCTGTCCTTCGATGCACGGTCCCGACGCTTGTCGTCGGGACCTGTGGGATCACCACACCGCGGCACCGTGTGAGGGTGAGTGTGAGCGGAGGCAGGTGTGAGTCAGGCCACGCCGACGGCCGCGACCAGGTCCGCGAGCCGGGGGTTGTCGATGTCGACGGCGAGCAGAGCGGCCGCCTCGGCGTCGCCACGGACGCCGGATCCCGCCTGGTGCAGCATCGCCCGCACGGTCAGCTCCCGCATGCCGGTGCGCGAGGAGCGGTCGAGCATCGCGTCCGCCCAGCCGGCGGTCTGCGGGTGTCCGTGTCGGCGGCCGATCTCGCAGAGCGCATCGAGGATGTGGACGTCGAGCCACACGTACGGGTCGGCCAGCCGGTTGGTGCGGGTCCTGGCGTCGAGGAGGACGGCGAAGGCCTGGTCGATGTCGCCGCGGGCCTCGGCCAGCATGGCCAACCCACGCGCCGAGATCCCCTCCCAGCAGGGGTCGCCGATCTGACAGGCCCGGGCGAAGGACTGCTCGAGGGTCCGGGCCGCGGCGTCGAGGTCGCCCAACGAGAGCCACGCCTGGCCGAGCATGGCCTGCGGCCAGGGCAGGAAGGAGAGCCAGTGGTCGCCCTCGCCCAGGTCGCTCGCGGCGGTCAGCAGCTCGGTCGCCTCGACCAGGTCGCCGCGCAGCAGGCTGACCCGGCCCAGCATCGAGAGGCCGAACGCCTCGCGTCGCGGTTCGCCCACATCACGCGAGGCGCTCACCGCGCCCTGGAGGAGGGAGACGGCTCGCGGGTACTCGGCCCGGTCGCTGACCACGGAGCCGAGGTAGGTCATCGCCTTGGCCCGGACCGACGGGGAGCTCTCCTCGTCCGCGAGCACCTGCGTCAGCGCCCGCTCGGCGCGGTCGTACCGGGCGCGGAGGAAGTCGACGTACCCGACCTCCGCCCGGACCCGCGTGACGGAGACCCGGTCGCCGTTCGCGATGGCGATGCGCTCGGCCTCGTTGAGGGTGGCGAGCCCGGCCTCGTCCAGGCCCCCCAGGGTGTGGATCAGGGCCTCGGCCAACACCAGGCGGGTCTTGATGCGGTCGCTGTCGGCCCCACCGTTGTCGGCCAGCCGGACGGCGTTCTCGAAGGTGGCGACGCCGGCGACCAGGGCACCGGCGGACACGGCCGCGGCGCCCGCCTCGGTCACGGCGTGGATCGAGGCCGCTTCGGTGTCGCGCACCGCCCGCGGGCCCTCGCGCATCGCCAGCAGGACGGGGGCTCCCGGTGGCGCGCCGAGCTCGCGTTGGGCAACCGAAGACCACGCGTCGAACTGCCGCCGCGCCGCTTCGTCGTCACCGGCCAGCCGGTAGAGCCTGATCAGCAGGGCCTGGTGGTTCTCGTCGAGGGGGCTCATCACGGCAGCCCGGATCGCCAGGTCGCGGGCCCGGTCCAGCTCCCCGCGGGCGAGCAGCCCCAGTGCGGCCTCGTGCAGGATCGACTCGGAGGCGGCCGCGAGCCGGCGTCGCTCGGAGAGCAGCCACGACTCGAAGGCATCGGCATGCGAGATGGCCACACCGTCGAGCAGGTCCCGGCCCAGGCCGGGTAGCTCGACGGCGGCGCTCCAGTGGCCGTGGACGAGGAGGTCGACGTCGACCGCGGCGTCCGGCGGCAACGAGATCCTGACCGGGTCGCCGTCGAGGACGACCGTCGGGCCGAGGGCACGCCGGATCTCCGCCAGGCACCACCGCAGCGCCCCGAGCGGGTCGTCGGCCTCGGCGAAGAGAAGGGACGCCAGCTGGCTGCGCGTCGGCGCCCGCTCGCCCAGCAGCAGGAACGCGAGCAGAGCCCAGCTCTTCCGGCTGCGATAGCGGTAGCCGGGGGCCGCGTCCACCTCGATCCGCGGCGGACCGAGCAGGTGGACCGCCAGTCCCGACGGACCGAACCGAGCTTCGTGGGGCTCGGTCGCGGTCACGTCGGGCAGCGTCGCACAGCACCAGGGTTGCTGGCGCGTGCCTTTGTCCGGCGACGACTGTCACGGCACGCCCATCAGGCGACGCGGTCCGTCGTCTCGAGATCTCCCGCAGTCGTCGAGGAGGTCGAGGGCCACGCGTGCTCACGCGCGCCCAGGACCTCGATCAGATGGGTGTGCACGAGACCGAACGCACGCTGCCGGGAGGCCTCGCTGCCCGCCCAGTCGACCAGCGCGGCGGCTGCCCCCGGGGCTGACGGCGCCGAGACCTCGGCCATCGCCTCGAGCAGGCGTCGTTCGGAGGTGGTGCCCCACTCGGCGACGCGGTGCGCCGCGGCCGCGAGGATCTCGGCCACTTCGATGGACGGCGGCCGCACGGGTGGGGCGGCGGCCACCGCCATCGTCGGCGGGGCCGAGCCCGGCCGGCGGGAGGTACGTGCGCGCCACCAGCGCGCGATGGCGGCCGATCGCCGACGTCGGCGCTCGGCGCGTATCTCCCGTTCCAGCCGGCGCCCCGGCCGAGCATTCTCCGCCTCGGAGAGCCACCCGTGGATCATCACTTTCGCGACGTACACGGTCATCGGGTCCATGTCAGACCCCCTCCGTGACGGCGTAGATCTCGTCCGCGACGAGGCCGTGGGCCTCGCGGTGGACGGTCGCGGCCGCGTCGGCGTCCGGGGCCTCGACGAGGCAGAAGATCTTGCCCGCCGCCTCGTCGACCCAGTAGCGCAGGTAGTCGACGCCGTACGACGACTGCGTCGCCAGGTCCGCCTGGTGCGCGGCGGCGACGTCGGTGACGGACACGCCGCCCTCGATGGTGTGGGCGTCCATGAACAGTGCCATGTCGGTTGCCTTTCGATGCATGTGCCCGGCGTACGTCGCCGGGTGAGGCACCAGGACATCGCGCCCCCGTGTGACGGACGGTGTGACGCCGGAGCAACCTCGCCACGACTTATACAAGAGCGCTTGTGCAACGTACGACGGGTGGCTGAGGGTGGAGGCATGCCACGCAAGACTGCCGAGGAACGCCACGTCGTCGACGGCGACGTGTCGACCGAGCTCATGGACATGCTGATCGCCCTGCACCACCCGACCCGCCGGTGGCTCGCGGAGCTGCTCTGGGTCGAGGGGCCGGCCACGGTCGGCCGGCTCGCGGCCCGCACCGGACTCGCGGTGGGAAGCGTGAGCCACCACTTGAAGCCGTTGCACCAGCAGGGTTTCATCGCGCCGGCGCCCGAGCTGGCCCGCGACACCCGCGAGAGCTGGTGGAAGGTCACCCCGCGCAACTACAGCTGGGCGGTCGACGACTTCGAGCCCGACAGCCCGGGCCGCCGCGTCGCGGCCCAGGCGGAGATCGAGAACTTCCGGCACCAGGTACGCGCGACCAAGCAGTGGCTCGACAAGTTGGAGGAGGCGCCGCTCGAGTGGCGGCGGGCGGCGGGCTCGAGCGACAGCCTCGTCCGCGCGACGGCCGACCAGACCGCCGACCTGCACCGCCGCCTCGACGAGGTGGTCGCCGAGTGGACCAGCGAGTGCCAGGCGGACGCGGAGGAGCGTCCGGACGTGGAGAGACGCGTGGTGCGCACCTTCCTGCGCCTGTTCCCCAGTGGGGCGGTGCGGCCGTGAGCACCACCGAGTCGTCGTCCGGCCCCACCCTGATCGGCACACCGCCGCCGCCCGTACGCCGCGACCGGATGGTCCTGACGTGGGTCGCCGCCGTCGCGATCTCGGCGTTCGGCGACTCCGTGTGGATGGTGGCCCTCGCCTGGACCGCGGCCCACACCCTCCCGCCGGCCCTGGCCGGTGCCGTGATCGGCGCGGAGATGCTGCCGCAGGCCGCGCTCGTCCTCTTCGGCGGCGTGATCGCCGACCGCTGGGACCCGCGCAAGGTGCTCGTCGCCGGCCAGGTGGCGCGGGCGGCGGTGCTGGTGCTGGGCGCCGCTGGCGTGGCGGGCGGGGTACGACGGCGCGCCGACGCTCTTCGCGATCGCCTTGACCTTCGGGGTCGCGGCCGGCCTCACGACCCCGTCCGGGATGGCACTGATCCGTCAGATCGTGAACCCCGACGACTTCGGCACGGTCATGGGCTGGAACCAGGTCCTCGGCCGGGTGATGCGCCTGCTCGGCGCGCCGACCGGCGGCATCCTCGTCGCGGCCGGCGGTCCGGTGGCCGCCATGCTCGTCGACGCGGCGACGTTCGCGGTGATCGCGCTGGTGCTGTCCGTGGTCGTCCAGCCCCGGTACCGCCTGCCCCGGGCCGAACACCCGCGGTGGCGCGACTCGTTCACCGATGGCCTGGGCTATCTGCGGCGCAGCCCGACCGCGCGGATCTTCGTGACCGGGCTGACCGCCCTCAACGTCTTCGTCAGCCCCGTCGTCGCGCTGGGCCTCGCCCTCCGCGTCGACGGCTCGGCGTGGGGCCCGCACTGGCTGGGCATCGCGGACGGCGCCCTCGCGGCCGGCGCGATCGTCGGCAGCCTGGCCGGGATCCGGTGGCAGCCGACGTACGCCGCCGGGAACGGCTTCCGCGCCCTCGTCATCCAGGGCATCGGCCTCGCTGCCGTGGGCGTGCCGTTCATCCCCGTCGTCCTGGCCGGCATGTTCGTGGTCGGCATCACCGCCGGCCTGGCCAGCGTGTGGCTGTCCAGCGCGTTCCTCAAGGCGATCGACGCGGCGTACACCGGTCGCGTCTCCTCGGTCACCTCCCTCGGCGACATGACCCTGATGCCGTTGTCGATGCCACTGATCGGCGCGCTGGCGGGCGCGACCAGCGTGCTCGCCTCCACCCTGGTGTTCGGGCTGTCGATGTCGGTGCTGTGCCTGTGGTTCGGGACGCGACGCGCGATCGCGACGCTGACCTGATCGTCAGGCGACGCCGAAGGTGTAGCGCGTGCTCAGCTCGAGCACGATCCGCCCGTCGGCGTCGCGCGACCCCTCGAGCAGCGCCGTGGCCCGGCGAAGGATCTCGGGATGATCAGCCTCCGGCGTTCGGGACCACAGGCCGCTCATCACGGTGCCGGCCCGAGACCACCGCACCCACGCGTCGACGTCGTCGAACAGGACGCGATGCGTCTGGCTCTCGGTGCGCGGCGAGCCGAAGCCCGCCAGGGTCAGCGCGCGCTCGACTCCCTGGTCGCCGTGGAACATGTCCTGCTGCGACGCGGAGGCGTAGGCCTCACCGGAGTACTCCCGGTACAGCGCGTCGAGCGCCCGCCAGGTGCCGAACCACGGCTGGAACGTCGACACACCGAGCCGGCCGCCGGGCCGCATCAGCCCCCTCCACCGCGTCAGTGCCGCGACCGGGTCGGGCAGGAAGAAGAGCACGAGCGAGGCCACCACGACGTCGTACGGCGCCCCCGGCGGACGGGGGTCGGTGGCGTCGTCGAGCGTCACCGTCACCTGAGGCAGGTGAGCGGTGTCGGCGACGAGGTGCGCGACCATCCCTGGTGCCACGTCGATCGCGTCGACCCGGCCGCCCTCCCCGACGGCCTCGGCCAGCGGGAACGTCGCCGCCCCGCGGCCGGCACCGACGTCCAGCACCCGCTCGCCCCGTCGCACGTCGAGCCGGTCGACCAGCCCGCCGGCGATGGGCGCGTAGTACGGGATGCCCGTCTGGTCGTAGCTGCTCGCCATCCCGTCGAACTGCTCGGCGACGGCAGCCACCCGCTCGTCCATGCACGTCATCGTCCGGCCCGCGGACGCCCGCTGTCCACGGGATGCGCACCGGTTGCCCCGCCGTACGGCAGCAATAGGGTGAGAGCGACCTCGACCACCTCTTGTCCCAGGGAGCACCACGTGGCATCCATCGAAGCTGTCGGCGCCCGCGAGATCCTCGACTCGCGCGGCAATCCCACCGTCGAGGTCGAGGTGCTGCTCGACGACGGCTCGTTCGGCCGCGCGGCCGTGCCGAGCGGCGCATCGACGGGTCAGTTCGAGGCGGTCGAGCTGCGCGACGGCGGTGACCGGTACCTCGGCAAGGGCGTCCAGCAGGCCGTCGACGGAGTGGTGCAGAAGATCGGGCCGGCCATCGAGGGGCTCGACGCCGACGACCAGCGCGTCGTCGACCAGGTCATGAACCAGCTCGACGCCACGCCCAACAAGGCCTCGCTCGGCGCGAACGCGATCCTCGGCGCCTCGCTGGCGGTGGCGAAGGCGGCGGCGGAGTCCGCGGGGCTGCCGCTCTACCGCTACGTCGGCGGGCCGAACGCCTACCTGCTCCCCGTCCCGATGATGAACATCCTCAACGGCGGCGCGCACGCCGACTCCAACGTCGACGTCCAGGAGTTCATGATCGCGCCGATCGGCGCCCCGACGTTCGCCGAGGCCCTGCGGACGGGCGCGGAGGTCTACCACGCCCTCAAGTCGGTGCTGAAGAAGAAGGGCCTCTCGACCGGGCTCGGTGACGAGGGCGGGTTCGCGCCCAACCTCGAGAGCAACCGGGCCGCCCTCGACCTGATCGGCGAGGCGGTCTCCGCCGCCGGACTCTCGGTCGGGAGCGACATCGCGTTCGCCATGGACGTCGCCGCGAGCGAGTTCCACGACAGCGGCTCCTACAACTTCGAGGGAGTCAAGAAGTCCAGCGACGAGATGGTCGCCTACTACACCGAGCTCTGCGACGCCTACCCGATCGTCTCGATCGAGGACCCGCTCGACGAGGAGGACTGGGACGGCTGGAAGGCGATGACCGACGGCCTCGGCGGCCGCATCCAGCTGGTCGGCGACGACCTGTTCGTCACGAACGTCGAGCGACTACAGCGTGGCATCGACGGCGGGCAGGCCAACGCGCTGCTCGTCAAGGTCAACCAGATCGGCTCGCTCACCGAGACCCTCGACTCCGTGGACCTGGCTCACCGCAACGGCTACCGCTGCATGATGAGCCACCGATCGGGTGAGACCGAGGACGTCACGATCGCCGACCTGGCCGTCGCCACGAACTGCGGACAGATCAAGACCGGCGCTCCCGCGCGGTCCGACCGGGTGGCGAAGTACAACCAGCTGCTGCGCATCGAGGGTGAGCTGGGCGACGCGGCGAGGTACGCCGGAGCCGGCGCCTTCCCGCGTTTCCAGGGCTGATTCCCCGGCCCGGTCCGGCAGACTCGGCACGTGCCGAAGCCCGACCGACGTACGTCGCGCGCGCCCGCTGGTTCGCGGCGTCCCGGGCAGCGCACGCCGCAGCGGTCCGCCGTACGGCGAGCCGCCGTGCCGGACGCCGCGGAGACCGAGGTGCGCGAGGGTCCATGGGTCTCGACGGGCTCGACGGGCTCGACCGGCGAGACCCGCCCGGTCGCGGCCCGACGGTCGTGGCGGCCGCGGATGACGGGCCGCGCGGCCGTGCTGGTGCTGGTGGTCGCGGTGCTGACGGTGAGCTTCGCGTCCTCGCTGAAGGCCTACCTGCAGCAGCGGCAGCACATCACCGACCTCAAGCAGCAGATCGCGCAGAGCGAGTCCGACATCAACCTCCTCGAGCGCGAGAAGGCACGCTGGCGCGACCCGGCGTACGTGCAGAGCCAGGCGCGCGCACGTTTCGGATACCTGATGCCCGGCCAGACGTCGTACGTCGTCCTCGGTGCCGACGGCAAGCCGCTGGAGTCGCAGACCTCGCTGCGGCCCAAGAAGGACGTGTTCGTCAAGGAGCCCACGGCCTGGTGGGAGACGGCATGGGACTCCGTGCTGCTCGCCGGCAACCCGCCGGCCCCGGAGGGCAAGCCCGAGCCGTTGGCGAAGATCGGGCCGAAGGAGTAGCGCGCGCCGCCGGCATCCTGGGCTGGGCGGCCGTCGATCGGCTCGCGGAGGTGGCGGGCGCGGCCGACCTCCCGCTCGACACCGTCCTCGACCTCGTGCGCGGGGAGGCTGTCACTAGGCTCCGTCAGGTGATCTCGCCCGACGACGAAGCCGCCGTCGCGGCGCAGCTCGGACGCGAACCTCGGGCCATCCACGCGATCGGCCACCGGTGCCCGTGCGGCCTCCCGGACGTCGTCACCACCGAGCCGCGGCTGCCCGACGGGACGCCGTTCCCCACGACGTACTACCTGACCTGCCCCCGCGCCGCCTCGCTGATCGGGAGCCTCGAGGGCTCCGGGCTGATGAAGGAGATGGAGGCCCGGCTCGGCGAGGACGGGGAGCTCGCCGCGTCGTACGCCGCCGCGCACCGCGCGTACCTTGCCGACCGGTCGTCCCTGGGAGAGGTGCCCGAGATCGAGGGCACCTCGGCCGGCGGCATGCCGAACCGCGTGAAGTGCCTGCACGTGCTGGCTGCCCACGCGCTGGCTGCCGGGCCCGGTGTGAACCCGCTCGGCGACGAGGTACTGACCGAGCTGGGGGAATGGTGGGAAGCGGGGTCCTGTGTCTGAAGTGGCCGCCTTCGACTGCGGGACCAACACCATCAAGCTGCTGGTCGGTGACCTGCCCGCCGTGTCGGTGCGCGAGTCGCGGATCGTCCGGCTGGGGCAGGGAGTCGACGCCACGGGCCGGCTGGCCGACGAGGCGCTGGGGCGGGCGTTCGCCGCGATCGACGAGTACGTCGCCATCCTGGCGCGGCACGACGTCTCGCGGATCCGGTTCTGCGCGACATCGGCGACCCGCGACTCGTCGAACGCGGCCGACTTCGCCGCGGGTGTGCACGACCGGCTGGGTGTCTGGCCGGAGGTCCTGTCGGGAGACGAGGAGGCGGCACTGGCGTACGACGGCGCGGTACGAAACCTCCGCGCGTCCCCGGCGTACCCGATCCTGGTCGTCGACATCGGCGGTGGTTCGACGGAGCTGGTCCTGGGCGACGCGTCCGGACCGGTGGCGGCGCAGTCGATGGACATGGGCTCGGTGCGGATGCACGAGAGGTACCTGACTGCCGACCCGCCGACCGCCGCGCAGGTGGAGGCGTGCGTCGAGGACATCGATGCCCACCTCGACGCATGTCCGGTGCCGGTCGCCGACGCGGCGACGGTGGTCGGGGTCGCCGGCACCGTGCTCTCGATCACGGCAGGGGTGCTCGACCTGCCGTCCTACGACAAGACCGTGATCGACCAGTCGGTGGTCGACGCGGCCGACGTGCATGCGTTCGTGGACCGGCTGGTGGCGATGCCCATCTCGGAGCGGATGCGCTTCCCGTGGATGCACCCGGGCCGGGTGGACGTGCTCGACGCCGGCGGGCTGATCCTGAGCCGGGTGCTGCGGCGGTGCTCGGCCCCGACATTGGTGGCCTCGGAGGCCGACATCCTGGACGGCATCGCGTGGTCGATGGTCCGGTGATGCTGCCGCACCCGCTGACGCGGTCAGCCGTTCACCTCGCCCGTACCTCCCGGCACCGGGTGGCCGGACGACCCCGCTGCTCCCTCTACTCCGGTCGCCGCGTCCGCTGACGACGTACGACGGCTGGCCGCGACCGACGACCTGGCCGAGCTCGACGCACGGGTGTCGGTCTGCTCCGCGTGCCCGCGGCTGGTGGCGTGGCGCGAGTCGGTCGCGCTCGAGAAGCGCGCGTCGTTCGCCGACGAGCCCTACTGGGGCCGGCCGATCGCCGGCTGGGGCGACGCTGCCCCCTCGGTGCTGATCGTCGGACTGGCACCCGCGGCCAACGGCGGCAACCGCACCGGGCGCGTCTTCACCGGCGACTCGTCGGGGGACTGGCTGTTCGCGTCCCTGCACCGCGTCGGGCTGGCGGTCCAGGCGACCTCGGAGCACGCCGGCGACGGGCAGCGGCTGGTCGGCGCGCGGATGGTCGCGACCGTCCGGTGCGCGCCGCCCCAGAACAAGCCGTCCACCGAGGAGCGGGACACCTGCCAACCATGGATCCGTCGGGAGATCCAGCTCGTGGCGCCCTCCCTGCGCGCCGTCGTTGCTCTCGGTGCGTACGGCTGGGCCGGCGCGCTGGACGCGTTCGCCGCCGCCGGGTACGACGTACCCCGCCCGCGTCCGAAGTTCGCCCACGCCGCCGAGGTGGTGCTGTCCGCCGTGAACGAAGGTTCGTTCACGCTTCTCGGCTGCTACCACCCCAGCCAGCACAACACCTTCACCGGCCGCCTGACCCCCGCCATGCTCGACGAGGTCCTCGGCCGTGCGGCGGACCTCGCTCGGGCTGGGACACTGTGACGCCTCGGCCCCCGTATCCCAACCGGTAGAGGAAGTCGCCTTAAAAGCGATCCAGTCTGGGTTCGAACCCCAGCGGGGGCACCCCTTGACCACCGGAGATGAATGATCCAAGGTGGTTTGGACCTTTGGTTCATTCGATCTCGGGAGCTACGCGCATGACCAACGTTCGTCGTTCTTGGCTGCTCGCCTCCGCCTCGCTCACTCTCGTCCTCGCCGGTGTGGCCGGTTCTGCTCACGGCTCCGACCAGGGGCCTCGACAGGCTCGACCGGCGGGGGTGACGGCCGGCGACAAGGCGAGCGTCTGCGCCACCGACCCGTCGGCGCCCAAGCGCCAGTACCGCGCCGACTGGATCGCGAGTGTCGTCAACATCGACTGGCCGAGCGCGCCGGGGTTGAGCGTCGAGCAGCAGAAGGCCGAGCTCGAGGGGTGGTACGACGAGGCGGTCGGCCGCGGCCTCAACTCCGTCATCCTGCAGGTACGGCCGACCGCCGACGCCTTCTGGCCGTCGCCGATCGAGCCGTGGTCGAAGTACCTCACCGGAACCCAGGGGCAGGACCCCGGCTACGACCCGCTGGCGTTCGCCGTCCAGGAGGCGCACGCGCGCAACCTCGAGCTCCATGCGTGGTTCAACCCGTACCGCGTCTCGATGGACACCAACCGCGACGCGCTGGTCCCGACCCACCCCGCCCGCGTCCACCCCGAGTGGGTCTTCGCCTACGGCGGCAAGCTCTACTACGACCCGGGCATTCCCGCGGTCCGGCAGCTCGTCGAGGACGCGATCATGGATGCCGTCACGAAGTACGACATCGACGGCGTGCACTTCGACGACTACTTCTACCCGTACCCGGACGCGCAGAAGACACCGGTGCCGGACGACGCGACCTTCGCCCAGTACGGCGCGGGCTTCCCCGACACTCCGCAAGGCCGGGCCGACTGGCGTCGGCACAACACCGACCTGCTCATCAGCGAGCTGGACCAGAAGATCCACGCCGCGAAACCGTGGGTGAAGTTCGGCGTCAGCCCGTTCGCCGTCTGGCGCAACGTCGCCACCGACCCGGAGGGCTCCGACACCACCGCCGGCGCGCAGACGTACGACGACCTGTTCGCCGACACCCGGAAGTGGGTGCGCGAAGGGTGGGTCGACTACATCGCCCCGCAGGTCTACTGGAACATCGGCTTCGCCCCGGCCGACTACGCCGAGCTCGTGCCCTGGTGGAGCGACCAGGTCCGCGGCACCGACGTCCAGCTGTACGTCGGCCAGGCGACGTACAAGGTCGGCACCTCCACCCAGGACCCGGCGTGGTTCGACCGGACCGAGATGACCAAGCACCTGTTCCTCAACGGGCAGTACCCCGAGGTGGACGGTGACATCTACTTCTCCGCCAAGGACGTCCGGGCCAACCGCCTGACCCACATGGATCTCCTCCAGGCCGACCACTACGCCCACCCCGCCCTGATCCCCGTCACGGCCGGCGTGCCCGGGCACGCCCCGCGGGCGCCGCGGCACCTCCGAGCCGACGGCCGGACGCTGTCGTGGCAGGCGAGCGCGACGTCGTACGCCGTGTACCGCTTCGACGGCAGCCACGCCCGGGTACGCCCCTGCGACCTCGCCGACGCCACCCACCTGGTGGCGACCACGCGCGAGACCGGCTGGACCGACACCACGGCGGAGCCTGGCGTGCGCTACACGTACGTCGTCACGGCACTCGACCGCGCGTACCGCGAGTCGCGTGGTCGCCTTGTCACGTCGCGTGCTGTACCAATGGTCCATGACCTCCGTTGACGCGGGCCGCGACACAGCCAAGCAACGGCACGTCCGCGCCAGCCTCGAGGAGCTGATGGCGGGACTGTCGCCGGGTGAGCCGCTGCCGGTGGAGCGCGAGCTGGCCCGTGACCTCGGCGTCGCGCGGATGACGCTGCGCCGCGCGGTCGACCAGCTGGTCGCCGAGCAGCGCCTCATCCGCCGACAGGGTTCGGGCACGTTCGTCGCCGCGCCCAAGGTCACCCAGCGACTCACCGCGACGTCGTTCTCGGCCGACATGCGCGCCCGCGGGCTGCGACCCGGAGGCCACACGGTCTTCGCCCGCGTCTCGCCCGCCGGCATGATGCGGGCCGGGCTGCTCGGCGTACCTCCGCACGCCAATGTCCTGCACGTACGCCGGTTGCGGATGGCCGACGACCAGCCGATGGCGCTGGAGGACCTGCACGTGCCGCTCGACGTGGCGCCGGGCCTCACCGGCGCCGACCTCGAGGACACGTCGTTCTACGAACTCCTCGCCACCCGCTATGGCACACCGATCACGTCCGGGACCCAGACGGTCGAGCCGTGCCTGACGAGCGCGGAGGAGGCCGAGCTCCTGGGCGTGGACGCCGGCGCGCCGGCGTTCCTCTTCGAGCGCACCTCCCGCGTCTCCGACGGGCGGATCGCGGAGTTCGTCCGCTCGATCTACCGCGGCGACCGCTACCGGATCGTGGTCGACATCTTTCCTCACGCGTGACGCCCGATCCCATGTCGCCGATCCCTTGACGGGCGGCGCCGCGGCAGAGCAGGCTCGGGACCACGGCTAGACCTATGGTCTGATCTGCGCCACCTCGCGGAAAGGAAGCGTCGGACGATGTCCCTGATCGCGGGCGTCGACCTCGGCAAGACCACCTGCCGTGCGCTGGCGGTCCGGGACGGGTCGGACGGTTGGCAACCCATCGGCACCGCCACGGTTCCCGGGGCTCGGGGGCTGGCGGACCCCGGCGGTGCCGATGCGGCGCGCAGCGCGGTCGCGGCCGCGTTGGCCGTCGTACGCCGGGAGGCCGGGCTGGAGCCGGAGGCCGCGTTCGACGTGCTGGCCGTCGGCGCCGCCGGCCAGGAGGCCGCCGGACCTGGTCTCGAGCAACGGCTCGGCGGCCTGGCCGCCGAGCTCGTGCTGACCTCCGACTCGATCACCTCGCACGCCGGCGCCTTCTCGGGCGGAGCCGGAGCCGTGGTGGCGATCGGCACCGGCGCCGTCGCCGTCGGCCTGGGTCCTCTGGGACTGACCCGGGTCGACGGCCTCGGCTACTGGCTCGGCGACGACGGCGGCGGTGCCTGGATCGGCCGCCTCGCCCTGCGGCACGCCCTCGACGCCCGCGCCGGCCGCGGTCCGCAGACCGCCCTGCTCGCCGCGGCCGAGGCGAGGTACGGCGACCTCGCGCGGCTGCCGGGGACCCTCGCCGCCGGCGACCGGGTGGCCGCCACCACCGCGGCGTTCGCCGCCGACGTGGTCTCCGCCGCCGAGGCCGGCGACACCCTCGCGCTCGCCGTGCTGGACGCCGCCGGCGCGGCCCTCGCCCACACCACGACCACCGCGGCGCGCTCGAGCGGCACCGACCGGGTCGCCGCCGTCGGCGGGCTCGCACCCGTCCTCGCCGATCGCTGGCGCGCCCACCTCCCCGACGACCTCACCGTGGTCGCGGCCGCGGGAACCGCCCTCGACGGAGCGGTCCTGCTCGCCGCGCGCAGCGACCTGCCCCACGAGCCGCACATCACCCGCACCCGGTCCCCGGCGCCCGCCGGGGACGTCGTCGACCTGCTCGCGACCGAGCAGGCCCGCGGCGACCTCGCCGACCTCGACACCCGCTCGCCCGAGCAGCTCGTCGACCTCCTGCTGGCCGCCGAGGCGACCGTGCCGGCCGCCGTCGCTGCGGCCCGCGACCAGATCGCTGCCGCGGTGGCTCTGGCGGAGAAGGCGTTGCTCGCCGGTGGCCGCATCATCTACGTCGGCGCGGGCACGCCCGGGCGGGTGGCCGCCCAGGACGCCGCCGAGATCCCGCCGACCTTCGGCACCGACCCCGACCGGGTCGTCGCCGTGCTCGCCGGCGGTGGCGCGGCGAGCGCGAGGGCGGTCGAGGGCGCCGAGGACCGCATGGACGCCGGCCGCGCCGACGTGCTGGCGCTCGACCCCGGACCCACCGACGTGGTGGTCGGGATCGCGGCGTCCGGCCGGACGCCGTACGTGCTAGAGGCACTCCGGGCGGCGGGTGAGCGCGGTGCCGCGACGGTCGCGGTGGTGAACAACCCGGGCAGCGTGATCGCCGCGCAGGCCGACGTCGCCATCGAGCTGCTCACCGGCCCCGAGGTGCTCGCCGGGTCGACGCGGCTGAAGGCCGGCACCTCCCAGAAGGTCGTGCTCAACGTGCTGTCGACGAGCGCGATGGTGCGGGCCGGCAAGACGTACGGTGCCTGGATGATGGACATGCGGGCCGCCAACGAGAAGCTCCGACTGCGCGCGCGGCGGATGCTCACCGAGGCCACGGGGGTCTCCGACGCCGAGGCGCTGGCTGCGCTGGAGGCCGCCGGGTGGCGGGCCAAGACGGCCTTGGTCTCGATTCTGGCCCGCGTGGACGCCTCGACCGCGGAGAATGCCCTGACCGACAGCGACGGCCGCGCCCGCGACGCCGTCGCCCGGATCAAGGGGGAGGGCTCATGAGGGTGGTCTCGGTCGCGTCCGGAACATCACTGGACGGCCTCGACGTCGGCGTCGTGGACCTCGGTCTCGACGGCACCAACGTCACCATGGAGATCCTCGGCACCGAGGTACGCCCCTGGCCCGATGGCCTGCGCGAGGCGCTGCTCCAGATCCTGCCGCCGGCGGCGACGACCGTCGGGGCGCTCTGCCAGCTCGACCAGCTCATCGGGCTCGCCGTCGCCGACGTCGTCCAGCAGACCGTCGACATGCTCGACCGACCGCCGCACCTGGTCGTCTCGCCCGGCCAGACCGTCTTCCACGACGTCCGCGACGGCCAGTGCTACGGCACCTTCCAGCTCGGCCAGCCCGCGTGGATCGCCGAGCGCACCGGGCTGCCGGTCGTCTCCGACCTGCGTGCCCGCGACGTGGCCGCGGGTGGGCACGGCGCGCCGATGGCCAGCACCCTCGACGCGATGTGGCTGAGCGGCCCCGGCGGTCCTCGGGCAGCGCTCAACCTCGGTGGGATCGCCAACGTCTCCATCGTGCGCGAGGAGAACGAGCCCGTCCTCGCGTGGGACACGGGCCCGGGCAACTGCCTGCTCGACGTGGCCGCCACCCGGGTCACCGACGGCCAGCAGGTGCGCGACGACGAGGGCCGGCTCGCTCAAGCCGGCAGCGTACGTGCCGACCTGCTGGACGTGCTCCTCGAGCACCCGCACTTCTCGATGCTGCCGCCGGTCTCCACCGGTCGGGAGGCGTTCTCGGCCGGGTACCTCGACGACGTGCTCGACCGCGTCGGCGACGTCTCCGGGCCGGACCTGCTGGCGACCCTGACGGAGCTGACCGCGCACACGGTGGCTCGGGCGGTGTCGGGGTACTCCGTGACGGAGGTCGTCGCCTCCGGCGGCGGGGTCCACAACCCGGCACTGATGGACGCCCTGCGCCGGCTGCTCCGGTGCCGACTGGTGACCAGCGACGAGCGGGGCATCCCGGCCGACGGGAAGGAGGCCGTCATGTGGGCGTTGCTCGGGTTCCTGACCTGGCATGGCGTGCCGGGCTCCACGTCGGCGACCGGTGCGGCGGAGCCGCGGGTGCTCGGCCGGATCTCGCCCGGTGAGGAGCCGCTGCGCCTGCCCCCGCCGGCCGCCGCCTTCCACAAGCGTCCGCGTCGACTGCACGTGTTCGCTCCGGGAGGAGTCACGTGACCGGTCGGACCCTCGGCGTCTCCGCGGCCCTCGTCGACGGCGACCTGCTGCCCGGCGATGTACGCATCGACGGCGACGCGGTCACCGAGGTCGGCCTTCCGCCGGCGCCGGGCGGCCGGATCGCCGTGCCCGGCCTCGTCGACCTCCAGGTCAACGGCTTCGCGGGCGTGGACCTGATGGCCGCCGAGGTCGAGGAGATGCGAGCGCTTGCCGAAGCGCTGCCCCGGCACGGCGTGACGGCGTTCGTGCCGACGCTGATCACGGCCGCGGCGGTCGACACCGATCGGGCGCTGGACCGGCTGGGAGTGGCGTACGGCGCGTCGTACGAGGGGTCATTCGCCGGGTCATTCGGCGGGGCGGGCGCGGCGAGGTACCTCGGCGTGCACCTGGAGGGCCCGTACCTCTCCCCGCACCGGCTCGGCACCCACCCGCCGGAGCACCGGCGCGATCCCGACCCCGCCGAGCTGGCCGCCTGGCGCCTGCGGGGTGACGTGGTTGCGGTGACGCTGGCGCCGGAGCTGCCCGGCGCGCTCGACCTGGTGAAGAGCCTGGCCGCCGACGGCGTCCTGGTCTCGGTCGGTCACTCCGATGCGACCGCCTACGAGGCAGGTCTCGCGTTCGAGGCCGGCGCGCGCACGGTGACCCACCTCTTCAACGGGATGAGCCCGATGCACCACCGCGAGCCGGGCGTGCCCGGTGCCGCGCTGGCGCGCAAGGACGTCGTCGTCCAGCTGGTGCTCGACGGTCACCATCTGGCACCCGAGGTCGTGCGTGTGGCGTGGGCCGCCGCCCGGGGACGGGTGGTCCTGGTCACCGATGCGACAGCGGCGGCGGGCCGTCCCGACGGCCGGTACGTCCTCGCCGGCGTCAGTCTCGACGTCACCGACGGGGCGGTCCGCAACAGCGACGGCTCCCTGGCTGGCAGCGCGCTCACCCTCCCCGTCGCCGTTGCCAATGCCGTCGCGCTGGGCATCGACACCGTCGACGCCCTGCGTGCCGTCACGAGCGCGCCCGCCGCTCTCATGGGCCGCGACGACATCGGCGTGCTGCGGCCCGGCGCCCGCGCCGACGTGGTCGTGCTCGGCGAGGACCTGACGCTGGAGCAGACCTTCGTGTCGGGAGTCCCCGTCCTGTGACGAGCCGGCTCACCGTAGAGATCGCTGAGCAGCCCAGCCCCGGTGCGGCGCGGGAACACCGCTGATTCGTCGCTCGTTGAACAAATGTGCGGTCGCTAGGGTGGCCGCACTGGTGGAGGTCACCGCGACCCCACCTCGGCCTCCAAGGAGGAGACCATGCAGAGCAACAACCCCGTGTTCCGTCGCTCGGAGACGTTCAACGGGCAGGCGAACGCCTACGGCAACCAGACCTATGCCGGCAACGGCAGCCCGTACGCCGGGTACGGCGAGCCCGCCACCTGGGGCACCGGAACCCCTGGCACGCCGACCCACACCGAGACCGGTCGCCGGATGACGATCGACTCGGTCGTCCAGGCGAGCGCCATCTCCTTCCTGGTCGTGCTGGTCGCCGCCGTGGCGACGTGGGTGCTGACACCCGAGATCAAGCCGAACATGCCCGCCTCGGAGCTCTCCGGCATCTTCGCCGCGCTGACGATCGGTGGGCTCGGAGCCTTCGCGCTGTCGATGGTCAACTCGTTCAAGCGGGTGGTCAGCCCGGCTCTGGTGATCGCGTTCTGCGCCCTCGAGGGCGTGGCGCTCGGTGCGCTGAGCAAGCTGTTCGACGCCCAGTACGGCGACCACATCATCATCAACGCCGTGATGGGCACCTTCGGGGCCTTCGCCGGCACACTCGCGGCGTACAAGTTCTTCAACATCAAGGTCGGCCAGAAGTTCCGGACGTTCGTCATCGCCGCCGTCTTCGGCATGGTGGGCCTGTCGCTGCTCGAGCTCGTGCTCAGCGCGTTCGGCAACGGCACCGGCCTCTTCGGGGTCACCGGTCTGGGCATGATCACCGCCTTCGCCGGCCTGCTCCTCGGCGTGTTCATGCTGATCCTCGACTTCGACATGGTCGAGCGCGGCATCGCAGCCGGCGTCGACGAGCGCGAGTCCTGGCGTGCGGCCTTCGGCCTGACCGTCAGCCTCGTCTGGATCTACACCAACCTGCTGCGCATCCTGGCCTTCTTCAACCAGGACTGACCGCCGCACCGCACGCGCTACGCGTAGCTGCCGGGAGGCCGGGGGACTCGTTCCCCCGGCCTCTTGGCGTCTCAGCGCGACGTCCAGGCCGCGACCCAGTCGACGTCGATGTGCTGGGGGAGGTACTCGGCCTCGTCGCCACCGAGCCGGCCGAGCTCGAAGTCGCTGGAGAGCAGGCTCAGGATCAGGAACTCCGGGTGGTGGGAGACACCCTGCGAGGTGCGCATGGTCTCCTGGCCGTCGATCCGGAAGACGTACTCGCGTGGCGTCCACTCCACCGAGAACACGTGGTAGTTGCGCCACCACCGGTCGGAGCGGTTCTCGAGGAAGCGGTCCGGGTCGGGGAGCGGCCCGCCGACGGTGGTCGTCGTCGACGCCGAGCTCGAGGGGTGCCGGTGCACCGCCGTGGCGAGGGCGGAGCCGGAGCCGCGCTGGGCGCCGTACCACTCGATCACGTCGATCTCGGCGCCCCACGGCGTCGGTCCCGTCTCCAACAGCCCGCGCGGCTGCAGCCAGAACGCGCCGTGCTGGCCCTGCCGCCGCTGGAACCGCATCCGCGCGGCCGCCACGCCGTACTGGAAGTCGAAGCTGTGCTGGGTGGAGACGTGCCCGTTGAGGCGCCAGCGGAAGTCGCCGACGTGGCTCCCGGTGGTGTTGTACGTCGCGCACCGCTCGCTCTCCCGGGCCGGGTCGGCCAGCACGCTGAGCTGCAGGGTGCCGCCGCCCACGGCCACGGCCGACGGGTCACCCTTGGAGCAGGAACGCCCGCCCCACGGGTTGTAGAACTGGATCCGGTTGCCCCATGCCGGCCCCAGTGCCGACCCGTCGAAGGTGTCGACGAACGCCGGCTCCTGCCAGGCCGTCGAGCGGACCGCGCCGGTCGTCTTCTCGCGCAGGCCGCGGTACGCCGCGGCGGTGACCCGATAGCTGACGGGTCGGCCATCCACGAGCCGGGGCGCCGTGTACGACACCCGCCCGTCGCGGTCGAGACGGGAGCGGGCCACCTCGACCCACCGCCCGTCGCGGCGACGTTCGAGCACGGCCGGCCGGCCGGGCAGCAGGGGACGGAACCGGGCCGTGACGACGATGTCCGCCTGCGCCGGGTCCGCGGGGGACGGACCCATCTGGGCGATCGGCGGCAGCACCTGGACCTGAGCCCGTTGCACCGCGTGTGCCCGGCCCGGTGGCGCCGGCACGGCTGGAGCAGGAGGACCCTGGGCGATCAGGGCGAGGGTGACCAGGACGGTGGTGAGCAGGACCCGGACGGTTCGAGGGGTGGCGGCCACGCGGCCGCGATCGTGGCGTGGGGGCGCGCCGACGACCCGGGATACGCAAGACATGGGGGGATGCCTTCCGAGGTGACGGCGGAGCCGTCGTGGGGGGTGGGGGGAGGGTCCACGTGTCGGTGGACGTGCGATTCAGTTGTCGGGTTGTTGACCAGCTTGTCAACGACAGGTTCTCACGAAGGCTACGGACGTGGTGCAGAATCCCCAGTCGACTTGTCCGTGCCGGTCGCGGCGGCCTCGCCGGACTCCTCGTCCTCGGGGCTCTCGGTGGCCGCGGACGGCTGCCGGCGCCGGTGACGCAGCTCGACCCACAACCCGCGCACGCCTCGGCGGGCGCCGCCGACCTCGGTGCCGTCGACCTCGGTGCCGGGCGTCTTGACCGCCTGGATCGCCGCGGTCGTCACCGGGAGCACACCCTCGCCACGCTGCAGCTCCGGCTCGGCCTCGTCGTCGGGCGCGAACCCGAGTGCGGCCAGCGTCGATGGCAGCAGCACGTCGACGAGCCGGCGGTAGCCGTCGGCCGACGGGTGGAACTGGTCGGGACCGAACATGATCGCCGGCGCGGCCTCGAACTCCGGGCCCAGGATCGACGCGAGGGAGACGGTCCGGCCGCCTGCCTCGACCACCGCGATGGTCTGCGCGGCGGCGAGCCGGTGCGACCAGGCACGGCCGACCTGCTTGAGGGGCGGCGCGATCGGCTTGACCGTGCCGAGGTCGGGACAGGTGCCGACCACGACCTGGACGCCCGCGTCGCGCAGCCGGTGCACGCCCTCGGAGAGCTGGCTGACCGACTGCGACGGCAGCACACTGTGCGTGACGTCGTTGGCACCGATCAGGATCACGGCCAGGCTCGGCTCGGTCGGCAGCGCGCGGTCGATCATCCCGTCGAGGTCGGAGGACCGCGCACCGACGAACGCATAGGACCGCAGGTGCACGCGACGGTCCGACAGCTCGGCGATGCCGCTCGCCAGCAAGGCGCCCGGGGTGTCGACCACACGCTCCACGCCGTACCCCGCCGCACTGGAGTCCCCGAGCAAGGCGACCCTGACCGCCGGACCTGGGCGCCCGCGGCCGTACCACCCCGTGGCGTCGGGCGGCTCGCCCGTGGTCTCGCCGATCGCGCGCCGGGCCAGCTTGGCCTCGGCGCGGAGCAGCCCGTAGAGCCCGGCGCCGAGCAGCGACAGCCCGCCGCCGCCGTACGCCGCCGCCGCGGCCAGCTTGCGTGCCGCCCCCGCTGTCCCCACGCCGCCAGGTTAGCCACGGCATTTGGCGCCCGCTCAGGCCATCCCCATAACCTGCTGGGGTGCAGTACGTGAACTCGCTCCTGGAGCTGATCGGCAACACCCCTCTCCTGCGGTTGTCGACCTCGATGGACGGCCTTCCCGACGACGGACCGCTGGTGCTCGCCAAGGTCGAGTACCTCAACCCGGGCGGCTCGGTGAAGGACCGCATCGCCGAGCGGATGATCGAGGCCGCGGAGGCCTCGGGCGAGCTGCAACCCGGCGGCACGATCGTCGAGCCGACGTCCGGCAACACCGGCGTCGGGCTGGCGATGGTCGCGCAGCGCAAGGGCTACCGCTGCGTCTTCGTGTGTCCCGACAAGGTCAGCGAGGACAAGCGCAACGTGCTCAAGGCGTACGGCGCCGAGGTCGTCGTGTGCCCCACCGCGGTGCCACCGGAGCACCCGGACTCCTACTACAACGTCTCCGACAGGCTGTCCTCCGAGCCCGGCGCCTGGAAGCCCGACCAGTACTCCAACCCGCACAACCCGCGCTCCCACTACGAGACCACCGGGCCGGAGATCTGGGCGCAGACCGACGGCCGGGTCACCCACTTCGTGACCGGCATGGGCACCGGCGGCACGATCAGCGGCGTCGGCCGCTACCTCAAGGAGCAGAACCCGTCGGTCCAGGTGATCGGCGCCGACCCGACCGGCTCGGTGTACTCCGGCGGCAGCGGGCGCCCGTACCTCGTCGAGGGCGTCGGCGAGGACTTCTGGCCCGAGACCTACGACCGCGGCATCGCCGACCGGGTGATCGAGGTCAGCGACGCAGACTCCTTCGCGATGACGCGCAGGCTCGCTCGCACCGAGGCGCTGCTGGTCGGCGGCTCGTCCGGCATGGCCGCCGAGGCCGCCAAGGTGCTCGCCCACGAGCTCGCCGGCACCCCGGAGGGCAAGGACGCCGTGATCGTGGTGCTGCTGCCGGACTCCGGTCGCGGCTACCTCACGAAGGTCTTCAACGACGACTGGCTGGCCCAGTACGGCTTCCCGGTCGAGGGCAGCTCGCGCGACGGCCGCACGGTCGGGGAGATCCTGCGTGGCAAGTCCGGCCAGCTGCCCGACCTCGTGCACACGCACCCCGCCGAGACCATCGCCGAGGCGGTGCACATCCTCGAGGAGTACGACGTCTCGCAGATGCCCGTGGTCCGCGCCGAGCCGCCGATCGTCGCCGCGGAGGTCGCGGGGTCGGTCTCCGACAGGGTGCTGCTCGACAAGCTGTTCACCGGCCAGGCCCTGCTCACCGACTCCGTCGAGCAGCACATGTCGCCGCCGTTGCCGACGATCGGCTCGACGGAGATGGCGACCGATGCGGTCAAGCTGCTCGAGAACGCCGACGCCGTGCTGGTGCAGGAGGACGGCAAGCCCGTCGGCGTGCTGACCCGGCAGGACCTCTTGGGGTTCCTGGTCCGCGGCTGACGCCTCTCGGTGGTCGAGCCGCGAGGCCGGCCACGGCCGAAGCGTGTCGAGACCCGGCGAGCCACCCGTGGTCTCGACACGGGCTCGCCCAGGGCTCGCCCGGCTCGACCAGCGATCCTGGGCGCCCTCCGTGGTCTCGACAGGGCTCGCCCGGCTCAGCCAGCGATCGTGGAAGTGGCCGCCGGGGGTGGGACCCAGACGGGTCCCACCCCGGCGTGGACTCCTCCGCGCTGCCCCCAGTGCGGTGGTCCGACCGTCACCCCGAGAGGGCGGCTGTCAGGTGCCCCCCAGCGCCTGACTTCGCTCTCTTCGGCGATGTCAGAAAACTACCGGTTCAATGGGCCAGGTGCAGGAGATTCGCCGTTTTCACCCCTCCAAGCACCCCTTTTCGACGGGATCCGGACTAGTCCGGCGGAAGTTCTCTGGACAGTCGTCAAGGGGATCTAGGGGCCTCGACCGACCGGCACGGTGCCGCTAGCGGGCGGCCGCCCGGCACCGGGCCGGCGTACAGCCGTCCCAGCGCACCAGCCGGCGCATCAGGTCGCGCGCCCATGGCGTGGCGTGGTCGGAGGCGAAGACGTTGACGTCCTCCCAGGGCTGGTCGTAGCGGTACAGCTCCCAGGCGTAGCGGTGGCGTCGCCAGGAGTTGTCGAGGTCGAAGCGGACCAGCAGGCCGCGCTCGCCGCGCACGGCGATGTACGACGGGATGATGTCGATCGTCCCGCTCGAGCCCATGTCGAGGTCGACCTCGCCGGGTGTCGACTTGGCGTAGGTGTGCTCGAAGAACGCGAACCGGCCTCCGCGGGCGTCCGGGTGACGCAGCGACCTGGCGAACCCGGTGCCTGACCGGAAGCTGGCGGGCCGGAGGCCGGCGAGCTGCTCGAAGGTCGACGCGAGGTCGATGTTGTTCACGAACTGCGCCCGCGGCCCGGGGACGACGCCGGGTCCGGTCACGACGAGCGGTACCCGGGTGTCGGAGTCGTACGGCGTCCCCTTGCCGCCGTTGAGCATGTGCTGACCGAGGTGGAAGCCGTTGTCGGACGTCAGCACGATGTAGGTGTCCGGCCCGACCGTGCGGCGGATGCGCGCGAGCATCCGGTCGACCGACTGCACCATCCGGGCCCGGTCGCGGTACTGGGTGAGCGCCTGCTCGTCGGACAACAGGACGTCGTTCGTCCGCCACGGCGGGGCCGGGCGGGTGCGGCCGCTCCGGCCGAGATAGGTCGGCGCGTTGTCGCGGCGCGGGTCGCCGTACCCCTTGAGGTCGCGCAGGGTGAGCCGGTCGCAGGCCGTCAGACCGCAGTTGCCGCCGGCGGGGTCGTCGGCGGGCGCGCGGTCGGCCAGGGCGGACGGGAAGAGCGGCTGGCCCGGGTACGCGGGGCTGAGCTCGGCGTGCGGCGCGTAGACCGCCACCTCGAGGAAGTACGGCGCGCGGTCCCCGCGGTGCCGCTCGATGAAGTCCACTGCCTTGTCGGCGGCGACGTTGGTGGCGTACGCCTGGTCGGTCGCGCCGTCGAGGTGGGTGGGTCGCGGGTGCTCGTCGAGCGCCACCCCGTGACCGGTGAGCCGGGTGCTGAGGAAGCCCCAGCCGTTGTAGCCGCCGCCCAGGATCGCCTGGAACTCAGACCATCCCGGGACCCGGCCGGGCGCGATCATCGTGCCGTTCCGGTTCGTCGCCTCGTAGCGGTTCATGTACTTGCCGATGAAGCCGGTCGTGTACCCGTGCCGTTCGAGGCGGAGGTTGAAGGTCTTGTGCAGGTTTCCGTACCGGACGAAGGCCTCGAAGCCGCCGATCGGATTCGCGTAGTCGTTGGGGGTGTTCGTGAGCACGTGGGTCTGGTGCGGCGCCCGGCCGGTGAAGATCGACGCGCGGGAGGGGCAGCACAACGAGTCGACGACGAAGGCGTTGTCGTACGACGCTCCCTCGGCAACCATGGTCTGTGCGGTCGGCATGGTGGCCAGCAGCTCGAGGGAGAAGTCGTCCATCAGCACGAACACGATGTCGGGGCGCCCTTTGTCCCTCGCGGCCGTGGCCGCAACGGGGGTGATGCCCGCCTGCGCCTCCGGTCCGCCGCCGGGCAGCAGCAGGACGGGGGCGGCCAGGGCCACCAGCACGACAGGGAGGGCGGCGGCGAGCAGGCCGCGGGAGAGCCACGAGGGTCCGAGCATCGCTAAGTCTCTTTTCTCTACTGAGTTAGTAGAGTTCTAGCAGATGCTGCATGGGCCCTGTCGGCGGCACACCGTCCGGCTCAGCCGATCCGGACCACCCGGTCGGCCCGTTCCCGGGTGGCCGCGACCAGGGCGGCGTTCGCGTCGTCGACCCGCGCGACCCAGGCCTCGGCCTCGGCCGGGGTCTTGCCGAACTCCACGTGGCGCGCGACGAGCCGTCGTCGCCGGGGGTCGTCGTCGGTGACGAGGAAGATCACCTCGTCCAGCTGCTCGCGCACGGCCCGCCACTCGGGCCGGTCGACCAGGAGGTAGTTGCCCTCCGTCACCACGAGCTCGGTGCCGGGCGGCACCGCAACCGCTCCGGCGATCGGCTGCTCGAGGTCGCGCTCGAAGCCAGGCGCGTACACGACGTGGTCCGGCTCGTCTCGCAGCCGCCGGAGCAGCGCGGCGTACCCCCAGGCGTCGAACGTGTCGGGCGCGCCCTTCCGATCCAGCCGTCCAAGCGCGCTCAGCGTGACGTCCGCGAGGTGGAAGCCGTCCATCGGTACGGCGATCGCGGGCACGCCGGCGCGGTTGCTCACGGCGACCAGCCCGGCGGCGTACGTCGTCTTGCCGACGCCGGGAGCCCCGGTGACGCCGACGATGCGCGTCAGTCGAGCCACCACGCGATGGCGGACTCGCTCGCGTCCGAGGTCAGCACCACGAGGAACCCGAGCAGGGCGGCGATGGTGACGAGGTACAGCCGGCGCTCGGTGTACGGCATGTCGCGGCGGCTCCACAGGGCGACGATCGTGGCGCAGCCCGCGACGCCCCACACGAAGGGACCGAACACCAGGACGAGCAGGCCGCCCAGGCCGACGACCGCGTCGAGGTTCATCGGCAGCCCGAGATCCGGGTCGCCGGCCGGCAGCAGGACGAACAGCGTGAAGGCCGCGGGCACCGCCAGGGCCGAGCCGAGCAGGAGACGGGCATCCGTCATGGGTCGATGATGCCCGAAGGTCCAGTGTCGCGCACGGGCCACGGGTGGCAGAGTGAGGAGGCTGTCTCCAACTCTCGGGAGGAAAGATGACGCACGAATCACGCACGACCCGGCGCGGGCTGCTGGCCGGTTCCGGTGCTCTTGCCGGTGCCGCCGCTCTCGGCGGTCCGGCCGCCGCACACGCAGGCGAAGGAGGTGGCGGGCTGGCCTCCGACGACTGGCCGACGGGGCCCGGTGACCGTCTCCGCCCTCAGCGTGCCGACGCCGACCTCCGCGCCATCCTGCGCGAGATCGACCCCGACCGCATCGAGGCGACAGTCCGCAAGCTGGCGTCGTTCGGCACCCGCCACACGCTGTCGTCGCAGGACGACCCGGTGCGCGGCATCGGTGCCGCCCGCGACTGGATCGAGGCCGAGCTGAAGACGTACGCCGCGGCGTCCGGCGGGCGGATGACCGTCGACGTGCAGAGCTTCATCCAGCAGCCGGAGCCGGTGAACAGCCGGATCCCGGGGCCGACACCCATCAGCAACGTGCGCGCGACGCTGAAGGGCGACGAGGACGCCAACCGCACCTACGTCGTGAGCGGCCACTACGACTCCCGCGTCACCGACGTCATGAACTTCACCAGTGACGCGCCGGGTGCCGACGACGACGCGTCCGGCGTCGCGGTCTCGATGGAGCTGGCCCGCGTGATGGCGACCCGCCACACCAGGTCCACGATCGTGTTCGCGGCCGTGGCGGGCGAGGAGCAGAACCTGTACGGCTCGACGTTCATGGCCAAGGACTACAAGGCCCAGGGCGTCAACGTGGAGGGGATGTTCACCAACGACATCGTCGGCAGCAGCAGCGCCGACGACGGCACGCGGGACACCACGAGTGTCCGGCTGTTCGCCCAGGGGCCGTCGTCCAGCGAGGACGCGACGCGGCACAACCTGCGGCTGACGCTCGGCGGGGAGAACGACTCGCTGGCGCGCAACCTCGCCCGGTTCGTGACCGAGGTGGCCGGCAAGCAGACGAGCGGCATGGATGTCCGGGTCATCTACCGCCTCGACCGCTATTTGCGCGGCGGCGACCAGACCGGGTTCGTCAACGCCGGCTTCCCGGCGGCCAGGTTCACCGAGCCGGCGGAGATCTTCGCCCACCAGCACCAGGACGTCCGGGTCGTGGACGGCGTGCAGTTCGGCGACCTGCCCGAGTTCTGCGACTTCGACTACATCGCCGGCGTGGCACGCGTCAACGCCGCGTCGCTGTGGTCGCTGGCCCAGGCGCCGGGCATGCCCGTCAATGTGCTCATCGACGCGACGGTGCTGACCAACGACACCGTGCTGCGCTGGTCGCCGCCGGCCAACACGGCAGGACTCGCGGGGTACGAGGTGGTGTGGCGCCCGACGCATCAACCCGTTCTGGACCCACGTGATCGACGTCGGCAACGTCGCGACGGCGACCATCGACCTGTCCAAGGACAACGTGGTCTTCGGGGTGCGGTCGGTCAGCGTCGACGGCTTCCGGAGCCCGGCGGTGTTCCCCTTCCGGGCCTGAGCACCAGGAGTCCTCTGTTCTGTCGTCTGGCAGACAGACCCCATCCCACGACCCGACGTACCTTCCCACTCGTCCGGGGGGACGTGAGGGGCGAAGGAGAACCGTCCGGGGGAGGGTTCGAGCTCGTGGGGGACCTCGCGCGGGCAGCAAAGCGCACTCCGGGCATGACGTCGGTCGACGTCATGCCCGGAGCGCTGCCGGCGTCACAGCCCGGGAAGGTCGGAGACCAGTCGCTGCACCAGGTCGTACGTTGCTCGGTCGGCGGCGGTGATGAGACCTGCGGGCACGCTGGCCTGCGGGCGGTAGGGGCTGCCGTCGAAGGTGCCGACGAACCCGCCCGCCTCGGTCATCAGCAGCGAGCCGGGCGCGTGGTCCCAGGGCAGGCTCTTGGCGTACACCGCGTAGTCGGCCTCGCCCTCGACGATCTTCGGGTAGTCGACCCCGCAGCAGACCCAGGTCAGCTCCAGGGCGCGCAGCTCACCGAGCGCCCGCCCGATCCAGCGCCGCCGCGAGGTCACGCCGCGCAGTTCGGCGCCGACCGGAGGCCGGGTCAGCCGCTCGCCGTTGCGGTACGCGCCGGCGCCCAGCTCGGCGACGTACGCCAGCTCGTGCTGCGGCTGCCAGATCCAGCCGCGCACCGCGTCGCCGCCGCGGACCTCGGCGACCATCATCGCGTGGTCGCGTGAGCCCCTGACGAAGTTCTTCGTCCCGTCGACGGGGTCGACGGTGAAGGCGTGATCGGCGGCCAGGAAGCCGTCCACGAGCGTGCTGTCGGAGGCGGTGGCCTCCTCGCCGAGGATCAGCACGCCGGGGTACGCCGATCGCAGGGCCGCCGTGATCAGGGCTTCCGCCTCGCGGTCGGCCACCGTGACCAGGTCGCCGGGGTTCTTCTCGGCGACCTCGTCGGAGTCCAGGCTGCGGAAGCGTGGGTTGACGACCTCCTCGGCGACCTCCTGGAGCAGGGTCAGCACCTCGTCGGTCTGCACGCCAGCAACCTACTGATCCCAGGGGGAGAGCGGACGGCCCCTCCGCTTCTTGACGCGCGGGGCTAGCGTGAAGCGCGTGACCAGACCCACCACCGTCGGTGAGCTCCGCGCGAGCGGGCACGTCCAGCAGAGCCTGCGCGAGGAGATGCGCGCCAACCTGCTGCAGAAGCTCAAGTCCGGCGAGGACCCGTGGCCCGGCCTGCACGGCTTCGACGACACCGTCATCCCGCAGCTCGAGCGGGCGCTGCTCGCCGGGCACGACGTGGTGCTCCTGGGGGAGCGCGGCCAGGGCAAGACCCGGCTCCTTCGTACCCTCGTCGGCCTGCTCGACGAGTGGACGCCGGTGATCGCGGGGAGCGAGCTCGGCGAGCACCCGTACGACCCGATCACGCCGGAGTCCCGGCGTCGCGCGTTGGAGAAGGGCGACCAGCTGCCGGTGGACTGGCGGCACCGCGAGGAGAGGTACGCCGAGAAGCTCGCCACCCCGGACACCAGCGTCGGCGACCTGATCGGCGACGTCGACCCGATGAAGGTGGCCGAGGGCCGCAGCCTCGGCGACCCCGAGACGATCCACTTCGGGCTGGTCCCGCGCAGCCACCGCGGCATCGTCGCGATCAACGAGCTGCCCGACCTCGCGGAGCGGATCCAGGTGGCGCTGCTCAACGTGATGGAGGAGCGGGACATCCAGATCCGCGGGTACGTGCTGCGCCTGCCGCTCGACGTTCTCCTCGTGGCGAGCGCCAACCCGGAGGACTACACCAACCGCGGCCGGATCATCACGCCGCTCAAGGACCGCTTCGGCGCGGAGATCCGCACCCACTACCCGGTCGAGCTCGACGACGAGATCGCAGTCGTCCGCCAGGAGGCCAACCTGCAGGCCGAGGTGCCCGACTACCTCGTGGAGATCCTGGCGCGGTTCACCCGCAACCTGCGGGAGTCCAGCTCGGTCGACCAGCGCATCGGGGGTGAGCGCGCGGTTCTCGATCGCCGGCGCGGAGACCGTCGCGGCCGCCGCCTTGCACCGCGCGACCGTCCAAGGAGAGGACGAGGCCGTCGCCCGCCTCGTCGACCTGGAGTCGGCGTCCGACGTGCTCAAGGGCAAGATCGAGTTCGAGACCGGTGAGGAGGGCCGCGAGGACGAGATCCTCACCCACCTGCTCCGCACCGCCACCGCCGAGACCGTCCGGCACCACTTCCGTGGCATCGACTTCTCGCTGCTCGTCGACCGGATCGAGGCCGGCTCGATGGTCACGACCGGCGAGCAGGTCACCGCCCGCGACTTCCTCACCGGCCTGCCGGTGCTGGGGGAGTCCGAACTGTACGACGAGGTGTGCGACCGGCTCGGCGCGACCAACGACGGACAGCGGGCGGGCGCGATCGAGCTCGCTCTCGAGGGCCTGTACCTGGGGCGCAAGATCAGCAAGGAGACCGGTGGTGGCGAGACGGTCTACGGCTAGGGCGCGCTACACGCCGTACGGCGGCGGCGACCCGCTCGCTCCGCCGGTCGACCTCGCCGAGGCGCTGGACGCCATCGGCGAGGACGTGATGGCGGGGTACAGCCCCGAGCGCGCCATGCGCGAGTTCCTCCGGCGCGGCAACCGCGATCGCGAGGGCCTCGACGACCTGGCCCGCCGCGTCGCGGAGAAGCGTCGCGAGCTGACGGCGAAGCACAACCTCGACGGCACCATGCAGGAAGTGCGCGAGCTGCTCGAGCGCGCCCTGCTGAACGAGCGCAAGCAGCTGGCCCGCGACGTCGACCTGGACGACGCCGACCGCGCCTTCCGGGAGATGCAGCTCGACAACCTGCCGCAGTCCACGGCGGCCGCCGTCAGCGAGCTCAGCGACTACGACTGGCAGAGCAGTGATGCCCGCGAGGACTACGAGCGGATCAAGGACCTGCTCGGCCGCGAGCTGCTCGACCAGCGGTTCGCCGGCATGAAGCAGGCCCTCGAGAACGCCACCGACGAGGACCGCGAGGCCATCAACGAGATGTTGACCGACCTCAACGAGCTGCTCGGCAAGCACGGCCGCGGCGAGGACTCCCAGGAGGACTTCGACGAGTTCATGGCCAAGCACGGCGACTTCTTCCCCGAGAACCCCCAGAACGTCGAGGAGCTGATCGACGCCCTCGCCCAGCGCGCCGCCGCAGCCCAGCGGATGCTGAACTCGATGTCCCGCGAGCAGCGCGAGGAGCTGATGGCCCTGTCGCAACAGGCCTTCGGCAGCCCGGCGCTGATGCAGCAGCTCGCCCAGCTCGACGCCAACCTCCAGTCCCTACGCCCGGGCGAGGACTGGTCGGGCTCCGAGAGGTTCGACGGCGAGCAGGGCCTCGGCCTCGGCGACGGCACCGGCGTGCTCCAGGACCTCGCCGACCTCGACGAGCTCGCCGACCAGCTCTCGCAGACCTACGACGGCGCGCGGATGGACGACCTCGACATCGACAAGCTCGCGCGCCAGCTCGGCAACGAGGCGGCCGTCGACGCGCGCACCCTCCAGCGGCTCGAGCAGGCGCTGCGCGACAGCGGGTACCTGAAGCGCACCAGCGACGGTCAGCTCAAGCTCTCACCGAAGGCGATGCGGGAGCTGGGGCGGGCCTTGCTGCGCGACGTGGCCGCCCGGATGTCCGGTCGCCAGGGCCAGCGCGACCTCCGCTCGGCCGGTGCCGCGGGCGAGCGGTCCGGCGCGACGCGGGCCTGGGAGTTCGGCGACACCGAGCCCTGGGACGTGACGCGGACGGTGACGAACGCCGTGCAGCGGGTGGTCGCCGACGGCGGCGATGCGCGGGGCGGCGTACGCCTCCACATCGACGACGTCGAGGTGACCGAGACCGAAGCCCGCACCCAGGCCTGCGTGGCGCTGCTCGTGGACACGTCGTTCTCGATGGCGATGGACGGCCGCTGGGTGCCGATGAAGCGGACGGCCCTGGCGCTGCACACGCTGATCCGCTCGCGCTTCCGCGGCGACGACCTCCAGCTGATCACGTTCGGCCGGTACGCGCAGACGATGGACATCGAGGAGCTCACCGCGCTCGACGCCCGCTGGGACAAGGGCACCAACCTCCACCACGGTCTGCTGCTCGCGAACCGTCACTTCCGCAAGCACCCGAACGCCCAGCCGGTGCTGCTGATCGTCACCGACGGCGAGCCGACGTCCCACCTCGAGCCGGGTGGCGAGGTCTACTTCGAGTACCCACCCCACCCGCTCACCGTGGCGTACGCCGTCCGCGAGCTCGACACCGCGGGCCGCCTCGGCGCGCAGACGACGTTCTTCCGGCTCGGCGACGACCCCGGACTCGCTCGGTTCGTCGACTCGATGGCGCGGCGCGTCGACGGACGCGTCGTCTCGCCGGAGCTCGACGACCTCGGCGCCGCCGTGGTCGGCTCGTACCTCGGGTCGCGGGCGCCTCGAGCAGAATCCGGCTATGGGCACTACGGAGACTGGTTCGGTGGGCGAGGGTTCTGGGTCGGCAGCTGACGAGACCTCGCCGCCGCTGAGCTTCGCCGGTCGTGCCCCCGTCGCGGACGAATGGGTGCCGTTCTTCGACGACACGGCGACGCACGAGCCGAGGCCGCTGGCCCTCGCGGGCCTCGAGGCGGCGGGTGCGCCGCCGCCCGGCGGAGTCGCCGTCGAGCTCGGCTGCGGCAGTGGGCTCGACACGATCGCCCTGCTCCGGGCCGGGTGGACCGTCCGCGCCATGGACGCCTCACCGGAAGGCGTGCGCCGTACTCTCGCCCGCGCCGCCGACGCCGGGTTCGGCGACCGGCTGACGGCGGAGCCGGCGACGTTCGAGGAGTACGACGTCCCCACCGCCGACCTCCTGTACGCCGGCTACAGCCTGCCCTTCTGCCACCCCGACAGCTTCCCGCGGGTGTGGGAGGGCTTGCTCGCGGCGCTGCGCCCCGGCGGCGTGCTCGCCGTGAACCTCTTCGGCGTCCACGACACGTGGGTCGGCACGCCGGGGATGAACTTCCACACGCGCGACCAGGTCCTCGAGATGGTCGTGGGCCTCGATCTGGTCCAGCTCGACGAGGAGGACGAGGACGGCGACTCGCTGGCCGGCCCGAAGCACTGGCACGTCTTCGACGTGGTGGCTAGGCGGCGAACCCCGGCAGCGACTCCTCCAGGATCGCCCGGAACGGCGCCTCGGCCTGGAGCTGGCTGAGCAGGCCGATGCCGCCGAGCCAGGTGCGGTGGATGAGGAGGTAGGACGGCGGCAGGTTGATCTTCGTCGTCACCGTGTACGACGGGGAGCGCGGGTTGTTGACCCGGTCGAACTGCTCGCGCATCCACTCGCGGGAGAACCGGAACCGCTCCACGCGGGTCGGCTCGACGAACGGCGCGAGGTAGTCGAAGACGTCCTGCGGGTCGACGCGGATGTTGTCCTTGACGAAGCCCTCGCGGCGCAGCCCCTCGAGGAGCGCGTCGGGATCCTGGTCGGCGACCAGCCGCATCAGCCTGCCCAGGGCGGGCGGCAGCGACCGCTCGGGCAGCCGCGCTACAGCGCCGTAGTCGAGCACGCCGAGGCGGCCGGGCGACCCGTCGGCGGCAGGGATCACCCGGAAGTTCCCGGGGTGCGGGTCGGCGTGCAGCATGCCGGTCCGCGCCGGGCCGGCGAACAGGAAGCGCACCAGCAGCTCGCCGTAGTGGTCGCGCTCCTCCCGGGTGCCCCTGGTGATGATCGAGGCGAGCGAGGCGGGCGACTCCAGCCACTCGCTGACCAGCACCCGCTCGCCGAAGGCGACGACGGGAGGTACGACGATGTCCGGGTCGTCCTGGAAGGCATCGGCGAAGGCCTGCTGCGCCTCGGCCTCCAGGCGGTAGTCCAGCTCGTCGGCCGCGCGAGCCTGCACCTCCTGGACCAGCGGCTTGATGTCGATCCCGGGGAAGACCGGCGCAACGCCCCGCGCCACCCGCGCGATCTGGCGCAGGTCGCCGAGCAGCGCGTCGGCCGCGCCGGGGTACTGCACCTTGATGGCGACCTCGCGCCCGTCGTGCCAGCGCCCGCGATGCACCTGGCCGATCGACGCGGCGGCCGCGGCCGTCTCGTCCATCTCCACGAGCTGGTCACGCCAGTCGGGGCCGAGGGCGTCCTCGATCTCCTCGTAGGCCATCGCGGCCGGCATCGCGGGGGCGGAGTCCTGCAGCGCCGTGAGGTGCTCGCGGTACGGCGCCACCAGCTCGTCGGGCAGGGCGGCCTCGAGCACCGAGAGCGCCTGGCCGAACTTCATCGCCCCGCCCTTGAGCTCGCCCAGGGTCCGGAACAGCTGCTCGGCCGTGCGCTGCTGGACGTCGGTGAGGACCGCCTCGGCGTTCTTGCCGCCCAACCGCTTGCCGAACCCGAGCGCCGTGCGTCCGGCGTACCCGAGCGGCAGTGCGGCCAACCGCGCCGTCCGCACGGCGGCCTTCCGCGGGAGCTCGGTCACGGCGTCATCACGATGCCATTCTCCCCGACGATCCTGAGGACACACCCCGGCTGGTTGAGGAGGGCGTGCAACGCCCGTCTCGAAACCCCCGACGTCAGCGGCCGTGCAGGATCCGGGCCAGCTCCTCGACGCCGTCGACCAGGCGGGTGCCGGGCCGCGCCCAGGAGGCGTTGGCGTCGACCGCGTGCACGGGGACGCCGGCCGGTAGCACGCCGCTGGCCTGCAGCTGGTCGGCGAGGGCCAGGCTGCCCGTGCGGTCGTACCCGCAGGGGGCGACGATGACGACGTCGGGCCGGGCGGCGTGCACGTCCTCCCAGGTGACCCGGCGGGACTTCTCGCCGGGCGTGCCGAGGAGGGGTACGCCGCCGGCGAGCTCGATCATCTCCGGGATCCAGTGACCCGGCGCGAAGGGCGGGTCGGTCCACTCCAGGAACATCACCCTGGGCCGGGGCCGCCAGCCCACCGCCGCCCACACCGCGGCGAGCCGTCTGCGTTGGCCTTGCACCAGCAGCGCCGCCTCCTCCTCGTGACCGGTGGCCTTGCCCAGCGTCTCGATGGAGGCCAGCACCTCGTCGAGGGTGTAGGGGTCGATGGTCAGCACCTCGGCCGTGCAGCCGAGGTGGGCCAGCGCGTCGTCGACGACCGAGACGTCGACCGCGCAGACGGCGCACAGGTCCTGGGTGACCACCAGGTCGGCGTCGAGCCCGGCCAGCGCGCCCTCGTCGAGGTGGTACAGGTCGTCGCCGCGCGCCATCGCCTCGACCACGAAGTCGTCGATCTCCCGGGGCGTCAGCCCCTCGGGCATCGCGCTCGTCGACACGATCTTCCGCGTGCGCGCCTCGGCGGGATAGTCGCACTCGAACGTCACCCCCACCACGTCATCGCCCGCCCCCACCGCGAACAGGATCTCGGTGGTCGACGGGAGGAGGGAGACGATGCGCACGTCCCTACTATCGCTGGTCGAGCCGGGCGAGCCCGAGTCGAGACCCGGTGAGCGAACCAGGGTCTCGACACCCCGCTCGTTCCTCGCGGGGACTCGACCACCGAAGATTGCTGCGTGGAAGACCCGACCCTCGGCGTACTCGCGCTGCTCGCGCTGGCGGCGCTGGCGGCGGGGTTCGTGGATGCGGTGGTCGGGGGCGGCGGGCTGATCCAGCTGCCGGCACTGCTCATCGGGCTGCCGGGTGCCTCACCCGTGCAGATCCTGGCGACCAACAAGCTGGCCGGCATCTGCGGCACGTCCGTCAGCAGCGTCACGTACTTCCGCCGGATCCGGCCCGACCCGCGGACCTTCCTGCCGCTGATGGTCTTCGCGTTCGTCGGGTCGGCCGCGGGTGCGGTGGCCGCCAGCCACATCCCGCGGTCGGCGTTCGACCCGATCGTGCTGGTGGCGCTGGTGCTGGTCGGCGCGTACGTGCTGCTCAAGCCCGACCTCGGCGAGGTCACCGAGCTCCGGTTCGCCGGGCACCACCACACCGCGGCCGCGGTGGGGGTCGGGCTGGTCGTCGGCTTCTACGACGGCGCGCTCGGTCCGGGTACGGGCAGCTTCTTCGTGTTCAGCCTGGTCGGCCTGCTCGGGTACTCCTTCCTCGAGGCCTCCGCCAAGGCCAGGCTGGCGAACTGGGCCACGAACCTGGCCGCGCTGGTCATCTTCGTGCCGCAGGGCGCCGTTCTCTGGAAGACCGGGCTGGTGATGGGCGCATGCAACCTCCTGGGCGGGTACGTCGGCGCGCGCACCGCCGTGGCCAAGGGCGCGCCGTTCGTCCGGATCTTCTTCATCGTGATCGTGTCGGGATTCGTCGTCCGTATCGGAGGCGACGTGCTCGGTGTGTGGTGACTAGCGTCCCTCGCATGCCGATCTCCCGTACCGACCCGCCCTTCGCAGCGTCCGAGGCCGACACCCTCCGCGGCTACCTCGACTACCACCGCGACACCATGCTGATGAAGACGGACGGCCTCTCGCAGGCCCAGCTGTCGCAGACCCACCCGCCGTCGGCCCTGACCCTCGGCGGTCTGCTCAAGCACGCGGCCCTCAACGACGACTGGTGGTTCTGCCGGGTCCTCGGCGGCCGGGAGACCGAGCCGGACTGGGTGCCCGCGGGTGCGTTCGACGATGACGAGGACTGGGAGCTGAGCTCGGCGAAGGACGACAGCCCCGAGGAGCTGCGCCGGATCTTCGGTGAGGCGAGGGCCGCCGCCGACGCGGCGATCGACCGCGCGATGGCGGGCGACGGCCTCGACAGCGGGGCCGCGATGAAGAGCCGCAATGGTTCGACCATGAGCCTGCGCTGGGTACTGCTGCACATGATCGAGGAGTACGCGCGGCACAACGGCCACGCGGACCTGATCCGCGAGGCCGTGGATGGCACGGTGGGGGAGTGACCCAGGCCGACAGCGCGTTCGAGCGCACCTACCCGCCGCACGTGGCCGACGAGGCGACGATGCTGCGGTCCTACCTCGACTACTTCCGGGCCACGATCCTGCGCCAGGCCGAGGGGCTCGACGCCGTGCAGCTGGCCACGCCGCTGCCGCCGACCACGATGACTCTCGGCGGCATCCTCAAGCACCTGACCTGGGTCGAGAACTTCTGGTGGGTGCGGGTGCTCGAGGACGGGCCCGAGCTGACCTGGGTGCCGGACGGTGCCTTCGAGGCCGACCGCGACTGGGAGTGGAGCTCCGCGAAGGACGACACCTGGGACCTGCTCGTCTCCCGCTTCCGGGAGGCCGTCGCGAGAGCCGACGAGGCGCTCGACCGCGTGCTCGCGACGCCCCAGGGTCTCGACCTGCAAGCGAAGGTGCCGCGACACGGCAAGCACGCCACGGTCCGCTGGATCCTGGTGCACATGGTCGAGGAGTACGCCCGGCACGCCGGCCACGCCGACCTGATCCGCGAGTCGATCGACGGGGCCACGGATCTCTAGGTGGACCTGAAGCACGTACCCCGCCTGGTCTGGGTGCTGGCCGCGGGCCGGTTCCTCGGCTCTGCCGGCGATCGTCGTCGTCGACCCCACCCAGATTCGTCAGTGATCGCCCCGCTCTGGGAACCCGCTGGACCGCTGACGAATCCGTGTGTTCCGACGTCGGCGTACGCTCGAGGTGGTCATGGACGCCTTGCTGTACTCGCTCGCTGCGATCGCCGTGCTGACAGCGGCGGGCACCGCCGCGAGCGTGCGCGTGGTCAAGCAGATCGAGCGGGGCGTGGTGTTCCGGCTGGGCCGGGCCCAGCGCGAGCTGAGGCCCCCCGGGCTCACCAAGCTCATCCCCGTGGTCGACCGGATGAAGCGGGTCAACGTCCAGGTGGTCACCATGCCGGTCCCCGCACAGGACGGCATCACCCGCGACAACGTGACCGTCCGTGTCGACGCCGTCGTCTACTTCAGGGTCATCGACCCGCTCCGTGCCGTCGTCGAGGTGCAGGACTACCTGTTCGCCATCTCCCAGGTGGCGCAGACCTCCCTGCGCTCGATCATCGGCAAGAGCGAGCTCGACGACCTGCTGTCCAACCGGGAGCACCTCAACCAGGGTCTCGAGGTGATGCTCGACAACCCGGCCGCGTCCTGGGGGATCGAGATCGACCGCGTCGAGATCAAGGATGTCGCCCTGCCGGAGACGATGAAGCGGTCGATGTCGCGCCAGGCCGAGGCCGAGCGCGAACGTCGGTCCCGCATCATCACCGCCGACGGCGAGTTCCAGGCGTCGCAGAAGCTCGCCGCGGCCGCCAACGCCATGGCCGACACGCCCGCGGCGCTCCAGCTGCGCCTGCTCCAGACGATGGTCGAGGTGGCGGCCGAGAAGAACTCGACGCTGGTGCTGCCCTTCCCCGTCGAGATGCTGCGCTACTTCGAGGCCGTCGCCTCCGGGAGCCCGGCGGTCCCCCGGACGGAGGCGACGCGGCCCGGGCGGCTCGAGCCCTCCGGCGAGCCGATCCTCGAGGCGGGCGAGGAGCCCGTCGTCCCACGCCGGCCCTAGGCGGGCACGGACATGCGGACCATCAACGAGAGGCTCCGGGACGCGCAGAACGCCCGGGACGCCGACCTGGTGGCGGCGCTGTTCGCGGAGGACTACCGCAGCAGCCAGCCGGCGCACCCCGGCCGGGAGTTCACCGGGCGGACGCAGGTCCTGGCGAACTGGACGAACGTGTTCGCCGGCGTACCCGACTTCACCGCGGTCCTCGTGTCGCAAGCGAGCGAGGGAGACACGGAGTGGGGAGAGTGGGACTGGCGCGGCACCCACCCGGACGGCTCGTCGTTCGCGATGCGCGGCGTCACCCTCCTGGTGGTCCGCGACGGCCTGATCGCGGAGGGCATGCTGTACATGGAGCCGGTCGACGTGGTCGCCGACGACATCGAGGTCGCCGTGCAGGAGCTGTACCGGCCACCACCCGGCTCCCGCCGGCTCCCGGCGGACTAGGTCGGCGTCGTCGCCGCTGCCCGCGGGCCCCTGGCAGCCACTGAGGGCGCCGGTGTGCTGCGGTCAGGTCGACCGTCGCGCCTGCTCGCGGAGGAAGGCGCCGGCCGACGTGGGCTCGATGCCGCGCCGGCGCAGGGGCTCGTCGTCCCAGTCTGCCGCGCGCAGGTCCTGGAGCAGGCCGGCTCCGAAAGCGGAGGCGAGGGCGTCGTTCCGCTTGGCCAGCAGGCGCATGGCCACCCGAGCAAGCGGTCGGGGCATGTGCTGGACCTTCATGCGGCGTCCGGTGGCGTCCTCCACGAGCGCCACGGCCTCGTTCTTGGTCAGCGCCTCCGGGCCGCCGACGGTGATCAGCTCCGGTGGGTCCGGCTCCACCGCCACGGCGGCGACGAGCGCGGCGACGTCCTCGGTGCCGACCCAGCGCCGCTTGCTGTCCCCCTTGCCGATGATCGAGATCTTCCCCGCCGCCACGTCGAAGCGCGCCGGTGCTGCGAGGTGGATCTCCTGGAAGGCGTCGGCTCGGACGATGACGGCGCGCAGCGGCGAGCGCCGCAGCCGTTCCTCGGTCGCCAGCTTGGCCCGCTCCAGCGGCGTGCCGAGGGAGTTCTCGACGCCCGGGAACGACACGTAGACGAAGCGCTCGACCCCGGCCGACTCGGACGCGGCGACCAGGGACGCCATGCCGTTCTCGTCGGCCTCACGGATCGTGGGTCGGCGCGCCCCGCCGAGCCGGCGCGCGATCACCGTGGCCGTGGCGACGACCGTGGAGACGCCCAGACAGGCGGTGGCCAGGGACTGCGGGTCGGTGAGATCGCCGCGAGCCACGCTGGCCCCGAGTGCCCGGAGGGACGAGTCGTCGGTCGCCGGTCGGACCAGGCAGCGGACGTCGTGGCCCTGCTCGCGCAACAGGCGCGTCACCCGTCCGCCGAGGTCGCCGGTCCCACCCACGACAAGAATCATGTCGACCGCCAATGCGATTCGTTAGCGAACCTGACCGTAGAAATCCACGGTAGACCGCTGACGAACCGGTGTCACGACGGGAACGGGACGCCCGTGGTCGCGTGGCAGCGGTACCCGTTGGGGTTCTTGTGGAGGTACTGCTGGTGGTAGTCCTCGGCGTAGTAGTACGTCGCCGGGTCGGCGTCGTCGACGAGCTTGATCTCGGTGGTGATCGGGTCGAAGCCGCGGCGGGCGAGCTCCTCGCCGTACTCCTTGGTCAGGTCCCGCGCCGTCTGCTCCTGCTCGGGGGTGGTCGCGTAGATGGCCGAGCGGTACTGGGTGCCGATGTCGTTGCCCTGGCGCATGCCCTGGGTCGGGTCGTGGACCTCGAAGAAGCGCTTCACCAGGTCGGCGTACGCCACGACCTTCGGGTCGAAGACCACGCGGACGGCCTCGGTGTGACCCGTACGTCCCGAGCAGACCTCCTCGTACGACGGGTGCGGCGTGTAGCCGCCGGCGTAGCCGACCGACGTCGACCAGACGCCGGGCGTCCGCCAGTAGAGCTCCTCGGCGCCCCAGAAGCAGCCGAGGCCGAAGATCGCGACCTCGTACCCCGCGGGCACCCCACCGGTGGCCGAGTCGGTGACCAGCGGCGCGTCCAGCACGAGGTGCTGGGCGGCGAGGTGGAACGGGCGCTCGGAGCGGCCGGACAGTGCCTCGTCGGGGGCGGGGAGCGTGGACTTGCTGCGGTTGAAGAACATGGATCCTCCTCGGGTATCGACTGGTTCAACCACCGGCGGTCACCAGACGTTCCGCACACACCTGACAGGAGTATTACGGCGCGGCGATAGCGTGCTCCGGTGACCGACCAGCAGTCCAGCCAGACCCACCGCACCAAGGGCGGCTTCGAGACCCGCGCCATCCACGCCGGGTACGAGCCGGACGCGGCGACCGGGTCGGTGATCCCGCCGATCTACGCCACATCGACCTACAAGCAGGACGGCGTCGGCGGCCTGCGCGGCGGGTACGAGTACAGCCGCTCCGCGAACCCGACCCGCACCGCCCTGGAGGGGAACATCGCGGCGCTGGAGGAGGGCGAGCGCGGGTTCGCGTTCGCCAGCGGTCTGGCCGCGGAGGACACGGTCATCCGCTCGCTCTGCCGGCCGGGCGACCACGTGGTGCTGCCCGACGACGCGTACGGCGGCACCTTCCGGCTGTTCGACAAGGTCGCCACCGCCTGGGGGTTGCGGCACGACCCCGCGCCGGCCTCCGACCTGGACGCCGTACGGGCTGCGGTCCGGCCGGGCGAGACCCGGCTGGTCTGGGTCGAGACGCCGACCAACCCGCTGCTCAACATCGGCGACATCGAGGCCCTCGCCGCGATCACCCACGAGGCCGGAGCGCTGCTGGTGGTCGACAACACCTTCGCCACGCCGTACCTCCAGACGCCGCTCACCCTCGGCGCCGACGTGGTGCTGCACTCGACCACCAAGTACGCCGGCGGCCACTCCGACGTCGTCGGCGGCGCCGTCGTCGTCAAGGACCTCGACCTGGCCGAGGCGATCGCGTTCCACCAGAACGCGATGGGCGCCGTGGCCGGGCCCTTCGACGCCTGGCTGGTGCTGCGCGGGCTGAAGACGCTCGGCGTCCGGATGGACCGGCACTGCGACAACGCCGAGCGGGTCGTGGAGTTCCTGACCGGGCACGAGGCCGTGACCCAGGTCTTCTACCCGGGCCTGGCCGAGCACCCCGGCCACGACGTGGCCGCCAAGCAGATGAAGAGGTTCGGCGGGATCGTGTCGTTCCGCGTCACCGGCGGCGAGCAGCACGCCCTCGACGTCTGCGGCAAGGCCGAGGTCTTCACCCTGGGCGAGTCGCTCGGCGGGGTCGAGAGCCTGATCGAGCACCCCGGCCGGATGACCCACGCGTCAGTCGCCGGCACCGCCCTCGAGGTACCCGCCGACCTGATCCGCCTCAGCGTCGGCATCGAGACCGTCGACGACCTCCTCGCCGACCTCGACCGTGCCCTCGCCTGATCCGTTGGTCGAGGAGGGCGGCTCAGCGCCCGTCGCGAGACCCGGTGACACGACCATCTGCGTCGACTTCGGCTCGACGTTCACCAAGGCGGCGCTGGTCGACCTGACCGAGGGCCGGATCGTCGCCCAGGCGTCCCACGCGACGACGATCGAGACCGACGTCCTCGACGGCTACGACGCCTGCCTGGCCGCCCTCATCGAGCAGGACCCGCGGGCGGCGAGCGCCGACGTACTCGCCTGCTCGTCGGCCGGCGGCGGGCTGCGGATCGCCGTGGTCGGCAACGAGGAGCTGGTCACCGCCGAGGCCGGCCGCCGGGTCGCCCTCTCCAGCGGCGGTCGAGTGGTCGACGTCATCGCGGCAGCGGGTCGTGTGCCTCAGGACGCGGTATGGCGCGACCTCAGGCACACGACCCGGCCGGACGTGGTGCTGCTGACCGGCGGGACTGACGGCGGCAACACCCAGGTGGTCGTGGACGCGGCGAAGGGGATCGTGGCCGGCGGCTGGACCGGGCCGGTGGTGTACGCCGGCAACGTCGACGCTCGCGACGAGGTGACCGCGGCACTGGGGAGCACGCCGTACGTCGTCGCCGACAACGTGGTGCCCCGAATCGGCGTGCTGGCACCCGAGTCCGCCCGGAAAGCCATCCGGGAGATGTTCCTGTCCCACGTGATCGGCGGCAAGCACCTGAGCAAGCGGGCCGACTTCACCGCGATGGTCACGGGTGCGACGCCCGACGTCGTGCTGACCGGCGTCGAGGTGCTGGCGCGGTTCGCGGGCGACGTCGTGGTCGTCGACGTCGGCGGCGCCACCACCGACGTGCACTCCGTCCTCGCCCTTCGAGACGCCTCGTCCCTCGGCTCCTCAGGGACCGAAAGAAGGCGCGAGAAGGCCACGCTCTCCCGTGAGGTCGTCGCCACCACACCGGTCACCCGGACGGTCGAGGGCGACCTCGGGATGCGCTGGTCGGCCACCTCCACGGTCGCCGCCGCCGAGCGGGACGACCTGACCGACGCCGCCGAGGTCCGGCACGCCGACCCGGGCTTCCTGCCGGACAACGATGCGGAGTACGCCGAGGACGAGGCCATCGCGACGGCCGCCGTGGGCCTGGCGCTCAGGAGGCATGCCGGCCGCAGCCAGGTCGTCGTCGGCCCCGACGGCCGCGTCGTCGAGCGCACCGGCAAGGACCTCCGCGAGGTCGACCTGCTCGTCGGCTCCGGCGGCCTGCTGCGGCACGGTCGACCCGGCGTCGCCGACCGCGTGCTCGGCGGCAGCGTCGGCGAGGTCGAGGGCGGCTGGCAGCTACCGCAGCATCCCCGGATCGTCGTCGACCGCGACTACGTCCTGGCCGCGGCCGGGCTGCTGGTGACACGACACCCCGAGGCGGCGTACCGCCTCGTGCGCCGGCTAGCCGAGGGCTGACCCCAGCCGCTGGTGGACCTCGAGCAGCCCCGGCCGGTCCGTCTGAGCGGGGGAGAGGCAGGCGTCGACGACCTCGGCCAGCGCCGGATGCAGTCGCCGGAGCGAGCGAACGGGCCGCACGTCGGGGTTCGGAGGTACGCCGGTCGCGGCGGCGTAGAGGGTCGCTCCCAGGCCCCACGCGTCGGTCGTCGCCGACACCAGGCCGCCGCGCACCTGCTCGGGGGCCATGTACTCGCGGGTCCCGAAGCCGCCGCGCACCTCACCGGGCGGGCGGGCGATGCTCAGGTCGATCAGCGTCGCCTTCCCACCGTGCGCCATCACGTTGGCGGGCCGGACATCGAGGTGGAGGAAGCCGTTCGCGTGCAGGTACTGCAACGCCGAGGCCAGCTGCCGCCCGAGGTGCGCGAGGTCGGTGGAGGGGAGGCGGCGTGACCGCCACTCGACGATCTCCTCGAGGTTGAACCCCATCAGGGTCTCGACGATCACGACCGGGACCGGCTCGCCGAACACCTCGAAGCCCCGCGCCAGATGCGGGTGCGCGAGCGATGTGAGCAGCCGTCCCTCCAGCAGCAGCCGGGTGCGGACCCGCTCGACGTGTGCCCGGTCCGGCCGGATCGTCTTGGCCGTCGCCGAGCACAGCCGCTGCGCGGAGAACACGGCGTACACGTCCAGCGCCTGCCCGCGAGACAACAGCTCCTCGACGAGGTACCCGGGCGCGATCTCCTCACCAGGCTCCAGGACGCGCGGCGTCGCGGTGACGGTCATGCGAGAGCCCACAGTCCGGCGTACGTCGCCCCGCGGGCCAGCAGGTCCTCGTGCGTGCCCTGCTCCACCAGCCTGCCGTCGTCGAGAACCAGGATGTGGTCGGCGCGTTGGGCGGCCGTCAGGTTGTGCGAGATGACCAGTGTCGAACGCCCGGCCATCAGTCGGTTGAGAGGCTCGAGCACGCGGTCGGTCGACCCGGCGTCCAGGGAGGCGGTCGGCTCGTCGAGCACCAGGACCGGCGCGTCGCACAGCAGCGCGCGGGCGATGGCGACGCGCTGGGCCTGGCCTCCGGACAGCCTCCGCCCGCGCTCGCCGACGCGGGTGTCGTACCCGTCGGGGAGGAGCGCGATGAACGCATCGGCGTCCGCTGACACGGCCGCCGCGCGGATCGCCTCGTCGGTGGCCTCCGGCCGGCCGTAGGCGATGTTGTCGCGGACCGTGCCGTCCACCAGCAACGTCTCCTGCAGGACGACGGCCACGTTGCGCCGCAGACATGCGCGCGTCAGGTCGCGCAGGTCGTGACCGTCCAGCAGCACCCGCCCCGAGGACGGGTCGAGCGAGCGCAGCAGCAGTCGGGCGAGGGTGGTCTTGCCGGCGCCGCTGGCGCCGACGACGGCGGTCACCTCACCCGGGCGCAGCACGAAGGAGACGTCGTCGAGGGCGGGCGCGGCCTGGCCGTCGTACCGGAACCCGGCGTGCTCCACCCGCACCTCACCGCGCGGCCGCTCGAGGGTGAGCGCACCGGGCCGGTCGGCCGGCAGCGTCGGCTCGGACAGCAGCTCGATGACCCGTTCCGCGCCGGCGGCGGCGGAGTACGCCGACGTCACGGTGCTACCGAGTCCCTTGATCGGACCGTAGAGCCGGCTGAGGAAGGTGAGGAACGCGAGGAGCTCGCCGACGGTGAGCGCACCGTGGGCCAGCTGCCAGGCGCCGGCGCCGATCACGGCGAGGGCGCCCAGCAGCTCGATGAGCTCGACCGTCGGCGAGTACAGGGAGCGGAGGCGGGCGGACGCCATCTCGGCGCGGTACTTCGCCTCCGCCTCCGCCCGGTAGCGGTCCACCTCGCGCTCGGCGGCGTCGAAGGCGTGGACGAGGGGCATCGTGCTGAGGGTCTGCTCGATGGACGTGCTGATCGAGCCGGACCTGCGCTGCTTCTCCCGCGAGATCGTCTTGATCCGCTTGGAGAAGTAGCGTGAGCTGAGCCAGAACAGCGGCGCGACCACCAGCGAGACGACGGCCAGCAGTGGGTCGATCCAGAAGAGTGCGACGGTGAAGACGACGAGCTCGAGCGCATAGGTCAGCGCCCGGCTGGTGCCCGAGACCAGGAACGACTCGATCGCCGACACGTCGCCCGCGACCCGTGCCATCAGGTCACCGAGGCGCGACCGGGTAAGGAAGTCGAGCGGGAGGCGCTGGAGGTGGCGCAGCAGCTCGCTGCGCAGGTCGACCAGGAACCGCTGGGTGAGCCAGGTCGAGAGCATCCGGTCGGCCCAGCCGAGCAGCGCCTGGAGGACGGTCAGGCCGACGTACGCCGCCGCGATCGCCGCGAACGGGCCGAAGTCCCGCGGCACCAGGACCTCGTCGACGACGACCTTGAAGAGCCAGATCTCGACGGCCATCAGCACCGGGTCGGCCGCCGCGAGCAGCAGCGCGAGCGCCATCCACCAGCGCCGCGGGGCGGCGTACGGCCAGAACGCCCGCAGGATGTCGCGCAACGGCACGGTGGGCGCGTGCGCGGCGCCCAGGGTCCCGCTGGCGAAGGTTCCGGGGACGCCGGCAGGCGAAGGCTCTCCCACTGCCTTCGCCTGCCGCGACTTGTCGACCACCGATCGACCGGTGCGGACCGTCAGTGCCCGGTGCCGGTGTTGGTCCCGGTGATCGTTCCGGTGTTCGTCCCGGTGCTGGTGTTGGTGTTCGCCGCCGGAGCCGCCGGAGCCGCCGGAGCCGTGGTGACGACGACGGCGGGACGGGGTGTAAGCGCTGAAGCCCATGATCGTGGACCTTCCTGTCGAGGGGTTGCTGACAGGCTCGACGCTAGGTTCGCCGGGGGATGGTTCGTCAGTGTCTGCTGGTCCTAGTACCGAGGGGTAGTACGCCATGACCTAGCCTGCTCACGTGGGCAACGGTGCTGACGGGTCGCGGTCGGATACGCCCGTCCCACCGGACTCCGCGCGGGCCGATGGCGGGCCCATCGGCGACGCCGACGACGAGGCATCCAGCGAGCGGCTGACCGAGCGGATCGCCCAGCAGTGGCACCACCTCTCCCTGATCCGGGCCGAGCGCCGGTCGGCCCCGCAGCCCGTCGCCTCCGGGCCGTCGAACTTCTCCCGGGCGCACGTCCCGTGGGGCGTCGACCTGGCCGCCGCGTGGGCCTGGCGCTTCATCGTCATCGCCGCCGCGGCGTACCTCATCGTCCGGGTGCTGGGCTACCTGATGGTGATCGTGCTGCCGGTCATCGTCGCCCTCTTCATCGCCGCGCTGGTCGAGCCGGTGGTCGGCGCGATGCACCGTCGCGGCGTACCCCGCGGCGCCGCGGCCGGACTGATGGTCGTGGTGGTCATCGCCTCGGTCGTCGCCCTGCTGACCGTGGCTGGCAACCAGGTCGCGAACGGCGCCCAGGACCTCGCCGACTCGGTCAGCGAAGGAGTCGCGCAGATCACCGACTGGCTCAAGACCGGTCCGCTGCACGCCAGCGACAGCCAGATCAACGACTACCTCGACCGGGCCCAAGAGGCGATCAGCAACTTCGCCAAGGACGGCGAGATCTTCTCCAAGCTCTCCGAGGTGGGCACCGCCCTCGGTCACGTGCTGGCCGGCTTCTTCATCGTGCTGTTCTCGACGTACTTCTTCCTCGCCGACGGCGAGCGGATCTGGGCCTGGTTCGTCCGGCTCTCGCCGCGTGCCAGCCGCGTACTGGTCGACGGCTCCGGCCGGGTGGCCTGGGTGTCGCTGACGCAGTTCGTGCGGGCCACCGTCATCGTGGCCGCCACCGACGCGCTCGGCGTGATGATCGTGGCCGCCGTACTCGGCCTGCCGTTCGTGATGGCCATCGGCGTGCTGGTCTTCCTCGGCGCGTTCGTGCCGATGGTGGGGGCGTTCGTCGCCGGCACCGTCGCGGTCCTGGTGGCCCTCGTCGACCAGGGCCCGATCACCGCGCTGATCATGCTGGGTGGTGTGGTCCTGGTGCAGCAGATCGAGGGACACGTGCTGCAGCCGTTCCTGATGGGCCGCTTCGTCTCCGTGCACCCGCTGGGCGTGATCATCGCGATCGGCGTCGGCGTGGTGGTGGCCGGCATCCCCGGCGCGCTGATCGCCGTCCCACTGGCGGCCACGGGCAACGCGGTGGCCCAGCATCTGGCCGCGAACACCAGACCCGGGGATGATCCGGAGGAGGAGCTGGAACGCGACTACGACGCGGACGGCGAGCGACCGCCGGACGTCACCGACGGCCCGCCGCCGGACCCGGAGGACGTCGACCCCGGCTACGGAAACCGACGGGGGACAGATCCGGCAACGGGGCCTTCGGAAGGGGGCACATGAGCACCGATCCCACCGCCGAGGTGACGCTGGCCGACATCGAGGCGGCCCGCGTCGTGCTGGAGGGCGTCACCGTGCGTACGCCGATGGCCCGCTCGCGCTGGCTGTCCGCCGATGCCGGTGGCGACGTGCACCTGAAGCTCGAGAACTTCCAGCGGACGGGGTCGTTCAAGACCCGGGGCGCGTACTACCGGATGTCCCGGCTCACCGAGGCCGAGCGGGCTAACGGCGTGGTGGCGGCCTCCGCCGGCAACCACGCCCAGGGCGTGGCGCTCTCTGCCAGCCTCCTCGGCATCAAGTCCACGGTGTTCATGCCCGAGGGCGCGCCGATCCCCAAGATCCGGGCCACCCAGGCGTACGGCGCCGACGTGGTCTTCCACGGTCAGTACCTCGAGCAGGCGCTGGGCGCGGCCCGCGAGTTCGCGGAGGAGACGGGCGCCGTGCTGATCCACCCGTTCGACCACGTCGACATCGTCGCGGGCCAGGGCACGTGTGGTCTGGAGATCCTCGAGCAGGTGCCGGACGTCGCGACCGTGGTCGTGCCGACCGGCGGCGGTGGCCTGCTGTCGGGCATCGCCATCGCGGTGAAGGCGGCGAACCCGGACATCAAGGTCGTCGGGGTGCAGGCGGCCGGCGCGGCGGCGTACCCGCCCTCGCTCGCCGACGGCCACCCCGTCCAGCTCGAGCACATGCGCACGATCGCCGACGGCATCGCGGTCGGCCTGCCGGGTGAGGTCACCTTCCACGCCGTCCAGAAGTACGTCGACGACATCGTCACCGTCTCCGAGGACGCGCTGTCGCGGGCGGTGCTGTCGATCGCCGAGCGCGCCAAGCAGGTCATCGAGCCGGCTGGTGCTGCGGGTGTCGCGGCGATGCTCGACGACCCGACGAGGTTCGGCACGCCGGCCGTGGTCGTCCTCAGCGGCGGCAACATCGACCCGCTGCTGCTCGGCAAGGTGATCCGCCAGGGCATGGCCGCCGCCGGCAGGTACATGAGCCTGCGCGTCCACATCCCCGACATCCCCGGCGGTCTGGCCACCCTCCTCGCCGAGCTCGCCGAGGTCGGGGCCAACGTCATCGAGATCACCCACGAGCGCAACTCACCCGCATTGCACTTCGACGAGGTCGAGGTGCTCGTCCAGCTCGAGACCCGCGGTCCGCAGCACTCCGACCGCGTCGTCCGTCGCCTCCGCGACCACGGCTACGAGGTGTTCACCTAGACCGACCGCCGTCTGTCGGTGGTCGAGCCGTGAGGCCGGCCACGGCCGAGCGTGTCGAGACCATCGCAGTCCGCTCACCGGGTCTCGACACGGGCTCGCTGGCGCTCGCCCGGCTCGACCAGCGAAGGGCCGGCGCTCGCCCCCCACTCGTTGGTCGAGCCGTGAGGCCGGCCACGGCCGAGCGTGTCGAGACCATCGCAGCCCGGTCACCGGGTCTCGACACGGGCTCGCTGGCGCTCGCTCGGCTCGACCAGCGAAATTGGCTGTGAGTTTCGGTGGTCGAGCCGTGAGGCCGGCCACGGCCGAGCGTGTCGAGACCATCGCAGTCCGCTCACCGGGTCTCGACACGGGCTCGCTGGCGCTCGCCCGGCTCGACCAGCGAAGGGCCGGCGCTCGCCCCCTATTCGTTGGTCGAGCCGTGAGGCCGGCCACGGCCGAGCGTGTCGAGACCATCGCAGCCCGGTCACCGGGTCTCGACACGGGCTCGCTGGCGCTCGCTCGGCTCGACCAGCGAAATGTCGGCTGTGCGTTTCGGTGGTCGAGCCGTGAGGCCGGCCACGGCCGAGCGTGTCGAGACCATCGCAGTTCGCTCACCGGGTCTCGACACTCAATGTCAGCGTGGTGGTCTGCCCTTGTGGGGTGGAGGCTCGGTTCTGGTCGCCGGGTGACTCATCTCGACACTGACGCTTGCTCGTGTGGCGTGTTGTCTTTGCCCGAAGTGTCCATGGCGACCGGGGCCGGGTCGGCCGGCGGTGACTTGATAGGAGCGTGTGGCGCTCCCACTCGATTGAGGCGTGTCCAACCGGCCAACCCGTCCGGTTGATCCCCCTCACGAGAGAAGGAGACCTCACCATGGTGGTGTTGGGAGTCGATCCACACAAGAAGACCCATACCGTGGTCGTGGCCGACGAGGCCGGCCGCCAGCTGTCCACGATCACGGTCCCGGCCACGGCGGCCGGCCATCTGAAGCTGTTCGGCTGGGTCACGGCCGCCTACCCGCAACGACGGTGGGCCGTGGAGGATGGGCGACACGTCGCGGGCCGACTGCTGCGCGACTTGATCGCCGCGGGCGAGTCGGTGACCTGCGTGCCCACCAAGCTGATGGCCGGTGCCCGGGCGGGGGCCAGGACCCGCGGGAAGTCCGACCCGATCGACGCCCTCGCGGTGGCCCGCGCCGCGCTACGCGAGCCCGACCTACCGGCGGCCCACCTGGACCACGCGTGCTTGGACCTGCGGCTCCTGGTTGACCATCGCGAACACCTGGTCGCCGAACGGACCCGCAACATCAACCGGCTGCGTTGGGATCTGGTCGACCTGGATCCCGCCCTGGAACCCGCCGGCCAGAAGATGACCACCCAGAAGGTGCTACGCGAGCTGATCGACCGGCTCACACGACTCCCCACCACTGTCCGGCGCGACCTGGCCATCGAGAAGTCCGAGCGGATCCTGGCCGACACGGTCCGGATCAAGGAGCTCGAACGTGACATCACCCGTACGGTCACCCCGCTGGCCCCCACCCTGCTGGCCCTCTTCGGAGTTGCCGGTCTGACCGCCGCCAAGATCATGGGTGAGGTCGCCGGCATCGAACGGTTTTCGACCCCGGCCAAGCTGGCCACCCACGCCGGCACCGCCTGCATCCCCGTCTGGTCGGGCAACACCGAGAAACACCGGCTCAACCGTGGCGCGAACCGCCAGCTCAACTGCGCAGTGCACAGGATCGCGGTCACCCAGGTTCGTCGGCACCCACCCGCCCAGGCCCTCTTCGCTCGTCGACGAACCGCAGGCGACACCAAAGCCGGCGCCTACCGCATCGTCAAACGCCACCTCATCGACGTCATCTACCGAGCCATGAACCAAGACACCCGAGCACGGCAAACCATCCCACTAGCAAACGCCGCTTGACATAGGAGCTTCGGGCTCGCCCTGGGGCTCGCCCGGCTCGACCAGCGAAATTGGCTGTGCAGTTTCGGTGGTCGAGCCGTGAGGCCGGCCACGGCCGAGCGTGTCGAGACCATCGCAGCTCGGTGACCGGGTCTCGACACGGGCTCGCTGGCGCTCGCTCGGCTCGACCAGCGAAATTGGCTGTGCGTTTCGGTGGTCGAGCCGTGAGGCCGGCCACGGCCGAGCGTGTCGAGACCATCGCAGTCCGCTCACCGGGTCTCGACACGGGCTCGCTGGCGCTCGCCCGGCTCGACCGGCGAATTGGCTGTGAGTTTCGGTGGTCGAGCCGTGAGGCCGGCCACGGCCGAGCGTGTCGAGACCATCGCACTCGGTGACGGGTCTCGACACGGGCTCGCTGGCGGTCGCCCGGCTCGACCAGCGAAGGGCCGGCGCTCGCCCGGCTCGACCGGCGAAGGGCTGCTCAGCTCTGGTAGGGAGTCGCCCCGACGACCTCGACGTTGATGGTCTTGCCGGAGGGTGCGGTGTAGCTGACCTTGTCGCCGACCTTGGCGCCCAGCATGGCGGAGCCGAGGGGGACTCGGGGGAGAAGACGTCGATGGTGCCGTCCTCGAGGGCCTTGTTGCCGAGCAGGAAGGTGTTCTCCTCGTCGTCGCCGGCGAACTTGTAGGTGACCTTCATGCCGGGCTCGACGATGCCGTTGTCCTTGGGCGTCTCGCCGACCTCGGCGCGACGGAGCATGTCCTCGAGCTGACGGATCCGGGCCTCGACCTTGCCCTGCTCGTCCTTGGCCGCGTGGTAGCCGCCGTTCTCCTTGAGGTCGCCCTCGTCGCGGGCGGAGCTGATGCGCTCGATGATCTCCTGGCGCACCGGACCGCTCAGGTTCTCCAGCTCGGCCTTGAGCTTGTCGTAGGCCTCCTGGGTCAGCCAGATCTTGTCCTGGACGGGCTGCGTCATGGGTCTGCTCCTGTGATGCGGGGGTACGGCGTGGCGCCGGGCCCACGGTCGAGCCCCGGTGTGGGGCATGGTCCTTCGGTCTGGGTCCGAACCGGGTAGGTGGATCCGGAATGACGGTCATCCGCCGGCGGCTGCTCAACCGGTTTCTCGTGCCGTCACGGGGCAGCCACGGGATGGTTCGGAACGTCCAGGCTAGCAAAAGGTGCTGGGAAAGACCCGTCTCTGCGGGCTCGCTCAGTGCGGTCGGTGTTGGTCCGGGGTGGTGCATCCGACGTTCTCCACCGACGTGGCGCGCCGCTCGGTGCGTACTTGTACGGCGTTCCGACCGTCCTCCGGGGTGAACGTCGCCTCGCCCACGACGGTGTGGTCGGCGGCCACAGCGCGGACCTCGCACGTGGCGCGGACGTCGTCGTCACGGATCACGACGTCGACGCGAGCCGTCACGGCGTGGTCGTCCACCACGTCCCAGCTGACGAGCTCGGAGCTGACGTCCGGGTTCGCGTGGAAGAACGTCGTCCACGCCAGCCACGTCAGGGCCAGCACGCCGACGAGCCCGGAGGCGACGATGATCGCCGTCCGCCGCCAGGGCGAGGGCTGCCCGTAGCGCGTCGCAAGTGGATCTGCGGGGGCGTCGGTCACGGTCCCTAGACTCGCATTCGTGACCAATGCCCCACCCAACGGACTCCGCCTGATGCACGTGCACGCCCATCCCGACGACGAGTCGAGCAAGGGCGCGGCCACCACGGCGATGTACGTCGCGCAGGGGGTCGACGTCCATGTGGTGACGTGCACGGGCGGCGAGCGCGGCTCGATCCTCAACCCGAAGATGGATCGGCCCGACATCGCGGCCAACATCGCCGAGGTGCGCCGCCAGGAGATGGAGCGGGCCCGCGACATCCTCGGCGTCACCCAGGACTGGCTGGGGTTCGTCGACTCCGGCTGGCCCGAGGGCGACCCGAAACCCCCGTTGCCGGAGGGCTGCTTCGCGGTCGTGCCGCTCGAGGAGTCGGCCGAGCGGCTGGTCGGGCTGATGCGGTCGTTCCGGCCGCACGTCGTGACGACGTACGACGAGAAGGGCGGCTACCCGCACCCCGACCACATCCGCTGCCACGAGGTGAGCGTGGCGGCGTTCGAGGCCGCGGGCGACAAGGAGCGTTTCCCCGACGCGGGCGAGCCGTGGCAGCCGTTGAAGCTCTACTACTCCCACAACTGGAACCGTCCCAAGATGATCGCCATCCACGAGGCGATGCTCGAGCACGGCCTGGAGTCTCCGTACGCCGAGCGCCTCGACGAGTGGAAGCCCGACCCCGAGTGGGACGCCCGGGTCACCACGCGGATCCCGTGCGCCGACTACTTCGGCGTGCGTGACCAGGCGCTGCTTGCGCACGCGACGCAGATCGACCCGGACGGGCCGTGGTTCCTGGTCCCGCGGGAGATCCAGCAGCGCGCCTGGGGGACCGAGGACTACGAGCTGGCCACCAGCCACGTCGAGACGTCGATCCCCGAGAACGACCTGTTCGCCGGGATCACCCCCGAGGGCTGACATCGCGCCGGGACGCGCGACAATGGGGGCATGCTCCCCGCGATCGCGTTGGCGATCCTCCCGCTGCTCGACGGCGCTTCGGATCCAGTGCCTGCCGACAACGACGTGAAGGCCGGCTGGACCGCCGCGCTCGTGTTCGTGGGGTTGATCGTGGCCGTGGTGCTGCTGGCCTTCAGCTTCGCCAAGCAGCTGAGGAAGACCCGGGCCGCGCGGGACGCCGGGGTGTTCGGCGACCCGCCGGCCACCACGTCCGAGGACGCGGCGGCCGACGAGCCGCACGAGCACCGCGCGTAGCCGCTACTCCGCCGCGTCGCGCCGTTGCTTCTCGGTGAACTCCGACAGCGCTGCGGCCGCGGGTGCCGGCATGCCGGCCGCGCGCGCGTTCCGGTACGACGACACGTTGGCCGCCGTGGCCGCCATCGCCTGCTTGACCTTGCCGCGCCCGTAGGTCACGGCGTGCCCGGCACCGACGCCGATGCTCATCCCGACCTCGACGGCGTCCTGGTCGGCCCCGAGGTACAGGAACTGCCACTGGTACTCACGGGTCTGCTTCTCGATGAGCTGCTTGACCTGCGGGTGCGTCCACTCGCGGCTGGCGTTCTCCAGGCCGTCGGTCATGATGCCGACGATCACCGTGCCCGGCCGCTGGTCCTCGGGCAGGGCGGCCAGTCGCTTGCCGGCGTCGATGACCAGTCGTGCCACGGAGTCCAGCAGGGCGGTGGTGCCGCGCGGCTGGAGGTCGAGCGACGGTACGTCGGCGATCACCCGGTCGGCGTACACCTCCTCGTAGGCGTCGTCGAACTGCGCGAGCGTCACCCGGCACTCGCCGGGCGTCTTGCGCTGCTCGGCGATGAAGGCGTCGAAGCCCCCGACGGTGTCGTCGACGATCGAGTGCATGGACCCCGAGCGGTCCAGGAGGAAGTACAGGTGGGTGAGGTTCGGGTTCGTCATCACGGTTCTCCTATCTGGTGGGGCGTCTGGGTCGGAATCGCATGGGTGTCGGTGGTGCCGCACCGGGTGGCAGCGGCGCGTGGCGCCCTTGCTCGACGTCGTACCGTGCCCGCTCGACGCCGGCGGCGGTGACGCGACCCTCTTCGGACTGGTACGCCGCGAGGGTGCGGGTGCGCGCCAGCCGGGGGCCGACGGCGTTCTCGCTGAGGCCCGCCAGGGCCCCGGCCGACCGAAGCGTCTCGCCGTCGACGACGGCCACGGCCATCGCCTCGTCGATGGCCGCCGTGATCAGCTCCTGCGCCTCGCGGAGGCGGGGGAGAGCGGTCGCGGGATCGTCCGGATCCACGGCGGCGAGGGCGTGTCGAGCGTGCTCGACCGCCGACCCGATCGGGTCCGGCGTGACGGGTGCGTCGTTCATGAAAACAACGGTACCGCAGTAACTGCGGCGGCTCAAGAACTCCGGATCACGAGTTCCGGTTCATGAGTTTCGGGTCAGCACCACCAGGCAGTCGTACGCCGTCGCGTCGCCCACCGGGCGCGGCACCCGCCCTGCCCGCTCGACGTCGAGGTCGTTGCCGGCGAGGTCGGCCAGCACGTCCTCGGCCGTCATCAGCACGGCAGGGTCGGGAGGGCCACCAGTGCCCTCGGTGAGGTTCGTGGTGTCGTGCGCGACGACCACCAGCGTGCCGCCCGGCTGCAGCGCGGCGAAGGCCCGCTCGTGCGCGGCGCGGCGCTCCTCCTCGACGAGCTGGAGGTACGCGACGACGACGAGATCGTGCTCGGCGGGCCAGTCGGTCGTCGTCGCGTCGGCGACGACCCAGGCGACCCGGTCGGCGACGCCGGCGTGGTCGGCCAGCCGCTGTCCCTTCGCGAGACCCACCTGCGAGAAGTCCGCCGCGGTCACCGTCCAGCCCAGCTGGGCCAGCCAGATCGCGTTGCGACCCTCGCCGGCCGCGAGGTCGAGTGCCCGGCCGGGTGACAGGTCCGCGCAGACCTCGGCGACGAACCGGTTCGGCTCCGCCGACCAGACCAGCTCGGAGGCGGCGTACCGCTCGTCCCACCCCGCCGCGTCCACCAGGCGAGTTTTCCACAGCCCTTCCGGGATAGTCCCCTACGAAAATCATCATCAGCGGACGGGTTGATGGTGATTTTCGTAGTGGACTATCCCGCCACCCGCTCGGTCCGGCCGTCGGCCCACTGGAGGTACGCCGTGCGGCCAGGTCGGGCGGCAAGCCACCGAGGTGCCGCGTCGTCGAGCGCGAGGGCGGTGGTGGCGTCCAGGTCGGCGGTGGTGAGGCTCGGGCCGACCACGGTGACGGAGGCGAGCCGCACCGGAGGACGGCCGGTCCGGGCGTCCACCACGTGCGACCCGCGATGGGCCAGGCCGGACGTCGCCACGGCGCCTTCGCGCAGCGCGACCACGGCCACCAGGCGGAGCGGGTCGTGCGCGTCCTCGATCCCGATCCGCCAGTCCGCGCCGTCCGGGTCGGCGACGTGGACGACCATGTCGCCGCCCGCGGAGAGGCAGAAGTCGGTGTCCGCGAGGGCCCGCAGGTGCCGGGCCGCTCGCTCGACGGCCCAGCCCTTGACCACCCCGCTCGGGTCGAGCCGACCGTCGCGGACGACGTCGAAGGCCCCGCCGGACTCCCGCCGAGCGCGTTCGCCGAGGGCGAGCACCTCGGCGACCTCCGGTGGTCCGTCCGCCGCGAGGACCTCTCCCCGGTCGAGCCGGCTGACGAACGAGTCGGGACGGAACGTGCTGAAGACCCGGTCGACCTCGCTCAGGTCGGCGACCACGGCGGCCCAGGCGTCGTCGGCGCGACGGCCCTCGGCGTACCTGCCGCGCAGGGCCACGCTGACCGGGAGCCCCATCAGGTGCTCGACCCGGCGACGTACGGGCGTGGCGGTCCGGATCACGGTTGTCGTCACAGGCCCGCCTGGTCGAGCGCGCTCTGCAGCGACTGGAGGTAGCCGACGCTGGTGACGGTCGCGCCGCTGACCATGTCGATCTGGGCGCTCTGCTGGTCGAGCGTCTCCTGGATCAGGACGGGCAGCGCGTAGGAGTTGATCTCGTCGTCGCGCGGGTTGCCGTTCGGGTACTGCACGACCGAGACGTCGGTGACCTTGCTGCCACTCACCGTCAGCTCGACCTGGACCGGCCCCCACTGGGTCTGCGCCACGGCGCCGGTCACGCTGGCCGCGGAGGTCTTGGTGCCCGTCGCCGACCCCGATCCGCTAGTGCTGCTGGATGCTGCGGACCCGGTGCCGCTGCTCGAGGTGATGGCCGGGGGGCTGGCCGTGCTGAGCACGCCGCTGGTGGAGGTGTGGTACCCGAACAGGAGCACCACCACGGACACGGTGGAGAGGAACCAGGTCGCGATGCGTCGCATGTCGGCTACCAGCTGAAGGTCTCGAGGTGGAGCTGGGCGGGCGGAAGGCCCGCCGCCAGCAGGGCGGAGGTCAGCGCGTCTGTCCAGGCCGGTGGGCCGCAGACGTACACGTCCCGCTCGGCGAGGTCGGGCAGCCAGCCGCGCAGGACGGCGACGTCGTCCGCGCCCCCGACGTCCGTGCCGTCGCCGAGCCAGGAGCCGTCATACCTGCGCCGTCCGGGCAGCTCGACCACGTGCAGGCCGCGCTCAGCCGCCAGCATGCCGAGCTCGTGGCGGAAGAGCGGGACGTCGGTGAAGCGCTGGAGCACCACGGCATCACCCCAGGCGTACGACGCCCCCTCGGCGAGGGCGCGCAGCGGCGTGATGCCGACACCGGCACCGAAGTACGCGACCCGTCGCTGGGTGCGCGCCCGGTCGGTGAGCCGGCCGTAGGGCCCTTCGACGAGGGCTCGGGTGCCCGGCGCCAGGCCGGCGACCGCCGCGCTGCCGTCGCCGGCGTCGGCCACGGTGATCCGGAGACTGCGGCCGTCCGGGGCCGCGGAGAGCGAGTACGGGTTCGCGCGGGTCCATCCAGGCCGGCCGAGGAACCGCCAGCCGAGGAACTGACCGGCTTCCGCGCCGAGCAGGTGCAGGCGTCGCCCGCTGAGGTACACCGACCAGACGCCTGGCGCCTCGGGCACCACCCGGGTCACCCGCAGGTCGTGCCGCAGGTTGGCCCCGAGCGGGACGGCGACCCGCCACACCAGGACCGCCGCGGCGGCCAGTGCCCAGGCCGTCCACCAGAAGAACGTCCGGCCGGGTGAGGAGGTGAAGTCGGTGCCGCTCCACAGCTGGTGGGGCAGGGCGAGCCCGACACCGAGGTAGGCGTAGAGGTGCATCAGGTGCCACGACTCGTAGCGCAACCTGCTGCGGGCCGCCTTCACGCTGGTGACGACGACCATCACCAGGGCGACCGTGCCACCGAGGGCCAGCAGCACGCCGGGGTACTCGACGACCAGGTTCCAGAACGTCCGCGGGACCGCGGAGACCGACCCGACGGCGTACCCCCACGTGATGAGCACGACGTGGGCAAGCATCAGGTCGAACGACGTGAAGCCGACGACCCGGTGGATCCGGGCCAGCCGGTCCTGGCCGTAGGCCCGCTCGAGGAGCGGCACCCGGGCCATCAGGAGGACCTGGGCGAGCAGCAGCACCGAGGCGACCAGGCCGGTCAGCCGGCCGACCGACGACAGGGCGTCCGCCCAGCCGGTCAGGTCCTGGACGCCGCCGCCGGCCACCCACCAGTACGAGACCAGCAGCAGGCTCGACCAGAGCGCGCCACCCGCCGCCACGCGGACGGCCTCGTCGGCGCGTGCCCGCAGCCGGGGGAGGTCGGTGACGGTCGCGGTGGTCGTCATGTCGTCGAGGAGCCCTGGGTGGCGCCGTCGTCGGGCAGGTACTGCCCGTTCCCGTCCTGCCCGTCGCCGTCCTGCCCGTCGCCGTCGTCACCCCGCGGGTCCGGGAAGCCGTCCTGCGGGCCCGGTCCGCCCTGGAATCCGGGAGGCATCTGCTGCCGTTGCTGGGGGCCGTTGAACGTGCCGAAGCCCGGCCGGCCGAACCGGCCGTCCCGGCCGTCGTCGGCGGTCGCGTGACCGAGGGCGAAGCCGCCCGCGCCGGCAACCAGGGCGACTCCGACGGCCCCACCGGCCAGCAGCAGGCGACCGCGGTTCCGGGGCGCGGGGGCCGGCGCGTAGGCGACCGCCGGCGGGCTGGGCGTCGGCGGCTGCTCGGCGGGCTCCCACCGGGATCCGCTGACCGGCCGGGTCTCGTCGTTGCTCATGGGCACCAGCGTCGGCGAGCCCGCTGAGTGAGTCCGTGGCGGAACCTGTGACGAACCTGTGGGTCGGTCAGGCGACGTCGGCGTCCATGGCCGCCACGAACTCGCGCTTGACCCGGCGCCAGGCCTCGTCGGCCATGGTGCGTCGCCAGTACGGCGAGCACGACATGTCGCGGCGGTCGAGCCCGCGGTCGGCCAGCAGGTGGCGGCGGATGGCGCGGATCTCCCCGGCCTCGCCGTGCACGAACGCGTGCACGCGTCCCGCCGGGAAGTCCACCGCGGCCACGGCGTCGGCGAGCAGCGCGTCGTCCGTGATGGGGTCGCCGGTGCGGTGCAGCCACTGCAGGTCGAGAAGGCCGGGCGTCGGCAGCGGGACCTCGTGGTCCGGGCCGTCGCAGACCAGGCGGACCACGACGGGTCGGTCGGCCGGCACGGCCTCGAGCGAGGCCGCGATGGCGGGCAGCGCGGACTCGTCGCCCGCCATCAGGTGCCAGTCGGCGTCGACGTCGGGTCGGTAGCCGCAGCCGGGGCCCTCGAAGACGAGCACGTCACCCGGCGCGACGCCGGCGGCCCACGGGCCGGCGACGCCCTCGTCGCCGTGCACGACGAAGTCGAGGGTGAGCCGCCCGGCGCGCTGGTCCCAGGAGCGGACGGTGTAGCGGCGCCGTACCGGCCAGACCTCGGGGGCGTGGGCGTCGCGCACGGCCGCGGGCTCGAACACCGCGTCGTACGGCGCCCCGGCCGGCGGGATCGCGACGTTCACGTAGGTGTCCGTCGCGTCGGGCATCGTGAAGCCCGCGAGCCCCGGCCCGCCCAGCACCACGCGCACGAGCGAGGGCGTCAGCGCCTCGCGGGTCTGCACCCGACCGTGAAAAGCTGGCATGCAAGTAAGGGTAGCCTTACTTCGAACCCGGCCCTGCATCCGCGACTCGACGAGATTTTGCCGACGGACGCCTTGCCGAGCTTTCTCGCAGCAAGGTAGGGAGAGACGTTCGGGTCCGGCTCTCGGGCCCACGCCTCTCGCTGGAGCCCCCCAATGACACGTCGTCGTCTCACTGCCGGCACCATCTCGGCCGCCCTCGTCGTGCTCGGCCTCACGGTCGCGCCGTCTCCGGCAGCACCGTCTGCCGTACCCGGCGCCCAGGCCGCGGGCAAGCATCGAGCCCCCCAGAGCGACGTGAAGGAGGCCGGCAAGAGACGCTTCACGCTCGACGGGAAGCGGGTCAAGGTGCCGTCGAGGTACCGGGCTCCGTCGGGTGCTCATCCACGAAAGCTGGCAGGGACGACGCCACCGGTCGGCACGGTCCGGCAGTGGCTGGGCCGCGACCAGGCCATGGGCACCCTCTACCGCAAGAACTACACGCTGCGCGGCGTCGGCAGCAAGATCGAGGTGTGGGTCGCCAACGACACGGCGTTCCCGGCCGGCGACTGCCGCACGCAGGTCCCGAACACGACGACCGTCACGGACGCGCAGGTGGCCGACCTGATCCAGCAGTTCGACACCAACATCTTCCCCAAGGAGACCGCGGCTTTCAGCACGCCTCCCGACCGGGACGGCAGCAACGCCCTCATCGGCCCGGACGCCAACGGCAACGGCGGCGTCTACACCGGTGCCGGCGACAAGACCGTCGCGCTGATCGACAACGTCCGGGACGCCAACTTCTACGACTTCCCGACCAACTCGACGTACATCGCGGGTTTCCACTCCTCGCAGTTCGACGAGCTGTTCGACCGCAACGTGATGACGATCGACGCCTACGACTGGGCCCACCGCACCGGGGCCAACCCGCCCGACGAGCCGACCGCCGACCTGTGCACCAGCCGCCCGGCGCGGCCGTTCCTCTACGAGTCCACGTTCGCCCACGAGTGGCAGCACCTGCTGCACTACTACACCGACCCGGCCGAGGCGATCTGGCTCAACGAGGGCATGTCCGACTTCGCGCAGACCCTGACCGGGTACGTCGACGCCAGCAAGACGGTGTTCGAGCGCGGCGCCGACAGCCACATCTTCTGCTTCCAGGGCTTCGGCAGCGTGCAGACGCCGTTCAACCCGAACCCGCGCAACTGCGGCGGTCCGGAGAACTCCCTCAACCTGTGGAACGAAGGCACTCCGGCCGAGGTGCTCTCGGACTACGGCAACGCCTACTCGTTGATGCTCTATCTCTTCGACCACTACGGCAACGACCTGATGTCACGGCTGCACCGTGACGGCGACCTCCAGGGCCTGCCGAGTGTCGACGCCGCGCTGACCGACGAGGGCCAGCCCGACCTGTACCGCGTGCTCCACGACTTCCAGACCTCGACGCTCGTGGACCAGATCGTCGGCGTGAAGGGCGGGAAGTTCCAGGGGCGGCCGAAGGAGCTGGTGACGACGCCGAGCCTGAGCTCGACGGTCAACTTCGCCGACCCGAACGTCAACGACAACCCGGGCGCCGCCCCCAACGGTGCGGACTACGTCGCCCTCAAGGGCGCCGGAGGCCAGCTCCTCCGGGGTCGCGACCTCAGGTCGTTGTCGTTCGCCGGTGTGCCGGTCCAGCCGGCGCTCCCGCTGCTGTGGACCGTGGTGGCCAACGACCCGGACCGCTCCGGCAACCCGGTGCTCTGGTCGGGCAACGCCAACAACCTCGACAGCACCGCGGTGACGTCCGTGGCGGTGCCGACGACCGACCCGACCCTGCGGTTCCTGGCCAAGTACGGCGCCGAACTGGGCTTCGACTACGGCTACGTCCTGGTGTCGACCGACGGCGGTGCGACGTACACGCCGATCGCCGGTGACAAGACGGTGGACGGGCCGCTCGGCCCCGCCGTCAACGGCACCACCACCGGGTTCGAGCCGCACACCTACGACCTGTCGGCGTACGCCGGACAGACCGTGCTGCTCGGCTTCCGCTACCGCTCCGACGGCGGCGTCAACGAGGGCGGCTGGCTGATCGACGACGTCACGGTCGGCGCCACCGCGGTCAGCGACGGCAGCAGTCTGGCGCCGTTCGACTCCCCGACGGAGATCAGGCCGACCCCGGTCGACTGGAACCTGCGTCTGGTCGGCATCGAGGGCAACAAGCCGACGGCCAGGCAGCTCGAGTTCGACGGCAGCGGCACGGTGACGCTGGACCGGGAGGTCCTGGGTCAGCTGAGCCCGTTCGAGAGCGTGGTCGCGATCGTCGCCTACGACGAGCCGACCGAGACCGAGAGCCGGTACGCCCGCTACACGCTCAAGGTCAACGGCGTGACGCAGCCGGGCGGCTCCTGACCGGTACTCCGCGTGCCCGGGCCCATCGCGGCCCGGGCACGATGGGGGTCATGGCCAACCGGCTCGCGGGCGCGACGTCGCCGTACCTCCTCCAGCACGCCGACAACCCCGTCGACTGGTGGGAGTGGGGCGAGGACGCGTTCGCGTCGGCACGCGAGCGCGGTGTGCCGGTCCTGCTGAGCGTGGGGTACTCCGCGTGCCATTGGTGCCACGTGATGGCGCACGAGTCGTTCGAGGACGACGCGACCGCGGCGTACCTCAACGACAACTTCGTCAGCATCAAGGTCGACCGCGAGGAACGGCCCGACGTCGACGCGATCTACATGCAGGCGACGACCGCGATGACCGGCCACGGCGGCTGGCCGATGACGGTGGTGCTCGACCACGAGGGCAACCCGTTCTTCGCCGGCACCTACTTCCCCGAGACGGCACGCGGCGGGATGCCGGCGTTCCGCCAGGTGCTGGAGGCGGTGCGGGAGGCGTGGAGCGACCGGCCGGACGACGTACGACGCGTGGCCGGCGACCTGCGCGCGCACCTGCAGCGGTCGGTCCCTTCCGTCGGCGCACCGATCGACGCCGCGGTGCTCGAGGCCGCCGTGACCCGGCTGGGCTCGGACTTCGACCAGTCGTACGCCGGGTTCGGGGCGGCCCCGAAGTTCCCGCCGTCGATGGTGCTCGAGCAGCTGCTCCGGCACGCGTGGCGCACCGGCTCCCCGCCGGCGCGGGCGATGGCGGACGCGACGCTGGAGGCGATGGCGCGCGGGGGGATGTACGACCAGCTGGGCGGCGGCTTCGCGCGGTACTCCGTCGACCGCCAGTGGGTGGTCCCGCACTTCGAGAAGATGCTGTACGACAACGCGTTGCTGCTGGGCGTCTACGCGCGGTGGGGGACACCGCTCGGCGAGCGGATCGCGGCGGAGACCGCCGACTTCCTGGTCCGGGAGCTCGGCACCGGCGAGGGCGGGTTCGCCGCCGCCCTGGACGCCGACTCCGAGGGCGAGGAGGGGCGGTTCTACGTCTGGACGCCCGGGCAGCTCCGTGACGTGCTCGGTGCCGAGAGCGGCGCCTGGGCGGCGTCGCTGTTCGAGGTGACGGAGGCGGGTACCTTCGAGCACGGCTCGTCGACGCTCCAGCTCCTGCGCGACCCCGAGGATGCCGCGAGGTGGGCCGACGTACGTCGGCGGCTGATGTCCGCCCGGGACGAGCGGGTCCGCCCGGCGCGCGACGACAAGGTCGTGGCGGCGTGGAACGGCCTCGCCATCGCCGCCCTCGTCGACGCCGGCCGGCTGCTCGGTCGCCAGGACCTCGTCGAGGCCGCGGTGCGCGCGGGCACCCTGCTCGCCGACCTGCACCTGCGTAGCGACGGCTCCTTGTTGCGCGTCTCCCGCGACGGGGTGCCGGGCCGGCACCGCGGGGTCCTGGAGGACCACGGGTGCGTGGCGTACGGCTTCCTCGCCCTCGCCGGTGCGACCGGCGAGGCGCTGTGGCTCGACCGCGCGCGGGCGGTGCTCGACCACGCGCTCGGCCGGTTCCGCGCCGATGACGGCGGCTTCTTCGACACCTCATCGGACGCCGAGGCGCTGGTGGCTCGTCCCCGCGACCCGAGCGACAACGCCAGCCCGAGCGGGCTGTCGGCGATGGTGCACGCACTGGTGGCGGCCGCGGCGATGACGGGCGAGGGGCGCTACCAGCAAGCGGCCGAGGAGTCGCTCGCCACGGTGGCCTCCCTGGCGATGCAGGCACCGCGGTTCGCCGGCTGGTCGCTGGCCGCCGCGGAGGCGATCGCGGCCGGCCCCCTGGAGGTCGCGGTGGTCGGCCCGGCAGGTACGGCGCGCGACGACCTCGAGCGCGCAGCCCGTCGTGCCCCCGGCGTCACCGTCGTGGTCGCCGACTCCGGGGACACCGGCATCCCCCTGCTCGCCGCTCGCGGCCCCGTCGACGGCGCCCCCGCGGCGTACGTCTGCCGCCAGATGGTCTGCGACCGCCCCGTCACCACGCCCGCCGAGCTGGCCGCACTCGTCAGTGCAGGCCGAGCTGGGTGAGGAGGCGGGCGGCGAAGGTGTCGCGGGGGAGGTCGGAGGTGAGCAGGCTCACGCCGGTGTGGAAGGCCACGGCGACCAGGCCGACCGCGGCCGCCCCCACGGCGAGGCGTTGCCAGAGCCGGGGGCCGGCATCGCGGGTGGCGGTCACCCGGCCGTGGGCTCGTTCGAGCCACCGGACGAAGACGGTCGAGACCAGCGTGCTCACGACGCTGGCCAGGACGGCGCCGATGACGGTGCCGACCAGGCCGAGGCGGGTGCTCAGCACGGTCGCGGTCGCGGCGGCCACGGCGCCGGCGATGACGGTGGGATAGGTCAGGGAGGTTCGGTTCGTGTCAGACATGTCCTAGGAGGGACGAACGAGCCCCGCGCAGGGTTGCCATATCCGGGCGTGACGCCCGACACCACGTGTCAGCGCAGGTCGTCAGGGCAGGTCGTCAGCGCGGGTCATCAGCGGAGGGCGTACGTCGCCATCGAGACGCCGACGTAGTGCGTCACGAACGCCAGGATCGTCAAGGTGTGGAACACCTCGTGGAACCCGAACCAGCTCGGCCACGGATCGGGGCGCCGGATGCTGTAGACGACGCCGCCCATCGTGTACAACGCGCCGCCGACAGCGACGAGGATGAGCACCGCGGTGCCGATACCCACGCCCAGCCGGTGCGAGCCCTCCGCGAACGACGGGATGTAGAAGACCGATGCCCAGCCCATCCCGATGTAGATCGGCATGTAGAGCCACTTCGGTGCGCCGATCCACAAGACCTTGAACACCACGCCGAGCGCGGCCACCGACCAGACCACGGTGAGCAGCACCACCCGCTGCGTGCCGTCGAGGAGCACCAGCGTGAACGGCGTGTAGGTGCCGGCGATGAGCAGGAAGATGTTGGCGTGGTCGAAGCGCCGCAGCACGCCGTGCACCCGCGGTGACCAGTGGCCGCGGTGGTAGACCGCCGAGACGGTGAACACCAGCAGTGCCGACGCGGCGTACACGGCCGACCCGATCCGGGTGGAGGCCGTCGGCGAGAGAGCGATCAGCACGATGCCGGCGGCGAGGGCGAGAGGCGCGGAGGCGAGGTGCAGCCAGCCGCGCAACCGCGGCTTGACCTCGGCGACCGTCTCCGCCAAGGAGTCGATCAACGACTCCCGCGTCGCCCGCACCTCCTCCATGCTCTTGAAGTTAGCATCGGCCGGGCAGTCCGGTGGGAGTTCGCATCGGACGGAGGAGGCGGGGTGCGCGTCGGGTTCGTGACCACCTGGGCGATCGAGGACCCCGACTCGTGGTCCGGCGTGATCGTGCCGATGTACGCCGCCCTCGGGGCGCACGCCGACGTCGTCCCCGTCCAGCTCTCCGCACCGCGACACCACCTCGTCGACCGTGCGGCCGCCCGCCTGCTGGGCGGTCGCGGTCATGGCTACCTCCCGGGCCATGCGGTGGCCACCAGCCGCGCCACCGCGGCAGCGGTCACCCGCGCCGTGCGCGACGCCGGGGTCGACGTCGTGCTGTCGATCGCGGCGTCCACTCCGCTGGCGTACGCGAAGCCCGGAGTGCCGGTCATCGAGGTCAGCGACGGCACGTTCCGCCTGGTGCGGGAGTACTACCCGATGTACGCCGGCCTGCACCGGAGCAGCCTCTGGCAGGGCGAGGTGCTCGCCCGCCGGACGGTCCGGCAGGCGGCGGCGTTCCTGATGGCATCCGAGTGGGCGGCGCGCTCGCTCCAGACCGACTACGGCGTCGCGCCGTCGCGCATCAGGGTGGCGCCGTTCGGACCGTCCACCACCTCGTCCCGACCGCCGACGGGACCGCGCCCCGGCGAGCCGCTCCGGGTGCTCTTCGTCGGCCGCGACTGGGCCCGCAAGGGAGGCGACCGTGCGCTGGACGTCGTCGCGGAGCTGCGGCGTACAGGAACACCGTGCGAGCTGACGGTGGTCGGCGACGGGCCCGACCTGCCGACCGGCGCCACCCGCATCGGTCGCGTCGCCCGCTCGGCGATGGGCGACCTGTACGCCGCCCACGACGTGCTCCTCGAACCCGCCCGCGCCAACGCCGGCGGCGTCACGCTGACGGACGCCACCGCGTCGGGGCTGCCCGTCGTGGCCACCCGCACCGGCGGGGTGCCGGCGATCGTCGACGACGGGGTCACGGGGTTCCTCGCCGACGTCGAGGATCCGGTCGCCGAGTCCGTCCACGCGCTGCGGCGGCTGGCCGACCCCGAGCTGTGGCGGGCGGTGTCGCGGGCGGCCCGGGAGCGCGGGTCCGAGGTGCTCTCGTGGGACTCCTGGGCCGCGACTGCCGTGGAGCTCTGCGGGCAGGTCCGACGCGGCGCCCTCTAGGCGCGTACGGCGCTCCCACCGTCCCGAGTCGTTAGCATCGGGGCCGTGGGCGAGTGGAAGGAACGCATCCGACGACTCTTCTACCCGGCGTACGAAGCGCGCATGCTGCGGGCTCTCCCGAAGGACAAGCTGCCTGCGCACGTCGGGGTCATGCTCGACGGCAACCGCCGGTGGGCGAAGTCCGTCGGCGGCGACTCGGCACACGGCTACCGCGCGGGTGCCGCGAACATCGAGCCGCTTCTGGACTGGTGCGACGAGGTGGGCGTCGAGGTCGTCACGCTCTGGCTGCTCTCGACCGACAACCTCAACCGGCCGCCGGACCAGCTCGCCGGCCTTCTGGCCATCATCGAGGGCGCGGTCTCCTCCCTCGCCGACCAGCAACGGTGGCGGGTGCACCCGGTCGGTGCGCTCGACCTGCTTCCGGCCTCCGCGGCGCAGGTGATGAAGGACGCCGAGGACCGCACCCGCGACGTCGACGGGATGCTCGTCAACGTCGCCGTCGGGTACGGCGGCCGGCGCGAGATCGCGGACGCCGTCCGGTCGCTCCTCCAGGAGCACGCCGACCGCGGCACCAGCCTCGAGGAGCTCGCCGAGGTCCTCGACGTCGAGCACATCGCCGAGCACCTCTACACCAAGGGCCAGCCCGACCCCGACCTGGTGATCCGTACCTCGGGCGAGCAGCGGCTCGGCGGCTTCCTGCTGTGGCAGTCCGCGCAGAGCGAGTTCTACTTCTGCGAGGCGTACTGGCCCGACTTCCGCAAGGTCGACTTCCTCCGGGCGATCCGCGCGTACAGCCAGCGCGAGCGCCGCTACGGCGCCTAGGGCGCCTGGCGAACCCGGCAGTGGTCCAACGTTCACCCACGAGTTCGGGCGTGTTGCCACGAAGCACCCGGATGGCGTCGTACTTTCGATGCATCGACGGGTGGGGAAGCCCGTCGTGCTGGGAGGCAAGTTCGTGACCTATCGCGACCGCGCAGCGGGGTGGCTCGCCCCTGTGTGCGGGGGCCGGCACTCCGGCCTACTGGCTCCTTCCCGGTCCGACCGCGTGAACTGACACAGGACCGGGGCAGGAGTGCCCGCGCCGGTCATGAGGGGTGCCCCCGTGAGTAAACCAGTGGGTGGATCAGTGCCTCAGGCGAAGAAGAAGGCCGTAGTCAGCTCCAACCGGACGTTCGTCCTCGACACCAGCGTCTTGCTCGCCGACCCAGGCGCGCTCAAGCGATTCGGTGAGCACGAGGTCGTCCTGCCCGTCGTGGTGATCACCGAGCTGGAGGGCAAGCGCCACCATCCGGAGCTCGGGTTCTTCGCGCGGACTGCGCTGCGCATGCTCGATGACCTGCGCATCACCCACGGCCGCCTCGACGAACCCGTGCCCGTCGGCGACGACGGCGGCACGATCAGGGTCGAGCTGAACCACACCGACGCCGACTCGCTGCCCTCGGGCTTCCGGCTGGGCGACAACGACACCCGGATCCTGGCCGTCGCGAGGAACCTCGCCGACGAGGGCCACGACGTCACGCTCGTCTCCAAGGACCTGCCCCTGCGCATCAAGGCGTCGGCGGTCGGCCTCACGGCGGAGGAGTACCACGCCGATTCGATCAGCGACTCCGACCCCGGCTACTCCGGCATGGCCGAGCTCGACGTCTCCGCGCCGGAGCTCGACGAGCTGTACGACGACGGGTCGATCGACCTGCCTGCCGCCCGCGACCTGCCGTGCCACTGCGGCCTGGTGCTGCTGTCCGACCGGGGCACGGCCCTCGGCCGGGTCGGCGCCGACAAGCAGGTGCGGCTGGTGCGCGGGGACCGCGAGGCGTTCGGCATCCACGGCCGTTCGGCCGAGCAGCGGATCGCCCTCGAGATGCTGCTCGACCCGGAGGTCGGCATCGTCTCGCTCGGCGGCCGGGCCGGCACCGGCAAGTCCGCGCTCGCGCTGTGCGCCGGGCTGGAGGCCGTGATGGAGCGTCGCCAGCACCAGAAGGTCGTGGTGTTCCGCCCGCTGTTCGCGGTCGGCGGCCAGGACCTCGGATACCTCCCCGGCTCGGAGAGCGAGAAGATGTCGCCCTGGGCCCAGGCGGTCTTCGACACCCTCGGCGCGATCACCTCGCGCGACGTCATCGAGGAGGTGCTCGACCGCGGCATGCTCGAGGTGCTCCCGCTGACCCACATCCGCGGCCGTTCCCTCCACGACGCGTTCGTGATCGTCGACGAGGCGCAGTCGCTCGAGCGCAACGTGCTGCTGACCGTGCTCTCCCGGATCGGATCCGGCTCCAAGGTCGTGCTGACCCACGACGTGGCCCAGCGCGACAACCTGCGCGTCGGCCGGCACGACGGGGTGGTCGCGGTCGTGGAGAAGCTGAAGGGACACCCGCTGTTCGCCCACGTCACGTTGACCCGGTCGGAGCGTTCTCCGATCGCGGCACTGGTCACCGAGATGCTGGAGAACGTGACGCTCTAGCCCGCCTCACGGCGTCCCCGCTGTGACGGGCGGGGACGCTGTGACCGCTGTGGCTCGTGGTGCGAATTGTTACCCGATCACCTGGGGTTTTCTGGTCCGTTGTTTTGCCGACCCCACCGGATTCCGGGCAAGGTGGCGTGATCGTTCCGTGATCTGGCGACTCGGCTCCCCACGCGGAACGTCGCCGTGCTTGATCGATTCAGCAACTCCCCTGACCCTGACACCGATCCCCGAGACCAATCCCCTGTGAGCTCTTACGACAGGCCTGTGCCGAAGCACCGGGCTGCCCACCGCGCCGACACGGCCGACCGCGCACCCCGGGCGGATCGGCGTACGCCGCCACCCGCGGCCGGCGGCTCGCACCGCGCCAGCCACACGGCGCCGCGACCACGCTCGACGGCCCGGAAGGCGATCCGCACCGCGACGATCACCGGTGGGTTGGCCTCGATGGCCACTGCCGTGGTCGTCGGCGGCGGCGTGCTCTCGGCCGGCTCCCCGGTCATCGACGCGGCAGGCGACCTCGCTGCCGCCGCCACGCAGCCGTCCTCCTCGCCGATGAGCGCCGAGCAGATGGCCGCCCGTGCCCGGGTGCCGGTCTCGCGCTCGGACCGCCGCGACAGCGTCGACCAGGACAAGGCGCAGTCGCTGGCCCTGTCCGGCGGGCCGGCCGTCACGGGCACCGAGAACCTCGACGACGGGGACCCGCGCACGATCGCCCGGGTGCTGCTGGCCGAGTTCGGCTTCTCCGCCGACCAGTTCTCCTGCCTCGACCCGCTGTGGATGGGGGAGAGCGGCTGGCGGATCACCGCCGACAACCCGCACTCCTCGGCGTACGGCATCCCGCAGGCGCTGCCCGGCTCGAAGATGTCGTCGGAAGGCGCCGACTGGGCCACCAGCGCGGAGACGCAGATCCGCTGGGGCCTCGGCTACATCCGCGACCGCTACGGCAGCCCCTGCGGCGCGTGGAGCTTCAAGCAGAGCCACGGCTGGTACTGACCACCGCCCGGAAAGTTTTGCGTTTCTGGTCCGGTCCACCCCGACCACCGTCAGTCTGTTCCTCGACTCTCGGGACCCACTGACGTACACGACGGGGAACCACCACCATGCCTCGACTCACCCTCCGCCGCCTCGCGGCGCCCGCCCTGGCGCTCGCCGGGCTGATGCTCGCCCTCACCCCCCAGGCTCCCGCGCTGGCCAAGCCGCCGGTGAAGCCGGGGCCGGTCACCAACCTCGCGATGACGCTGACCAAGCCCTCGGCCAACTACCAGGTGGCCGCCACCTGGACCGCCGCGACCAACGCGACGACGTACTCGGTCGTGCTGAGCAACGCGACGACCGGCACGCCCCTGGCGAGCGCGAGCGTCGGCACGACGGCATGGTCGGTTTCGGTCAACCTGACCGGCGTCACGCAGGTACGCCTCTCGGTCACCGGCATGAACCAGCGCTCCGGCCCCACCGCGACGATCACGCAGTCCGTCGCCGACCTGAGCGCCCCGGACGGCACCTACACGACGTCGTGGGTGGACCGGACCGGCACCATCACACAGACCTCGCTCACCGACGACGGACCGATCGGCCAGATCACCCGCGTCGTCAACTGGGGCGACGGGTCCGCGGCCCAGGACTGGAAGAACGGCAACAGCATCGACCACCTGTACGCCGCGGACGGGCTGTACCGCCCGACCGTGACGCTGACCGATGGTGTCGGCAACTCGCGGGTCGTCGTCGTGCCGGCGATCGTGCCCGGCGACAAGACCGCCCCGACGGGTACCTTCACCACCACGCCGAGCAAGGCCTGGCAGGCCCTGACGACGGTGAACGTCACGCAGACGGCTCTCAGCGACGACTTCAGCCCGGCGTCGTACGTGCTCCGCTGGATCAGCTGGGGCGACGGCAGCGCCGTGGAGGCGTGGACGTCGTCGGTGACGGCGACCCACGTGTACGCGACCGCCGGCAGCTACATCCCGCAGGTCGTGCTCAAGGACGAGGCCGGCAACACCGGCCAGGTCGCGGCGCAGGGCGTGATCGTCCAGGCGGACGTGGTGAAGCCGGTGGCGAGCCTGAAGCTGCCGCGGAAGGCCGTGCGTGACGAGGTGGGCTCGTGGAAGAAGCTGCTCGGCACGGCCACGGACACCAACGGCACCGGAGTCGCGAGCGTCGCCGTGCTGGCGATCGAGAAGCGGGCGACGGGGTGGTACTTCTACAAGGCCACGACCAAGGCGTGGCTCGCGGCCGCCACGAAGGCGAAGGCGTGGAAGCGCGCCAAGGCCGCGACCGCCACGCTCGGTGACAAGGGCGCCTGGCAGACCAGGCTCGCCGGGCTCAAGAAGGGCACCCTCGTCGTCAAGGTGACCGCGACCGACCTGGCCGGCAACGTCTCGAAGCCGTCCACCACCAAGGCGGTGCTCACCGCGCCCTGACGTCCGCGGGCCGCCTCAGCGGCAGCAGAAGATCGTCGCCTCGCCGTCGTAGGCGCGCGGCTCGGAGAACTCCTCGAGCCGCCAGTCGACCGGCTCGTCCGACGAGCGGAGATAGGCCATCGCCGCGGCGCTGTCGAGGAAGATGGCCTGCGGCACGAGGTCGGTGCGCTCCACGGTGGCGAAGTGGCCGAGCAGCTGCTCCTCGCCGTTCTGGCTGCTGAACGCCGTCACGACGGGTTCGCCGCCGGCCTCGCGGCGTAGGTCGGCGACGTGGCCGTCCCCGTTGGTGACCGTCACGAAGAGGCCACCCGGGCGGAGCACCCGACGGACCTCGGCCAGCGCGCGGCCGACGTCCGGGACGTGGTAGAGCATCCACATCGCGGCGACCACGTCGAAGGACTCGTCGGCGTACGGCAGCTCCTGCGCGTCGCCGGTCCGGGAGTCGATGCCGCGGGCCCGGGTCATCTCCACGAAGTGCTCGGACTGGTCGATGGTCGCCAGCGACGCGTGCGGCAGGGCGGCGGCCAGGCGTGCGGCGAACATGCCCGTGCCCGGACCGATCTCGAGGATCCGCAGGGGATTCTCGGCGACGATCGTCGCGAGCGCCTCGGTGGCCGGGTCGCGACCGTCGGCGGTGGGGTGCCAGACCGATCGCCGTGTCTCGAGGTTCTCCTCGGTGAGGTACTGCTCCCGCACGTGGGCCGGGTCGTCGATCCGCACTGCTTCTCACTCACCTGTTCTCGTCATGCGCTCGATGTCGAGGGCCTCGTCCAGCTGGGCCTCGGTGATCCGGCCCTGCTCGATGTACCCGAGAGCGACCACCGTCTCACGGATGGTTTTACCTTCGGCAAGGGCCCTCTTGGCCACCTTGGCCGCCTCCTCGTAGCCGAGGTACTTGTTCAGCGGGGTCACCACGGACGGCGACGACTCGGCGTACCGGCGCATCCGCTCGCGGTCCGCGGTGAGGCCGTCGACACAGTCGGCCAGCAACCGACTGGCGTTGGCGAGGAGGCGTTCGGACTCCAGGATGTTGCGCGCGATGACGGGCAGCATCACGTTCAGCTCGAAGCTGCCCGAGGCGCCGGCGAAGGTGATCGCCGCGTCGTTGCCGATCACTTGGGCACACACCATCAAGGTGGCTTCCGGGATGACCGGGTTGACCTTGCCGGGCATGATGCTCGACCCCGGCTGGAGGTCCGGCAGGTGGATCTCGGCGAGACCCGTCGTCGGGCCGCTGGCCATCCAGCGCAGGTCGTTGCAGATCTTGACCAGCCCGACGGCGTACGTGCGGAGGACGCCGCTGAGCTCGACGATCGCGTCGCGGCCACCCTGGGCCTCGAAGTGGTCGCGCGCCTCGGTGAACTCCTCGCCGGTCGCCTCGTTGAGCCGGGCGATCGTTCGCTGGGCGAAGCCGGCGGGCGCGTTGATGCCGGTGCCGACGGCGGTGCCGCCGAGCGGGAGCTCGCGGACCCGCGGGAGGGTGGACTCGACGCGCTCGCGAGCGCGGTCGACGACGGCGGCGTACCCGCCCAGCTCCTGGCCGAGGGTGACCGGCGTGGCATCCATCAGGTGAGTACGGCCGGACTTCACCGCGTCGGCGAACTTGGTGCTGGCCCGGTCGAGGGCGGTGTGCAAGGTGGCGATGCCGTCGAGCACGTCTCGCGCGGCGAGTACCGCGGCGACGTGGATCGCCGACGGGAAGGTGTCGTTGGACGACTGCGCCGCGTTGACGTGGTCGTTCGGATGGACCTCGACACCCTGGCGCTGGGCGAGGCCGGCGAGGACCTCGTTGACGTTCATGTTGGTGCTCGTGCCGGACCCCGTCTGGAAGACATCGATGGGGAACTGGTCGTCGTGCTCCCCGCGCACGACCTCGGCGGCGGCCTGCTGGATGGCCCCGGCCTGCTCGGGCGTCAGGGTGCCGAGGTCCCCGTTGACGCCGGCAGCCGCTGCCTTGATGCGGGCCAGGGCGTGGACCAGCGCCGGCTCGAGCGCCTGGCCGCTGATCGGGAAGTTCTCGACGGCGCGCTGGGTCTGCGCCCGCCAGAGCGCGTCCTTCGGCACCCGTACCTCGCCCATGGAGTCGTGCTCGATGCGGAAGTCGCTCACCCCTCCGAAGTTACCTCTCGTTCCTGACGGCCAGGTGCAGCCAGTAGTGCTCGGCGCGGCCCTGGAGGTCGACCTCGTACGCCGCCGCCTCGGCGTCACCGAACACCTCGCGCAGCTGGTCGTCGAGGTCCTGGTCCCGAGCCGCGGACCAGATCACGCAGAGGCCGCGCTGGCGCAGCGCTCTCCTGGTCTCGTCGAGGACGTGGCGGCCGTAGAGGGCCCGGTTGGCGTCGTGCACGAGGTACCCGGGACCGTTGTCGACGTCGAGCAGCACGACGTCGTACGCCGCGTCGCCCGCGGCCGCGATCGCGTGCGCGACATCGGCGACGACCACCTCGACCCGCTCGTCGGCCAGCAGCGCCGGGCCGTGCGGGACCGTCCCGTCCCGCAACCACCCGACCAGGGCGGGCTCGATCTCGACGACGACCACGCGGCGTACGCGCTGGTCCTCGAGCACCGCCGCCAGCGTGAAGCCCAGGCCGAGGCCGCCGACGAGCACGGTCGTGGGGGTCTGGTGCCGGGCCAGTGCCTCGCGGGCCAGCGCCCGCTCGCTGGACGTCTCCCGGGTGTCCATCACGAACACCCCGTTGGCCCGCAGCTCCAGCGTGCTGCCGCCGTCATCCTCCGTCCGCCGGCGGAGTACGAGCTCGCCGCGCTCCGACTCCGCCCGCGCGACCTCCACTAGTCGAAGAGCTTGCTGAGCAGGGTCGTTCCGTCGGCGGGCATTGCATGCGGGTCTCCTCCGGTCGGGGGCACTCTTCAGGACCAACGGTCAGATCGGCCGGTTTGTCCCTGTGCGGCCGGGCGACCTCGAGGGGGCGGTGAGCCTGGCACCGTTTCGGGCGCGGGAACGGTGCCTACCTCACCGCTGCTCGGGCTGCTCGGGCCGGCCGACATCGGGGCCGGCGGCCGATGTCAGCCGTCGGAGCGAACCCGGATTCCCGACAGTGGCACGGTCACGGTGCCAGCGGGGTCGGTGAAGAAGTCGTTGCCCTTGTCGTCGACGACGATGAACGCCGGGAAGTCCTCGACCTCGATCATCCAGACGGCTTCCATGCCGAGCTCGGGGTACTCCAGCACCTCGACCGAGCGGATGCAGTCCTGGGCGAGCCGGGCCGCCGGGCCGCCGATCGACCCGAGGTAGAAGCCGCCGTGCTCGTCGCACGACTGGGTGACGACCTTGGAGCGGTTGCCCTTCGCCAGCATGACGAGCGACCCGCCCGCGGCCTGGAACTGCTCGACGTACGAGTCCATCCGTCCCGCCGTCGTCGGGCCGAACGAACCCGACGCCATGCCCTCCGGCGTCTTCGCGGGGCCGGCGTAGTAGACGGCGTGGTCGCGGAGGTACGCCGGCATCTCCTCGCCCGCGTCCAGCCGCTCCTTGATCTTCGCGTGTGCGATGTCGCGGGCGACCACGAGCGGTCCGGTCAGCGAGAGCCGCGTCTTCACGGGATGACGAGACAGCTCCTCGAGGATCGCGGGCATCGGCTGGCGGAGGTCGATGGAGACCACCGACCCGCCGGCGATGTCCTCCGCGACTCCCGCAGAAGGCATGTACTGCGCCGGGTCCGTCTCCAGCTGCTCGAGGAACACGCCCTCGGCCGTGATCTTGCCCAGCGCCTGGCGGTCGGCGGAGCACGAGACGGCCAGCGCGACCGGGCACGAGGCGCCGTGGCGCGGCAGCCGGATCACGCGCACGTCGTGGCAGAAGTACTTGCCGCCGAACTGCGCGCCGATCCCGAAGCTCTGAGTGAGCTTGAAGACCTCTTCCTCGAGCTCCAGGTCGCGGAACCCGTGCGCCGACAGGGATCCCGACGTCGGCAGGTCGTCGAGGTAGTGCGCCGAGGCGTACTTGGCGGTCTTCAGCGCGTACTCCGCCGATGTGCCGCCGATGACCACGGCCAGGTGGTAAGGCGGGCACGCGGCCGTGCCCAGCGAGCGGATCTTCTCGTCGAGGAACGACAGCATCCGCTGGGGGTTCAGGACGGCCTTCGTCTCCTGGTAGAGGAACGACTTGTTGGCCGAGCCGCCGCCCTTGGCCATGAAGAGGAACTTGTACGCCGGACCCCCGCCATGACCCGCGTCGGACGGCGTCGAGTAGAGCTCGATCTGCGCGGGCAGGTTGGTGCCGGTGTTCTTCTCCTCCCACATGGTGATCGGCGCCAGCTGGGAGTAGCGCAGGTTCAGCTTGGTGTACGCGTCGTACACGCCGAGCGAGATCGCCTCGGCGTCGTCCGCGCCGGTGAGCACGCCCTCGGACTTCTTGCCCATCACGATCGCGGTGCCGGTGTCCTGGCACATCGGCAGCACGCCGCCGGCGGAGATGTTGACGTTCTTCAGCAGGTCCAGCGCGACGAAGCGGTCGTTCCCGGACGCCTCCGGGTCGTCGATGATCCGCCGTAGCTGGGCGAGGTGCGCGGGCCGCAGGTAGTGGGCGATGTCGTGCATCGCCTCGGCCGTGAGCTGGCGGATCGCGTCGGGCGTCACCTCGAGGAACGTTCGCCCGTTCGCCTCGAAGGTGGACACGCCCTCGGTCGTCACCAGGCGGTACGGCGTCTGGTCCTTGCCGAGCGGCAGCAGGTCGGAGTACTCGAACGACGGTTCTGGCGCAGCCACGTTCCGCACGTTAGTCCAGACTGACGGGCGTGCCCCCAGGCAGCCACCGGTACGCCCTCCTCGTGCACCCGTCGGCGAACCGCGTCTATGCCCTCGAGTCGGAGGCGTTGACCGTCTCCGAGCTCGGCGTCCTGTCGAGCACGCGGCTCGGTGACCGCCTCGGTGCCGCCGAGCCGGCCCGGATCGCCGGCGTCCCGTACCTCACCTTCGACGGCGACCTGACCGGTGACGACCTGGCCCTGATCGGAGACGTGTCCACGGCGATGGCGCTCTTCGAGCGTGACGGCGAGACCCTGCGGCCGGTCGAGCTCCCGCGCCGGGACCGCTTCGACGACGACCTGCTGACGATCCTCAAGTACGCCGGCAAGACCAACGAGCTGTTCACCAAGCTGCTGCTCAACGTGACGGTGTGGTCGGGGTCGGCACTCGCCGACCGGCCGCTGCACGTCCTCGACCCGATGTGCGGCCGCGGCACCACCCTCAACCAGGTGCTGATGAACGGCTGGCACGCCGCGGGCATCGATGTGGACGCCAAGGACTTCGATGCGTACGCCGCGTTCCTCCGCCAGTGGCTGAAGCTCAAGCGGCTCAAGCACACCGCCGACGTCACCCCGCTTCGTCGGGAGGGCGCCCGGCTCGGCCGCCAGCTCCGCGCGGAGATCGGCGTGACCAAGGAGGACTGGAAGGCCGGCCGCGCGATCACCCTGGACTACGCCAACGCCGACACGTTGCACGCGCGGGCCGTGCACAAGGCCGCGAGCTTCGACGTGGTCGTCGCCGACGCGCCTTATGGAGTGCAGCACGGCGTGCAGCACGGCACAGGCAAGGGAGCCCGGCTCGTGCGCAGCCCGCTCGAGCTCCTGCGTGAGGCCGTGCCGGTGTGGGCGGAGGTGCTGCGCCCGGGCGGTGCGATGGGCATCTCCTGGAACACCCATGTGGCGAGCCGCGAGGACGCCCTGGCGCTGCTCGCGGACGCGGGACTGGAGCCGCTCGACGACGGGCCGTACCGCGCATTCGCGCACCGCGTCGACCAGGCCATCCAGCGCGACATCCTGGTCGCGCGACGGACGTAGGCTGTCCTCCATGGCGATCGAGAGGGCCGGTGACGGACACGTCGGACACGACCCTGCCCAGCTACGTGTCTCCGACGAGGACCGCCACAAGGTCGCGGAGATCCTCCGCGAGGCCGCGGGCGACGGGCGCATCGACCTCGACGAGCTCGACGAGCGCCTCGAGGCGACGTACGGCGCCAAGACCTACGCCGACCTGGTCCCCATCACCATCGACCTCCCCGCCCACCAGAACCAGCACCCGGTCGCGAAGTCGCCGGCGCCCAAGCGCGAGGTGATGCCGGCGACCACGTCCCACAACTCCTCCATCGCCGTGATGGGGGAGTGCAAGCGGCAGGGTGCCTGGCTCGTCCCGGCCGAGCACACGGCGTTCTCGATGATGGGCAGCGTCACCCTCGACCTCCGCGCCGCGACCTTCGCCGAGCGCGACATCACCATCACCGCCAACGCCATCATGGGCGAGGTGTCGGTCATCGTCGACGCGGGCACGCACGTCGTCGTCAGCGGTGTGCCGATCATGGGGGAGTTCCACCAGGCCAAGGACAAGGTCCCCGCCCAGCTCGGCCCCGACTCCCCGATCGTCCGCATCAAGGGCTTCGCCCTGATGGCCAGCGTCAACGTCCGCCGCCTGCCGCCGCCCGGCACGCCGAAGAAGATCCTCGGGTCCTACTGATCATCGGTGGTCGAGGAAGGCGCGCTGGCGCCTGTCACGAGACCGCCGAACGCTCGATGCGCACCAGGGTCACGGTCTCCGGGCGCATCCGCGGCATCCAGAAGCCCTGCCGGGCCAGGATGGCGCCGGTGACGGGTACGCCGGCGGTGGGCCCGGTCTCGAACGGCCGCACCGACATGCTGGTCGCCTGGTCGGCGACCGGGCCCTCCCAGGTCAGGCCGTACGTCGCCGAGGCCGGGAGGCCGGGCACGCGGACGGAGACGCCCCGGTTGTGCGCGGACTCGTCGAGCTGCACGTGGGCGAGCAGGGCGGAGGAGCCGTCGCCGGCGACCACGCCGTGCAGCAGCACGGCCGGGTCGCTCGACTCCGGCCGCACCACGCGGCCGGTGTGCAGCAGCGGGCGGAAGCGCTTGAAGCGGTCCACCCACGAGGCCAGGCGCGCGAGGTCGTCCTCGGACGCCTCGGTCAGGTCCCACTCGATGCCGAACGCACCGAACAGCGCGGTCGCCGCGCGGAAGTCCAGGGAAAAGGTCCGGCCCGTGGTGGGCGAGCGCGGGGCGGAGACGTGCGCGCCGACGTACTCGGGCGCGACCAGCTGGGTGGTCCACCGCTGGATCTGCTGGCGCGCCAGCGCGTCGGTCATGTCGGAGGCCCACACCCTCTGCACCCGCTCGAGCACGCCGAGGTCGATCCGGCCACCGCCCGATGCGCAGGACTCCCACGCCACGGCCGGATGCGCCGCCCGGAGCCGGTCGAGGAGGCCGTAGAAGGCGAGCGTCTGCTCATGGACCGCCGGAGCGCCGCCCCGCGCCCCTGACCCGGCTTCGAGCAGGTCGCGGTTGTGGTCCCACTTCACGTAGTCGACATCGTGCTCGCTCAGCACGGCATGCATGCGGTCGAAGAGGTGGTCGACGACCTCGGGCCGGGTCAGGTCGAGCACGTGCTGGTGGCGGTGCATCAACGGAAGCCGGTCGCCGGAGGACAGGATCCAGTCGGGATGCGCCCGGAACAGGTCGGAGTCCGGGTTGACCATCTCGGGCTCGAACCAGAGCCCGAACTCCATGCCCAGCCCGCGCACGTGGTCGATGAGCGGGTTCAGCCCGTCGGGCCAGACGTCCTCGTCGACGACCCAGTCGCCCAGTCCGGCGGTGTCGTCGCGCCGGTCGTGGAACCACCCGTCGTCCAGCACGAACCGCTCCACACCGACCCGCGCCGCCCGGGCGGCGATCTCCCGCAGCCGGTCGAGGTCGTGGTCGAAGAAGACCGCCTCCCAGACGTTGAGCACGACCGGCTGCAGCGTCGGATGCGCGTCGCAGGCCCGCTGGAACGCGTGCCACGACGCGGCGAGGCCGTCCAGGCCGTCGTCGGCCGCGGCGACGTACACCCAGGGGGAGGCGTACGACGCGCCCGGCGGCAGCACGACCTCGCCCGGCAGCAGCCGCTCGCCGCCGCCGATCGTGGCGCCATGGGCGGCGGTCCGCTCCACCCGAAGCACGGAGTTCCCGCTCCACCCGACGTGCACGCCGACGACGCGGCCCTGCGTCGTCGAGAAGCCACGGGTGCCGGCCACCACCATGGTGGCGGCGTCCAGCCCCGGCCGGCCGCCGTGTCCCTCGCGCAGCCACAGCCCGTCGCCGAGGTAGTGCCGCTGCGGGCTGCGCTCGCGCTCGTGGCGGCCGGTGAAGTCCAGCAGCTCGACATGGTCGTCGGGCAGGGGGAGTACCACCTCGAAGCCTTCGAGGTGGTACTCGTCCGCTCCGATGTTCGTCACGGTGCCGCGCCCCCGGAGGCCGCCGCCCGCCACGGCCTCGACCTCGTAGACCAGGGAGAGGCGGGACGCGTCGTCCTGGGCGCGGATCACCAGGCGCTCCTCGTCGACCTGCTGGTCGAGCAGCCGGAACAACGTGCTCCAGCGCCGCCGCCGCGCGCACGGCGGCCGCGCAGGTGGGCCCGGCTGAACAGGCCACGGGAGTGCTCGCCGAGCAGAGGCATGCCGGGTCCCGCGTGGGTGCGGCCGGGTCGGTCGGGACCGGTGTCCCCGGACTCGTCGGTGTGGCCCAGCCAGGACACCACCGGCCACCCGTCCTCGGCTGCGGTCAGGTCGAGAGCGGTGCGTGCGCCCCCGCCGGGGGTGCCGGGAAACAGCATGGACAAGGCCTCTCGAACGACGACGAGGACGGGCGGGTCACGCCGATTGCCCGGGCAGCGAGGCTGCCCGGGCAATCCGGTGTACGGGACCGGTTGAGCGCCGAGCTCAGCCCTTGACGGCTCCCGCAGTCAGGCCGCGGATGAAGAACCGCTGGAGGCCGAGGAAGACCGCGATCGGGAGCAGCATCGTGATGAAGGCGCCCGCCGTCGTGAGCTCCCAGCCCTGGCCCAGCTGTTGCTTGAGGTGGGTCAGGCCGATGGTCACCGGCTCGTTCTCGCCCGGACCGATGAACAGCAGGGCGACGAGCAGGTCGTTCCACACCCACAGGAACTGGAAGATGGCGAACGACGCCAGCGCGGGCACCGACATCGGCAGGATCAGCTTGAAGAACGTCTGGAAGTGCGACGCCCCGTCGATCTTGGCCGACTCGATCACCGTGCGAGGCAACGTGGCCATGTAGTTGCGCAGGATGTAGATGGCCAGCGACATGCCGAACCCGATGTGCGCCAGCCACACCGCCGCGAACGTGCCGTTGAGGCCGAGGTCGCGGTAGAGCTTGAGCAGCGGGACGAACGCGACGTAGTTGGGCACCACCAGCAGGCTCACGATGGCCAGGAAGAGGAAGTCGCGACCCCAGAAGTCCATGAACGTGAAGGCGTACGCCGCGAAGGCCGCCACCAGGATCGGGATGAACGTCGCCGGCAGCGCGATCGCCAGGCTGTTGATCAGGTCGTTCCCCATGTTGGAGCCGTCGATGGCGTTCGAGTAGTTGTCCAGCGTCAGGTGTCCGAGGTCCCCGGGATGCGTGAACACGTTCCACCATCCGGTGCTGTTGGCGTCGTCCAGCGGACGGAACGACGTCACGAACGTGCCGAAGATCGGCACGATCCACAGCAGGCACAAGATGATCAGGACGACCCTGGTGGCCCAGCCGGCATCGCCCGGGCTGCCCTCGCCATGCCCGCCTGCGGCCTTCTTGCGCTGCGCCGCCGTGGGCGTGGCTGCGGCCGGGGTAGTCGCGGTACTGGTCATGCGTTGGCCTCCTCCGCCTTGAAGTGACGCACCTGGTACCACATGATCGGGATGACCGCGACCATCAGCATCACCACGATGGCGGCTGCGGCACCACTGTTGAAGTTGGTCGAGAACTGGTTGTAGAACTCGTTGCCCAGCACGTTGGTGTTGAAGTTGCCGTTCGTCATCACGTACACGATGTCGAAGATCTTCATCACGCCGATGGTGACCGTGATGAACACGGTGATGATCGTGCCCTTGATCTGCGGGACGACCACGCGGAAGAAGATCTGACGCTCACCGGCGCCGTCGATGCGGGCGGCCTCGAGGGTGTCGACCGGGACACCCTTGACCGCCGCGGACAGCAGCACCATCGAGAAGCCGATCTGCGACCAGAGCAGCACCACCATCAGCAGCAGGCTGTTCAGGTGGAACTGGCTCTGCTGGAGCCAGGCGACGGGGTCCTTGCCGAAGACGCCGAGCAGCGCGTTCTGGAGCCCGATCTGCTCCTGGCCTGCGGGGGCGGCGTAGTAGACGAAGCGCCAGATGGTGGCGGCGCCGACCATGCTGATCGCCATCGGCAGGAAGATGATCGTCTTGGCGAGCTTCTCGCCGTTGGGCTGGAGACGGTCGGCCAGGGTGGCCACCAGGAGTCCCAGGATCACCGTCACCGCTGGGACGATCAGGATCCACAGCAACGTGTTGAACAGCGTCTGTCTGAAGCCGTCGGACCCCAGCAGTGAGCTGTAGTTGTCGAAGCCGACGTACTCGCGTGAGAAGCGGTCCTTGAAGCTGTTGACCACTGTCAGGATCGCCGGGTAGACGAGGTAGACGGCGATCGCCGCGAATGCCGGCAGGATGTAGAAGTACGGCTTGAGCCGCTCTTCCCACTTCGGGGGCATGATCTCGGCGAGCTTGTTCAAGAGGTAGTACAGCGCCATGGCGCCACCGATGCCGATGAGGACGGTGACGAGCGCGGTGAGTGCCTTGGCCAGCATCCGCGAACCTTTCTGACAGGGCCTGACTCAACGACGTGGTCGGGACGGCTTGGGTCCAACAAAGCACCGCCGGGAGCGTGGGCGCTAGACCCACGCCCCCGGCGATCTGGTTGCTCAGTGCTGGGTCAGCTGCTCGGCCAGCTGTCGTCGATGTTCTTCAGCGCGGTGTCGAGGTCTTCCTGACCGCTGATCCACGCGGTCATGTCCTTCCAGAAGGTGCCGGCACCGACCTCGCCGGGCATCTGGTCCGAGCCGTCGAACAGGAAGGCGGTCGTGCCGCTGATGACCTCGGCGTAGCTACGCGTGAGGTCGTTCGGGTAGAGCGAGGCGTCGAAGTCGGTGTGCGGCGAGATGAACGAGCTCGTCGGCGCCGCGTCGTTGCCGATGTCGGTCGCGGCGAGGGCGGCCATGACCGTCTTGGCGTTGTCGGAGTCGTTGAGCAGGGTCGCCATGTCACCGCCACCGATGACGGGGTTGTCGCCGCCGGCCTCGGCGGGCGGGAAGCCCATCACGCCGACGCTGCCGTCGAGGTCGGCCACCACGGGCTTCGGGAAGAAGCCGGTGATGAACGAGCCCTGGTTGTACATCCAGCAGCCGGGCTTGGCGTCGAACATCGGGTTGCCCGCGGTGCCGAAGTTGGTGCTCGCGATCGCCTCCCGGCCACCGAGGACGTTGCCGTCGGTGAACATGAGCTCCTCGAACTCGGCCGCGGCCTGACGCACCACGTCGGAGTCGAAGGGGGTCTCGTGGGTGACCCACGAGTTGTAGCCGTCGACGCCGCCGTACTTGGCGACGAGGGTCTCGAACCAGTCGGTAGCCGGCCAGCCGGTCGCCGTGTCGGACTCGATGCCCATGCACCACGGCGTGTTGCCGTCGGCCTTGATCTGCTCGGTCAGGGCGTTGAGGTCGTCGATGGAGTCGACGCTGGTCGGGTAGCCGGCCGCCTCCCACGCCTTCTTCGGGTAGAAGATCAGGCCCTTGACGTTGGCCGAGACGAGCAGGCCGTAGAGCTTGTCGTCCACGGTGCCGGCGTCGAGCGTGCCGGGGACCATGCTGTCCTTGTCGGCCTGCGAGACGACATCGTCGAGCGGCTTGATCGCGTCGAGGCTGACCATGTCCTTGACGACACCGGGCTGCGGGATGAACGCGATGTCGGGGGTGTCACCAGCCTGGATCTTGGTCATGATCAGCTGGTTGATGTTCTCGACCTTCTTCCAGTCGATCTTGATGCCGTCGCCCGAGACCTTGGCCTCGAGCGCCTTCAGCAAGCCGTCCTGGACGGGTTGGTCGACGCTGCTCCAGATCGTGACGGTGTCGCCGTCGGATCCGCCGCCTCCGCCGTCATCACCACCGCACGCGCTCAGGCTCAGGGAGGCGGCGAGCGCCGCGACGCCGAGCAATGTTGTGCTCTTCTTGACGGGGAATCGCATCCTGGGACTTCTCCTCGTGAATTGCGTGGGCCACTCCGAGCTGGTGATCCGCCGGCGCCTGACTGGGACTGCCGATTCGCGCCAGTCTGTGATAGACCTCACTGCTGAAACGAATCAGCAGGATCATCGCGGTGGTCTCACCAGGTGTCAAGCAACGATCCAGAAACACGTCGGCCGTCGCTCGTTCACCTTCTCCACGCGGACAGACATCGAGAGTGCGGACGACGAGGAGGCGGTCGTGACCCGGTCGACCAAGCCGACCCTCAGCGACGTCGCTGCTCGTGCGGGAGTGGCCGCGACCACGGCGTCGTACATCCTCAACGGCCGGACCCTCGAGATGCGGATCTCCACCGACACCGAGGCCCGCGTCAACAGAGCGGCCCTCGAGCTGGGCTACCGGCCGAACCGCACCGCCCAGAGCCTGCGCACCGCCTCGACCCGGATCATCGGCGTGGTCACCGACTACGTCGCCGGCGGGATGTTCTCTGCTCGCATCCTCGCCGGCGCCAACGCCGAGGCACGATCGCGCGACCACGTCCTGATGATCGGCGAGTCCGACGGCGACGCCGGGGTGACCACCGACCTGGTGCACGAGTTCGTCGACCGCCAGGTCGACGGCCTGCTCTTCGTGACCCGGACGACCTCGACCATCACCCTGCCGAAAGGCCTGGAGGGGACGCGGGTCGTCACGGTCAACTGCGTCGACCCGACGGCGACGTACCCGAGCGTGCTGCCCGACGACCGTGGCGGCGGCCGCCGCGCGGCCGAGGCGATCCTGGCCGCCGGCGTGCGCGACGACATCGTCGTGGTGGGGGAGGGCCCGACGCCGGAGGCGTTGGCCGGGGCACGGATCGCCGGGCTCGAGGAGCGGCTGCGCGAGGATGGCGTGGCTGTCACCGCCTGGTTGGAGTGCGGCTGGTCGCTCGACGACGCGTACGACGCGCTCTCGACGTGGCTGTCCGCCGGCGGGCGGCCGAAGGTCGTGGTCTGTCTCAACGACCGGGTGGCCTGGGGCGTCTACCACGCGCTCGCCGAGGTGCCGCTCGTCGTTCCCGACGAGGTCTCGGTCGTCTCCTTCGACGGCAGCGAGCTCGGCGGCTGGATGCGCCCGACGCTGGCGTCGGTCGCGTTGCCGTTCTTCGAGATGGGTCAGGTGGCCGTTCGCCTCCTGCTCGACGAGGACGAGCCCCAGTCGGTGGTGATGGAGATGCCCCTGCTCCCAGGCGCCTCACTCGCGGGAGTTGGGTCCCCCGGGTTGACACAGCCAATAGCGTGACAGGCGTCACTTCACGACGGATCGTCCGGCACGTACCTGCCGGTGAAGGGAGCACATCAACATGGCAACAGTGACTTTCGACAAGGCACAGCGGTGGTACCCGGGCAACGACAAGCCAACGGTCCCCTCGCTCGACCTCGAGATCGGCGACGGCGAGTTCATGGTCCTCGTCGGCCCCTCGGGATGCGGCAAGTCCACCTCGCTGCGGATGCTCGCGGGTCTCGAGGAGATCAACGGCGGCAAGATCTTCATCGGCGACCGCGACGTCACCAACGTCCCGCCGAAGGACCGCGACATCGCGATGGTGTTCCAGAACTACGCGCTCTACCCGCACATGACGGTCGCCGACAACATGGCCTTCGCGCTGAAGATGGCCAAGGTCCCGGCGGAGGAGCGCGCCAAGCGCGTCGATGAGGCCGCGAAGATCCTCGGCCTCACCGAGTTCCTGGAGCGCAAGCCCAAGGCCCTCTCCGGTGGCCAGCGTCAGCGCGTGGCGATGGGACGCGCGATCGTGCGCAACCCGCAGGTGTTCTGCATGGACGAGCCGCTGTCCAACCTCGACGCCAAGATGCGCGTCCAGACCCGCACCGACATCGCCAAGCTCCAGTCCGACCTGGGCGTCACCACGGTGTACGTGACCCACGACCAGGTCGAGGCCATGACGATGGGCGACCGCGTGGCCGTGATGAGCCTCGGCGAGCTGATGCAGGTCGACACCCCGCTGAACCTCTACGACAAGCCCGTCAACCTCTTCGTCGCAGGCTTCATCGGCTCCCCGCAGATGAACCTGATCAAGGCCAAGGCGGGCAAGGACGGCAAGGCCCAGATCGGCAGCTACCTGGTGCCGGTCGACCCCGCCGCCTCCAAGCAGCTCGGCGCGGGTCACAACAACATCACCGTCGGCGTGCGCCCCGAGGCGTGGCGTCTGGTCGGCGACGGCGAAGGCCTGCCCGTGGACGTGACGGTCGTCGAGGAGCTCGGCGCCGACGGCTTCGTCTACGGCAACTGCGACGTCGAGGGCACCCCCTCCAACGTGATCGTCCGGGTCACCGGCCGCGACCACGTCACCAAGGGTCAGCGCATCTACGTGACCACCGACCCGCAGAACGTGCACGTCTTCGACACCGACACGGGCGAGCGCCTGTCGGACTGACGCTTTTCGCTGGTCGAGGCGGGCGCGCCCCTGGGCGAGCCCGTGTCGAGACCCCGTAAGACTCACGGGGTCTCGACACCGCTCGCTGGCGCTCGCGGGCTCGACCAGCGAGCGGGTCTCGACACCGCTCGCGGGCGCTCGCGGGCTCGACCAGCGAGCGGGTCTTGACACCGCTCGCGGGCTCGATCAGTGAGTTGCTACGCGCGGTCGGCCGTACGACGGATGGCGTCGGCGAAGCTCTCGAACAGGGCCGGAGGCAGGTCGTGGCCCATCCCGTCGACGAGCAGCAGCTCGGCGCCGGGGATGGCGGCAGCCGTGGCGCGGCCGCCCGACACGTGCACCATCCGGTCCTCGGTGCCGTGGATGACCAGCGCCGGGACGTTGAGCGCGTGCAGGCGGGTGCTGCGGTTCACCTGCGTGGTGACCGCGATCATCTGGCGCAGCACGCCGCCGGCCGACCAGCCTCGGTCGAACGTCTCGTTCGCCTTGGCCAGCACCTGCTCCGGGTCGTTGGGGTAGAGCGGCGACCCGATCAGGTCCCAGATCTGCGCGCTTCCCCGGGCGTACGCCGTCCTGCCGCGGCCGCGGCGACCGATCAACGCCGGGATCAGGCGCGGGTGCTGCCAGCCGACCGAGCGCTTGCCGGTCGTCGACATGATGCTGGTCAGCGACAGCACGCGCCGCGGCTGCTCGACGGCCATCGTCTGGGCGATCATGCCGCCCATCGACACGCCCACCAGGTGCGCGGCGGCCAGGCCGAGGTGGTCGAGCAGGCCGAAGGCGTCGGCGGCCATGTCGTGCAGACCGTACGGCGGCCGCACCCGGCCGCCGGCGAACGCCCGCACGAGCATGGTGCGGGTGATCCTGCCGGGCACCTTGGTCGAGCGGCCGGTGTCGCGGTTGTCGAAGCGGATCACGAAGAAGCCGCGCTCGGCGAGCAGCCGGCACAGATCCGGGTCCCACCAGGTCATCGGCCCGCCCAGGCCCATCACCAGCAGCAGCGGGTCACCGTCGGGACTGCCGAAGGTCTGGTAGCAGAGCTCGACACCCGGCGCCCCGGGCGCGAAGAGCTCCCCGGAGACCGGAACGTCGTCGTCGTGCCGCTGCGCCACCATGACAACCATCCAAGCATTCGGGGTATCAGAGGTTACTTCTAGGTAACCTCATAGGTGTGACGGCAATCGGTCCCACGGGGCCGCTGGCACCCTGGCTGACGCCGGAGGGCTTCTCCGCCCCCGGCGTCCGCGCGGTGCTGCGCGAGGCCAGTGCGGTCGGCGAGGCGGGACGGTTCGCCCTCGGGGCCTGGGAGCGACGGCAGCTGCGCCGGCGCTCGCCGTACGCCCGGTCCGCCTCGTTGCGGCACGCCACGCCGGTGATCCTGGTGCCCGGCTTCCTCGCCGGTGACTCGACCCTGGCGCCGATGGCGCGGGTGCTGCGCGAGGAGGGCTACCGCACCTACAGGTCCTCGATCCACGTGAACGCCGGCTGCACCCTGAACGCCGCCGCGCAGCTCGAGACCCGGCTCGAGACGATCGCGCTGCGGCGCGGCACCCGGGTGCAGATCGTCGGGCACAGCCTGGGCGGCATGCTCGCGCGCGGTCTTGCCGTACGCCGCCCCGACCTGGTCGCCGGGATCGTCACCCTGGGCAGCCCGATGCTCGCCCCGGGGGCGCACCACGTCAGCCTGACCAAGAGCGTCGAGATGTTGGTGCGGCTCAGCCGTGCCGGCTGGCCGGGCCTGATGTCGGAGGACTGCGTCGCCGGCGAGTGCGCACGGCAGAGCTTCGAGGAGTGCCGGCAGCCGATGCCCGACGATGTCTCGTTCACCGCCGTGTACTCGCGACGCGACGGCATCGTCGACTGGCGGGCGTGCATCGACCCGCTGGCGGTGCCGGTCGAGGTGACGGCCTCCCATGCCGGGCTGGCCTTCGACCCGCGGGTCATCGCCGTCGTGCTCGAGGCGCTGGAGCGCCACGAGCTGGAGTCCGTGTCGGACGAGTCCGGTACCGAGGTCTCGTGACAGGCGCTGGCGCGCCTTCCTCGACCAACGGCTAGCGCTCGTAGTCGATATCGGCGAACTCGCGGAGCTTCTCGAACCGGTGCTCGGCGGTGATCGTCCGGATCGTGCCGCTGCGGGACCGCATGACCAGGGAGTGCGAGGTGGCGCCGTTCGGGCGGTAGTGCACTCCTTTGAGCAGCTCGCCGTCGGTGATCCCGGTGGCAACGAAGAAGCAGTCCTCGCCGGTGACCAGCTGCTCGGTGGTGAGGATGTGGTCGGGGTCGAGGTCGTGTCCGGCGTCCAGCGCCTTCTGCCGCTCGTCGTCGTCGGTGGGCCACAGCCGGCCCTGGATCACGCCGCCCATGCACTTCATGGCGCAGGCCGCGATGATGCCCTCCGGCGTGCCACCGATGCCGAGAAGCAGGTCGATGCCGGTGTCGGGTCGCGCGGCCGAGATGGCACCGGCGACGTCACCGTCGAGGATGTACTTGATGCGGGCGCCGGTCTGGCGGATCTCCTCGACCAGCCCCTGATGGCGAGGGCGGTCCAGCAGGATCACGGTGACGTCGTGCTCGTGCATGCCCTTGGCCTTGGCCACGGCCGCGATGTTCTCGGCCACCGGCTTGCGGATGTCGACGACGTCGGCCGCCTCGGGGCCGGTGACCAGCTTCTCCATGTAGAAGACGGCCGACGGGTCGAACATCGTGTTGCGCGGCGCCACGGCCATCACCGCGACCGCGTTGTTCATGCCCTTCGCCGTGAGGGTGGTGCCGTCGACGGGGTCGACCGCGACGTCGCACTCGGGACCGGTGCCGTCGCCGACCTCCTCGCCGTTGTAGAGCATCGGGGCGTTGTCCTTCTCGCCCTCGCCGATGACCACCGTGCCGCGCATGCCGACCGAGCTGATCATGAAGCGCATCGCGTTCACGGCAGCCTGGTCGGCGTCGTTCTTGTCGCCGCGGCCGACCCACCGGGCCGCGGCCATCGCGGCCGCCTCGGTGACGCGCACGAGCTCCAGGGCGAGGTTCCGGTCGGGGCGCGTCGTGTTGCTCATGCCGGTGATCCTAGTGATGGTCGCACCGGTCGCGAGTCGGCGAAGTCACCCGGCCTCGAGGCGGCGCCGTCGTTGTCAGGAGCCGCGTCAGTGCGCGACCACGCTCAGCACGCTCACCGCGCCGAGCAGCGTGACCGGGGTGACCACCAGCGAGACCCGGTGGAACTCCGCGAGGCTCGGCCGTTTCCCGTGGCGGATCAGGGTGCGCCGCCACAGCAGGTTCGCCAGCGAGCCGGTGTAGGTCAGCCCGGAGCCGATGTTCAGCCCGAGGAGTGCGGCGAGCACCGCAGGGGTCCCCAGCGGCGCGAGCAGAGGTACGAGCAGCAGCGTCGCCGACAGGTTGGTGAGCAGGTTGGCGAGCACGGTCGCCAGCACAGCGACCAGGAGAAGGTCGCCGTACGACGTGCCGTCCGGCAGGACGTCGCGCACCCGGTCCCCGGGCGGCCCGGTCGCGAGAGCCGCGACGACGATGCCCAGACAGAGCACGAACACCGCGAACGCCGGGTGGCCGGCGTGCACGGCCTGCCGGATGGTCAGCAGGCGCCGGCGGAAGGCCCAGGCGACGAGGACCAGGGCCGCGACACCCGAGACCCAGAACGGCTCGACACCGAGAGGTGATCCGACCGCGAAGCCCGCGAGCATCGACGCCACGACGACGACGGGCAGCGCCGGCACCGGCGGCCGTGGGGGCACCGCGTGCTCGGGATCGGCCTCCTCCGCCAGCTCGCGGCGGAAGAGCAGCCGCGCGGCGACGTACTCGATGACGAGCACCACCACCAGCACCGGCGCCATCGTCTTCGCGAAGCCGAGGAACGTCAGCCCGACGTGGCGCATGGCCAGCAGGTTGGTGAGGTTCGAGACGGGCAGGAGCAGCGACGCCGAGTTCGCCATCCGCAGGCAGGCATGGGCCCCGGGGCGCGACGAGACCCCGGCGGCGACCGCCGCGGCGAGCACGACCGGTGTCAGCAGCACGACCGTCGCGTCCAGGGAGAGCGTCGTGGTCACCAGCGCCGCCAGCAGGAAGACGCCGGTGAACAGGGGGACCGGATGGTCGCGGCCCAGTCGGCGGACGACGCCGGCCGCCGCGTCGAACACCCCCGCTCGGCCGCACACGTCGCCGACGGCCAGGATCGTGACGAGGAAGAGGACGACGGGACCGAGATGGCGCAGCTCGTCACCGAGCGCGTCCAGGTCGAGGGCACCTGTCGCGAGAGTCGCCGCGGCGGCCGCGAGCCCGATGCCGGCCTCGGTGCGGCCGCGCGGATGGAGGTACGCCGTGGCGAGCAGGACGAGGAGTGCCGCCACCGGCACGACGACGTCGAGAGGCGGCACCGCCACAACGTAGGCCACGTGTGACCATGGTTCCGTGGCGGATCAGCAGACTGCGCCCCCGCCGTCGCCGGAGGAGTCGGGGCGGCCGGGCCGGTACCAACGGTCGATCGCCGGTGGCGTCGGCTCGTTGATCGTGCTGGTCGCGGTCGTGCTCGCCTTCGTCGCGTTCCGCGCCGTGTTCCGCGACAACGACGTCGCCGAGACCGAGCCGGTCGACTACCTCGCCGCCGTGGATGCCGCGCAGCAGTCCGGCGCCACGCTCGTCTACCCTCCTCGCCTGCCGAAGGGCTGGACCGCGACGAGCATCGCCTATGCGCCGGGGGAGCGCCCGGCCTGGGGCCTGGGCATGCTGACCGACGACGGCAAGTTCGTCGGGCTCCGGCAGGAGGACGCCGACCTCTCGACGCTGCTGGAGGAGTACGTCGACGAGAACGCCATCCCGAGCGACACGGCCCCCTTCGACAGCGCCATCGCATCGGGCTGGGAGGAGTGGTCGGACGCCGGCGGCGACCACGCGTATGCCGCGTCGTTCGGCGACGACGAGCTGCTGGTCTACGGCTCGGCGCCCACCGACGACCTGCTCAGCATCGTGCGGGCGCTGACCGACGCGCCCGTTCCGTAGTCCTTGGTCGAGGTCTCGACACGCCGCTCGTCCCTCGCGGCGGCTCGACCAGCCGGTCTCGAACGCCGCTCGTGCGGCCTCGACCACCGACGCCTCAGTCGCCCGGTCTCCGGCGCGGGCGGCGTCCAGCCGGGCGCGGGCGCCGTCGAGCCACTCCTGGCAGATCGTGGCGAGCCGCTCGCCGCGCTCCCAGAGCGCGAGTGACTCCTCGAGGCTCGTACCGCCGGCCTCCAGGCGACGGACCACCTCGATCAGCTCCTCGCGGGCCTCCTCGTAGGGGATCTGCTCGTCTCGGCTCTGTCAGACATCGAGCTCCTCGGTTCTCGTCACGTCGGCATGCACGCGCCCGTCGGCGACGCGCACGGACACGGCCTGTCCCGTGGTCACGCCGGCGACCGAGGTGAGTACGTGGCCGTCGGCGTCCTGGAGCACGGCGTACCCGCGCTCCAGCGTGGCCAGCGGGGACAGCGCTCGCGCGCGGGCGCGATGGTGGGCGATCTCGTCGGTGGCGCGGTCGAGCCGGTGGCGCGTCGTACGCAGCGCACGTTCACGCAGCGCCTCGACCTCGTCGGCCCGCGCCGTCGAGGAGCGATCCGGGGTCGGCCAGCGCGGGGCGGGAGCGCAGCGTGGCGATCAGGGTGCGTCTCGCGGTCGAGCCAGCCGACCAGCGCGGAACGCAGCCGGTCCCGGCCCACGGCGACGATGCGCTGCTCCTCGGCGACGTCGGGAACGACCAGCTTGGCGGCGTCGGTCGGCGTCGAGGCGCGGACGTCGGCGACCAGGTCGAGGAGCGGCTGGTCGGGCTCGTGGCCGATCGCCGAGACCACCGGGGTGTGGCACTTCGCAGACCGCCCGGACCAGCCCCTCGTCGGAGAACGGCAGCAGGTCCTCGACCGACGCCGCCGCCGCGCGCGACCACGATCACGTCGACCCGTTCGTCGCGGTCGAGGCGGTCGATCGCCGCGATCACCTCGCCGGCGGCGCGGCTGCCCTGCATGGCGGCGTACGCCGATCTCGAAGACCACCGCGGGCCACCGGCGGCGGGCGTTCTCGACCACGTCGCGCTCGGCGGCCGAGTCGGGTGCGGTGACCAGGCCGACGCAGCCCGGCAGGAACGGGCAGCCGCCGTTTGAGCTCCGGGGCGAACAGCCCCTCGGCCGCCAGCAGCTGCCGGCGCCGCTCGAGGCGGGCGAGCAGCTCCCCGAGGCCGACCAGCCTGATCTCGCGGGCCTCCAGGGAGAGCGTGCCCCGGTTGGCGTAGTACGACGGCTTGGCCTGGACGACGATGCTCGCGCCCTCGGCCGGAGGCGGGTCCAGCGCGTCGAAGACCGCGCGCGGGCAGGTCACCGGGATCGAGATGTCGGCCACCGAGTCGCGCAGGGTCATGAAGACCTTGCCGACGCCGGCCCGGCGGTTGACCTGGGCGACCTGGCCCTCGACCCACACGACTCCCAGCCGGTCGATCCAGCCGGCCGACGCGCTGCGCGATCTGGCGGACGGGGGCCGGCGCCTGCGGGGAGGTCTCCAGCGCCATGGGCGGCAGCCTAGACGCTCGACCACCGATGACCAGCTACTGACCTGGGGATCGCCGCACCGACCTGCCCGCCGACCCGAGGCGCCGTGCTGCTGGCCGCGCCCCGCGGCTACTGCGCCGGCGTCGACCGCGCGGTGGTCACGGTCGAGAAGGCGCTGGACCTGTACGGCGCGCCGGTGTACGTGCGCAAGCAGATCGTGCACAACAAGCACGTCGTGGCCGACCTCGAGTCACGCGGGCGCCGTCTTCGTCGAGGAGCTCGACGAGGTGCCCGAGGGCGCGACCGTGGTGTTCTCCGCGCACGGCGTGTCGCCGGCGGTGCACGCCGAGGCGGCGGAGCGGAGCCTGAAGACCATCGACGCGACCTGCCCGCTGGTGACCAAGGTGCACCACGAGGCGAAGCGGTTCGCCGACTACGACTACGACATCCTGCTGATCGGCCACGAGGGGCACGAGGAGGTCGAGGGCACCTCCGGTGAGGCGCCCGACCACATCCAGCTCGTGCAGGGACCCGAGGACGTTGCCGGCATCGTGGTCCGCGACCCGTCGAAGGTCGCCTGGCTCTCACAGACGACGCTCTCGGTCGACGAGACGATGGAGACGGTGGCCGCGATCCGGGAGCGGTTCCCCGAGCTGCTCGACCCGCCCAGCGACGACATCTGCTACGCCACCCAGAACCGTCAGCTCGCGGTCAAGGAGATCGCCCAGGAGGCCGACCTGGTGATCGTGGTCGGGTCGGGCAACTCCTCCAACTCGGTGCGGCTGGTCGAGGTGGCGCTCGAGGCCGGCGCGCAAGGCGGCGTACCGCGTCGACGACGCCAGCGAGATCGACGAGGCCTGGCTCGAGGGCGTCGCGACCGTGTCAGCGTGACGTCGGGCGCGAGCGTGCCCGAGGCGCTGGTCGAGGGGGTGCTGGGGTTCCTGGCCGAGCGCGGGTACCCCGACGCCGAGGCCGTGCACAGCGCCGAGGAGTCGCTGATCTTCGCCCTGCCGCCCGAGCTGCGCCGCGACCTGCGTGCAGCTTCGCAGTCGTAGGCCGCGAACGATGGCGCGCTTCATCGACGTCCACCCCGACAACCCGCAGCCCCGGCTGCTGGAGGAGGTGGTGGCGGCGCTGCGCGACGACGACGCGTTGATCGCCTATCCCACCGACTCGGGGTACGCGCTGGGCTGCCGGATCGGCAACCGTGCCGGGCGGGACCGGATCCTGCGGATCCGTGGCCTCGACGAGCGCCACCACTTCACGCTGATGTGCCGGGACTTCTCCCAGCTCGGCCAGCTCGTGCACGTCGACAACTCGGCGTTCCGCGCGATCAAGGCCGCCACGCCGGGGCCGTACACGTTCATCCTGCCCGCGACCCCCGAGGTACCTCGCCGCCTGCTGCACCCGCGCAAGCGCACGGTCGGCGTCCGCATCCCCGACCACGTCTTCGACCAGGCACTGCTGGAGGCCCTGGGCGAGGCGATGCTCACGAGCTCGCTGATCCTCCCGGGTGAGGACGAGCCGCGGACGATGGGGTGGGAGATCAAGGAGGAGCTCGACCACGCCGTCGACATCGTCGTCGAGGCGGGCGAGACCCCTGCCGAGCCGACGACGGTCATCGACTGGTCCGAGGGCATGCCCGAGGTGCTGCGGGTCGGTGCGGGGGACCCGGCGAGGTTCGTCGCCTGACCGTCCCCGGTCAGCGCGCGGCGCGCTGGCGAGCCAGCAACGTCGCCAGGCACAGGCCGTAGCCGATGATCAGCGCGACGCTGTGGTGCGCGAGGCCCGACACCACGGCCTGGACGAGGCCGTCGCGGCGCTCCGCGATGGCCTCGGGCCGGTCGAGCGCCAGCACCGCGAAGGCGCCGAGCATGATCAGCGGCGGCAGCACGCCCACGGTGAAGAAGTCGCGCGGCCGGACCAGCAGGGCGAGGCCCAGGCAGATCAGCACGAACCACAGGTCGAAGAACATGCTCACCCGGCCGACCATCGCGACGTTGACCACGATGGCGCTGAGCGCGACGGCAGCACCGAGCGCGACGACGGCGCGCCCCGGCTCGCTGCCCTCGTCCCAGACAGCCCGGGATCGGCTCACAGGGCAACGCTAGGCGGCTCCTCTCCCTCATCCCGGGCGGCGCGCCGGGCCAGCGCCACCACGGGCCGGGGCCGCGGGAGGTCGTCGTCGGTGACCGCGAGGTCCTGGAACCGCCGCGCCGAGACCAGCACTCGTGTCTCCAGCGACCCGACAGCGGCGTTGTAGTGGCCGACGGCGGCGTTCAGCGACCGCCCGACGTTGTCGACGTGCGTGGTGAGGGTGGCCAGCCGCTCGTGCAGCTCGCGGCCCAGGCGGTGGATCTCCTGCGCCTGGTCGGCCAACCGCTCCTCGCGCCAGCCGAGGGCGACGGTGCGCAGCAGCGCGATCAGGGTGGTCGGCGTGGCGACCACCACCTGCCGCGCGGCGGCATGGTCGAGGAGACCGCCGTCGGCCGTGAGCGCCGCCGAGAGGAACGACTCGGCCGGCACGAACAGCACCACGAACTCCGGCGACCCCGGCAGCGACCGCCAGTAGCGCTTGGACGCCAGCAGCTCGACGTGCTGCCGCAGCTGTCGCGCGTGCCGCGCGAGATGGGCCTCGCGCTCGTCCTCGTCGTCGGTGCCCGTGGCGTCGAGGAAGGCGTCGAGCGGCACCTTCGCGTCGACCACCACCCTCCGGCCGCCGACGAGATGGACCACGAGGTCGGGGCGCTGCACGGCGTCCTCGGACGTGCGGGTGTGGGCCTGCTCGGTGAAGTCGCAACGGTCCACCAGGCCGGCCAGCTCGACCGCCCGCTTGAGGTGCATCTCGCCCCACCGGCCGCGGACCTGGGGCTTGCGCAGCGCCGTCGACAGGGTCTGCGTCTCGCGACGGAGCGTGTCGGTGGCCAGCCGCATGTCCAGCACCTGCTGGCTCAGCTGGCCCTGCCAGCTGGCGCGCTGGTGGTCGAGGTCGCGCATCTGGTCGCTGAGCCGGTCCAGGCCCTGCAACAGCTCGGCCCGGTCGACGCCGGCGTCTACCGCCGCGCCGACGTACGACGGGCGCGAGCGCACCCAGAGCACGCCCAGCGCCGCGCCGGCCGCGCCGCCGACGCCGAGCCCCACCAGCAACACAAGCATCACCATGCGCAGCAGTCTGACGGCGACCACCGACAGTGTGGAGGCACCCGGGTCGTCATCACCGCATCGCTACGGTCGAGGCCATGCACACACGCATGCTCGGCAAGCACGAGGTCGGGGCCATCGGTCTCGGCCTGATGACCTTCGACCAGACCGGCACCCAGCCGCGCGACCAGCTCGCCGCCACGGTGCGCGCCGCGCTCGACGCGGGCGTCACGTTGTTCGACTCCGCCGACGCCTACGGCCCCGGCCGCGAGCTGGGCGCACAGACGCAGGGTGCCAACGAGAGGCTGATCGCCGGACTGCTCGACGAGCTCGGCGTCCGCGACCAGGTGCTGCTCGCGACCAAGGGCGGGCACGTCCGGGTCGGCGACGACGCCACGTGGGAGCTGGACAGCAGTCGCGACTACCTCAAGAAGGCCGTCGACGACTCGCTCAGCCGGCTCGGCGTCGAGCAGATCGCGCTCTACCAGCACCACCGGCCCGACCCGGACGTCGCGTACCCCGAGGTGCTGGACACCCTCAAGGAGATCCACGCGTCGGGCAAGGTGGAGATGATCGGCCTCTCGAACGCGAACCCCGAGCAGATCCGCCTCGGCAAGCAGGTGCTCGGCGACGCGCTGGTGAGCGTGCAGAACCAGTTCTCGCCGGCGTTCCGCAGCAGCCGTCCCGAGATCGACGTCTGCGAGGAGCTCGGCCTGGCGTTCCTCCCGTGGGGTCCGCTCGGTGGCCTGTCGTCGGCCAAGGACGTCGGCGAACAGCACGCGGCGTTCGCGGAGATCGCCGAGGCCCACGGCGTCAGCCCCCAGCGGGTGACGCTCGCCTGGGAGCTGGCGCAGTCGCCCTGCGTGATCCCGATCCCGGGCGCGAAGCGGCCGGAGTCGATCACCGACTCCGCCGCGGCCGCCGACCTCGAGCTCAGTGAAGAGGAGCTGGCCCGCCTGGACGGCTAGTCGATGTCGACGATGACCGGTGCATGGTCGGAGGCGCCCTTGCCGGCGCGCTCGTCCTTGTCGATGAACGCGCCGGACACCCGCTTCGCCAGGCCGGGCGATCCCAGCACGAAGTCGATGCGCATGCCGCGGTTGCGCTCCCAGCGCTGCCGGAAGTAGTCCCAGTACGTGAAGACGTCCGGGCCGGGAGTGTGCGGGCGGACCACGTCGGTCCAGCCGTCGTCGAGGAACGCCTGGAATGCCGCGCGCTCCGGAGGCGTCACGTGGGTGTCATTGGCGTACGCCGCCATGTCGAACACGTCCTCGTCCTGCGGGGCGATGTTCCAGTCGCCGACCAGAGCCGCGTCCTCCCCGAGCCAGTCGTGGGCGCTGTCCTTCAGGCGAGCCAGCCAGTCGAGCTTGTAGTGGTAGTGAGGGTCGTCGATCTTGCGGCCGTTGGGCACGTACAGCGACCAGATCCGTACGCCGCCACACGTCACGCCTATCGCCCGCGACTCCACGCCCGCCGGCTCGCCCCAGGACGGCTGGCTCGGGAAGCCGACCTGGATGTCCTCGATGCCGACCCGGCTGAGGACGGCCACCCCGTTCCACTGGTTGACGCCGGCGACCGCCGCGTCGTACCCCAGTGCCTGCAGGCCCATCAGCGGCAGCTGGTCCTCGCGCGCCTTGGTCTCCTGCAGCGCGAGCACGTCGATCTCGTGCCGTTGCAGCAGCGCCTCGACCCGGTCGATCCGGGAGCGCAATGAGTTGACGTTCCACGTGGCGATCCGCACGACCTCACCCTAGGCATGATCAGGGACATGGGTCTCGACACGGGCTCGCTGGCGCTCGCCCGGCTCGACCACCGAAGGATCGGAATTCCGTGGCGGGCGGTGGCGTTGACCCCGCACCATGATCTTCGTGTTCGCCCTTCTCGCAGCGGTGCTGGCCGGCTTCCGCCCGTCAGCCGCTGACGCGCGAACCTGACCCTCCTCCTGCGGAACACAGCGGGACCGGCGGAGGTGGGTCGACACCTCCGTCGTACGACGGACTCTCTTGCGGTCCCGTCCCATCCATCCCCAGCGTGTGCTGGAGAAAGTCAGCAGAAACAGCCATGGCCAAGAGCCAGTTCGTCCGCACCAAGCCGCACCTGAACATCGGCACGATGGGTCACGTCGACCACGGCAAGACGACCCTGACCGCCGCGATCACCAAGGTGCTCGCCGAGGCCGACCCGACCGCGAACCAGTACGTCGCGTTCGACGGCATCGACCGCGCGCCCGAGGAGATCCAGCGCGGCATCACCATCAACATCAGCCACGTCGAGTACGAGACCGCCACGCGGCACTACGCCCACGTCGACATGCCCGGCCACGCCGACTACGTGAAGAACATGATCACCGGCGCGGCCCAGGTCGACGCGGCGATCCTCGTCGTCTCGGCGCAGGACGGCGCCATGCCGCAGACCCGCGAGCACGTGCTGCTCGCGCGGCGGATCGGCGTGCCGTACCTCGTCGTCGCGCTCAACAAGGCCGACACCGTCGAGGACCCGGACCTGCTCGAGCTCGTGGAGCTCGAGGTCCGCGACCTGCTGTCGTCGTACGGCTTCCCGGGCGACGACGTGCCGGTCGTGCCTGTCTCGGCCCTCAGGGCTCTCGACGGCGACCCGCGCTGGACGCAGTCCGTGCGTGACCTGCTCGACGCGGTGGACGGCTACGTCCCGCTGCCCGAGCGCGCGATGGGGGAGCCCTTCCTGATGCCGATCGAGAACGTCATCACCATCAGCGGTCGCGGGACCGTCGTGACCGGTGCCGTCGAGCGCGGCGTGCTCTCGGTCGGCGAGGCCGTCGAGGTCGTCGGCCTCCAGGAGTCGGTGGCGAGCGTCGCCATCGGCATGGAGTCGTTCGGCAAGACGCTGGACGCCGTCCAGGCCGGCGACAACGCGGCGGTGCTGCTGCGCGGCGTACGCCGTGACGAGGTACGCCGCGGCCAGGTGCTCGTCGTACCCGGCAGCGTGACGCCGCACGCGCGGTTCACCGCGCGGCTGCACGCGCTGGCCGCCGGCGAAGGTGGCCGGCACACGCCGTTCGCCTCCGACTACCAGCCGCAGTTCTACTTCCGGACGACCGACGTCTCCGGGAGCCTGGACCTCGGCGAGGTCGAGCTGGTGCACCCGGGCGATACCGTCGACGTGACGGTGGAGCTCGGCAAGCCGGTCGCCATGGAGGTCGGTCTCGGCTTCGCCGTGCGCGAGGGGAACCGCACCGTCGCCGCGGGGGTCGTGACCACGCTGCTGGACTGAAGATCCCGAGCCGCCGCCCGTGACGCCCTAGGGTGACCTGCATGGCCACCCAAGGCGCCCGGGCGGCGGCTGCTGCGGTGCACCTGTTCACGGCCACCGGTGCCGTGCTCGCACTGCTGATGGTGCACTTCTCCTACCAGCACGAGGTGGAGAAGGTCCTCTGGCTGTTCCTGGTCGCCATGGTCATCGACGGCACGGACGGGATGCTGGCCCGACGGTTCAACGTCAAGGAGGTGCTTCCGGGCTTCGATGGCGCGCTGTTGGACAACATCGTCGACTACATGACCTACGCGCTGGCGCCGATGGCCCTGCTGTGGGCCAACGGCTACCTGCCCGACGGTGCCGCCGGCGGCGTCGTCGCGTCGATCCCGCTGCTGGCGTCGACGTACCAGTTCTGCCGGGCCGACGCGAAGACCGACGACCACTTCTTCCTCGGCTTCCCGTCGTACTGGAACATCGTCGCCTTCTACGTCGTCGTCTGGGAGCTCTCGACCGTCGCGACGACGGTGTTGTTGCTCGTGCTGACGGTGCTGGTGTTCGTGCCGATCAAGTACCTGTACCCCTCGCGCACCGAGAAGCTCTGGTACTCCAACATGACGCTGGCCACCTTGTGGCTCGCGCTGTGGGCGGCGATCACCGCGACCCTCCCGGACGCGCCGGCGGTGCTGGTGGCGCTCTCGCTCGTGTACGTCGTGTACTACGTCGTCGTCAGCCTCTGGCTCACCTTCTCGCCGGCGTCCGCCCACCCGCAGTCCCGCAAATCGGCCACCCAACCCTCCCGGACCTAGACTCGCCCGACGTGGCTCTCACCATCGGCATCGTCGGCCTGCCCAACGCGGGCAAGTCGACCCTCTTCAACGCGCTGACCAAGAACGACGTGCTCGCGGCGAACTACCCGTTCGCGACGATCGAGCCGAACGTCGGCGTGGTTGCCGTCCCCGAGCCCCGGCTGCCGAAGCTGGCCGAGCTGCTGGAGTCGGCCAGGGTCGTGCCCGCCACGGTCGAGTTCGTCGACATCGCCGGCATCGTCCGCGGGGCCTCGGAGGGTGAGGGCCTCGGCAACAAGTTCCTCTCCCACATCCGCGAGTCGGCCGCGATCTGCCAGGTGACGCGGGTCTTCCGCGACGACGACGTCACCCACGTCGACGGCAAGGTCGACCCGGCCTCCGACCTGGAGACGATCCGGACCGAGCTCGCGCTGGCCGACCTGCAGACCTTGGAGAAAGCGGTCCCGCGGCTGGAGAAGGAGGCGCGCTCCAACAAGGCACTCGCCGCCAACCTCGAGGCCGCGAAGACCGCCCAGGCCGCCCTCGAGGAGGGCACCCCGGTCATCAGCCTCATCCAGCACGGCAAGCTCGACGGCGTAGTTCTCCGCGAGCTGTCCCTCCTCACCGCCAAGCCGTACCTCTACGTCTTCAACTGCGACGCCGACGAGCTCGGCGACGACTCGCTCCGAGCGCGCATGCAGGAGCTGGTCGCGCCGTCGGAGGCGATCTTCCTCGACGCCAAGTTCGAGTCCGAGCTGGTCGAGCTCGACGACGAGGACGAGGCCCGCGAGATGCTGCGCGAGATGGGGGTGGAGGAGCCCGGGCTCGACGTGCTCGCCCGCGTCGGCTTCGAGACCCTCGGCCTCCAGACCTACCTCACCGCCGGCCCCAAGGAGTCCCGCGCCTGGACCATCCGCAAGGGCGCGACGGCCCCGGAGGCCGCCGGCGTGATCCACACCGACTTCCAGCGCGGCTTCATCAAGGCCGAGATCGTCTCCTACGACGACCTGATGGCGGCCGGCTCGATGCTCAAGGCCAAGGAGGCCGGCAAGGTCCGCATGGAGGGCAAGGACTACGTGATGGCGGACGGCGACGTGGTGGAGTTCCGCTTCAACGTGTGAATCCGCGCGTTTGCGCAGGTCAGATGGGGGTGTGAGCCCCGCGGTCCGCATAGAGTCGGCAGGAAATTGAGTCCGATGTGCTCCGATGGACGTGTTCCGAGGGGGCTCACGCGAACTCCTTGAGCTTGAGGCGGACTTTGTCTTCAGCTCGGACTTTGGCGGAAAGACGCGCCTCATTTCCCTCATCGCAAGCCCTCCTCATTGGCCGCCATCGAACCGGGATCGAAGTCGCCGTGTCAGCCGTCGCCGGCTGGATCTGTGCTCGAGCGCAGGAACGCGAGCACGGCGAGCACACGCCGATGGCCGTCCGCGCCCTGGATGCCGAGCTTGTTCATGATGGTCGCGACGTGGCCCTCGATGGTGCGTTCGCTGAGCCACAGGCGCGTCGCGATGCCTGCGTTGGTGAGCCCTTCGGAGACCAGCCCGAGGATCTCGCGTTCGCGCGCCGACAGCACCGCCAGCGGATCGACCTGGGTGTGGCTGCGGACCAGGCGTGCCACGACCAGTGGGTCCAGCGCGGAACCGCCGGCGGCGACGCGTTCCAGGGTCTGCAGGAAGTCGTCCACCTCGAGGACTCGGTCCTTGAGCAGGTAGCCGAACGCGGGTGAGCCCGCCAGCGCGACGGAGTGCTCCAGCTCGAGGTGCTGGGAGAGCAACAACAGGCCCAGATCCGGAAACTCCTCCCGGAGCTGGTGGGCAGCCCTCGCCCCGTCGTCGTGCATGTCCGGTGGCATCCGGATGTCGACCACGGCGAGATCGGGACGGTGGGTCCGCACGGCGACCAGCAGCGCCGGGGCGTCGTTCGCGGTGGCCACGACCGTGTGACCCGCCTGGGTCAGCAGTGCGGCCAGCCCCTCGCGGAAGAGCGCGGAGTCCTCACCGATCACGATCCGCACGGGATCACCGCTTCGACGGTCGTGCCGCGCGGGTCGCTGGCAATCGTCAGCGTGCCGCCCGCGGCGGCGACCCGGTCGGTGAGGCCGGAGAGCCCCGAGCCGGGGGCCAGACGCGCGCCACCGTGTCCGTTGTCGGTGATCGCGACCGCAAGTGCCACGTCGCGCTGGCTGACCCGGACCTCCACCTGTGTCGCCGCTGCATGCTTCGCGGTGTTGGTCAGGGCTTCGCACGCGACGAAGTAGGCCGTCGTGGCGACGTGGTCCGACACGTCGCGAAGGGGCGGCACGTCCAGCACGACCGGCAGCGGGAATCCGTCGGCGAGGCCGGCGAGCGCCGCGGCGAGTCCGTCGTCGAGGCAGGCCGGTCTGATCCCGTTCGCGAGGTCGCGGAGCTCGTCGACAGCGGTGCTGAGCTCGTGGACCGTCCGGTCGATCAACCTATCGACGTCGACCGGGCCGTGCTCGCGTTGGGCGACCCTGAGCGCAAGTCCGAGGGCGACGAGGCGCTGTTGCGCGCCGTCGTGCAGGTCCCGTTCGAGGCGCCGGCGTTCGTCGTACCCGAGTCTTTGCAGCCGGGCCCGGCTGGTGGCCACATCGGCGCGCAGTCGCACCATCTCGATCAGCAAGGCAGCGTGCCGACCGACCTCGTGGAGCAGCTGTGCGGCGGCCGGCCCGGAGGACACGATCATGCTGGTCGGTTCGTCGCCGGTCCGGGTCACCTCGCCCGGTCCGGTGATCTCGCTGCCAGCGACATCGACGTACGCCGCCCCGCCCGGAGCGCGGTAGCCCACGCGCAGGCCCTGGTCGCGCAACGCTGACCGCAGTACGGTCTCCAGGTCCTCGGGTACCGCCTCGCCGGTGTTCGTCCGGCGTTGGAGGTCAGCCACCGCGTCGAGGGCCGCGCGGCGCAGTGGGTACACCCAGCCATCGACTCGTCGTTGCAGCCGCGTCCGCAGGGGAGACAGGACGATGGCGAGAAGTGCCGTCACTAGGGCCGCCCCGAGCGCGGATCCATGGCCGAACAGAACACCGGCAACGACCGCGGCGACCGCGTAGGTGCCAACGACTGCGAGCGACAGGGAGGTGTAGAGCACCGCTGAGCTGAGCGCCCGGTCGACGTCGAAGAGGTCGTCGCGCAGGATAGCGATCGCGGTGGCGATCGGCACCGCGAGGTACATCAGCGCGATGCCGATCCCGGCCAGGGTGTTGGACCCGATCACCAGGTAGCCGCCCCAGCTGAGTACGAGGGTCAGCGGCGCCAGCGGGAGAGTGAGCACCAGCCATCGGATCTGTCGACGCAGTAACGGATCGGCGCGTCGAGATCGAAGCAACAGTGAGTACGCCGCGAGCAGCATCAACGCACACAGGGTCGTGAAGAAGACGATGCGCAACGCGACGTTCACGCCGAACGGCAGGTTCCCGAACGGGTGCCGTACGTCGGCGAACGGGGCGTCGTACGGGCGCGGGTTGGTGTCCATGATCAGCTGGATCACCATCGCGCACCCGACCAGGCCCACTCCCACCCAGCGCCACCGGGCAGACAGGAAACGGCCGGTCGGATAAACCAGCAGCACCAGGAACAGCGCGGCGTAGAGCCACACCCACCACGCCACCAGGAGGGCCGCTCCGACCGGAGGGACGTCTGGCAAAGTGTCCGGCGCGCGCAGGGCGGCGTGGCGGTAGGTGTCGGAGAACGCCGACACGGCGGACGCGAAGCCCATGGCAGCGAGCAACGCCGAGATCCGGTTCGTCGGCGCCTTCAGCGCGACCACCACCGCGAGCGCGGCGATGATCAGCGCGATACCGCCTTCGAGTGCCACCTGCAGCCAGTCCGCGAGCGATCCGGAGACCACCTGGCCCAGCGCTGCGGCACCGACGACGGCGACCGTCAGCGGGGTGATCCCGATCGCGACGCCCCGGGCCGGTGTCATACGAAACAGTAGGACTGTCCCGGACTCACGACCCCCGTACCAGCACCTGATCAGGTCCCGAACTTCTCCGGATGCGGTCGATCCTCACTTGCGAGCACCGTGGTCTCACCGGCCCCGTCGGGGCCCGCACCCAGGAGGAACAGAGATGACCACCACCCTGGTCGCCCTGCGGACTACCACCAAGCGTGGCCTTGCCCTCATCCTTGCCGGCGCCGTATGGGACCTCATCATGACGACCGTCTTGTTCTCCGTCGTGGACATCTCCGACGGGCTCTGGTTCCTGCTGGATGCCCCGGGCATGGCGCTGATCGCGATCGGATTCTCCCTGTATTCGCGCAGGACCCTTCCGGCTGCCGCGGCATTCGGGATCTTCTCGACGATGCACGTGATCGTCTCCATGGACCCGGAGGGGCTGGGCTTCCTCCTCGGACCCAGTGATCTGTTCATCGCACTGTGCGGCATTGCCTCGACGATCTGGATCGCCAAGGCCGAGGGCTGGGGCGCCAAGTCAGGCGGCGTTCTCGCGTTCACCCTTTCGATCCTGATCATCGGGCCCGTACTCGCCATCTACGGCGATGCAGGCCTGGCTTGGGGGCTGCCGTCTTACTCCGTGTTCATGTTGGCGGCGTGGGTGGTGCTCCTGCGCGGTATGGGCCCTGTTCGGCGCGGCCGTGGCACGGCTGGGTGGCTGAGGTCATGACAGACCGCGACGCCTTCATGGCCTGGGTCAAGTCCGCGCTGTACGAAGCAGAGGTCGCCCTACACAACGGCGATGCGGCACCACGCCGGGCGATTTGGTCCCGCAACGAGCCCGTGAGCATTTTGGGGGCGTTGCGCAACGCCTACGGGCTGCAAGAGGTGGAGCACGCGTTCAGTTTCCTCGAGACGAGTTTCTCGAACTGCACGTCCTATGAGTTCGAACTGCAGACGTACGACGTCGTGGGTGACATGGCCTATACCGCAGGCCTGGAGCACACGTCTGCCTCCATGGGCGGAACGCCGCGTAGCTACACCTTGCGGGCCACACAGGTGTATCGCCGCGAGGGCGGCGAGTGGAAGGTGGCCCATCGCCATGCTGACACCGTGCCCGAGTGACGAGCGAGCCCCAGGTCCGCTACCCGGCATCGATGCGTCGAGTTTGTCGGGCAGCGGCTTTGGGCGGAGGGCAGCACCTTCTGGACCCGCCACGATGTGAGCGACAGGACGCGTCTCCTTGAGACGGGCCAGTGCGATCCGGGCGTACGCTCACCGGCAGGTGATCTGCATGCTGCGCCGCCCGTCCCGATCCAACCCCGCCACACGCCGCCGGCTCGATCGTCGCGCCGGGTATTGGTGCGAGTGGTTGACGATCCGGGACAGCCGGGAGTGGGTATGCCGCCGAGCCACAGGGCACACCCTCGAGGTCGGGGTCGGTACCGGGCTCAACCTCCGGTGGTACCCGGCCGACCTCGACCTGGTCGCGGTGGATCTCGACGGCGAGCGACTCGCGGTCTCGGCGGAGCGTGCCCGTGAGCTGGATCGGGCGGTGCACGTCGCCGTCGCCGACGGTCACCGGCTCCCGTTCGGCGACGACACCTTCGACACCGTGGTCAGCACGCTGGCCATCTGCGACGTGGACGACCGCGAAGCCACGCTGGCCGAGACCTACCGCGTGGTCCGGCCCGGCGGCTCGCTACTCCTTCTCGACCACCTCGAGCCGCGCTGGCGACACGGACGACCGGCCACACTCGGTGAACGTGCCGGTTTCACGATGACGGAGCGTCAGCGCTTGTGGGCCGGGTACTTCGAACGCGTTCGGCTACAGAAGCCGGGGGCGTGACGGAGCTGCCTGGTCCCGCTGACCAGGGTCGGCTGTCAACCCCCAAGATTCGGTGGTTCAGGCGCACCCGGGTGACCTCGACACTCGGAGTACGACCGACCCGAGGGGGAAGCCATGAGGAGAACGGCGCTCGCGCTCGCCACCACTGCCGTGCTGATGACAGGTGCCGGCCTGGCCGCCGGATCGCCGGCCGCGGCGAGCGCCACGATCATCCGCGAAACGGTCACCACGACGTCCATCGAGAGCGGCCTGACCGACGACTGCCGGCCCGGGCTCACCGGCGTGCTCAACGGCGTCGGCGTCACGACAACTCAGAGCGTCGAGACCGCGACGGGGTTCCACATCCACGGGACGATCGCGGGTACCGGTCGCATCGACTGGAGCGACGGCACGTACACACTGATCGACTCGGTCGACCGCTTCGCGTTCAACGCGGTCGGGCGGGGCACGACCATCTTCTCGGAGACGCACGTGGACTCCGGCGACTTCTACTCCGCCGACGGCGTCTTCGAGCTCCGGCAGACCTTCCACGAGGTGGAGCACTTCACCGTGACCAACGGAGTCGTCCGGGTCGACCTCGAGCGGGGCCACTTCCACTTCTTCGGCGACTGCTGAGGACGGGCCGCCCAGCGGCCGCCCGACCCGTCACGCGCCCGCGGGAGGGACCCGGTAGACAAGCCAGACCACGCCGCTCGGGGTCGGCGTGGCCTCGGCCAGGTCCAGCCGGTGCCAGGCGCCGATCCCCTCGAAGAAGCGCGGCCCCTCGGGGTCCAGGACCGGGCCGACCACCAGCTGGAGCTCGTCGACCAGACCTGCGCCGATGAGGGACCGGGCCAGCGTGATGCTGCCGTGCACGCCGATGTCGCCTCCAGTCCCCTTCTTGAGGTCTTGCACGAACTCCTCGACCGGACCCTCCACGACCTCGGTGTTCGCCCATGCGGTCGCGAGCGGCGTCGAGGTCACGACGTACTTCTGCACGCCGTTGATGAAGTCCGCGAACGGCTGCTCGTCCGAGGTCGGCCAGTACCCGGACCACTCGTCGTACATCCGCCGACCCAGCAGCACCGTGTCCTGGCTGCCGATCGCCCTCGCCTCGAGCTCGGCCATGACGTCGTCGAACACGGGCGGGCCCGGCACGATGGCGTCCGTCGCGGGGAAGTAGCGCCGAGGGTCCTCGACGGCCCCGTCCAGCGACGTCAGCGTGTACACGACCAGCTTGCGCATCCCGAGCCTCCTACGTGGGCAACCGCCACCACGGTACGGCGACTGCATGCGCGCCGCCTCGTCGCCCGCGGGCCGGGGCGTGCTGGTTGTCGCTCAGGTCACCAGGTGCGTGCGCTCGGCGGCCAGCAGGACGGCGCCGATCATGCTGGCGCGGGCCTCGAGCTTGCCGAGCGAGGATCGGGGTGGATGCCACGGGGTCGAGGGCGTAGCGGCGCAGGGCGATCCGGGCCGGGTCGAGCAGCAGGTCGCCGGCAGTGGCCAGGTGACCGCCGACCACGACGACACTGGGGTTGACGAGGTTCACCACGCTGGCCAGCCCGCGGCCGAGGTGCAGTCCGGCCTCCTCCAGGGCCCGGCGCGCGGCGACGTTGCCGTCGCGTGCGGCGGCGAGCACGGTGTCGAGGTCGTCGGTTCCGGGCAGGGAGGCCGCCACCTCCCGCGTGACGAAGGGCGTCGAGATGAACGCCTCCAGGCAGCCGCGCTTGCCGCACCGGCACAGCGGGTCCCTGGTCGTCGAGCGTCAGGTGACCGATCTCGCCGGCCGTCCCGTTGGCGCCGTGGAACAGCTCGTTGTCGACGATGATGCCGGCGCCGACGCCGGAGGAGGTCTTCACGTACACGCTGCTGTCGTGTCCGCGCCCGACCCCCACCCGGTGCTCGGCGAGGGCACCGAGGTTGGCGTCGTTCTCGACGTGCACCGGCACGCCGAAGGTCCGCTCGGCCACCAGCCGCGCGTTCACGCCGTCCCAGCCGGGGAAGATCGCCGACGACTGGACCACGTCCTCCGCGATCGGGGCGGGCAGCCCGAGCCCGACGGCGCGCAACGGGGCGTCGCCGTAGAACAGGCCCTCGAGCATCTCCTTCGCGCCCGCCAGCGCGTCGCCGTGGTGCTGTACCTCCCGCAACCGCCTGCGGTACTCCGCGATCACCCGGCCGGACAGGTCGCCCACCGCCACCGCGACATGGCTGTGCCCGAAGTCGACGCCGGCGACCACGCCGGCGCTGCGCGAGAGGCGTACGGCGGCCCCGCGGCGTCCGCTGCCGGGCTCGGACTCGACCAGGCCCGCGCTCGGAGAGGTCGCGCACGATGTTCGACACCGTCGCCGGCGCCAGGCCGGTGGCGCGCGCGAGCTCCGCCTGGGTGAACACGCCCGCGTCGTCGCGCAGCACGCCGAGCACGCGGTGCTGGTTGGCGGCCCGCAGGGAGGCGGTGGACCCAGGCGCCGCGGAGTCCGAGACGCGGTGTCGCCATGGTGCCGAATGGTGCCCGTCCGCCCCCTTGTCGTCAAGAGATGAACACAAATGACCGCTTTTCATGAAAACGAGACACTTTGTGTTCACCTCTTGACGACAAGCCTGGTGACGGTCGACACTCGGCGGAGTCCCACGGGCCGCGGCCCCCGCACTCAGGAGAAGTTCCTTGACCAGATCGCTCTATCGAGTCGGCAGCCGCCGCGGCTGCTCTCGTCATCAGCTCCACGTTCCTCGCCGCCTGCGGCGCCAACGACGACAGCAGCGGCGCCGACAGCGCCGACGGCGGATCGGGCGACAGTGGTGGCAAGACCATCGCGCTGCTGCTGCCGGAGTCCAAGACCACCCGCTACGAGGCGTTCGACAAGCCGCTCTTCGAGGCGAAGGTCAAGGAGCTCTGCTCCGACTGCACGGTCGACTACTACAACGCCGACCAGGACGAGGCCAAGCAGGCCCAGCAGATGAGCGACCGCGCTCAACGCCGGCGCCTCGGTCGTCGTGCTCGACCCGGTCAACGGCGCCGGCGCCACCGGCATGGTCGACGAGGCCCAGGGCGAGGACGTCCCGGTCATCGCCTACGACCGCCTCATCGAGAACGCCGACTACTACATGTCCTTCGACAACGAGACCGTCGGCAAGCTGCAGGCCCAGGGCCTCAGTCGACGCGATGGGCGGCAAGGGCAGCATCCTGATGCTCAACGGCGCCCCGAGCGACCCGAACGCCGCCCAGTTCAAGGCCGGCGCGCACAGCGTGCTCGACGGGTCCGGCATCGAGATCCTCGAGGAGTACGACAACCCCGACTGGAGCCCCGAGAACGCCCAGCAGTGGACCAGCGACCAGCTGAGCAAGTACGACCCCTCGGAGATCCAGGGCGTGTACGCCGCCAACGACGGCCAGGCCGGCGGCGTCGTCGCCGCGCTGACCGGTGCGGGTGTGGCGCTCGACGCGCTGCCGCCGATCACGGGTCAGGACGCCGAGGTGGCCGCGATCCAGCGCATCCTCGCGGGTGAGCAGGCGCTGACGATCTACAAGCCGATCCCGATCGAGGCCGACACGGCCGCCGAGGTGGCGGTGAAGCTGCTCAACGGTGAGGAGGTCTCCGGCACGAGCGACACCGGCATCGACCAGACCGAGTACGAAGGGGTCAAGTCGCTACATCTTCACGCCGATCGTGGTCACCAAGGACAACGTCGCCGACACCGTCATCGCCGACGGCTTCTACGACGCGGCCGACATCTGCACCGGTGACTACACCGACGACTGCGAGGCGGCTGGCATCAGCTGATGAGCGCCACTGCTACGGCGCCGGCCAGGGGCGAGGTTGTCCTCTCCCTGGCCGGCGTCACCAAACGGTTCGGTGCGGTGCAGGCGCTCAGCGACGTGCACATGGAGGTGGCGGCCGGAGAGGTCGTCGCCCTGGTCGGCGACAACGGCGCCGGCAAGTCCACGCTGGTCAAGGTGATCTCGGGCGTCTACCAGGCCGACGAGGGCGAGATCCGGTACGACGGCAAACAGGTCACCGTGAGCGGCCCGTCGGCCGCCCAGGAGCTGGGCGTGGCGACGGTGTTCCAGGACCTCGCCCTGTGCGACAACCTGGACGTGGTGGCCAACCTGTTCCTCGGCCAGGAGCAGCTGGTCGGCCCCGTTCATCGACGAGGCGGGCATGGAGAAGGAGGCCTGGCGGCTGCTGAAGTCGCTGTCGGCCAAGATCCCCTCGGTCCGCATCCCGATCGCCTCGCTGTCGGGCGGGCAGCGGCAGACCGTCGCCATCGCCCGCAGCCTGGTCGGCGCGCCCAAGGTCGTGATGCTCGACGAGCCCACGGCCGCGTTGGGCGTCGCGCAGACGGCCGAGGTGCTCAACCTCATCGAGCGGCTGCGCGAGTCCGGGCTCGGCGTGATCCTGATCAGCCACAACATGGCCGACGTGCAGGCGGTGGCCGACCGGATCGTCGTGCTCCGCCTGGGCCGCAACGCCGCGGAGTTCCGCGTCGAGGAGGCGACCACGGAGCAGCTCGTCGCCGCCATCACCGGCGCGAGCGACAACGTCGTCGCCAGCCGGGCAGCACGCGCGAAGCCGGCAGGGGAAGGGGCCTCGCATGAGTGACACCAACACCGGCATCGAGCCGGACGTCGACGTCGAGCCGATCTCGGCCGTCGCGGCCGACATGGCCGACGAGCGGCTGATCCTCAGCCAGGGCCCGCGCGGCATCGCGCACCTCGTGTGGAACCGCCTCAAGGGCGGCGAGCTCGGCACCCTCCCCGTGATCCTCGGCCTGCTCATCATCTGCACGGTCTTCTACCTGCGCGAGCCGACCTTCCTGTCGTCGCGCAGCCTGGTCACCCTGACCCAGTTCGCTGCCCCGACCGGCGTGATCGCGCTGGGCATCGTGCTGGTGCTGCTGCTGGGCGAGATCGACCTGTCGGTCGGCTCGGTCGCGGGCTTCACCTCGGCGGTGATGGCCGTGATGGTCGTCAAGCACGGGCAGTCGCCCCTGCTCGCGATGCTCACCGCCCTCGTGGTGGGGTTGGCGATCGGGCTGGTCTACGCGGCGCTCCATCAGTACGTCGGGGTGCCGTCCTTCGTGTTCTCGCTGGCGGGCTTGCTCGCATTCCAGGGCGCGCTGCTCTACACCCTCGGCGACACGGGCACCATCGTGCTTCCGCAGGACTCCGGGCTGCGCGCCTTCGCGCGGGACAAGTTCCTCAGCGACGCCCAGGCCTACGGCCTGGTCGCGGTCGCGGTTCTGCTGTACGTCGGGTCGAACCTGCTCGGCATCCAGCGCCGGCGCGCCGCGGGTCTGACGCCGCCGAACCTGACCGGCATCCTGGTGAAGGCCGGGCTGATGGCGGTCGGGCTCGGGTACTTCTGCTACTACCTCGGCATCGCGCGCGGAGTGGGCTACCTGTTCACCACGTTCGTGATCCTGGTCGTGCTGATGGACCTGGCGCTGCGCAAGACCACCTGGGGCCGGCACGTGACGGCAGTCGGCGGCAACGAGGAGGCTGCTCGACGGGCCGGCATCAACGTCACCTTCGTCTACGTGTCGGTCTTCGGGCTGACGTCGACGTTCGCCGCACTCGGCGGCCTGTTCCTGGCCGGCCAGCTGACGACCGTCTCGCAGAGCAGCGGCACCACCGACACCAACCTGACCGCGATCGCGGCGGCGGTGATCGGTGGCACCAGCCTCTTCGGCGGCCGCGGGTCGGCGTACGCCGCCCTGCTCGGCATGCTCGTCCTCCAGGCGATCACCGCGGGCCTGAACCTCATCAACGTCGACTCGGCGGTGCGGTTCATGGTGACCGGAGCCGTACTGCTCCTCGCGGTGGCCATCGACTCGGTGTCGAGGAGGCTGCGCTCCTCCAGCGGTCGCGGTTAGCTCCGCGCCCCAAGAACCACTCCGCCCTCGCGCCGACGGCGCGGGGGCGGAGTGCTGACGTCAGCAGGCGAACACTTCTGGCGAACACTTCTGGCCAACACTTCAGGGACCCGGTCAGGGAAGGAGGACCTGGCGGACGCCCGCCCCGGACGCGACCTCGCGCCAGGCGTCGGCGACGTCGGTGAGTGGGCGCGCGACGTGCTCGACGAGGGACCGGCCCGCCGCCAGCGCGACGACGCTGGTGAGCGCCTCCTGCCGCTGCTCGGGGGTCAGGTTGTTGTTGGTGTGGCCGAGCACGGCCAGGGAATTGCTGCGCACGGTGGCGGAGGAGAGCGTGGCGGCGTCGCCGGCGGAGCCGCCGATGTTCACCAGACGCCCGAACCGCGTCAACGCCTGGGTCGCCGCCTCGGCGACCCATCCGAAGACGGGGTCGACGACGACGTCCGCCGGACCGCCGAGAGCGTCGGTGATCGCGACGGCGAGCGCGTCGACGTCGCGGTCGTCGGGGAGCAGCACGACGTCGTCGGCGCCGTTGCGGCGAGCCCGCTCGGCGGCCTCCTGGCTGCGGCAGACGCCGACGACCCGGCTCGCGCCCTGTCCGACGGCGACGGCGACGGACACCTGGCCGACCGCCCCGCCCGCGCCCAGCACGACGACGCGCTCGCCCGCGAGCAGCCGCGCGCGCAGGTGGACGGCGGACCAGGCCGCCACGCCGGAGAGTCCGATGGCCGCCAGCGCGGCGTCGTCGATGTCGCCGTCGACCGGGACGATGTCGCCCGGGGCGACGGCGCACAGCTCGGCGAGCGTGCCGTCGCCCGGGGTCATGCCGGCCGAGGACGCCACCCACACGCGCTCGCCGTCATCGGTGACGCCGACGCCTTGCACGCCGGGGACGTACGGGAGTGCGGGCTGGCCGAAGTACGACGTGCCGGACGCGCACAGCAGGTCCAGCGGTACGACGGGTGCCGCGGTGATCCGTACCAGCACCCGCCCGTCAGCGGGCTGCGGGTCCGGGTGGTCGCCGTACGACGCGGGCTCGCCGTGCGCAGTGACGACGGCGGCTCTCACGTGGCCCCCGTCATGTCGCGATGTCCGGATAGGGGAGGGAGATGTGCTCCATGGCCTTGCCGTAGGCGATCTGGTACTCCAACGGGCCGTGGTCGCGCTCGAACATCGCGATGAAGAGGGTGAGGGTGAGGAACGGGTGCGCGCCCATCTCGAAGAGGCGGACGTGGTCTTGGCGGACGAGCACGTCGCGCTCCTCGTCGGTGAAGGCCAGCCAGGTGGACCGTTCGTCGGTGGTGCAGTTGAGGATCTGGTTGGCCATCTCGGCCTCCCACCAGGCGACGGTGCCGGCGGGGTCGTCGCGGTAGCGGTCGACGAGGCCCGGGTCGCGGTCGACGGTGAAGAGGAACTTGTCGAGGAGGTACTTGCTCACGGGCTGTCCTCCTTCGGGTACCAGGTGAAGTAGGCCTCCATCGTGTGGAACAGGTCGAGGGAGTCGACGTGGTCCGCCGCCGCGCCGTCGCCGGCGACCCCCATCATCAGCATGAAGTCCATGAACCCGTGGGTCGCGTTGCCCGGCGCGTGCAGGCTGTCCAGCGATACCTCGGCGAGGCAGCCGTCGAGGTCGCCACGGGCGATCCAGTCGACGGCCTTGCGGTCGAACTCGGGATCCGGTCCGTGTGGGCCGAACTGGCGAGGGCCGCCCAGCTCGAGCGAGAGGTGGCCGGTGCCGATGATCGCGACGCGGCGGTCGTCGGGCCACGACTCCACGAGCCGCCGGACGGTCCGGCCCAGCTCGACGAACCGCCTGGGCTGCGGCAGCGGCGGCGCGAAGATGTTGGTGTAGATCGGCACGATCGGCAGGTCGTGCTGGGGCCGCAGCGTGATGATCGGGCAGGTGATGCTGTGGTCGATCCGCAGCTCGTTGCTGAAGGCGAGGTCGAAGCCGGCGTCGAGGCCGTTGCGGAGGATGTGCTGGGAGAGGCCCTCCTCACCCGCGAGCGTCATCCGCGGCAGGCCGAACTCGCGCTCCTCGTTGTACCAGTTGGCGTCGTAGAAGGGCGCCTTGCCGACAAGGAACTGCGGCATGTTGTCCAGCCACAGCTGGTGGAAGTGGTCGCTGCCGACCATGACCAGCACGTCGGGGTTCGCTCGCGTGAGGGTCTCGCGGAAGGTCTCGATCTTGGCCACCCAGTCGTCGGCGAACGGCGGGCGGTCGGCGCCGGTCGATGTGCTCGCGCGGTAGTAGAACGGGTGGTGCGTCGAGGCGATGACCGCAACGACCTGGGCCATGCCTGCTCCTCTCCTCAGCTCTCGGGATCGACGTAGACCGCGTTGCGGTCGATGGTGAGGTAGGCCTCCATGCCGATCGGACGGCGGCGTTCCTCGGCGATCTGTCCGAGCAGCCCCGCGGCGCGGGCCAGCAGCGCGAACCCGCGCAGCATCTCGACGGGGAGACCCAGGTCGGCCAGCGCGGCGCCGCACACTCCCGCTCCGTTGAGCGGAAGCCGCCGCCCGAGCACCTCTTCGTGGGTGCGGCCGATCGCCTCGAACAGCCGCAGGTGCGGGCCGCGCAGGCCCTCCTCGTCGGCGATCCGGACCAGGACCGGGGTCCGCGGGTCCTCGACCTTGTGCACCGGGTGGCCGAGACCCGGCACGTACCTGCCCTCCGCACGGGTCCGGCGTACGGCGTCCAGTGCGACCGCGTCCCAGCCGGCGTCGTCGGTCGGCAATGCGTCGAGCGACTCGATCACCTCGTGGAGGTAGGTACCGCAGTCCTCGGTCACGCCGAGGAACCGCGACCCGCCACCGAGCAGCCCGGCGGCGAGCGCGCCCTGCAGCGAGTCGGGAGCGGAGAGGTAGGTGAGCCGGGCAGCGATGGCGGTCGGCGTGAAGCCGTGGTCGGCCAGTGCCACGAGCACCGCCTCGAAGACACGGGTCTCCTGGGGCGTCGGCCGGCGCAGCGCCACCAGCCAGAAGGCCAGCTCTCCGAAGCCGACCTGGCCCATCAGGTCGGCCGCGAGGTCCTGGCCGAGCAGCCGGATCTCGTCGGCGGTCGAGGTGCCGAGCGAGGTGGGGAACTCCGGGGTCATCGGTCCTCCTCGAGCCACGCGCGGATCTCGGCGCCGTGCTCGTCGAGCGCCGGCGGCGGCCGGTGGTAGCCCACCGGCGTCTCGGAGAAAGCGATCGGGTGCCGGGCCGACGGCACCGCCGCATCCCCCTCGCCGACGATCACGACCGGGTCGAGACCGATGCTCTCGGCGAACGCGAAGCCACCGTCGATGGTGTTGATCGGCCCGCACGGCACGCCCGCGGCGATGATCGCCTCGAACCACTCCATCGCGGTGCGCTCCCTGAGCCGGGCGACCAGCAGCGGCCGGAGCTCGTCGCGGTTGACGGTGCGGTCCTCGTTGCGGGCGAAGCGCGGGTCGTCGGCGAGCTCGGGTAGCGCCGAGCACCTCGACGAGCTTGCGGAACTGCTGGTTGTTGCCGGCCGTGACGATGAGGTCGCGGTCGCTGCACGGGAACGGCTCGTACGGGAACAGGCTCGGGTGGCTGTTGCCCATCCGGAAGGGGATGGTGCCGCCGGCGGCGTACGCGCTGGACTGGTTAACCAGGCCCGACAGCGCCGACGAGAGGAGGCTGACCTCGACGTGCTGCCCGCGGCCGGACTCGGCGCGGGTGCGCAGCGCGGCGAGGATGCCGATGGTGGCGTGGAGGCCGGCCATCACGTCGAAGACCGAGATGCCGGCGCGGTACGGCGGTCCGTCGGGGTCGCCGGTCAGGCTCATCAGGCCGCTGATGGCCTGCACGATCAGGTCGTACCCGGGCAGCTTGGCGCCCTCGGGAGTGCTGCCGAACCCGCTGATCGAGGCGTACACGACGGCGGGGTTGCCGGCGGCGACGGTGTCGTAGTCGAGCCCGAACCGGGTCAGGCCGCCGGGGCGGAAGTTCTCGATCACGATGTCGGCGCGGGCCGCCAGTCGTCGGGCGACGGCGAGGTCGGCGTCGTCGGTGAAGTCCAGGGCGATCGAGCGCTTGTTGCGGTTCACGCCGAGGTAGTACGTCGAGACCTCCTTGCCGTCGATCTCGCGCACCGGCGGCGTCCAGGTCCGGGTGTCGTCGCCCGCCGGCCCCTCGACCTTCACCACGTCGGCGCCCATGTCGGCCAGCAGCATGGTGGCGTAGGGACCCGCCAGGATCCGCGAGAAGTCCGCGACGACAAGTCCAACCAGCGGTCCGGCCACCGGTCACCCCTCTTCGCTCGTCCAGCGGACACTCGTCCGTCGTACTGTGTCCATGGGTCGTACGGGCTGTCAAGGAGCCCCCATATCGGGATAGTCCGCCACGATCGTCATCATCGAATCCCGGTTTATGGTGCTTTTCGTTCCGGACTATCCCGAGGCCCGCACCCTTGACAGCCCGTACCGGGCGGGGTCAGGGTGCACGACAGGACTCGAGATGACCGTCAGACGGACATGCGTCCGAGACAGGAGCGAAGGCGATGGCGGACCGTCGACCCGTGCTGTTCCGTAACGGGACCGTGCTGACCATGGACGACGCGCACACCGTCGTGCTCGGCGGTGACGTGCTCGTCGTCGACGACAAGATCGCCGAGGTCGGCACGGGGCTGACCGCGCCCGACGGGGCCGTCGAGGTCGACGCGACCGGAGGCATCGTGATGCCGGGGATGATCGACACCCACCGGCACATGTGGCAGACGGCGATGCGGGCGTACGGCGCCGACTGGACGCTCACCCAGTACTTCGTCTGGTACTACCTCGAGCACGGCCGGCTCTTCCGCCCCGAGGACATCCACGCCGGCAACGTGCTCTCCGGCTGGGACGCTCTCGAGTCCGGCGTCACCACGACCGTCGACTGGTCGCACGGACTCCAGACCGTCGACCACGCCGACGCCGCGGTCGATGCCCTCCAGGCAGTCCCGGGAAGGTTCGTACTCGCCTACGGCAACATCCAGGCGGCCCCCTGGGAGTGGACCGCGGACCCTGCCGTCAAGGCGTTCTTCGACCGGCGGCGCTCGGACGACGACATGCTCGGCTTCCAGATCGCCTTCGACGTGCTCGGGGAGGAGTCCTTCCCCGAGGGGCCGGCGTTCGCCTTCGCACGCGAGCTCGGGCTGCCGCACACCACGCACGCCGGCGTGTGGGGCGCGACCAACGACAACGGCATCCGGCTGATGCACGAGAACGGTTTCATGGGCCCCGACAACATCTACGTGCACGCCGCCACCCTGACGACCGACAGCTACCAGCGCATCGCCGCCAGCGGGGGTTCGGTCTCGGTGTCGACGGAGTCCGAGCAGAGCGCGGGCCAGGGGTACCCGCCCACCTGGCAGGTACGCCGCCACGACATCCCGGTCTCGCTGTCGCACGACACCAGCGTCTGGTGGAGCAGCGACCTGTTCACCGCGATGCGTACGACGCTCGGTGCGGACCGCTCCCGCGAGCACCTCGAGGCGCACGCGAACGGCGACACGGTGACCAACTCCTCGCTCCGTGCCGAGCAGGTCGTCGACTGGGCGACCCGCGGCGGCGCCAAGGCGCTGCACCGCGACGACCTGGGCGAGCTGAGCCCCGGCAAGAAGGCCGACGTCATCCTGATCAAGAACGACGACTCGGCGTTCTCCTTCCCGCTGCTCAACCCCTACGGCCACGTGGCTTTCCAGGCCCAGCGCGGCGACGTGCACACCGTCGTGGTCGACGGCCACGTCGTGAAGAGCGACGGCAGGCTCGTCGGCGCCGACCTGGGCGCCGTACGGACGGAGATCGAGAACACCGTCGACTTCCTCAAGGGCGAGATGGGCGAGGACGTCTGGAAGTCGGGCATGAACCCCGAGCTGCCCAACCAGGACGTCCTCGACAACCCCTACCAGTACACCGACTACAAGTCCGACTCCACCCGTGAGGCCCGCGGCTCGATCTTCGGCGAGCCCGGCGCGGGCAAGGACGAAGGCGAGTAGTGGCGGGACGCGGCACCGGACCGGACTTCGTCGAGGCACTCGCGCGCGGCCTCGACGTGCTCGCCGCCCTCGGCAGGCCCGGGGGCGCGATGACCCTCGCGGAGGTGGCGGCCGCGGCCGACCTCGCCCGGCCGACGGCACGCCGGCTGCTGCTGACGCTCGAGGAGATGGGCTACGTCCGGGTCCGCGAGGGGAGCTACGAGCTGACGCCTCGGGTGCTGCGGCTCGGGATGGCGTACGTCGGGGCGCAAGGCCTCTGGGACGTCGCCCGTCCGCACCTCGAGGACCTGGTCGGCAGGACGGGTGAGTCGTCGTCGATGGCCCAGCTCGACGGCAGCGACATCGTGTACGTCGCCCGCGTCAGCGTGCCGAAGATCATCGCCCTCCGCGTCGAGATCGGCACCAGGTTCCCGGCTGCGCAGACGTCGCAGGGCAAGGTGCTGCTCGCCGCGATGCCGCCCGACCAGGTGGCGGGCACCCTGGCCTCGCCGAGCCAGTCCGGCCTGCCGCCGTACATCGGCAAGAGCATCGAGCAGCTGCTCGAGGAGCTCCGTCAGGTGCGCGCCCGAGGGTGGGCGCTCGCCGACGAGGAGCTCGCGCCAGGCGTCCGTTCCGTCGCGGTCCCCGTTCGCGACGGGACGGGCGCCGTCCGCGCTGCCATGAACGTCACGGTGCACGCCGCCGAGACCAGCGTGGACACGCTGCTGGACGACCACCTGCCGCACCTGCTCCGGGCCGCCGGCGAGGTGAGCGCCGACTGGGCGCTCTGGCAGAGCCGTCCGCACGCGGATGCCCGGCGTGCCGACCAGGCCTCAGGAGTGCAGGAGGGCTAGCAACCCACGCACGAGGGACTCCCGCTCGTCTTCGGTGTCGATCGGCACGAATGTCCGGGCGCCCATCACTCCACCGAGCGCAGCGAGCGTCGCCACCGCGCGGAGCCGTCGGGACGGGTCGTCTCGGTCAGGACCGGAGATCAGCTCGACGCACCGCGCGTTCGCGGCGGTGGCGCGCTCGCCGAGGCCGGCCAGGGTGTGCTCGTTGGCGAACCGCGACATGAGAGCCACGGCCGCCCGATGCGCCAGCGACGCCGTGAGGAGCGCGCGCAGCACCTCTGCATGGAGCTCCTTGCACGACGAGCCGGCACCCTGGAACGGTTCCAGGGCCCGTTCGACGGCCACGAGGGCCGGCTCGACGACGCTGTGCAGCAGCTCCTCCTTGTGGTGGAAGTGGTAGAGGATGGCCGGCCGGGTGAGGCCGAGCCGGGTCGCGATCTGCTCGAGCGTCGTGACGTCGTAGCCCTGTCGCAGGAACAGGTCGAGGGCGGTCGCCTGGATGGCGAGCCGGGTGGTGGTGGGGCTGCGGCGGGACAAGGGGGAGGCTCCTAGGGCTGGTAGGTCACGGTGTTGTCGGTGCTGGTCGAGGCGGTGTTCGAGTTCCCCGCCGCGTCGGTCACCTTCGACGCGCCGAGCGTGAGCGTGACGGTGCCGGCCGAGGTCATGCCCGTCACGGACACCGTGTACGACGCGGGGCCGCCGCTGATGGTCGACGTGGCGGCGTGCGCGGTGCCGGCGCGAGTCGGGTCGGCGGCCGTGAAGTCGTAGACCGGCTCGCTGAACAGCGCGGTGAACAGGATCGTGGTGCCGGGGGTCGGGTCCGCCTGGCCGACGGCCTGGTCGACCGTCACCGTCGGCGCCAGCGTGTCGACGGTGATGCTGGATGCCGTCGATGCCGCACTGGTGTTGCCGGCGATGTCGACCGCGGTTGCCGTGACTGCGTGCGTGCCGTTGGCCAGGGTCGTCGTCGCCAAGGACCAGCTGCCGGTGTTGACCGCTCCACTGGTGGTCACGACGGTGCCGTCGACGATCAGGTTGACGATCGCCTTGATCTCGGTCGTGCCGGTGTAGGTCGGCGTCGTCGTCCGTGGTGATGCCGTCGGTGGTCGAGATGCCGGTGTCGCTGGTCGAGGCCAGGAGCGGCTGCGACGGTGGGCTGGGCGCGGTGGTGTCGATGGTGACAGTGACCCCGTTGCTCGCCGAGGAGAGGTTGCCGGCGAGGTCCGCGGCCTTCGCGGTGATCGTGTGCGCGCCATCGCCCAGCGCACTGGTCGCCGTCGTCCAGCTCGTCCCGGATGCCGTGGTCGTGGCCACGACGGTCGTGCCGTCGTACAGGGTGACGACCGCGTTCGCCTCGGACGTGCCCGAGAACGTCGGTGTGGTGACGTTCGTGATCTTGTCGTTGTTGGCCCGCCCGGAGTCGCTGGCGGCCGCCAGTGCCGGGGTCGCCGGTGCGTTCGGCGCGGTGCGGTCGACGACGACAGTGGCCGCTGCGGAGGCGACCGACGTGTTACCGGCGAGGTCCGTGGCCTTGGCGGTGATGGTGTGGCTGCCCGCGGCGAGGGTGACCGAAAGGGTCCAGGTGCCACCGGTGGCCACCGATGTCCCCAGAGCAGTCGCTCCGTCGTACGCCGTCACGGTGCTGCCGGCCTCGGCGGTGCCGGTGAGTGCCGGGCTGGTGGCGTTGGTGACGCCGTCGCTGGAGGAGCGGCCGCTGTCGGTGGCGGCGGTGAGCGCCGGGACACCTGGCGCGGACGGCGCGACCCGGTCGATGCGGACGGTGTAGGTGGCGACGAGGCTGGAGTGCCCGAGCAGGTCGGTGGCGTAGTACGACACGACGTGTACGCCGTCGCCGCTGACGCTGACGTTCTTGGTGGACCCGAGTGTGGTGCTCGGCGTGCCGGCGTCGACCCATGCAGTGATGGAGGTGATGGCGATGCCGCCAGTGCCGGGAGTCGCGGTCAGGGTGACGGTGACGGGACTGCTGTTGATGTACCCGTTGGCGTTGGGGGTCGGGGAGGTGCCCGTGACGGAGACCTTCGGCAGGCTCGCGTCGTTGACGACCGTCACCGACGCGGAGAGGGCGCTGGTCGCCGTCCAGCTGTGCTGGACCGCGATGACCTGGTACCGGTAGGTCCCGTCCGGCACGGTGAGGTCGTTGCACGAAAGCTGGGTGGTGAGCGTGGCCGGACCGGTGCCGCAGGCGGCGGCCGTGGCCTGGTCGCTGGTGCGCACGCGGAGCACGTAGTAGCCCTGCGGCGCCTGGCCTCCGCTGAGCGAGGCCGCCGTCCAGGCGACCGGGACGGTGCCGCTGCCGACGGTCGCGGTGGCGATCGGCGTACCCGGGGCCGAGAGCCCGGAGGTGACGGCCTGGCCGGCGCCCGCGCCCGTCACGCGGAAGTAGGCCTCGGCGGGGGCCGCTGCCCAGGTTGCCACGACCACTGCCAGCACCGATCCGAGCGCCGAGCGCGCGACGAGCCTGGCGCGCCTGCGACGGGACCGCGCGCCCCCATGGGGGCGCGCGGTCCGGGTCGCGATCGGCGTCATCGGAAGGTGCTGGTCGGATCAGTTGCTCGTGTAGGCGATGCTGACCGTGGCGCCCTTGCAGGCGTCCTGGTTGGTGCCGGCCTTGTTGTTGAACGCGATGGAGATGCCCGACCAGGCGCCGACGCCGGAGCCGGAGGCGACCTGGGTGGCGACGGTCGCCGGGCTGCCCGAGATCGTGTAGTCGCTGGCCGTGCAGCCGGACTTGTCGGTGCCGGAGACCACGGCGCTCACCGAGGCGACGAACACGGGGCCGCCGTTCGGGTTGTCGAAGGTGCCCGAGAGCGCCTGGGCGGGCAGGCCCGGCGCGAGGCCCGAGACGGAGCCGCTCTGGTTGACCGTGATCGAGGTGACGTTGCCGGTCGAGGCCTCACCGGTACCGGAACCGGAGACGGTCCAGTACGCGTAGGCCGCCGCGCCCACGGCGAGGACGATGCCCACCAGGGCGATGACCGAGATCTTGAGGGACTTACTGCGCATGGCTGTCTGACTTTCGGTGAAAGGGGGGAGACGCCGCCGACCGGCGACTGACTGAACAGTAAGAAAGTGAACCTTCAACCGTCCCGGTAACGGGGCTTATCTGGTCCGCAAATGGCCCGGATGGGCTAGGCGCCACTGTCCGACCGGCTGGGCTCCGGAGCAGACTGGCGGTCATGGACTACACCCGTCTCGGATCCTCCGGCCTGAAGGTCAGCCGCATCGCGCTCGGCTGCATGAGCTTCGGCACCGGCGAGCATGCGCACGAGTGGGCTCTCGGCGACGACGCGGCCGCACCGATCTTCCGCCTGGCTGTGGAGCAGGGCGTCACCTTCTGGGACACCGCCAACGTCTACAGCGGGGGCTCCTCGGAGGAGGTGACCGGCCGCGCGGCCAAGGAGTTCACCAGGCGCGACGACCTCGTCCTCGCGACCAAGGTCTTCTCCAAGATGCACGACGGCCCGGGCGGCTCCGGCCTGTCCCGCAAGGCGATCATGGAGCAGATCGACGCATCGTTGCGCCGGCTCGGGACCGACTACGTCGACCTGTACCAGATCCACCGCTTCGACCCGCGCACCCCGGTCGAGGAGACGATGGAGGCGCTGCACGACGTCGTGAAGGCCGGCAAGGCGAGGTACCTCGGAGCCTCCTCGATGTGGGCCTGGCAGTTCGCGACCATGCAGCACGCCGCCGACCTCGGTGGCTGGACGCGCTTCGTCTCGATGCAGGACCAGTACTCCCTCCTCCAGCGCGAGGAGGAGCGCGAGATGTTCGGCCTGCTGGCCCACCAGCGCGTGGGCAGCATCCCGTGGAGCCCGCTCGCCAAGGGCCGCCTCGCCCGCCCCTGGGGCGAGTCCACCCAGCGCTCGCGGACCGACGACCTGCAGCGGCGCTACGACGACGAGAGCAACCCGCCCATCATCGAGGCCGTGCAGAAGGTGGCCGAGGCTCGTGGCGTGCCGATGGCGCAGGTCGCCCTCGCCTGGGTGCTGAAGAACCCCGTCGTCGCCGCCCCGATCATCGGCCCGACGAAGGAGCAGCACCTGACCGACGCCGTGGCCGCCGTCGACCTGGAGCTCACCGACGACGAGGTCGAGGCGCTGGAGGCGCAGTACACGCCTCGTCTCCCGTCCGGCTACAGCTGACCACCATGATGGGCGGGTGACCCACGGCGTCTCGTTCCCGGCCGACCCGGACAGCCGTGACGGCGAGCGGAGCACCACCGCCATCGGGCGCGCGGTCGTCGCGGACGCGCTCCGGACGGTCGACCCGCTGGGCGCCGACGCCGCCGCGCGGGAGACGGCGTGGCGCAGCAGGTACCTCCTGCACTTCCGGCGCCTGGTCGAGGCGGGGCTGCCGTCCCGCGACGCGTGGTGCGCGATCGCGGACGCCGGCCTGGACGCCGTACGACGGCGCATGGTCGTCGCCGCCGACGACGGTGACCGGCCGCTGGCCTCGCTGGCCGACGCGCCGAGCGCCCGGGACCTCGACACCTGGGAGGTACGGGGCGCCGGCTCGCCCCTGACGGAGCTCGTCCTCCCGTACCGCGGCCATCGGCTGACCGGCGTCGCCCTGCACGACCGCCTCGATGCCTGGCTGCGAGCCGGCGTGCTCGAGCCGTCGGCGGCCGAGGCCGTCCGCGAGGTGGCCGCCCACCCGGAGTGGCTGCGGCTCGAGGGCAGGACCGTGGCGGTGCTCGGCGCCGGCGCCGAGATGGGGCCGTTGGGACCGCTGCTGCGCTGGGGCGCCACCGTCGCCGCCGTCGACCTGCCGACCCCGGCCATCTGGGAGCGGGTGCTCGACTCGGCCCGCTCGGCCGCCGGCCGACTGCTCGTGCCCGTCGTGCCGGGCACGGACGGGACGGTGGGGGCCGCCGGCGTCGACCTGTTGGCCGAGGTGCCCGAGACAGCGGACTGGCTGGCCGGGCTGGACGGCCGGCTCGTCGTCGGCAACTACCTCTACGCCGACGGCGGCACCCACGTCCGCGTCTCCGTCGCGGCCGACGCGCTGGCCTCGCGGGTGACCGCGGCGCGGTCGGACACGGCGCTGGCCTTCCTGGCGACGCCGACCGACGTCTTCGCCGTGCCGGGCGACGCGGTCGAGCAGTCGGGTCGCGCGTACGCCGAGCGGTCGGGGACCGCCAAGGCGGTCGGCCGGCCGCTGCGTTGGGTCTCTCGCGGCCGGCTGCTGCACCGCCAGTTCGCGCCGGCTGACGTGCTGGGCGCCGATCCGGGCATCGCCGACTGCCTGGTCCCTCAGCAGGGACCGAACTACGCGCTGGCCAAGCGCATCCAGCGCTGGCGCGGCTGCGCCGCTGCGCGTGACGGCCAGGAGGTCTCCTTCCACGTCGCGCCGTCGACGCGGACCCGGTCCGTGCTCAAGAACCGCGCGCTCGCTGCCGCGTTCGCCGGTGCGCACCGCTTCGGGGTCGAGGTCTTCGACCCGTCCACGTCGAACACCCTGATGGCGGCGCTCCTGGTGCACGACCTCGTCCAGGGCCGCCCGCCGGCCGACCATCCCTGGCAGGACGAGGCGTACGCCGCGGTGCACGGCGGCATCTGGCGGGCGCCGTACGAGCCCCGCAGCGCGCTGGGACTGGCCGCCTTGCTCGGGTTCGCCAACGTCCGGGGCTAGCCCTTCGCCTGCTCGCGCACCTTCACGCAGCACATCCCGGACTCCGGCTCCAGCGACGCGACCGCGCCCGCGCAGCCCAGCCCGTCGGCGACGCCCTGCACGAAGCACTGGTTGACGCCGCACACCAGCTCGGTGTGCTTCTGGGCCAGCGCGTCGAACGGACAGTTCGCCAGCAGGAGCACCTCGTCGTCGAGGCGTGGCTCGTAGCCCTGCGTGGCCAGCAGCCCGGCGATCCCGGCCAGGGAAGCGCTGCCCTCGGGCGCGGTCCGGGCCAGTCCCTCCCCCTCCTCGCGGGCACTCTGCGCGACGGCCTCGTCGAGCGAGGTGCCGTCGGCGGTGCGCGCGACGGCCGCAGCCAGGATGCCGCCCACCAGGTCGTAGCGGCGGGGCGGCAGCGAGACGGCGATCTCGACGTCCGCGCGGCGGTAGAGCTTGCTGGGCCGTCCGGCCCCCGGGCCGCGACGCCCGCTGAGGCGGCGGTACTCGACCTCGAGGAGCCCGTCGGCGACCAGCCGGTCGAGGTGGTGACTGACGTTGTGCCGGGCCAGCCCCAGCGCCGATGCGGCTTGGTCGCGGCCGACCGCATCGGACTGCGCGACGACATAGGCGTAGAGCGAGCGGCGGGTCTCGTCGGCGAGCGCGCCGATCCCGGTCGCGCGGGCACCGAAGTCCATGGCGTGATTCTAAAACAAATGGTTCTTGACACAAGAGCCTCGAGGCTTCTAACGTCAATCAATCTCACTTTTAGAAATTGGAGGCTGCCATGGCGACCGATCTCTCCCGCCCCACCACGGGGTCTGCGCTGTCGACTCTTGCGGGGCCCGACGCCGCGTTCTTCCTGCTGCGCACGGTCTTCACCGTCGCGCCGATCGTCTTCGGGCTCGACAAGTTCACGAACGTGCTGACCGACTGGGACCACTACCTGGCGCCGTGGATCAACGACATCGTCCCCGGGAACGCCGACCAGGCGATGTACATCGTCGGCGTCATCGAGATCGTGGCCGGCTTGGCCGTCGCCTGGAAGCCGCGGTTCGGCGGCCTGCTCGTCGCAGCCTGGCTCGCCGGGGTCATCGTCGACCTGGTGACGCTGGGCGACTACTACGACGTGGCCCTGCGCGACTTCGGCCTGCTGGTGGGTGCGCTCGCCCTCAGCGCGCTGGCCGCCGGACGGAAGCCGTTGGGGACCGAGTGAGCTCCGCCGCCCCGGCGCGCGAGGCGGTCTCGGCGGCCCCGGCCCGCCTGCGGGTCACCCACCCCCGACCCCGGGTGTTCGTGGGCGTCGCCCATGTCGGGTACCTGCCCGGGGACCGGATCCTCGGCCTCTCCAAGTTCGCCCGTCTGGTGGAGTTCCACGCCAGCCGCCCGCAGACCCAGGAGCGGCTGACCCGCGCATCGCCGACACCCTGCAGGCCGAGCTGGCGCCGTACGGAGTCGGCGTCGTCCTGGAGGCCGAGCACACCTGCCTCAGCCTGCGCGGCGCCCGGGCCATGGGTGTGCGCACGCACACGACTTCCCTCTCCGGGCGGCTGCGGGACGACCCGCAGGCACGCGCGGAGTTCCTGGCGATGACGCGCCGGGGACGGAGCTAGGACTCCTAGTGCTTGCGGACGACCACCTTGCAGTTGCGGAGGGCGTCGAGCGGGTCGCGGTGGCCGATGTAGATGATCAGGCCGGGCGGGGCCGGCACGATGATCTGGTTGCAGAAGATGTCGTCGCGGACGCCGTCGTCGGTGGCGATGATCGTGTTGTTGCCTTCCTCGCCGTAGATCACGTCGGCGCCGGGGCCGGGGTAGATCACGTCGTCGCCCTCGTCGCCGGTGACGCCGTCGTTGCCGGCGCCGGCCACGATGTAGTCGTTGCCGGCATCGCCGTCGAGCTCGTCGTCACCGGAGCCGCCGAACACGCGGTCGTTGCCGGTGCCGCCCTGCGGGTGGTCGGTGCCGGGGCCGCCGTAGACGGCGTCCCGGCCGTCGTTGCCGTGCAGCCAGTCGTTGCCGTCGCCGCCGTACGCGATGTCGTTGCTGCTGCCCAGCCGGACGTAGTCGTCTCCGGCCAGGGCGAGCACACGCTGGGCGTACCGCTTGGTGATGATCGTGTCGTTGCCCATGGTGCCGTGCACCACGGATCGCTTGACCGTGCGGTGCTCCGCACCGGTCTTGTCGGTGACTGTCGTCGTCGCTCCGGAGAACGCGGGAACCGCAACGGCGGCCAGGCAGATCGTCTGGACCGTCGCTAGCGCAGCGAACAACCGGGCCCTGGGGGGGAGGGTACCCATGTTTCGAAGGTAACAAGACAGCGCCGATCTGTCAGGTCACCGCGTGAGTCACACCCCTCGGGCTAGACACCAACACCCGCCCGTACGACGCCCCGCAGACGCCGCGACGGCCGTCCGGACCCCACGTGCCGGACGGCCGTCGCTGCTGCAGTGCTGCGGTGAGTCCGCTAGGCGGGCCAGTCCGCGAAGGTGACCTGCCCGCCGGTGACCGCGACGGTCATCAGCACGGTCTCCTCGCCCTTGTCGAAGAGCTCGTAGGAGCCCTCGACCAGGTCGGGGAACACCAGCGAGGGCTGGCTGCCCTCGGCCACCGGCCGGTCCACGACGGCCACGTGCGGGCGGTGTCCGTGCCCGTGGTCGTGTCCCTGCTCGTGCCCGTGGTGGTGCACGTGGTGGTGCGCGGGTTGCGCCCCACCGGTCGGCGCGATCTCGATCTCCACCCCGACCATCGAGGGCGGCATGGCCACCACGAGGGCACCGACGTCGCCACCGATGTCGAGCATCACCGAGCCCTGACCGGCGAACGGGTTCTCACTCATGAGTGCTCCCCTCCCGATCTACTTCGCCGTCGTGGTGCCGGGCACCGTCTGGTAGCCACCGCCGGGCAGACCGAGGAACGGGAAGTCCGCGGTCACGGCGGCGTTGGTGTTGGACGTCCCGTCGGCGACGGCACTGGCGGCACCGTCGGGCTTGAACGACGGGTCGACCAGCGGGATCGTCAGGCCGGCGACCGCGCGCAGCGCGACCGTGACCACGTCGTCGTTCACCCGGCGTCCGTTGGGCCAGCCGGCAGCGTCACCCGCCACCAGGCCGAGGTCGTTCGGCTGGGCGGTCGGCGGGATGGCCACGTTGAGGCGGAGCATGTCGGCCTGGACGGCACCGGTGAAGTTCTGGAACCCGGGGACGACGCCCTTCGGGATCCCGGTCATCAGCACCGCGTTCAGGTCGGCTCGGGGCTTGGCGTACTTGGCCAGGTTGGGGAACGCGCCGGGGTACAGCACGGGCAGCAGCCCGGCCAGCTCCGGCTTGTTGACGTACTTCGTGTAGCGCTTGTCCTCCCACGGAGGCCGGGCGTTCCACTCGTCCTTCTCGGCCATCGGGACGATGACCTCGTTGAACAGCGGGTTGGCCAGCCGGGAGACCTGCTCCCAGGGACCGTGGCCGACGTACTTGCCCTTCGCCTTGTCCCAGATCTGCGACTTGCGACGGCTGGCCGTCGCCCACACGCCGATGACCGCCTTCGAGCTGAGAGCGCTCTTCGGCTGGCTGCCGTCGCGGGTCAGCTGCTTGATCGGGATCTCGAGCGCGATGGTGTGCACGTTGTAGGACTGCACCGCGTTGACGCCGTTCATGTTCGGCATCGAGATGAGGTGCGCCTCGTTGAGCGGCCGCAGCGCGCCGAGGTCGAAGATGCTGCCGAGGTCGACGTGGAAGGCGTCGGCACGCTGGCCGCAGAACACCCGGGCACCCTGCTTGACGCTGTGCACGGCCGAGGCGGACAGCTGGGCGTAGTTCGGCGTGCTGCGGGGACCCACGTTGACCGGCGGGACGCCCAGGCTCTTGCCGAGGACGGTCTCCTTGCGGACCTTGTCGCCCTTCCAGTCGATCCGGGTCACGGTGTAGAACTGCGGGCGGTTCCAGGTCGAGTCGCCGAGCTTGGTGATCGGCCCGGTGTTGTAGAGGAAGGTCTTGTCGTTGCGGACCTTCGTAGAGAACTTGAACTGGAACGAGACGTCCCGAGTCGCGTCGCCGCGGTTGTTGACGTGGATCTCGTAGAGGACGTCGTCGCCGAACTCGTAGAAGTTCGGGCCGCCGTCGGGTGCCTGCATCGGGATGAAGTTGGCGATCAGCGTGACGTAGTCGGGCCGGTTGGGGCTGACGAACGCGTAGACGTCGGTGCCGTCGGCGACCGGGTCCTTGCTGATCTCAGGGGCTTCGCGGTGTGACGACATGTCAGTTGCCTCCTGCCGCGTTGAGGATGCGCGTGGCCAGGTCTCGGTCGTGGACGACGATCTCCCTATCGCCGACCATGAGGTGTACCCGGTCGCTGAAGTGGTGCTCGACGTACGCCACCACGGTCTGCTTGGCGCTGTCGGGCCTGCGGGTCGCGGGGGCGGTGGCCGCCTCCGCCTTCGCCATGCCTGTCAGGCCGACCGTGCCGGCCGCCCCGACCCCTGCCGCAGCGAGGAACTTCCTTCTGCTCGTGTCACTCATCTGGTCCTCCACATCGGGAACACGTACGTCGTCAGTGACGCACGCCACCAGGTGTTCGGACCGGTGGCGGAACCGGATTGCCACGTCGGCTTGAATGCTGAGGTGCCCGACCCCCTCTTCGCGGATCGGCGGCTGGCCGTCGTCTACGACCCGCTGGACCCGGACCGCAGCGACCTCGACGCGTACGCCGGCATCGTCGAGGAGCTGGGCGCCCGTACGGTGCTGGACCTCGGCTGTGGCACCGGCACGTTCGCGGTGCTGCTGGCCGGTCGCGGGCTCGACGTCACGGGTGTCGACCCGGCGGCGGCGTCCATCGACGTCGCCCGCGGGAAGCCCGGCGCCGAGCGCGTGCGCTGGGTGGTGGGCGAGATCGACGCGGTGGCCGACCTGAGGTTCGACCTGGTGACGATGACGGCGAACGTCGCCCAGGTGTTCCTCACCGACGAGGCGTGGGCGGCGATGCTCGCCACGGCGTACGACGTGCTCCGGCCGGGCGGCCACCTGGTCTTCGAGACCCGCGACCCGGCGCGGCAGGCGTGGCTGGACTGGACCCGCGAGGACTCCCTCACCTCGGCCGACGTCGCCGGACAGGGTCACGTGGAGTCGTGGGTGGAGACCACGGCCGTCGACGGCGAGCTGGTCACCTTCCGATCGACGCTGGTCTTCGAGGACGCGACGATCACCTCGGAGTCGACGCTCCGCTTCCGCGACCGGGACACCGTCGCCACGGACCTGGAGGCCGCGGGGTTCGTGACTCTGGACGTCCGCGATGCCCCGGACCGGCCCGGTCGCGAGCTGGTGTTCGTCGCGAACCGTCCGGACGAGTCCCTCGCGGGCCACAAGGAACGCGCCTGGCGCGAGCTCGGCGTCATCGACGACGCCCTGCTGCGGGACGACATCGACGAAGACGGCTGGTACGACCGGGTGCTGGCGATCGTCGAGCCGGCGTACCTCGCCGCCCCGACACCCCAGGGTCAGTCCGGGCACAGCGGCGACGACACGCGGTGGGAGCACGCGCGTCGCCTCCTGCTCGACGCCGTCCCGGGCAGCGCCGATGTCCTCGACGTCGGCTGTGCCAACGGCCTGCTGATGGAGTCCCTCGAGGCCTGGGGCCTCGAGGACGGCAAGGTCGTCGAGCCGTACGGAGTGGAGATCTCGGCCCGCTTGGCCGACCTGGCCCGGCAGCGACTGCCGCAGTGGGCGAGCAGGATCTGGACCGGCAACGCGATGACATGGGTGCCCCCGCGCCGGTTCGACGTCGTCCGCACCGGCCTCGACTACGTGCCGCCGCGACGACGCGCCGACTTCGTGGACCGGCTGCTGACCGACGTGGTCGCGCCCGGTGGGCGGTTGGTCGTCGGGGTGTTCAACGAGGAGAAGGACCGCGAGAACGTCGCCGACTCGCTGCGGTCCTGGGGCCACGCCGTCGCCGGCTCGACCTCGCGGGCGCACCGGGACCCGCGGCTTCGCTACAAGGCCGTCTGGGTCGACGTCTGACCCGCGGCTCGGTGGTCGAGCCGTGAGGCCGGCCACGGCCGAGCGTGTCGAGACCGGGTGAGGGTCTCGACACCGGCTCGCTGGCGCTCGCCGGGCTCGACCAGCGACGATCGAGACCCCGATGAGTTCCCGGACGTTCTCCGGTCAGAGCATCGAGCGAGACGACGTACAGGAGCCCGACCATGAGCGACCCGACGACCGGGAGCCCGGACGGTCGGCCGCGGCTCGACCTGAGGCACGGGAAGCAGCGGGTCTTCGCGCACCTGCTTGCGAGCTCGCTGGTGGTGTCCGTCGCGAACTTCACGGTGTGGTTCGCCGTGACGTTCTGGACCTACCTCGAGACGCGGTCGGTGATGGCGACCGGCCTGATCGCCGGCATCTTCCTGGTCGCCACCGCCAGCACGGGCATCTGGTTCGGCAGCATCGTCGACCACCACCGCAAGCAGGCGGTCATCCAGGCGTCGACGGTGGCGTCGTTCGTCGCCTATGCGCTCGCCCTCTCGATCTACCTGCTGATGCCGGAGTCGACCTGGCACGAGGCGAGCAGTCCCATGCTGTGGGTCTTCGTCGTCGTCGCGATGCTCGGCGTGATCGCCGGCAACCTGCGCGGCATCGCGCTGCCCACGCTGGTCACCCTGCTCGTGCCCGAGCACCTGCGCGACCGCGCCAACGGCCTGGTCGGCACCGCCTCCGGCGTCTCGTTCCTCGTCACCTCGGTGATCAGCGGCCTGCTGGTCGCCTTCGACGGGATGCGCTCGGTGCTGGTGCTGACCCTGGTGGTGATGGCGGCGTCGTTCGTGCACGTGTCCCGCCTGACGGTGCCGGAGCCGGTCGTCGTCACGACGGGGGACGATGACGATGGCGTCGGAGAAGGCCGCGGCGTCGACCTGCGCGGCACCCTGCGCCTGGTCCGCGGCGTCCCCGGCCTGATCGCACTGATCTTCTTCTCGTGCTTCAACAACTTCATCGGCGGTACGTTCATGGCGCTGATGGACGCCTACGGGCTCTCGCTCGTCTCCGTGCAGGCGTGGGGGCTGCTCTGGGGCGTGCTCAGCGCCGGTGTCATCGTCGGCGGTCTCATGGTCGCCCGTACCGGTGTCGGCGCGAACCCGGTCCGCACGCTGCTGCTCGTCAACGTCGCCCTCTGGACGACCTGCGTCGTCTTCCCGCTGCGTTCCTCGATCGTGCTGCTGGCGATCTCGATGATGCTGTTCATGCTCGTGATGCCGTACGCCGAGGCGTCCGAGCAGACGATCCTCCAGCGCGTGGTCCCGTACCACCGCCAGGGCCGGGTCTTCGGGTTCGCCCAGAGCGTCGAGCAGGCCGCCTCCCCGCTGACGGCCTTCGTGATCGCGCCGCTCACCGAGTTCGTGGTGATCCCGTTCATGACCGACGGCAAGGGCGCCGACTGGATCGGCCCGTGGTTCGGCACCGGCCCGGATCGCGGCATGGCACTGGTGTTCGTGGTCACCGGCCTGCTCGGTCTGTTCGTCACGGCCCTCGCGTTCCTGAGCCGGCCCTACCGGCGGCTGTCCACGGCGTACGCCGCGGCGTCTCCTGCCCAGGTCGTCGAGCGGGTAGACCCGATCGCCGACCCGGCCTGAACCTCACCCGACCCCGTTTGCTGCCGAACCGAGACGTCTGTCGGGGACGACGGTCACCTCGAGGCCGTGGGGTCCTTGACATTGGTAGTCGCCGTCGGGCGTGCGGGTGTAGCGCCAGTGTCCGCTGGTTTTGGCGCGGTGGTGTCTTCTGCAGAGGCAGGCGAGGTTGCATCTCTCCTGCCCTACTGGTACCTGACCCGGCCCGGCAACCCTCGTCACCAGGTGTGATCCGGGGATGGTCGGGGGCATCCGTGTCGCCACAAGTCCGCACATGGCGATGAGCGGGCGGGAATTCCAGCGTGCGATTGGGATACCCACTCTCTTGTACTCTACCTAGAGGCTAGGTAGAGTACAACGCATGCCGGGAACGTCACCACGGATGACCATGCCGACCCAGCTCGTGCTTCGGGCGTTCCTGGAGGACCCCGGCACGGAGCGCTACGGGCTCGAGATCGGCGAAGGAGCCGGTCTGCCCAGCGGCACCATCCACCCGATCCTGGCACGCCTCGAGCGGCTCGGCTGGGTGGAGTCGCGGTGGGAGAACGTCGACCCTAGCGAGGCCGGTCGTCCCGCCCGCCGCTACTACCGACTCACGACGGACGGCATCGAGCTGGCCCGCGACGGCCTCGCCCGCGCCTACCGCCCCCGCACCCGCTCGGTTCGCCCACTCCCCGGAACGAGCTGACCATGAGGCCGACACCAGTCGCGCTCGGGCTGGTCCGGCTGTCCACCCGGCTGCTGCCGGCCGGCGACACGCGCCAGCGCTACCGCTGGGAGCTGTACGCCGACCTGACCGCGCTCGACCGCTCGCACCAGCTCACCTATGCGTCGGGAGTGTTATCCACCGCGTGGCAGCTACGTCGCGAACTCACCAAGGAGACCGATCCCATGAATGACACCACGACCATCCGCCCGCCGCTGCTCTGCAGGATCAACCTCCACCACCACTGGGCATTCGTGATGAACCTGGAGGACAACCACCGAAGCCGGGTCTGCACCCGGTGTGGCAAGGACGACCCGCACCTCGGCACGAGTTGGCATTGACCAACCGCCTGATGCACACGACCCCTCCAGCATCTACAGCTGAGTGCATCCGTCCGATCCGGCGCGATGGACATTTGTGTTTCTCCGGAGTTGTGCTGCGCTCCGCGCAGCCGGAAGTCTGTCGTAAGAGCACAGGTCCGCTCATGCCGCTGAGAGCGCGCCGCTGGACGGGTCGAGCCCGAGGCGCCTCGGCTGTTGGGTCGGTGGTGGTCAGGGCAGCCGGTGGGTGCCCCGGGGTGTGACGAGGTACGTGGTGCCGTGTGGCCCGTGCCAGAGGTAGCTGCCGTCGGGCGTGCGGGTGTAGCGCCAGAGTCCGAGGGTCTTGGCGCGGTGGTGCCTGCGGCAGAGAGCGGCGAGGTTGTCGGGATTCGTCTGGCCGGGTGGGCCGTCGGGGTCGTAGGGCTGGATGTGGTCGAGGTCGCAGGCCCTGGCGTCGCGGGTGCAGCCGGGGAAGACGCAGTGCCCGTCGCGGAGGATGACCAGTTCTCGCATCCACGGCGGTGGGTCGTGCTGGTCGACGGCGTCGCGGCGGGCCATGTTCAACACGGGTTGGATGACCACCTGGTGGTGGCCGACCCAGGTCCGGATCTTCGCCAACGTGGCGGCGCCGAGCTTCTCGACCGCCCCGACCGCAGAGGCGTCGTCGCCGGGGTGGGTGTCGAGGTCGTGGGCGTCGACGTGGAGGTAGGCCCTGACCTTCCCGTGCCGCTGCCGCACGACCGTGGTGAGGTCGAACGCACCTTGGCCCGCCGGTGACGAGCGCGACGATGACGCCGAGGGCCTTGATCTTGCGTTCACCCAGGGGCGTGGTGTCGCCGTCGAGGTGGAGCTGGTGGGCGATGGCGCAGACCAGGTCGTAGAAGGCTTGCAGGGTCAGGGTGTCGCCGTGGGCGGTGAGGTCGCTGAGACCGGCGTACTCGCCGGGCTGAGGGTGGGACAGCTCGACATCGGATGAGCCGCGCGCCTGGTCTTCGCGGCGGGCGTGTTCTTCGGGGTCGTAGGTGGCGGCGGCTTGGGCGACGAGCCGGTCGGTGATCACGGGGCCGCAGCCGATCCGGTCGGCGAGCTGGTCGTCGACCCACCGGGCACCCGCCTGGGGCAGTCGGCGGGTCTGCTGGGCGACCCGGCGGGCCTGCCAGGCCGGGACCTGGCCGCGGCGGACCCGCTTCCACAGCTTCGGGATGACGGTGGATCAGGTCGAGGGCGTCGGCGATCAGGTTGCGGGCCGCGGTCGGCGTCCACCCCATCGCGGCGGCCAGGGACTCGGGCGCGAAGGCGGCCACCGCCGGTGTTCCGTCGCCGCCCAACGTCTCCTCGGCGTCCAGCACCCCCAACGCGGGTCCGCCTGGGGTTTCGACGCCGGTCTCGGCCGTGGCGGGGTGCAGCACCGCCCACTGGTAGGCCAGCTCGAGGCGGCGGATCTCGATCCGACGGGACTCGACCTCGACACGCTCGGCCTCGGCGAGCACGCCGGCGGGGTCGAGGTCCCCGACCTCGTACCGCTCCTCGGGTGCCGCGCTCATAGGACTACTCAAGCACCGACCACCGACACCCGAGGGCCGAGAATCCCCTGTATCCACAGGGTTTCCGAGGTTCGGCCAAAGAATTTCGGGAAAGATTTCCGGCGGTGACCACAGCGGTCAGCCACCCACGGACCTGCCACCGTCCACGGACCTGAACGTGGCCACCGCAACCCTCGCGGCGAGCATCCACGTGGTCGATCTCTGTGAGCGCCACCACCGGCGGTCGGCGCCGTCGGGGTCACCGGTCGGGTGCCGCGGGTTTCGTGACAGGCGCTAGCGCGCCTTCCTCAACCAGCGGAGCGGCAACCGCGCCTTCCTCAACCGGCGGAGCGGGCGACCGCGCCTTCCTCGACCAGCGGAGCGGGCGAGGGCGCTTCCTCGACCAGCGGAGCGGATCTCAGACGTCGAAGTTGACGCCCTGGGCGAGGGGGAGGTCGCCGGAGTAGTTGATGGTGTTGGTGGCGCGGCGCATGTACGCACGCCAGGCGTCGGAGCCGGATTCGCGGCCGCCGCCGGTCTCCTTCTCGCCGCCGAACGCGCCGCCGATCTCGGCGCCGGAGGTGCCGATGTTGACGTTGACGATGCCGCAGTCGGAGCCGGCGGCCGACATGAAGAGCTCGGCCTCGGCCTGGTCCTGGGTGAAGATCGAGGACGAGAGCCCTTGGGGCACGGCGTTGTTGAGGGCGACGGCCTCGTCGAGGTCGTCGTACGCCATCACGTACAGCAGCGGCGCGAACGTCTCGGTGTGCACCACGTCGGCCTGTTCCTTCATCCGTACGACGGTGGGCTGCACGTAGAAGGCGTCCGGGGCGTCGGACTCCAGGACCCGCGAGCCGCCGGCCACCAACGAACCTCCGGCAGCGACGGCTGCGGAGACGGCAGCGTCGTAGGAGGAGAAGGCACGCCCGTTCACGAGCGGCCCGACGAGCGTCCCGTCGGTCAGGGGGGAGCCGATCGGCAGCTTCTCGTACGCCGCCGCCACCCGGTCGACGACCGAGTCGACGACCGAGGAGTGCGCGATCACGCGGCGCATCGAGGTACAGCGCTGGCCGGCCGTGCCGGCGGCGGAGAACACGATGCCGCGGGTGGTCAGGTCGAGGTCGGCGGACGGGCCGACGATGGCCGCGTTGTTGCCGCCGAGCTCGAGGAGCGAGCGACCGAAGCGGGCGGCGACCCGCGGTCCGACCTCGCGGCCCATCCGGGTCGAGCCCGTCGCCGACAGCAGCGACACGGCGGGGGAGTCGACCATGGCGAGGCCGACCGACGCGTCGCCGAGAACCACCTGGGAGACGTCCGCCGAGAAGCCCGCTTCGACGAGGGCCCGCGAGAGCAGCGCGGACGAGGCGAGGGCGCACAGCGGTGCCTGCTCCGACGGCTTCCAGACCACGGTGTCGCCGCACACCAGCGCGATCGCGGTGTTCCACGACCAGACCGCGACCGGGAAGTTGAACGCCGAGATCACGCCGACCACGCCGAGCGGGTGCCAGGTCTCCATCAACCGGTGGCCCGGTCGCTCGGAGGTCATCGTCCGCCCGAAGAGCTGCCGCGAGAGCCCCACGGCGTAGTCGCAGATGTCGACCATCTCCTGGACCTCGCCGCGTGCCTCGGAGGTGATCTTCCCGACCTCGACACTGACCAGCGTCGCCAGGTCGTCGAGGTGCTCGCGGAGCAGCTCGCCGAACCTTCGCACCACCGCGCCGCGCACCGGGGCGGGCACCAGACGCCACGCGTCGTACGCCGCCGCGGACCGCGACACCGCGTCCGCGACCGCCTCCGGCGAGGACCACGCGAGCGAGGAGACCGGTCGGCCGTTCACCGGTGACAGGCCCACGTGCTCGCCGGCGACCGCGGCCGGGTCGACGCCGCACGCGGCGGCGGCCGTCGAGGCGAGCGAGGCGAGGTCGGACTCGGTTGGCAGGCTCATACGAGGGACGATAGGGCAGCCACGACGTCGTCCTCGGTGAGCACCACGTGGGCAGCGGCCGGGCCCAGCGGCACGAACGAGTCCTCGGCGGTCACGCGCGCGATGTGACCGTGGTAACCGCCCTCGACCAGCGCCGTGACCACGCCCTCCGACACCCCGCCGCTCCGCCGGGTCTCGTCGACGACCAGCACCTGGGGGAACGCCGCCGCGGTGGCCAGCAGGTGCAGCACTGGCAGCGGCGAGAGCCAGCGCAGGTCGAAGATCGTGGCGTCCACACCGGCGCGGGCGGCCGCCCGCCGCGACATGCCGACGCCGTTGCCGAACGTCACCACGAGCACGTCGCCGTGCCCCCAGGAGATCCGGCCCATGTCGCGGTCCGAGCGCCAGTGCTCAGGGGCGGCGTACGGCGCCACCGCTCCCTTGTCGTGGTAGAGCGCTGTCGGCTCGAGGAGCACGCACACCCGACCCTCGCCGAGCGCGAGGCCGGTCATGGCCCGGAGCAGCTCGGGTGCCTCGGCCGGCCCCGACGCGCAGGCGACCACGATTCCCGGGATGTCGCGCAGCACCCCGATCGCGTTGTCGTTGTGGAAGTGGCCGCCGAAGCCCTTGAGGGAGGCGAGCGAGGCGATCCGGAGCACCATCCCGTTGGCGTACTGCCCGTCGGAGAAGAACGCCAGTGTCGCCGCCTCACCACGGAGCTGGTCCTCGGCGTTGTGGAGGTAGGCCAGGTACTGGATCTCCGCGATCGGCAGCAGCCCGGCCAACGACGTGCCCAAGGCGAGGCCGAGGATCATCTGCTCGTCGAGCGGGGTGTCGAAGACCCGCGCGGCGCCGAAGGTCTTCTGCAGGCCGAGCGTCACGCCGTACACCCCGCCCTTGGCGCCCACGTCCTCCCCGAGCACGATCGCCTGCGGGCACGCGGCCAGGATGTCGGTGAGGGCGGCGTTGACGGACTGGGCCAGGGTGAGCGAGCCGTTCTCCTCCGGCAGCCCGCGCGGGAACGACGCCTGGCGATCCTCGGCCTCGGCCACGTGGGCGGTGCCCGTGATCCGGACGACCGGGCGCATCACCTCCTCGGCCGACTCGAGCCGCTCGACCGGCTGCATCCCGGCAGCAGTCGCGAGGACGCGGTCGCGCGCCGCTTCGTACCTCGCCAGCACCGCGTCCGTGGTCCAGCCGGCGTCGACGAGCGCGCGCGCCGTGCCGACAGCGGGTCGCGGCTGAGATCGGCGTCGACGTCCCGTTGCCGCCGGTAACCCAGCTCGGCGTCCGACCCGGCGTGCCCCAGGAACCGCACGGTCCGCAGGTGCAGGAACACCGGGCGGCGCGTCGAGCGCACCTCGTCCACCGCCTCGCGCGCGGCCGCGAGGGCGGCGAGGGTGTCCGAGCCGTCGGCGGCGAGATAGGAGAAGCCCGGCCGCGACGACAGGGCCGCCTCGACCCAGCCGGGCGGGCTCGGCACCGAGATCCCCCAGCCGTTGTCCTCGCAGACCACGAGCAACGGCAGCGGCAGGCCCTGGTGCACGGCGAGCCCGGCCGCGTTCATGGCACCCACGGCCGTCGAGTGGTTGATCGACGCGTCGCCCAGGCTCGCCACCACGACCGCGTCCTCGGGCCACGGGGTGGTGACGCCGATCCGGGGCGCGCGGTGCAGCGCGAAGGCCAGCCCGACCGCGCGGGGCAGGTGCGAGGCGATCGTGGAGGTCTGCGGGATGACGTGCAGGGCGGGGTTGCCGAAGACCTTGTGGCGGCCGCCCGCCATCGGCTCGGTCACCGAGGCCATCAGTCCCGCGAGTACGTCGCGCACCGGGTCGACGCCAGGTACCTGGGCGGCTCGCGCGCAGTAGAAGCCGCCCGAGCGGTAGTGCAGCAGTGCCGGGTCGTCGGGCCGCAGCGCCATCGCCACCGCGGCGTCGCCCTCGTGACCGGCCGAGCCGATCGTGTAGAAGCCCTCGCCCGACGCGTGCAGCGACCGGGCCACGAAGTCCAGGTGGCGGCTGAGCGCCTGCGCCTCGAACAGCCGCGCGAGCACGTCGACCTCGGCCTTCCTGTCGCCGCCGAGGTCGAACGACGCCACCGCCGAGCGGAAGTGCTCGTCGAGGGCGGCCGTCACGCGGCCAATGATGCACGTGGGCAGGGGTGACTCAGTCGAAGGACGCCCGCTTCATCGCGAACACCCACCGCCGGCCGGGGTGCTCGCTGACCGACCAGAACGTGTCGGTCGACGGCCAGTAGGCGATGTCCTCGGGACCCATGGGGGTCGCGAACCTGTGCTCGACGAGGTTGCCGGGCGTGCCGACGTACACCGAACCCGGCTTCCACGGGCCGTGCGAGACGGTGACGTGGTAGACGCCGCCGACGATCGAGGCGCCCTGCATCCGCACCACGCCGCCCTCGTCGAAGCCGATCGGCCGGGCGTACCCGTCCTCGCCGGACTGCAGCATCAGGGTGTCGGGCTCCAGGTCGTACCTGGCGAGCCGCGTGGTCTGCCCCGTCTGCCCGTACTCTCCAGCGACCAGCGCCGGCGGGTGGCCGCTGCGGTCCAGCGACAGGAACGAGTACCGCAGCTTGGTCACCCCGTCGTCGGCGTACGCGCGGTAGGAGAAGCGGACCGGCAGCACGTAGCGATAGCCGTACGACGCCACCTGCTCGCCCACCAGCCCGAGCCGGTCCCAGGCCCCGTGCCCGCGAACGTCGGGCACGCGCATGATGTCGTCGACCCGGCAGGTCATCAGCCCGCGAGCGGTGGCCGCGACGTGGAGGTAGGGGCCGTTCCAGACGATGCCGCCGGCATGCACCCGCAGCGGCCGGAGCACGAGCATGCCGTGCTCGTCGAGGACCGGCACGACGAGCAGCACGTGCCGGTACCGCAGACCAGCGAGGTCGACGAAGGTGACCCGGACGCCGCGGTCGTCCTTGGCGTACCAGCTGACGGCCAGCACGTGCCGGCCCGCGATGTCCTCGGTGTCGGACGCGTCGGCCGAGGTGGACACGCCCTGCGGCCACCAGTCCGGGTCCACGCGGTCGCGGCCGTCCCACGCGAAGCCCCAGTCCACCGCCTGGCCGAGCCGCCAGCGGCCGAGCAGGAACGTCCGGTGCGCCTGGCGGTTCAGGTCGTCCAGCACGGCGTCGACGCCGACCCGGCCGCCGAGCAGGGTGGCCATCGCGTCGATCTCGCGGACGTTCTCGTCGGTGCGCCGGAGGTGGACGCCCGTGCTCACGCCCTCACCCTAGGGTCAGCCGGGTGAGGGGTCTGGTCGTCGGCGCCGCGATCGTCCGGGACGGTCGCGTGCTCGCCTGCCGTCGTACGTCGCCCCCCGCCGCCGCGGGCCGGTGGGAGCTCCCGGGCGGCAAGGTCGAGGAGGGCGAGACGCCGGAGGCCGCCCTGGTGCGGGAGGTACGGGAGGAGCTCGGCTGCGACGTCTCGCTCGACGAGTGGCTGGCGGTGGAGGCGCCGATCGGGGAGCGAGTACGTGCTGCGCGTCGCGGTCGCCACCCTGCTCGCCGGCGAGCCGGAGCCGGTGGAGCACGACGCGATCCGGTGGCTGGCCGCGGCGGAGCTCGACGACGTCGACTGGCTCGACCCCGACCGCCCGTTCCTGCCGGAGATCGCCCTGTCGCTGGTCGAGCCGTGAGGCCGGCCACGGCCGAGCGTGTCGAGACCCCGCAGCCCGGGTTACCGTCTCGACACGGGCTCGCCCAGGGGCTCGCCCGGCTCGACCAGCGATTGCCTACAGTCGAACCTGTGACTGCTACTCCCGACGAGCGCATCCTGCTGGTCCACGCCCACCCCGACGACGAGACGATCCAGAACGGCGCGACCATGGCGCAGTACGTCGCGATGGGCCGCGGCGTCACCGTCATCACCTGCACCGCCGGGGAGATGGGCGAGATCCTGGTGCCCGAGCTCGAGCACCTGGCCGCGGACAAGGAGGACGGCCTCGGGGAGCACCGGCGGGGTGAGCTCGAGGACGCGATGAAGGAGCTGGGCGTCACCGACTACCGGTTCCTCGGCGGTTTCGGTGCCTACCGGGACTCCGGCATGAAGTGGCACGACGACGGGTACGCCATCCCGGCCGACGACGTGCACGAGAACGCCTTCTGGCACGCCGACATCCGCGAGGCCGCCGACCACCTGGTCACTGTCATCCGGGAGGTCCGGCCCCAGGTGCTGGTCACCTACGACGAGTTCGGCAACTATGGCCACCCCGACCACATCCAGGCACACCGGGTGGCGACGTACGCCGCCGCGCTGGCCGCCGTGCCGTCGTACAAGCCGGACCTCGGCGAGCCGTGGGACATCGCGAAGATCTACTGGGTGGCGATGAGTGAGAGCCGGTTCCGGACCATGTTGCGCCGGCTGCGCGAGGACGGCGACACCAAGACCTTCGAGGGCATGGACCCGGACGGCGACTTCGGGCCGTGGGTGACGCCCGACGCCATGATCAGCGCCCGCATCGACGGGTCGGAGCTCCTCGCCACCAAGCTGGCGGCGCTTGCGCGGCACCGCAGCCAGGTGGAGGCGGACGGCGTGTTCTTCCGCGGCGCCGAGAACGGACAGTCGCTGTTCGGTGAGGAGTTCTACCGGATCGCCAAGGGCGAGCTCGGCCCGGTGGGCGACGACGGGTGGGAATCGGACCTGTTCGCCGGGCTCTGACACACCGGAGCGGTGGCCGGTTCGAGCCGGTTTCGCTCCGTACGCTTGACCGGTGAGCCGAGACAGCCGTGAGCGAGCCGGCGCCCGTGTGGTGCTGGTGATGCTGATGGTGCTCGTGGTGCTCCTCGGCGGGGGGTACGTCGCGGCCTTCGCCAACGCCCAGCACAAGACCCTGCGCGGCACCCACGTCGCCGGCGTCAACGTCGGCGGCCGCACGATCGTGGCGGCAGCGGCTGCCCTGCGAGCGGGTCTCGACACCCGGGTGAACTCGCCGATCACCCTCGACATCGGTGGGAAGGAACAGACGGTCCTCCCGGCCGAGGCCGGACTCGGCGTCGACTACGTCGCGTCGGTGCGCCAGGCCGACGCCGGCGACGGGTGGCAGCCGGAGCGGCTGTGGAAGTACTACACCGGCGGGTCCGACCTCGACCCGGTGGTGACCGTCTCGGAGATGACCATGGCCGACTTCCTCGTCCAGCTCGCGGCCGGCGCCGGCGTCATGGGCCGAGACGGCGGCGTACGGTTCGACCACCAGCGCGTGGAGGTCGTGAAAGCCCGCCCCGGCCGGACCATCGACCCGCAGCAGGCCCAGGCGGCGATCACGGCGGCGTTCCTCGCCGAGGACCGCACCGCGCACATCGACCTGGTGCCCTCGGCGGCGTCCATCGACGAGCAGGACGTGCAGGACGCGGTGCAGCAGTTCGCCAACCCGGCGATGAGCGGCCCGGTCGCCCTCGACCTGTCGGGCCAGCAGGTCCGGCTCCAGCCGCGTGACTTCGCGGCGGCGCTGTCGATGCGTGCCGTCGACGGTCAGGCTGGAACCCCACATCGACTCGCGGATGCATCGTCAGGCTGGTGGTCCGGCACATGGTGAACCAGGGGCACGCCGTGGACGCGTCCGTGGCTCTGGTGAACGGCCGGCCTCACGTCGTGGAAGGTCGACCGCGCGTGACGTTCGAGCCGGCGGCCGTGGTGGCCGCGTTCACCGCTGCCCTGGTGCTGCCCGAGGGCCAGCGCGTGGCGCCCGTCGACGTGCAGCTGCACCCGCCGGCGTTCTCGACCGAGGACGCGGAGCACCTCGGCATCGAGCACCGGGTGGCCACCTCCACGACGTCGTACCCCTCCCGCGCCGCGGGCCCCGACCTCACCCGTGCCGCCACCCTCCTCGACGGCACCGTGCTGATGCCGGGCGACACGTTCTCCTGGGCGGACGTCGCCGGCAGCGGCTACGGGCCCGACGCCGACGCCGTGGCCACGGCGTTGTACGACGCGGCGTCCGAGGCCGGCTTCGGCGACGTCGAGCACCACGCGCCCGCGACGTACGCCGCCCCGTCACCCGTCGGCCGGCAGGCGACGGTCGAGGACGGAGCCGATCTGAAGTTCTCCGTCGACTCGCCGTACGGCGTGCTCGTGCAGGTGAAGGTGACGGGCGCGGCCCCCGGCAGTCCCGGCGCGGTCAAGGTGGTCCTGTGGTCGACGGCCGCGTGGGAGGTCACCGTGTCGACCTCGGCGAGGTACGACCTGGTGGAGCCCGCCTCGGTGGAGGACACCGGCGAGGACTGCGTGGCGTCCCCGGGCAAGCGTGGCTTCTCGGTCGACGTGACCCGCCACCTGCACGACCTCGCCGGTGCCGCCGGCGACCGCGACGAGACGGTGACGACCACCTACGCACCGGTCGACGCGGTCGTCTGCAGCTAGTCGGTGGTCGAGCCCCCGCGAGGAACGAGCGGGGTGTCGGGACCCAGCACCGCGTCGAGCTCCACCTCGACGACCCAGCGCTCGTCGAGCAGGCCGGCGACCACGACCATCGTGGACGCCGGCCGCACGTCGCCGAACACCTCGCCGTGCGCCCGGCTGGCCGCGGCCTCGTGGACGCGGTCGGTGATGAAGCTACGGGTGCGGACCGTGTCGGCCGGCGACCCGCCGAGCCGCGCGAGGGCGTCGAGCGCGATCTCCCAGCAGCGGCGGGCCTGGACCAAGGGATCCGGATCGACGTGGCCGTCCGGCCAGACCGGCGCGGTGCCGGAGACGTACACGTGCCGGCCCGTCCGCACGGCCCGGCTGAAGCCGACGGTCTGCTCGTACGGCGATCCACTCGCCACGCGCTCGTCGCTCATGGGGCCAGCCGGTGGAGGTCGCGGGGGAACAGCGTCACCTCACGGATGTTGGCAGACTCCGTGAGGCGGGCGACGAACCGCTCGAGCCCGATCGCGAAGCCGCCGTGCGGCGGGATGCCTCGCCGGAACGCCTCGACGTACGACGCGTAGGGCTCGTACGGGTAGCCGCGCTCCTCGAGGGTGCGCACGTAGTCGGCGTAGCGGTGCAGCCGCTGCGCGCCGCTGACCAGCTCGGTGCCGCGGAAGATCAGGTCGAACGACCTCGACCAGTGCGGGTCCGCCGGGTCGGGATGGCTGTAGAACGCGCGGTGGGCGGTCGGGTACCCCTCGACGACGACGAAGTCACTGCCGTGCTCGGCCTGCGCCCAGTCGCCGAGCGCGCGCTCGTGCGCCGGGGCCAGGTCGGGTTCGTCCGCAGGCGCGCCGGCGATCTCCAGCGCCTCGCGGAAGTGGAGGATCGGGATCTCCTCGAGCACGACGGGGAGCTCGATGCCGAGCCTCTCGACGGCGGGGCCGGCGTGCTCCTGGACGCCGTCGACCATGCCGGCGACGACGTCGCGGAGCACCTGGATGACCTCGCGGTGGTCCTCGATGAAGCCGAGCTCCACGTCCAGGCTGACGTACTCCGCCAGGTGCCGGACCGTGTCGTGCGGCTCGGCGCGGAACACCGGACCGACCTCGTAGACCCGCTCGAAGACCCCGACCAGCACCTGCTTGTAGAACTGCGGGCTCTGGGCGAGGTACGCCGGCCGGCCGAAGTAGTCGACCGTGAACACGTTGGCGCCACTCTCGGTCGCCGACTCCACCAGCTTCGGGGAGGCGACCTCCGTGAACCCGGTCGCGTCCAGGGTGTCGCGGAACCCCTTGAGGCTGGCCGCCGCGAGCTCCCACTTGGCCCGCTGGAGCGGGTGCCGCCAGGTGACCGCGGCGTGGTCGAGCATCGTCGGGAGGGCGGCGTTCAGGGTGGGCCGCCACAGCTCGACCGGCGGGGTGTCCGCGTCGTCGGACAGCGCCGTGACCGTCGGCTCGGTCACCTCGATGCCGCCGGGCGCCTGCGGGTTGGCGGTCGCGGTGCCGACCACCTCGACCGGCGTCTCCTCGGGCGGCAGCCCCTGCGCGGCCTCGCCGCGGACGACCGCCTGGGCGAGCCCGGTGCGGTCGCGGACGACCAGGAACGTGAGCTGCGCGAGCTCGCGGCGTCGGTGCACCCAGCCCTGGATGCGGACGGGCTCGCCCGGGGTGGCGGCGGGCAGGTCTCGGCACAACGTGCGTTGCATGGTTACCTCCAGTTGGCGAAAGCCCTGGAGGTGTGGGCGGGGGCAAGGTCGCGGTGCCACCACACCTTCGCCGATGTGTCATCGGCCTCTCGTCGGTACGCCGGACACGCGGACCCGGCGTTCGCGAGGGTTGTCAGGCCTCACCGGTGTCGGGGAAGCGTACGGAGCCGACGGGACCGGCGCCAACCGATTGCCCGTCGATCGCAGTCGTCAGGTGGACCGCCGCTGGTCGAGGAGCGAAGTCCGTCACGAGACCCGGCGACTGGGGCACGCACCGGGTCTCGTGACAGGCGCTGGCGCGCCGTCCTCGACCAGCGGTCGAGCCGGCGAGCGAGGCACGCACCGGGTCTCGTGACAGGCGCTGGCGCGCCTTCCTCGACCAGCGGTCAAGCCGGCGTGAGGTACGCGTACGCGTGGTGGGTCGCGAACCCCATCGACTCGTACAGGGCCAGGGCGGGGGAGTTGTCGCCGAGGACCTGGAGGTACGCCGTCGTGGCGCCCTGCTCGGCGCCCCAGCCCAGAAGCGCGGCCATGATCGTGCGGGCCAGGCCCCGGCGGCGGTGGATGGGGGCGACCTCGATGCTGCGGAAGCCGACCCAGTCGTCGGCGTACGCCGCGTAGCCCTGCGCCGCTCCGGGAAGGGCGGCGCACGCGATGCCCTCGTCGATGGTCAGCACGACGGACGAGACGTCCACGCCGGCAAGAGCCCGGCGGGCCGAGGCCACCGACGCGATCTGGAACAGGGTGTCGGCGTCGTGGCTCTCGGCCACCCAGCCGAGCCCGGCCAGGAACGAGCGCTCGTCGGAGTCCCCGAGAACCGCCGCCACGGGCGGCTTCCCGAGGCCGCGGTAGTAGGCCTCCACGGCCGCGACGTCGGTCTCGCCGGACGCGCCGCCGGGGAAGGCCAGCACCGAGTTGGCGCGGCGGGCGGTCGCGGTCTCGGAGCTCCGGAGCAGCCAGCCCGACGGCCCGGGGAGAGGAGTGACCACCAGGTCGGGAAAGAGCGTGAAACCCCGCACCTGCGCGTCCCGGGGTGGGATGCGGAGCCGGGGTGAGGGCCGAGGCGGCACCGGCTTGCCCGAGACGATGTCCGCGACCGCGATCCGCACCGGGTCGCCACCGGAGTCCGGCAAGATCACGCACACGCCGTCTCCCCAGGCCAGGCAGGTGCCGAGGACGTCGGTCATCGCTGGACCGCCCGACGGTCCGGTCTCGCCCGGGAGCACGCGACGGACGACGACGCGCGTCCCGACGACATGTGGGCCCAAGGCTTGGGCCCGAGCGGACTGCGGCACGCGCAAAGACTAGGCTGGGTGTGTCCACCCACCCGCTCGCTACAGCGGTTGCGAAACAGGAGGAACTGGTGACCTACGTCATCGCCCAGCCGTGCGTCGACCTGAAGGACCGGGCCTGCGTCGACGAGTGCCCCGTGGACTGCATCTACGAGGGCAAGCGGATGCTCTACATCCATCCTGACGAGTGCGTGGACTGCGGCGCCTGCGAGCCGGTGTGCCCGGTCGAGGCGATCTTCTACGAGGACGACACCCCGGAGGAGTGGAAGAGCTACTACGACGCCAACGTCCACTTCTTCGACGAGCTCGGCTCGCCCGGTGGCGCGGCGAAGCTGGGCGAGATCGACCACGACCACGAGCTCGTCGCGGCGCTGCCGCCCCAAGAGCACGACGAGTGACGGGACCGCTCTCCGTACGTCTGCCTGACTTCCCCTGGGACAAGCTCGCCCCGGCGGCCGAGCGCGCCCGCGCCCACCCCGACGGCATCGTCGACCTCTCGATCGGCACACCCGTCGACCCGACGCCCGAGTCGGTACGCCGCGCCCTCGCGGCCGCCGCGGACAGCCCCGGGTACCCGACCACGATCGGCCGCCTCGACACGCGACAGGCCGACGCTCGACTGGCTCGAGCGCCGACTGGGGGTGACCGGCCTCGGGACCGACGCCGTGATCCCGAGCATCGGCTCCAAGGAGCTGATCGCGAGCCTGCCGCTCCACCTGGGCATCGGCCCCGGCGACCTGGTCGTGTACCCCGAGCTCGCCTACCCGACGTACGACGTCGGCGCGGTGCTCGCCGGCGCGCGCACCCTGGCCGCGGACTCGCTGACCGCGATCGGTCCGGAGGTACCTCGGCTGCTGTGGCTCAACTCGCCGTCGAACCCGACCGGCCGCGTGCTCCCCGTCGACCACCTGCGCAAGGTCGTCGACTGGTGCCGCGAGCGCGGCACGCTGCTGGTCTCCGACGAGTGCTACATCGAGCTGGGCTGGGAGACCTCGCCGGTCTCGGTGCTCCACCCCGACGTCTGCGGCGGATCGCCGGACGGGATCCTCGCCGTGCACTCACTGAGCAAGAGGAGCAACCTGGCCGGCTACCGCTGCGCCTTCGTGGCGGGCGACCCGGCGGTCGTGGGCGAGCTGCTCGCGGTGCGGCGGAACCTCGGGCTGATGATGCCCGGCCCGCAGCAGGCCGCGATGGCGGCCGCGCTGGCCGACGACTCCCATGTCGAGGAGCAGCGCGAGCGGTACGCCGCCCGGCGGACGCTGCTGCGCCCGGCCCTGGAGAGCGCGGGGTTCCGGATCGACCACTCCGAGGCCTCGCTGTACCTGTGGGCCACGCGCGGAGAGGACTGCTGGCGGACCGTCGACGTGCTGGCCGGCCTCGGGATCCTGGTCGCGCCGGGCACCTTCTACGGTGTCGCCGGCCGTGAGCACATACGGGTCGCGCTCACGGCCGGCGACGAGCGGGTCGCCGCTGCGGCACACCGGTTGGCAACCGCATCAGGCAACCCCGGGTAACCGCGGGGAGCGGGTTCGGTAAAGCCCTGGGTAAACGTCAAGGTAAAGAAAGGCCGACCATCGGCGGCGTTTATGGGCCGCGATTATCGACAAGTGCTGAGAAAGGCTTGAAATTCAAAAGAGCCGCGGCGCCCGCCCCCCCAGACGGGCGCCACAGCCTTTTGAAGAACATGCGCCTCTCTCAGCAAACCGAGGCGTCGTACAAGTCGCGCGCCTCGATCTGGTGCTCGGCCAGCCGGCCCGGCACACGGACGGCGCTGATCGCGTCCATCCGCACTACCGAATGGTCGTTCTGAGCGTCCACGAGTACCACTCCGTACCCGTCCACACCCGCGACGACTCCGGTAAGCCACTGGCCCCCGACCAGCACCTCCACTATTGCGTCGTGGTCGTGCGCTCGGTTGAGCGCAGTTCCCATTGTCAAGATCGTGGAACTCTGCATGTTCCGGATCACCCCCCCGCTTGCCGAAAAGCCCCCTCCTCGGCGTTGAAGAGAAAATTAGCCTGCGGGATGCACTGTGTGTAGCCCTTCGCGCTACTGATTCCGTCGTGTCGTAAGCGGAGTGCCACAGGAGCCGTCACATTCAGGCAAGTCGCTTGTCACTGGTCCAGACCACCCCCGTTCCAGGCGGGGCGAGGGGGTGTCAGGGGGGTGTCAACGGCGTGTCAGCGGCCCGGACCGGCGGTCGGGACAGGTGTCGGGAGGGGCTCAGTCGGACACGTCGACGTGCACGTGGTCGCGGTGCTCGAGGATGCTCCGGGACCCGCGCGCACCGTCCGGGACCCGGTAGTCGAGCCAGCCCTCGGACGAGTGGCTGCCCACCCTCCACACGCGGTCGTCGAAGATCACCGTGGCGATGCCGAGCCGGTCCGCCTGGGCGACCAGGTAGCTCGCGATCGCCCAGCCGCGGCGCTTGTTGGCCTCGGAGACCGGGCGCACGAACACGTCGAGGGCGCGACCCTCGTAGTGGGCCGAGCCGGGCATGTGCCCCTCGGTCACCCCGCCAGGGGCGAACCCGCCGAGCGGCAGGTCGCCGAACGTACGGGCCAGGTCCGCACGCACCGCCGCCGCACGCTCGGTGAGCCCGGCGTCGTCAAGGGCGGCGGACGCATCGTCCCGGTCGTCGTCGACGGTGCACCAGAAGGCGGCCCGGGAGTTGCCGGTCAGGGCCGAGGCAAGCACCCGGGCATCGTCCTCGTGGTCGGCGTACGCCCCGGGGAAGCCGGACCGCTGCACCTCCTGGGCCGCCTCGGTCACCGGCAGGCTGGTGTAGCCGTCGACGCGGGCGAGGGCGTCGTAGAACGCGTTGACCGCGTGGTACGGGTCGAGGATCTGCTCCCGCGTGCCCCACCCCTGCGACGGGCGCTGCTGGAACAGCCCGAGCGAGTCGCGGTCGCCGTACTCCACGTTGCGGAGGTCGGACTCCTGGTACGCCGCGGCGAGCGCGATCGTCGCGGCCCGGGCAGGCATCCCGCGCTGTACGGACAGCGCGGCGATCAGCGCCGCGTTGCCGGACTGCTCGAGGTCGAGCTCGACCAGCCGGCCGTCGACGCGGGCCTGGCACTCCTCGACCGGCGGGAACAGCGGCGGCAACGAGCCGTCGTGCCAGGTCACGAACGCCGCTGCGCCGCCGAAGGCGAGCACGGAGACGACGAGGACCGCCAGTAGGCGTCGGGTCACGGGTCCGGCTCGTCCGATGAGGCTCAGTTGGCGTGCAGCACGGCGTTCAGCTCGATGCGGCCCGCCTTCCACGGCACCGCCTCGATCGCACCGGTGACGGAGTTGCGGCGGAACAGCACGTGGTCGGAGCCCGAGAGCTCCAGCGCCTTGACGACGGTGCCGTCGGGCAGGGTCACCTTGGTGCCGGCGGTGACGTAGCAGCCGGCCTCGACGACGCAGTCGTCCCCGAGGGAGATGCCGACACCGGAGTTGGCGCCGAGCAGGCAGCGTTCGCCGATCGAGATGACCTCCTTGCCGCCGCCGGACAAGGTGCCCATGATCGACGCCCCGCCGCCGATGTCGGAGTCCTTGCCGACCACGACCCCGGCGGAGATCCGGCCCTCGACCATCGAGACGCCCAGCGTGCCGGCGTTGTAGTTGACGAAGCCCTCGTGCATCACGGTCGTGCCGGGCGCCAGGTGGGCGCCGAGGCGTACCCGGTCACCGTCGGCGATCCGGACGCCGGCCGGCAGCACGTAGTCGACCATCCGCGGGAACTTGTCGACGCCGTAGACCATCACCCGGCCCCCCGCCGCCTGCAACCGGGCGCGGGTCTCCTCGAACCCCTCGACCGCGCAGGGTCCCGCGCTGGTCCACACGACGTTGGTGAGCAGCGCGAAGGCTCCGTCCATCGCGATCGAGTGCGGCGCCACCAGGCGGTGGGAGAGCAGGTGCAGCCGCAGCCAGATGTCCTCGGTGGTGCTCGCGGGCGCCTGGAGGTCCGTGACGGTGACCTGCCGTACCTCCCGGACCACGCGCCGTACGGCGTCCCGGCCGGCCAGCGCGTCGAGCCGGGCCGCGAGGCCTGCCGGGACCTTCCCGGCCTCGCCGAGCGCGGGCTCGGGGAACCACAGGTCCAGAACGGTGCCGTCGTCGGCCCCCCCTTCGACCCCACCGTCGACCCCACCGTCGACCAGCGTGGCGAGGCCGAGTCCCCAGGCGGCCGTGGGCACGGGAGCGTCAGTCACGCGGAAAGCCTACGGATCCGCCCCCGCAGCCGGAGTTCCGCGGCCACTTCTGAGGCCTACTGGCCGATCCGGCCGTCGATGCACTCCCGGAGCAGGTCGGCGTGCCCGCAGTGCCGGGCGTACTCCTCGATCATGTGCACGACGATGTCGCGGACCTCGATCTGGTCGTCGCCGGCGTCGACGATCCGGCCGAGATCGGCCTCGCCCTCCAGCTGGGCCTCGGCGAACGCGACCTCGCGCCGCCAGTCCTGCCAGGCCTCCTCGACGACGGCCGGGTCTGGGACCGCGCCGTCGAAGTCCGAGTCGCCGTCGTACAGGCGCGGGATGTCCTGACCGGCGAGGCGCCGCCGGAACCACGAGTGCTCGACGCCCGCCAGGTGCCGGACCAGCCCGAGCAGGGACATGCTCGACGGCGGCACCGACCGCCGCGCCAGCTGGTCGGCGTCCAGCCCGTCGCACTTCATCTCCAACGTCAGCCGGTAGGCGCGCAGATAGTCGGCGAGCACGGCCTTCTCGCCACGAGGCGGCGCGTCGGACTCGCGCGGGTCGTCCTCCGGGTCCACCCACATGTCGGGGTACGTGGTGGCCTTCGACCATGATCCCTGGGTCATCGCCCCAACCTCCCCGAGCGCACCCGCGGGCGCAAAGGGTTTCCGCCCGATCGGGCCGGGCGTAGCGTGGCGAGCATGCGCGTTCGTCGTACCCTCGCCGTCGCCGCGGTCATCCTGGCCTCCGTCTCCTGGGGCGCCTCCGCCTCCGCCGCCCCGCAGGTCCACAAGGCTCCGGCCCACCACCCGATCATGGTCAAGCACACCATGAGCTCCTGCGGCGTGATGAACGGCACCACCTGAGCGTCAGACCACGTCAGACGACCAACCTCAGGGTCTCGTCGGCGACCCGCAGGCTGAGCCGCTGACCCCAGGCGAGAGCCAGCGAGTCGGCCTCGATCCCGTCGCCGAAGCACACCAACAGGTCCGAAGCCGAGACGACGTCGAGCCGTCCGCCCGGGCCGAGCAGACCTTCGGTCAGCGACGTGCCGGTTGCCGGGCTCGGCCAGGCCTCGCGGACGAACCACGCCAGGCTCGGCTCGCTGCGTCCCGGCAGGACGAGCGGGCTGCGCCGCTCCTGCCAGGCCGACCGCAGCCAGCCGGTGGCGCCGGTGCCGGTGCCGACCAACAACCCGCTGGAGGACTGCGCCTCGGCGACGTCGCCCCGCTCGGAGCCGAGCCGGAGCTCGTACCGGGCTGACTGGTGACCGGGCTGGCCGACGTACACCTCGTTGAGGGCTCGGATCGACTCGCCCGAGTCCGACGTGGCTTCGACCATGGTGAGGTCGACGCACTGCCCGCGGAGAGCCCGGAGGATCGCCGCCCCCGCGGTGGCCGGCGCGTGCGGCACCAGGACGCCGGGGTTGCGACCCGGGTCGGCGTCGAAGCCGACGACGGGCTGGCCGTGCAGGTACTTGGCGACGTTGGCGACCAGCCCGTCCTGGCCCACGACGAGGACGACGTCCTCCGGCGCGAAGGCGAACCTGCTCAGGTCGGCACGCTCCACCTCGCCACGCCGCCAGTCGGCCGGGACCACCGCGGCCACCTTCCGCAGCGCGTCCTCGAGCGCCTCATGGCGCGTCCGGACCTCCGCGAGCGACCGGCCCCGCTGCGCCAGGAAGAACTCGACCTGCCGGGCGGTGCCGTGCCGCGCGACCAGCTCGTCGTACTCCGACCGGCGGTGCACGAGGATCGCGCGCGGGCTCAGGGTCATTGCCCGTTCGCCTCCGCCGAGTGACCCGTCAGCCGCGACAGCGCCTCGGTGATGAGGTCGGGCGTGATCGTCAGGTTGGTGATGTCGGGCAGGTGCTCCGCGACGTCCTTCAGCGAGAGCGCGAGCAGTGTCTCGCGGCTGACCGCGTCGTACGCCGCCAGCAGCGCCGCCTGCGCGTCTGCTTCGGCCTGGCCGACCGTCCGCTTGGCCTCGGCGGTCGAGGTCGAGGTGATCTCGTCCGAGGCGGCCTGCTCGGTGGCCCGCAGCCGCTCGTTGCGGCCGTGCTGGGCGACCAGCTCCTCCTCGCGGCGGGCGATCTCGATCTTGCTGGCGAGCTCGTTCTCGGCGATGGCCGACTCGCGCTCGACCGCGAGGGCGCGCCGCTCGAAGGTCGCCTTGTCGGCCTCGGACTGGATCCGCTCGCGGGTCTGGACCTGGAGCGCCCGCTCGACGTCCGGGTCGGTCCGGATCGAGACGACGCGTACGTCGGTGACCTGGAGGCCCCGTTCGCGCAGCCGCGCGTCGTCGGAGAGGGCGGCGGCGACACGTTCGCGGACCGGGCTGATCCCGTCGGAGAGCGCCCGGGCCAGGTCCATCCCCGCGATCAGCGCCACCGCCGGCTGCTGGGCCAGCTCGCTGAGCAGGCCGCCCAGCGTCTCCAGGGGAGCGGAGTTCCAGGTGCCCTTGCGCGGGGAGATGGCGAAGTCCGTCCGGGTCACTGCGAGGACCGGGTCCTCGACCCGATAGGTCACCGTCGATGCGACGGTCACGTCCTGGAAGTCCGCGGTGCGGGCGTGGAAGAGCACGGTCTGCTCGCGGTCCTCGAGAGGCACCTCGGCGAGCGCCGCGGTCCCGGGCCGGAACCAGAAGGACTGCCCTGTCCCGGTGTGCCGGATCGTGCCGTTGCGCTGGTGCTGCACCCAGCTCGTCGGGTCTGACCTCAGGTGGCTGAGGAAGGGGTGGCGACGGATCTCGGCCATGGTGACCATCTCCTCTTCTCTTTTATCGTCAATCTGACGATAGCGGAGCACGTGACTTGTCGTCAAATTGACGACTATGATCGTCGCCATGTCCCCCACGCCGATGCACGTGACCGTGGACCTCGTGGTGCTCACGGTGCGGATGGGCGAGTTCCTCGCCCTGACGATCCGCCGCAAGCTCGAGCCGTTCGCCGGTCAGTGGGCTCTGCCCGGCGGCTTCGTCAAGAAGGCCGAGGACCTGGTCGACGCCGCCTCGCGTGAGCTGTCCGAGGAGGCCGGCATCGGCAGCATGCGGACGCACCTCGAGCAGCTGCGCAGCTACGGGAGCCCGGGTCGCGACCCGCGCGGCCGCGTGGTCAGCGTCGCCTACCTCGCCCTCGTGCCCGACCCGGGCGAGCCCAGGCCCGGGTCCGACGCCGAGGCGGCCGCCTGGAAGCCGGTCGACACGCTGCTCCGGCCCGCGGCACTCGCCTTCGACCACGCCACGATCCTGGGCGACGGCGTCGAGCGGGCCCGCGCCAAGCTCGAGTACACCTCGCTCGGCGCGATGCTGATCCCCGAGCCGTTCACCATCAACGAGCTGAGGGAGGTGTACGCCGCGGTGTGGGGCCGCGAGCCCGACCCCCGCAACTTCCACCGCAAGGTCTCCTCGGCCCAGGGGTTCGTGGTGCCGACCGACGAGACGACCACGCGGGGCGGCGGTCGCCCGGCCCGGCTGTACCGGCGCGGTACCGAGCGGCTGCTCCACCCGCCGATGCTGCGCGCCTGACCAGCGGTGGGAATCGGATTCGTCGGCCGCACCCCGACGCCGTACGCTGGCGGCACAGGCGTTCGAGCCGTCATCAGCGGTGAGCCTCCGGAAGAACGGGACCCGGCAACCAGTGGGGTCCTCAGTAGAACCGGACGGGTAGGCCCGTCACAGCCGCGAACGAAGCGGTCGGATCCCGGATCCGGCAAGCGAGGTGGTACCGCGGCGAGAGTCGTCCTCGTGTCAGGACCCGACACGAGGAGCGAACCCCATGGCCTACCCCCAGGTCTCCCACACCGGCCCCGGCGACGACCGGGACGGCGCCGGCGTCCCGTCGAGCCCGTCGTTCCCGGCCATCGAGGAGGCGGTGCTCGAGTACTGGGCCGAGGACGGCACGTTCCAGGCCAGCGTGGACCAGCGCGACGCGGGGGAGGACGGCGCCAACGAGTTCGTCTTCTACGACGGCCCGCCGTTCGCGAACGGGCTGCCTCACTACGGCCACCTGCTGACCGGGTACGTCAAGGACCTGGTGCCGCGCTACCAGACGATGCGCGGGCGCCGGGTCGAGCGGCGCTTCGGCTGGGACACGCACGGGCTGCCGGCCGAGCTCGAGGCGATGCGCCAGCTCGGGATGAAGACGACCGAGGAGATCCTCGACCTCGGCATCGAGAACTTCAACGCCGAGTGCCGCAAGTCGGTGTTCGAGTACACCGGAGAGTGGCGTGAGTACGTCACCCGCCAGGCCCGGTGGGTCGACTTCGACAACGACTACAAGACGCTCGACCTCCCGTACATGGAGAGCGTCATGTGGGCGTTCAAGCAGCTCTACGACAAGGGGCTGGCCTACGAGGGCTTCCGCGTCCTGCCGTACTGCTGGAACGACGAGACCCCGCTGTCCACCCACGAGCTGCGGATGGACGAGGATGTCTACCAGCCGCGCGTCGACCCGGCCGTGACCGTCGGGCTGCGACTGACGAGCGGTCCGGCCGAGGGCGCCTTGGCGCTGGTGTGGACGACGACGCCGTGGACGCTCGCCGCCAACCTCGCGATCATGGTCCGCTCCGACATCGACTACGTCGTCGTGGAGTCGGACCACACAGGGACGCCGGAGCGGTACCTGCTCGCCGAGGCCCGGCTGGCGGCGTACGCGAAGGAGCTGGGGGAGTCCCCCGAGGTGCTGCAGCGGCTCACCGGGGCCGAGCTGCTGGAGAGCACCTACACGCCGCCGATGTCCTACTACCTCGGCCACGAGCGGGCGTTCCGCGTGGTCGACGCCGACATCGTCACCACCGAGGACGGCACCGGGCTGGTGCACACCGCGGGCGCCTTCGGTGAGGACGACAAGGCCGTCACCGACCGCGAGGGCATCGAGCCCGTCGTGCCGGTCGCCAAGAACGGCACGTTCACCCCGCCGGTCGACGACTACGCCGGCCTGCACGTGTTCGAGGCGAACCTCGCGATCATCGACCACCTCCGGGCGATGACGCGCGGCTCCGGCGACACCGGGTCGGTCACGCCCGGCACCGTGCTGCTGCGCCGGGAGTCCTACGAGCACTCCTACCCGCACTGCTGGCGCTGCCGCGAGCCCCTCATCTACATGGCTGTGTCGTCGTGGTTCGTGTCGACGACCAAGATCCGTGAGCGGATGCTCGACCTCAACCAGCAGATCCGCTGGGTGCCCGAGCACGTCAAGGACGGCCAGTTCGGCAAGTGGCTGGAGAACACCCGCGACTGGTCGATCTCCCGCAACCGGTTCTGGGGCTCGCCGATCCCGGTCTGGCGCAGCGACGACCCGGCGTACCCCCGGGTCGACGTCTACGGTTCGCTCGACGAGCTCGAGCGCGACTTCGGTGTGCGTCCCGACGACCTGCACCGGCCGTTCGTCGACGCGCTCACGCGTCCCAACCCGGACGACCCTCGACCGATCGACGAGGGCCGCTCGATGATGCGGCGGGTCACCGACGTGATGGACTGCTGGTTCGAGTCCGGGTCGATGAGCTTCGCCCAGGTGCACTACCCGTTCGACAACGCCGACTGGTTCGAGCACCACTTCCCGGGCGACTTCATCGTCGAGTACATCGGCCAGACCCGCGGCTGGTTCTACACGATGCACGTGCTCGCCTCCGCGCTGTTCGAGACGCCGGCGTTCGAGACCTGCCTCAGCCACGGCATCGTGCTCGGCTCCGACGGCCAGAAGATGAGCAAGTCGCTGCGCAACTACCCGGACGTGCGGGAGGTCTTCGACCGCGACGGTGCCGACGCGATGCGCTGGTTCCTGATGTCCAGCCCGATCCTGCGCGGTGGCAACCTGATCGTCACCGAGCGCAACATCCGCGAGGGCGTGCGGCAGGTGCTGATCCCGCTGTGGAACTGCTGGTACTTCTTCGCGCTGTACGCCAACGCCGCCGGCTACACCGCGCGGCGGCGGACCGACTCGACCGACCCGCTGGACCGGTACCTGCTGGCGAAGGCACATCAGTACGTCGCCGACATGACGCGTCAGCTGGACAACTACGAGATCGCGAACGCCTGCGACTCGACGCGGTCGTTCCTCGACGTGCTGTCCAACTGGTACATCCGCCGGTCCCGCGAGCGCTTCTGGGCCGCCGACGGCAACGTCGACAGCGGCGCCTTCGACACTCTCTACACGGTGCTCGAGACCGTGGCCCGGTGCACGGCACCGTTGCTGCCCCTGACGACCGAGGAGATCTGGCGCGGCCTCACCGGCGAGCGCTCCGTGCACCTCACCGACTGGCCGTCCGCCGACGACCTGCCGGCCGACGACGCGCTGGTCACCGCGATGGACCAGGTGCGCGAGGTCTGCTCCGCCGGATCGGCCCTGCGCAAGGGTGCCGGCCTGCGCAACCGGCTGCCGCTCGCGGAGATGACCATCGTGGTCGCGGGGGCGGACGGGCTGGCCGGCTTCGAGCCGATCGTGGCCGACGAGCTGAACGTCAAGACCGTGCGCCTGCTCGATGCCGACCACCCGGACGCGGCGTCGTACGGCGTGTCCCAGCGGCTGACGGTCAACGCGCGCGCCGCCGGCCCTCGTCTGGGCAAGGACGTGCAGACCGCGATCAGGGCGTCGAAGGCCGGCGACTGGTCGGTCGGCGAGGACGGCAAGGTCACCGCTGGCGGGCTGGTGCTGGAGGAGGGCGAGTACACGCTCGACACGGTCGCCGGCGGCGGTGAGGACGCGGCCACGGGCGTGCTCCCGCGGGGCGGTTTCGTGGTCCTCGACACCGCGCTGACCCCGGAGCTGGAGGCCGAGGGCGTGGCGCGCGACCTGGTACGTGCCGTGCAGCAGGCCCGCCGCGACGCGGGCCTGGCCGTCTCCGACCGGATCGCGCTGACGATCGCGGCCCGCGCCGAGGTGGCCGCGGCGGCCCGCGAGCACCAGGACCTGATCACCGCCGAGACGCTGGCGACCACCCTGGCCGTCGAGGTCTCCGACGTCGAGCACCCCGTCATCGAGCTCTCCCGATCGGTGGTCGAGCCGTGAGGCCGGCCACGGCCGAGCGTGTCGAGACCTCCTGACAGGATGCGCGACGTGACTGACCTGGACCTGTCCGCGGACACCGCGACGCTGCTCGAGCAGCTGGTGAACATCGAGTCCGTGAGCCGCAACGAGCAGCGGATCGCCGACGAGGTGGAGGCGGCGCTGCGTCCACTGGCGCACCTCGAGGTGTCGCGGCACGGCAACACGGTGGTCGCACGTACGTCGCTGGGTCGCGGCGAGCGCGTCGTCGTCGCCGGCCACCTCGACACCGTGCCGGTGAACGCCAACCTGCCGGCCGTCCGCGACGAGTCGGAAGGCCGGGATGTGCTGCGCGGACTCGGCACCTGCGACATGAAGGGCGGGGTCGCGGTGATGCTCAAGCTGGCCGCGACCGTCCCGGCGCCCAACCGCGACCTGACGTACCTCTTCTACGAAGCTGAGGAGATCGAGACCGAGTTCAACGGGCTGCACCTGCTCTCGCAGAGCAACCCCGAGCTGCTGGCCGCCGACTTCGCGATCCTGATGGAGCCCTCGGACGCCGTCATCGAGGCCGGCTGCCAGGGCACTCTGCGTGTCGAGGTGACCGCCCGCGGCGAGCGCGCCCACTCGGCCCGCTCGTGGAAGGGCGTGAACGCGATCCACAAGGCCGGGGAGATCCTCGACCGGCTCAACGCCTACCAGGCGCGGATGCCGGTCATCGACGGGCTGGAGTACCACGAGGGGCTGAACGCCGTGAACATCACCGGCGGCGTGGCCGGCAACGTGCTGCCCGACGTCTGCACGGTCCAGGTCAACTACCGCTTCGCCCCGGACCGCAGCGAGGCCGAGGCGGCGGCGTACGTCACCGAGTTCTTCACCGGCTTCGAGACCGTCATCGCCGACTCGGCGCCCGGCGCGCTGCCGGGCCTCGACCGGCCGGCGGCCAAGGAGTTCGTGGACGCGGTCGGGGGAGAGGTGAACCCGAAGTTCGGGTGGACCGACGTGGCACGCTTCTCGGCGCTCGGGATCCCCGCGGTGAACTTCGGCCCCGGCGACCCGATGCTCGCGCACAAGCAGGAGGAGTTCGTGCCGGTGGACCAGGTCCACCGCTGCGAGTCCGTGATGACGACCTGGCTGACGTCCGCCACGGAAGGCTGAGCCCATGGTGAAGAGCAAGACCAAGGGACCCGTCGTGCAGCGCCGCGACCAGGTCGACGAGGGCACGACGGACCAACGACTGCTGGACTCGCGCGGCGGTTCGGACTGGGTGCACACCGACCCGTGGCGGGTGATGCGGATCCAGGCGGAGTTCATCGAAGGGTTCGGGGCGCTGGCGGAGCTCGGGCCGGCGATCGCGGTATTCGGTTCCGCGCGCACCCACCCCGGCGACGCGACGTACGAGCAGGCGGAGCAGACCGGTCGGGCGCTGGCGGAGGCCGGGTTCGCGGTGATCACCGGAGGCGGCCCGGGATCGATGGAGGCGGCCAACAGGGGCGCCAGCGAGGCCGGCGGGGTGAGCGTCGGGCTGGGGATCGAGCTGCCCTTCGAGTCGGGGCTCAACCCCTGGGCGGACATCGGGGTCAACTTCCGCTACTTCTTCGCGCGCAAGACGATGTTCGTGAAGTACAGCCAGGGGTTCATCGTGCTGCCCGGCGGTTTCGGGACCCTCGACGAGCTGTTCGAGGCGCTGACCCTGGCACAGACCGGCAAGGTGACGTCGTTCCCGGTCGTGCTGCTCGGCACGCAGTACTGGTCGGGCCTGATCGGCTGGCTCCGGGACACCGCCCTCGACCGCGGCACGATCAAGCAGTCGGACCTCGACATGCTGCACGTGACCGACGACGTCGACGAGGCGGTCGGACTGATGGTCGCCTCGCGAGACGACGGGCGGTACGAGCCGTGATGTGGTTCTTCGCGGTCCTGGTCGTGCTGGCGATGGGCGGGATCGCGATGGTGGCGGCTGGTCGCGGCACGCCGATGGCGCGCGCGTACGACGACCGTCCCGACGTCGCCGTACCCCTCGACACCGACCTCGGCCCACGGGACCTGCGCGACGTCCGGTTCTCCCTGGCGTTCCGCGGGTACCGCATGTCGGAGGTGGACTCCCTCCTCGACCGGCTGGCGCGCGAGATGGAGGCGCGGGAGGAGCCGTCGGGCGACGCGCCGGAGCGCCGTGCGGACTGACGCGGCGTCGACCACGAGCCGCGTTGCGGCAGACTGCTGGCCGTGAAACCCGAGTACGTCGTCTATGTGCTGACCGGGCTGGCGGCGGTCGTCGTGGTGCTCACCCGGCTGCGGTTGGCCAAGGACTCCGCAGCCGGACGGCACCACGTGGGTCTCGGGATCGTCAACGCGCACACCTTCGTCGGCAGCCTGGCGCTGGTCGGCTGGCTGGTCTACCTGGTCGGCGAGAACGACCTGGTCGGCGTGGTCGCGCTGGCGTTCTGGTGGCTGACCGCGTTGGCGGGGCTGCTGATCCTGCTGCGCTGGCTGCCGTCGCGCGGCCGCCACGCGACCGGCGCGCGCGACGACACCTGGTCCGAGGGCCCCGGCCTCTCGATCCTGGCGCACGTGGGCATGGCCGTCGGGGTGATGGTGTTCACGTGGTTCTACGTCGCGCGCTGATCCTCGGGCTCGCCCTCGTGGCGGGGCTCGGCGCGCCTGCGGTGGGGTCGGAGTCGCGCCCGGTGCAGGCGGCGTACGAGCACGTCGTGATCGGCCGTTCGGTCGCCGGCCGCCCCATCGTCGCCTGGCACCTCGGCGAGACACGCAAGCCGAAGGTCGTGCTGATCGCCGGCATGCACGGCAACGAGCCAGCGCCCACCGCGATCCTGCGCACGCTGCGTGACGGGAGGTCGGTGCACGGCATCGACCTGTGGGTGGTGCCGGCGTACAACCCCGACGGCCTCGCCCGCGGCACCCGCCGCAACGCCCGTGGGGTCGACCTGAACCGCAACTACCCGTACGACTGGGCGCCGCTCGGCGGCTCCTACTACTCCGGCCCGCGGCCGGCCTCCGAGCCGGAGACGCGGGCGATGATGCGGTTCCTCTCTCGGATCCAGCCCGAGTACGTGCTGTCGTTCCACCAGCCGCTGCACGGCGTCGACGTCGCCGTCGACCGGCCCGCCTTCGCCCGCCGCGTCGCCCGCCTGCTCGGCCTGCCGACGACGACGCTGGACTGCGGCGGCGTCTGCCACGGCACCATGACCGGCTGGTACAACCACCACCACCCCGGCTTCGCCCTCACCGTCGAGTACGGCGCCCGTCCCGGCCCCCACCTGATGCGCTCCGTCGCCCCCGGCCAGGTCCTCCGCATCTTCGACGCCTGGCGAGGTACGAACATGGCCGAGCCGCTGCCGTAGGGGTACGGGGGTTTCACCGGTCGGCCGGTGAATCCCTGGGTTGTCGGCCCATCCGGTACGGCAGTTCGGCGAGATTCGGGCGAAATCGGGGCCTAACGCCGCGAACTGCCGTAGTTGCGGGTCGCGAACTGCAGGGCACGTACGGCGGCCACGTCGGCCAGCGCCGCGTGGACGGTCGCGGGGTGGTGCATGACCTGTTCCCAGTCGAAGCGGAGGACGACCCACCCGAGGCGGGCGAACGCGGTGTAGCGGCGCAGGTCGACTCGGAAGGCCCTCGGGTCGGCGTGCCACTCCCACGAGTCGGCCTCGATCGCGATCATCAGCAGGTCGTCGACCAGGTCGACGCGGCCCACCTTCCCGACCCACCCCTGCGGTCGCACCGTCAGCCCCGGGACGTCGAGGGCGATGGCCCGCAGGCAGGACTCGAACGGGTTGGCGGCGAGCGGTGTGGCTTCCTGCGCGACGCGGATGGCCCTGCCCCGGCCCGTCCGCGGCGACGCCTCCGCGGCCGCGATGAGCTGGGGCCGGCGGACCATCCCGCTCACCAGCGCCGAGTCGGCCACGCTCAGCGCCGCACCGAGGTCGGGATCCCGGGCGCAGTCCACGACCGTGCGCACCGGAGAGGTCACACCGTCGCGGATCTCGTCAGGGGAGAGAGGCGCGTACACGATGCGGCCCGCCCCCGGCCCGCTGTCGATGCGCCGGCCGCGGGGCACGGTCACGGTCGGCACGCGTGGAGCGACCTTGAGCTTCCAGCCCCAGTGCTGGGCCGCGCTGAGATGCGACAGCACGCCTCCGCACGCGGCGGCCAGGGCTCTTGCCGCGTCGGCTCCGGGCAGCGCGAACTGGTTGCGCGCCAACCGGACGACCGTGCCGGCCTCGAGCGCACGTGTCAGGGAGGAACGGGTGGTCAGTGCCCGTAGCTCGCCCCGCCCGGCGATGCCGCCGAGCCTCTCGAGCGCGAGCACCGGGTCCACGCCGTCAGCGTGGCCGAACAGGGCGACCCGCGTCGGCGGTCGTCCACAGGGCTCAGCGCCCCTCGAAGACCGGCTTCTCCTTGTTGACGAAGGCATGCACGGCGGCGGTGTGGTCGGCGGTGGCGCCGGTGAGGGTCATCATCTCGGACTCGAAGGCGATGGCCTCGGCGAAGGTGTGTCCGGCGGCGTAGGCGAGGGAGCGGCGCATCGCGCCGTACGCGACGGTGGGGCCGGCCGCGAGGGCGGAGGCGAGGGCGGCGACTTCGGCTTCGAGCGAGTCGGCCGGTACGACGCGCGTCGCGAGGCCGAGGGTCAGCGCCTCGTCGGCCTTGATGGTGCGCGGCTGGTACAGCAGCTCGATGGCCTTGGCCGGGCCGACCAGCCGCTGCAACGTGAACGACGAGCCGGTGTCGCACGAAAGAGCCACCCCCGCGAAGGCCAGGTTGAAGCCCGCGGTGTCGGCGACGATGCGCAGGTCGCACGCGAAGGCCAGCGACGCCCCGGCGCCGGCGGCGACGCCGTTGACCGCGGCGATGACGGGCTTGGCCATGCCGGAGAGCGTCGAGACGATCGGGTTGTAGTGCTCCTCGACGGTCCGGAACAGCTGGTCGGACGAGTCCGACTGCAGGATCTCGATGTGCTGCTTGAGGTCCTGGCCGACGCAGAACGCGCGACCCGTCCCGGTCAGCACGACGCACCGCGCGGCGGGGTCGTCGGCCACGGACCGGACGGCGTCGAGCAGCGCCAGCTTGGTGGCGACGTCGAGGCTGTTCATCGCGTCGGGTCGGTTGAACGTGATGGTGGCGACGCCGTCGGAGACGTCGAGCAGCACGGGATCGCTCATGCCCCGATCCTGCCGTACGCCGGGTGTCAGCCCGCCAGGCAGCGCACCACGAACCTGGTCGCACCGGGCTCCAGCCGGGTCGCCTCGTCGTGGAACAGCTCCTCGGCGACCCGTCCCGGCCAGCGCCCGGGCAGCAGCTCGGCCGGCAGTCCCGGGTCGGTGAAGAGGAACTTGCGCCACTCGTGCACGAGGTGGAACCGGGCCGCGAACATCGCCTCGTCCTCGTCGTCGTGGCGGTCGAGCTCGGACTCCACGAGCCGGTCGGCGGCGGCCGTCCACGCGGCGTACGACGCGGCGAGGGCGGGCAGGTCCCAGGCGCCGGCCGGGTCGACCTCGAAGGTCTCGGCGACAGCGGTGCGCAACGTGCCGCCCGCGCGCTCCACCGTCGGGCGCACCTCCTCGCGCGGCCACGGGCAGACCCAGACACCCGGCGCGTACTCCGCCAGGCCGAGGAACCGGAGCTCGTCACGCAGCCGGGTACGTGCCGACCGGTCGCGCGGGACGTCCACGAACGCCAGCCGCCACCGACCGTCCCATGCACGAGCACCCCGCCGGTAGATGCGGTCACCGGCGTCGGCGAGTCGTTGCACGGCCTGGTCCGTCGCGCGGTACCCCGGCCCGGAGGGCAAGGTGACCGGCGTCAGCCAGCCCTGGGTGACCATCCGCGAGACTGCGGTCCGTACCGCCGGCGCACCGATCCCTAAGGGCGCCAGCAGCCGTACCAGCGAGGCGATCGGCGCCTGGTCGCCGCGCGAGCGCAGGTGGTCGCCGTACACGTCGAACAGAGCCGAGCGTGCATGCATGGTGTCGAGTCTGCCCCACGTCGGCGCCGTCGGGCGGACGGCGGTTTCGCACCGGGCGTGGGGGATAGGGGATAATGGCAGCGCGCATCAGCGCAGTCAGGGAGAACACGTCAGGAAGAGGTGCCGGATGGCGGCAATGAAGCCGCGGACGGGCGACGGTCCGCTGGAAGTCACCAAGGAGGGTCGCGGCATCGTGATGCGCGTCCCGCTCGAAGGTGGCGGCCGCCTGGTCGTCGAGCTGAACGCCGAGGAGGCCGGCGCTCTCGGTGATGCCCTCAAGGACGTCGTCGGCTGAGCTTGATGGCCGCCGAGACAGCGAGCACGACGACACTCACCCTTCCACCTCAGGTCTCTCCCCCCCAGTTCGCCTTGAGCGGTGCGCTGCCGCACGCCCTCACGGGCGTCGACGTCGTCGCGCTTCCGGTGCTCCCCGGCGAGGACGGCGTCCTCCTCGGGCCGGGTGCCGACGAGCTCGTGGAGCGTGCTGGTCTCGACCTGCTCGGGGCCTGTGAGATCGCCGGTGCGACGGGCAAGGCCGGCGAGGTCACCACGGTGGCGGTTCCCGGTGGCAGCTCCGACAACGCCGACCTGGCGATCGTGCTGCTCGTCGGGGTCGGCGACCAGCGCGCGACGGACTTCCGCCGCGCCGGTGCCGCGATGGCCCGGGCCGCACTGGACCGACGTGGCGTCGCCAGCACCGTCGCCAGCATCGGCGGGACGCACGCGCTCGAACCCTTCGTCGTCGGCGCCATGCTCGGCTCCTTCGGGTTCCACTGGCGCTCCACCGGCCCCCAGCACCACCCAGTCCCGAACGTCGTGCTTGCCGACACCGACTCCGACGACGACAGCGAGGCCGCGCTCCGGCGCGCCGTGGCGATCGGTGGCGCGGGCTGGCGGGCGCGCGTGCTCGCGACGGTGCCGGCCAACCTCAAGAGCCCGAAGTGGCTCGCCGAGCAGGCCACCGCGCTGGCCGCTGACGTGGGCCTCAAGGTCACCGTCTGGGACGAGGACCGGCTCGAGAAGGACGGCTTCGGCGGCATCCTCGGCGTCGGCCGGGCCTCGGACAACCCGTCCCGCCTGATCCGCCTCGACTACACGCCGAAGGGCGCGACCTCGAAGACCCCGCGCGTGGTCCTGGTCGGCAAGGGCATCACCTTCGACTCCGGCGGCCTGTCCATCAAGCCCGCCGAGTCGATGACCACGATGAAGCGCGACATGACCGGCGGCGGCGTCGTGATGTCGGTGCTCGGCGCGCTCGCCGCCGTCGACTGCCCCATCAAGGTCACCGGGCTGGTGGCCGCGGCCGAGAACGTCATCGGCGGCGACGCGCTGCGACCCGGCGACGTGCTCCGCCACTACGGCGGCCGCACCAGCGAGGTGACCAACACCGATGCCGAGGGTCGGCTGGTGATGGCCGACGCGCTGGCGTACGCCGTCGACAAGCTCGACCCGGCCGCTCTGGTGGACGTCGCGACGCTGACCGGCTCGATGAAGGTCGCCCTCGGCCAGCAGGTCGCGGGGTACTTCGCCAACGACGAGGCCCTCGCCTCGGCGATCTTCGAAGCGGGCGAGGCATCCGGCGAGCCGATGTGGCGCTTCCCGCTCGTGCGTGACTACGAGGACAAGATCGCCTCCAAGATCGCCGACGCCGACAACGCCGCGGGCGGCGCCGGCTCGATCACGGCCGCGCTGTTCCTCCAGCACTTCACCGGCAAGGTCCCGTGGGCCCACCTCGACATCGCCTCGGTCGGCGACTCGCCCGAGGAGAGCTTCGAGTGGACCGCCGGCCCGACCGGCTTCGGCGCCCGCGTCCTGCTGTCCTGGCTCGGCCAGCCCGACCCCCTGGAAGGGATCGCCTGATGCATGCCCTCACCGTCCGCTGGTCGCTGGCCGACGCGCCGGCAGGAGTGGAGGAGAAGCTGGCGGCGTACGTCGCCGAGACCTCCCACGCCCGGTTCACCGGCAAGCAGGGGCTGCGCTTCAAGACCTGGCGGATGCGGCCGGGGGAGTGGTTCGAGGGCTGCTACGTCTTCGCCACCGACCAGGCGCGTGCGGAGTTCCAGGAGTCGTTCTCCGAGACCGCCGCCGAATCGCCCGGCTCGCAGATCATCGGCAGCGCGCCCGTGCTCATCGAGCCGTGCGACGTGGTGGCGGTCGCCGAGGGTGCCGACGGCTTCCTCGCCGCCCCGTCGTACGACGCCTGAGTCAGACCGACTCGGGAGCCCACTCCTTCTTCGCGATCAGCAGCCCGTCGCCGACCGGCAACAACAGGGGCACGAGCTGCTCGTGCTCGGCGACCTGGCGGCCGAGCTCACGGATGGCGACGGTCTCCTCGTCGCGCTGGGCGGGGTCGGCCACCCGGTCATGCCAGAGAGCGTTGTCGAAGGCGACCACGCCGCCCGGGCGGAGGAGCCGCAGCGCCTCCTTGAGGTACGCGGCGTACTCGACCTTGTCGCCGTCCGCGAAGACCAGGTCGTAGTGGCCGTCGGTCAGTCGCGGCAGCACGTCGAGCGCGGCACCGGCGATGGTGCGCACCCGCTGGGGTGCCACCCCGGCCTCGGTATAGGCCTCGCGGGCCAGCCGCTGGTGCTCGGCCTCGATGTCGACGGTCGTGAGGACGCCGTCGCTGCGCATGCCGCGCAGCAACCAGACGCCGGACACGCCGGCACCGGTGCCGATCTCGACGACTGCCCGGGCCTCCAGCACGGAGGCCAGGAACCGCAGCGTCGCGCCGCCGCCCGAGCCGATCGCCACGGCACCGACCTCCTCGGCGCGGGCGCGTGCGTTCGCGATCACGTCGTCCTCGGGGACGTAGGCCTCCGAGTAGGTCCAGGTCGCCGGCTTGGGAGGACTGGTCGCCATGGCGCGACCCTAGCCCCAGAACGAGCCGCCGCGTGCCGGGGAACGCCGGGGAACACCGTGCCGATGCTGTTCGTTGTCACACACACGAGAGAGACTGCTATCAGGCTGCTCTCAGGACACATCTCTACCGTGAGGAAGTGACAGAGCTGTTCGGCACCCGTAGGCACCTGGAGGCACCGGTGGAGCTGCCGGTGGACGCGTCGGCCGACGCCGTCCCCACGTGGGACGAGGTCGTCGAGCTGCACTCCGACCGGGTGTTCCGGCTTGCCTACCGCCTGACCGGCAACCGCCACGACGCCGAGGACCTCACCCAAGAGGTCTTCGTCCGGGTCTTCCGGAGCCTGTCGACCTACCAGCCCGGCACCTTCGAGGGCTGGCTGCACCGCATCACCACGAACCTGTTCCTCGACCAGGCCCGCCGCAAGCAGCGCATCCGCTTCGACGCCCTCTCCGACGAGAGGGCCGACCGGCTGACCAGTGCGAGCGCGTCTCCCGACGCGGCGTACGCCGACCGCACCTTCGACGACGACGTCGAGCTCGCCCTGGCCAGCCTGCCGCCGGAGTTCCGCGCGGCCGTCGTGCTCTGCGACGTCGAGGGCCTCTCCTACCAGGAGATCGCCGACATCCTGGACGCCAAGCTCGGCACCGTCCGCTCGCGCATCCACCGCGGTCGCGCCATGCTCCGCGAGGCGCTCGCGCACCGCGCCCCCTCCGCGGGCCGGGAGCGGTACGCCGGCCCCGCGGTGTCCGGCACGGTCGTCACGGGCGGCCTCGCATGATCGGTGGCAACCTCGGCGGGCACCTCGGCACGCGCGTGAGCGCCCTGCTCGACGGTCAGCTCCCTCAAGCCGAGGAGGACAAGGCCTGGGAGCACGTGCACTCCTGCCACTTCTGCCGCGACCTCGTCGAGCGCGAGGGCTGGGTGAAGACCCGGCTGTCGACGCTCTCGTTCGGCAGCGACTGTGCCTCCGAGCGGCTCAAGGACGCGCTGATGGGCGCGCGGGCCGGACTCACCCCCGGCGACGCCCTCCTCGTCATGAACGCCAAGCCGCGCCGGGGCAGCCTGGTGGCGATCGGTGGCGGTGCCGCCGGTGCCGCCGTGCTCGGTGTGCTGGCCCTCGGCGCGGCCCCGGCCAACGCGCCGGCGATCGACCGCCGGGTGCCGGCGAACACCCAAGGCACCACGCTCGTCAGCCCGGCCACGCTGCCGCGGACCGGCATCGCACACGTCGAGAGCATCCTGGCGCGTCGCAACCACTGATCCGGCCGATGACCGGCCGCTGGCAGACTGCTGGCCGGCCGCTGGCGCGGTCCTTGTCGGCATCGGCGAGGATAGGGGTGTGAACGACAGCCCGGACCCCCCGGACCAGGAGGACACCGAGCCGCTGTCGTGGCTGCCGCCCGCCGCCCAGCCGCCGCCACCGTGGCAGCAGCAGGCTCCGATGCACACGCCCGGCCCGACGTACCCACCCCCCGGCACGCAGCCGATGCCCGTCTACGCCTCCGCCGCGACCCGGCACCGCCAGGAGCGCGGCAGGGTCTCCCGCTGGATCTGGCCCGCGGTCTGCGCCCTGGCCCTGGTCGTCGGCGGGCTCGCGGGAGCGATCGGCGGCGCGGCGTACGAACGTCTGGCGTCCTCACCCGACTCGGACGGCCGCGACTCCGGCGGCCTGGTGGAGGCCGGCACCACCTCGACCGCCCCGCTCCCCGTCGAGAACGGCTCCGTGGCCGCGGTGGCCAAGAAGGTGCTGCCGAGCACGGTGCAGATCCTCGCGGAGTACGAGGGGCAGGTCGACGGCGCGACCGGCTCCGGCTTCGTCCTCGACACCGAGGGACACTTCGTCACCAACAACCACGTGGTCGCCGATGCCGCCGAGAACGACGGGCCGATCGAGGTCGTCGACCAGGACGGCAACCGTTACGACGCCACGGTGGTGGGCCGGAGCCCGACCTACGACCTCGCCGTCTTGTACGTCGAGGAGTCACCGCAGCTGCCACCCGCATCGCTGGGTGCCTCGCAGGCCCTCAACGTCGGCGACCCCGTCGTCGCGTTCGGCTCGCCCCTCGGGCTGAGCTCGACCGTCACGGCAGGCATCGTCAGCGCGCTCAACCGGCCGGTGACGACGGGCGACTCGAACAACCAGTCGTCGTACATCAACGCCGTGCAGACCGACGCGGCGATCAACCCGGGCAACTCCGGTGGGCCGCTGGTCAACCTCCAGGGCCAGGTGGTCGGCGTGAACTCCGCCATCGCCACGACCGGCGGCACCGTCCAAGGCGAGGCCGGCAACATCGGGGTCGGGTTCGCGATCCCGATCGAACAGGTCGAGGTCACCGCCGACCAGATCCTGCGCACTGGCGAGGCGCGCTACCCGGTGATCGGCGCCAAGGTCGTCACTGGCGGCACCGGCAGCGAGAAGGGCGCCGAGATCAGCGAGGTGCTGCCGGACACCCCTGCCGACGATGCCGGGCTGGAGGAGGGCGACGTCGTCACGGAGCTGGACGGGACCCGGGTGACCGACGGGATCTCGCTGATCGTGGCGATCCGGTCGCACCGCCCCGGCGAGGAGGTCGAGTTCCTGCTCACCCGGGGCGACGACGAGATGACCGTCTCCATCACGCTCGGCTCCGAGGTCGGCTGAGTCAGGCCTCCTCGTCGACGGTGTCGGCGGCTTCCTCGGCCTCGACGAAGGGGTGCTCGTCGATGAACGTCCTGGTGTCGGCGTACGCCTGCTGGATGTAGGCCTCGAGCTCGCTGGTCTCGACCCGCCACTGACCGCGCCCCCCGATCTTGAGGGCGGTCAGGTCGCCGCGGCGGACGAGGGCGTAGACCTGCGCGCTCGAGGTGTTCAGCACCTCGGCCACGTCGGTCAGGGTCAGGAAGCGCGGCGGCCCCCCACCTTGCTTGTCGGCCATGCGGGTCATCGTCCCACCTGCGCCGGGCCCGCCGGGCCACCCGGCCGCGGCCTGTGGACGAGCGCCTGTCCGCACGGGCGAACCGCGTGCATGATGGGCCCGTGAGCAGGAATCTCGGGAGCTCCGGCACTTCACTGACGGCGGGCATCACCGTCCGGCCTGCCGTCCGGGCGACACGTCCGGGCTGGCGCGATCCCCGCATGTGGGTGGGCATCCTCATCGTGGCCGTGTCGGTCGTCGCCGGGTCACGGCTGCTGGCGGCGGCCGACGACTCGGTGGACGTGTGGGCGGCAGAGGGTGACATGGGCGCCGGCGACACCGTGAGCGCCGACGACCTCGTCGTACGCCGGGTGCGGTTCAGCGAGACCACCGACCTCGACCGCTACTTCGGTGCCGACGAGGCACTTCCGGCCGACCTCCAGCTGCTGCGCGGCATCGGCGCCGGGGAGCTGCTCCCCCGAACCGCCGTCGGGCCGGCCGGCGACGACGGCCTGCTGCAGCTGCCGGTCGCCGTCGACGCAGAACAGGTACCGCCGTCGGTCGCCGCGGGTTCGATCGTCGACGTCTATCTCGTGCCGACCACCGGGGCCGACTGCCGCTCGGGGTGCGACGGCAAGCCGGTGCTCGCGGGGGTCACGGTCGTCGACGCGTCCCGGGCCGACGACGGCTTCGGGTCGACCGGCAAGCGGCAGCTCGTGCTGGGCGTCGGGTCCGACGACGCGGGCGCCTTCTTCCGGGCGCTCGGCAGCAGCGACGGCGCCACCGTCTCCGTCGTCCGGCGAGGCTGACCGCGTGGTCGTCGTCCTGATCCTCGCCTCGGGCGCGTCGTGGGAGTCGGCCGCCCTGGGCCGCCTCGAGCACGAGCCCGGCGTGGTCGTGCTCCGCCGCTGCGTCGACGTGCCCGACCTGCTGGCGGCCGCGTCGGCGGGCCAGGCCGACGTGGCTGTGGTCGCCCTCGAGGCGCCCGGACTCGACCTGGCCGCGGTCGACCACATGCGGCGCTTCCAGGTCCGCCCGGTCGCGGTGGTGGCCGCCGGCCCGGGTGAGGCACACGCTCTGCGTGCGGCCCGCCTCGGCATCACCTCGACCGTCCCCGACGATGCCCTGGCCGACCTCCCGGCCGCGGTCCGGGCCGCGGACGACGACGCGGACGCCTCGACCGTCGTCCCCGACCCGCTGCTTCCGCAGTCGCCGCCGGGACCCGGCGGCCGCGTGATCGCGGTCTGGGGGCCGGCCGGCGCCCCGGGGCGGACCACGCTGGGCGTGGCCCTGGCCGCCGAGCTGGCGGCACGCGGCCGGCGTACGACGCTCGTCGACGCCGACCCGTACGGCGGTGCCGTGGCCCAACAGCTCGGCATCCTCGACGAGGTCTCCGGCCTGCTGGCGGCGGCCCGGCTGGCGGGCAGCGGAGCGCTGGAGGCGAGGTTCGGTTCGGTGCAGCGAGCGGTCGGCGAGCACCTGACGGTCGTCACGGGTCTGCCCCGCGCCGACCGCTGGGTGGAGGTCCGGCCCGGCGCGGTGGAGCACCTCCTCGAGGTCGCCGCCGCCCACGGTGACGTCGTGGTCGACACCGGCTTCAGCATCGAGGCCGACCCGGCCGGCGAGTTCGGCTCCCGACCACCGCGCAACCAGCTGACCCTCGCCGCGCTCGGCGAGGCCGACGAGGTGGTCGTCGTCGGGTCCGCCGACCCGGTCGGCCTGAGCCGGCTGGCCCGCGCCCTCGTCGACGTGCGCGACGTGGTGGCCGGCGCCCCGGTCCGCGTGGTCGTCAACCGGATGCGTCCGTCCCTCGGCTGGTCGGAGAAGGACGTCACCGGCATGGTCGAGGGCTTCACACGACTGGTGGGCGTGCACTTCCTGCCCGACGACCGGCCCACCGTCGACCGCGCCCTGGTCGCCGGCCGGACGCTCGCCGAGGAGGGCGACTCGCCCCTCGGCCGGGCCGTCGGTGCTCTCGTCGATGCGGTTGCGCCGGGGACGGCGCCGACCGTCAAGGGTCACGGGCGGCGGGTCAGGCCGCGAACAGGAGGTAGAGCCCGCCGATCGTGAAGGCGACCATCGCGACGAGCAAGGGCAGCTGGCCGGTGATCCGGTGTCTCGCGGGCAGGAGCGCGAGCGCCCGGTCGTGAGCGGCGACCACGCCGACGACGTGGCCGAGGACGACGGCGATCACCTTCGTGGTCGCCAGCGCCGTGGGGTGGTAGGAGATCTCGTAGTTGACGCTCCAGCCGGCCGTGCCGAACAGGTTGCTGCCGTTCGACAGCGGGTCGCTGGCCTGGATCAGGGTCTGCTGGCCGACCTCGACGAGGTACGACAGGTAGTGGGCCACGATGTACCCCGCGACGATCGGCACGATCGAGTGCCCGAACAGGTCGGGGAGCGTCGACCGCCTCGTCCCGGGCTCCACGCCGGTGGCGGTCGTGCCCGCCACGAACACCAGGCCGACCGCCACGCAGAAGCCGACCAGCGCCAGGTTGTTCAGGAGGAACGACGGCACGTCGGTCGACTGGATGAACTGCACCCAGGGCGTGGAGTCGCGGAACGAGTCGAACGCCGTGCTGCCGAACAGGGTGGCCACCACGGCGACCAGACCCGGCTTGGGCTCCACCGTGGAGAGATTCGCCAGCGGGCTGCGGACGAGCAGCCGGCCACGCCCGTCCCGGGCCCAGACCGACAGCTTGCCGGCCAGGCTCGAGTAGACCTCGAACGGGTCGGCGTGCTCGTAGAACGTGTTGCCGAACAGTGCGCCGCCGATGAGCATCGCCGCGACGTACACCGCGCACCACAGGCGCACGGGGCCGAGCTCGGTGCCGTGCGGGTAGACGAGCTCGATCCAGACGAAGGCCAGCAGACCGAGGGCGGCGGGCCAGTACCCGACCCGGGGCGAGTACGTGAAGACGCCTTGTTCCGGGTCGCCGCCGGACAGCCGGGCGACGAGCGCGTTGATGGTGCGCACCGGGCTGACCGTCCGCCAGACCGGGCCGAACAGCAGGGAGGCGACCGGCAGGCCGACCCACCACCAGACGTAGAACATGCCGAAGACCGGGTTGGTCAGCAGGTCCTGGCCGAACACCGCCGCGAAGGCGCCGAAGCCGAAGAACAGCACGCCGACCGCGCGCATCGCGACGCCCCAGCCGGGCGACCCGGTCAGTGAGGAGAGCCAACCGGGAGCCGGCCGACCGGTCTCGTGGTCGTCGTACCTCGGCGTGCGCCAGGCCAGGGCGAGGACTCCGAACGAGACGGCGAGGGCCGCGACGGCGCCGACGATGGCGAGCTCGGGCGGGATCGGGAGGTCCTTCGCCCCACCGATGCCGTGCTGGGCAAAGCCTCCGGGAACGATCACTGGGCTACCTCGGGGGCCTCTCTCCAGGACGGGAACGCGTGCCAGAATCGCACGCGACCCTGAGAGCGACCTGATGCACCCCTGGGAGGCGGCAGCACATGAGCGAGCGGCTCCGTCCGCGCGACCTCGCCGTGCTCGCCGGGGAGTCGGTGAGCACGCCGCGGCACAACGCGACGGTGGAGATCTTCGAGCCCGGCGACTCCGGCTTCGACTACGCGCGCCTGGTCGAGCTGGTCGGCGACCGGATCACGTTCGTGCCGAGGTACCGCCAGAAGGTCGCGTCCGTCCCCGGCCGGCTCGCCAACCCGCTCTGGGTCGACGACCCGGACTTCGACATCGGCTACCACGTACGCCGCTCCGCGCTGCCCCGACCGGGCTCGCCGGACCAGCTGCGCGAGCTGGTGGCGCGGATCATCTCCCGGCCGCTCGACCGGCACCGACCGCTCTGGGAGGTCTACCTCATCGAGGGCCTCGAGGAGGGCCGGGTGGCGGTGCTCTCGAAGTCCCACGAGGTGCTCGTCGACGGCGTGCACACCGTCGACCTGGCCCAGGTGCTGCTCGACCGGTCCGCCGACGCGCGGCCCTTCCACCACGACGACTGGCGCCCGCTCTCGGCGCCGAGCCAGACCGGGCTCATGGCCGGCGCGGTGCAGGACGCCGTCACCGATCCCGGCACCGTGCTCGACACCGCACGGGCCTCGCTCGACTCCGTGCTCCGGACCGCCGAGGCGGTCGCCGGCCGCACCGGCCAGGTCGCCGGCGCACTCGCCAACCGCCGGCCGGCGTCCGACCACCCGCTCGGCGGGCACCTGTCCCAGCAGCGCCGGCTGGTCACCGTTCGTACCGACCTGGCCGACTACCTCGACGTACGCCGCGAGCACGGCGGCACCGTCCACGACGCGATTCTGGCGACCGTCACCGGCGCGCTGCGCGGCTGGCTGCTCGCCCGGTCGGAGTCGATGAGCGGCGTGCGCAACGTGCGCACGGTCGTGCCGGTCTCGGTGCGCGACCCGGAGCTCGAGAACACCTCGTTGGGCAGCCCGATCGCGGCGTACTTCGTCGACCTGCCCGTCGCCGAGGCGAGCCCCGTGGTTCGGCTGCACCAGGTGTCCTACGCCTTCCAGGCGCACAAGGAGACCGGCCGCGGCGTGGCCGCGAACCGGCTCGCGGGCATCGCCGGGTTCGCGCCGTCGACCTTTCACGCGATCGGCGCGCGGGTGGCGGCCGACGAGGCCCGGCGCGGGTTCCAGCTCAGCGTGACCAACGTGCCGGGCCCGCAGTCGCCGCTGTACGCCGCGGGCGCGCGGATGCTCGAGACGTATCCCGTCCACCCGCTGCTGCCCGGCCACGCGCTGGCGATCGGCGTGACGTCGTACGACGGTGGCGTCTTCTACGGCATCACCGCCGACCGCGACCTGGTGCCCGACGCCGACGTGCTGGGCCAGTGCGTCCCGGAGGCGCTCACCGAGCTGCTCGACACGATCGGCGGCCGGACCAAGGCCCCGCGCGGGCGGCGTACGAAGAAGAGGCGCTGATGCGCCGCTACCAGCCCACGACACTCCCGGTGTTGGCTCGGGTCGGGGGTCTCGCGGTCGACGATGAGGCGGTGGTCGCTGCGAGCGAGTCCGAGGAGGACGAGTACGCCGCGCTGATGACCGCCGCCGACCTGTCGGCCGCTCGGCTCGACGGCCTGGCCGACGGGTTGCGCCGCCGCGTGGTCGTGGTGCTCGACGCGAGAGGTACCGAGATCCTGGCCGTGCACGCGGACACCGCCGACGATGCCGACCCGGACGACGACCTGGCGTGGTACGCAGCGCAGGAGCTCGACTCGCTCCTCGAGGGCCTGGTCTGACAACATCGCGCGCATGGACGCGATCACCACCCCTCCCGCCCCGGTCAACGAGCCCAACCTGACCTACGCACCCGGGACTCCCGAGCGGGAGGAGCTGCTCGCCGAGCTGGCCCGGCAGGAGCGGCGCCAGCACAACCTGCGGGCCTACATCAACGGCCGGCGCCGCGCCGGCGGCGGCGCCGAGATCCAGGTCGTCCAGCCGCACGACCACCAGCACGTGCTCGGCACGATCAAGGGCGCGACGCCCCGCGACGCGGAGGCCGCCATCAAGGCCGCGACCTCCGCGGCGCCGCTATGGCGCGCGATGTCGTTCGACGACCGCGCTGCGATCCTGCTCAAGGCCGCGGACCTGCTCGCCGGGCCTTGGCGGCAGAGGCTGAACGCCGCCACGATGCTCGGCCAGTCGAAGACGGCGTTCCAGGCCGAGATCGACGCGGCCTGCGAGCTGATCGACTTCTGGCGGTTCAACGTCCACTACGCCCGGCAGATCCTCGAGGACCAGCCGATCGCCAACAGCCCGGGAATCTGGAACCAGACCGACCACCGGCCGCTCGAGGGCTTCGTCTACGCGATCACCCCGTTCAACTTCTCGGCGATCGCCGGCAACCTGCCGACTGCGCCCGCGCTGATGGGCAACACCGTCATCTGGAAGCCTGCGCCCACCCAGCAGCTGGCAGCCTCGTTCACGATGGACCTGCTCGAGGAGGCTGGGATGCCGCCCGGCGTCATCAACATGCTGCCGGGCCACGGCGCCGACGTCTCGAAGGTCGCGCTCACCCATCCCGACCTGGCCGGCATCCACTTCACCGGCTCGACGGCGGTGTTCCACCACCTGTGGCAGACCATCGGCGAGAACATCTCGGCGTACCGCTCCTACCCGCGCATCGTCGGCGAGACCGGCGGCAAGGACTTCATCGTCGCCCACCCGAGTGCCGACCCCGACGTACTGCGGGTGGCGATGATCCGCGGCGCATTCGAGTTCCAGGGTCAGAAGTGCTCGGCCGCCTCGCGTGCGTACGTGCCGCGCTCGGTGTGGAACCGGATCAAGGACGACCTGGCCGCGCAGACCGAGTCCATCACGATGGGCGACGTCACCGACTTCTCGAACTTCATGGGCGCGGTCATCGACGACCGGGCCTTCGCCAAGCACAAGGCCGCGATCGCGCGGGTCCGCCGCAACAACCACCTCACCCTGCTCGCGGGCGGCCAGACCGACGACTCGGTCGGCTACTTCGTGCGGCCGACGATCGTGCAGTCCACGGACCCGACCGACCAGATGTTCAACACCGAGTACTTCGGGCCGATCCTGGCCGTTCACGTGTACGACGACGCGCGCTACGACCGGGTCCTGCGGCAGATGGAGTCGTTCGCGCCGTACGCCCTGACCGGCTCGATCATCGCCCAGGACCGCCAGGCCATCGCCGATGCCCGCCGCGACCTCCGCTTCGCCGCCGGCAACTTCTACATCAACGACAAGCCCACCGGCGCCGTCGTCGGCCAGCAGCCGTTCGGTGGTGCGCGCGCCTCCGGCACCAACGACAAGGCCGGCGCCGCGGTCAACCTGCTCCGCTGGACCTCCCCGCGGTCGATCAAGGAGACGTTCGTGCCGCCGAAGGACTGGAAGTACCCGTACATGGGCTGACCGGCCCGTTGGTCGAGGAAGGCGCGCTGGCGCCTGTCACGAGACCACATGGTTGCGGCTCTGTTTCGCCTGCGGCGGGGCTTGGTGGTCGTGGTCGCCGGCGGCTGCGCGAGAAGGCCCCGCCGCCTACCCGCTCGTCGCTCGTCCCTCACGACGAGCCGCCAGACCCACCACGGCGGCGGGGCCTCCTCGCTCCGCCGCTGGCGCTCCGGTCATCGGAGGACATGGGGTCTCGGGGTCGGCCGGCCCGAGACCCACTCACCATCGGGCCGTGAGCGGTGGACGGTGGTTCGGGCCTGCCCTCCGGGGGCTAAAGCGCAGGCGCCCGGAGTGAGCAACCACCCACGGGCGGTGACCACAGGAGGGCGCCGCCCCGCCCTGTCCCCCGGAGGGCAGAGCCCGGACCACCGGCCAGCGGTCTCAACCCAAGCCCGCCGCAGGCGAACCAAAGACCGAAAGCGAAGCCCGCCGGAGGCGGAACTAGACCCTCCACTCTCCCGCAAGCCACTTCACGCCGACCTTGTTCTCGGCGCGGAAGGCGTCCTTGAGGAGGCCGGCGATCATGTCCTCGAGCTTGCCGCCGACGAGGGGGATGCTGACCTTCACGTCCATGGCGACCGTCTCGACGGAGTCGGCGCCGGACTGGACCAGGTGGGCGGAGCCGGTCATCTCGCCGGGCTTGCCGGGGATGCTGACGTCGAACCTCGCCTCGGTCGGGGTCGTCCACTCCTCGCGCTGGACCAGGTCGATGGTCGCGCCGACGAACTTGCGGGCGAACGACGGGACCAGCGTGGTGCCGTACGTGCGCTGGAGATCCACGGTCATCGAGCCGTCGTCGTACTCCTCGATGCTGACGGAGGAGTCCTCGACGCCCTGGTAGCGGCAGACGGCGTCCCGGAATACCGGATCGGCGAGCATCGCCCGCACCTCTTCGACGGTGCGACGGGGGTAGCGGAGCTCGACCGATACCGACTTCATGGGGACCATCCTGTCCAGACAACCTGAACCACGCCAGAGGTTGGGGGGTACACGGGGGGCGTAGCCCCGCGGGCGTGGTCGTAGAGTCGTGTCGTGTCAACGGCGACCGACCTGAAGTTGTCCGAGCTGCTCGACCGAGCCACCCAGCTGGCCACGAGCCGCAGGGGCTCCGGCGGGCCGCCTGCCGACGAGGTCGGCGCACTCATCAAGGCGTACTACCGCCACATCGCCGCCGAGGACCTGTCCGAGCGCTCCGACGTCGACCTGTACGCCGCCCTGGCATCGCAGTTCCGCCTCGCCGACAACCGGCCCCAGGGGCGCGCGAACGTGCACGTCTTCACGCCGAGCCACGGGGACAGCGGCTGGTCCGCCGGCGGGCACTCGGTCGTCGAGATCGTCACCGACGACATGTCGTTCCTCGTCGACTCGGTGACCATGGAGCTTGCCCGCCAGCAGCGGGAGATCCACCTCGTCATCCACCCGCAGTTCGACGTGGTCCGCGACATCACCGGCGTGCTGCAGAGCGTGCACCCGATCAAGGACGAGACGAAGGCCGCCGCGGACGAGGCCGTCCGCGAGTCGTGGATGCACATCGAGATCAGCCGGCTCGGTGCGGACGAGGACCCGCACGAGATCGAGGAGTCGCTCCAGCGGGTGCTCCGCGAGGTCCGCGAGTCGGTCGAGGACTGGGACAAGATGCGGTCCCAGGCGCTGGAGATCGTCGACCGGCTCACCGACGACCCGCCGCCGCTGGACGACGACGAGATCGACCGCGGCCGCGCGTTCCTGAAGTGGTTGGCCGACGACCACTTCGCGTTCCTCGGGTACCGCGAGTACCACCTCGAGCGCGAGGGCGACGACGAGATCCTGCGCGCCGTGCCCGGCACCGGGCTCGGCATCCTGCGCGCCGACCAGGACCAGTCGAAGGCGTTCGCGAAGCTGCCCGCCGCTGCGAAGGCCAAGGCGCGCGAGAAGACCCTGCTCGTGCTGTCGAAGGCCAACTCCCGCGCGACGGTGCACCGCCCGGCGTACCTCGACTACGTCGGCGTCAAGACCTTCGACGAGCAGGGGGAGGTCACCGGCGAGCGACGCTTCCTCGGCCTGCTGTCGAGCGCCGCGTACACCGAGTCGATCACCCGCATCCCGCTGCTGCGCGAGAAGGCGTCCGAGGTGCTCCAGCGGATCGGGGTCGAGCCGCGCAGCCACGCCGGCAAGAGCCTGATGGACACCCTCGAGACCTACCCGCGCGACGAGATCTTCCACACGCCCGCCGCCGAGCTCGCGAAGGTGACCCAGGGCGTCCTGCAGACGGTCGGCCGGCGCCAGCTGCGCGTCTTCGTACGCCGCGAGACCTACGGCCGCTACGTCTCGGTCCTCTGCTACCTGCCGCGCGACCGCTACAACACCGCCGTCCGCGAGCGGTTCTCGCAGATCCTGATGGACCGCTTCCACGGCGACTCGATCGAGTTCAACGTGAAGATGAGCGAGTCGACGACCGCGCGCGTGCACTTCGTCGTGCACCCGCCGCTCGGCGCGGAGATCCCTGACGTCGACGCCGACGACCTCGAGCGGATCTTCACCGAGGCCTCCCGCTCGTGGCGCGACGACTTCATCACCGCCACCGTGACCGAGTACGGCGAGGACAAGGGCTCGCGGCTCGCCCGGAGGTACGCCGACTCGTTCCCGGAGGCCTACAAGGAGGACTTCTCCGCGACCACCGCCGCCCTCGACGTCGGCCGCCTGGAGGCGATCGACAGCGACCCGGGCATCGACCTCTCGCTGTTCTCACCGCTCGACGCCGGCCGCGGCGAGGCCCGGCTGAAGGTGTTCCGCGTCGGCTCACCGCTGTCGCTGTCGCAGGTGCTGCCGATGCTGTCGTCGATGGGTGTGGAGGTACTGGACGAGCGCCCCTACGAGCTCGTCGACCTGGACCGGCCGACGTTCGTCTACGAGTTCGGCCTGCAGTACCCACCCGGGCTGCCCGACGACGTACGGGGCCTGTTCCAGGACGCCATCCGTGCGGTGTGGGACGGCTACAACGAGATCGACGGGTTCAACGCCCTGGTGCTGGCGGCCGGGCTGACGTGGCGGCAGGCCACGGTGCTGCGCGCGTACGCGAAGTACATGAAGCAGGGCAACTCGCCGTTCGCGGTCGACTACATCGAGGCGGCGCTGCGCAACAACACCGACATCGCGCGCCATCTGTGGCAGCTGTTCGAGGCGCGCTTCGACCCCGGCAAGAACGGCCTGGACGCCCGGGCCGAGGCGCGCACCGCGCGCGTCGACGAGATCGAGGCGCGCATCAAGCGGGCCCTCGACGACGTGGCCAGCCTCGACCACGACCGGATCCTGCGGTCGTACCTGACCCACATCAAGGCCACCCTGCGCACCAACTACTTCCAGCCCGAGAGCGGCGGTGCGCCCCACAACTACATGTCGTTCAAGATGGAGCCGTCGGCGATCCCCGACCTGCCCGAGCCGCGGCCGCGCTTCGAGATCTTCGTGTACTCACCCCGGGTCGAGGGCGTGCACCTGCGCTTCGGCGCGGTCGCCCGCGGCGGCCTGCGCTGGTCCGACCGGCGCGACGACTTCCGCACCGAGGTGCTCGGCCTGGTCAAGGCGCAGATGGTCAAGAACACCGTGATCGTGCCGGTCGGCGCCAAGGGCGGGTTCTTCTGCAAGCAGCTGCCCGACCCGGGCGACCGCGAAGCCTGGCTGGCGGAAGGTGTCGCCTGCTACCGCACGTTCATCTCCGGCCTGCTCGACATCACCGACAACCTCGCCGAGGGGGAGACGATCCCGCCCTCGGCCGTGGTGCGCCACGACGGCGACGACTCCTACCTGGTGGTCGCGGCCGACAAGGGCACCGCGACGTTCAGCGACATCGCCAACGGGGTGGCCAAGGACTACGGCTTCTGGCTCGGCGACGCCTTCGCCAGCGGCGGGTCGGTCGGCTACGACCACAAGGCGATGGGCATCACCGCGCGCGGCGCGTGGGTGTCGGTACGCCGCCACTTCCGCGAGCGCGGCGTCGACTGCCAGACCCAGGACTTCACCGCGGTCGGCATCGGCGACATGTCCGGCGACGTCTTCGGCAACGGGATGCTCTGCTCCGAGCACACCCAGCTGGTGGCGGCCTTCGACCACCGCGACATCTTCATCGACCCCGACCCGGACGCCGCGACGTCGTACGCCGAGCGGCAGCGTCTCTTCGATCTCCCGCGCTCGAGCTGGCAGGACTACGACACCTCGCTGATCTCCGAGGGCGGCGGCGTCTTCCCGCGCACCCTCAAGGCGATCAGGCCGACGCCGCAGATGAAGCGCGCCCTCGGCATCGACGAGGCGGTGCAGTCGATGACGCCCGCCGAGCTGATGCGCGCGATCCTCAAGGCGCCGGTCGACCTGCTGTGGAACGGCGGCATCGGGACGTACGTCAAGGCCTCCAGCGAGACCGACGCCGACGCGGGTGACAAGGGCAACGACGCCATCCGCATCAACGGCCGCGAGGTGCGCGCCCAGTGCGTGGGCGAGGGCGGCAACCTCGGCCTGACCCAGCTCGGCCGGATCGAGTACGCCCAGCGCGGCGGCCGGATCAATACCGACTTCATCGACAACTCCGCCGGCGTGGACACCTCCGACCACGAGGTCAACATCAAGATCCTCCTCGACCGCGTCGTCCTGGCGGGTGACATGACCGAGAAGCAGCGCAACGCCCTGCTGGCCCAGATGACCGACGAGGTCGCCTCGCTGGTGCTCCGCGACAACTATGAGCAGAACCTCGCGCTCGCCAACGCCGCGGCGAACTCTCCGTCGCTGCTGCATGTGCACGAGGACTGGATGCGTCAGCTCGAGAAGCGGGGAGTGCTCAACCGCGAGCTCGAGGGCCTGCCGACGACCCGCCAGGTGGCCCGGATGCTCGACCGCGACGACGGCCTGACCGTGCCGGAGCTGTCGGTGCTGTTGGCCTGGACCAAGATCGTGCTCGCCGAGGAGCTGCTGGCCTCCGAGCTCCCCGACGACCCATACCTGCACGTCGACCTCACGGCGTACTTCCCGAAGGAGATCCGGGACGGGTTCGACGCGTCGGTCTCCGACCACCCGCTGCGTCGCGAGATCATCGTGACGCAGGTCGTCAACGACCTCGTCAACGGTGCCGGCCTGACCTACTGGCCGCGGCTGCAGGGCGAGACCGGTGCGGGTCCTGCCGAGCTCACCCGGGCCAACTTCGTGGCGCGCGAGATCTTCGGCTCGCTGCCCTTCCGCGAGGAGCTGGCGTCCTACGACAACAAGCTCGAGGCCGCCGTGCAGACCCGGATGCGCATCGAGATGCGCACCCTGGTCGAGCGCGCGTCCCGATGGCTGGTCACCAACCGCCGGCCGCCGCTCGACAGCCAGGCGACGGTCGAGTTCTTCCGCGACCGGGTCCAGGCAGTGATGGCGCAGCTGCCGACGCTGCTGACCGGGCGTGAGCTGGACGCGTTCGAGGCCCGACGCCGGCTGTTCGTCGAGAGCGGCCAGGTGCCCGAGGACCTCGCCACGCGGGTGGCGGTGCTGCACCCGGCGTACCAGCTGCTGTTCGTCCTCGAGATCGCCGACCGCGAGGGCCTCGACCCGGTCGAGGTCACCCGGGTGCACTTCGCGCTCGCCGAGCGGCTCGGGCTGCCGATGCTGGTCGGCAAGATCTTGGCGCTGCCACGCGACGACCGCTGGCAGACGATGGCGCGCGCGGCGCTGCGCGACGACGTGTACGCCGTGCACGCCCAGCTCACCGCCCAGGTGTTCCGGGCCACCGAGCCCGACGAGTCCGCGCCGGCGCGGATCGCGAGCTGGGAGGAGGGCGACACCCTCGTGGTCGCCCGCGCCGCGGCGACGCTGGAGGACATCTGCGCCGACGAGACCGGCGACCTGGCCCGCATGTCGGTGGGCCTGCGGGTCATCCGCGGGCTGCTGTCGACGACCTGACGGCGGGCCGCGGCGGCGTACGGCCGTTACCTTCGCTAACGAAACCCATTACCCGGGCTAAAGGATTTCTCCCACGTCGGTGTCTCGTCGTATCGTCGGGCAAGCGATGCCACCTCACTCCGATCACCCGCCGGCCAGCGTCCAGTCACTCTGGCGGCTGAAGGGTTACCTGAAGCCGCACGTCCCCGCTCTCGCGGTCATGCTCGGCACCGCCCTCGGCGGTGTCGCCCTGTCGATCTGCATCCCGCTGGTGACCAAGGCGCTCATCGACGGACCCATCACCAACCACGAGATCGACGGCGTCCTGCCGCTCGGTCTGCTGGCCCTCGCGCTGGGTGTCCTGGAGGCGGTGCTGATCTTCTGGCGGCGCTGGGTCCAGTCCAACGCCGTGCTCTCCATGGAGACGCGGATGCGCCAGGACCTCTATGCGCGGCTCCAGGAGCTGCCGATGAGCTTCCACAGCAAGTGGGAGTCCGGCCAGCTGCTGTCCCGCGTGACCACCGACCTGTCCGCCATCCGTCGGTTCAGCGGTTTCGGGTTGCTGTTCCTGATCATCAACATCCTGCAGGTCACCGTCGTCACGGTCGTGCTGCTGAACATGTACTGGCCGCTCGGCCTGGTCGTCGCGTTCACCGCGGCGCCGATCGTGTGGCTCTCGATGCGCTTCGAGAAGGGGTACGTCGTGCTCTCCCGCCGCGTGCAGGACGAGCAGGGCGACCTGGCGACCCGCGCCGAGGAAGGCGCCGTCGGCATCCGCGTGATCAAGTCGTTCGGGCGTAGCGAGCACGTGTCGTCCGAGTACGACGCGGCCGCGGCCAAGCTGCGCGGCACCAGCATCGAGAAGGTCCGCCTCTCGGCCCGGTTCTGGACCTTCCTCGAGGTGATCCCGAACTTCGCGGTGGTCGTGGTGCTGCTGCTCGGCGCCATCGGCGTCGGCCGCGGCGCGCTCACACCCGGCGAGCTGGTCGCCTTCATCACCCTCATGCTGTCGCTGGTCTGGCCCGTCGCCTCCCTGGGCGTGATCCTGGCGATGGCGCAGGAGGCCATGACCGCGGCGGCGCGCATCCTCGAGATCTTCGACACCGAGCCCGACATCGTCGACGGCTCCGGCGAGCGGGCCGCGGTGGAGGGCGGCCACCTGAGGTTCGAGCACGTCGACTTCGCCTTCCCCGACGAGCCCGACAAGCTCGTCCTGCGCGACGTGAACCTCGACGTCCAGCCCGGCGAGACCATCGCTCTCGTCGGCGCCACCGGCACGGGCAAGACAATCCTCACCGCGCTCGTGCCCCGCCTGTACGACGTCACCGGTGGCCGGATCACCCTCGACGGCGTCGACGTCCGCGACTTCACCCTCGAGAAGCTCCGCTCGCTCGTGGCGACGGCCTTCGAGGAGCCGACGCTGTTCTCGATGAGCGCACGGGAGAACCTCACGCTCGGCCGGGCCGACGCCTCCGACGCCGACATCGCGGAGGCCCTGGCGGTGGCCCAGGCCGAGTTCGCCAACGACCTGCCGTGGGGCCTGGCGACGCGGATCGGCGAGCAGGGCATGTCCCTGTCCGGCGGTCAGCGTCAGCGGCTCGCCCTCGCGCGTGCCGTGCTCGCGGAGCCGCGCGTCCTCGTCCTCGACGACACGCTCTCCGCGCTCGACGTGCACACCGAGAAGCTCGTCGAGGAGGCGCTGCGCCGGGTGCTCGCCGAGACGACCGGGCTGATCGTGGCGCACCGCGCCTCGACCGTGCTGCTGGCCGACCGGGTGGCTCTGCTCGAGCAGGGCACCATCACCCACGTCGGCACGCACCGGGAGCTGCTCGACACGGTGCCGGCGTACCGCACTCTCCTCGCCGCCGACGGTGACCTCGAGGAGGCGGCTTCATGAATACCCCACGACACCGTGCAGCGACTCGCTGCGCTCGTGAGCGGCACGCTGACGCGGGGACCCCAAGAACATGAGCAGCACCGAGCAGGCCTGGCGCGGCGTCGCGGCCGACGGGATGGCCGACGAGGACATGACCGCGGCCACGTCCAAGGGCCTGGCCACCCGGTCGCGGCGGCTGCTGAAGGACCTGCTTCGTCCCTACTCGAAGGCGATCAAGTGGCTGATCGTCATCGTGGTGGTCGAGAACGCCGCGCGCCTCTCCATCCCGTACCTCGTCAAGGTCGGCATCGACTCCGGCATCCCGCCGATCCGCGACGACGACAACCTCGACCCGCTGCTCCTGATCGTCGGCATCGTGCTGTTCGCGACGATCACCCAGGCGATCGCCCGCAACCTCTTCCTGGTCCGTTCCGGCGTGATCGGCCAGGACATCCTGTTCGCGATCCGCCAACGCGTCTTCCGGCACTTCCAGCGCCTGAGCCCGGCCTTCCACGACCAGTACACCTCCGGTCGCGTCATCTCACGCCAGACCTCCGACGTCGACGCGATCTACGAGATGCTCGAGACCGGGTTCGACGGCCTGGTGACCGCCGCGCTGACCCTGGTCGGCACCGCCGCGCTGCTGCTCTTCCTCGACGTCAAGCTCGGCCTGGTCGCGCTGGTGTGTGGCCCGTTCCTGGCATGGCTGACCAACTGGTTCCGCAAGTCCTCGGCCAAGACCTACCGCGTCACCCGCGAGAAGGTCGCGCTGGTGATCGTGCACTTCGTGGAGTCGATGGGCGGCATCCGCGCGGTCCAGGCGTTCCGCCGCGAGCCGCGCAACCAGGAGATCTTCGACGACGTCAACGAGCAGTATCGCCTCGCCAACCTGGCCGCCTTCCGGCTGGTCGCCTGGTTCATGCCCGGGATCCGCCTGATCGGCAACGTCACCATCGCGATGGTGCTGCTGTACGGCGGCTACCTGGCCTTCCACGGCGAGGTCACCGTCGGCGTACTGGCGGCGTTCCTCCTCTACCTGCGCCAGTTCTTCGAGCCGATGCAGGAGATCTCGCAGTTCTACAACACCTTCCAGTCCGCGTCCGCGGCCCTCGAGAAGCTCTCGGGGGTGCTCGAGGAGGAGCCCGGCGTCCCCGAACCGAAGGACCCGACGCCGCTGCCCGACCCGCGCGGCGAGCTGACCTTCGAGCACGTCCAGTTCGAGTACGTCGCCGGCGTTCCGGTCCTTCCCGACATGAACCTCGCCGTCCCGGCCGGTCAGAAGCTGGCGCTGGTCGGCACCACCGGCGCCGGGAAGACCACGCTCGCCAAGCTGGCCACCCGCTTCTACGACCCGACCGGCGGCCGGGTGCTGCTCGACGGGGTCGAGCTGCGCCGGCTCTCCGACGACACCCTGCGCCGGGCGGTGGTGATGGTGACCCAGGAGAACTACTTGTTCAGCGGGTCGATCGCCGACAACATCCGCTTCGGCCGGCCCGGCGCCGGCATCGAGGAGGTCGTCGAGGCCGCCACCGCGCTCGGCGCCGACGGGTTCATCCGCGAGCTCCCGCACGGCTACGAGACCGAGGTCTCCAACCGCGGCGGCGTGCTGAGCGCCGGCCAGCGTCAGCTGGTCGCGTTCGCCCGGGCGTTCCTGGCAGACCCCGCCGTCCTGATCCTCGACGAGGCCACCTCCTCGCTGGACATCCCGTCGGAGCGGCTGGTGCAGCGGGCCCTGCAGACCATCCTCGCCGGCCGGACCGCCGTGATCATCGCCCACCGCCTCTCCACCGTCGAGATCGCCGACCGGGTGCTCGTCATGGAGCACGGGCGGATCGTCGAGGACGGCCCGCCCGCCGACCTGATCGCCAGCGGCGACGGTCGCTTCTCCGACCTGCACCGCGCCTGGATCGACTCGCTCGCCTGACCTCCCGCTCCCGATTCGTCAGCGATCCAGCGGGTGGTCGCAGCGTCCCGGATTCTGACGAATCGCGATCGGGCGACCGGTGAATCCCGGAACGGATGCCCCGGATAGCGTCGACCGCATGGGAGCAGCCATCGAGGTGGTCGAGCTCGCCAAGGCGTACGGGGAGGTCCGAGCGGTCGACGGCGTCACCTTCGACGTCGGCGAGGGCGAGTTCTTCGGGATCCTCGGACCCAACGGCGCGGGCAAGACCACGACCCTGGAGATGATCGAGGGGCTACGACGGCCCGACGCCGGCACCATCACGCTGCTGGGGGAGCCGCCCTGGCCGCGGAACCCGGGCCTGCTGCCCCGGATCGGCGTCCAGCTGCAGACCTCGGCGTTCTTCGAGCGGCTCACCGCCCGCGAGCAGATCCGCACCATGGCCTCCCTGTACGGCGTCCGGGCGGCCGTCGCGGACGACTGGCTGGAGCGCGTCGGGATGGCCGACAAGGCAGACACCAGCGTCGGGGACCTTTCCGGCGGCCAGGCCCAACGGCTGTCCATCGCCTGCGCGTTGGTGCACGACCCCGAGGTGGTCTTCCTCGACGAGCCCACCGCCGCGCTCGACCCACAGGCCCGCCGCAACCTGTGGGAGCTGCTGTCGGGACTCAACGACAGCGGCCGGACGGTGGTGCTGACCACGCACTACATGGACGAGGCGGAGGTGCTCTGCGACCGGGTGGCGATCGTCGACCACGGCCGGCTGCTCGAGCTGGACTCGCCCGCCAACCTGGTCCGGGGCCTCGACGCGGCCACCCGGATCACCGTCGCGCCCGGCCAGCTCAGCAGCGACGAGGCGCGGGCCGTCCCGGGCGTCGACGACGTGGACGAGGACCCGGCCGGCGTCGTGCTGCGCACCCGCAACCCCGTCGCCGTGCTGACCGCCCTGGCCGAGCAGGAACACCTGGCCGGCATCCAGGTGCAGACCGGCACTCTCGAGGACGTCTTCCTCGAGCTCACCGGCCGCGAGTACCGGGCATGAAGGCCTTCCGCAGCCTGAGCCTGGCCATCATCAAGGGCTTCATCCGCGACAAGGCGTCGGTGTTCTTCGCGATCGTCTTCCCGCTGATGTTCCTGGTCCTCTTCGGCGGGCTGTTCGCCAACCAGAACCAGTCCAAGGTCGAGATGATCCAGGTCGGCGACGTCTCCTTCATCGACGAGATGCCGAAGGACGAGAAGGCGGCGTTCGAGGAGACCTTCGACATCACCCGCAGCGACGACCTCGACGCCGCGGTCGCCACGGTGAAGAAGGGCGACGCGGACGTCGCGGTCGAGATGCAGGGCGACACCCTCGTCGCGCACTACACGCAGACCGACCAGGTGAAGGCGGCGGTCACCCAGGGCGTGCTCCGGGCCTTCGTCGACGGCACGAACGTCGCCCTGTCCGGCAAGCCGCCGACGTACCGGCTCGAGGCCGAACAGGTCGAGGACGACTCGCTCAAGACCATCCAGTACGTCACCCCCGGCCTGCTCGGCTGGGCCGTCGCGATGAGCGCGAGCTTCGGCGCGGCGGCGACGCTCAACGGCTGGCGCAACTCCAAGCTGCTGCGCCGGCTGCAGCTGTCGCCCGTGCCGGCCCGGACTCTCGTCGGCGCACGGGTGGCCGTCACGGTCGGGATCGCACTGACGCAGATGGCGATCTTCCTCGGGCTCGGCGCGGCCTTCTTCGGGCTGAGGCTGACCGGCGCCTGGCTGGCGTCCATCCCGCTCCTGGTCGTCGGCACCCTGTGCTTCATGGCGATCGGGCTGCTCTCGGGCGCGGTCGCCAAGACGACCGAGGGCGCGGTGAACATGGCCAACTTCATCGTCCTGCCGATGTCCTTCCTCAGCGGCTCCTTCTTCCCGCTCGACGGCTCGCCGGGCTGGCTGCAGGCCGTCTCGCACGTGCTGCCGCTGCGCTGGCTCAACGACGGCATGCTCGACGTGATGGTCCGCGGCGAGTCCGCCACCGCGTCGCTGCTGCCGATGGCGGTGCTGGCCGGTTTCGCCGTGGTCGTCACCGCAGCGGCGGCCAAGCTGTTCCGGTGGGAGGCGACGTGACGCGGCTGTTCCTGACCCCCGCCGCACGCGTACGTCGCCTGCGCCGGCGGCTCACCGGCGACACGACCAGCCCGCTGGCGGGCCGGCGGGTACTCGTCACCGGCGCGTCGTCGGGCATCGGCGAGGCAACGGCGCTGGCGGCCGCCGAGCGCGGCGCGACCGTGCTCCTCGTCGCGCGCCGCGAGCAGGAGCTCGAACGCGTCCGCGCGGCGGTCGTGGCCCGGGCAGGCGAGGCGTCGACGTACGTCTGCGACCTCACCGACTACGACGCCGTCGACGCGCTGGTCAAGCAGGTGCTCGCCGAGCACGGTGGCGTCGACTACCTGGTCAACAACGCCGGCCGCTCGATCCGCCGCAGCCTGGCGCTCAGCCACGACCGGTTCCACGACTTCGAGCGCACGATGGCGGTCAACTACTTCGGCCCGGTGCGGCTGACGATGGGGCTGCTGCCGTCGATGCGCGCGCAGGGCTTCGGCCACGTCGTCAACATCGGCACCTGGGGCGTGCAGATGAAGGCGCCCAAGTTCACCGCCTACATCGCCTCCAAGGCCGCGCTCGACACCTGGTCGCGGATCGCCGGCCGGGAGACGTACGCCGACGGCGTGACCTTCACCAACGTCCGGTTCGGTCTGGTGCAGACCCCGATGGTGGTGCCGACGCCCGGATACGAGGGGCGCAAGGCGCTCACCGCCGATCAAGCCGCGGCTCGTGTCATTCGCGCGCTCGAGGACCGGCCGATCACCGTCGACAACGCCGTCGCCCGCGTCGGCGAGGTGCTGAACCTCGTCGCCCCGCGGCTCAGCGACGCGCTGATGAACCGCTACGACCGGCGCTTCCCCGACTCCGACGCCGCCAGGGGCGAGCGCTAGCTGGCCTTCTTCGTCGCCTTCTTCGCGGCGGTCTTCTTGGTCGTCGACTTCTTGGCGGCCGTCTTCTTCGCCGTGGACTTCTTGGCGGCGGTCTTCTTGGCCGGCTTCTCCTCGTCGTCGTCCTTCGACGTCGACTCGCCGCGCGCGGTCTTGGCCGCGTCGACCGAGCGCTGCAGCGCGGCCAGCAGGTCGACCACCTCGCCGGAGGACTTGGTCGAGGTCGGCGTCTTCTTGACCTCGCCGCCCTCGATCTTGGCCTTGACGAGGGCCTCGACGGCGTCGGCGTAGTCGTCCTCGAACTCGCTGGCGTCGAAGTCGCCCGCCAGCGTCTCGACGAGCATGTTGGCCATCTTGACCTCGGCGGGCTTCACCTCGCCGGACTCGACGGAGAAGTCGGCGGCGCGCACCTCGTCGGGCCACATCATCGTCTGGAGCACGATGATCTCGTCGCGCACGCGCAGCACGGCCATCGACGTACGGTTGCGGATCGCCACCGTCACCACGGCCATCCGGTCGGCGTCGAGGAGCGCCTGGCGCAGCAAGGCGTAGGGCTTGGTGCCGGACTTCTCGGGCTCGAGGTAGTAGGACTTCTCGAACCAGATCGGGTCGATCTGCTCGCGCGGCACGAACTTCTCGACGGCGATCTCGCGCGACGAGGCCGACGGCAGGTCCGCGAAGTCGTCGTCGTCGAGGATGACCATCTCGCCGTCCTCGGTCTCGTAGCCCTTGGCGATGTCGGAGTAGGGCACCTCCTCTCCGTCGATCGAGCAGACGCGTTGGTACTTGATCCGGCCGCCGTCCTTGGCGTGGACCTGACGGAACGACACGTCGTGCGACTCGGTCGCGGCGTACAGCTTCACCGGCACGCTGACCAGGCCGAACGACACGGCGCCCTTCCAGATGGCTCGCATAGGAGCAGCGTAGCCACCGCATCGGTGGTCGAGCCCGGCGATGTCTCGGCTCGCTCGCTGCGCTCGCGGCTCGACAACCAAGACGCCGGTGTCGAGACCCGGTGACGGTGCGAGGTCTCGACACGCTCGGCCGCGGCCGGCCTCACGGCTCGACCACCGAATCGGGAGCGGGCGGGGTAGGCCAGGATGTCGTCATGCGTCCGATGCTGGCCACGAAGGGCACGTACGTGCCCCGGGGGGAGGAGTGGGCGCATGAGGTGAAGTGGGACGGCGTACGCGCCCTGACCGAGGTCCGCGACGGCCGGCTGCGGATGTTCAGCCGCAACGGCAACGAGATCACCGTCGCGTGGCCCGAGCTCAGCACGTCGCCCCTCGGCGACCGCGACCTGCTCGTCGACGGGGAGATCATCGCGCTCAACGAGCACGGGCTCCCGGACTTCCGGATGCTCCAGGACCGGATGCACCTGCGGAACGCGCAGACCGCCCGGCGGCTGGCGGGCACCGTCCCGGCGACGTACATGGTCTTCGACCTGCTCCGCCTCGACGGGGAGGACCTGACCCGGCTCCCCTGGGAGGACCGGCGAGCCCGGCTCGAGGCCCTGGGTCTGGACACCAGCTGGCAGGTGCCGGCGTCGTACGACGACGGGCCGATGCTCTTCGACGCCACCAAGGAGCAGGGGCTCGAGGGCGTGGTCAGCAAGCGCCGCACGTCGACATACGCGTTCGACCGGCGCACCGAGTCGTGGATCAAGCTCGCGCACCGGCTGAACGCGTCCTTCGTGGTCGGCGGGTGGCGACCGCAAGAGGGTTCCTCGGCCGGGAACCTCGCCGCCGTGCTGGTCGGGGAGATGACCGCCGACGGGCTGCTGTACCGCGGCCGCGTCGGCAGCGGCATCGGGCCGAAGGCCGGCCGGCACCTGACGAAGCTGCTGACCGGCCGGGACCGCGAGGACAGCCCGTTCGACGACGAGGTCCCGCGAATCGACGCGGCCGGGACGCACTGGGTGGAGCCGTTCCTGGTCGTCGACGTCGACAGCCACGCGACGGCCAAGAACCAGCGCCTGCGCCAGCCGTCGTACCGGGGTGTCCGCGAGGACCTGAGCCCGGAGGACCTGCTGGCATGAGCCCGAAGGACGGCGAGGAGATCCGGGTCGAGGTGGACGGCCGCACCCTCAAGCTGAGCAACCTCGACAAGGTGCTCTACCCGCGCACCGGCACCACGAAGGGCGAGGTGCTCAACTACTACGCCCAGGCGTCGACGGCGATGCTGCCGCTGCTGGCGGACCGCTGCGCAACCCGTGTGCGCTGGCCCAACGGCGTGGAGAAGCAGAGCTTCTTCGAGAAGAACATCCCCGGCGGTACGCCTTCCTGGGTGCGCACCGCCGAGGTGCCCACGACGGGGTCGCGGGCGCAGGCGAGTGGTCGGGCCAAGAACGGCGACGTGCTCGTGTTCCCGATCGTCGACGACCTGGCGACGCTCACCTGGCTGGCGAACCTCGCCGCCCTCGAGCTGCACGTCCACCAGTGGACGGTGACCAAGGCCGGCAAACCGCAGAAGGCCAACCGGCTGGTGATCGACCTGGACCCCGGCGACGGCGCCGGCCTGCACGAGTGCTGCACCGTCGCGCTGCTGGTGCGCGACAAGCTCGCCGAACGCAACCTGGAGACCGAGGCCGTGACCAGCGGCAGCAAGGGGCTGCACCTGTACGCCGCCCTCAGCAGGCGTCTGGACAGCGACGCGTCCACGGCGCTGGCCAAGGAGGTCGCCGAGGAGCTCGCGAAGGAGCACGGCAACCTGGTGACGGCGACGATGACCAAGTCGAAGCGCTCCGGCAAGGTGTTCCTCGACTGGTCGCAGAACGCCGGCTCGAAGACCACTCTCTCGCCGTACTCACTGCGTGGCCGCGAGCTGCCGACCGTCGCGACACCCGTCTCCTGGGACGAGGTCGAGGCCGGCGCGGAGGACCCGCTGGGACTGGAGCAGTTCCGGTTCGAGGAGGTGCTGGAGAGGCTGGCGGACGGCAGGTGAGGACTTCCTGAGCTTGTTACCAAAGCGTGGAGGTGCTGTGTGCGTTCTGTAGTTTTGGTGGGGGCCGGTCCGACATACCGTTTCGCACGGAACCTGCCAGGTTCGGGCACGACCGGGGGGACGTCCCGAACCTGGCATTTTCTGCGTGCGCGGACCCGCCGGAACGACGATTCCTGGCGGGTCTTGTGCGTACCAGCCCGCAGATTCTCATGGATGAGCGGCGAGTTCGCTGCAGATCGTCCTATGCTGACCCACCGTGGGGGGTTCTGTGCTCGTCGTCGAGGACGAGCGTGACATCGCGTTTCCGTTGGTCCGCACGCTCGAACGTGAGGGCTACGACGTGGCGTGGGTCGGCACCGGCCGGGAGGTGCTCGACGTTGTCGGGCGCGGTCCGGCCGATGTGGTGATCCTCGACCTGTCGCTGCCCGACATGGACGGGCTCGACGTCTGCCGCGCGCTGCGCGAGACCGGCTTCGACGGCGCGATCATGATCGTCACCGCTCGTACCGGCGAGCTGGACCGGGTGGTCGGGCTCGACAGCGGCGCCGACGACTACCTGACCAAGCCGTTCGGCCTGGCCGAGCTCCAGGCGCGGGTGCGCGCCCTGCTGCGACGTACTCGCGTCCACGAGCACACCGGCCCCGGCAGCGGCAGCGCGCTGCGGCTCGACGTGGACGCCCGGCGCGTCTACGCCGGCGAGGCCGAGATCAAGCTGACGAGCAAGGAGTTCGACGTGCTGAGCGTCCTCGAGGCGCACCGCGACAAGGTCGTCCCGCGCGGCCGGCTGATGTCGGAGGTGTGGGACGAGAACTGGTACGGCTCGACCAAGACCCTCGACGTCACCATCGGCCGGTTGCGCCAGAAGCTCGAGCAGGCCGGCCTGCCCGACCGCGTGGTGGCGGTGCGCGGCGTCGGCTTCCGCCTCGAGCACACGCTGCCTGCGCCCTGACCTCATCCCAGGACCTCATCTCGGGACCTCGTCTCGGGACCTCATCTTGGGGGCCTAATCTCGGGGCATGGCCGACCTCTCCGCCGTCAGCGGACCGTCCCGGGTCGCCGATCCCGGCGAGGGCATCTCGCATGAGGAACTCGGGCTCGCGGCCCGCAACCACGCCATGCCCGCGGAGGCGCTGAGGTACGACGTCACGCCGGCCGGACTGCACTACGTGCTCACCCACTACGACATCCCCGACGCCGACCCGGCGACCTGGACGATCGGCGTCACCGGCCTCGTCGAGCGCCCGCTGACCCTGTCGCCGGCCGACCTCGACGCGATGACCCAGCACACCGTCCGGGTGACGCTGGAGTGCGCCGGCAACGGGCGCGCGGCCGACCACCCACGGCCGGTCTCCCAGCCCTGGCTCGACGGTGCCGTGGGCACCGCCGACTGGACCGGCGTACGCCTCACCGACCTTCTCGACGACGCCGGTCCGGACCCCTCGGCCGTCTCCGTGGTGTTCGCCGGCGCCGACCACGGCGTGGAGCGCGGCGTCGAGCAGGACTACGAGCGGGGCCTGTCGATCGCCGAGGCGTCGTCGCGGGACGTGCTGGTCGCCACGGCCATGAACGGTGGCCCGTTGCCTCCCCAGCACGGGTTCCCGGTGCGGCTGGTGGTGCCCGGCTGGTACGGCATGGCGTCGGTGAAGTGGCTGCGCGAGATCCGCGTCGTCGACCACGAGTTCGTCGGCTTCCAGCACCTCGCGTACCGCGTGCGACAGGAAGCCGGCGAGGAGGGCGTCCCGGTCACCCGAATCGAGCCCCGCGCGCTGCTCGTGCCGCCCGGCTTCCCCGACTTCATGAGCCGCGCCCGCGTCGTCGAGGCCGGGTCGGTCGAGCTCCGCGGACGCGCCTGGTCCGGGTGGGGTCCCGTCGACAGGGTCGAGATCTCCGCCGACGACGGGGTCACGTGGTCCGACGCCGACCTCGAGGCCGACGTCGGGCCGTACGCCTGGCGCGGCTTCCGCGCCACCTGGGACGCCGCGCCCGGCCGGGCCGCGTTGCGGGTCCGCGCCACCGACGCCACCGGCCGCGTCCAGCCCACCGACCCGGTCTGGAACCGCGGTGGCTTCACCAACAACGCCTCCCAGGCGATCGACGTCCTGGTCCGGTAGGGACCGAACCCGCCCACCCACGGCGACGTACGTTCTCACCATGGGGGACCGGTGAAGCCTGCCCAGCGCTGGGCCGCCGTCGTCACGACGACCGCCCTGCTCGTGGCGACCCCGATCGCGATGCGCGCCTGGCCCGCCGAGGACTCCGACATCAGCGCGTCGGCCCTGCTCGCGAAGGTCGAGGCCGGGGCGCACCACCCGTACTCCGGCTACGTCGAGACCCTGGGCACCCTGCAGCTGCCGGTGGCCGACCGGTTCACCGACGTCGGCCAGCTGTTCGGTGAGCGGACCCGGATGCGCGTCTGGTGGCGCAGTGCCGACGAGTGGCGCGTGGACAAGCTGATGACGACGGGCGAGCAGGACCTGATCCACAACGCGCAGGGCACCATCCGGTGGCGCTACGAGCACTCCGACGTGACGCTGAGCAACGACCCCACCATCCGGCTGCCGCGCACCGCCGACCTCGTCCCGCCGGCTGTCGCGCGCCTCCTGATGGACGACGTCGACGAGTCGGAGGTACGCCGTCTCCCGGCGCGGCGAGTCGCCGGCATCAGCGCGCCCGGGCTGAGGCTCCGACCGGCGGCCGAGCAGTCCAGCATCGACCACGTCGACATCTGGGCCGACCCCGACTCGGGCGTCGCGTTGCGCGTCGACGTGGTGGCGCGGGTCGCCGACAAGCCGGCGTTCACCACGGCGTTCGAGTCGTTCGACGCGGCGACCCCACCGGCGGGGCGAACCAGCTTCGTCACGCCGCCGGGTGTCGACTTCCGCTTCGACGACGTGCTCGACATCGCCGACGCCGCCAACCAGTACGCCCCCATCCTGCCGCCGGACGTCGTCGCCGGCCTGAGCAAGGCACCGCAGGCCGACGGGGCGGTCGGCATCTACGGCTCGGGTGTCACCCGGCTGCTCGCCGTCCCGATGCGCGACCGCGAGGCCCAGCCGCTGCGCGAGCAGCTCCTCAAGACGCTGGGCGTGCGCACCGTCCGCGAGGGGACGCTGGTCGCGGTCGGGCCGCTGGGGATGCTGCTCACCACGTGTGTGGACGATCGTTCTTGGCTGGTTGCGGGCACCGTGACCGACGACACCCTGACCCGTGCGGCGAACGACCTGAATGCCGGCGCCGTCTTCGTGGGGGACCGATGACGGCGGCGGTGATCACGACCAGCGGGCTGACCAAGCGGTTCGGCGCGATCACCGCTGTCGACGGCATCGACCTCGACGTCCGGGAGGGCGACGTCTACGGCTTCCTCGGCGCGAACGGCTCCGGCAAGACGACGACCGTCCGGATGCTGCTCGGCCTGGTCCTCGCGACATCCGGCACGGCCGAGGTGCTCGGGCGGCCGATGCCGCGGTACGGCGCCGAGGTGCTGCCCCACGTCGGCGCTCTCGTGGAGTCGCCCGCGGCCTATCCGCGGCTGTCGGGCCGCGCCAACCTCCGGGTCCACGACGCGCTGGGCCGCGGCGACCGGCCGGGTCGCGCCGGCCGCGTCGACGACGTGCTCGAGCGCGTCGGCCTCGCCGGTGTGGACGAGCGCCCCGTGGCGGCGTACAGCCTCGGCATGCGCCAGCGCCTCGGCATCGCGCACGCTCTGCTGGGCCGGCCGCGGCTGCTGGTCCTCGACGAGCCCACCAACGGCCTCGACCCGCAGGGCATCCGGGAGATCCGGGACCTGCTGCTCGAGCTGCACGGGGGCGGCACCACGATCTTCCTCTCCAGCCACCTGCTCGCCGAGGTCGAGCACGTCGCCACCCGGATCGGCGTCCTGGACCGGGGCCGGCTGGTGCTCCAGGAGCGGCTCGACGTCCTCAAGCGGCCGACCGGCCGCACCTACGTCCGCACGCCGGACGTCTCCCAGGCGCGCGCCCTGCTCGACGGTCAGGTGGAGTCGTACGACGACGCGTCGCTGCTCGTGCGGGTGCCCGACGTGGCGGGGCTCAACGCGCTCCTCGTCCGGGGCGGGGTACGGGTCAGCGTGCTCGCGCCCGAGAGGCACACGCTCGAGGACGTCGTGCTCGAGGCCACCACGGCGAGCAACGACCGGTTCGACCGGGCGGATCGTGTGGAGGGGCCATGAGGCGGCTGATCGGCGTCGAGCTGCACCACCTGGTCCGCGGCCGCCGGACCTGGGTGACGATCCTGCTCATCGACCTGCTGCCGACGATCGTGGCGGTGCTGCTGAAGCTCACCGACATCGGCCCGCGGCCCGGCACCGGCCCGGCGTTCCTCTCGGCCGTGCTCACCGACGGCACCTTGTTCCCGCTCGCCGCGATGGCGATCGTGCTGCCGCTCTTCCTGCCGATCGCCGTGTCGATCCAGGCCGGCGACGCGATCGCGGGCGAGGCCCAGCAGGGGACACTGCGCTACCTGCTGGTCCGTCCGGTCGGACGCACCCGCCTGCTGATCGCCAAGCTCGTGAGCGTGATGGCGTTCGTGCTGCTGACCCTCGCGGTCGTCGCCGCGACGGCGTACGTCGTCGGCGTGCTGCTGCTCGGCACCCAGCGGGTTGCCGGGGCGACCACGACCGTCTCCGGGACGCCGCTGACCCAGCAGGAGCTGATCATCCGGACGTTCCTGGCGCTGGCGTACGCCCTGCTCTGCATGCTCGGCGTGGCCGCGATCGCGCTGTTTCTCTCGACGGTCGTCGACACCCCGCTGGGTGCGGCGCTCGGCACGATGGCGGTGCTGATCGCCTCCACCCTGTTGCTGACGCTCGACGCTGCCGACTCGCTCTCGGCGTTCCTCCCGACGAGGTACTGGCTCGCCTTCGTCGACCTGTTCCGCGACCCGATCCTCTGGCGCGACGTGGTGCGCGGCACGGTCCTCCAAGGGGCCTACGTCGTGGTGTTCCTCGGCGCCGGGTGGGCCAACTTCGCGACCAAGGACATCAAGAACTGACCCCATCGACCTCGTCGTTGGTCGAGCCGCCGCAACAAGGTCGCCCGGGTCTTGTGACAGGCGCCAGCGCGCCTTCCTCGACCCACGGGGGCCTGGGGCGTCTTGCTCGATCTTTTCGTTGGTCGAGCCCCGCGAGCGCCAGCGAGCGGTGTCGAGACCATGTGCGCGTCCACGGGTCTCGACACGGCCTCGCCTAGCGGCTCGGCCGGCTCGACCACCGAGAAGGCCGTCGGCTCGATCTTTCGTTGGTCGAGCCCGCGAGCGCCAGCGAGCGGTGTCGAGACCATGTGCGCGTCCACGGGTCTCGACACGGCCTCGCCTAGCGGCTCGGCCGGCTCGACCACCGAGAAGGGCCACCGCAACAAGGTCGCCGGGTCTCGTGACAGGCGCCAGCGCGCCTTCCTCGACCAACGGGGGCCTGGGGCGTCTTGATCGATCATTTCGTTGGTCGAGCCCGCGAGCGCCAGCGAGCGGTGTCGAGACCATGTGCGCGTCCACGGGTCTCGACACGGCCTCGCCTAGCGGCTCGGCCGGCTCGACCACCGAGAAGGGCCGCCGCAACAAGGTCGCCGGGTCTCGTGACAGGCGCCGGCGCGCCTTCCTCGACCAACGGGGGCCTGGGGCGTCTTGATCGATCATTTCGTTGGTCGAGCCCGTGAGCGCCAGCGAGCGGTGTCGAGACCATGTGCGCGTCCACGGGTCTCGACACGGCCTCGCCTAGCGGCTCGGCCGGCTCGACCACCGAGAAGGGCCACCGCGACACGGTCGCCGGGTCTCGTGACAGGCGCCGGCGCGCCTTCCTCGACCAACGGGCAAGGTCAGCAGATCTCAGGACCGGGGAGCGGTGGGGCGGTTGACGCCGAGCTCGCGGATGACGGCGGCGATGACGGGTGGCGACTCGGGGAGGTCGCGGTGGGAGACGGTGGCGCGGGGGCAGACGGACTGGATGGTGAAGTCGAGGGCGCCGTCGAGGTCGGCGGACGACGGGGGGACGACGGTCTGGTCGTCGGTGGTCCAGATGGAGACCCAGGCGGGGCCGGCGGGCGTCTCGTCGCCGGCATTGAGTGAGCGGAGCAGGTCGCTGTCGGGCTGGAGCTGCTGGCAGGCGACGGGGCAGGTGTCGGGTGCGAGGTCGCCGGCGAGGCCGGCCAGGTCGGTGCCGTGGTGCGGCGAGCCGAGGGTGACCACCCGCCGCGCCAGGCTGCCGCCGCCGTGGTCGCGCACCCAGAGCCGGGCGATGACGCCGCCGGCGGAGTACCCCACCACGTCGACCGAGCGGGCACCGGTGCGCTGCTGCTCGAGAATGACCGCCTTCTGCAGCACGTCGGCCTGCTCGTCGAGGTCGCCGTACCCGTCCCCGGCCAGCTCGACCACAACGGCCTCGCGTCCCTGGGCACGCAGCGCCTTCGCCAGCACCTCGAGGCCGTCGGTACCACCGCCGTACCCCGGCACGAGCAGCACCGGACCGGGTGTCGCCTGCGGCACCGGATGCACCGCGGGGTCGCGGCTTGACCACCACGCGATCCCGCCCGCGACGGCCGCCACCACCACAAGAACCAGCAGGCCCAGCACGAACCGCTTCCGCGCAGGGGAGAGTCCGGCCAGCACGTCCCGATAGTGACAGCAGGTGCCTGACATCCCGGGCCGGTGCTACCTCAGACCACCCAGGTGCCTCAGACGGCCGACCTACGTAGTGGCCGCCGCAAACCTAGGGAGCGTTACCGATTCGCGAGGGGTGGCCTTACGGCGACGGTAGAGCCATGACCACCAACGGAACACACCCCTTCCTCGCCGCCCAGATCGCCCGCTACCGCGCCGACGACCTGCTCCGCGAGGCCAGTACCTTCCGCACCGCCAAGCTGGCGCGCCGCAGGCGTCCCCGGCGCCGCCGGCGCTGACCCCGCGCTCGTACGCCGCTCGTACCCCGCCCGGTGCCTGGCCCCGGATCCGCGATTCCGCGACTCCACGATTGCGGCGAAAGGGGCCCGTCCCCAGCCGTTCCCCCGACGCCCCTCGGGGAGAAAAGGTGCAGGTGGGGAGTCGGGTCGCTGCGCTGCGGCCCTCGAGCAAAGTGGGGTGCGCGTTGACTGCTGTCGCCGAGAACGAGACACAGGCAGACGAGGGTGTCGTGCACATCCTCTGGATGAACGGTGGCCTCAGCTGTGACGGCGACTCGGTCGCCCTGACGGCGGCCACGCAGCCGAGCATCGAGGAGATCGTGCTCGGGGCGCTGCCGGGACTCCCGAAGATCGCGGTGCACTGGCCGCTGATCGACTTCGAGTGCGGGCCCGAGCAGGGCGCCGACAACTTCATCGAGTGGTGGCACAAGGCCGACCGCGGCGAGCTGGAGCCGTTCGTGCTCGTCGTCGAGGGGTCGATCCCCAACGAGGCCATCAAGGACGAGGGCTACTGGGCGGCCTTCGGCAACAACCCCGCGACCGGCCAGCCCATGAAGACCTCCGAATGGCTGGACCGGCTGGCGCCGAAGGCCACCGCGGTCATCGCGGTCGGGACCTGCGCGACGTACGGCGGCATCCACGCCATGTCCGGCAACCCCACGGGCGCGATGGGCGTCCCGGACTACCTCGGCTGGACCTGGAAGTCCAAGGCCGGCCTGCCGATCGTCTGCGTGCCCGGCTGCCCGATCCACCCCGACAACCTGTCGGAGACCATCACCTACCTGCTGTACCAGGTCGCCGGCCAGGCGCCGATGATCCCGCTCGACGAGGCGCTGCGGCCGCGCTGGCTGTTCGGGGCCACCGTGCACGAGGGCTGCGACCGGGCCGGGTACTACGAGCAGGGTGACTTCGCCACGGAGTACGGCTCGCCGAAGTGCATCGTCAAGCTCGGCTGCTGGGGACCGGTCGTGAAGTGCAACGTGCCGAAGCGGGGCTGGATCAACGGCGTCGGCGGCTGCCCGAACGTCGGGGGCATCTGCATCGGCTGCACGATGCCGGGGTTCCCGGACAAGTTCATGCCGTTCATGAACGAGCCACCGGGCGCGAAGCTCTCGACGCGCGGCAGCGCGATCTACGGCCGGACCGTCCGCCGGCTACGCAACGTGACGATGAAGACCCTCGATGAGGAGCCGAAGTGGCGGACCAAGGGCCGCGACCTCAAGACCGGCTTCCAGAAGACTTGGTGAGGGAAGGACGACGATGACCATCACCGAACCCCGCAAGCGGAACACCAAGGAAACCGACGTCGTCGAGATGTCGTGGGACCCGGTCACCCGGATCGTCGGCAGCCTGGGCATCTACGCGACGATCGACTTCAAGCAGAAGGAGGTCCGCGAGTGCCACAGCACCTCGTCGATCTTCCGCGGCTACTCGCTCTTCATGAAGGGCAAGGACCCTCGCGACGCCCACTTCATCACCAGTCGCATCTGCGGCATCTGCGGGGACAACCACGCCACCTGCTCGGTCTACAACCAGAACATGGCGTACGGCGTCGCGCCGCCGCACCTCGGCGAGTGGATCATCAACCTCGGCGAGGCCGCGGAGTACATGTTCGACCACAACATCTTCCAGGAGAACCTGGTCGGCGTTGACTACTGCGAGCGGATGGTCAAGGAGACCAACCCGGGCGTGCTGGACAAGGCCAACAACACCGAGTGCCCGCACGCCGCCGAGCACGGCTACCGCACCATCGGCGACATCATGCGCGCGCTCAACCCGCTGGAGGGTGAGTTCTACCGCGAGGCTCTGTTCGTCTCCCGCTACACGCGCGAGATGTTCTGCCTGATGGAGGGGCGGCACGTCCACCCGAGCACGCTGTACCCGGGCGGCGTCGGCACCACGGCGACCATCCAGCTGTTCACCGACTACCTGACGCGGCTGATGCGGTACGTCGAGTTCATGAAGAAGGTCGTGCCGCTGCACGACGACCTGTTCGACTTCTTCTACGAGGCCCTCCCGGGGTACGAGCATGTCGGCGAGCGCCGGATCCTGCTGGGCTGCTGGGGCAGCCTCAACGACCCGGTCCATTGCGACTTCCGCTACGAGAACATGTCCGACTGGGGCAGGAAGATGTACGTCACGCCGGGCGTCGTGGTCGACGGCAAGCTCGTCACCAACGACCTGGTCGACATCAACCTCGGCATCCGCATCCTGCTCGGCCACTCCTACTACGAGGACTGGGTGAAGTCGGGTCGCGAGGTGTTCGTGACCAAGGATGCGCTCGGCAACCCCGTGGACGAGCGGCACCCGTGGAACCAGCACACCATCCCCAAGCCGCAGGCCCGCGACTGGGACAACGCCTACTCCTGGACGATGTCGCCGCGCTGGTTCGACGGCACCGACCACCTCGCCCTGGACACCGGCGGCGGCCCGATCGCGCGGCTCTGGTCGACGGCCCTGTCGGGGCTCGTCGACGCCGGCGGCTACGTCGTCGCGACCGGGCACAGCGTGCAGATCAACCTGCCGCGCACGGCCCTCAAGCCCGCGGTCAGCTTCGAGTGGAACATCCCGAAGTGGAGCAACGCCCTCGAGCGCAACCGCGCGCGGACCTACTTCCAGGCGTACGCCGCCGGGCTGGCGCTGTACTTCTGCGAGAAGGCCCTGGCCGAGGTGCGTGCGGGCCGGACCGACACGTGGACCAAGTTCGAGGTGCCGGACGAGGCCGTCAGTGTCGGCTTCACCGAGGCCGTGCGGGGCGTGCTGAGCCACCACATGGTCATCAAGAAGGGGAAGATCGCCAACTACCACCCCTACCCGCCGACCCCGTGGAACGGCAGCGTCCGCGACACCTACGGCACGCCCGGCCCCTACGAGGACGCCGTGCAGAACACGCCGATCTTCGAGGAGAACCCGCCCGACAACTTCAAGGGCATCGACATCATGCGCGCGGTCCGCAGCTTCGACCCCTGCCTGCCGTGCGGCGTCCACATGTACACCGGCGGCGGGAAGGTCGTCGAGCAGCTGCACACGCCGTCCGTGCCGGTGAAGCCCTACTGACGGCCCAGGAGGAGGCGTGCACGAGCTCGGCATCACCCAGGAGCTGGTCGACCTGGTCGCCGCCCGGACGACGGGCCGCCGGGTGGTCGCGGTCAACGTACGCGTCGGCGACGCGGCCGGGATCGTCCCGGACGCGATGGCGTTCGCGTTCGACGTGGCGACGTACCGGACCCCGCTCGAGGGTGCCCGGCTGGTGATCGAGGAGGTGACGGGCGACGACCTGTCACTGGTCTCGGTGGAGCTGGAGAAGGAGCCGTCATGTGCGTGACGTGCGGCTGCGGTGACATCGGGCACGAGCAGCAGACGGAGGTGCTGCACCTCGAGCAGCGGCTGCTGGCCAAGAACGACGTGCTCGCCGACCACGTCCGCTCCTCCCTGCGCGACCGTCGGGTCACCGCGGTCAACCTGATGAGCTCCCCGGGTGCCGGCAAGACCTCGCTGTTGGAGCGCACCATCGTTGCGCTCCACCCCCATCAGCAGGTTTGCGTGATCGAGGGCGACCAGGAGACGTCCTTGGACGCCGATCGGATCCGCACTGCCGGTGCCCGGGCTGTCCAGGTCAACACCGGCGCGGGCTGTCACCTCGACGCGTCGATGGTGCACCACGCGCTGCACGACCTGGACCCGCCGGAGGGGTCGCTGCTCGTCATCGAGAACGTGGGGAACCTCGTGTGTCCCGCCCTGTTCGACCTCGGCGAGGGGGCCAAGGTGGTGGTCATCTCGGTGACCGAGGGCGACGACAAGCCGCTGAAGTACCCCCACATGTTCCGCGCCGCCGACCTCGTCGTGGTCAACAAGACCGACCTGCTGCCGTACGTCGACTTCGACGTCGCCGCCCTGACCGAGCGGGCGCAGTCGCTCAACCCCGGCGTCGAGGTGATCGGCACCTCGGTCCGGACCGGTGAGCGGTTCGGCGACTGGCTCGCATGGCTGGACATCCTGGAAGGAGCGTCGCGTGGAGCAACCGTCGGTCCGTGAGGCGAGCGAACGCATCGACGTCCTGCTGGACGAGCTGGGCCAGGCCGCGCCGCCTGCGGTGATGGGCCGCGTGGAGGAGCTCCTCCAGTGCGTGATGAGCCTGTACGGCGCCGGACTGGCCCGCGTCCTGGAGACGGTCGAGCCCGACATGGTCCGCCGGCTGGCCGACGACGAGCTGGTCGGCAACCTGCTGGTCCTCAACGACCTCCACCCCGACGACGTCGACACGCGCGTGCAACAGGCGCTGGACAAGGTGCGCCCCTACCTCGGCTCGCACGCCGGCGGGGTGTCGCTCTCGGGCGTGGACGCCCAAGGGGTCGTGCACCTCCGGCTCGAGGGCAGCTGCGACGGCTGCCCCTCCTCGGCGCTCACCGTCACCAGCGCGATCGAGGACGCGATCCTCCTCGCCGCCCCCGATGTCGTCGCCGTCGAGGCGGAGGGCATGGTGAGCGAGGAACCCCCGCTCCTCCAGATCGGGCGGTTCGAGCCGCAGCGGTCGACCGGCGGGGGCGACGCGTGGACCCACCTGGACCTCGACGTGCCCCCCGGCACGATGGCGCAGGTCCACGCGCGCGACGCCGAGGTGCTGGTCGCCAACCTGGCGGGCACGCTGGTGGCCTACCTCGACCACTGCCCGGTCTGCCTGCTCGCGCCGTCGCGCGGCGGGCTCGACGGCGTGGTGCTCACCTGCGCGTGCGGGACGTCGTACGACGTGCGCCTCGCCGGCCGGGCGTTCGCCCAGGGCGGCGACCCCTTGCGGCCGCTGCCGCTGCTTCCCGAAGCGGGTGCGTGGAAGGTGGCCGTGCCCGTAGGCGCGCCCACATGACCGGCCTCGGGGCGTTGCGCCGGATCGCCCAACCGATGACCCAGCCGATGACCCAGCCCGGGACCACCGGCGCGGCGGCCGCGGCCGAGGAGCGGTGCGAGTTCTGCGCCGTCGACGTCGGCGAGCGGCACGGCCACGTGGCCGACCTCACCGACCACCGGCTGATGTGCGTGTGCCGGCCGTGCTACCTGCTGTTCGGCCCCCGCGGTTCCGGCGGTGGCCGCTACCGGGGCGTGGGGGAGCAGGTCCGCAGGGTCGAGGACCTCGACGTGAGCCCCGCGCAGTGGGACGCCCTGCGGATCCCCGTCGACCTCGTCTTCTTCTTCCGCCAGGACGGTCAGCTGTTGACGTTCTACCCCGGTCCGGGCGGAGCCACGGAGTCGCTGCTCGACATGACCGCCTGGGGCGACCTGGCCGCCGCCAACCCGGTCATCGACGCGGTCGAGGCGGACGTCGAGGCGGTGCTGCTGCGCAGGCATGAGGGCCGTTTCTCCTGCTACCTGGTGCCGATCGACCTCTGCTACGAGCTGGTCGGCGAGGTCCGCCTGGCCTGGACGGGTCTCGGCGGCGGGCCCGAGGTGTGGCAGCGGATCGGCGAGTTCTTCGACGGACTCGACGAGCGTGCGGAGCCGGCATGAGCGAGGCCGGTCCGATGGACGCGCCCCTGGTCGACCTCGACTTCGCGTGCACCGACGTCGTGTCCGACCGGTACGCCGCCTCGCCGACGGTCGTGCTGAAGATGCGGGCCACCGACGTCGGCGGTCAACGGGTGCACGCGGTCGCCCTGCGCTGCCAGGTCCGGGTCGAGCCGATCCGCCGGCACTACAGCGAGGGTGAGGCCGACAAGGTCGTCGACCTGTTCGGTGACCGGACCCGGTGGGGCACCACCATGCAGCCGATGCAACTGGCCTTCCTCTCGCAGGTGCTGCCGAGCTTCAACGGCAGCTGCGACTTCGACCTGGTGCTCCCGCTGAGCTACGACGTCGAGGTCGCGGCCCACAAGTACCTCGCCGCGCTCGACGAGGGCGAAGTCCCCCTGCTGCTGCTGTTCAGCGGCACGGTCTTCTCCGGCTCCGCAGGCTCGCTCTCGGTGCAACCGGTGCCGTGGCACAAGGAGGCGCAGGTCCGGCTCCCCGTCGCCGTCTGGCGCGAGGCCATGGACGCGCACTTCCCAGGCCAGGCCTGGCTGCGCCTGAGCCGGTCGGCGTACGACGACCTGGCGAGGTACCGGGGCCGGCACGGGCTGGTCGGCTGGGACGCCGTGGTCGCCCGACTCCTGGCGCAGGCGGACTGAGATGTCGGCGCTGGAGCACGCCCGTGCGGTCGCCGACGCCGTGCTCTACGAGGGGTACGTGCTCTACCCGTACCGAGCCAGCGCACCGAAGAACCAGGTGCGCTGGCAGTGGGGCGTGCTGATGCCGCCCGACGCCGTCCACCAGGACGACTCGGAGAGATCGGCCCACCACACCGGGGTGGTGGTCGACGGTCACCCGACTGCCATCCGGGCCACCGTCCGCTTCCTGCACGTGCAGCACCGCTGGGTCGAGGACGAGGCGGGCGTGACTCTCGAACGCCTCGATGCCGGTGACACGGTCCACGTCCCCTGGGACGAGGCCGTCGAGGTGGAGCATGTCGTCGACATCCCACTCGACGCGAACGGCTCGTTCGACGTCCTGGTGCCCGGCGGCACCGAGGTCGAGGCCGTGCCCGGTGGCCGGCTGGTCCGCATCCGCGAGCCACTCAGCCTCCGAGTGGTGACCAGCGTCGAGCGTCCCGTCTCGCCGTACCCCGTCACCCTCCTCGGCGTGCGCGTGGAGAACCACACGCCACCGCCGACGGAGCCGGCCACCTCGCGTCCGGTGTGGCTGCGCCGCGCGCTCGTCGCCTGCCACGTGCTGCTGGAGGCGGACGGTGCATCGTTCGTCTCGTCGCTCGACCCGCCGGAGTGGGCGAAGGGCTACGTGGCGGCCTGCGTCAACGATGGCGTCTTCCCGGTGCTGGCGGGGCCGGACGACCAGGCCGGCGTGGTGCTGAGCTCGCCGATCATCCTCTACGACCACGCCCAGCTGGCCCCGCAGAGCACGACGGCGTTCTTCGACTCCCTCGAGATCGACGAGCTGCTCAGCCTGCGCACGATGACGCTCTCGGAGGAGGAGAAGCGCGAGGTGCGGGGCACCGACCCGCGCGCGGCCGCGCTGCTCGACGAGGTCGACCACATGCCCGATGAGCTGTGGGAGCGACTGCACGGCTCGGTGAGCTACCTGGACACGATGACCGCCACCGGGCCGCTGGCGCCGCCGCCCGAGCCGCCGGCGCCCGCGGACGTGCCGTGGTGGGACCCGGGCTCCGACGCGTCCGTCGACCCGGAGCACGATGCGATCACCATCGCCGGCGTCCCGGTGCGCCGGGGAACTCGCGTCGTGCTCCGCCCCGGCGTCCGGCAGGCCGATGTCCACGACCTGTTCCTGGCCGGCCACACGGCGACCGTCGCGGCGGTGCTGCACGACGTCGACGGCCAGGAGCACCTGGCGGTCACCGTCGACGACGACCCAGGCGCCGACCTGAAGCTGGCCCACGGGCGGTACCTCTACTTCGCGCCCGACGAGGTCGAGCCGCTCGTCGGAACGGCCTCGCCATGAGCCGCGTCCTGGTCGCCTGCGTCGGCAACATCTTCCTGTGCGACGACGGGTTCGGCTCCCATGTGGCCGCCGAGCTGGCCCGCCGGCAGGTGCCCGACGACGTACGCGTCGAGGACTACGGCATCCGCTCGGTGCACCTGGTCTACGAGCTGATGGACGGGTACGACGTCCTCGTGCTCGTGGACACGGTGGGCCGCCAGACCGGGCCGCCGGGAACCCTCTTCGTCATCGAGCCCGAGATCCCGGTCGCGGCCGCCGACGCCCTGCTCGACCCCCACGACCTCTCGCCCGGCGGCGCGATGGAGCTGGTGCCCCTGCTCGGCGGCTCGGTCGACCGCATCCTGGTGGTCGGCGTGCAACCTGGGACCCTGGGGGAGGGCATCGGCCTCTCGGACGCCGTCGCTGCCGCCGTCGAGCCCGCCGCCGACCTCGTCCTGGCCGTGGTCAGCCGCGAGCTGGCCCGACTCTCTGCGAGCCTCGCCGGAGGAGGTGGATGAGGTGAAGAAGCTGTTCATGCTCCTGGTGCTGGCCGCCGCCGCGGGCGCGGCCGTGGTCTCGCTGCCCGACATCAAGCGCTACCTCGAGATGCGCCGGATGTGACGGCGTTCGGTGGTCGAGCCGTGAGGCCGGCCACGGCCGAGCGCGTCGAGACCTTCGTACCTCGGTCACCGGGTCTCGACACGGGGTCGCCCGGCTCGACCACCGAAGGTTTCGCTGGTCGAGCCGTGAGGCCGGCCACGGCCGAGCGCGTCGAGACCTTCGTACCTCGGTCACCGGGTCTCGACACGGGCTCGCCCGGCTCGACCACCGAAAGTTTCGCTGGTCGAGCCGTGAGGCCGGCCACGGCCGAGCGCGTCGAGACCTTCGTACCTCGGTCACCGGGTCTCGACACGGGCTCGCCCAGGGGCTCGCCCGGCTCGACCACCGACAGTTTCGCTGGTCGAGCCGTGAGGCCGGCCACGGCCGAGCGCGTCGAGACCTTCGTACCTCGGTCACCGGGTCTCGACACGGCTCGCCCGGGGCTCGCCCGGCTCGACCACCGACAGTTTCGCTGGTCGAGCCGTGAGGCCGGCCACGGCCGAGCGCGTCGAGACCTTCGTACCTCGGTCACCGGGTCTCGACACGGGCTCGCCCAGGGGCTCGCCCGGCTCGACCAGCGAGCGGACTATCCCAACGGACCCAGGATGCGGGGGACGTTCGCGGACGGCATGACCCGGTCGGTCGAGCGTGGCGGTTGGCGCTGCGGCCGGTTCGAGCGGGTGCCCGGCCAGTGCTCGAAGTCGGGCTCCCAGCTGGCGGGGTCGTCGGTGAGGCCCACGACGTACGTCAGCGAGCAGTCGAGGGCCCGCGCGATCTCCGGCAGCTTGCAGACGTCGAGGCCGGCGCCGTGCTCGAGGCTGGACACCGCCTTGTTGGTGGTCACCACCCCGATCCGGCGCAGCCGCGCGACGACCTCCTTCTGGGTCAGCCCGAGCTCGCGGCGACGCTGCCGCAGTCGCTCGGAGATGAGCAGGTGGCGGTGCGCGCCGAGCTCGTCGTACGACGCGAGATGGGGCACGGTAGCGGTCACGGTGACTCTCCCGTCATGTCCGCGAGCGGACGGATGTCGTAGCGGGCGAAGTTGAAGACCGGGGCCATGGCGAGCAGCCGCTCGAACTCCTCGTGCGAGTCGACCTCGTAGATCCAGGCACCGCCGTGGGCGCCGACCACGTGGTAGCGCATCAGCACCTTGCCCTCCTGCTCCATCCGGCCGCCGTACTCCGGCATCCGCGCGATGGCCCGGACCATCGCGTCGGAGAGCAGGGTCTGCTCGAGGTTCCAGAGGACGAGGAACTTCACGGTCAGCAGAGCTCCCTCAACAGATCCGGGGGAGCTGCTCGCCGATCGGCAGGTCGACCACCCGCGACGCGCCGAACCCGGTCGTCGCCGCGACCATGCCCGGGTGGTCCTCGACGCACTCGCCGATGACCCGCGCACCCGTACCAGCGGCGTGCCCGTGCATCGCCTCCAGCACCCGGTCGGCCTCCGCGCGCGGCACGAACGCGAGCAGCTTGCCCTCGTTGGCGACCTGCAACGGATCCAGGCCGAGGAACGAGCAGGCGTTGCCGACCATCTCGGGGATCGGTAGGGCGCGCTCGTCGAGCTTGACCCCGACCTTCGACGCCTTCGCGATCTCGTTGAGCGAGGTGGCCACGCCGCCACGCGTGGGGTCGCGCAGCACGTGGATGTCGGAGTACGCCTCCAGCATCGCCGCGACCAGCCCGTTGAGGGGCTGGCAGTCGCTCTCGATCGTGGTGCCGAACTCGAGGCCCTCGCGGACGCTCATGATCGCCACCCCGTGCACGCCGATGTCACCGCTGACGATCACCACGTCTCCGGGCTCGGCGCGGTCCGGCCGGATGTCCACGCCGTTCGGCACGAGGCCGACGCCGGCCGTGTTCACGTACACGCCGTCGCCATGACCGGACTCGACGACCTTGGTGTCGCCGGTGACCACGCGGACGCCGGCAGCGCGCGCCGCTTTGCCGAGCCGCTCGGCCACGGCACCGACGACGGCGACGTCGGTGCCCTCCTCGAGGATGAACGCCGCCGACAGGAACAGCGCCTGCGCGCCGCTCATCGCCAGGTCGTTGACCGTGCCGTTCACGGCCAGGTCGCCGATCGAGCCGCCGGGGAAGAACAGCGGGCGTACGACGAACGAGTCGGTCGAGAACGCCATCCGCCCGTCCAGCACGTCGAGCACCGCCGAGTCGCCGAGGCCGGCGAGGGCGGTGTCGGCGAACGCCGGCAGGAACACGTGGTCGACCAGCTCGGCCGACATCTGGCCGCCGCCGCCGTGGCCCATCACGATCGTCGGGCTGTCACGCAGCGGCAGCGGGCACACCCAGCCCTCGAACGAGGCCGGCCTGTCCGAGAGCACCAGGTCCTCAGCCAACGGAGGCCACCTCCTTCGCGGGTGCGGCAGCGGCCGGCACCTGCATGCGCCGGTAGAGGTAGTACGCCGCGCACGCACCCTCGCTGGAGACCATCGTGGCGCCGAGCGGGTTGCGCGGCGTGCACTCCTTGCCGAACGCCGCGCACTCGTGCGGCTTGATCAGCCCCTGCAGCACCTCGCCCGACCTGCAGATCGAGGACTCCTGCGTCTGGATGTCCCGGACGGCGAAGCGGTGCTCGGCGTCGTACTCCCGGTACTTCTCCGAGAGCCGCCACCCGCTCTGCGGGATCATCCCGATCCCGCGCCAGGCCCGGTCGACGACCTCGAAGACGTCCTCGAGCATCCTCCGTGCGACCAGGTTGCCCTCCGCGGCGACCACGCGCGGGTAGGCGTTCTCGACCTCGGCCCGGCCCTCCTCGAGCTGGTGGATGGTCCGGCGGATGCCCTCGAGGATGTCGAGCGGCTCGAAGCCTGTCACCACGATCGGCACGCCGAACCGCTCGGACAGCCCGGGGTACTCGCCCATCCCCATCACCGTGCACACGTGACCGGCCGCGAGGAACGCCTGCACCCGGCACACCGGAGAGGTCATGATCGCCTCGATCGCCGGGGGCACGCGGACGTGGCTGACGAGAAGGCTGAAGTTCTCGATGCCGAGCTTCTTCGCCTGGTAGACCGTCATCGCGTTGGGCGGCGCGGTCGTCTCGAAGCCGATCCCGAAGAACACCACCTGCTTGTCGGGGTTCGCGCGGGCCAGGTTGAGCGCGTCGAGGGGCGAGTAGACGACGCGGACGTCGCCACCGGCGCTCTTGACCCGGAACAGGTCCTTCTCGCTGCCGGGCACCCGCAGCATGTCGCCGAACGAGCAGAAGATGACGTCGGGGCGCGCGGCGATCTCCAGCGCCTTGTCGATCACCTCGAGCGGCGTCACGCAGACCGGGCAGCCGGGGCCGTGGATCAGCTCGATGCCGTCGGGCAGCAGCTGGTCGAGGCCGTGCCTGATGATCGTGTGGGTCTGGCCGCCACAGACCTCCATCATCGCCCAGGGGTTCTTCGCGGTGGCGTGGATGTCGTCGAGCAGGCGCTTGGCCAGCTCCGGGTCCTGGAACTCCTCGAGGTACTTCACCGCAGCTCTCCTTCGGTCCGATCGGTCGGTACGTCGCTCATCACGGGCGCCAGGTCCGGTCGCGGCAGGCCGGCCTGCTCGGCCGCCATGCCCCAGTGGTCGCCGAACTCGGCGTTCAACTCACCCATCTGACGGAACAGGTCGAGGGTCTCCAGCGCCGACTGCTCGTCGAGGCGCTGCAGGGCGAAGCCCACGTGCACGATCGTGTACTCGCCGACCTCGAGGTCGGGCACGTACTCGAGACACACCTCCTTGGTCACCCCGCCGAAGTCCACCTGCGCGATCCGGGTACCGTCCCGCTCCTCGATCTCCAGGACCTGTCCTGGCACTGCTAGGCACATGGCTGCTCCTCGTCTCCTCCGCTGGCCGGTGTGGTGGTGGGTGTCCGGTGCGCGAGCACCGCGAGCTGTCCGAGCGCGATTCCGGCATCGCTGGCCGGGACGCGGTGGTGGGTGAGCACCTCGACGCCGTCGGCCGCGAGCCGGTCGGCGCACGCCCCGGTGAGGAAGGCGTTGAGGAACACCCCGCCGCTGAGCGTGGCCGTGCCGACGCCGGTCTCCTCGCGCACCCGCAGCACGGTGGCCGCGACCAGGTCGACGACGGCGTGCTGGAACCGGGCGGCGACCAGCCCGGGCTCCACGCCCGCGCGTACGTCGTCCACGACGGCCGCGACGACGGCGGCGGCATCCGCGTTCTCGCCGAAGGGGTAGCCCGCAACCGTCCCCCACGGACGGGCCACCGCCTCCAGCTCCATCGCCGCCTGGGCGTCGTAACCAGCCCGGTGGCAGATGCCGGCGAGCGACGCGACCGCGTCGAAGAGCCGACCCATGCTCGACGTGGGGACGCAGCGCAGCCCCGTCTCGAGCTGACGGTCGAGCAGGCCGAGCTCGGTGTCGCCGCAGGCCCGGACGCAGGGGATCGAGGGCTCCCAGTCGAGGCCGGCGGACCGCAGGTGCGAGAGGGCCATCCGGCACGGGTTGCGCACGCCGGCGTCGCCACCGGGCAGCGCGACGTACGCGAGATGCCCCATCCGCTCGTACCCGCGATAGTCGGCCACCAGGAACTCGCCGCCCCACGAGGCGCCGTCGTCGCCGTAGCCGGTCCCGTCGAAGGCGACGCCGATCACCCGTCGCCGGTCCGGCAGCCCGTGCTCGGCCATCGTCGAGGCGACGTGGGCGTGGTGGTGCTGGACCTCGACGACCGCGTCCGTGGGGAACCGGTCGACGGCCCAGGTGCGGGACCGGTACGCCGGGTGGCGGTCGGCCGCGACCGCCCGAGGCGTGACGTCGGTCAGTGTCGAGAGGTGCTGGACCGCGGCGCCGAACGCGCGCTGGGTGGCCAGGTCGTCCATGTCGCCGATGTGGCCGGACATCCAGGCGAGCCGGCCCTCGGCCAGGCAGAAGGTGTTCTTGAGGTCGCCCCCGACAGCCAGCGAGGGCGGGGCGTCGAACGGCAGGCCGATCGGCAGCGGTGCGTAACCGCGGGACCGGCGGACCGGAGCCTCGCCCTCGCCGACCGCACGTGTGACCGAGTCGTCGCACGGCACATGGATCGGGCGGTCGTGGGTCAGCCAGGCGTCGGCGAGCCCCGCGAGCCGGGCCTGCGCGTCGGCGTCGTCGGTGACGATGGGCTCGCCGGACAGGTTGCCGCTCGTCAGCACGAGGACCGTGGGGCCGGGTGGCTCGAGCAGCAGGAAGTGCAGCGGCGCGTAGGCCAGCATCACCCCGAGGTCGGCCTGGCCGGGCGCGACGCCGTCCGCGACGGCGCCCGGGCGGCGGGCGGCCAGCACGATCGGCCGGCCCCGGCTGGTGAGGAGTCGCGTCTCGGTCGGCGTGAGGTCGACGAGGTCACCAGCGTCGTCGACCGAGGCGACCATCAGGGCGAACGGCTTGTCGCCCCGCTGCTTGCGCTTGCGCAGCATCGCGACGGCCTGCTCGCTGGTGGCGTCGCAGGCGAGGTGGTACCCACCGATGCCCTTCACCGCGACCACCGCGCCGTCGCTGAGCAGCGACCGTGCCTCGGCGAGCGCGTCATCGGCGTACGACGCCTCGCGGCCGGGCCCGACCAGCCGCAGGGTCGGCCCGCACTCGGGGCAGCAGACCGTCTGGGCGTGGAATCGGCGGTCGGCCGGGTCGGCGTACTCGGCCGCACACGCCCCGCACATCGCGAACCCGGCCATGGTGGTCGCCGGCCGGTCGTAGGGCAGGCCGGTGGTGATCGTGTAGCGAGGCCCGCAGTTGGTGCACGTGACGAACGGGTGCCGGTAGCGGCGGTTGCCCGGGTCGCGCAGGTCGGCCAGGCAGTCGTCGCAGATCGTCACGTCGGGTGAGACGAACGTGCGTCCGCCGCCGTGGTCGGACTCGCGGATCGTGAACCCCGTGCCCCCGACCGGCGGCACGTCCTGGGCCGTGACGCCGGTGACGAGGGCGAGCGGGGGAGCGTCGTCGCCGATCCGCCGCGCGAACGTGTCGACGTCCGCGGGAGCCCCCTCGACCTCGGCGACGACGCCCTGTCCGGTGTTCCACACCGCACCCACGAGGTCCAGCGAGCGCGCCAGAGCGTAGACGTGCGGGCGGAAACCGACCCCCTGGACGACCCCGCGCACGACGAGTCGTCGCCGTACATGCGAACGCGCGGTCGTCACGGCCACACCTTCATGGCATCCCTGGATGGAATGGCTGATCAGGTTGGTCCGGTGGAACAGGGTCCGGGTTCTCGCCGGGCCGACGGGAACAGTCGTCGGACAGTTGTCTCGCAATGTACGACTCCGCGACTCCGGATGCCAAGGACTGCCGGCCCGGAAATTTCAGGGCAGTTTCCCGGCAGCTTTCGGCCGTCTCCCGGCAATTTCTCGGTAGCGAGATCGGTGTCGGAGGATGGCCGGGATGGCCGACCTACGACGACTCCGGGACCGTCTCACCAGGATGGTGGGCCCCACGCCCCTGGTCCGGAGCCTGGCCGGCCAGTCGGTGATCTCGGCGTTCGGCGAGGGCGCGTTCCTCACCGGCAGCGCCGTCTTCTTCACCGTCATCGTCGGGCTGTCCGCCCAGCAGGTCGGGCTCGGCCTGTCCTTCGCTGCCCTGGTGCGCTTCGCGATGTCCGTCCCGCTGGGCCGGCTCTCGGACCGCATCGGGTCCAAGCAGATGTGGCAGCTCGCCAGCGCGGTCGAGGCCGGGCTGTACGCCGTGTGGCCGCTGCTCACGGGCTTCTGGGCGTTCGTGGCGATGATGGCCGTGATGGCCGTGGTCGAGTCCGGCCGTCGCGCAGGCCGCGGGGCGTACAGCCTCGCCATCTTCCCGCGCGAGGAGCGGGTCCGGTCCCAGGCGTACCTGCGGGCGGCCCGCAACGTCGGCTACACCTTCGGCGCGCTCGCCGCGGGCGTCGCCCTGGCCACCGGCAGCGACAGCGTCGTCCGGTCCGTGCCACTGGTGACCGCGGGGCTGCTCGCCCTCAACGCGCTCTGGGTCTACAAGCTCCCCGACGTGGCGCGACGGGCCCACGAGGACTCGCCGATCGAGAAGGCCGTGGAGCACGGCCGCGAGAAGCGCAGCGCCCTGCACAACCGGGGCTTCTTCCTGATGAGCGTGTGCAACGGCGTGCTCGGCACCCACGGCGTGCTGCTCAACGTCGTGATCCCGCTGTGGCTGGTGCAGGAGACCGACGCCCCGCGCGTGCTGCTCGCCTGGCTGTTCGGCACGAACACGGTGATGGCGGTCTTCCTCCAGGTCGCGGCGGCGCGCGGCGTGAACGACGTACGCCGCTCGCTGCAGGCCCAGTACCGCGGCGCCGCCTGCTTCGTGCTCTCCTGCGGGATCGTGCTGGTCACCCACGACACCGTCGGCTGGGTCACCATCGCGCTGGTGTGGCTCGGGCACGTCACGGTGACCGGGTCGGAGCTGTTCCAGTCGGCCGGGATGTGGGGGCTGGTCTCCGAGCTGTCCGACCCGGACCGGCTGGGGGAGTACCAAGGCGTCTCCGGCCTCGGCTACACGATGGGCGACGTGTGGGCGCCCGCGGCGTACACGTTCCTGGCGATGACCTGGGGCGCGCCCGGCTGGATCCTGATCGCCGCCGTGGTGGTCGTCGCCGCCGTCGGGATCGGCCCCTCCTCGCACGCCGCCGAGCGGTACCTGGAACGCCTTCGCTCTCCGGGTCGTGTGCCTGAGAACGCGGGATAGCGCGTCCTCAGGCACACGACCCGATCAGGAGACGGTCGCGGCGATGTCCAGGGCGCGTCGCTGGCCGATGGCGGCCTCCAGCCGCAGGGTCACCTCGCCCTGCTGCCACACCAGCGACGGTGCCGAGAGGCGCGGGTGCTCGGCGTGGATCTCGCCCGAGGGGTCGCGGACCAGCACCTGCTGAGGACCGGGGAAGCGAAGTCCCGGCCACGTCCCGGCCACGGTCACCGGGGTCGGCGGGTGCCGGGCGTCGACGTACTTCTCGAAGTACGGCGCCGCGCTGCCGGCGTACTCGCTGAGGATCAGGCCCACGTCGCTGGCCCGGATCTCGGGCAGGCCCGGCCGCGGGCGGTAGACCAGGGTCACCGACTCGAGGCCCGGGCCGGTGCGCACGAAGACGTCATCGGGCTCGCCCAGTACGGACGCCGACGGGAGAGCGACGTCGAAGGACACGCGGTCGCGCGCCTCGGCCAGGGTCACCCGCTCGCCGAAGTCCGTCGCCTCGTCGATCGTGGTCCTCGGCGTGGGCGCGGACGGCGAGACGGGGACGACGCGCACTCCCTCGAGCCCGAACAGGTCGGCCACCGCCCGACGGGCCGGACCGTACGCCGTCAGCGCCCCGGCGACCATGAGGACCAGTGCCGCCGCGACCAGGACGTGCAGTCTGGTCGTCCTCCGGCGCGGCTGCGCTGGATTGCGCCAGCCGTCGCTGCACGGCCGCGGCGTAGTCCGGGTGGGCGGGAACCTGGACTTCTTCTCGCAGGAGGGCCAGCCCGGCGTCGAGGCGATCAGACATCGGCTTGCTCCTTGCCCCAGGTGAGGTGCTCGTCCATCGGCTCGAGGGCGGCGGCCAGGCTCCGCAGGCCGCGGGAGAGGCGCGACTTCACCGTGCCCGTCGGTACGCCGAGGACCTGGGCCGTCTCTCGTTCGGAGAGCTCGAGGAGGTAGCGGCAGGTGACCGCCTCGCGCTGCCTGGTGGGCAGTCCCTGGAGTGCGTCCCGGAGCACCCGCGTGCTCTCGCGCCCCTCCGCGACCTGCTCCGGCGTCGGACCCGGCATCGCGTGGTCCGCGTCGGAGGAGAGCGTCAACGAGACGGTCCGGTGCCGGGAGAACCGTCGCCACCGGTTGCGCGTCTCGTTGGCCACGATGGTGAGGAGCCAGGGGACGAACGGCTCGTCGGTGCGGAACCGGCCGAGCGCCAGGTAGGCCTTCACGAAGGCCTCCTGCACGACGTCCTCGGTGTCGGGACCGGCGCCCAGCAGCCACGCGGTCCGGTGCGCGATCGCCTCGTGACGGCGTACCAGCCGCCCGTAGCTCTCGGTGTCGCCCTCCAGGGCAGCAGCGATGAGTGCCGAGTCCGGGTCCTGCTCCGCGGCACCCGTGCCCCCAGCACCCATTCCGGCAGTGTTCGCGCGCGCCCCGACCGGCGCAACGGGTTTCGCGCGCGCGGTCGTCGTCTCCTGCACGGCTGTCCTACACCGCGCGCGCCGCGGAGGTTCCATCCGGAGCTAGAGGGAACCGTCGTACGCCGTCGCGTGTAGGGAGGGCGTGGAGGGCCTGGTGCTGCGATGAGAACGAGCCGACGCGCTCTCGTCCTGGTGACCGGCACCGCGGCCTGCGGGCTCGGCACCTCGGCCTGCTCGGGCTCACGTCCTGCCGGCCACGGCGGCGCGGCGACGCCCGCGCGTCGTACGACGACCCCCTCCTTGCCCTCTCCGCTCGCCGCGGTCGCCGACCTCGAGGCCGGCCCACTCCTGGTCACGGACCCCGTCTCGGGAGACCCCGCCTACCTGGTGCTGACCTCCGGCGAGGTGGCCGGCTTGTCCGCGGTGTGCACCCACGCCGGGTGCACGGTCGCCTGGTCGGCGGCCCACGACCGGTTCGACTGCCCGTGCCACGGTGGCGCCTACCGCATCGACGGGTCGGTCCTCACCGGACCGCCACCGGGTCCGCTCGCCGAGCTGGCCGTCGAGGTCAGGAACGGCGAGGTCTTCAGGAAGTCTTGAGGTCAGCAGAGAGGAAGGGGAGACACATGCATCGGACCAGGATCGGCAGCCTGGTGATCGACTGCCACGACCTCCATGCGGGGCTGGCGTTCTGGCAGGCTGCGCTCGCCGTGGACGAGATCGAGGGGGACCCCGACACCGAGGTCTACGTCTCCCTCGGCCACGTCGTCGGCGGGCTGCGGCTGCTCCTCCAGCGGGTGCCCGAGCAGAAGACCTGCAAGAGCCGGCTGCACCTCGACATCGAGACCGACGACGTCGACCGCGAGGTCGCAAGGCTGACGTCGCTCGGTGCGACCGTCCTCGAGCGGCGCGGCCCCGGCGACGCGATCCTGCTGGACCCCAACGGCAACGAGTTCTGCGTCATTGCTCCCGAGACCCCCGGCTTCCCGACCGGCACGATGGAGTGGCCCGATGACCAGTGACGAGCTGAGCATCCGGCCCGCCACCCTCGGCGACGTCGAGGCGATCACGACGGCCTGAGGCGAGCCGATTCTCACCACGACGACCTGGGCACGGGACATCGAGGCAGGCGGCGTGCTGTCGGCGCGTGGCTACCGGCCGGCGCGCTACTTCCAGAAGATGGTGATGGACTTCTCCGAGCGCCCCCCGAGCATGCCCGAAGACGTCCCGGGCATCGTCGTCCGCACCGCGAGCATGGCCGACGACCAGGCCCTCTTCGAGGCGTACGTCGAGGCGTTCGCCGACCATTGGGGCGACGACCACCCCGACCCGGTGCAGTGGTGGCACGAGCGCCGGTCCGCCCCGACCGCCCGCTACGACCCCGACCTCTGGCTCGTCGCGACCGAGGACGACCAGCTCGCCGGCTTCGTCATCGCCAAGGTCCGGTACCGCCCCGACGGCAGCCCGTACGGGTACGTCGGCGACCTCGGCGTCCGCCCCTGGTGGCGGGGTCGCGGGCTGGGCGAGCTGCTGCTCGGCCGCAGCCTGGAGACGTTCCGCGAGCGCGGCCTGCCGTCCGCCGAGCTGGACGTTGACACCGAGAACACGACGGGCGCCGTACGCCTCTATCTCGAGGTCGGCATGAAGTCCCGGCCCAGCTTCACGATCGGGAGCCGTCAGCTGCCCTGAGACGGACGGCTACACGAGTCCCGACGGTGGCTGCGCATCATCGCCGCGTGGCGTCAGGTGCGGAGCAGCTGGGCTACTCGCCGTGGAGCGTTCCTCCAGGTGGTGTCGGCCATCCAGCCGTTGGGGAGCGAGAGTCGGAGCACCTTGTGCCAGGCCGAGCCGACCTGCCGCGGCAACGACGCGGCGTGGTATTTCAGGCCGCGGCGCTCGAGGAGCGAACGCACCCGCGGCGCGATCTCGGCGTACCGGTTGCTCGGCAGGTCCGGGAAGAGGTGGTGCTCGATCTGATGGCTGAGGTTGCCGGCCAGGACGTGCAGCAGCGGCGGGCCGGTGACGTCGGCAGACCCCAGCATCTGGCGCAGGTACCACTGGCCACGACTCTCGTCGGGGGCCACCGCCCGTTGCTCGAAGGTCTCGACACCCTCGGGGAAGTGCCCACACATGATCACCGAGTGGCTCCACACGTTGCGCAGCACGCAGGCGGTCAGGTTGGCGGTGAGGGTATGGCGGAACGAGGGTCCCGACAGCAGTGGCCACACCAGGAAGTCCTTCGTCGCCTGAGCTCGGGCCTTCTTGAATGTCAGCGCGAGATCGGCGCGCACCTGTGGCGTCGCCGACCGCTCCCGCCTGACCAGACCGCCGAAGCCGGCGTCGTACGCCGCGATGCCGTACTCGAAGAACAGCGCATTCAGGGCGTTCAGCAACGGCTGCGCGAGGTGGCGGCGTTGCCAGGGCTGGGCCTCGTCGACCCGCAGGATCCCGAACCCCAGGTCGTTGTCCATGCCCAAGATGTTGGTGAACACGTGGTGTCGCTCGTTGTGGGTCCGTCTCCACAGCGCGGCGGGTGTCGCGTAGTCCCACTCCCAGGTCGTTGACTGGATGTGCGGGTCACGCATCCAGTCCCACTGTCCGTGCAACACGTTGTGGCCGATCTCCATGTTGTCGAGGATCTTGGCAACGGCGAGTCCCAGCGTGCCGAGGACCCAGGCGGGACGGAAGGAGCTCGCCATCAGTACCGCGCGGCTGGCGAGCTCCAGCTCGCGTTGGATGCGGATCACCCGTCGGATGTAGGCGGCGTCAGAGGCCCCGCGACTCTCCAACACCGCCTCGCGCAGCTTGTCCAGCTCGACCGCGAGGTCGTCAACCTCGGCGTCGGAGAGATGTTGGAACGGGTGCCCAGGCCCGTTCCGGACGGCGCTCATCTGTCGGACCGCGGCCGTGGACGGGAGTCGACGACCAGCGTGGACCTCAGGGCGCCGCGGCGTCCGGGACCGTCGATGGACGAAACGTCGCGGATACGGCTCACGGAGACCTCGATCGGCGTCGAGCCGCGGGGTCCGGGCGGAAGACAGGTGGAAGCGCTGGTCCGAGCATAGATCCTCACCCAGCGATGCGCCCGCGCGGCGGCCTCTGACCAGGCGTCGACCTGGCAACGGGCTCGGCCCGCGTCGGCCCCGGTAGTGCCTGCGTCGGCCAGGGCGCCGGTGAGTGTCGCACCGTCCCCAGCGTCGAAACGGTGCCAGGCTCACCGCTGCCCCGGCTCGGCGCGGGTCTGCCCGGCTCGAGCCGCGTCAACCGGTTGTCCACAGACACTGGGGTGGTGGTTCCCTCGGGCCGACCTGCGGGCTTAGGGTCCGGGCAGGAGCCTCACTCGGGAGGGGAGCCGGCATGTCGGCGATGGCCGTTGACGCCCACGCGGAGCTGGTCGAACACCTCGACCAGCGTGTACGTGAGCAGGTCCGCCGCCAGGGCGTCGACCCGCAGCGCGACGCCCCCGTCGTACGCCGCATCGCCGAGACCGTCGTCCGTGACCACGACGAGCGCAGCCTCACCGGAGTCGTCGCGCCGGTGCCGGACGCGGCGGCCGTGGTCGGCGAGCTGGTGGCCCGGGTCTCGGGCTTCGGGCCACTGCAGCCGTTCCTCGACGACCCTGCTGTCGAGGAGATCTGGATCAACGACCCGAGCCGCGTGTTCGTCGCGCGGCACGGGCGGCACGAGCTGACCAACCTCATCCTCACCTCCGCCCAGGTCAACGAGCTGGTCGAGCGGATGCTGAAGTCGAGCGGCCGCCGGATCGACCTGAGCCGGCCGTTCGTGGACGCGATGCTCCCCGAGGGGCACCGTCTGCACGTCGTCCTCGAGGGAATCAGCCGCGGGTTCTCGGCAGTGAACATCCGGAAGTTCATCCTCAAGGCCGCCCGCCTCACCGACCTCGTCGACCTCGGCAGCCTGACGTCGCCGGCGGCTGCGTTCCTGGAGGCGAGCGTGCGCGCCGGCCTCAACATCCTGGTCGCCGGCGGCACCCAGGCCGGCAAGACCACGATGCTCAACTGCCTGGCCGCCGCGATCCCCGGCGGCGACCGGGTGGTGTCGGCCGAGGAGGTCTTCGAGCTCCGCTTCCCCCATCCGGACTGGGTGCCGATGCAGACGCGGCAGTCCGGGCTCGAAGGCACCGGCGAGATCGCGCTGCGCGACCTGGTGCGCGAGAGCCTGCGGATGCGGCCCAGCCGGATCCTCGTCGGCGAGGTCAGGTCGGAGGAGTGCCTGGACCTGCTGCTCGCGCTGAACTCCGGGCTTCCCGGCATGTGCACGTTGCACGCCAACAGCGCCCGCGAGGCCCTGGTCAAGATGTGCACCCTGCCGCTGCTGGCCGGGGAGAACATCTCGGCGCGCTTCGTGGTCCCGACGGTGGCCGCTTCCGTCGACCTCGTGGTGCACCTCGGCGTCGACCATGACGGCGTACGTCGCGTGAACGAGATCGTCGCGGTGCCCGGCCGGGTCGAGAACGACATCATCGAGACCGAGACCGTCTTCGACCGGACCCGTGGCGAGCTACGGGCGACCGGCGGGATGCCCACCCGACTGCAGAACTTCCAGCGGCTCGGCATCGACGTGCACGGCATCCTGGCGGCGGGTCGCTGATGGGCGCCCTCGTCGGTCTCGGTGTCGGCGTCGGGCTGCTGCTCGTGTGGTCGGCGATCACCATGCCGCGCACCGTTCGCGAGCCCCGCACCCGGCAGGGGCGGCTGGCCCGCCGCCTCGACGAGGCCGGCCTCGGGGGCGTCTCGGTGCCGGGGCTGGTCCTCCTGTGCGCGGCCATCGGCCTGGTCGTCGCCCTGGTGATCCAGGTCGTCTCGGGGACGCCGCCGGTCGCGGTGGCCTTCGGCGTGATGGGCGGGTACCTCCCGATCGTCGTGGTCTCGGCACGGGCGCGACGCCGACAACGGGAGTTCGCGGAGGTGTGGCCGGAGGCCGTCGACAACCTGGCCAGCGCCGTCCGCGCCGGCATGTCCCTGCCGGATGCCCTCGCCGCGCTGGCCGTCCGCGGCCCGGAGCCGCTGCGGTCGGCGTTCGACTCCTTCGCCCTGGACTACCAGGTCACCGGCCGGTTCGGCGAGTGCCTCGACCGGCTCAAGGCGCAGCTGGCCGACCCGGTGGGCGACCGGGTGGTGGAAGGCCTGCGCATCGCGCGCGAGGTCGGCGGCGGCGAGCTCGGCCGACTGCTGCGCAACCTGTCGGGGTACCTCCGCGACGACGCCCACACCCGCTCCGAGATGGAGTCCCGGCAGGCCTGGACCGTGAACGGCGCCCGCCTCGCCGTCGCGGCGCCGTGGGTGGTGCTGCTCATCATGTCCTTCCAGCCCGACGTGATCCGGCGCTACGCGTCGCCGGCCGGCGTGGTCGTGCTGACGGTCGGTGCTGCGCTGTGCGTCGCGGCGTACTGGCTGATGATCCGGATCGGCCGGCTGCCCGTCGAGCGGCGGATCTTGCGATGAGCCTCGGGTTGTGGGGAGCGCTGCTCGGAGCGCTGGCCGCTGCCGGCGTGCTGCTCGTGGCCGCCCGAGTGATGGTGATCCGCAAGCCCCAGCTGGCCGTCCGGGTGCTGCCGTACGTCCGCGACCTCCCGCAGGTGGGCAGGACGCCGGCGCTGCGCCCGGTGCCCAGTGCGCCGACCTCCGCCCTGGTCGGGGTCTTCGGACCGCTGCTCCGATCGGCCGCCGAGGGCGTCGAGAAGGTGCTGGGCGGTGCCGCGTCCGTACGCCGACGACTCGACCGGGCCGCGATCGACAAGACGGTGCAGGAGTTACGTGTCGAGCAGGTGGTGTGGGGGCTGGTCGGCTTTGCCGCGGCTGCGGCGTACGGTCTGCTCCGCACCCTCGGCGGAGATGGTGGCGTGGTGTCCTCGCTGGTCACCTGCGCGGTCGGGTTCGCGTTCGGCGTGATGGCCCGCGACAACCACCTGTCGAGCCAGGTGAAGCAGCGCGAGCGCAGGATTCTCGCGGAGTTCCCGACCATCGCCGAGCTCCTGTCGTTGGCCGTCGCGGCCGGCGAAGGGCCGGTGGCCGCCCTGGACCGGATCTGCAAGCGCAGCCACGGCGACCTGTCGGCCGACCTGGAGCGAGTGCTGGCGGCCGTCCGCACGGGCGAGCCGGTCTCGTCGGCGTTCGACGCTCTGGCCTCGCGCACGGGTGTGCCCGTCGTCGCCCGCTTCGCCCAGGGGGTGGCGGTGGCAGTGGAGCGCGGCACGCCGCTGGCCGACGTCCTGCACGCGCAGGCCGCCGACGTCCGCGAGGCGTCGCGCCGCGAGCTGATCGAGACGGCCGCTCGCAAGGAGGTCTTCATGATGGTGCCGGTCGTCTTCCTGGTGCTTCCCGTGACCGTGCTGTTCGCGTTCTTCCCGGGCGTGATCGGACTGAGCTTGACCATCTCCTGAAAGGGGAACGAGATGACCAGGGAGCTGCTCACGCTGCTCGTACGGATCCAGCTGGAGGTGACCCATCAGCTGGCCCATCAGCTGGCCCATCAACTGGCGGAGCCGCGGCGGCGCGACGAGCGCGGCGACGTGCCGGGCTGGGTGATGGTGACCGTGATGACGGCCGGCCTGGTGATGGTGATCTGGGGGCTGGCGAAGGGACAGCTCCAGACGATGCTCAGCAACGCGCTCGACTCGGTCAAGGACTGACGGTGCGCGCCCGGGGCTCCCGCGGCGCGGCCATCGTCGACTTCGTGCTGGTGCTCGCGGTACTGGTGCCGGTCTTCCTCGGCATCCTCCAGGTGGCCCTGGTGCTCCAGGTGCGCAACACCCTGGCGGCCGCGGCGTCGGAGGGGGCGAGGTACGCCGCGACGCTGGACCGCGACGGGGCCGACGGGGAGGCGCGCACCCGGGAGCAGATCCGCGGCGCGCTGGCGGACAGGTACGCCGATGACGTCGACGCCCATCGCGTGCTCATCGACGGGGCGCCCGGCGTCGAGGTGACCGTGCATGCCGTCGTACCGGCACTTGGCCTCGGCGGACCGGGCATCTCGCTGACCGTGACCGGACACGCGATCGAGGAGGAGCCGTGAGACGGCGCGACCGAGCGGGGTAGCGCCGTCGTCGAGCTGACCTGGCTCGGCATCCTGCTGCTCGTCCCGATGATCTGGATCGTGCTGTCGGTCTTCGAGGTCCAGCGGTCGGCGTTCGGCGTCAGTGCCGCGGCCCGATCGGCCGGCCGGGCGTACGCCCTCGCGCCGGACGACGCCACGGGCTACCGCCAGGCTCGCGCGGTGGCCGCCGTCGCCCTGGCGGACCAAGGCGTCGAGCAGGACTGGACGATGACCGTCGACTGTCCGCCGGACGACGGGAACTGCCACGTGGGCGGAGCGGTGATCGTGATCCACATCCGGACCCACGTCTCGCTGCCGTTCCTCCCCTCGTTCCTCGGCGACGACGCGACGTTCGCCGTGAACGGCGAGCACACCGTGCCGATCGGCCAGTACCAGGAACCGGCATCCCCATGAACCGCAGGCGTGATGAGTCCGGCCAGGTGACGATGCTGATCATCGGCCTGTGCGGAGTGCTGGCGATGGGCGTCGCCGTGGTGACCGACGCGTCCGCGGCGTACCTCCAGCGCCAGGGCCTCGACTCGCTGGCCGACGGCGCCGCGCTCGCCGGCGCCGACCTGGGCGCCGCAGGCGACGACGTCTACACCGGCGGGCTGGGCGCGGACCGCCTCGCGATCACCGAGGCGGAGGCGCGGGCCGCGGTGGCGGCCTACCTCCAGCGCGCCGGTGCGCATGCGCGTTACCCCGGCCTGACGTTCTCGGTCAGCGCCGACCCGGCGACCCAGACGATCCGGGTGCGCCTGAGGGCGCCGCTCCAGCTGCCCCTCACGGTGCCGGGCGGTCCGGAGTCCGCGTCGATCGGCGCGACCGGCGCGGCCGTCGTCGCCGTGGACGACTGACCGCGTGGAGTGGGACAGCGGTCGTCAGGGGCTCTGCCAGCCCCCGGCCTGGGTGACAGGTCGGGCCTGCCCGATCGGCCGCACCGTCGGCGCCAGCGCCCTGATGGGCGGCACCGACTATGCGACCCGCGCCTATGCGGGTGCCGCCGTCAGCGGCCTCCTTGCCATGGTGTTGTCGAGCGTCCTGCTCCCGCCGCGGCCGGCCGTTCGCGTCGAGGGGCCGCCGTACGACGGCAGCGCCGACGCGTTGCGACGGTCCCACCAGACCTCATAGGTGAACGATACCGAGGAGAAGGGAACCACCATGAAGCTGACCACGATGACCCAGATCACGGTCGACGGCGTCGTGCAGGGAAACGGACACGCCTCGCCGGAGGAACGCCGCCAGGGGTTCGAGCGCGACGGCTGGGCGATGGGGAGGTTCGACGAGCAGTCCATGGACCTCATCACCGAGACCTACCAGCGCGCCGAGGCGTTCTTGTTCGGCCGGCGCACCTACGAGATGTTCGCCGACACCTGGGGCACCATCGAGGAGATGCGCGCCCATCCGATCGGGGTGGCGCTGAACAGCAAGCCCAAGTACGTCGCGTCGTCCACCCTCCGGGAGGGCCGCTGGGCGGACACGACGGTCCTCTCCGGCGACCTCGCCGACGGCGTCGGCGAGCTGAAGGCCCGGTCGGGCGGCGAGCTGCAGGTGCACGGCAGCGGCACCCTGGTCCGGGGGCTTCTCGAGCACGGCTTGGTCGACGAGCTCACCCTCCTCGTCGTACCGCTCGTGCTCGGTCAGGGCCGGCGGCTCTTTCCCGAGGACGGCCCGGACATCGCCCTGGATCTCGTCGACGCGCATGCCGACTCCCTGGGCGTCACCATCCAGGTCTTCCGGCCCGCCGGCCACCCGACCTACGCCCCCAACTTCGAGGAGTGACCACGCCTGGTCGCCGACCGCTCGCGCGCGGAGGACGCTTCGCCCTCAGAGCGGGGTGACCCACATGGCGCGGACCACGAGCTCCTGGTCGGGGAAATCGGCGCCGGGGTCGGGGCGGGTGAAGGAGCCCGACTCGTCGGCGAAGACGGCGGTCTGGAGGATGGCGGTCCAGCTCTTGTCGAGGACCGCAGCGCAGGTCGGGCCGGACAGCCGCTCCTGGCAGGTGTCGGTGGCGTAGACGCGGTCGTCGTACAGGTAGCTGATCGTGATGCCCCGTTCGGTCGTCTCCTTGCGGACGGCCCAGCGGTGGAACCCCGTGGGGCCGCCGGGGCCCCAGTCCCAGGTGGCGGGCTTGTGGTGCCAGCTCGCGTACGTCGCGTCGGCGCAGGTCGCATGCGTCGCCGCCTCGGGGAGGTCCGGCCGGGAGGAGTACCACTCCAGGACGTCGAGCTCGCCCCACAGCGGGTCGCAGTAGATCTGCTCGAGGTTGACCAGCCACAGGGCGCTGCGAGACCCCGGGGCGGACTGCTCGGGGAGCCTGGCCTCGAAGCCCCACTCGAAGTCGGTCTCGGGCACGCGGAAGTCCGTCAGGCGGACGCGGCCGACCGAGTACGACGACCCTTCCCGACGGGCAGAGATGACAAGGTCGCCGTCGGCGTCGGTCGCGACGTTCTCGTAGCCATAGATGCCCTGGCGGTGGGTCTCGCAGGCGGCGTCCCCGATGTACTTCTGGAAGGTGAAGCCCTGCCAGGTGAAGACCGCGCCGATCGGCTTGCCGTAGTGGATGTTGCAGTACTCCTGGGTGGGCGCCGCCGGAACGGGAGGCGGCATCGGCTCGGCGACGTGCGCCGTCGCCGAGGGCGCCGAGGCCGTCGGCACCAGCGCCGCGGCGTCGAGCATGGTCACCCCGAGCGCGGCGAGCAGCGCGCCCAGCAGGACCCGCACGAGCGCCGTCACCGACCCACCGTAGATCCGGCGCGGGACAATGGTGGCGTGATCACCGTGGAAACGGCCCGGGCGCTCGGCGACGCGATGCAGCGGGCGGGCGTGGCGTGGACGCCGACGGCGGGCGACCGCTTCTTCATCCCGGATCGCGAGTTCACCGAGCCGTTCATCGTCAGCGAGATGGTGATCGAGGTGCGCGACCTGCCGAGCGGGCGGCTGATCCGGTTCAACGGCACCACCGAGTGGGCGCTCGACAGCGTGTCGGCCGAGGAGGCGTTGTGGGTGCCGTGGGAGCATCAGCTCCGCGCGTTGCTCGGGGAGAGGTTCGTGGCGCTGGAGCGGGTGCCGGGGGAGGTCGAGGGGTACGCCGTCGTGCTCGCCGACGGCAGCCGGCACGTCGACGTCGACCCGGACCGCGCGTACGCGCAGGCTCTGCTCGCCGTGCTGGTCCAGACGTGAGCATCACCGCTCCGGGTTGCGCTTCCTCGTCCGACGCCGACGCCGACGCCGGACCCCGACGCCCGCAACGCCGACGGTAGCGTCAGCCCGTGATGACGTGGGACGAGCTCCGCGACGCCTGCCTGGCACTGCCGGGAGCGGAGGAGACCTTCCCGTTCGACGCGGGCATCACCTCGGTGTTCAAGGCGCCGAACGGCAAGATGTTCGCGCTCGGCGCCGAGAGCGACGGCCCGCTGGAGATCAGCGTCAAGATCGTGCCCGAGGAGGGCGTGGCGCTGCGCGGCGCGTACGACGCAGTGCGCGAGGGCTACCACCTCAACAAGCGCCACTGGGTCACTCTCACCCTCGGCAGCGACCTCCCCGACGACCTGGTCGTCGGCCTGGTCGAGAAGAGCTACGAGCTGGTCACCAGCCGACCTCGCGCACGTCGCTGATCCGCCGCGGCGGCAGGTCGACCGGCACCGCCACCGACGGCTCGTGCAGCGAGCCGAACGTCAGGGACACCAGCCCCTCCAGGTCGGCGAGCGACACCTCGAACGTCGCGAAGTCGTCGAGGGTGACCGAGAGGCGGAGCGGGTCGACCTCCTGGGCGAGCACGAAACAGCGCGCGCTGAGCGTGCCGTCCAGGACGTAGACGACGACCTTCCAGTACGCACCCGGGATCAGCACACCGCGATAGACGACATCGGCGTCGGTGAGCACCGGCCCCCCGAACAACGTCAGCCGGCGGCGTTCGAGGTTCGCCTGCTCGAGGACGGCGTCCTCGAGCAGCCCCCAGACACCGTCCAGTCCCGACTGGTTGAAGTCGTTCATCTGCGGGGTGATGTTGGTGAAGAAGAACGAGTCGTGGTTGGCCTGCTGCGCCTCGTCGAGCGTGCCCCACAGCAGGTCCGACCGCCGGGCGAGATGGCCGCGGTCGAGGTCGTTGCCGGCGTACACCTCCTCGCCCGTCTGGGCGTCGGCCGGCAGCCGCGGGTCGAGGCGGAAGTCGTCGGAGCGCGGGATCGAGTCCGACGGGAACAGCCGCATCCCGTCGATGTTCCAGGCCACCCAGCGCGCCAGCCCCCGTGACGCGCTCATCGCCAGCGAGAAGTGCTCGTAGTCCCACTGTGTCGTGCCGCCGACGTCGAGCACGTCGGCGGCGACGGCCCCCGTGGCCACGGGCACGGCGATGGGCGTCCCGAGGAACTGCTCGTCGTACACGCCCGAACTCTAGGGTGGCCAGGTGGCTCCCTCGCATGCGCCCGTCGCCGTGATCGGTGGCAGCGGCTTCTACGAGTTCCTGGACGACGCGACCGAGGTGCCGGTGGAGACGCCGTACGGCGCCCCGTCGGCGCCGCTGTCGGTGGGGCTCGTCGCCGGCGAGCCGGTGGCGTTCCTGCCGAGGCACGGACCCGGCCACGCCTACCCGCCGCACCTGATCAACTACCGCGCCAACCTGTGGGCGCTGCGGTCGCTCGGCGTGCGGCAGGTGCTGGCACCGTGCGCGGTCGGCGGGCTGCTGCCGAGTGTGGCCCCGGGCGACATCGTGGTGCCCGACCAGCTGGTCGACCGCACGAGCGGCCGGGTGCAGACCTACGTCGAGCGCGGGGCGGTGCACGCGCCGTTCGCCGACCCGTACTGCGACCGACTCTCGACGGCAATCGCGGCGGCCGACCCCTCGGTCAAGCGCGGTGGCGCGATGGTGGTCATCGAGGGCCCGAGGTTCTCCACACGCGCGGAGTCGCAGTCTTACGCCGCCGCCGGCTGGTCGCTGGTCAACATGACCGGCCACCCCGAAGCCGTGCTCGCCCGGGAGATGCGGATGTGCTACTCGGCGGTCGCGCTGGTCACCGACATGGACGCCGGCGTCGAGAGCGGTGAGGGCGTGGGTCAGGCCGAGGTGTTCGCGATGTTCGCCGAGAACATCGAGCGCCTGAAGGGGATTCTGTCCACGGTGCTGGCCGATCTGCCCTCGCCCGACGGATGCTCCTGCTCGTCCTGGGCCGACGACCTCGAGCTCACCTACGACGTGCCCTAGACCGTTCGGGCGCCACCGATGCGGTGGTACACCGCCTGGGGGTAGGCCACCAGGTCCCGCGACGCGGCGGCGCGGCGGCGCGGATGGTGTCGCCGGCGCCTGTTTCCGGCTCCCAGGGAGGCCGAAGCGCCCGTCCGCCGGGATAGTCCCTCACGAAAATCATCATCGAACCGGCTGGTGATGATGATTTTCGTAGGGGACTTCCCGGAGGTGGCGTTACAGCGACCGGCGGGCGAGAAGGCGGGCGCGGTCGGCGGGGCTGAGGGCGCGGCGCTGGGCGACGGTCTCGGTGGGGATCCACCACGACGGCTGCTCGATCGTCCACAAGCGGTCGTGCCCGAGTCGGGCGGCCCGGTCGCGAGCGTCCACGATCCGCTCGGCCACCGCGTCGCGACCGCCCGGCTCACCCGACATCATCACGACGGGCTCCAGCCCCAACCGCTTGAAGGCGTACTCGCGGCGGAGGTCCTCTACCCGGCGAGCCCCGTCGAGGTGGTACGCCGAGTCGTACTCGCCGTACAGCCCCGACTCGACGTCGAGCAGGTCGGGCGTCCCGATGTGGCGTCCCTGGCGGTCGAAGACCGGCTGGTTCGTGAGTGGTGGGACCAGGCCGGCGACCAGGATCCAGATCAGCCGCATGATCGTCTCCATCGGCGACCAGCTGTTCTCGTCGGCCAGGAGTGTCGCGTCGCGTCCCTGGGGGATGCCGGTCATGCCACTGTGCGCCAGGGCGTAGGGCCAGAGCTCGTCGATCGCCACGAGGTCGTTGAACGCCGCCATGTCGGCGACGACCACCGCGCTCCACAGCGAATCGGCGTACCGCATCTCGAAGAGCGTCGAGCGCAAAGCCCGCGTGATCAGGATCCCGTCGTGCGCGATGATCTCGGTGGCGTTGAGACGCTCCTCCGAGATCGCGATGCCCGGCTGCGGTCGGATCCCGGTAGCGGCGACGGTTACCGGCAGCATCGATCCGTCCTCCCGACGGCCGCTGAACCACCGCCCGCCGAGCCAACGGAGAGCCGCCCAACCCGTGAGAGCACCCCACATGGGGTCGACTGCCGTGGCTTCGAGGATGCGCTGCTCGACGATCGAGGAGTCGACCCACCACGGCACGTACAACCCGTGGCTGGTCTGCTTGAACCGTCCGCGCTGCACTTGCCCGCGGGTCGGCCGCTCGTCCCGACCCGTACCGATCCGCATCGGCTTGACCAACTCCCTGCGGTTGGGGTGGTGCGGCGGCGGCATGACGGTGACTCCCGAGAACATCCCCTCACCGTGCCCAACCGGACCCTTCGTCGTGCGCCTTCTCCACAGGCAGCCGGGGTAGTCCCCCACGAAAATCATCATGAGGGCCCCCTTTGATGATGATTTTCGTCCGGGACTATCCCGAACGACGCCGCACCCAAGGCCACGTGATGAGGGCCCAGACGGCGGCGACGATGACGACCTCGGCGAGCACGTACCAGGGCCAGGGGCCGAGGAAATCGAGGATCGTGCCCTTGGGTTTGCCGTTGAAGTAGCCGTAGTTGGTGTCGAGCAGGCCGTTGACCGACATCGCGACCGCCACCCAGGCAGCGGTGGCCAGCACGGCGATCCGGTACCCCCGCCAGTCCGGGCCCTGGCGGAGCGTCAGCGTCGCGTAGACCGCGCCCCACACCAGCAGCACGTGCTTGCCCCAGAAGGCGAAGAAGTTGGGGTCGGGGAAGGCCTCGTCGAGCGTCGGCTGGGCCATCGCCTGGAGCGAGAGGGTCAGCCCCCAGTAGTAGGTGAGGGCCAGCGCGGCCGGGTGCCGGGTGAGCAGCGCCCACGCGACCGGGGCCCACGCGAAGTCGCAGAGCTGGAGGGGCAGGTTGCCCTCGAGCGCCCCGCCGTCGAACTCCGTGATCACCCCGATCAGCCCGAAAACGACGTTGCCGACGGCCAGTGCGACGGCCAACGGCCGCTCGACGGGCCGTCCGCGCACCAGCGGGCGGATGGCCAGCAGGACCACCACGCCGACGGCGAAGACCCCCAGCACCACCAGGTGCGAGGTGCCCCAGGGCTCGAACACGGGCCGGCGTTCAGGTCCGGGTGAGTGCGCGGACGACGTACGCCGCCATCGCGCCCTCGATCAGCCCGTCGCCGAGGCGGCGCTTGAGGCCGGAGGCGACGCGGGGCACCAGCTCGGCGAGGTCGGCGCGCCCCTGGAGCTCGAAGCGCAGGGGAGTGCCGAGGCAGTAGCCCTCCGCCAGGACGGCCGCCGACGGCGCCCGTCCCACGAGCTCGACCCGCTCCAGCTCCGCGACGGTGAGCCCGCCGGCCTGCACGTCGGCCCGGATCCGGTCCGGGTCGGCGTACCCGTGCGGCACGCGTCGCAGGAAGTCGGGCGGGTCGTCGGGGAACAGCTCGGCCATCACGTCGATGACGGCGGCCTCGACCTCGTGGGTCTCGAGGGTGTCCCACACGTTGAAGAGGAACGAGCCGCCCGGCGAGAGCACCCGCCGGACGCCGCGGTAGGCGCCGATCCGGTCCGGCAGGAACATCACCCCGAACTGACAGACGACCAGGTCGAAGGAGTCGTCGGCATAGTGGAGGTCCTGCGCGTCGGCCACCTCCCAGGTCGGGCCGGGCACGTGCGTCGAGGCATAGGTGACCATCGCGCCGTTGAGGTCGGTCGCCGTGATCTCCGCGTCGGGCAGCGCCTCGACCAGGCCCGCGGTGACGATGCCGGTGCCGGCGGCGAGCTCGAGCACCCGGTCGTGCGGTAGCTCGAGCGCCCTGAGGGCGATGTCGGCGGCGAACGGCGCGAAGGTGGCCAGCCCGAGGCACCGGTCGTAGACCTCGGGCATGGACTCGAGCCAGCTGGTGTCGGCGGTCCCCTGAGTCATGCGCCCGAGTGTGCCGCATCCGTAGGATCGCCGATCGTGAACGACTACCCGTACGCCGACCGGTACGCCGTCAACCGCACGCTCCCGGACCGCGGCCGGCCGCGCGCCGAGGTGCTGGCCGAGATGCGCGAGATGGCGACGGAGGAGGACGCGTTCTGGGAGACCGGGAAGATCTCGGGGACGATGTACTGCGGCGACCACGAGCACTACGACTTCCTCGCCGAGGCCTTCGGGATGTACGCCCACGTGAACGCCCTGCAGCGGGACATGTGCCCGAGCCAGACCAAGTACGAGGGCGAGGTCATCGCGATGGCCCTCGACCTGATGCACGCCGAGGCGGTCACGGACGGTCCCGGCGATGACCAGCCGGCCGGGCTGGTGACCACGGGAGGGACCGGATCGATCCTGCACGCGCTGGTCGCCTACCGCGAGCACGCCCGGGAGACCCGCGGCGTGACGCAGCCGAACTTCGTGAAGCCGGAGACCGGCCACGCGGCGTTCGACAAGGGCTGCCACCTGTTCGGCATCGAGCTGCGGACCGCCCCGGTGGACCCCAAGACCACGTTGGCCGACGTCGGCACGATGGCCGACCTGGTCGACGAGAACACCATCGCGATCATGGGCTCGGCCGGCAACTACGCCTACGGCACGATCGACCCCATCGCCGAGCTGGCCGCGCTGGCCACGGAGCGCGGCGTGGGCATGCACGTGGACGCCTGTCTCGGCGGCTTCATCCTGCCGTTCGCCGAGGAGGCCGGGCTCGACGATCCCCGAGTTCGACTTCCGGGTGCCGGGCGTCACCACGATCTCGGCGGACACGCACAAGTACGGCTACGCCTTCAAGGGCAGCTCGACGCTGCTGTTCCGCGACAAGGCGCTGCGCAACGCGCAGTACTTCCACCTGCTCGACTGGTCGGGCGGCAAGTACATGTCGCCGGGCATGGAGGGCTCCCGCTCCGGCGGTCTGATCGCCAGCACCTGGGCGGCGATGGTGTCGCTCGGCCGCGAGGGCTATCGCGAACACGCGAAGGAGATCTTCGAGACGGCCGCGGCCATGATGGACGTCGTCCGGAGCCACCCCGAGCTGCGGGTCATGGGAGACGGAACGCCGGGCGCGCCGACGTTCTGCTTCTCCTTCACCAGCGACGACTTCGAGATCTACCACCTCGTCGACTTCCTGGGGCCGAAGGGCTGGCGGTTCAACGGCCAGCAGTACCCCAACGCCATCCACATGGCCGTCACCCGCCCGCAGACCCGAGCCGGCGTGGTCGACGCGTTCAAGGCCGACCTCGCGGACGCCGTCGCGTACGCCCACGAGAAGCAGGCCGCCGGCGAGGAGGCGTACTCCGGCGCCATCTACGGCGGCGTCGCCGGCGGGCTCGACCAGGCAACCTCGGACTTCATCGTGATGGTGATGGACGACATGCTCGACAAGCAGCAAGCCCTGCCACCGCAGTGAGCGACCCAGCCGTCGACCTGGTCCTCGCGGTCGACCTCGGCACCGGCGGCCCCAAGGTCGGCTTCGTCACCCTCCGCGGCGAGGTCGTGTGGTGGGAGCACACGAGCGTGCCGACCGTCGTCGGCGAGGGCGGTGCGCGCACCCAGGACGCCGAGGACTGGTGGACGGTGATCGGCGAGTCCGTACGCCGGGCGCCGGGCCGTGCGACCGCGTCGTGGCGATCAGCGTGACCGGCCAGTGGGCCAGCACGGTGCCCGTCGACGAGGGCGGATCGCCCAGTCGGTCCGTGCCTGCTCTGGAGCGACACCCGCGGCGCGGCGTACTCGCTCGCGCATCGTCGGCGGTCCCGTGCGGGCTACGCGCGCCAGGCGTTGGCCAGCTGGATCCGCAGCAGCGGAGGCATCCCGAGCACCTCCGGCGCCGACCCGATCGGCCACATGCTCTACCTCCACGCGACCCCGACCTGCCGCGGGCGACCGGCTGCTTCCTCGAGCCCGTGGACTACCTGACGATGCGGTTCACGGGGATGCCGGCCGCGAGCCTGGCGTCGATGACCGCCGCCTGGCTGACCGACAACCGGGACCTCCGCGAGGCTGGCGTACGACGACCGGCTCGTCGCGCTCGGCCGGGTGGACCGCTCCTGCTGCCGCCGCTGGTCCCGACCGGGTCGGTGGTCGGGCCGGTGCTGCCGCGGGTCGCCGACGACCTGGGCATCCCCGCGACGGCCGTGGCCGTCACCGGGCTGCCGGACCTGCACTCCGCTGCCGTCGGCGCGGGTGCGCTCGAGCTCGGGCAGCCGCACGCGTCGATCGGCACCACGGCCTGGATCAGCGCACCGGTCGCGAAGAAGAAGACCGACGTGCTGCGGCAGCAGGCGAGCGTGCCCGGCCTCGACAACGCGTCGTACCTGCTGGCCAACAACCAGGACTCCGCCGGCCGCAACCTCCAGTGGTGGCGGGACGCGGTCGCGCCCGTCGTGGGGTACGACGAGCTGCTGGCCCAGGCCGCGACGGCGCCCGCCGGGGTCGAGCGGCGTGCTGCTTCACGCCCGTGGCTGACCGGCGAGCGATCCCGATCGACGACCGCGACGCACGGGCCGGCTTCCACGGCCTCGGCGAGACCGCGACGCGCGGAGACCTGACGCGCGCGGTGCTGGAGGGCGTGGCGCTCGAACTTCGCGTGGCTGCTCGGGCGCGGCCGAGAAGTTCGTCGGCTCGCGGCTCGACGACATCCGTCTGGTCGGCGGCGGCGCGCGGTCCGACCTCTGGTGCCAGGTGCTCGCCGACGCCACCGACCGCACCATCGTGCGGGTCACCGACCCGTGGCTGGCCGGGCTGCGCGGCGCCGCGCTCTTCGCCGCGCTGGCGACGGGTCACCTGCAGCGGGACGAGGTGCGCGGACTGGTGCCCACCGACGAGCCGTTCCGGCCCGACCCGCGGAACAGGGCGACGTACGACGCCCTGGTCCGCGAGCTGCCGAAGCTGTACGCCGCCCAGCGCGGCTTCTTCAGACGTTCAGCGCGTCAGGGTGTGTCCTAGGGGGCGAGATACGCCCACACGAAGACGAACCTCGTCTGGTCCGGTTGTGGCGCCGAATTGAGGTTGACGCGGAACCCTGTGCTGTCTGCCCCGTCGGGGCCAATGGTCACTCCGGGCACGACCGCGGCCGAGTTCGGGTCGACGTGCGCAACTTCTGTCTCGACGACGTACAGGCACAGCTGCCCCGGCGCGGGGTTCGGCGACTGGTAGGTCCCGGGGCACATCGTGGAGTTCTCGTCCGAGTCCACCACGGACGGTGACTCGGCGTACCAGATGTTGCGGCCGGCTCCCAGCACGAACGGTGTGGCCGCCCGGAACGGGAGGGGCTCGTAGGAGCGCTGGGGGGTGGGCATCGCCGAGCTGGTGAACTCGTCGACATCGCCACCGCCGACGACCAGCGTGCCGGACGGCGGCGGCCCGAACGCGCTGGCGCCGGTCGGGCCTGCGGGACCCACGGCGCCCGCGGGGCCGGCAGGGCCGGCAGGGCCGGCAGGGCCGGCAGCGCCCTGAGGCCCACGCGGGCCCTGCGCCCCGGTGAGCTTCGTCACCGTGGACTTCTTGAAGTCCTTGACGTTCAGCGACTTGTTCTTGATGTCCGCGCCGGTGACGGTGCCGTTCTTGATGTCGGCGCCGGTGATCATCACTGCCGCCGTGGCGCTGCCCGCCATGCTCAGCACGACGGCCGCCACGGCGATCAGGTGCGCCGACGAGACGCGCGGACGTAACCGAGTCGAGATTCCCATGTATTCCCCCGTTGTTAACCCATGGCGACGCGCCCCAGGGCGTCGCACCCCCCAAGGATCACCGATCGCGGCGGATTGGGCTAGGGGGAGATCACGGTCTTGCGGTTATTTGTCTCCCTGACAACGAGATTCGCGGCCTGCTTCGCGCGACCCGTAGCCTTGGCCCTTGTGGCAGGACCCGAGTACGACACCGAGATCAAGCAGCTCCAGGCGACGATGTCGACCATCCGCCAGGTGCTCGACCTCGACGGCATGCGCCGCGAGATCGCCGACCTCGGCGAGCAGGTCGCGGCGCCGGACCTGTGGGACGACCAGGCCAACGCGACCAGGGTCACCGGCCGCCTGTCCGCGCTGCAGGGTGAGCTCGACCGGTTCTCCGAGCTGGACAGCCGGATCGGGGATCTCGGCGCGCTCGTCGAGCTCGGACAGGAGGTCGACGACGAGGCGTCCCTCGCCGAGGCCGAGGTCGAGCTCGGCAAGGTCAAGAAGGCCGTCGAGGCGCTCGAGGTCCGCACCCTGCTCTCCGGTGAGTACGACGAGCGCGAGGCCCTGATCACCATCCGCTCGGGAGCCGGCGGCGTCGACGCCGCGGACTTCGCCGAGATGCTGATGCGGATGTACATGCGCTGGGCGGAGCAGCACAAGTACCCCGTCGAGGTCTTCGACACCTCCTACGCCGAGGAAGCCGGCCTCAAGTCGGCCACCTTCGCCATCCACGCGCCGTACGCCTATGGCACCTTGTCCGTGGAGGCGGGCACCCATCGCCTGGTGCGTATCAGCCCGTTCGACAACCAGGGCCGCCGCCAGACGTCGTTCGCCGCCGTCGAGGTGGTGCCCGTTCTCGAGCAGACCGACGAGATCGACATCCCCGACGAGGACGTGCGCGTCGACGTGTTCCGCTCGTCGGGTCCCGGTGGCCAGTCGGTGAACACCACGGACTCCGCGGTGCGACTGACGCACATCCCCACCGGCGTCGTCGTCTCCTGCCAGAACGAGAAGTCGCAGCTGCAGAACAAGGCGTCGGCGATGGTGATCCTCAAGGCCAAGCTGCTCGTGATGAAGAAGGCCGAAGAGGCCGCCGAGCTCAAGGAGCTCAAGGGCGACGTCCAGGCGGCCTGGGGCGACCAGATGCGCAACTACGTGCTGAACCCCTACCAGATGGTCAAGGACCTGCGGACGGGGTACGAGGTCGGCAACCCGCAGGGCGTCTTCGACGGCGACATCGACGCGTTCATCGAGGCCGGCATCCGCTGGCGGATGGGCGCCGAGCGGGCCGCCGAGAACTAGCCATACTCCCTCAGCCCCAGGGCTGGTACTCCTGCGGAGCGCCCTCGCCGACGCGCCCGTCGATGCTTTCGCGGATCAGGTCGGCGTGCCCGGTGTGCCGCGCGTACTCCTCGTGACGGTCGGCGTCCGCAAGAAAGAGGAGGGTGCCGGCTCCAGGAGTGCGGAGCCGGCACCCGACGCGCTCCTCCCCACAAGGAGCATGACCAAGAGTGCGCCGTCCTGCGGCGATGCGTCTGTCAGCCGCGCAGACAGAACCCGAGGACTCGCCCCGCGGGGCCTCAGAGCCCGAGCGCCTCGTTGATCCGCGAGGAGGAGTCGGCCTTCGCCTTGCCGCCGACGCCCTAGACCATGGCGATGCCGAGACGTTCGCAGACGGCGGCCTCGGCGGTCGGCACGGCGTCGGCGTCCGGGGAGCGGTCGCCGCCGTTGCAGAAGGTGAGCTCGATGCCGGGGTACGCCGCGTGGACGGCCTCGAGGGAAGCGGCGACGGAGCCGTCGGTGTCGACCGCCACGAGCGCGGCGTCGGTGGCCCGCAGGGCGTAGACGATGCGCAGCCGGTCGGCCTCGGAGGTGATGACCTTGCCCTTCTTCAGCTCCTGCTGCGCGTCGTTGTTGACGATGACGACGAGGGCGTCGGCCAGCTCGCGCGCCGCCTCCATCATGTCGAGGTGGCCGATGTGCAGCGGGTTGAAGTAGCCGCTGACGATCGCCGCGCGGCGTACGGACGAAGGAAGCGGGGGAAGCCCGGTCACGGAACGGTGGGCTCGGGGGAGTCGAGGTAGGGGTACTTGAGCATGAACTCGTTCAGCGCGTCGCCGGAGACCGCGGAGCAGTACTGCCAGACCCCGACCTGCTTGCTCGTGTCACCGGAGCCCACGTTGTCGGTGCCACCGGCGGACCAGTGCGTGAAGGCGATGTGCTGCCCGGCGGGGAAGGCCTTGCCGTCGGACTCCAGCCACGGCACGGCCTTGAACTTGAAGCGGAAGTTGGAAGTGCCGGCGAACTTGTCGGCGATGCCGCGCAGCTCGCTCATCTGGTCGCTGTCGTCGGCGACGCTCTGGTCGTACCAGAGGACCGTGTAGCCGTGCTCGAGGTTGTGCACGAGGGTGCCGAGCTCGGGCCGGTCGCCCTCGGTGTACAGCTTGCGAGCCATCGGGTCGGGGGTGCTGTAGTGCTCGCCGAAGGCCGGGGGAGCGTCGGGGTAGAAGATCTGCTGGCCGTCCGGCACGTGCTGCTGGTTACCGGTGGCCTTCTTCGTGGTCTCCTTGCCGCACACCGACGCCGGCGCGCCGATCTTGTCGATCGCCACGTTGCGGAACTGCCGCAGGTCCCACCAGTTCTTGATCGGCCGGTACGCCGCCAGACCGATGATCAGCACCGCGACCACGGCGCAGACGCCGACGATGGCCATGCCCCGTCGCCGCTCAGCGCTCTTCTGCTGCGAGCGGAGCTGTTCGATGACCGCCTGACGGTCGGTCTTGACTTGCTTGGCCACGTGCGGGGTCCTCGCGGTTCAGGGGCTGGTGCTCGGGGTGCGGGCGGATCGACGGCAGAGTCTACGTAAAACGCCCTGACAGCCCGATTCGGAGGGCGGTGCCGTGACGGGCCGCCACCTCCCAGCCATGGGCGTACGCCGCCACGCCGACCGCCCACGCCATTCGCTCGTCCTCGCCCTCCACCGACACCTCCACCTGGTCGCCGTCGACGACGGCCGCGACCCCGAGCGTCTCCGCGAGGTTCGCGGCGAGCTCCTCGGCCGTGGCCGGGCCGCCGAACCCGGCCGCGTCCAGCGGACCGGCAGCGAGTGCGTGCAGCACGGCCTCACGGGCGCCGTACCCGAACATGTCCATCGCCTCCGGCCGCACCAGCGCCGCAGCTCCGGGTCCGTCGTCGTCCGCGGGCAGCACCAGGTCGGCACGCCCGCGGACCACCGCGAACGGGCGGCCGCCGAGCTTCCCCTGCGCGAGCTCGGCGGCGCCGGCGACCTCGTCGGCGACGGCCGGGGCGGTGACGGCCAGCGGGTTGCCGTAGCCATCGATCCGGCCCGCGAAGCTCTCCAGCACGCGCACGCCGGCGGCGCCGACCGCGATGTCGGTCTGTCCGTCGCGCCAGGCGCGGCCCGCCGTGTCGGTCACCACGACGCCGACCACCCGGCCCGTCAGCTCGCGCAGCCGGCGCCGGATCGCGCGGGCCGAGGCGTCGGGGTCGACCGGCAGCAGCACGACCTGGCCGGCCTCGACGTTGGACGCATCGACGCCGGCCGCGGCCATGGTCAGGCCGTGGCGGGTGCGCACGATGGCGGTGCTGCCGCGGCGCGCGACGACCCGCACGGTCTCCTCCGCGATCGCGTCCTCCCGGTTCCCGGGGCGCACCCGGCCCTCGGCCTTGGCGACGACCTTGCTGGTGACGACCACGATGTCCCCGTCCTCGAGGCCCGGCCCGCTCAGGCCGAGCAGGACAGCGCCGAGGTCGGCGCCCTCGCCGATCTCGGGGGCGCCATCAGGCGCCCAGACCTCGAGGCTCACGCGACCAGCTCGACGGCCGCCGCGGCCATCGCCGCCGTGGCGTCGAGGTCGGTCATCAGGAGGGGGACGGCGCGGCAGGCCAGGCCGGCGTCGACCACCCGTCGTACGTCGGCGGCGTCGGCGTCGTCGACGAGCCAGCCGTCGAGGACGCCGCCCGCGGACCGCGCGCCGTAGTGCAGGCCGACCGCCGCGGCGCTGACCTCGACGCCGATGGTGGCGAGCAGCTGCTCGGCCATGCCACGCAGGTGGTGCCCGCCGACGATGGGGGAGAGACCGACGACGCGGGCCCGCGTGGCGAGCAGCGCCTCGCGGACACGGGGGACGCCGAGGATCGTGCCGACCGAGACGACCGGGTTGCTCGGCGGGAGGACGACGAGGTCGGCGTCGGTGATGGCGTCGATGACACCGGGGGCGGGTGCCGACTCCTCGAGACCCACGAAGACCAGGGCCTCGGCGCGGACCTCGGCGCGCAGCTTCACCCAGTACTCCTGGAAGTGCACCACCCGCCGCCCGCTCGGGGCCTCGGGGTCGGCGATCGCGACGTGCGTCTCCACGCGGTCGTCGGTCATGGGCAGCAGCCGCACGCGGTCGCCGTACGTGGGGAGGAGCCAGCGCCGGCACAGCGCCTCGGTCACCTGGGAGAGCGGATAGCCGGCGTCCAGCATCTGCGTGCGCACCAGGTGCGTCGCCAGGTCGCGGTCGCCGAGGCCGAACCAGGTCGGCTCCACGCCGTACGTCGCGAGCTCGTCCTTGGCGTGCCACGTCTCGTTGCGACGGCCCCAGCCGCGGTCGTGGTCGATGCCGTCGCCGAGGGTGTACATCACGGTGTCCAGGTCGGGGCAGATCTTCAGGCCGTGCACCCACCAGTCGTCGCCGGTGTTGGCCACCACAGTCACCTCGGCGTCGTCGGCAACCCCCGGGAGGAGTCCCTGGCGCAGGCCGTGCCAGAGTCCTTGCAGGAAGCGAGCGCCACCCACGCCACCGGACAGCACGGTGATGCGGCGCAGGCCGGCGGGGCCCCGGGACGACATGCGGACAGCCTGCCGCAGGGCTTCCGGCCGGTCTGGACCACCCCCAGGACGAACGGATCGGGTTTCCGCGTATACCAGACGCGGGCTTGACTTCGGGTGTACGACAGGCATGTAATTCCCACAGTGTTCTTCTGAACCACCGGCAAAAGAGCCGGGGCCGGGAGACCGGGTCGAAAGGGCGAGTGCCGTGCGAGAACTGTTTCTCCTCGAACCGGACACCGAGGACGGCGGATGGCAGGAGCGCGCCTTGTGCGCGCAGACCGATCCGGAGGCCTTCTTCCCCGAAAAAGGCGGTTCGACGCGGGAGGCCAAGAAGGTCTGCCTCACCTGCGACGTCCGCAACGAGTGCCTCGAGTCGGCCTTGATGAACGACGAGCGGTTCGGCATCTGGGGCGGGCTCTCCGAGCGGGAGCGCCGGAAGCTGAAGAAGAAAGCCGTCTGACTCGATCGGTGGTCGAGCCCCGCGAGCGCCAGGGGCTCGCCCGGCTCGACCACCGAGAGAAGCGGCGATTCGGGGGCTCACCATCACGTCGTTAACGTGAACCCCCGTGAATCCGGCCCCGGGAGAGCGCGTCGTCGCGCTCGTCGTCAGTCATGACGGCGCCCGGTGGCTCCCGTCGGTCATCGGCGGCATCCAGGGCCAGCGGGTACCTCCCGCGCACGTCGTCGCGGTCGACACCGGCAGCAAGGACCGATCGGCCGACCTCCTCGAGGACGCGTTCGGCACGGCTGGACACAGCACCGTGCGCGTGCCGTCGTCGACCACGTTCCCGGAGGCCGTCGACCTCGGCCTGGCCGAGGTCGACCGGATCGCCCCCGGCGCCGAGTGGATCTGGATCCTCCACGACGACGCGAACCCTGCGCCGGACGCGCTGGCCGAGCTGCTCGCCGCCGCAGCAGCCGACCCGGACGCCGACGTGCTCGGGCCGAAGCTGCGCGAGTGGCCCTCGCTGCGCCGGCTGCTCGAGGTGGGCGTCACGATCTCGGCGACCGGCCGCCGGGAGACCGGGCTCGAGCGGGCGGAGTACGACCAGGGGCAGCACGACGAGATCGCGACGGTGCTGGCGGTCAACACCGCGGGCATGCTCGTCCGACGCTCGGTGCTGGAGGAGCTCGGCGGCTTCGACCGCCAGCTCGCCGTGTTCGGCAACGACATCGACTTCGGTTGGCGGGCCGCGATGGCCGGGCACAAGACGATCGTGGTGCCGTCGGCGGTCGTCTTCCACGTGGAGGCCGCGCATCGCGGCGTACGTCGCACCCCGCTGACCGGGCGGCACACCCACTACCAGGAACGCCGCGCCGCCCTCTACACGTTGCTCGTCAACGCCCGCGGCCGCGCGCTGCCCTGGCAGGTGCTCCGGCTGGGGCTCGGCACGCTGTTGCGCGTCGTCGGCTTCCTGCTCGTCCGCGCCGTCGGGCAGGCGCTCGACGAGCTGGCGGCCCTCGTGTCGCTGTACGGCTCGCCCGGGCAGATCCTCGCCGCCCGTCGCGAGCGGCGCCTGCGCCGCCCGGCCCAGACCGTCGACCACGCCCACGACGTCCGGGGTCTGCTCGCGCCGCGATGGCTGCCTTATCGACACGGCCTCGACACCGTCAGCGACCTCATGACGGCCCTGACGCTCCAGGCGCAGGACGTCGCCGAACGACGTCGCGCCGCGGCCGCCGCCGCCGAGGCCGAGCATCCCGTCACGCCGCGCCGCCGGCCGACGCTCGAGGACGACGAGGCCCCGGAGGCCGACACCGGCATCGTCGCCCGCTTCCTCACCAACCCCGTCGCGCTGGGGATCGCCGTGTTCGTCCTGCTGGTGCTGTTCGGCGCCCGGGAGGCGATCGGGCCGGTCAGCGGCGGAGGCCTGTCGGCGGCTCCCGACCAGGCGCGCGACCTCTGGCGGCTGCAGAACGAGTCGTGGCACGCGCTGGGGCAGGGGACGGCGATCCCGGCTCCGGCCTACGTGTTGCCGTTGGCGATGCTGGCGACCGTCCTCGGGGGCAGCGTCACCGCGGCGATCTCGGGGATCCTCGTGCTGGCCGTGCCTGTGGCGCTGTGGGGAGCCTGGCGGTTCCTGCGCGTGGTCGGCCACCTCAGCGACACGGCCGGGGCCCCGCGCTGGCTGCTGGCCGTCGCCGCGACGACGTACGCCCTGGTCCCGGTCGTCAGCGGGGCCTGGGGCGACGGCCGCCTCGGCATCGTGGTCGTGACCGCGGTGCTGCCGTGGCTGGGCCATGCCGCACTCGGGTTCGCCGACCCCGAAGCCGACCGCCGGTGGCGGGCCGCCTGGCGATCGGGACTGCTGCTCGCCCTGGTCGCGGCGTTCACGCCGGTCGCGTGGTTCTTCGCGACCGCGCTCGGTGTGGCGATGATCGGCGTCGGCTTCGGGATCGCGCCCGGTCTGATGCGCGACCGGTCGGTGTGGGGACCACCCGCCGCCGCGCTGGCGTCGGTGCCGGTGCTGCTGTCGCCGTGGTGGCTGCCCGCCGTGTGGCAGGGCGCCGCGCGCAGCCTCTTCCTGGACTCCGGGCGACTCCCCGACCCGGCGCTCGGCTTCGACGACCTGCTGGGCGGCCGGCTGCCCGGCGACCTCGGCGCGCCCTGGTGGATCGGCGTCGCGCTGGTGGTGATGGCCGTGCTCGCCCTGATCCCGTCGCGGACCCGGATCCCCGTACTCGTGGTGTGGATCGTCGCGCTCGTCGCCGCCGTCACGTCGGCGGCGCTCGGCGCGATCACCCTGAGCCTGCCGGTCGGCGAGACCCGACCGGGTCTCGGCTTCTTCCTGGTCGCGCTCCGCGGCGCGTTCGTGGTGGCGGCGTTCATCGCGATCCACGGGCTGGCGACGCGGGCGCGGCGGACCGGTACCACGATCCGCAGGCTGGTTCCGCTCGCCCTGACCGCCGTGGCCGCCGTCGTACCGATCTTCGGCCTCGCGTGGTTCGTCCTCGAAGGGCCGGGGGAGCTGACCGACGACCGCGACACCGGCATCCCGACGTACATGGTCCAGGACGCGATGCGCGGTCCCGCGCACGGCATCCTCGTGGTCCGCGGCAGCATCGAGGACGGCCTGACGTACGCCGTCCGCCGCGGCGACGGTGTCACGATCGGCGAGGACGAGATCCTCGCCGCCACGAAACCCGATGCGGACTTCGACGCCGACATCCAGGCGCTCACCTCGCGGCCACGCGCCGCGGTGGTCGCACGGCTGGCTGACCAGGGCATCCAGTACGTCGTGCTGCCGGCGCCCGCAGACGGCACCGTCGCCGCCGGGCTCGACGCGACCGGCGGCCTCGACCAGGCGAGCGCCGAGGACCGCTCCACCCGCGCCTGGCAGGTGAGCAGGGCCGTCGACGAGCACGCCCTGGACGGACCCGGATCCGCCCTGCGCGTCGCGCTGCTCGTCCTCCAGGCCCTGGCGATCCTGGTCGTGCTGGTGCTCTGCGCGCCGACGACCGGCATCAAGCGGGAGGAGGGTGAGACGTCGTGACGCGTGACCCGACCCGCGGCCGTCGGATGGCCCTGCCTCCGCCCGAGCGCGTGGCCCGCAGCCTGCGCGCGCGGCTCAACGTGACCGCCGTACTAGCGGTGGTGCTCCCCGCGCTGACCGTCGGCGCACTCTCGCTCGTCTCCGCGCCGCAACCCGACGACAGCACGTACCCGCCCCGCGAGACCGGGCTCAACCTGGCGATCCTGACCTGCCCGAGCAGCATCACCAACAGCCGGGACGTGACCGTGGCCAGTGCCACCGGCCAGACGGGCAAGGTCGAGGTCGCGGAGGCGGGCGCCGTCACCCCCGTCGAGGTCGACGTACCCGCCGACCGCCCGGCGACCGAGGCCGCGGGCGACCACCCGCTGACCGTCCGCGGCACGGACCGGATGGCCGCCGGGCTGGTGGCCGCGCGCGAGGACGACGGGCCCGCGTCGGTCTCCTGCCGCGCCCCCGAGTCCGACCAGTGGTTCACCGGCCTCGGCGCCGCGGCGCGGCACTCCTCGGTCCTCGAGCTGGTCAACCCCGACCCCGGACCGGCCGTCGCCGACATCACCGTGATCGGTCCCCGCGGTCCGGTGGACGCGCCGTCCCTGCGCGGCATCACCGTCCCCGGGGGCCGCGGTCTGCGCCTGGACCTGTCCAAGGAGATCCCCCTCCGCGGGGAGCTGGCCGCGCACGTCGTGGTGTCGCGAGGTCGCCTCGGGGCGTACGTCGCCGACTCCTTCGACGAGCTCGGCCGCGGCGAGGCCGGCATCGACTGGGTCGGCGCGCAGCTTCCTGCCGAGGAGCTGACCCTGCTCGGCCTTCCGCGCGGGCCGGGCACCCGCGCGCTGGTGCTCGCCAACGACGGCGACGACGAGGTACGCGCGACCGTCCGCGTGATCACCAAGGACTCCGCCTTCCGGCCGCAGGGGCTCGAGGAGGTACGCATCCCGCCGGGCACGGTGACCCGGGTGCCGCTCAGCACGATCCTCGGCCGCGCCGTCAAGGACGGCGCGCTCGGCGTCAGCGTCGAGGCCACCCACCCGGTCACCGCGACGCTGCGGTCCTTCGTCGACGGCGACGTGTCGCACTCGGTCCCGCTGCCGGCCGTCACCGACGCAACCCAGGCGATCCTGCCGGAGGTGAGTCCCGACGGACGGGCCACCGTGCTGCTCACCGGGGACGCGGTCGGGTCGGCCGAGGTGCTCGCCCGGCTGTCGGGCGGCGGCAAGGAGGTCGTGTCCGTCGACCTGGCCCCTGGCCGCACCGAAGCCGTGACGCTGCCCCCGAGGACCGTGCTGGTACAGGTGACTCCTTCGGGCACGGCGGTCCGTGGTTCGGTGGTCGTCGAGGACGGCGGCGCGACGGTGATCGGGCTGCGCGAGCTGGTACGTACGGGGCTGGTGCCCAACGTCAGGCCCGCTCTGCCCTGAGCCGGCGTTGCTGCCAGGCAGCCAGGAAGTCAGTCGCCCGCGTCGTACCTCGGGTCCACGTCGCCCGGATCGACACCCAACAGCTCGGCCACCTGCTCCACGAGGACCGTCAGGACCAGGGCCTCGAGGTCGGCGCGGGTCTCGCTGCGGTGCTCGATGGGGCGCCGGAAGAGCACCAGCCGCGTCGGCTTGCCACCGCTGCCGCGCAGGAGCGAGGACAGCGGCACCGTTCCCGTCGCCCAGTCGTCGGGGATCTGCGGCGCGTCCTCGACGGCGTACTCCACGAGGCCGAGCCGGTCGGCCCACCGCTTCTCGACATCGGCGACCAGGTCGAGCACCAGGTCGTCGAACCGCTCCTTGGCGGTCGGGAGCATCGGCTCTCCCGGTTGCTCGGGCAGGATGGCGGGTCCGCGCATGCCGCGGCCACGGCGGTCGCGCACGCGGGTCCGTCCTGCCGGGGCCATGGCCGCGAGCCTAAGCCTCCACGCCGGTGCCGGGAGGTACGGTCGGCGACGTGAGTCTCACGCGTCGCTGCTCGCGCACGGCCTGCGGCCGGCCGGCGGTGCACACGCTCACCTACGTCTACGCCGACCAGACCGCGGTCCTCGGCCCGCTCGCGACGTACGCCGAGCCGCACGCCTACGACCTGTGTGTGGTCCACGCCGAGCGGCTGAGCGCGCCGCGGGGCTGGGACGTGCTGCGCCTGGCCCCGGACCCGAGCGCCGCCGGCCCGACGACCGACGACCTGCTGGCCCTCGCCGACGCCGTTCGCGAGGCCGCCCGGCCGGCTCCCGTCCCGGTCGGCGCGCCGTCCGCCGAGACCGGCCGCGAGGTGGCGCGCAAGGGCCACCTGCGCATGCTCTCCACCGACTGACCGGCCCCGAGCCGACCACTAGGGTTGCTCGGGTGAGCAGCCTGGACCCGGACGTGGTGCGCGCCATCTTCAAGGCGTACGACGTCCGCGGCACGGTGCCCGACCAGCTCGACGACGAGCTCGCCCGCCGTACCGGCGCGGCGTTCGTGGCGGAGACGGGCGCCGAGACGGTCGTCGTGGGCTACGACATGCGGCCCTCCTCGCCGGCTCTCTCGCAGGCGTTCTCCGAAGGAGCCGCCGGCGCCGGTGCCGACGTGGTGCAGATCGGGCTCGCCTCCACCGACGGCCTCTACTTCGCCTCGGGACACCTGGACCACCCGGGTGCGATGTTCACCGCCAGCCACAACCCGGCGCAGTACAACGGCATCAAGCTCTGCCGCTCCGGCGCCGTGCCGATCGGCCTCGAGTCCGGGCTCGCGGAGATCCGCGACGCCGCCATCGCCGGTGACACCCCGACGGCCGCGAGGCCCGGCACGATCAGCCAGGTCGACGTGCTCGACGGGTACGTCGACCACCTGCTGTCCCTCGCGCCCGTCAAGGGCCGCCGGCTGACAGTCGTCGTCGACGCCGGCAACGGGATGGCCGGGCTCACCGCGCCGGCGGTGTTCGAGGCGATCGGCGCCGACCAGGCCGAGCTGGTCCCCATGTACTTCGAGCTCGACGGCACCTTCCCCAACCACGAGGCCAACCCGCTCGAGCCGGAGAACCTCCGCGACCTCCAGGCACGCGTGGTCGCCGAGGGCGCGGACGTCGGGCTGGCCTTCGACGGCGACGCCGACCGCTGCTTCGTCATCGACGAGCAGGGCCGTGCGGTCTCGCCGTCCACGCTCACGGCGCTGATCGCGGCACGCGAGCTGGCCCGGGACCCCGGCGCCAGCGTGATCCACAACCTGATCACCAGCCGGGCGGTGGCGGAGATCGTGACCGAGCGCGGCGGCACGCCGATCCGTACCCGCGTCGGGCACTCCTACATCAAGGCGACGATGGCCGAGACCGACGCGATCTTCGGCGGCGAGCACAGCGCGCACTTCTACTTCCGTGACTTCTGGCGCGCCGACTCCGGCATGCTGGCCGCGCTGCACGCGCTGGCCGCCCTCGCCGAGACCGACCGGCCGATGTCGGCGCTCGCCGACGAGTACGAGCGGTACTCCCTGAGCGGCGAGATCAACTCCACCGTCGACGACGCCGCCGGCGTGGTCGCCGAGATCGAGGCGGCGTACGCCGACCTGGACGGCGTCACCTTCGACCACCTCGACGGGCTGACGGTCGAGGCCGACGACTGGTGGTTCAACGTCCGCTCGTCCAACACCGAGCCGTTGCTACGTCTCAACGCGGAGGGCAAGGACCAGCCGACCATGGAGCGGGTGCGCGACGAGGTGCTCGCCAGGATCAGGAGGCCGCGTTGAACAGGAGACCGGGATGAACATCGACCCCGCCCTGCGGGAGCTGATCGTCTGCCCGAGCTGCCATGCCGAGCTCGCAGACGGGGCGGACGGCGCCGACGAGCTCGTCTGCACCGGCTGCGGCCTGGTCTACCCCGTCCGCGACGACATCCCCGTGCTGCTCGTCGACGAAGCCCGCCATCCGACCGATCCACCCGCCTGACCATGGCCGTCTGGTTCGACGAGTCCCGGCTCGACGACGACTCCGTCCTCGCCCAGGCAGACATCCGGCTCCGCAACCTGGCCGAGTCCGGGGCGCGGGTCCGTCGTGAGGCCGTCGAGGCCGAGTCTGCCCTCGACCAGGCCGTCGCCGCCGCGCGCGAACAGGCGCGTCCGCGGGCGGTCGTGGCGGCCGGCCCCGACTCGCGCCTGCTGCGCGCCGCCCTCGAGCCGTGGTGCCCGGTGCCGTTCGTCGCCTGGCCGAACCCGGGGCTGCCGGGCTGGGCCGGCGGCCTCGACCTGGTCGTCGTACTGGCCCCCGACGGCGGCGACGTGGGTACGGCGTCCGCGGTCGCCGAGGCAGTCCGTCGCGGCTGCCAGGTGGTCGTCGCCGCGCCGGAGCGCTCGCTCGTGGCCGAGCACGCGCCCGGCCGGTGGAGCTCGATCCTGCCGACGTCGGCCCGCGACCAGCTGGCCACCGCCGTGCTCGTGCTGGAGTACCTCGAGCGCGTCGACCTCGGCCCGCCCGCCGACCACGAGCAGGTCGCCGAGGCGCTCGACCGGGTGGCCCTGGCGTGCTCGCCGCACCGCGACATCGCCGTGAACCCGGCCAAGATGCTGGCCATCGCGCTGGCCGACGCCAACCCGGTCGTCTGGGGAGGTTCGGTGCTCGCGGCCCGTGCCGCGCGTCGCGTGGCCGAGTCGATCCGCCGTGCGAGCGGCCGCACCGCCATCGCCGGGGACGCCGAGCACCTGCTTCCGGTCATCGAGGCGGCCCAGCCGCGCAACGTCTTCGACGACCCGTTCACCGACGAGCCGAGCGACCTCCGGCCGCTGTTGGTCGTGCTCGACGACGGTGCCGACGACCCGCTCGTCCGCGAGCAGCGCGGCCGGTTGCAGGCGGCGGCCAACGAGCACGGCGTACGGACCGAGACGGTCGACGCCGACGCCACCAGCGAGGTGGCTCGCTATGCGTCGTTGCTGCTCAGCGGCCGGTACGCCTCGGAGTACCTGAGCATCGGCCTCGTCAGCGACTAGCCGTCGGCTTCCTGGCCGGTTCTTGCGGGGTGGCGGTGCGTGAGGGTCGGTTTCGCGCCGCAAACCGACCCTGACTCACCGCCGGGTGGCGATTCCCGAGGCTCACTAGGCTGAACCCCGTGACCCCCTCGGAGCCCTCATGAGCGGCGGACTGTTCGCGCTGCTCGACGACGTCGCGGCCCTGGCGAAGCTGGCGGCCGCGTCCGTCGACGACGTCGGCCCGGCGGCGGGACGGGCCAGCGCGAAGGCCGCAGGCGTCGTCGTCGACGACACGGCTGTCACGCCGCAGTACGTCGCCGGGGTAGCGGCTCAGCGCGAGCTCCCGATCATCAAGAAGATCGCCGTCGGCTCGCTGCGCAACAAGATCCTGTTCATCCTCCCGGCGGCGCTGGTGTTCAGCGAGTTCCTGCCGTGGCTGCTGACCCCGCTGCTCATGCTCGGCGGCACCTACCTCTGCTACGAGGGTGCCGAGAAGGTCTGGGAACGGATCTCCGGGCACCATCCGCCGGAGGAGACGCCTCAGCAGCAGTTCGGCCCCGAGCACGAGGCGCCGATGGTCGCCGGTGCGATCCGCACCGACTTCATCCTGTCGGCCGAGATCATGGTGATCGCCCTCAACGAGGTGGCCGACGAGGCGTTCGTCTCCCGCGCGATCATCCTGTTCGTCGTCGCGGTCGCGATCACGATCCTGGTGTACGGCGTGGTCGCGGCGATCGTGAAGATGGACGACGTCGGCCTGCACCTGACCGAGCGCAGGTCCGCGGCCGCCCAACGGTTCGGGCACGCGCTGGTGAGGGCCATGCCGCGCCTGCTGGCGGTCATCTCCGTCGTCGGCACCGCCGCGATGCTCTGGGTCGGTGGCCACATCCTCCTGGTCGGTGTCGACGACCTCGGCTGGCACTGGCCCTATGACCGCGTCCACCACTGGGAGGAGGACGTCCACCACGCGGTCGAGGGCATCGGGGCAGCCCTGGGCTGGCTGGTGAACACCGCCGCGTCGGCCGTCATCGGCGCCGTCTGGGGCGCCGTCGTGGTGGCCGTCATGCACGTCCTGCCGCTGCCGGGAAGGCAGGCCGCGGCCCACTGACCCGACCGGGCTACCGCTCTGCCGGGCTCGCACGCTCGCCCGCATGAGCGCTCGGGGATTGCGACTTCGGCCGATCGCCGTCCTACGCTTTCGACGTCCGCGTGGGAGATCCCATGAACGCGCAGATGCGCGGCGCAGACCTGACTCCACTCGTCAAGGAGACATCAGATGGACTTCAAGGTCGCCGACCTCTCGCTCGCCGACTTCGGTCGCACCGAGATCAAGCTCGCCGAGCACGAGATGCCTGGCCTGATGGCCATGCGCGAGCGTTACAGCGACAGCAAGCCGCTCGCGGGTGCCCGCATCGCCGGCTCGCTGCACATGACCATCCAGACCGCGGTCCTCATCGAGACGCTGGTCGCGCTGGGCGCCGAGGTCCGCTGGGCCTCGTGCAACATCTTCTCCACCCAGGACCACGCCGCCGCCGCTGTCGCGGTCGGCCCCACGGGCACCGCCGAGTCGCCCGCCGGCGTCCCGGTCTTCGCCTGGAAGGGCGAGACGCTGGAGGAGTACTGGTGGTGCACCCAGCAGATCCTGATGTGGCCCGAGGGCCCGGACGGCAAGCGCTTCGCGAACATGATCCTCGACGACGGCGGTGACGCCACCCTGCTGGTCCACCTCGGCCTCGACACCGAGAAGGCCGGCGTGGCACCCGACCCGGCCTCGGCGGCCAGCCACGAGCAGAAGGTCATCTTCGACGTGCTCAACGCGAGCCTCGCCGAGAGCACCGACCGCTGGACGAAGATCTCGGCCGAGATCAAGGGCGTGACCGAGGAGACCACCACGGGCGTGCACCGGCTCTACGAGATGATGAAGGAAGGCTCGCTGCTCTTCCCGGCCATCAACGTCAACGACTCGGTGACCAAGTCCAAGTTCGACAACAAGTACGGCTGCCGCCACTCGCTCATCGACGGCATCAACCGCGCCACCGACGTCCTCATCGGCGGCAAGGTCGCCGTGGTCTGCGGGTACGGCGACGTCGGCAAGGGCTGCGCGGAGTCGCTGCGCGGCCAGGGTGCCCGGGTCATCGTCACCGAGATCGACCCGATCTGCGCGCTGCAGGCGGCCATGGACGGCTACCAGGTCGACACGCTCGACAACGTCCTCGGCATCGCCGACATCGTGATCACCGCGACCGGCAACAAGGACGTCGTCACCGTCGCGCAGATGTCCCGGATGAAGCACCAGGCGATCCTGGGCAACATCGGCCACTTCGACAACGAGATCGACATGGCCGGTCTCGAGGCGCCGGGCGTCGCGGAGCGCAAGAACGTCAAGCCGCAGGTCGACGTCTGGACCTTCCCGTCGGGGAACTCGATCATCGTGCTCTCCGAGGGCCGCCTGATGAACCTCGGCAACGCGACCGGCCACCCGAGCTTCGTGATGTCGAACTCCTTCACCAACCAGGTGCTCGCCCAGATCGAGCTGTTCACCAAGCCCGAGGAGTACCCCGTCGGCGTCTACGTGCTGCCCAAGCACCTCGACGAGGAGGTCGCCCGCCTCCACCTCGGCAGCCTCGGCGTGAAGCTCACCGAGCTGTCCGGCGAGCAGGCGGCGTACCTCGGCGTGCCGGTCGAGGGCCCGTACAAGTCCGAGCAGTACCGCTACTGAACCGCTCCGGGTTGCCAACAACCCGGATTCCGACACCTTCGCTGGCAAGATTGGTGGCATGACCAACGGCACCGATCTCGCCTCGAAGGGGCGGGTCCTCGTCGTGGACGACGACGCCTCCCTCGCGGAGATGCTGATGATCGTCCTGCGGCAGGAGGGCTTCGAGGGCAGGATCTGTCCTCGCGGTGACCTGGCGCTGGATGCGTTCCGGGAGTTCCGGCCCGACCTGGTGCTGCTCGACGTGATGCTGCCGGGCAAGGACGGCATCGACGTCTGCAAGGAGATCCGTGCCGAGTCCGGGGTGCCGATCGTGATGCTGACGGCCAAGGGCGACACCGTCGACGTGGTCGTCGGGCTGGAGACCGGCGCCGACGACTACGTCGTCAAGCCCTTCAAGCCGAAGGAGCTGGTCGCGCGGATCCGGGCCCGGGTCCGCCGGTTCGACGCCGCCGATCACGAGGCGCTGGCCATCGGCGACCTGGCGATCGACGTCGCGGGCCACTCGGTGACCCGCGGTGGCGACCAGATCAACCTGACCCCGCTGGAGTTCGACCTGCTCGTCTGCCTGGCCCGCAAGCCGTGGCAGGTGTTCACCCGCGAGGTGCTGCTCGAGCAGGTGTGGGGCTACCGCCACGCCGCCGACACCCGTTTGGTGAACGTGCACGTCCAGCGGCTGCGCTCCAAGGTGGAGCACGACCCGGAGAACCCCGAGATCGTCGTGACCGTACGCGGCGTCGGCTACAAGGCGGGGAACTCCTAGCCACGGGGCCGTCTATGGCCAGCCTCTCGCTCCCGCCCGCCGTGCACCGCGCCCTGACCTTCTGGCGCCGGTCCATCCAGGCACGTGTCGTCGTCAGCACGGTCGTGCTGTCGGCGGTGGTGATCTGCGCCGTCGGCTGGCTGCTCCTCCAGCAGACGCAGCGCGGCCTGCTCCAGCACCGTGTCGACGCGGTGCTGGCGGAGGTGAACACCGTCGTCGCGGATGCCAACAAGCAGCTGAGGGACTCCGAGGGCAGTACGGCCAACAACGCGTCCGGGCAGCGCGACGTGCTGGTCAGCCAGCTGATCGCGCGGGGCGGGTCGCGGGGGTTCACCGTGTTCTCACCCGAGGCCGTCGGCTCGACCGCGAGGTTCGACGAGGGCGCGATCTTCACCAGCGGCCTCAAGCCGTCCAGCGTGCCGGAGTCGCTGCGGCAGCACTTCGCCGAGGTCGCCGGCACCGCGTGGACCTACACCCGGATTCGCCAGACGGGGGAGCCGTCGGTGCCGGGCGTCGTGGTGGGCTCACAGATCAGGATGGGCGACGGCGGTTACTACACGATGTACTTCCTGTTCCCGCTGGCCGAGCAGGAGGAGACCCTGGCCCTGGTCACCCGGGCACTGGCGACCGCGGCCGCTCTGCTGCTGATCCTCGTCGCCGGCCTCACGTGGCTGGTCACCCGGCAGGTGGTCACGCCGGTGCGGATGGCGCGGCGGGTGGCCGAGCGGCTCGCTGCCGGCCAGCTCCAGGAGCGGGTCAGGGTCACCGGTGAGGACGACCTCGCCCGCCTCGCGACGTCGTTCAACCAGATGGCCAGCAGCCTGCAACGGCAGATCCGTCAGCTGGAGGAGCTGAGCCGGGTCCAGCAGCAGTTCGTCTCCGACGTCTCCCACGAGCTGCGTACGCCGCTGACCACCGTTCGCATGGCCGGCGACGTGCTGCACGACGCCCGCCGGTCGTTCGACCCGGCCACGGCGCGCGCAGCCGAGCTCCTGCAGACCGAGCTCGACCGCTTCGAGACCCTGCTCGTCGACCTGCTCGAGATCAGCCGCTTCGACGCCGGCGCGGCCGTGCTCGACCTCGACGAGGTGAACCTCGTCGACGTGGCCCGCCGCGTGGTCGACCAGACGCAGGTCCTGGCCCGCCAGCGAAACACCCGCGTCGTGGTCGAAGCCCCCGACCATCCCTGCCTCGCCGAGGCCGACGTACGCCGGGTCGAACGGATCGTCCGCAACCTGGTCACCAACGCGATCGACTACGCGGAGAGCCGTGACGTCGTCGTCCAGGTCGCCAGCGACGAGCACTCCGGGGCCATCGCCGTCCGCGACTACGGCGTGGGCCTGCGGCCCGGAGAGTCCGCGATGGTGTTCAACCGGTTCTGGCGCGCCGACCCCGCCCGCGCCCGCACCAGCGGTGGCACCGGCCTCGGCCTGTCGATCTCGCTGGAGGACACCCACCTCCATGGGGGCTGGCTGCAGGCCTGGGGTCGTCTGGGCGAGGGTGCCCAGTTCCGGCTCACTCTTCCCCGGAAGGCGGGCATGCCGCTGCGGCAGAGTCCGTTGCCCCTGGTCCCCGTCGACGCCAGGGAGGTGGTGGGCTGATGCCTCCCCTCGTGCCGCGCCGCTGGCGGCCGATGCTTCCCCTCGTGCTCCTCCTCGGGCTGACCACGGCCTGCGTGGGGATGCCCGACACCGGGCCCGTGCACTCGGCCGACGACGCGGTCAACGCACCGCGCGCGGTCGGCGTCGAGCGTCGAGCCCAGCCGCCTCAGGAGGGCGACTCGCCCCAGAGCATCGTCAACGGGTTCCTCCAGGCGATGACGGCGTACCCCGTCAACATCGAGATCGTCCGCGAGTTCCTGGCGACCGGTGAGCAGGACTCCTGGGACCCGAGGCGGATCATCACCTACCAGGGCCCGTACAGCCCCACCGGCGCGCCCGGTGTCCGGGTCCGGCTGGAGCAGGCCCACTGGGTAGACGGTCGCGGCGTCTGGCGCGGAGCCCGTGGCACCGGGTCACCGACGCTGAAGTTCCAGATGACCAAGGAGAACGACGAGTGGCGGATCGCCTCCGCTCCCGACGCCTTCATCGTCCCCGTCGACTGGTTCCAGGACCACTACGTCCAGGCCTCGGTCTACTTCCTCGACCCGACGGCCAGCATCCTGGTCCCCGAGCCGATCTTCGTGCCCGCGGACCAGCTGCCGTCGGCTCTGGTGCAGGCCCTGCTCGCCGGACCCGGGCCCGCGCTCGACGACGTCGTCCGGTCGTTCGTGCCACCCGATCTGACCCCGGGCCTCTCGGTGCCGGTGGACAACGGCGGCGTCGCGACCATCGCCCTCGACGGGGAGGCCGAACGGCTGTCGCCGGAGGCGGCCAAGCTGCTGGTCTACCAGTTCGCCTGGACCCTCAAGCAGGATCCGGACATCACCGGCTTCCGCATCTCGATCGGCGACCAACCGGTCACGCTCGGCACCGGCACCGGCACCAACCAGTTCAGCGTCGACCTGGGATCGGAGTACGAGCCGACCGACGTCCTCGCGAGCAACCAGCTGTTCGCGGTCGTGAACGGCTCGCTCCAGTCCGGCGACGCGAACGGGACCACGCCGGTCGCCGGCCCGTTCGGAAGCTTCGGGGGGATCGAGACGGTGGCCGTCAGCTTGAAGACGGAGCTGGCGGCCGCGACGTACAACGGCGGCAGGACGGTCCTGCTCGGCTCGGTGGTGAACGACGACCAGCCGATCGTCCCGGTGGTGAGCGACGCGACCAAGATGCTCCGACCGGCCTGGGACTTCCAGAAACGGCTGTGGCTGGTGGACAAGGCCCGCGACGGAGCGAGGGTCAGCGTCATCGACGTCAACCGCGGCCTGACGTCCACGCCGCTCACCATCCGTGGCATCACCGGCAAGCAGGTGCGCGACTTCATCGTCTCTCGCGACGGCACCCGGCTCGTGGCGGTGGTGCGTGGCCGGACCTCAGACGAGCTCCGCATCAGCCGGATCCGGCACAACAACCTGGGCCGGGTGATCGGCGTCACCCCGTCCCGCTCGATCGCGTGGAGCACCGGGGACGCCCAGCGAATCCGCGACATCGGCTGGCGCTCGCCGACCACCGTCGGCGTGCTGCACCTGCTCACCAAGCAGGTCTCGCTGGTCGAGTCGGTGGCCGTCGACGGCTCGGGCACCCAGGATCGCCTTGCACTCACCGACGTCGCCGAGTACCTGGTGTCCTCGCCGGTCGCGAACGAGCCGTGGTTCGCCGTGTCCAGGACCCAGCTCATCGACCCCGACGACGTGGCGAAGGACCTGGTACCCGCCCTCACCTCCATCCAGTACGTCGGCTGAGTCCACAGGCCGGTCCGGCCCCGTTGAGCACTCGGCCGCGGAGTGCTGCGATGGGCGGGTGCTCGACTCGCTCGCCGACGCCGCCGCGGACCTGCTGCTGGGGTCGCGGTGCGTCGGCTGCGAGCGACCCGGCCGGCTGCTCTGCCGTCGGTGCGCGGAGGGGCTCAGCGGGACCGCTCGGGTGGCCTGGCCGACGCCGGTGCCGGCGGGGCTCGTCACGCCGTGGACGGCGGCGGAGTACGCCGACGCCGCCAGGGCCCTGGTGCTCGGGCACAAGGAGCACGCGATGCACGGGCTCCGCGGGCCGCTGGCCGGCCTGCTGGCCCGCGCGGTGGGCGCGGCGGTCGAGGACGCCGGAGCCATGGGTACGCGCATCGTGCTGGTGCCGGTGCCGTCACGTCCGGCCACGGTCCGGGCCCGCGGCCACGACCCGACCTGGACGATCACCCGGTGCGCGGCCCGCCTCCTGCGCCACGCGGCGTACGACGCGACGGCCTTGCGTCTGCTGCGCTTCCGGGCCCGGGTGGCCGACCAGTCGGGTCTGACCGCCGACGCCAGGGCGGCCAACCTCGCGGGGTCGATGTGCTGCCCGTCGGCGTCGGTACGGCGGCTCGCCCGGCGTGCGCCGCGCGCCCTGGTGGTGGTGTGCGACGACGTGCTCACGACCGGAGCCACCGCGCGCGAGGCCCAGCGCGCCCTGGAGGCGAGCGGGGTGCCCGTGCTCGCCGTGGCCACGGCCGCGGCGACCCGCAAGCGTGTCGAGACCGGGGTTTCGTGGTCACCGGTCATGGCCTAACGTCTCTTCATGGAGTCCGTCCGGGTCCGTGGTTGCACCACCCGGGCACCTGAGAGGTTGCCGAGGTGGCTAGCCGAAGCCAGTCGCAGGCGAAACGGCCCACGTAAGGCGACCCCCACCATGCAGGGTGGGGACCGCCGATCACGGTGCGGCTTAGAGGTAAGACCTGCCTCGTCCGCGTCATCAGACATGACGCTCGACGGGAGAAGGGCAGTAGTGGCGGAGAAGCTGCGAACCCCTCAGCAGGCGGTTGTGGGGTCGAAGACCAGGTCGGCCGGACGGGCTCCATCTCCCCATCCCCTAGTGGTACTGGAGGTCATCCATGGATGTGGTCGTCACCGGCCGGCACTGCGAGCTCTCTGACCGTTTTCGCGGTCACGTCACCGAGAAGCTCTCCCGGCTCGAGAAGCACGACCATCGCATCATCCGCGTCCAGGTCGAGGTGGAGAACGAGCGCAACCCGCGCCAGGCCGACCGCGCCGTACGCCTCGAGCTGACGGCGTTCTCCAAGGGCCCGGTCATCCGTGCCGAGGCCTCGGCCGAGGACAAGATGAGCGCCCTGGACCTGGCCCTGGACAAGATGGCCTCACAGATGCGCAAGGCCGCCGATCGCCGCCGTGTGCACCGCGAGCGCCGCGAGCGCGTCGCCGACCTGCTCGACGCCCCCGTCGTCGGCCCGGAGTCCGACGCCGACGAGGAGACCGTGCGGCAGGTCGGCCCCATCAGCGTGACGGGCGACGGCCCGCTCGTGGTGCGCGAGAAGACCCACGCCGCCTCCCCGATGACCCTGGACCAGGCGTTGTACGAGATGGAGCTGGTCGGTCACGACTTCTACCTGTTCGTCGACAAGGACAACGACCGGCCCTGCGTGGTCTACCGACGACGCGGCTACGACTACGGCGTCATCTCTCTCGACGTCCAGGGGTAGCCGGTTCGTCCCGGAGGAGCCCGAGCGTGCATCCCCCGAAGGGGCTAGTGGTCCCTAGTGCTGGCGAGAGCCGAACGGCCTCGCTCCATGGCCCAAGCGTGTCATGATGCCATGGTGTCCATGAACCAGGAGGCCTCGCCCCCCGAGCCCATCCGGGTACTCGTGGTCGACGACCAGGAGCTGTTCCGCCGCGGCCTGACGATGCTGCTGCGCGCGGAGGACGGCATCGAGGTGGTCGGCGAGGCCGGTGACGGCGTCGAGGGCGTCGCCCTCGCTGCCAGCACCGCCCCCGACGTGGTGCTGCTCGACATCCGGATGCCCAAGCGCTCCGGCATCGAGGCCTGCCAGGAGATCAAGGAGGCCGTGCCGGCCGCCAAGATCATCATGCTGACGTCCTCCGACGAGGAGGCCGACCTCTACGAGGCGGTGAAGAGCGGCGCCTCGGGGTACCTCCTCAAGGACTCCTCCATCGACGAGGTCTCCCAGGCCGTGCGCGTCGTTGCCGACGGCCAGTCACTGATCAGCCCGTCGATGGCCGTCAAGCTGATCGACGAGTTCAAGCAGATGTCGCGCCCGGACCGTTCCGCCGTACCCGGCCTGCGCCTGACCGAGCGCGAGCTCGAGGTGCTCCGCCTGGTCGCCAAGGGCCTGAACAACCGCGAGATCGCCAAGCAGCTGTTCATCAGCGAGAACACCGTCAAGAACCACGTCCGCAACCTCCTCGAGAAGCTCCAGCTCCACTCGCGCATGGAGGCCGTGATGTACGCCGTCCGCGAGAAGCTCCTCGACCTGCCGTAGTTGCCTTCGGGGTCGAGCCGGGCGAGCGCCAGCGAGCCCGTGTCGAGACCCGGCGACGTGCCCGCCATGGTCTCGACACGCTCGGCCGTGGCCGGCCTCGCGGCTCGACCAGCGAGGCATCGGTGTCGGCGGCTGTCGTTAGGGTCGCGCCCGTGGTGACGACGCTCTCGCAGTCGCAGGCGCGGCGGATCGCGCTGGGCGCGCAGGGGTTCCTGGACCGACCCCACGACCAGCCGACGATGCGCACGCTGAACCGCACTCTCGAGCGCACCGGCGTGCTCCAGGTCGACTCGGTGAACGTGCTGCAGCGGGCGCACTTCATGCCGCTGTACTCCCGGATGGGCGGGTACGACGTCGACCTGCTCGCCCGGGCCAGTGCCCGGAAGCCGCGGCGCCTGGTCGAGTACTGGGCCCACGTCCAGGCGCTGATGCCCGTCGAGCTGTGGCCGGTCATGCAGCACCGGATGGCGTCGTACCGCACCCAGAAGCACAAGTGGTGGGGGACCGAGGTCAGCGAGGACCTGGTCACCAACCTGATCGCCGAGATCCGGGACCGCGGCGCCTCCACGGCTCGCGACCTCGACGACGGCCTGCCGCGGGACAAGAAGCACTGGGGCTGGAACTGGTCGGCCACCAAGCGCGCCCTCGACTACCTGTACATGGTCGGAGACGTCGCGATCGCCGGGCGCAACAGTCAGTTCGAGGTCCGCTACGACCTGCCCGAGCGGGTGCTGCCCGCCGACGTGCTGGCGGCGCCGACCCCCACGCTGGACGAGGCCAACCTCGAGCTCGTCCGACGGGCCGCGCGGTCGCACGGCGTCGCGACGGTGCGCTGCCTGGCCGACTACTACCGCACCCTCCAGGAACCGGCGAAGCGGGCCGTGGACCAGCTCGTCGAGGAGGGCGAGCTCCAGCCGGTGCGCATCGAGGGCTGGAACCGCCCGGCGTACCTGCATCGCGACGCCCGGCGGCCGCGCCGCGTCGACGCTCGCGCGCTGCTGAGCCCCTTCGACCCGGTCTGCTGGCTGCGGGAGCGCACCGAGAAGCTGTTCGACTTCCACTACCGGATCGAGATCTACACACCGGCGGCCCAGCGGCAGTACGGCTACTACGTGCTGCCGTTCCTCCTCGGCGAGGAGATCGTCGGCCGCGTCGACCTCAAGGCCGACCGTCAGTCCGGGCGGTTGGTGGTGAAGGCGGCGTACGCCGAGCCGCACGCACCCGTCGAGACCGCGGAGGAGCTGTCGGCCGAGCTCGTCCGGCTGGCCGGCTGGCTCGGCATGGACGAGCTCACGGTCGAGCCGCGCGGCGACCTGGCGCCGCTGCTCCGTTTCTGAGCAGTGCCTCCACCTGGTCCGCGCCGTTGACGGCGCCGGGCATGGCCCTGACCTGCTCGCCTAGTCGCGCCGCCGCCTGTCGGTGTGGACCGTCCGCGAGCAGGTCGGAGACGACGGTGCGCAGTTCCTCGACCGACGTCTTCTTCGACACCAGACGGCCGGCGCCCTCCCGCTCCAGCGACTGCCCCACCATCCGCTGGTCGAGCAAGGGGTGCATCGGCATCACGACGATCGGGAGGTCGTGGGCCAGCGCCTGCATCGTCGTCGAGTGGCCGCCATGCCCGATGACGAGAGACATCGACGGCATCAGCTCCGCGTGGGGGACGAAGCGGTGCAGCTCGTGGTTGGCCGACGCCCGCAGAGACGCCGGGTCGACTACCGGGCCGGTAGTGACCACGACGCGGGCGTCCAGGCCGGCCGTCGCGTCCAGCACCGTCTGCAGGGACTCCTGCATCTTGGGGAACTTGATCGTGCTGAGGCTCACCAGGACGGCCGGGTCGGCGGACACACGGGGAGAGAACGGGACCGCCGGCCCCACATAGGTCACGTCCGACCGGGGCTGGGCGCCGGCCGGGTCGAGGGTGGGAAGGCTGGCGACCAGCGTGGCGCGGGCCGCGGCCAGCGAGGCGGCCGGGTCGAGCCGCATCAGCCGCATGCCGAGGCCCATCGGCCCACGGAGCCAGGACCGGCGGAAGTAGGCGTCGTACAGGTGCTCGAGCGATACGTACGGCGTTCCGGACGTGCGGAGGGCCTCCATCACGCCGAACAGCAGGCAGTCGACCACGACGAGGTCGGCCGGACGGTCGGCGAGCGCAGCCGACACGTCGCGGCCGAGGCCCCGGTCGCCGAAGGTCTTGACGTAGGTGAGCGGTGAGTTGTCGTCCAGCGGCGAGAACGGCCGCGCCTCGTGCGACGGTGCGACGTCGAACCCGGCGGCCGTCAGGGAGTCGCGCTGCCGGGGGTGTCCGGCGAACCGGACTGCGTGGCCGCGGCGCTGCAGCTCGGCGGCGATGCCGACGGCCGGCGGCACGTTGCCACCGCCGTCCCAGGTGACAACCAGGATCTCCGACCGATTGCCTGCCATCTCAGCTCTCCTCGTGTGAGGTGGTAGAGGCCGCGGCCAGGACGGCCTCGACCAGGGTGTGCATGCGCCTCTCGGTGACGGCGCGGGAGTGGCCGCGGTCGATCCGCAGCAGCTTCCAGGTGTAGACGTCGGTGGCGACGACCAGCAGGTCGAGCGCGTCCTCGTCGTGGGTCACGGGCGCGAAGGCCTCGCGGACCCACGTGCGGTGCATCGACTTGCCGCGGTCCGTCAACCCGCGGGCGACGTCGTCGTGGCCCTCCTGCGCGAGCATCATCAGCGCGGTGCGCCCGCGACGCTCGTAGTGGTCCACCACGACCCGCACGGCGGCATCGACGTCTCCGGCCGGCGTCCGGCGCTCCTCCTCGATGTCGGCCATCGCCAGCTCGATACCGCTCGCGAAGAGCTCGTCCCGGCTGCCGAACTGTCGGAGCACCGTCTGGACGCTCACCCCTGCCCGCTCGGCGATGATGTCGAGCGTGGTCTCGGCGAACGGCCGCTCGCCGGCCAGCGCGATCTGCGCGTGGAGGATCCGGCGCCGCGTCTCCTCGACGGCCGCGGCTCGGGCGCCCATGGTGTACTTCCGTGTCGTTTTCATGTCAGTGATAGTTGACACCAAAGTAGATTTGATGTCAATAGTCATTCACACGAAAGAGGGAACGACCCGGTCAGCGGGCCCGTTGGGATTCGTGGAGGCCCATCACCCGCTGGGTAGAGTGGCGCCGCTGTCCCCATACCCAAGGAGTGCCCGCACGTGCCTGCGATTCTCGACCGACTGCTCCGCATCGGCGAAGGCAAGATCCTGCGCCAGCTCGAGGCGATCTCCAAGGCCGTCAACGCCATCGAGGACGACTTCGTCAAGATGAGCGACGCCGAGCTCCAGGGCATGACCGCGGAGTTCAAGGAGCGCCTCGCGAACGGCGAGGAGCTCGACGCGCTGATGCCGGAGGCGTTCGCCACGGTGCGCGAAGCGGCCAAGCGGGTCATCGGCCAGCGGCACTACGACGTGCAGATCATGGGCGGCGCGGCGCTCCACCTCGGCAACATCGCCGAGATGAAGACCGGTGAGGGCAAGACCCTGGTGGCCACCCTGCCGGCGTACCTCAACGGGCTCACCGGGCGCGGCGTGCACGTCGTCACCGTCAACGACTACCTGGCGAAGTACCACGCCGAGTGGATGGGTCGGATCCACCACTTCCTCGGCCTGACGACCGGCGTGATCCTGCCGGCGATGCGCCCCGACGAGCGCCGCGTCGCCTACGCCTGCGACATCACCTACGGCACGAACAACGAGCTCGGCTTCGACTACCTCCGCGACAACATGGCCTCCTCCATCGAGGAGTGCGTGCAGCGCGGCCACCCCTACGCCATCGTCGACGAGGTCGACTCGATCCTCATCGACGAGGCCCGGACCCCGCTCATCATCAGCGGCCCGACGCAGGACGAGGTCCGCTGGTACGCCGAGTTCGCCAAGATCGCCAAGACCCTGGTGCGCGACACGGACTACGAGGTCGACGAGAAGAAGCGCACCATCTCCGTCCTCGAGCCCGGCATCTACAAGGTCGAGGACCACCTCGGCATCGAGAACCTCTACGAGTCGGCGAACACCCCGCTCATCTCGTTCCTGAACAACTCCATCAAGGCCAAGGAGCTGTTCCGCAACGACAAGGAGTACGTCGTCATGGAGGGCGAGGTGCTCATCGTCGACGAGCACACCGGCCGCATGCTCGCCGGACGCCGCTACAACGACGGCCTGCACCAGGCGATCGAGGCCAAGGAGGGGGTGACCGTCCGCGAGGAGTACCAGACGCTCGCCACCGTCACCCTCCAGAACTACTTCCGCCTCTACGAGAAGCTCTCCGGCATGACCGGCACGGCCATGACCGAGGCGTCGGAGTTCGACAAGATCTACAAGCTCGGCGTGGTGCCGATCCCGACCAACCTGCCGATGGTGCGCAAGGACCAGGCCGACCTCGTCTACCGCACCGAGGAGGCCAAGTACGACGCCGTCGTCGACGACATCGCCGAGCGCAACGCCAAGGGCCAGCCGATCCTGGTCGGCACCGTGTCCGTGGAGAAGTCCGAGCTGCTGTCGGGCCTGCTGAGGAAGCGCGGCGTCCCGCACACCGTCCTCAACGCCAAGCAGCACGCCGACGAGGCCAAGGTCGTCGCGCTCGCCGGTCACAAGGGCGCGGTCACCGTCGCCACCAACATGGCCGGCCGAGGCACCGACATCATGCTCGGCGGCTCGATCGACTTCCTGGCCGACGCCGAGCTGCGCAAGCAGGGGCTCGACCCCTACGAGGACGGCGAGGCGTACGAGACCGCCTGGCCGGGCATGGTCGAGAAGATCAAGGCCCAGGTGGCCAACGAGCACGACGAGGTCCGCGACCTGGGCGGGCTGTACGTCGTCGGCACCGAGCGCCACGAGTCCCGCCGCATCGACAACCAGCTGCGCGGCCGGTCGGGCCGCCAGGGCGACCCGGGTGAGTCCAGGTTCTACCTGTCGCTGCAGGACGAGCTGATGCGGCTGTTCAAGTCCGACTGGGTCGACCGGGTGCTCCAGGTCCTCAAGATCCCCGACGACGTGCCGATCGAGAACAAGCGCGTCACCGGCGCAATCGCCAACGCGCAGGGCCAGATCGAGTCGCAGAACTTCGAGTCCCGCAAGAACGTCCTCAAGTACGACGACGTGATGGACCGCCAGCGCCACGTCATCTACGGCGAGCGCCGCAAGGTCCTGGAGGGGGCCGACCTCCAGGAGCAGATCGCCTCCTTCATCGACGACGTCGTGGAGGGCTTCGTCCGCGGGGCCACCGAGGGCTTCGCCGAGGAGTGGCAGCTCGACGACCTGTGGACCCAGCTGCGCCAGATCTGGCCGGTCGGCGTCGACCTCAAGGTCCTCGAGAAGGAGGCCGGCGAGCTCGCGAACATCGAGCGCGACCACCTCATCGCCGTTCTGAAGGACGACGCGCACGAGGCGTACGCCCGGCGCGAGGACGAGGTCGGCGAGGAGGTCATGCGCGAGCTGGAACGCCGCGTAGTGCTCTCCGTGCTCGACCGCAAGTGGCGCGAGCACCTCTACGAGATGGACTACCTGCGCGAGGGCATCTACCTGCGCGCGTACTCCCAGCGCGACCCCCTCGTCGAGTACCAGCGTGAGGGCTTCGACATGTTCGCGGCCGTCATGGACGGCATCAAGGAGGAGGCCGTCGGGTTCCTCTTCAACCTCGAGGTCCAGCTCGAGGAGGACGACGAGGAGGTCGAGGAGGAGTTCGAGCCGATGCGCGCCGAGCTCCCCAACGCCCCGGCCCGGGTGGTCCGGCCCGGCGTGGACGAGGAGGCGGAGGCACCCCCCGCGTCGGTCTTCGAGAAGCCGAGGAGCGTCGGTCGCGAGCCGCAGATCCGCGCCAAGGGCCTCGACCGCCCCAAGCAGCCGCAGAACCTGTCGTACTCCGCGCCGTCCGAACAGGGCGACGTCGAGGTCGCGGGATCAGCCGGCGGTCGGGCCGGCAACGCCGACGACGAGTTCGCCGACGTCGGTCGCAACCAGCTGTGCCCGTGTGGCTCCGGCAAGAAGTACAAGCGCTGCCACGGCGCACCCGGTGGCCCCACGGGGCTGACTGCACGCGTCAGCTGAACAGGCGCTTCCAGAACCCACCGGAGCCAGGGGCGGCGTACCGCTCCGGCAACGGGCGGGTGAGGGCGAACTGGTCGAACCCGTCCACGGTCTCGGTCCCTCGGTAGCTGCAGCGCAGCGACCGGGCGAGCGGGGCGATCTCGCGGAGCACCGCGTTGAAGCCGGGTCCGTCCACGGGCACGACCTTCGCCATCCGGAGCTCGCTGGCGGCCCGCTCGACCTCCACGAAGTCGAACCCCTGCTTCTCCAGCGCCTGGCGCAAGCGCGGCAGCGAGTCGGGGCTGCCCCAGAACTCGAACCGGGTACGACGCTCGCGGGCGTCCGCCGGCACGTCCAGACCGAGGTCGCCGATGAGCTCGATCGGCAGGATGTGCGAGACGTCGGCGAGACGGTGCCGGCTGATGGACAGCTCGTGGTCGAGCGAGGCCGCGGCCGCGCGCGCGACGGCCTCGATGCAGTCGACATCCTCCGTCGCGAAGTAGAAGTCCCGTCGCCCGTGGCCGGTCTCGAAGGCGACGAAGCGAGCGGGGCAGCCGCTCGACTCCAGGTCGGCGCCGATGCGCTCGTAGAGCTCGAGGTTGCGCAGGTGTCCGGTCACGGCGAGCGACCGTCCGTCGCCCAGCGCCTCGTCGGGGCGCGGAACGGGCTCCAGACGCACCACCGGGAGGCTGGCGGCTGCCGTCAGGAGCGGGACGTTCATCCGGACGAAGACGTGCGTCTCGGTGCCGTCGGGGTGCTCGCGGAGCAGCGTGCGCCGGGGGTCGCCGGGGACCAGCACCTCGCCGGTCTCGTCGTCGGTGCGGCCCTCCCCGAGGACGTCGAAGTCGGTCAGGCTCACCGCGCCGCCCGCATCGGTCCACCCGGCCGGTCGTGGGCCTCGGCGACGATCTCGGCAACCACCGAGAGGGCGATCTCGCCCGGACCTTTGCCGCCGAGGTCGTGGCCGGCGGGGACGTGCAGCTTTGCGAGGCCGGGTGCGGCCTCGGCCGCGAGGTCGGCCAGCAGGCCCTCGGACCTCCGGCGGCTGGCCATCATGGCGACGTACGACGCCTCGGAGGACAGGGCCGCGCGCAGCACGCCGGGAGCATCCGGCGCGTCGTGGTCGCACAGCACCACGGCGTCGCCCGCGACCGGAGCGGCGGCCGACAGCCCGGGGCCGCCGTCGTCGTGGGCGATGACCACGACCTCGTGGCCGACCGTGCGGCCGATCGTCGCGATGGCCTGCGAGATCGGGTTGTCGGTCAGCACGAGGATCCGCCCGCGGGCGACGTCGTCGTCGCGCCACGGCTGCTCGCGGTGAGGATGCGTCATGGTGCCAAGTCTGCTGCCCCGTGTCAGGCGAACTCCAGGGCGCAGCAGACCCAGCGGTCGCGGCGCCGCTCGAACCTGGCCGCGACCGCGCGCGAACGACGCCCGTAGCGGACGTGGGCACTGACCTCGGCGACCCCGTCGGCCACGAAGCACGCGTGCACGCCGACGACCTGGGGCCGGGTGCCCTGGATGCCGCCCTGGCCGGGCCGTCGGCCGACGGCGTGCGCGACGAGCTGCGCCCGGCGGCCGAGGTCCTGGTAGACGTCGGGCGCGGTCCAGCGGAGCACCTGGGTGAGCGGACGGTCGCCCCCGACGATCTCGACGACCGCCTGCACGATGCGTCCGGAGAACCGCTCGAACTCCCGGCGTGCCGCCCGGCCGATGTCCACCACGTCGGCCGACGCGCCACGGCCGCCGGGGACGACATCGGGCGGGTCCTGGTGGGCCGTCAGGTCGAGGGCCAACGTGCCCTGCACGCTGGCGACGCCGACGGGCCGCAGCGTGACGCGGGCCAGCTCGGTCACGGTGCCGATGTCAGTGAGCGTCATGGTCGACTCCTTCGGTCGGGTACGTCAGGTGCTGGCCCGGTTCGATGTGCGCCGGGTCGGGGCCGATCACGTCGCGGTTCGCGGCGTACAGCCGGGGCCACGCCGCCGCGATCTCGGCCGGGGTGGCGTGGGGGCGCAGTCGTTCCGCGGTCAGGGACCAGAGGGTGTCGCCGGGCATGACCGCGATCTGACCGATCGGCTGGACGAGCGGCTGGGCGGTCGCCTGGACCGTCGGCGGAGGCGCCGGCCGGGCAGCCGGGGCGTGCTGGACGCCGACCCGCTCCGGCAGCCGAAGGCCCGTGAGCACCTCCGGCCCGGGCGCCGCGCCACCCGACGCCAGCGCCGGCGACGCCAGCCCGGTGGTGAGCGCGACCCCGCACAGGACGAGCAGGGCGCGGCGCAGGCCTTCGGGGACACCCGGCCGCGAGCGAGGCAGGCCGCGCGCCGCGTCGACGGCCACGACGGTGGCGACCAGCCACAGCCACCCGGTCACGGCTACCGCGACGGTCGCGCTGCCCCAGACGAGGACATCGTCGAAGTCGGAGCGCGGACCGCGCAGGACCGGGACCACGCCGGCGGTCACGGCCGCGGTCAGGACCGTGGCGGCCACCCACGTCAGCGCGCATCGCAGCCGGGAGACCGAGAGCCCGAGATTCACGATCGAGCCCTTCGTTTGCTCGTGTTTGCGTGAGTCAACGCTCTTTCGCAATGGTTGACAATCGTTCGTCCACAGGTCCGGTCCGTGGCAGGCTCGGGGCCGTGGGCTGGGACGAGCGCCTCTTCGACCTCCTCGACGACCTCGAGGGACAGGCGGAGGCGCTGTACGCCGCCGAGCGGGACGCCGAGCTCGCCGACCGGAGCCGGGCGGAGTACGCCTCGGTCACCCTGGCCGCGCGGCTGATGGCGTCGGTCGGACGACCGGTCGCGCTGGACGTCGCGGGCGCCGGCCGGGTGGCCGGCGAGCTGCGCCGGGTCGGCGCCGGGTGGTGCCTCGTCGGGAACGGAGGCCGGGACTGGCTGGTGCCGACCGACGCGGTCGAGGCCGCCGAGGGGCTCTCGGAACGCGCGGTGCCCGAGGTCGCCTGGTCACCGGTCGCGCGGCTCGGCCTGGGTTCGGCGCTGCGGCGGCTCGCCGACGAGGCCACTCCGTGCGTCCTGCTGACCAGGTCGGGGATCCGGCACGACGTGGTCCTGCTCCGCGTGGGCGGCGACTTCGTCGAGGCGGAGACCGAGGGGGAGCGGCCACGGCGCGTGGTGGTGGCTCTGACGTCGATCGGGGTCGTGCAGAGCCGGGAGCTGGGCTAGGAGGACGGGCTACTGAGCGGCGGCGACCGCGAGGACGAGGTAGGCCACGACCGCGATCAGGTAGCCCGTGCCCAGGGCGTTCAGCGGCCCCGCGTCCTCGCCCCGCCAACGAGCCCACACGAGGATCCCCAGCAGCACCAGCCCGATCGCCAGGGCGAGCGGTGGGACCGGGATGACCAGCGCGGCGCCCAGGACGAATCCCGCCACGCCCTTGCCGACGGCGGCGGCGTTCACGCGAAGGGCGTCTTGAACACGATGGCGGCGACCCGGAAGACGCCGTACCCCAGCACCCCGGTCACGTAGCCCGCCGCGAGCACCGTCAGGGCGTCGTCGCCGTCGCTGCGCAGGCTGGTCCAGGCGAGCAGCCCTCCGACGACCAGGGCGATGACGAACGCCGAGGCCGGCAGGTAGACGCCGAACAAGGCCCCCACCGCGGCGCCGATCGCCAGCTGCCACCATCTCGTGATCGCCACGTGTCAGTCCCCCGAAATCAAGTCGCATCCAGATCGTACGGCGGCGCCTCGCCCTCGCGCAGCGGTCGCTGCCGGGCGCGCACGACGTCCTCCTCGTCGGGCTCGTTCATCGCCTCCATGATGTGCTTGCGAACGATCACCCGGGGGTCGAGGTCACGCAGCTGGAGGTCGGCGTACTCGGGGCCGAGCTCGGTGCGCAGCTCGTCGCGCGCGGCGTGCGCGAACTGGCGCATCTGGCGCGCCATCCGGCCGGCCTGACGGGCGAGGTCGGGCAGCTTGTCGGGGCCGAAGACGAGCACGGCGACGGCGGCGATGAGCGCCAGCTCCGGCAGCCCGACCCCGAACACGGGTCAGAACCTACCGGTCGGCGTGAGGCCCAGCTGGAGACCTGCGAGACCCCGGCCCCGGCCGACCAGACGGCCGGCGAGCTCGCGCAGCGCGACCGCGGCGGGGTTGGTCGGGTCGGACTCGACCACCGGCTTGCCGGCGTCGCCGCCCTCGCGCAAGGACGGCTCGAGCGGGAGCTTGGCCAGCAGCGGGACGTCGTAGCCGAACCGGGACGACAGGGTGTCGGCCACCCGCTGCCCGCCGCCGCTGCCGAACACCTCGAGCCGGTGGGAGGGTCCGCAGTGCGGGCAGGCCAGGTAGCTCATGTTCTCGACCACGCCGACGACGCGCTGGTGCATCATCGAGGCCATCGTGCCCGCGCGCTCGGCCACCTCGGCGGCGGCCTCCTGCGGGGTGGTCACGACCAGGACCTCGGCCCCGGGCAGGTGCTGGCCCAGCGAGATGGCCACGTCTCCGGTGCCGGGTGGGAGGTCGAGCAGCAGGACGTCGAGGTCGCCCCAGTAGACGTCGGCGAGCATCTGGACCAGTGCCCGGTCGAGCATCGGGCCGCGCCACGCGACCACCTGGTCGCGGCGCGGCTTGAGCATGCCGATCGAGATCACGCCGACACCGGACGCCGTCGGCACCGGCATGATCATGTCCTCGACCTGGGTCGGGCGCGAGTCCGCGACCCCGAGCATGGCCGGCACCGAGTGGCCGTAGATGTCGGCGTCGACGATGCCGACCGCGCGGCCCTCCGCGGCCATCGCGAGAGCGAGGTTCACGGTGACCGACGACTTGCCGACACCACCCTTGCCGCTGGCGATGGCGAAGACCTGGGTCAGCGAGCCCGGCTGCGCGAACGGGATGTCGCGCTGCCCCTGGCCGTTCGCCGAGCCGCGGAGCTGCTGCTGGAGGCCGGCGCGCTGGTCGGCCGACATCACGCCGAGGGTCAGGTCGACGTCGGTGACGCCCGGCACGGCATGCAGGGCGGCCTTGACCTCGCGGTCGATGGTGTCCTTCATCGGACAGCCGGCAACGGTGAGCAGCACGGTGAGTCGTACGACGCCGCCGTCGATCTGGATGGCTTCGACCATGCCGAGCTCGGTGATCGGCCGCTTGATCTCGGGGTCGTGCACGCGCGCCAGCGCGGCGTCGACGGCCTCGCGGTCGGGGCCGGACGAGGATGGGCTGGTAGGCGTCGTCATGGTGCTGCGAGTCTAGGTGGTCGAACCGCACGGACCTGAGTCGGGCGACCACCGCACGATCGGCACGGGTTCAGTTTTTGGCTTCATTCCAGTCTAAAGTAAGGTATGCTCTTCATATGCCCGTGAAGAAGCCCATGACTTCCCGTCCGGTCGCGACCGTCATCGCCGATGTCGTCGGGTCGCGCGGCTTCCGCGACCGGCCCGCGCTGCACGCGCGCCTCGCCGGTCGCCTCGAGGAGCTCAACGACCTGTTCGCCGCGGAGGAGCGCGAGTCCGGCGAGCAGGTACTGCTGTCGCCGCTCTGGATCACGGCCGGCGACGAGTACCAAGGCACCTTCGCCACCCTCGGCGGCGCGCTGAGGGCGACCCGCTGGCTGCGGCTGTCACTGCTCCCGGAGGTCGACGTGCGGCAGGGCATCGGCTGGGGACCCGTCGAGGTCCTCGGCGAGGACCCGCGGGTCGAGGACGGCCCGGGCTGGTGGGCCGCCCGGGACGCGGTGGTCGCCGTGGAGGACGACGCCACCAAGGCCGGGCACCGCCGTCGCCGGACGGCGTACCGCCTCGCCGAGGGCTCCGCGGGACCCGACCCGCTGCCCGTGAACGCCGCCCTCGTGTGTCGCGACGAGATGGTCGGCGGCCTGTCGGCCCGCTCGCTGGGGGTGCTGCGTGGTCTGCTGGCGGGGAGGACCCAGCGCGAGATTGCGGAGAAGGAGGACGTGTCCGCCTCGGCCGTCTCGCAACGGGTCCGCGCCGACGGACTGGCCGCCCTGGTCGCGGCCGAACGACTGCTGGGAGACATCCGCTGAGCTGGCTCGCACTGCTGCTGCTGGGACTGGGCTGCACCGACCTCGCCCACGCCTTCAGGCACACCCGTTTCCTGCCGGGGGCAGTCGGCGCCGGGGCGGTCGTGCTGGTCGGCCTGCTCGCCGGACTGACCGGATGGCCCGACCTCGTCGCCGTGCTCGCCCTGGCAGGTGTCGCCCTGCTCTGGGAGCGCGCCGTCGCCTACGGCTTCCGTCGCGACCGCCCCTGGGCCCCGCTCCTCCTGCTGGCCGCCGCCATGACCGTCGCGACCCTGCTGTCCGGCCAGGCCGACCTGGCCGCCGGGCCGTTCGAGCGGTGGCTCGACCAGGTGCAGCTGCCCGTGCTCCGCGACCTGGACGCCGACCGCGCCCTGCTGCTCACCGGCGTGCTGCTGGCGCAGCTGTCCACCGGCAACGTGCTGGTCCGGCTCGTGCTCGCCGCGACGGGCACCCTGCGTCCGCCAGGGAGCAGCACGCCGCAGGACGCCGACCAGCGGCTCAAGGGCGGCCGGTTGCTCGGGCCGCTCGAGCGGCTGTTCATCCTCGGCCTGGGCCTCGCCGGCAATCTGACGGCCGCGGCGATCGTGGTCGCCGCCAAGGGCCTGCTGCGCTGGCCGGAGCTGTCCTCGCCCGCCGAGCAGCAGCAGGTCCACAAGCTGACCGAGTACTTCCTGGTCGGCTCGTTCGTCAGCTGGCTGGTGGCGCTGTCGGGTCTGGTGCTTCTGGGCTGATCCCGGCCCGCTCCTCGAGCTCGCCGAGCAGCGAGCGCAGCTCCGAACGCAGGTAGTCGCGGGTGGCGACCTCGCCGACGGCCATCCGCAGCGACGCCACCTCGCGCGCCAGGAACTCCATGTCGGCGTGCGCCCTGCGCGTCGGCCTGCCGGTCCTGCTCGGCGATCACCCGGTCGCGGGCCTCCTGCCGGTTCTGGGCCAGCAGGATCAGGGGCGCGGCGTACGACGCCTGGAGGCTGAGCACCAGGGTCAGGAAGATGAACGGGTACTCGTCGAACTTGAGGTCGTGGGGGACCAGCGCGTTCCACAGGATCCAGAACGCCACGAACAGCGTCATGTAGATGAGGAACTGCGCGGTGCCCATGAACCGCGCGAACTGCTCGGCGAAGACGCCGAACCGGTCGGCGTCGTACGCCGGCCGGCGGACCAGCTGACGGCGGGTCTCGCGCGGCGTGTCCAGCCGGGCGCGGCGGGCGCTCGTCTCAGCCATGACGCACCGCGCTGTCCCGCCAGTTCTCCGGCAACATGTGGTCGAGCAGGTCGTCGACCGTCACCGCGCCGAGCAGGTGGCCGTCCTCGTCGACGACCGGCGCCGCGACCAGGTTGTACGTCGCCAGGTGGGCGGCGACCTCGTCGATGGTCGCCTCGACCCGCAGGTTCTCCATCGAGTCGTCGAGCGCACCCGCGACCAGCGTCGAGGGCGGCTCGCGCAGCAGCCGCTGGATGTGGGCGACGCCGAGGAACCGCCCGGTCGGTGTCTCGAGCGGCGGCCGGCACACGTACACCAGCGCGGCCAGGGCCGGCGTCAGGTCGGGGTTCCGCACGTGGGCCAAGGCGTCGGCGATGGTCGCGTCCGGCCCGAGGATCACCGGCTCGGAGGTCATCATCGCGCCGGCGGTGTTCTCGACGTACGACATCAACCGCTTGACGTCCTCGGCCTCGTCGGGCTCCATCAGCTGGAGCAGCGCTTCGGCGGTGTCCGGCGGGAGCTCGGCGATCAGGTCGGCCGCGTCGTCGGGGTCCATCTCCTCCAGGACGTCGGCGGCCCGCCCCCGCTCGAGCTGCCCCATGATCTCGACCTGGTCCTCCTCGGGAAGCTCCTCGAGGACGTCGGCCAGCCGTTCGTCGGTCAGCGCGGCGACCACGGCCGTACGCCGCTCCGGCGGCAGATCGTGGATCACGCTCGCGGCGTCCGCCGCTCGCAGCTCGTTGAGCGCATGGATCAGCTGCGTGGCCCCCTGCGTGGGCTCCCGCCGGGTCAGGCCCTCGACCTCGCCCCACTCCGCGACGTGGGTCTGGCCACGCCGGCGCAGGGCCTTCGCCGGCTCCTGGATGGCGACCCGGCTGACCACCCAGTCCCGGGTGCGCGCCTGCTCCATCGCGACGTCGTAGACCGTGCCCACCACGCCCGACGCCTTGATGGTGACCCGGCGGTCGAACAGCTGACCCACGACCAGGGTCTCGGTCGGGCGCTGCTCGAACCGCCGCATGTTGAGCAGCCCGGTCGTGTAGACCTGCCCGCTGTCGATGTTGGTGACCCGGGTCATCGGCACGAAGATGCGGCGCCGCCCGAAGACCTCGGCCACCATGCCCAGCACGCGCGGCTGGCTGACCTCGGACCGGATCGCGACCACGAGGTCGCGCACCTTGCCCACCTGGTCACCCTGCGGGTCGAAGATCGGCAGTCCGACGAGCCGCGCGGCGTACACGCGGGACGGGCTGGTGCTCACGTCTGCGAACGCTACTCGGGCGCGGTGCCACGATGAGTGCATGACGCGGCCCGGCGAGCAACGTGTGGTGCTGCACGTCGGGCTCCCCAAGACCGGGACGACGTACCTGCAGGCCTTGCTGGCGCACCACCGCGACGCGCTGCGCGAGGCGGGCGTGCTGTACCCGTTCGTGAAACCGCAGGCGATGTTCCTCGGGGCCGTCGAGGTGCGCGGCAGCCGCGAGAAGTTCGGGCTGACAGAGGAGGACGTCGCCGGGAGCTGGGCGGCGCTGTGCGAGCGCGTGCGGGCGTACGACGGCCTCGGGCTGATCAGCCACGAGATCCTCGGCGGCGCCGAGCCGGACGCGATCGCCTCGGCGCTGGCTCCGCTCGAGGGACTGCCCGTCGACGTGGTCGTCACCGCGCGCGACCTGGGCCGCCAGGCGACGGCCCACTGGCAGGAGGAGGTCAAGCTCGGCGACACCCGCTCGTTCGCGGACTTCGAGACCGAGCAGTTCCGGGCCGACGTGCCCCGGGGGAGCCATGCGGAGCGCCCGCACTTCTGGCACGCCCAGGACTACGCCGCCGCGCTGCGCCGGTGGTCCGCCGCGGTGCCTGCCGACCGTGTCCACCTGGTCGTCGCCCCGCCGCCCGGCGCCGCGCCGGAGGTGCTGTGGCACCGGTTCGCCGAGGGTGCGGGCATCACCGGCGTCGCTGCCGGCGTCGTCGACCCGGCCGCCGTCGCGCCGGCGAACACCTCGCTGACCATGGAGGCGGTCGCGCTGCTGCGGCGCCTCAACGAGACGCTCGCGGGCCGGCTGACCCCGCGCGAGCACGCGCGGTACGTGAAGCGCGAGCTCGCCGAGGGGCGGCTCGCCACGTTGCCGGGTACGCCGCCCCGGACGCCTGCTTCGCTTGCCGGACGTGTTCCGCCCGGCGGCCGCCGCGTGGCGGCGGGAGGTGGAGGCGGCAGGACACCCGGTGCACGGTGACCTGGACGACCTCGAGCCGGTGCTGGGCGAGCCCAGGGACCCCTATCCGGACGACGTACCTGCGGGCGTCCCGGACCCCGACGAGGTTGCCGCGCTCGTCGAGGAGGTCCTCGGCCGGGTGGCCGCCGCACGCGTAGACTCCGTGCATGAAGGCACGGGGAATGCTGGCAGCGCTGGTCCTTCCGCTCGCGCTGCTGAGCGCCTGTGGCGACGACTCGGACTCGTCCGCGACTGACCCCGCGGACAGCGGCACCTCCTCGCCCGCCGTGACGGACTCGCCGAGCACCACCGATCCGTCGGAGAGCTCCAGCGACGCCACGCCGGAGCCCCGCGACTGGCCCGCGTGCGAGAGCGTCTGGGTCGAGGGCGGCAAGATCCCGGTGCGGTACCACGGCTGCTTGGACGGCACCGACGAGGTCGCCGCGGACAACCTCTCGTGCTCCTCGGGCCAGCGCATCGTCCGCTACCAGGACCGGTTCTACGGCGTCGCCGGCGGCACGATCTACCAGACGAGCGGACCGCTGGAGAAGGACAAGCAGTACCTCAAGATGGTCCGCACCTGCCGGGCCTGATCCCAGGTCAGATCTCGGGCGCCAGATCCCGGGCCCGATGGGTGGGCCGGATTTGTCGGGCTTGACGCCCGTCCAGTTATAGTGCCGGTTCGGCATCACGCCGCCCTCCCCGGGGGTTGAGACTCGCCGTGACCGGGCTCACCGGGGCCCGCTGACGACCAAGTTCTTCAAAGGAGTGGCTCGTGCGTCCTGCACGGATCCTGATCGCGCTGGCGCTCGTGACGGGCATGCTCGCGCTGAGCGCGCCCGTCAACGCCGACCCGTCCCAGAGCGGGCCGGCCAAGACGACCACCACCGACAGCCCGGCGACCAGCGAGCGAGCGCTGGCCAAGCCCCATCGCTACTCCCCGGCTCCCGGCGTGGTCTTCAACAGCGCCCTCGGCCCGCGCGCCGACCGCAACCGGGTCTTCGGCAAGATCATCGCGGCCATCAACCACGCGCCCGCGAAGTCCCGCATCCGGGTGATGTCGTGGAACATCATGTCGCGCACGGCCGTCGACGCCCTGCTCCGTGCCCAGGCCCGCGGTGTGAAGGTCCGCGTGCTGATGGACAACACCAACCTCGTCGACATTCCCAACCCTGGCTTCAAGCGACTCAAGGCCAGCCTCAAGCGGGGCAACCAGAGCCTTCCGCAGCGTCGCCGCAGCTACGCCAAGACCTGCGTGCAGTCCTGTCGCGGGCAGCGCGGAGCCGCGCACACGAAGATGTACCTCTTCTCCAAGACCGGCAAGGCCAAGAACGTCGTGATGCAGGGCTCGGCGAACCTCACCGTCGCCGGCGCGATCAACCAGTGGAACGACCTCTACACCTGGATCGACAACTCGAAGCTCTACAGCTTCGCCGTGCGGGTCTACCACCAGATGTGGCAGGACGAGCCCGTGGTCTCGCAGTTCGTCGAGATGGACACCGGCAAGGACCTCCTCGGCTTCACGCCGCTCATCGGGCCGGGCGGCCGCACCTCGGACCCGGTGCAGGACCTGCTCAGCCAGGTCACGTGCACCGGCGCCACCGGCGGGGCCGGCAAAGGAGGCCGGACCGTCGTCCGGGCGGCGCCCGACGTGATGCGCAACGAGCGCGGCATGGCGATCGCGGCTCGGCTCAAGGAGCTCTACGCACAGGGCTGCGACGTCCGCATCGCCTACACGGTGATGGGCGTGGACATCTTCCGGTTCCTCAACCAGCCCACGGCTCGCGGCGTCGTGCCCAAGCGACACCTGGTCCAGGACTTCGACGGTGACGGCGAGTTCGACAACTACTTCCACCTCAAGGCCCTGACCATCAACGGCGTGTGGGCGGGCATCCCGGGGGCCTGGCTGACCCTCAACGGGTCCTCCAACTGGTCGGGCTACGCCGCCGTCTCCGACGAGAACTTCGGGATCATCAAGCGTCGCAACACGACCATGAAGTACCAGCGGTTCATCGACTTCTGGTACGAGAACTTCCCGAAGAGCAAGCCTCACGACAACAGGCTGGACCGGGGCAAGGTGGACCCGGTCGACCCGTACGCCCACGTCGACATGGACTGAGCCTTGCCGGCCACCAGGGTCTCGGTACGCCGCGTCGACGGCGAGGGCATCGCGCTCACCGGCTTCGGCGACCGTGCCATCGACGTGCTGTTCGACGGCCGGCGGGTCTGGTCGTTCTGGCTCGAGCGGGACACCAGGTCCCGCCTGCCAGGCCTGCGCTCGATCGGGTGGCCGGGCGCCCTCCGGAAGTTCCTGGACGGGCACACCCGGCTGAGCGTCACCGAGCACGTGTCCGGGCTGGTGTTGTTCGACGACGAGATCGCCTTCGGCACCTCCAGCGACCGGATCGAGGTCGTGGGCAGGTCGGGGGCGCCGATCAGCCTCGACAAGTCCGGCCGGATCAGCCCCACGTTCGACACCCGGTCCTCCGAGGACGTGCTGCCCCTGCTGCGGGCGATCTCGACCGTCCTGGACGCGATCGCCTCGGCCGGCATCGAACCGTTCCTCGCCTACGGCACCCTGCTCGGGGCGGTCCGCGAGAAGAAGTTCCTGGGCCACGACTCCGACGCCGACGTCGCCTACGTGAGCGCGTCGAGCAGCCCGGTCGACGTCGTCCGCGAGTCGTTCCGGCTCCAGCGGGCGGTCCACGAGCGCGGGTTCCGCACGTACCGCTACAGCGGGGCGGCGTTCCGCATCGACGTGGTCGAGGGGGACGGCGTGGTCCGCGGGCTCGACGTCTTCGCCGGCTTCATCGACGACGGCCGGCTCTACCAGATGGGGGAGATCGGCGCGGACTTCCGCCGCGAGTGGATCTACCCGCTCGGCACGTGCACCCTCGAGGGTCACTCGTTCCCGTCCCCAGCGGTGCCGGAACGGTGGCTCGAGGCGGCGTACGGTCCGTCCTGGGCCGTGCCGGACCCGGCCTTCAAGTTCACCACCTCCCAGCGCACCGTCAAGCAGCTGACGGGCTGGTTCCGGGGTACGTCGACCAACCGGGCCGCCTGGGAGCGGACGTACAGCGGCAACCGGGGCAGGCTCCCCACCGCCAAGCCGTCCCCGGTCGCCCGCAAGGCCCACCGCACTCTGCGCGACGGCGGCACGGTCATCGACGTGGGCGCCGGCCGTGGCGGCGACAGCCTGTGGCTGGCGCGGCAGGGGCTGACCGTGCACGCCTACGACTACGTCCCGTCGGCGGCGCAGGCCGTCCAGGACGCCGCGGACCGCGAGCAGCTCGCCCTGGGCGTGCGGATGCTGAACCTCGACGAGTGGCGCTCGGTGCTCGCCGAAGGCAGCCGGATGGCCCGGGTCGAGGGCCCTCGCGTGATGATCGCCCGCCACGTCGCCGACGCGACCAACGACTTCGGCCAGGAGTCGCTGGCGCGGTTCGCATCGATGTCCCTGCGCGGCGGCGGCCGCCTGTACCTGGACGTCTGGACGGGCGCCGGCCGGACGCCGGAGCGGCTGCGGCCGGTGCCGCTGGACCGGGTGGCTCGCCTGCTGGTCGAGCAGGGTGCCAGAATCCTGGTGACCAGGGAGCGCCCGGCCCGCGTGGGCTCGCAGCGCTCCAGCCGCGGACGATTGGTTGCCCAATGGGACTGAAGGACGTCGCGGGACGGCTCACCCGCACCATCCGCTCCGGCGACGACGAGCTGGCCCGGCGGGTCGAGGCGCTGGAGGCCGACGTCGTGGAGCTGCGGCGCCACAACGTCCGGCTCGCCGAGATCGTCGACGTCGTCCAGGAGCTGCTCGTCCCCCTCGCCTCACGCGACCAGGCACGCATCGACGAGGCCATCGAGAAGTTCTCGAAGAGCCTCTGAGAGACCACGTGGCGCGACGGGTCTTCATCCACCTCGGCCTGCCGAAGACGGCGACCACCTACCTCCAGACCATCCTGTGGGCGTCGCGCGACCGGCTGCGCGCCGACGGCGTGCTGCTGCCCGGCGAGGAGCGGCGTGACCACCTGTGGGCGTCCAGGGTCGTCCGTGAGGACCCGAACCTGGGCCGCCACCCCGAGCGGCACCGGACGGCCTGGGCGCGCCTCCGGCGTGAGCTGGGGGAGTGGGACGGCGACGGGCTGGTCAGCCACGAGTTCTTCGCCGCGGCCTCCGCACGACAGGCCGCCGGCATGGTCGCCGACCTGGCGCCGGCCGAGGTGCACCTGGTCGTCACGGCCCGTGAACCCCTGGGGCTCTTCACGGCGAGCTGGCAGGAGAGCCTGAAGAACCGCAGCACGGTGCCGCTGCCGGAGTACGCCCGGTCGGTGTCCAAGAGCCCGCACGCCATCTGGAACTGGCGGACCCTCGACCTGCGGCTGGTGCTGCGCCGCTGGGCGGAGGAGCTGCCGCCCGACCACGTGCACGTGCTGCCCCTGCACCGGGGCGGCCGGCGCGAGGAGATCTGGGAGACCTTCGCCGGGCTGCTCGGCGTCGACCCCACGGCGTACGACACCTCCCTCTCGTTCCCCAACGAGTCGATGGGCGTGGTCGAGGCCGAGACCCTCCGGCGCGTCAACGAGCACCTCGGCGCCTTCGAGCGGGCCTTCGACCGCGGTGTCTACATCCGCACCTTCCTGGCCGACGAGCGCCTGGTGCCTCGTGGTGGCGAGCGCTACTGGCCCGAGCCCGACCAGGTCGAGGACTGCCGTCGGCGAGGTCGCCAGGCGGTGAGGTTCCTGGAGAGACGCGGCTTCGACGTGCGCGGCGATGTCGCCGACCTGCTCGTCCCCGACGAGCTCGAGGTACGTCGATCGGTCACCTCGGTCACCGACGCAGAGGTCGCCGACGTGGCCGTCCAGCTGGTCGCGCGGATGCTCGAGGACGTGCGTGACCTGCGGCAGCCGGACCAGCCGGACCAGCCGGGTTAGGACATCGGTCCGACGGTGGCCGTGGCGGACACGAAGTAGTGGTCGCTGGTCGTCTGCATCGTGCTGCGGTCCTCGATGTAGTTGCTGAAGCTGACGTTGCCCCAGCCCATCACCCAGTCGACGGCGAGCGCGCCGGCCGGGTGGCACCCGCCGGAGATGCTGCCGCCGATCGCGGCGACCATGCCGGTCGCGGGCGCGACCCGGCAGAAGAACTCGGCGCGGTCGTTCATGTCGCCGGTGAGGAAGATCGGGATGCCGTCGGCCTTGAGCCGGTTGACCGTGGCAGCCGCCGCATAGTGACCCGCCCGGCGGGTCACGGCGTACCCGCCCCCGCCCGCGGAGGCATGCATGTTGAGCACGTAGAACTCGCGACCGGTCACCCTGTCGCGCAGCCGGAGGATGGTCTGCGGCCGGTTGGCGTGCATGAAGTGGATGGTGAAGGAGCTGCCGGAGACGAACTCGAAGCGTGAGTCGTCGTACAGGATCGAGTTGTCGGTCTCGCGGGAGCCGAACGCGTAGCCGGGGTACGCCGCGTAGCCGGTCATCGCCTGGAGGCCGTTGAGCTGGTCGGGCTGGAGCTCCTGCGTACCCAGGATGTCGACGCCGAAGGACCTGATGCGAGCGACCGCGCGGGCGTTGCGCACGCTCGCCGCGGGGTAACGCGCGTGGTCCCCGCCCGGGGCGGAGTGCTGGCTGCCCAGGACGTTGAAGGTGCCGATCTGGAAGGTCATCGTCTGGCGCGCCGCTTCGCGCTCGGCCGCTCGGCGGAGTGACGCGTTGATCTGCGCCTTCGTCTTGTGCACGATCAGCCCGCCGCCGACCACCTTCGCGGGCTTCGGCTCGGCCACCTTCCGCGCCTGCTGACCACGGGCGGTGCTCGTGCCCCGCGAGACCACCAGCATGGACTGCCGGGCCGCGGAGATACCGCGCAGCTGCCCGTGCTTGACCACGAGAGGCGCGTTCGCGCTCAGGCCGAGAGACCCGTCGACGCCGGTCGCCTGCGACCGGTAGTGGAGCCCGACGGTCACCACGAGCGCCGTGGTGACGCACACGACCAGGACCGTGACCATCGGGAGGAAGATCCTGAATGCGGGGGTCCCACGGCGGTGGCGAAGGTCGCTGTGCCGCCCGGGCATGCGCGGCAGTCTAACCGCGCCGCGCCGTGGCCACGATTCAACGTCGAGATTGTCCCCGCTTTACCCTGAGGCGTGCCCAGGCAGTCCCACTTCCGTCCCGACATCCAGGGGCTCCGGGCACTCGCGGTCGGCACCGTCATCCTGGCCCACTCGGGCTTCGGCACCGTGTCCGGCGGGTTCGTCGGCGTCGACGTCTTCTTCGTCATCTCCGGCTTCCTGATCACCTCCTTGCTGATGCGCGAAGCCGACCGCACCGGCCGCATCTCCCTGCTCGGCTTCTATGCCCGCCGGGCCCGCCGGATCCTGCCCGCCGCCGCTCTCGTCGCCGTCGTGACCGTGGTGGCGGCCATCCTGCTGCTGCCGCTGGTGCGGGCCGTCGAGATCATCAAGGACTCGATCTGGGCCGCGGCCTTCGGCGCCAACATCAGGTTCGCCGTGGTCGGCACCGACTACTTCGCGAAGGGTGAGCCCGCCTCGCCGCTCCAGCACTACTGGTCCCTGTCGGTGGAGGAGCAGTTCTACCTCGTGTGGCCGTTGCTGCTGGTCGCGGCGATCGCGTTCGCCGCGCTACGTGGCGGCCGGCTGGGACGGCGTACGCCGCTGGTGCTGATCGGCGCGCTCAGCGCGGCGTCGTTCGCGTGGTCGGTGTACGCGACGTACGAGTCGCCCACGACGGCGTACTTCTCGACGCTGACCCGGACCTGGGAGCTCGGCGTCGGTGCCGCGCTCGGGGTCTGGATGTCACGCGGGGAACTACGCGCACCGAGGTGGCTGGTCCAGGCCGCCGGCGTGCTCGGACTGCTCGCCATCGTGGTGGCGTGCGTCTGGTACACCCCGCAGACGCGTTTCCCGGGCTACCAGGCGATGCTGCCCGTGCTCGGCACCGCCGCCCTGCTGTTCGCCGGTGGCGCCGCCCGTCAGGGAGCGGTCTCGCGCCTGATGTCGATCCCACCGGCACGGGTGGTCGGCGACTGGTCGTACTCGCTGTACCTCTGGCACTGGCCGGTGCTGCGGATCGCCGAGGACCGGATGCACGTCGGCAGGCTGCCGCTCGACAGGCTCGTCCTGGCGCTGGTGCTGATCGTCGGCCTGAGCGCGCTGACGTACCGCTACGTGGAGACGCCGTTCCGCGAGGGGCGCGTCTGGGCCCTGAGAATGGACCGGCCACGCATCGGCGTCTCGCTGTACCCGCTCAGCCTGGCACTCGTCCTCGTCGTCGCCGTCACCGGGCGGGCGTGGATCGACCGCGAGCTCGGCGTCTCCGGGGACAACCCGGCCATCACCACCGCCGACTTCCAGGGCAAGCACCTCAGCAAGGACAAGCACGTCGCGCTGGTCCAAGCCTCCACGCTGGCCGCGCAGCAGGGACAGCCGATCCCGAGCGACCTGACGCCGCCCCTGCTCGGGCTGCGCAAGGACACCGCCCCTCTGGGGGACTGCGACTACCGCACGGGCACGCGCCGGCTGTGCGCCAACGGCGACACCGATGCCGACCGCAGCATCGTGCTCGTGGGCGACTCGCACGCGCGCGCCTGGTCGCCCGGCCATCGACGCGCTCGGCGAGCAACAGGGCTACCGGACGTACACGCTCGTCTTCAGCGGCTGTTCCGCGACCCGCGCGATCCAGGCCGAGCCGCAGAACCTCCGTCCGTGGGAGGACTGCGAGGACTTCAAGGACTGGGTCGTCGAGGCGGTCGGGGACCTGCACCCCGACCTGGTGATCGTGGCGACCAGCGCCGTCTCGCCGATCGTCGGGCCCGACGGCAGCCCCGTCGGCGTGCTCAACGATCGCGACGAGTTCCGGTCGCTGGTGGCCGCGGGCTTCGCCGAGGAGCTGGCCCAGCTCAAGCCGCAGACGGACCGGCTGGTCGTGCTCGGGAACACCCCGAAGCTGCCGCGCGAGCCGGGCGTCTGCATGTCCGAGGGCGGCGCCACCCTGGAGGACTGCCTGTTCAAGCGCGGCCCGGTGATGCACGCGATCCAGATGGACTTCAAGGACGCCGCGCGCCAGCAGGACGTCACGTTCGTCAACGCCGCGCCGTGGTTCTGCTACCGGCTGATGTGCCCGCCCGTCATCGGCAGCACGATCGCGATGCGGGACAGCGAGCACATGACGCCGGAGTACGCCGTGGAGCTAGCCGAACCTCTGGCCCGGAAGCTGCGTCTGACCCCCTGAATGCGCCGCCCCAGGTGACGGGCCACGCACCCCCGGGAATTACTGATTTGTAATTCATCGAGAACCGTTGCGTGTGACTGGTGTGACTGGTGGGATTAGCGCACTCGGCCCCCAGAACGCTTGTCGGACAGGAAGATTTCACTCGTGCTCCAGCGTGCCTCCCGCCCCTTCCGACACACTCGCGCCCGCCGTCCGGCCGCGGCCCTCGCGGTGCTCGCCGCGGCTCTCGTCGCCACCTGCGTGGCCGCTCCGTCGATCGCGAAGGAGACCTCGGGGCAGACGCCCGGCCGGGCAGCCGCGATGTCGCTGCCGCTCCCGCCCGCAGCACCCGGCGTCGTTCGGATCACCCAGGCGAACCTGCTCTCGGGCCAGCCCGCCGACTACTTCCAGGCCGACGCGGCCATGGTGCTGGGCAACCAGCCCGACTTCATCACCTACAACGAGGTGCCCTACCGGCACGACATCTTCCTGGCCCCGCCCGGCTATGCCCTGTGGCGCACCCCCGGCCAGTACACCGGCGAGACCCCCGTCGCCTGGCGCACCGACCGCTGGACGGCCATCAACATGGGCACCACGACCGTCAGCTACAAGGAGGGCAAGCTCCCGGGCCAGAAGGTGGAGTGGGGCATCCGCTACGCCAACTGGGTCACCCTCCAGGGCATCGACGGCCACGTGATCTCGGTGATCTCGGCCCACCTGGCCCCCGACTCCGAGATCACCCACGGCCTCCAGGAGGTCGGGATCAACAACCTGGGGGTGCTGGCCAACCAGCTGTCCGCGTACGGACCGGTGCTGATGGCCGGCGACATGAACTTCCACTACAACGGCGCCATCCAGTACCCCCGCGACCTGCTGACGTCGTACGGCTTCACCCCGACCTACGACGTCACCGGCACGCACTTCCCGACCGGCGACCACAAGGGCGCCACCATCGACTACGTCTTCCTCAAGAACTCCACGCAGTTCTCCGTCCTGGGTCAGTACAACCAGGAGATGTACTCCGACCACGACGCCGTCACCGCCGACCTGGCCTTCACCGACGCGCCGCTGGAGGTGCCGGTGAGCTTCACTCCGGGCACGTTCACCAACGTCCCGAGCGGCAACCGCGAGGCCAGGCGGGCCGTCCTCGACCTGATGGTCAAGGCGATCGACAACGCCCCGAAGGGCGCGTCCATCCACCTGACGACCGCGAAGCTCGGCGACAAGCCGGTCTACCGCGCGCTGCGTGCGGCGATCGAGCGCCAGGTGCACGTCCAGGTCGTCACCCGGCGCAACCACCCGTCGCAGCAGGAGCGCAACCTGGCGAACGTGCTCGGCGACAAGATCTGGAAGAAGGACTGGGCCGTCGGCTGCGACGACGAGTGCCGCCTCATCGAGAGCCGCGGCAACCTTCCGCAGACCCGGCTGCTCGTCAGCGAGTCCGGCGTGACCTCGGCGGTGCGCATCGACGCCGACATGCCGGCGGTGTTCTCGACCGCGCACGCACTGTCCACGGCGCAGGTCTGGACGAGCCAGGCGACGTACGACGGGGCGTTCAGGCGGTTCTTCCTGCTGGTCGGCCGCGAGCTGTGAGCGCGCCAGTCCGAGCCTGCGAGGACTGGGATGAAGCGCCAGGTTGAGGAGCGTCGACGTAGGCCGAGCTTGCGAGGGACTACGTGACGCGTCTCGAAACCCGGTGACCTGACTGTGGCATTGGCCATATCCCGCTCAGGCGTTGCTGGATAGCCTCCGGCGCATGGCGCGCCTGTGCGAGACCGACGGACTCACCGACGACCAGACCGAGATCCTCAAGGCGGTCCGGCAGTTCGTCGAGAAGGAGATCCTCCCGGTCGCGACCGCGCTCGAGCACGCGGACGAGTACCCCACCGAGATCGTCGAGGGCCTCAAGGAGCTCGGTCTGTTCGGGCTGATGATCCCCGAGGAGTACGGCGGCCTGGGCGAGTCGCTGCTCACCTACGCGCTCGCGGTCGAGGAGATCGCGCGGGGCTGGATGAGCGTCAGCGGCATCATCAACACCCACTTCATCGTGGCGTACATGCTGCTCCAGCACGGCACCGAGGAGCAGAAGCAGCAGTACCTGCCGAGGATGGCGACCGGCGAGGTGCGGGGCGCGTTCTCGATGTCCGAGCCCGGCTGCGGCTCCGACGTGGCGGCCATCAAGACCAAGGCGGTCCGCGACGGCGACGAGTACTCGATCACCGGCCAGAAGATGTGGCTGACCAACGGCGGTTCGGCCAACCTGGTCGCCGTACTCGTCAAGACGGACGAGGGTGCGGACTCGGTCTACCGCAACATGACGACGTTCCTGGTCGAGAAGGAGCCGGGCTTCGGCGAGACGGCGCAGGGCATCACCATCCCGGGCAAGATCGAGAAGATGGGCTACAAGGGCGTCGACACCACCGAGATGGTGTTCGAGGGGCACCGGATCGCCGCCGGCCAGGTGCTCGGCGGCGAGCCCGGCCGGGGTTTCTACCAGATGATGGACGGCGTCGAGGTCGGCCGCGTGAACGTCGCCGCCCGCGGGTGCGGAGTGGCCAACCGGGCCTTCGAGCTCGGCGTGGCCTACGCCCAGCAGCGCGAGGCGTTCGGCAAGAAGATCGCCGAGCACCAGGCGGTGCTGTTCCGGCTGGCCGAGATGGCCACCAAGATCGAGGCCGCCCACCAGATGATGGTCCGGGCCGCCCGCAAGAAGGACTCCGGCGCCCGCAACGACCTCGAGGCCGGGATGGCGAAGTACCTGGCGTCGGAGTACTGCTCGCAGGTCGTCGAGGACTCCTTCCGCATCCACGGTGGGTACGGCTTCAGCAAGGAGTACGAGATCGAGCGCCTCTACCGCGAGGCGCCGATGCTGCTGATCGGCGAAGGTACTGCCGACATCCAGCGGATGATCATCGGCCGCCGGCTGCTCGAGGACTACAAGCTGTAGAAGGCCCTCGCTAGATCAGGCGGGCTCGACGTCGGAGATCAGCCAGGTGACCTCCTCGTCGGCGATCATCTTGTCCTGGTCGATGTAGACGCTGTTCGGGTAGAGCTGCCCGGCCGGCCAGTCGACCTCGATCTGCGCGGCCTTCGTGTCGTTGCCGAAGTCGATGATGTCCTGGATGGAGAGGCTCAGGTACGACGCGCCGGCCACCGCGTCGCCGACCTCATGTCCCTCGCCGGCGGTCGCCCAGGTGACGCCGGTGGCCTCGCCGCCCTCGACGGTGACGCGGTACTTCTGGTCGACGTTCGCGCAGAAGCAGCGCTGCCCGAGCGTGTAGGAGTAGTCCTGGTACGGGTACGGCGGCAGGCTGCCCGGCTGCGGCGCCTCGGTCGGCGCCGTGGGCGTCGTGGCGGCGGGCGTGGTGGGCGAGGTGTCGGTGGCGACGTCGTCGCCGGCGTCCCCGCCGCAGGCCGTGAGGAGGGTGACGGCAGCCAGGGCCAGAGCGGCGAGGGGTGCCCGCAGGGCACGGCGCGAGGTCGTCATGGCACTCGGACGTGGTGGAACAGGCCGCGGTTCCCGGAGGGCGTAGCCGCGATTCCGCGTCGACGCGGCTTGGCGGGGCATGACATGGTGGAAGCGCGTCATGCCCGTCACGTTCGAGGAGGAACGATGCCCGCGTCCAGCGACGACTCAGGTGCCAACGAGGATCTCAAGGCCAAGATGCGCGAGGCGCTGGAGCGGAAGAAGCAGGGCGGCGCCAAGGGCAAGGGTGGGGACAACCCGCTGCGCGAGAAGGCCCACGGTTCCGAGGTCTCCGGCGGAGCCGCCCCCAAGATGCACCGCCGCAAGGCCGGCGGCGGCGGGTCCTGACCGGGAGTGGGATGCCGGACTGATGGCGTTTGGTCCCAAACGCCATCACATCAGGCCCTCAGGCTGGCGTTTGTGACCAATGGCGGGCTGTGCGCCACCTGTTCTGCAGTCGGCGTCGACCCGCCTCTGTGAGGCAGGACTCGTTCAGGTAGGTCAGCCACGCCTGGAGTCGTCCTGGATCGTGAGCACGACCGACGATCCGGTCGAACTCCTGCATGGTGACCGCGGGGTGCGTCACCAGGTCAGAAGCGGTGAAGCCGCGTCGCACTCGTCCGACCTCACTCAGGCGTCGCGAACGGCGTAGGTCCCGGACTCGTTGGCCGGCCGCGTCATGGACTGCGCCGTCGTACTCGTGGAGGTCCCCAGTCGCGACCACGACGAGATCGGCACGGGCGACGAAGGTTCCTCCGGAGTCGAGAATCGTCACCTGAGGCTCGACGGGCACGTCGGCCACGTCGTGGAAGATCCGCAGGATGGTCTCCCAGGCCGATTCGGAGCGGCTGTCACTGAGCGCGAGCGCAGCGCGTAGCCGGCGAGAGCCTGGCAATCCGGAGTGGGCGAGCTCCTCCAGCTCGGCGAACGAGACGTCGCCGAGGCGCAGAGCCGAGTCGATCATCGGGACCAGGTCGAGTACGGCGAGGTCACGGGCTGCTCGCAGCAGGACGGCTCCCGGCGCGTCGACCGGTAGACCATGGCGGGTGACCCCTTCGGCAACGCGTCCCAGCCGTGAGCAAATGAGCCCCGCCCGGCGGGGCCGATTTTCGGCCGTCGTGGCCGCGAAGACCGGCACCTCGGCGGGTAGCTTGGGCAGCCACCAGCCGTACAACTCGGCGGCCGTCACATGGGTGAAGACCGCGTCGGGAGGGAGCACGAGTCGCCACGCGGCCAGGTCACGGAGGTGTTCGGCTGCCTGGTCGGCGGCAAGCTTGAGCACCATCAACCCGTGGCTCACTCGCCGGTAGGACGGGGATCGGTAGCGCCCTCGGAGGGGCTCGGGTGGTTCCATCTCGCTTGCCTGCCCGCAGATCTGACCGCCCAATCCACGCGACCTCGCGGCTGTGGATGACCGCCAGGAACGGCATGCTTCCGCCGCAATTGGGCAGAAACGCCAGCCCTGAGCCCCGTTTACGTGGCGTTTGGGACCAAACGCCATGTACACACGCCTCACACGACGCAGAACTCGTTGCCCTCGGGGTCGGCCATGGTGACGTGGTCGAGCTCGCCCTTCTCCATCGAGCGGTAGCTGACCGAGCCGCCGGCCTCGACCAGGACGGCGACCATCGCCTCGATGCGCTCCACGCGCTTGGCCTGGTCGACGTGACGGCCTCCGGCGACCTGGAGGTCGAGGTGCAGCCGGTTCTTGGCCGTCTTGGTCTCGGGCACCTTGAGGAAGCTGACCGACGGCAGCACGCCCTGGGGGTCCTGCAGTGACGCGCCATCGCCCCACTCCTCCTCGGCGACGTCGAAGTGGCGCAGCCAGTCCTCCCAGGTGTCCCAGCCGTCCGGCGGTGGTGCGTCGACGTAGCCGAGCGCGATGGTCCAGAACCGCGCCTGCGCGCCGGGATCGTCGCAGTCGAAGGTCAGGGTCCAGCGGGTCGTCATCGTGCCTCCCCGAAGTGCGGTGAGGTTTCCCACGTTCCCACGGGCCACGGACGACGGCACGATGGCCCCAGACGGAGGAGGCAGGATGCAGTTCGGCCGCAGCTATGAGGAGTTCGAGGTCGGTGCGACGTACCGGCACTGGCCTGGCAAGACGGTGACCGAGTACGACGACCACCTGTTCTGCCTGCTCACCATGAACCACCACCCGCTGCACCTCGACAGCCACTACGCCGAGGAGACCACGCAGTTCGGGAAGAACGTGGTGGTCGGCAACTACGTCTACTCCCTGGTGCTCGGGATGTCGGTGCCCGACATCTCCGGCAAGGCGATCGCCAACCTCGAGGTCGAGTCGCTGCGGCACGTCGCGCCGACCTTCCACGGGGACACGATCTATGCCGAGTCGCGGGTCCTCGACAAGCGCGAGTCGACGTCCAAGGACGACCGCGGCATCGTGCAGGTCGAGACCATCGGCTACAACCAGGACGGCACCGTGGTGTGCATCTTCCGGCGCAAGGTGATGGTGCCGAAGCAGAGCTACCTCGACGCCCGCGGCGGCGAGCAGCCCGGCCGGCCGGAGCCGGTCCCGGACAAGAACTGGCCGGGGCCGGCGGACTCCTAGAACACCGTCCGCACAGCCGCCAGGTCGTCGCCGGCGTGGCCGGCGTCCGCCGCGTCCACGTAGAGCTCGTGGAGCGTGCGCAGCAGGTCGTCGCGGAACGCCGTCTCGTGCGCGGCCGACAGCATCAGGCCGATGTCCTTGACCGCGCCCTCGACAGCGAACGCCGGAGGCGCGTAGGTGCCGCTGGCCATCAGCGCTCCCTTGGCGTGGGCGTACGGCGTGTCGACCGGCCCGCCAGCGATGGCCTCGAGGAACAGCGCGGGATCCAGCCCCAGCGCGGCCGCCAGCCCGGTCGCCTGTCCGAGCCCGGCGCAGATCGTGGCCACCCACGAGTTGCAGACGAGCTTGAGGGCGCTGGCCGGGCCGACCTCGTCGCCCACGACCAACGTGCGTCCGCCGATCGCCTCGAAGGCCGGGGTGGCGTGCTCACGAGCCCGGGCCGGTCCCGAGACCAGCACCACGAGGGTGCCGTCCTCGGCCGGCTTGCGGGTGCCGAGCACCGGGGCGTCGAGCAGTCGGTCGGCGACGCCGGGCACGGCCGCGGCGATCCGCGCGATGCCGGCCGGACCGACGGTACTGATCTGCAGCCAGGCCGCGTCCGCGCCGAGCGCGCCGGCCACCTCGTCGGCGATGTCCAGCACCGACGCCTCGTCGAAGACGGCTGTGAGTACCACGTCCGCGCCGTCGACGGCTTCGGCCGCGGCGGCGTACGCCGTGATGCCCTCGGCCTCGACGTCGGCGGCGCGTTCGGCGGTGCGGTTCCAGACCGCGACCTGATGGCCGTCGCGCGCCAGTGAACGCGCCATCGCGGCGCCCATGATCCCCGTCCCCAGTACTGCCGCCCGCATGGGAGCAGTCTGTCAGCCGGTCTCCGCCGGGCTCGCGAACGCCTTGCCAGGGGCAGGATCCCGAGCACCAGGACCATCGGCATCGCGAACCCGATCCGCAGCGAGCCGGCGCCGACGACACCGGTCATCACGGCGCCGAGCAGCGCGCCCACGTAGTTGAACTGGTTGAAGCGGGCGATCACCGCGTCGACCCGCGCCCGCCTCTCGCCGGGGTCGCTGGTGTCGCCGCCCGCCAGGCGGGCGGCGGCGGAGAAGCTCAGCGGCGCCACCACGGCGACGCCCGCGCCCATCACCAGGAAGCCGACGACCGCCACCGGCCAGGAGGGCGCGAACACCACGACCGCCAAGCCGACACAGGCCACCAGCGCGCCGGCACGCAGCACGCGGACCGGACCGTGGCGGCGTACCAGGTCGTCGCCGACGAGCCGGACGAGCCCGCTGGCCAGCAGGTAGGGGAACGTCGCCAGGGCGACCAGGCGGGACGGGGCGTCCACCGCCCGGTCGAGGTAGGTCGGTCCCCAGGTGAACGCCGCCGTGTCGACCATGTAGAACAGCACGAGCGCGGCGCCGACCAGCAGGATCGGCCGCCAGGGCACCGAGACGTCGGCGGCGGGGGCGCCGGATCGTTCGTGGGGGAGGTACGGGAGGGCGCAGGCCGCCAGCGGTACGACGGCCAGCAGCGCCATCCAGCGCAGGTCGAGGTCGGCGGTGGCCAGTGTCAGGGCGGAGGCGACCAGTCCGCCGACGGTCCAGGAGCCGTGGAACGACGGCAGGATCGGCCGCGCGTAGCGGTGCTCGAGCGCGACGGCCTGCATGTTGATGACGGCGTCGACGACGCCGAGGGCCATGCCGTACCCGCCCACGGCGACCGCGAAGACCGCCACCTCCGGGGCCAGTGTGGCGGCCGGGACCGTGATCGCGATGCCGACCAGCGCCGCCCGCAACAGCACCGCGGAGCCGAGTCGCGGGGCGAGCCGTTCGGCGGTCAGGGTGCCGACGCCCGCGAGGAGCACCAGGCCGAGGAGGAGCAGGGACAGCTCGAGCTCGGACAGGGACCACTTGTCGGAGAACTCCGGCAGCCGGGTGGTCAGGCTGATGAACACGAAGCCCTGGGTCGCGAAGGCGCCGGCGACGGCGAGCCGGGTCCGGCGGAGGGCCGGCTCGGCGACGACACCCGACGTCATGGGCCGCATCGTGGCAGATCCGCCGGCAGGAGAGCCGCCAAACTGGTGCGCGGGCAGCGGTGAGTGCGTCACCATGCCCCGGTGGCACGCACAGGACAGCAGCTCAGGCGTCGTACGGCGGACGCCATGGCCCAGGGCACGACCGGGTCGCGGATCCAGAAGGCCAGCCGGCCGGAGCCGAGGTTCGGCGACCGGCTGCGTTACTGGTTCGACAACTCCATGTCGCGGGGCACGCCCGCCCTGATCGGCTGGCTCACGGTCACCACCGTGCTGCTGATCCTCGTCTTCGCGCTCTTCCTGACGATCTTCGGTCTCGGGCCGGCCGGCCAGGAGCAGGACTTCTGGGACCGGCTCTTCGGCAACCTGCTGCACGCCCTCGACCCCGGCACGATCGGCGGCGACGTCGGCAGCACCTGGCGGTTCCTTCTCACGATGCTGGCGCTGACCCTGGCCGGACTGTTCATCGTGAGCGCGCTGATCGGCGTCATCGCCGCCGGCATCGACACCAAGCTCGCGGACCTTCGCCGTGGCCGGTCGCTGGTCCTCGAACGGGACCACACCGTGATCCTCGGCTGGTCCGACTCCATCTTCACGATCATCTCCGAGCTGACGCTGGCCAACGAGAGCAGGCGCAAGCCCGTCGTGGTGGTGCTGGCCGACCGCGACAAGGTCGAGATGGAGGAGGACATCCGGGCCAAGGTCCCCGTTCTGCGCGGCACCCGCGTGGTGTGCCGGTCGGGCTCGCCGATGGACATCGACGACCTGGCGCTGTCGAGCCACGAGTCGGCGCGGTCGGTGATCCTGCTGGCGCCCGACTCCGACGACCCCGACAGCGAGGTCATCAAGACCCTGCTCGCCCTCACCCACAGCAGCCCGGACGACGGGCCGCGGATCGTCGCCGAGATCCGCAACCCCGCCAACCTGGAGACCGCGCGGCTGGTCGGCGCCGAGCGCACGGTGCTGCTCGACATCCGCGAGACCGTCGCCAAGCTCGTCGTCCAGACGTCGCGGCAGTCCGGCGCCGCGGCCGTCTACACCGAGCTGTTCGACTACGAGGGCGACGAGATCTACTTCCTGGAGAACCACGGCCTCCAGGGATCGACGTACGCCGCCGCACAGCTGGCCTTCGAGGGCGCGAGCGTGATCGGGACGATCGACCGCGGCGTCTCGAAGCTGAACCCGCCGCCCAGCACACCGATCAACGGCCAGACCCTGATCGTGATCGCCGAGGACGACTCGGCGCTGGCCGGCCAGCCGACATCGGCCGTGGAGCCCGACCTGGACGCCATCGGCGAGGAGACGGGCACCGAGGAGGGGGCGACCCAGGCTCTGCTGCTCGGCTGGAACGAGCGCGCCCCGATCGTCGTCAGCGAGCTGGACCACTACGCGTCACCGGGCTCGACGCTGACCGTCGTGACGTCGTACGGCGCCCCCGAGATCCCCGCGATGACCAACCTGGCCGTGACCGTCGTCCAGGCATCCACCACCCAGCGCGCGGTGCTCGACCAGCACGTCGTCGAGGGGCTCGACCAGGTGATCGTGCTCTGCTACTCCGACGACCTCGACACGCAGGCGGCCGACGCCCGCACGCTGGTCACCCTGCTGCACGTGCGCGACATCCTCAGCGGGTACGACGCGACCACGCCGGTCGTCTCGGAGATGCTCGACGACCGCAACCGCGTCCTCGCCCAGGTGGCCCACGTCGACGACGTGGTCGTCAGCGGCGAGTTCGTCAGCCTGCTGGTCACCCAGCTGTCCGAGGACCAACGCCTGGAGGCGGTGTTCGGCGAGCTGCTCTCGGCCACCGGGGCCGAGATCTACCTGCGTCCCGCCGAGTGGTACGTCCAGCCCGGCCGTGAGGTCACCTTCGCCACCGTCGTCGCGGGTGCGAGCCGGCGGGGCGAGACCGCGGTCGGGTACCGGAAGGCGGCGCAGGCCCGCGACGCCGGCGCGCACTTCGGGGTCCGGGTGAACCCGCCCAAGTCCGAGACGCTCGTGGCGGCCGCGGGCGACCGGGTCGTGGTGCTGGCCGAGGCCTGACATCCTGCGGGACATGGGAAGCCCCGACGCGGAGGTCTGGCTGGTCCGCCACGGCGAGACCGAGTGGAGCAGGGACGGCCGGCACACGTCGACGACCGACCTGCCGCTCACCGCCGCGGGCGAGCAGACGGCGCTGGCGTTGCGGGACCGGCTCGCGGACGTGTCCTTCGACCTGGTGCTGACCAGCCCGATGCAGCGGGCCCGCGAGACGGCGTCCCTCGTCGGGCACGGCGAGGCCGAGGTCGACCCGGACCTCGTCGAGTGGGACTACGGCGAGTACGAAGGCCGCACCAGCGCCGAGATCCGCGAGGAGGTGCCGGGCTGGACGATCTGGTCGCACCCGTCGCCGGGTGGTGAGACGCCCGAGCAGGTCTGCGAGCGGCTGGACCGGGTGGTCGAGCGCCTCCGGGGCGTGCCGGACCGGGCGCTGGTGTTCGGTCACGGCCACGGCCTCAGGGCGCTCACGGCCCGGTGGCTGGGGCTGCCGGTGACCGACGGGCGGCTGTTCCGGCTCGACACGGCCAGCCTCTCGCGGCTGGGGTACGAGCGGGAGAACGCCGTCATCCTCGCCTGGAACTCATGACCCGGACTCTTGACCCAGCCTCTTGACGGCCCGTCGTCACCTCTGGACGGTGGACCCATGCCCCTGCGCGCGGGGTGCCCCCGCTGCCGCGCACCCGTCGACCACGACGGGCTGACCCGCTGCCCGGTCCACGGCGACGTACGGACGTTGTGGTCACCGGCGGACGAGACGGCGGTGTCGTACGACGGGTTCGTCGAGCACCTGGGATCGGCGGCCGACTTCCCGACGTACCTGCCGTGGCCGATGAGCCCGGGCTGGTCGGTGACCGACTTCGCGGTCGTGGGCGACCCCGTCGCGGGACAAGCGTGGGCCACCGTCACGTGCGTGTCGGGGACGAGCGAGCTCGACGGGCCGGTCGACGTCTTCGTGGTCGCCGAGGAGCCCGGCACCGGGTTGGGCGCGCGGTGCGCGTCGATGACGCGGAGCGACCCCGGCCGCGAGGTGGGCGAGGGCCAGCCGGCCATCCGGGTCCGGATCGGCAGCCAGGCCGTGCCGTTGTGGGTGGTCTCGACCTCGTCGGCCGACGAGCGGTTCGACCGCTCGGTGTTCGCCGGCGAGGCCGAGGGCCGGTGGCTGTGGCTGGTGCTGCGGCCGGCGTCGGCGATGCTGCTGCTGCGCGACGACTGGATCCTGCGCGACGTGTCCGGCGTCGGGCCGCCGCTGGTGGAGATGGCGTTCGGGGGACCGCGGCCGGTCTGGTGAGAGGGTGGTCCGGTGCGCATCGACCTCCACACCCACTCGCGGGCCAGCGACGGCACGCAGTCCCCGGCGGAGGTGATGCGAGCGGCCGCGGAGGCGGGCCTCGACGTGGTCGCGCTGACCGACCACGACACGGCGCAGGGCTGGCCGGAGGCCGCTGACGAGGCGGCGTCGCTCGGGTTGGAGCTGGTGACCGGCATCGAGGTCAGCACCCGTTTCCACCACGCCGGCGTGCACCTGCTGGCGTACCTCCCGGACGCCGACGATCCCGGTCTCGTGCTCGCGCTCGACCGCGTGCTCGAGGGTCGCAGCTCGCGGGTGCCCGCCATCCTGGAGAACCTGCGTGCCGTCGGCGTGGACCTCAGCGAGGACGACGTACGCCGGGTGGCCGAGGACACGCCTGCCACCGGCCGGCCGCACGTCGCCGACGCCCTCGTGGCGCGCGGCGTGGTCGCGGACCGGGCAGAGGCGTTCGAGCGGTACCTGAACCCCGGCCGGCCGGGGTACGCGAGTCGCTATGCCGCCGAGCTGGAGGACATGCTGCCGCTGGTCGTCGCGGCGGGCGGCGTACCGGTCGTGGCGCACCCGTGGGCGCGCACGGCGGGCACCGTCCTGACCGAGGAGGCGTTCGCCTCCCTGCAGGAGCTGGGGCTGGCGGGGATCGAGGTCGACCACCAGGGCCACGACGCCTCGAGGCGGGCCCGGCTGCGGGCGATCGCGCGGAACCTCGGGCTCGTCGTGACGGGGTCCAGCGACTACCACGGCATGGGCAAGGTGGATCACGAGCTCGGCTGCAACACCACGGCGCCCGAGGAGTACGCGCGGATCCGCGAGCTCGCCTCGTCCGCGATGGCCGCGCGGGCGGCCGGATGAGCGACCTCGTCGACACCACCATGCTCACCAGCGCCTTCGTGACGCTCTTCGTGATCATGGACCCGGTCGGTACGGTGCCGATCTTCTTGTCCTTGACCGGCGGTCGCTCGCGAGCCACCGCCCGGCGGGCCGCCTGGCAGGCCGTGGCGGTCTCGTTCGTGGTGATCTCCGGGTTCGCGTTCTTCGGCCAGCGGATCCTGGACTACCTGCACATCTCGCTGCCGGCCCTCCAGGGCGCCGGCGGCCTGCTGCTCCTGCTCGTCGCGCTCGAGCTGCTGACCGGCAACGAGAAGGAGCCGACCGCCCAGGCCGGCGCGAACGTCGCGATGGTCCCGCTCGGCACCCCGCTGCTCGCCGGACCGGGCGCGATCGTCGCCACCATGTTGTACTCGCGCCGCGTCCACGACTTCGCCGACTTCTCCGCGGTCGCCCTGGCCGTCGTACTCGTGCACCTGTGCATCTGGGCGGCGATGCGCTACTCGTTGCCGATCCTCCGCCTGATCCGCGAGTCGGGGGTCCTGCTGGTGACCCGCATCGCCGGCCTCCTGCTCTCCGCCATCGCCGTCCAGCTCGTCGCCGACGCGGTACGGGCGTTCATCGCCGGCGAGGGGTGACATCCGGCCCCTCGGATGCTCCGTGCCACCTCTGATGTCCGAGCCTGCGACGCACCTGGTGCGTCACAGCCTCGGACATCATCGCCGCGCTGAGCACGCCGGCGGGGTCGAGGTCCCCGACCGAACGAGCCTTCCTCGACCAGCGAACGGCGCTACTTGCGGCCCATGGACTGGAAGCGCTGGGCGATGCGCGTGGGGACGAGGCCGGAGACGCCGGCGATGGCCTTGTACTGGGCCCCGGGGACGGAGCGGGAACGGCCCTTGTCGAAGTCGGCGAGGCACTGGCGGACCACGAAGTCGGGCTCGAGCCACATGAAGCCGGAGCCGCGGCGGACGTTCATCCGCTCGTGGAACTCGGTCTTGGTGAAGCCGGCGACCAGGGTGGTGACGGTGACGCCCTTCGAGCGGTACTCCGTCGACGCCCAGTCGCCGAAGCTGGTCACCCAGGCCTTGGCGGCGGCGTACGAGCCGCGGGGGAACATGGCGGCGACGCTGCCGACGTTGATGATGCCGCCGTGCCCGCGGGCCGTCATGGCCAAGAGCGCTGCGTGGGAGAGCCGCATCACGGCGACGACGAGCACGTCGAGCATCGCCTGCTCGTCCTCGACGGGGTTGTCCAGGAACCGGCGCTTCATGCCGAAGCCGGCGTTGTTGACGAGGATCTCGACCGGCCGGGCGGCATCGGCGACACGGCGCTCGACGGCGGCGAGCGAGGCGCGGTCGGTGAGGTCGGCGGGCAGCACCTCCACCTCGACGGAGTGGATCGTGCGGAGGTCCGCAGCCACCGCTTCGAGGCGCTCGGCGTCGCGTGCGACCAGCACCAGGTCGTGGCCACGAGCCGCCAGCTGTCGGGCGAACTCGAGCCCGATCCCGGCCGTGGCGCCGGTGACGAGGGCGGTCCCGGACTGCTGGGCGGACATGCCTGCAAGCAAAGCAGGTCGCTGCCGCGTCGAGCACCCCGCGTCCGGCATGATGAGGACCGATGACCACGACTCTCGCTGTCGCCAACCAGAAGGGTGGCGTCGCCAAGACCACCAGCGTGGCCTCGCTCGGCGCGGCCCTGGCCGAGCTGGGCCATTCGGTGCTGCTCGTCGACCTCGACCCGCAGGCGTGCCTGACGTTCTCGCTGGGCATCGACCCCGAGGACGTCGAGCTGTCGGTGCACCACGTGCTCACCAAGGGCACCCACGCGAGCGAGGTGATCATCGAGACCGACGACGGCGTCGACCTGGTGCCGGCCACGATCGAGCTGGCGCGCGCGGAGGCCGACCTGCTCACCCGTACCGGCCGCGAACAGGTCCTCAAGGCGGCGCTGGCCGACCTGATGGACGAGGTCGAGTACGACTGGGTGCTGCTCGACTGCCCGCCCTCGCTGGGCGTGCTCACCGTCGCCGCCCTCACCGCGGCCGACGGCGTGCTGATCCCGCTCCAGTGCGAGACCCTCTCCCACCGCGGCGTGGGGCAGCTGCTCGACACCGTGCACGACGTACGCCGCTTCACCAACCGCGACCTCGAGGTCTGGGGCGTGCTGCCGACGTTGTACGACGGCCGCACCAACCACGCTCGTACCGTCCTGGAGACCATCTCGGAGACCTACGAGCTCGACGTGGTCGAGCCGCCGATCCCGAAGACGATCAAGTTCGCGGAGGCCCCGGCCGCCGGGCGGTCGATCCTGGCGACCTCGCGCAGCAGCAAGGGTGCGAAGGCCTACCGCGAGGCAGCCGTCAACCTCGTCACCCGTAGCCGGCAACCCCGCACCCGGCGGAAGCCGTCAGTCAAGCGATGAGCAAGCACCGCCAGACGAAGGTCCGGCCGAGGTACGCCCGGCTGGCCACCGCCGGCGCGTCGGTGGCGGTCACCGCCATCGCGCTCCTCGGCGGCGTCGGCGTGCTGCCCGTCAGCTCCGGGGGCACTGCCGCTCAGGCGTCCAACGACCTGTCCGCCTCCCTCCAGGACTCGGGGACCGACACGAACGCGCCCGAAGCGCCGCCGGACGGCACGCCCGCGAAGCACTCCAAGGGCACCGGTGTGGGTGCGTCCGCGGACGCGACCGAGAGCCGGGTCGACCCGAAGCTCGACACCGCCCTGCCCGCCGACTCCGGCACCGGCAAGCGCATCGTCTTCAGCCAGAGCCGCCAGCGGGTCTGGCTGGTGGCGAACGGCAAGCACGTGGAACGCACCTATCCCGTCTCGGGCAGTGTCTACGACAACCTGCAACCCGGCACCTTCGACGTCTACTCCAGGTCCGAGGACGCCTGGGGCGTCGACGACTCGGGCAGCATGAAGTACTTCGTCCGGTTCACCCAGGGCGACAGCGGCGCGGCCATCGGCTTCCACGACATCCCCGTCAAGGACGGCCAGCTGGTGCAGACCGAGGCCCAGCTCGGGACCCCGCTCAGCCACGGCTGCATCCGTCAGCGGCGCAGCGACGCGATCGCGCTGTGGAACTTCGCACCGCTCGGCACCACCGTCGTCGTCACGGCCTGAGCCGGCTCATCGCAGGTCCGGGTTCGCCTTCCGCAGGCGCGCGGATGCCCGGGCGGACCAGGACTCCACCACCAGCTCGCGCAGCGCCTCCTCGTCGAGGGCCGACAATCGCGCCATCACGACGTACCGGGAGAAGCCCGTCGCGGACCAGCGGTGCTCCGGGTCCTCGGCCACGACGGGCGCGACCAGCCCGGGGTCGAGGAGCCAGATCTGCAGCACCTCGGCGCCGTGCTCGTCGTACCTCAGCCTGGCGAACTGCTTGCCGCCGACCATCACGGCCGGTGAGCCTTCGTGGGCCTCGCCCACGCCGGCTCCCGGAAGCGTCAGCGCCACGCGCTCCGCGTCAGCCCAGGTCGACACGACGCCAGGCTAGGGAGTCGCCCGCACCGGGCGCTTGACCGCCGTTGCGCGTCAGGCCGGTTCGGCGGCCGGCTTCGACGAGGGACGCCGACGGCGTCGCTTGCGGTTGCCGCCCGCCTCGCCCGTGCCGGCCTCGCCCTCGGTGGTCGTCGCCGTAGCGGCGGCGTCGTCGGGGCGTCCGCCGCGGGTACGACGACGGTTGCGGTTCCGGTCACGAGCCGGCCGCTCGTCCTTGTCGCCCGATCGAGCCGGACGCTCCGACCGGCCGGACCGACCGGACCGCTCGGGCCGTTCGGTTCGCTCGACCGGAGCCGGGTCGACGATGCGGCCCTTGGTGCCCGGCGGGATGCCGAGGTCGTGGAAGAGGTGCTCGGAGCTGGAGTAGGTCTCCTGCGGCTCGTCGAACGGCAGGTCCAGCGCCTTGTTGATCATCTTCCAGCGGTGCAGGTCGGCCCAGTCGACGAACGTCACCGCGATGCCCGTCGCACCGGCCCGACCGGTGCGGCCGATCCGGTGGATGTAGGTCTTCTCGTCCTCGGGGCAGGAGTAGTTGATGACGTGGGAGACGCCCTGCACGTCGATGCCGCGGGCGGCGACGTCGGTGGCGACCAGGACGCGGAGCTTGTCCTCGCGGAACCTGGTCAGCGCCTTCTCGCGCGCCACCTGCGCCATGTCGCCGTGCAACGGCGAGGCCTTGAAGCCGCGCTCGGACAGGTCGTCGGCGACGCGCTGTGCCTGACGCTTGGTGCGCGTGAACACGATGATCTTGTCGGCGTCCTCGGCCTGGAGGATCCGGCCGATCATCTCGGGCTTGTCGAGGTCGTGCGCCTGGTAGATGAACTGCGCGGTGGCCGGCACCAGCTGGGTGTCGTACGACGACTCGGCGCGGATGTTCATCGGGTGCCGCATGTGGGTGCGGGCCAGCGACACGATCGCGGCCGGCATGGTCGCCGAGAACAGCATCGTCTGGCGGGTCTCGGGGGTCATCCGCAGCAGCTTCTCGACGTCCGGCAGGAAGCCGAGGTCGAGCATCTCGTCGGCCTCGTCGAGGACGAGCGCGTGCACGTGGGAGATGTCGAGGGCCCGGCGGTTCGCCAGGTCGATCAGCCGACCGGGCGTGCCGACCACGATGTCGACACCGGAGGCGAGCGCGTCGAGCTGGCCCTCGTAGGGGACGCCGCCGTACACCGTCAGCACGCGGAGACCGCGGTCCTTGCTGGCCAGGTGCAGGTCGCTGGAGACCTGCAGGGCGAGCTCGCGGGTGGGCGCGACGATGAGGGCCTGGGGCTTGCCCTGCGGGATCTCGGCGTAGTCGGGGTCCTTGGGGGAGACGCTGCGCTGCATCACCGGGATGCCGAACGCCAGCGTCTTGCCCGTGCCGGTGCGTGCCTGGCCGATCAGGTCGGTGCCGATCAGGGCGACGGAGAGGGTCATCTCCTGGATGGCGAACGGGATGGTGATGCCGGCGCGTTCGAGTGCGTCACAGATCTCGGGGTCGACCCCGAGCTCACGGAAGGTGGTCACGATGTTGAGTTCTTTCGTTCGATGTCTCGTCGATAGGTCCGAGCGGCGGACCAGGAGATCGAGAGGCGAAAGGCTCAACGCGATCGGTCTGCCGCGCACATGCTCACCGCCTCGGCGCACCCAGATCGGGACGCCTGTCTGGCGGGATGGTTCGGCTCATCCTATCGGTAGGTTGGAAGCATGCCCGCATCCGAGTCGCCCGCGGACCCGGCGGACTTCCAGGACCCGGCCTATCGCGAGGCGGTGGTCGACCTGCTGGGCGCCATCTCCTACGGCGAGATCTCGGCGTTCGAGCGGCTCGCCGAGGACGCCAAGATGGCGCCGGCCATCCGCGACAAGGTGGCGCTGGCGAGCATGGCGGCCGCCGAGCTCGGACACGTCGGCCGGCTGCACGAACGGATCACCGAGCTCGGGGCCGACCCCTTCGAGGCGATGGCGGCGTTCATCGCGCCGATCGAGAAGTTCCACCGGCACACCGCGCCGTCCGACTGGTACGAAGGCCTCGTCAAGGCGTACGTCGGCGACGGCCTCGCCGCGGACTTCTACCGCGAGATCGCGGCGTACCTCGACGTGGCCACGCGCGACCTGGTGATCGCCTCCCTCGAGGACTCCGGCCAGTCGGCGTTCGTCGTGGACCGCATCCGCGCGGCCATCGAGGCGCAGCCCGCGCTCGCCGGCCGGCTGGCGCTGTGGGGGCGCCGGCTGATGGGCGAGGCCCTCACCCAGGCCCAGCGGGTCGCCGCCGAGCGCGACGCCCTGTCGGCCCTGCTCGCGGGCGGGGTCGACCGCCCCGGCCTGGACCTGGCCGCCATCGGCCGGATGTTCACCCGGATCACCGAGCGCCATGCCGAGCGGATGGCAGAGCTGGGCCTGGCGTCCTAGCGCGCTCGCTCAGACGCGAACGCGGTCCTTGCTGCGGTAGTTGTTGACCACGGTGACCAGGACCGCCGCGACCACGACCTGCCAGGCGTGCCGCCACCACTCGATGCCGCCGTTGTGGTCGAAGAACACGAAGTAGAGGGCGCTGCCGACGAACATGCCGCCGATGCCGCAGGCGATCGTCAGCCAGGTCGGGATGCGGATGTCGTCGCGAGCGACCTTCTTGCCGAGCCAGCCGATGAGGGCGCCGCCGAGGATGATGAAGATCAGGTTGAACATGGCTCGATCGTCCCTCGCGATCTGCCGGATTTCACGTGCCCGGAGCCAGATTCAGGGTCGAGTCAGGGTCCGTCAGGAGCGGAAGCCCACCTGGCCGGCCACGCCGCCGCCGATCTCGACGTAGGCGATCTTCTCGCCGGGCACCAGGATCCGGCGGCCGCGGACGTCGTCGATGGCGAGGGTGCCCTTGCTCTTCACCGCATCGGCGACCTGCTTCTCGATGTCGTCGCGGCTCTCGTTGGTCTCCAGCACGACCTCGCGGGGCGCGTGCTGCACGCCGATCTTGACCTCCATGGTCGGGTCTCCTTCAGTGCTCTCTGCTCGTCGGTCAGTGCTCGTCGGTGAGGGGATAGCCGCGGATCCCGCGCCAGGCCAGGCCCGCGACTAGACCGGCGGCCTCGGACTGCTCGATCCCGGACGTCTCGGACAGCCAGAACCGTGCGCTGACCTGGGCCATTCCCACCAGCGACACCGCCAGCAGCCGCGCGGCGGCGTCGGGGAGGCCGGTGTCCTCGTGGATGACGGTCGCGATCATGGTGGCGCAGTCGGCGGTCACCCGGTCCACGCGCTCGCGGACCGCCGGTTCGTTGGTGAGGTCGCTCTCGAACACCAGCCGGAACGCGCCCGTGGCGCCCGCGACGTACTCGAAGAAGACGTCCATGGTGGCCGCCACGCGCTGCTTGTTGTCGTGCGTGGAGTCCAAGGCGGCCCGGCAGTTGTCGACGATGGCGTCGCACGAGGCATCGAGGAGCGCGAGATAGAGGTCCAGCTTGCCGGGGAAGTGCTGGTAGAGCACGGGCTTGGAGACGCCCGCGCGCTCGGCGATGTCGTCCATCGCGGCCGCGTGGAAGCCCTGCGCCACGAACACCTCGAGGGCGGAGGAGAGCAGCTGGGTACGGCGCTCCTGACGCGGCAGACGCCCACCACGGGGCCGCGTCGTCGCGCCCGAGTCCGCCACGTCGCTCACGATCGGGGAGCCTACTCGGGAGTACGTCCGGTCCGGATGACGGGACGCGGTGCCGGCCGTCACGCCGCCCCGGGGAACATGGATGCTCCGGGAGACGTTCTCCCCGCGACGTCCCCACGACCCATTTCCAGGCCAGGAGCACCCGTGTCCTTCCCACCCTTGGTGGAGCCCGCAGCCGAGCTGACGATCGACGAGGTGCGCCGTTACAGCCGGCACCTGATCATCCCCGACGTGGGTATGACCGGGCAGAAGCGGCTGAAGAACGCCAAGGTGCTCGTGATCGGTGCCGGTGGCCTCGGCAGCCCGGCCCTGCTGTACCTCGCCGCGGCCGGCGTCGGCACCCTCGGCATCGCGGAGTTCGACGAGGTCGACGAGTCGAACCTGCAGCGCCAGATCATCCACGGGCAGTCCGACATCGGCCGGTCCAAGGCGCAGTCCGCGAAGGAGTCCGTGCTCGAGGCGAACCCGTACGTCGAGGTGGTGGTGCACGAGGAGCGCCTCGACAACGACAACGTGATGGGCATCTTCGAGGGCTACGACCTGATCGTCGACGGCACCGACAACTTCGCGACGCGCTACATGGTCAACGACGCGGCGTACTTCCTGGGCATCCCCTACGTCTGGGGCTCGATCTACCGCTTCGACGGACAGGCCTCGGTGTTCGCGCCGACGCTCTCCGAGGACGCACCTTGCTACCGGTGCCTCTACCCCGAGCCCCCGCCGCCGGGCATGGTGCCGAGCTGCGCCGAGGGCGGCGTGCTGGGCGTCCTGTGCGCGAGCATCGGCTCGATCCAGGTCAACGAGGCGATCAAGCTCATCACCGGCATGGGTGACCCGGCCATCGGCAAGCTGGTCATCTACGACGCCCTCGAGCTCGACTGGCGCAAGCTGCGGGTGCGCAAGGACCCGAACTGCGCGCTGTGTGGCGAGAACCCCACCGTCACCGGGCTGATCGACTACGACAACTTCTGCGGAGCGGTCTCCGAGGAGGCCCTGGACGCGGCCGCCGGTTCCACGATCTCGGTCACCACCCTCGAGCGCATGCTCAAGGAGCAGGCCGAGGGCGGCAGGGACCTGGTGCTGGTCGACGTACGCGAGCCGAACGAGTACGAGATCAACAAGATCCCCGGCTCGGTGCTGATCCCCAAGGGCGAGTTCCTCAACGGCCACGCGCTGGGCGACCTGCCGGGCGTGGACTCCGGCAAGCAGGTCGTCATCTACTGCAAGACCGGCATCCGCAGCGCCGAGGCGCTGGCGGTCGTCAAGGGCGCCGGGTACAGCGACGCCGTCCACGTCGGCGGTGGGGTCGTCGCCTGGGTCAACCAGATCGACCCGTCGCAGCCGTCCTACTGACCCACCTTCGCCGGTCGAGCCGCGAGGCCGGCCACGGCCGAGCGTGTCGAGACCGCCTTCCACGTCACTGCGGTCTCGACACGGGCTCGCTGGCGCTCGCCCGGCTCGACCAGCGAGAAGGCGCTCGGCCCAGAGCTGGCGCTCGCCCGGCTCGACCAGCGAGAAGGCGCTCGGCCCAGAGCTGGCGCTCGCCCGGCTCGACCAGCGGGAACTAGGGGTCCGCGTAACCTCCCCAGCGCAGGTCCGTTGAGGCCTGCATGACGACCAAGCGACTCCTGACCGCCCTGGCCAGCTCATTGGGTGGCGCGGTGCTGCTCGCCGCCGCAGTGCTCAGCGCCCCGCAGGCCACCGCCGCCCAGACCTGGGCGCCCGCCGCCACGGCCAAGATCCACCCGGGCACGATGATGTACACGCAGGGTGCTCAGTGCACCGCGAACTTCGTCTACACCGACGGCGCCGGCAGCACGTACGTCGGGTACGCCGCGCACTGCGCCGGCCTCGGCGCGGCCACCGACACCGACGGCTGTCTGGCCGACTCGCTGCCACTCGGCACGCGGGTGACGTTCAACGAGGGCGGCTCGCTCGTGAGCGAGGGGACCGTGGTCGGCAACGGCACGCTCGTCTACTCGTCCTGGCTGACCATGCACCAGCTCGGCACCACCGACGCCAACACGTGCGCCTACAACGACCTGGCGCTGGTCAAGGTCGACGCCGGCGACGTCTCGAAGGTGAACCCGAGCATCCCGTTCTGGGGCGGTCCGACCGGCATCGACACCGACGGCACGGCCGCGGGCGACCGCGTCTGGACCTACGGCAACTCCAGCCTCCGCTTCGGGATCACCCAGCTCTCGCCGCACACCGGCATCAGCCTGGGCGACATGGCTGCCGACGCCGGCTGGTCCCACCCGCTGTACACCGTCACCCCGGGCATCCCCGGGGACTCCGGGTCGGCGTTCCTGAGCGCCGAAGGCAAGGCCATCGGCGTGCTCTCCACGCTCGGCCTGGCCCCGCTGCCGGCGTCGAACAACATCGGCGACCTCGCCAAGGAGCTGGCGTTCGCGCAGGCGCACTCCGGCATCGCGGGCCTGCAGCTGGTCAACGGCACCGAGCCGTTCGACCCCATCCTCTGAGCCGATCCTCTGAGCCAAATCCTCTGAGCCCGTCCTCCGGCGACGGCGGGGCCGGTCCGCGGTGGGGGCGGACCGGCAGCCGCGCCCGCCCGGGGCCGTGACCCGACCGTGACCTCCGGGCGGCTCTCCTCCGACGGTGGCGACAAGTAGGTTCGGGCGCATGTCCGACGGCCCGCCCGAGACCGCCCCGAGCGCGGCGCGCGCGTCCGTGACCGCGGTCGTCGGGGTGATGGGCGCGGTGGCGCTGATGCTGCTCCTGGTGACCTGGGCGGCCACCATCGGGCCGCAGCAGGTCGTCACCGACGCGGGCAACCCGCCGAGCTACGCACCGCTCTCGCCCTCCTCGTCCAGCGCGGCGCCCAACACGCAGAACGCCGATCCGCGCGACCGCGAGGACCACCACGAAGTCCTGTTCACGGTCGTCACCATCGTCGCGACCATGCTGGCGACCATCGTGATGCTCGCGGTGCTGTTGACCGTGCTGCGCTGGCTGTTGACCCGCGAATGGCGGCGGAGCCGCTCGGAGCCCGAGCCGGAGGAGGTGGAGTTCGACCCGCTCGACGCCCCGTCGGCGCTGGCCGAGGCGATGCTGTCGGGCGCCAGCAGCCAGCGCCACGTGCTGGCGACCGGCTCCCCGCGCAACGCGATCGTCGAGTGCTGGCTTCGGTTCGAGGACGCGGCCGCCACCGTCGGCGTACGCCGCCTGCCCTGGGAGACCTCGTCCGAGTTCACCTTGCGGGTGCTGGACGGACTCTCGGCGGACGCCTCCGCGGTCTCGGAGCTGGCCGAGCTGTACCGCGACGCCCGCTACTCCCGGCACGAGATCACCGAGGAGAACCGGCACCGGGCCCAGCTCGCCCTGGACGTGATCCACCGCTCGCTGGGGTCCCGGGCGGGGGCGACATGACGCGCGGCAACAGGTTCTGGTGGCGGTGGCTGGCCGTGACGCTGCTCGCCTACGGGCTGGTCTGGGTGCTGATGGCGGCTCTCGACGTCTCGGCGCGACCGTGGCGCCTGTTGCTGCTCGTCGCCGTGGTGATGGCGGTGCTGGCCCTGGCCAACGTCTCGGTGGTCAGTGACGGCCCGGACTGGTCGGTCGACACCATCCAGTCCGTGGCGCCACCGGGCCAGGACACCCGGCTGGGCATGTACACCCGGGTCATCTCGGGTCACCTCGACGCGCGCCAGCTCGACGCGGTGCTGCGCGACCGGTTCGCCGACCTCGCAGACCGGAGGCTGCGTCAGGTCCACGGCGTCGGCCTGCGTGACCCGGCTGCCACGCGCTGGCTGGGCGAGGAGGTCACCGGGATCCTCACCGGGCCCGTACGCCGCCTGTCCCGGGCCGAGATCGAGACCTGTGTACGACGGATCGAGGAGATGTGAACACCGATGCCCACTGACCCCCGCGTAGCCGAGGCCTCGCGCCAGGCCGGCCTGGTCCTCGACGAGGTGGAGAAGGCCGTCGTCGGCAAGCGGGACCCGCTGACGCTGGTGCTCGCCGCCGTGCTGGCCAAGGGCCACGTCCTGCTCGAGGACTTCCCCGGGCTCGGCAAGACCCTGGCCGCCAGGTCCCTGGCGACCGCGCTCGGGCTCGACTTCGCCCGCGCGCAGTTCACCCCGGACCTGCTTCCCGCCGACCTGACCGGCTCGTTCATCTACGACCAGCGCCAGGGCACGTTCGAGTTCCGCCGCGGCCCGCTGTTCACCGGCCTGCTGCTGGCCGACGAGATCAACCGGACGCCGCCCAAGACGCAGTCCGCGCTGCTGGAGGCGATGCAGGAACGGCAGGTCACCGTCGAGGGCGAGACCTTCCCCCTGGCTGCTCCCTTCCACGTGCTGGCGACGGCCAACCCGATCGAGTACGAAGGCACCTACCCGCTCCCGGAGGCGCAGCTCGACCGGTTCCTGCTGCGCGTCAGCTTCGGCTACCCGAAGCGCGACGAGGAGTACGACGTCCTCGTGCGCCGGCTGGCCCGGCAGCAGGAGGAGGTGGACCTCGCGGCGGTGACGGACGCCGACGGGCCTGCTGGAGATGCAGGCCGCGACCGAGACGGTGGTGGTCGACGAGAGCGTGGGGCGCTACTGCGTGGACCTGGCCATCGCGACCCGCGAGCACCCCGACGTGCTCACCGGCTCCTCGCCGCGCGGATCGCTCGGCCTGGTGCTGGCCGCCCGCGGCTGGGCGGTCATCCGGGGCCGCGACTACGTCATCCCCGAGGACGTGAAGGCCGTCGCGCGTTCGGTGCTCGCCCACCGGATCACCGTCAAGCCGGAGCTCTGGATGACCCAGGCGAGTGGCCGGCGGGTGGTGGACGCCGTGCTCGGGAGCGTGCCCACCCCGTCCACGCTGGAGGAGTTCGCCCGACCGTGAACCGCTGGCAGATCACCCCCGCGCTCAGTCGCGCACTGCTGGTGAGCGCGCTGCTCATCGGTGGCGCCGTGCTGCTCGGCCAGCCCGTGCTCGTGGTGCTGGCCGCGCCGCTGGTGGTGATCGCGTCCTACGGCCTGGTCGGCAGGCCGTCGAGCGCCCCGGTGGTGCGGGGGTTCCTCGACCACGTCTCCCTCTACGAAGGCCAGGGCACGCGCTCGCGGCTGAGCGTCACCGCGGCCGACGGCGTCGAGCACGTGACCCGGATCAGCGCGCAGGCGCCGTACGTCGCCCTGCACCCGGCCTCGGGACGCGTCAGCGGCCTGCTGCGCGACGGCGTCCCGGAGCTCGAGGTGAGCCCGCGACGGTGGGGCCGGCGCACCCTCGGCGAGGAGAAGGTGGCGCTGACCAGCCCGTGGGCGGGGTACCGCTGGGGGCCGATGCTCGAGCACGGGTCCGAGCTGACGGTGCTGCCGACGTCGGCGCCCTTCGACAGCGCCGCCGAGGCCCCGCAGCCCCTCGGCCTCGTGGGGGCGAACCGGTCGCGGCGGGTGGGCGACGGGACGGAGTTCGCGGGCATCCGCCCCTTCCACGCGGGCGACCGGCTGCGGCGGATCAACTGGCGGGTCTCGCTGCGCACCGGCGACCTGCACGTGGTCACCTCGCGTGGCGAGGAGGACAGCGGCGTGCTGCTGGTCGTCGACGCGCTGTCGGACTTCGGGCGCTCCGGCGGCATCGGGGCCGGCGCGAGCAGCCTCGACGTGACGATGCGTGCGGCGTCCGCGCTCGCGGAGCACTTCGTGCGCAACGGCGACCGGGTCTCGGTGCGCGTCATCGGCGCCGCGTGGGAGTCCGTCGGGTACGGCTCCGGCCAACGGCACCTGCGCCGGATCCTCGGCCGACTGGCTTCCGTGCGGCCGGCGCGGATGCGCGAGGACGCGACCGAGCGCCTGCAGTTCGGCGCGACGGCCGGCACGGTCGTCATCGTGCTGTCCCCACTGCTGGCCGACGCGATGGTGACGGCCACGGCATCGATGCACCGTCGTGGCTTGCCCGTGCTGGCGGTCGACACCCTCCCCGACGACGCGGCGGCGCTGGCGCCCGAGGGCGCCGACGCGTACGTCGCCGGCCTGGCCTGGCGGTTGCGGCGCACCGAGCGCGAGCACCTGCTCACGGCCCTGGCCCGTCAAGGCTGCCCGGTGGTCCGGTGGCGCGGGCCCGGCACGCTGGACGACGTCCTTCACCGGCTGGCCCGGCGCGCCCAGCTGCCGCAGGTGCGGGGGAGGTGAGCCGGCGATGATCCCCGACTGGCGCGGCTGGACCCGCGGGCAGTGGGCGCTGCGCGTCGTCCTCGTGCTCGGACCGATGATCGCGCTGTTCGCTCGGACACCATCGCTGGGAGCACCGCGGCCCTGGGTGGTCGCCGTGGTGCTGGTGCTGGGCGTGGGCTGGGCCGTCGGCCCGGAGTCGGTGATCGGCTCGGTCACGCTGCTGGTCGTCGGCTTCTCGTGGGCGTCCAGCGAGACGACCGCCGTGCCGGTCGGGGTGCTCGTCGCCGCGCTCGGTATGCTCGCCGCCCACCTCGCGGCGCTGGTGGTGTCCTACGGTCCGCCGCGGCTTCCCGTCGACCCGGGGACCGCTCGTCTCTGGGGCCTTCGCGGAGCCGCCGTGTTCGTGGTCGCGATCCTGGTCTGGGTCCTGGCCCGCGCGGTCGGGCGGCTGCCCGAGTCGGGATCGGTGTGGGTCGTCGGCCTGGCCGTCGCGCTGTCGGTCGTCGTGGTCGCGGCGGCCGCCATCCAGGGCGCGACCACCACGGAGGAGGAATGAGCGGCAGCGGGATCGACTGGGAGGAGTACGCCGAGCGCGTGCTCCAGTGCGTCGAGCAGGTGCCGCGCGGGCGGGTGACGACGTACGGCACCCTCGCCGAGGTCGTCGGGGCGGTGATGGGCGGCGGCGGCCCCCGGCTCGTCGGCTCGGTGATGGCGGCGTACGGCGGCCCGGTGCCGTGGTGGCGGGTGGTACGTGCGGACGGCTCCCTGCCGTCGAGCCACCAGGGCGAGGCGCGGCTGCGCTACCTCGAGGAGGGCACCCCCCTGCGCGCCTCTGGCAACGTCGACATCAAGGAAGCGCTCTTCAGACCCGAGCTGCGACGGGCCGCAGCCCGTCGACCGGTCGCGGTGGCTCGAGCGCGGGGCCGAGCGCAGCGGCGCGACGCGTCTCGAGACCATCGCTGCGCACTCGCGGCGTCTCGACACCGGCTCGCTGGCGCTCGCCGGGCTCGACCAGCGAAAGAGGTCAGCCCAGAACCGCGACCACCGCGTCGTACTCGGGCTCGACGCTGATGGCGGGCGTGACCTGCTGGTGCAGGACGGTGCCGTTCTCGTCCAGCACCACCACCGCGCGGGCGAGGAGACCGCGCCAGGCGCCGTCGGCCATGGTCACGCCGTAGTCGGTGCCGAACCCGGAGCGGAAGGCCGAGCCGACCACGACGTTCTCGATGCCCTCGGCGGCACAGAAGCCGGCCATGGCGAAGGGGAGGTCCTGGGAGACGCAGATGACCTCGGTGTTGTCGAGGCCGGCGGCCAGCTCGTTGAACCGGCGTACGCCGGCCTGGCAGACCCCCGTCCCGATGCTCGGGAAGATGCTGAGCACGGTGCGCTTGCCGGCGGTCTTGGTCACGTCGCCCATGTCGATGCCGGTGAGGGTGAAGTCGGGCGCGGTGGTGCCGACGGCGGGCAGGTCGCCGACGGTGTGGACGGTGTTCTCGCCGAGCTGGAGGGTCGCCATGCTCCCTGTTCTAGCAGGAGCGGAACTCAGGACCGGGCCCGGGTCAGCTCCGCCAGCCGGGCGAGGGCCGCCGGGAAGATCTCGGCAGGCGGCGTGACGAGCCCGGCGCCGACCTGCCCGACGCCGGCGACCCGGCCGGCCATCCCGGTGTTGATCTGGGGGAGGATCCCGGTCCGGCAGACCTTCGTGACGTCGATGCCGGTGGGCGTCCCCTGGAACTCCAGGATGGGGACCGACCAGCGCGGGTTCTCGCCCAGCGTGATCTCGTGCATCCGCCGGGTGGTCGCCAGGGCGTCCGGCACCGAGCCGCCGACGAAGCGCACGATCGCCGGCGCGGTCGCCATCGCGAAGCCGCCGATCCCCGCGGTCTCGGTGATGGCGGAGTCGCCGATGTCGGGGTTGGCGTCTTCCTGCCCGAACTCGCCCAGGTACAGCCCGTCGGCCAGCTGCGCCGGCCCGGTGAACCACTCGTCGCCGGTGCCCGCGACCTGGATGCCGAAGTCGGTGCCGTTGCGGGCCATCGCGACGACCATCGTCGAGCCCTCGATGCCGCGCGCGGCGTCGAGCGCGAGCTTGCAGGCCGGCATCGCGAGGTTGAGGAAGAAGTGGTCGTTGCCGCCGATGAACCGCAGCGCCTCGGCGACGTCCTCAGGGGACCCGGCCCCGACCATCGCCGGCGACAGGTCTCGCAGCAGCATCAGCGTGCCGGCCCGGTTGCGGTTGTGGGCCTCGTCGCCCATCTGCAGCATCTGGGTGAGAATGCCGGTCACGTCGACCGGCCCCTGGCTGTCGATCGTGGCGCGGACCGCCGTCTGGAGCAGTGGCCCGAGGACGTCGCCCATCCAGCGCAGCCGGGTGAGCACGTCGGGTGAGTAGGCGCCGTACCGGAGCACCTTGCCCAGGCCCTCGTTGAGGGAGCAGAACGTACGCCGCCCGGTGCGGGCGTCCTCGAGCACCCACAGCCACATCGACGGGGTGACCACGCCCGCCATCGGGCCGACGGTGCCGCGGTGGTGACAGGGCTCGAGCGAGACCTGAGTGCCGGCCTCGAACAGCGCGACCGCGTCGTCGGGGTCGTCGACGAGGCCCTCCAGGGCGGCCCCGCCCAGGAGGGCGCCGCGCAGCGGACCGGAGGCCCGGTCCCATGCGATCGGCGGGCCGGCGTGCAGGAACTGCCCGCGCTCCAGGCCGAGCAGCTCCGAGGCGGGCGCGACGTCGACGAGCGTCGCCTGGACCTCGAGCATCGCCGCGAGGGCGTGGGCGTTGGCGTCCGCGCGCATTCCGTCGGTCGCCACCGTGACGAGGTCGTCCTCGGTGCCGGGCATGGGCGGGCGCCAGTCGACGCGCGTGACCGGCACGGCCTGGGCCTCGACGGCCGCGGCGAGCATGTCCGTGCCGACGGCGACGACGTTGCTGGGGATGTCCATCTCACTCGCCTCCCAGGAGCTCGACGGCCCGGCGGGCGGCCCCGGCGTTCGACAGGTGCACCTCGGCGCCGGCCTCGGCGAGCTGATCTTCCTGCCGGTGCCGGTCCTGCGGGTCGTGGTCGGTGCCGACGAGGGCGACGACCACGGGCTGCGGCACCTGCGCGATCGCCGGCGCGAGCGACCCCGCGGGGTCGGACTCGGCGCCGTGGCCGAGCACCACGTCGAGCAGCACCACGCCCGTGCGCGGGTCGGCCCCGACCCGGTCGAGGTGCTCGAGACGGATGGTCGGGTCGATCATCGGGTGCGCGCGGCCTGCGGTGTACTCGTCGTCGCCGAAGTCGATGAACGTGTGGCCGTCGGTCGAGCGGCCGTCCATCGCCAGCGCCGTCTCGACGACGTACCTGGCCTCCGAGCAGTTGGTGCCACCCACGAACAACCCGTGCAGCTGGTCACCCGGGCCGCCGAGGTGAGCGGCGCCGGGCACCCGCACCGGCCAGGGAGGTACGTCGCGACCCAGCCGCGCCAGCACCGACTCCGTCGAGACGGTCAGGTCGGGGCGTCCGGCCCCGAGCAGCGCGAGCTCGACCGGCGTGCCCAGCGACGCGGCGTACGACTCGATCTCTGCCGCCACCTCGGGCGCCGGCGGCTTGGAGACCACCACGATCAGCTCGATGGCCTCGTCGGCGTCCAGCCGCCGCAGGGCCTCACGGGTCGCGAGCCCGCCGACCTCGGCAGAGAGGTCGCGGCCGCCGACGCCGAGCGCCGAGGAGACACCCACGCCGGCGTGGTCGAGCAGGGCGAGCAGCTGCTGGCAGCCGGTGCCGGACGCGGCGACGATGCCGACCGGGCCGGGCTGGACGACGTTCGCGAACCCCAGGCCGAGACCGCCGACCACGGCCGTGCCGCAGTCGGGTCCCATGACGAGCAGCCCGCGCTGGGCGGCGACCCGCTTCAGGGCGATCTCCTGCTCCAGCGGCACGTTGTCGCTGAAGATCATCACGTCGCAGCCGGCGTCGAGGGCGTCCATCGCCTCGACGGTCGCGCTCGCTCCCGGCGTGGACACCAGCACCAGCCCGGCCGGCGCGTCGCGCAGGGCGGCCGCCGACGTGCGGTGCGCGGCCAGCTCGCCCTGGCCCGTGGGACGGCGTACGGCGGCCGCCAGCGCGGCGTCCACGGCGGCGAGACCGCGGGCGATCGCCGTGTCGTCTCCCGCGCGGATCGCGACCACCATGTCGTTGGGGCTGGCGGGAGGTACGTCGAAACCCATCCCGCCGAGCACCTCGACGTTCAGCGGGGTGGCCATCGCCACCTGGGCGGCGTCGACGCCGTCGACGGCGGCGACGTCGCGGCTGACCTGGAGGAGGGTCACGGAGTCGGCGTACGCGCCGGACCTCAGCTCGACGTGGGTCGTCATGTTTTTGGGGTCCCCGCGGGATCGTGAGCCGGAGGAGCGAAGCGGGGGAGGTGAGCGATCTCGTGAGGTATTTTCATGCGGCCTCCTGGTGGGCGAGCGTCGTCAGGGCGTGCCGGGCACCGAACCACAGCCCGGCGCCGGAGGTGTGGCCGATGGCCATCAGGGTGCGGGCGGCGTCCTGCTCCGACGGGGTGCCGAGCGCGGCGACGTACGCCGCGAACTCCGGCAGCACCTCGCCGTGCAACGCGCAGTCGAGCAGGGTCGCCGACAGCATGGTGGTGCGGCCCGCCGCCGCGCGCACGAGGTCGACGACCGCGTCGTCGAGCCGGTCGGTGGCGTGCAGCACGGCCAGCCAGCCGCAGAGCACGTCGTCACCGAGGGGCGTCAGCCCGCCGCCGTGACCGACCAGGCGCTGGAGAGTGGCGGCGTCGATCGCGCCGGGCAGGCCCTGGTAGGCGGCGAGCCCGTCGCTGGCCGATCGGGGGGGATCCGCCGGTTCCGCTGCCGGGCTCGCCGCCCGACGCAGGAGCCCGCCCAGATCGATTCGGGGCACGCGAACATCCACGAATCGACCCACCACCAGGGGGTCGTGGGTGAGCAACAGGATCCCGCGCTCAAGGTAGGGCTTGACCTGGCTGTCCGCCAGCACCGACGGCCGCGACACGCGCAGGGCGCACGGCACCTGCGCGGCGGCAGGGGACACGACGCCGACGCAGCGGCCGGCCACCTCGACGTACAGCGCCGTCGGCACGTGGTGCAGCACCCGGACGGGTCCGTCGGGCGCGGCTCGCAGGTGCCGCGCGACCCGGCTCGGGGCACTCACGGGCACGGGTCCTGAAGGACGGTAGGGGACCACGCTTCCCGACGCTATCGGCCGCCGTTACATTTGGCCGCTGTGAGGATGTGCCAACGATCGTGAGGACGAGCCTCAAGTGTTGATAACGGGCGACACCGCGGCGGACGCGCTCGCGCGCGTCGACGCGCTGCACACGGCGCTGACCCACATCGTGCTGGAGGGCGGCGACCTCGACCAGATCGCCGCCGAGGCTGCTCATGTGCTGGGCGTGGAGGTCGCCTTCACCTCCACCGACGGGCGCGAACGCGCATCGGCGCTGTCCGACGACGCCCGTGCCGCGCTGGTCGGCGCACGGCTCGTCGACAGCACCGGCCGCATCAGGGTCGAGCGGGTCCGGGAGAGCGGCGAGCCTCTCGAGCGGGGCGAGGTTCGCTCCCTGCGTGTGGCCGCCGGCGGGGCCGACCTCGCGCGGCTGGTGTGCGTGCGGCTCGGGCAGGAGGTCGGCGAGGTCGACGTACACGCCCTGGAGCGGGTCGCCATCGTGGCCGCGCTGCTCATCACCAGGCAGAGCGCGATCGGGGCGGTCGAGAACAAGTACCAGGGCGACTTCCTGCGCGACCTGCTGGTCCGCGGCGTGGTCGAGGAGGCGTACGTCGCGGAGCACGCCCAGGCGTTCGGGTGGTCGCTGGACCGTCCGTCGGTCGTGGTGGTCGCCGAGATCGACCCGCAGCCGCGGGAGGAACGACCCGCCTCACGCGAGCAGAAGCGCACCTGGCAGGAGCGGTTCGCGGCCGCCTGGCGCCAGGTGACCCTGGGCCTCGAGCCCGGGGTGCCGAGCGTCGACTTCAGCTCCGAGGTGGTGACCCTGCTGCCCGTCGCCGTCGAGCAGGCCGCCGAAGCCGGATCCTGGGCCGGCCACGACGTCGTACGCCGCGTGGTCACCGGAGTCGCCGGGGACAAGGGCGGCGGCCGGCGCAGCTTCTCGGTGGGGGTCAGCCGCGCGGCGCCATCGCTGGCCGAGCTGCCCGAGGCCTATGCGCAGGCACGGCGGGCCGTCGAGATCGGGCGCCGCGTGCACGGGCCCGGCTCCACGACGTTCTTCGACGAGCTCGGGCTGCACCGCCTGATCGCCCTGATCCCGGACTCCGGCGAGCTGCGGGCGTTCGCCCGCGACGTCCTCGGACCGCTCGCCGAGAGCACCACCGAGGCCGCCAACCTGCGCGAGACCCTGCAGGTGCTGCTGGACACCAACTTCAACGTGGCCGAGGCCGCGCGCCTCCAGTTCTTCCACTACAACACCATGCGCTACCGGGTCTCCAAGCTCGAGCGGCTGCTCGGCCCGCTCTCCTCCGACCCCCACCTCCGCCTCGACGTCGCCGTCGCCCTCCGGGTTCTCGACATCGCCGGTTGACGCGTCGTTCGGGATAGTCCCGGACGAAAATCACCATCGATCGGTCTCCTGATGGTGACTTTCGTGGCGGACTATGCCGGCGGCCGTCCACAGGAAGCCGTCGCATGTCCTGCCAGCGACACCGGCGTTCCTTCAGCAGAAATCGCCGTCGAGGGTGTCTGATGGCCCTCACTACGTTGGGGGTTCTCGGGGCCTGATCTAAAGGATCCAGACCCAAGGGAAAGGGGCCGGCGATGTCGTCGATGTTCAAGTGGGAAGTAGTCGATCCGGCCCCGGGTGAGGCTGTCGCGCCGAACCAGCGCCTGGCGTGGGGCAAGACCGTGGGCCTCGGCGCCCAGCACGTCGTCGCGATGTTCGGGGCGACGTTCGTCTTCCCGCTCATCATGGGCCTGAACGCCAACCTCGCGGTCATGATGAGCGGCATCGCGACGATCTGCTTCCTGCTGATCGTCGGGGGCAAGGTGCCCAGCTACCTCGGCACCAGCGCGTCGTTCGTCGGCGCCGCCACCGCGATCTACACCTACAGCGGCGACAAGGGTCCCGGCGGCCCGGCCGACGTCACCGGTGCGATCCTCGTCGCGGGCATCGTCCTGGCGATCGTGGGCGTCGTCATCCACTTCCTCGGCGCCGGCGCGGTCAACAAGGTGCTGCCTCCCGCGGTCACCGGCGCGGTCGTCATGCTGATCGGCTTCAACCTGGCGCCGGTCGCCACCCAGACGTACATGCCCTCCGACCCCTGGGTCGCCATCATCACCATGACCGCCGTGATCCTGATGGCCGTCGGCCTCAGGGGCTTCTTCGGCCGCATCGCGGTCTTCCTCGGCCTGATCTTCGGCTACATCCTGTCGTGGATCTTCGACGGCATCTTCGGCAAGACCTCGCTGCCGCTGCCCGGTGTCGCGGAGCCCGGCCCGCACGACCGCGTCAGCTGGAGCGGCGTGAGCGCCGCCGACTGGTTCGGATTCCCCGTGCACACCAAGGACGGGCTGGTGGGCAACCAGGCCTTCACGCCCGGTTACGCCGATGTCGGCTGGCACTTCCCGTCGTTCTCGATCGTCTTCATCCTGCTCGCGTTGCCGGCCGTGATCGCGCTCGTGGCGGAGAACCTCGGGCACGTGAAGGCCGTGGCCGAGATGACCAAGACCGACCTCGACCCGGTGCTCGGCCGGGCCGTCGCCGCCGACGGTGTCGGCACGGTGATCACCAGCACCATCGGCGGTGCGCCGACGACGACGTACGCCGAGAACATCGGCGTCATGGCCGCTACCCGCGTCTACTCCACGGCGGCGTACTTCGTCGCCGCGATCACGGCGGTGCTGCTCGGTCTGATCCCCAAGTTCGGGGCGATCGTCAACGCGACACCGCCCGCCGTGCTGGGCGGCATCACGCTGGTCCTGTACGGCATGATCGGCCTGCTCGGAGCGAAGATCTGGAAGGAGAACGGCGTCGACTTCGGTCGTCCGATCAACCTGGTCCCGCTCTCCGCCGGCATCATCCTGGCCATCGGCAACGGCAGCCTGAAGTTCACCGACGACTTCATCCTCACCGGCATCGCCCTCGGCACCATCGTCGTGGTGGCCGGTTATCACCTGGCCCGGGTCGTGGCCCGGGCCGCCGGCACCGACTACGACGAGGGCGCCGGCGCTATCGGCCCTGCCGGCGCCGACGCCAACCCGGGGGACGTCGACGGCCGCCGGTGACCTTGCGCCTGTGAAGATGGATCCGTGAAGCCGGCCCCTTTCGACTACGTCCGGCCCGGGTCGCTCGACGACGCCCTCGCGGCGTTGGCGGGTGACCCGGGTTCGAAGGTCCTGGCGGGCGGCCAGAGCCTGGTACCGCTGCTGTCGATGCGGCTGGCGGCCCCCTCGCGGCTGGTCGACATCAACGGGCTGCCGGACCTGGCCGGCATCGAGGTCACCGACGACGGCGTGCGGATCGGCGCGCTGGCCCGGCACGCCGATGTGCTGGCATCCGAGGAGGTACGTCGCGTGCAGCCGCTGGTCTCCCTCGCCCTGGCCAACGTCGCGCACGCGACGATCCGCAACCGGGGCACCACCGTCGGTTCGATCGTGCACGCCGACGCCGCGGCCGAGATGCCGATGGTGCTGCGACTGCTGGGCGGCTCCGTCGAGGTGGCCGGGCCGTCGGGACGTCGCACGATCGCGGCCGAGGACCTGTACGTCGGCCCGCTGGAGTCCTCGCTGCACCACGACGAGATCGCGGTCTCGGCGTACTTCCCGGCGCTGCCCGAGGGGGCCGGCGTCGCCTTCGAGGAGATCGCGCGGCGGCACGGCGACTACGCGCTGTGCGGGGTCGCCGCCCTGGTGACTGGCGAACACGTCTTCGCCGGTTACCTGTCCGTCTGCGAGGTGCCGACCGTGGTCGACCTGACCGGCGTCGCCGATGCCGACCTCGCCGACGCCGCGCTGCAGCACCTCGACCCCGGCGACGACATCCATGCCTCGGCCGAGTACCGCGCCCAGCTGGTGCGGGTGCTCACCGCGCGCGTGGTGGCCGCGGCCAGGGAGATGGCGGCCGCATGAGTGAGGAGCTCCACCAGGTCCGCCTGCACGTGAACGGCGTCGCGCACGACGTCGCAGTACCCGCCCGTCGTCTCCTTTCCGATGCGCTGCGCCACGACGTCGGCCTCACCGGCACCCACGTCGGCTGCGAGCACGGTGTGTGCGGCGCGTGCACGGTGCTGGTCGACGGCCGGCCGATGCGCTCGTGCCTGATGTTCGCGGTGTCGGCGGTCGACTGCGAGATCACCACGGTCGAGGGCCTGACCAACGCCGACGGCTCGCTCGGGCCGGTCCAGCAGGCGTTCCTCGAGTGCCACGGGCTGCAGTGCGGCTTCTGCACGCCGGGTTTCATGACGACGATCGCGGCGGGCCTCGAGGAGAACCCGTCTCCGACCGATGACGAGGCGCGGGACATGATCGCCGGCAACCTGTGTCGCTGCACGGGGTACCAGAACATCGTGAAGTCGGTGCTCCGGGCGGCGGAGATTCGCGCACTCGGTCTCGACACGGTTGTGGGTGGTCGAGCCGCCGCGAGGGACGAGCGGCGTGTCGAGACCGGCTCGACCGGCGATCAGGACGGTCAGCTCGAGTTCGAGGACCGGACCGACGACAACGCTTCCACGGGGTTGGGCGCATGACGACCAAGCTGTTCGGGTCGCGGGTCCAGCGGGTCGAGGACCAGCGGTTCCTCCGTGGCCAGGGCAGGTACGTCGACGACGTCGCGGTCGGCCCGAACACGCTGCACGCGGCCGTGCTGCGCTCGCCGCACGCGCACGCGAAGGTGCTCGACGTCCACGTCGAGGACGTCCTCGACGTCGAGGGCGTGCACGTGGTGTGGACCTACGAGGACCTCGAGGGGCTGTCGCCACCGATGGCCGAGCCCCTGCCGTTGCTGATCCCGCACCCGACGCTGACGCACGGCCGGACGCAGTACGCCCTGGCCAACGGCGAGGTGAACTACGTCGGCGAGGCGATCGCGTTCGTCGTGGCCGACGACCGCTACATCGCGGAGGACGCCGTCGGCCGGATCCGCGTCGACTACGAGGTGCTCCCGCCGGTGGTCGGCATCGAGGCGTCCCGGGCGGCGGAGAACCTGGTGCACGAGGACGTGCCCGGCAACGTCGGTGCCAGGATGGAGCAGCACAACGGCGACGCCCCGGCCGCGATCGCCGCGGCCCCGCACACACTCACCCTCGACCTCACCGTCGAACGCAGCTCGTGCCAGCCGATGGAGGGCCGCGGCACCGTCGCGCGCTGGGACCCCGACGTCAACCGGCTGACCGTCTGGTCGTCGACGCAGACGTCGACCGGCGTACGTGCCGCGATCGCGGTGAAGCTGGGCCTGGACCTCGGCCAGGTCGACGTGGTGACGCCCGACGTCGGCGGCGGCTTCGGCGTGAAGATCAACCACCCGTGGCCCGAGGAGGTCCTGGTCCCGCTCGCTGCGCGGGCGCTCGGCCGGCCGGTGAAGTTCATCGAGGACCGGCGCGAGCACTTCATCTCCTCGGCCCACGAACGCGGGCAGGTGCACCACGTCGAGGTCGGCTTCGACGACGAGGGCCGGCTGCTGGGGCTCGACGTGCAGTTCTGGCACGACCACGGCGCGTACACGCCGTACGGCCTGATCGTCCCGATCATCACCTCGACCCAGCTGCTCGGGCCCTACAAGCCCGGCGCGTACCGCGTGCGGTTCGACTCGCTCTACACGAACACCGTCATCGTCACGCCGTACCGCGGCGCGGGCCGGCCGCAGGGCTGCTTCGTGATGGAGCGGACCATCGACGCGATCGCCGAGTTCCTGGGCAAGGACCGCGCCGAGGTGCGGGCCGTCAACTTCATCCAGCCCGACGAGTTCCCCTACGACCAGGGGCTGATCTTCCAGGACGGCCGTCAGCTCGAGTACGACTCCGGTGACTACCCCGCCTCGCTGGAGAAGATCAAGAAGCTGGTCGGCTGGGACAAGTTCCCGGCGTACAAGAAGCGGATGGCCAGGCAGGGGCGCACGGTCGGGATCGGGCTGGCCTGCTACGTCGAGGGCACCGGCGTCGGGCCGTACGAAGGCGCCCACGTGCACATCGAGACCTCGGGCAAGGTCAAGGTCGCCACCGGACTGACGACGCAGGGGCAGGGCCACGCGACGGTGTTCGCGCAGATCGCGGCCGACGTGCTCGGCGTACCCCTCGCGGACGTCGAGGTGGTCACCGGCGACACGCGCCGGATGCCGTACGCCGTCGGCACGTTCGCGTCGCGTGCGGCCGTGATGAGCGGGTCGGCGATCCACCTCGCGGCGACGCGGGCGAAGGAGAAGGTCCTGCGGATCGCGGCCGACGCGCTGGAGGCGAGCGAGGACGACCTGGAGATCGTCGACGGCGTGGTGTCGGTGAAGGGCGCGCCGTCGTCGTCGATCTCGCTCGGGACGATCGCGGTGCTGTCGAACCCGCTGCGCTATGCCTTCGACGAGCAGTCGAAGCTGGCGACCCAGTTCTCTGTCGGCGACCCGGGCAAGCCTCCGGTCGCCGAGGACGACGAGCCGGGCCTGGAGGGCAAGGACTTCTACTCGCCCGAGCGGGCGACGTTCGCCTCGGGCATGCACGCCGTGATCGTGGAGACCGACCCGCAGACAGCGGAGATCAAGATCCTCAAGTACGCCGTGGTGCACGACTGCGGCTACCTGATCAACCCGATGATCGTGGAGGGCCAGATCCACGGCGGCGTGGCGCAGGGCGTGGGCGGAGCGCTGTACGAGCGGATGGCCTACGACGAGTCCGGCCAGCTGCTGAACGCGTCGTTCATGGACTTCCTGATGCCCTACGTCACCGAGGTACCGACCTCCATCGAGATCGACCACCTGGAGACGCCGTCGCCGCTGAACCCGCTCGGCATCAAGGGTGCCGGCGAGGCTGGCGTGATCCCGTCGGCCGCGGTGTTCGCGGCGGCGATCTCCGACGCCGAGGGCTTCCCGATCACGGCGATGCCGATCTCGCCCTCGGAGCTGTTCGCGCTGCGTGTGGCCCATTCGAAGGAGACGACATGAAGATTGCCGGCGAGAACACCCTGCACGCGCCCGTCGACAAGGCGTGGGACGCACTGCTGGACCCCTCGGTGCTGGTCGCCACCATCCCCGGCTGCGAGCGGCTGGTCGCGACGGGGGAGAACTCCTACGACATGACCGTCACCGCCGGAGTAGCCGCCATCAAGGGCACGTACGCCGGTACCTGCGTGCTCTCCGACCTGACCGAGCCGTCGTCGCTAGTGATGAAGCTCGAGGGTGCCGGCGCGCCGGGGACGATCGGCGCGACGGTGAACGTCTCGTTCGCCTCCGCCTCGGACGACACCACCACGGTGACCTGGGACGCCGACGCGGTGGTCGGCGGGATGATCGGCGGCGTCGGCCAGCGGATGCTGACGTCGGTCTCCAAGCGGATGGCCGGCGAGTTCTTCGGGAACGTGGACAAGGCGCTGAGCGGCACCCTGCCGGCGGTCACCGCGGCTGCCGGTGTGCCCGCCGGCGCCGCTCCCGTGGCCGGCCAGGTCTTCACCGCGCCACCCTCCTCGTCGGCCATCGGCTCGCAGTCGGACTTCGTCAAGGGCATCGCCGTCGGCGCCGGCCTGGTCGTCCTCGGCGTCGTCGTGGGGTCGCTGTTCGGGCGGCGGCGGTGAGCTTGCGGTCGGGATACCCGCTCGAGCGGGTATCCCGGACGTTTGGCGTCGTTGCAACGACGCCAAACGTTCAGGAACGACGCCAAACCTCGGTCCGATGACCGACCTGACGGTCGACTCGACCGCGCGGGAGATGCTGGCGGCCCTGAGCGCCCGCGACATCTCCTGCTCCGAGCTGATGGACCTCCACCTCGCCCGGATCGCGGAGAAGAACGCTGGACCAGAGGGGCTGAACGCGATCGTGAGCCTCGACGAGGAACGCGCCCGCGACGGGGCCAGCGAGGCCGACCGGACGCCGTACGACGAGCGCGGTCCGCTGCACGGGCTGCCGTGGGCGTTCAAGGACACCCACGAGGTCGCGGGGTGGCGCACGACGTACGGAAGCCCGCTGTACGCCGACCACGTGCCGCAGCGCGACGAGCTGATCGTCGAGCGGATCCGCAAGGCCGGGGCGGTGCCGATCGGGAAGACGAACGTGCCGGAGTTCGCGGCGGGGAGCCACACGTTCAACAAGGTCTTCGGTACCACCCGCAACCCGGTCGACCCCACCCGCAGTGCCGGCGGGTCGAGCGGGGGAGCGGGCTGCGCGCTGGCCGCCGGCATGGTGCCGCTCGCGGACGGCTCCGACATGGGCGGCAGCCTGCGCAACCCGGCGTCGTTCTGCGGCGTGGTCGGGCTGCGGCCGAGCCTGGGCCGGGTCCCGGAGTGGCCGAAGGAGAACCAGTGGGAGACGACCTCGGTCGGCGGTCCGATGGGCCGCACGGTCGGCGACGTCGCCCTGCTGCTCAGCGTCATCGCCGGGCCCGATCCCCGCGCGCCGATGGCGCTGGGTGACCCGGGCAGCACGTTCGCGCCGCCCGTCAGCGGCACGCTCGCGGGGCTCCGCGTGGCGGTGAGCGCCGACCTCGGCGGCGCGATCGACGTCGACGCGGAGGTGGCGGCGACGGTCGAGTCGGCGGCCGCCACGATGGCGGCGGCCGGGGCCCGGGTGACCGCGGCGCACCCGGACCTGGGCCTCGCCGACGCGACGTTCCGTACCCTGCGCGCCTGGAACTTCCAGGCGAGGTTCGCCCGCATGCTCGAGCAGCACCCCGACGACTTCAAGCAGTCGCTGGCCGACAACATCCGCGCCGGGGAGCACCTGACCGGCGCCGACGTCGCCCGTGCCTACCAGCACCGCACGGCCCTGGCCGAGACCATGCGCCGCTTCTTCGAGCAGTACGACGTGCTGGTGCTGCCGACCTCCCAGGTGCCGCCGTTCCCGGCCGACCAGGAGTACCCCCACGACATCAACGGCAAGCCGATGGAGACGTACCTGGACTGGATGCGGTCGGCGTACCTGATCACGGTCACCGGCTGTCCCGCCATCTCCGTCCCCGGCGGCACGACCCGCGACGGTCTCCCGATCGGGGTCCAGATCGTGGCCCCACACGGCGCCGACCGGAGGCTGCTCGAGGTGGCCGCGGCGTTCGAGTCGGCGACCGCGGAGTAGCCCTGTCTCCACAGGCCGGTGGCCCTTCTGTGGAGGAAGGGCCCTGACCTGTGGACGACACGCCGAAGACTGTGGAGGGGCGAGATTTCCCTGAAATAGTTGGGGATTCCTCTTGCGTGGCCCTCTCCGGACCGAATAGAACTCTCCTCACGAGCTTCCTTCGGGAGGTTCGGGTCTCACGAAGGTGAGGGTCCACACGGCGACTTCGGTCGTCGCGGTCCGAGGGTGACATCGGGGCCGGGGCCGGATCTGGACGGAGGCGATCGCTGGGTCACCACGGCGGTCAACGAAGGGCCCTGGCACTCATACTGCCGGGGCCCTTCACCTATGTAGGGGCCTGGAGCAGGCGACCGCCTTTAGGCTGGTCGGGTGCCTGCGTCCGTCGCCGCGATCCGCCGCTACCCCGTCAAGTCCATGGGTGGCGAGGCCCTCGACAGCGTCGCGATCGACGCCCGCGGTCTGGTGGGCGACCGGGCGTACGCCGTCGTCGACGGGGACGGGCGGTTCGCGGCAGGCAAGGACTCCCGCCGGTTCCGGCGCCGCGACGAGGTCTTCCGGTACGCCGCCACGACGGCGGGCGACGGGGCCGTCCGGGTCTCCCGGGACGCCGCCCGGTGGAGCGCTGGCGACGCGGCGCTCGACGCGGAGCTGTCCCACCGCTTCGGGGACACCGTCCGGGTGCTCCCCGAGAACGGCAGCTCGCACTTCGACGCCGGCTCGATCTCGATCGTCGGCACCGCCACCCTCGACTGGTGCGTGCGCGAGCTGGGCGTCGACGCCGACGTCCGCAGGATCCGCACCAACCTGCTGGTGGAGACCGTCGAGCCGTTCGAGGAGGAGGGCTGGGTGGGGCGCAAGGTCGAGGTCGGGCCCGCCGACCGGGCCGTGCGGCTCGAGGTCGTCGAGCGCGTCGAGCGCTGCCGGACCATCGACCTCGCCCAGGACGGCGTCGCGAGCACGACCGCCTGGCTCAAGGCGCTGGGCGTCAGCCGGGAGCTGTGCGTGGCGGTGTACGCCGACGTGGTGCGTGCCGGGACAGTGGCTGTCGGCGACGTCGTACGACCCGGCTGAATCCACAGCGGGGCACCACCCGCTGTGGACGGGGCGTGGTCACCTGTGGACGACACGCACGGCCCTGTGGAGGACACGCCGATAGCGAGAATTCCCTTGTTTTTCTTGGGGATTCCTCTTGCGCGGGGGGTTCCACAGGCCATAGAACTTCTCCTACGCAATCCCCTCGGGGAGCGCGGGATCGGCCGGAAGGCAACGGTTCACCCCGCGGGGCAACTCGTGGCGGCAGCAGGGTGACGAAGCTGTCGGGACCGAAGGTGGATGGCTGGTCGATCGGAAGCGTCACCGGTACCGGTCAACTGAAAGGCCCTGGCACTCATACTGCCGGGGCCTTTCGCCTATTTGCCCCGGCAACGGACCCCGTCGAGGACGCCGGACGCCTCACGCCACAATGGCGGGGTGATCTACGAGGTGCTGCACCCGGTGGCGCCGCCGATCCTCAAGGCGATCTGGCGGCCGCGGGTGACCGGGCTGGACCGCGTCCCGAAGACCGGTGGGGTGATCCTCGCCAGCAACCACCTCAGCTTCGTGGACAGCGTGGTGATCCCGGCGATCGTGCCCCGGAAGGTCGTCTTCCTCGCGAAGTCCGACTACTTCACCCAGCCGGGCGTGAAGGGCTTCCTCAGCCGCGCGTGGTTCGAGGGACTGGGCATGCTGCCGGTCGACCGTGACAACACCTCGGCCGCCATCGACAGCCTCGACACCGCGCTCGACGTGCTGGGCAAGGGCGAGGCCTTCGGCATCTACCCCGAAGGCACGCGCTCGCGGGACGGTCGCCTCTACCGCGGCCGGACCGGCGTCGCGCACCTCGCGCTGACCGCCGGCGTACCGGTCGTGCCGGTCGGCCTGCAGGGCACCGAGAACATCCAGCCGGTCGGCACGCGGTACCCCAAGCTCGCCAAGGTGACCGTCACCTTCGGCCACCCGCTCGACTTCACCGGCCGCGGCGACGGGGTGCCGCTGGGCCGGGCCCGTCGCGAGGTCACCGACGAGATCATGGCGGCCATCCAGGACCTGACCGGCCAGGAGCCGGCCGGTGTCTACAACGAGCGCGCGCCTGACGTCTGACGGCGACTCTCACCAACGTACGTCGTCTCGCTGGGCAGGTTTCGCCCTCGCCGCCCGCGGTGCGCAGGGGAAGACTGGCGCCCATGGCCCGCAGGATCCGCATCGGCATCGACACCGGCGGCACCTTCACCGACGTCGTGGCCTTCGACGAGGACTCCGGCGAGCTCGTCACCACCAAGACGCCGTCGACGCCGGGCAACCCCGCCGACGGCTTCATGGCCGGCATCGACAAGGTGCTGGCTCTGCTGGGGCTGCCGCAGGGTGACGGCGATCCGATCAGCGCGGTCAGCCACGGCACCACGGTCGCCACCAACCAGCTCCTCGAAGGCAAGGTCGACGCGCTCGGCTACATCACGACCGAGGGCTACGAGGCGATGCTCGAGATCGCCCGCCAGTCGGTGCCGGACGGCTACGGCAACTCCTACTTCTGGGTCAAGCCCGACCGGATCGTGCCGCGGCACCTGGTCAAGGGCGTGGGCGGCCGACTCGACTTCACCGGCGCCGAGGTACGGCCGTTCGACGAGGACGGCGCCCGCGTCGTGGCCCGCTGGTTCAAGACGCAGGGCATCAACACGCTCGGCGTGTGCTTCCTGCACGCCTATGCCAACCCCGACCACGAGGAGCGGATGCGCGCGGTGCTCGCCGAGGAGCACCCGGACGCGGTGGTGTCGCTGTCGAGCGAGGTGCTCCGCGAGTACCGCGAGTACGAACGGGCGATGACCACGCTCGTCGACGCGGCCGTGAAGCCCCGGCTGTCGGCGTACGTGAACAACATCAAGGGACGACTCGCTGCCTACGCGGGCGAGCGGCGCGTCCCGTTCTACGTGATGAAGTCGAACGGCGGCGTGCTCAGCGCCGACGAGGTCGTGCACCAGCCGATCACCACCGTGCTCAGCGGTCCCGCGGCCGGGGCGCTCGGTGCGGCCCTGATCGCGCAGGTTGCCGGCTTCGACAAGGTGCTCACCAGCGACGGCGGCGGCACCTCGACCGACGTCTCGGTCGTCATCGACGGCGAGCCGACGCTGACGACGGAGGGATCGGTCGGCGCGTACCCCTCCAAGATCCCGATGATCGACGTCGTCACCGTCGGGGCGGGCGGCGGGTCGATCGCCTGGCTGTCGCCCGAGGGCACCCTGAAGGTCGGCCCGCAGTCGGCCGGCGCCGACCCCGGCCCGCTCTGCTACGCCAAGGGCGGCCAGGAGGTGACGATCACCGACGCGCACGTCGTGCTCGGCCGGATCCCACCGCACCTGCTCGGCGGTGAGATCCCGCTCGACGTCGACGCGGCGCGCACGGGCGTCGAGTCGCTGTCCGGCAAGCTCGGGCTGAGTCCCGAGGCCTGTGCCACCGGCATCCTGGAGATCTCCGCGTGGAACCAGGCCAACGCCCTTCGCCAGGTCACCGTCAAGCGCGGCCTGGACGTCCGCGACTTCACGCTCACGACGTTCGGTGGCTCCGGCTCGCTGCTGCTCTGCCGGCTGATGGACATCCTCGGCATCCCCACCGTGCTGGTCCCGCCCAACCCCGGCAACGTGTCGGCCTTCGGGCTGCTCACCGTCGACGTCAAGAACGACTACGTGCAGACCCACGTCTCGCTCGCCGAGCGCCTCGACGCGGGCGTCGTGACGGCGGCGTACGACGCCCTCTCGGCGCAGGCGGCGGAGGCGCTGACCAAGGAGGGCTTCGCGCCGTCCCAGCACGTGTTCCAGCGGACGGCTGACGTGCGCTACTTCGGGCAGGCCTTCGAGGTGCGCGTGCCGGTGCCCGAGGGGACCCTCGATGCCGGCGCCCTCACGCGGGTCGCCGACGCGTTCCACGCCGAGCACCGGGCCCTCTACGGCTACGACTTCGCCGGCGACGAGTCACAGAAGGTGGAGTGGGTGAACCTGCGGGTCTCGGGTATCGGGCCGATCACGCGGCCGGAGATCAAGCGCTCACCGGGTCTCGTGACAGGCGCTAGCGCGCCTTCCTCGACCAACGGAAGGCCCGCTAGCGCGCCTTCCTCGACCAACGGAGGGCCCGCTAGCGCGCCTTCCTCGACCAACGGGCGGTCGCGGCCGGTCTGCTTCGACGCGGACACCGGGTACATCGACACGCCCGTGGTCCCGCGGGCCGATCTGCCGCCGGGCTCGTCGCTGACCGGGCCGGTGATCATCGAGGAGTTCGGCTCGACGGTGCCGGTCCATCCGGGCTTCCAGGTCCGAGTGGACGAGTACCTGAACCTCATCGTGACGAGGAGCGAGGGATGAGCAGGCGGGCTCCCACGCAGTTCCCGTTCGGACCGCTGACGGCCGACGCGGGCGCCAGCGCCGACCCGGTCCTCGTGGAGATAGTCCAGGGGTCCCTGGCCAGCGTCGAGATGGAGGTCGAGACGGCCATCGCACGTACCTCCCGCAGCCCGATGATCCGCGACGCGCACGACTTCCGCGCGGGCATCCACGACCGTCTGCTGCGCAAGCTGACAGGTCGCTCGTACTCGGCCCTGGTCCACCCCGTCGCCCGCGACTTCCCCATCGAGGAGATGCGCGAGGGGGACGTGTTCTTCCACAACGACGTCTACCGCTCCGAGGGCGGCATCGGCCACCTGCCGGACCTGTGCGTGACAGTCCCGGTGTTCGCCGGGCCTGACGGGGAGCGCCAGGTGGTCGCCTTCGTGCAGGCCTTCGGCCATCACGACGACATCGGCGGCGCGGTCCCGGGCTCGATGCCGAGCCACGCGACCAGCGTGTTCGAGGAAGGCCTGATGGTGCCGCCGATCCGGCTGTGGGACGCAGGCGTCCCCAACCGAGCGGCCCTGTCGATCATGACCCGCAACTCGCGGATGCCGGAGAGCCTGGCGGCCGACCTGGACGCCGAGTGCTCGGCGTGCCTGATGGGCGCGCGCCGGCTGGGCGAGCTGTTCGACCGCTACGGCGTGGACGTGGTCGAGTCGTGCTTCGACGCGATCATCGACCGCACCACCACGACGTACCGTCGCGAGATCCTCTCCAAGATCCCCGTCGGCTCGTGGGTGTGGGAGGACTACGCCGAGCACGACGGCGTCGACGAGCCGATGCTGCACACGCAGCGGATCACGCTGACGCGAACCGGGCCCGACGACCCGGACGGCGAGCGGATCATCCTGGACTTCGACGGCACCTCGGCCCAGGCGAAGGGGCCGATCAACCACTGCGGCGACTACAGCGACGGCGTGTTCCTGAAGAAGTGGCTGGCGCCGATCCTGCGCAACCTCGCCGACACTCCGGAGCGGATGGCCGAGCTGGACGTCAACGAGGGCATCGTGCCGCTGATCGAGATGCGGTTCCCCGAGCCGGGCACGCTGCTGACCCCGGTCTTCCCGGCACCGACCAACGCCCGCACGTTCGTCATCCTGCGGCTGCTCGGCGTGCTCGCGGGCGTGGTGGCCAAGGCGGTCGACGGGCGGATGCCGGCCGACCAGGAGACGATCCGCTACACCGGCGTGTACGGCGATGACCTCGACGGCCGCTCGTACCTCATGCGCGAGGTGCTCGGCGGCGGCTCCGGCGGCCGCTACTACGCCGACGGCGAGGACACCATCCACGTCGTGCCCGACTCCCGGAACCTGCCGTCGGAGTTCACCGAGGCGCGGTTCCCGTTCCGCGTCGAGTCGCTGGGCCTCGCGATGGACTCGGGCGGCGCGGGGGAGTACCGCGGCGGGCTGGGTTACGAGAAGCACATCCGGATGCTCAAGGACGCCCACTTCATGTCCATCGCCGACCGCTCGATCCTGGCCTGCTGGGGCGTGAAGGGCGGGCTGGCGGGCAAGCCGTTCCAGGTCACGATCGACCCGGGCGGCCCGAACGAGCGCGAGGTCGAAGCCCTCGCCGACGCCGACCCGGTCGAGGCGGGCGAGGTGATCCGGATCCGTACGACGGGTGGCGGCGGCTGGGGCGACCCGCTCGCCCGCGACCCCGCGCTCGTGGTCCGCGACGTCGTGTGGCGCAAGGTCTCGCCCGCGGCTGCGCTCTCGTCGTACGGCGTGGTGCTCACCGGGTCCCTCGACGACGACAGCCTCGGGTTCGACCCCGACGCGACGGCCGCGGAGCGATCCGGTCGCCCGGTACCGAGCGAGGCGTTCTTCGACCGCGGCCCGGGGTACGCCGGCCTGGCCGGCGGGGCGTCGTACGCCGACGTGGACCTGTTGTCATGAGCCAGCCGCACGACCAGCACAGCACCGACCTGGAGTTCCTGAGGCGCTGCGTCGCGCTGGCGCGGGAGGCGTTCGAGGCCGGCGACGAGCCCTTCGGGTCGATCGTGGTCGACGGGGCGGGGACGGTGCGGTTCGAGGACCGCAACCGCACCGCGGACGGCGACCAGACCCGTCACCCCGAGTTCGAGGCCGCCCGGTGGGCGGCGACGAACCTGTCGCCGGAGGAGCGCGCCGCCTCCACCGTCTACACCTCTGGCGAGCACTGCGCGATGTGCTCGGCCGCGCATGCATGGGTGGGGCTCGGACCGATCGTGTACGCCGGGTCGACGGCGCAGCTGGTCGTGTGGCGGGCCGCCTGGGGTCTGCCGAGGTCGGTCGTGCTGCCCCTGGCGGTCCAGGAGGTGGCCCCGGGCATCGAGGTACGCGGCCCCTTCACCGAGCTCGAGGACGAGCTCCGGGACCTGCACCGGAGGCAGGCCGAACGACGCACCTGACGCGCCGCCACCGATTCGTCAGAAGTCTGAGCGCTCGGGGGGCCCGGAGGATCGCTGACGAATCGGTGTGCTCACTCCGGCTCGTTGCCGCTGTCGCTGCCCACCCGATAGGGCTCGGTCACGCCGCTGTACATCAGGTGCGCGACCAGGCCCTGAGCCGCGTGCTTGAGGTTGTGGCAGTGGTCCATCCAGATCCCCGGGTTGTCCGCGACAAAGGCGATCTTCATCGTCTCGTCGTCGCCGACGTCGAGGGAGTCGATCCACCACGGGCTGCCGGTGGCGGCGACGCCGTCGCGGGAGAGGACGACCGCATGGTGGCCGTGGAGGTGCATGGGGTGCACCTCGCCGCTGTGGTTCTCGATGTCCATCACCACGATGTCGCCCTCGTCGACGAGGTACATCGGGATGTCCGGCCACAGGTGGCCGTTGATCGACCACCAGAGACCAGGCTTGCCGTCGAGGAAGCCGGGCCGCCGGCCGATGGAGTAGCGGAACGTCCGGTCGGCGTCGTCGGGGTCGAACGGCAGCGCCGTCGGGGCGCCGTACGACAGCATGTCGAGCGCCTCGCGCGGCTGCGGAACGACACCCGGGTCGTCGCCGACGACCATGGCCGTCGAGCCGATCTGGACGCGCGCGGGCACGGTGACCTCCAGGTCGTACCGCCCCCCGGCCGGCACCGACACTCGCTGCCCGTCGACCGACGTCGGCCCGTTGACGTCGCGCCCGTCGACGGCGAGCACCTTGTAGGGTCCGGAGCTCCACGCCTGGACGGCGCCGTTGTCGGTGTTGATGATCCGGACCCGGGCCACGTCCCCCTCGGTGGTGGGGAAGGAGACGACGCCCTCCTTGCCGTTGAGCGTGCGGGTGCCGCTGTAGGTGTGGGTGACGGCGAGTACGTCGAACCTGTCGTCGCTCTGCTTCGGGTGCACCACGAGCGGCCCGTACAACCCGCGCAGCACCTGGGTGTGCGAGACCTGGTGGGAGTGGTACCAGTACGTGCCCGGGTCGTGGACGACGAACCGGTAGACGTAGTCCTCGCCTTCGCCGATGGCGTCCTGCGTGACGCCCGCGACGCCGTCCTCGGCGTTGGGCACGTCGACGCCGTGCCAGTGCACGCTGATCCCGTCCTCGACGTTCTCGTTGTGCACGCGCACCTCGAGCAGGTCGCCCTCGGTCGCCTCGATGAGCGGACCGGGGCTCTGGCCGTTGAAGGCGTACCCCTCGACCTCACGGCCCGACTCGAGGGTGACCTTGCCCTGCGTCGCGGTCAGGTCGACGACGACGTCGGCGGCCCGGTCGGTGTCCTCGACCAGGTCCGCGACGCTGACCATGCCCGGCATCCCCGCCATGTCGTGACCGCCGGCCATGCCCATGGTGTCCGGGCCGCCGCCGAGGTCGACGTACCCCATGTCCATCACGGAGTACGACCCGGGCATCCGGCTGTTCCACCACATCACGGTCAGTGGCACGACGATCGCCAGCGCCGCCACGACGGCGATGATCGTGCGCAGGTGCGCGCGGAGGTACCCCGGGACGGTGCGGACGGGTTGTTCGGTCTTGGCTTCGCTCACGCAGCGACGGTGGTTGGTGCCCCGGTCATGGCGTCCTTCGCCAGCCGCGACGCGTACCCGGCCGAGCCGGCCAGGATGAAGGCGTTCAGACCGTGGACCATGCCGATGTACGGCGCCTCGTGGGCGAGGATGCCCGCCGCGACCTGGACGACGATCGAGCCGAGCACGATGCCGGCCCACTTCACGGCGCCCGGCGCCTTGACGAAGAACGACAGCACCAACAGGGCGATGCCGAGGAGCGGGATGATGAGAGTCCCGTTGATGCCGTGGACCATGAAGCCCGCGACCCCGGTGAAGCTGAGGTCCTCGTCCTCGAAGGCCGCCTTGTCGATGGTGGCGCCGTCCTCGACGTACTTCCCGAGCCCGGCCACCGCGAACACGATCATCATCGCCTGGATGACGACCTCGGCCGCGATGACGATGGCGAGAATCCGGTATGCCTTCAGCATTGATTGCCCCCTTGAAGACGACGTTTCCGCCCACAGGATGCCTTGTCCGGGCCCCGTTGTCGCGTATTTAGGCCCTGCTCGAACCCGAACCTCACCAGGACTGCCGGCCGACCACCTCCATCATCACCGGCTCGTCGTGGCTCACGAGCTGCTCCCGGGACTGGGGGGTGCTCCAGATCTTCTCGAGGCGGCCGCGGAACTCCGTGGCCGCGGCCTCGCTGTCGAAGTCGAGGATCACCTGGACGTCGGCCGGGTCGTCCGGCCGGCGGAGCACCCGGTAGGACCGGACGCCGTGCTCCTCGCGGAACCTCTCGAACTTGTCGAAGGCGGCCTTCCAGCCGTCGTAGTCGCGCACGGTGTTGCGGATCAGCAGTGAGTTCATGGCGAGGACTGTCCGCTCTCCGGCAGCCGCGCGGAATCCCCGATGCTGGGGATCCTCCGTGCGCGCGCCGGGTCCTAGTCTCGGGTGGGTGGTCACCAGCACGGGCTCCAGGACGGGCGTGCTCGACCGCGTCGACCGTCTGGGCGCCGCCGGGCTGACCACGAAGGCCTACCGCGAGCGCGTGCTCGCCGAGCTCCGGACGGTGCTGCCGTACGACGGCCACGTCTGGCTGCTGACCGACCCCGTCACCCGGGTCGGGACGTCGCCGCTCGCGGACGTCCCGGGCCTCGAGATGGGAGACGTGCCGCTGCTCGGGCGGCTGCGGTACCTCACCACCGTCAACCGGTGGGACGTGCTGATCGACGAGGGCCGGCACGCGGCCACCCTGCTGGGCCGCACCGACGGCCATCCCGACCGCTCGCTGCTCTGGCGGGACGCCCTGCGCTCACTGGGCGTGTCCGACATCGCGTCACTGGTGTGCGCGGACCGGTTCGGGTGCTGGGGCTGGCTCGACCTGTGGCGGACGGGCACCGGGCGCTACGCCGCCGCCGACGCCGCCTTCCTGGCGGAGCTCGCGCCGGTCCTGACCGCCGGCCTGCGTGCGACGCAGGCCGCGACCTTCGTCGACGACGCGGCGGCGCTCGACGTGTCCGGACCGGCGGTCATCGTGCTCGGTCCGGACCTGGCGGTGCGCAGCCGCACCGCGTGGGCGGCCGACGCGCTGTTCCGCCTCAACCCGCCCGACGACCCGGTCCCGACGGTGCCGGCCGCGGCGTACCACGTCGCCGGCGCGCTGGTGGCGCAGGAGGCGGGCGTCCCGGTCGGCGAGCCGTGGTCGCGGGTGCACCTGGGGGAGGGGCGCTGGGTGACGCTGCGCGCCGACCGGATGACCGCCGAGGACGAGGGGGAGGCCGACATCGTGGTGACCATCGAGGCGAGCACGCCGCAGGAGCGGCGCGAGGTCTTCGCACTCGCGCACGGGCTCACCCCGCGCGAGCGAGAGGTGCTCGACGAGGTGGCCCGCGGCGTCGACTCGCACGCGATCGCCGAGCGGCTGTTCCTCTCCGAGCACACCGTCCACGACCACGTGAAGGCCGTGCTCGCCAAGACCGGCACGTCGACCCGCCAGGCGCTGCTGTCCCGGATCGCGGGGACTTCATGAGGGTGGCCGTGGTCGGCGGGCACGGCAAGACCGGCCAAGCGGTCGCGGCCGCGCTCGCCGCCCGCGGCTCGGAGGCGCTCGCGCTGGGTCGGGCCGACTGGGACCACCTCGCGGAGGCGATGGCCGGCTGCGACGCGGCGTACCTGGTCGCCCCGAACTTCCACCCGGACGAGCCGGGGTACGTCGAGCAGGCCCTCGCCGCCTGCCGCGAGGCCGGCGTCGGCCGCGTGGTCTACCACTCGGTGGCGAGCCCGCACGTCCCCGCCATGCGGCACCACGTGGCCAAGGCCGACGCCGAGGACCGGGTCCGCCGGTCGGGGCTGGCGTGGACGATCCTCCAGCCGGCGGTGTACCTGCAGAACTTCGACCTGAGCCGGCCCCTCCGGATGCCGTACGACGTGCACGCACCGTTCGGCTTCCTCGACCTGGCCGACCTCGGCGAGGTCGCCGCGACGGTGCTCACGAACGACGGGCATGCCGGCGCGACGTACGAGCTCGCCACCCGGACCGGCACCGTCGCCGACCTGGCAACGGAAGCGGGGACCACGGCCGAGCGCGTCGAGGCCGGCCTCGACGTGCCCGAGGGACTGCGGGCGATGTTCGCCTACTACGACGCCTACGGGCTGCCCGCCGGCACCCTGACGCTACGGGCGCTGCTCGGGCGTCTCTAGAGTCTGGCTCTAGAGTCTGGCCGTGCTCACCGTCATCACCGGCGGGACGCGCGGCATCGGCGCCGCGACCGCCCATCGCCTCGCCGCCGACGGGCACGACCTGGTGCTCGGGTACGCGAGCGACGGCGACGCGGCCGAGGAGACTGCGCGCGCCGTCCGCGAGCACGGCCGCGAGGTGCACCTCGTAGCCGCGGACATCACCACCGACGAGGGCGTCGACCTGCTGTTCGCCCGCGCCACGGAGCTCGGCACGCTGACCGGGCTCGTCAACAACGCCGGCGCGACCCTGCACATCGGACCGCTCGCCGACACCGCCCCGGAGGTCGTCCGCCGCACCGTCGACCTCAACCTGACCGCCGCCATCCTCTGTGCCCGGGCCGCGGTCCGGGTGATGAGCACCAGCCGCGGCGGGTCGGGCGGCGTGGTGGTGAACCTGTCGTCGGGGGCGGCGACGCTGGGAGCGGCGAACGAGTACGTCCAGTACGCCGCCGCCAAGGCCGGGATCGACGCGCTCACGACCGGTCTGGCGATCGAGGTTGCGGGCGAGGGCATCCGGGTGGTCGGCGTCGCTCCCGGGATCGTGCGGACCGGCATCCACGCCGACGCCGGCGAGCCCGGCCGGGTCGACAGGGTCGGCCCGCTCGTCCCACTCGCCCGCGCCGGCGATCCCGCCGAGGTGGCCGACGCGATCGGCTGGCTGATGAGCGACGAGGCGTCGTACGTCACCGGCACCACGCTCCGGGTTGCGGGCGGCCGCTAGCCACGGACGCTAGCCACGGGGGCCGTCCTGGCTGACGATGGGAACCCTCGGGACACCTCGCGGGTCGTCTGGTCGCACAGACGGCGAAGGAGGAACCGGCATGAGCGACGGGGAGACTCTGGCTTTCGGCTCCGTGTCGACGGACGTCGACATCGAGGTCGTCTTCGCCGCGTCCTACCGCCGCCTGGTCGTCCAGCTGTACGGCGTGGTCGGTGACGCGAGCGAGGCGGAGGACCTGGTGCAGGAGGCCTTCGTCCGGGCGTACGCCGCGGGGTCGCGGTTCACGCGGGTGGAGAACCCCGAGGCGTGGCTGCGCACCACGGCGGTCAACCTGCACCGCAACCGCTGGCGCAAGCTCCGCAACTTCTCGCGGATCAAGGAGAAGATCCCCCGACCGACCGACCTGCCGGGCCTCGAACAGCACCTCGAGGTGGTGGACGCCCTGCGCCGGCTGCCGGAGAGCCTGCGGCTGGTGCTGGTGCTGCACTACCTGGCCGACCGGCAGGTCCACCAGATCGCCGACGAGCTCGGCGTCGCCGAGGGCACCGTCAAGTCACGCCTGTTCCGCGGCCGCGAGGCGATGGCGGCCCTGCTCGGAGAGGAGGCCGGCCGTGAGTGACTCCAAGCTCCGCGCCTTCGCGGACGACGCCGCGCGACAGATCGTGCTCCCGGATCTCGACGGGCTCGCCCGTCGCGGTCACGACCTGCGCACCCGCCGCCGTACGGCGGCCGTGGCCGGCGTCCTGGCCGTGGCCCTGGTGGGTACGTGGGGCCTCCAGGACCGCTCCCCGCGGGCGGACGGACCCGATCCCAGCCAGGTGCCTGTTCGTGCGTACGACCCGTACCCGGGCAACCAGATGCACGACCTCCCGGCGGGGACGTACGAGCTGACGCCGTCGAAGGTGCGGGGCGAGCCGACCGCGCTGGTCACCGTGCCCGACGGCTGGAACACCTGGGAGGGTCCCAACCGCTTCGACGGCCACCGCGCGGACGACCCGACCGCAGGGCGCTACAACGAGGCGCCTCTCGGGCGGGCGACGTGGTACGTCGGCGTCCTGGTGGTGAAGGTGCTGGGCGTCAGCGAGGACGTGTGCTTCATGGTGCCGGGCAACTACCGGTTCGTGGACACCTACGCCGAGACGGTGGCTGCCGTGTCCAGCCTCCCCGGCTACCGGATGGTGGCGGCTCCTCGCGAGGGGACGACGTTCGGCCATCGGGCCACCCACGTGGTCCTGCGGCCCAGGGTCGCGGTGGACGCCTGCGTGGACGAGGCCGACGTGTTCCTGACCTCGGCGAACGGCAGCATGGGCGGCGAGGAGCACCTCGACCTGTGGGTCGTGGACGTCGACGGAGTGCCGCTCACGGTGATGAAGGGCGCGACCGGCGACGTACCGCCCGAGGTGCTCGTCGAGCAGGACGCCGTCGTCGACTCGATCGAGTTCCGCGTGCCGGACTGACGCTCAGCGCGGGCGCACGGAGCGCAGCACGCCGACCTTCTCGAGCCGGTGCTCAGGGTTGTGGAACCGGTCGGACCAGTAGTTGCCGGCCGCGTGGTCCTCGAACGTCGCGCACGTCGAGAGCGTGATCATCGCCCGGTTGGGCTCGCGGTCCGGGCGGCCGGGCACGGCGGCCGACTGGGCGCGCAGCGAGGCCGCCGAGCGGAACGAGGTTCGCTGGCTGCGCACGATCTCGTAGACGAGGCGGTGTGTCGCGGTCAGCACCACCACCCGCGCTCCGAGCCGCAGCGACGGGAGGTAGCGGAACGGCGCCGTCGAGGAGGACCGGTGACCGGTGATCACGTAGTTCCCGATGCCGCCCGGTCCGACCAGGCCGCCGCTGCCGTGCGGGCTGGCGGCGTCGCCGCCGTTCTGGATGGCGGTCCCCGGGGCGTCGTCGGGCCGGCCCCGGTAGGCGACCACTCGCAGCCCCCGGACCCCGAGCGCCGGGATCGCCAGCACCGCATCGCGGGGACGGCCGCCGGTGGCCGGCGGGGCGAGGGCCTCGGGTGGCCGCGCAGCCTCGGGCGGGGTGCGCAGGCAGCGCTCGTCGGCCGCGTCGAAGACCGTGGCGCAGTCACCGAGCGGCGATGCCGCTCGCACCGCGTCGACGACCGCCGTCACGGCGTCGCGCACCACGTCGGGGCTGCTCTCGTGCATGGCGTGGGCCGAGTCGCGGGCCTCGACGTGCACCGCGTCGGTCGAGGATGCGGCGAGGCGGTCGTGGTAGCCGTACCAGAGCCGGCGCAGCTTCCCCTTCAGCTCGTCCGAGCTCAGCACCACGGTCGGCAGGTCGCCGAGATCGACCGCCGACAGCTCGGCGACGGCCGTGTCCTCGTCGACCGTGCGGCCGCCGTCGACCCAGTCGATCTCGTCCCACTCCGGGTCGGTGAACTGCTGCGGCACCGAGGAGTCCTCGAGGACCAGGCCGGCGGTGAGGTCGGCATGCCGGGTGGCGAAGGCCTGCGCGACCATGCCGCCGTACGACCAGCCGAGCACGACGTACGGCGCCGCCTCGCCGCTGCGGTCCAGCTGGGTGGCCAGGGCGTCGGCGCTGCTGCCGGGCCACGGGTCGGGGGCGTCGTCGGCCAGCGGCGCGCTGGCCCCGACGCCCGCCCGGTCCGCGTAGCAGACCCGGGTGGTGGCGGACAGCCCGTCGGCGAGGGCGGCGAAGGTGTCGCCGCTCGTGTTGAGCCCCGCCTCCAGGACGACGGTCGGCGAGCCCTCGCCCGAGCAGGTCAGGGCGAGGCCCGCCTCCTCCGTCGCGGAGGCCTCGGGCTCCGGCTCCGCGGTGGGAGCCGACGAGTCACTTCCGCTGCACGCGGTGAGGAGCACCGCGGCGGCGATGGCCAGCGGGAGCTGCCGGGCACCCATGCGGGCAGTCTGGCACGCAGCGTCAGCGCAGCAGGCCGTCGGCGACGACGGCGAGCATCGGCCGGACGTCGTCGGCGGAGAGTCCGCCCTGGTCGGCGACCGCGGCGACGCCGCCCACCAGCCGGCAGGTCTGCAGTGCCTCGACGTCGTCTCGCAGGGCGCCCTGGGCGTTCAGGTGGTCGATGATCCGCTGGGTGGCCGCGACCAGGGTGCGGCACTTGGTGGCGATGGGGGAGTCCTGCTCACCCATCGCGCCGGTGATCTTGGCCGGGCCGCCCTTGTGCACGCTGATGAGGGCGACGTACGCCTCGAACCAGCTGATCAGGAACTCGCGCGCCGGCCCTTCGTAGGTCAGCGCCTTGTCGGTGGTCTCGGTGACCCCGTCGACCCACGCCTGCATCACCGCGTCGAGGAGCGCGTCGCGGGTGGGGAAGTGGCGGTAGAGAGTGCCCGGGCCGACGCCGGCGCGCTTGGCGATCTCGTCGAGCGACGCGTCGTACCCGCGCTCGCGGAAGACCACGCGGGCCACCTCCACGATGCGGTCGCGATTGCGCTGGGCGTCGGCTCGCACATTTCTCCCTTGCTAAACGGAGACAGTCTCCGTATGGTAGGTCCGGTAACCGGAGTCATCCTCCACTAGTGTACGACGGCCCGCCACTCGGGGCCAGAACGGAAGTCCTCGTGACTCACCCTGTGACAACGTCCACCCGCTCCCGGTCGTTCCGGTCCGGTGATCGGGCCCGCACCGGCGTCCTGATCGTGCTCGTCGCCCAGCTGATGCTGGTGCTCGACGCGACGGTCGTGAACGTCGCTCTCCCGCGCATCGACGCCGACCTCGGCTTCGGCCCGGCCTCGCTGAGCTGGGTCCTCAACGCCTACACGCTCGCCTTCGGTGGGCTGCTCCTTCTTGGCGGCCGTCTCGGCGACGTCCGCGGCCGGCTGCGTACCTTCGAGGCCGGGCTCGCCCTTTTCGTGCTCGCCTCCCTCCTGGGCGGCCTGGCCCCGACGACCGAGCTGCTGATCGGTGCTCGCGCCCTCCAGGGCGTCGGCGCCGCGCTGGCAGCGCCGAGCGTCCTCGCCCTGCTCACCACCAGCGCCCGCGACGACGGCGAGCGGAACCGCGCCCTGGCGCTGTTCACCGCGGTCTCCTCCGGCGGCGCCTCGATCGGCTTGTTGCTCGGCGGCCTGCTCACCGACTTCGCCTCGTGGCGCTGGGCGATGTTCATCAACGTGCCGATCGGCCTGGCCGTGCTCGCGCTGGCGCCGATGTACGTGAGGGAGACCGAACGCCGTCCCGGCCGGTTCGACGTGGTCGGCGCCGTGACCGCCACCCTCGGCGCGGTCGCGATCGTCTGGTCCCTGATCGGCACGCCCGAGCACGGCTGGACCTCCGCCCGCACGATCATCGGCCTCGCGGTCGGCGTGCTGTCGCTCGCGACGCTGGCCTTCAACGAGCGCCGCGTCGCTCACCCGATGATCCAGCCGCATCTCTTGAGGAACCGCACCCGGGTCGCCGCGCTCGCGGTGATGGCCCTGGTGATCGGCGCCAACCTGTCGATGTTCTTCCTGGTGGTGCAGTACGTCCAGCGGGTGCTCGGCTTCGCGCCGCTCGCCGCGGGCGCCGCGTTCCTGGCGTTCAGCCTCGGCGTCTTCGTGATGTCGCGGTTCACGCCGCGCCTGATCGCCCGGTTCGGCCCGCTCCCGATGATCGTGACGGCGACCGCCGCGATGACCCTCGGGTACGTCTGGCTCAGCGGCGTCGCCGTCGACAGCACCTACTGGGGCGCCGTCTTCGGCCCGATGGTGATCGCCGGGCTGGCCACCGGCGCCGTGTTCATGCCGATCACGGCGACCGTCCTGGCGGGCGTCGAGCCCGAGCACGCCGGCGCGGCCTCCGGGATGCTGCAGACCACGCAGCAGCTCGGCAGCGCCGTCGGTGTGGCCGTGATCGTCAGCGTGTACGCCGCGGGCGCAGTGCCCGGCCAGTTCGTCCCCGGCGCACGCGAGGCGTTCCTCACCTCCGCGCTGTTCTCCGGGATCGCCGGCCTGATCGCGGCCACCGCGTGGTACCTGCAGCGCCGCCCGGTCGCCGTACCTGTTCCGGAGGACGAGGTGCAGGCGCTCGCCGACGCCGCCTGACCCCGAGCTCGCCGCTGTCGGTGGCACCCGACAGGATCCCGCCCGTGAGCATCGGGCGGGATCCTGCGGTTCCCGGGGACACGGCCGGTGGCATCGGCGCCCTCCAGGGCGCGGCGCTGACCCTGGGCGCCCTGATCGGCACCGGCGTCATCTCGCTGCCGGCTCTCGCAGCCGAGGCGGCCGGACCCGCGAGCCTGCTCGCCTGGGCGGCACTGCTGCTGGTCTCGGTGGCGTTCGCCGCGGCGTTCACGCTCCTCGGCGCGCGCTTCCCCGACGGCGGCGGAGTGACGACGTACGTCCGCCGGGCCTTCGGCGACAGCGCGTCGACGGCGGTCGGCTGGGCGTTCTACGTGACGATCCCGGTCGCGGCGCCGGCAGCGGCGGGCTTCGCGGCCCACTACGTCGCCGACGCGCTGGACCGCGGGCGAGGTACGGCGCTGCTCGTCGCGGCGCTGATCCTGCTGGCGGTGACCGCGGTCAACTGGTTCGGGATCGAGGCGTCCGCCCGCAGCCAGCTGGTGATCGCCGCGGTGCTGGCCGCACTGCTGGTGCTGGTCATCGTGCTGGCGCTCCCACATGCCCGGGCCGACAACCTCACGCCGTTCGCGCCGCACGGCGTGAGCGGGGTGGCCCGCGCCGCGGGCATCCTGCTCTGGGCCTTCGTGGGCTGGGAGATCATGGCGTCGCTGTCCGGTCGCTACCACACACCGGGGCGCGACATCGCCCGCGCGGCCGGGTTGGCCCTCGTGGTCGTCTCGGTGCTGTACGTCGGCATCGCGTTCTGCACCGTCGCCGTGCTGGGGCCGGACCCCGGCCGCGCCCCGTTGTCCGACCTGCTCGTGACCGCCCTCGGCGAGTCCGCGCGGCCGGCGATGACCGTGGTCGCGGTGCTGCTCACCGTGGCCACCATCAACACCTACTTCGCGGGCGCGGCCGAGCTCGGGGCATCCCTGGCGCGAGACGGCTCCCTGCCGGACTGGCTCGCGCTGCGCTCGGGGCCGCGCGGCGTGCCGCGGCGGGCGCTCGGTCTGGTGGCGGTGCTGGGGATGGCCACGACGGCGGCGATGGCGCTGCTCGGGCGTGACACCGACGGCACCCTGCTGATCGGGACCGCGACGTTCGCGCTCGTCTACCTCGCCAGCACGGCCGCGGCGGTCGTCCTCCTCGACGGGTGGGGCCGGTTCGCCGCGATCGTCGCGGTGGTGGGCTCGGCGGGGCTGGTGGCGGTGACCGGATGGCGCGTGCTGCTGCCGGCGGCGGTCGGGCTCGTCGGCGTGGTGTGGGCTCGCGCGCGACGCCGCGCCGCTCCGGCGACGTGAGGTTGGGCAACCGTTGCCAGCCGGCGGCGACCGCGTTGGCGGAACGTGCCCTGGGGGCGTTCACCTCACGCCACTAGGTTCGTGCGCATGAAGGTCCTGCTGGCGCTCGGCGGCAACGCCATGACGAACGCCGAGGGACGCGCCCGCGTGGAGGACCAGATCGCCGCGGCCGAGGTTGCGATGGCGGCGGTGGCCGCGCTCCTCGAGACCGGTGCCGAGGTCGTGGTCACGCACGGCAACGGGCCCCAGGTCGGGAACCTGCTCGTGAAGAACGAGCTCGCCGCGGCCGTCGTACCTCCCGTGCCGCTCGACTGGTGCGGGGCACAGACCCAGGCGACGCTCGGGTTCGTGCTGATGGACGCGCTGGACGCCGAGCTCGCGCGGCGCGGCGTCGACCGGCGTACGGCGGCCCTGGTCACCCGGGCGCTGGTCTCGCACGACGACCCCGGGTTCACCAAGCCGACCAAGCCGATCGGCCGGTTCCTGCCGGCCGAGGAGGCGGCCCTGCTGGTCGAGCACGGCGAGACGTGGGAGGACCGCGGCGAGAAGGGCTGGCGGCGCGTGGTCGCCTCACCCGAGCCGCTCGAGATCCTCGACGCGCCGGCCGTGATGGCCCTGGTCGACGCGGGGTTCGTGGTCGTCGCCAACGGCGGTGGCGGGATCCCCGTCGTCCGCGAGGACGACGGCTCGCTGCGCGGCATCGAGGCCGTCATCGACAAGGACCTCGGCGCCGCCCTGCTCGGCAAGACCCTCGGTACGGACGTGCTCGTGATCGCCACCGACGTGCCGCACGCCGTGCTCCACTACGGCACCCCCGAGGCCGAGGACATCGGCCGGGTCCAGGTCTCGCAGATGGAGGCGTACGTCGCCGAGGGCCACTTCGCGTCCGGCTCCATGGGGCCGAAGGTCGAGGCCGCCTGCCGGTTCGTCCGCGCGACCGGCAAGCCCGCCGCGATCACCGACCTGGACACCATCGTCGACGCGGTCGAGGGCCGTGCCGGCACCGTCGTACTGCCCGACTCCGGTGGTTGAGGAAGGCCGAAGGCCTGTCACGAAACCCCGGGACACGAAAGGAATCCTGAAATGCCGAACGCCATCGAGGTCCGCAAGGTACCCATCCACTCCGTCGCCGACGCCTCGGAGCTGACCAAGCTCATCGAGGACGGCGTGATGGACGCCTCGCGCGTCATCGCCATCATCGGCAAGACCGAGGGCAACGGCGGCGTCAACGACTACACCCGGATCATCGCCGACCGGGCGTTCCGCGAGGCGTTGGTCGCGGCCGGTGCGCCCGCGGACCAGGTGAAGGAGGTCCCGATCGTGTGGTCGGGCGGGACCGACGGCGTGATCAGCCCGCACGCGACGATCTTCGCGACGACCGACGCCGAGCCGTCCGACGAGCCGCGGCTGACCGTCGGGTTCGCGATGAGCGAGCAGCTGCTCCCCGAGGACATCGGGCGGGTCGCCATGATCTCGAAGGTCGCGGACGCGGTGAAGATCGCCATGGAGCGGGCCGGCATCACCGACCCGGCCGACGTGCACTACGTGCAGACCAAGACCCCGTTGCTGACGATCCACACCATCCGCGACGCCAAGTCGCGCGGCAAGACGGTCTGGACCGAGGAGACGCACCTGTCGATGGACCTGTCGAACGGGTGTACGGCGCTGGGCATCGCCGTCGCTCTCGGCGAGATCTCGATGCCCACCGACGCCGACGTGATGCACGACCGCTCGCTGTTCTCCGCGGTGGCCTCGTGCTCGTCGGGCGTCGAGCTCGACCAGGCCCAGGTCGTGGTCGTCGGGAACGCCATCGGTGTCGGCGGCCGCTACCGGATCGGTCACTCGGTGATGAAAGACGCCCTCGACCAGGACGGCATCTGGGACGCCATCCGCTCGGCCGGCCTCGACCTGCCCGATCGGCCACGCACCTCCGACCTCGACGGGAAGCTCGTGAACGTCTTCCTCAAGTGCGAGGCGTCGGCGGACGGCCAGGTACGAGGCAGGCGCAACGCGATGCTCGACGACTCCGACGTGCACTGGCACCGCCAGATCAAGTCCTGCGTCGGCGGCGTGACCGCAGCCGTCACCGGCGACCCGGCCGTGTTCGTGTCGGTGTCGGCTGCCCACCAGGGCCCCGACGGCGGCGGCCCGGTCGCCGCGATCGTCGACCTCGGCTGAGGGCTCCGGCGGTTGCTTCATCTAGGTATGTAGGCGAATCCTCAGTTCCCTAGCGCCGCAACCCACGGGAGGTGACGGTTCACCTGCATACCTAGATGAAGCCGCCCACCCCCGTCAGACGTCGAACACCAGCAAGGTCGAGGTGGCGGTGGCGACGAGGGCGCCGGAGGCGTCGGTGACCTCGCCCTCGGTGAAGCCGACGCGGGAGCCGGCCCGTACGACGCGACCGGTCGCGGTCAGCAGGCCGGAGGAGGGCCGCACGGCCTTGAGGTAGCTCACCTTGATCTCGACCGAGGTGTAGCCCTTGCCGGCCGGCAGCGTGGTGTGCAGCGCGCAGCCGAGAGCCGAGTCGAGCAAGGTGCAGACGATGCCGCCGTGCACGACGCCGATCGGGTTGTACATCGACTCGTCGGGGGTCAGCGTGAAGACCGCCGAGCCGGAGGACACCGAGACCAGCGACATGCCCAGCAGGTTCGCGATCGGCGGGGGAGGTACCTCGCCCGCGACCATCGTCCGCAGGAAGTCCAGGCCCTCCTGGCCGCGACCGGCCTGCGCCGTGGCCATCGGGTCGTCCCAGGTGACGGTCTTGGAACGAGCGGGTGCCTCGGTGGTCATCGTGTCTCCTCGTCGACGGGCGCCCAGCGGCGCCACTTCAGGTCGGGGTCGGCGGGCGACACGGCGTACGCGCGTCCCCACGCCAGCAGGCCCTCGAGCACGGGCAGCAACGCCCGGCCGGACTCGGTCAGGTGGTACTCGAACCGCGACGGCCCGGACTGGTACTGCCGCTTCTCCAGCACGCCGGCCTCCACCAGCGTCGCCAGCCGGGCGGCCACCCGGTCGCGCGGGGCTCCGGTGCCGGCGACGATCTCGTTGAACCGTCGCGCCCCGAGACCCACCTCGCGGACGACCAGCAGCGCCCACCGCTCGCCGACGACCTCCAGGGACGCGGCGATCGCGCACGGTCGCCCGGGGAGATCCGCCAGCCGGACGAGTGCCTCGTCACGTTGTGGTGTGCCGGTCATGCGGCTACTGTGCTGCGAGTGAGTTCGAAAGTCAAACTGACTAGCGGCACGGGTACGACGGCCCCGATGCTGTCCGCCCGGGCCCTGGCCCTCGTCGGTCTCGGCACCGGACTCGTGCTGGTCACGTACGTGACGCCGCTGGCGACGGTCGCCGACACGCTCCACGACCTCCACGGCAACGGCGCCGCCCGAGCCTGGGTGATGAGCTCGATGAGCATCGGGCTGGCGGCGACCTTGCTGGCCACCGGAGCGGTGGGCGACCGCGTGGGCCGCCGCCGTACCTACGTCGCGGGCCTCGTCGTACTGGCCCTCGGAGCGCTGGGCTGCGTGGTCGCCGACGGCACCGGGCTCTTCGTCGCCAGCCGCGTCCTGCAGGGCGTCGGCGGTGCGGCGGTGCTCGCCTGCGGCCTCGCCGTCCTCGCCCACTCCACGGCCCCGGGCCACGACCGTGCCCGCGCCACCGCGGCGTGGGGCGCCGCCCTCGGCGTCGGCATCACCGCCGGCGTGCTGCTGGCGACGGTGTTCGGCAGCGCGCAGTGGCGGGCGTCGTACGTCGTCACCGCGGTCGTGGCGCTCGCCCTCGCGCCGCTGAGCCACCGCGGGCTTGGGGAGTCCTCGGCGGCGACACCCCGCCGGGTCGACGTCCCGGGTGTGGTCCTGCTGTCCCTGGGGCTGGCCGCCCTCGTGGCCGCGGTCACCGAGGCCCGCACCGGGCTCACGCCGCTGATGCTGACGCTGACGGTGGCCACGCTCGTCCTGGCCGCCGGGTTCGTCGCCGCCGAGCGTCGGGTGCCCCAGCCGCTGATCGAGCCGGAGCTGCTGCGCTCGCCCGGGTTCGTGGCCGCCACCATCGGGTCCACGGTGGTGGGCCTCGGCATCATCGCGATGGCCTCCAACGCCGCCGGGCTCGTCCAGCAGGGCCTCGGCGCGAGTCTCGGAGAGGCGTCCCTGCCGCTGCTCGTCTGGTCGGCGACGAGCGTCGTCACCTCGCTCCTCGTCCGGCGCGTCCACATCCCGCTGCTGGGAGCGCGGCTGATCGCCGTCGCCCTGGCCGTCGTGGGATTCGGGGAGCTGCTGGCTCTCGGCATGCACGACGGCGCCTCGCCCTGGCGTCTCGCTCCCGCGTTCTTCGTGACCGGCCTGGCGAGCGGCGTCCTGAACGCGGTGCTCGCCCGCGAGTCGGTCGCGTCCGTACCTCCCGACCGCGCGGCCATGGGCAGCGGCGCCAACAACACCGCCCGCTACCTCGGCGCGGCCATCGGCATCACCCTGTTCTCGGTGCTGATGACGCACACCGGCGACGGTCTCCCGGAGGGGTGGAACGTCGCGACGGTCGTCGCCGCCGCGCTGACGTTCGCGGGGGCCGCGGCCACATGGGCGGTCAGTCGTCGCGTGCCCACGGCCTGATCGCGGCAGCCGGCGAGAGTGAGCGGCCCGTACGCCGGGTGGTCGACCTCTGCTGAGGCAGCTTCCTCACGCCTCGGACTCGACGGGCGCGGCGGGGTCGACCAGCACCAGCTGCTCGACCCGTTCGGTGAGGATCGCGCTGGCCTGTGCGGACAGGCCGGTGTCGGTGATCAGCACGTGCGCCTCCGAGAGGCTCGCCATGGAGCTCAAGCCGACGACCCCCCACTTCGACGAGTCGGTCAGCACGACCAGGCGGCGCCCGCTGCGGATCATGGCCCGGTTGGTCTCGGCCTCGAGCAGGTTCGGCGTGCTGAAGCCCGCCAGCTCCTCCATGCCGTGCACGCCCAGAAAGACCGCGTCCACGTGCAGGGAGCTGAGTGCGGTGATGGCGACGGGACCGACGAGAGCGTCCGACGGAGTGCGCAGCCCGCCGGTGACCAGGACGGAGTTCGCCTCCCGTCCGGACCGGTGCAGCAGGTCCGCGACCCAGACCGAGTTGGTGACCACGGTGAGGTCGGGGATGTCCACCAGGTGCCGTGCGAAGGCGTGGGTCGTCGTGCCGGCCGAGACGGCGATCGCCGAGCCGGGCCGGACCAGTGAGGCGGCCCGCACGGCGATCGCCTCCTTCTCCAGCTGCCGACGAGCGGAGTTGGCCTCGAACCCGGGCTCGGCCGTGGACGGCTCGGCCACCGCCATCGCGCCGCCGTGGACCTTCTCGAGCAGCCCCTGTCGATGGAGCGACTGCAGGTCACGCCGGACGGTCATGTCCGAGACGCCAAGCCGCTCCACGAGGTCGGAGACCTTGACGGTTCCGTCGCGCCCGAGCTCGGCGAGGATGAGTGACCGGCGCTGTGCGGCGAGCATCACTCCTCCCTCACGACGGCGACCTCGCCGGCACCCAACCTCACGACACCATCGGTCCGCCGCGAGGAGACCAGATCGAAGCCGGCAACCGCGACCTCGATCGGCTCGTCGCCGTGGTTGACCAGAAAGACCCAGGAGCGGCCGTCGACGGCCCGACGTCGGGTGGCTTCCAGGCCAGCGGTCGGTGGGACGACGGGCGTCACCTTCGCTTCGGCGAGCAGTCGCGCGACCAGGGCGTCGACCCCGGCCTGGTGCAGCCGGGTCGCGAGATACCAGGCCGTGCCCTGTCCGTGCGCGTGGCGGGTCACGGCGGGGACGCCCGGCACGGGGCCGTCGACGTACGACGCCACCGCCTCGGCACCCGCCAGGTGCAGGTGCTCGGACCAGACGTCCCCGATCGATCCGTCGTCCAGCCGGACCTGCTCCCCCTCCCGTAGCGGGGTGAACTCCTCGACGCGGATGCCGAGCAGCTCACGGAACGCGCCGGGGTAACCGCCCAGCCGGACGTGGTCGTTCTCGTCGACGATGCCGCTGAAGTAGGTGACCAGCGCGGTTGCCCCGCCGGCGACCGCCGCCTCGACGCGGGCGGCCGCCGCGTCGGTGACGCTGTAGAGAGTGGGCACCAGGACCAGCCGGTAGCCGGTCAGGTCGCTGTCGGGGTGCACCACGTCGACCCCCACGCCTTGCGTCGAGCAGCGAGCGGTGCAGGGCGTGGGCAACGTCCAGGTAGCGCACGTCCTCGCTGGGGTGGGAGTCCAGCTCGCAGGCCCACCATGCCTGCCAGTCGAACAGGATGGCCACGTCGTTGTCGGCCTCGCTGCCGGCGATCTCCTGGATGCGGCCCAGCGTCGCTCCCAGCTCGACCACCTCGCGCCAGATCCTGGTGTCCGTGCCGGCGTGCGGCACCAACCCGGCGTGGAACTTCTCGGCCCCGGCCCGCGAGGCCCGCCACTGGAAGAACAGGAGCCCGTCGGCCCCGTGCGCGAGGTGCTGCACGCAGTTGCGCAGCAGCTCCCCGGGTCGCTTGGCGACGTTGCGCGGCTGCCAGTTCACCGCCGACGTCGACTGCTCCATCAGCAGCCAGGGCCGGCCACCGGCGACCCCCCGCACCAGGTCGGCGCTGAAGGCCAGCTCGCGGTGGCCCTCGGGGTCCGCCGCCGTGACGTAGTGGTCGTTGGACACGAGGTCCATCTCGGGAGCCCAGGAGAAGTAGTCCATGTCGCGCACCCGGTGCATCACCATGAAGTTCGTGGTCACGGGGACGCCGGGGGACAGCTCGCGGAGCACGTCGCGCTCGGCCACGAAGTTGGCCAGCAGCTGGTCGGAGGAGAACCGGTGGAAGTCCAGCTGCTGGGTGGGGTTGGGGAAGTTGGGGGCCACGCGCGGGGGAAGCACCTCGTCGAAAGAGTCGTAGTGCTGGGACCAGAAGGCGGTGCCCCACGCGTCGTTGAGCCGGTCGACCTCGCCGTAGCGGGCGACCAGCCAGTCGCGGAACGCCTGGGCGCTCACGTCGCAGTAGCACAGGGCGTTGTGACAGCCCAGCTCGTTGCCCACGTGCCACAGCGCCAGGGCCTCGTGCCCGCCGTACCGCTCTGCCATCGCCCGGCACAGCCGCAGCGCGTGCTCGCGGTAGACCGGCGAGCTCGGACAGAACGCCTGCCGTCCGCCCTGCCACAGGACGGTGCCGTCCACGCGGACCGGAAGCATCTCCGGATGGCGCCGGGAGAGCCACGGCGGCGGCGACGCGGTCGCGGTGGCGAGGTCCACCTTGATGCCGGCCGCGTGGATGAGGTCGATCACCTCGTCGAGCCAGCCGAAGGAGAACTGGCCGGGGCTCCGCTCCAGCAGGGCCCAGGAGAAGACGCCTACCGTGACCAGGTTGACGCCCGCCTCGCTCATCAGCCGGACGTCGTCCTCCCACACCTGCGGGGACCACTGCTCGGGGTTGTAGTCGCCACCGTAGGCCAGGGTGGGCAGTGCGCTGGGCATGGCGCCACTCTGGCGAATCGCATCGCACCGAGTCAACAGATCCCAACAGGTTTCAACCCGAAACTGTTGATTTAGGTCCGAAATCCCGGAATTCCTGGGCCTTGATCCATTGACACTGTGCAGTTGGACCTCAAAGATGCAGGTTGATGTTTGATTCTGTGTCCCGACCGGAGGTCCTCATGAGTCGCCAGCAACGCTCCTCGCTGATCGTCCCGCCGTCCGCGCTCGTCACGGCTGCCGCGAGCCGACGCAGCTTCCTGCGCTCGGCCATGCTGGGTGGGGCGCTGCTGGGCTCGCCTGCTCTGCTGGCCGCCTGCGGCGGCGACGACGGCGGCGGCGGCGGTAGCACCACCACGGTGAAGTTCGGCGTCAACGAGGCGAAGGACTCAGGGCCCGCCTACCAGCGCATGAAGGGCTTCGCGGACGCCTACACCAAGAAGTCCGGGGTCAAGGTGAGTGCGAACTACGTGGACCACAACACCTTCCAGGAGAGCATCAACACCTACCTGCAGGGCTCGCCCGACGACGTCTTCGCCTGGTTCGCGGGCTACCGGATGCAGCAGTTCGCCGAGGACGGCCTGCTCTCCGACCTCAGCGACCTGTGGCCGATCGACGGGATGGGCGACGCGTTCAAGGAGGCCTCGACCTCCTCGGACGGCAAGCAGTACCTCGTGCCTTACGACTACTACCCGTGGGCGGTGTTCTACACCAAGTCACTGTTCGACAAGAACGGATGGGAACCGCCGACCGACTTCGACGGCATGATCGCGCTGTCCAAGGAGATGCAGGGCAAGGGCGTCGCGCCGTTCGCCTTCGGCGACAAGGACGGCTGGCCCGCCATGGGCACCTTCGACATCCTCAACATGCGGATCAACGGCTTCGACTTCCACATGGGCCTGATGGGTGGCGACGAGGCCTGGGACAGCAACGAGGTCAAGAAGGTCTTCGAGACCTGGAAGGGCCTGCTTCCCTACCACCAGGAGGACCCGCTGGGCCGGACCTGGCAGGAGACCGCGACCTCGCTGTCGAAGGGCGAGGCCGGGATGATGGTCTTCGGCACCTTCATCGGCGACGCGATCCCGGACGCGGTGGACGACCTCGACTTCTTCATCTACCCGCAGATCGACGCCAGCATCCCGCCGGACTCGCTGGACGCCCCCATCGACGGCTTCGCCCTCGCCTCCGCGGGGCAGAACCAGGACGCCGGCAAGGAGTTCCTGAAGTACCTCGGCACCGCCGAGGCGCAGGACGCCGCCAACGCCGCGGCGGATGCCCCGATGATCGCTGCCAACTCCGACGCGAGCCAGGACAGCTACACGGCGCTCCAGCTCAAGTCGGCCGAGGTGGTCTCCTCGGCGGCCCACATCGCACAGTTCCTGGACCGTGACACGGACACCGACTTCGCTTCGACCGTCATGATCCCGTCGTTGCAGAGCTTCCTGAAGAACCCCGACGACATCGACGGGCTCACCAAGAGCATCCAGGAACAGAAGGTCTCGATCTTCGGTAGCTGACGAGACAGTGTGAGAGGGAGCGGCCGATGACCACGACTGCGCGGGTGGCGACAGAAGCGAGCCCGCCTTCCTCGGCCATCCCCTCCCGCCGGCGACGGCGCCTCGGCGTGGTCGATCGCATCGTGGTGGTCCTGATGGTGCTGGTCCCGGCCACCTTGGTGCTGTTGCTGGTCTGGCTGCCGGCGTTCGGGTCGGTGGCGCTGTCGTTCGGCACGTGGAACGGCATCGGTGGCCTCGACCGCATCGAGTGGGTCGGGTTCCAGAACTACCACGACGTCGCCACGATCTACCCGCCGTTCTGGCCGGCCATGCGGCACAACCTGGTCTGGCTCGTCTTCCTCTTCGTGTTCCCGACACTGCTGGGCATCCTGCTCGCCGTGGTCCTGGACCACGAGATGAAGTGGGGCAGGTTCTACCAGACCGCGTTCTACCTCCCCGTGGTGCTGTCCCTGGCGCTGATCGGCTTCATCTGGCAGCTGTTCTACTCGCGGGACCAAGGGCTGATCAACGATGTCTTCCACAGTCAGGTCGACTGGTACGGCGACCCCAAGATCAACCTCTGGGCGGTGCTGGTCGCTACCGCGTGGCGGCACACGGGCTACGTCATGCTGCTCTACCTGGCCGGCCTGAAGAGCGTGGACAACACCCTGCGCGAGGCGGCAGCGGTCGACGGGGCCAACCAGTGGCAGACGTTCTTCAAGGTCGTGTTCCCGGTGATGCGCCCGATCAACGTGATCGTGCTGGTGATCGTGGTCATCGAGTCGTTGCGGGCCTTCGACCTGGTGTGGGTGATCAACAAGGGCCGCAACGGCCTGGAGATCATCGCGGCGCTGGTCAGCCAGAACGTCATCGGGGAGGCGACCCGCTACGGGTTCGGGTCCGCTCTCGCGGTGATCATGATGGTCATCTCCTCGGTGTTCATCGCGATCTACCTGCGCATCGTGTTCAAGGAGGAGCAGCGGTGACCGTCACGCCGGCGGTCACTCGTGGGCACGCCACGCAGCACGTTGCGAAAGCCAAGCGGCGGCGGGTCTCCGGTGGCACCACGGGGAAGCGGCGGGGGACGGTCGCGACCGTCATCATGTGCGTCCTCTCGGTGATCTGGCTGTTCCCCCTGCTGTGGGCGGTCATCAACTCGTTCCGCGAGTACGCCTACACCCAAGCGCACGGGTACCTCTCGTTCGGCGGGTGGACCTTCGACAACTACCAGCAGGCCTGGGAACAGGGACAGTTCGGGCTGCACTTCAAGAACTCGCTGATCATCACCGTCCCGGCGGTGATCCTCACGCTGTTCCTCGCCTCGACGGTGGCCTTCGTGCTCGCGCGGTTCAGCTTCCGGTTCAACCTGGCGCTGCTGGGCTTCTTCCTGGCCGCCAACATGCTGCCGCCCCAGGCCCTGCTGATCCCGGTGTTCCGCATGTTCCGGGAGGTCCGGCTGCCGCTGTTCATGAGCGACAGCGGCACCCTGCTCAACAGCTTCTGGGCGCTGATCCTGGTCAATGTCGCCTTCCAGCTGGGGTTCTGCGCGTTCGTGCTCAGCAACTACATGAAGACGATCCCCCACGAGATCTACGAGTCGGCGGAGATGGACGGCGCCAGCGTGTGGCGGCAGTACTGGCAGATCACGTTGCCCCTGGTGCGCCCCGCGCTGGCCGCGCTCGCCGTCCTCGAGGTGACCTGGATCTACAACGAGTTCTTCTGGGCCACGGTCCTCGTCTCGCGCGGCGACAAGTTCCCCATCACGAGTGCGCTGAACAACCTCCGCGGCCAGTTCTTCACCGACACCAACCTGGTGGCCGCCGGGTCGGTGATGGTGGCGCTGCCGGTCCTGATCGTGTTCTTCGTGCTGCAGAAGCAGTTCGTGTCCGGCCTCACGCTGGGGTCCACCAAGGGCTGACTCGCGGCGTCCGGTCAAGTCTCGGAGTCGAGCCATTCGCGGATCGCCGCACCGTGCTCGTCGAGCAGCGGCGGAGGCCGGTGCTCGGCCCGCCCGCCTGAGAAGGAGTTGTCCTCGAAGCGGATCGGTGAGCCGGCGAGCGTGAGCGGTCCGTACGCCGGGTGGTCGACCTCGACGAGCAGCCCCTGCGACCTGGTCTGCTCCCAGGAGTAGACGTCGTCGAGCGAGCGGACCTTGCCGGCCGGGATCCCGGCGCCGAGCAGCAGCTCGAGCCAGTGCTCGGCGGGTTGGGTCGCGAAGACCGTCTCGATCTCGGCGATCAGCGCGTCGCGATGGGCCACCCGCGTGCGGTTGTTCGCGAACCGCTCGTCGGCGGGGTCGAGGCCGACCGCCGGCGCGAACTTCTGCCACAGTCCCTCGCTGCCGACGGCCACCTGCACCGGCGAGGTGGCGGTCGCGAACATGCCGTACGGCGCGATGGCCGGGTGGTGCGAACCGCTCAGGCCCGGCACCTCGCCGGCGATCGTCCACCGGGTGCCCTGGAAGGCGTGCACGCCGACGACCGCTGCGAGCAGGGAGGTACGGACCACGCGGCCCCTCCCGGTGCGCCCGCGCTCGTGCAGCGCCGCGAGCACGCCGTACGCCAGGTTCATCCCCGCCAGCAGGTCGGCGATCGGCACGCCCACCTTGGTCGGCTCGCCCACGCCGGTCAGGCTCATCAGCCCACCCTCGCCCTGTGCGATCTGGTCGTACCCAGCGCGTCCGGCCTCCGGCCCGTCGTGACCGAACCCGCTGATGCTCCCGATGACGAGGCCCGGGTTGAGCTCGTGCAGTCGCGCGACCGGGAAGCCGAGGCGGTCCAGCACGCCGGTGCGGAAGTTCTCCAGCAGCACGTCGGACTTGGCGACCAGCTTCTCCAGCACGAGCACGTCGTCCGGTGACTTGAGGTCGAGGACGACCGACTCCTTGTTGCGGTTGGCGGACATGAAGTACGTCGAGTCGTGCGGGTCGTCCGGCCCGGGATCGCCCGCCCACGGCGGCCCCCAGGCCCGGGTGTCGTCGCCGGTCGCCGACTCCACCTTGATCACCCGGGCGCCGAGGTCGCCGAGCATCAGCGCGGCCTGCGGGCCGGCCAGCGCCCGGGTCAGGTCGAGGACCACCAGGTCCGCCAGCGGGGCGCCAGACACACCAATCGGCTCGCTCATGCCTCGAATCTAGTGGCCCCCGTCCGGCACGCCATTGGGCACAAACGCCAGTCCTGGACCCGTTTTGTTGGCGTTTGGGACCAAACGCCACCCGCCGGCGGGCCCTACTGTCGGATCCTGATGCGAAGGTGTTGGACATGAGCTCGGGGACGACCTACCGCCTGGTGCGCGAGAGCGCCCGGGTGCAGGCCCCCACGCTCGACGACGACCAGCAGCGGGTCGTCGACCACGTGGGCGGGCCGTTGCTGGTGCTCGCCGGCCCGGGCACCGGCAAGACCACGACGCTCGTCGAGGCGATCGTCGACCGGATCGAGCGCCGCGGCGCCGACCCCTCGCAGGTGCTCGCCCTGACGTTCTCGCGCAAGGCCGCCGAGCAGCTCCGCGACCGCGTCACGGCGCGGCTGGGCCGGACGACCGGGTCGGCGATGTGCTCGACGATCCACTCCTTCGCCTACGGCCTCATCCGGCGGTACGCCCCCCGCGAGCTCTACCGCGCCCCGCTGCGCCTGCTGTCCGCCCCCGAGCAGGACGTGATCGTCCGCGACCTGCTTCGCCGCACGCCCGAGTCCGTGCGCTGGCCCGAGGAGCTCGACCGGGCGCTCGAGACCCGGGGCTTCGCCCGCGAGGTGCAGATGGTGCTGTCGCGGGCCCGCGAGAAGGGCATGGAGGCCGAGGACCTCGTGGCGCTCGGCGAGAGCGAGGGCATGCCGGTGTACGTCGCCGCGGGGCTGTTCCTCCAGAGCTACCTGGTCAACCTCGACGACCAGTCGGCCACCGACTACGCCGACCTGATCCGGCGAGCCGTCATCGAGGCGACGGCCCATCGTGACGAGCTGCGGCGGCAGTTCCGCCACCTGTTCGTCGACGAGTACCAGGACACCGACCCCGGCCAGGTCGCCCTGCTCCGCGCCCTGGGCGGCGACGGCGGCGACCTGGTCGTCGTCGGCGACCCGCACCAGTCGATCTACGGCTTCCGCGGCGCGGAGGTGCGCGGGATCCTCGAGTTCCCGGCCGACTTCCCGCGCGCCGACGGCTCGCCGGCTCCGGTGGCGCCGCTGCGCACCACCCGCAGGTTCGGGCCGCGGCTGCTGGTGGCCACCCAGCGCGTCGCCGGGCGGATCGGCCTGCCGGGAGCCATCGACCCGGAGGCGCGCGAGTCTTTCCTACACCCGATGGCCGACCCCTCGCTGAAGGACGAGGGCCTCGCCACCGCCCTCACCTTCGACACCGAGCGCGCCGAGGCCGAGCACCTGGCCGACCTGCTCCGCCGTGCCCACCTCGAGGACGGCGTGCCGTGGGAGCGGATGGCCGTGCTCGTCCGGTCCGGGCGGACGAGCATCCCGCCGCTCCGGCGCGCCCTCGGCGCGGCCGGCGTCCCGGTCGAGGTGGCCCGCGACGACCTCCCGCTCGTGCAGGACCCGTCCGTGCTGCCGCTGCTCGACGCCCTGCGCGCCGCGGTCAACATCGACAACACCGACGAGGAGACGGCCGACTACGTCGACCACGCGCGCGCCGAGTCGCTGCTGCTCGGACCGCTCGGCGGGCTCGACGCGGGCGACGTACGCCGCCTCTCGCGGTTGCTGCGTACCCGCGAGAAGGACGCCGCCCACGCGACGGGTCGGCTGCCGCAGACCTCCAAGGAGCTGGTCCGCCGGGCGGTGCTCGAGGACGGCTTCCTCGACGACCTCACCGGTCCCGAGGTCGCCGCCGCCAGGGCGTTGCACACGCTCGTCCGCCACGCGGCCGACGGTCTGACCGGCGGAGGGACGGCCGAGGACGCCCTGTGGAACCTCTGGTCCGGCACCGACTGGCCCGGTCGGCTGCGCCGCGGGGTCGAGCTCGGTGGGGGAGCCGCGCGCCGTGCGCACCGCGACCTCGACTCCGTGGTCGCGCTGTTCGACGTGGCCGCGCGCGAGGCCGAGAAGCGCGACGCCGCCGCGGTCACCGGGCCCGCCGGGGTGCGCGACTTCCTGTCCCGGTTGGTCGCCCAGCAGATCCCCGCCGACACGCTGGCCGAGCAGGGCGTCCGCGGCGCGGCCGTCCGGCTGCTCACCGCCCACCGGTCCAAGGGCCTGGAGTGGGACCTCGTGGTGGTCGCGCACGTCCAGCAGGACGGCTGGCCCGACCTGCGCCGCCGCTCGACGATGCTCCAGGCCGACCGGATCGGCCGCGACGGCCTGGTGCCGCCGCTGACCGCGCGCGAGCTGCTCCAGGAGGAGCGACGCCTCTTCTACGTCGCCTGCACGCGCGCCCGCTCCCGGCTGGTCGTCACCGCCGTCGCGTCCGCCGAGGACGACGGCGAGCAGCCGTCGCGGTTCCTGGCCGAGCTCGGGGTCCCCGTCGAGAAGATCGAGGGCCGGCCCGCCCGGCCGCTCTCGCTCGCGGGGCTGGTCAGCGAGCTGCGCCGGAGCGTCGCCGACCCGGCCACCACGCCCGCCCTCCGCACCGCCGCCGCCCGCCGGCTCGCGCGGCTCGCCTCCGAGACCCTCGGCGAGCGTGCGCTCGTGCCCCAGGCCGACCCCTCCTCGTGGTGGGGCACCCGCGCCGCCACCCGGTCGGTCCAGCCGGTCCGCGACCCCGCCCAGCCCGTCCCGGTCTCGGCGTCGATGCTCGAGGACGTGATGACCTGCCCGACCCGGTGGTTCCTCACCAGCGAGGCCGGTGGCGGCGGCACCGCCCACCAGTCGGCCAACATCGGGCAGCTCGTGCACGCGCTGGCCCAGCGCGTCGCCACCGGCGACGTGGCGCCCGACCTCGACCTGCTGATGCGGCACGTCGACGAGGTCTGGGGACGCCTGCACTTCCGCACCCCGTGGTCGGCCGCCCGCGAACACGAACGGATCGAGGTCGCGCTGACCCGGTTCCTCGCCTGGCACGACGCCAACCCGCGCAAGCTCGTCGGCACGGAGGAGAAGTTCGAGACGGTCGTCGAGCTCGACGACGGCGAGCGGGTGCGGCTCAACGGCTACGCCGACCGCCTCGAGCTCGACGCCGACGGCCGGGTGGTGGTCGTCGACCTGAAGACCGCCAAGAACGCTCCGACCGGGCCCGGCGTGCAACGGCACGTGCAGCTCGGCGTCTACCAGTACGCCGTCGACCACGGCGCCGTCGATGCCCTCGCCCCCGACGGTCACGGGGAGTCGGGTGGAGCAGAGCTGATCCAGCTCGGCCTGCCCGACGGCGACTCGGCGGTGGTGCAGCAGCAGCCGGCGTACCCCGACGACGGCCCCGAGCGCACCGCGCTGCGTGCCCAGCTGGAGCGGGCGTCGACGCTGGTCCGCCGGGAGTCCTTCCCGGCCGTCGCCGGCGAGCACTGCCGCGACTGCGACTTCAAGCCGATCTGCCCGATCCAGGGCGCGGGCTCGGTGACCTCACGATGACGACGATCACGTCCGCGGAAGAGCTCGCTGCCCTGATGGGCTGGGACTTCGCACCCAGCCCCGAGCAGTGGGCGGCGATCCGCGCGCCGCTGGCGCCGGCCGTGGTGATCGCCGGCGCCGGCTCCGGCAAGACCACGCTGATGGCCGCGCGCGTCGTCTACCTCGTCGCCACCGGGCAGGTCCGGCCCGACCAGGTGCTCGGCCTCACCTTCACCACCAAGGCGGCCAGCCAGCTGCGCGCGAAGGTGCGCGAGGCGCTGCTGGCCGCCGGGCTGCTGCCGGAGCCCTCCGTCGCTGGTCACGAGGCGGGCGACGACACCATCGAGCCGACCGTGGCGACCTACAACGCCTATGCCGCCGGGCTGCTCACCGACCACGGCCTCCGGATCGGGCACGAGCCCGACACCCGTGTCCTGTCGGACGCCTCGCGCTACCAGCTCGGCGCCCGGGTGGTCGAGCGGCACACGGCCGAGGTGCGGTTCCTCACCGACCACCCCCCGACCGCGATCCAGAACCTCCTCGCCCTCGACGGCGCCATGAGCGAGCACCTGGTGACGGCCGATGAGGTGCTGGCCTTCGACCGCGATGCCGAAGAGGCCTTCCTCCGCGCCTACGAGGCGGAGGAGGCGGGCAAGCGCCGCAAGACCTACCTCGAGGCGCCGGCGAAGGCGATCAACGCCATCGGGCGGCGCCGCGAGCTGATGGCGCTGGTCCTCGGGTACCGCAACCTCAAGCGCGACCTCGGACTGATGGACTTCTCCGACCAGATCGAGCTGGCCGCGCGGCTCGCGGTCGAGCAGCCCGAGGTCGGGGCGCTCGAGCGGGAGAGGTTCCGCATCGTCCTGCTCGACGAGTACCAGGACACCTCGGTCGCCCAGGCCACCATGCTGTCCCGGCTCTTCGGCGACGGCCACGCCGTCACCGCCGTGGGCGACCCCAACCAGGCGATCTACGGCTGGCGAGGCGCCTCGGTGTCCAACATCCTGCACTTCGCCGAGACGTTCCCCGGTCCCGGCAGGGCCGAGGTGCCGACGTTCCCTCTCACCGTCAGCCGGCGCTCCGATCGCCGCATCCTCGAGGTCGCCAACCGGCTCGCCCAGCCGTTGTACGACGCGTACGCCGGCCAGGTCGTCCGTCTCGCCGCCAAGGACGACGCAGGTCAGGGCGAGGTGTCGCTGCGGGTCCTGGAGACGCAGGCCGACGAGCTCGCCTGGCTCGCCGACGCGGTGCAAGCGGCCCACGACGAGGGCGCCAAGTGGTCCGGCATCGGCGTGCTCACCCGCGACAACGCCCACGCGGCCGACGTCTTCGACGCCCTCACCGCGCGCGAGGTCCCGGTGGAGATCGTGGGCCTGTCCGGGCTGATCCGGCTGCCCGAGGTGGCCGAGGTGGTCGCCACCTTGCACCTGCTCAATGACGTTACCGCGAACGCCTCATTGCTGACCCTGCTCACCGGACCGCGCTGGGCCATCGGTCCGCGCGATCTCCGGCTCCTCGGCCGGCGGGCCGCTCTTCTGGCGGGGACCGGGCCGCGCGAGGCGTCAACCCTGGGCGATCAGCTGATCGGGATCGCCGACGGCATCGACCCGGCCGAGATCGCCGCGCTGGGTGACGCTCTCGACTCGCCGTTCGACTCATGGGGCGGCGCGGCTTTCTCCGCCGAGGCGCTGGAGCGGTTCGCCCTCCTGTCCGCCGAGCTACGGGTGCTGCGCCGGACCGTGGGCGAGCCGCTGCTCGACATCGTGCGGCGGATCATCGACATCTCGGGCGTCGACATCGAGCTCGCCTCGGCGGTCTCGCCGGCGGCGGCCGCGCGCCGCGACAACCTCGACCTGTTCGTGAAGGCGGTCGCGGAGTTCCAGGCCGTCGACGGCGACGTGTCGCTGTCCGCGCTGCTCGCCTACCTCACCGCCGAGGACGACCAGGGCAACGGCCTCGACCTGGCCACCCCGACCGCCGCCGACTCGGTCAAGCTGCTGACCGTCCACCGCGCCAAGGGCCTGGAGTGGGACCACGTGTTCCTGGTCGGAGTCGGCGAGACCCGATTCCCGTCCAACCGGTCGCGCACGCTCTGGACCTCCTCGCCCGCCGTGCTACCGGCCCCGCTCCGCGGCGACGCGGGGGACCTGCCGCAGCTGGCCGGGTACGACAAGGCGGCCCTCGACGCCTACCGCGCCGACACCCGCGCCCACGACCACGAGGAGGAGCTCCGGCTGGGCTACGTCGCGTTCACCCGCGCCGCCCACCGCCTCAGCGTGACGTCGTTCCTCTGGAGCACCCGCGCCACCTCCTTCGGCCCCTCGCCGTTCCAAGCCGTCGTCCGCGAGCAGCTCGAGGCGTGGGGAGAGCCGGTCGACGGCTGGCTCGACAAGCCGGCCAAGGGCGACCCGAACCCGTACGACGCCGTCGACCCGTCCCGCCCCTGGCCCGAGCCCGGCCCGGGCCGGGAGGCGAGCCTGCGGCTGGCGGCCGCCCGCGTGGTGAGCGAGGCGGACCCGGCCGAGCCCGACGAGGACCTCGACATGGTCGACGCCGCCCGGGTGGCCGACTGGGACATCGAGCTCGACCGCCTGGTCGCCGAAGCACGAGCCGACCGCGAGCAGGTGGTCGACGTCCCCCTGCCCATCTCGCTGTCCGCGACGTCGCTGGCACGCCTGCGCACCGAGCCCGCGGAGCTCGCCCGCGAGCTGGCCCGGCCGATGCCGCGGCAGCCGTCGCCGGCCGCGCGCTTCGGCACCCGGTTCCACGCCTGGGTGGAGGCCAGGTTCGGCCAGCAGGACCTCTTCGACCCCGACGAGCTGCCCGGTCAGGCCGACGCCGGCATCGACTCCGATGACGACCTCGCCGAGCTGATCGCGACGTTCGAGCGCGGGCCGTTCGCCGAGTGGGCGCCGCACGCCGTGGAAGCGCCGTTCGCGCTCGTGCTCGACGGGCAGGTCGTCCGCGGGCGGATCGACGCCGTCTACGCCCAGGAGGAGGGCTACCTCGTCGTGGACTGGAAGACGTCGCGCAAGGACGAGGCCGACGAGCTCCAGCTCGCGCTCTACCGCCTCGCCTGGGCCGAGCTGGCCGGCGTCCCGCTCGAAAAGGTCCGGGCCGCGTTCTACTTCGTGCGCAGCGGCCGTGTCGTCGAGCCCGACGACCTACCGAGCCGCGAGGAGCTCGAAGGAATGCTCATGCCGTCCTGAACGCCGCCGTGAGCGCGATGTCGACCATGTCGGCGAAGGTGCGCTCGCGCTCGTCCGCGCTGGTCTCCTCGCCGGTGACCACGTGGTCGGAAACAGTGCAGACCGCCAGCGCCTTCCGCCCGTACCTCGCCGCGATCGTGTAGAGCGCACTGGCCTCCATCTCCACCCCCAGCACTCCGTAGTCGACCATCCGCATCATCAGCTCGGGCCGGGAGGCGTAGAACGACGAGTCCGCGGAGAAGATCAGCCCGACGTGAGTCGCCGCGTCGAGGTCGGCGGCGTCGGCCGCCTCGACGGCCGCGCGCAGCAGGCCGAAGTCCGCGACGGGTGCGTAGTCGAAGCCCTCGAAGGTGATCCGGTTCATGGCCGAGTCCGTGCAGGCTCCGGACACGATGATCACGTCACGCACCTTGACACGCTCGCTCAGCCCGCCGCACGAGCCGACCCGGATGATCGACTGCACGTCGTACTCCCGGAACAGCTCGTTGACGTAGATCGCCATCGACGGCTGGCCCATGCCGGAGCCCTGCACGGACACCGGCGTGCCGTGCCAGGTGCCGGTGAAGCCGAGCATCCCGCGGACCTCGGAGTAGCAGGTCGCGTCGTCGAGGAACGTCTCGGCGATCCACCGGGCCCGCTTCGGGTCGCCGGGCAGCAGGACGACGGGCGCGATGTCGCCGGAGGCGGCTCCGATGTGCGTGCTCACGGTGGCTAGCCTCCCACCGTGAGCTTCCCGCACCTCGACCTGGCGGCCAACGCGCACGACCGGGCCGGGGAGAGACGCGTCGACGACGACTGGCTGGCAGCCCGCTGGGCCGACCCGAAGACCCGGGTGCTGGTCGTCTCCGGGACGCGGATCCGGCCGGTCGACGGCGTGGTGCCGTGGCTCGCGCCGTCCGAGGTGCCCGCAGCCGGCCGGCGGGTCCTGCTGGGCGAGCGCGACGGCCACACCTGGTTCGCCTTGATCGTCGACCCCGAGGACGCGCCCGGCGACCGAGGGGAGTGGGTCGGCATCCGGGAGGTACTGCCGTACCTCGCCGAGGCCGATGTCGCCGACGCGCCACTCGTCTTCCACGCGATCGGGATGGCCGAGTGGCACTGGGCGACCCGGTTCTGCGCGCGCTGCGGCGGGTCGCTCGAGTCTCGGATGGCCGGCGCGGAGCTGGTCTGCACGTCGTGCGGCAAGGCGCAGTTCCCGCGCACCGACCCGGCAGTCATCATGGCCATCACCTACGGCGAGCCCGGCAGCGATGACGAGAGCCTGTTGCTCGGCCGCCAGGCGTCGTTCCCGGCCGGTCGCTACTCGACGCTGGCCGGTTTCCTGGAGCCGGGCGAGACCCTGGAGGACGCCGTGCGGCGCGAGGTGTGGGAGGAAGTGGGCGTCACGGTCGGCGAGGTGACGTACTTCGGCAACCAGCCCTGGCCGCTGCCGGCCTCGCTGATGCTCGGCTTCCTCGGCCGCGCCACGACCGACGACATCCACGTCGACGGCCGCGAGATCGAGTCGGCGCGCTGGTTCACCCGCGCGCAGATGCGCGAGGAGACGACCGCGGGCGGCCTGGTGCTCCCCGGCGGCGTCTCGATCAGCCGCTCCCTGGTCGAGCACTGGTACGGCGGCCCGCTCCCCGGGAGCTGGTAGCGGCTCTAGACGAGCTTCTCGAGCACCTCGACCACCTCGCCGGGCGAGGGCATCGCGGCGATCTCTCTACCGACTTCTTGGGCGGCCTGCCCGTACGTCGGGTCGGCGAGCAGGCGACGTACGGCGTCGGCCACGGCGGACGGTGTCGCCTCCCTCGGGGCGAGGCTGATCCCGGCGCCGGCCCGGGCGACACCGGTCGCGTTGCGGAACTGGTCGGCAGCCTGCGGCACGCACAGCTGGGGGATGCCGTGGGTCAGCGTGGCCAGCATGGTGCCCGAGCCGGCGTGCGAGGCGACGACGGCGGTGTGCGGCAGCACGGCGGACTGCGGCACGTACGCCTCGACCCGGACCCCGGCCGGCTGCGGCCCGAGTGAGGACGGGTCCGCTCCGGGCCCCAACGTGACGAGCACCCGGACGTCCAGCGTCGGCCACGGCGCCGAGGAGCTCGCGGAAGAGCGGTTCGCGGTTCTGCACGGTGCCCAGCGTCAGATACACGAGCGGCCGGCCGTCGTCCTCACCGAGCACCGTCCGCACGTCCGACGGCTCGGAGCCCGAGTACGTGCCGGGCCGCAGCGGCTGTCGACGGGGGATGTGTCCCATCGGCACCGTCTGCACCGCGGGCGGACAGATGTCGAGGTACAGGTGCTCGAAGGCCCCGCCGTACGCCGGCACGTCGAGGCCGTGCGCCTGCCACACGGGCGCCACCGCGGCGGCGGCGTCCCGCAGGGGCTCGACCGGGTTGGCGCCGCCGAATGCGTGGCTGACGTGTGGCACGTCGAGGAGACTGCCCACGAGGGCCGACGCGAACTCGCCCATCTCGTGGACCAGGAGGTCGGGCCGCCACTCGCGCGCCAGCGGCAGGAGGTCCGCGACCATGGGCGGCACCCGGTTGCCCGCGAACAGACGAGGAAAGACGACGTTCCCGCGCTGCTCGGGCTCGACGTCGCCCAGGCCCTGGAGGATCTCCCGCCGCAGCTGGTCGACCTCCACGTGGGTGAAGCCTGCCGGGGCGGACTCGATGCCCGCAGCCGTCAGCAGGCCACGCGCATCGGCGCCGATCGCCCACAGGACCTCGTGACCCGAGTCCTGAAGTGCCCTGGCCAGCGGCACCATCGGCAGCACGTGCCCGTGGCCGCTCGTGGAGGAGAACAGGACACGCACGCGGATCTCCCCTGGACGACGTACCGAGACGAGCGACCCCCAGCGTCCGGGCTCGCCACCCGAGCGTCAAGCAGTCATCATGGTCAGCCGTGTCCCGGGCAGCCGTCGTCGCGTCCCGTTGGCGGATCCTGCGTGAGGTGATGGCCGAGCGAGACCTCAACCGGCTGCACCTCACGGTCGGGCTCTGGGCCACCGCCGACGCGGGCTTCCTGCTGGCGGCGACCGTCTCGGCCTTCGGTATCGGTGGCGCCCCGGCCGTCGGGCTCGTCGGTGCCGTGCGCGTCCTGCCCGCCGCCGTGACCTCGAGTGCCGCGGCGATCGTCGCCGACCGCATGCCGCGCACGGGGCTCGTCGCCGCCGTCAGCCTCGGCGCGGCGTTGGTCTGCGTCGCGATGTCGGTCGCCCTCGAGCTCGGATCGGGCCTCACCCTGCTGCTCGCGGTGCAGGCGGTCGGGTCGCTCGCCGCGGGGTGGGCCAAGCCGAGCCTGCAGGCCCTGGTGCCCCAGCTGGCGCGCTCGCCCGAGCGGTTGCTCCCGTCGGCGACCCTGTGGAGCATCGTCAACGGCGCCGGCTCCATGGTCGGACCCGCGGGCGTGGGCGTGCTGCTCACCGTCGCCGACACCGGAACTGCGTTCGCCGCGCTGGCCGCCTGCTACGTCGTCGCTGCCGCCGTGGCAGCCACGATCCGCACACCGTTCCAGCCGGCCCGGACACCGTCCGGCCCGGGCGTCTGGGCGTCGTGGCGTCACTGGGCGGCGGGGCTGACCCCGTTCGACGTCCACGGAGGTCGTTCGTTCCTCTCGCTGTACCTCGTGCAGAGGCTGCTGAGCGGGCTGGTGACCGCACTCGCCGTGATCTACGCCCACGACATCGTGGCCGACGGCGACGCTCTCTCCGGTGGGCTGTTGGCGGCGCTCGGTCTCGGTGGCCTGCTCGGCGCGGCAGCGGCGATGGTCACCTTCGGGCGGATCCGGTCGTGGTACGCCGGAGCGGCGGCGCTGTCAGCCGCCCCGCTGGTCGCCGTGGGACTCACCGACATCCCGTGGGCGGCTGCGGCCGCCCTCGTGGTGAGTGGAGCAGGGTCCGCGCTGTTCGGCATCTTCGCGTCGGCGTTCTTGAACCGGTGGCTGCCGGACCACGTCGCCGCCCGCGCGTGGGGCGTCCTCATCGGGCTCGGTGCGCTGGCGGTCGCGGGTGGGTCGCTGGTCGCGCCGCGCCTGTCGGCGTGGCTGGGCGTCGGCGGAGCGATGATCGTCGTCGGTGCGGTCGTGGCCGTCGTCCCGCTGCTGTTCGTCCGGTCGCTCGGCACCCTGGAGACCCGCATCACCCCACCACCGGACACCCTCGCCCTCCTCGCCGCCACGCCGGCCCTCGCCGCCCTGCCGTCCCTCTTCCACGCGCGGCTCGCGTGCGTCGCGACCACCCGCGAGGTTGCTGCGGGCGAGGCGGTGGTGCGCCAGGGCGAGGTGGGTACGGAGTTCTACGTCGTCGTCGGGGGCGAGCTACAGGTCAGCCGTGACGGCCACGACGTACGCCGCCTCGGTCCGGGCGACAGCTTCGGCGAGGTCGCCCTGTTGCGGTTCGTCCCTCGCACGGCCACGGTCGTGGCCACCTCCGCCAGCACTCTCGTCTCGGTCGGACACGACGCGTTCGTGCACATCGTCACCGGACACGGCCCCTCCGACGACTGGGCCGAGACGGCCGTCTCCGGCCTGCTGGACGAGGACGAGCGTCGTACCCGCTCCTAGGTGCTCCCGTCACCGAGCTTCCTGGGCGTTCCTGCCTGTTCCTGGGGGTTGCAACCTCCAGGAACGTCCGCGATACCCGGTTAACCGGGTGTCACTACCACCCCGCCGGCCCACCGAGCTCAGCCCAGCGAGGCGAGCTTCTCCTGGACCTGCTTGAGGGAAGGGTTGGTCTGGGCGGTGCCGTCGGAGTAGACGAGGGTGGGGACGGTCTGGTTGCCGTGGTTCACCGACTCCACCAGCGAGGCGGCCTCGGGGTGCTGCTCGATGTCGACGACGTCGTACTCGACGCCCTCGCGGTCCAGCTGGCTCTTGAGCCGGTGGCAGTAGCCACACCACGGGGTGGAGTACATGGTGAACGTGGCGGTGGTCGTCAGGCTGGTCATCGGGGGGTGTCGCCTCCGGCGTCTACATTGTGCGAACAGTGAGGGCGGCCCGAGATCGGGCTCGTGAAATCCTCAACCATCATCACCCAGGAGTTGTTCCGTGCTCGACCCGGCCGCCGTCCTCGAGGGCCTCGACCCGGAGCAGCGGCGGGTCGCGGAGGCCCTTCGCGGGCCCGTCCGGGTGCTGGCCGGCGCCGGCACGGGCAAGACCCGGGCGATCACCCACCGCATCGCCCACGGCGTCGCGGCCGGCGTGTACCAGCCCACCGAGGTGCTCGCGGTGACCTTCACCACCCGGGCGGCCGGCGAGATGCGCGGGCGTCTGCGGATGCTCGGGGCCGACGGCGTCCAGGCCCGGACCTTCCACTCCGCGGCGCTGCGCCAGCTGCGCTACTTCTGGCCGCACCTCCACGGCACCGAGGTGCCGACGCTGACCGAGTCCAAGATCGGCATGCTCGCCACCGCCTCCTCCCGCCAGCGCGTGCGCGCCGACCAGGCCACCTTGCGTGACATCGCCTCCGAGGTCGAGTGGGCGAAGGTCAGCAACGTCCGTCCCGACGACTACGCCCGGCTCGCCCTGCGCACCGGCCGCTCCGTCAACGGCCTCGATGCCGAGACCGTCGGCCGCATCTTCGGCACCTACGAGGACGTCAAGCGCTCCCAGGCACGGATGGACATGGAGGACGTGCTGCTGCTGACCGCCGGGATGCTCGCCGACGATGAGCGCGTCGCGGCGCAGGTCCGCCGCCAGTACAAGTGGTTCGTCGTCGACGAGTACCAGGACGTCTCGCCCATCCAGTCCGCGCTGCTGGACCTGTGGCTCGGCGGCCGCGACGAGATCTGCGTGGTGGGCGACCCGGCCCAGACGATCTACTCCTTCGCCGGTGCCGACGCGACGTACCTGCGTGACTTCCCCGCGAAGCACCCCAACACCACCTCGATCGAGCTGGTCCGCAACTACCGCTCCACCCCCGAGGTGATCGCCGCCGCCAACGGGCTGCTGGCCGGCACTCCCAGCGCCGGAGTTCGTCTGCAGGCCCAGGCCGCCGCGGGCGGCGCCGTCACCTACACGCCGTACGCCGACGAGGTCGCCGAGGCCGAGGCTGTCGCCTCCGCGATCGACCTCATCCGCGGCGCCGGCACATCACCCGGCGAGGTCGCCGTCCTGTTCCGGATCAACGCGCAGTCCGAGGCTTACGAAGAGGCCCTGGCGGCGCGCGGCATCCCGTACGTCGTCCGCGGCGCGGCACGCTTCTTCGACCGGGCCGAGGTACGTGAAGCGGTCACCCGCCTGCGCGGCGCCGCGCGGGGCGGTACCGCCACCGAGGACGACCTCGTCGACGCCGTCCGTGCGGTGCTCAGCGTGATGGGCTGGTCGCCGGAGGCGCCGGCGGCCCGCGGCCAGACCCGCGACCGCTGGGAGTCGCTCCAGGCGATCGTCGACCAGGCCGCCGAGGCCGCCGCCACCGGCGTGGCGGACCTCGGGTCGTTCGTCGACGACCTCGACCGCCGCGCCGCCGAGCAGCACGCGCCCGTCGCCGGCGGCGTCACGCTGGCCACCCTGCACGCCGCCAAGGGGCTCGAGTGGGACGCCGTGTTCGTGGTCGGCGTCTGCGAGGGCACCCTGCCGATCACCTACGCCGACTCGCCGACCGCGGTCGAGGAGGAGCGCCGGCTCCTGTACGTCGGCATCACCCGCGCCCGGCGTGCCCTCGGCGTCTCGTGGGCCTGGGCCCGCAACCCCGGCGGCCGCGCCACCCGCAAGCCGTCCCGGTTCCTCGACCCGCTGCTCCCGGCCTCCCTCCAGACGCAGCCGGTCGGCGCCCGTAGCCGCAAGGTGGTCAGCTGCCGCGAGTGCGGCAAGCCGCTGGCCACGGCGGCGGAGAAGAAGCGCGGCCGGTGCGCCGACTGCCCCGCGTCGTACGACGAGGACCCTCTTCGAGCAGCTGCGCACCTGGCGCAGCGGCCAGGCAGCGGAGGAGTCCGTGCCGGCGTACGTCGTGTTCACCGACGCCACGCTGCAGCTCATCGCCGAGCACAAACCTCGCTCAGCAGAGGCCCTCCTGCGCATCAACGGCATCGGCCGGACCAAGCTCGACCGCTATGGCGATGCCGTGTTGGCCCTCGTGGGCTAGAGATTCCAAGAAATCCGGAAGACACCAGCAAAAAGAATTGCTCACCCCTACGGGGGCGGGGTACCTTGCTGGTCCGAACGAATGAGCATGCGCACTCAGACCCTGACAAGGTCAGCGCCCGAAGATCCGAAGGAGGTGGCCACAGTGATCAACAACCACATCGCGATGACGGAGTCCAACCCGTCGCGCGTCGGCATGCCCGCCTACGGCCGCGCCCTCGGTGCTTCCGTCGGCGTCGACGTGTGCGTGCAGACGACCTCCGTCGTCCTTGCTGCCCGCAGCACCGGCATGGGCCGCATCAAGGGCGACTTCCCGGGGACCTCTGCCTGGAGACCACCGAGCTAGGTGACACCACACCACTCGGCAGCCTCCAGGCCGCGGAACCCGAAACCCGGGATCCGCGGCCTTTGTGTTTCTCCAAACCCGAGGAGCGACATGACCACGAAGTTCGACCACCAAGCGATCAGGTCACACAAGGAGGTGAAAGACATGACCATCACTGTTCTCGACCGCAGGGATGGCGCTGCCGAGGAGGAGATCTCGCAAGGACTCTCCTTGGGCCAGCTCCACGATGCGGCCGACCAGGTGAACGACGAGCTGCTGCCCTGCCGAGTCAACGACTCAGAGCTGTGGTTCGCCGAGTCGCCCCAGGACGTCGAGTTCGCCAAGGCGCTGTGCAAGGACTGCCCGGTCCGAGCCCTGTGCCTCGACGGAGCCCTGGAGCGGCGTGAGCCCTGGGGAGTCTGGGGAGGTGAGCTGTTCCTGCAAGGAGTGGTGATCCCCCGGAAGCGTCCGCGCGGCCGTCCCCGGAAGGACGAGCCGGCGTGGCCCGCCGCCTGAGCATCAGGAACGGTAGCCCGCACCCACGATCGAAGGATCTGACCCACACGTCATGCAGAACCACCAGAACCGGAGAAATGCCATGAACACGATGCACGAAGCCCTGGCGCGGGCCCAGATGTCCGCGCGCCTGGGAGAGGCGCAGCAGCTCCGCCGCGGCCACCAGCTGGCCCTGGCTCGCCGTCTCGGCCGGAAGGCCGAGCAGGCATCGCAGCAGGCTCGTCTCGCCCTCGCTCGCACCATCTGACCGCAGGACCGGCCGGTCTGGCCGATCCGCACACGAAGGAACCACCACCACACATGTCAACTCACCAGAACCGGAGTACCAAGATGAATCTCATGCACGAAGATCTCGCACGCGCACAGATGCGCGCGCGCCTGGGAGAGGCGCAACAGCTGCGGCGTGGCTACCAGATGGCCCTCGCCCGTCGCTTGAGCCGCAAGGCCGAGCGGGCCGCTCAGCAGGCACGACTCGCACTCGCTCGGGCGCTGTGAGCAACCCACCTCGATTGACCTGATCGCGGTGAACCGGAGGCCCGGCACGACGACCACTCGTCGTGCCGGGCCTCAGCCATGTCGGTGGTCGAGGTGTCGGCCGCGGCCGAGCCTCGAGACCACTCGGGCGTAGATTCGACGGCGTGAAGACCTGCGACTTCTGCGGCCGGCAGGCGCCGAGGAGGAGACCCTCACCTGGACCACCTCGGTCGAGAACGGCCGGCACCGCACCTTCTGCGACACCTGCTCCCGGGAGCACCTGCGTGCCATGGAGTCCAAGCTCGACTCCGAGTGGTGGTGAGGTCCGACGCGGTCAGCCCCAGCTGCAGCCGCAGTGCGGGTGGCGCGTCCAGGCCCGCTGCGGCAGCGCGAGGCCGGCGTCCGACGGTGATCGTGGCGGACCAGGTCGCGGGGCGGTCGCCCTCGGCGTACGCCGTGAGGTCGCGTACCGCGAGCGCGGCGCCCGCGTGGGCCAGCAGCGGATCGTGCACCGTGTCGTACCGGCCGGGCGCCGGCGCGGCATCTTCGAGCTGCTCGATCACCAGTGCCCGGCGGGGGTCGACCTCGCCGAGGTGCGCGTCGAGGCAGCGCAGGCAGGCGGTGATGCCGGGGGCCACGAAGGGTCCGAGGCGGGCGCGGTCGGGAAGAAGCGTGAGCACCAGGTGCGGGTGGTCGTCGCGGACCAGCCCGTCGAGCTGCGAGCGCCTCGGCTCGCCCACGCCGATCAGCAGCGTCACGCTGGGCCGCTGTCGTGCCGCACTGGTGCCGACGCCCGCGTGGGCCAGCCAGTCGCCGACCGTCGAGCGCCACGGCTCGGGAGCCCAGACGTCGACCCGGCAGGCCGCGCGGGCCGCGAGACGGGCCGGCGCCTCGGGACCGTGGGTCGCGAACACCGCGACCGCCTGGGCGCGCCGCGAGGTCAGCTCGCGGTGCTCGACGACCAGGCCGTCGTCGGCCAGCCGTTGCAGTGCGAGTCCGGCGTCGGGGGTGAGGGCGTCGAGGCCTGTGCCCGCTTCGAGGTCGGTGAGCAGGCGGCGTACGCCGGGCGAGTCCGGCAGCACCACGCGAGGGTGGTCGATGCCGACCTGGAGGTGGGCGTCGTCGCGGCGGTAGACGCGAAGCCCGGGCCGCAGGACCGGTCGGCTCCTCCTCCGCGCTGCCACGCCCCGCACGGTGTCACGTCCGGCGGCGCGGCGTCCGGCTCTCTCCACAGACGAACGACGGCGCCACCCGAACGTCGTCGGGGGCGCCGCCGTGGTGGTTCGTGGGGTGTCTCAGGCCTTGCCGAGGATGCGGTTCAGGTTGATGCCGCAGACAGGGCAGACGGCCTTGGCCATCCGGGTGCCCTTGTCGTTCACGCGGACCTCGCCCTCGGCCTCCCGCTTCTCCTTGCACTTCACGCAGTAGAACTCGCCGCTCCAGGTCTCCGCCATGACGGCCTCCTTGCCTATCTGTCTCTCGGTCGTCGCGACGGGGCTATCGGGGAAGCCCGTCGGTAGCCCGGTGGTGGTGCCGCTGAGCCGTTCTCGACCCTACGGCACGCTCGTCTGAGCGTGAAACAGGCGCACCGCAGGGCGTTGGGCGTGTCCGATCCGGCATGGTGGGGGTGAATCGCCTCACAGATCGCTCGGTGGGTTGCTCAGTAGCCTGCGCGCATGACCGATCCGACCCATCTCCGCGTGGAGCGACCCTCCGACGGGGTGGCCCTCCTGATGCTCGACAACCCCGACCAGCGCAACGCGATGTCGGACACGATGACCGCCGCGTGGACCTCCGCCGTGGCCGACCTGGCCGGCGACTCCTCGGTCCGGGTCGTCGTGGTGACGGGGGCCGGTCCGGCGTTCTGCTCGGGCGGCAACACCTCGTGGATTGCCGGCGAACCGGACGCGACGGTCGACGAGCTGCGGACGCGGATGCTGCCGTTCTACCGCGCGTGGCTGTCCATCCGGTCGCTCGAGGTGCCGACCATCGCGGCGGTCAACGGACCGGCCATAGGGGCCGGGCTCTGCCTCGCGCTGGCGTGCGACATCCGGTACGCCGCCGCCTCGGCGCGTCTCGCGGCGCCGTTCGTCCGGCTCGGCATGCACCCGGGCATGGCCGCGACCTGGCTGCTGCCGGAGGTCGTCGGGGCAGCGGCCGCCCGGGACCTGCTGCTGACCGGCCGCACCGTGGACGCCGAAGAGGCGCTCGGCCTCGGGCTGGTCTCGCGCGTCCTCCCGGACCACGGGTTCCTGGCGGAGGTCCTCGACGCCGCGGCGGGTGTTGCCGCGACCGCACCGATCGCCAGCCGGCTGACCAAGCTGGCCCTCGCCGGCGGCGGCCAAGCGTCGTACGACGGCGCCCTGCAGTGGGAGGCGCTCGCCCAGCCGGTCACCCTGGCTACCGACGACCTCCAGGAGGGCATCCGCGCTGCCCGCGAGAAGCGGTCGCCGGCGTTCCGGGGCCGCTGAGCTGCAGGTGTGCCGGGGCATGGAGAAGGGGCTCCCTGCCCGCTCCGCGACGCTTGCCTTCCCCTTGCGAACGTCGCCTCCCGGACTGGGAGCCCCATCTGCGGACCACGCTAGGTGGGCGCCGGTGACCGGGTCAACGCGGTCGCGTGTCGCCCTGTGGACAGCCTGTGGACAACCCTGGGGACAACGACGCTCCACCGGTGCAGAAGCGGTGGACAGGTAGCCTCGGGGCGCCGTGGGTTGTGGACGACGGACCGCGCGCGGGACGGCGTACGACGCCGCTGACCAGCGACGATGTCCGGGCCGGTCGTCCACCGGGTGTGGAGAGAAGAAAGTTCGAGGAGATGGCTGGCAAGACCGCTGGGAACGACCCGTACGACGGTGGTCCGGTCGCCGCCCTGCGGCGCATCGCGTTCCTGATGGAGCGAGGACGCGAGGAGACCCGGCGGATCCAGGCGTTCCGCAACGCGGCCGCGGTGATCCTCCCACTGCCCGCGGACGAGGTCGCGGAACGCGCCGCGGCCGGCACGCTGACCGACCTGGCCGGCATCGGGCCGAGCACGGCCGCGGTCATCACCGACGCGGTCGACGGCACGATGCCCGAACGGCTGGCCAAGCTCGAGGCGGCGTTCGGGCCGCTGGTCAAGGGCGGGGACGAGGTGCGGGCGAAGCTCAAGGGCGACCTGCACTCGCACTCCGACTGGTCCGACGGCGGCTCGCCCATCGAGGAGATGGCGTTCACCGCGATCGAGCTCGGCCACGAGTACCTCGTGCTCACCGACCACTCACCCCGCCTCACCGTCGCCAACGGCCTCAGCGTCCAGCGGCTGACCCGTCAGCTCGGCGTCGTCGAGGCCGTCAACGAGCACCTCGGCGGTGCCGGCTTCACCCTCCTCAAGGGCATCGAGGTCGACATCCTCGACGACGGCTCGCTGGACCAGACCGACGAGATGCTGGACCGGCTCGACCTCCGGGTCGCCAGCGTCCACAGCAAGCTCCGGATGGACTCCGCCCCGATGACCACGCGGATGGTCGAGGCGATCCGCAACCCGCGGACCAACGTGCTCGGCCACTGCACCGGCCGGATGGTGATGGGCAACCGGGGGACGCGCCCGCCGTCGACGTTCGACGCGAAGGCCGTCTTCGAGGCGTGCCTCGAGAACGACACCGCGGTCGAGATCAACTCCCGTCCCGAACGTCGCGACCCGCCGACCAAGCTGCTCGAGCTCGCCCGCGACATGGGCTGCCTGTTCTCCATCGACAGCGACGCGCACGCGCCCGGTCAGCTCGACTTCCAGCAGTACGGCTGCGAACGCGCCCATGCCGCCGGCATCGACCCCGACCGCATCGTGAACACCTGGCCGAGGAACGCGCTGCTGGCCTGGGCGAACCCCGACCGCTGACGCGTGGCTGACGGGTCGCTGACGGGGCTGGGTTCCCGGGGCTAACGTGACCTCATGCCCCCGGAGTCCGAGGTGGAGGTACGCCGCTCCAAGCGCCGCCGCCGTACGGTCTCGGCCTACCGCGAGGGCGACCGCATCATCGTGCTGATCCCCGCTTCACTGACGCGTCGTCAGGAAGCCGAGTGGGTCGAGACGATGGTGGCGCGGATCGAGAAGGCGGAGGCGCGCCGCCGGCCGACCGACGACGACCTGCAGTCGCGGGCGGTGGCGTTGAGCGACGAGTACCTCGGCGGCCTGGCCCAGCCCGTCTCGGTCCGCTGGGTCGACAACCAGCGGTCGCGGTGGGGTTCGTGCACGCCGGGCGACCGCACCATCCGGTTGTCCGAGCGACTGCAGGGGATGCCGTCGTGGGTGGTCGACTACGTGCTCGTGCACGAGCTCGCCCACCTGCTCGCCCCCGGTCACGACGCAGCCTTCTGGGCCTGGGTCGACCGCTACCCGCAGGCCGAGAAGGCCAAGGGGTACCTGCTCGGCTGGTCGGCCGCCGCTCGCGTCGACGACCCGCCCAGCGAGGACGTCGACTGACTGACTTCTCGGTGGTCGAGCCGGGCGAGGTCTCGACACGCCGCTCGTGCCTCGCGGCGGCTCGACCACCGAAGCGCCCGTGTCGAGACCCAGAGAGTTGCGAGGTCTCGACACCGCCTCGCCTAGCGGCTCGGCGGGCTCGACCAGCGATCCGGAACGAGGCGTTCGCAGGCGAGCCTGATCAGCTCGCGCATCTCGTCCTCGAGGCCGTCGGGAAGCGCGTCGACGGGCCACCAGCGGACGTCGAGGGACTCCTCGCTGACTTCGTGGCGTACGCCGGCCGGAGCGATGGCGGCGTACCTCACGTCGAGGTGGTGCACGGTCCCGCGCGGGTCGCAGAACCCGACGGCGTGCTCGTCGAGGTGTACCGGCTCGGGGTGGAGGTCGAGATCGCGCAGACCCGACTCCTCGCGAGCCTCGCGCAGAGCGGCAGCGGCGAGGGTGGCGTCGCCGGGCTCGCAGTGACCGCCGAAGGCGAACCAGGCCCCCGCCTTCTTGTGCAGGTTGAGCAGTACCTCGTCGCCGGACGCCGACAAGACGAGCGTCCCCGCGGTGAGGTGGTCGGGGAAGCAGCCGCGTTCGAGGCCGTCGTCGTGGGCCTCGAGGTGCCGCACGTACCTCGCCCGCAACGCCTCCTGGTCCGGCGACGGCGCGGTCCAGCCGCGCAACGTCGCCAGCGCGGAGTCGCGCAGGCTCACTCGTCGGAGCCGGTGTGTCCCGGGTCCTCGTCGGTCCCGGAGTGACCCTCGCCGTCGAGCATCCTCTGCAGGGCCGCGTCGAAGTCCTCCTCCGACATCGCCTCCGGTGAGGAAGCGCCCTCGCGGAAGCCCAGCGGGTCGTCGAGGTCGGCTGCCGTCGGCAGCAGGGCGGCGTTCATCCAGACACCGTCGCGGGCCTCGGTGCCCTGGCGGGTGCGCAGCGAGCCCCACAGGGTCGAGGCGTCGCGCAGCCGGCGGGGCCGGAGCTCCAGCCCGACGAGCGCCGCGAAGGTGTCCTCGGCGGGACCGCCGGCCGCGCGGCGGCGGCGTACGGCTTCCTGCAGCTTGGTCGCGTTGGGCATCCGCTCGGCGGTGGCCTGGCTGACGACCTCGTCGACCCAGCCCTCCACGAGTGCCAGGGTGACCTCGAGCCGCTCGAGCGCCTCCTGCTGGCCGGGCGACTTCTCCATGTCGAACATGCCGCCCTCCATCAGCTCGCGCATGGAGTCGGGGTTGTTCATGTCGATGCCGCGCATCTTCTCCTCGAGCGAGCTCTGGAGGTTGGCGGTGTTGACCTCGATGCCCTTGGCGTAGTCGCAGACCGCGCCGAGCAGGTGCTCGCGCAGCCACGGGACGTGGGCGAAGAGGCGCTGGTGCGCGGCCTCGCGGAGGGCGAGATACAGGACCACGTCGTCCTCGCTCACGTCGAGGCCGCCGGCGAACTCCTTGACGTTCTCCATCACCAGCGCGGCCTTGCCTGGCTCGCCGAGCGGGAGGCCGACGTCGGAGGCGCTCAGCACCTCGCCGGCGAGTGCGCCGAGACCCTCGCCGACCTGCGAGGCGAGCATCGCGCCGACCGCCTTGCCGAGCATCCCGACGATCGGGCCGGTCATGCCCTGCGCCTCGGCCGGCAGCGCGCTGCCGAGCGACGAGACCGACGACTCGGCGATCGGCTCGACCAGCCTCTTCCACCGGTCGATGGTGCCGACGATCCACTCGGCGCGGCTCCAGGCCGCGGTCGACTGCACGCCGGAGCCGAACTCGGTGGTCTCGTCGAGCCACAGGTCGGCGAGGCGTACGGCATCGGCCACCTGCTCCTGCTGCTTCTGGCTGGGCGACGGGTCCTTCTCGGCGGCGACGGCGCGGCGCGCCATGTCGGTGGCGGCGTCCCAGTTGAGCGGGCCGTCGTACGGCTGCATCATCGCCTGGATCTGGCCGAAGAGCGCGCCGAGGTCGGGCATGCCCGCGCCCATCTGGCCGCCGGGGCCGAACAGCGCACCGAAGCCGCCGCTGCCCAAGCTGGAGAAGAACTGCTCGAACGGCGTGCCCTTGAACGGGTTCGGCACGTCGCCGCTGTCGTCCGGCTCGGGCTCGCCGGGGTTGTTCGTCATGCCTCCACCGTACGGCGTCCGGCCCAACGTTCGCCCAGGGCGGAACCTCCTAGGCTGGGCACCGTGGACGTGCTGCGCCTGGTCGACATCCGGGACACCCCGCTCGACGTCGCCGAGGTGCTGGCGGCGCTCGACGACGCCGGGTCCGGCGGGGTGACCGTCTTCGTCGGGCGGGTCCGCGACCATGACGGTGGACAGGACGTCACCGGTCTCGAGTACTCCGCCCACCCCCTCGCCCTCGGCAAGCTGCGGGACGTGTGCGCGCAGGTCGCCGCGACGTACGACGTGACGGCGCTGGCCGCCGTACACCGGACGGGCACGCTGGCGATCGGCGACATCGCGGTCGTCTGCGCGACCGCGACCGGGCACCGGGGCGAGTCGTTCGACGCGACGCGTGCCCTCATCGACACCCTCAAGGCCGAGGTACCGATCTGGAAGCACCAGACGTTCGCCGACGGCACCGAGGAGTGGGTCGGCTCGCCGTGATCCTCGCTGGTCGAGGAGGGACGAAGTCCCGTCACGAGGCCCGTTTCGGTGTCTGGGTCTCGTGAAGGCGCTAGCGCGCCTTCCTCGAACCTGCACGCGGACGTGGCGACGCGTCCCTTACCCTGGCGAGGTGGAGATCCTCCTCTGGCTGGTGCCGCCTGCCGTCGTGACCGTGCTCGCGATGGCCTGGGTGTCGTGGCTGGGCCGGGAGGGCCGCGGCGAGGTCGACCGCGAGGAGGCCGTCCGCCGGATGACCAAGGCGATGGCCAAGGACCACCCCGCCCTGCGGCGCCCTCGGCCGGTCGTGGCGCGCGAGCGCAGCACCGGCATCGCGGTCCGGCCGTCCGCACGCCGACCCGCGTCGTCACCCGCGTTGCCGTCCGCGTTGCCGTCCGCATCGCCGATCCGCGTTGCCGGCCGTATCGCCCGCCGACGAGCGCCAGACCCGCCGCGCCTCCTGACTTCCCGCAGGTGAGAGGCTTGCCCGCATGACGGAGCGCACCCTGGCCGGCCTGGTGGCCGTGGTGCTGCTGGCCGCACTCGCGGCGCTCGCCGTCTTCAGGCCGCTGCCGTACGTGACGTACGAGCCCGGCAGCACCATCGACGTGCTCGGCAAGTCCGACGACGGCAAGGAGATCGTCCAGGTCACCGGCCACAAGGTCTACCGCGACGACGGCGAGCTACGGATGACCACGGTGCTGGTGTCGACGCCGGCCGCGCGCCTCGACCTCTTCACCCTTCTCACCGCCTGGATCGACCCCGAGGACGACGTGTACCCGTACGCGTCCGTCTACGCGCCGGACACGACCGAGGACACCAACCGGCAACAGGGACAGGCCGAGATGGTCGACTCCCAGCAGGCAGCGACGGCGATCGCGGAGGAGGAGCTCGGCTTCGACGTCATCCACGTCATGGTCCGCAGCGTCACCAAGGACCTCCCCGCGCAAGGGCATCTCCAGAAGGGCGACGAGCTGCTGCGCATCGGTGGCCAGGAGATCCACTCGCGCGCCGACGTGCAGTCCGTCATCACCGGTGCCCCGCCCGACAAGCCGCTGGACTTCGTCGTACGCCGTGGCGGTGCCGACGGCCAGGAGGTCACCACGGCCATCGCGCCCACCAAGGTGAACGGCAACCAGATCGTCGGCATCACCATCGGCGTCGACTTCGACCACCCCTTCGACGTCAAGGTCCGCCTCAACCCCAACATCGGTGGGCCGAGCGCCGGACTGATGTTCTCGCTGGCGATCTACGACACCCTCACGCCGGGATCCCTGACCGGCGACAAGAACATCGCCGGTACCGGGACGATGGACGAGAGCGGCTTCGTCGGCCCGATCGGCGGCATCATGCAGAAGATCGCCGGCGCCCGGACAGACGGCGCCGAGCTGTTCCTGGTACCGCCGGACAACTGCGACGAGGCCGTCCAGGCGCAGAACGGCGACATGCGTTTGGTGAAGGCCGTCACCATGCATGCAGCGGTGCAGGCGATCCAGAAGTGGGTGAAGTCCCCGAACTCGGCGGACCTGCCGACGTGCCGTGCGGCGGAGCGGAAGGCACAAGGATGAGCGCGACCGGGCCACTGGACGACCCCATCGAGGGAGTCGACCCGGCGCTGGCCGCCGCCGTGCTGGAGATCGAGAGCCACATCGCGACCGCTGGCTGGGACCAGCCGGCGAGGCTCTACGCCCTGGTGCCGACGGCCGAGCTGGTGGCCAAGGAGCCGGTCCTGGCCCACGCGATGGGCCTCGACGAGGCGGCGGCCGCGGGTTCCTTCACGCCGGTCGAGCAGGACGCCGTCGCGGACGCCGACCTCGAGCGCCAGCTCGCCTCCATCACCTGGCCCCCGGGCGTCGTCGGCTGCGCTGCGGTAGTCGAGCGGCTGGTGCTGCCGCCCACGGCCGAGACGACGGTGCTCGAGGATCCCGAGCGCGCCGAGGCCTACGCCCGGGAGCACCCCGACCGCCAGGACGTACGCATCGTGGCCGGCGCGACCCGCGCCGGGGCGACGTACTGCGCCCTCCGGCTGCGTGCCGCCGACGACGACCAGTCCGTGCTGGCCGGCTCCGACCTGGTGCCCGGCCTGCTCGCCCTCCTCCGCGACACGCTGGAGGACCCCGCAGAAGACGGCGATGACCCAGAGGCCGCCCCTGGAGAGGACAGTCCGTGAGCGACCGCTTCGACGACGACCTGCCCGAGGAGCCGGCGGCGCCCGCGCGGTCCCAGAGCCGGTCCCGCGCGCTGCTCATCACCGGACTGGTGCTGGTGCTGGCGTTCTTCGCGCTGACCACCTTCGCGACGATCTTCACCGACCGGCTCTGGTATCGCGCCGAGGGCTATGGCGAGGTGTTCACCAAGCTGTTCTGGACCCGCACCGGCCTGTTCCTGGTGTTCGGCGTGCTGATGGCGCTCTCGGTCGGCGTGAACATGTTCCTCGCCCACCGCTACCGGCCGTTCTTCCGGCCGGACTCCCCGGAGCAGGCCGGGCTCGAGCGGTACCGCGACGCCGTGCTGCCCGTCCGTGGCTGGCTGGTCGCGGGTGTCTCGGTGGTCATCGGGCTGTTCGCCGGCACCGCCGCGGCGGGGGAGTGGCGCACGTACCTGCTGTGGGCCAACCGGGTGCCGTTCGGGCGTGCCGACTCCTACTTCGGCAAGGACATCGGCTGGTACGTCTTCGAGCTGCCCTGGCTGCACTACCTGGTGAACTTCGCGATGGCGGCGTTGATCATCTCGCTGCTGGCGGCGGCCACCGTGCACTACTTGTACGGCGGCATCCGGCTGCAGACGCCCGGCGACCGCCTGACCGGGGCCGCCCAGGTCCAGTTCTCGGTGCTGCTCGGGTTGTTCGTGCTCGCCAAGGCCGCGGACTACTGGCTGGACCGCTACGACCTGGTCAGCGCGTCCGGCAAGCTCATCGACGGCATCACCTACACCGACGACCACGCGGTCCTGCCGGCCAAGAACATCCTGCTCGGCATCTCGGTGATCTGCGCCGTGCTGTTCTTCCTCAACATCTGGCGGCGCACCTGGACCCTCCCGTCCGTCGGCCTGGCGCTGCTCGTGCTGTCCGCGATCCTGCTCGGCCTGATCTGGCCGGGCATCGTGCAGGCCTTCCAGGTCCGCCCGACGGAGCCGGACAAGGAGGCGACGTACATGTCGGCGAACATCCGCGCGACCCGGACGGCCTACGACATCGAGGACGTCGAGGTGAAGGAGTTCACCGACCAAGCCGTGGCCGGCTCGGAGGACCAGCCGGCCGTGCTGTCCGACACCGCATCCGTGCCGCTGGTCGACCCGCAGCTGGTGCACCAGGCGTTCGAGCAGATCCAGCAGGTGCGGTCCTACTACTCCGTCGCCGACGTGCTCGACGTCGACCGCTACAACATCGACGGCACCGACCGCGCACTGGTCCTCGGCGTGCGCGAGATGGACCAGAGCGGCATGCCCGACGACGCGCGCAACTGGTCGAACCTGCACACCGTCTACACCCACGGCAACGGCATCATCGCCGCGTTCGCCAACCAGCGGCCGGCCGACGACGCCACCGAGGGCACCGAGATCCAGTGGGCCGAAGGTCAGCAGGAGAACCAGAGCGCGCTGTCCGAGGCGACCGGCGGCTACCAGAGCCAGGTCTACTACGGCGAGCAGAGCCCCGACTACTCCATCGTCGGCAAGCTGCCCGGCTCTCCCGACGTCGAGCTCAACCTCGGCGGGGAGGCAGGCAGCTCCGACGTCACGACGTACGCCGGCAAGGGCGGTGTCGCAGTCGGCAGCACCTTCCGGAAGCTGCTGTACGCCATCAAGTTCGGCGACCCGAACTTCCTGCTGTCCGAGCGGGTCAACGAGAACAGCAAGGTGATCTACATCCGCAACCCGCGGCAGCGGGTCCAGAAGGTCGCCCCGTGGCTGACGGTCGACTCCGACCCGTACCCCGCCGTGGTCGACGGGCGCATCCTCTGGATCGTCGACGGCTACACGACCACCGACCGCTACCCGCTGGCGGAGAAGGAGTCGATCCAGACGATGACCGACGACTCCCTCACCCAGGCCAACAACCTGCCGATCGTGCCGACCGACCAGATCAACTACATGCGCAACGCCGTCAAGGCGACGGTCGACGCGTACGACGGCACCGTGCGGCTCTACGCCTGGGACGACTCCGACCCGATGCTGACCGCCTGGCGCAACGCGTTCCCCGGCACCGTGCTCGACCGGGACCAGATGCCCGAGGAGCTGATCAGCCACCTGCGCTACCCCGAGGACCTGTTCAAGGTGCAGCGCTACCAGTTCGCCCGCTACCACGTGACCGACGCCAGCGCGTTCTACAACAACAGCGCCCGCTGGGAGGTGCCGCCGGACCCCGAGCAGCAGAGCAAGCTGCAGCCGCCGTACCGCATGTTCGTGGAGGAGCCCGACACCGGCCAGGACCAGTTCGCGATGACGTCGGTGTACGTGCCGTTCAGGAAGAACAACCTGGCGGCGTTCGTGTCCGTCGACTCCGACGCGACCTCGGACACCTACGGTCAGATCCAGGTGCTCCAGCTGCCCAACGAGAACACGCCCGGCCCCGGCAACATCGCCAACGAGATGCAGTCGGACGACAAGGTCACCACCCGGCTGTTCTCCCTGACCCAGGGCGCCTCCCAGATCAGGTACGGCAACCTGCTGACCCTGCCGGTCACCGGCGGGCTGATGTACGTCCAGCCCGTGTACGCCACGCGGACCAACTCGACGGCGAGCTACCCGATCCTTCGGTACGTGCTGATCTCCTACGGCGACAAGGTCGGTATCGGCAGCACCCTCGAGAGCGCGATCATCGACGTCATCGGCGGCGAGACCACGCCACCGGACGACACCGGAGACGGCGACGGGAACCCGCCCGAGGACAACGGCAGCGGGAGCATCCCCGCCAAGGTACGAAACCTGCTCGCCCAGGCGGAGCAGGACTTCCAGGCCGCCGATGAGGCGTTCAAGCAGGGCAAGGTCGGCCAGTGGGCCACCCTGATCGAGCAGGGCCGGCAGAAGATCGACCAGGCCCTCAAGATCCTCAACGAGAAGGGCGGCGGCGGACAGCCCACCGACGAGCCGACGGACCAGCCGACGGACCAGCCGACGGACCAGCCGACGGACCAGCCGACGGACCAGCCGACCGATGAACCAACCGACCCCACCGCCACTCCATCGGGCTGACCCGACACCCGATTTTGGGTCCGGCGGCGCCACCGAGTAACGTTGCGTTCACCGACGCGGGGTGGAGCAGCTCGGTAGCTCGCTGGGCTCATAACCCAGAGGTCGCAGGTTCAAATCCTGCCCCCGCTACAAAGTAAACACGCAGGTCAGAGGCCCTTTCGTCAGTCATGGCGAGAGGGCCTCTGGTGTCGGTGTCAGCACAGTGGCTGCTGACATTGCCGCGAAGGTGCCCGGAGGCGGGCCGGCGGGCGGAGAACGGCGAAGACTGGCGAAGCTCTGCGGAAGTCGAATGTGACGACCTCTTGGCAGATGACCCAGAGGTCACACCTGAGATCAGTGCGCAGCACGCTTCCGGTGTTTTGCGAGCGAGAACATCTCAAAGCTGACTGCAATCGCCATCGTGATCGGTCACATGCCACGCGATCGGGGAACTCGCGACCGCGGCGCAGACGAGGGCTTCTCGCGGTCAACGTTCCCCAGCGTGCATGCCGACTCATCGGCTAGGTAATCCGATACGCCTCGACAATCAGCGCTGACGAGGCCCGAGGGCGGCAGCTGTGCGCGTCTTATCCATCGTTGCCCCACCCCACGCGTCGGGCGAGCGCCGCGACCTCGCGGCGTGACCCGGTGTCGGTCTTGCGCAGCAGGTTCGAGACGTGCACGCTCACCGTCTTCTCGCTGATGAAGAGCGCGTCGGCGATCTCCGCGTTCGTCCGGTTGACGACTAGGTAGGACAGGACCTCGGTTTCACGATCAGTCAGATGCGCAAAGGCTGCTGGTCGGGCATCGCGTCGAGGTAGTGCCGGCAGCTCGGTCAGCGAGATCCGTGCCGACGCGGCGGCCTCCTCCACCGACTGCAGCAAGGGGTCCGCCCCCTGCTGTCGGGCGTACCGGTGAGTGGTCCGCAATGCCTCGGCCGCGTCCGTGCTCGACTTGCGGTCTCGAACGAGCTCAGCGGCCAACCGCCACAGTGCGACGTGCTGGTCCCAGTGGAGGCCAGCGTGCTCGCACGCCGACGCGGCCACCCGCCACGCCGCGACCAGGTCGTGGCCGCCGGTGGCGCGTCGTTTCTCGGCCTCGAAGAGCGTCCCCATCGCTGGCTGCACGAAGTCGGTGTCGCACCTGGCTTCATAAGGGGTACCCGGAAGTGTCGCCCGCAAAGCGACCAGCTCGGTGAGGCCCTCGCGTGCTCGGGCGACGACGTCGGGGGCGCGTGCGTCCTCACCGGCCTGGGCTAGATCAGCTGCGGCGCGTGCGCCCCACATCAGGATCTCGTCGAGATATGGGGGATCAGAGGCGGCGGCCGGCATGGTTGCGAGCACGAGCCGCAGCGCCGCCTCGGGCTCGGAGTTCGCGAGCAGGATTTCGGCGAGGGCTACCGCACTTGCCGCGCCGACGCGTTGTTCGAGTGACGGCATCACCTCGTAGGCACGTGCACGGTGCATCTCGGCAAGGTGCTGGTCGCCGCGACGAGAGGCCAGCACGGCGGCACAGAGCCGGAGTCCGGCGGTGTCCATGGCCTTCGTTGTCCGAGAAAGACCTTCCCGGAGGACCTCGGCTGCGTTCGGCAAATCTCCGACGAAGAGGAGCGTATCGGCAAGGTGCCGGCTCGCTGCCGCGCCGCGGCCATGCTCGACGGCGTGCTTCATTGCTTCGCGGTTCAACGAGATGAGCTCGACCAGAGCACCGGTCCGCATCAGGTGGTTCCCCCTCGCCACGTACGTCCACATCAAGCACAGGTCGTCCCCGGACTCCTGAGCGAGTCCCAGAGCCCGCTCGGTGTCCTGATCGGCGAGGTCGACGTCCGCGCGAGTTATCGCGCGGGCGCCCAAGGCCAGCGCGAGCGCCTTTGCGGAGCCGCAGCGCTGAGCGACGATCACGGCCTCCTCGACCACGGTCGCTGCCTCCTCCTGGCGTGACGACAGCGCGAGCACGTTGCTGAGTCTGACCAGCGCCTCGGCGTACTCCGGGCTGTCGGGCGCCGAAGCAGCCAGCTCCACGGCGCGGGCCGCGTGGTCGACCAGATGCGTGTTCGTCTTGCCCAGCTCCCATTCCAAGTCCGTCCACTCGACGAGCAGCCGGCTTGCACAGAGCGGGTCAGCCCGCTCATCGACGACCTCCAGGGCGCGGGCAACCAGTGCGTGCGCCTGGACCCCCTGGTCCGCCCGGTAGCAAATGGCTCCGCCGCGTTCTAGCAGCGCGGCCAGCGCCGCCGTGTCGGCAGGCTCCGGTGCGCCGTCGTCCCAGAGTGCTGCCGCGCGCACCAGGTTCCGTGCTGCCTCGCCCAGCTCACGATGCTGCTCAGCGAGGTACGCCGCCCTCATGCTCGCGTCGAACGCGCCCCTCGCATCGCCGGCCGCTTGACAGTGCAACGCCAATGCGGACTGACGGCGCACCTCGTCGATGCCCTCTGCCGCCGCGTGGGAGAGGACACGGGCCCACGCGGCGTGGACCGGCGCCGCCTCACCCGGTAGGTAGGTACCCATCAGGACGTCGGCGAGAAGGGGATGTCGAAACCAGACTTGCTCTCCCTCAACAACGAGGATGCCGGCATCGACGGCCTCGTGTACGTCTTCTACCAATGTGTCGTCACCGTCTGTGTCGACGCGAACCTCGCGGATCGCCGCGATCGTGGTGGGGCCGCCGGCTACGGCCAGGAGCCGACTGCGGGCGCGAGCCGTCGCGCCCAGCCTGCGCCACGCCGCAAGAAGCGCCTCGCTGAGCTCGGCGGGTAGCCCATCGGGCAGCGCGACCGAACCTGCATCCAAGCTCGACACCAACATCTCGGTCAGATAGGCATTGCCCTGCGAGCGCTCGTACACCTCATCGACAAGGTCGCTTCTCGGGTTGGCGCCCAAGAGGGAGGCCACCTGCGCGCTAGTCGCATCCCGGTCCAACCGGTCTAGCCTCAGGACACTCACGGAGGGCATCCGGCGCATGTCCGCGACCCAGGTGCGAAATCCGTCGACGCCGCCCGCGTCCTCGTCCCGATGCGTCGTCACAATGGCAAGTCGCTGGTGAGAGAAGCCCGTGATCAGGTACGCCAAGGCGGCGCGGGACGCTGGGTCGGCCCACTGCACATCGTCAACGACGAAGAGCACGGGCCCGACCTCGAGAATCCGGCTGACCACAGCGTCCAGGACTGCCACCGGGCGCGCCGGTGCCGTGGCGTCAGCAGAACTGTGTGCGTTGGCGGCCATCGCGGGCAGGAGTGCTCCGACCCCGGCGAGGCCCTCTAGGACACGGTCGCGGTCGGCAGGGTCCGCCTCCCGGAGCCACCCGCTGAGTGCCATCGTGATCGGCAGGAACAATGCGTCGGCCGCGTCCCACAGTTGGCCGCCACCCCACAACACCTGGACCCGGGAATTCCTGACCTCGTCAACCACGCTGCGAACGAGCGTCGTCTTGCCAACACCAGCCTCACCATGCAGCAGGAGAGCGCCAGGGCGTCCATCGATCGCGGCCTGGACCAGGGCAATGAGGCGCGCACGCTCGGCCACCCGCCCCGAAATCACCGGCCGGCCGATCACCGGTTCCATCAAGCCAGTCTGGACCGACCGCGGACCTCTTGTCCCTACCCGGGTCGGACGAGAGTGCGTCGCGGTGAGGTGTCACACGGACGAGTCGCCGCACGCCGCCTCATCCGTCGCCGCCCCACCCCACACGTCGGGCGAGTGCCGCGACCTCGCGGCGTGACCCGGTGTCGGTCTTGCGCAGCAGGTTCGAGACGTGCACGCTCACGGTCTTCTCGCTGATGAACAGCGTCTCGGCGATCTCGGCGTTGGTTCGGTTCGCCACGAGGTGGGCGAGCACCTCCGTCTCCCGCGCAGTCAGCCCGGTGAAGGCGGCGGGCACGGCCTGAGTGGGGGGCACGCGTGGCGAGGTCAATGAGATGCGCGCGCTCGGCGGCGAGTTCCTCGACGCGAGCCTCCAGCGGGGCGGCGCCCTGCTGGACGGCGTACTGGTGGACGCCACGCAGTAGCTCGGCCGCCTCGGTGCCTGAGGCACCCGACTCGACGAGCGCAGCGGCAAGACGCCACGACGCCGAGTTGTTGTTCCCATCCGAGACCGGCCGTGGCGCACGCCGCCACCGCGTCCCGCCAGAGGCGCACCTGGTCCTCGCATCCGTCGGCTCGACCGTGCTCGGCGGCGAAGAGGGCGGCCCGGGCGGCCTGGACGGTGTCGTCGGCGCAGGAGGGCTGGAAGATGATGCCGGGCAGGGCCGCCCGGGCCTTCATCAGCCGGGTCAGGGCGTCTCGATGGCGCCGTACGGCGGCCTGGTCGCGGTCGTCCGATGCCTGCTGGACCAGATCGGCCGCGGCCCGGGCCCCGAACACCACCAGCTCGTCGAGCACCCGCGGGTCGATGGTGTTGAACGGCAGCACACGCTCGACGAGCTCGAACGCCCCTGCTGGGTCGTCCTCGGCCAGCAGCATCTCGGCCATCGGCGCGCCCGCCTCGCAGTCCGGCCCTCCTCGAGGTGGGGCCTGATCTCCCGGGCGCGGTCCAGGTGTCCGCGCGCCGCGTCGGTCGCGCCCCGACGTGCCGCCAGCACCCCCGCGCAGGAGCCGGATGCTCGCCTCGTTGGTGGGGTGGCCGGTGGCGGCCAGACCCGCGCGCACGATGCCCTCGGCCTCCACGAGGTCTCCCATGCGAGCAGGACGCCGGCCAGGCGACGCTCGGGAACACGGTCTCTCCCTGAGGGATCTACCACTCGTACAGGTCGCGGGCATGCTCGTGGAGGCGGCGCAGGTCTCCCTTGACAGTACGACGATCTGCGCCTGTGACGTACGCGTTGCCGATGGCCATGGGATCGCCCGAGGCCACAGCCTGCTCCCAGCAGATCGTCGCGTCCAGGTCGGCCTGCCGGAGGTCGGTGTCCAACAAGACCTCGGCGCGGATGCCATGGGCCCAGCTGATCGGCGGCCGCGGAGCCCGAGCGATCGGCAGCCGCTACGGCCTCCTCGACCACCCGGCGTGCCTCGTCATTCCGCTCGGCCCAGTACAAGACGTCGGCATAGGAAGGCCAGAGCCTCGGCGTGCTCGGGGCTGTCGGGCTCGACCCGGGAGAGCTCCACGACTCGCTCGATCTCGGGGAGTGGAGAGTCCCGGGTCTCGCCGAGGTTGAACTCGAACCTCGCCACCAGCGCCGCAGTCTGCTCGCCCAGAGCGGGTCGCCTTCGGGGGAGACGAGGTCGCGTGCCGCGCGGAACAGCCGGTAGCTGTCGTGCATGCCGCCCGACCCGGACGCAGGCCAGCGCCGGCCCGCTCGAGCAGCCGCGCGCGGCCGACGGTGTCGGTGGCGTCGGCGCCCGCCTCCCACAGGTCGGCCGCGCGGGCCAGCAGGTCGGCGGCCTCGCGAGGCGCGCCGAGCTTCTCGGCGAGGTCGGCGCCCTGGAGCAGGGCGGCGAACGCCGCCGGGCCGTCGCCGGCACGCTCGTGGTGCGAGGCGAGGTCGCCGAGCCGGCGCAGCTCGTCGACACCGTCGGTCGGGACCGACTCGAGGTGGGCGGCCCACGCGGCGTGTACCGGCGCCGCCTCGCCGGGCAGGTAGGACTCGGCCAGGACCCCGGCCAGCAGCGGGTGCCGGAACCAGACGCCGTCACCGCCGAGTACGACCACCCCGGCGTCGACGGCCTCGCGGACGGACCCGGCCTGGGAGACGCCGAGCTCCGCGGCGACGGCGCCAGCGTCCGCAGGTCGGTGGGGCGGCCGGCGACGGCGAGGATCCGGGCGATCTCCCGCGCGGGGCCGACAGCCCCCGCCACGCGTCGAGCAGCGCCTGGCTGAGCTCGTCGGGCAGGTCGTCGGGCAGTTCGGAGGAGTCGAGGTCTCCGCGGCGTACCAGCAGCTCGCTGAAGTACGGGTTGCCCCGAGACCGTTCATACACCTGCTCCACCAGCCGAGGGGGCGGCGGACGGCCGAGCAGCATCGGCGATCTGGTCGCCGGTGGCGTCCTGGTCGAGGCGGGTCAGCACCAGTTCCTCGGTGCCGGGCAGCCGGCGGACGTTGCCCAGCCAGTGCTGGAAGTGGTCACTGGCGGCCGCCTCGTCGCGGTGCGTGGTCACCAGCGCCAGCCGTTGACGCCCGAACCCGGCCACCAGGTAGGACAGCGCGTCCCAGGTGGCCGGATCGGCCCACTGCACGTCATCGACGACCAGCACCGTCGGGCCCCGCGCGATCACCCGGCTGAGCAGGGCGTCGACCACCATCATCAGCATCGACGGACCGTCCGCGGGCGAAGCGCCCAGCGAGGGCAGGATCAGCGCCGCGCCCGGCACCGCCTCGATGACCGAGGCCCTCTCGGCGTCGTCCGCCTCGCCCAGCCATCCCTCCAGCGCGAGCACCAGCGGGTGGTACATCGCCTCCACGGCCCCGAAGCGCAGGCTCTGCCCCCACAGCACCTGGGCTCCCTCGCGCCTGCACCTGCTCGCAGACGCTGCGCACCAGGGTGGTCTTGCCGATCCCGGCCTCGCCGTGGACCAGCACCGCCCGCGGCGAACCGTCCAGGCCGGCACGGACCACGTCGAGCAACCTGGCCCGTTCGTCCGCGCGACCGGACAGCGTCGCCGCCAAGGCAGCCGGTCTCATGACATCGAGTGTGACCCGCGTGCGGCCCGACTGTCTCCCCACTTCCCCTGCTGGCGGGCGTCCCGGTATCTGAGGGTCTCCTTGCCGAGATCTGAGGGGTCGCCCCCGATCCGGGCCCGGCGGCCTCAGGACCAACGTGGAGGCATCAGCAACCACCACCCGAGGAGCACCCCATGAACACCAACGACACCCGCCATTCGGACGGCGCGAGCGAAATCGCTCAGGAGCACCGTGGCACTACGAACCATCCGAAGCAGACCGAGGCGGTGAGAACGATGGACACGAGTTCGACGATCATGGACACCACTGGGCCAGGTGCGAGCTCGCGTGAGCGGCGTTCCCCCCGTCTGCTGGTGCGGTCAAGACCTCGAGTACGTCCAGCACACCCACTGCCCGCGATGTGGCACGGCACGCGCCGCCGGTTCGACTCGATGAGGCCCCCACTGGCCGCCTGAGAGGGCTGCGCCACCACGAAGCCCGACCGGCAACACCGGGCAGTGACAACCCATCCGGGCCAGCGTCGTCGCGTTCGTCGGCTGCGCCAGCACCGCGTCGCCGGCCTTCGCGGCGCACACTCACGGCAACGGCGACGGAGGCGCCGGACGCCGCCTATCCGCCGGTGCCCCACCCAACACGTCGGGCCAGCGCGGCGACCTCGCGGCGTGACCCGGTGGCGGTCTTGCGCAGCAGGTTCGAGACGTGCACGCTCACCGTCTTCTCGCTGATGAAGAGCGCCTCGGCGATCTCGGCGTTGGTCCGGTTCGCCACCAAGTGGGCGAGCACCTCGGTCTCCCGTGCGGTCAGCCCGGTGAAGGCGGCGGGGACGGCCTCGGCAGCGGGCAGGCGTGGCGCCGCCAACGAGATGCGGGCGCTCGCGGCGAGCTCCTCGGCCCTGGCCTTCAACGGCGCCGCGCCCTGCCGGTCGGCGTAGTCGTGGACGCCGCGCAGCAGCTCGGCCGCCTCGGTGCCCGAGGCGCCGGACTCGACCAGCGCCGAGGCGAGCCGCCACGACGCCACCTGCTGTTCCCAGCCAAGACCGGCCGTGGCGCAGGCCGCCACCGCCTCCCTCCAGAGGCTCACCTGGTCCTCGACGCCTTCGGCTCGGCCTTGCTCGGCGGCGAAGAGAGCGGCCCGGGCGACCTGGACGGTGTCGTCGGGGCCGGAGGGCTGGAAGGCGACCCCGGGCAGGGTCGCCCGCGTCTTGACCAGCCGGGTCAGCGCCTCTCGATGGGCCTGTACGGCGGTCCTGGTCGCGCTCGTCCGATGCTCGCTGGACCAGGTCGGCCGCGGCCCGGGCCCCGAGCACCATCAGCTCGTCGACCACCCGCGGGTCCACGGCGTTCACGGGCAGGACTCTCTCGACGACTCGAACGCCGCTGCTGGGTCGTCCTGGGCGAGCAGTATCTGAGCAAAGGGGAGGCAGGGTTCGTCTTCCGGGCCGCTCCTCGATATGAGGCATGAGCTCCTGCGCTCGCGTCAGGTGGCCGCGTGCGGTGTCGCTGCGCCCCGTCGCGCGGCCAGCACCCCCGCCTGGAGCCGGATCAGTGCCTCAGGCGTGGCGAAGCCGGTGGCCGCCAGACCAGTGCGCACGATGGCCTCGGCCTCGACGAGGTCTCCCATGGCGAGCAGGACCGCGGCCAGGACGACGCCCGGGTACAGCCCCGGTGAGCCCTGAAGAACCGACCACTCGTAGGCGTCTCGCGCATGTTCGCGGACCAGGCGCTGGTCACCATCAAAGGTCGAAACGTTGAGCCTGTCCAGGTATGCGTCTGCGATGGCCTCGAGGCTCACCCGAGGCCAATGCGTGCTCCCAGCAGGCCGTCGAGTCCAGGTCCGCCAGTTGCAGATCGGTGTCCAACACGAGCACGACCCGGGTGCCATGCGCGCTGGCTGATGGCGGCGGGAGAGCCCGAGCGATAGGCGGCCGCCACGGCGGCCTCCACCATCTGCCGTGCCTCCGCCGTCCGCCCAGCCAAGGCCAAGGCCTCCGCGTAGCTGGTCAGGGCGTCGGCGTGTTCGGGGCTGTCGGGGTCGACCCTCGAGAGCTCGACGGCTCGTTCGATAGTGGCGAGAGCGCGATCCCCGGCTCTCGCCGATGTAACGTATCGCCTGTCGTTCGCAGGATCAGCCTGCTCGCCCAGAGCGGGTCGCGTTCGGGTGAGACGAGGTCGCGGCCGAGCGGAGCAATCGATAGCTCTCGCGCGCCCGTCCCACCCAGCCGCATGCGAGGCTGGCGCGCTCGAGCAGCCGCGCATGGCCTACCACATCGGTGGGGTCGGCACCTACCTCCCAGAGGTCGGCGGCGCGGGCCAGTAGGTCGGCGGCCTCGCGAGGCGCGCCGAGCTTCTCGGCGAGGTCGGCACCCTGGAGGAGGGCGGCGAACGCCGCCGAGGAGTCGCCGGCCCGTTCGTGGTGGGATGCGAGGTCGCCGAGTCGGCGCAGCTCGTCGACACCCTCGGTCGAGAACGACTCCAGGTGAGCGGCCCAGGCCGCGTGCACCGGCGTCGCCTCGCCGGGCAGGTACGTCTCCGTCAGGACATCGGCCAGCAGCGGGTGCCGGAACCAGACGCCGTCGCCGACGAGCACGACGACACCGGCGTCGACGGCCTCACGGACCGCCCCGGCTTCGGGGATGCCGAGCTCCGCGGCGATGGCCGCCAGCGTCCGCAGCTCGGTCGGGCGACCAGCGATGGCGAGGATCCGGGTGATCTCCCGCGCTGGGGCCGACAACCCCGCCACGCGTCCAGCAGCGCCTGGCTCAGCTCCTCGGGCAGGTCCTCGGGCAGCTCGGCGGAGCCCAGGTCGCCCCGTCGTACCAGCAGCTCGCTGAAGTACGGGTTGCCCCGCGACTTCTCGAAAACCTTCTCCACCAGGAGTGGCTCCGGTGGACGGCCTAGCAGCACGGTGATCTGGTCGGTGGTGGCGTCCTCGTCCAGGCGCGTGAGCACCAACTCCTCGGTGCCGGGCAGCCGGCGGACGTTGCCCAGCCAGTGCTGGAAGAGGTCACTGACGGCGGCCTCGTCCCGGTGCGTGGTCAACAGCGCCAGCCGTTGGTGGCCAAACCCGGCCACCAGGAAGGACAGCGCGTCCCAGGTGGCCGGATCGGCCCATTGCACGTCATCGACGACCAGCACCGTCGGAGCCCGGGCGATCACCCGGCCGAGCAGGGCGTCGACCACCATCATCAGCATCGAATGACCCTGGGTAGGCGAGGCGCCGAGTGACGGCAGGATCAACGCCGCACCAGGTACCGCCTCGACGACCGAGGCTCGCCCGGCGTCGTCCGCCTCGCCCAACCACCCCTCCAGCGCGAGCACCAGCGGGTGGTACATCGCCTCCACTGCCCCGAAGCGCAGGCTCTGCCCCCACAACACCTGCGCTCCGTCGCCCGCCGCCTGCTCGCAGACGTTGCGCACCAAGGTGGTCTTGCCGATCCCTGCCTCGCCGTGGACCAGCACCGCCCGCGGCGAACCGCCCAGCCCAGCACGGACCACGTCTAGCAACCTGGCCCGTTCGCCTGCACGGCCGGACAGCTTCGCTGGCAGTGCAGCGGCTCTCATGACACCGAGTGTGACCCCGCCGAGCCCCGACTGTCTCCCCACTTCCCTCGGCGAGCGACCCCGGATCTGAGGGCCCTTTCCCGAGATCTGAGGGGTCACTCCCGATCCGAGCCCGGGGGCCTCAGCACCAACGTGGAGACATCAGCAACCCACCCCCAGTCCCGCTGGGACCACTTGAGAAAGAGACCACGATGACCACCACCACCAGCAAGACTCGCCTAACCATGATGGCTGCCTTCGTCTCCACCCTGGCGCTCGGGACAGTCGCTTGCGGCGCTGCCGAAGGCGGCGACGAGAACCGTGCCACCAACCACAACCGAACCGGCAACCCCGCGCCCGGCTGGGGACCCCGGGCCGGCGACCCGTTGTCGCCCGAGGGCTCCGAACGGTGGGGCCTGGGCGTGCTGCGCTACTGCCCCGGCTCCGCCTGCGTGAGGACCCCCGGTGCGCTCCTGCCCGCTGAGCTTCGCGTGCCCTGAACAATCCGGAGTCGCGGCCCCGGGGTGTCCGCCACCTCGGGGCCGCGTCGCAGTTCGCAGTCACTCACGCAGGGGCAGCGCGTGTGGCCGTTCTGACGGGCGTCGGCCGCGGCGCGTTTCAGCAGGCGCGCAGCAGAGGGAGCCTGGCCCTCCCGCAGCGCAACGTCGGCGGCGCGCCAACGGCAGTACGCCGAGTCGTGCGGTCGAGTGAGCCGATCCCACGCGGTGGCGGCGGTGAGCCAGGCGTCGACCCGCTGGTGCCCGCCCAGCCTCCCCAGCTCCGCCGAATATGTGCGCGCCCTGGCCGGCGTGACGGTGGCCTCCGAACGAACGTGGAGGCATCAGCAACCCACACCACAGGAGAACCTCATGAGCACCAGGCACACCCACCAGATCCGGACCGCCACCATCGCTACCGTAGTCGTGTTCGTCGCCTTCGCCAGCACCACAGTTCCGGCATTCGCCGGGCACACCCACGACGACGGTGAGGGAGGCGCGGGCAACATGCTCCCGCCCTACGCCCAGCCGCTCGACGCTCTCGACGGCATGACGCTGGCGCAGTACATCCAGATGCACCACGCCGGCGACCCCCGCACCCACACCGTCGTGTAACGCGGTCAGCCTTCCGGAACAACACACGGCCCCCGACACTCGTGCGGGGCCGTGTCTGTGCTGCCGAGGCTGACAGCATTCGCCGGACGGACGCGCATCGAGGTCCGTCCGCTGCCTTCGGCAGCCGCAGGAACAGGACAGTCATGCACGGCCGGGCGACCGAACGCCTCGAAGCGGGCTTCCCCCGCACGGCGGCTGGGCAACATCGTGGATTGCTCGCAGCTTGTACCCAAGCCGGCAAGACAACCTTGTTTAACGGCGTCCGCCAACCCCGGCGGCGTCCGGGGTGCTCAGCGCGAGGAGGCCTCTGAGGCCGGATTCGCCCACCCGGACAAGGGTCACACCTCCAACGCCGGAGTGGCCAACGGCAACACGCAGGCACGTAGGGGCGAGAGGATGTCCGACTGGCGGCGAAGTGACGCACTTTGCGGCGGCAATGATCGGTCGGGTCGATTTTCGTTCTCGCCTGCAGGGTCACCCGATTGGCATCCGGAGTCCGGCCCGGACGATCGGCCGTCGGCTGCGCGAGGATGGTGAGGTGCAAATCATGGATGCTCTGCTGCGGGCGCAAGAGGCCGCCGCTCCCGAAGTGGGTTGCGGCCGGCTGGCTGAGTACATCCCTAGCCTGGCAGCGGTGGATCCGCGCCAGTTCGGAATGGTGATCGCCTCCTGCGACGGGCAGGTGCACGTCGTAGGTGACGCCGACGTGCGCTTCTCGGTGCAGAGCATCAGCAAGGTCTTCACGCTCGCGCTGGTAGTCGCCGCCGAGGGAGAAGACATCTGGGAAAGGGTGTCCCGCGAACCGTCGGGCAACCCGTTCAACTCCCTGCTCCAGCTCGACCAGGAGGCGGGGCGTCCGCGTAACCCGTTCATCAACGCCGGTGCACTCGTGGTCACCGATCGGCTGCATTCGCTGACCGGCGATGCGTTCGGCGCCCTTCGCGACCTGATGCGCCGGGAGAGCGGCCGCGCCGACGTGGGCAGCGACCCTGTGGTGGAACGTTCGGAGCTTGAGGCCGGTCACCGCACATCGGCACTCGCACACCTGCTTGCCAGCTACGGGAACTTGGAGTGTCCCGTCGACGAGGTGATCAACCAGTACGTCGCGCAGTGCGCTCTCTCGATGACCTGCCGCGAGCTGGCACTTGCCGGGCTGTTCCTCGCTCGCGACGGGTTTCTCTCGGACGCAACGCGGCTGCTCAGTGCGCGGCAGACGAAGCGGATCAACGCCGTGATGCTCACCTGCGGCACCTACGACTCGGCCGGTGAATTCGCCTACCGAGTCGGACTGCCGGCCAAGAGCGGCGTCGGTGGCGGCATCCTGGCCGTCATCCCCGACCGTGGTGTCGCCTGCGTGTGGAGTCCCGCGCTGGGCCCTTCCGGCAGCTCGGCAGCGGGGCTGGCCGCGCTGGACGCGTTCACGACGTACTCCGACTGGTCGGTCTTCTGAGCCTCGCCAGCGGCGAGTGTCGATCTACTGCGAAGCCGGTCACCTCTCATCCCTGGAGCCGCGAACAGTAAGGCGGTGGACAGACCCAGGTCGCCTGTCACCGTTCGTGCAGCGGACGCATTGGTGAGACCTGACTTGAAACAGGCGGCCGCAGCAATGGCTACAGGGAATCCCGTGGCAGTGCGCTCCAACGGCCTGATCGACCAGGAGCTTGGTAACGAAGTCGATCGTCTCTATCGATTGCGTGCCCGAGAACACTCGATGTCCGGATCGCGGCGGTCTGACGCAGGTGCGACCGCCCGGCCGATGCCATGCTCAGACCGGTACGACACGAGCCGGTGCGCAGGCCAACCTTGGTCAGGGTCAAGCGGTGGCCAGCATGACTCGGCCTTCGGGCGCCTCGGCCGAACCTTTGACGAGGTGCGTCACGGAGCCGAAGCCTGCCGCGATCGGCCAGCCTGGCCACGTCGTCATCCGCCTCGTAGAGGCGATGCCCTGCGGGGGGAAAGCGCCGTTGCGCCATCGCGGGCATGTTCTGCTTGAGCTGGTAGCCCAGCTGCGAGAAGCCCTCCGGGTCGCAGGAGGGCCCGGATCTGGGCCATCTCGGCTGCGGGATCCTGCCAGAAGTACAGGACGTGGTTGGCCATCACGATGTCCGCCGGGCGCACTGGCGCTCAGCGCTGGCACGCCTCCCTCGACGAGCGTCAGCCGGCCGGCGGCTCACCGCCGCCTCGGTTGCGCTTCCTGGACTGGGACAGCATGACCGAGGAGATGTCGACGCCCCAGACGTGCGCGTCTGGGAACTCAGTGCAGCAGCGCCTCGAGGCCGACCCCGGGCCCAGGACCGAGCTCGGCGACGCGCTGGACCGCATCGCTGTGGTGGGCCGCTGGCTTGTTGCACCACCCATCTGCTGAGGTCCGCGTTGCCCCTGGCCATGCCACGCCCGACGACCGCGCCCAGCAGCCCCGAGGGACGACCGAACTGTTGCGCAAGACCCACCATCGGCATTATGTGGGTTGCCCTCACGTGGCGGTAGGCGCGGGGATGCTCGCTGGCCGGGTCCCGGAGCCCACACGCAACGACACGTCAGCTCTGTTGACCGTTCATCGCTGCGGTGGTTCCGCTCGACCCCTCGGCTTGGTCCGCCTCCGTCCGGGCGTGAGGACCGCGCGTCCGACAGGCGGCGATAAGGCGCGACTCGGCACGTGATCGATACGCGCCGTCATTTGCCGACGAGCGTGCGGGCCTCGAGCGCGACGGGCGCGGGTCGTGTGCCTCAGGACGCGCCATGGCCCGTTCTCAGGCACACGACTCGGTGGTCGACAAGGACAGGGCCGTCCAATGCCGCGCGGCGCGTTGAGGCCGCGTCTAACTGGGCGGAAAGACGTGCCCGGACACAGCCGGTGGCGGCGGCCGCCACGCGGGAGGGCGCCGGGTCAGTGCTGGCCGTAGACCACCCAGCGGTCCGCCAGGGCCGGCCAGGTGTCGCGCAGCTCATGGGCGAGGTCCGGCAACATCAGGAGGATGCGGGCCGGGTCGGCCGCGAGCATCGCGTCGGGAGGGACGATCGGGATGTCGGTCCCGGGCATCCGCCGCCCGTGCTTGGCGGGCGCACCATCGGCGATGCCGGCCACAGCGCCCGGCGCGAGGTCAGCGGTGGCAAGCACGGCCACGGCGCGGGAGCCGGCACCGTAGAGCCAGGCCGGGGCGGGCTGGGAGGTGACCCAGTCGCGCAGGCGGGCGACGTCGTCGTCGAGGGCGGAGGCGAGGGCCTTCGCGCCGGGTCGATAGCCGGCGGCCAATTCTGCCCGCTCGAGGTCGTCGACCGCGGCAGCCTCGTCGGCCGGGCCCGCACCACTGCGCGAGGCCAGGAGCAGGACCGAGCCGGAGAAGAGGGAGTAGCTGCGGCGGCGACCACAGTCAGCCCCACGGCGTCCAGCAGCCGCCGGGCGGCTGCGACCGAGTGGTAGGCGAAGTGGCCGTGGCGCACGGCGTTCCACTCGCGGTGCAGCAGCGTGCCGGCGTACGTCGGGAACTGGAGCAGCAGCGTCCCGTCATCGGCCAGGGCGTCGGCCCGGGCTCGGAGCCCCGCCTCCTGGTCGCGGTCGTGCATCAGCCCCGTGACGTCCACGACGAGGCCGGCCCGGTCACCGGATGCGGGGCGGAAGCCACGGCCCTGCAGCGCCTCGCCCCAGGAGCCGCCGTGTGGGTCCGCGAACTCGACGTACTCCCCGGGCACGAGCAGCCCGGAGTCCATGAGGTCGGCGACAGCCGCGTGCGCCTGCTCGGCCGCCGCGCGAGGCTCGAGCGCGCGAGGCTCCTCCGCGGTCGGTGCGGTCCTCGAGCAGCTGGCCAGGCCGCAGTCGGCGCACCACCAGAGGGCGAGTGGGTGGCGCGGGTCAGGCCCCGGGTCGGTGACGGACGGGAAGTGGTCGGACGCCGGTGGTCACCCAGGTCGAGCACCACCTCGCCGTGGCTCGACCGGCAGGCGCGGCAGCGATGGACGTCAGCCGACACGGACGGCGTGCGGCGAGCTGTCCGCCACGAGCCCGCGGGGTCCCGGTCGCTGAGCGCCTCGACCGCAGCGGCCAGCCGATGCCGAGGTCGGGGTCGTCGTAGCGACAGAGAGGTCCTCCGCGGGGTCGTGGGGCCGGTCGATGCGGTAGCAGATGTCGGCGACGTCGCTGAGCACCTGGAAGCCGTGCAGGAAGCCGCGGGGCACATACAGGACGGCGAAGTCCTCGTCGTCGAGGCGGAAGGCCGTTGCCGCCCGTAGGTCGGCGACTCCGGGCGGGCGTCGACGATCACGTCGAGGATGGCGCCACGCGCACAGCGGACGAGCTTCGCCTCGCCCGCTCCCCCACGTCCGTGCAGCCCCCGCAACGTCCCGCCGCCCGACCGCGACTGGGAGTCCTGACGAATGCGTGGGGATCGACGCCGTGGGCGGCAGCCACCTCCGCGTCGAACGTGCGGGTGAAGAAGCCGCGGTCGTCACGGTGAGGCGCAGGACGGAACACCAGCACGTTCCGCAGCTCGGCGGTCTCCACGCGCATGCTCAGACCTCGACGAGGGCCTTGGAGACGTGGAACGCCTCGGCGTACGGCTGGCGGCACTCCATGCCCCGCAGCCGCATCAGCCCGAGAAAGACCTCGTCGTCCCACCAGTCGTGGGGGTGCTGGCTGGGGAAGTGCCGGTTCAGCAGCTCCACCTTGCGGTGCGCCTGCTCACGGGTGAGCCCGATGTAGTGCGAGGGGGCGCTCATGTCCCCGTCCCACTTGGGGATCTCGTAGTGCAGGACGAGGGCGTCTCGCCACACCGTCGACACCATCACCCCAGCGTGCGGTGGTCCTGATGGGCGTCGTCGGCGCGATGGGTCAGCAGCAGCTGTGGGCGGCAGTGCCGTGCCAGGTCCTCAAGATGGTCCTTGGCCTCATCCCAGTGCGTCTGCAGCCGCCCGTCAGGCAGCGCGGCGAAGTGCGTCTTGACGCCGGGGACAGCTCGGACAGGGCCGCGGCCGACTCGGCGACCCGGTCAGGTGTGCGGGTCGGCGCGGCCACCGTCACGGTGAGGTCGGCGCGCTCGGCGAGCCGGAGCAGCGTCCCACCGCAGCCGATCTCGACGTCGTCGGGGTGAGCGCCGACGCAGAGGACCTGGGGGGTCCGTCGGGAAGTCGCAGCGCGTCCATGGCGACCCGTCACCGACCCCAGCGCTGGACGTCGCAAGCCAGGTGCAGGCACAGGGACGCTTCCACCGCGTCTCCCTCGTAGGCCGCGACCAGCGCCCGTCGCCGGGCGCTGCGGACGATCGCGCGGCGTGCCGCCGCCTGGAGCCTGGTCCGGCCACGGGCCGGCGGGAACTCCTCGAACAGGTTGCGGAACGCGTGCGCCCGCTCGTGCAGCTCGGCGATCTGCCCGACGTGGCTCCGCGCCGCACCGGTCGTCGGGGACACCAGCGACAGGGGCTCGGCGACGACGGCCACGCTCGCCGTGGCTGCGGCCCGCAGCCACAGGGCGAGCTGTGGTGGGCGTCTTCAAGGTGCAGCGGGCCGACGCTCTCGAACGTCGTACGACGCATGACGGCGCGGCTGCTGGCCACGGTGTCGGGTCCGCGCGCCGCGGCCGACCGGAGCCATCGGTGGCCCGGCTGCACCCCGTCCCGGGCCTTCTTGCCGGCGGCGATGAAGACGATGCCCACGGACGGCTGCTGGTCCAGCACGTCGGCGGCGCGAGCCAGCGCGTGACCGCTCAGCGAGGTGGCCTCGTCCAGGACGACGACGCAGTCGTGCGGGACCGGCGCGATGGTGGTGAGGTCTTCGTGGGCCAGAACGGCGTGCACGGTCACACCCCCTGCTCGTCCGCGGGTGTCACGACCCGAGTCAGGACGGTCACGTCTGCCACGGGGCGAGCATGGTACGCAGCGGTACCGGTGCGGCCGGTACGTCGCCGCCGTCACCCATTTCGGGGATGG
>CAVSKP010000003.1:0-297500 GCA_963728555.1 uncultured Actinomycetota bacterium
AGGTGGCCAGCAGGGTCAGCAGGCGACCGACCTCGGCGGCCACTACTTCGCGCCCCGGCCCGAGATACTTCCGAGGGTCGATCAGCCGCTCGTCGAGCAGCGCCCCACGGACGGCCGCAGCCATCACCGCGTTGAGGCGGGTGGCGATGTTGATCTTGGTCATCCCGAGCTCCACCGCTCTCCGCAGGCCTTCGTCCGGCACGCCGGACGAGCCGTGCAGGACCAGGGGGACGGACACCGCGGCCGCGATCTCGGCGATCAGGTCGTGGTCGAGCTCGGCGTCGCGGGTGAGCATCGCGTGCGAGGACCCGACCGCCACCGCGAGCGCATCGACCCCGGTCTCCAGGACGTACGTCGCCGCCTCGTCCGGCCGGGTCCGGGCGCCGGGCGCGTGCACGCCGTCCTTGCCGCCGATCTCACCGAGCTCAGCCTCGACCCACACGCCGGCGGCGTGCGCCTCGACCGCCATCTCGCGGGTCGACCGGACGTTGGACGCGTGCGGCTGCGCCGAGGCGTCGTACATCACCGACCCGACCCCGAGCGCCACCGCCTGACGGACCAGCCCCGCGTCGGTGGCATGGTCGAGGTGGACGACCACCTCGGCCGACGACTCCTCGGCGATGGCGAGGCAGGCCAGCGCCAGAGGCACCAAAGACCGGTGGTACGCCACGGTGTTCTCGGACACCTGCATGATCACGGGGCGGTTCGCGGCCTCCGCGCCCGCGACGATCGCCTCGGCGTGCTCGAGCTGGATCACGTTGAAGGCGCCGATCCCGGTCGGGCTGCCGGCGTGTCGGGCGCGCCGGGCGAGGTCTGTCATCGCGACGAGAGTCATCGGGTTCCTTCGGTCGACAGCGGCTGGGCGGCGACACCGGTCCGCAGCCGGAGATAGAGCGGCGCGTCGACGACGCCCGCAACCGGCGCGGCCACGGCGGTGGCGGCCAGCGCCACGGCCTCCTCCGCCATGGCCAGTGGGGAGTGGCCCGCGGCCAGGCCTAGCGCAACCGCCGCGGTGGCCGCGTCGCCGGCTCCCGTCGCGTTTCCCGTGACGCCGGGAACGGCGGGCACGTGCCAGGACCCCTCGGAGGTGGTCAGCACGAGTCCCTCGGCACCCCTGGTCGCGAAGACCATCGACGGGCCGCGCTCGAGCAGGCGGCGTGACGCGTCCGCGACCTCGACGAGACTGCGCGAGGGACCGCAGAGCTCGGCGAGCTCCTCGGCGTTGGGCATCAGCACCACCCGGGGGCAGTCGGCGGCGAGCCCGAGGGCCTCGCCCGCCACATCGAGAACGCAGGGGAGATCGTGCTCCCTTGCCAGCCGGGCAAGCGCCACGGGGAGCGCCGGGTCCACGCCTGGGGGGAGGCTGCCCGACACGACCAGGCAGTGTGCGTCGACCAACAGCCGGGCGACCTCCGCCTCGAGGGCGGCCGCCGCCGCGACCGGGTCCCGCGGCGCCACCCCCGGCTCCCAGAGCGATGTGGTCGGACCGTGCGAGATGGCGAGGGTCCTGCGTACGCGGGGAAGGGCGGCGACGAACGCCGCGCGGACGCCCATCCGCTCCACGTCCTGGCCGAACCCGGTCGTGGCCAGGCCTGTCGCGATGACCGGCGTCCCGAGCGAGGCGAGTACGGCGGCCACATTGACCCCCTTGCCGCCGGGCCGGCGGCGGACCGTCGACACCCGGTGCACCTCGCCGGGGCTCAGCGAGGCGACCTCGTAGGTCACGTCGTACGCGGGGTTCGGTGTCACGGTGACGATCACGAGACCCACGCCCCGTCCGGGATGTCCTCGGCTCCGGTGACAACCCGGCCACGCAGCGCCGTGCTCATGCCTCCACGGTCCAGCCGTCGAACGCGAGCAGGCCGGCACCCACGACGCCGGCTCGGCGGCCGTGCACGGCGGAGGTGACCGCCGGGGCGGTCACGACGCGGGCGCGCTCCCCGAGCGCAGTGCGTAGGGGATCGAGCAGGAGGGCACCGGCTTCGCTGAGCCCGCCGCCGATCACCACGCGCTCTGGGCTCACGAGCAGCGACACCGCGGTCAGGGCGTCCGCGAGCGCCTCGACGGCCTCGGTCCAGACGGTGCGCGCGGCCTCGTCGTTGCCGAGCCGGGCGGCCACGGCACCGGCACCGTCGACAGCCCGGCCGGTGAGGGCGGTGTAGCGGCGCACGATGGCCGAGGCCGACGCCACCGCCTCGAGGCAGCCGTCGCCGCCGCAGCCGCAGCGGACCCCAGGGCGTACGGCGAGGTGGCCGATCTCCGCGGTCTCGCCGCGGTGCCCCCGCAGCAGGTGCCCGCCGGAGACGACGGCGGCTGCGATGCCGGTGCCGATCGGCACGAACACGAGGTCGTCGATGCCCTCGTGGGCGGCGGCACGGTGCTCGGCCACGCCCCCGGAGGCGACGTCGTTTCCGATGCGCACCGGCAGCGACCAGGTCGTTTCGAGGTGATCCACGAGCTCGAGGTCGCGCCACCCGATGTTCGCGCTGTACGACGCGATACCGGCGTCGGCGTCGACGATTCCGGGAACGACCACGCCCGCACCCACCACCGTCCTGGTTCCGGCGCGGTCGAGCAGCTCTCGCCCGAGCGCCGCGACCGCTGCGCGGGCCTCGCGCCCGGGGGGAGTCGGGGCCGAGGCGGCATGTGCCACCGCGCCGCTGCGGTCCACGAGCTCGCCCTTGATCGTGGTTCCGCCGACGTCGAACGCCAGGGCGAGTTCTGAGGTCACGAGTCCAGAATGATCGATCGAGCCAGTCCCCGGGGACGGTCGGGGTCCAGACCCCGGTCGGCGGCCCGCAGCACGCAGAGTCGGTGCACCCTGACCAGCTCAGCGAGGCCGTCGATCCCGGAGTCGATGAGGGTGGCCCCGGTCGCGGCCACGTCGGCGGCCAGGCCCGGGATCAGTGGCCCGAACGCCCACACCACCCGGCCGGGCGCAGCGATCGAGATCGGCCCGTGGCGGTACTCGGTCTGGTACCACGCGTCGGTCCATGACTGCGTGGCCTCCTTGAGCTTCAGGGCTGCCTCCTCGGCGACGCCGTAGGTCCAGCCCATCCCGACGAAGCTGACCTGCTCCGCGTCCCGCACCTCGTCGAACCAATGCTCATCGAGGTCGAGGACCGCCTGCGCCTGTTCGGCCACGGGCCCGAGGTCCTCGCCGAGGTGCCAGCGCAGCAGCGCCAGCGCCGTGGTCGCGGTCCGGGACTGCACGACGGACTGCTCGTCGACGAACTCGAGCGAGATCACCACGCCCAGATCGGCGATCGGTGCCTTCGGGTCGGCGGTGATCACCGTGACCGGGACCCGTGCCGCCACGCCGTCGAGAGCCCGAAGGATCTCGGTGGTGGTGCCGGACCGGCTGATCGCCATGACCCGGTCGTAGGGGCGACTGAGCAGCGGGTCGCCGCCGGGCCAGGCGTCGGTCTCGCCAAGGCCGGCCTTCTCGCGCAGCGCGGCGAAGGCCCGGGCGACGTACAGCGACGATCCACAGCCGATCACCGCCACCCGCTCGCCGGGCTGGGGGAGCACGGCGGCGTGCTCGCGGGCGAGGTCGCGCGCCGCCAGCCAGGCCGCTGGCTGGGTGGCGAGCTCGGTCGCGAGGTGGCCCGGGGCTGCGACGGTGGTGCGAGGAACTGTCACTCGACCAAGGATGGATGGTCGTGATTGATTCTGTCAATGTCATTGACTTTGCGATCAAAAACAATCACGGTGAGGGAATGGCAAGAGCCCGGGTACGCGCGACCACGCTCACCGTCGTCGGGTCGATGCTGGGCGAGCCGAACCCGCTGCCCCGGTTCACGCCGCTGCGCGCGCTGCCCATGTCCAGCCCCGAGGACGACGCACCCGCCGCGATGCGGGAGCGGATGGAGTACGGACGCCTCACCTCGCCCCTGCCGTGCGCCGTGTACGACGGCTACGACCGCGCCGACCGGACGGTGGAGCTTCCCGCGATCGAGCTCGACAACGGTGTGCTCCGAGCTCTGGTCCTGCCCACCCTGGGCGGGCGGGTGTGGTCATTGGTCGACCAGCGCCGGGGACGCGAGCTCCTCTTCGTCAACCCCCGCCTGCGGTTCGCGAACTTCGGACTCACCAACGCCTGGTTCGCCGGCGGCATCGAGTGGAACCTCGGCTCCACCGGTCACACCACGCTGAGCAACCGGCCGATGCACGCGGGCGTCGTCCACAGCGCGGACGGCGACGTGCTCCGGTTGTGGGAGTGGGAGCGCACCCGCGACCTGGTGATGCAGGTGGACCTCTGGCTCCCGGCCGGCTCCGACCGGCTGCTGGCCTCGGGGCGCGTCGTGAACCCCGACCCCGAGCCCAAGCCTCTGTACTACTGGACCAACGTCGCGGTTCCGGAGACCGATGACACCCGGGTACTCACGACGGCCGACCACGCCTGGCGCACCCACTACGACGGGACCCTGCGCCGGGTCGCAGTGCCACATCCCGACGACGAACGCGTCGACGTGAGCTACCCCGGCCGGGCAGCCCACTCTGCCGACTACTTCTTCGACGTGACGGGCCGGACCGGTGCGCACCTGGTCGCGGTGGAGCCAGACGGACGTGGCTTCTCGCAGACCAGCACCAGCGAGCTGACCGGCCGCAAGTTGTTCCAGTGGGGCCGTAGCCCCGGCGGGCGACGCTGGCAGGAGTGGCTGGGCGGCGGCCGCTACGCCGAGGTCCAGGCCGGGCGCTGCACCACCCAGCTCGAGCACGACCGGATCGACGGCCACCACGCCCTGGCGTGGACCGAGTCCTTCGGTGCCGTCGACCTCGACCCGGACGCGTGCATCGCGGAACACTCCCGCGCCGCGGCACACGCCCGGGACGCCGTGCTCGCGGCGGCGCCGCCGGAGCTGCTGCGCCGACGGCACAACGGCTGGCTCGCGGAGGTGGCCGATACGCCGGTCGACGAGACGCTGTCCGTGGGCTCGGGGTGGGGCGCGGTCGAGCTGCGGCTGCGTGGCGGCCAGGCGAGGATCCCGGCGGGCCTGCACTTCCCGGACGTCGACGACGACAGCCGCACGGCGCGGGCGCTCGTGACGGACGACCGGGCGGCGCTCGACCGAACCGCGGAGGGTTCGTCCATCCCTCCGGTCTCCGACCGCTGGCGCGACTTGCTCGAGGAAGTCGAAGCCCACTGGTGGGTCGACTACGCGCGGGCCGTCAACGCCCACCTGCGCGGCGATGCATCGGCAGCAACGCAGGCCTACCGAGACTGTCTCGAAGTTCGAGAGCATCCCGCCGCGCTGCGTGGACTTGCCCTGCTCGAGGCGGACGCCGGACGATACGAAGCCGCAGCCGACCTGCACGCCCGCGCGACCCAGGCGGCTCACGGGGCCCGCTCGTTCGTCACCGAGGAGCTGCAGCTGCTGCTGCGCGCCGGACAACCCGCCGCGTGCCTGCGGCTCGTCGGCCAGCAACCGCCCGACGTACGCCGGCACGGGCGGACCCGGCTGCTCGAGGCGCAGGCCCTCCTCGCGGCCGGCTCGCCCACGGAGGCAGCCGCGATCCTCGACGACCTGACGGTCGAGGACCTCGCGGAGGGCGAAGGCGTGCTCGGCGACCTCTGGCAGGCGCTGCATCCAGGCACCCCGATCCCGCCGCATCTCGACTTCCGGATGAAGCAGACATGAGAACGATCAACTTCGAGCACCGAGGAGCACGCAGTGTCCAGGCATACCCGGCTCGACACGATCCTGGACATGCTGTCCCAGAACGGCAACCTCGACGTCGAAGGTCTGGTGGAGGCCCTCGGGGTCTCGGCCGCGACCGTGCGCCGCGACCTCGACTCCCTGGCCGAGCAGCAGCTGCTCACCCGCACCCACGGTGGCGCCGTGCCCACGGCCGCGTCGTACGAGCTGCCCCTGCGCTACAAGGCGAACCGGTTCGTCGATGCCAAGCAGCGGATCGCGCGGACCTGCGCGGCGATCGTGCAGCCCGGGCAGGTCATCGGCCTGAACGGCGGCACCACGACCACCGAGGTGGCTCGCGCACTCGTACGCCGCTCCGACCTGGCCGCACGCGAGGACGGGCCGGCGTTCACGGTGGTCACCAACGCCCTCAACATCGCTACCGAGCTCGCGGTACGCCGGCACGTCAAGATCGTGGTGGTGGGCGGGGTAGCCCGACCGCAGTCCTACGAGCTGATCGGTCCGCTCGCGGAAAGCGCCCTCGGCCGGGTCAACCTCGACCTGATGTTCCTCGGCGTGGACGCCATCGACGTCGAGCACGGCGCCACCGCGGCGCACGAGGGCGAGGCCAGCGTCAACAGGCAGCTGGCCGCCCGCGCCCGCCGGGTGGCCGTCGTTGCGGACCACTCGAAGGTCGGGCACAGCGCGTTCGCCGCCATCTGCCCGATCGGCGACATCGACCTGCTCGTGACCGATGAAGGGCCCCCCTCCGACCTGGCCTCCGACCTCGCTGCCCACGACGTCGAGATCTTGCTCGCCGAGTAGTACAACGAGTCGGCCCGTCGCTGCCGTGGGACGCGGCCTGACCTGCACGAACGCCCGATTCGAAGGTGTGCATGTGCGCGCTGTCATGCCGGTGTGCGTACTCATCACCCAGCGCGCTCTGGACTATGAGTGCGACCGACGCCAAGACGCACGTCCGACGTCAGCCTCGAAAGCAGGGCGGACATCAACCGTGTCGTAGATGATGTGCAAATCCCTGATCTTGCCGTCGGACGCCAGCGTGGCTACGTCTACGACGTCGAACGGCGCCGCCGCACCGGAGGGAAGGCGCCAGTCGAAGTGAAACCAGAAACTCACGGTCGTCGCGCCCGTCTGGTCCACGCCGAGCATCACAGACTTCAACGTCAGGTTCGCTTGACTCGTGTCCGCAAACAACGCCGGATAGAAGTCGGCGGCTGGTCGCGGTCCGTAGAGCGGGGACTGGACTGACCCATCATCCGTGAAAAGACTGACTGCCAGTTCAGAATCTGCGGTACTGATGGCTCGAAGGTAGGCAGCGACGAGATCGTCCGCTGCAGTGGACACACCGACACGCTATCGCAGGCTTGACGTCCGGATCTGCCGCGATCAGGGCCTCACCCGTTGGCCACAACCTGTCGGAGCGATGAGTACGGCGGCGCCGGCGAGTCTGTTGGTCGTGCCCTCTTACAACGTGGTCATTGCTCTTCCCACCGCCGACCGATCCCGCGCCTTTGAGTTCGCTCGAGCGTTGGACCTTGAGACGCCAGGCGATCCGGACGTAGATGGGATTCCCGAGCCACTGCGGGTGCAGCTCAACGCCCAGGCCGCGTTGATGTACGTCCCGACCGGTGGGTTCGGCTGGATCACCGGCGGCCGCCCCACCGCGGGCCCGACGTCCTCTGAGTGCCTTATCAGCTTGCAGGTTGACACTATCTCCGGGGTCGACGACATCCTCTCGCGAGTCGAGGCGGCCGGCGGTCGGGTGGCCTCCGGCCCCGAGCAAAAGAGCTACGGCTACACCGGGACGTTCACCGATCCGGACGGTCACCTGTGGGAAGTCATTGTCTCGGCCATTTGATGATGAGGACCCTGAGTGATCGGCGGAGAGCTGGAGTCCCAGTACCGGCGGCCGCTTGCGACGAATGTCGGTCCAGCCGGTCCAGCTGTGGTGTCTTCCGCTCGGTCCTGTCGACCTGCGGGATGCTCTCCTAGTGGGGCGAGCACCCGTCCGCTGCTCGTGACCGATGAAGGGCCCCCCTCCGACCTGGCCTCCGACCTCGCTGCCCACGACGTCGAGATCTTGCTCCCCGAGCAGTACGACGAGTCGGCCCGTCGCTGCCGAAACAGAAACGGGCCGACTGGCGGACTCTCGCGGACGACGGTGACGCAGTTCAGGCAAAGCCCAGGTCAGGGCCTGGAGCGGCCTAGATGTCGTAGTACAGCTCGAACTCGTGCGGGTGCGGGCGGAGCGCGATCGGCTGGATCTCGTTGGTGCGCTTGTAGTCGATCCACGTCTCGATGAGGTCGGAGGTGAACACGCCGCCCTCGAGGAGGAAGTCGTGGTCGGCCTCCAGGGAGTCCATCACGGCGCCGAGCGTGGCGGGGACGGTCGGGATGTCGGCGTGCTCGTCCGGGGGCAGCTCGTAGAGGTCCTTGTCGACGGGCTCGTGCGGCTCGATCTTGTTCTTGATGCCGTCGAGACCGGCCAGCAGCATCGCGGAGAACGCGAGGTAGGGGTTGGCCGACGGGTCGGGGCAGCGGAACTCGATGCGCTTGGCCTTCGGGTTCGAGCCGGTGATCGGGATGCGCACGCAGGCCGAGCGGTTGCGCTGGCTGTAGACCAGGTTGACCGGAGCCTCGAAGCCCGGCACCAGCCGGTGGTAGGAGTTCACGGTCGGGTTGGTGAAGGCCAGCAGCGACGGGGCGTGGGAGAGGATGCCGCCGATGTAGTAGCGGGCCATGTCGGAGAGGCCGGCGTACCCGGTCTCGTCGTAGAACAGCGGCTCGTCGCCGTTCCAGATCGACTGGTGGCAGTGCATGCCGGAGCCGTTGTCGCCGAAGATCGGCTTCGGCATGAACGTCGCGGTCTTGTTGTTGCGCCACGCGACGTTCTTGACGACGTACTTGAACTTCATCACGTCGTCGGCGGCCTTGAGCAGCTCGTCGAAGCGGTAGTTGATCTCGGCCTGCCCGGCCGTGCCGACCTCGTGGTGGGCACGCTCGACGAGTCAGGCCGGAGGCCTCGAGCTCCTTGACCATCTCGTCGCGCAGCTCGCCGAAGTGGTCGTACGGCGCGACCGGGAAGTAGCCGCCCTTGTAGCGGACCTTGTAGCCGCGGTTGTTCTCCTCGGAGCCGCTGTTCCAGGCGCCGGCCTCGGAGTCGATGTGGTAGTACCCCGCGTTGACCTTGGTCTCGAACCGGACCGAGTCGAAGACGTAGAACTCCGCCTCGGGGGCGAAGTACGCCTTGTCGCCGATGCCGGTCGAGGAGAGGTACGCCTGCGCCTTGCGCGCGATGTTGCGCGGGTCGCGGGAGTAGGCCTCACCGGTGAGCGGGTCGTGGATGAAGAAGTTGACGACCAGCGTCTTCGCGGTGCGGAACGGGTCGAGGTACGCCGTGGTCGGGTCCGGGAACAGCGACATGTCGGACTCGTGGATCGCCTGGAAGCCGCGGATCGAGGAGCCGTCGAAGTTCAGGCCTTCGTCGAACACGCCCTGGCCGAACGATGACAGCGGCACCGTGAAGTGCTGCATGATGCCGGGCAGGTCACAGAACCGTACGTCGATCATCTCGACGCCCTCGTCCTTCACGTACTTCAGCAGGTCATCGCTGTTCGCGAACATCTGTCCTCCTTGGTCGCCGGGGTCGGGGCGACCGATGGTCTGGGTGTGCCGGAAGGCTGCCTGGAACGTAGGCAGTGGCGGTTTCCCGACCGTATCCCCATTGTTTCGCGTGTGTAACAGATGACCGGGGCCGATCGAGGCGCCATCTAGGCTGACCGGGTGACCCAGGACCCGGCAGCCGATCCTGCGTCGGAGCTGGGGTTTCGTACGGCGTCCTGGCCGCGCCGCATCCTCGCGCTGTTCGTCGACTGGGCCGCCTCGACCCTCGTGGTGATCGCGGTGATGGGTCTCGAGGGCTGGAGCGAGAGCCGGGTCGTCGAGCTGGTGGACGCTGCTGGTCTTCATCGCGGAGTCGACGGTGTTCACCGCCCTGGTCGGCGGTTCGTTCGGGAAGCTGGTCACCGGGCTCCGCGTCGCCAGGGTCGACGGCAGCGGCCGGCCGCTGGACCTGCTGCGCTCGCTCGTGCGGGCGGTGCTGATCTGCCTGGTCGTGCCGCCCGTGGTCTACAAGCCCGACGGGCGGGGTCTCCACGACGTGGCCGTGGGCACCGCGACCGTGCCCGTTCGCCCCTTCCGCTGACCGGCTGCGAGTTAGGCTTCGGCGACCTTGTCGACGACCTCGGGAGTCCCATGCGTACCGTCCGTCCCACCATCCAGCGGCTGACCGCCGGCCTCGCGGCGGTCGCCCTCGGTGCCTCCCTCACGGCGTGCGGGGGATCCGACGGCTCGGAGGCCGCGGACGACCCGGTCGCGGCGGACAGCTCGTCGGCCACCACCCCGGAACCCTCCGACTCGGCCGCGACCGACCCGGCACCGCTCGACGACGGCGGCGAGATCGCGCCCGCGGACTTCGTCGCCCGGATCCAGAACGGCATCAAGAACACGACCTACGCCCACATCGTGTTCACGATGACCGGCGCCATGGGCATGCAGGGTGAGGGCGACGTCGACTACACCGCCTCGCCGCCGAACATGAAGATGACGATGAGCCTCAGCGGGCAGGAGCTGGACCTGCTGATGGTCGACAAGGCGATGTACATCGAGTCGCCCCAGGCGCCCGGCAAGTACATCAAGTACGACCTCGACGACCCGAGCAACCCGCTCGGCAGCCGGCTGACCGGCTCCCTCGATCCCGCGGCCTCGTTGAGCCAGTTCGCGGACGCCGTGAGCTCGGTGACCTCGCTGGGCGAGGAGGACGTCGACGGGCAGAGCGCTCGACCACTACGAGATGACCATCGACCCCAGCAAGCTGTCGGCGACGCCGGCCGCGGGCATGCCTGCGGGACCTGGTCGCGGGGGTCTGGCTCGACGACCAGGACCGGATGACCAAGAGCAGCTTCGACCTGGGTCAGGCCACCTACGAAGCCACGATGAGCGACTTCGACACCGAGGTCGACATCAAGGCTCCGCCCGAGGACCACGTCCTCACGCCTCCCGCCATGTGATCCGATCTGCCCACTCGCCCGGGATCGGGAATGGGTGGGTCTCCCGACGCCGAGACGCCCGTGTCCCGGCGAGAGTCGAGGCATGAGCAGCATCCCCATCCTCGCCGGCATGGCGTCCACGGTGATCTTCGCCGCCAGCACCCTGCCGATGCTGGTCAAGGCGTACCGCACGCGCGACCTCTCGTCGTACAGCCTCGGGAACGTGGTCCTGGCCAACGTCGGCAACGTCGTGCACTCCGTCTACGTGGTCAGCCTGCCGGCCGGGCCGCTCTGGATCCTGCACGGCTTCTACCTGGTCAGCTCGGCACTGATGCTGGCCTGGTACCTCCAGTACCGCGTCCAGGTCGTCCCGCGTCGGCGCTGGGTGCATCCACCCACGGCGCTGCCTTCCGAATGGGCAGATAGCCCGACGCGGACATCCCCGGTCGCTTCCTAGCGTCGGGGCTCCTACGACCCAACAGGAGGCACCCCATGACCACCCAGCACGTCGAGACGCTCGTGATCGGCGCCGGCCAGGCCGGCCTCGCCACCGGCTACCACCTGCAACGACTCGGCCGACCGTTCCTCATCGTCGACGGCAGTGCTCGCATCGGCGACAACTGGCGCCAGCGCTGGGACACCCTGAAGCTCTACAGCCCTGCGAAGTACGACGGCCTCCCCGGCATGGCCTTCCCGGCGCCGCCACGGTCGTTCCCAGGCAAGGAGCAGGTCGCCGACTTCCTCGAGGCCTACGCGATGCAGAGCGACCTGCCCGTCCGGATGAGCACCCCTGTCGATCGGCTCGAGCCCCGGCTCGGTGGCGGCTTCACCGCGATCCTCGGGGACGACACGATCACCTGCGACAACGTCGTGGTCGCGACCGGCACGTTCGGCCGCACGCCGAAGGTGCCGGCGTTCGCAGCCGACCTCGACCCGTCGATCCGCCAGCTGCACTCCAGCGAGTACCAGCGGGTGTCCCAGCTCGCCCCGGGCCGGGTCCTCGTGGTCGGTGCCTCGCACTCCGGCTGCGACATCGCCTATGAAGCCGCGGCGCACTTGCCGACGACCCTGGCCGGCCGGGACTGCGGGCAGATCCCGGTGCGCTGGGACTCACGAGCGCTGCACTACGTCTTCCCCGTGATCGCGTTCGCGTGGCGGCACATCGTCACGCGCAGTACGCCGATCGGCCGCAAGGAGATGGCGGCCGTACGCCACCACGGCGGCCCGATGCTCCGGGTCAAGCGGGACGATCTCCAGCGGCGCGGAGTCGAACGGCTGGTGTCGCGCGTGGTCGGGGTCAGCGACGGCCGACCCCTCCTCGACGACGGCACGGTCGTCGACGCCGCCACCGTGGTGTGGTGCACGGGCTTCCGCCAGGTCTTCGACTGGATCGACGCGCCGATCTTCGGCGACGACGGGTTCCCGCGCGAGTACCGCGGCGTCGCGGAGGAAGTCCCCGGCCTGTTCTTCTGCGGGCTGAGCTTCCAGTACGCGTTCGGCTCGATGGTCTTCCTCGGGGTGGGTCGGGACGCCGAGTACGTCGCCCGCAAGATCGCCGCGCGTACGTCGGTACCGAACCGCGCGCCGGTCGCCGCCTGAGGAGGCGGGTCACCCGCTCCGATCGGTATCCTCCGGGAGAGGGTGGTGCGCGATGGGCGTGGTCGACGACCTGGCGAGGGCGCGCGAGGCCTACGAGCGGCGCGAGTGGGTCACGGCGTACGAGCGGCTGTCAGACCTGCACCAGGACGACCTGGCCGGCGACGACTTCGACCGCTTGGGTGAGGCCGCCTACCTGCTCGGCCGCACGAACGACTGCGTCCAGGCGCTCCAGCGTGCTTTCCAGGCCCACCTCGCCGCCGGTGACGTCCCGGCGGCCGTCCGGAGCGGCTTCTGGCTGACGATGGCGCTGATGGACGGTGGCGAGGCGGCGGTCGCCGGTGGCTGGCTGCAGCGGTGCCAGCGCCTCCTCGACGAGGTCGAGGGCGACGTGGTCGAGCACGGCTACCTGCTGACCGCGGCGATGCTGCGGCACGTCTTCACCGGCGAGTTCGACCAGGCACAACGGCTGGCGCCTCAAGTAGTCGAGTACGGGCGTCGCTTCAACGACCCGGACCTGCTCGCCAACGGGCTGAACGCGCAGGGTCGGATGCTGATGTACGCCGGCAGGGTTCCCGAAGGTCTGGCCATGCTCGACGAGGCGATGGTCGGAGTCGCGATGGGTGATGTCTCGCCGATCTTCGCGGGCCAGGTCTACTGCTCGCTGATCGAGGGGTGCCAGGAGATCTCGGACTACGGCCGCGCCGCGCAGTGGACCTCGGCCCTGACCACCTGGGTCGACGCGCAACCGGGCCTGGTGCCCTTCACGGGCCAGTGCGCAGTCCACCGCGGCCAGATCATGCGGGTGCGTGGCGCGTACGCCGCGGCGGTCGACGAGTTCGAGCGGGCGACCGAGCGGTACGTCGGGGCCGGCACTCCCGCGCCGGCGGGCCTGGCCATGGCCGAGTGCGGCAACGTGCACCGCGTGCTCGGCGACCTACCGGCCGCCGAGGCGGCGTACGGTCGGGCGATCGAGTTCGGCTACGAGGCGCAGCCGGGCCTGGCCCTGCTGTGGCTCGAGCTCGGCCGGACTGCGGCCGCCACGGGCGCCGTGAACCGGCTGCTGGCGGAGCCACGCGACCCGGTCCACCGCTCCCAGCTCCTGCCCGGCGCGGTGGAGATCCTCCTCGCCGCCGGAGAGGTCGACCGGGCGCGGTCCGCGGCCGACGAGCTGGTCGGTCTCGCGGACTCGTTCGGGTGTGCTGCACTGCGCGCGATGGCAGACCACGCCCGTGGTTCCACCCTGCTTGCGGCCGGCGACCCCGCGGCGGCGACGCCGGTACTTCGCAGGGCCATGGAGTCGTGGCGGTCGCTGGAGGCGCCCTACGAGTCCGCGCGGGCGCGGCGGTTGCTGGGGCTGGCGCTGCGCGACCTCGCGGACGAGGAGTCCGCCGTGAGCGAGCTCTCGGCGTCGCTGCAGGCGTTCCGCGAGCTCGGCGCGAGACCTGCCGAGCGGGAGGTCGCCCGTGCCCTCACCCTCACGAACCCAGCCGGGCTCACCGATCGGGAGGTCGAAGTGCTCCGGCTGGTGGCGTCCGGATCGAGCAACCCGGAGATCGCCGCGGCCCTGGTGCTCAGTGAGAAGACGGTGGCCCGGCACCTGTCCAACATCTTCACCAAGCTCGACGTACGAACCCGGACAGCGGCGGCGGCGTTCGCCTTCGAGCACCGCCTGTGATCATGCCGTCCGGCGAGTGACTCCATCGCTGGAACCGTTGCCACGGTGACGGTCGACGTCGAGGAGGTCGGCCTCGGCCTGCGCGAGCAGCCGTCCGGCCGGCCAACCCGGCCCGCTCGTGACTTCGGAGGTCCGCCGCGGCGGGATCCGCAGGGTGTCGTCATCGCGCAGCCAGATGTCGCCGTCGATGCGGAGCAGGGGCACCTTCAGCAGCCGAGCGACGAGGTGGATCCTGATCAGCATCCGGCTCAGGGCTTCCCGAGCCTGATGTCGCTGTCGTCCCAAGCCCGCCTGGCGGCATCGGCCACCGACCGCGGACTGTGGTCGGGTGCGGCATCGAGCTGGTCGCGGAGCCGGCCCACGAGCTGCAGGCCGACGTGCTGGAGCTGGTCGTAGCGCTGCCGCCCGGCCCGGGTCCCGGCCAGGTAGCCGAGCCCGAAGACCACGGAGCGTCCGATCGTCTTGGTGCCGAACATCGTCTCGTTCCTCTCCTCCGGTGCCCTCAGGAGCGCTTCCTGCGGATGGCGGTCACGAGCTCCTTCTTGAGCTGGTGGCCGTTGACGTCGAGGCCCATGCCGTTGGCGAGCTCGAGCAGCTCCGCCTTGGTCATCTCGTCGAGCTCCACGGGACCGGAGTCCGCCGTGCGGGCCAGGTCGACTGCTTCGCCGGACACGGCTTCGGTACGGCGCTCGGCATCGGCCACGCGCTGCTCCGCCTCGTCGGCCCGGGCACCGGCGTCCTCGGCCAGCCGCTCGGCGCGTTGGCGAGCCTCCTCGGCGGCCTCGCGCGCCGCCGCGGCGGCGTCCTCCGCGAGGCGTCTGGCATCCGCCATCTGGGAGCGAGCGCGGGCGATCGCCTCCTCCGCCTCGTCGCGTGCGCGCTGCGAACGGTCGGAGGCCTGCGCGACTCGCCGCCGTACGTCGTCCTCGGCGTCGGCGACGTCGCGGTCGGCGTGCTCCTCTGCCCGCTGGCGCTTCGCGGCGACGTACTCGTCGGCTTCGCGCTGTGCCTCCGCGACCACCTGCTCGACCCGCTTGTCGGCCTCCTCACGGGCTCGGCGTACGTCCTGCTCGCCCGACCGGCGCGTGGCGTCCTCCTCCTCGGACACCTGACGGGCGTGGGCGGCTTTCTCAGCCGCATCAGCCTCGAGCTCCTGGGCACGCTCGAGCGCGGCGTCGGCCCTCCTCAGCCGTGCCTCGACCCCGTCGCCGAACGGCGTCGCGTCCGTCACCGCCACTGCCGCGTCGTGCGCCGGCTCGGTGACGACCTTGTCGAGGACCCTGCTCATGGTCGCGGGCAGCTCGCGCGACTGCGTGGCGAGCCAGCTGACCGGATGGCGCTTCTTCATCGCTTCCCTCCCCGGAAGAGCTCCCTGTGTCACGCCAGGACGTCGCGCGCGACGGTCTTCACCGTAGGCACACGGGAGGGGTGTGCAGACCACCCCATCGGGCGGACTGCGGGACCCGGGTCGGGAGTCGGCTCAGCGGCCGCGCATCTGGCCGCGCAGGCCCTTCATGCTGGTCGGTACCGGGCCCTTCGGCATCGGCGCGACCGGCCGGGCGGCGTCGATCGCCTTGAGGCGGTTGAGGATGTCGGTCATCTCGGCGGGCTTCACCTGACGGCCCATCTTCTGCACGTGCTTGGTGAGCCGCGGCAGCGACACCTGTCCCTCACCCTCGCCCACCACGACCTCGTGGATCGGGGTGTCGGCCGCGACCCGCTCGTGGCGGCGGCGCTCGGAGCTCATCAACGACTTGAGCCGGCTGGGGTTGCCCTCGCCGACCAGGATGATCCCGGGCGGGCCGACGACGCGGTGCACGACGTCCTGCTGCTTGTTCAGGGCGATCGCGGGGTCGGACTTCCACCCGCGTCGCAGGGTCGTCAATGCCGAGGCGGCCGCGCCGGGACGGCCCTCGAGCTGCGAGTACGCCGCCGCCTGGGCGCGCCGGGAGAAGATGATCAGCGCGGCCAGGAGGCCGAGCATCACGGCGCCGATGATCGAGGACGCCAGCGAGATCGCTCCGCCGCCGGGCAGGAACGAGAAGACCACGAACCCGACGGCCGCGCCCACCACGAAGGCGCCTAGTCGCCACCAGACCAGGCGCGGGTCGGATCGCCGCGCCATCTTGAAGGTCTCGACGAACTGCTCGCGCCGCTTCATCTTGGGAGCTTCGGGGGTCTTGGCCATGCGGGAGTCTCCGGTGCTGATGGGTCGGGGCAGTCGGATGGGTGACGCTCAGACGGTCGCGCCGGTGCGGGCGTCCATCGCCTGACGGTACAACCGCCCGGCGCGGTAGGACGAGCGCACGAGGGGTCCGCTGAGCACGCCCGAGAAGCCGATCTCCTCGGCTTCGGCCTGGAGCTCGACGAACTCCTCGGGCTTGACCCAGCGCTCGACCGGGTGGTGTCGCGCGGAGGGGCGGAGGTACTGGGTGATGGTGACCAGCTCGGAGCCCGCGTCGTGCAGGTCGCGCAGCGCCTGGCTGACCTCCTCGCGCGTCTCGCCCATGCCGAGGATCAGGTTGGACTTGGTGACCAGCCCGAAGTCGCGGGCCTGGGTCAGCACGTCGAGGGACCGGTCGTAGCGGAAGGCCGGCCGGATCCGCTTGAAGATCCGCGGCACGGTCTCGACGTTGTGCGCCAGCACCTCCGGGCCGTGACTCGAAGACCTCGGTCAGCAGGTCGGGCTTGCCGTTGAAGTCGGGGATCAGGTTCTCCACGCCGGTGCCCGGGTTCACCTCGTGGATGACGCGCACCGTCTCGGCGTACAGCCAGGCGCCACCGTCGGGCAGGTCGTCGCGGGCGACGCCGGTGATGGTGGCGTAGCGCAGCCCCATCTTCTGCACCGACTCGGCGACCCGGCGCGGCTCGTCGCGGTCGAGGGGCTCGGGCTTGCCGGTGTCGATCTGGCAGAAGTCGCAGCGCCGCGTGCACTGGTCGCCGCCGATGAGGAACGTCGCCTCGCGGTCCTCCCAGCACTCGAAGATGTTGGGGCAGCCGGCCTCCTGGCACACCGTGTGCAGACCCTCGGACTTCACCAGGCTCTGGAGGGCGGTGTACTCCGGGCCCATCCGCGCCCGCGTCTTGATCCACTCCGGCTTGCGCTCGATCGGCGTCTCGGCGTTGCGCACCTCGAGACGGAGCATCTTCCTTCCGTCGGGGGCGGGAGCGGGAGTCACATCGAGCAACTCTACGCGGGGCCCGATGCGCACCCGAAACCGCCGCGGCTTGCCAACTGGTAACTCTACGGTTACCTTTTGCGGATGGATGCCTTCGCGGCCATCGCCGACCCGGTCCGCCGGGCGATCCTCGTGGAGGTGGCGCAGGCGCCGGCCCGCGTCGTCGACCTCGCGGCCCGGCACCCGATCTCGCGTCCGGCCGTCAGCAAGCACCTGCGGGTGCTCACCGAGGTCGGCCTGGTCACCGCGGAGGACCGGGGTCGCGAGCGCCACTACCGGCTGGTGCCGGCCGGGCTGGCGCCCGTGGCGGCACTGCTGGAGGGGCTGGTGCTGGGCGGGTCGCCGGTGACGGCGCAGGCTCTGGACGCCCTCGACACCGAGGTACGACGCACCGTGCGCGAACGCCGACGTACGTCACCCACCTCGCGACAGGAGACCGCATGACCGTCCACCCCACCGGCCGCATCACCCGGCTGGCCGACCGCTACACGCTGGCCATCGACCGGACCTTCCAGGCGCCCATCGAGGACGTGTGGGCCGCCATCACCGAACCCGAGCGGCTGGCGCGCTGGATCGGCACCTTCACCGGGGACCCGGCCAGCGGACGGGTCGACTTCCGGATGCTCTTCGAGGGGGAGGCCGACCCGGACGCCGCGAAGGAGCAGATGGTGATCCGCGAGTGCACGCCGCCGCGACGGCTGGCCGTGACGTCCCACGTCGGCGACCAGAAGTGGCACCTCGACGTCGACCTGAGCGAGGCCGGCGGCGTCACCACACTGGCCTTCAGCCATCCCGACGTCGGCGGCGAGGACCTGCTCGGCGTCGGGCCGGGCTGGGAGTACTACCTGGACCGCCTCGTCGCCGTCGAGACCGGTGGCGACCTCGCGTCGCTGGTGTGGGACCGCGACTACTACCCGGCGATGACGGAGTACTACGAGGCACAGCGCGACGCTGCCGCCAGCGAGTGACGCCCGTCTGCGTTACGGCGTCAGGAGCTCGATCCGCGGGGTGCGACCGGGCTCGGGCCGGGGCTCGTAGTCAGGAGTCGGTTCGTACGGCGCCCACGCCAGCAGGTCCGTGAGGTGCCGCTCGACCGAGGGCAGCACCTCGGAGACCGTGACCCGCCGGCCGAGCTCCTGACTGAGCGAGGTGACTCCCGCGTCGGCGATGCCGCAGGGAACGAAGCGGTCGTACCACCTCAAGTCCACGTCGCAGTTGAGGGCGAAGCCGTGCATCGTGACGCCCTGGCTGACGCGGATGCCGATGGCGGCGACCTTGCGCTCGGGCCCCTTGTCGTCGGCCCGTAGCCACACACCGCTGCGGCCGGGCACCCGCGCGGTGGCCACGCCGAGGTCGCGGCAGACGGCGATCAGGGCCTCCTCGACGCGGCGTACGTAGTCGACGACCTTGACGTGGTCGGGCAGCCGGACGATCGGGTAGCCGACCAGCTGGCCCGGGCCGTGGAAGGTGATCTTGCCGCCGCGGTCGACGTCGATGACCGCGGCGCCGCCGGGGTCGGCGGGACGTTCGTGCGGCTCAGTGCGCTTGCCGGCCGTGAACACCGGCGGGTGCTCGAGCAGGAGCACGGTCGGCGGCTGCCCGCCGCTCACGACCTCCGCATGCACCTGGCGCTGGAGCTCCCAGGCCTCGAGGTAGTCCACGGCCTCGCTGCCGAGGCCGGCGATCCGGAAGGCGAGACTCACCTCGCCAACGGTACGCCTGTGGATGACGGCCGACGGCCGGGGCCGATCGGGCGCACGCTGGACCCGTGACGCGCATGCCGATCCCCGTGCTCGTGGCGACCGTCGTGCTCGGGCTGCTGACCGGTGTCGGGGCAGTCGTGGTCGCCGCTGGCGGCGACGGCGCGCGGCCGACGACGGCGCGCGGGCGGGGCGTCGAGACCGATGCCGTCCGGTTGTTGCGGGCGTGGGACCGGCAGCGGGCCCGGGCCTACGCCCGTGGGGACCCCGCCGCGCTGTCCGAGCTGTACGTCGAGGGCTCGCGCACCGGCGCCGCCGACGTGGCCGTGCTCCGCGGCTACCGCGACCGTCGGCTCCGGGTGACCGGCATGCACACGCAGGTGCTGGGCGCGGACGTGGTGCGACGCAGCGATCACCGGCTCGTCCTCGAGGTCACCGACGTGCTCGCCGGCGCGGTGGCGACCTCCGGAGACGGCCGGTGGTCGCTGCCGCACGACCGGCCGTCCTCGCGACGGGTGGTGCTGCGCCGGGTGGCGGGGGAGTGGCGGGTGGAGGAGGCCTATGTCGTCGAGTGACCACCAAGCCGGCGGTCCAGCACGAGAGCACGGACCTCGCCCACGACGGACATGCCGACGGAGCGGTACGTCGCCACGGCTGCGACGTACTCCTGCGGCGTGCAGACCGAGACGCCCGGCGCCCCGAGGTCGCGGAGGCGGACCAGTACCGCCGCGACGGCTCGGCCGGCCCATCCCTGGCCGCGATGGTCGCGATGGGTGGCCACCGGTTCCAGGATCGCCGTGGCGCCCGGGCCCGGCCACCAGGCGGTGGCGATCGCCGCGGGCGTGCCGTCCTCGGTGGTGACGACCAGGTCCAGGTCCGGTCGGTAGCCCGGCCCGGTCGCCATCCGGTGCCAGGCGTCTTCGGTGAACGTCGAGCTCTCGAACCCGGCCCGCTGGACGGCCACCCGGTCCGTGACGGCCTCCGCGGCCTCGACCAGCCGCAGACCCGTGAGGTCGACGGCCGGCTGCCAGGTGGTGAGGTCGGCGTACAGCGCGACCCAGGGGTCGGGGTCGGGCGTCCAGCCCTCGGAGAGGAGGGCGTGCACCGCGGTGTCGGCCGGTACGTCGGCGTACACCTCCTCGCCGATGAGCGCGGCGCACGACTCGGCGAGAGCGCCGGCGAGGGACAGGTCCTGGTCGAGGTGGGGGTGCACGGCGTACCGCCCGACGGCGCCCTCGACCAGTGCCACCGCGAGCAGCTCCCTGCCGTGCCACCAGCCGTGGAAGGCGTGGTCGACCTCGTCGTCGGGAAGACGGAGGTGCCAGCCGAGGTCGCCCGCGTGCAGCCCGGTGACCGGACGATGACGATCCGGCCAGGCGGCGAGGCCGTCGAGGAGGAGGGGTACGTCGGCACGTGGGTGGACGTGGTGCTGCAGGGTCACCGGCGGCGAGCCAGGCCCGAGGCGATGACCTCGTCGACGTCCCCGTCGCGGAACTCGAAGCCGGCGTCCTCGAGCACGGCGGGCCGGACGTTGACCGAGCCGAGCGCCTCGTTGGCGAGGTCGCCGGCGCCGAGCTTGATCGCGAACGACGGCACGGACAGCAGCGCCTTGCGGTGCACCGCCCGCGCCAGCGCCTGGGTGAACTCGGCCTGGGTCGGCGTCAGCGGGCTGCAGATGTTGACCGGGCCGGAGATGGCGTCCCGGTCGGCGAGGTAGAGCACCGCCGCGGTCCAGTCGCGGACCGAGACGACCGGGAAGAACTGGTGCCCGTCGGCGATCCGAGCGCCGAGCCCGAGCTTGAAGAGCGGCACGAGCTGCTTGAGAGGAGGGCTCTCGCGGTCCATCACCGGCACCGTCCGCATGACGACCACCCGTGCTCCGGCCTCGGCGGCGGGGGTGGTGGCGGCCTGCCAGTCGCGGCACACGGTGGTCATCATCGAGTCCCCGCGGCTGTCGTCGGCCTCGGTGACGAGCTGGGTGCCGTGGTCGCCGTACCAGCCCAGCGCGTTGCCGGCGAGGAACGTCGGTTTGGTGTCGCGCCCGGCGATCGCCTCGGCGAGGGTGGTGGTGGTCGAGATCCGGCTCTCCCGGAGCTGGGTCCGCCACTTGCGGGAGTGCGGGTTGCCGATGGTGGGTGAACCCGCCGCGTTCACCACCACGTCGACGCCGTCGAGCGCCCCCGGGTCGAGGTGGCCGGCGGCCGGGTCCCACTGCACCTCGTCGGCGGCCTGCGCCGGGCGGCGTACGAGCCGGACGACGTCGTCGCCACGCGCCCGCGCCGCGTCGACCAGGTTGCTCCCGAGGAAGCCGGACGCACCGGCGACGAGGAGGCGCACGGCGTCGGTCAGACCTCGAACGTGCCGGTCTCGAGCCTCATCTTCACGTCGCTGAGGAACCGCGCCGCATCGGCACCGTCGACCAGCCGGTGGTCGTAGGTGAGCGCGAGGTACACCATCTGGCGCACCGCGATCGTCTCGCCGAGGTTCGGGTCGTCGATCACCACGGCCCGCTTGACCACGGCGCCGGTGCCGAGGATCGCGACCTGCGGCTGGTTGATGATCGGGGTGTCGAACAGCGCCCCGCGGCTGCCGGTGTTGGTCAGCGTGAACGTGCCGCCCGAGAGCTCGTCGGGGGTGATCTTGTTGATGCGAGTGCGCTCGGCGACGTCGGCGATCTTGCGGGCCAGGCCGGCGATGGACAGGTCGCCGGCGTCCTTGATCACCGGCGTGAGCAGGCCGCGCTCGGTGTCGACCGCGACCGCGATGTTCTCGCGGTCGTAGTAGGTGACCTCGCCCTTCTCGGTGTCGATCGCGGCGTTGAGCTTCGGGTGCTCCTTGAGCGCGTCGATGGCGGCCTTGGCGAAGAACGGCATGAACGACAGCTTCACGCCCTCCCGGCCGGCGAACTCGGCCTTCACCTGGTCGCGCAGCCGCGAGACCGCGGTGATGTCGACCTCGACGACGGTCGTCAGCTGGGCGCTGGTCTGCAGCGACTCGAGCATCCGCGTCGCGATCACCTTGCGCAGCCGCGACATCTTCTCTGTCGTGCCGCGCAGCGTCGTCGGGACCGTCGAGGCGGTGGCCGCGGCGGCTGCGGGCGCGGGCGGGGCCGCTGCTGGCGCCGCTGGGGCGGCTGCCGGTGCCGGCTGGCTGGCGGCGGCCTGGGCGGCCGCGGTGGGCGGCGCCGCGGTCGTGCCCTGCTTGGCCGCGGCATCCAGGACGTCCTGCTTGCGGATGCGCCCGCCGACGCCGGTGCCGGCCACGGCGGCCAGGTCGACGCCGTGCTGGGTGGCCATCTTCCGGACGAGCGGGGTGACGTAACCCGAGGGCTCGTCACGGCCGGTCGCAGGCTGGCTCGGCGGAGCGCTCGGCTGCTCGCTCGGTGGGGCGGCGGGCGCCTCGGCCTGGGCCGCGGGCTGCTCCCCCTGCGGCTGCTCGGGAGCCTCCTCCTGGGGGGTCTCCTCGGCGGCGGGCTGCTCCTGCTCCTGCTGGTCCTGGGCGGGCGCGGCGGGTGCGTCGCCGCCCGACGGGGCTGCGCCCTGCTCGCCGATGACGGCGAGCTCGGCGCCGACCTCGACGGTCTCGTCCTCGTTCACCTTGATCTCGAGCAGGGTGCCGGCGGCCGGCGAGGGGATCTCGGTGTCGACCTTGTCGGTGGACACCTCCAGCAGCGCCTCGTCGACGGCGACCTGGTCGCCGACCTGCTTGAGCCAGCGCGTGACGGTGCCCTCGGTCACGGACTCGCCCAGCGCCGGCAGCGTGACCGACGTGGTCTTTCCGCCCCCGCCACCGCCATCGCCACCACCCGAGGACTGCTCCTGGGCGGCCGGCTGCTGTTCCTGCTGCTCCTCTTCCTGGGCGGGGGCCGCCTCGGCGGCCGGCTGCTCCTGCTCCTGCTCCTGCTCGGGCTCCTGCGGGGCCTCCTCGGCCTCCGCCTCGGCCTGGGTGTCCTCCTGGTCCTCCGACCCCGACTCCCCACCGCCGCTGGACTCGCCCTCGTCGCCGATCACGGCGAGGACCGCGCCGACCTCGACCGTCTCGTCCTCGGCCGCCTTGATCTCGAGCAGGGTGCCGGCGACCGGAGAGGGGATCTCGGTGTCGACCTTGTCGGTCGAGACCTCCAGCAGCGCCTCGTCGACCGCCACGGAGTCACCGACCTGCTTCAACCACCGGGTCACGGTGCCCTCGGTGACGGACTCGCCCAGTGCCGGGAGGTTGACTTCGGTGGCCATGAGGCTCCTTCGAGAGTGGTCGGTCGGTGACGGGCTGGCTGGCGGGAAAGGGCGGTCAGGAATGGGCGTGCAGCGGCTTGCCGGCCAGGGCCAGGTGGGCCTCGCCGAGCGCCTCGTTCTGGGTGGGGTGGGCGTGCACGAGCGGCGCGACGTCCTCGGCGTACCCCTCCCAGCCGTAGATCAGCTGGGCCTCGCCCACCAGCTCGCCGACGCGGTCGCCGACCAGGTGGATGCCGACGACCGGGCCGTCCGGGCGCCGGACCAGCTTCACGAACCCCTGGGTCTTGAGGATCTGGCTCTTGCCGTTGCCGCCGAGGTCGTAGGTGAGGGACTCGACCTCGCCGTACTTCTCGGTGGCCTGGGCCTCGGTCAGCCCGACGGAGGCGACCTCGGGGTGGGAGTAGGTGACGCGCGGGATGCCGGCCTCGTCGATCGACCGCCGGGGCCAGCCCGGCGATGTCCTCGGCCACGAAGATGCCCTGCTGGAAGCCGCGGTGGGCGAGCTGGAGGCCGGGGACGATGTCGCCGACGGCGTACACGCCGTCGAGGTTGGTACGGCAGCGCTCGTCGGCGAGCACGAACCCGCGCTCCATGGCGACGCCCTGCTCCTCATAGCCCAGCCCATCGGTCGACGGCCCGCGGCCGACCGCCACCAGCAGCAGCTCGGCCTCGATCACGTCGCCGCCCTCGACCGTCACCGCGACGCCGTCGTCGGTGACCTTGACCGACTGGAACGGCGTGCCGGTGCGCATGGTGATGCCGCGCTTGCGGAACGCGCGCTCGAGCACCTTCGACGACGCCTCGTCCTCGGCGGCGACCAGCCGGGGGAGCGCCTCGACGATCGTCACGTCGGCACCGAACGACTTCCAGACACTGGCGAACTCGCAGCCGATCACGCCGCCGCCCAGCACCACGACCGACGCCGGCACGCTCTCCAGGCGAAGAGCGTGGTCGGAGGTGAGCACCCGCTGCCCGTCGACGTCGAGGCCGGGCAGGGATCGCGCATAGGAACCGGAGGCGAGGACGACGTGCTTGCCGGCGTACGCCGTGCCGTCGACCGTCACCTCGTGCGGCCCGGTGAGCCGGCCCTCGCCCTCGATCACGGTGATGCCGCGGCCCTTGATGAGGCCGGTGAGTCCCTTGAACAGACGGGACGACCACGCCGTCCTTGTAGGAGTTCACGCCGCTCATGTCGATGCCGTCGAGGGTGGCCCGGACCCCGAACTGCTCGGAGTCGCGCGCCGCGTCGGCGATCTCGGCGGCGTGCAGCAGCGCCTTCGTGGGGATGCAGCCGATGTGGAGGCAGGTGCCGCCGAGGTTGCCCTTCTCCACCAGTCCGACGCTCAGTCCGAGCTGCGCTGCCCGCAGTGCACAGGCGTACCCGCCCGACCCTGCCCCGAGAATGAGTACGTCGAACTCGGCCGCCACGCTGGTCCTCTCGCTCCGTCACCCGTGTGCTGGACGCGACCCATCCTTGCACTTTCGCCCATCGTGTCCACACCGGTCTCCTGCCCCTTCCGACCGGTGGCAGGGCACACTAGGGCCATGGGGTTGTTCGACAGGTTCCGCCGTTCGACGAGCACGCGGATGCGTGCGCCCGCTCGCGATGCCACGCGCACCGGCTCGACCCGCGTCCGCGCGTCCGACGCCGCCGACGAGGGGCACCTGCAGGAGTTCGTCACGACCCGCCGCGGCGTCGAGGGGTTCGTCGAGCCGCGTACCGCCGTCAGCGACGTGACGCTGCTCCTCGTCGCGCACGACGGTGAGTGGACCCGCCGCCGTGTCCCGTCCGTCGACTGGGCCCACAAGTTCTGCAACCGCCACCAGGTGCCGTCCTACGACGCCGCCGTCGTCGGCGTTCCGCAACGGATGCGCGACTACAACCGCCGGAAGAAGCAGCAGGGGTTGTAGCGCTCCCGTATCGCTGGTCGAGGAAGGCGCGCTGGCGCCTGCCACGAGGCTAGGTCACGGCGTCCGCACCGATTCGTCAGCGTTCCTGCGGGTGGTCAGCGCGGGGAGACCACTGACGAATCGCATGCGGGGCCGGCCAGCCCCCGGGAGGCGATTCGTCTGCGGTTTCGCCTGGGATTCTCCGCTCAGCGACGCAGACGAATCGGTAGCTGAAGCGCGCGCAGGGCAAAGCCCGCCGCAGGCGAAACTACGCGTCGACCAACGACCGCGCGTAGTCAACGAGGGTCGCGACGGCGAAGCCCGTACCTCCCGAGGGCACGTGGCCGTACGGGGCACCCGAGTTGAACGCCGTACCGGCGATGTCCAGGTGGGCCCACGGGAGGCCGGCGGTGAACTCGCGGAGGTACGCCGCGGCGAACAGGCCGCCGCCCCAGCGGACGCCGTCGTGCTGGAGCAGGTCGGCGATCTTGCTGGCCTTGACCCGGTCGACGATGGCGTCGGGGATGGGCATCGGCCAGAACGCCTCACCGGCGGTCTCACCGGCACCGAGCACCGCGCCGACCACGTCGTCGGAGCCGAGCACGCCTGCCACGCGGTCGCCGAGGGCGATCACCATGTGACCGGTCAGGGTGGCCACGTCGATGACCACGTCAGGCTGCCGCTCGGTCGCCCGTACCAGGGCGTCGGCCAGGATCAGCCGGCCCTCGGCGTCGGTGTTCAGCACCTCGATCGTCGTCCCGCCGTACTGGGTGATCACGTCGCCGGGGCGCATCGCGTTGCCGGAGACCATGTTCTCGGCCATCGGCGCGAACGTGGAGACGCGCACGGGCAGCCCGAGCTTGGCGATCGCGAACGTCGCCTGCACGACCGCGGCCGCTCCGGCCATGTCGCACTTCATCGTGGTCATCCCGCTGGCGGGCTTGATGCTCAGGCCACCGGAGTCGTAGGTGATGCCCTTGCCCACGAAGGCGATGTGGGCGACCGCGTCCTTCGGCTCGTAGCTCATCTCGACCATCCGCGGCGGGGCCGACGACCCCTTGCCGACGCCGAGGATCCCGCCGCATCCCATCTCGGCGAGCTTGTCCTCGTCGAAGACCTTCATGGTCACCGTGACGCCACGGCCGAGCTTCTTGCCGGCGTCGGTGACGGCGTCGGCGAAGCCCGGCGGCCGCAGGTCGGCGGCGGGCAGGTTCACCCAGTCGCGCGCGTCGCGCACGGCCTGCGCCACCGTCAGTGCCTCTTCCATGGCGGTCACCGCCGACTGCTGACGCGCGATCGGCGTCAGCAGCGAGACGGTGTTGGCGCGCTTGCCGGCGTCCTTGGTGCCGTTCTTCTTGTACGCCGTGAACGTGTAGCTGCCCAGGTCGTACCCCTCCGTCACCGCCCGGACCAGCCCCGGGGTGTCGGCGGGCAGAGCCAGGGCGACCGACGAGGCGTTGCTGATCGAGCGGGCCGCGGCACCGGCCGCGCGACGTACGGCGACGTGGGTCGGCGCCTCACCCAGGCCGACGATGACGAGCAGCGGGGAGGAGATGGTGCCGCCCGTGGGGACCTTCGCCACCTCGCCCGGCTTGCCGCCGAACCCCAACGTCGACAGCAGCGGGCGCAGCTTGCGGCCGTATGCCTCTGCCACGTCCTCCGCCCCGGCGGCGAGCCGCACGTCCTTGCCCGACTGCTCGGCGCCGACGACGACGACGTCGGATCGGGTCTTGGCCGGGCTCGCGCTCCGCAGGTGGTACGTCGTCACCCGGGCACTCTAACCACGGGCTCTGGGTAAGGTTCCCGCCATGGCTGACCTGCTGCAGTCCCCGCTGCACGACCGGCACGTCGCGCTCGGCGCGAAGTTCGCCGAGTTCGGCGGCTGGAGCATGCCGCTGGAGTACCCGACCGGCGTGGTGAGGGAGCACACGGCCGTCCGGGAGGCGGTGGGGATCTTCGACGTCAGCCACCTGGGCAAGGCGATGGTCACCGGAACCGGCGCCGCCGACCACGTCAACGCCACGCTGAGCAACGACCTCGGCAAGATCGAGCCGGGCAAGGCGCAGTACACGCTGTGCTGCGACGACGCGACCGGCGGGATCGTCGACGACCTGATCGCCTACTTCCACGACGACGAGCACGTGCTGCTCGTGCCCAACGCCGCCAACACGGCCGAGGTCGTGCGCCGGCTGGCCGAGGCAGCGCCCGAGGGCGTGGAGGTGGTCAACCACCACACCGAGTACGTCGTGCTCGCCGTCCAGGGCACGAAGTCCGACGAGGTGCTCACCGCTGTCGGGCTCCCGGCAGGTCACGACTACATGTCCTTCGTCGAGGCCGACTTCGGCGACACCGGCGTCGTGGTGTGCCGGACGGGCTACACCGGCGAGCGCGGGTACGAGCTGATCGCGAAGAACGACGTGGCCGGCGAGCTCTGGGACCGGCTGATGGCCGCCGGCCAGGAGCACGGCATGCTCGCCTGCGGCCTCGGCGCGCGCGACACGCTGCGCACCGAGATGGGCTACCCGCTGCACGGCCAGGACATCACCATCGACGTCACGCCGAACCAGGCGCGGCTCGGCTGGGCGGTGGGCTGGAAGAAGGAGCGCTTCTGGGGCCGGGACACCCTGCTCGCCGAGAAGGAGGCCGGCCCGAAGAGGCTGCTGCGCGGGCTGGTCGCCGACGGCCGCGGCATCCCGCGCCCCGGCATGTCGGTCTTCCTCGCCCCCGACGTCCCCGTCTGCGACATCACGTCGGGCACGTTCAGTCCGACGCTCCGCAAGGGGATCGGGCTGGCGCTGGTGCCGACGTTCGTGAACGCCGACGCCGAGCTGACGGTCGACGTCCGTGGCCGGCGTGAGCTGTTCCGCTCCACGCGGGTGCCGTTCGTCGACCCGTCGGTGCGCGAGTCATGAACCTGCCCGAGCAACCACCGACCTTCCGGCCGCCGACCGCCGCGGAGCGGCCCTGGTGGTGGCGTCTGGAGGACGATGGTGGCGCCGAGGTGGCGGTCGCCGAGGAGTACGCCGGCCAGCGGTTCGTCTCCCAGGCGGACGCCGAGTCCTGGGTGGGCGAGACGTGGACCGAGCTCGTCGCCGAGGGCGTCGCCTCGGTGAGCCTGTTCGAGGGCGACCGGGCCGTCTACGGGCCGATGTCCCTCTCCGCCGGCTGACCCGCGCGCCCGCTCCACACCTGGGCGCACACTGATGGGGTGAGGGAGGACCCGGACTTCGCGGCGTACGTCGCCGCGCGCGGTCCGACCCTGGTGCGCTGCCTCGCCCTGCTCGGCGTGCCGGTGCCCGAGGCCGAGGAGATCGCGGCCGAGGCGTTCGCGACGGTGCGGTCCGACTGGCCGGAGCTGGTGCGGCTCGGCGACCTCGATGCCGACCTGTTCGGCACGGTGCTGCGCACCGACCCCGACACGACCGCCGCGCTGCTGGAGGAGGCGGCCACGCTGCCCTCGCTGCCCCTGCCCTACGAACGGGTGCTGGCCGTGGTGGCGCGCCGGCGCCGTCGCCAGTGGGCCGTTGCCGGAGGGCTCACCGCCTTCCTCGGCACGACGGCCCTGGTCGTCACGCTGGTCAACGGGTCGGCGGGTGCGCCGCCGCCGGATCCGGACGGCTTGGGTCGGGCGCAGGTCTCGGCCGCCGACGACTGGGCAGGCGTCGTGTGGTGGGCCGACGGGACGCTGCACCTGGCCGACGTCGACGTGGAGGTCGGCGACGTGCGACGGCTGGTCGCGGCCGGCGACGCGGCGGCGTACGTGGATGGCGGGGGCCGGTTGGTGGCCGTGCATCCCGATGGCCGGCGCACCCTGATGGGCAGGCCGGCGACGTACTCGCCGCTGGTGGCCTCGCACTCGGGCCTGGTGGCCTGGATCGACGTCGCGGACACGGGCGTCGAGCGGCTGGCGGTCTGGGACGTTCCCGAGGACCGCCGCGTCTCCCGCGTGGTCGTTCCCGGGAGGCTGACCTCCCCGACCGGCTTCGACGGGGGCTGGCTCACCTTCCGGAACGGCACCAGCGACTGGGTCTGGAACCCGTACGGCGGGTCGCCGCGCAAGACCGGCGACGGGGCGCCGCGCGCTGACGGTGACCAGTGGACCACCCTGGTCGACACGGTGGCGGGCACCCGCCTCGAGCAGGTGGGCCTCGCGCTGCGCGTCGTGCGCGGGGACACCCCGCGCCGCACCTACCTCCCCGGCGTCTCCGGCTCGCTGTCCGCCGACGGGCGGCTGGTCATCGTCGATCCCGTGGACGCCGACGAACCCCGGCTCTACGACGCGCGCACCGGTGAGCGCCTCGACACCTGGTACCCCGGTGGCTGGAAGGTGCTCGACGCGACGTTCGTCGGAGACGACCGCGTCGCCTGGCTGGCGGACCGCGACGACGGCCATGTGGTCATGGTGGTGTGCGGGACGCCCGGCCACCCGATGGACTGCTCCTTCCCGGTGGACCTGCACGCGACGGGCGTGCCCCTGCTCGCGAAGGACTCCACGGGGTAGGCGCCACGGGGCAGGATGGGAGGGTGCGCGCGGACCCGGACTTCACGGCGTACGTCGCCGCGCGCTGGATGCCCTTCGTGCGTGTGCTCGTCGTTCTCGGCGTCCCGGCGGAGCGCGCCGACGAGATGGCGGTCGCCGCGTTCGCGCGGATCATGCCCGACTGGGCCCGGCTGCGCCGCGAGGGCGACATCGACGTGGAGCTGGCGCGGCTCGCCCTGGATGCCTGGGTCCGCGGTCGCGGCGCCGAGCCGGCACCGCGCGTCGCCGCGCCGGTGCCCGCCGGCCGGGTGCTCACCCAGGAGCTCGAGGACCAGCTCGCCCTGCTCGAGCGCCTCACCGACGGACTGGGCCGGATGGAGGAGTCGACACGGGTCACCGTCGTGCTGCGTCACCTCGGCGAGCTCGAGGTCGACCAGGTCAGCGAGGTCCTCGGCGAGTCGCCCCGGGAGGTGTCGAGGCGGCTGACCGAGGCGTCGTACGCCCTCGACCTGGGGCCCCTCGACCCCGCCTGCCACGCCGCCGCTGTCGCCATCGACGTGGTGCCGCCGTCCGTCGACCGGGTGCTCTCGCGGGCGAGCGGCACCAGGCGGCGACAGTGGATCGTGACGGGAGCGGTGGTGGCGGCGCTCGCCCTGGTAGCGGGCGTGGTGTACGTCGTCAACCGGCCCCCGCCGTTGCCGCCCACTCTCGATGCGCTCGAGGTCACGTCGGTGGTGAACCCGGTCGGTGTCGCGTGGTGGCTGGACGGGACGCTCCACCTCGACCACGGCACGGCACGGGTGCCGGACATCGCCCAGATGGCCGTCGCCGGGTTCGGGATCGCCTACGCCGACACCGACGGCGACGTCGTCTCGGTCACCGAGGACGGCACCCGCGAGAGGATCGGCTCGATCGACCGCGACACGGCACTCGTCGCGCAGGTGGGCCAGGTCGCCTGGCTGGAGCCCGAGGGCGGTGACCTCGTCGTCTGGAGCTTCGTCACCAAGCACGTGATGTGGCGTCAGCCGCGGACCGCCGACACCCGGCTGATCGGCTGGGACCGCTACAGCCTGTACTACCGCCAGGACGACGCGGACCACTCGCTGAGCTTCATCGACGTGGAGCGGCCCACGACTCTGGACGTGCGACCGGTGGAGGGTCTGGAGGACTCCCAGCTCGTCGACGTGTCCGCGGGGGTCGAGCTGCGCAGGCAGGACGGCCAGCTGTCGGTGACCCTGCCGTTCTTCAGCGTGACGACGGTGGTGCCCGGGGTCAGCGGTGCCCTCTCGAACGACGGCAACTGGGTGCTCACGGTGGACGATGCCGGTGTGCCGATGGTCTACGACACGCGCGACGGATCGCAGCAGGGGCCGTGGTTCCGCGACGCCTGGAGCCCGGTCGGCGCATCCTTCACCTCCGACGGGCGCGTCGTCTGGATCGTCGACGAGCACAACGGCAGCTACGGGCTGGTGGACTGCCAGGTACAGAAGGAGGTCAACCGCGCCTTCGACCCGAACAACCGGCACTGTGAGCGGCAGCTCGACGTGGGTGCCGTTCCGGTGCTCGCCGGCATCCGGCCGGGGCTGGTGCCGACCTCGTCGTGACGGGTTCGTGGTCTCATGCGTGCATGCGCACCTTCAGCCAGGTCGACGTCTTCTCCAGCGAGCCCTTCCTCGGCAACCCCGTCGCCGTCGTCCACGACGCGGACGGGATCACCGACGACGAGATGGCGCAGTTCGCCAACTGGACGAACCTCTCGGAGACGACGTTCCTGCTGACGCCGACGACCGACGAGGCGGACTACCGGTTGCGGATCTTCACGGCGAGCTCGGAGCTGCCGTTCGCCGGGCACCCGACGATCGGCTCGGCCCACGCGTGGCTGGAGGCCGGCGGAGTGCCGCGGACCGACGGCGAGCTGGTCCAGGAGTGCGGCGCGGGGCTGGTCCGGCTGCGACGTTCCTCCGGCGCGCAGGGCAGGTGGGCCTTCGCGGGGCCGCCGTTCATCCGGTCGGGCGAGGTGTCGGAGGAGGACCGCGAGCGGATCGTCCGCGCGCTGCGGATCGACGCCTCCCAGGTCCGCGACCTCCAGTGGATCGACAACGGCCCCGGCTGGGTCGGCGTGCTGCTGGACTCGGCCGAGGAGGTGCTGGCCATCGAGCCGGACTGGGCGGCCGCGAAGGGCATGGACATCGGCGTCGTCGGCCAGTACCCCGACGGCAGCGAATGTGCGGTGGAGATCCGCGCGTTCTGTCCCGGGTACGGGATGGACGAGGACCCCGTCACCGGCAGCCTCAACGCCGGCGTGGCCCAGTGGCTGGCCGGCGACCGTCTCCCGGCGGCGTACGTCGCGTCGCAGGGCACCGCTCTCGGCCGCCGCGGACGGGTGTTCATCGAACGTGAGGGCGACACGGTCTGGGTCGGCGGCGACGCGCGGACGAGCATCTCCGGGACCGTCGGTCTCGGCGAGTAGGTTGGCCGCGTGCGGGCGTACGTGGACCTTCTCCAGCGGATCCTCGACGAGGGCGTGGAGAAGAGCGACCGCACCGGCACCGGCACGAGGTCGGTGTTCGGGCACCAGATGCGCTTCGACCTGAGCAAGGGCTTCCCGCTCGTCACGACGAAGAAGGTCCACACCCGGTCGGTGTTCGCCGAGCTGCTCTGGTTCCTGCGCGGCGACACCAACGTGAAGTGGCTGCAGGACCGCGGCGTGACGATCTGGGACGAGTGGGCCGACGCCGACGGCGACCTGGGTCCGGTCTACGGCTACCAGTGGCGCTCCTGGCCGACTCCCGACGGCCGGCACGTCGACCAGATCGCGCAGGTCGTCCAGCAGATCCGCGACAACCCGGACAGCCGCCGCCACATCGTCTCCGCGTGGAACGTCGCCGACATCCCGCAGATGGCGCTCGCCCCCTGCCACGCGCTGTTCCAGTTCTACGTCGCCGACGGCCGGCTCAGCTGCCAGCTCTACCAGCGCTCTGCGGACGTGTTCCTCGGCGTGCCCTTCAACATCGCGTCCTACGCCCTGCTCACCCACATGGTCGCCCAGGTCACCGACCTCGAGGTGGGCGACTTCGTGCACACCCTCGGCGACGCGCACCTCTACCTCAACCACCTGGACCAGGCGCGGCTCCAGCTGACCCGCGAGCCGCGCTCGCTGCCGACGTTGGTGCTCGACCCGTCCGTGCGCGAGCTGGACGCCTTCGACCTCGAGCACATCGCCATCGAGGGCTACGACCCGCACCCCGGCATCAAGGCCCCCATTGCCGTCTGACCGTCGCGACCGGATCACGCTCGTCGCGGCGGTCGCGGACAACGGGGTGATCGGCGCGGCCGGCGGCATCCCGTGGCGGATCCCCGAGGACTTCGCGCACTTCAAGGCGGTCACTCTCGGCCACACCCTGGTGATGGGTCGGGCGACGTACGACTCCATCGGCCGTGCGCTGCCCGGCCGCAGCACCATCGTGCTCACCCGCGACCCCACCTGGTCGGCGCCCGACACCTTCGTGGCGGCCTCCCTCGAGGAGGCCCTGGCGCTGGCCGCCGACCTGCCCGGGGAGGTGATGGTCGCCGGAGGGGCGGCCGTGTACGCCGCCGCCCTGCCGGTCGCCGACGCGCAGATCCTGACCGAGGTGCACCTCTCGCCCGACGGCGACACGTACTACCCGTCCTGGGACCGCTCGCAGTGGGCCGAGGTGCGTCGCGAGCCCGGCCCGGGCCTGGAGTGGGTGTGGTGGGAGCGGCGGTGAGTGAGGGTCGGTGTCGCGCACCTCAGCCGAGGTCCATCGTCCAGCAGACCGCGGTGCCCTCGATCGCCACGACCCCGTCGCCGCGGACGACGCGGGTGTCCAGCATGGTGATCGGCTTGTCGTCGCGGACCGACGTCACCTCCACCTGACCGGTGATGGTGTCGCCGGGCCGGCACGGCGCCAGGAACCGCCAGTGCGTCTCGAGGAAGACCGTGCCCGGGCCTGGCAGCTCCTCGGCCACCACGGCGTTCAGGATCGCGCTGGTGACGCCTCCCTGCACGACGATCCCGCCGAAGCTGGTCCGGGCCGCGGCCTCCTCGTCGTAGTGCACCGGGTTGCGGTCGCCGCTGATCGCGGTGAACCGCACGATGTCCTCGGCCTCGACGGTGCGGGTCAGCTCGGCGCGGTCGCCGACCTCCGGGGCTCCGTGGGGCCAGGCGCTCATGAGGTCAGTCTGGACGTCCGGGTCGCAGGTACGCGAGCGCCGTTCCCAGCGCGCTCGCCGGTTCCAGGAGAGCATCGATCCTCAGCCAGTCCCGCTCCGGACGGACCAGCTGCTGCTGCCAGCCACGAAGGGTGTCGACGGCGGTGCCGAGCTCCCACGTGGTGCCGGGCACGGGGTCGGTGCTCGACGCGACCTGCGAACGCCGCGCGGTGCGGTCGTCCAGCCGAGCGAGCAGGGCGGCCGGGTCGTCGGCCCACAGCTCGATGAAGCGGTACGCCGTCCCGGCCTCCGACGCGGCCCGCTGTCCGGCGGCCAGGAGGTCGCGGTAGCGGCACGGCGAGTCGACGACCACGTCGTGCCCCTGGCCGAGGAGGTCGGCGGCCACCGCGACCGTGGCGGCGTACGTCGCTGGGCCGGCGGTCGCCATCGGCACGTCCCGCCCGAGCAGCGCGCTCTTCAGGACATCCGTGTCGAGCACCACGACGCCGAGCTCGGCAGCCAGCCCGCGTGCCAGCGTCGACTTGCCGGAGCCCGGCACTCCCGAGAGCTGGACGAGCATCTCTGCGGGCTGCCTCTCAGGAGGTTGCGGCCAGGTCCGCGAACATCTCGTCGATACTGCCGACTCCGACCGAGAGGTGGCCCTCGCCGTCGAGCAGGTGCGCCTTGACGCCGGCGATGTGGTCGGCGAGCCAGAGGCCGTGGGCGAACGGCACCATCAGGTCCTCGGTGCCTTGCCAGAGGGCGGTCGGCACCGTGATCGCGCCGAGGTCGAAGCCCCACGGCTGGGTGAAGGCGAGGTCGTCGTCGAGCCAGCCGTCCACGCCCGTGCGCAGTCCCTCGCGCAGGTTGGCGGCCAGGGAGTCGCCGAACTCCTCGGTCAGCAGGGCCCGGTCCACGTCAGGCAGGAGAGTTGCCAGGGCGGCGATGACTCCCGGGCCGTCGGCCGCCCGGAGGCCGGGCAGCTCGCCGTCGAGGTAGGGCCGCAGCGCCGCCTCGCCCTCCAGCGCGGCGCCGAACTCCTCGACGTTCTGCTCGCCCATGCCCGCGAGGAAGTCCAGGCCGTGAGCCTCGAGCGGCGCCACGCCGGCGATCACCAGCGCCGCCGCCGTCCGCTCCGGGAGCAGGGCGGCCATCGCCAGCGCGTGTGGTCCGCCACCGGACCAGCCGGCCGTCACGCACCGCTCCACACGAAGGTGGTCGAGGACCTCGACCATGTCGGGAACCACGTCGGCGATCGAGCGACCGGCGTGCCGCGACGACGCGCCGTACCCGGCTCGCGAGTACGTCACCAGCCGCAGCCCGGCACGTCCGGCGGCCTCGACCATGTGCGGCATCTGGGTCACCGAGCCCGGAGTGCCGTGGTGGAAGAGGAACGTCCGTCCGTCGCCGCCGGCGTCCTGGATGTCCAGCTGTCGTCCGTCCGCCAGCTCGATGGTGGTCACCGTGCGATCGTGCCACGCGGGCGTTCGCCACAATGCCGGCATGGCAACGATCCGACGCGCCGGCGCCGCCGACGCGGTGCTCGTGACCGCGATCGCCCAGGAGGCCTTCGCGGTGTACGTCGGCCTGATCGGCGACGTCCGGCCCTGGCCGATGGACCTCGACTACGGCGAGGTGATCTCGCGCGGCAACACCTGGGTGGCCGAGGACGACCACGGCCGCGTCGCCGGCTTCGTCGTGCTCGAGGAGCACGAGGACCACCTGCTGCTCGACGTGATCGCGGTCGCAGCCGCCAGCCAGGGCTCCGGCGCCGGCCACGCCTTGATGAGCATGCCGACGACGTGGCTCGCTCGCGCGGGCTGCCCGAGGTCCGGCTCTACACCAACGAGGTGATGACCGGGAACCTCGCGTACTACCCGCGGCAGGGGTACGTCGAGACGCACCGGGACACCGTGAACGGGTTCCACCGGGTGTTCTTCACGAAGGTGCTGGCAGGGTAGGAGCCATGGCGGGCATGGAGCTGCGGGTGTTCACCGAGCCCCAGCAGGGGGCGTCGTACGACGACCTCCTGCGGGTGGCGCAGAAGACCGAGGAGTTGGGTTTCGGGGCCTTCTTCCGCTCCGACCACTTCCTCGGCATGGGCACCGACGGCCTGCCCGGCCCGACCGACTCGTGGGTCACCCTCGGGGCGCTGGCGAGGGAGACGAGCACGATCCGGCTCGGCACCATGGTCACCAGCGTGACGTTCCGCCCTCCTGGCCTGCTGGCCATCCAGGTCGCCCAGGTCGACAAGATGAGTGGCGGCCGCGTCGAGCTGGGCATCGGTGCCGGCTGGTTCGGCCGCGAGCACGCGGCGTACGGCTTCCCCTTCCCGGACCCTCCGGAGCGCTTCGACATGCTCGAGGACCACCTCGCGATCGTGACCGGGCTGTGGGCGACCGAGGGCGGCTTCTCCTACGAGGGCAAGCGCTTCTCCGTCACCGACTCACCCGGTCTGCCCAAGCCGCACCAGGAGAAGCCGCCGATCATCATGGGCGGCGCGGGCAAGCGCCGGTCGGCCGCCCTGGCCGCGAGGTACGCCGACGAGTACAACGTGTCCTTCGAGGCCTTCGAGGACGGGCTCCCGATCCTCGACCGGGTCAAGCGGGCGTGCGAGGAGGCCGGCCGCGACCCGGCGACGATGATCACGTCGAGCGCGCTGGTGCTGTGTGTCGGGAAGGACGAGGCGGAGTTCCAGCGGCGCGCCGCCACCATCGGCCAGGATCCGGCCAGCCTGAGGGCGAACCAGCTGGGCGGCACCGTGAGCGAGGTGCTGGACAAGGTCGGGAGGTACGCCGAGTCCGGTCAGACCCGCCTCTACCTCCAGACCCTCGACCTCCACGACCTCGACCACCTCCATCTGGTCGCCGAGGAGATCAAGCCTCACGTGGCGTGATGCCGACCTCCGCGAGCGCGGCCTCGACGTGCAGCCGCGTCGTGGGAAACACGGGGACGCCGGTGTGGGACTGGTCGACGAGCAGCTCGATCTCGGTGCAGCCGAGGATCACGCCCTCCGCGCCGGCAGCCACGAGGCGGTCGATGACCTCGAGGTACGCCGCCCGCGACTCGTCGCGGATGACGCCCCGGCACAGCTCGTCGTAGATCACGCGGTGCACCATGGCGCGGTCGTCCTGGTCCGGGACGACCACCCGGATCCCGTTGCTCCTCATCCGGTCGCGGTAGGACTCCTGCCGCATCGTGAAGCCGGTCGCCAGCAGGCCGACGGTACTCATGCCCGCCTCGAGGACCGCCAGCGCGGTCGCGTCGACCAGGTGCAGGACGGGAACTGACACGGCGCCCTGCACCGCGTCGTACACCTCGTGCATGGTGTTCGTGCAGAGCAGCACGAGGTCGCAGCCCGCCGCCTCCAGACTCCTGGCGTGCGTGGCGAGCAGCTCGCCCGCCTCGACCCAGCGACCGGCGGTCTGCATTTCCTCGATCGGCGCGAAGTCGACCGAGAGCAGCACGCAGTCCGCGGAGTGCAGCCCGCCCAGGCGCTCGGCCGTCAGCTGGTTCAGCAGCCGGTAGTACTCCGCGCTGCTCTCCCAGCTCATCCCGCCCAGCAACCCGATACGCGCCACGCGGCATGCCTACCATCCCCGGGCGCGGGGGCGGGCCGATAGCCTGGGGGTATGACGTCTCCGGCATCCGGTCCCCGTTTCGGGCGGATGCTCACCGCGATGGCGACCGCCTTCCACGACGACGGCTCCGTCGACCTCGACGGCACCGCCCGGATCGCGGCGTACCTCGTCGACCACGGCCACGACGGCGTGGTGGTCAGCGGGACCACGGGGGAGAGTCCGACGACCACCGTCGCCGAGGACGGCGAGATCCTGCGCGCGGTGCGCGATGCCGTCGGCGACCGTGCGGTGGTGGTGGCCGGCGTCGGCACCAACGCCACGGCGCACTCGGTCGAGCTGGCCCGGCAGGCCGAGAAGCTCGGCGCGGACGGTCTGCTGCTCGTCACTCCCTACTACAACAAGCCCGGCCAGGCCGGCGTGCTCCACCACTTCCGCAGCGTCGTCGAGTCCACCGGCGTGCCCGTCATGTTGTACGACGTCCCCGGCCGCACCGGCACCCAGATCGCGCTGGAGACCTACGCGGCGGCGAAGGAGTGGGACTCCGTCGTGGCGGTCAAGGACGCCGTCGGCGACTACGCCCGCGGCGTGAAGATCATGGCGATGGGCTACGACCTCTACTCCGGCGACGACGTCGCCACCCTCGGCTGGCTGGCCCACGGCGCGCAGGGCGCCGTGTCGGTGGTCGGCCACGCTGCCGGCGACCAGATCGCCGGCATGATCCACGACTTCCTCGCCGGCGACCATGACGCCGCGCTGGCGACGTACACCAAGCTGCTGCCGGCGACCGATGCCGTGATGGGCGTGCCGAACTACGGCGCCACCACGGCCAAGGCCTGCCTGCAGCTGCTCGGCGTCCTCGACAACCGCAACGTCCGCGGCCCTCTCGTGCCGCTCACCGACGAGGAGGTGGCCGCCCTCCGTGAGGGCCTGGTCGCCTCCGAGCTCATTACGTAAGGAATCCATTGAGTCATCCCCATCCCGAGCTCTCCGCACCCGCGCCGCTGGCGCCAGGAGGGCTCCGGGTCATCCCGCTGGGCGGCCTCGGCGAGGTCGGCCGCAACATGACGGTCTTCGAGTACGACGACCGCCTGCTCATCGTCGACTGCGGGGTGCTGTTCCCCGAGGACCACCACCCCGGCGTCGACCTGATCCTTCCCGACTTCGAGGCCATCCGGGACCGCCTCGACGCCGTGGAGGCACTGGTGCTCACGCACGGGCACGAGGACCACATCGGCGCCACGCCGTACCTCCTCCGCGAGCGCGAGGACCTGCCGCTCGTCGGCTCCGAGCTCACCTTGGCGCTGCTCGACTCCAAGCTGCGCGAGCACCGCCTCAAGGAGACGGTGCACCACGTCGTCAAGGAAGGTGACCGGCTCACGCTCGGCCCCTTCGACCTCGAGTTCGTGGCGGTCAACCACTCGATCCCCGACGCGCTGGCCGTGGCCATCCGCACCGGCGCCGGCACCGTGCTGCACACCGGCGACTTCAAGATGGACCAGCTGCCGCTCGACGGCCGGATCACCGACCTACGCGCGTTCGCGCGGCTCGGGGAAGAGGGCGTCGACCTGTTCCTCACCGACTCGACGAACGCCGAGGTGCCGGGCTTCACCACTCCCGAGCAGGACATCGGTCCCGTGCTCGACCGGGTCTTCCACAACAGCCAGCAGCGGATCATCGTGGCCTGCTTCGCCAGCCACGTGCACCGCGTGCAGCAGATCCTCGACGCGGCCGTCGCGCACGACCGTAAGGTCGCGTACGTCGGCCGCTCGATGGTTCGCAACATGGGCATCGCCCGCGACCTCGACTACCTCCACGTGCCGCCGGACGTCCTGGTCGACGTCAAGGACCTCGCCGAGCTGCCGGCCGAGCGTCAGGTGCTGATCTCGACCGGCAGCCAGGGGGAGCCGCTGTCGGCCCTGAGCCGGATCGCCCAGCGCAACCACCACCTCGTGCACATCGAGGAGGGGGACACGGTGATCCTGGCCAGCAGCCTGATCCCCGGCAACGAGAACGCCGTCTACCGGGTGATCAACGGCCTGGCGCGGTGGGGTGCCACCGTGGTTCACAAGGGCAACGCGATGGTCCACGTCTCGGGCCACGCGAGTGCCGGCGAGCTGTTGTACGCCTACAACATCGTCCGTCCCCGCAACGTGCTGCCGGTGCACGGCGAGATCCGGCACATGAAGGCGAACGCCGACCTCGCGCGGCGTACGGGCGTGCCCGCCGAGAACGTGCTGGTGGCCGAGGACGGCGTGGTCGTCGACCTGCTCGACGGAAAGATCTCGGTCGCCGGCAAGGTCGAGTGCGGCTACGTCTTCGTGGACGGCTCGACCGTCGGCGACGTCACCGAGTCGTCGCTGAAGGACCGCCGGATCCTCGCGTCCGAGGGCTTCATCTCGGTGATCGTCGTCGTCGACTCCGTCAGCGGGAAGGTCGCCGGGGGACCCGAGATCCATGCCCGCGGCTTCGCCGAGCACGACTCGACGTTCGACGAGATCAAGCAGCCGATCATCGACGCGCTGGACCGCGCGGCGGCCGAGGGCAACAACGACTCCTACCAGCTCCAGCAGGTCGTCCGCCGGGTGGTCGGCCGGTGGGTGAACCGCGAGCACAAGCGTCGCCCGATGATCATCCCGGTGGTCATCGAGGCGTAACCCTCCGCGCCGGTGACACTCCCGCCCGTGAGGCGTAGCGTCGTTCGCTGACGGCTTCAGCGGGAAGCGGTCCTCGGGGGACAGGAGGCACGCATGTTCATCCAGGTCATCACGGGTCGGTGCAACGACGCCGACCGGCTCAAGAAGCAGACGGACCTGTGGGAGCAGGAGATCGCCGGTGGTGCGGAGGGTTGGCTCGGCTCGACCGCAGGAGTCACCGACGACGGCAGGAGCGTCGCCGTGGTCCGCTTCGAGTCCCGTGCCGCGGCGGACGCGAACTCCGCCAGGCCCGAGCAGGACGCGTGGTGGCGGGAGACCTCGGCTTGCTTCGATGGTGAGCCCGAGTTCCGCGACTACGACGACGCCACGGAGTGGCTCGGCGGGGGCTCGGACGACGCGGGCTTCGTGCAGGTCATGCGGGGCAAGGTCGCCGACGCCGCGGCGTTCCGCGCGTTCAGCGAGAAGCCGATGGACGGGCTGAGCGAGATGCGGCCCGAGGTCATCGGCGGTACGACCGCGATCGCCGACGACGGCGACTTCACCCAGACCATCTACTTCACCTCCGAGGCGGAGGCCCGCGAGGGCGAGAAGAAGGAGATGCCCGCCGAGGTCCAGGCCGAGATGCAGCAGGCGATGGGCGAGATGGGCGAGATCACCTACTTCGACCTCCGCGACCCCTGGTTCTCCGGCCGCCCCTGAGACCTGCCGGCGCCGCGGTTTCACCGGTCGCCCGGTGAATCCCTGGGTTGGCACGCAATGTTTCAGCGGGCAACCCACGGATTCACCGGTCAGCCGGGGATTCCGTCATGGGGTGACGCGCATCGGTCGTGCCGGACCTTGGCCCCCGTCAGGTCGTACGACGCCGGGTCGAGGAGGACTTCTTGCTCACCGTCTTCTTCGCCGCGGCGGCTTTCTTCACCGGCGCGGCCTTGCGGGGCGCGGCCTTGCGGGGCGTGGCCTTGCGAGGAGCAGCCTTCTTCGCGGACGCCCTCTTCGAAGACGTCTTCTTCGGCGGCGCCGGCTCCTTCGGCGCGGGGCGGGGCTCGCCGGGCCAGTGGGTGAGGGTCTCCTCGAACATCGCCTGCACCTCGCGGGTCTTGTTGCGCACCTGGTCGGCCGGCCAGGCAGACACGTCGATGGGCGGCAGCACGGCGACCTGAACCGTGCCCGGCTTGACCGTCAGTGCGTCGCGCCACATCAGCTCACCCGCGTTGCGGATCACGATCGGCACGACCGGCACGCCGGCCTCGCGGGCCAGGTGGAACGCGCCGGTCTTGAAGTCCCCGAGGGTCGGCGTCAGCGAGCGCGTACCTTCCGGCGCCATCACGACGGAGATGCCGTCGTTCAGCTTCGCGACCGCGGGCGCCAGCGCGTCGCGGGGGTTGCCGCCGCCCTGCCGGTCGACGAAGGCGACCCCGGCGAACCGGAACACCGGACCGAAGATCGGGTCCTTCGTCAGCTCCTGCTTCGCGACGCCGGTGAAGTCGCGGCGGAGCAGGTGACAGATGACGAACACGTCGAGCTGGCTCTGGTGGTTGAACACGAACACCGCGGGCCGCTGCTCCCAGACGTGCTGCTCGCCGACGACGTCGACGCGCACGCCGGCGATCGCCAGGCTGTACTCGGCCGAGAGCGCCATCATCGAGGAGATCGCGGTTCGGCGGCTGCCGTTGAGCAGCCCGAACGCCGCCCCGGTGCCGATGCCGGTCAGGATGCCGCCCATCGCCGCGGCCGAGCGGGCAATGGTGGGCAGCGAAGGCAGCCCGCGGCTGCGGAAGTCCAGCACCGGCCACCCCTCCGAGGTCGCGTGCTCGCGCAGCCGGTCCTCCGGCGTGGTGGCAGCGGGGTACCCGACCTGGCTGAGGAAGTCGATGTCCTCGTTGCCGTTCGAATAGGCGTACGACGCGTCCAGGTCGACCCCGTGCAGCTCGGCGAACTCACGTACGGCGCGCGCCTTGCCGGCCCGCCACAGCGTGGGCCCGTCGGCCCGGCCGGTGAGGATGCCGTCCTCGCCGGCCTCGAGGGCGGTGCTCAGCACGTGGTCGATCCCCAGCGTCCGGGCGGCCGCCTCGAGCTGGAACCGGGTCGCCGACGACGCGAGCACGACGGTGTGGCCCATCCGGTGGTGGGCCTGCACGAGCTGCCATGCCTCGGGGTAGACCCGAGAGGCCAGCTTCTTGGCGAACACCCGCTCGCCGACGGCGGTCACGTCGTCCTGGTGGTGGCCGTCGAGGCCGGAGAGCCCGATCGCGATGAGCTTGTCGAAGTCCTCCTCGGTCTCGATGCCCCGGATGGCCATTGCCGTGGTCCGGATCGCCTCCAGCGGTCCGACCTTGCCGCTGCGGATCCGGTCCAGGTAGAAGTCGACGGCCGAGAACCCGTGGATCAGCGTGCCGTCGAAGTCGAAGAAGGCCGCGACGTCGGGCCCCTCCGGGCCGGCGTACACCTGGGCCAGACGGTCAGACAACAACACCGGTGACCTCCGCTCGGTTGGCTGCGTCGAGGGACTCGATCACCTGGGCCCGGTCGATCAGGCTGGTGACGAACTCCAGATGGTGAGTACGACGGCGCTGCAGGTCCGCGGGCGACTCACCGTCGCGCGGCGAGAGCAGGCCGAAGTTGTCCTTCAGGTCCAGCGCCGAGGTGAACAGCTCCCGGGAGACCGACTCGGGGGAGTGCAGCCGGCGCTGGAGCAGCATCTGCTGGCCGACCCGGTCGCAGTCCTCGAGCACGGCCGCCTTGTCGAGCGGCTGGGACGGGTCGGCGTGCGCGAGCCGGTCGGCCACGACGAGCTGGGCGTCGAGGAAGGAGCGCAGCACCCGGTGCGCCATCAGCTCCCCCGAGCCCTTGAGGGCGGCGAGTGGGTCGGACGCGCCGCCGGCCAGCAGGGCCAGCTCGTCGCGCAGCTCGCTCTCGAAGGTGTCCCGGTCGGGGAAGAAGAACTCGAACTTGAGCAGGTCGCGGATCCGCTTCGCCTCGGTCCAGCCCGTCAGCTCGGGGTTCTCGGAGTCCTGCTGCGAGGTCCACAGCAACGCGAGCTCCAGGATCGCCCGGTTCACGAACCAGTGGATCGCGTTGTTGCGGTAGAAGGCGGCGACGAGGTGTTGGCCGCGCTCGATCGCGTAGATCGGCTCCTCGCCCTTGTCGAAGACCGTGACGACCTTCGCCCGCACGAGGCCCGCCAGCACGCTCGTCAGACCCTCGGCGTCCGACAGCAGCTCCAGGCCCGTCGACGGCAGCCGGCGAGCCTCGATGTACGCCAGCACCGGCCGCAGGATCTGCTGGATCTGGGTGAGCGTGAGCGACTGGTCGCGGACGCCGAGCAGCGTCAGGGCGAGCAGACCGTTGGCGGTCAGCGGCGACGTCCGGTTGATGCCGACGGCGACCTCGAAGGCGATCTTGTGCAGCGCTGCCCGGTTGTCGTCGTCGGTGGCGCCGGCGGGCGGCAGCCACGAGCGCATCGCGATCGGCTCGCCGAACCGGACGTGGGCCGAGCCCCCGTGGTTGCGCCGCTGGGATCGGGCGTACTCCGCGAGCCACTTCAGCCCCTCGGCCTGCTTCTTGGCGCCGGCCTGCTCGGCCGCCATCTTCGAGACCTCGAAGAGCCGGTCGTAGGTGATCGACGTCGGCACCAGGTAGACGTCCTCGACCCGTCCGCTCTGCACCGCCTGGGCGACGTAGCGGAGCAGGCCGTAACGCGGTGAACGGATCTTGCCGGTACGCGAGCGGCCGCCCTCGAAGTACCACTCCAGGTTGAACCGCTTGGACAGCAGGAACGCGAAGTACTCCTGCACGACGGACTTGTAGATCTCGTCGTCGCCGAAGCTGCGCCGGATGAACACGATGCCCGCCCGGCGGGCCAGGTCGCTGATCGGCCAGATGCGCAGGTTGGCGCCGCCCATCACGTGGTTGCGCGGGAAGTCGTTGCGCGCCAGCACGTCACCGAGCACGAGCGTGTCGACGTAGGACCGGTGGGCCGGCAGGAACACCAGTGCGTAGCGCTTGTTGAGCTCGCGCAGCCTGGCCAGGCCGGACTCGTCGGCGAGCACCCGCCAGGTCGAGGAGTGCAGGGGCTCCATCATCGCGTAGAACATGTCGACCGCGGCCCGGCTCTGTACGGCCACCAGCTCGTCGAGGCACTCCTCGGCCTGCTCGAGCCCTTCGTCGGCGGTCAGGCCCATCTCGGCGGCGACGTCGGCGATCTCGTCGCGGAACTCCTTGCGGGCAAGGATCTCCTCGCTCACGGCGTGCGGCACCTTGTAGCGGTTGCCGATCTCCGCGCGCTCCTCGCGCTCGAGGGTGACCACGGCCGAGCGGCGGACGTACGCCCCGAACGCGTCCGGGTCGGTCGCGTCGCCGGAGGTGTCGGCGAACCGCTTGCGGAGCTCGGAAAGAAGGGCCGGCTCACCGTCGATCACCCGCCGCCGGCCGGGCGAGAGGGCCGCGAGCCGGCGGGACAGCCAGGTGGCCGGGCGCTTCGGCGTCGCGAGCAGCGCGAGCTCGGAGAGGCGGGAGGTGCCGGGACGGCGCTCGACGGTCGGCAGCCAGGCCACCCGGACCGGGACGACCAGGGCGTCGTCGTACGCCGTCAGCGCCGCGCCCAGGCCGTCGCCCGATCCCGTCACGGCGTCCAGCACGGCGGCAACCGGTGGGTCCTGCTCGTTCGCCCACGCGTCGATGACGGGACGCTCCACCGAGGCGGCGTCGACCGCGACAGCGATGATCGGGACCGACGAATCGACGGGGCTCAACGCCTCTCCTTCCGGTGGGTGGCCATCATCGCAGAGAACGAGGGCCCCACCGGTACGTCCCGGTGGGGCCCTCGTGACGGCTGGTCGGATCGTCAGCTCTCGCGCCGACCCGACTCCTTGCGCCCGAGGGGCGCGCCCGCCTTGTGCGGCTTGCAGGTGGACACGACGACGTTGTCGACGTACCAGCCGAACAGTCCGCCGCACCCGTCACGGCCCATGTCGAAGCGCACCTGGATGGTGTCGCCCGGGTGCACGCCCGCTGCCGACAGGTCGACGATGGTCTGGCCCCACTTCGTGGTGACCTTGCCGCCGTCGGTGCCGGTGAACGCACGCTCGCCGGCCTTCGGGTTGGTGTTGCCGGCGGCCGCGGTGAGCAGCGTCGAGTTCGGCCCGTTGAAGGTGTACGCCGCCGTGGGGATCAGCGTGAACGCCCCGCCGTTGACGGCGATGCTCACGTTGCCACCGTCGACGTTGAACTCGCTGGCGATGGTGTGGTCGAACGTCAGACGTGGCGCCTTCTGCTGCGCCCCGGGCAGCTCGATCGCCGGGCTGGTGATCCAGTCGCGGCTCGAGGCGTCCCCGGCACCGTTGCTGCAGACACCGTCGGCGGTCGCCTGGCCGTAGGCCACGGCGCCCTGGTGGTCTGGCGCGTCGGTGATCGTCCTCCAGGGGAAGCTGATGCCGCCCGGGAACTTGATCTCCTGACCCGCCGTCCACGCGCCCAGGCCGGACCCGAAGCCCTCGCTGAACACGACGTTGCGCTTCGTGCCCGGGCCGCAGGTGCCGGGGTTGTTCTGGCTGAACAGCGGCTGGAAGTTGCACTGCGTGGGCTCGCGTCGCAGCTCGGTGGCCGTGATGACGTTGGCAACCTGCTGACAGTCGGCAGCCGCGATCGGCGTAGCCGACTCGGACACACCGTCAGGCGTGAGCTTCACCTTGTTGATCGGCTGGTCGGTCAGGGCGGCGCACGAGGCGACCAGTCCGTCGGCGAACTCGGGGAAGCCCGAGGTCGGCGTCAGGAAGTGGGTCTGGTTGTAGAACCACAGGTTGGCAGCCTTGTCGAGGCCGATGCCGGTGACACCGACACCGTTGGAGGTGCCGCCGTCGACGAGGAGGGCGTAGGCGTGGTTGGGCACGCCGCTGTTGGAGTGCACGCCGCCGGAGTCGGAGGTGTCGCAGAAGTACTCCGCGTCCGACACCTTCCCGGGGTCGCCCAGGCAGGTCGGCTGCCACATGTCGCGGATCGCGCCGCCGAACGCCGTGGACTTCTCGGCCACCAGCCAGCGGTAGGAGTCCGAGCGGGTGCCGCCGTTGTCCTTGAGCGTGACGTTGACCGGACCGGTCCCGAGCGCGGTGACGATGCGGTTACGGTCGGACAGCCGGATCATCACCGCCGGGATGGTGATCGTCGGGTCGACCCCGGCCATGCCGGCCACCACGTCGACGTTGTTGCCCACGACGACGCCGATGGCGCCGGCGTTCTGGGCGTTCTTGACCTTGATGGCGAAGCCGCACGTGCCCCGGTCGACGAGCGCGATCTTGCCGGCGATGGCGGCTGCGTTGACGAGCGGCGTGCACGCGTCGGACGTGCTCGGGCTCGGTGCCGGCGGCGGGCCGGGGAAGGGGCTGCCGTCGTCGACCGCCAGGACTACGTCACCGTTGATGCCTGCGGCCGTCACCTGGGGTCCGAACGCCGCGGCGCCGGCCTGGCAGACCTTGGCCGCCGAGGCCGGGGAGTTGATGACCACGACGGGGAGCGCCGGACTGTGCGTGGAGCAGCCGCCGTCGGGCCGCTTGGCCGTCAGGGTGCCCTCGTTCTCGTCCTGCTGGCCGTTGATGAGGTCGACGGTCTCGCCCCACACGTCGGAGTACGACTCGTTGAGCGCACCCGGCTGCCACTGGTAGATCAGGCCGGAGGTGTACTCGGTGTAGGCGTGGCCCCACTCGTGGGCGACGACGTCGTCGGACGTGACGCCGTTGCAGTAGTTGGTGGTGACACCGTTCCAGTTGGCGTTGGGGCAGTTGATGCGGCCGTCGTTGTTGACCGTCGTCATCGAGTGCCCGAGGCCGTCGTAGGAGTCACGGCCGAAGGTGTCCTTGAAGAACCAGTAGGCCATGCCGGTGCCCTCGACCTCGCGCTGCTGGTCGGCGTTGAGCGCGCCCGGGAACGGGTCGCCCTCCTTCCAGACCTCGGTGAACGTCGCGGGGTCCTTGCTGCCGGCCGCCTCGATCAGGTGCCGCTCGAGGGCGTCGGCCGCCATCGAGTAGCGGTTGACCGGCTTGCCGGTCCGGGCGTCGACGAACACCATGTCGCGGATGTTCGAGCCGTTGGTGACCTCGACCATGTAGGTGAGCAGCGCGGTACCGCGCTCGCCCTTCACGGCGCCACTGCGGTAGACCACGAGGCGGGTGTGGGCCGCCTTGATGCCCTGGACGCTGCCGGCCTTGCCGGAGTCCGACGTCGGCGGCTGCGAGCGCACGAGCCCCAGCGCGTGCCGTGCGGCTTCCTGCTTGCCGATGGCCGGCGAGGTGGAGATCCGCAGGTCGGGAGCGACGAAGCCGTTGACCGACGTCAGCCGGCCGGACTTGTCGATGTTGGCCATGAGACGGGCGCCGAACACGGGGACGCCGCGGTAGTGCTGGGTGAACGAGACCGTCCAGCCGTAGCGGTCGGACCGCACGCGCGAGCGACTCAGCTCGGTGGAGCGGGCGCCGAACGCCGCGGCGTACGTCCGGACGTACGTCGTCGCCTTGCGGCCGGCGGACGCCTTCGAGTCGGCCTCCCGGCCGGGCATCAGGTCACCGGTGGTGCGGACCATGCCGACCTTGCCGGTGGCGCGCTGCGCGCTGATGCGGACCGAGCCGGAGGCCGTCGACTTCATCCGCTCGACGATGGTCGGGTTGGTGGACGAGGCGGGCGCGGGCTGGCCGGCCGCCATGGATTGGAGCGCTGGGACGGCCGACAAGGCCGAGCCCGCGAGCGCCAGGCTGATGGCAAGCCTGATAGATCTCACGATTCCCTCCGAGAACGGGTAGTGATGGGGTCTGTGACTCAGAGCACAGACCCGGACACCCTAGGCGCAGGCGCATCTGAGGTCCACCGGCACCCCCAGGTGAGGACGGCGAAGGGCCCCGCCGGACGGATCCGGCGGGGCCCTTCGGGTCGGCCAGACGGTCACCGTCAGCCGTCGACGATCGTGATCCTGAACCTCTTCTTGCTCGGCTTGGCCGTGCTCGAGCCCTTGTACTTGGCGACGAGCGTCTGCTTGCCGACCGCCAGGTTCTTCTTGATGGTGATGGTGACCTTGCCCTTGACCAGCTTGCCCTTGCCGATCACCACGCCCTGGTACTTGACGACCACGCGGCCCGTCGCCGGCAGGCCGTTGGCGACGACCTTCACCTTGACCTTGAAGTCGTCGGTGAACACCGGCGGGCTCTTCGGCTTCTTCACCGTCGTCGTCGACACCGCCTTGGTCGGCGGCGTCGCGGTGGGCGTCGTCGTCGGGGTGGTCGTCACCGTGGCGGTGGCCGTGGGGGCCCCGGTCGGCGTACCTGTCGGCGTACCTGTCGGGCCGCCGGCCTGGGTGCAGACGACGACGGCGATGTTGTCGACGTACCAGCCGTCGTTGCCCGTGCAGGCGTCACGGCCCATCGCCAGCCGCATCCGGATCGTGTCGCCCGGGTGCACCCCGGCTGCCGTCAGGTCGACCTGCGAGACGCCCCAGGTGCCGAACACCGAGCCGCCGTCGGAGCCGCTGAATCCCGGCTGGCCCGCGAGCGGGTTGCCGTTGCCCTCGGCCAGCGTGGCGAGGTTGCCCGGCGCGTTGAAGGTGTACGCCGCCGCGGGGATCGGTACGAAGCCGCCGCCGTTGACGTTGAGCTGGACGTTGCCGCCGTCGAAGCCGGCCTCGGTGGCGACGTAGTTGTCGAACGACAGCCGCGGGGCGGCCGAGCCTACTGGGATCACGATGTTCCCGGTCGCGATGAAGTCCGCGCTCGTGGGGTCGGTCGTGCAGTGGATGTCGTCGTCCGGTCCACGGGCGGCGGTCCCCGTGTGGTCACCGTGGATCTGTGTGGTGGCCTCCCAGCGCATGATGCCGCCGCCGGTGGCGGCCCATCCGTCCAGGCCGTCCTCGAAGTCCTCGCTGAAGACGGTGGTCGGGGTGGACCCCTCGCCGCACGTGATCTCCGGGTCACCCGGCTGCAGCAGCGGCCCGAACCCGCACTGGGACGTGGGGTCCTGACGCAGCTGCACCGCCAGCACGACGTTGGTCACCTGGGCGCAGTCGGCCGACGTGATCTCGTCGGGGGAGATCTGCACGTCGTTTGCGAGCGTGCTGAGCTCGTTGATCGACTCCCCGGTCAGGTCCTCGCAGGACTGCTCCAGCGCGTCTGCGAGCTCGGGGAACCCGCTGGTGTAGGTGAGGTAGGTGTCCTGGGCGCGGAAGTAGATGTTCGCCGCCTTGTCCAGGCCGATGCCCTCGACCGTGACGCCGTTGTAGGTCCCACCGTCCACCAGCAGCGAGTAGCTGTGGTTGACCACGCCGGAGTTGGTGTGCACCCCACCGTTGTCCTCCTCGTCGCAGATGTACTCCGCGTCGCTCACCTTGCCCGGCGCGCCGATGCACGTGGGCGACCACATGTCGCGGATCGCGCCTCCGAAGGCCGCCGAGTCCTCCCCGATCATCCAGCGGCTGGAGTCGGTCTTGTCCGGGTTCGCGCCGTCCTTCATGGTGACGTTGACGGGTCCGGGGACCAGGGCCGACCTGATCCGGTCACCGTCGGCGTTGGAGATGCCCAATGTGGGGACGGTGATGGTGGGGTCCGTGCCGCCCATGCCGAAGGCGCCGCCGCCCAGGGTGTTGGCGATGACGACGCCGATGGCGCCGGCGTTCTGGGCGTTCTTCGCCTTGACGGCGAAGCCGCACCGCCCCCGGTCGAGCAGGGCGATCTTGCCGGCCATGGCGGTCGCGTTGTCGAGCGCGGAGCAGCCGTCGGTCGTGGTGCCGGCCGGGGTCTGGGTGCCCGGGTTTGCCGGCTCGGCCACATCGGTGCCGACGACGACGTCGCCGGAGACACCTGTGGGGGTCACCTGCGGCCCGAAGGAAGCCTCGCCCGCGAAGCAGACCTTGGCGACCGAGGCGGGCGAGTTGATGACGACCACCGGCAGCGGGTTACCGAGGGTCGAGCAGACGCCGACCTCACGGGGGGCGTCGATGTCGCCCTCGTCGTCGTCCTGGCGACCGTTGATGAGGTCGACGGTCTCGCCCCAGATGTCGGAGTACGCCTCGTTCATGGCGCCGGGCTGCCACTGGTACAGCAGGCCGGAGGTGTACTCGGTGTAGGCGTGGCCCCACTCGTGCGCGACCACGTCGTCGGAGGAGACGCCGTCGCAGTAGTTGGTCGTGATGCCGTTCCACGAGGCGTTCGGGCACGCGATGCGCGGGTCGTTGTTGATCGTCGTCATCACGTGGCCGTCGTCGTCGTAGGAGTCCCGACCGAAAGTGTTCTGGAAGAGCCAGTAGGCCTCACCCGTCGACTGGATCATGTTCTGCTGGTCGACGTTCAGGTTGCCCGGGAAGGTCTGGCCCTCGTGCCAGACCTCCTTGAGCTGGATGGTGCCGTTCGGCTTGAGCGTGGCCTCGATCAGCTCGCGGCTCAGCGCGTCCTCGCCCATCGAGTAGCGGTTGACGACCTTGCCGCCGACCGCCGAGACGACGACGACGTCGCGGATGTTCTTCTTGTTGGTCACCGTGACCTGGTACGCCAGCTCGGTACGGCCCGCCGCGGCGCCCTTGACGAGGCCGTGGCGGTACCAGATCAGGTGGGTGTCGGTGGCACGGATGCCCTGGGTCGACACGCGCGAGCCCTCCGTGCCCGGCGGCTCCGCGCGGACGACGGCCACGGCCCGGGCTCCGGCGGCGCGCTTGCCGACGGTGCGGCCGAGCGAGAGTCCCCTGACCGGGACCAGTGCGCCGTTCACGGCCGTGATGTGACGAGCCTTGTCGACGTGCACCTTGAGCATCGCGCCGAACACCGGGACGCCGCGGTAGCGCTGGGTGTAGGTCAGCGTGGTGCTGCCGATCCGGTCCGTGGCGATGTCGGCGCGGACCAGCTGGCCGCGCGGGGCGCCGAACGCGCGGGAGTACGTTGCGAGGAAGGCCTCCGCCTTGCGCTCGGGTCGCGCGTGGCTGGCCGGGAAGAGGTCACCGTTGCGGCCCGCGCGGGCCATCGAGGTCTTGCCGGTGGCTCGGGAGATGCTGAAGCGGACGGAGCCGCGGGCTCCCTCCTGGATGCGTTGCACGAGCGTGGGCTCGCCCTTCGTCGACGGTGCCGGGGCGTCGCCGGCGGCGGCCTGTTGCACCGCCGGGACGACGGTCAGCGCCGCGCCGATGAGGGCGAGGCCGACGACGTACCTGGTTGATTTCACGTGGGGGGTCCCCTCGAGGGTCGTGCGTGTGATGGGCTCGGAGATCCGGTCCCTCGGCGCACCCTAGATACCTCCCCGGGCAGGGTCCAGCACCTCGGGGTGGCATCCCCACCGGTCCCTGACCGGCTCGCCCCGGTGGCACCCGGCGCTCCGACACGGGCTGTGATCCGTGTGACTGGAGTGACGGTGGCATACGTTTGGTGTCATGGCGACCCGTACGTCTTCCCCGCCGGGGTCGCGGAGCAAGAGCACGTCCTCATCCGGCCGGTCCAGCAACAGCAAGGGCCGGTCGGGGCGAGGGGGCTCGAGCACCCGATCCCGGAGTACGACCACATGGACCGGCCGCAAGAAGCGGTCCTCCAGCAAGCGCGCGCCCACTCGGACGCGACGCGCGGCGCCGCGCGCCGTCCGCAGCGGGCCGGGTCCCGTCTTCCGGGCGTTCTCCGCGCTCGGTCGCGGGGTGGCGGCCGTCTGGCTCGGGATCGCCCACGCGATCGGCTCGCTCGCCCGGTCCATCGGGCGCAGCGCCCGCGACCTCGACCCCGAACACCGCCGTGACGGCGTCGGGCTGTTCATCTGCGGGCTGGCCGTCGTCGCCGCGGCCGCCGTGTGGTGGCAGCTGCCCGGAGCGGTGATGGAGTCGACGCGGACGGTCGTCGCCGGCTCGGTGGGCAAGGTCGGCTGGCTGGTGCCCCTGATGCTGGTCTTCATCGGGTGGCGCAACATGCGCGACCCTGAGCGCAACGGCCCGGCCGGCCGCCAGGTCGTCGGCTGGGCCGCTTTCGCGTTCGGCGTGCTGGGCATCGTGCAGATCGCCAACGGCAACCCGCAGCCCGAGCTCGGCGACTCCTCCGACCTCCAGGGGGCCGGTGGCGCCGTCGGGTACGTCGTGGCCTCCCTGCTCCTCGACCTGCTACGGACGGCGTACGTCGTCGTGCCCCTCCTTGTTCTCCTGTGCGTGTTCGGCGTGCTGGTGATCACCGCGACGCCGGTCTACCAGGTGCCCAAGCGCTTCCGGGCGTTCCGCGACCGGATGCTCGGCCGCCATGCGCCGGCGGAGGACGAGGCCACCGCCGACGACGGTGAGGTCACCCAGCCTTTCCGGTCAGTGGGCCGGCGGCGCTCGCGGGTCGGCTCGATGGCCGACACCGATGTCGACGCCGACATGGGCGACCCGGCGTACGACTCCCCGGTCCTCGAGGACCGCGAGATGCGCAGGCGCGGGCGCAAGAAGGACGCCGACCCCGACGCAACCGCGGAGGTGGCCGCCGTCGACGGGGAGCTGGAGCCGCCTCCTCACACGCCGCTGCCGCAGCGCGTCGAGCAGCTCGCGCTGTCGGGCGACATCGCCTACTCGCTGCCCGGCAACGACGTGCTGCGAGCAGGTTCCCCGCACAAGGCCCGCTCGAAGGCGAGCGACGACGTGGTCGAGCGGCTGACCCAGGTGATGGAGGAGTTCGAGATCGACGCCCAGGTCACGGGCTACACCCGTGGCCCGACGGTGACGCGCTACGAGGTCGAGGTCGGCCCGGCGGTGAAGGTCGAGAAGGTCACGGCGCTCTCCAAGAACATCGCCTACGCCGTGGCGTCGGCCGACGTGCGGATCCTCTCGCCGATCCCCGGCAAGTCCGCGATCGGCATCGAGATCCCCAACCTGGACAAGGAGATCGTCTCCCTCGGCGACGTGCTCCGCTCCGGCACCTCGCGCGCAGACCACCACCCGTTGGTCGTCGGCCTGGGCAAGGACGTCGAGGGCGGCTTCGTGGTCGCCAACCTCGCGAAGATGCCGCACCTGCTGGTCGCCGGCGCCACCGGCTCCGGCAAGTCGAGCTTCATCAACTCGATGATCTGCTCGCTGCTCATGCGGTCCACGCCCGACGAGGTGCGGATGATCATGGTCGACCCCAAGCGGGTCGAGCTCAACGCCTACGAGGGCATCCCGCACCTGATCACGCCGATCATCACCAACCCCAAGAAGGCCGCCGAGGCGCTGGCGTGGGTCGTGCGCGAGATGGACATGCGCTACGACGACCTGGCCAACTTCGGCTTCCGCCACGTCGACGACTTCAACAAGGCGGTGCGGGCGGGCAAGGTCCAGGTGCCACCGGGCAGCGAGCGCGAGCTGGCGCCGTACCCCTATCTAGTGGTGATCGTCGACGAGCTCGCCGACCTGATGATGGTCTCGCCCCGCGACGTCGAGGACGCCGTCGTCCGCATCACCCAGCTGGCGCGGGCCGCCGGCATCCACCTGGTGCTGGCGACCCAGCGGCCCTCGGTCGACGTGGTGACCGGCCTGATCAAGGCCAACGTGCCGTCGCGACTGTCGTTCGCGACGTCGTCGCTCGCCGACAGCCGGGTCATCCTCGACCAGCCGGGCGCCGAGAAGCTCGTCGGCCAGGGTGACGGACTGTTCCTGCCCATGGGCGCCTCGAAGGCCGTGCGCGTGCAGGGCTCGTGGGTGACCGAGGCCGAGGTGCACCAGGTCGTCAAGCACGTCAAGGGACAGCTCGCCCCGACGTACCGCGACGACGTCACCGCGCCGGCGGCGGCCAAGCGCGAGCTCGACGACGACATCGGCGACGACATGGACCTGGTGGTGCAGGCCGTGGAGCTCGTGGTGTCCACGCAGTTCGGGTCGACGTCGATGCTGCAGCGCAAGCTGCGCGTCGGCTTCGCCAAGGCCGGCCGGCTGATGGACATCCTCGAGAGCAGGGGAGTGGTCGGGCCGAGCGAGGGCTCGAAGGCGCGCGACGTGCTGGTGAAGCCCGACGAAATCGACGGTGTGATCGCGACACTTCAGGGGGACCAATGACTCAGCCTGGGAACGAGCACGAGGCTTCCGAGCAGCCTGTGCTGCCCGTCTGCGAGGAGGAGATCGTGGAGTTCGACGTGCCCACCGAGTTCGGTCCATTGCCCGCCCCGGAGGAGGAGCCCGAACCCGTGGTCGTCGAGGTACGTCGCCGGGCCGGGCTGGCCGGCCTGCTCGGCGTGCTGGCGGCCGGGGTGGCGACGCTCTACCTGTCCCGGGCAGTCGGTGACGGCGGTGTGCTCAGCTGGGCCCTCTTCGCCGCGTTCGGCCTGGTGGCGGTCGCGTACCTCGCGGTGCTGGTGGACTCGCGCACTCCCCTGCTGGTCGCCGACGACCACGGGCTGCGGCTGCGGCTCGGCCGGTCCTGGACCGGCCTGACCTGGGGGTCGCTGCGACGGGTCGAGGTGACGGCTCGCGAGGGCCTCCGGGACGGCCGGCTGGTCGTGACGCCCCGCGACGAGGATCGGCTGCTCGCCGAGCTCGACGCGGGTGGGCGTCGCGCAGCGTGGCTGGCCCGTCGGCTGTACGGCTCGCCGTTCACGGTGCCGCTGTCGCTGGCCACGCGAGTGGTCGGGACCGACGACGTTCTCGCGGCACTGCGCGAGCTCGCGGCGCGGCGCGCCGACGTCGTCGACAAGCTGTTGCTGCGGGACGAGGACGTGCTCCAGGACCCCGGTGCTCCTGAGGACGTCGACGGTGGTCATCACTTCCCGGACCCGAGGCCGAAGGTGGCGCACGGGATCTCCCTGCTTGCCGCGCGGCTTCGTTCGCGCTCCTCGGCCGCCTCCGGCTCCTCTGGCTCCGTCGACGAGGGACCGATGCTGCCGGACCCCGTCGTCGCGAGCGCGACGCCGAGCCCGTTGCGCGAGCTGGTGACCGGGCGTCGTACGGAGGTCAGCCGTGACCTCCCGTCGGAGCTGGTCTCCGGTGCCAACGCGCTGAAGGCCGACCTCTCCTCCGACGACTTCTCGACCGCGCACGCCCTGCCGGAGGCGATGGTGCTGCGTCGCCCGGGAGCGGTCGACTTCGAGATCGAGGAGGAGACGTGGGGGTCGTACGGCGAGAGCGTGCGCCCGGTCGCCGTGCCCGGCGAGGCCCTGGAGACGATCGTCATCGAGGACTTCGCGATCGAGCCCGCGGTGGAGCCGGTCATCGGCCCGGAGTTCGCCGCGGCCCGGACCCGCCTCGGCCTCTCGGTCGACCAGGTCGCCGAGCGGACCCGGATCCGGCCGCACGTGATCGAGTCGATCGAGGTCGACGACTTCGTCCCGTGCGGCGGCGACTTCTACGCCCGCGGCCACGTCCGCACGCTGGCGCGGGTCCTGGGCGTGGACGCGGCGCCGTTGCTGGCGTCCTACGACGAGAGGTACGCCGACGCCCCGGTCAACCCGCGACGGGTCTTCGAGGCGGAGCTGGCCCACAGCGGCGGCATCCGAGCCACCCGCGGCGGTCCGAACTGGTCGGTGCTGGTCGCCGCCGTGATGGCCCTGGTGCTCGCCTGGTCGATCGCCCGGCTGGTGATGGACGGCCCCGTCGACCTGCGCGACGAGCCCGCCCTCAACGGCTCCGGCGGCCCCAACCACCGCGCGGCTCCGTTGGCTGCCGCGGTCCCGGTGGTCATCTCCGCCCCCGGCGGCGGCGCGCGCGTCATCGTCCGCGACGGTGGCGGCTCGGTGGTGTTCACCGGCGACATCGCGTTCGGCGGTACCAAGACCCTCTCCGTCTCCCCGCCCGTCCGCGTCCAGTCCACCGACGGCTCGGTGACGGTCTCCGTCGACGGCCAGTCCCACGGCCCCCTCGGCTCCGCCGGTTCCCCCGGTTCCGGCACCTTCGTCGCGCGCTGAGGTCCAGTGGTGGGATTCACCGGTCGCCCGGTGAATCCCTGGGTTGCCCGCTGAAACTTCGCGTGCCAACCCAGGGTTTTGGCAGGCAACCCGTGCTCGTGCGCGCCTGTGGCGACGACGGCAGCACGGGGTTGTCCACAAGAGCCGCATCGAGCCCAGCGAGAAAGGCGTTCCTCGTCGCACCATCGTGGGCATGATCGATGTGCTGCGGGCCAAGTGCCTTGCGGGCGAAGGGTTCCTGACGCGGGAGGCACTGGCGCTCGGGTACGACGACAACGCGATCACCCGGATGGTGCGTGCCAAGGAGTGGGTGCGCGTCAGGCATGGTGGGTACTTCATGGCCGACCTTTGGGAGCCGCTCGACGACATCGAGCGGCACAAGGTCATGGCTCATCTGGTGAGCCGTGCGGCGAGGGCGCCGCATGTGTTGTCGCACACGACTTCGGTCGTGCATCACACCCGAGCCGTGTGGAACCTCGACATGTCCGAGGTGCACCTCACTCGCGCAGATGGTCGTTCGGGGAGGGCCGTGGCAGGCGTTCGCCAGCACCGTGGAGTGCTTCTGCCGGAGGACATCGTGGTGATCGACGGGCTCCGGATGACCTCCGTGAGCAGGGCGGCTCTCGAGCTGACGACGGTGACCGACACGGAACGCGCGCTCATCGTGCTGGACGACCTGCTGCACCGAGGTGTGGTGACCAGAGCCGAGCTGGAGGCGATGTGCGCCCGCATGACGTTCTGGCCCAACACCCTGGCCACCGATCTCGCCATCCGGCTGAGTGACGGACGCGCGGAGTCGCCCGCCGAGACGCGCTTCCGCTACCTGTGCTGGCGCATGGGCCTACCGGCGCCGCAGGCGCAGGTCGAGATCCGAGATGCTTCGGGGCGTGTGGTCGCGCGCGTGGACTTTGCCTGGCCCGAGCTCGGCGTCTTCGTGGAGATCGACGGATTCCTGAAGTACGCCGGGGACCCGACGCGACGGCTGAGCGTTCCCGCAGAGATCGTCGTCCGCGAGAAGCAACGTGAGGACCTCGTCCGGCAGCTGACCGGGTGGCGCTGCTTGAGGTTCGTCTGGGCAGACCTCGACCGTCAGGAGCGGACGGCGGACACGGTCCGCCGTGCCTTCGCCGCGGGACCCGCCGACCCTGCCGGGTTCGCCGCGTGATGGTTGCCCGCTGAAACCCTGGGTTGGCACGCAATGCTTCAGCGGGCAAGCCAGGGATTCACCGGCCGACCGGGGATTCCGTCATCGAGTGACGCGAACGGCATACTCAAAGCCCTATGTCCCTGTCCGAGGCACGTTCCGTGGCGCTCGTGACCTTGGGCTGCGCCCGCAACGAGGTCGACTCCGAGGAGCTGGCCGGACGGCTGGCGGCGGGTGGGTTCACGCTCGTCGACGACCCGGCCGAGGCCGAGACCGTGGTGGTCAACACGTGCGGGTTCGTCGAGCAGGCCAAGAAGGACAGCGTGGACACGCTGCTGCAGGCGGCCGACCTCAAGGAGCAGGGCCGCACGCAGAAGGTCGTCGCCGTCGGGTGCCTGGCCGAGAGGTACGGCGCCGACCTCGCGGCAAGCCTCCCGGAGGCGGACGCGGTGCTCGGCTTCGACGACTACCCGGACATCGCCGCCCGCCTCGAAGGCATCCTCGACGGACAGGGCCACCACGCGCACACGCCGAAGGACCGCCGGCTGCTCCTTCCCATCACGCCCGTCGAACGCGCGGTCAGCGCACGGACGGCGAACATCCCCGGCCACGCCCCCGCCAGCCTCCGCATCCGGCTCGACAAGGGCCCGACCGCGAGCCTCAAGCTGGCCAGCGGCTGCGACCGGCGCTGTTCCTTCTGCGCGATCCCGAGCTTCCGCGGCTCGTTTGTCAGCCGCCGGCCGACCGAGGTGCTCGACGAGGCCCGCTGGCTGGCGAGCCAGGGGGCGCGCGAGCTGTTCCTGGTGAGCGAGAACTCCACGTCGTACGGCAAGGACCTCGGCGACCTCCGCCTCCTGGAGTCGCTGCTGCCCGAGCTGGCGGAGATCGACCAGGTCGACCGAGTCCGCGTCTCCTACCTCCAGCCCGCCGAGACCCGGCCCGGGCTCATCGACGCCATCGCCAAGACGCCCGGGGTCGCGCCGTACTTCGACCTCTCCTTCCAGCACGCCTCGGGCCCGGTGCTGCGACGGATGCGCCGCTTCGGCGACGCCGAAAGCTTCCTCGACCTCCTCGACCGCGTGCGGACGCTCAACCCGTACGCCGGGGTCCGCTCGAACGTCATCGTCGGCTTCCCCGGCGAGACCGAGGACGACCTCGAGGTGCTCACCGACTTCCTGGTGGCTGCCCGGATGGACGTCACCGGGGTGTTCGGCTACTCCGACGAGGACGGCACCGAGGCCGCCGGCTACGCCGACAAGCACGACGACGACGAGGTGCGCGCCCGCGTCGCCCACGTCACCGGGCTCGTCGAGGAGCTCACCTCCCAACGTGCCGAGGAACGCATCGGCGAGACCGTCGAGGTGCTCGTCGAGTCCGTCGAGGACGGCGACGTCGTGGGCCGCGCGGCGCACCAGGGCCCGGAGGTCGACGGTACGACGGCCCTCGTCGGGGCCGCGTACGTTGCCGTGGGCGACCTGGTCACGGCCACCGTCGTCGCCAGCGACGGCGTGGACCTGGTGGCGCGATGAGCGAGCCGGTCAGCAACTGGAACCTGCCCAACGTGCTGACCAGCGTGCGCATCGTGATGGTGCCGTTCTTCGCCTACACGCTGCTGCACGACGGCGGCGACTCGGTCGGCTGGCGGATCGCGGCGTTCGTGCTGTTCGTCGGCGCGATGATCACCGACAAGATCGACGGCGACATCGCTCGTGCCCGCAACCTGGTCACGAACTTCGGCAAGATCGCCGACCCCATCGCCGACAAGGCGCTGACGGGGATGGCCTTCATCGGCCTCTCGCTCGTGGGCGACATCTGGTGGTGGGTGACCATCGTGGTCCTGCTGCGCGAGTGGAGCGTGACGCTGCTCCGCCTGTCGATCCTCAAGCAGGTCGTCGTCGCGGCGGCACAGTCGGGGAAGATCAAGACCGCGCTCCAGGCCACCGCGCTCGCCACCCTGTGCCTGCCCCTGCGCCAGGTCACCGGGGAGCCGTGGGAGACCCTGGGCACCGTTCTCTTCTACGCCGCCCAGCTGCTGCTCGCCGGCGCGGTGGCGATGACCCTCTGGTCGGGCTACGAGTTCTTCCGCGACGTCTGGCGGCAGCGCGGCAACATCCGCCAATCGACCGTTCGCTGATTCGTCACTTCTTGGCCAGGTGGGGACACCCGTGCCCCGGGTTAGGGTGACCGCGCCCACACCCGCCCGACGGGTGAGGTGTGCCCGTTCCCCCGAGTACTTCCCAGTTCTGATCTCGAGCGTGAGGAAACGCATGTCCACATCCCCCAAGCGCCTCGCCGCCCTGGCGAGCGCTGCGGTGGTGGCCGCCGGCATCACGGTGCTCGCCCCGCCCGCCCAGGCGAACCCGGCCGGTACCGGCCTGGTCATCAGCGAGGTGTACGGCGCCGGCGGCAATGTCGGCGCCCTCCGCAACGCCGACTACGTCGAGCTGTACAACCCGACCGGCGCATCGATCCCGGTCGCCGGCACATACATCCACTACCGCTCGGCAGCGGGTGTGTCCGGGGGCACGCCGTTCGCGCTGACCGGTTCCGTGCCGTCCCACGGCACGTACTTGATCCAGATGAGCGCGACCGGGGCCAACGGGGTGCCGTTGCCGGCCCCTGACGCCGGCCCGGCCGGATTCAACATGGCGGCAGCGGGAGGCCAGATCTTCCTGCTGCCCAGCAGCACGGCCATCGCGACCAGCGGCGACATGGCGGGGAACGCGGGGATCGTCGACATGGTCGGCGCCAGTGGGGCGAGCTCGTTCGAGACATCCGCGACCACCGGGAGTGCGAGCACCACCCAGTCCCTCAACCGGTCCGGCACCGGTGCCGACACCGACAACAACACGGCCGACTTCAGCCTGGCCGCACCCACGCCGACCAACGCCGCGGGCGCGACCGGCGGTGGCCCCTTCACCGGCACCATCGCCGAGATCCAGGGCGACGGCGCGGTCGCCGACAAGCTCGGCTTCACCGCGACCACCCAGGGCGTGGTCACGGCCGCGTACACCGAGGGCGGCTTCAACGGGTTCTACATGCAGACCGCAGGCTCGGGCGGGGCCACCGACCCGACGCCGGACGCGTCCGACGCGATCTTCGTGTTCGTGGGCGCCGACGACGTCGACACGATCCCGGCGGTCGGCAACACCGCCGACGTGGTCGGCCTGGTCAAGGAGTTCAACGGCCTCACCGAGATCGACGCCACGGTCGGTGGTGGTTCCGTCGCCGACGGTGGCGCGGCCACCCCGATCGAGCCGCGCACCGGCAACCTGCCCGGCACCGACTGCACCCTGCCCGGCACCGGCTGCCTCGCGGGCACCGACCTCGCCGAGGCGCAGGAGGCCCACGAGGGCGAGCTGTGGGACCTGTCGGGCGACTACACGGTCAGCGACGCCTTCGACGGCTCCGCGTTCGGCGGTGACGCCTGGGGCACCACGGCCAGTAGCAGCATGTTCGGCGAGGTGGGCCTCGCGGCGAACTCCGACGCGCCGCTCGTCTCCCCGACCGAGACCACCGACGCGCAGAACCACGCCGCGATCGACGCGGTGACGGCGTACAACAAGGCCCACCAGCTGGTCCTGGACGACGCCTCCAGCACCACCTACTGGAACACCGCCGGCACCGGTCGTGACGACCTGCCGTTCCCCTGGTACACGCCCACCAACCCGGTGCGCGTCGGCGAGTCCGTCACCTTCGACGACCCGATGATCTACAGCGACAGCTTCGGCACCCGCAGGGTCATCCCGGTCGAGCAGGTCACCGACGACGGCACCAGCGTCGGCGTCGACTTCTCCAACAACCGGCCGGCGGGCGCCGCCGACGTGGGTGGCGACATCAAGCTCGCCACCTTCAACGTGCTGAACTTCTTCCCGGTCTCGGCCGCGGAGTACGTCGCGCTCAACCCCGCCGTCAACGCCTGCACGGCGTTCCTGGACCGTGACGACAACCCGATCGCGGTGAACTCCTGCACGCCCAACGGCCCGCGCGGTGCCTGGGACGACACGAACCTGCGCCGCCAGCGCAGCAAGATCGTGAAGTCGATCAACGCGCTCAACGCCGACGTGGTCTCGCTCGAGGAGCTGGAGAACTCCGTCCAGTTCGGCCGCAGCCGCGACGACGCCATCAGCAAGCTGGTCGCCGCTCTCAACACCGACGCGGGGAGCACCCGCTGGGCCTACGTGCCCTCGCCGGCCGCCGCGGACCTGCCGCCGCTGGCGGAGCAGGACGTGATCCGGACGGGCTTCATCTACAACCCGGCCAAGGTCATCCCCGTCGGTGCCTCCAAGGTGCTGGTCGGCAACGCCGACTTCAACAACGCGCGTGAGCCGCTGGCGCAGGCGTTCAAGGTCCGCGGCACCGGTGACGCCGACGCCTTCGGCGTGGTCGTCAACCACTTCAAGTCCAAGGGCTCGGGCACGCCCGACCCCGACGGTCAGGGCCTGGCCAACGCCGACCGGATCAAGCAGGCCAACGGCCTGCTCGACTTCGCGGCGCAGTTCAAGACCGACCGCGGCATCCAGCGGATGTTCCTCGTGGGTGACTTCAACGCCTACAGCGAGGAGGACCCGGTCCAGGAGATCGAGCAGGGCGTGGACAACATCCCCGGCAACGGCGACGACTACCACGCGCTCGACGACACCATCAACGGCACGGAGTCCTACAGCTTCTCCGGACTGTCGGGCTCCCTCGACCACATCTTCGCCAACGACGCGGCCAACGCCGACGTCGTCGACTCCGACGTGGTCGACATCAACGCCAGTGAGTTCGTGTTCAACCAGTACAGCCGCTTCAACTACAACGTGACGCAGCTGTTCGACCGCAACACGATCTACGCCTCGTCCGACCACAACCCGGAGGTCGTCGGGATCACCAAGCCGAACAACGGCGTCGAGATCCAGATCCTGGGGACCAACGACTTCCACGGCCGCATCGCCAACGACCCCGCCTCGGCGGCGGCCGGCGCGGGGGCCATGGCGGGGGCGGTCAAGCAGCTGCGGGCGGACAACCCGAACACCGTCTTCGCGGCCGCCGGTGACCTGATCGGCGCCTCCACGTTCGAGTCGTTCATCGACCAGGACAAGCCCACGATCGACGCGCTGAACTCGGCCGGTCTCGAGGTGTCCTCGGTGGGCAACCACGAGTTCGACCAGGGCTACAACGACCTGGTGAACCGCGTGATGGCCCCGTTCGACGCCACCACCAACCCGAAGGGTGGCGCCAACTGGGACTACATCGCCGCCAACCTGGTGAAGAAGGGCACCGACGACCCGGTCGACGAGATCGCGCCGACGTGGACCAAGACGATGAATGGCGTCGAGGTCGGCTTCGTGGGTGCGGTCACCGAGCACCTGCCGGAGCTGGTCTCGCCGGCGGGCATCGCCAACCTGGACGTCACCGACATCGTCACGTCGGTCAACGCGCAGGCCGACCAGCTCAAGGCCGACGGCGCCGACATCGTCATCATGCTGGTGCACGAGGGTGCCGGTGGCACCGACTGCGCCGCCATGGACGACGACCCGACGTCGGACTTCGGCAGCATCGTCACCGGCATCGACTCCAACGTCGACGCCATCGTGTCCGGTCACACCCACCTGGAGTACAACTGCGACTTCACGGTGCAGGACTGGGTCGACGAGGGTCGCAAGGTGACCAAGCGTCCGGTGGTCTCCGCCGGTCAGTACGGCGCCGCGCTCAACCAGATCGTCTTCGACGTCAACCCCGGGACCGGTGAGGTGATCTCGAAGCGCCAGAACGTGCTGAGGCTGAAGGTCGCCAACGGCGGTCCGTTCAACTACCCGGTCGATGCGCCGACCCAGGCGATCGTCGACGCGGCGGTGGCGAACGCGAACGTCCTCGGCGCCCAGCCGCTCGGCCAGCTGGCCGACGGCTTCCGGCGGGCCAAGTTCGACAACGGCACCACGGAGAACCGTGGTGGCGAGTCGACGCTCGGCAACCTGGTGGCGGAGGCCCAGCGCTGGGCGACCCGCAACCCGGAGTCGGGCTCGGCGCAGATCGCGTTCATGAACCCCGGTGGTCTCCGGGCGGACATGGTCGGCGGCATCACCGGTGAGACGACGTACCCGAAGACGCTCACCTACAAGCAGGCCGCCAACGTCCAGCCGTTCGCCAACACGCTGGTGAACATGGACCTGACGGGGGCCCAGATCAAGGGGACGCTCGAGCAGCAGTGGCAGCCCGCCGGTGCGTCTCGACCGTTCCTGCGCCTCGGTACCTCGAACGGCTTCACGTTCACCTACGACTCGTCGAAGCCGGCGGGTTCGCGGATCACCGGGATGTGGTTGAACGGGACGCCGATCGACCCCGCGGCGACCTACTCGGTCACGGTGAACTCGTTCCTCGCGGCCGGCGGTGACAACTTCACCACGCTCGCCACTGGCACGAACAAGCAGGACACCGGCAAGACCGACCTGGCCGGCATGGTCGACTTCATGGCGGAGTTCGCCTCGTCGGCGCCGCTCACGGTCGACTTCGCCCAGCACGCCGTCGGCGTCCAGTTCCCGGCCGGCGCTCCCGCGTCGTACCTGCCGGGGACCGACCACGTGAAGTTCGACCTGTCGTCGCTGTCGATGACCGACCCGCTGGACCTGCGGGACTCCTCGGTCACGGTCAAGCTCGGCGGCACCACCTTGGGGACCTTCCCGGTCTCCACGGTGATGCGCCCGCCTGCCGACGCCAACAGCAACGACGACTCGGGCACGGCCTCGGTCGACGTGGTGATCCCGGCAGGGACGGCCGCTGGTGTGGCGAACCTGGTGGTGCAGGGCGTCACGACCGGGACGACCGCGGTCGTGCCGGTGACGGTGGGCGGCACCACGCCGCCGCCGACGCCGGTGAGCACCACGGTCGGAGGCAGCGCCCAGCCGTTCCGGTACGGCGATGCGGGCACGATCGACATCGTCGTCAGCCGCGCCACCGCCACCGGGCAGGTCGACGTCTTCTCGGAGACGGGTGCCAAGCTCGGCACCGCGACCATCACGGCCGGCAAGGGCACGTTCACGCTCGCGGCGAAGGCCCTCGAGCCCGGGGTGCACACGCTCACGCTGAAGTACCTCGGGACCGCCGACTTCCTGCCCTCGCAAGGGACAGCCAGCGTGCGGGTCCTCAAGGCCAAGCCGAAGGTGAAGGTCAAGGTCGCCGACTCCGTCGACAAGGCCGGTGGCGACAAGGTCGTGGTCCGCGTGACCGCGCCCGACGACGTCTCGGTCACGGGCAAGGTCAAGCTGGTCGTCAAGGGCACCGGCAAGTCGATCACCGTCAAGCTCGTCAAGGGCAAGGCCGTGTTCGAGATGCCCAAGATCAGCCAGGTCGGCACCTACACGCTCAAGGCGAAGTACCTCGGCAGTGACCTGCTGACGAGGGCCGGCAAGGCGGTCAAGGTCGACGTGACCAAGTAGCACCCAGCGGCACCCAGCACCCCGGACGACCCGTCCTCGCCTCGGCGGGGGCGGGTCGCCACTTTCTGGCGTTCGTGGCGAACCAATCGCCGCCGACCTGCATCCGACGGGGTGTACGGGGGTGTCTTCGGTGCGCTCACCCGCGCCGCTCCGCCGTACGTGCTCTCACGGATCAACCACGACCGGAAGGCAGACACAGTGCGACAACGCAGCAACGTCCGGATGGCGCTCGGAGCCTCGGTGAGCCTGGTGGCGGGGTCCCTCGCCATCGTGGCCGGCACCATGGCACCCGCTCACGCCGTCGACCCCGTCAAGATCAACCTCGTCGGCATCAACGACTTCCACGGCCGGATCGACGCCAACACGGTGAAGTGGGCCGGGACCGTCAAGAAGCTCGAGGTCGACACACCCGGAGTGGCGCCCGCCAACTCGCTGATCGTCGGCGCCGGCGACCTGATCGGCGCCTCCGTCTTCGCCTCGGCGGTCGCCAACGACCAGCCGACGATCGACGTGATGGACGAGGTCGGCATGGACGCCTCGGCGGTGGGCAACCACGAGTTCGACAAGGGGTGGGCCGACCTGCGCGACCGGGTCATCGGTCCCACGGCCACTCCCAACGCCGACTGGACCTACCTCGGCGCGAACGTCTACAAGAAGGGCACCACCACGCCGGCGCTGCCCGAGTACTTCGAGAAGACCATCGACGGCGTCCGCGTCGCCGTCATCGGAGCGGTCACCCAGGAGACCCCGAGCCTGGTGAGCCCCGGCGGCATCACCGACCTCGACTTCGGCGACCCGATTGCCGCGGTCAACCGTGTGGCAGGGCAACTGAGCGACGGCAACGACGCGAACGGCGAGGCCGACGTCCTGGTCGCGTCCTTCCACGCCGGGTCCAACGTGACCACGAGCTACGCCGACGCGCTGGCCGCGGGCGGCGAGTTCGCCAAGATGGCAACGCTCGACCCGCACATCGACGCCATCTTCAACGGCCACACCCACCAGAAGTACGTCTACGACCAGCCGGTCACCGGCGGCGACCTGCCGACCCGACCGATGGTGCAGACCGGCCAGTACGGCGAGAACGTGGGCCAGATCGTGCTCACCTACGACAGGGACACCGACAAGGTCACCGACGCCACCGCGGGCAACACCGCGCGCGTCACCACGGCCGACGCCGACCTGATCACGCAGTACCCCTCGCTGCAGGCCGTCAAGGACACCGTCGACGCGGCCCTGGCCAACGCCAAGGTCGTCGGCGACCAGCCGGTCGGCAAGATCTCCGCCGACATCACCACCGCCTTCGGTGGTGGCAGCTACGTCGCCGGCAAGTACGCCGGAGGTACCCGCGACGTGCGCGAGGCAGAGTCCACGCTCGGTGACCTGGTCGCCAACGCCCTGCGCGACGGGATCCCCGCCGACCAGGGGAAGGCCGACCTCGGCATCGTCAACCCGGGCGGCCTGCGTGACGAGCTCCTGTACGCCGGCAACCCGGCCGCCAACGCGGCCAACACCGACGGCGTGGTCACCTACGCCGAGGCCAACGGCGTCCTGCCCTTCGTGAACAACATCTGGCTGGTCCAGCTGACGGGCGCCCAGCTCAAGGCCGTGCTCGAGCAGCAGTGGCAGCCGGCCGGCTCGGCGCGGGCGTTCCTGGCGCTCGGCCTGTCCGACAACGTGCGGGTGACGCAGAAGGCCGACAACCCGGCCGGACAGCGCATCACCTCCGTGCTGATCAACGGCGTCCCGCTGAACCCGAAGCAGACCTACACGGTCAGCACGTTCAGCTTCCTCGGCACCGGCGGCGACAACTTCACCGCGTTCCAGGGGGGCAAGGCCAAGGACACCGGCCTGGTGGACCGCGACGTGTGGGTCGGCTACCTGAAGAAGGCCGGCACCCTGTCGCCCGACTTCGCACGTCAGCAGGTCCAGGCGAAGAACATGAAGACAAGCGTGAAGCCCAACAAGAAGTACACCTTCCGGGTCGGCGGTCTCGACCTCACTTCGCTGGGCAGCCCGCAGAACACCTCGGCCGGTCTCTACGCGACCACCCTGGTGAAGGGCAAGGCGCTCCAGGTGAAGCTGGGCGAGTTCCCGGTCACGAACGGTCTCGCGAAGTTCAACTTCCGCACTCCGCGGATCCGCTTCTCACAGCTGTCGGTCGTGGCCGAGCCCTCGGACACGACGGTCGGGATCTTCCACGGCACCTTCAACCACCAGATCAAGGCCAAGCCGCGTCTGGCGACCAGCAAGGCGCCCAAGCCGGCGATCCTCGGCAAGACCCGCACCGCGGTCAGCATCGAGGTCAAGGTCCCGGGCATGGACCCGAAGGGCTGGGCCGCGGTGAAGATCGGCAAGAAGCAGTACAAGGGCAAGCTCGTCGACGGCAAGGTGACGATCAAGCTGCCCAAGTTCACCAAGACCGGCAAGCAGCGGCTCAAGGTCAAGTACCTGGGCAACACGCAGTTCAAGCGCGCCTTCAAGTTCATCAACTTGTGGGTGGTCAGGTAGGGGGCTGGTCTGACCCCGACACACTCCGGGGAGGTCCGCGCGGGGGGCGCGGACCTCTTCGGCCTACCGATTCGTCTGCGTCGCTGAGCGGGGAGTCCCAGGCGAAACCGCAGACGAATCGCCTCCCGAACCTCAGCGGACGGTGCCCGTGCCAGCCCGCAGCCGGAAGGCTGCCTGCACGAGCGCCAGATGACTGAACGCCTGCGGGAAGTTGCCGACCATGCGTCCGTTGCGTGGGTCGTACTCCTCCGACAACAGGCCGACGTCGTTCACCAGGCCGACGAGTCGGTCGAACAGCGCGTGGGCGTCGTCGACACGGCCCGCGGCGGCGTACGCCGACACCAACCAGAACGAGCACGCCAGGAACGGGTGCTCGCCCCCCGGTAGGCCGTCGATGTCGGTCTCGGTGCGGTACCGCATCAGCAGACCGTCGCGCATCAGGTCCTTCTCGACAGCCTCGATGGTGCCGAGCATCTTGGGGTCGTCGCCCTTGATGAACCCGACGAGCGGGAGCACCAGGAGAGACGCGTCGACCTCGTCGGTGCCGTCGTGCTGGACGAAGGTGTTGCGCTCCTGGTTGAACCCTTTCGTCAGCACGGCCTCGCAGACCTGGTCGCGTGCCTCCCGCCAGCGGTCGACGGGCCCCTCCATGCCGTGGTCCTCGACGGCCCGGACCGCCCGGTCGAACGCCGCCCAGACCATCACGCGGGAGTGGGTGAAGTGCCGCTTCGGGCCGCGGATCTCCCAGAGGCCGTGGTCGGGCTCGGACCAGGTGTCGACGAGCCGGTCGACCAGCGAGCGCTGGAGGTCCCAGCCGTCCTCGTCGACGCCGAGGCCGGCGTCCCGTGCCGCGGCGAGGGCGATCATCACCTCGCCCAGGACGTCGGACTGCTTCTGCTCGACCGCGGCGTTCCCGATCCGCACGGGCCGGGAGCCGGCGTACCCGGGCAGGTGGTCGAGGGTGTGCTCCGGCAGGTGCCGGGACCCGTCGACGGCGTACATGATCTGGAGGTCGTCGGGGTCGCCCGCTACCGCGCGCAGCAGCCAGTGCCTCCAGAACCGTGCCTCGTCGATGTAGCCGGCGTCGATGAGCGACTCGATGGTGAGCGCCGCGTCGCGCAGCCAGCAGTAGCGGTAGTCCCAGTTGCGCTCGCCGCCGAAGTCCTCGGGGAGCGACGTGGTGGGGGCCGCGACGATGCCGCCCGTCTGCTCGTGCGTCATCAGCCGCAGCGTCAGCAGCGACCGGCGTACGACGGCAACGTGCGGCACGTCGTCATGGCACCGCGCCGCCCACGCACTCTCGTCGGCGATGGTCTGCTCGATGGGCGGGTCGGCGCTGGGCGGCGTGCGTTCGTACGACGGGATCCACGTCATGGAGAACGTGACCTCTTGGCCCGCCTCGACCTCGAACTCGTCGCGGTGCCGGTGCTTGTCGCCGATCGGCAGCCGGTCCCCGCGGAAGACCAGCTTGTCCGGACCGGCGACGGCGGTGATCACTTCCTCGCCGCGGAGCCCACGGCGGCGCAGCCACGGGATGATCAGCCCGTAGTCCATCCGCACCACCCACTCGTGCCGCACGCGCACGCTCCCGCTCACGCCGGTGAGGCGGCGTACCAGGTCGGCCCGGTTGTCGCCGGTCGGCATCACGTCGAGGAGCGTGACCACGCCGTCCGCGGTGGTGAACGTCGTCTCGAGCGCGGCCGAGTCGTCGACGTAGCGGCGGGTCACGCCGTACCGGCTGGTCGGCTCGAGCTGCCAGTGTCCGTGGCTGTCGTCGCCGAGCAGGCCCGCGAAGCAGGCCGGAGAGTCGAAGCGCGGGAGGCACAGCCAGTCGATCGAGCCGTTCTTGCCGACCAGGGCTGCCGTGTGCCGGTCGCCGATGAGGGCATAGTCCTCGATCGGCAGGGCCATGCTGGAACATTAGCCGCGTGCGCCACAAGATCCGCCCAGCCCGCGCCACGGCCGTCGTGGAGTCACTGCGCCGGCACCAGGCCACCCTCGCGACCGCCGAGTCGCTCACGGGCGGCCAGCTCGCCGTGCTGATGACCGAGATCCCCGGCTCCTCGGAGGTGTACCGCGGCGGCGTGGTGGCGTACGCGACCGGGCTCAAGATCGACGTCCTCGGGGTCCCGGAGTCCGTCGTCGAGCGCAGCGGCGTGGTCTCGGCCGAATGTGCCGTGGCGATGGCGCGCGGGGTGCGGCTGCTCACCGGGGCGACGTACGGCGTCAGCACCACCGGCGTGGCCGGTCCGGACCAGCAGGAGGGCAAGCCCGTGGGCACCGTCTTCATCGGGCTCGCGGGCCCGGACGGCACGCGAGGCGGTGGTCGCGCTGGAGCTGAACGGCGACCGAGGGGCGATCCAGGACCGTACGTGTGAGGAGGCCCTGTACGTCATCCTGGGGAACCTCCCAGGGGAAGAACCAGGCCTCGGGTAGCGTTGGGTCCACACAACGCAGGCATGGGGCTCGGAAAGGGTGAGGGCATTGGTGCTGTTCCGCCGTCTTCTCGGCGACGTGCTCCGCGACAAGCGGACCGAACGCGGCCTCACCCTGCGTGAGGTCTCGGCCGAGGCGCGGGTGAGCCTGGGCTACATCTCCGAGATCGAGCGCGGCCAGAAGGAAGCCTCCTCCGAGCTGCTCTACTCCCTGTGCGACGCCCTCGAGGTGCCGCTCTCCGACGTGCTGCGCGAGGTCTCCGACGCCGTCGCGATCGAGGAGGCCGCCGCCGCGCTGACCTCGCTCGAGCCGATCCGCGCCCGCCGCGGCGACGTGGTCGCCTCCGCCGCTTAGGTCAGTCGCGCAGCGGCTGGCAGGACGGGCACCAGTACGCCGCCCGCGCGCGGCCGGGCTCGCCCAGCTCGGCGTACTCGATGGTCGTGCCGCAACGCAGGCAACGCTCGCCGGGCCTGCCGTAGACCCAGAGGCTGCGGCCGCGTCGCTTGTCGCCGGTGGTGGTGATCTGGGGGAGCTGGCGGTTCTGGTGGAGCAGCGTCTGCGCCAGCCGGACCATGCGGAGCGGGTCGGTGACGTGGCCGACGGGTGTCCGCGGGTCGTAGCCGGTGAGGAAGCACAGCTCGGCGCGGTAGATCGTGCCGATGCCTGCCAGGTTGCGCTGGTCCAGCAGCGCCTCGCCCAGCGGCCGGTCGGGGTCGGCGGTCAGCCGGCGGGCTGCCTCGTCCGGGTCCCAGTCGGGTCCGAGGAGGTCGGGGCCGAGGTGCCCGACGACGCGGTCCTCGTGCTCGCGCAGCACCAGCTCGACGACGCCCAGCTGGAAGCCGACGGCGCTGCGCTCCGACTGTCCATCCGTGACATCGAGGACGACACGTGCCAGATGACCGGCCTTGTTCCAGCGCTGGCCGCGGTCGTAGACCCGCCACGTACCTTCCATCTTCAGATGCGTGTGCAGCGTCCAGTCCTGGTCATGGGTCGATCCGGGTGAGCAGGTGCTTGCCGCGGGAGACCGTCTCGGTGATCGTGCCGCCGGCGAGGTCGACCGTGGCGATGGCCGGGACGCGGAAGTCGGTGCGCGTCAGCACCCGTCCGGACAGCGCCCGGTGGAGCGTACGAGCGGTCCGCCAGACCGCGTCACCCTCGGGCACGTGGCGTTCCGGTTCAGGCGCGCAGGCGCAGGCCGCGCGGCGTCGAGACGAACCCCGCGGCGCTGAGCGCGAGCCGCAGTGGGGTGAGCCCCGATCCGAGCAGCTGCTCGCCGTCGGCCCGCTCCACGGTCATCCGGCCCAGCGCGCCGCGTCGGGCGGCCTCGGCCAGGGCTTGCGCCGCGGGCTCGAGGAGCTCGCGCTCGCCGGTCTGGTCGGGCCAGGTGAGGAGGGTCTTGCCGCCGCGCTCGACGTACAGCGTCAGCGCGCCGTCGACCAGCACCACCAGCGCGCCGGCCTTGCGGCCGGGCCGGTGACCCGCTCGACCGTCGGGGCCTTCGGGACGCTCGGGCCAGGGCAGCGCGGCGCCGTACGGGTTGGCAGGGTCGGTCGCGGCCAGGGCAACGGCGACCGGCTTGGCGTCGTCGGGCACCTCGGCGAAGGTGCGCAGCCGGTCGATCGAGCCGGACGTGCCGAACTGGGCCGCGCCGAGCGAGCCCACGAAGTAGCCGCGGCGGCAGCGCCCGGTCTCCTCGAAGGCAGACAGCACCTTGTAGACGGCCGCGAAACCGCCCGGCACCCGCTCGCTCATGGCCGCTCCGCGGGTGACGACGCCGTGTCGGTCGAGGAGGCGTTCGGCGACGGCGTGCGCCCGACGGGTCGGGTCGGCATCGAGCGCCGGCAGGACCGCCCAGCGGCCCGCCGTCTCGGGTGGCCCGCCGCGCGACGGCATCCTGACCCGGCCGGACACGGTGGTCCGCGTGCGGGCCGGCGCCTGGCGGGTGCGGTGCGCCGTCTTGCCACCGCGGATCAGCGCCCGCAGCGGGGTGAGGGTGTCGTTGCTGATACGCCCCGCCCAGACGAGGTCCCACAGCACGGCGGCCAGCGCGCGGTCGTCGGTGGAGGCGACCTGGTCGGAGAGCTGGCGGAAGAACCACGCCCCGCCCGGCGCGAGCGCGTCGAGGACGGACTGGTGGAGCTCGGAGTGCTCGAAGGGCGTCGGCGGCGGCAGGGTCAGCGGCGCCTGGTCGGCGAGGTGCAGCGCCACCCAGCCGTCGTTGCCGGGCAGGTCGCCCTGGCCTGCCCAGATGACCTCGCCGGCGGCGGTCAGCTCGTCGAGGTACGCCGGCTCGTAGTCGCGCACCCGCGCCGCGAGCACCAGCTGCTCGAGCGCGGAGGCGGGGACCGGCGCGCCGGCCAGCTGGTCGATGGCGGTGAGCACGCCGTCGACGCCGCGGAGCCCGCGGCGTCCGGACCCGCTGCTGTCGGCGACCGACTGCCAGGCGGGGAGGAACCGGGCCAGCGCCTGCGGGTCGACCGGCTCGACCTCCTGTCGCAGCCTTGCCAGGGAGCGGCGGCGCAGGCGTCGGAGCACCTCGGCGTCGCACCACTCGGTCTCGGTGCCGGCGGGCCGGAACTCACCGTCCAGCACCCGGCCCTGCGTCGCGAGCCGCTGCAGCGTGTGGCGGACCACGGCCGCGCCGAGGGCGAACGCCGTGGCGAGCTGGTCGACGGTGAACGGCCCGTGCGTGCGGGCGTAGCGGGCGACCAGGTCGCCGAGCGGGTCCTCGACCGGCTCGGTGAAGACGTCGGGGATGCCGGGCGGGACGGGCACGCCGAGCGCGTCGCGCAGCCGGCCGATGTCCTCGACGGCGGCCCAACGCTCCTCGCCGGCCATCCGGACCACGGCTGCCCGGCGGGTGGCGGCCAGGCGCTCGAGACAGTCGGCGACGTCGGTGCCGGGGAGGGTACGGGCGGTCACCTCGGCCACGCTGAGTGGCCCCAGCAACCGCAGGAGGTCGGCGACCCCCTCGACGTCGCGGGCCTTGCGGTCGTCGGTGAGCCGCTGGAGCTCGGCCTCGACCTCGGCCAGCACCTCCGGGTCCAGCAGCTCGCGCAGCTCGGCGCGACCGAGCAGCTCGGCCAGCAGGCCCTGGTCGAGGCTCAGGGCGGCGGCGCGGCGCTCCGCGATCGGTGAGTCGCCTTCGTACACGAACTGGGCGACGTACCCGAAGAGGAGGGTCCGGGCGTACGGCGAGGGCGTGGTGGTCTCGATGTCGGAGACCGTGACCTCGCGGCGGTCGAGCCGTCTCATCAGGCCGACCAGGGCCGGGAGGTCGTAGACGTCCTGGAGGCACTCACGGACGGCCTCGAGGACGATGGGGAAGGACGGGTACTTGGCGGCGACCTCGAGCAGCTGCGCGGCGCGCTGGCGCTGCTGCCACAGCGGCGAGCGGCGGCCCGGGTCGCGACGGGGGAGCAGCAGGGCGCGGGCGGCGCACTCGCGGAAGCGGGCGGCGAACAGTGCCGAGCCGCCGACCTCGGTGGTGACCAGCTCGTCGATCTCGTCGGGCTCGAAGACGACCAGGTCGCCGCTGGGCGGGTCGACGTCGGTGTCGGGGATCCGGATGACGATGCCGTCGTCGGAGGCCATCGCCTGGCCGTCGACGCCGTAGCGCTCGCGGAGCCGGGCGTTGATGGCCAGCGCCCACGGGGCGTGGACGGGGGTGCCGTACGGGGAATGCAGCACGAGCCGCCAGTCGCCGAGCTCGTCGCGGAACCGCTCGACGAGCAGGGTCCGGTCGCTCGGCAGGATGCGGGTCGCCTCGACCTGCTCGTGGACGTAGGAGACGAGGTTGCCGGCGGCGTACGCGTCGAGGCCGGCCTCGGCCGCGCGGGCGGTCGCGCGGTCCTCGGGAAGGCCGGCGAGCTCCCGGGTGAAGCCGCCGATCGCCTCGCCGAGCTCGGCGGGGCGACCGAGAGCGTCGCCCTTCCAGAACGGCAGCCGGCCGGGAATGCCGGGCGCGGGAGTGACCAGGACGCGGTCGTGGGTGATGTCCTCGATCCTCCAGCTGGTGGCGCCGAGGGCGAAGACGTCGCCGACTCGGGACTCGTAGACCATCTCCTCGTCGAGCTCGCCGACGCGCCGTCCCGGCCCGGTGCCGCCGACGAGGAAGACGCCGAACAGGCCGCGGTCGGGGATGGTGCCGCCGCTGGTCACGGCGAGGCGCTGGGCACCCGGGCGGCCGGTGATGGTGCCACCGACCCGGTCCCAGACGATGCGTGGCCGGAGCTCGGCGAACTCGTCGCTGGGGTAGCGGCCGCTGAGGAGGTCCAGGGTGGCGTCGTACGCGCTGCGGGGGAGGTTCGCGAACGGCGCGCTGCGGCGTACCAGGTCGTAGAGGTCGTCGACCGACCAGGCGTCGAGGGCCGTGGTGGCCACGACCTGCTGGGCGAGGACGTCGAGCGGGTTGGTGGGGACGCGCATCGACTCGATGGCGCCGGAACGCATCCGCTCGACGGCGACGGCGGTCTGGGCCAGGTCGCCGCGGTGCTTGGGGAAGAGCACCCCGCGCGAGACCTCGCCGACCTGGTGGCCGGCGCGGCCGACGCGCTGGAGGGCGCTGGCGACGCTCGGCGGCGACTCGATCTGGACGACGAGGTCGACGGCGCCCATGTCGATGCCGAGCTCGAGACTGCTGGTGGCCACGACGCACGGGAGGCGGCCCCGCTTGAGGTCGTCCTCGATGATCGCGCGCTGCTCCTTGGACACCGAGCCGTGGTGCGCCTTGGCGATGACCACGTCCGCGCCGGCGCTGGCTCCGGACTGGGCCATGATCTGTGCGGGCGGGTGGCTCACGTCCGGCAGGTCGCCGCCGGCGCGGGTGGTCGCGATCTCGTTGAGCCGGGCTGTGAGGCGCTCGGCCAGCCGCCGGGAGTTGGCGAAGACGATGGTGGAGCGATGCTGCTCGATCAGGTCGACGACGTGCTCCTCGACGTGCGGCCAGATCGAACCCGAGCGGCCGTCGTCGGCGTCGGCGGCATCGGGGTCGGCGTCGTACGCCGCGTCGCCGTCGGGAGCCGTCATGTCCTCGACCGGGACGACCACCTTGAGGTCCCAGCGCTTCTCGGCAGGCGGGGCGACGATGTCGACCGGGGCGTGACCGCCGAGGAAGCGGGCCACCTCGTCGAGCGGCCGGACCGTCGCCGAGAGGCCGATGCGCTGGGCCGGCTTGTCGAGCAGGGCATCGAGCCGCTCGAGGCTGACGGCCAGGTGGGCACCGCGCTTGCCGCCGGCGACGGCGTGCACCTCGTCGACGATGACGGTCTCCACGCCTCTGAGGCTTTCTCGTGCCTGGGAGGTCAGCATCAGGAACAGCGACTCGGGGGTGGTGATGAGGATGTCCGGCGGCCGGGTGGTCAGCGTCCGGCGCTCCTGGGGGGTCGTGTCGCCTGAGCGGACGCCCACGGTGAGCTCCGGGAGCTTCGTCCCGCTTCCCAGTCGGTCGGCGGTGTGACGGATCCCCGCCAACGGGGCCCGCAGGTTGCGCTCGACGTCGACGCCCAGGGCCTTCAGCGGGGAGATGTAGAGGACCCGGCACCGCTTGGCCTTCTCCGGAACCTCTGCGGTCAGGAGGCGGTCGATGGACCACAGGAACGCCGCCAGCGTCTTGCCCGACCCGGTCGGCGCGACCACCAGCGCGTGCCGCCCCGCACCGATCGCCTGCCACGCGCCCTCTTGGGCCGTGGTCGGCTCCGCGAAGGCAGCCGCGAACCACTCCCGGGTGGGTTCGCTGAAGCGGGCCAGGGCGTCGTGCACACCCTCAGTCTTACCGACGCCGCCGACAGAGGTCTCGCGCCGGGTTTCACCGGCGGACCGGTCGAAACCGTGGGTTGGCACGAGCTTCGGCGGGCAACCCACGGATTCACCGGGCGGCCGGTGAATGCCTGTGCGTCAGCGCGCCAGCCAGGCGGCGTACGCGTCGAAGGTGTAGGGGCGGCCGAGGAAGTCCTGGACGAGGTCGGCGGCGTCCTTCGTACCTCCCGGCGCGAGGATCAGGTCCCGGTACCGGTGGGCGACCTCGGGGTCGAACAGGTTGTCGGGGTCGAAGGCGCTGAACAGGTCCTTCGCGATCACCAGGGACCACATGTAGGTGTAGTACCCCGAGGAGTACCCCTCGAGGTGCCCGAACCCGGCGAACATGTGGGTGTCCTCGACGTAGGAGAACATCGAGTAGCGGTCCTGCAGCGCCATCGTCGCCTCGGTGAGGTCGTCGGGCCGGTCGGTGTGGAACCCGTAGGACATCGCGGCATAGAACATCTGGGTGCGGGCGTGGTAGCCCTTGCCGAAGTCGTCGGCCCGCTTCATCGCGGCGACCAGGTCGGCCGGGATCGGCTCGCCGTCGGCGTTCGTGGCGAAGGTCTGCAGCACGCCGGCGTCCCAGGCCCACTCCTCGAGCAGCTGGCTGGGCGCCTCGACGAAGTCCCACTCGGTGGCGACCCCGGAGAAGCGGACCCAGTCGGCCCGGCCTCCCAGGATGTGGTGCACCAGGTGCCCGAACTCGTGGAACAGCGTGACGACGTCGTCGTGCTCCATCAGCCCTTGGGGGAAGTTGCACACGAGGACGCCTTCGGGCTGCTGTCGGCCGGCCACCCCGTCGGTCAGGGTGAACTGCGCGGCGTGGCTGTACTTGTTGTCGCGCGGGTGGAGGTCGAGGTAGATGCGGCCCAAGGACTCGCCGGCGAGGGTGACGTCGTACGCCGTCACGTCGGGGTGCCACACGACGGCGTCGTCGACCGGGGTGTACACGAGGTCGAACAGCCGGCCGGTCACCTCGAGCAGCCCCTGGCGGACCTTGCCGAAGTCGAAGTAGGTCCGCACCACCTGGGCGTCGACGTCGTACTGCTCCTTGCGGACCAGCTCCTCGTAGAACGGGTAGTCGACGCCGCCGATCTCGGTGGCCTCCGGGTGGTCGACGCGCAGCCGGGCGAGCAGCACCTCGCGGTCGCGCTCCCCGGACTCCTGGGCGACCTCGGCGATGCGGTCGATGAACTCGGGGATCGCGGCGCCCTTGCCGATCATCTTGACGTCGGCGTCGTAGTCGGCCCAGGTGCCGTAGCCGACCAGCCGGGCCAGCTCCTCGCGCAGCTCGAAGAGCTCCTTGAGCAGGGCGTCGTTGGTGGGCCAGCCCTGGTTGAGGAAGGCGCCGACCATCTGCGCGCGCACGTCGCGGTCTTTGCAGAAGGTGCGCACCGGGATCGCGTCGGGGTAGTCGGTGGTGATGGTGACCAGGCCCTCGTCGTCGACGGGGTGGGCGTCGAGCCAGTCCTGCGGCATCCCGTCGAGCCGTTCGGGCGCGACCCGGATGGAGCGCTTGTCGTCGCGCAGGTTCTGCCGGAACTCCAGGCCGACGACCGTCAGCTGCTCGTTGATCTCCGTGATCCGGGCACGCGTCTCGTCGTCGCGGTCGACGCCTGCGCGGCGGAAGTCGGTGAGGGTCTTCTCGAGCAGGCGGGCCGCCTGGGGGTCGAGGTCGGCGGGGTCGAGCGCGGCGAACACGTCGTACAGCTCCCGGTCGAGCTGGAACTCGGTGTCGAGCTTGTGCACCTCTTGTACGGCGGCCTCGCCCCGCGCCCGGACGGCCTCGTCGGGGTGCACCTCGCTGAACACCGAGCCGCACGCGGCGGAGTTGTTCATGCCGACCATGCCGTCGTCCCAGATGCGGAGCGTCTCCTCGGCGGTGGTCCCCTCGCCGGCCTTGAGGCGGCGTACGGCGTCGCGTGCGGCGTCGAGCCCGTCGGCGCAGCGCGCGTCGAGCCAGGCGGCGAAGTCGGAGGCGGCGGGAAGGGTCAGCGGTGAAGTCTGAGTCACGCGGCGATCCTTGCCGATGGGGCCAACAGTTCCAACGCGTTATCGGCCCACCGCCCTTGTCGGTTCAGGGTGTCGGCGTATTCCTCTAGGGTCGCGGGCGTGCCCGACTCCGAGACCAGCGAGGACCTGATGATCTCGGCGCGCGGGCTGCGGAAGTCCTTCGGCGACTTCGAGGCCGTGCGCGGGATCGACGTGTCGGTGCGACGCGGCGAGGCCTTCGGCTTCCTGGGCCCGAACGGCGCCGGCAAGTCCTCGACGATGCGGATGGTCGCGGCCGTCTCCCCGATCAGTGGGGGAGAGCTGCGCATCCTCGGCCTCGACCCGGCGACCCACGGCTCGGAGATCCGGAGCCGGCTGGGCGTGTGTCCGCAGGACGACACCTTGGACATCGAGCTCAACGTGTTCGACAACCTGTTCATCTACGGCCGCTACTTCGGCATCCCGGCGGCCGACGTGCGCGAGCGGGCGGAGGAGCTGCTCGAGTTCGTCCAGCTCACCGAGAAGGCGAAGGCCAAGGTCGAGGCGCTCTCCGGTGGCATGAAGCGCCGGCTGACGATCGCCCGGTCCCTGATCAACAGCCCGGACCTGCTGCTGCTCGACGAGCCGACCACCGGGCTCGACCCGCAGGCCCGGCACCTGCTGTGGGACAGGCTGTTCCGGCTCAAGCAGACCGGCGTCACGCTGGTGATCACCACCCACTACATGGACGAGGCCGAGCAGCTCTGCGACCGGCTGGTGGTGATGGACAAGGGCGTGATCGTCGCGGAGGGTTCGCCGCTTGCCCTGATCCAGCAGCACTCCACGCGCGAGGTCACCGAGCTGCGGTTCGGGCGTGGCCGACGACGGTGACTCCCACGAGGCGCTGGCCGAGAAGGTCGCCGACCTGGCGGAGCGCGTCGAGGTGCTCCCCGATCGGCTGCTCGTCTACAGCGAGGACGGTGACGAGGTCGTCGCCAAGGTGCACGAGCGGGGGCTCGAGCCGATGGCCGTCCTCGTCCGCCGGTCCACGCTCGAGGACGTCTTCCTCCACCTCACCGGCCGGACGCTGGTCGACTGATGTCGCTCACCACCGGAGAGGGCGTCGGGCGCCAGCTCGACTACTGGATCACCGTCTACAAGCGGACCTGGAAGGGCACCGCCATCTCCTCGTTCGTGGCGCCGCTCTTCTACGTCGTCGCGATGGGCGTCCTGCTGGGCGGGTTCATCCAAGGGGACCCCGACAAGCTCGAGGGCGCCACGTCGTACCTCGCCTTCCTCGTCCCCGGTCTCGTCGCGGCGCACGCGATGCAGACCGCCGTGGGCGAGACGACGTACCCCGTCATGTCGCTGATCAAGTGGGACCGTGTCTACGACTCGATGCTGGCCACGCCGCTGCGCAGCCGGGACCTGGTGCTCGGCACGCTCGGGTTCGTGACGTTCCGGGTGGCGTCGACGTGCGCGGTCTTCATGCTCGTGCTGGCGCCGTTCGGGATCTACGAGACGTGGTGGGGAGCGCTCCTGGCGTACGTCGCGCAGGTGCTGGTCGGCACGGCGTTCGGCTCGCTCGTCTACGCGCTCACCTCCCGGCTGGACAGCCCCGAGGGTTTCGGCGTGCTGTTCCGGCTCGGGGTGTTCCCGCTGTTCCTGTTCTCCGGGGCGTTCTTCCCGATCGAGAACCTCGGCGACGTCGGTGCCTGGGTCGCCCGGCTGACGCCGCTGTGGCACGGCGTGAACCTCTCGCGGATGCTGATCCTCGACCACGTCGACTGGGGCTGGGCAGCGGTGAACACCGCCGTCCTGCTCGGGCTGACCGCCCTGGGCCTGCGGTTGTCCCTCACCGGCCTCGAGAAGCGGATGGTGCGGTGATGGCCACGCTGGACGTGCCCCGGGGCGCCTCTCGTGCCGCCGACCTGGTGCCGCCGCTGACCTCGGTGGCCGCCGTACGACTGCTCGTGCTGCGCAACTTCACGGTCTACCGCCGGCAGTGGAAGCTGTTCGTCACCGGGTTCTTCGAGCCGTTCTTCTACCTCCTGTCGATCGGCATCGGGGTGGGGTCGCTGATCGACGGGTTCACCTTCAACGGGCGGGTGATCGACTACGCGTCCTTCGTGGCTCCGGGGATGCTCGCGGCGTCGGCGTTCAACGGGGCCTTGATCGACATGACCTTCAACGTGTTCTTCAAGCTGAGGTTCACCAAGCTCTACGACCAGATCCTGGCCACGCCGATGTCGACGACCGACATCGCGCGCGGCGAGATCGCCTGGGGGCAGCTGCGCGCGGGCGTGTACGCCGCCGTGTTCGTCGCGGTGATGGGCGCGATGGGGATGCTGCACTCGTGGTGGGCCGTGCTCGCGCTGCCGGCGTCCCTGCTGATCGGCTTCGCGTTCGCGGCGGTGTGCATGGGCCTGACGACGTACATGAAGTCCTGGCAGGACTTCGACAAGATCACCCTGGCCCAGCTGCCGCTGTTCCTGTTCTCGGCGACGTTCTTCCCGGTCACTGCTTATCCGGACGCCATCCGGTGGCTGGTCGAGGTGACCCCGCTCTACCGCGGCGTGGTGCTGTGTCGCGAGCTGACCACCGGCGCGGTGTCGATGGCCTCGGCGTGGTCGGTCGTCTACCTGGTGCTCATGGGGGTCGCGGGCCTGCTGCTGGTGCGCAAGCGGCTCGACGTGCTGCTGCTCACCTAGCCCCGGTAGTCCAGGCCGGCGTCGTCGAGGGCCTCGCGGAGGCGGGCAATGGCGATGGGACCGACGCCGTGCAAGGCCGCCAGCTCGGACTCGGTGACCGTGTGCAGGGCCTCCAGCGAGGTCAGCCCGGCCTCGCGGAGCGCGCGGGTGGCCGGGGCACCGATGGCGCGGGGGAGCGGCGTACCTTCCGGCCTCGGCGGGCGCTTGCGGCGCCGTCCGCGCAGCCGGTCCACGACCACCTCGCCGCGCGGCGAGAGCCGGTAGCCGATCGCCAGCGACTCGGTCAGCCCGAGCTCCTTGAGCTTGCGCACGTCCTTCTTGAAGTCGGCGGTCTCGCGGCCGGCCTTGGCGGCCAGGTCCGGCGCGCGGCGCTCGGGGTTGCGGTCGATCAGGTCGAGGGTCTGGCGGGTCCAGGCGCCGTACGACGACGCGCGGTCGAGCCGTTCGAGTCGCCCGACGATCGTGGTGACCTCCGCGCGCGAGGGCACCGTGTCACGGAGCAGGGCTCGCGGGTCCTCGCCGGCGTGCCGCAGGCCGACCCGCCAGGCGGGCTTGTCGGCCTTGGGTTCGAGGGCCTTCAGCAGGGCCGCCAGTGACGGCGACCCCGCGCGTCGCGCCTCCTCCTCGGTCAGCTCCTCGACGGGTACCTCGTCGACCGACGTGACCTCGATCAGGCCGACCATCGTCCGCATCTTGGTACCGATGACGACCCGCGGCCGTTCCCACCTCCGGAACGCGAGGTCGATCTCCCCGTCCTTGATCGCCCGCAGCTCGGTCGGCCGGATCATCACGCCAGCCATCATCGCCCGCGGACGTGTCACCCGGTTAGCCGGGTATCGCGGACGTTCCGGGGGGTTGCAACCCACAAGAACGTCCCGACACGCCCACGAACCTGGGACGGATCAGTCCGAGCCCGTCGGTACGTCGTCGCCGAGCCGCAGCTGCCACCAGGCGGTGTCGACCCAGGCGCCGAACTTCCACCCGACCTCCTCCAGCACCCCGGCCGGCGTGAAGCCGCACGAGCGGTGGAGGGCCTCGCTGGCGGGGTTCGGCAGCGCGATCACGGCGACGGCCAAGTGAATGCCGTCGGTGCGCAGCATCGCGAGCAGCTCGTCGTACAGCCGGCGGCCGAAACCCTGCTGCTGGGCGTCGAGGCCGAGGTACACCGAGACCTCGCGCGTCTGCTCGTACGCCGGCCGGTCGCGGAACAGCGACGACTCGGCGTACCCGCGCACCTCGCCGTCCTCGGCGACCACGACGAGCAGGTGCTCGCCGCGCCGGCCCTCCCCGACCTTGGACAGCCAGCGCTCGGGCCCGGGTGACTCCTCGTCGAAGGTGGACACCGACGACCGGGCGTGGTGGTCGTAGATCGCGGAGACCGACGGCAGGTCGGCCTCGGTGGCGGCGCGGATCTGCATGCCCACACTTTGCCCTGTCGGACAATTGCGTCGCTCCCCTGAGAGGATGCCCCCATGACGACTGCCGGGCCGGTGCCGCCCGACACCAAGGACTGGACGTGGGTCCTGGACCGCCCCTGCGAGGAGTGCGGGTACGACGCGTCGACGGTCGGCGTGGCGGACCTGCCCCACCGGATCCGGGCCAACGCGGTCGTCTGGCTGGCGCTGATGGGCGACCCCGAGGTGGCCGTCCGGCCGAGCCCGGAAGTGTGGTCGCCGCTGGAGTACGCCTGCCACGTCCACGACGTGCACCAGGTCTTCCACGAGCGGCTCGCCTCGATGATGGTCGAGCACGAGCCGCAGTTCGCGAACTGGGACCAGGACACCACGGCGGTCGAGCGCCGGTACGCCGAGCAGGTGCCGAGCATCGTCGGCCCGACGCTCGTGGCGGCGGCGTACGCCGTCGGCGACGTGTACGCCTCCGTCCCTGACGACGACTGGGGCCGCAAGGGCGTGCGCAGCGACGGCAGCGTCTTCAACATCGCGTCGCTCGGCCGCTACCACCTCCACGACATCGAGCACCACCTGCACGACGTGGCGGCGCTGGCCGATCGGGTGACCGTCGGCGCCTACGACGCGTACGCCGACGAGTACGCCGCCGGCACCAGCGCCATACCCGAGGAGGTGTTCGACAACCTGACGCGGTTCGTCGACGCGGTGGGCGCCGAGGGAAGGGTCCTGGAGATCGGCAGCGGGCCCGGACGCGACGCGCTCGAGCTCGAGGGCTTCGGGCTCAGCGTGCGGCGCACCGACATCAGCCCCGGGTTCGTCGACCACCTGCGCGCCGCCGGCTACGTCGCCGACCAGGTGGACCCGCTCACCGACGACCTGGCCGACCCGCTGCGTGGGGCGCCGTACGACGGCGTGTGGGCCAACGCCTCCCTGCTGCACGCACGACGCGAGGTCCTGCCGGTCGTGCTCGAGCGGCTCGCCGCCGTGACCCGCCCGGGCGGCGCGCTGCACCTGACCCTCAAGGAGGGCGACGGCTCGCGCTGGTCGGTGCACGGCCACGTGGGCGCGCCGCGGTACTTCACGTTCTGGCGCGAGGAGCCGCTGCGCGAGCACCTCACGAGCGCCGGCTGGGTGGTCGACGAGGTGCTGCGCGCTGACAGCGCCCGCAACGAGACCTGGCTCGCGGTGTTCGCGACCCGCGCGCCGTCCCAGGACTGATCGCCGTGCGGCACACCGAGTTCTGGAGCCGGATGGAAGGCGCCCTGGGCGGCAGCTACGCCCGGTTCTGGGCGTCCCGGACCGTGCTTGCCGAGCTCGAGGGCCGCACCCCGACCGAGGCGCTCGACGCCGGCGTGACCCCCAAGGAGGTCTGGGCCGCCGTCTGGCGGGCTCTCGAGCTTCCGCCGGTCGACCGATGACCGACACCACCGCGGACTCCGCAGCGCTTGCCGCACTGGCCGCGGTGCAGCGCAACACCATGCGCGTGCTGGTCACCAGCCAGGCCATCGGCGCCATCGGCATCACCATCGGCATCGCCACCGCCTCGTTGCTGGCTCGCGACATCTCCGGGTCCGAGGCGCAGTCCGGCCTGGCGCAGACCTTCCAGGTACTGGGAGCGGCCGTGACGTCGTACCTCCTGGCCCGGCTGATGTCCCGGCGCGGGCGGCGCGTCGGCCTGGCGACCGGGTACCTCCTCGGCGCCACGGGCAGTGCGCTGGCCGTCCTCGCCGGGGTGCTGGACTCGATGGCCGTACTGCTCGTCGGCGCCGTGCTCCTGGGAGCGACGACGGCGGCCAACAGCGGGTCGCGGTACGCCGCCACCGACCTCGCCCCGCCCGCCGGACGCGCGCGGGCCCTCTCGACCGTGGTCTGGGCGACCACGATCGGCGCTGTTGCCGGGCCCAACCTGACCGGCGCCTCCGGCTGGGTTGCCCGGGTGTTCGGGCTCCCCGAGCTGACCGGGCCGTTCGCGGTCGGCACGGTCGGCATGCTCGCGGCCGCGCTCGTGGTGGCCCTGCTGCTCCGGCCCGACCCGCTGCTCACCGCACGACGCGCCGCCGACGTGCCGGTCGTGTCGCAGACCTCGTGGGGCGCGGCGTTCCAGGTCATGCGTGACCGGCCCGTGCTGGTGGCGTCCGTGGTCGTCCTGGCGGGCGCGCACGCCGCGATGATCGCGGTGATGGTGATGACGCCGCTGCACATGGAGCACGGTGGCGCCGAGCTGCGGATCATCGGGGTGGTCATCAGCGTGCACGTCCTGGGCATGTTCGCGTTCTCGCCCCTCGTCGGCATCGTGGCCGACCGGCTCGGGCGCCCGCCGGTGGCGATGATCGGCGCGACCCTGCTGCTCGCCGCCCTCACCCTCTGCGCGTCGTCGCCCGAGGGCACGTCGTGGCAGGTGTTCGTGGGGCTGTTCCTGCTCGGCCTCGGCTGGTCCTGTGCGACTGTCGCCGGCTCCACGATGGTGACCGACCACGCGCCACTCGACTCGCGTACCGACGTGCAGGGCCTGACCGATCTCGTCATGAACCTCGTCGCCGCCGGCGCGGGCGGCGCCTCCGGGCTGGTCGTCGCGTGGTGGGGCTACCCGATGCTCTCGCTCCTCTCCTGCCTGCTGCCGGCGGCGGTCGGCGTGGCGGCGTACCTCGCGGCGCGGCACACCAACCCGGTCGCGGCGGAGACGTCCGAGGTGTGAGCATCGGCCGCGTGGACGAGCTCTCGCGGCGGGTGGCGATCGCCGAGTCGATGGCGCCCGAGTACGCCGCGAACGACGGCGTCGGTGCGGTGCTGCTCGCCGGCTCGGTCGCCCGCGGGCTCGCGGACGGTGGCTCCGACATCGAGATCGACGTCTACTGGCATCACCCGCCGGACGAGGCGGAGCGCCGCGCCGTCGTCGACGGGGCGGGCTGGGAGTGGGTCTACGACGAGGTCGACGAGCACGAGTGGGCCGACGGCGTCCGGGTCGGAGGCGTCAAGGTCGACGTCAGCCAGTTCGTCACCGCCACCATCGACGGGTACCTCGACGCCCTGCAGTCCGGGGACACCGAGCCCGAGCTCCAGGTGCGGGCGACGGCACTCCTCGACGGGCGGGCCCTGGCGGGGGAGGACCTGATCGCCGCCTGGCGCGGCCGGCTGACGCCGTACGCGGACGCCCTGGCTCTCGCCATGCTCGACCGGGCGTTGCCGCCGCGACCCGTCGAGCGCCTGGAGATGCTGGTCGGCCGCGACGACCCGGTGTTGCTCACCCGCGACGTGCTCGAGGGGGTGCACGACCTGCTGGACGCCTTGTTCGCCGTCAACCGCAGGTACGTGCCACACCCGTTCCACAAGTGGCTGCACTTCGAGTGCGAGCAGCTCACCGTGGCGCCTCGTGAGCTCGAGTCACGCCTCCGGCGGGTCCTCGCCGCTCCGCGCGACGGCGTGGCCGACCTGGTCCGGCTGACCGAGGAGACGTTCGACCTGGTCGAGGAGCACGTGCCGGCGTACGACGTCGCCGCGGCTCGCGCGGAGTTCGGGGCGTCGCTACGGGGCTAGCCGGTGCTGGAACTCGCCCTCGATCGTGTGCACCTCGAACCCCATCGCCTCGTTGATCGCCACCATCGGGGCGTTGGTCTCGGCGTTCTGGGTGCGCACGTACTCGGCCTCGGGGAAGTGCTCCTGGATCGCCCTCGTGAGCGCGCACTTCACGGCCAGCCCCAGCCGGTGGCCGCGGTGGTCGGGACGGACGATCGTAGCCCACTGGTCGACGCCGGGGTCGTCGCTGTCGGAGGCTCCGGTGACGACGTTCGAATAGGCGACCGCATCGCCGTCGGGGGAGTAGGCCAGCACGGTGACGCGCGTGCGGCCCTGCTCCTGCAGCTCGGTCTCCTGCTCGGCCTGCACCGCGGGAGTGCGACGGCCCTCCTCGAGCTCGATCTCGCCGGTGGGCATCTCGACGTTCATCAGGTTGTAGAGGTCCAGGAAACCCGGCACGCGGTCGTCGGGGATGGGGCCGACGAAGGTCTCCAGCCGGTACGACGAGGAGTGGGCCGCGGCTTCGGCCTCGAGCCGTGCCAGCGTCGGCTCGTCCATCGGCAGCCGCTGGCGACGTTCGACCTGCGTGTTGGCCAGGGTGTAGCCGAGCCGCTCGGCGAACGGCCGGTAGCCGCCCGTGCCGTCGCCGACCCACGTCTGCGTGACGGCGGTGTGGCGCCCGATGTCGAGCAGGTGCTGCTCGGCGTACCTCACCAGCGCCGTGCCGTGGCCGCGGCGGCCGAACCGCGGCGGCACCCACGCCCACAGGTGGGCGAGGTGCAGGTTGTCGGTGGTGCTGCCCACCACCCAGGTCTGGCCGACCAGCTCGTCGTCGCCCTCGAAGCCGGCGAACGCGTGGTAGAAGAACCCGCCCTCCTCGCGGCGCAGCAGCGCGACGCTGTCGGCGCGGGAGTAGACGCGGGCGTCGGGCACCTCGGCCCGTGCCGCCTCCACGTAGCTCTCCTGGAGAACGTCCATCTCGCGCTCGTCCCAGGGGTCGACGGGGCGGATGGTGAGGCTCATGTCCGTCACCTTGCCAGGGTCGGCGTGTCGGCGCGCGCTCGAATACCTGTTCGACTAGGTTCGTTCGTGCAGGGTCGAGCGGGCGGTCATCCACAGGCAGCGTTCCCGGCCGAGCGAAGTGTCGGTGGCTGTGTCTAACGTTCGGGGCCAACGACAAACAGACATCCCACGGACATCCTTTTGGGAGGACGGACCACATGGCTGGTGGAGACCGCGAGAAGGCCCTCGACGCCGCGCTCGCCAACATCGAGAAGCAGTTCGGCAAGGGCTCGGTCATGCGGCTGGGCGACGACACCCGGGCGCCGCTGGAGATCATCCCGACGGGCTCGATCGCCCTCGACATCGCGCTCGGCCTCGGCGGCCTGCCGCGCGGCCGCGTCGTGGAGATCTACGGCCCGGAGTCCTCCGGCAAGACCACGGTCGCCCTGCATGCGGTGGCCAACGCCCAGCGGGCCGGCGGCATCGTCGCCTTCATCGACGCCGAGCACGCCCTCGACCCCGACTACGCCGCGGCCCTGGGCGTCGACACCGACGCGCTGCTGGTCTCCCAGCCCGACTCCGGTGAGCAGGCGCTCGAGATCGCCGACATGCTGACCCGCTCCGGCGCCCTCGACCTGATCGTCATCGACTCGGTCGCGGCGCTGGTGCCCCGAGCCGAGATCGAGGGCGAGATGGGCGACAGCCACGTCGGCCTCCAGGCCCGCCTGATGTCCCAGGCGCTGCGCAAGATGACCGGCGCCCTCAACAACGCCGGCACCACCGCCATCTTCATCAACCAGCTGCGCGAGAAGATCGGCGTGATGTTCGGCTCGCCGGAGACCACGACCGGCGGCCGGGCGCTGAAGTTCTACGCCTCGGTGCGCCTCGACGTGCGCCGCATCGAGACCCTCAAGGACGGTACCGAGCCGGTCGGCAACCGCACCCGCGTCAAGGTCGTCAAGAACAAGGTGGCCCCGCCGTTCAAGCAGGCCGAGTTCGACATCATGTACGGCAAGGGCATCAGCCGCGAGGGCGGCCTGATCGACGTCGGTGTCGAGGCGGGCATCATCCGCAAGGCCGGCGCCTGGTTCACCTACGAAGGCGACCAGCTCGGCCAGGGCAAGGAGAACGCCCGCACGTTCCTGCGCGACAACCCCGATCTCGCCAACGAGATCGAGAAGAAGATCCTCGAGAAGCTCGGCGTCGGGCCGCAGGTCGACGCCGAGCCGCCGGCCGAGCCGATCGGGGTCGACGACTTCTGACGGACCGTTGGTCGAGGAAGGCGAGGTCTCGACACGCCGCTCGTCCCTCGCGGCGGCTCGACCACCGACGCGATTCGCTGGTCGAGCCGGGCGAGGTCTCGACACGCCGCTCGTCCCTCGCGGCGGCTCGACCACCGAAACGCGATCGGAGACCCGGTGACCGAGGAGGCGCGATGACGCAGTGGCGCGGCAACGTCGAGGCCGGAGTCTCGGCGTGGCTCGGTGACTCCGAGCGTTCGGAGTCCCACGCATGGGGGGAATCGGGGGCCGGTCCGGGGGGATCCGGTCCCCGATGACCTTGTCGGGACCCCGGAGCCGGCCCCGGCGCCGGATCACGAGGCCGTGGATCACGAGGCCCTGGGTCCCGACGCGGACCCCGAGTCGGTGGCGCGCACGATCCTGCTCGACCAGCTCACCGGTCGGGCGCGGTCCCGCCGCGAGCTCGCCGACAAGCTCCGCTCGCGCAACGTGCCCGACGAGATCGCGACGCGGCTGCTCGACCGGTTCACCGAGGTCGGGCTGGTCGACGACGCGGCGTTCGCCCGCCAGTGGGTGGAGTCGCGCCAGGCCGGCAAGGGCCTGGCGAGGCGCGCCCTGGCCGACGAGCTGCGGCGCAAGGGCGTGGACGCGGAGGTGGTCCGCAAGGCCGTCGACGAGGTCGACGCCGCCGACGAGGAGGCCGCCGCGCGGGCCCTGGTCCGCAAGAAGCTCCCGTCGATGCGCCGGCTCGACCGCGCCACGGCGACCCGCCGGCTGGCCGGGATGCTCGCCCGCAAGGGCTACTCCGCCGGGCTGACGTTCGCGGTGGTGCGCGACGAGCTGGGCGCGGCCGCCGCCGACGACGAGCCGGCCGACGGCCTCTAGTCCCACGCCTCACGGGCGGTGAGCCAGGGCCCATGTCCGCCGGCGAAACCGACCGTCACGCACCGCCACCCCGGTCGCCGTGGGCCATGATGTGCCCATGCCCAGCCCGTACTCCGACCTGCTGCGCCTCCCACCCGGACCCGTCGACCTGACGTCCATCGAGACCGACGCGGCGCCCGGCTACGACGGCGACAAGAAGTCCGGGAAGGCGGACCTGGCCGCGATCGGCGAGGAGCTCTTCGACCTCCAGCAACGGCTGTTCGCGGGGAAGGCCGACGGTCAGCGGTCCGTGCTGCTGGTCCTGCAGGGCATGGACACCTCGGGGAAGGGCGGCACCCTCAAGGACACCGTCGGCCTGGTCGACCCGCAGGGCGTGAAGATCACCTCGTTCAAGGGCCCGACCAAGGAGGAGCTCGCCCACGACTTCCTCTGGCGGATCCGCAACGGCCTGCCCGGCCCGGGGATGATCGGCGTCTTCGACCGCTCACACTACGAGGACGTGCTGATCGCGCGGGTGCGCGAGCTGGCGCCGCCGGAGGAGATCGAGCGGCGGTACGGCGCGATCAACGACTTCGAGACCGAGCTGGTCGGGAACGGGTTCACGCTGATCAAGTGCATGCTGCACATCTCGCCGGACGAGCAGAAGGCCCGGCTGCTGGCACGGCTGGAGGACCCGACCAAGTACTGGAAGTACAACCCCAACGACCTGGCCGAGCGAGCGCGCTGGGGCGAGTACCGCGCGGCGTACCAGATCGCTCTCGAGCGCAACAACACCGAGCACGCGCCGTGGCACGTGATCCCGGCGGACAAGAAGTGGTACCGCAACCTGGCCGTCGGCAACCTGCTGCTCGAGAACCTGCGCGGGCTGGACCCGCAGTGGCCGCCGGCGGACTTCGACGTCGAGGCGGAGAAGCAGCGACTCCTCGACGAGGTCCCGATCTCTTGACCCTGGAGACCGTGGGCGTCACCCGCTACGTGACGCCGCTTCGCGAGGGCGGCAGCCTGCCCGGGATCGTCGAGGCCGACGACCTCGGCACGTACGTCTGCAAGTTCCGCGGGGCCGGCCAGGGCGCCAAGGTGCTGGTCGCGGAGGTGATCGTCAGCGGCCTGGCGACGAGGCTCGGCCTGCGTACCCCGCGGCTGGTCGTCCTCGACCTGGACCCCGCCATCGCGAGGTACGAAGCCGACGAGGAGGTCCAGGACCTCCTCAACGCCAGCCCGGGCCCGAACCTCGGCGTGGACTTCCTGCCGGGGGCGTTCGGGTACGACGGCGACCTTGCCGACGATGACCCGACGGGCGCTCGGGTGCTGTGGCTGGACGCGTTCACCGCCAACGTCGATCGCTCCTGGCGCAACCCGAACCTGTTGCGCTGGCACGGCGACCTGTGGGTGATCGACCACGGTGCCTCGCTCTACTTCCACCACGGCTGGGCGGGCGGCATCAGCGCCCCCGACCGGTTCGCCGCGCAGCCGTGGGACGACGGCGACCACGTGCTTCGCTCGCGGACGAGCGGCCTCCCGGCCGTCGACGCCGAGGCCAGCGACGTGTTGGACCACGACGTCTTCGCCGAGGTGGTGGCTGACGTGCCCGACGCGTGGCTCGAGCCCGTCCCCGGTGCCGAGTCGGCGGACGCCCTCCGGGCGGCGTACGTCGCGTTCCTCGACGCGAGACTCGCCACCCGCCAGTGGCTGCCGCTGGAGCGTGCCTCGTGACGGGCGGCCATCCCTACCAGTACGTCGTGCTGCGCTGCGTGCCGCGCGCCGATCGTGAGGAGTTCCTCAACGTCGGCGTGGTCGTCTACTGCCAGGCCACCGACTTCCTTCAGGCGGCGTGGAAGCTGCACGCCGAGCGGCTGACGGCGTTCGACCCCCGCGTCGACGTCGACCAGGTGGGCGAGGCGCTGGCGTTCGTGGACGGCGTGTGCGCGGGCGACGCCCGCGGGGGAGAGGCGTCGCGACAGCCGATCGGGACGCGGTTCGGGTTCCTGAAGGCGCCGCGCAGCACGGTGGTGCAGCCCGGCCCGGTGCACGGCGGCGTCACCGACGACCCGGCGCGCCAGCTCGAGCACCTCCTGGAGCGGCTGGTCGGATGAAGGTCTTCCTCGGGGACGGCCGCGTGCTCCGCTACTGGTCCAGCGCCACGCCCGGCCCGATCGTCCTGGTCTTCCATGGCTGCCCCGACACGCGCCGGATCGCGATGACCGGCGACGAGGCCGCCCGCGAGGTGGGGGTCCGCCTGGTGTCGTTCAACCGCCCCGGCTACGGCTCGTCCACCGCGACCGGGTCCACGCACACCTCGGTTGCGCGGGACGCGGCCGAGCTGCTGGACCTGTGGGGTGTCCAGCGGGCCGCGGTGCTGGGGATGTCGGTCGGCGGGCCGTACGCCGCCGCGTTCGCCGCGACGTACCCCGACCGCACCACGGGGCTTGCGCTCGTCGCGGCGCCGTCGATGCAGGTCACCGAGGCCGAGGGCACCGTCGAGGACGCCATGGAGCGCCTCCGGCCGGAGTTCATGGAGTGGCGAGCCCGGCTCGACCCCGACGACGAGGACGACGCCGCCCTGGCGGGCCGGTTCCTGGCCGATCTGCCGCCGGCCGACGCGGCGCTGCTGCGGACTCGTGACGACGAGTTCGTGAGCGCGGTGGCCTGGGAAGCGCTGACCAGGCCCGATGGGTACCTCCGCGACGCGGCGGTGCTGTTCCGCGAGTGGGACTTCGACCCGGCCGCCGTCCGTGCGCCCTCGACCATCTGGGTCGGCGGGCTCGACGAGAAGGCCGTCGCGGCCTCCGCGTGGTGGGCCGAGCGGCTGCCGCACGCCGCGGTCGAGGTGCGGCTCGACACGACCCACCTCGCCACGCTGCTCACCCAGTGGCCGGAGATCCTCCGCCGGCTGCAGACAGGCTGCTGAACAGGGACGGGTTCACGACCGACGGCGCCTTGCGGGCCCGGGCGGCCTCCTCGTACGCCGCCCCCACGGCCAGCAGGAGCCCCTCGCTCCGCGACCGGCCCACGAAGCCGAGACCCACCGGGCGCCGGCCCTCCTTGCGGTACCCCGCCGGCACGACCAGGCTCGGGTACCCCGCCCGCGCGGCGAACCCGCACCCCCACGCCCCGGGGAACACGATCGCCTCGGCGTCGGCGATCGTCAGCGTGGCGTCGATGCCGTGCTCGCCGGAGACGGCGAGGTCGCGGGCGCGTTGGGTCTCGTACGCCACCCGCTCGGCCTCGTGGTCCACCGCTGCTGCTCGCTCGAGCAGCACCTGGCCGTACTTCAGCGCGGCGTCGGCGTGCGCGTCGTTCCACGCCACCAGCTCGCTCATCGACCGGATCGGCGCGCCCTCGGGGAGCGCGGCGAGGTAGGCGTCCAGGTCGCGGGCGAACTCGTGCAGCAGCACCGGGAGCTCGTCGGTCTCCGGGAGCGCGGGCACCTCGACGAGCACCGCGCCGCGCTCGCGGAGCACGTCGAGCGCGGCGCGGTACACCTCGCGCTCCGGCTCCGACAGCTCCTTGTCCTCGGGCTCCGGCGGCAACGCGAGGCGGACGCCGCGCAGGGTGTCGGGCCCGGACCCCTCGCCGTACGTCTCGCCGGTCAGCACCCCCAGCAGCGCGGCCGCGTCCGCGACGGTGCGGCACATCGGCCCGGCGCAGTCCTGGCTGCTGGCGATCGGAAGTACGCCGCGGCCGGGTACCAGGCCGAGGGTCGGCTTGAGACCGACCAGGCTCTGGTGGGTCGCCGGCGACAGGATCGAGCCGTCGGTCTCGGTGCCGACGGTGACGGTCGCGAGCCCCAGAGCGGCGGCCGCGCCGGAGCCGGAGCTCGAGCCGCTGGGGTCGTACCTGACGTCGTACGGGTTGAGCACCTGCCCGCCGAGCGAGGAGTACCCGCTCGGCATGTCCTCGGCCATGCAGTTGGCCATCTCGGTGAGGTTCGTCTTGCCGATCACCACCGCGCCGGCCTCGCGCAGCCGCACCACCAGATCGGCGTCGCGGTCGGGGACGGACTCGGCAAGCGCGAGTGCTCCGGCCGTCGTCGGCAGCCCGGCGACGTCGATGTTGTCCTTCACCAGCACCGGTACGCCGTGCAGCGGCCCCCGCACCCGCCCCTCGGCTCGCTCGGCGTCCAGCGCCGCCGCCCGCTCCTCCGCGTCCGGAGCCAGGCAGCGCACCGCGTTGACCAGCGGGTCCAGTCGGTCGATCCGCTCCAGGTACGCCCCGACCAGCTCCCCGCTCGACGTCGACCCCGACCCCATCGCCGCACTCACCGCCGCGACGGTTGCCGTCTCCAGGTCCAAGTTCAGGGTCACCTGGACACGCTAGCGACCCGCGATACGTCTGCCATTGGTCACAAACGCCAGCCCTGGAACGTTCCAAGTGCGCGATTGGTCCCAAACGCCATCGCCACGGGCCTCAGACGGGGACGAGCTCCACCGCACCCACGGCGTACCTCGCCAGGATGGTGCGCGCGATCTCGGGGTGGGCGCCGAGGGGCTCGGAGATCGCGACCGCGCCGGCCTCCAGCGCCAGCTCGGCCGCCCGGTCCGGCAGGAAGCCGGGCGCGAGGAACAACGAGGCGACGGCGATGTGGCGGCGGCCCTCCTTGCGGAACGCGCGGACCGCCTCACCGGTGGCCGGGGGAGCGGACGAGGCGAACGCCGCCGTGACCGGCAGCTTGTGGTGGGCGCCCCACTGCCGGGCCAGGCGGGCGACCGACTGGTTGGCGAGCGGGTCGGAGGAGCCGGCGGCGGCCAGGACCAGCGCGTCGAGCTCCCGCGCACGCGCGGCACGCAGCGCCTCGCGCATCCGGAGGTCGAGCACCTCGAGGAACCGTGCCTCGAGGCCGAGGATCGGGGTGGCGCGGATCTGTACCTCGGGGTGCTTGGCGGCCGCGGCGGCGATCGCCGACGGTACGTCGACCTTCGCGTGGAAGGCGTCGGTGAGCAGGAGAGGTACGACGACGATCTCCTCGTGCTTGCGCGCCAGCCGGTCGACCGTCGTCTCGAGCGTCGGCCGGGACAGGTCGAGGAACGCGCGCTCGATCTTGAGGTCCGGACGCAGCGAGCGGACCTCCTGGACCAGCGCAGTGATGGTGGCGGCAGAACGGGGGTCGCGGCTTCCGTGGGCCAGAGCAACCAGTGCAGGAGCGGCCATCAGCGCGGCCTCCTCTCAATCTTCGACGAGCTGTTCAACGGGGAGTGTCCGAGACGACCCTCGACGTCGGTGTCGGGAGCGATGGTGGTGAGTGCGGTCATCGGTGGATCCCGCACTCGGTCTTGTTGGTGCCGGCCCAGCGGCCGCTGCGCGGGTCCTCGCCCGCCGCCACGCGCCGCGTGCACGGGGCGCAGCCGATGGACGGGTACCCGTCGTACGCGAGCGGGTTGACCAGCACGTGGTGCTCGGCGATGTACCGCTCGACGTCCTCGTCGCTCCACCGCGCCAGCGGGGAGACCTTGACCTTGCCCTTGCGGGCGTCCCAGCCGACGACGGGCGCGATGATCCGGTTGTGGGTCTCGGCGCGACGCAGCCCGGTGGCCCACGCGTCGTACTCACTCAAGGCCGTAGCCAGCGGCTGTACCTTCCGCAGGTTGCAGCACAGGTCGGGGTCGGTCTTCCAGAGGTCCTTGCCGTACGCCGCGTCCTGCTCGGCCACCGACTGCACGGGCGTGATCGTCAGCAGGTTCACCGGCAGGGTCGCCTGGACGGCGTCGCGCGTGCCGATCGTCTCGACGAAGTGGTAGCCGGTGTCGAGAAAGACCACGTCGATGCCCGGCGCGACTTTCGATGCCAGGTGGGCGAGTACGGCGTCACCCATCGACGACGTGACGCAGAACCTGTCGCCGAACGTCGCCACCGCCCACTCGATGATGTGCTCGGCCGGAGCGAGCTCGAGCTCGGCGCCGACGTGCGAGACGAGCTCGCGGAGCTCCTCGCCGCTGCGGCCCTCGGTGTGGGTGCCGCGTGCCTCCGCGGCCTTGGTCGTGGTCGCCGCGGTCATGACGTACCTCCCGAGGTGGCGGTGGCCGGCCGCGGCAGCTGGCCGAGGAAGGTCACCGCGAAGGCCCGCAGGCAGGCACGGCATTCCCACCCGTCCTCGCGGGGGTAGAGATCCTCCTCGCCGCAGTACGGGCAGTGGAACGGCACGGCGCGCTCGCTCATGAGATGCGCTTCCAGGACGCGCAGACCCTCGCCACGCAGCGAGCTCTCGTCGGCGCGCACCACCCAGTCGGCGAACCGCTCGCCGGGCTCACGCTCGTCGAGGTACGCCGCCACGACGGCGGTCACGTAGTCGTCCAGCTCCGCGCTGGTCACCTTGTGCGCCCGCAGCTTGCGACCGAAGTTCGCGCCGAGGCCGGTCGCGCCGCCGAGGTGCACCTGGAAGCCCTCGACCTGGTTGCCGTGGTCGTCGAGCACGAGCTGGCCCTTGAGGCCGATGTCGGCGACCTGGGTCCGCGCGCACGCGTTGGGGCAGCCGTTGACGTTGACGGTGATGGCGGCGTCCAGGTCGGGGAACCGGCGTTCGAGCTCGTCGACCAGGTCGCGGGCGCGGTTCTTGGTGTCCACGATGGCGAGCTTGCAGAACTCGATGCCCGTGCAGGCCATCGTGTTGCGCCGCCACTGCGACGGCCGCGCCGAGAGCCCGATCGCGTCGAGCCGGGTCAGCAGCGCGTCGAGGGCCCTGGGTGCGACCCCGATCAGCACGATCTTCTGGTACGGCGTGAGCCGGGCGCCGCGGACCCCGAACTCCTCCATCGCGTCGGCGAGGTTGATCAGCAGCCGGCCCGACACCCGGCCGGCCGTCGGCGCGATGCCGACGTAGGAGTTGCCGTCCTTCTGCTCGTGCACACCGATGTGGTCGCGGTGCCCGGTGGGCGACGGGGGAGAGGGGTTGGTGACGAGCGTGCGGCCGAGGTACTCGTTCTCGACCACCTCGCGGAACTTGTCCACGCCCCAGTCGGCGACCAGGAACTTCAGCCGCGCGCGGGACCGCAGCCGGCGGTAGCCGTAGTCGCGGAAGACCGATGCGACCGCCTCCCAGACGTCCGGGACGTCCTCGAGCGGGATCCAGACGCCGGCCTTCTGGGCGAGCATCGGGTTGGTCGACAGGCCGCCGCCGACCCACAGGTCGAACCCGGGGCCGAGCTCGGGGTGCACGGTGCCGACGAACGAGACGTCGTTCGTCTCCGGCGAGACGTCGTGGCTGGGGTGGCCGGTGACGGCCGTCTTGAACTTGCGCGGCAGGTTCGAGAAGCGGGGGTCGCCGATGTAGCGGCGGTGGATCTCCTCCAGCGCCCAGCTGCCGTCGATGATCTCGTCCTTGGCCACGCCGGCGACCGGCGAGCCGAGGAACGGCCGCGGCGAGTCGCCGCACGCCTCGAGGCTGCTCAGGCCGGCGGCGTCCAGCGTCTCCCAGATGGCGGGGACGTCCTCGATGCGGATCCAGTGGTACTGGATGTTCTCCCGGTCGGTGACGTCGGCGGTGTCCCGGGCGTAGTCGGTGCCGATCCGGCCCAGCGCGCGCACGGCGTCGGCCGACAACAGCTGTCCGTCGGAGCGGACCCGCAGCATGAAGTAGCGGGCGTCGAGCTCCTCCTCCTCGAGGATCGCCGTCTTGCCGCCGTCGATCCCGGGCTTGCGCTGGGTGTAGAGCCCCATCCAGCGGAACCGGCCGCGCAGGTCCGCCGGGTCGATCGAGTCGAAGCCGCGCTTGGAGTAGATGTGCAGGATCCGGTCCCGGACGTTGAGCGGGTCGTCATCCTTCTTCGACTGCTCGTTCTTGTTCAGCGGCTCGGTGTAGCCGAGCGACCACTGCCCCTCCGCGCGCTTGGGACGCGGGACCTCGGTCTGCCGAGGAGGCTGGGACTGGAAACGCAGATCTGGCACGGGAACACGTGTCCTTCATCGCTGATGGCCGCGCGCGTCGTTGGGCGCGGGATCGGGGGAGCAGGGCGGCTGTTCAGCGAGGCCAACACATCGCGCTGCGCGTGCGCCCGAGGTCCACGTGGCGACGAGCCACGAGGAACACCCCGGCGTAATGCGCGACAGCGGAGGTCATGTCAACCAGTCTCAGGGGGTGGACGCCCTTCTCACAAACCGGAATCCCGTGATGTGAGACGCCCATCCATGATGTGAGACGACCACCGTGCGCCTCCGGTGGCTGAGGAGGTCGCCCTGGCGCCCGTCACGAAACCACGCCGACCTACCGTGTCACGGTGACTCGGGACACCTGGAAGCTCGGCGACCGCACGGTCCACCGGATCGGCTTCGGCTGCATGCGCCTGGCGGGGACGGGCGCGTTCGACCGCGGCGCCGCGCGCGACCCGGACGCCTCGGTCGCCGTGCTGCGGCGTGCGGTCGAGCTCGGCGTCGACCACGTCGACACGTCGAACTTCTACTTCCGGTCCGGACCGGACGGTCCGGTGCGTGCGAACGACCTGATCCGCAGGGCCTTGTCGCCGTACGACGACCGACTGACGATCGCGACCAAGGTCGGGCCGCGGCGTACGCCTGACGGTGAGTTCGCGCCGTTCGCCACCCCTGAACAGCTGCGTGGTGAGGTCGAGCAGAACCTGCGCGAGCTCGGGCTGGACTCCCTCGACGTGGTGTACCTGCGGATGCTCGGCCCGCGGCCGGTCGCCGAGCACGTGGAGGCGCTGGTCGAGCTGAGGGATGCGGGGGTGCTGCGTCACATCGGCGTCTCGGCCGTGAACCTCGAGCAGCTCGAGGAGGCACGCAGGGTGACCGAGGTGGTGAGCGTCCAGAACAGGTACGCCGTGGACGCGCGGCACCCGGCCTCCGACGCGCTCGTCGAGCGGTGCGGCGAGCTGGGCATCGCGTTCGTGGGGTACTTCGCGATCGCGGGCGACCGGAAGGAAGCCGCCGACGAAGGGTCCGGTGAGGCGGACTCCGCGGTGGCGAAGGTGGCCGCCGAGCACGGCGCCACGGCCGCCCAGGTACGCCTCGCGTGGACGCTGGCGCAGGGGCCGCACGTGCTCGCGATCCCCGGCACCGGGAGCGTGGCTCACCTGGAGGAGAACGTCGCGGCCGGCGACGTGCAGCTCACCGCGGACGACCTCTCCGCGTTGGGTGCGGCTCGGAACTAGAGTGCGGCCCATGACTGGCCTCTCCTCCGACGCCCTCGCCAAGACCGCCTCCTCCGCGTACGACGCCGCCCTCGAGGTGATCGCGTCCGTCGAGCCCCGGATCGCCCAGGCGACCCGGCAGGAGCTCATCGACCAGCGCGGCTCGCTCAAGCTCATCGCCAGCGAGAACTACGCGTCGCCGGCGGTGCTGCTGACGATGGGCACCTGGTTCAGCGACAAGTACGCCGAGGGCACGATCGGGCACCGCTTCTACGCGGGCTGCCAGAACGTCGACACCGTCGAGAGCGTCGCGGCCGAGCATGCCCGCGAGCTGTTCGGGGCGCCGTACGCCTATGTGCAGCCGCACTCCGGCATCGACGCCAACCTGGTGGCGTTCTGGTCGATCCTGGCCCACCGCATCGAGTCGCCGGAGCTGGAGAAGTACGGCGCGAAGAACGTCAACGAGCTGTCCGACGCGGACTGGGAGGAGCTGCGCGGCAAGCTCGGCAACCAGCGGCTGCTCGGCATGTCGCTGGACTCCGGCGGCCACCTGACGCACGGCTTCCGGCCGAACATCAGCGGCAAGATGTTCCACCAGCAGCAGTACGGCACCGACCCTGGGACCGGTCTCCTCGACTACGACGCGGTGGCGGCCAAGGCGCGCGAGTTCAAGCCGCTGATCATCGTGGCGGGGTACTCGGCGTACCCGCGCCGGGTGAACTTCGCCAAGATGCGCGAGATCGCCGACGAGGTCGGCGCGACGCTGATGGTCGACATGGCCCACTTCGCCGGGCTGGTCGCGGGGAAGGTCTTCACCGGCGACGAGGACCCGGTCCCGCACGCCCACGTCACGACCACCACGACCCACAAGTCCCTGCGCGGCCCGCGCGGCGGGCTGGTGCTCGCGCAGGAGGAGTTCGCGTCGTCGGTCGACCGCGGCTGCCCGATGGTGCTGGGCGGCCCGCTGAGCCACATGATGGCCGCGAAGGCGGTCGCGCTCGCCGAGGCCCGGCAGCCGGAGTTCCGCACCTACGCCCAGGCGATCGCCGACAACGCCAAGTCCCTGGCCGAGGGGTTCTTGTCGCGCGGGGCGAAGCTGGTCACGGGAGGTACGGACAACCACATCGTGCTGCTCGACGTGTCGTCGTTCGGGCTCACCGGCCGGCAGGCCGAGTCGGCGCTCCTCGACGCGGGCGTGGTCACCAACCGCAACTCGGTCCCGCAGGACCCCAACGGCGCCTGGTACACCTCCGGCATCCGCCTCGGCACCCCCGCCCTGACCACCCGCGGCTTCGGCCACGACGAGTTCGACAAGGTCGCCGACCTCATGGTCGACGTCCTGAAGAACACCCAGCCGGGCACCAACAAGGCCGGCGCCCCGTCCAAGGCGACGTACGTGCTCGCCGACGGCGTCGCCGACCGCATCAAGGCCGCCAGCACCGAGCTCCTCGACAAGCACCCCCTGTACCCCGGCCTCGAGCTGACCTGACCGATCGCTGGTCGAGCCGCCGCGAGCACCGCTGGTGGTTGAGGAAGGCGCGCTAGCGCCTGTCACGAAACCCCGTCAGAACGGCGCGCACCACTGGTGGTTGAGGAAGGCGCGCTAGCACCGCTGGTGGTTGAGGAAGGCGCGCTAGCACTGCTGGTGGTTGAGGAAGGCGCGCTAGCGCCTGTCACGAAACCCCCGCCACCCCGCGCTCTCCTCCACAGGCGGCAACCCGCCCGGTTGCCGTCGGGGGACAACCGCCGCAGGGTGCGGGCATGCCCTGGGTGTACATCCTCGAATGCAGCGACCACTCGTTCTACGTCGGCAGCGCGTCCGAGTTGGAGACCCGTGTCAGTCAGCACAACCTGGGGCTTGGCGCGGCGTACACGCGGCGCCGACTGCCCGTCGTGCTGCGGTGGGCGGAGTTCTTCACGAGGGTCGACGATGCGTTCGCAGCGGAGAAGCGGTTGCAGGGCTGGGGGCGACGGAAGCGTCAGGCCTTGATCGACGGTGAGACTGACTTGCTGCCGAAGCTCGCCTCCAGGAGCTGGGCCGCGCGTCGGGATCGTGGCAGCGGCGATTCGGCGGGTGGCGGGGTTTCGTGACAGGCGCTAGCGCGCCTTCCTCAACCACCAGTGGGTGCGCGTTCTTCGACCGCTCGTGGGTGTGCATTCCTCGACCAGCAGGTGGCGGGGTTTCGTGACAGGCGCTAGCGCGCCTTCCTCAACCACCAGTGGGTGCGCGTTCTTCGACCGCTCGTGGGTGTGCATTCCTCGACCAGCAGGTGGCGGGGTTTCGTGACAGGCGCTAGCGCGCCTTCCTCAACCACCAGTGGGCGCGCCTTAGGCGCGCGTTCCTCAGCTACCGAGGGCGGTCTGCTCGACGCGGTCGAGGGAGAAGCGGGCGATGGCGGCGCGGTCGGTGGACTGGGTGAGCACGGCGGGGTCGGTGGGGTCCTTGTCGAGGAGCTCGTCGGGGAGGGCGGACAGGCCGCTCATCAGGAGCATGTGGAGGGCGTGGGAGCGGCGGACGACCGCGTCGGGGATGTCGCAGCCCTCGTCGCGCAGCCCTCGCACGTACTCGCCCACGTGCGCGTCGTCGCGGGCGGCGAGGTCGCCGGCGCGCTGCTTGCCGATCTGGACATCGCCGATGAGCAGCTGGCTGAGGTCGGCGCCGACGGGCAGCGGGTTCCAGAACCCGTAGTCGATGAGCGTGAAGTCGTCCGTGCCGGCGGTGGCCAGCAGGTTGTTGGGGCAGGAGTCGCCGTGCGCGGCGGTGTGGGGGAGAGTCATCAGCTCCTCGACGTACGCCGGCACCTCGTCCGCCGCGGCCAGCAGGCGGTCCCGGAGATCCGGGCCGAACGTCGCGGCGACGAGCGGGTGCGCCCAGATCCCGGCGTCGCGGAGCATCGGCAGCACCTGGTTGGTCAGCCGTCCGAACGTGTAGTCACGCATCGTGAACGAGTGCTGGCCGACGCCCGCCAGCGGCGCGACGCGCGGGCTGCCTGCGAGCCGGCCGAGGAGGTACGCAGCCCGGTCGTACCGCGCGTCGTCCCAGCGCCGCGGCACGACGTCCAGCATCGGCAGCCAGATCGCCGCCGACTTCTCATCCAGGTCGAAGACTCCGACCGCGCGCGGCATGGCCAGACCCTCGGGCAGGCGGTCGGCGAGGTCTGAGTCGTACGCCAGCGCCTCGGTACGCCACGGCACCGAAGCCTCGGCCATCTCCCGGATCTCCTCCGGCACCATCTGGAAGAACGGCGACCGCGACCAGGACTGGACGACCTTGACGAACAAGGCGTACGGCGTGGGCTCGCCGCTGACCGACGCCGTCCCGGACACGACGTACCGCCCGGCCGTCGTGATCGCCGGCAGGTCGTAGGGGAACTCCGTCACGCACGAGTCGAGCACCTGCACCTCGGCGTCACCGACCCCGTGGAGCGTCGCGACCATCCCCGCGAGCGTGGCGTCGTCGACATCGGCAGGGCCGAGTGCGGCGCGATCGTGCATGACGTCCCCCGATAGGAAAGCGACTTTACCAGTGCCGGAACAGTAAGCCGATGCAGGAAAGGGGTCAAGCACGTTCAGCGAGTACGACGCCCGATCAGGTCGCGGAGTGCGTCCAGCTCGTGGTCGGGCAGACAGCCGACCGCCAGGACGTGCCCTGCGGCGTCGAGGTCACCGAGGAACGCCCGGAACGTCACCGGCACCGTCACGTCGTGGTCGGGGCGGTCGACGACCTCGATGTCATCGCCGGGCCGGACCTCGCCGGGAGTGACGACCGCGAGGTAGGCGCCACTCCGGCCGACCTCGCTGAACGTCCGCAGCCACCCGGGGATGCCCATCCGCTGCGCGAACGTCGCGCACGGGATCCGCGGCCCGGTCACCTCGAGCACCACGTCCGATCCCACCGCCCAGCGCTCGCCGACGAGCGCCGAGTCCACCGGGAGACCGGCCGTGGTGAGGTTCTCCCCGAACAGGCCCGACCGAAGGTCCCGCCCGAGCCGGGTACCCCACCAGTCGAGCTCCTCGCGCGCGAACGCGTACACCGCCTGACGGTCCCCGCCGTGGTGCCGCACGTCGCCGATGAAGTCGCCGACCAGACCGCTGCCGAGCCCGCCGTGCTTCGGACCGGGCGCACGCAGGGTCGCCGACGCCACGGGCTGCTTGCCGATACCGGTGACGCCGACCCCCTTGGCGGGGTTGGCCTCGCGAGACCCGACGTTGACGGACTCGACGCGGGCGGGCATGCGACGAGCCTAGGTCGCGGAGAAGGTAAAGTAGGTTTATGACCGACGCCACGGACGTGCTGCCCGAGCTGATGGCCGGTCTCTTCGGAAGGATCCGAGCGGAGCTCGACGACGGCACCTTGGGCGACCTCCGGATGTCGCACGTGCGGGTGATGGCGTCGGTACCTCCCGAGGGCATCAACGTCACGAGCCTCGCGCACCGGGCGGGGATGACCAAGCAGGGGTGCGGGCAGTTCGTGACGTACCTCGCCGAGACCGGCCACCTGCGCACCGCGCCCGACCCCGACGACGGCCGGGTCCGGCTGGTGCTCCGCACGGACGCGGGGGACCGCTTCATGCGCGACGTGTACGCCGCCCTCGCGCGCATCGAGGGCGAGTTCGCCGCTCAGGTGGGCCCGCGTCGCTTCGCGACGTTCAAGAAGGTGATGGGTGAGCTGGCCAGTCAATCGACCTGACCGAGGGCTCAGAGGACGGGCGTCGTCCTGGCGACGATGGTCCTCAGATCGGCGGCGGACGTCGAGAGGGCGCCGTACGTGCCGTCGTACGACGTCCCGAGCCGAGAGTCGCAGAACGCGTCGGCGACCTCGGGTGGCGCGTACCTGACCAGCAGCGACCCCTGCAGGCAGACCGCCATCCGGCCGGCCAGCCGGCGCGCGCCGGCCTCCAGGGCACCGGTCTCGCCGAGCAGCTCCAGCGTGTCGTCGACGGCCCGGTCGAGCCGGTCGTCGGCGCCGCGCGCGTGGCCGACCTCGGTGATCCACGCGGCGAGCGCCTCGGGCTCGCGGGCCAGCGCACGCAGCACGTCGAGGGCGTTGACGTTGCCCGAGCCCTCCCACACCGAGTTCAGCGGCGCCTCGCGGTAGAGCAGCGGCAGCCCGGAGTCCTCGACGTACCCGTTGCCGCCGAGGCACTCGAGCGCCTCGGCCACGAAGCCGGGCGTGCGCTTGCAGACCCAGAACTTCGCCAGCGGCAACGCGATCCGACGCAGCGCCGCTTCGTGCGGGTCGTCCGCACCATCGACCGCCGCGGCCAGTCGGATGGCCAGGGCCGTCGCCGCCTCGGACTCGACCGCCAGGTCCGCGATCACGTTCTGCATCAGCGGCTTGTCGGCAAGCAGCGACCCGAACGCCGACCGGTGCGCGACGTGCCACGAGGCCTCGGCCAGCGCATGCCGCATCAGTGAGGCAGAGCCGAGCACGCAGTCGAGTCGCGTCGCGGCCACCATCTCGATGATCGTGCGCACGCCGCGGCCCTCGTCGCCCAGCCGGCGCGCGAGCGTCCCGCCCAGCTCGATCTCCGCCGACGCGTTCGAGCGGTTGCCGAGCTTGTCCTTCAGACGGACCACGTCGAGCCGGTTGCGCGTCCCGTCCGGCAGCGCCCGCGGCACCACGAAGCACGACAGGCCCTCCGGCGCCTGGGCGAGCATCAGGAAGACGTCGTTCATCGGCGCCGAGGTGAACCACTTGTGCCCGTGCAGGGTGTACTCGCCGTCGACGCCGGTCGGCCGCGCCTCGGTCACGTTGGCCCGCACGTCCGAGCCGCCCTGCTTCTCGGTCATCCCCATCCCGGCGAGGGCGCCGGCCTTCTCGGCGACCGGGCGGATGCCCGGGTCGTACGTGGTCGCGGCCAGCGTGGGCACCCACTCCTTGGCGATCGCCGCGTCGTCGGGATCGGCCCGCAGCGCCGGCACCGCGGCATACGTCATCGAGATCGGGCAGCCGTGACCGGGCTCGGTCTGCGACCAGGCGAGGAAGCCGGCGGCCCGTCGTACGTGCGCGTGCGGCGACCCCGACGCGGCCTGCTCCCACGGCGCCGCCTGGAGGCCGTGCCCGACGGCGCGGGTCATCAGCCAGTGCCACGACGGGTGGAAGACGACCTCGTCGACGCGGTTGCCGAACCGGTCGTACGTCGTCAGCTCGGGCCGGTGCGCGTTGGCGAGCCGTCCGTGCTCCCCGGCCTCGGCCGACCCTGCCTCCAGGCCCAGCCCGGCCAGGTCCTCGACCACCTCGGCGGACGCGTGCCGGGTCACCGCCTCGACGAGGGCGACGTCGGAGGTGACGATGTTGTGGCCGGTCAGCGGGGGTGGCTGGTTGGCGGCGACGCGGTTCGCGGCGGGGTCGACGGCCATGAGGTCAACCGTAGAGGCTGGCCGTCCGGGGGCCGGCCGGTCGTTACCTTAGGGGCATGTGCGCCGCGCCCGACCGAGCCGCCGGCGGCTCGGCGGCACGTCGTCGGGCCGCGGCGGAGCAACCCTGGTGGCGTCTGGCGGGGGAGAAGGCCTGGCGCGTGGTGGTCGCGACCGTCGGCTCCTGCATGCGGCACCGGGTGACCGGGCTGGCGGCGGAGGCGGCGTTCTTCGCGGTGCTGTCGGTGCCGCCGCTGATCTTCGCGCTGGCGGGGTCGATCGGCTACGTCTCGGACCAGTTCAGTGCGGCCCAGGTCGACGAGGTACGCCGCGCGGTGCTCGACCTCGCCTCACGAGCCCTGACCGACCGAGCGGTGAACCGGATCATCGAGCCGACCATCGACGACGTGCTGGAGGGCGGCCGCTTCGACGTGATCTCGGTCGGGTTCGTGCTGGCGCTGTGGTCGGGGTCGCGGGCGCTGCACGTCTTCGTCGACACCATCACGATCATGCACGGCCTGGGCGGGCACCGCGGGATCATCAAGACCCGCGCCCTGTCCTTCGGTCTCTACCTGCTGGCGACCGTGACGGGGATCGTCTCGATCCCGCTGCTCGTGGCCGGCCCGTCGCTGGTGAGTGACTGGCTGCCCGACCGTCTGGACTTCCTGAGCTCGTTCTACTGGCCAGCCATCCTGGTGCTGAGCATCTGCTTCCTGGCCACGCTCTACCACGTGTCGGTGCCGGTGCGGACGAACTGGACCTTCAACCTGCCCGGTGCGACGTTCTCCCTGGCCAGCTGGATCTTCGGGTCCTTCCTCCTGCGTGAGTTCTTGACGGTGACCGCAGCCGACTCGCGGTCGATCTACGGCCCGCTCGCGGCACCGATCGCGGTGCTGCTGTGGCTGTACCTGGTCTCCATCGCGGTGCTCATCGGCGCGGCCGTCAACGCGTCGTTCGACTCCGTCTTCCCGCAGATGGCGACGACCCATGCACGCCTGGAGATGGTGCAGCGGCTGCGTCACCGGATGGCCAGGGAGGGCGACCCGGACGCCGACGAGTCGCGGGGTCCCGAGGGGGACGAGGGACTAGATTCGGGACGTGCCGGACGACCAGAGTGACCAGCAACGGCTGCTGGTCGATCCTCATCTGGGCGTCAGCCGGATCGCCCTGCCGGACCGGGTCCGCTCTCCGTGGTGGGAGCTCGGCAGACGGCTGCTGGCCGCGATGGCGATCCTGCTCGGCACCGTGCTGCTCGTCTACTTCGATCGCACCGGGTACCGCGATGGCAACGACCCGATCCACGGATACGCCGTCAACTTCACCGACGCCATCTACTACACGACTGTCACGCTGAGCACGACCGGCTACGGCGACATCGCACCGGTCACCGAACGAGCGCGGCTCGTCAACGCGTTCCTCATCACTCCGGCCCGCATCGCCTTCCTGGTGCTGCTGATCGGCACCACCTTGGAGGTGCTCGCGTCCCAGGGCCGCGAGATGTTCCGCGTCGCTCGCTGGAGGAAGCACATGGGAGAGCACGTCGTCATCGTCGGCTACGGCACGAAGGGCCGCAGCGCCGTCGAGACGCTGGTCAACAACGGCCAGGACCGCGAGGCGATCGTCGTCGTCGACAAAGGCGCGACGGCCTTGGCCGACGCGCACGCCGACGGGCTGGCCGTGGTGACCGGCGACGCCACCCGGCGCGAGGTGCTCCAACGCGCCGGCATCTCGACGGCCAGCCACGTCATCATCACGACCGACCGCGACGACTCCAACGTGCTCGCCACGCTGACGGTGCGTCAGCTCAACCCGGATGCGTGGATCGTCTCCGCGGTGCGCGAGCAGGAGAACGTGCCGCTGATGAAGCAGTCCGGCGCCGACTCCGTGATCACCTCCTCCGACGCCGTCGGCCGACTGCTGGGCCTGTCCTCCCTCTCGCCCACGCTGGGTTCGGTGATGGAGGACCTGCTGACGTACGGCGAGGGGCTGGAGGTCGCCGAACGCGACCTGCTCGTGCCCGAGGTCGGCAAGCCCCCGCAGTCCCTGCCCGACCAGGTGATCGCGGTCGTGCGGGACGAGAAGGTCTACCGCTACTTCGACCCCGTGGTGACCCAGCTCGCCCGCGGCGACCGGCTGATCGTCGTACGGCCGGCCAAGGAGCTGCCCTGGGCTCCCCGACCGGGCACCCACGACGAGCCGCTGGCGACCGAGGAGACCTGAGTTGACCGTAGCCACGGCGCCGCGCTGGACGGCACTCGGCCGGGACCGGCCGGGCTGGCTGGTCCTCCTGGCGTTCCTGGCCGCCGCGTCCGTACTGGGGCTCGCCAGCCGGGCCACGGTCGTCTCGGGCCACGACCTGGCGGCCGTGTGGCCTTCGGCAGGCATCACCGTGCTGTGGCTGCTCGTCCGCCGCGCCGCACCGATCAGCATCGACACCGCCGTGATGCTCGGAGCGATGCTCGTCTTCGGCATCGGGTCAGGACTCGACACGGGGTTCGCGGCGGTGCTGGCCTTCGCGCACACCGCCCAGACCGTGATCATCGTGGAGCTGATGCGCCGGACCCTGCCCGACCTGTGGGGGTGCGGCGGGACGCGGGCCCTGGACTCACCCCGCCGCCTGGCGGCGTACCTCGCGTCGGTCGGCATCGGAGTCGTGATCAGCACCGTCGTGGCCGGGCTGGGGTGGCAGCTGGTCGGTCATCCGACCGACATCTGGGACCTGTCCCTGTGGTTCGGCCGCAACCTGTGTGGGGTGCTCGTGGTCGCCACGCCAGGGTTGCTGCTCCTGCGCTACCTCGCGCAGCCACCGCCACGACCGCCGCTGTGGGAGGGCAACCGGCTCGAGCTGTACCCCGCCTGCTTCACCAGCCTCGCCCTCTACCTGGTCGTGTTCGTGGGCGGTGTGGACGAGCTGCTCTTCCTGTTGCTCGGCGCGGTGATCTGGTGCGGTGTCCGCTTCGGCACGCTGATGACGGCGATGCACGTCCTGGTCCTGGGGTACGTCGCCACTGCCGCCACCCTGGCCGGGAACGGTCCGTTCAGCGTGGAGGCTCCCGCGGAGAACGCTCTGCTCGTCCAGCTGTTCGTGATCGCCACCGCCGCGACGGGGCTCGCCCTGTCGACGGGTATCGACGAGCGTCAGGCCCTGAACCGCGAGCTCCGGCAGACCTCCGACGACATGACGTACCAGGCCCAGCTGCTGCACGCGGTCGTCAACTCGATGGCGGAGGGCCTCGCCGTCGTCGACGACGCGGGCCGATGGCTGCTGCGCAACCCCGCAGCCACCCGGGTGGGCGGCCTTGCCGGAGACCTGCGCACGATGCTGGCCCAGGCGCCGGGCGACCAGGACCCGCTCGCTCTCGCCCTGGCCGGCGAGACGGTGCGCGACATGGAGCTGCTCGTCTCCGACCCGCCAGGCACCGGGCGCATCCTGGCGGTCTCGGCCGCGCCGCTGCCGCGCGACTCGGTCACCGAGCGCGCCCGGGCGGTGCTGATCTTCCGCGACGCCACCGTCGAGCATGCCCGCCGCGTCGACCTCACGGCGTTCGCCGACGTCGTCGCCCACGACCTCCGCAACCCGTTGGCCGGGATCGACAGCTGGACGGAGATGATGGCCAACGAGCTGGGCGACGGCGAGGTCGAGGGCGACCTGGTCCGCCGGTACATCGACCGCGTCGCCACCGGCACCCGCCGGATGAAGCACCTCATCGACGACCTTCTCGACCGGGCCGTCCACGACGCCGCCCTGAAGCTGCGCCGCGTCGACGTCGCCGCGATGGTCGCCGAGGTAGCCCACGACCACGGCGCCAACGGCTACGTCCGGATCGGGCACGTCCCGGAGGTCCAGGCAGACCCGGCGCTGGTCCGGCAGGTCATCGACAACCTGCTCGGCAACGCCCTCAAGTTCGTGCCGCCGGGCGCCGAGCCGCGGGTGCTCGTCAGCGGCCGGCGTACCGACTCCGGCACGGTTGCCGTCACCGTCGCCGACGAGGGGATCGGGCTCCCCGACGGTGACCACGACGACCTCTTCGAGCCGCACACCCGCGCCCACCCGACGTACGACGGTCGCGGGCTCGGTCTGGCCATCTGCCGGCGCATCGTCGAGCGCCACGGCGGTGCCATCACCGCGCGCGACAACCCTGGTGGCCGGGGTGCCGTGTTCGAGTTCACCCTGCCGGCACCGGACTGAGCGTGCGCACGCTGATAGTGGCCGTGGCCGTTGTCGCCGTCCTGACGGTGCTGGCGGTGATGCGCGCGGCCTACGACGACGGCCCGTCGCCGGCCCGGAGCCGGTGCGAGGCGGCCCGCGCCTCGGCCAACGCGGTCGCCCAGCGCGAGGACACCGTCGACGACGAGGTGGAGTACCTGCGCCGGGCCGACGCCGCGGAGAAGATCTGCGCCGACGCCGACTGAGGGCAGCGTTGGTCCTCGCGTTGGTCCTAGTGCTGGTCCTTGCGCTGGTTGAGGTAGAGCACCAGCACGACCAGCACCGCCAGCACCACGACGCCGACCCACGGATGGTGGCTGAGGAAGAACACCCCGCGCATCCGGCCCACCAGTGCGCTCACGTGTCCTCCCAGGACGCCTCGGTCCGGATGACCAGGTCGGCCACGACGCCTTCGATGCTGCCACTGCGCTCGAAGGCCGCGTGCTGACGCGTGGCGCCGGTGGCGCCGAGGAGCCGTTCGAAGCTGCTCGTCACGCGGTCGAGGTCACCGGCCTGCTCGAGCGCGCTCCGGGTTCGCTCGATCACGGCTTCGAGGACCTGGCGGGCGGGTCGGAGGTCGCGGTCGACGGGATGTACCAGGGTGCCGGCCAGCCCGTAGCGCGAGGCGCGCCAGGTCGCGGCGCGCAGCAGCTCCGAGCGCCACGCCACCGGCGCCGACCCGGACTCCCAGTCCTCGGCAGCCGTGGTGGCGAGCGCTCGGACGACCGCCGCGATCATGACCGCGTCGTCGGGATCGGTGCAGACGTCGGCGACGCGTACCTCCACTGTCGGGTAGTCCTCGGCCAGACGCGCCTCGAAGTAGACCATCCCCGGGTCTCGCGCGGCGCCCACCGCGATCAGGTCCGCGACCAGGGCGTCGTACGCCGCCGGGTCGCCGAACGCCTCCGTCGCTCCGGCGCTGGGCCAGCGGGTCCACACCTGCGCGCGCCAGGAGGCGTACCCGCTGTCGCGGCCCTCGGCGTACGGCGAGTTGACGCTCAGCGCGAGCACCACCGGCAGCCATGGGCGCAGCCGGTCGATCACGCCGATGCCTTCCTCGCGCGACTCGATGCCGACGTGGACGTGCATGCCGCACGTACCCGCCACCCGGGCGATCGCCCCGAACTCGTTGACCATGTCGCGGTACCGGTCCTTCGGCGAGACCTCGACGTCCGTCACGCCGAACGGTGACGTACCGACCGCGACCACGGCGGCGCCTACCTCCCGGGCTGCGCGGCCGAGCAGGCGGCGGGCGTCCACCAGCTGCTGCCGCGCGTCGTCGAGGTCGGTCACCGGCTTGGTCCGGGTCTCGACCTGGTGCTCCATCAGCTCGTGGTCGACGACCTCCCTGCCAGCGCCCACCTCGCGCAGCACCGCACCGGCTCGCTCGGCGGCGTGCCCGTCCTCGGCGTCGACAAGGAGGAACTCCTCCTCGACCCCGACGGTCCGCACGCCCACGGGCGTGTCAGACCCGGCCGGCGAACGCCTCGATCGCGGCCTTGTTGAAGGCCGGCAGGTCGTCCGGCTTGCGGCTGGTCACGAGGTTGCCGTCGACGACGACCTCCTCGTCCTTCCACTCGGCACCCGCGTTGCGCAGGTCGGTCTGGAGGCTGGGCCATGACGTGAGGGTCCGACCGCGCACGACGTCGGCCTCGACCAGCGACCAGGGCGCGTGGCAGATGGCCGCGACCGGCTTGCCGGCGTCGAAGAAGCCCTTCACGAAGGCGATCGCCTCGTCGTGGAGGCGCAGGTTGTCGGGGTTGGCCACGCCACCCGGCAGCACCAGGCCGTCGTACTCGGCGACGTCGGCTTCATCGAAGGTGATGTCGACCGGGAACGTGTCGGCCTTGTCGAGGTGCTCGAACGCCTGGACCTTGCCGCCCTCGACGGAGACCAGCACCGGCTGTCCGCCGGCCTGCTCCACCGCCTCCCAGGGCGAGGTGAGCTCGACCTGCTCGATGCCTTCGTTCGCGACGGCGAACGCGATCTTCTTGCCGGTGAGGTCCGTCATGCCCGCCACGCTAGGCCGAGTCGCCGGGCCTGACACCACTCGGAGGGGTGGGACGGGATCTGCGTGCCGGTGCGTCGCCGGGTCAGCGGGTTTCGACGCGCCGTTGCGACCTCGCAAGCTCGGTCGCGGGCTTGCTCGACCTGTCGCCACACGCCGGCCACTCCTCCGTCGTGCCCGACTAGTGTCGCCACATGGCCACGAGCGTGTACGTCGCGGCGGTGGAGGGTTACACGGGCAAGTCGACGGTCGCCCTCGGCGTGCTCGAGCAGCTCTCGCGGCGGGTGGAGCGGGTGGCGGTCTACCGTCCCGTCGTCCGCGGCGACGCCGCCACCGACTACGTGCTCGACCTGCTCGTCTCGCACGAGGCGGTCCAGCTCTCCTACGACGAGTGCGCCGGCGTCACCTACGCCGACCTGCACCGCGACCCCGAGGCGGCCCTGGACCTGATCGTCGACCGTTTCCACCAGGTGGCCGAGAAGGCCGACGCGGTGGTGGTCGTCGGTAGCGACTACACCGATGTCGGCGCGCCGACCGAGTTCTCCTTCAACGCGAAGATCGCGGCCAACCTGGGCAGCCCGGTGCTGCTGGTGCTCAACGCGAGTGGGCGGTCGCCGGCGAGCGTGCGCACGGCCGCCGACCTGGCGGTGAGCGAGCTGCATGCGAACCACGGCGCGCTGTTCGCGATCGTCGCCAACCGCGCGGACGTCGAGGCGCTCGACGGCATCGTCGACGCCCTGGAGGGACACGGGGTGCCGGCGTTCGCCATCCCGGAGGAGCCGCTCCTCAGTGCGCCGTCCGTGGCCGACCTGATGAAGGCATGTCACGGCACCCTGGTGAGTGGCGAGGAGTCGCTGCTGACGCAGGAGTCCACGGGCGTGGTGGTGGCGGCGATGACGATGCCGCACGTCCTCGACCGGCTCTTCGACGGCGCCGTCGTGGTCACGCCGGGGGACCGGCCCGAGGTGGTGCTCGGCGTGCTGACCGCGCAGGTCTCGGCGAACTTCCCGCAGATGACGGGGATCGTCATCAACGGCGGCTTCGAGCTGCCGGCGCAGGTCAGCCGGCTCATCGCCGGCCTGGGCGCGACGATGCCGATCGTGGCCACGTCGCTGGACACCAGCGAGACGACCCGGGCGCTGACGTCGGTCCGTGGCCGGTTGCAGAAGGACTCGCCGCGCAAGGTGGCCACCGCGCTGGCGATCTTCGACCAGCGCGTCGACGGCGACGTGCTGCTCGACCGCCTCGAGGTGGCCAGGACGACGGCCGTGACGCCACTGATGTTCGAGCACCAGCTGATCGACATGGCCGTGGCCGACCGGCGGCGCATCGTGCTGCCCGAGGGGGACGACGACCGGATCCTCCAGGCGGCCGACATCGTGCTGCGCCGCAAGATCGCCGACCTGACGATCCTCGGCGAGCCCCGCGACGTACGGACCCGGGCGGCCCTGCTCGGCGTGGACATCACCGGTGCGACGGTCCTCAGCCCGACCGACCCGGAGCTGCGCGGGCGGTTCGCGGCGGCGTACCACGAACGCCGCAAGCACAAGGGCATCGACCTCGAGCGGGCCCATGACATCGTCATCGACGTCTCGTACTTCGGCACCATGATGGTCGAGCTCGGCCTCGCCGACGGGATGGTCTCCGGCGCCGCGCACACCACGGCGCACACGATCCGTCCGGCGCTCGAGGTGGTACGCACGGCGCCCGACGTCTCGGTGGTGTCGTCGGTGTTCTTCATGTGCCTACGCGACCAGGTGCTCGTGTATGGCGACTGCGCAGTCAACCCCGACCCGACGGCCGCCCAGCTGGCCGACATCGCGCTGGCCTCGGCGCGCACGGCGGCGGCGTTCGGGGTGGAGCCGCGGGTCGCGATGCTGTCGTACTCCACGGGCGGGTCGGGTGCGGGGTCGGACGTCGACAAGGTGATCGAGGCGACCGCGATGGTCCGCGAACGGGCACCGTCGCTGCTCGTCGAGGGCCCGATCCAGTACGACGCCGCGATCGACGCCGCCGTCGCGCGGACCAAGCTGCCGGACTCGCAGGTGGCCGGCCGGGCGACGGTGTTCGTCTTCCCGGACCTGAACACCGGCAACAACACCTACAAGGCGGTCCAGCGGTCGGCCGGCGCGCTCGCGGTCGGGCCGATCCTGCAGGGACTGCGCAAGCCGGTCAACGACCTGTCCCGCGGTGCGCTGGTGCGCGACATCGTGAACACGGTGGCGATCACGGCGATCCAGGCCCAGAAAGTCGGCCAGACGGTCGGCCAGTCCCGATGACGTCCTCCTTCGTCCTGGTCGTCAACGCGGGCTCGTCGTCGCTGAAGTACAGCCTGGTCGACGGGACGTCCGGCGACTCGCCGGCGTCGGGGTCGGTGGAGCGGATCGGCGAGTCGTCCGGGCGTCTCGAGCACGCATCGCCGTCGGGGGAGCACGTCGAGGAGAGGCGGTTCGCCGACCACGAGGAGGCGCTGCGCGCCGCGCTCGACGCGTTCGAGTCGCACGGGCCCGCCTTGTCATCGGCCGGTGTGGTGGCGGTGGGGCACCGGGTGGTGCACGGAGGCGAGCGGTTCTCCGCGCCGACGCTGGTCGACGACGACGTGGTCGACGCGGTGACCGATCTCGTGCCGCTCGCCCCGCTGCACAACCCCGCGAACCTGGAGGGCATCGCCGTCGCCCGCAAGCTGTTCCCCGACCTGCCGCAGGTCGCGGTGTTCGACACGGCGTTCCACCAGACCATGCCGCCGGTCGCCTACACCTACGCCGTCCCGCACGCCTGGCTCGCCGACCACCACATCCGCAGGTACGGCTTCCACGGCACCTCCCACGCGTACGTCGCCCGCGCCGCCGCCTCGGCGCTGGGTCGGCCGGTCGAGGACCTCAACGTGATCGTGCTGCACCTCGGCAACGGCGCGTCCGCGACCGCCGTACGCGGCGGTGTCTCGGTCGACACCTCGATGGGCCTGACGCCTCTCGAGGGGCTGGTGATGGGCACGCGGTCCGGGGACCTCGACCCGGCCGTGCACATGCACCTGCACCGCTCGCTCGGCTGGTCGCTGGAGGACATCGACCGGACGCTCAACCGCTCCTCGGGGCTGCTCGGTCTGGCCGGCAACAACGACTTCCGCGAGGTGATGGCGCTGCGCGCCGCCGGTGACGACGGGGCCGCGCTGGCGTTCGACGTCTACTGCTACCGGATCCGCAAGTACGTCGGCGCCTACTACGCCGTCCTCGGCACCGTCGACGCCGTCGTCTTCACCGCCGGCGTCGGCCAGCACAACCCCGAGCTGCGCTCGGCCACCCTCGCCGGCCTCGGCCGCCTCGGCATCGAGGTCGACCCGACTCGCAACGCCGCCCCCGTCACCGGCCCCACCGTCGTGTCCCCGGACGGCGCCGACGTCGCGGTGATGGTGGTGCCGACCGACGAGGAGTACGAGATCGCCCGCCAGACCCTCGGGGTGATCGCTGGTCGAGCCCGCGAGCGCTAGCGAGCGGTGTCGAGACCTGGCGACGTCATGGCGGTCTCGACACGGGCTCGCCCAGGGGCTCGCCCGGCTCGACCACCGATCAGAGCGGCCAGACCCTCGCTGTGATCGTGGGTCGAGCCCGCGAGCGCCAGCGAGCGGTGTCGAGACCTGGCGACGTCATGGCGGTCTCGACACGGGCTCGCCCAGGGGCTCGCCCGGCTCGACCACCGATCGGAGCGGCCGGACCCTCGCTGTGATCGTGGGTCGAGCCCGCGAGCGCCAGCGAGCGGTGTCGAGACCTGGCGACGTCATGGCGGTCTCGACACGGGCTCGCCCAGGGGCTCGCCCGGCTCGACCACCGATCGGAGCGCCGGACCCTCGCTGTGATCGTTGGTCGAGCCCGCGAGCGCTAGCGAGCGGTGTCGAGACCTGGCGACGTCAGAGCGGCCAGATGCTCGCTGTGATCGTTGGTCGAGCCCGCGAGCGCTAGCGAGCGGTGTCGAGACCTGGGGACGTCATGGTGGTCGACACGGGCTCGCCCAGGGGCTCGCCCGGCTCGACCACCGATCAGAGCGGCCGGAGCCGACGAGGTACCCCGGCGTCGGGCGCCTCGGCGGGCTCGAGCAGCACCTTCACATCGGCACACAGGGCGCCGGTGGGGGTGGCGAAGACGGGGTTGAGCTCGAGGACGGCCAGCTGGGGTACGTCGACGGCGAGCTGGCCGGCGGCCACGACGAGCGCCTCGAGGGCGGCGACGTCGACCCGCTCCAGGCCGCGGACGCCGTCGAGCAGCGGCCAGATCCGCAGGCCGCGCAGTGCTCGGGCGGCGTCGGACGGGGCGACGGGTGCGAGGAGATGTACCTCGTCGTGCAACAGGTCGCTCGCCACACCGCCGGCGGCCACCCGCACGAGCGGGCCGTAGGTCTCGTCGCGCGCGACGCTGACCGACAGCTCCACCCCGCCGACGACCGGCTGGACGCGGACATCGAGGCCGTCCACGGGCACGCCCAGCTCGCCCGCGAAGTCCCGTACCGCGGCGGTCACCGCTGCCCCCGACGCGAGACCCACGCGGACCAGGCCGCGGTCCGTCTTGTGCCGGACGCCCGGGTCGGCGACCTTGACGACCACCGGCCAGCCGAGCGCCTCCGCCGCCGCCACGGCCTCCCCGGGTCCGCGGGCCCCACTGCCGAGCAGCCGGACGCCGTACGGCGCCAGGAGCTCGTCCGCCGCGTCGTCCGGCAGCCACTCGGGGCTCCCGCCCCGGGCGGCCAGCCGAGCGGTGGCCCGGGCGCGGGCGGTCGCGGCGCGGGTGGCGTCGGCCGGCGGGGCGTCGTCGGCAGTGACGCGTCGCCAGGCGGCGTACCTCATCGCTCGCGCCAGCGCGATCACCGCCACCAGCGGGGTCCGGTACGCCGTGAGACCGGGGAGCGCCTCGTCGGTGCGGGCGTCGGAGGCGACGACCACGACCGGCTTGTCCGATGACACGGCGGCGGCGGCCGCCGCAGCCCGGAGTGCCTGCGGGTCGGCGAGCACGGTCGGCACGAGCGTGACGACGGCGGCGTCGACCTCGCCGGAGTCCAGCAGCATCCGCAAGGCCGTGGTCAGCGACGGCGGGGTGACGTCGGCCCCGAGGTCGAGGGGGTTGTCGGCACCGATGGTCGGCACGGCCGCTCGCAGGCCTGACCTCAGCGCGTCCGAGAGGCGCGGCACCGCGAGGCCCTCGCCTTCGGCCATCCCGGCCGCGAGGACGCCCATCCCGCCGGCGTTGGTGACGACGCCGACCCGGAAGCCACCGGGGAGCGGCTGTTCGGTGAGGACGGCGGCCGCCTCCGCGATGTCGGCGGCGCCGCGGCAGGGGATCACGCCGGCCTGCGCGAACAGCGCGGACACCCCGGCCCCCGCGGCGTACCTTCCGCCGACGACCGCGAGCAGCGGCTTGCGCTCGCCGAACCGTCGCGCCGTACGCGCGAACTTCAACGCGTTGCCGAACGACTCGAGGTACAACGCCGCCACCTGGACCCCGTCGTCGTCACCCCACGCGGCCAGCAGGTCGTTGCCCGACACGTCGAGCTTGGCGCCGAGGGAGACGAACGAGTGCACGCCCACCCCGGCGGCGCGGGCCAGGTCGAGCACGGTGAAGCCGACGCCGCCCGACTGGGTCGCGACGGCGAGCCCGCCGGCCGCCGGTACCTCCCGGGCCAGCGACGCGTTGAGGGCACCGGACGTCAGATGGCTGAGCACGCCCTGCGAGTTCGGCCCGACCACGCGCACGCTGTGAGCCCGCGCCAGCTCGAGCAGGCCGCGGCCCAGCGGCTGGTCCGCGCCGGCGAACCCCGACGACACGATGACCGCCGCGCCGGCGCCGGCCGCGCACACGTCGGCCATCACGTCGGCCACCCGGTCGGCCGGGACCACGACCACCACGAGGTCGACGGGTCCGGGGACGGCGGCCACGGTCGGGTACGCCGCCACGCCGGCCACCACCCCTCCGGCATCCGCCTCGGGATGCACGACGCTCAGCCGGCCGGCGTACCCGCCCGCCTTGATCGCCTCCAGCACGGCACGTCCGACGCCGGAGTCGTCGCGGCGTACGCCGACCACGGCGACGCTCGCGGGCGCGAGCAGCGGCCGGAGCGAGCGGGCCTCGGCCCGCCACTCCCGGCGGTCCGCGGCGTCCAGGGCAGCGGCCGACACCTCGGTGCGCAGCTCGACGGTGACCTCACCGGCCTCGGTGCGACGGGACACCGCGAAGCCGGCGCCCCGGAAGACCCGCAGCATCCCGTTGTTGTCCGCCAGCACCTCGGCGTCGAAGCGGGTGACGCCGTGCGCCCGACCGAGGGCCGCGAGGTGCTCGAGCAGGAGGCTGCCGAGGCCACGGCCGCTGTCCTGGTCGGCGACGAGGAACGCCACCTCGGCGCGGTCGGGAGTCAGCACCTCCGCCGTCGCGAGGCCCGCGACGCGACCGCGCACGATCGCGACCAGGGCGGCCGACTGGAGGTTGGCGTCGTCGAAGAGGTGGGCGACGTACCTGCGCCCGGCATCCCGGCTGGTCGTGAAGAACCGCAGTCGGAGCGTGTCCTCGGACACGTGCTCGTGCAGGTCCAGCAGTGCCTCGCGGTCCTCGGACAGCAGGCCGCGCACCACCGCCACGGTGCCGTCGGCGAGCAGCACGTCGGCCGGCGGAGCCGACCAGTCCCGCGGGTTGGTCACCGGGCCGGCCACCCCGTCATCCTGCACCCTCTATTCTCGACCGCACCCGACCACGGGCCCGACCATGGAGGAGACCCGTTGCGCCAGGAGCACGCCGGATGAGCCGCAAGGCCGCCGTCGCCAAGCACAGCAAGCGCGTCGCCCTCGAGGTCGTCGGCTGGACACTGGTGATCGCCGGCATCGCCGCGCTGGTGTTGCCCGGGCCCGGGCTGCTGAGCATCTTCGCGGGCCTGGTGATCCTCTCCCAGCAGTATGAATGGGCCGAGCGGCGCGTCGAGCCGGTCAAGAAGCGGGCCCTCGAAGGCGCCTCCGACAGCGTGCAGACCCGGCCGCGCATCGCGACGGCGACGTTCGGCGCGCTCTGCATCGTGGGCTTCGGGGTGCTGTGGTTCGCCCAACCCGACGCTCCCTCGTGGTGGCCTGTCGACGACAAGTGGTGGCTGTACGGCGGCTGGGCGCCCGGCATCACGCTCGTCCTGTCCGGGCTGTTCGCGCTGGCGATGATCGTCTACAGCTACCGTCGGTTCCACGGCTCGCCGTACGAGGAGGAGACATGAGCGACCGTCCCGTCATCGTGGTGATCGCCGCCGGACCTGGGGTGAGCGGTTCGCTCGCCCGCCGCTGCGCGCGCGAGGGGTACGACGTCGGGCTGGTCGGGCACGACGAGGACGCGCTCCGCACCCTGGCCGCGGAGGTGGGCGAGCTCGGCGCGAACGTCGGCGACGTCGTGGCCGACATCACCGATCCCGCCTCGGCGAGCGTTGCGATCGAGGGCGTGGCCGCCGGCCTCGGCCGGGTGGACTGGCTGCACTTCAACCCGAGCGCGTTCCGCCAGAAGCACCCGCTCGCGCTCACCGCCGACGAGCTGCTCACCGACGTCGGGCTCGGCGTCGCCGCGCTGCTGACCGGGCTGCAAGCCGTTCGGCCGTACATGTCCGCGGGCGGCCGTGTCACGGCGACCGGCAGCATGGCCGCCGACAAGCCGTGGAACGAGGCCGCCTCTCTCGGCGTGCAGAAGGCAGGCCTCCGCAACCTGATCTACAGCATCGACACCACGCTCAAGCCCGACGGCATCCGCGCGGCGTCCGTCACGGTCCGCGGCACCCTCGACAAGGAGGGTCCGTTCACGCCCGACCGGGTCGCGGACGCGCTGTGGGACGCCGCCCACCAGGACGAGGCGTCCTGGCAGACCGAGGTGCCCTACTCCGGCTGAACCCGCCCAGGTGGTCTGGTCCACGGAGGCCACCGACCCTCGAACCGCAGTAACTTTGTCCTAGCCGGGTGGGGGCTTCGCGCCCCACAAACGGGGGTACCCGGCTCTCGGGATCACGACGTCTTGCGTTCGGCTCGCTGCGGCGAAGCCGGCGTACGACGTACCCCTCGCCGCTCGCGCTGGCGCCGCTGGTGGTTGAGGAAGGCGCGCTAGCGCCTGCACGAAACCCGGTGAGCCAGGTCGAGTGCCTGTCGGGGTTTCGTGACGGGACTTCGTCCCTCCTCAACCAGCAGACTCCGGTGGTTGAGGAAGGCGCGCTAGCGCCTGTCACGAAACCCGGTGACGTGACTGCCTCGGTGGTTTCGTGACGGGACTTCGTCCCTCCTCAACCAGCGGGCACGTGATCCGGCATGCTGTCGACGAGGAGGCCCGAGATGGGTGAGATCGACCTGTTCGCCGAGATGGCCGTCTCGGACTACCGCCGCGGCCTGGCGTGGTACAGCAGCTGCTCGGCAAGCCCGCGTCCTTCGAGGCGCACGCCACCGAGTCCGTGTGGGAGCTGGCCGAGCACCGCTTCCTCGTCGTGCTCGAGAAGGACGAGGACGCCGGCCACTCGATCGTCACGCTGTTCCTCGCCGAGTACGACGAGTGGCTCGGCGCCGTCGCCGCCCGCGGCATCCAACCGACAACGGTGGAGACCTACGACAACGGCGTCCGGAAGGCGACCTTCCACGACCCCGACGGCAACGAGGTCGGTTTCGGGGGAGCGCCGCTAGACAACTGAGCGGGGCGTATACCAGCCGGTTGACGATGAAGGCGGACTGGCCGAGGAAGACGGGCTTGCGCGACTGGTGGTCGAGGAAGGCGCGCTAGCGCCTGTCACGAGACCCGGTGACGACTTCGGCCCCCCTCGACCAGCGATGAGCGGGGTGTCCTCCCGATGTCGGCCGCCAGGTCTGTGCGATGAATGACGGGTGGACCAGCCGTCGGCGCGTCGTCGACCCGTGCTCAAGGCGGCCCTCGGCGGCGCGGTCGCCGTCGGGGCCGTCGGCGCGGGCGCGCGTGTCTGGCCGGGGTCCGATGCCGGCTCCCGGGACGGCGGGGGACCGGCGCTGGCGCTCGCCGGCGAGACCACCGACGGGATCGGCGAGCTGGAGGTGCCCCTCGACGGGCGTCTTGCTCGCCGTACGGGAGCCAGCGTCTGGGAGAGCGACGGCCTCTCGTCCACGACGTACTCGATGCTCGCCCTGAAGTGGGACCGGCGCGACCCCGCGCCCGACCTGGTGGTCCGTACCCGGTCCGGCGACGTCTGGGGTGACTGGCGCACCGTGCCCGCGCTCGCGGACCGACCCGACACCGGCTCTGGGGAGGACACGGCCGTCGGCGGCACCGAGCTGATCTGGACGGGCCCGTCCGACGGCGTCCAGGTGCGGGTCGGGGCAGTGCGCCCCCGAGGCCTGACGCTGGTGCTGCTCCAACCCTGGGCGCAGCCTGGTGACGAAGACACGGTCGGCGACGACGAGACGTTCGGGCGTGCGACGGCGGCTCGCGGAGTGAGGCCCGGACAGGTGCCGCGGCCGCACATCCGCGGCCGGCGGAAGTGGGGCGCGCCGAGGGGCTGGCGCGACGGCCCGGCGCGCTACAACCACACGATCAAGCAGGTGCACGTCCACCACACGGTGAACAGCAACCGGTACGGCCGCCACGATGTCCCGGCGCTGCTGCGCGGCATCTACCGCTATCACACCAAGCACCTCGGCTGGTCCGACATCGGCTACAACTTCCTCGTCGACCGCTTCGGGCGGATCTGGACCGGTCGCGCGGGCGGCGCGAACCGGCCCGTGCAGGGCGCGCACACGCTGGGCTTCAACACCACCTCGGCTGGCATCGCGGTGATCGGGAACTTCGAGCTCGTGCTACCGCCCGACGCGGTCCTCGATGCGGTCGCCGCCGTCGCGGCGTGGAAGCTGCGGGAGTACGGCCGCGACCCGGAGGGGCACGTCCGGGTCTGGTCGCACGGGAGCGACCGGTTCCGTCCCGGTCGCAAGGTCCGGCTGCCGACGATCGACGGCCACCGCGACACGAACAAGACCGCGTGCCCCGGCCGTCACCTGTACCACCACCTCCCCGAGATCCGCCGGCGCACCGCACACCTGATCCGCTACTGGTCCAAGGTGCACGTCCTCACGCCCTCCGCGCTGCACGGCACCCCGGCCCTCGGCAGCACCCTGTCGGTCGACCCCGGCTCCTACTCACCGTCCGACGCCGCCCTCACCTACACCTGGCTCCGCGACGGCCGGCCGATCCCGCGGGCGTCGGAACGTCAGTACGCCGTGCGCCCGGCCGACGTGGGCACCCGCCTGTCCGTCCGGATCACGGCGCGGAGGCCCGGGCTCAAGCCGGTCACGCGCCGTCGCTGGTCGTCCGGCACGACCATCGGCCCGGCCACCGTCCACCTGGACGTCACCTCGGCCGATCGTCAGCTCCACGTCGCGGTACGGGTGACCTCACCGCCCGGCGTACGGCCGACGCCGAAGGGCCGCGTCGTGGTCAAGGTCGACGGCCGCCGGGCGGTCGTCCACCTCCGCGACGGCCGCGGCGTGGCGACGTTCGGCGCGCAGCGACGCCTGCCGCGGCGCCGGGTCTGGGTGAAGGCGAGGTACCAGGGGGACGGCACCCACACCAAGGCCCGCGCCGTCGCGAAGGTGCGCGTCCGCCGCTGACGTCGCGGGCGCCGGGCTGCGCGGCGCCTCACCGACGTCGTGCACCCACCACCCCGGCCTCCCGCGCCGCCACGACGGCAGCCATCCGGTTCGTGACGCCGAGCTTCCGGTAGATGTGCTCGAGATGCTTGCTGGCCGTCCGCGGTGCCATCTGCAGGCGGCGGGCGATGGCGTACGTCGTGTGGCATTCGGCCAGCAGCACGAGCACCGCCTTCTCGGTGGCGGTGAGGCCGGCGTGGTCGGCGGCGGCACACGAATCTGCCTCCGGCACGGGTCGCCGCCTCAGCGGTTGCAGACGTAGCCAGAGCCCTCGGATCAGGCGCTGCAGGTGGGCCGCGAGCTCCAGATCCGCCTCATTGAAGTCCACCCGGCCCCGGCACAGGATGAAGGTCTCGTATCGCCTGCCGCCGAGCACGTACGGAATGGACAGCTGCTGATCGCACTCGAGCGGCTTCAGGTACTCCTCGATGCCGCGACGGTCCGGAGCGATCGACATGGGGACGCGACCCGCGCTCTGAGGCTTCGGGTCTCGTGTCGCGGCGAACCACCTGATCAGCGGATGTCCGTCGATGAGCGACGTCAGCTCCTCAGGCGTCACGGAGCGAAGCTCACGCACGTCCATGTCGGGGTACGACTCGAAGCCGGCGTTGCCTGCCTCGTCTCGCCAGTCCCAGGAAACGGCTGTCACGCGGAACGTGCGGTTGAGCAGCTGGGCGATCTCCTCGCGTGGGAACTCCGGCCGCGGTCGCTGCAGCACGTCGCCGGCGAGGTCGATCCACTCGAGCAACCGACGGTCCGGGGCGACGTCGCGGGGCGGCGTACGCACATGTCCGTATGGCCAAGGAGCACCCGCCGCGCGCACCCTGGAGGAACCGTTCCCTGCGCCCGAGCCGGAAACGATCGAAACGGTTCTGGAGGCCGTCATGTCTGTTGGACGCTCGGTTCGTGGTCGATTGTTCGGTGCCGCTGCCTGCCTGTCCTGGGCAGCGCTCCTCGCCTTCCCGGACGAGGCGCCCGCTCTGCGCGGTGCGACCGCGTCCGACAGCGCCGCGTCGGTGTCGGGCGCCGAGGTCCCGGAGATCCTGGCCGGGGACACCTGGCTGCGGCACCACCGCGACGACCTGATGCCCTACTGGGACATGCCGTCAGCGCTCGGCACCCCGGTGGGCAACTTCCCGTCGTTCAGGGGTCGCGACGGTGAGCTGCTCCCGCCCACGGGCAGCAACGCCATCCGTGGTCTGTCGACCTTGGCCCGTCAGGTCTACGGCTACTCCCTGGCGTTCACGCTCACCGGTGAGGAGCGGTACCTCACCTACGCGAGTGCCGGCATCGACTGGATCAACGCGAAGGCCAAGGACCCCGTGTACGGCGGATACTTCGGGCAGCTGAAGGAGGACGGCACACCCGTCAACCCGCTGGCCGACAAGGAGGTCTTCGACCTGGCGTCGCTCGGGCTCGCGTACGGCATGTACTTCAACGTGACGCGTGACCCTGCGGTGGAGTCGGACCTGCTGGCGGTCCGCGACCTGATCTTCGACAGGTACTACGACCCGGTGGGCAACCGGGTCAAGGACGCGCTCACCTACGACCTGGCCACCGAGGTCGACCTCGGCGCCAACGGCGGCGACATCACCAACCTCCTCGTGCCCGGGACCGCTCTGCTTCTGCCGAACGTCGACCTGCTCACCGACCCCGCGCGCCGGGCCCAGTTCCGAGGTGACCTGCGCAAGGTGACCGACAGCCTCATCGCCCGCCACAAGAACACCGCGTCCGCGACCCAACCCGTGGTGGTTCTGGGGACGCACCGCGCGGTTCGGCAACTTCGGAGCGAGCGCAGACCGCCTTCGGGCACAACATCAAGTCCTACGAGATGGTCCACAACGCGAACCAGGTGTTCGCCGATCGCCCGTGGTCCTCACTCGCCGGCGACCGTGGCACCCTTCTGGGGCGTGCGTGGGACGACGCGTCCACCCGCTGGAACGAGCGGCTGCGCAGCTTCACGCCGGGTGACGCCGAGCGCGACAGCGCCTGGTGGGTGCATGCCGAGGCCGACCAGACCCTGGCCGCCCTGGATCTCGGCGACGGCTTTGCGCAGCAGGCCCAGCTCGCCCGGAGTGCGCAGAGCTGGCTCGACGTGTTCGTCGACACGCGAGTCGCCGGCCCGGGAGACCTTCGCCAGAATCTCGCGCAACGCGAACAACACCGACCTGCGCAAGAGCTTCTTCGGCAAGAACATGCTCCACGCGCACGAGCACGCGCTGATCATGTACCTGCACGGCCGCGCGCTCGAGGGCCGGCCCGCGCGTCTCTTCTATGCGTTCCCCGAGGGCCAGGCGCTGACGGCCGTCGCGAAGCCGTACTGGTTCGACGCCGCCGGCGAGACGAGGGTCGTCGACGGTGCGATGGCGGCGCTACCCGGGCATCGCCTGGTCGAGGTCGAGTTCAGCGGCATCGGCGCCGTACCTCCGCCGCCCTATCCCGCTCCGGACGACATCACCGCGCCCACGACACTCGCCACGGCGTCCCCGGCGGCCAGTTCGGCCGGCTGGCACAACAGCGACGTGACGGTGACGTTGGCGGCGGCCGACGACACGGGCGGTGTCGGGGTGAAGGAGATCCACGCCTCCGTCACCGAGCGGGACGGCGCCGTGCGCGCCAGCGCCGTCATCGACCCCGGGGAGGAGCTCGTGCTGCCCTCGTTGTCGGCCGAGGGCGAGTACGACGTCACCTTCTTCGCCGTCGACCGCCTCGGCAACCAGGAGCCACCACAGACGCTGACGGTACGGATCGACCGCACCTCGCCGGTCCTGGCCGGCCTGCCGACCCAGCCCTGCGTGATCTGGCCGCCGAACGCGAAGCTGGTCCACGTGGCCGACGTCGTCGGCTCCGACGTCCTCTCCGGGCTGGCGAATGTGAGCGTCACCGGCACGGCGAGCGAGCCGGCGCCCCCGCGCGACATCGTCATCGCCGGGGGGAGTGTCTCCGTGCGGGCCATCCGTGACGACGAAGGCCCGGGCCGGATCTACACGCTGCTCGCGACCGTGACAGACAGGGCCGGGAACGCCACTACGCAGCAGGCCAGCTGCCTGGTCCCGCACGACCGCGGCCGAGGGTGATCCTGAAGGTCGGGGGCCTTGACCCCCGACCTCCAGACGGCTCAGGGAAGCGTGATCCGGTCGCGGTCCGACGAGGGCATGAAGGTACCGGTGCCGAGGTACTTGGCGACCACCAGGTACGTGCCGCTCGCCGGCATCCCGCGGAACCTCGTGGTCGCGACGCCGTCGTCCGACAGGCGCTCGGTGACGTTGTCGACCGTCTTGCCATTGCGCTTGAGGATGAACGTCACGCGTCCGGACGCGTCGAGGTCGCCTTGCGGTGTCACGACGGAGCGCGCCTTCAGCGTGCTGCGTGCGGGGCGGTACTTGGCGAACGCCCGGCTCGAGGTGGCGATCCGAGGCGCGGTGTACGACGCCGTGCCCGTCGACGTGGTGAGCTGGGTCGGCTGGGTGGGGACGAACTGGGCCGTGACCGCGTAGGTCCCGGGCTCCACGATGGGCAGCTTGGCCGTCGCCTTGCCCGCGACGAGACCGGTGGACACGGACCTGCCGCCGACCGCGAACGTGACCGTGCCGGCTGGCGCGGCGCCGTTCGAGGTCACCGTCGCCGTGGCGGTGTTGCCCTTGAGCGCCAGGGCCGTGGAGGTCGTCGCCGCCACGACGTCGTAGGTGTCGATGGTGGTGTCGGCCGCCGGCACGGTCTGGACGACGGAGCAGTCCCCGGTGGTCAACCATCGCGGCCCGTTGGCGTCGTAGAACGCGATCGTGACGTGCAGGCCGGTGAGGGTGAGGGCGTGGTGCCCGGTGGCCGACGCCGGGAACGCGGTGCTGTGCCCCGGGACGGAGGTCCACGTCCAGGGACCGTCCGTGGTCGGAACGGGGATGGCGCTGGACGACGTGCTGCCCCCGGGCGGGGCCACGGCAACACCGTCCACCGCGCTGTCGATCGACGTGAAGAAGTAGAAGATCGTGAACCCCTGGTCCTGTGCCCAGTCGACGAACGAGGCCGGGGCGACCATCTGGACCGACCAGTTCGTGAGGCGCGACGAGCCGTAGGCCATGGCCGCGGGGAGGTCGGTGTCGACGCTTACTTGGAACGGGTACGACGCCTCCAACCCGAATCCAGGTCCGCTGCACGTGTAGTCCAGCGGTCCCATGGTGGCTTCCACCGCCGGCGCGCTGACGACGCCCAGCATGCCGACCGCCAACGCGGCCAGCGCGGCCCGGACGGATGTGGCTCTCGACATGGTGTGCTCCCTCGCATCGTGCACGGCCACTCCGTGGAAGCGTCACGTTAGTTCGGTGCCTCCCGCTGGTCGAGGAGGGCGCCCTTGCGCCCGTCTCGAGACCCGGTGACAGGGAGGGAAGCGGTGCCCGTCGGTCCGTCCGGCGTGGCGCCCCCATGCGGTACCTTTCGTCGCGTGCGCACGACGGCTCTCCGCGCCGAATCCACCGACATGACGGCCATGGATCTCGATGTCGAAGCCAGCCTCGGTGAGCTGGCCGACATCCGAGCCCGCATCCGCAGCGCCGCCGCGGACCTCGGGGTCGACCCGTCCGCGGTCGGTGGCCTCGTCCAGGCCGTCGACGAGTGGGTGACGAACGTGATCGTGCACGGTTACCAGGGCGCCGTCGGGCACGTGCACATCCACGTCGAGCGTGACGAGGAGGACATCCTGGTCCGCATCAGCGATCGCGCGCCGGTCTTCGACCCCGCGACCGCGCCCGACTTCGACGCGGACCTTCCGCTCGAGCAGCGGCCGTTCGGGCAGATGGGGATCGCGCTGATCCGTGATCTGTGCACAGACTTCTCACATCGAGCCCTGCCTGACGGGGGCAACGAGGTGACGCTCCGCCGCCCCGCGGCAGGGGCAGGACGCAAGGGAGGGGCAACGTGAAGACGACCATCGACCGGGTCTCGGACTCGGTAGCAGTGCTGGTCCTGGACGGCGAGCTCGACGCTTCCAACTACCAGGAGCTCATCGACACCGGCCAGAGCCTGTACGGCGAGGGCGTGCGCACCCTCGTCCTGGACCTGGCGGACCTCGGCTACATGTCGAGCTCCGGCATCGTCGCCGTGCACTCGCTCGCTCTCGTCTACCGCGGCGAGGCACCCCACGACCCGGAAGCCGGGATGGGGGGCTCTGCACGCGGTGCAGGCCGACGCCGACAGCGGCACCCATCACGACACCCTCCGGATCGCGGCCCCCAACGACGACATCGGCGGGATGCTCGACCGGACCGGGATCAACCGCATCCTGCCGGTCTTCGCCGACCGCGACTCGGCGCTGGCCGGCTAGCGGCGGGAGCCGTTCGGCAACCGAGCCGGTTCCATGGAGCTCCATGCTCTGATCGCCGATCCGACGCTGGCGAGCCTTCTCGAGCGGGCCTCCGCTGCGGCGGGAGGCGTTGCGATCGCCCTCACCGACGCCGACGGGACGCTGCTCGCCGGCGGGCCGCTCGCGGCAGGCGGGCACACCCTTGCGGTGCGCGTCGACGACGAGGCCATCGGGCACGTCGTCTGCGACCCGGCGACTCCGCCCGACGTCGCCGAGCTCGTCCGCGCCGCGCTTGAGCTCGCGATCACCGGAGCCCGCGACCACGCGACGCAGGCTCGCACCGCACATGAGCTGACCATCGGCCGCCAGATCCAGCGATCTCTCCTGCCCGGCCGCTTCCCCGAGGTACCCGGCTGGCGGTTCGCCGCCGACTACGAGCCGGCGCGCGAGGTCGGTGGCGACCTGTACGACGTGTTCAAGCTCCGCGGCGACCGCGACGACGCGAGCAGCAGAGACGACGTGGTGGTGCTCCTGATCGCGGACGTGACCGGCAAGGGTGTCCCGGCGGCGCTGCTGATGGCCGACACCAAGGCCCTCCTCCACGCGGCCGCCGACAATGCCACCGGTCCGGGCGACGCGCTGATGCGGGTGAACCGGATCCTCGCCCTGGAGCGCCGCAGCTCGCTCTTCGTCACCGCCTCGCTCGCGCAGGTCGACGTCCGCACCGGCAACGTCCGGATCGCGAACGCCGGCCACGAGGCGCCCCTTGTCATCCGCACCGACGGACGCATCGAGTCCCTGGACGCGAGCGGCTTCATCCTGGGCATGTTCGGGGACGCCGGCTACCAGGAGAGCGTCGGCTCGATCGGCCCCGGCGAGACGGCGCTCCTCTACACCGACGGCGTCACCGAGGCCCGCAACCCCGACGGCGCCTTCTACGGCGAGCCCCGGCTCCGCGCGCTCCTGGGCGGACTCGCCGGCGCCACGGCGGACGACGTACGTCGTGCGTTGGTCGAGGACGTCACCGAGTTCCGCGCCGGCGCCGACGCCCACGACGACCTGACGATCCTGGTCGTCGAACGGGAAGTCTGACCGGCGGGGTTCGGTGGTCGAGCGCGAGCGCGGGGGTTTCGGTGGTCGAGCCCGCGAGCGCCGGCGGGGTTCGGTGGTCGAGCCCGCGAGCGCCAGCGGGGTTCGGTGGTCGAGCGCGAGCGGGGTTCGGTGGTCGAGCCCGCGAGCGCGGCGGGCTGCGAGCGAGCCCGCGGAGCGTGTCGACGACCGACGTGGCCAGCCGCAGCAGACAACTCGGTGACAGGCATTCCCCCATTCCCCTGACAACGGTCGAAGGGCGGCTTACGGTCCCCGCAGAAGCTCGACCAGGGCCTCGTTTTCTGACCATGGGGAACCACCATGAACATCACCAGGACTGCCGTCGCGCTCACAGCCGCGACGTTCGCATCGATCGCTCTCAATGTGCCCGCGAACGCGGCGACCGCGCCGCACCAGTTCGCCAACTGCGACGCGATGCACCGGGTGTTCCCGCACGGCGTCGGGCTCTTCGGGGCCAGGGATCACACCTCGGGCACCCCTGTCACGAACTTCGCCCGCGCTCCCAAGTGGTACGCCAAGAACGCCAGCTCGGACCGCGACAACGACCACATCGCCTGCGAAGCATCCTGATGGTTAGATCGCAGCCGCCGACGCGGAGGCGCTTGGGTGCACTCGTGGCCGCGCTCGTCCTGCTCGGCACAGCCGCTCTGTCGGCCTGTGACGACATGTCGTCGGGGACCTGCGTCGGAGGCGGTTGCGGCGGCTGAGGCGAACGGACAGAAGCCGAAGAAGTCGACCGTGCCGCGCGTGGTCGGCCTGGCCACCAAGCAGGCGAAGCGCAAGCTGGCGGCGGCCGGGCTGGTCGCGGTCGTCGCCCGTGAGACCCCGTCCCCGCGTCCGCGGGGCACGGTGCTGCGTCAGCTCAGGGCTGCGGGCGCCTCGGTGCGCAAGGGCTCGTCGGTCGGTCTGGTGCTCGCGGCGCCGTACCCGATGGTGCCGAGGCTCGCCGGCATGACCCAGGCAGTCGCCGGCCAACGCCTGCGTGCCGCCGGCTTCCAGGTTCGGGTGACCAACGAGACGGTGACCTCTGGCCGTGAGGGATCCGTCTTGCGGTTGATCCCTGTCGGCCTGACCCGTGTCCGGCCGCACTCCGTCGTCACGATGGTGATCGCCCACGTCGTTCGTCCCGTCGTGGCGCCGCCACCGCCGCCGTCCAACTGCACGCCCGGGTACTCGCCGTGCCTCGCTCCGGCGTCGGACTACGACTGTGCCGGCGGGTCCGGCAACGGCCCGCGCTACACCGGGCTCGTCTACGTCACCGGCTCCGACCCCTACGACCTCGATGCCGACGGCGACGGAGTCGCCTGCGAGAGCTGAGAAGCCAGGCCAGCCAAGCCCCAGCGAGACCCCCTCTTGCAGTGACCCGCAAGCAATCGTGAGGTCCGGGGGGTGAGGCGGCAACCCCAGGTAAGACCTGCCACCCCCTGGGGTGGACAGGCTTGTCACCCTGCCTCAGATTGAGGGTCCTCGCAGCCGCCCTCGGCGGGAGCGGGACTACGTGCATCGGGGGGTGGGCGCATGATCGGCGCTGCGAGCGTTGTCGGCCGGCAGACACTGGGTGGACGGACCGTGGGCAGGTGGACAGTCCTGGGCCTCGTCGCGGTCACCTGTCTGTTGCTACCGCCATCGACCGCGCAGGCGCGACCAGAGCGCTCTGCGGAGCACGGCAGGTCAGCGGCAGCGAAGCTCACCCTCACACCGTCAGCGGCGATCGCGGGCGAGAAGGTCAAGGTCCGCGGCTCCCTGCCGACGAAGGCGGTCCGGCCGGTCGTGCTGCAGCGCAAGAAGGTGACTGGGTGGGCGAAGGTGGCCGCAGGCACCACGTCGCCGAAGGGCACCTTCAAGCTCGCACTCTCAGCGCCGCCGAGGACGACGACGTACCGGGTGCTGGCCAAGGCGGCCAAGGTCGGCGGGTCGAACCTGCCGCGCGTCGTGACGCCCAAGAAGGCTCTGAAGATCCAGGCCCAGGCCGCGTCGCTGGTGCTGCCGGCCGAGGTGGTGGTCGGTGCCCCGGTGACGGCCCAAGCGACCTTCGCCCCGGCGCGACCGGGCCGCGTCGTGACGCTGGAGCGTCAGGTCGGAGCGGGGTGGCAGACCGAGGCCACCGGAGCGGAGGGGGCGGCCGGCGCGACGTCGTTCACCGTCGACACGTCCTCGGCAGGCCCGCGCACCTACCGCGTCGTGGCGGCCGCCGCCCAGGGAGCACCATCGGTGTCGTCGCCGGCCCGCGCGCTCACCGTCAAGGCGCCACCGACTCCGGCCGACACCACACCGCCGGGGCCCGTCAGCTTCCTCGAGGTCTTCGACGCCACGAGCGACGCGATCACGCTCGCGTGGACCAACCCGAACGACAGCGACTACCGCGGTGCGATGGTGCGCCGCGCGGCGGGCAGCACGCCGCCCAGCCGGACCAGCGGCACCCTGGTCGCCGACCTGCTGGCGCCGGGGGACCTGCTCACGGACAGCGGGCTGGCCGCCGGGACGTCGTACTCCTACGCCGTCTTCGCCCACGACGCCGTGCCCAACTACGCCGGCGCGTCGACGGTCACCGGCCAGACCCTGACCGAGGGTGACGGCGGTGACGTCACGCCACCGGACCCGGTCACCGACCTCGCCGTCACCGGCACGACGACGACGTCGCTGACCCTGACCTGGACCAACCCCGGCGATGCGGACTACGCCGGCGCCATGATCCGGCGGGCGGTCGGCTCGACGCCGCCGAGCTCCCCTACCAGCGGCACGCTGGTGGTCGACAAGCTCCAGCCCGGCACCAGCCACACCGACGCGGGCCTCACCGCGGGTACCACCTACTCCTACGCCGTCTTCGCGCACGACGCGGTGCCCAACTACGCCGGCTCGGCGACGCGTGACGGCGGCCACCAGCCTCGTCGCGGACACCACGCCGCCCGGACCCGTCACCGGCCTGACGGTCGGCTCGGCGACGACATCGTCCCTGACCCTCAGCTGGACCAACCCGGGCGCGGCCGACCTCGCCGGCGTGATGGTGCGTCGCGCGGTGGGCACCACGCCTCCCGCCAGCGCGACGGCGGGCACGCTGGTGGTGGACAAGGCGAAGCCCGGCACCAGCCACGTCGACGACGGACTCGCACCCGGCACGACGTACTCGTACGCCGTCTTCGCCCACGACTCGGTCCCGAACTACTCGACCGCGGCGACGGGCCAGGCGACGACCGCCGCCGCCACCAGCAGCGACTGGGCCCAGACCCGGCACGACCCGGCGCACTCCGCGTGGTCGCCCGACGAGACGACGATCTCGACCGGCAACGCCGCGAACATCGCCGAGGAGTGGAACGTGCCCGGCGGCGGCAGGCCCGCGATCTACGCCAACGTGCTCTACGTCTCCGGCACCGAGAAGCTGGCGGGTCAGGGGCGGCTGACGGCGTACGACCTGGCCACCGGAGTCCAGCTCTGGCAGATCGACACCGGCACCTGCTCGGGCCCGGTCGCGGTGAACGCGACGATCGTCCTGGTCGGCTGTGGCGAGCCGCGGGCCTACCTGCGGACAGGAGCACACACCCTGGTCTGGGACGTCCACGACACCGACCCGGGCGCGAGCATGCAGTACTTCCAGCTGACCGCCGACCGGCTCGTCGCCTGGACCAACACACGGGTCGCGGTCTACCGGCTCACCGACGCGCAACGTGTCTGGCAGCAGCTGCTACCGGCCGGGGCCAACTCCATCCTCGACGTCGTGGTCAGCGGCACCACCGTGGTCGTGGGCTACGACGACCGGTTGCGGGGGCTGTCGTTGACCACCGGTGCCCAGACGTGGTCCGACCCGGGCGTGATCTCCTCGTCGCTGGTCGCCGCCGGCGGCTGGGTCTACACCAACCACCAGGGGGCGGTGAAGCGGTACGCCGCTGCCGACGGTGTGCCGGGCTGGAGCGTGCTGGCGGACGGCAACATCTACCAGGTCCTCGGAGCGGACGCCGACACGATCTACGTGTGGGAGGCCGTCTTCGACTTCTCCTCGCCCTCACCGTCGATCATCCATGCGCTCCGCCAGAGCGACGGCGGCCAGCGGTGGCAGGCGGACGTGCCGTCGCGGGTCGGGGGCTTCGCGGTCACGGGGGACCTGGTCTGGTTCACCTCGACGGGGATCTTCTCCCAGGAGCACGCCAGCGACCTGGTCGCGCTCAGCCGGGCGTCCGGCCAGGAGCTGGTGTCCAAGCACTTCGAGGACAACATGTACGGCGGCAGCGACGTCGCGTTCGGCAGCGGCAAGGTGGTCTTCCAGCAGGGCGGCAGCTTCGGGAACCCCGTGCCGGCGGCCCTGCGGGTCTACGGGCTGGCGGGTCCGGTGCCGGTGGCCACGACGTCGGTGCTCCCGCTGGGCCACACCGGCACGCCGTACTCGGCCGTGCTGTCGGCAGCCCCGGCCGGGGCGACCTGGACGCTGCGTTCCGGCAGCTTCCCCAGCGGTCTGAACCTCGCCGCCAACGGCACCATCAGCGGGACCCCGACCACCGCGGGCCTGTCCCGCGTCACCGTGCGGGCCACCGCGGCCAATGGTCGCTACACGGAGCACAGCTACCCGGTCCAGGTCGTCACCGGGAGCACCTGGAGCTGGGGGCTCACCGGGCGTGACGCCTCGCGCAACCCGTTCGTCCCGGGCAGCTCGGTCCTGGGCCTGGACACCGCGCCGTCGTTCGCGTTCCGCTGGAAGACGGCCGCTCCCGGGACGTCGATCACCGGCGGCGACCTCGACGCGGTGTGGGCGGGGGACCGGGCCTACGCCGTGCAGTGGGACGGCACGCTCAGCGCCTGGGACACGACCGGTACGGCGACCAACCGCGCGCCGCTGTGGTCGAAGCTCCCGGCGGGGGAGGGCGTCACGTTCGTCGGCCAGCCCAGCCTCGCCGGTGACCGCCTGATCGTGCGCGACAGCAACGGGCACGTCCAGGGCATCAGGCTGACCGACGGCGCGAACCTGTGGACCACCACCGGCACGGTCACGTGGAACAACGGGCTCCAGCCGATGCTGGTGTCCGGCAGCACGTTCTTCACCACCGGGGACGGTGACGCGATCGTGGCGTTCTCGACCACCGACGGTGCGCCGAAGTGGGGCGGGGCCACGACGGGCGTCAGCTCGACGTACTACGCCGCGGCCACCGACGGGACGCGCCTGTACGTGCAGCAGGACTGCGAGCTGTACGCCTTCAACGTCGCCGACGGCACCACGGCCTGGCACACCCCGATCGTGACCTCGTCGCCCGGCGGGTGCTGCAGTTCGGTGTTCAGCCAGAACGGCCCGCCGATCGTGGTCGACGGCCTTGTCTACGCGGTCACTCCGTTCGGGCGGATGGTGGCCAACGCCACCACCGGGGCCCCGGTGTTGCGCTTCGCGTCGTACAACTACCAGCAGGGCCAGGGCGTCGTCGCCGGCGGCCTGTGGATCTTCGACAACGACGACAAGACGGTGGCCGTCGACACGGTGACCGGGCAGGTGGCCTGGAGCGTCCCCGACAACGGTGAGAACATCCGCTACAGCGTCATCGGCGACCTGGTCGTGGCCCTGAGCAACTACACGATGGTCGGCTTGTCGCGCGTGAGCGGCGAGCAGGTGTGGGACGCCGGAGACGTCGGGCTGCTCGGGACGAACCCGACGCCGGTCGTCGGGTCGGATCGGATCCTGGTCCTCTCGCAGGACGGTGTGCACGCCTTCGGGCCGCTGGTGGACTGAGCCGCACCCCAGGTGTACCAGTTCACCCCCTAGGGTGGACAGGCATCCCTGGAACGGAGACATTGTGCCCAGACATCCGCTTCTCTGGGGGGAGAGAACCATGGGAGAAAAAGGCAACATCTCGTCCGACGAGCTCGTCGCGGCCGGTTCCGGCGCCGTGCTGGCCGGGGCCGGGACGCAGGTCACCGCCGTCTTCGAGGAGGTGGCCGACACCATCAAGGACAAGGTGCTCGACAAGGGCGCCGACGCGGGGATCGCGACGGCCACGGAGAAGTGGCAGCAGCGCCACGCGGACGGCTCGGAGGATCCTGCCGGCCCGTCGACGTCGAGCTGACGTCATGGCTTGGGAGGAGACACGCGGGGCCTCCCGCGTGGTGGTCGCCAGTGCCCGCCACATCGCCCACGCCGACGACGCGAAGTCGCGGGTCGACGAGGCGACGCGACTGCCCGTCCGCTCGATCCGGCCGCGTGTGCTGGCCGGCGCCGGTGCTTCCGTGGCCGTCCTCGCGCTCGTCGCGTTCCTCGCCACCCGAGGGGGTGCAGACGACACGACCGACCGCGCCGCGCTGGCCAACGTCCCGGTGACGCCGTCGGCGGCGTCCACGTCCGCTGCTCCGACGCCCGCGGACGTGCTCCAGGAGTCGGCGCCGTCAGGGGTCTACAAGGTCGTCATCGTCGGTCGCAGCCAGACCACCCGGGGCGGTCGGACCACGCCCCTGAAGGAACGCGGGGACCCGGTCAAGTGGACCCTCCCGGAGGCGGCCTGCTCGGACTCGCAGTGCAGCGGCACCATCTCCAGCTCCACCGGGAACAAGTTTGCGTTCACCTGGGACGGACGCCACCTGGTGATCCCCCGCACCGACGACGTGACGCGCGACAAGAAGCGGGCCTGCGTCGACACCGTGACGGGGGCGGTGCAGCCGATCGAGCAGTCTGCCGCCAGGGTCACGTGGCACTACCACTACGGCGACTTCAAGGGTTCGGCCGACCGGCTGGTCGGCACGTCCGTGACGCGCACGACGTACGAGTTCTTCGGCGACTGCAACCCCCAGCCCGACGACACGGTCAAGGCGGTCTACGAGTGGCGCATGACGCCGGTCGACAAGACGTAGCCGTCCACACCGGTCGGGATGGAGCTCCGTGAGCGTGACGAGGGACTAGCCAGCGGTACGACGAGCGGCTAAGGCTCGATGTGGAGCAGCGCCTCGTCCTCGAACGCCGTCAGGCAGGGCTCGGAGACCGACCCTGAGGGGCTCAGGGAGCCCCCTCGATCAGCTCCTTCTCGCGCTCGGGCGAGAGTCCCTGCCCGTCACGGCTGGCCAGGTCGGGGTGACTCTGCGCCCAGGCCAGCGTGTCGCGGACGACCTCCTCGAACGGCCGATGGGTGAGGCCCGCGGCCTCTGCGCGGGCGTTGCTCATGGCCAGCAGGTGGTCCGGCGCGCCCTCCGACCACAGCGGCAGCTGGGCGCCGTCCACCCCCTGCCCGCTGAGGTACGTCCCGTCGACCGGGACCAGGTCGACGGACTCGCCGACCGCCGCGACGGTGTCCGCGACGAACGACCCGAAGGTGGTGGCCGGGCGTGCCGCCGTGAAGACGCCGGCGGTGCGGTCCTCCACGAGCCGGATGGTCCAGGCACCCATGTCGCGAGCATCGATGCACTGCATGGGCGCGTCGCCGGGCCCGGGCAGGATCATCCGGCCGCCACGGGCCGCCCGCAGCACCCACCACGGGTAGCGAGCTGTCATGTCGCGCGGCCCCACGACGTACGTCGGGCGGATGACGGTGAGCCCGTCGGCGCCCGCCCTCTCGCGAGCCACCCGCTCGCACGCGACCTTCAGCGGGCCGTAGGTCTCGTCGGTCACCTTGACCGTCTCGGGCGACGGTTCCGGCAGAAGGGGCGCATCCTCGTCGGCGCCGGCTGCATCTACGTCTGCGTACACCGAGACCGTCGAGACGAAGACGTGGTGACCTCCGCGGTCGCCGAGAGCGTCGTGGAGCGACGCGACCTGGCCCGGAAGGTACGCGCACACGTCGATCGTCGCGTCCCAGCGGCCGTCCGCGAGGACCGACAGATCGCCGTTGCGGTCGGCGAGGAGATGGCTGGCGGCGGGCAGCTCGTCGGTGGCGGTGCGGTGGAGCAGGGTCACGTCGTGACCGGCGTCGAGCGCCGCCTCGGCCATCGCATGACCGACGAACCGGGTGCCTCCGATGATCAGGATCCTCACCCCGGCGAGCCTAGGTCACCGGTCTGTGGTGGCAGTGAACCGCGAGGGGCACACTGGCTCGAAACCACCGTGCGAACCAACCGAGCACGTCCGATGTCGACGGACGTTCGGTCCATGCGTTCACGACGTAGGAGGGCCCACTGGTGTTGCTGGACGTCGTGGTGGGCCTCGCTTTCGTGACGGTGGCGCTGGGGCTCATGACTGCCACGGTTGCGATGCGTCTGTGGTGGGCGGCAGTCGGGATCGCTTGGTGGTTCGGTGACATCGAGGCACTACGCCTCCTGCACCAGGGCGTGCTTGCAGGAGCGCTGGTCAGCTACCCGACCGGACGTCCCCGGATGCGGGGCCAGTTCGTCTTGCTGGGCGTGGCCGGCTTCATGGCGGTCGGGGCGCTGGGCCAGGCTGGTTCGGCAGTGGGCTTCTTCTTGGCTACGGCGTGGCTCGGCCGCCGTGGACTGGGCTCCGCGGGACTGACAGCGGCTCTGCCAGGTCTGTGGCTGGCAGGCAGCTTCACCTGGTCGCGCGTATGGCCGGATACCTTCCAGCCTTCGCAAGCCCTCGTCGGCTACGAGCTCGTCCTCCTCTTGGTCGCGGTGACCCTGCCCCTGGCCCTGTGGCTGGACACGCGCCGGCGCGAGTCGCTGACCGACCGGGTCCTGGCCGACGATCCGGGGGGACTTCCCGGGCTGGAGGTTGCCTTGCGACAGGCCCTGGGCAAGCCGGCGCTCCGTCTCACTCGTGTGGACGACGACGTGGTTGTCGAGGGAGTCGGCACGGCCGACGCCGAGACTGCGGCTGCCGTCGACCGAGCGGTGTCGCTGACAGTCGCTCACGAGCAGGCTCTGGATGCCGCCGCGCGTCAGCTCCGCGAGCTGGAGGCGACGCGGGTCAGACTCCTCGCCGTCGCGGACACAGAGCGCGCACGAGCAGTCCACAGGCTTCACGACCAGCTCTCGGCGCTTCGGCAATGTCATGCTGCATTGGCAGAGTTCCCTGATGTGGCTTACGAGGTCGAGGCCGCGGCGGCCGACATCGAGCGAATCGTGGCTGGCCTCCCACCGGAGCGCCTGGGGTACGGCGGCATCGGCTCGGCGCTGGCGTTGCTATGTGCACGGCACCCGGCCCAGGTTCGGCTGGATCTGGACGACCACGCGCGCGGCAGCCTCGGCGCCGAGACCGCATTGTTCTACGCCTGTTCGGAAGCACTGGCGAACATCGCGAAGCACGCCCGTGCCACCAGGGTCGTCGTCAGGCTGGAAGCCGGAGATCCTCTTGTGCTGACGGTGACTGACGACGGCGTGGGAGGAGCCGACGCCCGTGGGGCAGGACTGCAGAACCTGCTGGACCGAATGGCCACGGTCGGCGGAAGCATGGAACTGGACAGCCGCGTGGGCCTCGGTACCCGACTCGTCGCGCGGGTGCCGGCCGGCTAGCTCAGTCGATCCGCAGGTACGGCTTGAGGATGGTCTCGAAGCCGAGCGACAGGCTGGAGCTGCTGAAGACCAGGTCGTCCCCGTCGAGCGACCACTCCAGCTGCGCAGGTGGCTGGGGTTGCGCGCAGTGCCCGTCGGACCCGTCTGCAGGGAGCTGGCAACCGGTGGCCTCGGCCAGGAGTGCGGGCTCTGGGACCATCCAGACGAGGTGGTCGTCGCCGTAGAACGAACCGGCATCGAGGATGTCGTCGTCGACGGTGTGCCCGCAGTCCAGTCCCGGCGCGGACAACGGCCTGCACGAGACACGCCAGTGCCCGTCCGCGACCTCGAGCGTCCACGTGCCGGAGGTGCCGTCGTTGTTGCCGAGGCCGGCGGCGGCGACGTCCTCCTCGCTGACTTGCTTGCGATAGGTGCCGTCCGGGATCGGGGCGAAGGTAGGTGGGATGTCCGAGGCGTCAGGGAGGTTCGCCACCGTCGCGCACGAGTCCTGGACCGTGATCGAGTCCTGGTGGGGGTGGAGTTCGGCGGCGCCCTGCACTTGCCGAAGGAGCGAGGCATCGGCCGGACCCTCGGCGAGCCCTTCGATCACCGGCTGCACGGCCTCGCGGACCGCCAGGATCTGCCCCGGGTCCGCGGCCTTGAACCTGACTCCTCGTGCACACAGCTGCGCGGCGAGCTCGGCATCGGGGTAGTCGCCGTCGATGGACGCCCGGACCGCTTGGTCGGCAGCCTGCTGGACCCACCCGCGCTGCTGTTCGGTGAGGCTGTCCCACAGCTCCTGGTTGAGTGACAGGACGAACATCTTGGGCCAGAGCACGATGTTGGAGACGACCTTGCCCGCCTGGGGGCCGAAGCCGTTGGCGAAGTACTGCGCGACATCGAACTCGATCCCGTCGAGCTCACCCGCCTGGGCCAGCTCCGGCCATTCGCTGCCGGCCTGCACAGCCGCCCCTCCCAGCGCCTCGATCGTCGCAGTCTGGACCGGCGAGCTGTAGGAACGGAATCGGAGCCCCTTCCAGTCCTGCGCGGAGAGCGGAAACGCCGTGACTCCGAAGGGACGGCGCAGCGGGCCGACGGCGAGTCCCAGACCCTTGACCCCGGAGCCTTCCAGGCTCGCCATCACCAGGTCGGCGGCATCTCCCGTGGCGAGTTCTGCCTCGGCGGCATAGCTGGTGATCGTCAGCGGCGCCTCGATGGCGCTCAGCCCGGGGATTCCGGCGCCGGCGAATGCGCGGGTCGAGGGCCAGCCGCCGTCGACGTCACCATCCGCTATCGCCTCGACCACCTCGGACTCGCTGGACGCGCTCTCGCCGCCGTACTCCGTCTCGACGTCGACCTGGATCCGGTCCCCGGAGACCTCAGAGAGGGCGCGAACGAACGTGTCGGGTCCATACTCGTAACCGTTGCTGTTGACCTGACCGTCGTGGGTGGCCAGGTGCAACCGCAAGATCTCGGAGCCGGACTTGTCCGTGCTCGCAGGTGAGCAGCCGGCCGCCAGCAGCATCAGGGCCGCCCATGCGGCGACCGAGCCGACCGCCTTGCTCACCTCGCGCCCTCCTTCACCACCCATCGCACAGCATCTCCCACCACGGCGGGCTTCTCCGCGTGGATGTCGTGCCCGGAGTCGACCCAGACGAACCGTCCGGGGTGCCAGCTGGCGGCGTACGCCTTCTGCAGCGGGACGATCGCCTTGGTGTACGCCGAGCCCATGTCGGTGTAGCCGCTCCAGGGTTCCTGCTTGGACGCCAGGTACACAAGCGGGACCGTAGGTCGGCGGTTCCGCCGCTGGTAGGCCCACCGGTACATCGCACAGTTGTCGATCTTCTGCAGCGACTCCTGCCCGTCGATCCTGCGGTTGCCCGGGTCGCAGGGACCAGCGCCATCGGGCACCATGCCGACGTCCTCGATGGTCACCTCCTCGTCGAAGGAGGCGTCGACCATCACGATCCCGGCCACCTTGCCAGGGTGAGCCACGGCGTACGCCGAGGCGACCATGCCGCCGGCCGACTGTCCGACGAGCACATAGGGGCCAGCGTCGCCCATCGCCTCCATGAGCCCGTCGAGGTCACCGACGACCATCTCTGGGGTCTGGGTTCCCGGAACCGTCTCACTGTCCCCGACGTTGGCGCGGTCGTAGCTGCAGACACGGAAGTCGCCTTCGAGGTTGTCGGTCAACGGCCCGTAGTAGCCGTACGACGTGACCCCCGGCTCATCGATCCAGCCGTGCAGGATGATCACGGTGGGCCGGCCCGATCCTGTGCAGTGGACGGCAAGCCGGTGCCCGGCCACCTCGACCAGGCCGTCCACGTCGGCTCCTTCGGCCACCGGCAGGCCGACGTCGGCCAACCCTTCGTCGACGGGCTGTTGTGGCGCCGAGGCGGAACTGCTCGCGACCGATGGCGGCGAGGCCGGGTCGCCGCCGGTGGCGGTGACCGGCGCGTCGTTCGAGTCCGAGCAGCCGGCAAGCAGAGCAGCGGCGAGTGCCAAGCCGACGAAAGTGGTCTGACGGTTCATGGTGGGGCCTTTCCTCACGGTGTCCACGTGCTGACGACGCTAGGAAGCGCGACGGCCCTCGCCTACCGGGCTATCTCGTCACGGTCTGCGGGAAACACGGCAACTCCTCATCGCAGATGTGGACCAGACTGAGGGCGTGCCGCAGCCGCGCCTGTTTGCCGCGACCGGGGGCGCTCTGCTCGCCGGCGGCGCCCTGGTCGCGACCACCTTCGTTCCGGCGCTCGACGATGCGAGCCGCGAGATCACATCGCTCTCCGACGGCCGGCTGCCCCTGGTGATCGTGCTCGCAGTCTTAGCGTTGGCCGCTCTCGCGCCTTTGGGAGTTCTGGCCTGGGCCCATGACTCCCTCGCCGCTACGGGGCTCGCCCTGGGCGCGACGGCCACGCTTGTCCCGTTGTGGGCTTCGTGGCCCCATCTCGACCCTCGATGGAGGGCCTGGGCGCTGGCCTTCGGGCCGCTGGCCGTCGCGGGGATGGCGCTGATGGCGAGGTCGCGCGTCGGCGCGACCATCGCCGTCGCGTCGGCCGTGCTCCACGCCCTCGCTTATGACCCCTTCCGCGACGTGGGATGCGCGCGAGTCTGCCTCGAGGCTCCGGCGGTGGTGGCGATGTCGACGAGTGAGCTCACTCTCGTCGTGGCCCTGGGCTCGACGATCGCGGCTGCCGTCGCGCTGGCGAGCGCGGTACGACACGGGAGCCGCTTCCTGCCTGCAGCGGCCGGAGCCCTCGCCCTCGCGGGTCTTGCGCTGGTGCGATCGCGCACCGTCGGAGACGCCGGTGTGTACGCCGACCTCATGCTGCTCGCCGTACCCATCCCCGGGCTCGTCGCGGTGCCCGCCCTGGTGGCGTGGGCGCGGACGACCCGTCGACGCTCCGCGGCCCGCAGGCTGGCCCGCGATCTGTCCGAGGACCCGAGCCGTCTGCTCGAGCTCGATGCCGACGTCGACGTCTCCCTGCTCAACGCCGGGCAGCAGCTGGCCCTGCACAATGCCCGCCTCGCCGCCGAGTCACGCGCTCGCCTGGCCGAGGTACAGGCGAGCCAGCGTCGCGTGGTGGCGGCTGCAGACGCCGAGCGGCGGCGGATCGAACGCGACCTCCATGACGGCACGCAGCAGCGCCTCGTGGGGGTCCTGATGCAACTGTCGGGACGTGGTCTGGAGGAAGTGGAGGGCCAGATCCGGGGGGTCTTGGCAGACCTCAGGTCGTTCAGCCATGGCACGTTTCCACCTGTCCTGGAAGAGGAGGGGTTGGGGGTCGCACTCGCCGAGCTCGCGGCCACCTCGGACGCGGATCTTCGACTGGACCTTCGGCTTGACGCTCCGGTCCCGCCCGAGTGCGGCCGCGCGATCTACTCCCTCGTCTCCCGCCACGACTCCGGCACGGTCGAGGTGTCCGTGGTGTCCAGGGCGGGCGGCATCGACGTATCGCTCGTCGGGGGCCAGGACGTCGACCTGGACGGCATCCACGACAGGTTCGGAGCTCTCGGCGGGACGTTGACCGTCTCAGCCGGGCGGATCGACGGGAGCCTGCCATGCGTGTGGTGATCGCCGACGACCTGATGCTCATCCGCTCGGGCCTCGCTCGCCTGCTCGCCGAGGCCGGGGTTGACGTGGTCGGCGAGGCAGGCGACGCAACGGAGCTCATGCGGCTGGTGGCTCACGAGCGCCCTGACGTCGCCGTGGTGGACATCCGGATGCCCCCCACGCACACCGATGAGGGACTGCGCGCGGCACGGAGGATCCGCGACGAGTGGCCTGCCACCTCGGTGGTCCTACTCAGCCAGCACCTCGACACTCGCTACGCCCAACGACTCTTCGCGGACCAGCCCGCCGGGCTGGGGTACCTCCTCAAAGAGCGCGTCTCCGACATCGCCGTTCTGGTCGACGCGCTGCGTCGCGTGACCGAGGACGAATGCGTGCTGGACCCGTCGATCGTGGCAGCTCTGATGCGACGACGGCGCTCAGGTGATCTCTTGTCCTCCCTCAGCGCACGAGAAGTCGAGACCCTCGGTCTCATCGCCGAGGGACGCTCCAACCACGGCGTCGCCGAGGTCCTGGGACTCAGTGAGCGCACCGTCGAGGCCACCTGCGCGTCGATCTTCCGCAAGCTCGCGCTCGAGCCGTCCCCTGACAGCAATCGTCGCGTTCTAGCCGTGCTGGCTGCGCTGCGTTCCTGACTGACCGGGTCAGGGCTCTGGCGTGCTGTTTCGTGCTGGTGGGCGACGAGCAAAGCGAGCCTCGCGGTGCCTGACGACTGGGCGCCCCCGACCACGGCCCGGATCCTGTCCCCACCTGCGTCCCCAAGGCGTCGCCACCGACAAGCACTGAGGAGTTTGGCCAAAGGCTGAAGGTGCACTTGGGCCGGCGATTACGGTCTCGGATGTGAGCGGCGAGGGCACATCGGACGAGAAGCTGATGCGCTTGCGGTACGCCGGGCTTTGTCGAGTCTGTGGACTCGCGCTGCCGGCCAAGACAGAGGCGGTCTACGAGCGCACTACTCGGACAGTGCGTTGCGTCGACCATGAAACCGCAGACCACGATCAGTCGCCGAGCAACGAAGTCATCGATTCGGGCACCCTGGTGCGTCGGCGCGCCGGGAGTTCGAGCGTCGACGGGACGCCCGAGAGCAACACATTCGCGAGCGGCATCCCAAGCTCGGCGGTCTCATCCATGCGTTCAGCAACGAGCCACAGTCCACCCGAGCGTGGGATATGGGAGCGCTGGGTGAGGAGCAGGTCGGCCAACGCCTCAATGAGCTGGCCTCCGAGACTCTCCACGTTCTGCACGAACGCCGTATCCCCGGGAGCAGAGCCAACATCGACCACATCGCCGTACCCCAACCGGTGTCTACGTGATCGACCCAAAGAAGTACGCCGGACGGCCGCGCCTCAAAGTCGAGGGCGGGCTGCTCCGGCAGAGTCGAGAAGCTGGTGGTCGGCAACCGCGACCGTTCGAAGTTGGTCGATGGAGTGCTCAAACAGATCGACGTCGTTCGAGGAGTCCTCGACGGTCGTGGCCCTGTCTTCGGCGTACCCTGCTTCGTTGGCGCCGACTGGCCCTTGATCGGCGGCGCGTTCAGAACCCGAGGCGTTGGAGGTCCTGTGGCCCAGGAAGCTCTATCCCAAGCTCCAGTGCGATGGGCCGATGGGGCCTGACAGCCTGCTCGAGATACACCGGGTGCTCGCATCAGCGCTCCCCTCGGCGTGACCTCGCTTGCGTCTCTAACGCGGCCGATAAAAAGCAGGCATCCGTCGCAAGGACCTCGTCCTTACACGCTTGCGTCTGCGCGTCCGCCAGGGCGATCGTGCGGCCACCTCGAGCGGACCCACACGGAGACTAAGGTGGATCGCGGAGCACCCGCTCGATGTGGGCGACGAATAGATGCGAGCTGGGCGGACTATCTGGGTACTTCTCGTTCGATCGCCCTCGACCAAGGAGCCACCTGTGAGCACCGACCAGCCCTCGGACGCCGAAGCCAGAGATGCGACATCGCAGAGCGACGCGGCTACAAGAGGTGCCGAAGCGCCCACAAATCGGCACGATCCCCTCCGGGGATCCCGAACGAGTGGCACATGGATTGCTGTCATTGTGCTGTCGCTGCTGCTGCTGTTGTTGGCGGTTTTCATCCTCCAGAACACGCAGAAGGTTGAAGTCGCATTTTTCGGGTGGAACGGTCGCGCTCCGCTCGCCGCGACCCTGCTCATCGCGGCTGCTGGCGGCGCGCTCGTGGTCGCGAGTGCGGGAGCGCTTCGAATCCTCCAGCTTCGCCGGAGGGTGAAGCGTCAGCTCACAGCGTGAGTCTCCGTCGGCGCTCGAGAATCCTCGTCGCCGGGAGTCACCGCTCCACTGTCGCCGGCATTCTCGGCTGCGTCATCGCGGTTGGCGCTGGTCAACGGCGGACCTAGGGGCGGCGGGAGTGATCACCGGTTGACGAAGCATGGCCACGTCACTCCGAGCTCAAAGCCCGGGTCCTGGCCCGCGGCTCGCGGCTGATGGACATCCGCTGGGTCGGACCGGTGGTCGCTGCTCGGATCCTGGCCGACGTCGGCGAAGGCCCGGTTCGCCGACCGCAACCGCTTCGCCTCTTGGACCGGAACCGCGCCGCTCGATGCCTCCTCCGGTGAGCAGAACCGGCATCGCCTCTCGCGAGGTGTCGTTGAACGTGCCCGGATACGAATCGAGACGGGTCCGCGTCGAGTTCCGGGCATCCGGGCCGATGACTCCGATGGTGTTCGCCGACCGCCCGCGGGAATCAACCCACCGGTACGGCCCGCGCACGTTATGCCTCTGGTTCCCCAATGACGGCGACGACCGACGCTGGGTGCCTGACGACGGGCTGCTGGCCCTGCTCGGCATGGTGGCGATGCACCTTTTCAAGGAGGCGTACTGGTGCGAGACCGGCGAGTGGCTCGGGGACGAGGCTCCCCACGGTGTCGACCCGAACGGTGCTGACACTGATGAGCCCGAGGCACCGAACACAAGCCTTGAGCCGAGCCCCGGCTCACAGCCCGGGCGGAGGCGAAGGGCCGATGACCGTGATCTTCGACGTGCCGCTGAGGTTCGCTCCCTGAGCACAGCTATGCGCGGCCTACGACAAGCTCGTCACCGAGTTGCGAAAGGTGGCAGGCCAAGCGTGCCACGCCGCCTGGGAGGCAGACCCCATCAAGGCCGACAAGGACATGAACATCGGTACCGACCTCGTCGACCTCACCTCGCTGACACCGCTGGAAACAGCCTTCGCCACAGCCTCGACCGACTACCTCAAGACGTTCTTCAAGCTGCACAGGTCCTGAAGGGCATGCGCCTTCCGGCGGCTCGTGAAGACTGGCCCGCCGAGCCAAGGGGACTGAAGCGAAACACTCCAGGGCACACCGATGATCCGCTGAGTACGAACTTGATTCGCGTAGGAAATGCCTTCAGCCACCGGCTGAGGGGCTGCGTCGATACGGGCGGTGTGCAGCGCCCGGGCCGGGGGTTGCAGCGTCGCCCTCCGGGATCGCTCGTGTCCGCAAACAGACGCCGCGGGCGGCTTTGTGGGCATGACCGTGCAGACGAAGACTGTGAAGAGCGTGGCCGCATCGAGCGCGAAGCCGAGACGGCGCCTGGCGACGATCGGGACGGCGGCGGAGTACGTCGACGTGCATCCCCGGACCGTGCGGCGCTGGATCGCGGCGGGGAGGCTGCCGGCGTACCGAGTCAGGCCGCGGCTACTGAAGATCGATCTCAACCAGCTCGAGGACATGCTTCGGCGCATCCCGGTGTGGCAGCCGCCGGTCCGGTGAGAGGCCGTCGTGCAACATCCGTGCGATATCTCGCGTCTCGACGCCTCCAGACGGCCGCGGACGCGCTGGGCAAGCCATCCGCTATCGCACGCGTGTTGCACGACACGGCCAGAGAGAAAGCCCCTGACCAGCGTTTCCGCAGGTCAGGGGCTGTTTCGTGCTGGTGGGCGATACTGGGTTTGAACCAGTGACCTCTTCCGTGTCAAGGAAGCGCGCTACCGCTGCGCCAATCGCCCGTCGGTGGTGCTGGGTGCATCTTCGGTTGTTCGAGGTGGGTACGGGATTTGAACCCGTGTACACGGATTTGCAGTCCGTTGCCTCGCCTCTCGGCCAACCCACCGTGGAGGCCCACACGTGGCCGGCAACTCCCGAGCGGACGACGAGGCTCGAACTCGCGACCTCAACCTTGGCAAGGTTGCGCTCTACCAACTGAGCTACGTCCGCTTGCTCCCACCGGTTGCGCGGCGGAACGAAGAGAACCATACCCAAAGCCACAGCGGCCTCCAATTTGAGGTCCGGGGGGCGTGGCGGGGGTCTGCGCCACCTAGTCTCGGGCCATGCGCGTGTGGGTCAACGGCCGCCTTCTCGACGACCCGGAGGGCCCCGTCATCCGGGTCAGCGACCACGGTCTGACGGTCGGGGACGGGGTGTTCGAGGCGATCAAGGTGGTCGACGACCAGCCGTTCGCGCTGTCTCTCCACCTCGCGCGACTGCAGCGATCGGCACGTGGCCTGGGGCTGCCGGACGTCGACGAGTCGGCGGTCCGGGACGGCATCAAGGCGGTGCTGGCCGACGGAGGCCTCGTACTCGGCCGGCTGCGGATCACCTACACCGGCGGGCCGGCGCCCATGGGGTCGGGACGCGGCGACGAGCCGCCGACGCTGATCGTGGCGGCGGCGCCGATGACGGCGTGGCCGGCGACCGCGGCGGTCGCGACGGTGCCGTGGCCCCGCAACGAGAGGGGCGCGCTCGCGGGCCTCAAGACGACGTCGTACGCCGAGAACGTGGTCGCCCTCGCGGAGGCCAGGCGTCGGGGGGCCGGTGAGGCGGTGTTCGCGAACCTCGCGGGCCACTTGTGCGAGGGCACCGGCAGCAACGTCTTCTACGTCGTCGACGGCGAGCTGCGGACGCCGACGTTGGCGAGTGGCTGCCTGGCCGGTGTCACCCGCGGGCTGATCCTGGAGTGGGTCGGCGGGCGCGAGGTGGACGAGCTGATCGAGGTCGTGGAGCGGGCGAGCGAGGTGTTCCTGGCGTCGACGACCCGCGACGTACAAGCCGTCGCCAGGTGGAACGACCGCGAGCTCATGGCACCCGGGCCGGTCACGGCGGAGGCGCTCGCCACGTGGCGCCGACGCGAGCCGGAACTGCTGGGGGAGTGAAGCCACTCACCGGGTCTCGACACGGGCTCGCCCAGGGGCTCGCCCGGCTCGACCAACGAGAGTGCTGATGCCGGATCGGGCAGATCCGTGCGCTAAGGTTTCGCCTCGTCCCGAGAGGGACGCGAAGGGCGATTGGCGCAGTGGTAGCGCGCTTCGTTCACACCGAAGAGGTCACTGGTTCGAACCCAGTATCGCCCACCTCAGGATTGGCGCAGTGGTAGCGCGGCTGTGCCGTTTGCACCGAAGAGGTCACTGGTTCGAACCCAGTATCGCCCACCTCAGGATTGGCGCAGTGGTAGCGCGGCTGTGCCGTTTGCACCGAAGAGGTCACTGGTTCGAACGCCAGTATCGCCCACCTCAACCCCCGGGACGCTCGGCCAGCTCCCGCACGATCGACACCAGCTGATTCCCGGAAGCCTCGCTCGAGAAGCGGGTGCGGAACGTCTCGTACGCCGCCTCCGACATGTCCTGCCACAGGTCGTCGTCCCGGCTGAGGCGGACGATCTCGGCGGCCAGGTCGGCAGGCTCGTCGGCGACCAGGACGTCGTACCCGTCGACCAGCCCGCCGCCCTCGGCGCCGATCGAGGTGGTGACGGTGGGTACGCCGAGGCTCATGCTGGTCACGATCTTGCCCTTGAAGCCGGCGCCGATCCGTAGCGGGACGACGCTCATCCGCGCGGTGGCGAAGAGCTCGGCGAGGTCGGGGACGTAGCCGACGACCGCGATGTCGTCGCGGGCGAGGGCGGCGACGGAGTCCGGGACACCGTGCCCGGCGATCACGAACCGGTCGGAGACGCCTGCCGCGCGAACCAGTCCGAGCACCTCGTCGACGAACCAGTGCACGGCGTCGATGTTGGGGGTGTGGGTGAAGCCACCCAGGAACACCAGGTCGCGTCGGCGCCGGAACGCCGTCGTACGCGCGTTGGCCCGGCGGCCGGTCGGGCCCAGGCGGTGGAGGATCCTGCGCGTCTGCCACCTGGCCACGTCGGCGGCGGACCGGTACGGCGTCTCGTGCAGGAGCGGCATGACGTGGACGGTGGCCCGGGGTGCCAGGTCCGCCAGCAGGTCTCGCTCGGTCGTGCTGAAAACCGCCGTCGCGTCGGCGCCGTCGACCAGGGAGAGCTCCACGGACCGCATCTCCTCGGAGGCCTGGGCGTCGTACCCACCGACGGCGGCCTCGCGGGCCATCCGCAGGTGGTGCAGGTCGACGGGCATGAAGAGCACCCTGGTGGTGGGCGCGACGGCGCGGATCCGGTCGAACACCCGGACCGCCGTGGGTGCGCGGTAGAGCATCGCGACGTCGCAGGTCGGGGCCAGAGCCTCGACGACCTCGACCATCTCGACGACTGTGCCGACCCGAGGCACGGTGATGCCGAGGTCGGTCAGGGCCTGCGCGTACGGATCCTCCGGCTCGGCGCCAGCGGCGACGAAGGTGACGTCGTACCCGGCCCGGCTGAGGATCTGGAGCTCGGAGAACGTGCTCGCCGACCCGCTGTCGCGGTCGGGCGTCGGGACGGCGTGGTCAACGACAAGAAGGCGCTGTCCCACGCGGGGGAGTGTAGGGCCGAGACGGCGACGAGGTCGGCACCCCGGGCAGGGGTGCCGACCTCGTCGGTGTGGTTCAGAAGACGATCAGACGGCGCGGACGCGCGTCGCCTGCAGGCCCTTGGGACCCTGGGCGACCTCGAACTCGACCTGCTGGTTCTCCTCGAGGTTCTTGAAGCCCGAACCCTCGATCTCGGAGAAGTGGACGAAGACGTCCGGACCGTCAGCCTGAGAGATGAAGCCGAAGCCCTTCTCGCCGTTGAACCACTTCACAGTTCCCTGTGCCATTGCGATGCCCCTTTCAAAGAGCGTGTCGGGCGCACACCGTGCGCGCCCGAAGTCGGGGAGCGGCCAGCGCGCGACGGCACTGGCGAGAAGTCGGGCGGCGTGCCGCCATCGGTCTGCTCCACGAGGTGATTGGTGTCCTGCCCGGCGCGGAATCGATGCCGCGGCACTTGAACCCAGGACACAGAATCATCGGCCTCGCGACAGAACGGAGCGAGCCGATAGGACAAGTGTGACACACAGGCCAGAGGCGGACGAATCGCGCGGTGGGCCCGCGCGAAGCCCCGGGCCGACACCCGCCCCGGGTGTAGCGTGGCCATGTCGTCGAGGGCTCACCGTCTGGGGGTCCAACGCCGGGCGGCGGAGAGGCGCGACGCATGCGCGACCGCCGGCTCGTCACCGCGAACCATGGGGACCGGGTCCGTTCCCTGACGCTCCTGCTCGACGCGGTCTACCAGGCGCGCGACATCGAGAAGGAGCACCAGTGCCGGCGCGGTATCACCGTCGCCGAGCTGACGCGCCTGCGCCAGTCGACGCTGCTCGCGCTCGAGGACTACGTCGCTGCGCTGGACACTCTCTCCTGGCCCGTGCCGCGGGACGTGCTCCAGGAGATCCGCCTCCACCGCGCCCTCTTGGGCGTCCAGGCGCGGCGCTAGCCGAGGCCACGCCGACGACGTCGGCGGCCGGCACTAGGTTGCCGGCATGGAGCTTCGATCGGGCGAGGTCCCCTTCCACTACACGGCACACGGCTCGGGGTGGCCGGTGCTGGTGCTGCACGGCGCCGGCGTCGACCACCGCGAGCCCGAGTCGTGCTTCGAGCCGATCCTCGGCGAGGCCGGCGGTCTGCGACGCATCTACCCGGACCTCCCCGGCCACGGCCGGACTGCGGCACCCGAGACACTTCGCGGCTCCGACGACGTCCTCGACGCCCTCCTTGCGTTCGCCGACGACGTCGCCGACGGCGCGCCGTACCTCCTCGTCGGGCACTCGTTCGGCGGCTACTACGCGCGGGCGATGGCGGCGCGGCGGCCCCAGCAGGTGGCCGGTCTCGCCCTGGTCTGCCCGTTCCTGGCGGGGATGCGGGACGTCCCGGAGCACCGGGTCGTCGAGGGGTCGGATGAGCTCGGCGACGATGAGTTCCGGGGGTACTTCGTGATCCAGACGCCCGAGATGCTCGAGAAGTACGAGCGGTACGTCGTCCCCGGCGCCGCCCTCGCCGACCAGGAGGCGGCGGAGCGGATCGGCGAGCGCTGGGAGATCGGCACCGACGGAGAGTCGGCGTACGACGGCCCACTGCTGGTCGTGGCCGGCCGGGTGGACTCCACGGTCGGGTACGGCGCCGCGACGGACCTGGCCGCCGCTCACTCGCACGCAACGCTGGCGGTGGTCGACGACGCCGGTCACGCCCTGCCGCACGAACGTCCGGAGCTCCTCCGGGCCCTTGTCCTGGAGTGGCTGGCTCGGGTCGAGAGACGCCGGTAACCCAGACTTCTGGCAATCGCCCGATGCCAACCAGCGTCCTGGGCCCCATGCTGGGTCTGGGAGGACGCTGTGGGAGGACGCGGCGAGGCACTGCGCCGTTGTTGGGCCAACGCCCGGCTGCGTCGCGTCCTGACGGCGTACCTCATCTTCAACGTCAACGAGTGGGCGAGCTGGATCGCCCTCATGGTGTGGGGCTTCGAGGTCCATGGGGTGACCGGCTCGAGCGCGATCGCGCTGTCCCAGGTCGTGCCCGCCATGCTGCTGGCCTCGCCCGCCGCGGCGCGGCTCGGACGGATGCGGGCACCACGCGCGCTGAGGCTGGGGTACGCCGTCCAGGCCGTCGGCGCCGCCGTGGTCGGCGTGGCGGTGCTCGCCGGCGCGCCGTTCGCGCTGGTCTGCCTCCTGGCCGCCGGCGCGTCCGTGGCCATCAGCCTCACGCGACCGGTGCACCATGCGCTGCTCCCGGAGATCTCGGACACCACCAGCGAGCTGACCGCCGCCAACGCGGTGTCGGGGTCGGTGGAGGCGGTGGCGATGATGATCGGGCCGCTGGTCAGCGCGGGCGTGACGGCCTGGTGGGACCCGGGCGGTGTGCTGATCACGATGGCGGTCGCCTCGGGCGTGTCCGTGCTGTGCACGATGGGCCTGGGTCCCGGCGTACCTCGTCACGTGGGGAGCGCGGAGGACCGGGCGGCGACGACGTTGCGGGTCGTGGTGCGAGACCCTGCAGCGCGGTTGCTCAGCGGGCTGGTCGCGGCGGAGTACGTGCTGCTCGGGACGATCGACATCCTCATCGTGGTGCTCGCGCTGGACCGGCTCGAGATGTCCGATGCCGGCCCGGGTCTGCTCAACGCCGCGCTCGGCGCCGGCGGGGTGATGGGCGCGGCGTTCACGGTCGTGCTGATCGGCGCGCGGCGGCTGGCGCCTGCGCTGGTCGCCGCGGCGGTGGCGGCAGGCGTCGCTGCGGCCCTCGCAGGCCTCTCGCCGGGCCCGGCGGTCGCGCTGGTCCTCATCGCGGTCGTCGGCGCGGGCAAGCTGTTCTTCGACGTTGCCCTCCGCACCTTCGTCCAGCGCCTGCTGCCCGACCACCTGCTGTGCGCGGTCTTCGGCCTCCAGGAGTCGACCATGATGGGCGGGCTCGCCGTGGGAGCGCTGGCGGCCCCGGTCTTGGTGACCGGGCCGGGCCCGGTGGTGGCGTTCATGGTCGCCGGCGCGTTCCTGCCGACCGTCGCGATCGCGGGCTGGTGGAGCCTGCGGCGCCTGGACGCGTCGGCGGCGATCCCGCCCGACCGGCTGGCGTTGCTCCAAGGGGTGCCGATGCTCGCGGTGCTCGCGCCCGCGGGTCGTCGAGCGGCTGGCGTTGTTCTCCGGTCTCGAGGAGCGCCCGGACGGCGTACCCGTCGTGACCGAGGGCGAGATCGGCGACCTCTTCTACGTGATCGTGTCGGGCGAGGTGTCGGTGACCCACGGCCCCGACGAGATCCGGCGGCTGGGGACGGGGGACTGGTTCGGCGAGCTCGCCCTGCTGCACGCGGACGCTCAGCGGACGGCGACGGTGACGGCCGTCGGTCCCGTCGAGCTCCTCACCGTGGACCGGATGACCTTCCTCACCGCCCTGGCCGGTACGCCGCGCTCGGTCACCGTCGCCGACGACTACGCCCGTTCCCACTACCGCTAGCGGGGTTCGGTGTTCGGTGGTCGAGCCGGGAGGCCGGCCACGGCCGACCGTGTCGAGACCTCGGTGGTTCGCTCACCGGGTCTCGACGCGGGCTCGCTGGCGCTCGCCCGGCTCGACCAGCGAGGCGGTGCTGTTCGCTCAGGCGACGGGCTGGGGCGTGAAGCCGATGTAGCGGAGGCCGACGGCGGCCGTCGGGCTGATCAGGACGGTCGCGGCGTCGCAGGTGTCCGGGACTGCGAGGTCGACGCGGAAGCGGGCGTCGCCGCCGGGCACGCTGAGCGGCTGCGGGCCGCTGTCGGCGGCGATCGCGCCGCCGCAGTAGAGGACCGCGTTGACGGATGCAACGGGGTTCGACTCGCTGCCGTCCATGGCCGGGATCTGCAGGCCCATGATGCTGACGTCCATGCGGCCGTCGGCGCGGACCCGTACCTCGCCCCGGTCGATGACCCACGGCGCGCCGCCCGGGAGGGCCCCGCCGATCTGGGTGAACGTGGTCTGGCTCGGGAGGAGCTCGGCCCTGATCAGGTCGGGACTGCTCGCCTGCGTCGGTCCGGGGACCAGCACCAGGGCGGTTGCGGACCCTGCTGTCGCGATGGCCAGGCCGAGGTTCAGGGCAGACTTCACACGCATCGTGCACCTCCTGAGAAGTGGGTGCCGGGCGTCCGCCCGACGGGGCCCCACGCCTCCGGAGGTACGGCGCGGACTGTTCTCCGGTTCGCTCGAACACGTGTTCGATCTCGTGTCACACTGGGCCGGTGGCGGGTGGGATGAACAAGCGTGGGGGGCACGGCTACGGCACGATGGCCGAGCGCATCGCCGCCACCAAGGCCGCCGCCGCGCCGCCGCCGGTACCGCCGGCGGCCGAGCCCTCCGGGCCCCGTGGACCCGAAGGGCTGCGGCACTGCTGGGTGCACGACGCCCACGGCCGGCTCCCTGCTCTGCTGCTGGAGTGGCGGCGTACGGCGTCCGGCTGGCAGGGCCGGGTCGTCCACCCCGTCCCGGACCAGAGCGGCTGGGTCCTGGTCGAGGAGTGGCTCCCGGCAGCCATCCTCGACCAGGCCTGAACCGTTCCTCACGGCCCATCGACGCCGGGACACACTCGTGTCGGCGTCACAGCTTGGAGAGGTTCACCGACCAGTGCGGGGTGTCGTCGAGGGCGGGCGAGGTGAACTTCAGGGTCCGGCCGTTGACCATCTGCCAGCCGATCGGGGTGGAGCTCAGGCCGTAGCCCTCGGGCACGTGCAGGGTCACGTTGACCGCTTCGGGGACGACGATGGACTGCGGGTCGATCGAGAGGTCGTAGGTCAGGGAGTCGCCGTCGACCGTGGCGGCGTCCGGGACGCGGTAGCTGACGGTCAGCGTCGCCTCGGCGCCGGGCTCGAGGAGCACCTTGCGGTTGAAGTACGGCCGGTCCAGCACGTGGCGCATGATCGGCTTGAACGGCACGTTGCGGATCCTGGCCTGGCCCTTGACCTCGGCCCCGCGTGGGAGGAACACGGCGATCGAGTTGCCGGCCCAGCGCGTGTAGTAGCCGAACCTCGGGTCGTCGGCCGGGTCCGGGATGTCGCCGTGCACCCAGGGCGGCGAGGGGTTCTGGACGGTGACCTTCAAGGTCACGTCGGCGCTGCCGTCGGCCTTCAGCGTCACGTCGGAGTCGACGATGCGGTGCTGCCAGTAGTCGGACTTGCTGGCGTTGGTGTTCTGCGTGAACACACCGAGGTAGTCGTGGTCGGTGGGGCTCAGGTCGCCGGCGAGGTGGCGCTTCACGAACGCGTCCTGGAGCCGCGGGTCGCGGAAGTAGAGCGCGAAGTGGCGGCCCTTCGCGGCGTCCGAGAGCACCTGGAACTTCTTCACGAACTGGCCGCCCTGGAAGAGCTTCTCCCGGAACGCCGGAACCACGGCCGCGTTGATCGCCCGGCGTTGGACCGGGTCGTTGTACTTGTCGTAGCTGCCCGCGAGCGTCTGGACGAGGTTCCCCGCGTTCAGCTCGCCGACACCCTCGGCCTGGACCGGCCCGGTCAGCGACATCAGCCGCGCCAGTGCCTGGAGGTCCACGGCGATGACGCCGTCACACTTCTGGTCGTACGTCGCCTGCCAGGCGCGCAGGAGCTCTTCGCCGGACTGCGACCAGTTCGGCGAGAAGGTGGCGCTCACCAGGCGTGTCTTGCCGGGCACGTGGAACGGGTTGCCCTTGACCTTGGGCCACTTGATGATGCCTTCGTTGTTGGCGGAGACGTCCTCGTTGGTGAACGTGCTGCCGAACTCGAACGAGCCGTCGTCCAGCGTCAACGGGACGAGAGTCAGCGTCGCGCCGCCGGAGTAGCGCTGCTCGGCGGGGTTCATGATCGCGACGATGTAGGTACGAGGGCCGTCGGAGCCGAGGACGTCCGGGAGCGCGTCGAGCACCGGTGCGGCCTCGTCGTACGTCGTCCGCAGGGGGTCGAGGCGCTCGCGAGCGAGGTCGCGGGCATCCAGGATCTTGGGACCGACCAACGGGGTGCTCCCGCTCACCGCGTCCAGGTCCTCGTTGGCGGCGTGCAGGTGCAGTCCGGCCTGGTTGATGCCCTGGAGGATGCGGTCGACCTGGTCCAGGTCGACCTGGCCGTCCTGCACCAGGCTGTCGCTCTGCAGCACGTCGGGGTAGAGGTCGGCGCCGATCTCGGCGATCGAGGTGGCCTGGTCGAGGGCGTCGACGAGGTGGCGAACGTCGGTCACCGCCCCGCCGGCGACGGGCACCCACCGCCACACGTCGCCACCGAAGCCGTTGACGCGGGAGGAGGCCTCGGCCACGTGCTCGCGCGCGCTGGCGATGTGTGCCTGGGCGGCGTCGAGGTCCTCGGCCTTGAGGGCGTCCTCGGCGGCCGCCAGGTCGTCGCGGGCGGCGTCGGCCTCGGGCTTGACCTGGACCATCGGCCGGGCGAGCAGCGCGAGGCCCACCAGCACCACGACGAGCACGCCCAGCGCCAGGAGCGCCCAGGGCCAGCGGCGGCGCCGGGTCCCGGACGTGCGCTCGCCGCGTGCCATCCAGGCCTCCGTCCACGCCGCAGTACGTCGCAGGAAGGATAAGGGCGGCATGGTGACGCGCATGGCGAAACCGCCGCGCGGGCACGCACGGGCGGTCGATAGCATCGACGACCTGTGCGGTTGGTGGGTTTCGTGACGGGCGCTAGCGCGCCCTCCTCAACCACCAGCAGCCTCTCAACCACCCGAACCACCAGCAACAACCCGAAAGGAGCAAGGCCCGTGTCCGACATCAAGATCGCCCTCGTCACCGCCGGTGCGCGCGAGGAGAAGGCGGTCACGACGGGCACCAGGGCCTGGGAGCTGTACGCCGAGCAGCCCGACGTCGTCGCGGCGCGCGTGGGGGGACAGCTCAAGGACCTCGCCTACGAGCTCGCCGACGGCGACGAGATCGAGGCCGTGGCCATCGACTCCAAGGACGGCCACGACATCCTGCGGCACTCCACCGCGCACGTGATGGCCCAGGCGGTCCAGGAGATCTGGCCCGAGGCCCGGCTCGGCATCGGCCCGCCGATCGAGAACGGCTTCTACTACGACTTCGACGTCGAGGTGCCGTTCCATCCGGAGGACCTCGAGAAGATCGAGACCCGGATGCGCAAGATCATCAAGGAGAACCAGCGGTTCTCCCGGCGCGTGGTCTCCGACCACGACGCGCTGGTCGAGCTGAAGGACGAGCCCTACAAGGTCGAGCTGATCGGGCTGAAGGGCGCCGGCAAGGAGGAGGACGCGGCAGAGGGGGCCTCGGTCGAGGTCGGCGCCGGCGAGCTGACCATCTACGACAACATCCGACGCGACGGCGAGGTGGCCTGGTCCGACCTGTGCCGCGGCCCGCACCTGCCGACCACCAGGCGGATCCCGGCGTTCAAGCTGATGCGTACCGCGGCGGCGTACTGGCGCGGCAACGAGAAGAACAAGCAGCTCCAGCGCATCTACGGCACCGCCTGGGAGTCGAAGGAGGCGCTGGCCGAGCACCTGCACCGGCTCGAGGAGGCCGAGCGCCGCGACCACCGCAAGATCGGCCGCGACCTCGACCTCTATTCCTTCCCCGAGGAGCTCGGCCCCGGCCTGGTGGTCTTCCACCCCAAGGGCGGCGTCATCAAGCGGGTGATGGAGGACTACGTCCGGCAGCGGCACATCGAGGAGGGCTTCTCGTACGTCGGCACCCCGCACATCAGCAAGGACGGGCTGTTCCACACCTCGGGACACCTGCCGTACTACGCCGACACCATGTACCCGCCCATCGAGCTGGAGGGCGCGAAGTACCAGCTGAAGGCGATGAGCTGCCCGATGCACAACCTCATCTACCAGGCGCGGGGCCGGTCCTACCGCGAGCTGCCCCTGCGGCTGTTCGAGTTCGGGGGCGTGTACCGCTACGAGAAGTCCGGAGTCGTCGGTGGGCTGACCCGGGTCCGCGGGATGACCCAGGACGACTCGCACTCCTACGTCACCGCCGAGCAGGCGCCGGACGAGATCAAGCACCTGCTGAACTTCTGCCTCGGCCTGTTCCGTGACTTCGGGCTCGACGACTTCTACCTCGAGCTGTCGACCCGCGACGACAAGAACAAGGACAAGTTCAAGGGCTCCGACGAGGACTGGGCGACCGCGACCGCCGTGCTCGAGCAGGTGGCCGACGAGTCCGGGCTCGAGATGGTGCCCGACCCGGGCGGTGCGGCGTTCTACGGCCCCAAGATCTCGGTGCAGGCGCGGGACGCCATCGGCCGGACCTGGCAGATGTCGACGGTGCAGTACGACTTCGCCCAGCCGGCCGGGTTCGGGCTCGAGTACCAGGCCGCCGACGGCACCCGGCAGCAGCCGGTGATGATCCACTCGGCCAAGTTCGGGTCGATCGAGCGTTTCATCGGGGTGCTGGTCGAGCACTATGCCGGCGCCTTCCCGCCCTGGCTGTCGCCGGTGCAGGTGCAGGGCATCCCGATCGCCGAGCGGCACAACACCTACCTGAACGACGTCGCGGAGCAGATGCGGGCGCGCGGGCTGCGGGTCGAGGTCGACGACTCCGACGACCGGATGCAGAAGAAGATCCGCAACGCGCAGCTGCAGAAGGTGCCGTTCATGGTGATCGCCGGTGACCAGGACATCGAGGCCGGCGCGGTCTCGTTCCGCTACCGCGACGGCCACCAGGACAACGGCGTCCCCGTCGCCGAGGCGATCGAACGGGTCGCCGCCGCGGTGGCCTCGCGCGAGCAGGTCTGACCGCGACATGGAGCTGCGACCCGGGCGGGCGGGCGCGCTGATCGACTCGCCCGACGGGGTCGTGGTCACCGGCGCGCCGCCCGGAGGGCGGGTCGTCGTCGAGGCGACGCTGGGGCTGGGTGGCCAGGAGTGGGCCTGCTCGGGCGAGTACGCCGCGGACCGTGACGGCGAGGTCGAGACGGCCGTGGACGCCAGCTCGGGCGGCAGCTACCTCGGCACCGACCCGTTCGGGCTGTGCTGGAGCGCCGAGGTCCCCGGCCTCTACGACTGGGGCGTGCTGCACCCGATGCACGTCACCCTGCGGGCCTCGTGCGACGAGCAGACCGTCGATGCGTCGTACGCGCGGGCGGTGCTGGCCGCCGGCGTCACCGAGCACGTCGTCGCCGAGCCGGGAGTGGCCGGCCGGCTGTTCCTGCCCGCCGGTTCGGGCCGCGGCGTGGTGATCCTGGGCGGCTCGGTCCCCGGCCCGGGTGGGCCGGTGGTCGGCGCACTGCTGGCCGGACACGGCGTACCTGCCCTGTCCCTGGCGTACTGGGGCCACCCGGGCACCCCCGATGTGCTCCGCGACATCGACGTGGAGGTCGTGGTCCGGGCGTGTGACTGGCTGCGGGCGCAGCCCGGCGTCGACGACATGCCCCCGTGCGTGGTCGGCCTGTCCCGGGGCGGCGAGCTCGCCCTGCTCGCCGCGACCCTGGCACCCGACCGGGTCGGTCCGGTCGCGTCGCTCGCGGGCAGCGGGGTGCCGTGGGGGGCCTGGGGGGAGGGTACGGACGTGCTGGAGACCGCCTGGCGCTTCGGGGGCGAGCCGGTGACCCAGATGGCCGAGGACGAGGACGACCCCGACGCCTGCATCGACGACGAGGCGATGGTCGCCGCCGCCGAGATCGCCGTCGAGCGCGCCACCGGTCCCGTGCTGCTGCTCAGCGGTGAGGACGACGCGATGTGGCCGAGCGCGCGGCTCAGCCGGATCGCGGAGGACCGCGCAGCTCGCGTGGGCGTCGCCGACCGGGTCACCCACGTGGCCTACCCGGACGCCGGCCACTTCTGCACGACGCCGCCGGGCTTCCCGCTGATGGCCCCGGGTGTGGTGCGCGGCGGTGGCAGCCGGACCGGCAACCAGGCGGCCCGCCGGGACTCCTGGCGACGGCTGCTCGACTTCGTAGGAGCGACCCGATGACCGAGGAGCACCAGGACGGCATCGGCGAGCCCGACGGGCTCGAGCGGCTGTGGACGCCGTACCGGATGGCCTACCTCCGCGGGGAGAACAAGCCCGCGGACACCTCCGAGGGCGAGTGCCCGTTCTGCCGGATCCCCTCGCTCGACGACGTGTCCGGGCTGGTCGTGCGGCGCGGCGACACGGCGTACGCCGTGCTGAACCTCTACCCGTACACGGCCGGCCACCTGATGATCTGCCCCTATCGCCACTTCGCCGACTACACCGAGGTGAGCGACGAGGAGTCCGCCGAGATCGGCGCGATGACGCGGTCGGCGATGCGCACCATCCGGGCGGTCTCGCACGCCGAGGGGTTCAACGTCGGCATGAACCAGGGCACGGCCGGGGGAGCGGGCATCCGCGCGCACCTGCACCAGCACGTCGTGCCGCGCTGGATCGGCGACAGCAACTTCATGCCCGTCATCGGCCACACCAAGACCTTGCCCCAGCTGCTCCAGGACACCCGGGCGCTGCTGGCGGAGGCCTGGACGTGACACTCGCTGGTCGAGGAAGGACGAAGTCCTGTCACGAGACCTGGTGGGAGGTCGGCGGTCTGCTCGCGGGGTTTCGTGACAGGCGCTAGCGCGCCTTCCTCAACCAGCGGAGACGGTCTTCTCGTACCTCCGGCACGGCGAGATGAACTTCTCGCCCAGGGCCTCGACCTCGTACGGCAGGTCGCCGGCGTCGGTCCAGCCCCGCTTCTCGTAGAACGCGCGGGCCCGGGCGTTGCCGGAAGCCACGGCCAGCCAGGCGACGTCGTGGCCGCCCGCCGCGACCTGGCGCTCGGCCTCGGCGAGCAGCACGGCGGCGACGCCCGAGCCGCGAGCGCCCTTGCCGACGTACACCTGCTCGACCTCGTCGCCGACCACCATGATGAAGCCGACCACCTCGCCGTCGAGCTCGGCGACGGTGGTGTCGTCCACCCGCTTCGGGGCACGCTCGTGGAACGCGTCGAGGGTGCGGCGCTCGGTCAGGCCGTCGGGCACGTTGCCGGGGTGGGCGACGTGCCAGCCCTCGTGCCAGATGTCCGCCACGGTCGCGGCGTCGTCGGCGGTGCCGGGGCGCAGGGTCACCTCGCTCATGCGAGCGACCCTAGGGACGGGGTCCGACGGCGCTAGGTGTCTGGGCTACTTCTTCTTGTCGTGGATCTTCTCCGACAGTGTCTCGACGTGCGACTTGTCGCGCTTCTCGGCGCGCTTCTCCTTGATGGACTTCCCGGACTTCTTGGACATGCCCTGGCGTGGCGACTTGTCGCTCATCGCGGCTCCCTCGAGTCGGTTGCCTGAGTGGCTCCGTGCCGCCACGGTACGCCTACGCTCCACGGGTGACCGTTCCTCCGGCCATCGGCTGGTCCGTGCTCGCGCTGGTGTTCCTCGACGAGCTCCTCCTGATGGTCGCGCTGGGGATCTGGGGCGCCGACGCCGGCGGCTGGCCGCTCGCGGTGGTTGCCGGCGCGGCCGGCGTGCTCGTCTGGTTCCTGTTCGCCTCGCCGAAGGCCAGGTACGGCGGACCGGTGGTGCGCCCGGTCGCCAAGCTGGTCGTCATCGGAAGTGCCATCGCAGGTCTCGCGACCGCCGGCCACCCCGGTTGGGCAGCAGTCCTGGCCGTCTTCTCGTTCGTCGTCAACGTGGCCGCCCTGCACCCGGACATCAAGGACCTCGCCGGCGCCACCACGACCGATCGGTGGTCGAGCCCGGCGAGCCCCTAGGCGAGCCGGTGTCGAGACCGCTCGTCGCACGGGGTCTCGACACCGCTCGCTGGCGCTCGCGGGCTCGACCAGCGATCAGAGGCGGTCCCGGCCCTCGGTGAAGAAGGCCAGCAGGTCGTCGATGTCGTCGACGGGGAGGGCGCGGCCGAACGGCGCGTTCCAGTACTCGTCCTGGGTGGGTGGCGACCAGGGGCCGACGTACGCGTAGGGGACGGCAAGGTACGTGTCACCGGCCGAGACGCCGTAGTTGACCTCGCCGACGGAGATGCCGACGTCGAAGTGCTCCGGCCACAGGATCGGCGTCTCGTCGGGGGCCAGGGCGCGCATCGCGGCATCCCCGGCCGCGAAGGCGTCGGCGACGCGGGCGGCCGCGTCGGGGTCGACCTCGAGCACGTCGTCGAGGCCGAACCCGGACCCGTCCTTGTACACGTCGCTCAGCGACCTCGCCTCGACGCCGAGCGCCTGCGCGAGTGAGGCCGGGGTCAGCCCGGTGATGCCGACCGTCGCGTCGGCGCCCACGACGTCGGTGCCCACGACCCGCAGGTCCGGGGTGTGCGTCGTCCCGAACCCGCCCGGCAGTGCGCGCAGCGAGATCTCGCCGGTCTGCGCGTGCTGCGGGCCGGCCAGCACCAGCTCGCCCACGGCGTGCAGCGACCGGCGGGTCGTGATGGTGGTGGAGTCGCCGCCCATTTCGTTCTCCTTACGACGTAACGCCCCGGCTTGTCAGGGATACGGAGCAAGAGCAGTCTCGGGCAACCGCGAGGGAGAGGGAATGGGCGTGGATGACGAGACGGTGACAAGTGTCCGGCAGGTGGTCCGGTAGGTGGTCCAGCAGGTGAATGGCACCGCATCGACGCCGACGACGTCCCGGCGGACGGCCGCGTCACCAGCACGGTTGTCGACGGTCGTCCGGTCGCGCTGACGCGCTGTGCCGGTCGGCTCGGTGCCCTCGAGAACCGTTGCCCGCACCAGGGCGGCCCGGTCGGCGAGGGCTCGATCGAGAACGGCTGGCTGCGCTGCCCGTGGCACGGCTACGACTACGACCCGCTCACCGGCGTACCGCCGGAGGGCTTCTCGGACGCGGTGGTGGCCTACGAGGTCGAGGAACGCGACGACGGCGCGTACGTCGCCCTGCCCGCGCACCCCGAACGCGGCCGCACCGTCGGCGACGCCGTCGTGGAGACGCTGGTCGCCCACGGCGTGGACACCGTGTTCGGCATGGTCGGCCACTCCAACCTCGGCATCGCCGACGCGATGCGCCGGGCCGAGGAGCGCGGCGAGCTGAGGTACGTCGGCATCCGTCACGAGGGCGCGGCCTCGTTCGCCGCCAGCGCCTACGGCAAGCTCACCGGCCGGCCCGCGGCCTGCTTCGCCATCGCGGGACCGGGCTCCACGAACCTGTTGACCGGCCTGTACGACGCCAAGCTCGACGGTTCGCCCGTGCTGGCGCTCTCGGGCCAGGTGCCGTCGAACGTGCTGGGTCGCGGCGCGTTCCAGGACGTCGACCTGCAGGCGGTGTTCCGCGACGTGTCGGTGTGGAACGCGACCGTCACCCCCGGCAGCGACCCCGCCGAGCTCGCGGCCCTGGCGGTCAAGCACGCGGTGGACCGCCGCGGCGTCGCCCACCTGGTGTTCCCCGATGAGGTCCAGGTGCAGCCGAGCGAGGTCCCGGCCGCGACGCCGGCCGGCCGGATCGACCGCCGGCTGATCCGGCCCGATCACGACGCTCTCGCGGCCGCCGCGTCAGCGCTCTCGGCAGCCCTGCGGCCGGTGTTCATCCTCGGCCACGGCGCGCGCCCGGCCCGGGCCGAGATCCTCGCTCTGGCCGAGCGGCTCGGCGCGCCGGTGCTCACCACCTTCAAGGCGAAGGGACTGGTCCCCGACACCCACCCGCTCGGCGCCGGGGTGCTCGGGCGCAGCGGCACGCCGGTGGCGAGCTGGCTGATGAACGAGTCCGACCTGCTGGTGGTCGTGGGCGCGTCGTTCAGCAACCACACCGGCATCGCGTCGTACAAGCCGATCGTGCAGATCGACGACGAGCCGTCGGCCATCGGGCGGTTCCACGCGATCACGTTCCCGGTGCTGGCCGACACGGCGCACGGGGTCGCCGCGCTGGCGGCCGCGCTCGAGGACCCGAAGGCGGTCGACCAGAGGGCTGACGTGGCCGCGCGATGGGCGCTGTGGCGGGCGGAGAAGCAGCGTCGGGTCGAGGACGACCGCGGCCACGGGGTCGGCGCGGCCGCGGTGTTCGCCGCACTCTCCGAGGCCCTGCCGGAGGACGCAGTGGTCACCGTGGACGTCGGCAACCATGCGTACTCGCTGGGCCGGTACCTGGAGTCGAAGGGCCAGCCGGTGCTGATGTCGGGGTACCTCGGGTCGATCGGCTTCGGGTACCCCGCCGCCCTCGGCGCCTGGGCCGCCGATCCCACCCGGCCGGTGGTCGCGGTGACCGGCGACGGCGGGTTCGGGCAGTACGCCGCCGAGCTGACGACCGCCGTGAAGTACGGCATCCCGGTCAAGCACGTGCTCCTCGACAACCACTCGCTCGGCAAGATCGCCAAGGAGCAGGTGGCCGGCGACTTCGCGGTCTGGCACACCTCGCTGCACAACCCGGACTGGGCGGCGTACGCCGAGCTGTGCGGCGCGACCGGCATCAGGGTCACCGAGCGGCACCAGCTGCCGGATGCGATGGCTGCTCTCTTCGCCGCGGAGGGTCCGGCGCTGCTACATGTGGAGCAGGACGCGGCGCTGCTGTGAGGCCCGGCCGTGCCTGACCTCGAGTTCGTCAACCTGCTCGGCGTCCTCGTCGTCGCCGTCGTCGCGCCGATCGCGCTCGGGCTCGCCCCGAAGCTGCGGATCCCCGCGGTGGTGCTGGAGATCGTGCTCGGCGTGGTGCTCGGCCCGTCGGTCCTCGGCTGGCTGGAGGCCGACCTCGCCGTCCAGGTCGTCGCCCTGCTGGGCCTGGCGATGCTGTTGTTCCTTGCCGGACTGGAGATCGACGTCCGGCAGCTGCGCGGGCGGCTGCTCGGCGTGGCCGTTGCGGGGTTCGTGGCCTCGGTCGCGATCGGCTGGCTGGCCGGCGGAGTGCTCGACGCCGCCGGCTGGGTCGACGACCCGCTGCTGCTGGCGGTCACGGTGTCGGCGACCTCGTTGGGGCTGGTCGTGGCAGTGCTGAAGGACGGCGCCGCCCTGGAGTCCCGGTTGGGTCAGACGGTGGTGGCGGCCTCGTCGGTCGCCGACTTCGCGGCCGTCCTCATGCTCTCGCTGGTCTTCTCGACGAGTGGCGGCAGCACCGGGGAAAGGGTGCTGCTGCTGGGAATGTTCGTGCTGCTCGTCGCGTCCGTCGCCGCCGTGACGGGCTTCTCGTCGCGTTCGATGCGGCTCGGCGATGTGGTCGTGCGGCTGCAGGACACCACCGCGGAGATCCGGGTCCGGGCCGCGATGCTGCTGCTGATGAGCTTCGTGGTCCTGGCCGAGGAGCTGGGCCTGGAGAGCATCCTGGGCGCGTTCGTGGCCGGCGCGCTCGTCGGGCTGGTGGACCGGGACGCGACCAGCCACCCGACCTTCCGGACCAAGCTCGAAGCCGTGGGATACGGCTTCCTGATCCCGGTCTTCTTCGTGGCGAGCGGCCTGCGGCTCGACGTCTCCGGGCTGTTCGCCAGCCCCGAGGCGCTGGCCCGGGTGCCGGTGTTCGTGCTCGTGCTGCTGCTGGCTCGTGGCCTGCCGGCGCTGGCGTACCTGCGGTGGTTCGGCGCACGTCGTACGGCGGCCGCGGCGCTGCTGCAGGCGACCACCCTGCCGTTCGTGGTGGCGGCCACCCAGATCGGCGTGCTCACCGGCCGGCTCGACCCCGTGACGGCCGCGGCCCTCGTCTGCGCGGGGCTGGTCTCGGTGCTGCTGTTCCCGGCGGCCGCGGCGGCGCTGGGGCTGCGCGAACCGGCCGAGGTCTCCCGGTAGCCTGCTCTCCTGATGTTGGAGAGGTTCAAGGCGTTCTGGCAGGGCGTCATGCTCGCGCCGATCGTCAACCTGCTGCTCAGGCTCGGCGTCTCGCCCGACACGGTCACGCTGGTCGGCACTGTGGGCGTCTCGGTGGGGGCGCTGGCGTTCTACCCTCGCGGCGAGCTGCTGTGGGGCACGGTCTTCATCACGGCGTTCGTGTTCTCCGACCTCATCGACGGAGCCATGGCCCGCAAGTCGGGCCGGTCCTCGATCTTCGGATCGTTCTGGGACTCCACCCTCGACCGGGTCGGCGACGCCGCGATCTTCGGCGGGCTGGCGCTGTACTTCGCGGGGGACGAGGGCGACAGCTACCTGTACCTCTGCCTCTCGCTGTTCTGCCTGGTCAGCGGCAACCTGACGTCGTACGCCCGGGCAAAGGCCGAGTCCCTGGGCCTCGACGCGCGGGGAGGCATCGCCGAACGGTCGGACCGCATCGTCGCGATCCTGCTGGCGGCCGGCTTCGCCGGCCTGCTGGACATCCCGTGGCTGCTCGAGGTGGTCCTCTGGGTGCTGGCCGCGGCCAGCGCGTACACCGTCGTCTTCCGGGTGCTGAAGGTACGCCGCCAGGCGATCGAGCTGGACCGCTCACCGGCCGTCCCGCCCGCCGTCCCCGAATAGGGGTCGCCCGGCCCGCCGCCGTACGATTGACCCATGGTTCAGCAGTCCCCTGGTTCTTCTCCTGACAGCTCCACCGGCACCGGCACGACCCGCGTCAAGCGCGGCATGGCCGAGATGCTGAAGGGCGGCGTCATCATGGACGTCGTCACCGCCGAGCAGGCGAAGATCGCCGAGGACGCCGGCGCCGTCGCGGTGATGGCGCTCGAGCGGGTGCCCGCCGACATCCGGGCGCAGGGCGGCGTGTCGCGGATGAGCGACCCGGACATGATCGACGGCATCATCGAGGCCGTCTCGATCCCGGTGATGGCCAAGGCCCGGATCGGCCACTTCGCCGAGGCGCAGGTGCTGCAGTCGCTCGGCGTCGACTACGTCGACGAGTCCGAGGTGCTCACCCCGGCCGACTACGCCAACCACATCGACAAGTGGCAGTTCACCGTGCCGTTCGTGTGCGGCGCGACCAACCTCGGCGAGGCGCTGCGCCGGATCACCGAGGGCGCGGCGATGATCCGCTCCAAGGGCGAGGCAGGTACGGGCGACGTCTCCAACGCCGTCACCCACATGCGCACCATCCGCGCCGAGCTGCGCCGCCTCCAGGGCCTCGAGCCCGACGAGCTGTACGTCGCCGCCAAGGAGCTCCAGGCGCCGTACGACCTGGTCCGCGAGGTCGCCTCTCTTGGGAAGCTGCCGGTGGTGCTGTTCACCGCCGGCGGCATCGCGACCCCCGCCGACGCGGCGATGATGATGCAGCTCGGCGCCGAGGGCGTGTTCGTCGGCTCGGGCATCTTCAAGTCCGGCAACCCCGCCGAGCGGGCCTCCGCGATCGTGAAGGCCACGACCTTCTACGACGACCCCGACGTGGTCGCCAAGGTCTCCCGCGGCCTCGGTGAGGCCATGGTCGGCATCAACGTCGACGAGATCCCCCAGCCCCACCGGCTCGCCGAGCGCGGCTGGTAGTCGCCCTCGCTGGTCGAGCCCGCGAGCGCCAGCGAGCGGTGTCGAGACCCGGTGACGTCGCTGGGGTCTCGACACGGGCTCGCCCAGGGGCTCGCCCGGCTCGACCACCGAGAGTGTTCAGGCCTTCTTCGACCACTCCGGCAGCTCCTGGACCGTCCACGACGTACCGTCCGGGTCGGTGAAGTAGACGAACCGGCCCCATGGCTGGTCGTCGACGCCCTGGGCGTCGACGCCGCGCGCCGTGAGGTCGGCCAGCGCGTCGTCCGCCGAGTCGACGACGACTTGGAGAGCCTTCAAGGAGCCGGGAGCCATCTCGCTCAGCCCCTTGCCGAACGCGATGGAGCAAGCCGACCCGGGCGGGGTCACCTGCACGAAGCGGATGTTCTCGTCGACGGTCTGGTCATGGTCGACCGGCCATCCCAGCGTGTCTCCGTAGAAGGCCCGGCTGCGGTCGACGTCTGCCACGGGCACGATCACGAGCTCGATCTTGTAGTTCACCATGAGCACGAACCTAGGGGCCGATCAGGAACGTTTCGTTCCTGATCGGCCCCCGCGTTCGTACGGCGCGAACTCAGACCCTGGCCGGCTCCCGGGTCGGCTCGGCGGGCGCCTCCTCGGGAAGTCCTTCCTCGTCCGGGTCGAGCATCGTGGTCTCGTCGAACGGGTCGTCGCCGGCGAGCACCCGGTCCAGCTGGGGGCGGTCCAGGCTGCCGGTCCAGTGCCCGATCAGCACGGTGGCCACGGCGTTGCCGGAGAAGTTGGTCAGCGCCCGGGCCTCGGACATGAACCGGTCGATGCCCACGATCAGGCCGACGCCGTCGACCAGCTCGGGCCGGTGCGAGCTGAGGCCGCCGGCCAGGGTGGCCATGCCGGCGCCGGTGACGCCGGCCGCACCCTTCGAGGCGATCATCATGAACAGCAGCAGGCTGATCTGCTCACCGATCGAGAGCGGGTTGCCCATCGCCTCGGCGATGAACAGCGACGCCATCGTCAGGTAGATCGCGGTGCCGTCGAGGTTGAACGAGTACCCGGTCGGCACGACCACGCCCACGGTCGGCTTGTCGACGCCGGCGTGCTCCATCTTGGCGATCAGGCGGGGCAGGGCCGACTCCGAGGACGACGTCGACACGATGAGCAGGAACTCCCGGGCGAGGTACCTCAGCAGGCTGAAGATGTTCACACCGGCGGCCAGTCGCAGCACGGTGCCGAGCACGACGAACACGAACACGGCGCACGTGACGTAGAAGCCGAACATCAGCACGGCCAGGCTCTTCAGCGCGTCGACGCCGGTCTCGCCGACGACGCCGGCGATGGCACCGAAGGCGCCGATCGGCGCGGCCCACATGATCATCGCGAGCACCCGGAACACCAGCCGCTGCAGGTGCCCGACGCCGCGCAGGATCGGCTTGCCGACCGAGCCCATCTGCTGGAGGGCGAACCCGATCAGCAGGGCCACGAGCAGGGTCTGCAGCACCTCGCCGGAGGTCAGCCCCGACAGCATCGAGGTGGGGATGATCCCGAGCAGGAAGTCGGTGGTGCTGGCGTGTCCGCCGGCCGCCTGCTCCTGGCCGGCCGCGGAAACCGCGTCGTCGAGATGCAGGCCGTTGCCCGGCTGGAGGATGTTGCCCACGACGAGGCCGATGGCCAGGGCGAAGGTCGACATGGTGATGAAGTACGCCAGCGCCAGTCCGCCGACCTTGCCGACCCGGGCCGCGCTCGCGACGGAGCCGACGCCCAGGACGATCGTGCAGAAGATGACGGGCTGGATCATCATCTTGATCAGGGCCACGAACCCGGTACCGAGCGGTTTCAGCTCGACGGCCAGGTCCGGCGTGGCCAGGCCGACGCCGATGCCGAGAAGCACGGCGACGACGACGGCGATGTACAGGTAGTGCGTGCGGTTGGTGACGGTGGCACTCATCGGGTCCTCCAGGTTGGGCCAACGGCTCGGGCCGGGATCTCACGGCCGTGGTCACCACGATCGGGTGCCTTGTGAGGCCCGTCACGCTTGTGGTCGTTGAGTTCGTGACCTGCCTCACGCCGGGGTGGAGAATGCCGCCGTGCGCGCGCCGCGATGGGTCCGGGAGCTTTCGGTCGCCCGGCAGATCCTGGTGCTCCAGGCTCTGGTCGTCGTCGTGCTCGTCCTGGTCTCCCTGACGCTCGCCGGTTTCGACGCCCGGCGCGACGCCCGCGACGCCGCCACACGCCGGGCGGTCGCCGTCGCGCTGGCCGTGGCCGACTCGCCGGCGGTCGTGCGCGCCGTACGCGAACCGGAGACGTGCTCGACGCTGCAGCCGTACGCCGAGCGGGTGCGCCTCGACGCCGACGTCGACTTCGTCGTGGTGATGGGCCTGGACCGCACGCGCTGCACCCACCCGACGGTCTCCAACATCGGCAAGCCGTTCATCGGCGACCTCGGCGACGCCCCGCAGGGCGGCGTGTTCACCCAGGAGTACGAGGGCACGCTGGGCCCCTCGATGAGGGCGGTCGTGCCGGTGACCGACGGTGGCGACAAGGTGATCGCGCTGGTGTCGGTGGGCATCACCGTCGCCTCGATCGACCGGGAGCTGCGCGGCGACGTGGTCATCGTGCTGCTCGTGGCCCTGGCGGTGCTGCTCGCCGGCCTGGTGGGCGCTTGGCTGGTCAGCAGGAGGCTGCGGCGGCAGACGCACGGGATGGGCGAGCGCGAGATCACGCGGATGTACGAGTACTACTCGGCCGTGCTGCACGCGGTCCGCGAGGGTCTGCTGCTCGTCGACACCGAGGGCCGCGTCCAGCTCCTCAACGACGAGGCGAGACGGTTGCTGGGGCTCGGGGACGACGTCGTCGGCCGCCGCCTCGACGAGCTCGGCCTGGCACCCGGGCTGGTGGCCGCAGCGCTCGGCGAGACGCCCGAGAGCGACGACCTGTACGTCGCCGGCGACCGCATCCTCGTGGTCAGCTCGTCGCCGGCCAGCTGGGACGGGCGCGATGTCGGCGCCGTGGTGACCTTGCGCGACCACACCGAGCTGCGATCGGTCACCGGCGAGCTCGATGCCGTGCGCGGGCTGACGGACTCGCTGCGCTCGCAGACGCACGAGGCCGCCAACCGCCTGCACACCGTGGTGTCGCTGATCGAGATGGGCCGGCCCCATGACGCGGTCGAGTTCGCGACCACCGAGCTCGAGGTGGCACAGCGGCTCACCGACCAGGTCGTCGGCGCCGTGGGCGACCCGGTCGTGGCGGCGCTGCTGCTCGGCAAGAGCGCCGAGGCTGCGGAGCGTGGCGTGGACCTGACCGTGACCGGGGAGCTGCCGGCGGCCGTCGGCGTACCCGCCCGGGACCTGGTGACCGTGCTCGGCAACCTCGTGGACAACGCTCTGGACGCGGTGGCCGGAGCCGAGCGGCGGCGCATCGACGTCGTGCTCGCCGGCGACGACGACCACCTCTCCCTCACGGTCTCCGACAGCGGGCCAGGCCTCGACGCCGAGGCCGCCGCCCACGTGCTGGAGCGCGGGTGGACGACCAAGGCGGCCGCGGGACAGAGCCGCGGCGTCGGGCTCGCGCTGGTCGCGCAGGTCGCCCGCCGTCACCACGGCGGGGTCAGCGTGGGTCGGTCGCCGCTGGGCGGGGCGCAGTTCGTGGTGGACCTCGTGCCGAGCCGGGTGGCGACGCCGTGACCGTGCGCGTCCTCGTCGTGGAGGACGAGCAGCTGGCGGCGGAGGCACACGCGTCGTACGTCGGCCGCGTCCCGGGCTTCGAGCTCGCGGGTGTCGCCCGGTCGGCGGGCGACGCGGCGCGCTTCCTGGACGCCGACCCTGCCGTCGACCTCCTGCTGCTGGACATGCACCTGCCCGACGGGCACGGCCTCGGCCTGCTGCAGCGGCTGCGCGCCCACGGTCAGCTCATCGACGTGATCGCGGTGACCTCGGCACGAGACGCCGAGGTCGTCCGCCACGCGGTCGCCCAGGGCGTGGTGCTCTACCTGCTCAAGCCGTTCGCCTTCGCGGCGTTCCGGGCCAAGCTCGAGCAGTACGCGACGTACCGCGACGGTCTGGCCGCCGCGACCCCCGACCTCGCCCAGGACGAGGTCGACCGGCTGCTCGATCCGCTGCGGGCCTCGGCCGGCGTGGCCGACCTGCCGAAAGGCATGAGCCCGGAGACGCTGACCGCCGTCTCCGCAGCGCTGCGCGACGCCGGCTCCGGTCTGTCCGCCACCCAGGTCGCCGCGGCCGTCGGCGCGTCACGGGTCACCGTCAGGCGCTACCTCGAGCACCTTGCCGACAGCGGCGTGGTGGCGCGGCGGCCGAGGTACGGCGGGGGTGGGCGGCCCGAGGTGGAGTACCGCTGGGGTGTCCAGACGCCCTAGCCCTTGCAGCCGCCCATCGCCAGGTGGAAGTGCGTCTTCTCGTCGATCCGGCCGGTCTTCTTCAGGCCGCACTTGCCCTGCAGCACCTTGACCTGTGCGGTGGTCTGGGCGCCGAAGTCGCCGTCGATGACGAGCGTCTCGCCGTCGGCGCGCAGCGCCCGCTGGAGGGTGGTCACCCGGATCCCGGAGTCACCCTGCTCGAGGCCGCGCAGCTGGTGCGAGGCGGTGAACAGGATCACCCAGTACCAGGTCCGGACCCGCAGCGGGTCGGGGATGCAGCACTCGAAGTTGCCCGTGAACTCGTCGACCACTTTCTGCGTCTGCGGGCCGTAGAAGCCGTCGACCGTCACCGGCCCGAACCCCGCGTCGTTCAGCACGCACTGGAAGGCCCGCACCGCACCTCTCCGGGTGCCGGGCTTGATCTCGGGATAGCCCGGTCGCGTCAGGCGGCACCCGGCCTTGGCGTGCGAGCCACCCGCCGCGTCTGCCGGTGCTGCGACCGCGACGGGCCCGGCGAGCGGGATCAGGAAGGCGGTCACGACGGCGGCGATCAGGCTCCTCATCGACCCATCGTGCCGCAGTTTCGGGGCGACGTGGAGGGGGCACTAGCCTGCGCCCGTGCCCGCTCCCGTGATCGGCGTGCTCGCCCTCCAGGGCGACGTGCGCGAGCACCTGCGCGTGCTGGAGTCCCTCGGCGCCCGGCCGGTCGCCGTACGCCGCGAGTCCGAGCTCGCCTCGGTCGACGGGCTGATCGTGCCCGGTGGGGAGTCCACGACGATGGCCAAGCTGGCCCGGATCTTCGAGCTCCTGGAACCGTTGCGGGCCGGCATCGCCGATGGTCTGCCGGTGTTCGGCACCTGCGCGGGGATGATCCTGCTGGCCGACCGGATCGAGGACGGGACCGCCGACCAGGAGACCCTCGGCGGACTCGACATCACCGTGCGCCGCAACGCGTTCGGCCGCCAGGTCGACTCCTTCGAGACCGATCTCGACTTCGCCGGGCTCGGGGAGCCCGTGCACGCCGTGTTCATCCGCGCACCCTGGGTGGAGGCGGTCGGCGACGGCGTCGAGGTGCTCGCCAGCGTCGGCGAGGGACCGGCCGCCGGTAGGATCGTCGCTGTCCGGCAGGGTCCGCTGATGGCGACGTCGTTCCATCCCGAGGTGGGTGGCGACTCCCGCATCCATCGGATCTTCGTCGACCTCGTGACGTCCCAGTAGAAGGACCAGTAGAAGGAAGTGTCATGTCCGGCCACTCGAAATGGGCGACCACCAAGCACAAGAAGGCCGTCATCGACGCCCGGCGCGGCAAGATGTTCGCCAAGCTCATCAAGAACATCGAGGTCGCGGCCCGGATGGGCGGCGGCGACCCCGGCGGCAACCCGACGCTGTACGACGCCATCCAGAAGGCCAAGAAGTCGTCGGTCCCCAACGACAACATCGACCGCGCGGTCAAGCGCGGCTCCGGCGCCGAGGCCGGAGGCGCCGACTACGCCACGATCATGTACGAGGGGTACGGCCCCGCCGGCGTGGCGATGCTCATCGAGTGCCTGACCGACAACCGCAACCGCGCCGCCATGGAGGTCCGCACCGCCATGACCCGCAACGGCGGCTCGCTCGCCGACCCGGGCTCGGTGTCGTTCCTCTTCAACCGCAAAGGCGTGGTGATCGTCCCGCAGGCCCAGGACGGCAAGACCGTGTCGGAGGACGACGTCCTCGAGGCGGCTCTCGACGCCGGTGCCGAGGACGTCAACGACCTGGGGGAGTCCTTCGAGGTGGTCTCCGAGGCGACCGACCTGGTCGCCGTACGTACCGCGCTCCAGGCCGCCGGCATCGACTACGACTCCGCCGAGGCCGAGTTCGTGCCGGACATGCAGGTCCAGCTCGACAAGGACAACGCCGCCAAGGTGTTCCGCCTCATCGAGGCGCTCGAGGACTCCGACGACGTGCAGAACGTGTTCGCGAACTTCGACGTCTCCGACGAGATCATGGCCGAGCTCGACGCCTGAGGCGTCACTCCGTGCGCGTGTAGCTGCCGTCCCTCATCAGCTGGGTCAACGGGTCGGCTACCGCCACGGTGGGGCTGATCATCTTCATGGTGAGGATGTCGCCGTCCAGGCTCCACGTCAGCACGCCGTCCCCGCAGCAGGGCTCGTGGATCACCAGGTTCCCGTCCTCGTCGTAGTCGTGGGTACCGAAGGAGCCCTCGTCCACGGTCTCTCTCGTGGGACCCGAGGACTCCGACCAGAAACCGTCCTCGAACTTGTAGACGACCATCGACGTGCCGTCGGGCGAGAAGCCCCCGTCGTACAGGTCGAGGAGTCCGAGCCTTTTCACGTACTTCTCGGTGAAGGTCTTCTCGTAGACGCCCGGCGGGATGGTCGGCCCGTCGTACGCCGCCTCGGTCCCGGTCGGCTTCGTGGACGCCCCGGCCGGCTCGTCGCCAGACCCGGTGGACGCGGTGGACGAGTCGGACGAGGCGCACCCGGCGGTCGGGAGCAGGAGCATGGGGATGACGAGCAGGATCGGTGACTTCATGGCGTGGTCCTCCTAGCTGGATGTCGGGGTGGCGGCGGGGAACGGGATCACGCGTTCGCCCAGGCAGGCGGGTTCGGGGGGCGGACCCTGGAGGTCGCCGGCGAGCCAGGTGTTGCGTACCTCGCGCAGGCACTCGGTGCCGAGCACGTTGTGCCCGCCCGCCGGGTCCTCGACGAAGAAGGCCTCCGGCACCACGTCGGCGAGCGCGCTGCGTACCTGGTCGGGTGGGGCGAACGGGTCGTACCGTCCCGTGAGGACGAGGGTCGGGACCGCCACACTGTCCGGAAGGCCCTCAGGATCGGCGGCCCAGGCCTCACAGGGATCCGCCCAGGTCGGGTCGGCCAGCAGCGCCGGGCAGTAGAGGGAGAGCATGGCGCCCACGGCGACCAGCGGGGTGCCGAAGCATTTCGGCAGGTAGCCCACGCAGAGCGGCGGGCCCTGGACCAGCGCGGCGGCGTACGCGGCAAGCAGGCCGTCGGCCGTCCGGCTGGCCGCGCTCTCGATGAGGTCGGGTAGTCCCTGGGAGCGCTGGCGGCCACCGGCCACCCAGAGCACGGCCCGGCGCAGCTGCTCTTCGCCGAGGTGCACGGGTTGCTCGGCGACGGTGACGGTCAGCGGCGACTCGTGGAACGACGCGACCGCGGACCTCCACGTCTGCTCGAGGTCCGGGTGGTCGCGCCTGCACCCGGGCTGCTCGGCGCAGGCGGCCGCGATGTCGGCGACCAGAGCATCCACCCGGTCGACGGGGTCGGCGTCGGTGACCAGCGGGGTGTCCAGGACCAGAGCTTCCAGGTCCTGGGGGTGGCGCGCACCCCACTCGAGGCCCACCCGGCCCGAGGTGCCGTGCGACATGGCCACCACACTGGGGAGGTCGAGAGCCTGCGCCACCTCGTGCATCGCTGCGGCGGTCGACGCGATGTCGACGTGCGTCTCGAGGTCGGTCCGGCACTGGCCGATCGCGTCGAGGAGCAGGGATCGGCCGGCCGTGGGGTCCGCGGCGATGGTGGCCGAGAGGTCGTCGACCGACGGGCAGGCCATCAGCGGCGTCGAGTGCCCGACGCCCGGCAGGTCGACCAGCACCAGCTCGCGCCCGGTCCGCTGGGCGATCGCGGCCAGACCGCCGTAGTCGGGGGCGGTACCGAGGTCGGTTCCCAGCTCGAGCACCGGGTTCCGCGTGGGCGGCTCCGGCGGCCGGACCCGCAGGAAGAAGATGCTGCTCCCGTCCTCCAGGTCGACGTACCCGCACGCGTGCGCTGGCAGCACCGAGACCTCGACCTCCGGGGGGCAGTCCACGGTCCTCACGGGGTTGGCCGGCGGCTCGTCGTCGGCCGAGCACGCGGCCAGCAGCAGCGAGATCACGACGGTCGCAACCAGGAGCCGGGTCATGCCCATCACACCCACCAGCGTGGCCCGAGGTTACGGACTCGCGGTCCAGGTGCCGTCGAACACGTCGCGGCGAACGTCGCACGGCTCGTCGCCTGCCTGCAGCCGCAACAGGTCTGACCCCGTCAGCGTCCAGCGGTACGTGCCCGGGGTCATCTCGGCGCACGCCCCGTTGGCGAAGGTGTCGAGTCGGACGGTCGAGCTGGTGGCGTCGTACGACGCGCCGTCGACGCCCTCGGGAGCTCCGGCCGGCGCGGAGATCCGCAGCACGGCAGCAGCGTCGAACGTGATCGTCCAGCGCTGTCCGTCGATGGTCCGGGACCAGGTTCCGTCGAGGTGTTGGTCGGGCGTCGGCACGACCGGCGAGGGTGCAGGGTCACGATCGAGGACGGTGATGCCGGTGCCGGCGACGACGCCTACCGCGGCCAGTGCACCCGCAGCCATCGCCGCACGCAAGCGCCGAGTGCGCTGCGCCGATCGCGCCAGTACCGCGTCGTACCTGTTGTCGACGGGCAGGTCGTCTGCACGGTGCAGCTCGGCGCGCAGCAGCGCGTCCAGCCGGTCAGCGGGGCTCATCGGCGTCCTCCTCCTGGAGCAGCGTGGCCAGGTGCTTGCGCGCGCGGTGCAGGGCGACCTTGGCGGCGCCGGACGAGATGCCCAGCAGGTCGGCACAGTCGGCCAGCGGGCGGTCCTCGTAGTAGAAGAGCACCAGCAGGGCGCGCTCCCGTGGCGGCAGGGTGCGCAGCGCCGCAGCCACGCCGGCGTCGCGCGGCTCGGGAGTCGGCACCACGTCCGGCTGCCACCACGCCCGATGTTCCTTGTCCCGGCGGCGGCTCTCACGGGTGGCCAGCGAGATGGCCTTGTTCAGGGCCACCCGACGTACCCAGGCGTCCGGCTGCTCGTAGCGAGAGACCTTGGCCCAGTGCTGGTGCAGTCGGGCGAACGCCTCCTGGGCCACGTCCTCGGCGTCCTGCCGGCGGAGCAGGTGCGACAGGGAGCGGACCACGCTCGGGAACTCCGCGGAGAAGAACCACGCGAACGCTTCCGCGTCCGCGGCGCGCCGGTCCGCGGTCCTCACACGAGAGACACTCGCCACGCGGGCGGGAGGTTACAAGCCCGGAAGTGCCCGTCCGCGCTCGCCGTCGGACGCGCAGTCTTCGGTGCTGGGCAGCGGCGGTCCTTCTGTCGTGGCGAGCTGAGCACTATGTAACGCGGTGTTTGGGTGGCCTACCCAGCGTTCGAACGCGTGGGAGGGCCACCAAACACCGCGTTACATGCGAGCGGGGACCGGGATGAAGCGCGTGTCGTACCCCGGACGGCGGGTGGTCGCGGATAGCGTGACGTGCGAACACCTGTTCGGACGGAAGGCGGCGAAGGCGTGCGCGTGCTGGGGATCGACCCGGGGCTGACCCGCTGCGGCATGGGCGTGGTCGAGGGCTCCGTCGGGCGGCCGCTCACGCTGGTCGACGTCAACGTGATCCGCACCAGCGCCGACCTCCCGATCGCCGAGCGGCTGGTGACCATCGAGAAGGGCATCGACGCCTGGCTCGACGAGCACCGACCCGACGCGGTCGCCGTGGAGCGGGTGTTCGCCCGCTCCGACTCCAGCACGATCATGGGTACCGCCCAGGCCAGCGGTATCGCCCTGGTCGCGGCGGCCCGGCGCGGCCTGCCGATCGCGCTGCACACGCCGAGCGAGGTCAAGGCGGCCGTCTCCGGGAGTGGCCGGGCCGACAAGGCGCAGGTCGGCGCGATGGTGACCCGGATCCTCCGGCTCGACGCGCCGCCCAAGCCCGCCGACGCCGCCGACGCGCTCGCCCTGGCCATCACCCATATCTGGCGCGGCGGCGCCCAGGCCCGCATCGACGCCGCGCTCGCCGCCCAACGACTCGCCTCCGGAAGGTCCAGATGATCGCCTTCGTCCGCGGCCCCGTCGCCGCCGTCACCCTCAACAGCGCCGTCCTCGAGGTCGGCGGCGTCGGCCTCGAGCTGATGTGCACGCCCGGCACGCTGGCGACCCTTCGCACCGGCCAGGTCGCGACGCTGCCGACGAGCATGGTCGTGCGGGAGGACTCGCTGACCCTCTTCGGGTTCCTCGACGAGGACGAGAAGTCCACCTTCGAGCTCGTGCAGACCGCGTCCGGCGTCGGACCCAAGCTGGCGCAGTCGATCCTGGCCTGCCTGGAGCCCGACGAGCTCCGCGTGGCGGTCGCCGCGGATGACACCAAGACGCTCACCCGGGTGCCCGGCATCGGCCAGAAGGGCGCGCAGCGGATCATCCTGGAGCTCAAGGACCGGCTCGGCGCACCGATCGGGCGCGTCCACCACGGCCGTACGCCGACCGCGGCCGCGCCCTGGAAGGACCAGGTGCTGCAAGGTCTCGTCGGGCTCGGCTGGTCGGCCAAGGACGCCGACGCCGCGGTCGAGGCCGTCGCGCCGGAGGCGGGCGACGACCCGCAGGTCGCCGCACTGCTCCGCTCCGCCCTCCGCACCTTGAGCAAGGCGTAGCCCATGGACGACCTGGAGACCAAGGAGACCGAGCACCTCCGATCGCTGACCGCCGCCGAGGCCGAGGGCGACGAGCGAGCCGTCGAGGCGGCGCTGCGACCGCGGACCCTCGCCGAGGTCGTCGGCCAGCGGCGTGTGCGCGAGCAGCTCGGACTGGTGCTCGAGGCGGCCCGCAACCGCGGTCGGGTGCCCGACCACGTGCTGCTGTCCGGGCCACCCGGCCTCGGCAAGACCACCCTGGCCATGATCATCGCCTACGAGATGACGGCGCCGTTGCGGCTGACGAGCGGGCCGGCCATCACCCACGCCGGCGACCTGGCCGCGATCCTCTCGGGGATGAACGACGGCGACGTGCTGTTCGTCGACGAGATCCACCGTATGTCCCGGCCGGCCGAGGAGATGCTCTACATGGCCATGGAGGACTTCCGGGTCGACGTCGTCATCGGCAAGGGTCCCGGGGCCACGGCCATCCCGCTCGAGATCCCACCGTTCACCCTCGTGGGGGCCACCACACGCGCCGGGCTGCTGCCCGGGCCGCTGCGCGACCGGTTCGGCTTCACGGCCCGGCTCGAGTTCTACGAGACCGACGACCTCGAGAAGATCGTGCGCCGGTCCGCCGGGCTGCTGGGCGTGGACCTCACCGACGAAGGCGGCTCCGAGATCGCCTCACGCTCGCGCGGCACGCCACGGATCGCCAACCGGCTGCTGCGGCGGGTCCGTGACTTCGCGCAGGTCAAGGCCGACGGCGTGGTCACCCGCGACGTCGCTCGACGGGGGCTGGAGCTGTACGAGGTCGACGAGCTCGGGCTCGACAGCCTCGACCGCGCGGTCATCGAGGTGCTGTGTCGGCACTTCGGCGGCGGCCCCGTCGGCATCTCCACCCTGGCGGTCGCCGTGGGGGAGGAGCGGGAGACCGTCGAGGAGGTCGCCGAGCCGTTCCTGGTGCGCCTGGGTTTCCTCGCGCGCACACCGCGGGGCCGCGTCGCGACGGCCGCCGCGTGGCGGCACCTGGGGATGGACGCGCCCGCCGCCGTACCGGCAGATCCCACCCTCTTCGAGGAGTGACGCCAGCGGCTCCTGGGCGGGACACCGCGATGCCGTGACCTGCGACACCCGCGGTTACACTTCACCGTTGGCCATGGCAGATGCCCGTCCCGGTGCGTGTGGCTGAACCATTCGAGCGCCCCCTTGTGAAGAGGTCTGTTGTCGTGTCGGAGCTTGCCTCCCTCCTGCCCCTCGTGGGCATCGCCCTGTTGTTCTGGTTGCTGCTGATCCGGCCCGCTCAGCGCCGCCAGCGCGAGCTGTCGCGGATGCAGTCCTCGGTCGCCGTCGGCGACGAGGTGATGCTCACCTCGGGCATCTACGGCACCGTGCGCACGCTCGCCGACGAGCGGATCGAGGTGGAGATCGCCTCCGGCGTCGTGGTCGGCGTCGCCCGCGGCGCGATCGGCAGCGTGGTGACCAGGGCCGAGCTCCCCGACGAGCCTGCCGACGAGCCTGCCGACGAGCCTGCGGACGAGCCTGCGGACGAACTTTCGGAGCCCGTCGACCGTTCAGACTCCGTCGGCACCGACACCACCGAGGTCCGGACCGAGACGCAGGAGGAGCGCTGAGATGGCCCGCACGGCTCGCCCGTCGCGCACCCTCGCGATCTTCTTCCTCGGCATCATCGTGATGTACGGCCTGGTCGCGCTGGCCGGCTCCTGGAAGCCGGCCCTCGGCCTCGACCTCGAAGGCGGCACGCGCATCCGCCTCACCGCCACCGGCGACGGCGTGACCTCCGACAACCTCAAGGAGGCCGCCGACATCATCAACGCCCGGGTGAACGGCACCGGCGTCTCGGAGGCCGAGGTCACCACCGAGGGCAACCAGTACGTCGTCGTCGAGATCCCCGGCAAGAGCCGGCGCGACCTCGTCGAGACCGTCGAGCGGCAGGCCCAGCTCCGCTTCCGGGTCGTGGCGCAGAGCGGCCTCGGTACGGCGACACCGACGGCCCCCGCCACGCCGTCCGGCAGTGCCACCGCTGAGCCCACGCCCTCGGTCTCGCCCGGCGGCGGCGTGCTCCTCCCGAGCGAGACGTCCTCGCCCACGACGAAGCCGACCAAGAAGCCGACCAAGACGCCCTCGAGCTCCGCGAGCGGCAACACCGGCAACAACCGACCCGGCTTCCTGCTCGACGGCAAGACCAAGACGCCCGAGCCGAGCGGCACAGCGTCCCCGACCGACGGGGCCACGCCGACGGACGGGTCGAGCGACGGGGCGTCGCCCACGGCCACCCCGACCGATGGCGCGACGGCCGCGCCGGACATCACCGATCCACTGAAGTGGATGGACAACCCGGACGCCAAGTCGCTGGCGGCGTACAACGCCTTCGCGTGCGACAACGGCGCGAACACGCTGTCCAAGAACGTCGACCCCAAGTCGGGCAAGGCCACGCTGGGCGACGACCCGAAGCTGCCCCTGCTGGCGTGCGACGACCAGGGCCAGAAGTTCCTGCTCTCGGTCTCGATGGTGGAGGGCACCGACCTCGACGACGCGTCGGCCGGCATCCCGCAGAACCAGCTGAACTGGGTCGTCAACCTCGACTTCAACAGCCACGGCACCGACGAGTTCGCGAAGATCTCCCGGGCGCTCTACGGCACGCAGAAGCTGTTCGCGATCGTGCTCGACGGCAAGGTCATCTCCGCACCCACCATGAACGGCATCATCACCAACGGCCAGGCGGAGATCAGCGGAAACTTCAACCAGGCGTCCGCGCAGAGCCTGGCCACCAGCCTTCGCTACGGCTCACTGCCCATCGCGTTCGAGAAGCAGCCGAGCGTCGAGACCATCGGCCCCTCCCTGGCGGGCAACCAGCTCTCCGCGGGCATCCTGGCCGGCATCGTGGGTCTCAGCGCGGTGATGATCTACTGCCTCTTCTACTACCGCGGTCTGGGCGTGGTCGTGCTGTTCTCGCTGGTGATCGCCGGCGTGATCACCTACGCGATGGTGCTGCTCCTCGACAAGGCGGCCAACTTCACCCTGACCCTGCCTGGCATCGCCGGCCTGATCGTCGCGGTCGGCATCACGGCCGACTCGTTCATCGTCTACTTCGAACGCATCCGTGACGAGATGCGCGACGGCAAGTCCATGCGCGTCGCGGTCGAGGCCGGCTGGAAGCGAGCACGGAACACCTGCCTGGCGGCCGATGCCGTCTCGCTGCTCGCCGCCGTCGTGCTGTACATCTTCGCCGCCGGCGTGGTGCGCGGCTTCGCGTTCGCGCTGGGTCTCTCGACCGTCATCGACCTGGTGGTGTTCTTCTGGTTCACCCACCCGATGGTGTCGTGGCTGGCGCGCTACTCGTTCTTCAATCGCGGCCACAAGCTGTCCGGCCTCGACGCCGAGGCGCTCGGCGTGGACAAGATCAACCTCGCCCCTGCCGGGCTGGCCACCGGCCGCACCGCGGGAGGGAGGGCCTGATGGGCAAGTTCTCGAGGCTGGGCAACAACCTCTACACCGGCAAGAAGTCGATCGACTTCGTCGGTCGTCGTTGGCTCTGGTACGCCATCTCCGGCGTCATCGTCGTGCTCGCCGTGGGTGGCCTGTACCTCAAGGGCCTCAACATGGGCATCGAGTTCGTCGGCGGCGCGCAGTACCGCGTCACCGTGGCCGACGGACAGCCGAACGTGACGCAGGACGACGCCGACGCCCTGCGCCAGGCCGTGGCCGGGACCGGGATCGAGGGCGCCGCGTCGCCCGTCGTGACCACCTCCGGTGACCGCAGCATCATCGTCCAGACCAAGCAGCTCACGACCGCCGACTCGGCGGAGATCGTGAAGGTCCTCGCCGAGACGATGGACGTGAGCGCGACCCAGGACATCTCCCAGGAGGAGATCGGCGCGAGCTGGGGCAAGGACGTCGCCAAACGCTCGCTGACGGGCCTGGTCGTCTTCCTCATCCTGGTGGTGCTGTTCATCTGGGCGTACTTCCGAGAATGGAAGATGTCGGTGGCCGCGATCGTGGCGCTGGCCCACGACGTGCTCATCACGGTCGGCGTGTACGCCCTCTCGAACTTCGAGGTGACACCGGCAACGGTGACCGGCCTGCTGACGATCCTCGGCTTCTCGCTGTACGACACCGTGGTGGTCTTCGACAAGGTGCGTGAGAACACCAAGAACCTGCGAGCCGCGCGCAAGACCTACGCCGAGGCCGCCAACCTCGCGGTCAACCAGACGCTGGTCCGGTCGATCAACACCTCGATCGTGGCACTGATCCCCGTCGGCGCGATCCTGTACGTCGGCGCTGTCCAGCTCGGCTCGGGCTCGATGAAGGACCTCGCCCTCGCGCTGTTCGTCGGCATGGCCGCCGGCGCCTACTCCTCGATCTTCATCGCCACGCCGCTGCTGGCGCAGATGAAGGAGAGGGAGTCGGCCAACAAGGCGCTCGAGAAGCGTCTGGCCACCCGACGTCGTCACGAGGCCGACCGCTACGCCGCGGTCCCCGTCTTCACCGAGGACATGCCGGTGCGCGACAAGGACGACGCGGACGACGACGTGGTCGAGGACGACGAGCACTCCGGCCACGAGGTGACGGCGACCTCGCCCGGCCCGGCCCGGCCGGTACCGACCGGACGCGGGCGCGTCGTACCTCAGGTGCGCGGACCCGTGGAGCAGAGCAAGGCGGCGGGACGCCAGCAGCCGAGCCGGCAGTCGCGCTCCAAGCGGGGCAAGAAGTAGGCGCCCCGATGAGTGACCGGACGAGCGCCGGCGAGACCCTCGCGCGCCTGGTTGTGGACGTCCCCGACTACCCCGAGCCGGGGGTGGTGTTCAAGGACATCACCCCGGTCCTCGCCGACCACGCCGCTTTCACCGAGGTGGTCGAGGCGCTGGCGGCGTCGGGCCGCGACGAGAGCGGCGCGACGGCCGTCGACGCCGTCCTCGGCATGGAGGCCCGCGGCTTCATCCTGGCGGCGCCCGTCGCGCTGGCGCTCGGCGCGGGGTTCGTGCCCGTGCGCAAGGCCGGCAAGCTGCCGCGGGCGACGTACGCCGAGTCGTACTCCCTCGAGTACGGCCAGGCGACCCTCGAGATGCACCGTGACGCCCTCGCGCCCGGCGCCCGGGTGCTGCTCGTGGACGACGTGCTAGCGACAGGCGGAACACTCGCCGCCAGTGTCCGGCTCGTCGAGCAGGGTGGCGGCGTGGTGCACGGGGCCGCGGTGCTGATGGAGCTGAGCTTCCTGCCGGGCCGCGACACCGTCGGTGAACTGCCGCTCACGAGCCTGTTGACCATCTGAGCCGCCCGTAGACTGGAGGGACGATGGCAGAGCAGTCCCCGAGCGTGCCGGCAGCCGTAGTCGCCCCCGAGCCGGTGACGCCTGCCCCGGAGCCGGTGGCGCCTGCCCCGGAGCCGGTCCCGCCTCCGCGCGGCATGCGCGCCCGGCTGGCCCGGATGGGCTCACGGACCCAGACCGGCAACCCGGTGCTCGAGCCGCTGTTCCGCACGGTGCGGGCCAACCACCCGAAGGCCGACCTCGCGCTGCTCGAGCGTGCGTACCTCACCGCCGAGAAGCACCACGGCACCCAGATGCGCAAGAGCGGCGACCCGTACATCACCCACCCGCTGGCCGTGACGACGATCCTCGCGGACATCGGCATGACGGAGCCGACCCTGGTGGCAGCGCTCCTGCACGACACGGTCGAGGACACGCCGTACACCCTCGACGAGCTCCGCGCGGACTTCGGCGACGAGGTCGCGATCCTCGTCGACGGGGTGACCAAGCTCGAGAAGGTCAAGTACGGCGACGCCGCCCAGGCCGAGACCATCCGCAAGATGATCGTGGCGATGGCCCGCGACATCCGCGTGCTGGTCATCAAGCTCGCCGACCGGCTGCACAACATGCGGACCGTGAGGTACGTCAAGCAGTCCACGCAGGAGCGGCAGGCCACCGAGTCCCTGGACATCTACGCGCCGCTGGCCCACCGCCTCGGCATGAACACCATCAAGTGGGAGCTGGAGGACCTCGCGTTCGCGACCCTGCATCCCAAGGTCTACGACGAGATCGTGCGGATGGTGGCCGACCGGGCCCCGTCGCGCGACCAGTTCCTGGCCGAGGTGGTCAAGCAGGTCGAGGGCGACCTCAAGGAAGCCAAGGTCAAGGCCGTCGTCACCGGCCGGCCCAAGCACTACTACTCGATCTACCAGAAGATGATCCTCGGCGGCCGCGAGTTCTCCGACATCTACGACCTGGTGGGGCTGCGCGTCCTGGTCGAGGAGGACCGCGACTGCTACTCCGTCCTCGGCGTGCTGCACTCGCGGTGGAACCCGGTCCTCGGCCGGTTCAAGGACTACGTCGCGATGCCGAAGTTCAACATGTACCAGTCGCTGCACACCACGGTCATCGGGCCGCAGGGCAAGCCGGTCGAGATCCAGATCCGCACCCAGGCGATGCACCGCCGGGCCGAGTACGGCGTGGCCGCGCACTGGAAGTACAAGGAGGACGGCCGCACCGGCGTCGACACCGAGCGCCTCGGCGACCTCGACGACATGTCGTGGGTCCGGCAGCTGCTCGACTGGCAGAGCGAGGTCGAGGACCCCGAGCAGTTCCTCGAGTCGCTGCGGTTCGAGATCAACCGTGCCGAGGTCTACGTCTTCACCCCTCGCGGCGACGTCATCGCGCTGCCGGTCGGCGCGACGCCGGTCGACTTCGCGTACGCCGTGCACACCGAGGTCGGCCACCACACCATCGGCGCGCGCGTGAACGGCCGCCTGGTGCCGCTGGAGTCGACGCTGGAGAACTCCGACGTCGTGGAGATCTTCACCTCCAAGGCGCCGAACGCCAGCCCGTCACAGGACTGGCTGGGTTTCGTGCGATCGCCGCGGGCCAGGTCGAAGATCCGCCAGTGGTTCACCAAGGAGCGCCGCGAGGAGGCGATCGAGCGCGGCAAGGAGCAGATCGCCAAGCTGATGCGCAAGGAGGGCCTGCCCCTCAAGCGGGTGCTCTCCCACGAGTCGCTCACCCAGGCCGCGGTGCACTTCAAGCTGGCCGACGTCTCGGCGCTGTACGCCTCGGTAGGCGAGGGCAACCTGTCCGCGCAGGCCGTCGTACGACGGGTCATCGACCTGCACGGCGGCGACCAGGGGGCCGAGGAGGACCTCTCCGAGGGTGTCCGGATCACCGGCCGCGGCCGGTCGAAGGCGGCCAGCACCGGCGGCGACGCGGGCGTGATCGTGCGCGGCGCCTCGGACGTGTGGGTCAAGCTCGCCAAGTGCTGCACGCCGGTGCCGCCCGACGCGATCCTCGGGTTCGTCACCAAGGGCGGGGGAGTCTCGGTGCACCGCCAGGACTGCACGAACGCCGCGTCCCTGAAGTCCCAGCCCGAGAAGCTCCTCGACGTCGAGTGGGCCCCGACCGCGCAGTCGACGTTCCTGGTCAACATCCAGGTGGAGGCGCTCGACCGCAACCGGCTGCTCTCCGACATCACCATGGCGCTCTCGGACGCCCACGTGAACATCCTGTCCGCCAACCTCTCCACCAACCGTGACCGGATCGCCAAGTCCCGCTTCACCTTCGAGATGGCCGACGCCAAGCACCTCGACGGCGTCCTCCGGTCCGTCCGCTCCGTCCCCGGCGTCTTCGATGCCTACCGCGTGACCCAGTGAGCTCGTAGGGACTACCCCGAGCCACGGTCACCGGCCCACACTGGGGAGGGCCATGGTGGGCCCGGGCGTAGGACAGTGCATGTATCCCGGGTCGGTGGGTCGACTCCTCGTGACCGGGAGGCATGGATGAGCTCGGACGACGCGCGCACCGCGGTCGCGCAGGCGGTGGCGGCCTGGCCCGAGGACGCGCGCGCGTCGATGATGGCGGCGGCCGATGCGATCCAGGCGCACACGCCGGCGTACGACGACCCGCCGCCGTTCGCCGACCACGACCGCGAGCGCGCCACCGCGGAGGCGGAGCGGGTACGCCGCGGCGGGCCCGACGACACCTACCCCGACCTCGACGCGCTGGCCGCGCTGCCCGCGGCCGACGCCGGTCGGCTCGCTGCCGACCTGGTCGGAGCGGGCAGGATGGACATGCTCGGCCAGGTGGTCGTCGGGCTGGCGCCCGGTGACCTCCCCGTCGCCGCCATGCTGGGCGCGGCGGCGGCCCTGCCGGCCGACAGCTACCAGCGAGCCGCACTCATCCGGGCGGCCGCCGCGAGCCCTGCGCGGGAGCTGATCGCAGGGATCGCCGAAGCCGCGGGCCAGGCGACCGACCCCGCGCCGCTGCTCGCCGTCGTCGGCGAGACCGCGGCCACCCGGCAGGAGATGGCCTCCGGCCGGCCGTACCGCTGGTGGCGCGAACCCGAGATGTCCATGGCCGAGCCACCCGACGACGGGCCCGGTGAGATGTCCGATGAGATGCCCGGCGAGATGCCTGGGGAGACGCCCGGGGAAACGTCTGGCGAGATGCCCGAAGCGATACCGGGCGAGACGGAGGTGGTCCTGCCGGAGTCCCCGCCCGGCCCGCCGCCTGGGCCGCCGACCGGCCAGCCGACGACCCGGACGGCCTACCCCCGCCTCGACGTCGAGACCGGCACGACCCGGCCGGACGTGGTGGTCATCGACCAGGAGTTCGAGGTCACGATCGGCCTGCAGAAGCGACGCAGCACCGTCGGGGTCGACACGGGCATGGTCACTCTCGCCATGCCCGCGGACGGGCAGGTGGACCTGGAGGCGATGCTGCTCTTCGACCCGACGTCCATCGAGGTCACCGGCAGCCCTCGCACGACGCTCACCGTGACGGACCTGAACCTCTACCCGGAACAGACGTTCCAGTGCGTGGCCAAGTACGGCGAGGACCTGGCGCCCGAACGCCGGCTCGGCGTGCAGCTGCTCCGGGACGGACAGGTGGTCGCGGTCGCGTGGCGCACCCTCGTCGCGGTGGACGAGGCCGACCGGGTCGAGGAGGCGGACGTCCCCGAGTCGCGGGAGCGTGAGCTGCTCGACCTCGGCCCGCTCCTCGGGGCGGAGCCTCCCGATCTCGTCGTCTCGATCTGCGCGTCCGACGCCGGAGCGGAGACCTACGTCTGGACGGCGTTCTCCGTCCACGACGACATCGTGGTGCCGGACCTGCCCAGCACGACGACCCTTCCGGCCGACGACAAGGCCGGGTTCGCGACGCTCATCCGCCGGTTCATCCAGTCCGACGCGTCGGCCGGCGAGCGGTTCCTCGAGCTGGCCGGCCGCGCGCAGGTCATCGGTGACGCGATCCCCCAGGGCATCCGGCAGGCGCTCGCCGCGGCCGTGGGTCGGGTGCCCGGGACGCCTCCGGCGGTGCTCCTGCTCACCGAGGAGCTCGACGTACCGTGGGAGCTGGCGGCCGTCGACCTGCCCGGAGCATCGGGCCGGGACGTTGCCCCGTTCCTCGGCGCCCACGCTGCCATCTCTCGCTGGCCGCTGTCCGACCACAAGCCCCGCCCCACGCCACGCAGCTCCGTCCGCGTGAGCGCCGCCGCCGTGCTGACCGCCGACTACTCGGGTGTCCAGGGCTTCCCGGTCCTCGCCAGCGCGCAGGCCGAGGCCGTCGAGGTGGCGGCCCTCTTCCAGCCGCCGGCCCAGGCCGTCGCGCCCGAGCTGTGGACGGTGGTCGACCTGCTCCGGGGCCAGCCGCCGTGCGAGCTGCTGCACGTGGCGCTGCACGGCAAGTTCGACGACCAGTCCACCCAGGAGGGCATCGTGCTCCTGGAGAAGGACGCGGCGAGCGGCACGACCAAGGGTCGGTACCTCACCCCGACCATGCTCGAGAACGGCGCGCTCCAGCTCGGGCCGTTCGTCTTCCTCAACGCCTGCCAGGTCGGCGCCGACGAGCGGGTGCTCGGCAACTACGCCGGGTTCGCCTCGACGCTGCTGCGGATCGGTGCGACCGGCGTCGTCGCGCCGCTGTGGAACGTCCGTGACGACGTGGCCGCCCACGTCGCCGAGGAGTTCTACGCCGCCGCGTGGCACGGCACGAACGCAGCGGCCCCCGACGCCGTCCCGGTCGCGGAGGCGGTACGCCGCCTGCGCGCGACGTACACCGAGAAGGCCGTGCACGACGGCGAGCCGATGGCCGACCCGACGCTGATCGCCTACCAAGTCTTCGGACATCCGCGGCTCCGGCTGACCGGCGCCACCCCGTAGACCCGGACGAGACGCGTAGAACAAGGAGAGAGAGATGGCCGAACAGCTACGCCCCGATGGTGACGTCTTCATCGACGACGTGGTGATCCGGACGCCGGACATGACGGGCCAGGTCGAGGTGCAGTACCCCACCAGCCCGGGTATGCGGGCGGAGGAGCTGACCACCGAGCAGTTCCTCGAGGCGCTCGGCGAGGCCGGAGTCGAGGAGCAGCTGTCCGTAGTCATCTCGGACCACGAGTCCCTCGCGGCCGCCGAGGGCACCCGTGCCGAGGGCGGCGGTGACGACATCGAGCTGGAGGTGCCGGCGCCGGGAGACGGCTTCGGCCAGGTGCTCCTGTACGCCGCCGAGAACGGTTCGCTGTCCTGGCACCTGCCCGAGCTGCCTCCCGACGAGGTACCCCACCGCGGCGGCGAGCGACGTACGTACCGCGTCCCTCGCGCCATCGTGCCGCCGGAGCACGCCGAGGGTGACGCCGATCGTGGCGTGCTCGGCGCGATCGGCAAGAAGGTGCTCAAGCTGCTGGTCTTCCCGCTGGTCGACCCGCTCGTCGGGCGCGCCGCCGACTTCTTCGTCCGGAGGTGGGAGGGGCAGCGCCGGCCCAGCCGGGTCCGCTGGATGAGCGTCGCCGACTACAACCACTCGACCACTGCCTCCCTGACCGACGACGACTGGGACACCGTGCGCGAGGGGCGCGCCCTGCTCCTCGTGCATGGCACGTTCTCCACGGCCCACGGCGGGTTCGGGAGGCTGGGCACCGACACCATGACGGCCCTGCACGAGAAGTACGACGGCAGGGTGATCGCCTTCGACCACCCGACCGTCTCGGTCTCGCCGGCCGAGAACGCCCAGGCGCTCTCGGCGCTGGTGCCCGCCGGCCGACCGGTCGAGGTCGATCTCGTCACGCACTCGCGCGGTGGGCTGGTCGGGCGCGAGATCGCTGCCCTCGACGAGTTCGACGTCCGTGGTGTGGTGATGGTGGCCTCGCCGAACGGCGGCACCGTGCTCGCGGACAGGGACCACCTGTCCCAGCTCCTGGACCGGATCACCAACCTCGCGCAGTTCGTCCCGGACAACGGCGTGACCGAGGTGCTCGAGATCGTCTTCACGGTGATCAAGCAGCTGGCCGTGGGCGCCGTCGGCGGGTTGGACGGCTTGATGGCGATGAACCCGGACCCCGACGAGGCTTACCTCACGGGACTCAACGGCCGTCCGGCCGTGGCGGCGAAGCTCCGCGCGATCGCCGCGGACTACGAACCGGCCGAGAGCTCGCCGTTCGGGACCGTCGTCAAGGACGAGGGGGTGGACATCCTCTTCGGCTCGGCCGACAACGACCTCGTCGTACCGACCCGCGGATGCTGGGACGTCACCGCCGCCGGCTTCCCGGTCGACGACGTCGACAAGCTGCTCCTGCCGTCGACTGCGGCGATCAACCACAACGCGTACTTCGGCTACGACGAGGTACGCGAGCAACTGCTCTCCTGGCTGCCGACGTGACCGCTGGTCGAGGAAGGCGCGCCGGCGCCTGTCACGAAGCCCGGTGAGCCGACGGTGGCGCTCGACTGCTGGTTGAGGAAGGCGCCCTGGCGCCTGTCACGAAACCCGGTGAGCTGACGGTGGCGGTGGTTTCGTGACGGTTGCTAGCGCAACCTCCTCAACCAACGGGGAGCGACGTGACTGCTGGTTGAGGAAGGCGCCCTGGCGCCTGTCACGAAACCCGGTGAGCTGACGGTGGCGGTGGTTTCGTGACGGTTGCTAGCGCAACCTCCTCAACCAACAGGTGACGGTTGCTAGCGCAACCTCCTCAACCAACAGGTGACGGTTGCTAGCGCAACCTCCTCAACCAACAGGTGACGGTTGCTAGCGCAACCTCCTAACCAACAGGTGACGGTTGCCAGCGCAACCTCCTCAACCAGCAGGGAGCGACGTGACCGCTGGTTGAGGAAGGCGCGCTAGCGCCTGTCACGAAACCACGGTGCTGACAACGCAGCGTGGATCAGCCGGAGAAGTCGGTGGCGGCGCGCTTGGCCATCTCGAGGAACGCCTGGCGGGACTCGAGGTTCTCGGCCAGGTCCTTGGCGAGCTTGTCGTTGCCGGACGCCTGGGCGGCGGCGAGGTCGGCCTCGATCTTGGAGATGGCGTCCTCGAGCTTGGTGACCATGTCGTCGGCGCGGGCGGACTTCTCGGGGTCGGTACGCCGCCACTGCTCGTCCTCGACCGCGCGGATGGCCTGCTCCACCTTGCGGATCCGGCCCTCCAGGTCGCGCATCCGCTCGCGGGGCACCTTGCCCGCGGCCTCCCAGCGGTCGGAGATCTCGCGGAAGGCGACCTTGGCCGCCGCCAGGTCGGTGACCGGCACCAGGGCCTCCGCCTCGACGAGGAGCTTGTCCTTGATCTCGGCGTTCGCGGCGAACTCGGCGTCCTGGGCGGCGTTCGCGGCGTCGCGGGCGGCGAAGAAGTTGTCCTGCGCGGCGCGGAACCGCTTCCAGAGCTCGTCGTCGATGTCGCGCGGAGCCGGGCCGGCGATCTTCCAGCGGCGCATCAGCTCGCGGTACTCACCCGACGTCGGTCCCCACTCGGTCGAGTCGGTCAGCGCCTCGGCCTCCTTGACCAGGCCCTCCTTCACGATCCGGGCGCCGTCGCGCTTCTCGTGCTGCTCGGCGAAGTGGGACTTGCGCGCCTTGGTGTACGCCGTGCGGGCGGTCGAGAACCGTCGCCACAGGGAGTCGTCGGACGGCCGGTCGATGCGGGGGAGCGCCTTCCACTGGTCGAGCAGGTCCCGCAGCCGGTTGGCGCCGTTGCGCCAGTCGGTGCCGGCGGCGAGCTTCTCCGCCTCGCCGACGATGCGCTCCTTCTCGACCTTGGCCTCCGCCTGCTTCTGCGCGCGTTCGGCCTTGCGCACCTCGCGCTGCTGGCCGATGAGCTCGCCGAAGGAGTCCAGCCGGGTCAGCAGGGACGGGAGGTCGCCCACGGCGTTCGCGTCCGCGACCTGCCCGCGCACGGTCTTCACCGACTCGGCCGCCTCCTCGGGCGACATCACGCCGGACTTGATCCGCTGGTCGAGCAGGTCGACCTCGAACGAGAGCGCGTCGAAGCGGTCGGTGTAGAACTTCAGCGCCTCTTCGGGCGTCCCTTCGGGATACTGACCGACCGCGCGCTCGCCCTCCTCGGTCCTGACGAAGACGGTGCCGTCGTCGGCAACACGTCCCCACTCGGGGCCGGGCTCATGACTCGTCACTGCAGTCCCTACGGTCGGTCTCACGGGCACCTGCTCGCCCGCGCGGGAGGCACCATGCTAATCAACCCGCTTTCACCTGCGACCACCGCGAGGTGCGGATGAGGGGGCGTCTCGGTGCCTCGATAGTCTGCGGGAGTGCTGATCGCCGGATTCCCCGCTGGTCCGTGGGGCACCAACTGCTACGTCGCGGCCACCGGGCCGGGGACGGAGTGCGTGGTGGTCGACCCCGGCAAGGACGCCGCCGCCGGGGTTGCCGAGGTCGTACGCGAGCACTCCCTCAAACCCGTGGCGGTCCTGGTCACGCACGGGCACGTCGACCACATGTGGTGCGTCGCGCCGGTCGCCGGCACCTACGACGCCACCGCGTGGATCCACCCCGACGACCGGCACCTGCTGGCCAACCCGATGGCCGGCATGAGCGCCGAGACCACGGCCATGCTGCTCGGTGGGAAGTACGAGTTCGCCGAGCCCGACCGCGTCGAGGAGCTCGGCGACGGCCAGCACCTCGAGCTGGCCGGTCTGACGTTCACCGTCGACCACACGCCCGGCCATACGCGCGGGTCGGTGACCTTCCGATCGCCGTACGTCGAGCAGGACATCTCCGAGGTGATGTTCTCCGGGGACCTGCTCTTCCAGGGCTCGATCGGCCGCACCGACCTGCCGGGTGGCGACCCTCCGACGATGAGGCACAGCCTGCGCACCAAGGTGCTCACGCTGAGCGACGACGTCGTCGTGCTGCCCGGCCACGGTGACCAGACATCCATCGGTCGCGAGCGCGCGACCAACCCGTTCCTCCTCGAGCTCCTGCATGACGGGGCCGAGGGCGCTGCGGGACGAGTCACCCGAGGACTGTGAAGAGTCAGTGTCCAAGCCCACGCCGCTGAGCGGCTATCCCGAGTTCCTGCCTGCCGAGCGTGCCGTCGAGCGCGAGGTGATCGCGAGCATCTCGCGCACCTTCGAGCTGCACGGCTTCGCCAACATCGAGACCCGCGCGGTCGAGCCGCTGGACCGACTGTCCAAGGGCGGCGAGATCGACAAGGAGCTGTACGTCCTGCGGCGTCTGCACGCCGACGACGAGGCCGGTGACTCAGGGTTGGGGCTGCACTACGACCTCACCGTGCCGTTCGCCCGCTACGTCCTGGAGCACGCCGGCAAGCTCGAGTTCCCCTTCCGGCGCTACCAGATCCAGCCGGCCTGGCGCGGCGAGCGTCCGCAGGAGGGCCGCTACCGACAGTTCAACCAGGCCGACATCGACATCGTGGGCCGGGACGACCTGCCTTTCCACCACGACGTCGAGGTGGTGCGCGTCATGGTCGAGGCGCTCGGCGCCCTTCCGCTGCCCGACCTGTCGTTCCAGGTCAACAACCGCAAGCTGATCCAGGGCTTCTACCGCGGCCTCGGCATCCCGGACGTACCGGCCGCGATCCGGGCCATCGACAAGCTGGACAAGCTGCCGGCCGACGCCGTCGCGGAGCTTCTCGTCGAGACCGCCGGGGCCACCGCGGAACAGGCCGAGAGGTGCCTCGCTCTCGCCACGATCCGGGTCGCCGACACCTCGTTCGTCGAGACCGTCCGGGCACTGGGTGTCGAGGACGAGCTGCTCGAGACCGGACTGGCCGAGCTGGCCGCCGTGGTCGAGGGGTGCGCCTCCGCCGTCAGCGACCACGTCGTCGTCGAGGCCAACCTGCGCATCGCCCGCGGCCTCGACTACTACACCGGCACGGTGCTGGAGATCTTCATGGCCGGGTACGAGCGGCTGAAGTCCGTCGGCGGCGGCGGCCGGTACGACTCCCTGGCCAGCGACGGCCGGACGACGTACCCCGGCGTCGGCATCTCCTTCGGTCTCTCCCGCACGCTCGTGCCGTTGGTCGCCAACGGCGCACTGTCCGGCAGCCGGGCCGTGTCCAGCGCGGTGCTCGTGGCGCTGGCCGACGAGGACGCCCGGCCGGCCGCCCAGGAGCTGGCCGACCGGCTACGGCGACGCGGCATCCCGACCGAGGTCTCGGCCGGCGCACAGAAGTTCGGCAAGCAGATCCGGTACGCCGAGCGGCGCGGCATCCCGTACGTCTGGTTCGAGCAGGCGGACGGGAGCCACGAGGTCAAGGACATCCGCAGCGGCGAGCAGGTCGTCGCCGACCCGGACGCGTGGTGCCCGCCCGAGGCCGACCTCCACCAGACGTTCGTCAGCACCATCAAGGAGAACCAGTGATCCGCACCCACGACGCCGGCACCCTCACCGCCGCCGACGCCGGCCAGACCGTCACCCTCGCGGGCTGGGTCGCCCGGCGCCGCGACCACGGCGGCGTCGCGTTCCTGGACCTGCGCGAGGCCAGCGGTGTCGCCCAGGTGGTGGTCCGCGACGAGTCGGTCGCGCACCAGCTGCGCAACGAGTACTGCATCGCCGTCACCGGCGAGGTCGCGCTGCGGCCCGAGGGCAACGCCAACCCGAACCTGCCCTCCGGTGAGATCGAGGTCATCGCCGACACGGTCGAGGTGCTCAGCGCGGCGGCCCCGCTGCCGTTCCCCATCGACGACCACCTGGAAGTGGGGGAGGAGGCCCGGCTGCGGCACCGCTACCTCGACCTGCGCCGCAGTGGCCCCAACGCCGCTTTGCGGCTACGCAGCCAGGTGAACAAGGCCGCCCGTGACGTGCTCGACCGTCACGGCTTCGTCGAGGTCGAGACGCCGACGCTCACCCGCAGCACCCCCGAAGGTGCCCGCGACTTCCTGGTGCCGGCGCGCCTCCAGCCGGGCAGCTGGTACGCCCTGCCGCAGAGCCCGCAGCTGTTCAAGCAGCTGCTGATGGTGGCGGGCATGGAGCGGTACTTCCAGATCGCTCGGTGCTACCGCGACGAAGACTTCCGTGCCGACCGGCAGCCGGAGTTCACCCAGCTCGACCTGGAGATGAGCTTCGTCGACCAGGACGACGTCATCGACGTCTGCGAGGAGGTGCTGGTCGCGCTGTGGCAGCTGATCGGCGTCGAGCTGCCCACGCCGTTCCCGCGGATGACCTACGCCGAGTCGATGGCCCGGTTCGGCTCCGACAAGCCCGACCGGCGGATGGGCCAGGAGCTGGTCGACTGCACGTCGTACTTCGCCGACACCCCGTTCCGGGTGTTCCAGGCCCCGTACGTCGGAGCGGTGGTCATGCCGGGCGGCGCAAGCCAGCCACGCAAGCAGCTCGACGCGTGGCAGGAGTGGGCCAAGCAGCGCGGTGCCCGCGGGCTGGCGTACGTGCTGTTCGGCGAGGACGGCGAGCTCGGCGGCCCGGTCGCCAAGAACCTCTCGGAGCAGGAGCGCGTGGGCCTGGCCGACCACGTCGGCGCCAAGGCCGGTGACTGCGCGTTCTTCGCCGCCGGACCCGTCAAGAGCAGCCGCGCGCTGCTCGGCGCCGCCCGCCTGGAGATCGGACGCCGTGGTGGCCTCATCGACGAGGACGCCTGGAGCTTCCTCTGGGTCGTCGACGCACCCCTGTTCGAGCCGGCCGACGAGGCGACCGCCGCAGGCGACGTGGCGGTCGGCAGCGGCGCCTGGACCGCCGTGCACCACGCGTTCACGTCACCGCAGGACGCCGAGACCTTCGACCAGGACCCGGCCAACGCGCTCGCGTGGGCCTACGACATCGTCTGCAACGGCAACGAGATCGGCGGCGGGTCGATCCGTATCCACCGCGAGGACGTGCAGAAGCGGGTCTTCGCGATGATGGGCATCGACGAGGCCGAGGCGACCGAGAAGTTCGGCTTCCTGCTGGAGGCGTTCAAGTACGGCGCCCCGCCGCACGGCGGCCTGGCCTTCGGCTGGGACCGCATCGTGGCCCTGCTCGCCCGCACCGACTCGATCCGCGACGTGATCGCCTTCCCGAAGTCGGGCGGCGGGTTCGACCCGCTGACCGCCGCGCCGGCGCCGATCACCGCCGAGCAGCGCAAGGAGGCCGGCGTGGACGCCGTACCCCGGCCTGCGGACGAGAAGCCGGAGAAGGACGCGCCGGAACCTGCCTGACGGAGATATCCGCAGGTCGGAGGCGGTTGCGGCGCACAAATCGGTTGACATCGGGGCATCTGCGCTCTGCGTGGAGATTTTGCGGTGTGACACCCGCACGACGCGCTGGTATCAAACCGTTACCTCTCCGATGCTCAACATCGTCTCCCGTTCGTCTAGTGTCGCGCTTCGGGTGCCTACGTGTGGCCCCAGTCACGCGATCAGCCACGCCGATCGCGTGACAGGAGAGATCACGCGGGCTGATGGGCAGGGCGGTACGACCAGCAAAGGGGCGACATGGCGCTGAACGCGATGGAGACCGTCTCTCCGGAGACCACGCATCTCCCCGACCAGGAAAAAGATGCGGAGATCGCCGGTCGGTCCCCATTCCAGATCGCGCTTGGCCGCCTCCGATCTGACAAGATCGCGGTGATCTGCTTCGCGGTCGTCTGCTTCTTCGTCCTGATCGCCATCTTCGCGCCGCTCATCGCCAAGCTTTTCGGCGTCGAGGTCCGGGGGGGAGACCCGTCGAGCGACACCGACATCTTCAACTTCCCGGTGATCGGCCCGCCCGACCACGGGTTCACGTGGAAGGCGCCGCTGGGCCTGGCGCCGAACACCGGTGACGACAATCTCGCCGAGTGGCTCTACGGTGCCCGCACCTCGCTATTGGTCGCGACCGTCTCGACTGTGCTCGCGACGATGATCGGGATCACGATCGGACTCGTCGCCGGGTTCAGCAGGGGCTGGCTCGACCGGATCATCTCCTTCGTCATCGACACCTTCCTGGCGCTGCCGTTCCTGCTGATGATGCTCGCGTTGGCGCCGATCATCACGCTCCGCTTCGCCGACCAGCCCAAGACCCTCAAGTACGCCAACGTGATCGCGTTGATACTCGTGCTCAGCTTCTTCGGTTGGATGCAGCTGGCCAGACTCATCCGGGGCGAGGTGCTCTCGCTGCGCGAGCGCGAGTTCGTCCAAGCGGCCCGGGTCATGGGGGTGCCCACCCGGCAGATCCTGTTCAAGGAGCTGCTGCCGAACATGGTCGCCCCGATCGTGGTGTCGATCTCCCTCGGCCTGCCGGCGTTCGTCACCGCAGAGGCGGGCCTGTCCTACCTCGGCATCGGCATCGTCGGTGTCCCGTCCTGGGGCCAGACGGTGAACAAGGCCGTCGAGTACTTCGACACCTACCCGCTCTACCTCTACGCGCCCGTTGTCGGGATCTTCCTCCTGGTCGTGGCGCTCAACCTGCTCGGAGACGCCATCCGTGACGCCTTCGACCCCAAGACTCGCCGGTGAGACTGACACCGGCCGAGAGCATCAATCAGCCCTAGAAAGGTGGGGAAACCCTGATGCGACTGAAGAAGTCCGCGGTGGCCGTGCTGGCCACCGCATCTCTCCTGACGCTTGCCGCGTGCGGCGGCGGCGGAGACGACAGCGGCCCTGACAGCGTGGTGCCGACCCAAGAGGCCGGTGGCGGCGCGGGTGCCGGCAAGAACCCGGACATGAAGGCACCGATGGCGGTGCCGGACGACGCGGCCGAGGGTGGCACGATCACGGTGCTCGCCTCGGTGGTGCCGGCGACGCTGGACCCGACCCGCGCCTACTTCACCGACTCCACGGCGATCATGAGCGGCTTGGTCACCCGAGCGTTGACGCAGTACGTCTACGACCCCGACACCAACGACATGGTGCTGGCCCCGGACATGGCGACCGACCTCGGTCGTCCCAACGAGGACAACACCGAGTGGACCTTCACGCTGCGTGACGGCCTCAAGTACGAGGACGGCACCGACGTCAAGGCCGAGGACGTGGCCTACGCGATCTCCCGGTCGTTCGCGATCGAGGAGCTGCCCGACGGTCCGACCTACCAGCTGACGTTCTTCCAGGACGGCGACACGTACCAGGGTCCCTACAAGGACAAGAGCCCGTACAAGGGCGTCACCGTCGACGGCAACGACATCACGATCCACATGTCGCAGCCGTTCCCGGAGATGGACTACTACGCCTCCTTCCCGGCCTTCACCGGCATCCCGCAGGCGAAGGACACCAAGGAGGAGTACGGCAACCACCCGCTGGCGACCGGTCCGTACATGTTCGACGACTACAAGCCGGGTTCGTCGCTGACGCTGGTGAAGAACCCGAACTGGGACCCCGCCACCGACCCCGGTCGCATCCAGGCCGTGGACAAGTGGGTGTTCAAGTGGGGTGAGGACCAGGCCAAGTTCGAGAACATCATCCTCAGCGACACCGGTGACGGCCAGACGACGGTCATGTACGAAAACGTCACCCCGCCGACGTACAAGAAGATCACCCAGGAGGACCCGGACCGCCTGGTCGTCGGCACCTCGCCGTGCACGTACATGTGGTACCTCGACATGCGCAAGATCACCGACATCAACGTGCGCAAGGCGATCGGCTACGCCTACCCGTACGTCGACGTCTGGAAGGCCGGCGGCGAGATCGTGGGTCTGACCCGCGTCCCCGGCACCAGCATCCTGCCTCCGGGCACCGCCGGTCGCGTGGAGTACGACGTGCTCGGCATCAAGGGTCAGAACACCGACCCGGAGAAGGCGAAGGAGCTGCTCGAGCAGGCCAACGCCACGGGTTATGAGCTCAAGTTCCTCTATGCGACCGACGACCCGCTGTCGGTGGCTGCGAAGGACCAGCTGGTCAAGGGATTCGAGGCGGGCGGCTTCACGGCTACCCCGATCGCGTCCACGTCAGAGAAGATCCGTGAGGCGCGGACCGACCCGGACAGCCCCATCAACGTCCGGTCCAGCGGTTGGTGCTCGGACTGGCCGTCGGGTGGCTCGTGGTTCCCGGCCCAGTGGGACGGCGCTCTCGCCGACCTCGCGGGCATGCCGAACCCGGCCATGTTCGTCGAGGAGGACGCCGACGCCAAGCAGAAGGAGATCCTGTCCCTCCCGTCCGACAAGGTTCCGGCCGCGTGGGGCGAGTTCGACAAGTTCATCGAGGAGACCTACTACCCGGCCGTGGTCACCGGTTACTCCGGCACCGCGATCCTCCGTGGGTCCAAGATCGGTGGGTTCTTCAACGACAACGTGCGTGGCATGCCGACCCTGTCGATCATGTACACCACGAGCTGAGCATCGAGTCAGAGTGGTTGACTGAGGAGATGACCTCGAGATGACAACAGGCCGCCCGGGCTGACCTTCGGGTCAGCACGGGCGGCCTCTCGGTCGGCGGCCGGCCCTCACGGGCCGGTCACCCTCCGGATTTCCACCCAGTCGCAAGGGAGCACCGCCAGATGTTCGGATACGTCGTTCGCCGCCTCATCGCGGGTCTCATGGTCATCATCGCGGTGTCGATGCTGGTCTTCGCGATCTTCTTCTACGGGCCGAACGACCCGGCGGTGGCCTACTGCCCGGAGTCGCGGTGCACCCCGGCCAGGCTCGACAACATCAGGCACAACCTGGGGCTGGACCAGCCGGCGCCCAAGCAGTACGCCGAGTACATGAGCGGCTTCGTCAAGAGCCGCCACATCGCGTCCGGCGGCATCGCGATCGACTGCAAGTGGCCCTGTATGGGCGTGTCGTTCAAGTATCGCGTCTCGGTTTTCGACTACCTGTGGGAGCGCGTGCCCGCCACCTTCTCGGTCGCCATCGGCGGCGCCATCTGCTTCCTGACGATCGGGTTGTTCAGCGGCGTCTTCGCCGCGCGGAGACGCGGCACTGCCGCCGACAAGGCGATCGTGAGCGCCAGCCTCTTCATCAACGCCATCCCGTACTACCTGTTGGCCCTGTTGGCCTACCTCTACCTGGTCCAGAGCCTCGGGATCTTCCCGGAGACCGGCTACTTCTCACCCTTCGACGACGGGCCGCTGAAGTACGTCGGCGGCCTGTTGCTGCCGTGGATCATTCTGGGCATCGTCTACTCCACCCAGTACGCCCGGTTCAGCCGGGGCTCGATGATCGACGCCCTCAACGAGGACTACGTCCGCACCGCACGCGCCAAGGGCCTCGCCGAGAGGATCATCGTGCGCAGGCACGCCCTCAGGGCCGCGATCGTGCCCGTGGTCACCATCTTCGGGCTCGACTTCGCCTACCTCCTGGCAGGCACGATCTTCACCGAGAAGATCTTCGGCATCCAGGGCATGGGCCTGGCGGGACTCGATGCCGTGCAACGCACCGACTTGCCGATGATCTCCGCTACCGTGATGATCGGTGCCGCATTCATCATCATCGCGAACATCGTTGTGGACATCCTCTACAGCGTCATCGACCCCAGGGTGCGTCTGTCATGACCCAGACCAACGAGCCGGCCTCCCAGCAGGACGCCGGTCGCCTCGCCGAGCCGACGAACAGGGAGAAGGGCGACCCGTTCGTGGTCGTGGAGGACCTCACGGTCCGGTTCCCGACCGCGGACGGTCTCGTCCAGGCCGTGACCGGCCTGAGCTACTCGGTCGAGCAGGGCAAGACTCTGGGGATCGTCGGTGAGTCCGGGTCCGGCAAGAGCGTGTCGAGCCTGGCCGTGATGGGCCTGCACGACGCGAAGCGCACGCACCTGTCGGGCTCGATCCGCGTGGACGGTACCGAGGTCCTCGGGCTGTCGAACGACCAGATGCGCCGGATCCGTGGCCGCCAGGTCTCGATGATCTTCCAGGACCCCCTGACGGCGCTGCACCCCTTCTACAAGGTGGGCGCCCAGATCTCCGAGGCCTACCGCGCTCACCACGACGTCTCGAGGGCCAAGGCACGCACCAAGGCGATCGAGATGCTCGACCGGGTCGGCATCCCGCAGGCCCGGACCCGCGTCGACGACTACCCGCACCAGTTCTCCGGCGGCATGCGCCAGCGCGCGATGATCGCGATGGCGCTGGTCAACGACCCGGCGGTGGTGATCGCGGACGAGCCGACCACCGCCCTCGACGTGACGGTGCAGGCGCAGATCCTGGACCTGCTCCAGGAGCTCCAGAAGGACTTCAACTCGGCGATCATCATCATCACCCACGACCTGGGTGTCGTGGCCGAGATGGCCGACGACGTGATGGTGATGTACGGCGGCCGGGCGGTCGAGTACGGCCGGACCCGCGAGATCCTGGTGCACCCGGAGATGCCCTACACCTGGGGCCTGCTCGCCAGCGTCCCGGACGTCACGGCCGATCCCGACGCGCGACTGATCCCGATCCAGGGCAACCCGCCCAGCCTGCTGCGCCCGCCGACCGGCTGCCCGTTCCACCCGCGGTGCCCGCACGTCGACAAGGTGCCGGGAGACCTGTGCAAGACGACGCTGCCGGACTTGACGACGGCGCAGCACTCCGAGGGTGGCCACGTGAAGAGGTGCCACCTGCCCGACCCGTCGGCGATCTACGAGACGGAGATCCTTCCCGAGATCGCCCCCGACCTGGTCGACATGACGATCAACGACGAGTTCCCCGACGAGACCGGGACCGGACTCGTGGAAGACTCTCCCTCCGACGAAGCTCTCCCGAAGGAGCGGTAGGACCTCGATGACAGATTCTGACGTAGTCCCACCCGCGGCCGAGGCCAGGCACGCCGCGACCGGGCAAGAATCCCCGGCGCCGCCGCGGTTCGACCTGTCGGCCAAGGCGATCCTGTCGGTGACCGACCTGAAGAAGTACTTCCCCGTGAAGTCCTCGGGCCTGGTCCGGCGCACCATCGGCCACGTCCAGGCCGTCGACGGCGTCTCGTTCGAGGTCCGCGAGGGCAGCGCCCTCGGCCTGGTGGGCGAGTCCGGATGCGGGAAGTCGACCACCGGCCGGCTCATCACCCGCCTCTACGACCCCACCGCCGGCTCGATGATGTTCGAGGGGATGGACCTGGCCACCTTGTCGCACAAGGCGATGACGCCGATGCGCAAGGAGGTCCAGATGATCTTCCAGGACCCCTACAGCTCGCTGAACCCGCGGCACACGGTCGGCACCATCGTCGGCACGCCGCTCCGCGTCCACAAGGTGGTCCCCGAGAAGCAGGTGCTCTCCCGCGTGCGCGAGCTGCTCGAGGTCGTCGGCCTCAACCCCGAGCACTACAACCGCTACCCGAACGAGTTCTCCGGCGGCCAGCGCCAGCGCATCGGCATCGCCCGCGCGCTCGCCCTCCAGCCGAAGCTGCTCGTGGCCGACGAGCCGGTCTCTGCCCTCGACGTGTCGATCCAGGCCCAGGTGGTGAACCTGCTGCGCGACGTGCAGAACGAGTTCAACATCGCCTTCCTGTTCATCGCGCACGACCTCGCGGTCGTCCGGCACTTCTGTCCCGAGATCGCGGTGATGTACCTCGGCAAGATCGTCGAGATCGGCGACCGTTCCTCGGTCTACGAGCACGCCCACCACCCGTACACCCAGGCCCTGCTCTCCGCGTCCCCGGACGTCAAGCAGGCCGCCATCGGTGGTCGCCGCGAGCGCATCCGCCTCGAGGGCGACGTTCCGTCCCCGATCAACCCGCCCAGTGGCTGCCGGTTCCGCACGCGCTGCTGGCTGGCCCAGGACATATGCGCCAAGCAGGAGCCGCCGCTGCTGCAGATCGGCAAGTCGCACAAGGTGGCCTGCCACTTCGCCGCCGAGCTGGGTCAGAACCCCGCCAAGCCCGTCACCGCCCCGCTGCTCGGCGTCGACGACCAGGGCAACCACGACGCCGGCGCCAGCCCCACCCAGCTCGACGAACGCCCCGGCTACGCCGACTCCTGGTACGACCTGAAGACCAAGTCGTTCGCGAACGCCTGAGGGCTCACCTCGCCGACTCGGCTCTGTCGCGGGGTTGCTGTTGACTGTCTGCGTGGACGAGCTGTTCGACACCGCGGGGTTGGGCGCAGCGCCTGCGCCCTCTCGTGGGGGGTCGTTGGCGGGGAACACCCACGCGTCGGCGCCGCTCGCGGTGCGGATGCGGCCGCGAACCCTCGACGAGCTGGTCGGGCAGGAGCAGCTGCGGGCTGCCGGGTCGCCGCTGCGGCAGCTGATCGAGGGCGACCAGTCGATGTCGCTGCTGCTCTGGGGGCCGCCGGGCACCGGGAAGACCACGATCGCCTCCATCCTCAGCCAGCAGACCGACCGGCACTTCGTCGAGGTCTCCGCGGTGTCGGCCGGCGTGAAGGAGATGCGGGCCGCGATCGACGCCGCCCGCGGCGAGCTGGTCCGCACCGGCAGGGAGACCGTGCTCTTCGTCGACGAGGTGCACCGGTTCTCCAAGGCCCAGCAGGACGCGCTGCTGCCCGGCGTGGAGAACCGCTGGGTCACCCTGGTGGCTGCCACGACGGAGAACCCCTTCTTCTCGGTCATCTCGCCGCTGCTGTCGCGCAGCCTGCTGCTCCGGCTGGAGTCGCTGACCGACGACGACGTCCGCTCGGTGCTGGCCCAGGCGCTGGCCGACGAGCGGGGACTGGCGGGTGGGTTCGCGATCGACGACGACGCCTTCGACCACCTGGTCCGGCTTGCGGGCGGTGACGCGCGTCGTTCGCTCACCTACCTCGAGTCGGCGGCGGGAGCCGCCAAGAGCAAGGGGCTGGCCACCATCGACCTGGCGACGGCCGAGACCGCTGTCGACCGGGCCGCGGTGCGGTACGACCGTCAGGGCGACCAGCACTACGACGTCATCAGCGCGTTCATCAAGTCGGTGCGCGGCTCGGATGCCGATGCGGCGCTGCACTACCTGGCCCGGATGTTCGAGGCCGGTGAGGACCCGCGCTTCATCGCGCGCCGGCTGGTCATCCTCGCCAGCGAGGACATCGGCCTGGCCGACCCGACCGCACTCACCACCGCCGTCGCCGCCGCGCAGGCGGTCCAGCTGATCGGCATGCCCGAGGCCCGGCTGAACCTCGCCCAGGCGACCATCGCCCTCGCGGTCGCGCCCAAGTCGAACGCCGTGATCATGGCGATCGAGGCGGCCAGTGCCGACGTACGTGCGGGAAAGATCGGCACCGTCCCACCACATCTGCGCGACGCGCACTACCCCGGAGCCAAGACCCTTCGAGACGCCTCGTCCCTCGGCTCCTCAGGGACCGAAATACAACGACGGGTGGAGTACACGTACAGCCACGACGAGCCGTTCGGGATCGCCGAGCAGCAGTACGCCCCCGACGTGGTGCTCGATGCGGCGTACTACCGCCCGACCGAGCTCGGCGCCGAGGCCCAGGTCAAGCAGCGGTGGGAGCGGATCCGTCGGATGATCCGCGGCGACGGAGGATAGGGTCGGGTCTCATGATCACGGCGATCCTCTTGGTGGCGTGCGTCCTGCTCGCCGGAGCCGTGGTCGCGCTCGTCGTCTCGGTACGTCGACTGACGGACCGGCTGGCCGCTGTCGAGGAACGGGGTCTCGTGACAGGCGCTAGCGCGCCTTCCTCGACCACCGGAGGCGCTAGCGCGCCTTCCTCGACCACCGGAGGCGCTAGCGCGCCTTCCTCGACCACCGGAGGCGCTGGCGCGCCTTCCTCGACCACCGGAGACGAGCGTGGCGCGTCACCGGGTCTCGTGACAGGCGCTAGCGCGCCTTCCTCGACCAACAGTGACGAGTACGTCATCACCCGGCTGGGCAGCGAGCCCGACGAGGAGCCGGCGCCCACGCTGGAGGCCAGGCTGTTCGCGGACGTGGTGCTGCGCGAGACGGTGGTCAAGGCGGCGTCGTTCGCGTACGGCGTGCGGCGCGGGCTGTCGCCGGCGAACCGCAACCGGATCTGGTTCGAGATGCGCCGTGAGGTCAAGCGGGCCCGCAAGGAGCGAGGGCCGAGGAGCGCGAGGCCATCCGCGAGTGGCCGAGCGCGCCAGCGAGACGGCGTACGAGCCGTCAGGGGAGGACAGCGCAGCATGAGGCGCGGGCTCTGGTTCGCCGCCGGGGCCGGTGCCGGGATCTACGTGATGACCCGTGCCCGGCGACTGGCGGAGGCGTTCACCGTCGACGGGCTCCGGGACCGCTGGGAGGCCGTCGGACTCGGCGCCCGGATGCTGCGCGACGATGTGGCGCAGGCGCAGGCCGAGAAGGAAACCGAGTTGCGCGAGCGCTACGGGCTCGCGCCTCATGGACTACCCGAGCTCACCGCACCGGCGGGGGAGCACCGACAAGTGGAAGGCACCGACTGATGGACACCTCGGAGATTCGACGGAGGTTCGTGGCTCACTTCGAGCGGGCCGCGCACGCCGCCGTGCCGTCGGCGTCGTTGATCCTCGACGACCCGACTCTCCTGTTCGTGGCCGCGGGGATGGTGCCGTTCAAGCCGTACTTCCTCGGTCAGGAGACCCCGCCGTACGACCGCGCGGTCAGCGTGCAGAAGTGCGTGCGGACGCCGGACATCGAGGACGTCGGCAAGACGACCCGCCATGGCACGTTCTTCGAGATGTGCGGCAACTTCTCCTTCGGCGACTACTTCAAGGAAGGAGCCATCGAGCTGGCGTGGGACCTGGTCACCCGGTCGCAGGCGGACGGCGGCTTCGGGCTCGAGGAGAGCCGCCTGTGGCCCTCGATCCTGCACGGCGACGACGAGGCGCTCCACGTCTGGATGAAGGTGACGGGGCTGCCCACCGAGCGGATCGTCAAGCTCGGGCCCAAGGAGAACTACTGGTCGATGGGCGTGCCGGGCCCCGGCGGACCGTGCTCGGAGATCCTGTACGACCGTGGTCCGGACCACGGGCCGGACGGCGAGTTCGAGACCACCGAGCGCCTCTCCATGCCGGCCAAGCTCGAGGACCGGTACCTGGAGATCTGGAACCTCGTGTTCATGCAGGACGTGCTGAGCGCCGTGCGGTCCAAGGAGGACTTCGACATCGCGGGCTCGCTGCCGAAGAAGAACATCGACACCGGCATGGGCCTGGAGCGGGTCGCGTACCTCTTGCAGGGCGTCGACAACATGTACGAGATCGACGTGATGTACCCCGTGATCGAGAAGGCCGAGGAGCTGACCGGGCGGCAGTACGGCGAGACGTGGGAGAGCGACGTCCGGTTCCGCGTCGTCGCGGACCACATCCGCAGCACGATGATGCTGATCTCCGACGGGGTGACACCGGGCAACGAGGGCCGCGGGTACGTCCTGCGCCGGCTGCTGCGCCGCGCGGTGCGGTCGATGCGGCTGCTCGGCACCGAGGACCGCGTGCTGCCCGAGCTGCTCCCGGTCAGCCGGGACAAGATGGGGGAGACCTACACCGAGCTGAACCGCGACTGGGACCGGATCTCGCAGATCGCCTACGCCGAGGAGGAGGCGTTCCGGCAGACGCTCAAGGCCGGGACGCAGATCTTCGACCTGGCGGTCCAGCAGGTGCGGCAGTCCGGTGGTCACGTGCTGAGCGGTGACCGGGCGTTCGCCCTGCACGACACCTACGGCTTCCCGATCGACCTGACACTCGAGATGGCGGCCGAGCAGGGCCTCGAGGTCGACGAGGTCGGGTTCCGCGACCTGATGAACGAGCAGCGCTTCCGGGCCAAGGCCGACGCGGCGTCGAAGAAGGGCGCGCACGTCAACACCACGGCGTACCGCCAGGTGGCCGACGACCTGGGACGGCCCGTCGAGTTCACCGGCTACCGCGAGGTGGTCAGCGAGGGCGCCGTCCGGGGGCTGGTGTCCGGAGGCGAGGCCGTGTCGTCGGCTCGCGAGGGCGACGAGGTCGAGCTGGTCCTCGACCGGACGCCGTTCTACGCCGAGGGCGGCGGCCAGCTCGCCGACCAGGGCGTCATCGAGCTCGACAACGGCGCGCGCGTCGAGGTCCGCGACGTGCAGTCGCCGATCACCGGCCTGATCGTCCACCACGCCAAGGTGCTCGGCGGCGAGGTGACCGTCGGCGCCGCCGCGCACTCCGAGGTCGACATCGAGCGACGGCGGTCGATCTCGCGCGCGCACACCGCGACCCACATGGTGCACAAGGCGTTCCGCGAGGCGCTGGGCGAGACCGCGACGCAGGCGGGCTCCGAGAACGCGCCCGGTCGCTTCCGCTTCGACTTCTCCGCGACCGGTGCGGTGCCGACGTCGGTGATGGCCGACGTGGAGTCGCGGGTCAACGACCTGGTGCTCGCGGACCTCGGGGTGCACGCGGAGCTGATGACGCAGGAGGAGGCGGTGAAGTCCGGCGCCATGGCGCTGTTCGGCGAGAAGTACGGCGACCAGGTGCGCGTGATCTCCGTCGGGGACTGGGCGCGCGAGCTGTGCGGCGGCACGCACGCGGGCCGGTCCGGCCAGCTCGGCGTGATCAAGCTGCTCGGCGAGGCGTCGATCGGCTCGGGTGTACGTCGCGTGGAGGCGCTCGTCGGCGCGGACGCCTATCAGTTCCTCGCGCGCGAGCACGTTCTCGTCTCCCAGCTCTCCGAGGCGCTGAAGGCTCGGCCGGAGGAGCTGCCCGAGCGGGTCAACGACATCGTCGAGCGGCTGCGCGCGGCGGAGAAGGAGATCGAGAAGCACCGGGTCGGCCAGGTGCTGGCGGCCGCGGGTTCGCTGGCGTCCGGCGCCCAGGACGTGCACGGCGTCCAGGTCGTCGCGCAGCGCGTCGACGGGGCGTCCGGGGGCGACGTACGGACCCTCGCTCTGGACGTCCGCGGGCGGCTGCCCGGCGACCGGCCGGGCGTGGTGGTGGTCATCGGCACCACCGGCTCCGGCGACGAGACCAAGGTGTCGGTGGTGGCCGCGGTCAACGACGCGGCCCGCGAGCGCGGCCTCAGCGCGAACACGCTGGTCGGCGCCGTCGGCCCGCTGGTCGGCGGCCGGGGCGGCGGCAAGGACGACGTCGCGCAGGGCGGCGGCTCGGACGCGTCGCGGGTGGACGAGGCGCTCGACGTGGTGCGCGGCGAGGTCGCCCGCGCGGTGCAGGGTCACTAGGGCGTGAGGCACGGCGTTCGGCTCGGTATCGACCCCGGGGATGCCCGGATCGGGGTCGCTCGCAGCGACCCGACGGGCTTCCTCGCGACCCCGCTGGAGACGGTGCGGCGCGGCCGGGGCGACGTACGCCGGATCGTGCGGCTGGCTGCCGACGCCGAGGCCGTGGAGGTCGTCGTCGGCCTGCCCCGCTCGCTGTCGGGCAAGGAAGGCCCGGCGGCGGTGAAGACGCGCGCGTGGGCGACGTCGCTGGCGGCGGCCGTCGACCCGGTCCCGGTGCGTCTGGTCGACGAGCGTCTCACCACGCTTTCCGCGGAGGCTATGCTGCGCGACCGGGGGGTGAAGGGTCAGGCGCGACGTGCCGTCGTCGACCAGGCCGCCGCGGTGGTGATCCTGCAACACGCGCTGGACGCCGAGCGGGCCACGGGGACGCCCCCCGGAGAGATGCTCACCCCAGGTTCCCGTGAGGAGAGAGATGAGTGACCGAGACGCGAGGTACAGCCTCGACGACCCGGCCGACGACTCCGGCTACCAGGACGCCTACGTGGACGGTCCCGACGAGCCGGGCGACGAGGAGTACCCGCCCGAGGGCGGCCGGCGCAAGAAGCGCGGCCGCAGCATCCCGGGCTGCCTCGCGGCGCTGGTGGCACTGGCGCTGATCGGTGGCGGGGCGTACGTCGCGATCACCAAGGGCGCCGAGTACATCCGCGACCAGTTCTCCACCTCCCCGGACTTCCCCGGCCCGGGACACGGCAAGGTCACCTTCGAGGTGAAGTCCGGCGACACCGTGGGCGCGATCGGCCGCAACCTCAAGGCCAAGGGCGTGGTGCAGTCGGTCGACGCGTTCATCGACGCCTCCAACGGTGAGTCCAACATCCAGGTCGGGTACTACCAGCTGAAGAAGGAGATGAAGGCGTCCGACGCCTTCGACATCCTCAGCAACCCGGCCAACATCATCAAGAGCACCATCACCTTCCCCGAGGGATGGCAGGTCTCGCAGATCGTGAAGCAGCTCGCGGACAACACCGACTACCCGGCCAAGGCGTTCCAGAAGGTGCTGGCCGACCCGACCGAGCTCGGGCTGCCCGACTACGCGAACGGCAACGCGGAGGGCTACCTGTTCCCGTCGACGTACGACTTCGGGCCCAAGGACAAGCCGGTCGACATGCTCAAGAAGATGGTGGACCGCTGGCACCAGGCCGCCGACGACGCCGGCCTCGAGGAAGGCGCGGCGGCGCTGGGGCACACGCCGGCCGAGGTCATGACGATCGCGAGCCTGATCGAGGCGGAGGGCCGGGGCAACTACCGGGGGAAGATCAGCCGGGTGATCTACAACCGGCTCGACATCGACCCGAACCCGTCCGCCGGCTTCCTGCAGATCGACGCCAGCGTCAACTACGCGCTCGGCCGGAGCGGTTCGACGGTGATCACCGACGCCGACAAGGAGTCGGTGGCCGACTCGCCGTACAACCTGTACACGCACAAGGGGCTGCCGCCCACGCCGATCGAGGCGCCGGGCGAGGACGCCATCCAGGCCGCGCTGAACCCCGAGGAGGGGCCGTGGTTCTTCTACGTCACGGTCAACCTGGCGACCGGCGAGACGAAGTTCACCGATGACTACAACGAGTTCCTGACGTTCAAGAACGAGTACGCCGAGTACTGCGAGACGCAGTCCGACCGTTGCTGATGCGGTGCGCCGTCCTGGGTGACCCCGTCGCCCACTCGCTGTCGCCGGCGCTGCATCGAGCGGGGTACGCCGCGCTGGGGCTGTCGTGGTCCTACGACCCCGTGCTCCTGTCGGCCGGTGGGCTGGCACGGTACGTGGATGGTCTCGGGTCCGACTGGCGAGGGCTGTCGGTGACCGCTCCGCTGAAGCGGGAGGCGGCCGAGTACGCGTCGTCGGTCTCCGAGGTGGTCGCCCTCGCGGGGGTGGCCAACACGCTGGTGCGCTCCGAGTCCGGTACGTGGGAGGCGGACAACACCGACGTGCCCGGCGCCGTGGCCGCGCTGCGGGAGAGGTACGCCGGGCCGGTGACCGCGGTGTCCATCCTCGGCGGGGGAGCCACGGCCGTCTCGACCGGTCTCGCCATGGCCGACCTCGGCGCCTCCACGATCCGGCTGCTCGTCCGTGAGCGCGCCCGCGCCGAGCTCGCTGCCACCGCCATTCGCCGTCACCCGTCCGGACCCGACGTCGAGGTCGCATCCCTGCACTCCGACCCGGTCGTGGGCGAGGTGCTCGTGTCGACCGTCCCCGCCGCCGCGCAGACCGCCGACATGGTCGAGCGCTGCGCCGCCGTCCCCGTGGTCTTCGAGGTCGTGTACCACCCGTGGCCCACCCCGCTCGCCGCCTCCGTCGGCCCCGACCGCGTGCTCGTCACCGGCCTCGACCTCCTCGTCCACCAGGCCGCCCTCCAGTTCCAGCTCTTCACCGGTCAACCCGCCCCCCTGTCCGCTTTGCGCGCCGCCCTCCCTGCCTGATCGGTGGTCGAGCCGGGAGGCCGTCCACGGCCGAGCGTGTCGAGACCAGGGATCCGATGAGGTCTCGACACGGGCTCGCTGGCGCTCGCCCGGCTCGACCAGCGACAAGCCTCGCAAGTTCCGACAACAAGCAAGCCGCTTGGCTAGGGTCCGGGCATGGACTGGGCGGCCAACGTGGACGTGGGGGCGTTCGGGGCGATCGTGGGGGCGGCGGCAGGCGTGCTCGTACCTCGGATCATCGAGCGAGTGCCCGAGCCGACGCCGGAGCCGGGGGAGGAGGACGCGGACGTCGCGCCGAGGTTCGAGGGTGGCGAGTCCGAGGCGGCCGAGCCACCCAAGGAGCCGTACATCGCCATCGCCGACAGTCCGGGACTGCTCTGGAAGTGCATCGTCGCCTGCCTGCTCACCGGTGGCCTGGTCGGCCTGGCGCTCGGCTGGTCGTGGGCGCTCCTGGTCTGGCTGCCCCTGGTCCCGGTTGCCGCGGCCCTCGCCGTCATCGACTGGCGCACCCGGCTGCTGCCCACCTGGCTGATCACCCGCACCTACGTCGGCGTCATCGTCCTCGCGCTGCTCGCGACCGCCGCCACCCAGGACTGGCAGGACCTGGTCCGCGCCGCGATCGGCTGGGCCGGCGCCGGCCTGCTGTACTTCGTGCTCTGGTACATCTACCCGCGTGGTCTCGGGTACGGCGATGTCCGGCTGTCCGGCATCCTCGGCATCGTCCTGGGGTACGTCGGCACGGCCGAGCTGGTCGTGGGGGTGTACGCCGGGTTCCTGCTCGGTGGGGTCGGCGGCGCACTGCTGTCGATGCTGCGCATCGTGCATCGCAAGAACGTGCCGTTCGGGCCGTTCATGCTGGTCGGCGCCGTCCTCGGCCTGCTCGCCGGCGACTGGATCGCCGGCTTCACGACCGCCGCGTGAGCGCGCGGCCCTGGCCGCGCGACGCTGCGTGAAAGACTGACGCCATGCTGCGCTGGCTCACCGCGGGGGAGTCCCACGGCCCGCTCCTGGTCGCCATCCTCGAGGGGCTGCCGGCGCACGTCTCCATCACCACCGCCGAGGTCCGCGAGGCTCTCGCGCGCCGCCGCCAGGGCCACGGCCGCGGCGCCCGGATGAAGTTCGAGCAGGACGACGTCCGGTTCGTGGGCGGCGTACGCCACGGGGAGACGATCGGCGGCCCGGTGGCCATCGAGATCGGCAACACCGAGTGGCCCAAGTGGGAGCAGGTGATGTCCGCCGACCCCGTCGACCCCGAGATCCTGGAAGCACTCGCCCGGAACGCCGCTCTCACCCGGCCCCGCCCCGGGCACGCCGACCTGGTCGGCATGCAGAAGTACGCCTTCGACGAGGCCCGACCGGTCCTCGAGCGCGCGAGCGCCCGCGAGACCGCCGCCCGCGTCGCGCTCGGCAAGGTCGCGAGTGCGTTCCTCGCCCAGTCGGTCGGCGCGAACCTGGTCTCCCACGTCGTCGAGCTCGGCGGCGTACCCGCTCCGGCGGGCTCGCTGCCCGGCCCCGACGACGGGGCCCGCCTCGACGACGACCCGGTCCGCTGCCTCGACCCGGACGCCAGCAAGCTGATGGTCGAGCGCATCGACGAGGCGCACAAGGACGGCGACACCCTCGGCGGCGTCGTCGAGGTCGTCGTGCACGGTCTGCCGCCCGGCCTCGGCTCGCACGTCCACTGGGACCGGCGTCTGGACGCCCGGCTGGCCGGTGCGCTGATGGGCATCCAGGCGATCAAGGGCGTCGAGGTCGGCGACGGCTTCGCCCTCGCCGCGACGCCCGGCAGCCTGGCCCACGACGAGATCGTCCCGACCGACGAGGGCATCCGGCGCACGAGCGGCCGTTCCGGGGGTACCGAAGGAGGGATGACCACCGGGGAGGTGCTGCGCGTCCGCGCGGCCATGAAGCCGATCGCGACCGTCCCGCGAGCCCTCCGAACCGTCGACGTGGCCACCGGCGAGGAGGCGGTGGCCCACCACCAGCGCTCCGACGTCTGCGCCGTGCCCGCCGCCGGCGTGGTCGCCGAGGCGATGGTGGCCCTCGTGCTGGCCGACGCGGTGCTCGAGAAGTTCGGTGGAGACTCGGTGACGGAGACCCGGCGCAACGCGGAGAGCTACCTGGACACGTTGAGGTTCCGATGAGCCTGAGGTCCGGGTGAGCCCGCGGGTCGTCCTGGTCGGCCCGATGGGCGCGGGCAAGACCACCGTGGGCGCCCTGCTCGCCGAGGCGTGGGGCGTCACCGCGCGCGACACCGACGCCGACGTCGAGGCGGTCGAGGGCCGGCCGATCTCCGAGATCTTCGTCGACTCCGGGGAGGCCTACTTCCGCGCGCTCGAACGTGCCGCCGTCAGCACCGCTCTCGCCGAGCACGACGGCGTGCTGTCCCTCGGCGGCGGAGCCGTGCTCGACGAGGGCACCCGCGCCGCGCTCGAGGGCCAGCGGGTCGTGTTCTTGAAGGTCGGTCTGTCCGAGGCGGTCAAGCGGGTCGGCCTCGGCAGCTCGCGGCCGATGCTCCTCGGCAACGTCCGGTCCCGCATCAAGGCACTGCTCGACGAGCGGACCCCGGTCTACGAGTCCGTCGCCACCGAGACCGTGGACACCGACGACCGGACGGCCGATGAGGTCGCCGACGAGATCGTCCGCCTCGTGGCGGCGGCATGACGGCGACCACGCTGCACGTCGGCGGCGCGTCGCCGTACGACGTCGTGGTCGGCCGCGACCTGCTCGACCTCCTGCCGGGCATCCTCGGCGCCGCTCCGGAGCGGGTCGCGATCGTGCACCCGGAGACCCTCGGTGATCTCGCGCACGGCGTCCGGACGGCGCTGCGCCGGTACGACGTCCACCTCCTGCCCGTACCCCCCGGCGAGGCCGCCAAGACCGCGACCGTGGCCGCCGACTGCTGGGAGGCGCTCGGCAGGCTGGGCTTCACACGCTCCGACGCGGTCGTCGACCGTCGGCGGTGGCGCGACGACCGACCTGGGCGGGTTCGTGGCCGCGACGTGGCTGCGGGGCGTCCGCGTCGTGCACGTACCCACCTCCCTGCTGGCCATGGTCGACGCCGCCGTCGGCGGCAAGACCGGCATCGACACGGGTGCCGGGAAGAACCTGGTCGGGGCCTTCCACGAGCCGGCCGGCGTGCTCTGCGACCTGGCCCTGCTCGACTCCCTGCCTCCCGCCGAGCTGACGGCCGGCCTCGGCGAGGTCGTCAAGTGCGGCTTCATCGCCGACCCGGTCATCCTCGACCTCGTCGAGTCCACCGACCCGGCCGACCTGACGCCCGAGTCGCCGGTGCTCCGCGAGCTCGTGGAGCGCGCCATCGCGGTCAAGATCGGCGTCGTGGTGGACGACCTCAAGGAGACCGGTGGCGCGGGCGGTCATCCCGGCCGCGAGGTCCTCAACTACGGCCACACCATGGCCCACGCGATCGAGCGCGCCAGCGACTACAGCGTCCGGCACGGCGAGGCGGTCGCGATCGGCTCGGTGTACGTCGCCGAGCTGGCCCGTCTCGCCGGCGTCCTCGACGACGCGTCGGCCGACCGGCACCGCACGGCGTTCGCGCGGGTCGGGCTGCCCACGCACTGGCACGGCGGGAGCTACGAGGAGCTGCGCGCGGCCATGGCGGTGGACAAGAAGGCGCGGGGCAGCAGGCTGCGGTTCGTGGTGCTCGCGGGGATCGGCGAGCCGCAGGTGCTTGCCGACCCCGACGAGGACCTGTTGCGGGCGGCGTACGACGTGATGATTGCTGAGTAGATGGGTGAGTAGATGAAGGTCTTGGTGCTCAACGGTCCGAACCTCGGGCGGCTCGGCCGGCGCGAGCCGGACGTCTACGGCCACGCGTCGTACAACGAGCTCGTCGAGCTCTGCATCGACTGGGGCCGCGAGCTGGGGTTCGACGTCGAGGTACGGCAGACCAACCACGAGGGCGTGCTCCTCGACTGGCTCAACACGGCGGCCGACGAGGGCACGCCCGTGGTGCTGAACGCCGGCGCCTGGACGCACTACTCCCTGGCCCTGTACGACGCGTGCGCTCAGCTGACGGCGCCGCTCGTGGAGGTGCACCTGAGTGACCCGATGCAACGCCCGGAGGAGTTCCGGCACACCTCGGTCGTCACGCCGCACGCCAAGGCCGTGGTCGTCGGCAAGGGCGTCGACGGTTACCGCGAGGCGTTGGCCGCCCTCTAGACTCGGCGGCTGGCCCGGCGCACGTCGTCGGGGCCTCTCACGTACCTCGATCCGAAGGCAGATCCACGCGCATGGCGACGACCAACGACCTCAAGAACGGCATGGTGCTCAACCTCGACGGCCAGCTCTGGCAGGTCATCTGGTTCCAGCACCACAAGCCCGGCAAGGGCGGTGCCGTGGTCAGGACGAAGCTGAAGAACGTCGAGTCGGGCAAGACGGTCGACAAGACCTTCAACGCCGACGTCAAGGTCGAGGTGGCGAACGTCGACAAGCGGACGATGCAGTACCTCTACAACGACGGCACGTCGTACGTCTTCATGGACACCGGCACCTACGACCAGCTCGAGATCACCCCCGAGATCGTCGGCGACGCGTCCAACTTCCTCCTGGAGAACCAGGAGGCCATCGTGGCCACCAACGACGGTCGGGTGCTCTACATCGAGCTGCCCGCGTCGGTGGAGCTCGAGGTCACCTACACCGAGCCCGGCCTGCAGGGCGACCGCTCGACCGGCGGCACCAAGCCCGCCACCGTCGAGACCGGCGCCACCGTCGCCGTACCCCTCTTCATCACCACCGGCGAGCGGATCAAGGTCGACACCCGCGACTCGTCGTACCTCGGCCGCGTCACCGGCTGAGACCGAGCAACCACGTGCCCGCTCGCTCCCGGGCCCGCAAGCGGGCCCTCGACATCCTGTACGCCGCCGAGATGCGCGGCGTGGACGCCGTGGCGTTCCTCGACGACGCGATCGAGGCCGGCGAGGGTCCGAGCAACCCGTACGCCGCCCTGCTCGTGCGTGGCGTCGCGGAGCACCGGGGCCGCATCGACGAGCTGCTGACGGAGTACTCCCAGGGCTGGGCGCTCAACCGGATGCCCGCCGTGGACCGCAGCGTGCTGCGCATCGGCGTCTTCGAGCTGCTCTGGGCCGACGACGTCCCCGACGCCGTCGCGGTCGACGAGGCCGTCTCCCTGGTGCGCGACCTCTCCACCGACGACTCGCCCGGGTTCGTCAACGGTGTGCTCGGCGCCATGCTGAAGAGCAAGGCCCAGATCGTCGCCTGAGACCTCCTTCGGGGTGGGCCGGGTGAGGGTGTCCCGCGGCTAGGTTGGCGCGATGGGAGAGATGACTCACCGCGCCGAGAACATGGGCAGGGAGGCCGAGCAGAGCGACTGGCTGGACACGGCCATCCGCATCGGCCTGGTCGCCTACGGCGTCGTACACCTGCTGGTCGGGTGGCTGGCCCTCCAGCTCGCGTTCGGAGAGAGCGACGGGCAGGCGTCCAACAAGGGCGCGATGCAGGAGCTTGCCCAGCAGCCCTTCGGCGAGGTGCTGGTGTGGGCGATCGTGGTCGGCATGTTCCTGCTGGTCATCTGGCGCGGGATCGAGGCCACCGTCGGCCACCAGGACAAGGAGGAGGGCGGCGACCGCTGGAAGGCGCGGGCCGTGTCAGCCTTCAAGGGCGTCATCTACGCAGCCGTCGGCATCTCGGCGATGAACGTGGTCATCGGGGCCAAGTCGTCCAAGGGCGGCTCGACCTGGACCAAGACCGTCATGGAGTGGCCCGCAGGGCAGTGGATCGTCGCGGCGGTCGGACTCGGCGTCATCGCCTATGGCGCCAACCACGTCCGCAAGGGCTTCACCGAGGACTACGCCAAGCACCTCGACGCCGAGGGCAAGTCCGGCCAGGCGGGCAAGGCCTACCTGCTGTTCGGCAAGGTCGGCTACATCGGCAAGGGCATCGCCATCGCCATCGTCGGCGGCCTGGTCCTGTACGGCGGCCTCACCCACGACCCGAAGAAGTCCGGCAGCCTGGACCAGGCGCTGCACAAGCTGCTCACGTACCCATTCGGCCAGATCGCGCTGATCGTCGTCGCCGCCGGGATCATCTGCTACGGGCTGTTCTGCTTCGCCCGCGCCCGACACCTCTCGCCCAGTGACAAGTAGCGCGACGAGTAGCCTCGCCGCATGAGTGAGGTCGAGTGCGACGTCGTCGTGCTCGGGCTCGGGCCCGGTGGCGAGCACGTGGCCATCAAGCTCGGACGGGCGGGGCTCGACGTCGTCGGCGTCGAGGACCGCCTCGTCGGCGGCGAGTGCCCGTACTACGGCTGCGTGCCCTCGAAGATGATGATCGCCGCGGCGCACGTCGTCGCCGCCGCCCGGAAGGTGCCCGACTTCGGCGGCGCGGCCACGGTACGACCCGACTGGGGTCCGGTCGCCGCACGGATCCGTGACGAGGCGACCGACGACTGGGACGACGCGGTCGCGGTCAAGCGGTTGGAGGACAACGGCGCCAGGCTTGCCCGTGGCCGCGGCGTGCTCACCGGCACCGGCAGGGTCCAGGTCGGGGACACGACGTACGTCGCCCGCAAGGGCGTGGTGATCAACACCGGCACCGCGCCGGCGGCGCCGCCCATCGACGGCCTGCAGGGGACGCCGTACTGGACCAACCGCGACGCCGTCGCCCTCACCGAGCTGCCGACGTCGCTGATCGTGCTCGGTGGCGGACCGATCGGGTGCGAGTTCGCGCAGGTGTTCGCGCGGTTCGGCGTCCGGGTGACGGTGGTCGAGGTCGCCGACCGCCTGGTCGCCCTCGAGGAACCGGAGGCCTCGGCGCTGCTGGCGAAGGCCTTCGAGGCCGAAGGGATCGACGTACGTGCCGGTGTCTCGGTGGCGTCGGTGTCCCACGGCAAGGACGGCTTCACCCTCGACCTGGGCGAGGACTCGGTGACCGCCGAGAAGCTGCTGGTGGCCGCGGGCCGCAAGGCCAACCTGGACTTCATCGGGCTGGACGCCGTGGGGCTCGCCGGCGATCTGAAGGTCCTCGAGACCGACGAGCGGCTGCGCGTGGGCGAGAAGCTCTGGGCCGTCGGCGACATCACCGGCAAGGGCGCCTTCACCCACGTGTCGATGTACCAGGGCGCGGTGGTAGTCCGCGACATCCTCGGCGAGGACGGCCCGTGGGCCGACTACCGGGCCGTACCCCGGGTGACCTTCACCTCGCCCGAGGTGGCCTCGGTGGGGTTGAGCGAGAAGGACGCGAAACAGGCGGGGCTGGACGTGGTCACCGCGACCGGCGATCTCGGCGCCCGCGGCTGGCTGGCCAAGGAGAAAGGCCTGGTCAAGGTCGTCGCCGACCGCAAGCGCGGCGTCCTGGTGGGCGGGTGTGTGGTGGGGGAGTCCGGCGGCGAGATCCTCTCGATGCTCGAGGCGGCCGTGCACGCCGAGATCCCGGTGACGACGCTGCGCTCGATGCACTTCGCGTACCCGACGTACCACCGCGCGCTCGAGCACGTCTTCAAGGAGCTGCACCTGTAGAGGATCGGGTGACGAGACGCCTGGTGCGTAAGTGACGCCAGACGACTACTGTGGACCCACCCCCCTGGATCGAAGGAGCCCGCCATGGCCCCTGACCAAGCCCAACTCACAGCCCTGCCGCTGGCCGCCGTGGACGAGCAGGCACCCACGGAGTCTGCCTCCACGAGGCGGCACGCCGATCCCCGCCGGGCCACTGCCCTGGACTTCCTGCACCGGCGGGAGGGCGCCGTCGAGCGACCGCCGGCGTCCTGGGGCTGGCGCGGCACCGTGACGCGGTGGACCGGCGGCGCCGTCCGGCCGCAGAAGTCGCGCGCCGAGCGCCGCTTCGAGGAGGAGCGCGCGGCCGTCCAGCGTGAGTTCGACGGCCCGCGCACGATCGCGTTCCTCAACCCCAAGGGCGGTGCCGCCAAGACGACCGGCGTGCTCGCGGCCGGCTACACCTTCGGCACGGTGCGCGGCGGCGGCGTGATCGCGTGGGACAACAACGAGACCCGCGGCACGCTCGGGATCCGGGCGATGCGCAACGGGCACGACAACACCACCCGCGAGCTGCTCGACGACCTGGACCGCTTCTCACGGGCCGACGCGCGGATCGGCGACCTCGCGTCGTTCGTGCGGGCGCAGGGCGACGCCCACTTCGACGTGCTCGCCTCCGACGAGCGGCCGGGCGTGACGGGGACGATCCGGGCGCAGGACTTCACCGACGTGCACCACCTGCTCGAGCGGTTCTACCGGCTGGTGCTCGTCGACACGGGCAACAACATGCGGGCCGAGAACTGGCTGGCTGCTGCCGATGCGGCAGACCTGCTGGTGGTCACCAGCACGGTGCGCGAGGACACCGGGTACAGCGGACTGTGGATGCTCGACGCCCTCAGCGACGCGGGGTACCCGAACCTCAAGTACAAGACCATCGCCGTGCTCTCCGACCCCGCCGACCGCGTCGACGACGACCTGGTGCGCGACCTGGTCGAGGTCTACGGGCAGCGGACGCGGGGCGTGCACCGCGTGCCGTTCGACCCCGCGCTGGTATCGGGGTCGGTCGTGCCCTACCGCGAGCTGTCGAAGGAGACCCGCCGGGCCTGGCTGTCGGTGTGCTCGAGCATGGCCGCGGCCCTCTGACTCTTCGCCAGCGGGCACCCCTGGCAGACTGGGCGGCATGAGCATGACGCCTGGCCTGCCCCGCAACGCGGGGTCGCCGCTGAAGCTGCAGTTCCCGCAGTCGTTGGCCGTGTACGACGACTACGCCGCCGCGCAGAAGGCCGTCGACTTCCTGTCCGACAAGGAGTTCCCGGTCGAGAACTGCATGATCGTCGGCACCGACCTCAAGCGGGTCGAGCGGATCACCGGCCGGCTCACCACCGGGCGGGTGGCGCTCGGCGGGCTGGTCTCCGGCATCTGGCTCGGCCTGTTCATCGGCCTCGTCTTCGCCCTGTTCACCGACGAGGGCGCCCTCGGAGTGATCATCTCCACGATGTTGATCGGCGCGCTGTTCGGCGTGATCTGGGCGCTCGTCGGGTACGCCATGACCCGCGGCCAGCGCGACTTCTCCTCGGTCACCTCGGTCGTCGCGACCAAGTACGAAGTCCTCGTCGAGCACAAGGTCGCCGCCCAGGCCCGCGAGCTGCTCGCCCAGCTGCCGGGAGCGACGCCGAACCCGTTCGCCTGATCTGCCGACCGGCGGTGAGTCAGTGTTGGTTCTGGGCCGGTGGCGGTGAGTGAGTGTTGGTTCGCTCGACGCGAACCAACACTCACGCACCGCCCCCCGCAGAAACCAACACTCACGCACCGCGGCCCCGCCTGATCCGGACCACCCGTGCCGGCATCGGCGGCGGGTGCTCGAAGGCGCGAAGCGGCAGGCGCGGTCCCAGTGAGACGCGTCTCGAGAGGCGCAGCAGCCCCCGCGCCGCTCCCTCGGCGACGACCAGGTCGGCCGACAGCAGGTGGCGGTCGGCGAGCAGCCGGCGGACCAGCGCGTTGAGGCCGGCGTACGGCGGGTTGGCGACGACGCGGTACGGCCGGCCGGGGAACGTGAAGGTCTGGAGGTCGAGCTCGACGACAGCGACGCGGGTGCCGGCGTACGTCTCGCGCAGGGCCGCCGCCCGAGCCGGGTGCAGCTCGACGGCGATCACTCGCGCGCCGGTGGCGGCGAGTGGTTCGGTCAGCGCGCCGAGGCCCGCCCCGAGGTCGCAGACGACGTCGCGGCGGGTGACCGGGGAGCCGGCCACCAGGCGTGCGGCCCAGTCAGCACGGAGTGGGTGCCATCCCCACAGCCGCCGGCCCGGTTGCCCGGACACGACGCACCATCACCATGTACGTCACCATGGGCCGACCCTAGGCAGGTGCCGACGAGCCGCGCGACCGGTTATCCGTCGAGCTGGATCAGCGACAGCACGTTGCCGGCGGGATCGGTGAACCAGGCGATCAGCGGTCCGGCGCCACGGAAGACACCCTTCTCGTCGGTCTCGATCGGAGTGCCCTCGTAACGCTCGAACCTCACCCCCTTGGCGGTCAGGTCGTCGACGGCGGCCTCCACGTCGGGCACGGGGAAGTTGAGGATCGTGTACGTCGCCGGCTGGTGGCCGGGCTTGGGATAGACGAAGGTCGGCGCGCCGCCACCGAGGTGCAGCAGGAGGTTGTCGTTCTCCTGGGTCGCCTCGACGCCGAGCACGTCGGCGTAGAACGCGCGGGCTGCCTCGATGTCGGGCACGGCGAAGCCGCTGAAGGCGCGGGTGGGATCGATCATCGGTGGTCGTCTCCTTTTCCTAGAGGATGAGTCGTGCTGCGTGGAGCCGCTCGTACGCCGAACGGCATGCCGCCGCGACCGCCTCGCCCCCGGCGTCCAGGTGGACGTCGCGGGGTCGGTAGGGCTCGAAGCCGGTCGACGCCCACACGGCGTCGTACCAGTGCGGAGCCCACACCCCGTCGCTGTCGCGCGGCCCGGCGGGCCACGACAGCATCCGGTCGGTGAACCCGATCCCGAGCCAGTCGCAGAGCCATCTCAGGTACGACTCGGGATCCTTCAGGAAATCAGCGGCGTCGATGATCGGAGCCTCGCCGATCTCGTCCAGGAGACGCTCCTGCTGGAGGATCCCGATGTCGTCGGGCTCGACGGAGTCGCGCGACCGCAGGTACGACGCCACCACCTCCTCGGGCGTCCGCACCAGCAGCACGTTGCGGAACGCCCCGACCGTCCACGACAGGTCGTCGTCGTCGAACAGGTGGTGGGTCATGTGCTTGACGTACTGCACCTCCACGCCGTCCGGCAGCGCGGCCAGCAGCCCGTCGACCACGGCGGCCGCGTCGACCGGCTGGGCGGCCAGCACCTCGTCGCGAGCGGGGTGGTCGCCGCGCGACCCGTCGAGCCGGGCGAGGTAGTGGGCGTAGAACGGCTCGTCGACGACGGCCGTGTCGGGCCTGTTCTCCCAGGCCCGCATCATCGCGGTGGAGATGTTCCGCGGCCCCGACCACATCGCGACCCTGGTGGTCACGATCGGGACCGTACGTCGGCGCTCACCAGGTCGGTGTACAGCCCCTGCAGCCGCTCCACCATCGGCCCGCGCCTGCCGGTGCCGATCGTGCGCCCGTCGACGGACGTCACCGGGACGACGCCGGCGAAGGTGCCGGTCACGAACGCCTCGGAGGCGGAGTACACGTCGGTGAGGCTGAACGTCGTCTCGCGCGCGGTGATCCCGGCGTCGCGGCACACGCGCAGCACGTTGCCGCGGGTGATGCCGGCCAGGCAGAAGCGGCCGTCGGACGTCCACACCTCGTCTGCGCCTTCGCGCTCGACGACGCAGAAGAAGTGCGTGCTGTTGCATGTTGCGACGAAGCCGTGCGGGTCGAGCATCAGCGCCTCGTCGGCGCCGGCGGTGTAGGCCTGGATGCACGCCTGGATGTCGTTGAGCTTCGAGTGCGCGTTCAGCTTGGGGTCGAGGGTATCGGGGGTCGCGCGGCGTACGTGCGTGGTGAACAGCGTGATGCCCTCGGTCACCGTCGACGGCATCGCCTCCTTGTGCTCGGCGATGATCACCACCGTCGCGGGTCCGACGGTCATCCGCGGGTCCTGGTAGGGCGTGGACTTCACCCCGCGCGTCACCATCAGCCGGATGTGCACGCCGTCGGTCATGTCGTTGCCGCGGATGGTGTCGTAGATGGCGGCGGTCAGCGCGTCCCGGCTCATGCCGACGTCGAGCATGATCGCCTTCGCGCCCTCGAAGAGGCGGTCCAGGTGCAGCCCGAGGAACGCCGGGTGCCCGCCCGCGACCCGGATGCCCTCCCAGACGCCGTCGCCCAGCACGAACCCCGAGTCGAAGACCGACACCACCGCCTCGGCCCGCGGCCTCAGCTCCCCGTTGACCCAGATCAGGATGTCGTCGTTGCGCGGGTCTGCCGCATGGTCGTGGGTGCCGGTACGGGAGGCCATGGGCCGATGTTCGCTGGTCGAGCCGGGCGAGCGCCAGCGAGCCCGTGTCGAGACCCCGTTCAGGGGGTCTCGACGCGCTCGGCCGTGGCCGGCCTCACGGCTCGACCAGCGAGCGCTTCGGTGGTCGAGCCGGGCGAGCGCCAGCGAGCCTTTCGGTGGTCGAGCCGGGCGAGCGCCGGCGAGCGTTTCGGTGGTCGAGCCGGGCGAGCGCCGGGCGAGCCGACCCTATGTCAAGCGGCGTTTGCTAGTGGGATGGTTTGCCGTGCTCGGGTGTCTTGGTTCATGGCTCGGTAGATGACGTCGATGAGGTGGCGTTTGACGATGCGGTAGGCGCCGGCTTTGGTGTCGCCTGCGGTTCGTCGACGAGCGAAGAGGGCCTGGGCGGGTGGGTGCCGACGAACCTGGGTGACCGCGATCCTGTGCACTGCGCAGTTGAGCTGGCGGTTCGCGCCACGGTTGAGCCGGTGTTTCTCGGTGTTGCCCGACCAGACGGGGATGCAGGCGGTGCCGGCGTGGGTGGCCAGCTTGGCCGGGGTCGAAAACCGTTCGATGCCGGCGACCTCACGCATGATCTTGGCGGCGGTCAGACCGGCAACTCCGAAGAGGGCCAGCAGGGTGGGGGCCAGCGGGGTGACCGTACGGGTGATGTCACGTTCGAGCTCGTTGATCCGGACCGTGTCGGCCAGGATCCGCTCGGACTTCTCGATGGCCAGGTCGCGCCGGACAGTGGTGGGGAGTCGTGTGAGCCGGGCGAGCAGCTAGCGTAGCACCTTCTGGGTGGTCACTGGCCGGCGAGTCCAGGGCGGGATCCAGGTCGACCAGATCGCAACGCAGCCGGTTGATGTTGCGGGTCCGTTCGGCGACCAGGTGTTCGCGATGGTCAACCAGGAGCCGCAGGTCCAAGCACGAGTGGTCCAGGTGGGCCGCCGGTAGCTCGGGCTCGCGTAGCGCGGCGCGGGCCACGCGAGGGCGTCGATCGGGTCGGACTTCCCGCGGGTCCTGGCCGCCGCCCGGGCACCGGCCATCAGCTTGGTGGGCACGCAGGTCACCGACTCGCCCGCGGCGATCAAGTCGCGCAGCAGTCGGCCAGCGACGTGTCGCCCATCCTCCACGGCCCACCGTCGTTGCGGGTAGGCGGCCGTGACGCAGCCGAACAGCTTCAGATGGCCGGCCGCCGTGGCCGGGACCGTGATCGTGGACAGCTGGCGGCCGGCCTCGTCGGCCGCGACCACGGTATGGGTCTTCTTGTGTGGATCGACTCCCAACACCACCATGGTGAGGTCTCCTTCTCTCGTGAGGGGGATCAACCGGACGGGTTGGCCGGTTGGACACGCCTCAATCGAGTGGGAGCGCCACACGCTCCTATCAAGTCACCGCCGGCCGACCCGGCCCCGGTCGCCATGGACACTTCGGGCGAAAGACAACACGCCACACGAGCAAGCGTCGGTGTCGAGATGAGTCACCGGGCGACCAGAACCGAGCCTCCACCCCACAAGGGCAGAGCGCCACGCTGACAGCGTGTCGAGACCTCGGTCACTCGGTCTCGACGCGCTCGGCCGTGGCCGGCCTCACGGCTCGACCAGCGAGCAAGTTTCGGTAGTCGAGCCGGGCGAGCGCCGGCGAGCGTTTCGGTGGTCGAGACGGGCGAGCGCCAGCGAGCGTTTCGGTGGTCGAGCCGGGCGAGCGCCAGCGAGCCCGTGTCGAGACCCCGGTCACTCGGTCTCGACGCGCTCGGCCGTGGCCGGCCTCACGGCTCGACCAGCGACAAAGACGGCTCGACGAGCGACAAAGACGGCGTCGACGAGCGACAAGGACGGCTCGACCGGCGGTGCTACCGCGGGGTGAAGGTGACCTCGGCCGGCTCCTCGTCCGGCCAGTACACCGTCGACACCGGCGCGGGAGTGGTGGCGAGGAGATGGCCGTGGGAGACGACGTGGGTGGGGCGTACCTGGCGACGTACGGCGTCGTACCCGCCCTCGGCCGGGAGCAGCATGAAGCTGGCGGGGCCGCCGACGCGCACGCCGTACGCCTCAGCCAGGCCGAGCACCGCGGCCGCGCGCCGGGTGACCATCGCGAAGCACTCCTCGACCTGGTCGCGCGACATCATCTGGGTGGCGTGCGCGCCGACGTGGGCCACCTGGAGCGGGTTGGCGGTGCCGAGGGGGTACCACGGGTCCATCACGTCGTCGTGCCCGAACGCCACGTTGACGCCGGCCTCGAGCAGCTCCTTGACCTGGGTCAGGCCGCGGCGCTTGGGGTAGCCGTCGAAGCGGCCCTGCAGATGCAGGTTGACCATCGGGTTGCAGACCATGTTGATGCCGGCGCGGGCGATGATCCGGTGCAGCTTGTAGCTGTACGCCGGCCCGTACGACCCCATCGCCGTGGTGTGGCTCGCGGTCACCCGGTCTCGCAGCCCGGACCGCGCGGCGCGGGTCGCCAGCACCTCGATGAACCGCGACTGCTCGTCGTCGATCTCGTCGCAGTGCGCGTCCACGCGCAGGCCGTGCCGCTCGGCCAGGTCGACCGCGATCTCGACGGAACGTACGCCGTCCTCGCGGGTGTCCTCGAAGTGCGGGATCGCCCCGATCACGTCGACGCCGCGTCGGGCCGCCTCGGCGATGAGCTCCTCGCCGTTCGGGAACGAGCAGATGCCCTCCTGCGGGAAGGCGACCAGCTGCAGGCCGATCACGTCCCGCACCCGGTCGCGGACCTCGAGCAGGGCGTCGAGGGCGACCAGCGACGGGTCGGTGACGTCGACGTGGCTGCGCACGTGGAGGGTGCCGTTGCGCGGCGTACCAGCGCAGCGTCTGCTCGACCCGGCCGATGACGTCGTCGCGGGTCAGCATCGGCTTGCGCTCCGACCAGCAGGCGATGCCCTCCCACAGCGTGCCGCTGGCGTTCCAGCGCGGCTGCCCGGCGGTGAGTACGGCGTCGAGGTGGACGTGCGGCTCGACGTACGGCGCGGTGAGCCACGCTCCGGCACCGTCGACCACGTCGCGGGCCTCGGGGGACTCGTGCCCGGAGGCGTCGATGGCCACGATCCGGCCGCCGTCGACGTGCACCTCGACAGCGCTCAGGTCTCCGGTCTCCTCGTCGCGGACCCGTACGTCGCGCAGCAGCAGGTCGATCACGAGGACGACCCTGCCAGGTCGGCGCGCGCCATCAGGCAGGTGATCTCGTACCCCAGCGTGGCCGCGGCCAGCGACGTGATCTCCGCATGGTCGTAGGCCGGGCTGACCTCGACGATGTCGGCGGCGACGATCTGGTCGCGCGGCAGGCCGCGGACGAGCGCGAGCAGCTCGCGCGACGTCAGGCCGCCCATCTCGGGGGTGCCGGTGCCGGGCGCGAACGCCGGGTCGAGGACGTCGATGTCGATGGAGAGGTAGATCGGGGCGTCGCCGGCGCGGCGGCGTACCCGGTCCAGGACCTCCGGCAGACCGATCCGGTCGACGTCGTCGGCGCGCACGATCTCGAAGCCGAACCGCTCGTCGTCGTCGAGGTCGCGGGCGCTGTAGAGCGGCCCGCGGATGCCGATGTGGGTGCTCGCGTCCTGGATCAGCAGGCCCTCCTCGTGCGCGCGCCGGAAGATCGTGCCGTGCGTGCGGTCGGCGCCGAAGTAGCTGTCCCAGGTGTCCAGGTGCGCGTCGAAGTGCACCAGCGCCACCGGCCCGTGCGTCCGCGTCACGGCCCGCAGGCCGCCGAGCGCGATCGTGTGGTCGCCGCCGAGCAGCACCGGCCGCCCGCCGGCCGCGAGCAGCTCGCCGACGCCGTCGTCGATCTGCTGGAGCGCGGCGTCGATGTCGAAGGGGTTGCACGGCACGTCGCCGGCGTCGACGGCCTGGAGCACGGCGTACGGCGCCACGTCCTGTGCCGGGTTGTACGCCGGCCGCAGGTGCCGCGACGCCTGCCGGATCGCGCTCGGCCCGAACCGGGCGCCCGGGCCGGAACGAGACGCCGCCGTCGAACGGCGCACCCAGCAGGGCCACGTCGAAGCGGCCGACCTCGTCGACGCGGGGGAGGCGGGCGAACGTCGGTGCGCCGGCGTACCGCGGGACGGGGTGCCGTCGACGGGACCGACGGGTGCTGTCTCGGTCATGAGGTGGGGATCTCCGGCTGGGGGAAGGTACGAGGGGTCAGGCCGAGGGAGCGGACGTGCTCGGCGATCTCGCGGCCGGTGGCCAGCCACAGGCCGGACAGCGACTTCATCGTCTCGACCAGGGTCTCGAGGGCGCGCAGCCTGCCGAACCGCCCGCTCAGGAACGGGTGGATCGTCAGCGTGAAGCACGAGCCGTGGCGGTGCGCCTCGGTGAGCTCCCCGGTCCACAGCGAGAGCGCCTTGGCCGGGTCCTCGATGACGCCGGGGCCGAACAGGTCGGGCACGAACGCGAACTGCTCCCAGTCGTCCAGGGCCCAGGCGACCGGGATCTCCACGATGGGGCGGGCGCCGTCGCCGGCGTGCTCGGCCAGCTCGTAGGGCAGGTCGGCGTCCATCAGGCTGGAGTCGTAGAGGAAGCCGCGGTCGAGCAGCAGCCCGGCGGTCGCGTACGTCGTCTCCCACATCGGGGCGCGGTACCCGACGGGCCGCACGCCGACCACCCGCTCCAGCGCCTCGAGGCCGCGGTCGAGGACGTCGGCCTCCTCCTGGGGCGCCATCCCCGGGATGGCCTCGTGCAGGTAGCCGTGGTGCGCGATCTCGTGGCCCTCGTCCCGGACCCGCCGGAGCAGGTCGGGGTAGCGCTCGGCGGTGTACCCCGGGCAGAAGAACGTGGCGCGCAGGTCGTGCCGCGCGAGCAGGTCGAGCACCCGCGGCATGCCGGTCAGCGGGCCGTACGCCTGGTGCGACATCGCCGAGAGCCGGTGGCGGCTCTCCGGGTCGACGGTCAGGGCGACGTCTTCGGCGTCCATGTCGAAGCCGAGGAACGCCGCCGCTGTGCGGGTCTCCGGCCAGTCGACGGGATCGGCCGGCCGCGTCACGTCGTGGAGGTCGGGGTCCTCGGTCATCAGCTGGCCATCAGGCGGCCCCGGTGCCGACCGCCGGGGCCGCGGCGGCCTTGCGCGACAGGGCGACGTACGACAGGACCCCGGCCACCAGGGCGCCGGCCAGCCAGGACAGGTCGATGCCGCCGAGACCCTTGGCCGCGGGTCCCTGGAGGTAGGAGGGGATGCCGTACTCGAACATCCAGGTGGCCACGATGCCCAGCAGGAACGGGATGATCGCCTCCCAGACGATGTCGGGCACGCGCGAGGATCCCGGGGGCTCGAACAGGGCGTCGACGTCGATCCTCTGCTTCGCCACGCCGTAGTAGTGGACCAGCATGATCGCGCCCCAGGGCGCCACCCACGTGACCAGTCCGGCGAGCCAGCCGTCGAGGTTGGACGCGAAGTCGCCGTTGAGGATCAGGTAGATGGTGAAGAGGGTCGCCAGCACGCCGACGCCGTACGACAGCCGGCGTCTGTCGACGTTCCAGTCGAGCGTCTGGGCGCACAGGCCGCACGAATAGATGTTGAGCACGTTGGTGGCGATCGGGCCGTGGATCACCAGCAGCAGCACCGGGGATCGCGAGCCCGCCGAAGGCGTTCACGACGAGCTGGCCGGGGTCGACCACCTGCGAGACGGTGGCCAGGGTGGCGCCGAAGATGCCGAGCCAGACGGTGGGGATGAACTGGCCGAGCACGCTGCCGAGGTACAGCTTGCGTCGCGAGATCGCCGGGGAGACGAAGCGCGAGTAGTCCGAGGCGTAGGCGAACCAGGTGATGCCCCAGCCGATCCCGATCGCGGTCATCAGCGTGGTCAAGGAGCTCCAGAGCGTCTTGCCGTGGAGCTCGCCGCCGGCGTACCCCCAGTCGACGTCGGTCTTGGTCCAGGCCACGATCGTCATGGCGAGCAGGACCACGAGCGTGATCGGCACCGTCCAGCGCTCGAAGCGGGCGATGGCGCGGAAGCCGATCGCGGCCAGCCAGACCTGGATCGCCATGATCACGATGGCGACGGCGATCTTCACACCGTCACCGCCGCCGATGCCGATCTTGTCGAACAGCGCGATGACCAGGTCGAGGATGATCCAGGTGTTGATGGCGCACCAGCCGACGGCCAGCAGGCCCTGCATGAGCGCCGGCAGGTAGGCGCCGCGCCGCCCGAAGGCCGCTCGTGAGAGCACCATCTGGCTGACGGCGGTCTGCTGGCCCATCAGCACGAAGAACCCGAAGACCGCCATGCCGATCAGGTTGCCGACGACCAGGACGGCGATCGTCTGCCACAGGCTGAGCCCGAGGTAGATGCCGAGGGCGCCGAGCACCCAGTTGATCGGCGCGATGTTGGCGCCCGTCCAGATCCAGAACTGGTGCGCGACCGTCGAGGTACGAGCCTCCGGCGGGATCGGCATCAAGGTGTGTTCGGCGGTCTCGGTGACCGCGAGCTCGTCGGCGTTGATCGACACGGTTCCTCCGATGCGTGGGCTGCCGGGCAGTCTTTTCCCGCGTTGTCCGATATGTCAAGAGACGTTGCTGCATGTGACAAGATCCCGACATGACCGCCCAGCCCGAACCGCCGCCCGATGGGGAGGTGGGACCGCGGCTGCGGATGCTGCGCGAGCGGAAGGCGCTCTCGGCGCGGCAGGTGGCCGAGCTGGCGGGGGTGTCCCCGGCGTACCTCAGCCGCCTCGAGAACGGACGGGTCAGCCCCACCGTGGCCACGCTGAGCCGGCTGGTGTCGGCGATGGGGGAGACGATGGCGACGCTGTTCCAGGAGCCGCCCGGGACGCACCCCACCGTGGTGCGCGCCGACGAGCGACACCGGATGCGCAGCCGCGGCGTTCTCGACTCCCAGGTCACGCCGGGCTGGGCGAGCAGCCTGGAGATCCTGGAGTCCGTGGTCGACCCGGGCCAGGGCAGCAGCAGCCGGCTGCACACCCACGCCGGCGACGAGGAGTGCGTGCTGGTCCTGGAGGGCGAGCTCGACCTGTGGCTCGGCAGCGAGCGGCACCACCTCGAGGCGGGTGACTCCGCGACGTTCGAGTGCCGATCGCCGCACCGGTGGCGCAACCCGTCTGGCCAGCCGTCGCGGGTGCTGTGGGTCTTCTCGCCGGCCAGCTACTGAGCCGTTCCTCAGACGAGCTTCGCGACCGCCTCGACGGCCGCATCGACCTGCTCGGGAGTGGTCACGATGGAGGGCCCGAGACGCAGGTACGACGTGCGGTACGGCGTCGCGCTGGCCACGATGCCCGACTGCCGTAGGGCCTCGACGGCGTTGCCGGGCGGCATGCCCTCGATGTCCAGGCAGACGATCCCGGCGGAGAGGTCCGGATCGGCGGGCGTAATGACGGTGACGCCGTGGACACCGGTCAGTCCCTCCTTCAGCTGGGAGGCCTGGCTCACGATCCGGCCGACGACGGCCTGGCGGGTGATCTTCTGGTGGAAGGCGAACGCCTCCGAGACCGCCCAGCGGTGCTCGAAGTCGTGGTACCCGCCCGGCGTCAGGCGGGCGCCGTTCTCGAACCCGGAGAACGACGGGATCAGCTCGGTCAGCGGGCCGAAGTCCGCGCCCCACAGGATGCCGGTGCCGCGCGGCCCGAAGAGCCACTTGTGCGTCCCGGTGGCCAGGAAGTCGCAGCCGAGGTCGGGCAGGTCGACGTCGACGGCTGCGAAGCCGTGCACGCCGTCCACGCACAGCAGCGCCCGCCCGTCGAGCGCGTCGGCGATCTCGCGGATCGGCAGGCGCACCCCGGTCGAGGAGTGCACCCACGTCACGGCCACGACCTTCGTCCGCGAGGTCACGCCGGCCATCAGCCGCGCGACCATCTCGTCCACGGACGCGGTCGACGGGTCGTCGTACAGGGTGACGCGTCGTACCTTCGCGCCGGTCCTCAGCTCCAGCAGGCGCAGGGCGTCCTCGGTGGAGTAGAAGTCGTGGGTGGTGGAGAGCACCTCGTCGCCCGCGGCGAGCGACAGGCCGCCGTACATGTGGGCGATGCCCATCGTCGTGGAGTCGGTGAGGGCGTACTGGCCGAGCGCGCCGCCGGCGAAGTCCGCGGCGGCCTGGCGGACGGCGTCCTCGAGCACGCTCGTGTCGAAGAGCGCCTTCTCGGTGTCGAAGGACAGCCGGCGCCGGTGGAAGTCGATGGCGGCGTCGACCTGGGCGGTGTGCGGCGACAGCACGAAGGCCGCGAACTGGGCCACGCTCGGGTCGAGCGGGAACTGCGCGCGCACCGACTCCCAGTCCTCCGGGTCGAAGTCCGGGATCGCGGGGGTGGACTGGTAGCCGGTGGGGCTCGTCGGGGGCGAGGCGGAGGGCGGCGACCCGGCGCCGGAAGGGCTGTGGAGTCGGGCTGGTCGGGCTGGTCGCGCCGGCCGCGCTGGTCGAGGCGTCGTGGGAGTCGCAGGCGGCGAGCCCGGCGGTGGCCAGGGTCGCGACGCCGGCGCCGAGGACGGTACGGCGGGTGGGTGCGGGCACGCGCTCATCGTGCGGGCGGGCGCCGACACCGACAAGCACGGTTGGGTCTCAGGTGCGGGTCGCGCCCCAGCCCTGCCACTGCTCGACCCGGATCCGTGCGGAGAACCGCTGCGACTCGCGGTTGCGGTACGGCCGGCCGCGGTAGTGCTGCGAGAGCCGGTCGATGTCGACCAGCCCGACGTCCTCGGTGACGGCGTCGACCGTGCCGTTGACCGAGACGTGGGTGTACCAGTCGTCGGCGAGCGCCGTCAGCGCGATGCGCGGGTCGCGGCGCAGGTGGGTGACCCGCACCCGGCTGTGGTCCATGTTGACCAGGATCCGGCCGTCGTCCTCCAGCAGGTACCAGGTCGCCACCGTCACCGGCATCCCGTCGGACCGCAAGGTCGCCACCACGGCCGGGAGCGGCCGGCGCAGCAGGTCGCGTACGTCGTCGGGGAACGGAGGGAGGGCCATGTCGCCACCCTAGGCACGCTGGATCTCCGCCCCGGCCCAGGGCAGCGGTGAGCCTGGCACCGTTTGTCGGCTGCCGGCGGTGGCTTGCTGTAACAGCACGTTCGTTCGACTCCTCGCCTGTTCGAAAGGTAGGGAAGAGCGACGAACGTGCTGTTACAGCGCACCACCGGTCGGTGCTGAAGCGGCCGACCCGAGACACGGCCCGGGACACGGCCCGCCGATCCCGCCGTACCTCGCCGGCGCTGTTAGAGTCGCGCCGATCGACATCCTTTAACGAACCGTCCCGTGAGGCGGAGAAGGAGGTCAGGCCGCCAGTGTGCGCCCAACCTGCAGCAAGCTCGACACCTGCGAACGACGGCTCCCGTACCGTCCTCGACGCCCGTGACATCGGCCGGGCACTGACCCGGATCTCCCACGAGATCCTCGAACGCAACCGAGGCGCCACCGACCTGGTGCTCCTGGGCATCCCGAGCCGCGGCGTTCCTCTCGCCGAGCGCATCGCCGAGCGGATGGCGTCGGTCGAGGGCGTGCACGTGCCGGTCGGGTCGCTGGACGTGACGATGTACCGCGACGACCTGCGCCTCAAGCCCGCCCGGGCCCTGATGCCGACGCAGATCCCGCCCGGCGGTGTCGACGGGAAGACCGTGGTGCTCGTCGACGACGTGCTCTACTCCGGCCGCACCATCCGGGCCGCGCTCGACGCGCTCATCGAGGTCGGCCGCCCGAACGCCGTGCAGCTCGCGGTCCTGGTCGACCGCGGCCACCGCGAGCTGCCGATCCGCGCCGACTTCGTCGGCAAGAACCTGCCCACGTCGCTCGCCGAGCGGGTCCGGGTCAGCCTCGAAGCCCTGGACGGCGTGGACGCCGTGACGATTCTGGAGGGAGCCCGATGAAGCGTCACCTGCTCAGCGCCGCCGACCTGACGCGCGAGGACGCCGAGCTCGTCCTCAGCACTGCCGACGAGATGCGCTCGCTGGCCGACCGGCCGATCAAGAAGCTCCCCGCGTTGCGTGGCCGCACCGTGGTGAACCTCTTCTTCGAGGACTCCACGCGCACCCGGATCTCCTTCGAGGCGGCGGCCAAGCGGCTCTCGGCCGACGTCATCAACTTCTCGGCCAAGGGCTCCTCGCTGTCCAAGGGCGAGTCGCTCAAGGACACCGCCCTGACCCTCGAGGCGATGGGCGCCGACGCGGTCGTCATCCGCCACGGCGCCAGTGGCGCCCCGCACCGGCTGGCCAACTCCGGCTGGGTGCGGTCCTCGGTCGTCAACGCCGGCGACGGCACCCACGAGCACCCCACCCAGGCGCTGCTCGACGCCTTCACCATGCGGCGGCACCTCGGGCCGCGCAACGGCGGCACCCTCGACGGGCAGCGCATCGCGATCGTCGGCGACGTGCTGCACTCGCGCGTCGCCCGCTCCAACGCGCTCCTGCTCCGCACCCTGGGCGCCGAGGTGACCCTGGTCGCGCCGCCCACGCTGCTGCCGGTGGGCGTCGACACCTGGGGCGTGGAGACGTCGTACGACCTCGACGGCGTGATCCCCAAGGCCGACGCCGTGATGATGCTCCGCGTCCAGCGGGAGCGGATGAACGGCGGGTTCTTCCCGACCGCCCGGGAGTACTCCCGCAGGTACGGCCTCGACGGGCGCCGGATGGCGACCCTCCAGGACCACACGATCGTGATGCACCCCGGCCCGATGGTGCGCGGCATGGAGATCACCGCCGACGTCGCCGACTCCGACCGCTCGGTGATCGTCGAGCAGGTCACCAACGGCGTCGCCGTGCGGATGGCCGTGCTGTACCTGCTGCTCGCCGGTTCGGAGAGCGACCTGACCGAGAGCACGGAGGCCGACCAGTGACCAGCTACCTCATCAAGAACGTCTCGGTCCTCGGCGGCCGGCCGCAGGACCTGCTGATCAGGGACGGCGAGATCCAGACGTCGTACGACGACCCGGCCGGCGCGGAGGTGATCGACGCCGAGGGGCTGGTGGCGCTCCCCGGTCTGGTCGACCTGCACACGCACCTGCGCGAGCCCGGCCGCGAGGACGCCGAGACCGTCGAGACCGGCACGCACGCCGCGGCGCTGGGCGGATTCACGGCCGTGCACGCGATGGCCAACACCGAGCCCGTCGCCGACACCGCCGGGGTCGTCGAGCAGGTCTGGCGGCTGGGCCGCGAGGCGGGCTACTGCGACGTGTTCCCCGTCGGCGCCGTCACCGTCGGCCTCGCCGGGGAGAAGATCGCCGAGCTCGGGGCGATGGCGGACTCCGCTGCGCGGGTACGGGTGTTCTCCGACGACGGCCAGTGCGTCAGCGACCCGCTGCTGATGAGGCGGGCGCTCGAGTACGTCAAGGCGTTCGACGGCGTGATCGCCCAGCACGCCCAGGAGCCCCGGCTCACCGAGGGCGCCCAGATGAACGAGGGCGAGCTGTCCGGTCGCCTCGGCCTGGCCGGCTGGCCGGCCGTCGCGGAAGAGGCGATCATCGCCCGCGACTGCCTGCTCGCCGCGCACGTCGGGTCCCGGCTGCATGTCTGCCACGTCTCCACCGCGGGTTCGGTCGAGCTGGTGCGCCAGGCCAAGGAGAAGGGGTGGAACGTCACCGCCGAGGTCACCCCGCACCACCTCCTGCTCACCGACGAGCTCGCGGCGACGTACGACCCCGTCTACAAAGTCAACCCTCCGCTGCGCTCCGCGGCCGACGTCGAGGCGCTCCGCGCCGGGCTGGCCGACGGCACCATCGACATCGTGGCCACCGACCACGCCCCGCACCCGCACGAGGACAAGGACTGCGAGTGGGCGGCCGCCGCGTTCGGCATGCTCGGCCTCGAGACCGCGCTGTCCGTGGTCCAGCAGACGATGGTCGACACCGGGCTGCTCGACTGGGCCGGCGTCGCGGAGCGCATGTCCGCCGCCCCGGCACGGATCGGCCGCCTGGCCGACCACGGCCGCCCGCTCGAGGACGGTGCGCCCGCCAACGTGGTCCTCTACGACCCCCGCGTCACCCGGGTCGTCGAGGCGTCCGAGACCGCCTCGCTGTCGCGCAACACGCCGTACGCCGGCCGCGAGCTCCCCGGCCGCGTCGTCGCCACGTTCCTGCGCGGCAAGGCCACGGTGCTGGACGCCAAGCTGCAGTAGCGGTCGGCCGTCGGCTTCATCTAGGTATGTAGCTGAATCCGCACTTCCCCTGGCCCGTGGGTCTGGGGAAGTGACGGCTCGCCTGCATACCTAGATGAAACAACCGACTTGGCCGCAGACCCACCTGGTCCGTACGCTTGCCCCATCATGTGGATGAACGCCTGACCTGACTCGCGCCTGCGGCTGAACCCGAACTCTCGGGCCCCGGCGAGTCCTCGGTACCAATGTCAGGACTGCCGCATGTCTGCACTCCACCCCGTCGTCGTCCGCGACCTCACCGTCACCTTCCGCGACCGCCCCGTGCTCGACGGCGTCGACCTGGTCGCCCAGCCCGGCCGTCGCATCGGGCTGGTCGGCGAGAACGGCGTGGGCAAGTCCACGCTGCTGCGCGCCGTCGCCGGCAGGCTGCCGGAGACGGCCCGGGTCACCGGCACCGTCGAGGCGCCGGCCGACCGCGTGCTGCTCGGGCAGGAGCCGCCGTTCCGTGACGACCGCACCATCGGCGAGGTGCTTGCGGCGACGCTGCGGCCCCTCCGCGAGGCGGTGCGGCGCGTCGAGGAGCTCGCCGGGAACCTCCACGACGAGGCCGGCCAGGCGGCGTACGCCGCGGCGCTCGAGCACGCCGTCGACCACGACGCGTGGGACGCCGACCGGCGTGCCGAGGTAGCCGCCCAGGAGCTCGGCCTGGGCGTACTCGACCGCGAGCGGGCGGTCGGCACGCTGTCCGGTGGCCAGCGCACGCGCCTCGCGCTCGCGACCGTGATGACGACTCGTCCGCCGTGCCTGCTGCTCGACGAGCCGACCAACCACCTCGACGACGACGCCATCGAGGTGCTGTCGCGGTTCCTGCTCGACCTGCCCGGCGTCGTGCTGCTCGCCAGCCACGACCGGGTGCTGCTCGACGACGTCTGCACGGACCTGGTCGACCTCGACCCGACGGCCTTCGGCACCGACGGCGAGGGCGGGCGGCGGTTCGGCGGCGGGTGGAGCGACTACGTCGCCGCGCGCGAGGACGCGCGGCGGCGCTGGGAGGAGACGTACGCCGACCAGCAGGAGGAGCTGGACCGGCTCCGGGCGGCCACCAAGATCGGGACCGCTCAGATCGCCCACAACCGCGGGCCGACCGACAACGACAAGTTCATCTACAAGTTCAAGGGCGCCAAGGTGGAGAGCACCCTGGCGCGCCGCAAGAAGGACGCGCAGCGCCGCCTCGACGGCGCCGAGCGCGACCAGGTGCGCAAGCCGCCGAAACCGCTCTCCTTCGACGCACCCTTGGCCGAAGGCTCCGGCGGCGGGCGCGTGGTGCAGGCCCGCGACCTGGTGGTCGCCGGCCGGCTCGCGCTCGACCGCCTCGACGTCGACGCGGGGGAGCATCTGCTCGTCACCGGCCCCAACGGCTCGGGCAAGTCGACGCTCCTGGGCGTGCTCGCGGGTCGCCTGGCACCGACGTCGGGCTCCGTGTCGGTCGGTGGCCGCGTCGCCGAGCTGGCCCAGGACGTGACGTTCCCGGATCCGGCCCGGCGGGCGGCCGACGTGTACGCCGACGCGGTGGCGGCCCTGGCCGACCCCCCGGCGCTGCGCGACCTCGGCCTGGTCCACCCGCGCGACCACCACCGCGCGGTGGGCCTGCTCTCCGTCGGCCAGCGGCGGCGGCTCGGCCTCGCCATCGCCGTGGCCCAGGCACCCGACCTGATGCTGCTGGACGAGCCCACCAACCACCTCTCGCCCGCGCTCGCCGGTGAGATCGAGGAGGCCCTCGGCCGCAGCCCCGGCGCCGTGGTCGTCGCCTCCCACGACCGGTGGCTGCGTCGCCGCTGGGAAGGGTCCGTGCAACCGCTCGCCTGACGTCGGGTCTAGCGTCGGGAGACGTGGGAGACGTCACCGACTGGCTGCTGACGCACGAAGAGCGCGACAACGACGCGACCCGTCTCGACGAGGGCGGGCCGTGGTCCGAGGGCAACCTCGCGCGACCACTGATCGACGGAGTGGCGTACTTCCGCGAGCTCCACGAGCGTTTGGAGGCGACGCGCGAGGGTGACCTGGTGCTGTTCACCGACTGGCAGGGCGACGCCGACGAGCTGCTCGTCGCCGACGACCCCGACAGCGCGGTGGTCGACGTACTCGCCCGGGCCGACGAGCGCGGCGTCGACGTGCGCGGGCTGATCTGGCGGTCGCACTGGGACAAGATCGGCTTCTTCGCGCGGGCGAACCGCACCCTCGGCGAGGAGCTCCAGGCGCGCGGCGCCGAGGCGCTGCTCGACATGCGGGTGCGCAACGGCGGGTCGCACCACCAGAAGTTCGTGGTGATCCGGCACCGCGACGACCCCACGAGAGACGTCGCGTTCGTCGGCGGCATCGACCTGGCCCACTCCCGCCGCGACGACCACCGGCACCTCGGCGACCCGCAGAACCAGCCCCTCGCCCACGAGTACGGCGAACGGCCGCCGTGGCACGACGCGATGGTCGCCATCACCGGTCCCGCCGTGCACGCCGTCGAGACGACCTTCCGCGAACGCTGGGAGGACCCGGCCCCGTTGAGCCGCCGACCGGACTACTGGCTCGCCGACAAGATCCGCCGGCTGGACAGGACGCCGGACCCGCTGCCCGCACAGCGGCCGGGTCCGCCGCCGGTCGAGGGCGGCACCCACGTGGTGCAGCTGCTGCGGACCTACCCGAACCTCCGGCAGGCGCGGGACTACCCCTTCGCCCCCGGCGGGGAGCGCAGCGTCGCCCGCGGGTACACGAAGGCCGCCCAGCGGGCGCGCCGGCTGATCTACGTCGAGGACCAGTACTTCTGGGGCAACGAGATCGCCTCCACCTTCCTCGACGCGCTGGTCGACAACACCGGCCTGCACCTGGTCTGCGTGCTGCCGCTCGTCCCGGACCTCGAGGGCTCCTCCCGCACGCCGCAGCTCTTGGGCCGGCAACGGGCCATCCGCGACCTGATGGAGGCAGCTCCCGGGCGAGTGGCGGCGTACGGGCTGGAGAACGAACGCGGCACTCCCGTCTACGTGCACGCCAAGGTCTGCATCATCGACGACGCGTGGGCCACGATCGGCTCGGACAACTTCAACCGTCGTTCGTGGACGCACGACTCCGAGCTCACCGCCGCGGTGGTGGATCGGGCGGATGGCGACCGGTCGCCGTACGCCCAGGCCCTCAGGCTGCGGATGGCCGCCGAGCACCTGGGGCGGCTCGGGCCGGACGGACCGCCCGACGACGTGCGCGACCTGGTCCCGGACTGCCTCGAGCCCGAGGAGATGGTGGCGACGTACGCCGCCCACGCCACGGCCCTGGACGCCTGGCACGCCCGTGGCCGGCTCGGGCCCCGCCCTTCCGGACGGCTGCGCGCGCTCGACGTGCCGGACCTCCCGCTGCGCACGCGGGTGTGGGCGCGGCTGCCGCTGCGCGTGCTGCAGGACCCGGACGGTCGGCCACGGGGACTCCGTAGCCGGGAGCGTTTCTAGGCGCTGTTCCGGCAAAACTTCCGGCTCGGGGCTCGATCTGCCGGAGGGCCTCGGGTTAGGTTGCTGGCCGTGAGAAACCCTGTGACGACCCGCAGCACCCTGCGCAGCTCCTTGGCCATCCTCGCCGCCGCGGCCACCGCCGCCGGCACGCTGGCCGCAATGACCGCCTGGGCACCCGCCTCCACCGCGAAGCCGCCCACCGGCAACGACACCGCCAAGGCCTGGGTGTTCATGGTGAACCCGGTCCAGTCGAGCAACGACCAGAACCTCACCGACGACAAGGACGCGAAGTCCGCGGTGCCGATGTCGGCGTACGCCGAGGTTCCCCTGAACAACCTCGACGGCTCGGGGTATCTCCGCGGCAAGTGGGCGTACGTGGAGTCCTCGACGGGGACGCCGGCGTACTCGAAGCAGGGTCAGTACTTCTTCACCCGCGACCAGGACCAGTTCGAGCAGGTCATGGCGTACTTCTGGATCGACCGCGCGCAGACCTACCTGCAGTCGCTCGGCTTCGGCAGCACGCTGCCGGGCATCGTTCAGGAGCCCTTCCACCTGAAGATCAACCAGTACGGCGGCGACAACAGCTACCAGACCGACAAGCCGTACCGGATCCGGCTCGGCAAGGGCGGTGTCGACGACGCCGAGGACGCCGAGGTGATCGTCCACGAGTACGGCCACGCGGTGCACGCCTCCCAGGTGCCGGGGTACGGCGCGAGCCTGGACGCCGGCTCGATCGGCGAGGCCTTCGGCGACTACCTCGGCGTGACCGTGGGTCTGGATGCCGCGAGCCAGTTCGGCTGGCCGGTGGCCGCGGACCCGTCGTGCCCGATGGACTGGGACTCGACCTCCTACACCGATGCGCCGCACTGCATCCGCAGCTTCCACACGAACCTGACCGTCGCGGACCGCGAGGGCGAGGTGCACTTCGACGGGCAGATCTGGGCGCAGGCGCTCTGGGAGATCCGACTCGGGTACGTCGCGATGGGCAAGACCACGCGTGCGTGGGACACCACGCTGATCGACGCGCAGTTCGACTTCGCGCCCGACACGTCGTTCTCCGACGCCGCCGAGGCGACGTACCAGAAGGCGCTCACCCGGGACGGCCAGGCAGCCGCTGACCTCGTCAAGGCCAGGTTCGCGGCACGGGGCATCACGTTCTGACCTCGTGAGCCAACCGGTGAGGACGATCGTCGTCACCGGCGCCACGGCAGGCATCGGGCTGGAGGCATCGCTCCAGCTCGCGGCCGACGGGCACCACCTGGTGCTCGTCGGCCGGAACGCCGACAAGCTCGAAGCTGCCGAGGACGCCGTACGACGCGCGGGGGCCGCCCGCGTCGACACCCACAGCGCGGACTTCTCCGCGCTGCCCTCCGTGCGCGCGCTCGCGCGGGACCTGCTGGAGCGGTATGAGCAGCTGGACGCGCTGGTGAGCAACGCCGGCACGGTCTTCGCCCGGCGCACTGTGACCGACGACGGGATCGAGGCGACGTTCGAGGTCAACCACCTCGCCGGCTTCCTCCTCGTCGAGCTGCTCAAGGACCGCCTCGTGGCCAGCGCTCCGTCGCGAGTGGTGATCACCTCGTCGGTCGGTCACTTCGGCGGGACCCTGGACCTCGACGACGTGGGGTTCGAGCGCGGGTACTCCACCATGCGGGCCTACGCGCGCTCCAAGCTGGCCAACGTGCTGTACGCCCGGTCCCTGGCGGCCGAGCTGGCAGGGACCGGCGTGACGGTCAACGCCGTGCACCCCGGAACCGTCGCCACCGACATCTGGTCGGGAGCGCCGTGGTTCGCACGGCCGATCCTGGCGCTGGCCAAGCTGCGGATGCTCGCGCCGGCCGACGGCGGCCGGACGCTGACGAACCTCGCCGTCTCACCGGACGTGGAGGGGGTGACGGGTCAGTACTTCGACCGGTTCACCGCTCGGTCGCCATCCGCGCTCGCCCGCGACGACGACCTCGCCCAGCGGCTACGGGAGGAGAGCGCCCGCCTGGTGGGGCTGCCTGTCGGCTGATTCCGGTGGTCGGGCGGGTCGTTCCGGGGGGTTTCATCAAGGTATGTGGGCGAACCTGCACTTCCCTCGATCTGCACCCCTGGGGAAGCACGGACTCACCTACATACCTTGATGAATCCGCGCAGGGCGCCATCAGAGACCGGCCACCACCCGGCGTACGGCGTCGAGGGTGGCGGCCACGTCGGCGTCGCTGGTGGCCCAGTTGGAGACGGCGCAGCGCTGGACGGCGCGGCCGCCCCACACGGCGGGGGTGACGACGCACGTGCCGTCGGCGAGGAGGCGGCGGCCGGCCTCGGCGGTGCGGTCGTCGGTCGCCAGCCGGAACATCACCTGGGTGAAGACGACGTCGTTGACCACCTCGATCTCGTCGACCTCCTCGAAGCCCTTGGCGAGCATCCCCGCGGCCGCACACAGGCGGTCCACGAGGGCGGCGAGCCCGTCGCGGCCCAGCGAGCGCATCGCCGCCCAGACGGCGAACCCGCGGGCCCGCCGGGAGAACTCCGGCACCCGCTCCATCGGGTCGCCGACGGCGCCGATCAGGTAGTCGGTCTCGACCCCGAAACCGGAGGCCAGCGCGGTGGGGTCGCGCACGATGGCCAGCCCGGAGTCGTACGGCACGTTCAGTGTCTTGTGGGCGTCCGTGGCCCACGAGTCCGCCTCGGCCATCCCGAGGGTGAGGGCGCGGTACGACGGGGAGGCGGCCGCCCACAGTCCGAACGCACCGTCGACGTGCACCCACGCATCGTGCGCGCGGGCGACGGGGATCGCGGCGGCGAAGTCGTCGAAGGCACCCGTGTGCACCTCGCCGGCCTGGAGGCAGACGATCGTGGGCCCGGACCCGGCCGCCAGCGCCGCCTCCAGGGCTGCCACCGAGATCCGGCCCTCGCCGTCGGTGTCGACCTCGACGACCGAGTCCTGGCCGAGGCCGAGGTACCGGACGGCGCGGTCGACGGTGTCGTGCCGGTACCGCCCGACGACGACCCGCACCCGCGGCGCCTCGAACAACCCTCGCTCGGCAACATCCCAGCCGTGCCGGGCCAGGACCGAGTGGCGGGCCGCCGACAGGCACGAGTAGTTGGCCATCATCCCGCCGGTGACGAACCCGACGGCCGACCCGGCCGGAAGCCCCAGGACGTCCACGACCCAGCGGCCGGCCACCACCTCGACCGCCGCGGCGGCAGGGGTCAGGGAGTTGACGCCGGCGTTCTGGTCCCACGTGCCCGTCAGCAGGTCGGCCCCCCGCGCCGCCGGCAGCACGCCCCCGATCACGAACCCGAAGAAGCGCGGCCCGGAGTTCCCGGACAGGCCCGGGTCGGACACCGAGGCGAGCTCCTCGACCACCGCGACCGGGTCGAGACCCTCGTCGAGGAACGGGCGGTCGTACGCCGCCAGCATGTCCTCGAAGCTCGCGCGCGGCCACACCGGGCGCTGGTCGAGCCCCTCGAGGAAGTCCTCGGCGATCCGCTGGGCGGCACGAAGAGTGCGGAGGTGGTCGTCGGTGCGCTCGTCCCTGGGCACAGGGCGACGGTAGTCCTCCGGGGTGGTCCCGTCAGGAGTCGTCGCGAGTAGGGTCCGAGCATGCAGCCACTCGGGGCGCAGCAGGTCGTGGTGATGGGCGTCAGCGGCGTCGGCAAGAGCACGGTCGCCAAGGGGCTCTCGACGGTGCTCGGCTGGACGTACGCCGAGGGCGACGCGTTCCACTCGGAGGCCAACGTCGCCAAGATGGCCGCGGGGCACGCGCTCACCGACGAGGACCGGTGGCCCTGGCTGCGCAGCATCGGCGCCTGGATGTCGGCGCAGATCGCCGCCGGCGAGCCGTCGGTGGTCACCTGCTCCGCCCTGCGGCGGAGCTACCGCGACCTCCTGCGCGAGGGCCGGCCGGAGGTCCGCTTCTGCCACCTCGTCGGCGGAGAGACCCTCGTCGCCGACCGGATGAGCCATCGCCGGGACCACTACATGCCGTCCTCGTTGCTGCACAGCCAGTACGACACCCTCGAGCCGCTTGACGCGGACGAGCCCGGCGTCGAGGTCACGATCGACGGGAGTGCCGCGGAGGTCATCGACCGCGCGCTCGCGGCCCTGGGCTTGCACGTGTCCGCAGCACCCGACGAAGGAGGAGCCCCGTGAACGCGTACCTCGTGGCCCTGGCCGCCGACGACACCGCTCCGCTCACGGACGCAGGCAACACGCAGCTCGTGATCGCGGCGCTGCTGGGCATCGCGGCGGTCGTGCTGCTCATCACGCTGGCCAAGCTGCACCCCTTCATCGCGCTGATGCTGGGCGCCGCGGTGATGGGCGGCGTGGCAGCGGTCGCGCCGCTCGACATCGTGGCCAGCTTCACCGCGGGCTTCGGCACCACCATGGGTACCGTCGGCATCCTGATCGCCCTGGGCGCCATGGTCGGCAAGCTGCTCGCGGACTCGGGTGGCAGCGACACGATCGTCGACACGATCATTGGCAAGGTCGGCGCCCGCGGCCTGCCCTGGGCGATGGCCCTGATCGCGGCCATCCTCGGACTGCCGCTGTTCTTCGAGGTCGGCGTCGTGCTGCTCGTCCCGGTGGTCCTGCTCGTCGCGCGACGGCTGGACATCCCGGTGATGCGCGTGGGCATCCCGGCCCTGGCCGGACTCTCCATCCTGCACGGGCTCGTGCCGCCACACCCCGGACCACTCGTCGCCATCGACGCCGTCGGGGCCGACCTCGGCCGGACGCTGCTGTTCGGCCTCGTCGTGGCCGTGCCGACCCTGGTCGTGTGCGGTCCGCTGCTGGCCCGGTTCATCGAGCAGTGGGTGCCCGTGCCGGCGGTCGCGATTCCGGGCACCGAGGACGGTGGGCGCGGCGCCGACGCCGACGACCGCCGTACGCCGTCGGGTGAGGGCGCCACGAAGCGTCCGGGCTTCGCGGCGGCCATCGTCAGCATCACCCTGCCGGTCCTGCTGATGCTGATCCGTGCGATCGTCGAGCTCGTCGTCGACGACCCGGAGAACGGCGTCCAGAAGTTCTTCGACTTCGTCGGCACGCCGGCCGTCGCCCTGCTCGCGGCGGTACTCGTCGCGATGTTCGCGCTGGGCTTCGGCTCCGGCATGGACCGCGGCCAGGTCGAGAAGTCCCTCGGCTCGGGTCTCCCGGGCATCGCCGGCATCCTGCTGATCGTTGCGGCCGGCGGCGGGTTCAAGCAGATGCTGGTGGACTCCGGCGTGGCCGACGTGATCGGTGACTGGGCCGCCGACTCCGGCCTCTCGATCCTGGTGCTCGGGTGGCTGGTGGCGGTCGGCGTACGTCTGGCTACCGGCTCGGCCACGGTGGCGACCATCACCGCCGGTGGGATCGTGAGCGGGATCGCGGCCGATCTCGGCACCAACGACCTGTCGCTGCTCGTGCTCGCGATCGGGTGCGGGTCGCTGTTCTTCAGTCACGTCAACGACGCCGGCTTCTGGCTGGTCAAGGAGTACTTCGGGCTCACCATCGGCCAGACCATCAAGTCCTGGTCGGTGATGGAGACGGCTATCTCGGTCGTCGGTCTCGTGTGCGTGTTGCTGCTCAACATCGTGGTGTGAGCGCGCTCGGCCCGAGCTCGCGAGGCCGGGTTGAAGCGCCAGGTCGAGGAGCGGTCGGCGCGGCCGGAGCTTGCGACGGCGGCGCGACGCGTCTCGAGACAAACCCGCTGATAAGGTCGGGCCCGATCGACATCCTTGAACGGATCCGTCCCTGGGACGGAGCGACATCCTTTAACGATCCGTCCCGTGAGGCGGAGAAGGAGGTCCGGCACTAGATGCCTGCGCCAGCACCCGCGTTGCTCGTCCTCGAGGACGGCCGCACCTTCCGCGGCGACTCCTACGGAGCCCCGGGAGAGACCTTCGGCGAGGCGGTCTTCGCCACCGGCATGTCCGGCTACCAGGAGACCCTCACCGACCCGTCGTACCACCGCCAGGTCGTGGTGATGACGGCCCCGCACGTCGGCAACACCGGCATGAACGACGAGGACCCGGAGTCCTCGAAGATCTGGGTGGCGGGGTACGTCGTCCGCGACCCCGCCCGCCGTGCCTCGTCCTGGCGGTCCCGGAGGTCGCTCGACGACGCGCTGCGCGACCAGGGAGTCGTCGGCATCAGCGGTATCGACACCCGCGCCCTCACCCGCCACCTGCGCGAGCGCGGCGCCATGCGGGTCGGTATCTCCTCGACCGAGACCTCGGCCGAGGCCCTCCTCGACCGCGTCCGGCAGTCGGCGCAGATGTCCGGCGCCAACCTGTCGGCCGAGGTCAGCACGAGCGAGGCGTACGTCGTCCCGGCGGCCGGGGAGAAGCGGTTCACCGTCGCGGCCCTCGACCTCGGCATCAAGGCGAACACCCCGCGGATGATGGCCGAGCGCGGGATCGAGACCCACGTGCTGCCAGCCACCTCGACGCTGGAGGACGTGCTCGCGGTCGCACCCGACGGGCTGTTCTTCTCCAACGGGCCGGGCGACCCGGCTGCGACGACCGGACAGATCGAGGTGCTCCAGGGCGCGCTGGAGCGAGGCCTCCCGTACTTCGGCATCTGCTTCGGCAACCAGCTCTTCGGCCGGGCCCTCGGCTTCGGCACCTACAAGCTGACCTACGGCCACCGCGGCATCAACCAGCCGGTGATGGACCGCACCACCGGCAAGGTCGAGGTGACGGCCCACAACCACGGCTTCGCGGTCGACGCCCCGCTCGACGGCCCGACGAGCACGCCGTACGGCGTCGCCACCGTCTCCCACATCTGCCTGAACGACGACGTGGTCGAGGGTCTGGAGCTGCGGTCCGACTCGGGCGAGCTGAAGGCGTTCTCGGTCCAGTACCACCCCGAGGCGGCGGCTGGTCCGCACGATGCGGCGTACCTGTTCGACCGGTTCGTCGAGCTGATGGGTGCGGAAACCGCGCAAATGCGGCCGAATGACACATCGGAGCGGCCAGAACCCGTCATTCGGCCGCATTTGCGCGATTCCGGACACCACGAGCAACCTGCCGGAGAGGACGCCTGATGCCGAAGCGCACCGACATCCAGAGCGTCCTGGTCATCGGGTCCGGTCCGATCGTGATCGGCCAGGCGTGCGAGTTCGACTACTCCGGCACCCAGGCCTGTCGCGTGCTCCGCGCGGAGGGCATCCGGGTGATCCTCGTGAACAGCAACCCGGCCACGATCATGACCGACCCGGAGTTCGCGGACGCGACGTACGTCGAGCCGATCACCCCGGACTTCGTCGAGCAGGTGATCGCCAAGGAGCGCCCCGACGCGCTGCTGGCCACCCTCGGCGGCCAGACCGCGCTCAACTGTGCCGTGGCGCTGGCCGAGCGTGGCGTGCTGGAGAAGTACGGCGTGGAGCTGATCGGCGCGTCCATCGAGGCGATCGACCGGGGCGAGAACCGCCAGCAGTTCAAGCAGATCGTCGAGGGTCTCGGCGGCACCGTCGCGAAGTCGGTCATCTGCCACACCCTCGAGGACTGCCTCGGCGCGGCCGGCGAGCTCGGCTACCCGATGGTCGTGCGTCCCAGCTTCACGATGGGCGGCGTCGGGTCGGGGATGGCGTACGACGAGGAGGGGCTGCGCCGGATCGCCGGCGCCGGCCTGGCCGCGAGCCCGACGACCGAGGTGCTCCTGGAGGAGTCGATCATCGGCTGGAAGGAGTACGAGCTCGAGGTCATGCGCGACCGCAAGGACAACGTGGTGATCGTCTGCTCGATCGAGAACCTCGACCCGATGGGCGTGCACACCGGCGACTCGATCACCGTCGCACCGGCGATGACCCTGACCGACCGCGAGTACCAGCACCTGCGCGACCTCTCGATCGGCATCATCCGGGCGGTCGGGGTCGACACCGGTGGCTGCAACATCCAGTTCGCGGTCAACCCGCGCGACGGCCGCGTCGTCGTGATCGAGATGAACCCGCGCGTCTCCCGCTCGAGTGCCCTGGCCAGCAAGGCCACCGGCTTCCCGATCGCCAAGATCGCCGCCAAGGTGGCGATCGGCTACACGCTCGACGAGATCCCGAACGACATCACCAAGGAGACGCCGGCCAGCTTCGAGCCCACGCTCGACTACGTCGTGGTGAAGGTGCCGCGGTTCGCGTTCGAGAAGTTCCCGGCCGCCGACCCGGTGTTGACCACGCACATGAAGTCGGTCGGCGAGGCGATGGCGATCGGCCGCAACTTCACCGAGGCGCTGCAGAAGGCGCTGCGGTCCCTGGAGAGCAACGACGCGCCGTTCGACTGGCACCAGGAGTGGGTGGACCTCGACAAGGAGTCGCTGCTCGACAAGGCGAGAGTCCCGCACGACGGCCGGCTCAAGGACGTCATGGACGCGATCCGGGCCGGTGCGACCGCCGAGGAGATCTTCGACGCGACCGCGATCGACCCGTGGTTCGTCGACCAGCTGATGCTCATCAACGAGGTCGCCGCCGAGGTCACCGCGGCCCCCGAGCTGACGCCCGCACTGCTGCGCAAGGCCAAGCGGCACGGCTTCTCCGACCTCCAGATCGGCAAGATCCGCGGGATGACCGCCGACGTGGTGCGCGGCGTCCGGCACGCGTTGGGCATCCGGCCGGTCTACAAGACCGTCGACACCTGCGCGGCCGAGTTCGCGGCGGCCACGCCGTACCACTACTCCTCCTACGACGAGGAGACGGAGGTCGCGCCGCGGACGAAGCCGGCGGTGATCATCCTCGGCAGCGGGCCGAACCGGATCGGCCAGGGCATCGAGTTCGACTACTCGTGCGTGCACGCCTCGCTGGCCCTCGGCAGCGAGGGCGCCGGCTACGAGACCGTGATGGTCAACTGCAACCCCGAGACGGTGTCGACCGACTACGACACCTCCGACCGCCTGTACTTCGAGCCACTCACGCTCGAGGACGTCCTCGAGGTCGTCCATGCCGAGCGGCAGGCCGGCCCGATCGCCGGCGTCATCTGCCAGCTCGGCGGCCAGACGCCGCTGGGCCTCGCCCAGGGGCTCGCCGATGCCGGCGTGCCGATCGTCGGCACTCCGCCCGAGGCGATCCACCTCGCCGAGGAGCGCGGCGCGTTCGGGCGCGTCCTGGCCGAGGCCGGCCTGCCGGCGCCCAAGCACGGCATGGCGTCGTCGTACGACGAGGCGGCGACCATCGCGGCCGAGATCGGGTACCCCGTCCTCGTCCGCCCGTCGTACGTGCTGGGCGGCCGCGGCATGGAGATCGTGTACGACGACGAGGCGCTCGAGGGGTACATCGCCCGCGCGACGGCGATCAGCCCCGAGCACCCTGTGCTCGTCGACCGGTTCATCGACGACGCGGTCGAGATCGACGTGGACGCGCTCTTCGACGGGCAGGAGCTCTTCCTCGGCGGGGTGATGGAGCACATCGAGGAGGCCGGGATCCACTCCGGCGACTCGGCGTGCGCGCTGCCGCCCATCACGCTGGGCGCGCGCGAGATCGAGCGGATCCGCGAGGCCACCGAGGCGATCGCCCGCGGCGTGGGCGTGCTCGGGCTGATCAACATCCAGTTCGCGCTCGGCGCGGACGTGCTCTACGTGCTGGAGGCCAACCCGCGGGCGTCGCGGACCGTGCCGTTCGTGTCGAAGGCGACCGCCACGCCGCTGGCCAAGGCCGCCGCCCGGGTGATGCTCGGCGACTCGATCAAGGCGCTGCGGGACGAGGGCATGCTGCCGGCCGAGGGCGACGGCGGCACGCTGCCGGCCGACGCGCCGATCGCGGTCAAGGAGGCGGTGATGCCGTTCAACCGGTTCCGCCGCCCGGACGGGAAGAACGTGGACACGGTGCTCGGCCCCGAGATGCGCTCGACCGGCGAGGTGATGGGGCTGGACGCCGACTTCGGCCGCGCGTTCAGCAAGGCGCAGACCGCGGCGTTCGGCTCGCTGCCGACCAGTGGCCGGGTGTTCGTGTCGATGGCCAACCGCGACAAGCGCTCGATGATCTTCCCGGTCAAGGTGCTGGCGGACCTCGGCTTCGAGGTGCTGGCGACCCAGGGCACGGCCGAGGTGCTGCGCCGCAACGGCGTGCAGGCAACCGTCGTGCGCAAGCACTTCGACGGCCCCGGACCGAACGGCGAGAAGACGACCGTCCAGATGATCAACGACGGCGAGATCGACCTGGTCATCAACACCCCGCACGGCTCGTCGGGCGCCGGCGGCTCGGTGCGCGTCGACGGCTACGAGATCCGGACCGCCTCGGTGGGCGCCGACATCCCGTGCATCACCACCGTCCAGGGCCTCGGGGCCGCGGTGCAGGGCATCGAGGCGCTGCTGCGCGGGGACATCGGCGTCCGGTCGCTCCAGGACTGGGCGCGCGGGCTGGAGCGATGACCGGCTACCAGGCGCTGTTCGACCTCGTCCTCACCCGGATCGACCCCGAGCGGGCCCATCATCTGGGCTTCGCCGGCATCCGGGCGGCCGCGCCGGCCACCCGGTGCCTCCCCACGGCGAGCGCGCCGGTCGAGGCGTTCGGGCTGACGTTCCCGCACCCGCTCGGCCTGGCCGCCGGCTTCGACAAGAACGCCGTCGGCATCGACGCGCTCAGCGCCCTCGGGTTCGGGCACATCGAGGTCGGCACCGTCACCGGCGAGCCGCAGCCCGGGAACCCGAAGCCACGGCTGTTCCGGCTGCCCGCCGACCGCGCCGTCGTCAACCGGATGGGCTTCAACAACGACGGGGCCGAGGCGGTGGCCAGGCGACTCGGCGCCCGCCCGAGCCGGTCCGGTGTGGTGCTGGGCGTGAACATCGGCAAGACCAAGGTCGTGCCCGAGCACGACGAGGCCGCGGTGCTCGCCGACTACACCAAGTCCGCTCGGTTGCTGGCACCGCACGCGGACTACCTCGTGGTGAACGTGAGCTCGCCGAACACTCCCGGTCTGCGCAGCCTCCAGGCCGTCGACCGGCTGGAGCCGCTCCTGGACGGCGTACGCCGCGTGGCCGACGTACCTCTCCTCGTCAAGATCGCCCCCGACCTCGCCGACGACGACATCGGCGACGTGGCCGACCTCGCCCTCCGGCTCGGGCTGGACGGGATCATCGCGACCAACACGACCATCTCGCGCGACGGCCTGCGCACGCCCGCCGCCGAGGTCGAGGCGATCGGCGCCGGCGGGCTGTCCGGGGCGCCGGTGGCGGAGCGGTCGCTGGAGGTGCTGCACCTGCTGAAGAAGGCGGTCGGCGACGCGGTCACCTTGGTCTCGGTGGGCGGCATCGCCACGCCCGACGACGCACGGGAGCGGCTGGCCGCGGGGGCGACGCTCGTGCAGGCCTACACCGGTTTCGTCTACGGTGGCCCGCTCTGGCCGCGGCGGATCGTCCGCGGCCTGACACATCCTGGAGGGACCACATGACGTTCGGAGCCCGCCTCCACGCGGCGATGCACGCGCGCGGCCCGCTGTGCGCCGGCATCGACCCGCACGCCACGCTCCTCCACGAGTGGGGGCTCGACGACTCCGTCGCCGGGCTGGAGCGGTTCGCGCTCACCGCCACCGAGGCACTGGCCGCCGAGTGCGCGGTGGTCAAGCCGCAGTCGGCATTCTACGAGCGGTTCGGCAGCCGCGGGATCGCCGTCCTCGAGCGCGTCATCGCCGCCTCCCGCGAGGCCGGGGCGCTGGTCCTGCTCGACGTGAAGCGCGGCGACATCGGGTCGACGAGCGAGGCCTACGCGGAGGCCTACCTCGACCCCGCCAGCCCGGTCGCGGCGGACGCCATCACGGTCAGCCCGTTCCTGGGGTTCGGCTCGCTGGACCCGTTCGTCGACGCGGCCCGCAAGCACGACGCCGGCGTGTTCGTTCTCGCCCGCACGTCGAACAAGGAGGCGCCGGAGGTTCAGGCGGCCCGTGCCGACGACGGGCGGACCGTGACCGGCGTCATCGTCGACCACTTGCGGCACCTGAACGCCGACGCGTCGCCGCTCGGTTCGTTCGGGGCGGTCGTGGGCGCGACCATCGGCGACACGGGGGAGGACTTCTCGTTCAACGGCCCGATCCTGGCCCCTGGGTACGGCGCCCAGGGCGGCACCTCCGCCGACCTCCCACGCATCTTCGGCGCGGCCCTCGCCGCCGTACTGCCCAGCTCCTCGCGCGAGCTGCTCCGGGTCGGGCCGTCGGCTTCGGCCATGCGTGAGGCTGCCCGGCGTACGAATGACGAGCTGCGCGCCGTGCTCGACCGGGCGCGGTGAGTGAGTGTTGGTTCGCGCGCCGGAAACCAACACTCACGCACCGCCGCCCCGCCGAAACCGACACTCACGCACCGCCGCCCTCGCGCTCGTGGCCGCGCTGCTGACCGGCTGTGGCGGTGACGACGACTACTGCGACGCGGTCAAGGGCAACCAGGCGAGGCTGACCGACGTCTCGGCGAGCGGCGAGCCGGGTGCGCTGCTGGCCGCGCTGCCGATCTTCCGCGACCTGTCCGACGACGCGCCGGACGACATCGCCGACGACTGGCAGGCGTTCCTGGACCCGCTCGAAGCCCTCGACGACGCCCTCCGCGACGCGGGGCTGGACCCGGCGACGTACGACGCGAAGGGGCTGCCCGACGACCTGACCGACGGTCAGCGGACCACGATCCAGGACGCGGCGGCCGCGCTCGCCCAGCCGGCCGTCACCCAAGCCTTCGACAGCGTCCAGCAGCAGGCCAAGGACGTCTGCCACACCCCGTTGAGCCTCTGAGGCAGAGCGCTGCCGAGGAGGGCGGCGGCTCCCGGTCCGGACACCGCCGGCTCTCCCGCCGCACGGCCCGCCGGAGGTCCATGCCCCAGGATCGGGCCCCGGCCCGCCCGCTCTCCAGGGACGGTGGCAGAAGTCGGGTCTGCCGAAACCCGCTCTGTTGCTGGGATGTGGTGTCCGCGCGTTGCTGTGACGTCGCGAACCTGACTAGATTGGCCCGGTTCGACCCGACCAGCTGACTTGGCTCCCGAAAAGGTTGTTCCGTGGCCCTTCCTCCTCTGACCCCCGAACAGCGACAGGCCGCTCTCGACAAGGCGGCCGCGTCGCGGAGGGAGCGGGCCGAGGTCAAGAACCGGCTGAAGAACTCCGGTGCGTCCATCGTCGACGTGCTGCACCAGGGCCAGCGCAACGAGGTGATCGGGAAGATGCGGGTCGTCGACCTCCTCCAGTCCATGCCCGGCCTCGGCAAGGTCCGCGCGCGCCAGATGATGGAGCGGCTGGGCATCGCCGAGAGCCGCCGCGTCCGCGGGCTCGGCGTGAACCAGGTGGCCGCGCTCGAGCGCGAGTTCGCCCAGGAGTGACCCGTTCCCGCCTGGCCGTCCTGGCCGGACCCACCGCCGTCGGCAAGGGCACCGTCGCGGCCGACGTACGCATGCACCACCCCGAGATCTGGATCTCGGTGTCGGCGACCACCCGGGCACCGCGACCCGGTGAGGTGAACGGCGTCCACTACTGGTTCGTCTCCGACGAGGAGTTCGACCGGATGGTCGACGGGGATGAGCTGCTCGAGTGGGCCGTGGTGCACCAGGCCGCTCGCTACGGCACCCCGCGCGGGCCGGTGGAGGAGGCGCTGGCCGAGGGGCGGGCGGCGCTGCTGGAGATCGACCTCCAGGGAGCGCGCCAGGTCCGGGACAAGATGCCGGAGGCGCTCTTCGTCTTCCTGGCGCCCCCATCCTGGGACGAGCTGATCCGCCGGCTGGTCGGTCGGGGCACCGAGACCGAGGAGGAACGGGCCCGCAGGCTGGAGACTGCCCGGGCGGAGCTGGCCGCCGAGGCGGAGTTCGACGCGACCATCGTCAACCACGAAGTTCACGCTGCCGCCGAGGAGTTGGTAGCCTTGATCTGTTCCGAGGTCGCCGACCGCTAGCGCGCGACCTCTTCTCTACATTCTGCGAGGCTCCTGCGTGTCTGCACCCGACATCGCCGCCGAGGGCGTCACCAACCCCTCCATCGACGACCTGCTCACCAAGACCGACAGCAAGTACAAGCTGGTCCTCTACAGCGCCAAGCGCGCCCGGCAGATCAACGCCTACTACTCCCAGCTGGGCGAGGGCCTGCTCGAGTACGTCGGCCCGCTCGTGGACACCCACGTCCAGGAGAAGCCGCTGTCGATCGCCCTGCGCGAGATCAACGACGACCTGCTCACCTGTGAGGACATCGACCCGGCCGAGCTCGCCGCCGAGGAGGAGGCCCGTCAGGGCGGCACCCTCAACGAGAACTTCGGCCAGTGACACTGGTCAGCGGACTGCCGGTCAGATGACCACCGACGCGACGGCCGGGACCCCCACCACGGGGTCCCGGCCGCACGTCGTCTTGGGCGTCTCCGGCGGCATCGCGGCCTACAAGGCCTGCGAGCTGCTGCGCCGCTTCACCGAGTCCGGCCACGACGTCACCGTCGTACCCACGGCCGCCGCTCTGCGGTTCGTGGGTGCCGACACCTGGGCCGCGCTGTCCGGCAGGCCCGTCTCGGCCGAGGTCTGGCACGACGTGCACCAGGTGCCGCACGTGCGGATCGGCCAGAGCGCCGACCTCGTCGTCGTCGCCCCGGCGACCGCGGACCTGCTCGCGAAGGCCGCGCACGGCCTGGCCGACGACCTGCTCACCAACACGCTGCTCACGGCGCGGTGCCCGGTCGTCTTCGCGCCGGCGATGCACACCGAGATGTGGGAGCACGCCGCCACCGCGGCCAACGTGGCCACCCTGCGCGAGCGGGGCGCCCTGGTCATCGAGCCGGCCGAGGGTCGGCTCACCGGCGCCGACTCCGGCAAGGGCCGGCTGCCCGACCCGCTGGAGATCTTCGAGATCGCGCGCGAGGTCCTGGCCCGCGGCGTCGCCGCCCCCGACCTCGCCGGCAGGTCCGTCGTCGTCAGCGCGGGTGGTACGCGGGAGTACCTCGACCCCGTCCGCTTCTTGGGCAACCGGTCGTCCGGCCTCCAGGGGTACGCCCTCGCCCGGACCGCGGCCGCGCGCGGCGCCGAGGTGACCCTGGTCGCCGCGAACGTCTCGCTGCCGGACCCGGCCGGGGTCAAGGTCGTCCGGGTGGGGTCCACGGCCGAGCTCCGCGACGCCGTGGTCTCGGCGTCGGCTGCCGCCGACGCCGTCGTGATGGCCGCCGCTCCCGCGGACTACCGGCCCGTGTCGGTCAGCGAGAACAAGATCAAGAAGGCCGCCGACGGCAGCGCCCCCGCCCTGGAGCTGACCCAGAACCCCGACATCCTCGCCGAGATCTCCCACGACCGGGCCCGGCCGGGCGCGGTGATCGTCGGGTTCGCCGCGGAGACCGGCGACGACACCGGTTCCGTGATCGAGCTCGGACGCGCGAAGCTGGCACGCAAGGGCTGCGACCTCATCGTCGTCAACGACGTCGGCGGGGGAGCGGTCTTCGGCGCGGAGGACAACCAGGCCGTGATCATCGGTGCCGACGGCGCCGTGGTCGACGTACCCCTGGGCTCCAAGAGCGCCCTGGCCCACGTGATCTGGGACCAGGTCGTGGCCAGAATGCCTTGAGAGGCACCGCCGGCGGCTAGGGTGCCGTCCGGACAAACCGCCCTAGCAGCACAGGAGTGAGCGACACGTGGCCGGACGCCTTTTCACCTCCGAGTCGGTGACCGAGGGTCACCCCGACAAGATCGCCGACCAGATCAGCGACTCGGTCCTCGACGCCATGCTCGAGCAGGACCCGCACAGCCGGGTCGCCGTCGAGACGTTGTTGACCACCGGTCTGGTGGTCGTGGCCGGCGAGGTCACCACCACCGGGTACGTCGACATCAAGCAGAAGGTCCGCGACCGGATCCTCGAGATCGGCTACGACTCCTCGCTCAAGGGCTTCGACGGCCACTCGTGCGGCGTCATGGTCGCCATCGGCGGACAGTCCGGCGACATCGCCCAGGGCGTCGACTCCGGCCACGAGAGCCGCACCGGCTCGGTGGACGCGATGGACAAGCAGGGCGCCGGCGACCAGGGCCTGATGTTCGGCTACGCCTGCGACGACACCGACGTACTGATGCCGCTGCCGATCGTGATCGCGCAGCGGCTCGCCGAGCGGCTCACCGCCGTGCGCAAGGACGGTACGCTCCCGTACCTCCGCCCCGACGGCAAGACGCAGGTGACGATCGAGTACGACGCGGACAACCGGCCGGTGCGCGTCGACACCGTCGTGCTCTCCTCCCAGCACTCCGAGGACGTCGAGCTCGACACCCTGGAGAGCGACGTCAAGAAGCACGTCATCGACCACGTGCTCGCCGACTTCGACATCCCCTCCGAGGGCTACCGCCTCCTGGTGAACCCGACCGGCCGCTTCGTCGTCGGCGGCCCCATGGGGGACGCCGGCCTGACCGGCCGCAAGATCATCGTCGACACCTACGGCGGCATGGCCCGCCACGGCGGCGGCGCCTTCTCCGGCAAGGACCCGTCCAAGGTCGACCGCTCCGCCGCCTACGCCATGCGCTGGGTCGCCAAGAACGTCGTCGCCGCGGGCCTGGCCCGCCGTTGCGAGGCCCAGGTCGCCTACGCCATCGGCAAGGCGCAGCCCGTCGGCGTCTTCATCGAGACCTTCGGTACCGGCGTGATCCCGGACGAGGCGATCCAGAAGGCCGTCCTCGACGTCTTCGACCTCCGCCCCGCCGCGATCATCGCGGACCTCGACCTGCTGCGTCCGATCTACGCCAAGACCGCGGCGTACGGTCACTTCGGCCGCGAGCTGCCCGAGTTCACCTGGGAGCGCACCGACCGCGCCGACGAGCTCAGGAGTGCAGCGGGAGTCTGACCCCTCCGCGTCAGCGTTTTCCACGTTTCACCTCGGCACGGCCCGCGACTCGTCCTAGGCTGCCGCGCAGCGGGTCTGCCCGGCGACCCGTTCATTCACGAGGAGCGGGGAAATCAATGAGTAGAGCAAGACGTCTGCTTGCGCTCGTGGCTGCGGTCGCAGCACTCGGAGGCGGCCAGCTGGCCGCTTGGTCGGCGGCACCGGTCGCCCAGGACGGCGCTCGCGCCGCCACCGCCAGGTTGGGCTCGGACGCGACGGCGGGCCTCCGGGTCAGCCGCGGGTCCGACGGACTCGCCACCTTCGTCGGCGTCTCTGCAGGCAACGAGATCAGGAACCCCGCCGTGCGGCCGACGACGTCGGTGCGCGCAGCGGCGAAGGCACACGTGGCCAGGTACGGCGCGGCGTTCGGCGCCGACCGTTCGGGCACGAGCCTGCGGATCACCCAGACGGCGCGGTCGGCCGCGCATGAGGACGTGGTCCGCTTCGCCCAGCGGATCGCCGGACTGCCGGTGATCGGCGGGCAGATGGTCGTCACCCTGAACGGCGACCGTCAGCTCGCGTCCGCACTGGCGACCTTCTCACGCGCGACCAGCGTCGGCGCGGCCACGCTGTCCCGTCGGACGGCCACCAAGGTCGCCCGGAGCGCCGCCATGAAGGCCGCCGGCGTCAAGCACCGGCTGCCGATCAGGTCGAACGGCCACTGGGTGTGGGACAGCCGGGTCTTCGGCCAGGCCACCCCGCTGGGGGCGCGCGGAGTCTGGCGGTTCACGGTCGGTGACGGCGTTGCGGTTCAGCGGCTCGTCCTGGTCGACGACCGCACCGGTGGCGTCCTGCTGAACATCGACGAGCGCCAGACGGCGCTCGACCGCGTGATCTGCGACCGCAACAACGTCAGGGGCGACGCGACGCCGTGCACCAGCGGATTCGCCCGCACCGAGGGTCAGCCCGCGACGGGACAGGTCGACGTCGACGCGGCGTACGACCACGCCGGCGAAGTGTCGACCTACTACCAGGCCATCGCCGGCATCGACCTGACGCAGTTGCTGGGCGTCGACGTGGCCGGGGTCAAGAAGCTCGCATCAACCGTGCGGTTCTGCTACCCGCTGGCCACCGGTCAGCCATGCCCGTACGCCAACGCGTTCTGGAACGGTACGCAGATGTTCTACGGCGACGGCTACGCGATCGGCGACGACGTGGTCGGCCACGAGATGACCCACGGCGTCATCTCGAAGAACGCCGATCTGTTCTACTGGGGGCAGTCCGGCGCCATGAACGAGTCGATCGCCGACATCATGGGCGAGATCGTCGACCACCGGTTCACCCTCGGCGCCGAGGACGCCGACTGGAAGCTCGCCGAGGACCTGCCGATCGGCGCGATCCGGGACATGAAGAACCCACCGGCGTTCGGTGATCCCGACAGCACGGGCAGCCCCCTCTGGAATGCCGACACCACCACCTACGGTGACAGTGGCGGCGTCCACTCCAACAGCGGCGTCGGCAACAAGACGGCCTACCTGATCTCCCAGGGCGGCACGTTCAACGGGCAGACCATCACGGGCATCGACGGCGCGGACACCACGCTCAACAAGACAGCGCACCTCTACTACGACGCGATCGTCAAGCTCACCTCCGGAAGCGACTACGCGAACCTGGCCGACGTCCTGGAGCAGAGCTGCGCGGCGTTCGCAGGTGCCGGCCTCTACGGCTTCGTCGCGGCCGACTGCACGAACGTCGGCAAGGCCGTGCTCGCTACCCAGCTGCGCAGCACGCCCACGAACGCGCCACAGCCGGCGGACGCGCCGAAGACCTGCCCGACGGGAACCACGTTCCGCGAGCTGTTCAACAGCGAGACGGGCAGCCCGGCGAGCAAGTTCACCGTCGACGGCGCCCCGTTCCCGTGGGGCTACGGCGTGAACCCGGACTGGGGCAGCAACGCGGTCTCGGGCAAGGACTCGTGGTTCACCTACGACCCCGACCCCGGGCTCGGCGACCCGAACTCGATCTCGATGACCACCAGCAGCGGGATCGACGTGCCCGCGGGTCAGTCCACCTACCTGTGGTTCCAGCAGTGGCGGCTCTTCGAGTACTCCACATCGAGCGGCCGTCGCTTCGACGGCGGCGTCGTGGAGGTTGACGACACCGCCACGCCGGGCGGACCGCTCGACACGGCCGGCAACACCTGGGTCAACGGTCCGACCGAGACTCTCTACGCCTACGCCGGCAACCCCCACGGCGCGCGCACGGTCTTCGGATCCGACAGCTTCGGCTGGGTGGCGAGCAGGCTGGACCTGTCGACGTACGCCGGCAGGAACGTGAAGGTGAAGTTCAACGCCCTCGGGGACTCCACCGGCAGCTACATCGGCTGGTGGCTGGACGACATCTCGGTCTACACCTGCGACGCCCCGCCTGCGCCGCCCCCGCCCCCCACGACCCCACAGCCGTCCTCAGCGACCGGGGCGAAGGCCAAGGGCAAGCTCGAGAAGGCCGTGGTGAAGTGGTCGGCTCCGACCACCAACCCGACCGCGGTGACGGGCTACCGGGTGTCGACGACAGGCAAGTCCGTGACCGTTGGCGCGTCCGCGCGCAAGGCGGTCATCAAGGGCCTCAAGCAGGGCAAGTCCTACGCCTTCAAGGTCGAGGCTCTGGGCGTCGCCGGCTTCGTGGCTCCGGCGGACACCGCCAAGGCCAAGGGCACCGAGGTGACCCTGAACGTCGACAAGGCCCGGGGGAAGACCCTCCTGACGGGCAAGCTGCTCAAGGGCAGCAAGGGACTGAAGAACAAGGTGCTGAAGGTCCTCACCAAGAAGAAGGGCAAGTGGGTCAAGCTGGTCAAGGTGACCACGGGCAAGGACGGCAAGTACTCCCTGAAGCTGCCCGGCACATCCGACCGCAAGTACGTCGTGCAGTTCGGCGGCGCCATCGGCCTGATGGGCTGCCGGTCGCCCAGCAAGCACCTGTAGCTGCGGACCCGACACCGATTCGTCAGCGATCCTGCGGGTGCTCGCCGCGGAGGCGACGCTGACGAATCGGTGCGCGGGCGGGCCTGGGGTCGGCCGCTGATAGACATGCGCGGGTGAGCGAGCCCGAGCAGCCCGAGGCCCTGCCCGGGTTGCGGGAGGCGGTGGAGACCTCGCGGTCCAAGGCCGCGCGCACCCGGGCGGCGAAGGCAGCGGCCGCGGAGCCGGCGGCGGTCGATCCGGTGGCGCGCGTGCTGGTCGACGTGCCGCTCGCGCACCTCGACCGGGCCTTCGACTACCTCGTGCCGGCCGGGATGGCCGCCGATGCGGTGCCGGGCTGCCGGGTGAAGGTCCGTTTCGCCGGGCAGGAGGTCGGCGGCTTCCTGCTCGAGCGGGCAGCGGACACTGACCATGCCGGCCGGCTCGCCGCGTTGCGTCGTGTGGTGAGCCCCGAGCCGGTGCTGAGCCCCGCGATCGTGGCGCTCGCCGGGGACCTCGCCGAGAGGTACGCCGGAAGCCGCAGCGACGTGCTGCGGCTGGCCGTCCCGCCCCGCCACGCTGCCACGGAGCGGGCCGCGCCCATGGCGCCCGCGACACGACCGCACCTCGACCACGCCGCGGCCGCGACCGCCTGGGCCGAGCACCCACAGGGCGAAGCGTTCCTGCGCCGCCTGGCGGCGGGGGAGACGCCACGGGCCGTATGGGGTGCACCTCCGGGTGCGGACTGGCCGTACCTGCTCGCGCACGCCGCGGCGGCGACGTACGCCGGGTCGGGACGGGGCGTGCTGATCTGCGTGCCCGACGCCCGGGACGTGGCGCGGGTCGACGCCGCGTTGACCACGGTGCTCGGCCGCGACCAGCACGTCGCCCTGACGGCGCAGCCGGGCCCGGCGCGCCGCTACCGCGACTTCCTGGCCGTCTCGCGCGGGGCCCGTCGGGTGGTGGTCGGCACTCGCGCGGCGGCCTTTGCGCCCGTGTCCGATCTGGGGCTGGTCGTGATCTGGGACGACGGTGACGACCTGCACGCCGAGCCCCGGGCGCCGTACCCGCACACCCGCGAGACGCTGCTGACCCGAGCCGACCGCGAGGGCGCGGGGGCGCTGCTGGCCGGGTTCGCGCGGTCCGTCGAGGCCGACCACGTGCTGCGGTCGGGCTGGGCGCACGAGCTGTCGGTGCCTCGGGAGCGCCTGCGTGAGCTGGTCAGCGTGAGGGTCGCGGGCGCGAGCGACGCCGAGCTGGCGCGCGACCCGTTCGCGCGCGGTGCGCGGGTTCCCAAGGCCGCGCACGACACGATCGAGGAGGGCCTGCGGACCGGCCCGGTCCTGGTACAGACTCCGCGGCTGGGGTACGCCGCCGCGCTGGCCTGCGAGCGCTGCCGGACGCCCGCCCGCTGCCCTGCCCTCGGGGGCTCGTGCCGCGGCCCGCTGGCGATCCAGGGACCCGCCGCGCCGCCGCGCTGCGGGTGGTGCGGCACATCGCATCCCGACTGGGCCTGTCCGGTGTGCGGGCACCGCGGCCTGCGGGCACCGGTCGTCGGCGATGCCCGCACGGCCGAGGAGCTGGGTCGCACGTTCCCGGCCACGACCGTGCGGTCGTCCTCGTCCGGGCAGACGGTGCTGGCCCAGGTCGGGCCGAAGCCGGCCATCGTGGTAGCCACGCCCGGGGCCGAGCCGGTGGCCGAGGGCGGGTATGCCGCCGTCGTGCTGCTCGACGCCTGGCTGATGCTCGCCCGTCCCGACCTGCGCACCGAGGAGGAGGCCGTGCGGCGGTGGGCCAACGCCATCGGCCTGGTCCGCCCCGGCGGGCGCGCGGTCGTGGTCGGCGACCCCGCCGCCCCCGGCGTCCAGGCCCTGGTGCGGTGGGACCCGGGCGGGTTCGCGGCCCGCGAGGCCGGTGAGCGCGCGGCGGCCCATCTGCCGCCAGCGTCCCGACTGGCGACGATCACCGGCGAGCCCGGACCCCTCGACGACGCGGTCACCCTCCTCGACGCGCCGGACTCGGCCGAGACGCTCGGTCCCGTGCCGGTGGGTGACGGCGAGCAGCGGGTCGTGATCCGGGTGCCGCGCGCGCAGGGCGCCGAGCTCTCGCGGGCGCTCGGGTTGCTCCAGCGGGTCCGGTCGGCGCGCAAGCTGGACGCCGTTCGCGTGCAGGTCGACCCGATGAGCCTGTAGCTCGTCAGCCGGCCCCCGGCCCCGCCGGTCGTTGCGGAAATCCCGCAATTGCGGCCGAACTGCAGATCGCGCCGCCGAAAACCTGCAGAAACCGCGCAATTGCACGATTCCAGCGACCCGTGCCACCGCACGAACCGAGCGCTCCGACGGCGGGTCGAGTCGTCTCTCTAGACTCGCCGCGTGGCGATCCAACCGATCCGGCTGTTCGGCGACCCGGTGCTGCGCGCGAAGGCCGTCGAGGTCGTGGACTTCGACAAGGAGCTGCGTCGGCTGGTGGAGGACCTCACCGACACCATGCTCGACGCGCCGGGGGCGGGCCTCGCGGCTCCGCAGATCGGGGTCGGGCTGCGCGTGTTCACCTGGAACATCGAGGACGAGATCGGCCACCTGGTCAACCCGGTGCTCGACCTGTCGGAGGAGACCCAGGACGGTTCCGAGGGGTGTCTGTCGATCCCGGGCCTGTCGATCGACTGCCGCCGGGCCCTCTCGGTCGTGGCGCGGGGCTTCGACATGCACGGCGAGCCGGTCACCATCGAGGGCTCCGAGCTGCTCGCGCGCGCCATCCAGCACGAGACCGACCACCTCGACGGCGTGCTGTTCCTCGACCGGCTCGACGCCGATCGCCGCAAGCAGGCGATGAAGCTGATCCGCGAGTCGGAGTGGTTCGGGCTGGAACGGCCCACGGTGAAGGTCTCGCCGCACTCGACGTTCGGGCTGGGCCTGTGAGCATGGGGCGCTGACCTTGCGCGTGGTGTTCGCCGGCACGCCGGAGCCGGCCCTGCCGGCCCTCGAGGCCGTCGCAGGATCCGGCCACGACCTGGTCGGGGTGGTCACCCGTCCCGACGCACCGGCCGGCCGAGGACGCCGGCTGACACCCTCACCCGTGGCGGCCCGTGCCGCCGAGCTCGGCGTCCCCGTCCTCAAGCCCCAGCACCCGCGCGACCCGGAGTTCCAGGAGGCGCTGCGCGCGCTGGCCCCCGACTGCTGCCCGGTGGTGGCGTACGGCGCCCTGCTCCCGCAGTCCGTCCTCGACATCCCGCCGCACGGGTGGGTGAACCTGCACTTCTCCGTCCTGCCGGCCTGGCGCGGCGCCGCGCCGGTGCAACACGCGATCTGGGCCGGAGACGAGGTGACCGGCGCGACGACGTTCCGGATCGTCAAGGAGCTGGACGCGGGGCCGACGTACGGCCTGATGACCGAGCTGATCCGCCCCGGCGACACCGCCGGGGACCTGCTGGCGCGGCTCGCGGAGGGCGGCGCGGGCCTCCTGGTCGCCACTCTCGACGGGATCGCGGACGGGTCGCTCGAGGCGCGGCCGCAGCCCGAGGACGGGCTGACGTTCGCCCCCAAGATCACCGTCGAGGACGCCCGGATCGACTGGACCGAGCCCGCGATGGGCGTGGACCGCCGGATCCGCGCGTGCACGCCGGCGCCGGGAGCGTGGACGACGTGGGAGGGCGAGCGGGTCAAGGTCGGGCCGGTCGGTCAGGCCGACGGCGCTCTGCCCCCGGGCGAGCTGCTCGTCGGCAAGAACGCCGTCGCCGTGGGCACCGGCACCGGTGCGCTGGTCCTCGGCGAGGTGAAGGCTTTCGGCAAGAAGCAGATGCCGGCCGCCGACTGGGCGCGCGGAGTCCGGATCGAGCCGGGTAGCCGGTTCGTCTAGGGTCGCGGCCATGGCCCCGTCGGTGTCCCGGTCCAGGAAGGCGCGCCCCGAGGACGTCGACGCGATCTGCGCCGAGCTCCCGGAGACGGAGTTCGGGATCTCGTGGGGCGACCGGCCGACCTGGAAGGTGCCGCGCGGGCCGAAGGGCAAGGGCTTCCTGCTGTACCGCGCGCCCGGCAAGACCGCGATCGACCCCGCGACCGGCGAGATGTACGACGACCTGATCGTGATCACGACCCCGACCGAGGTGGAGAAGAACGCCCTCGTCGAGGACGAGTCGACGCCGTTCTTCACGATCCCGCACTTCAAGGGCTACAGCGCCGTTCTGGTGCAGCAGTCGCGGCTCGGCGAGATCACCCGGCAGGAGCTGGCCGAGGTCATCACCGACGCCTGGGCGGCCAAGGCCCCGAAGAGCCTGGTGAAGGAGCACCTTGGCTGACCCCGCCCGGACGGCGGCGTTGGAGGTGCTGCGCGCCGTACGCTCCGCCGACGCCTACACCAACCTCGCCCTGCCGCCGGCGTTGAAGCGGCACGGCCTGTCCGGACGGGACGCAGCGTTCGCGACCGAGCTCGCGTCCGGCACGGTCCGCAGGCAGGGTCTGTACGACGCCGTGCTGGCCGCCTGCATCGACCGGCCGCTGACGAAGGTGCAGGCGCGGGTGCTGGATGCGCTCCGGCTGGGCACCCACCAGCTGCTGGCGATGCGGGTGCCGACCCACGCCGCCGTCTCCACCACCGTCGCCCTGGTGCGGTCCGACGTCGGGCCGGGAGCGGGCGGGTTCGCGAACGCGGTGCTGCGCCGGGTCGCCGAGCACGACCTCGACGGCTGGGTCGACCGGGTCGCGCCCGACGCCCGCGACGACCGGGTCGGACACCTGGCCGTCGCGCACGCGCACCCGCGATGGGTGGTCGAGGAGCTGGCTCGTTCGCTGGGGGATCGCTCGGGAGAGCTCGAGGCACTGCTGGCCGCGGACAACGAGTCGCCAGGGGTCACCCTCGTGGCCCGACCCGGACGGTCGACCCGGGACGAGCTGCCGGGCGAGCCGACCCGCTGGTCGCCGTACGGCGTCCATCTCGAGGCCGGCGACCCGGGCGCGGTACCGGCCGTGGCGGAGGGTCGCGCGGGCGTCCAGGACGAGGGCTCGCAGCTGGTCGCGATCGCGCTGGCCGCGGCCCCGCTCGAGGGTCCGGACCGGCGGTGGCTGGACCTGTGCGCCGGGCCCGGAGGCAAGGCGGCGCTCCTGTCCGCCCTCGCTGCCGAGCGGGGCGCCGGGCTGGTCGCCAACGAGCGCCTGCCGCACCGCGCCGCGCTGGTGCGGCGTGCGCTGGCCGGTGCCGACGGCGTGCTGGGCCTGCTGGTGGCCGACGGCACCACACCTCCGTGGCTGCCGGCGTCCTTCGACCGGGTGCTCGTGGACGCGCCCTGCACGGGGCTGGGCGCGCTGCGCCGGCGTGCTGAGGCGCGATGGCGGCGCCAGCCGGCCGACCTGCCCACGCTCGTACCGCTCCAACGCGCGCTGCTCTCCTCGGCGCTCGACTCGGTCCGCCCCGGCGGCGTGGTGCTGTACGCCACCTGCTCGCCCGTTCTCGCCGAGACCGCCGAGGTGGTGTCCGCGACCCTCGCCACCCGGGACGACGTCTCGCTGGAGGACTCCGCGGCCCTGCTGCCCGGCGTACCGGACTGCGAGGGACCACTGCCCGGCACCTTCCAGCTGTGGCCGCACCGCCACCACACCGATGCCATGTTCGGCGCGCTGCTGCGGAGAGTCCCGGCGTGATTCCCGGGCCTGACGGCCGGGTCACTCGGTCCCCCCGATGTCGACGACCTGGCGGCCGCCTTCGCCGAGGCGGAGTCCGGGGCAGCGGTGAGCCTGGCACCGCTCGTACGCCGGAGACGGTGCCAGGCTCACCGCCGACCGGGCCCCACGCGAGGTCAGTCCGGCCGGGTCAGTCCTCGGCGAGGTGCCGGAGGTAGGCCTCGGGCGCGCCGAGGAACCGCTTCCAGTGCCACACGAGCTCCAGATCGGCCCAGGTCGTCTCTCGCAGACCCCAGTCGCCGACCTCGAGGATGCGGGCGCCGGGCATGGCGGCGAGCACGGGGGAGTGGGTGGCGCACAGCACCTGTCCGCCACCCGCCACGACGCGCTGGAGCACCGCGATGAGCGCCAGCGTGGAGGAGAAGGAGAGCGCCGCCTCGGGCTCGTCGAGGCAGTACAGGCCGCCACCGTCGAAGCGGGTCTCCAGCACCGCGAGGAACGACTCCCCGTGGCTGAGCTCGTGGAACCGCGGGTCGGGGTTCCGAGGGTTGGGTCGCTGCTCGATGTAGGAGTACCAGCCGTGCATCGTCTCCGCACGGAGGAAGAACCCCCACCGCGACGACCCGACACCGCGAGTGAGCTGGAGCGACCTGCCGAGCGGGGACTCGGTGGGCCGGGTCGAGTGCTCGGAGTGCGTGGAGCCGCCCTCGGGCGAGAGTCCGTAGGCCACCGCCACGCCCTCGACCAGCGTCGACTTCCCGGAGCCGTTCTCGCCGACGAGGAAGGTGACTCCCTCACCGAGCTCGAGGCCGCCGACGGCCAGCTGGCCGACCGCCGGGATGGTCATCGGCCAGGCGTCCGGCGGCAGGGACGCCTCCGGGTGCAGGTCCACCCGGCGTACGGGTGGGTGGTGGAAGTCCACGCTCAGAGCTCCAGGCGGTAGACGACCCGCCTGGGACCGCGATCGATCTCGCGGAAGCCTGCCGCGACGTACAGCGACTGGGGACCCGTCCAGACCTCCTCGGCCTCGTGGCCGGTGCCGTGCAGCGGGTACCCCTCGACGGTCCGCACCCGTTGCGCGCGGAGCTCGTCGAGGACGGCCGTGAAGACCTGACGGCCCAGCCCTCGGCCCCGGTACGGCGCCAGCACCATGAAGCAGCTGATCGCCCAGGTGTCGGGGTCCGGATCCAGCGAGAAGGTCTCGGCGATCTTCGGCAGGTCATCGCGCGGACCGGCCTGCAGCCAGCCGACCGGCGCGCCGTCGCCGTACGCGAGGTAGCCGTCGTGCACGTCGCGCGAGAACAGGTCGTCGCGGACCGCCCGGCGCTCCTCGGCCGACTGCTCGGCGTACTCCTCCCACGTCGGCACCCACCACGCCGAGCACCAGCACTGGCCGCCGTGCTCGTCACGCGCCATCAGGGCCAGGAAGTCGGCCTCGCGGCCGGTCGTCAGCCGCTCGATCGTCAGGTCCACGCGGTCAGTATGCGGGCCCTGGTGGCCGCCCTCGCCGGCGCTAGCTCCAGAAGGCAGTCACCGCGGTCGGGTCGCCGATGTACTGGTCGACCGAGCGGATCAGTCCGTCCTCGACCAGGAAGAGCAGGACCTGGCTGTCGTCGAAGGTGCGGCCGTCCGGGCGGGTGCCGGTGATCCGGGTGAGGACCGCCACGCGACCTTCCCCGTCCGAGAGGTACCTCTCCGGCACCGGTCGCAGGGTGCCTGCGGTCAGCTGCATCGACTCGCCGAGAAAGCCGACGATGGCGTCCACGCCGGCCTTCACGCCGCCGAGATGGTCGTCGTTGCGGTGGTTCCAGGTGGCGTCCGGGTGGAAGCCGGCGGCGAACGCGGCCAGGTCTCCGGCGGCGACGGCCGCGAACCCGGCCCGGACGCGGTCGGTGTCGCTGATGGCGGTGCCGGGAATGGCGGTGTCGGTGGTCATGGGGTGCTCCCTTGCGGTGGTGTGATCGACTCCGACCACGCTAGGAACCGGACGTCGACGCGGATATCGACTGTTCGATGGATATCCGGCTCACCCGGGGCCGGTGAGCCCGTGGCGCATCGCGAACATGGCCAGCCCGGCTCGGGTGGACACCTCGCACTTGGCGTAGATGTGCACCGTGTGGGTGTGCACCGTGGAGGCGGAGATGACCAGCCGCTCCGCGACCTGCCTCTTGGTGTGTCCGGCCGCCAACAGGCGCAGCACCTCCAGCTCCCGGTCGGTCAGGTCGACCGGAAGGGCCGGGAACGTCGGCTTCGGGGCGTCCGCCGCCCGGAGCACGGCGCGCACCGCGTCCCGGTCCAGCGCCTTGGCCGAGACCGCCCGGGACGCCTCGCCCGGCGTGAGGGCGGCACGGTGCGGCCGCGGTGCGGTGAGGGTCGCCCAGGCGTCGGCGACGGCGAGGAGCCTGGAGACTGCGTCGAGCTCCCCGGCGCGTACGCCGGCGGGGTACCCGGATCCGTCCAGACGCTCGTGGTGACGACTGGCCGCCGGCGCCAGGGGAGCCAGCACGGGTGACCGGGCCAGGATGCGACCGGAGAGGTAGGGGTGCAGGCGGACCTGCTCCCACTCCTCGGGCCGCAACGGTCCCGATCGCTCCCACACGCCGGTGGGGACGCCGACCCGGCCGAGGTCGTGAAGCAGCCCGGCGCGATGGGCAACCACCGGGTCGACGCCGGAGAGGGCGGGCGCCGCTGTCCGGGCCACCATGCCCACAGCCCGCGCGTGGCCCTGGAACCACGGTGACTTGAGGTCGGCCGCGTCGCCGAAGCCGGCGAGCACGTCGTCGAGGTGGGCGTCGTCGCGGAACGTCCGCGGCCGGCCCGGCTCGGCGGCCACGACGGCCGACCAGGTGTCGTCGGGGTCCGAGAGCTCCACGAGCGCCGTCGGGTCATCGAGGAAGATCGCCGCGATCCGCGGGTCGAGGGAGCGCCCCGACCAGCGGGTGACGGTCTCGACGGCGCGCTCCGTCCCGCCCACCGCGTCGAACATCACGGCCGCGTAGCCCAGCGCGGCGTACCTCGCGGCCTGCGACACCTCATCGCCGGCCAGGCCCTCGGGCGCGCCCTTGCCGTCGTACCGCTCGAACGCGCACAGCACCGCGTGCCGGACGCTGTCGGGGAGCTCGAGCCGCTCGGTGAGCTGGGCGCCGACCTCACAGTCGGCGCGCGCCGACTCGCGGACGAGCCGCGGCACCTGCGGCGCCCGGGCGAGGACCCGCAGCCGCTCGACGCCGCTGCCGAGGCCGGCCAGGAAGCGGAGGGCCTCGAACGGGCGACTCGCGTCGATGAGGTCGCCGCGGGCGCGCACCGCGACGTCGTCGCCACCGAACGACGCCGCCGCCTCGTGCGAGGTCGCGGCGCAACCGGCGAACCGCATCAGCGTCCCGTAGTACACCTCCGCCTGGTCGGCCACGGACAGCCCGGCGCGGCGCGCCAGCTCGGTCGCCAACAGGCAGGCCCGCATCGCCTCGCCCTGAGGGTGGCCCCGGGTCAGGTCGCTGGTCACCGACAGCGCCGCCACCACGCCGGCAACACCCACGCCTCCGGGCACGAGCCGAGCGTAGGTTGTCGGCATGGGCGAGAGCGAGGGCTGAGGGTGGCGTCTCCCTTCGTCGAGATCGAGGTCGACGACCGCGTCGTGAAGGTCACCAACCCCGATCGCGTGTACTTCCCCGAGAGCGGTGCCACCAAGCTCGACCTGGTGGAGTACTACCTGGCGGTCGGCCCCGGCATCGTCAACGCGCTGTTCGAGCGACCGTGCATGATGCACCGGTTCCCGAAGGGCCTGGCCGGCGACAAGGTGCACCAGAAGCGGCTGCCCGCCGGAGCACCGCCGTGGGTGGACACCGTGCGGCTGCACTTCCCGCGCTGGAACCGCACCGCCGACGAGCTCTGCGTCACCGAGCTCGCGTCGGTGATCTGGGCAGTCCAGATGTCGACCGTCGAGTTCCACCCGTGGAACAGCCGCCGCGACGACCCCGAGAAGCCCGACGAGTGGCGCATCGACCTGGACCCCGGGCCGCTGTCGGACTACGCGCAGGTACGACGGGTGGCCCACGTCGTCCACGAGGTGCTGGACGAGCTCGGCGTCGTCGGCTTCCCCAAGACCACCGGCAGCAAGGGCATGCACGTCTACGTCCGCATCAGGCCCGACCACGGCCACAAGGTCGTCCGCCGCGCGGCGTTGGCCTTCGCCCGCGAGGTCGAGCGCCGGATCCCCGACGAGGTGACCACGCAGTGGTGGCGCAAGGACCGCGACCCCCACCACCTCTTCGTCGACTACAACCAGAACGCCCGCGACCACACCATCGCGGCGGCGTACTCCGTCCGGGGCCTTCCCGACGCTCGCGTCTCCACCCCGGTCCGCTGGGACGAGGTCGACGACGCGGACCCGCACGACTTCACGATCTTCACCGTCCCCGAGCGCTTCGCGACGATCGGCGACCTGCATGCCGACATCGACGACCACGTCTGGGACATCACGCCCTTGATCGAGTGGGCCGACCGCGACGAGGCCGCAGGAGCCGAGACCCCCGACGAACCGGAGGAGCAGCCATGACCGAGCACGCCGGTGACGAGCCCCGCGTCACCGACCCGGATCGTCGCGGCTTCACCTGCCTGAACTGCGGCGGCTCGTCGTTCACCGAGCGGGAGATCCGCATGAACACCGCCGGCATGACCCTCATCGGCCTCGACTGGCTGAACAAGGCCGCCCGCGGGATCGTCTGCGACGACTGTCACTTCGTGCACATGTTCTCCCCGCCCGACGCCCGACGGAGGCGTTGATGGCTGTCGTCGACCTGGCCGCCAAGCTCGCCCGGTTCTCCGAGCACTGGTCGCCGAAGGTGGTGGCCCGGATGAACGACTACGAGGTCAAGGTCGTCAAGCTGCAGGGGGAGTTCACCTGGCACACCCACGAGGACACCGACGAGCTGTTCCTGGTGATCGAGGGTGAGCTGACGATCCAGCTGCGCGACGGCGACGTGCGGCTCACGAAGGGTCAGCTGTACGTCGTCCCCCGCGGCGTCGAGCACTGCCCGGTCGCCGAGGGCGAGGTACACGCCCTGCTGATCGAGCCGGCCGGCGTGGTGAACACCGGCGACGCGGGCGGCGATCAGACGGCGACGTACGACGACAGCCTGCTGGACTGACCCTGTCGGCCCGCTGACGTCCTGGGCCCTGACCTACGGAGCACCGTGGAAGCGCGCGTCGTGCTGGGCTGCCCGGCGCTCGGCGTCGGCCTGTCGCGGGCCGGTGCCGTTCGTCACCGCGGGCGGAGGGCCCAGGGGCGGCTGGCGGTGGATCTTGACCTTGCGGGGGTGGTGGGCAGCAGGCTCGGGCGTGATGGCGTCACCGGCCCCCTTCACGCCGCATGCGGCCGTCAGCCCCACGAATGTCACGGCCACGAGGCCTACCGCGACACGGGTCCGGACGGTGCTCGTGGTGTGGGTGGACATGAGGGTCTCCTCTCGCGTTCGGGCCGACTCAGGCGACGTGCCCGGGGTAGGGAGAGGACCGTCGAGGGGGCGACCTGATACGCCGCGGCGCGAACGGGCAGGTCCGCGGCCCTAGGATCCGACCCGTGGCCATCCAGATCACGCCGAGCATCCTGAACGCCGACTTCGCCGACCTCGGCACCGAGATCGGGCGGATCCCGGGCGCGGACTGGGTGCACGTGGACGTGATGGACAACCACTTCGTGCCGAACCTGACGTTCGGGCCGGGGATGGTCGAGGCGCTCGCCCGGCGGACCGAGCTGCCCGTCGACGTACACCTGATGATCACCGACGCCGACCGGCACGCCCCGGGGTACGTCGAGGCGGGCGCGGCCAGTGTCACCTTCCATGTCGAGGCCGCGGCGGCGCCCGTGCGGCTCGCCCGCGAGATCCGGGCCCAGGGCGCCCGGGCGAGCATGGCGCTGAAGCCGGCGACGCCGATCGAGCCCTACGAGGACCTGCTCGCCGAGCTCGACATGGTGCTGATCATGACCGTCGAGCCGGGGTTCGGCGGCCAGCAGTTCCTGGACCTGTGCCTTCCGAAGATCCGCACCGCCCGCGCCCTGATGAAGAAGCACGGGCTCGAGACGTGGCTCCAGGTCGACGGCGGGATATCGATGGAGACGATCGAGCGCTGTGCCGAGGCCGGCGCCGACGTGTTCGTCGCCGGCTCCGCGGTGTTCTCGGCCGACGACCCGGACGCCATGGTGGCCTCGCTGCGCGAGAAGGCGGAGTACGCCGCCGGGTGATTCAGTCGCTGTAGGACATCGGCTTCCAGGAGCCCTTCAGCACGCCTCGGGCCACGATGTCGTCGCCCACCCCGTCCTGGGAGTCGCGGTCGGTCCACAGCTGCACCCGGCCGTCCATGTCGACGCCGACGATGCCGTCGTAGGAGCGGCCCGACCGGGTGTTGATGCACGACGCGGTGCGGCCCACGGACCTCAGCTCGGTCCAGCCCTCCGTCGCGAGCACGGTGCGGGTGTACGCCGTCGGCTCGTCCACCGGGATGGTGAGCTCCATCAGCTCGCCGCTGTCGGCGTCGGTGGCCAGGAAGACGTCGGCGCCGACGCCGTCGACGCTGATCGTGCGGGCGTACTCGAACGTCCCGATCGTGCCGAAGCCGACGCCCACGGTGCCGGAGAACTTGGCGGTGGCGTTGCCGCCCACGCCGGACAGCCGGTACCGCAACAGCTGGTCGTTGTTGGTCAGCACGTAGAGGAGGTCGCGGTTCTGGCCGATCGACATCTGGCGGACGCCGTCCCAATGCCGGCGTACGACGCGGGTGTTGTAGTCGGCCGACACCAGCAGCCCGTGCGCGTCCCGGCGGTCGACCTCGGTGACCTCGCGGAGCTCGTCGCCGGACAGGGTGAACCAGTAGCTCGTGACCTCGGTCGGCCGTGCGGCGACACGAGGAGCACCGTTGCTGGTGTCGTGCGGGTATGCGACGTCGCGTGGCTGGTAACCCAGGTCGTCCGGACCGCGGGCCTCCGACGACGTGTCGCCGTCGTCGTACCGGAACGTCGTCGGGACACCCCGGGGCGTGGCGCCGAGCACCTCGGCGTAGCACTCCAGTGAGCCGCGGGCCTCGACGGGGCCGGCCACGCCGAGGAGTGCGAGCGCGGTGGCGCCGACCGCGGTGGCACGGAGTGCGGCGTGCATGGCCAGACCTCCAGGCTCTCGGGGGGAAGGCGTCGCGACGGCGTGCCCGAGCAGACCACCGCTTACCCCGAAAGTAAAGACTGCAAACCGTGTGGCCTACGCCTCGGTGTCCGCTCCTCGGGCATGTGCCACACTGGAAATGCAAGAGCGATTCAGCTCACGTGCTCTGGGGTCGGTGAAATTCCGAGCCGGCGGTGAAAGTCCGCGACCCGGTGGCAGCCAGTCATCGGTTGACCAGGTGGAACTCCTGGACCGACGGTCAAAGTCCGGATGGGAAGACGCACGAGGGTCGGGTACGCCGGCGCCGCGCCCGCGGCGTTCCGCGACCGGCCCGTACGCCCCGGGGTCCGTGACCCGACCGGAGGCGAGATGACGACCAGGGAGGCCGAGACCACCGCGATGCGGCGCGCCCTCGCGCTCGCGGCCTCGCCCGGCGTGCCGACCGGGCCCAACCCGAGGGTCGGCTGCGTGCTGCTCGGCGACGACGGCGAGGTCCTCGCCGAGGGCTGGCACCGCGGTGCCGGATCCCCGCATGCCGAGGTCGACGCGCTGCGACGGGCCGGAGGCACCGCCCGGGGTGCGACCGCCGTGGTCACCCTCGAGCCCTGCGACCACACCGGCCGAACGGGCCCGTGCTCGCTGGCGCTGGTCGAGGCGGGCGTACGCCGGGTGGTCTTCGCCCAGCACGACCCCAACCCGGTGGCGGCCGGGGGAGCGGCCACCCTCCGCGAGGCGGGCATCGACGTCGAGGGCGGCCTGCTCGAGGACGAGGCGCGCGCCGTCAACCGGGAGTGGACCTTCGCCATGGACCACGGCCGCCCGTTCGTCACCTGGAAGTTCGCCACCACCCTCGACGGCCGCAGCGCCGCGGCCGACGGAACCAGCCGGTGGGTCTCCTCCCGCGCGGCACGCCTCGACACCCACCGGCTGCGCGCGCTCTGCGACACCATGCTCGTCGGGACGAACACCGTCGACGTCGACGACCCGCTGCTCACCGTCCGCGACGCCGACGACCAGCCACTGGCCGGCCAGCCGCTGCGCGCCGTGATGGGCCTGCGGGACCTGCCGGCGGACCGTCGGGTGTTCGACGCGTCCGCCGAGACGGTCCGGCTGCGCACCCGCGACCCGCTCATCGCGCTCAAGGAGCTGTTCGCGCTCGACCGGCAGCACGTCTTCCTCGAAGGCGGACCCACGCTCGCCGCAGCCTTCTGGAAGGCCGGGCTCGTCGACGAGGTCGTCACGTACGTCGCCCCCATGCTGCTCGGCGCCGGCCGCAACGCGGTCGCCGACCTCGGCATCGGCACCATCACCGGCGCCGCCCACCTGACCGTCACCGACGTCGCGGTGCTGGACCCGGTCGAACCCGGTGACGACACCAACATCCGCATCACCATGCAGCCACCTCCGGTGGTCGAGGAGGGCGCGCAACGCCCGTCACGAGACCCCGCACCTCCGGTGGTCGAGGAGGGCGCGCAACGCCCGTCACGAGACCCCGCACCTCCGGTGGTCGAGGGGGGCGCGCAGCGCCCGTCACGAGACCCCGCACCCGAAGAGGAGACCTGACCATGTTCACCGGCATCGTCGAGGAGCTCGGCACCGTCGCGGCGATCGAGGACCAGGGCGACGCCCTGCGCCTGACCGTCCGCGCGACCACCGCCCTGGACGGGACGAACCTCGGCGACTCCATCTCCGTCAACGGCTGCTGCCTCACCGTGGCCGCGATGGAAGGCGACACCTGGACCGCCGACCTGATGCAGGAGACCCTGGACATGACCTCACTCGCCGGCATCGGACCCGGCGACCGGGTCAACCTCGAACGGGCGATGACGCCCGACAAGCGCCTCGGCGGGCACCTCGTGCAGGGCCACGTCGACGGCGTCGGGACCGTCGTACGCCGCGACCCCAGCGAGCACTGGGACGTCGTGGAGATCTCCCTGCCCGCGGACCTTGCGAGGTACGTCGTGCCGAAGGGCTCGATCACCGTCGACGGGGTGTCCCTGACCGTCGTGGACGTCGGACCCGAGTCGTTCACGGTCAGCCTGATCCCGGAGACCCTCACGCGCACCACGCTGGGCACCCGCGCCCCGGGCGAACGCGTCAACCTCGAGACCGACGTGATCGCGCGGCACGTCGAGAAGCTGATGCCCGTCTACTTGTCTGCCTACCTTCCACCACCATCGACAGGAGCCGTGTCATGACGTACCGGTTGGACACCATCGAGCACGCCGTCGAGGAGATCGCCGCCGGGCGTGCGGTCGTGGTCGTCGACGACGTGGACCGCGAGAACGAGGGTGACCTGATCTTCGCCGCGGCGAAGGCCACCCCGGAGCTGATGGCCTTCACCATCCGCCACAGCAGCGGCGTGATCTGCGCGCCGCTGCCCGGCGACATGCTCGACCGGCTCGAGATCCCGCTGATGACGCCGCACAACCGGGACAGGATGCGCACCCAGTTCACCCTCTCGGTGGACGCTCGCGACGGCGTGACGACCGGCATCTCCGCCGCCGACCGGGCCCACACCGTGCGCACGCTGGCCGACTCCGCGACCGAGCCGTGGGAGATCACCCGGCCGGGCCACGTGTTCCCCCTTCGGTACGCCGAGGGCGGCGTGCTCGTCCGCCGCGGTCACACCGAGGCGGCGGTCGACCTGGCCCGGATGGCCGGCCTGACCCCGGCCGGCGTGCTGGTCGAGATCGTCAACGACGACGGCACCATGAAGCGCGGCACCGAGCTGCGCGAGTTCGCCGACGAGCACGACTTGGCGATGATCTCGATCGACGACCTGGTGAGGTACCGCCAGCGCACCGAGGTGCTCGTCGAGCGGGTGGCGGTGACCTCGCTGCCGACCGCGCACGGCGACTTCACGGCGTACGGCTATCGGATCGGGTACGACGCCTCCGAGCACATCGCCCTCGTGCTCGGCGACGTCACCGGGTCGGAGCCGGTACTCACCCGGGTGCACTCGGAGTGCCTGACCGGCGACGTCTTCGGCAGCCATCGCTGCGACTGCGGGCCGCAGCTCGACGAGGCGCTCGAGCGGGTCGTCGCCGAGGGGCGCGGAGTCATCGTGTACCTCCGCGGTCACGAGGGGCGCGGCATCGGCCTGGTCGCCAAGCTGCAGGCGTACGCGCTCCAGGACGCCGGCCGCGACACCGTCGACGCCAACCTCGACCTCGGCCTGCCGGCCGACGCGCGGCACTACGGCGCGGCCTCGCAGATCCTGCGCGACCTCGGCGTCGAGAGCGTCCGGCTGCTGACGAACAACCCGGACAAGACCGAGTCGCTCGAGGAGTTCGGCGTACCCGTCAAGGAACGCCTGCCGATCATCGCCCGGCCCAACGACCACAACCTCGCGTACCTCGAGACCAAGCGCGACCGGATGGGGCACCAGCTGCCCGGCCTGGTCCTCCCGAAGGAGGCCTGACGCCATGGCCGGACACGGAGCCCCCGAGCAGCGACCCCTCGACTGCCACGACCTCCGCGTCGCAGTCGTGGCCGCCAGCTGGCACCAGCAGGTGATGGACGGGCTGGTCGACGGCGCCCGCCGCGCGCTGAAGGACTACCGCGTCGAGGAACCCGTCGTGGTCCGGGTCCCCGGCGCCTTCGAGCTGGCCGTCGCCTCGGACGCACTCGCACGCCAGGGGTACGACGCGGTCGTCGCGCTCGGCGTGGTGATCCGCGGCGGCACCCCGCACTTCGACTACGTCTGCTCGGCCGCGACCAACGGCCTCAACCGGGTCGCGCTGGACCACCAGGTCGCGGTCGGTTTCGGCGTCCTGACCTGCGACACCGAGGAGCAGGCCCTCGACCGCGCCGGCCTCGACCACTCCCGCGAGGACAAGGGGTACGAAGCCACCTCCGCCGCCCTCGTCACCGCCCAGACCCTGCGCCGGATCCGCCGCGGGTACGTCGACTGACGTTGCCGGGTGGTGGCGATGTCGCTGGTCGAGGTGCGAGGCCGTCCGCGCCGGAGCCTCGAAACCACCCGGCACCAGCCGCGCCACTACCCTTGACGATCGTGAAGACGTTCGACGCGCTGTGGGCGGAGCTGGCCGAGAAGGCCGCGACCCGCCCGGCCGGGTCGGGCACCGTCGCCGAGCTCGACGCCGGCGTCCATGCGATCGGCAAGAAGCTGGTCGAGGAGGCCGCCGAGTCCTGGATGGCGGCCGAGCACGAGGGACCGGAGCGGACGGCCGAGGAGATCAGCCAGCTGCTCTACCACGCCCAGGTCCTGATGCTGGCGACCGGCATCACCCCCGACGACGTCTACGCACACCTCTAGACCATGGATGTGGAAGGGCGCACATGAACCTCCGGGTCGCCGTCCCCAACAAGGGCTCGCTGTCGCAGTCGGCCGTCGAGATGCTGCACGAGTCCGGCTACCGCCAGCGCCACGACGCCAAGGAGCTCACCCTCGTCGACCCCGAGAACGACGTGGAGTTCTACTACCTGCGCCCGCGCGACATCGCCCTGTACGTCGGCGAGGGCACCCTCGACGTCGGCGTCACCGGCCGTGACCTGCTCCTCGACTCCGGCGCGAAGGCGGAGGAGGTGCTCAGTCTCGGCTTCGGTCGGAGCCGGTTCCTGTTCGCCGGCCCGATCGGCGAGTTCGCCGACCTCGACCAGCTGGCCGGCAAGCGGATCGCCACGTCGTACGTCGGCGTGGTCCGGCACTTCCTCGAGGACCGGGGTATCGACGCCACGGTCGTGCGCCTCGACGGCGCCGTGGAGTCCAGCGTCCGACTGGGCGTCGCGGACGCCATCGCCGACGTGGTGGAGACCGGTTCGACGCTGCGGCAGGCCGGCCTCGAGGTCTTCGGCGAGACGATCCTCGAGTCCGAGGCCGTGCTGATCACGCGTGGCGGTGAGACACCGGCGGGACTGGAGGTCTTCAAGCGGCGGCTGGAAGGCGTCCTGGTCGCCCGGACGTACGTGATGATGGACTACGACATCGAGCGCGCGAACGTCGATACCGCCGTCGCCCTCACCCCGGGCATCGAGGGCCCGACCATCTCGCCCCTCCATCGCGAGGGCTGGGTCGCCGTGCGGGCGATGGTGCCGCGCGCCGGGGCCCAGCGGCTGATGGACGAGCTGTTCGACATCGGCGCCCGGGGCATCCTGCTCACCGACATCCATGCCTGCCGGCTCTGACGCGTCGGCGCCGGTGAGCCTGCCCCACACCTGGCGCCCCCTCGGCGTGCGCATCGCCGCCATCGGGCTCTTCTCGATGCTGGGCGTCGTGGTCGCGTTCGCGTGGCTGTCGTTCGACGCCGAGACCCGCGCGGCGTTCACCGCGTTCCAGCTCGCCACGCTCATCGCCCTGGGCCTGCTGGGCCTCAGCCTCGGGTACGCGCTGGCCCGGTCCCGTGTCGTGGCCGAGCCCGGGAAGCTCGTCGTGGTGAACGGCTACCGCCGCCGCGAGTTCGAGTACGCCGAGGTGATCGAGGCGCACCTGCCGCCCGGCGCTCCGTGGGTCACCCTCGACCTGGCCGACGGCACCGCCGTCTCCGCCATGGGCATCCAGGGCTCCGACGGGGCAAGGGCGCAGACCGCGCTCCGGCAGCTGCGGGCCGTGCTCGACGCCGGTGGCGGTGCGTGAGTGTTGGTCTCGGACGAGAAACCAACACTCACGCACCGCCCGCCCGCTGAGCCCGGGACGTCAGAGCGCGCGGATCCCCCAGGAGCCGGAGAACTCGTCCTCGCCCGTACCTGCGGGCGCGAGGGTGAGCAGGTCCTGCCCGGACGCGAAGGCGTTCCCCGGGGCGGTCATCGGCTCGACCGCGAGCGCCTGGCGGGGCGGGGAGTCCTGCTCCCCGCTGTAGACCTGGATCCAGTGGTGCCGGTCGTCCAGCCACAGCGCCACGCCCTCGCCCGACGCCGGCGACCGCACCACGACCGTCGCCACGCCGTTGGCGTCGCGGTCGAGGTCGCCGAACGCGTGGTCGAGCACGGTGTCGCGGACCGGCCGGGTCACCCGGAAGTCGTAGACCGTCCCGTCGACCGGCTCCTCGCCGACGGGGATCGCGCGGTCGTCGACCAGCAGCCTGGTCGAGGCGGGCAGCGTGAGCTCCCAGTCGTCGACCCGCCCGTCGCCCACCCGCAGGTACGGGTGCGCACCGCTCGCGAACGGCGCCGGCGACGAGGACAGGTTCGTCGCGGTCTGGGTGACCGTCAGGCCGTCGGCCGACAGGTCGTAGAGGACGTGCAGGTCGACCGTCCACGGGTACCCGGTCTGCGCCATCAGCCGGTAGGTCAGCGACACCGACGCCGGCGAGTGCTCCTCGAGCGTCCACGCCGCCCAGCGCGCCAGACCGTGGGAGGCGTTGCCCTTGCTCGGCTCGGTGAGCCCCAGCTGCAGCGAGCGGCCGTCGTAGGAGTAGCTGCCGTCGCGGACCCGGTTGGGCCACGGCATCAGCAGCTGCCCGCGACCGGCCCGCGACATCTCGTCCTCGCCGAACCCGTCCACGACCGGCCTGCCGTCGTGCTCCAGGAGGCGCAGCGCGGCCCCGCTCTCGGTGACCACCGCGCGGTAGCCGCCGCCGCTGATCTCGAACTGGTCCCCGCTCGGCGCCACCACGGCCGCCACCCTAGACCGGCACCCCGGACGGGTACCTCAGGAGCGCAGCTCGGGGAAGTCCTCGTACCGGTACTCGGCCTCCCGCCGGATCCCGCCGGAGGCGGCCTCGTCCTCGAGCCCGCGCAGCTCGACCCGGCGGATCTTCCCGGAGATCGTCTTGGGCAGCACGGCGAACTCGATCCGGCGGACCCGCAGGTACGGCGCGAGGTGGTCGCGCGCGTAGGACAGGATCGCCAATGCCGTCTCGGGGCCGGCGTCGTGGCCGGCCGCCAGGGCGACGTACGCCTTCGGCACCGCCAGACGCACCTCGTCCGGGGCCGGCACGATCGCCGCCTCCGCCACGGCCGGGTGCTCGATGAGCACCGACTCCAGCTCGAACGGGCTGATCTTGTAGTCGCTCGCCTTGAACACGTCGTCGGTGCGTCCCACATAGGTGATGTAGCCGTCCTCGTCGCGCGCCGCCAGGTCACCGGTGTGGTAGCAACCACCGGCCATCGCCTCGGCGTCGCGCTCCGGGTCGCCCTGGTACGCCGTCATCAGCGGCAGCGGCCGGCCCAGCGGCCCGTCGAGGTCCAGGCAGATCTCACCCTCGCCCTCGCCGGCGACCCGCTCGCCGGAGGCGGGGTCCACGAGCACGACGGGTACGCCGGGGAGCGGGCGGCCCATCGACCCCGGCTTCACGACCGACCCCGGCGTGTTGCCGACCGCGGCGGTCATCTCGGTCTGGCCGTAGCCGTCCCGCAGGGTCATGCCCCAGTTGTCCTGTACCTGGGCGATGACCTCGGGGTTCAGGGGCTCGCCCGCGCCGATCAGCTCGCGCAGCGCGCCGGGCCCACCGGACAGGTCGGACTTGATCAGCATCCGCCAGACCGTCGGGGGAGCGCAGAACGTCGACACCTCCTGCTCGCGGAGCTGGGTGAGCAGGGTCTGCGGGTCGAAGCGCGCATAGTTCAGGACGACGATCGTCGCCTCGGCGATCCACGGCGCGAAGAAGCAGGACCACGCGTGCTTCGCCCAGCCCGCCGAGGAGATGTTCAGGTGGACGTCGCCGGGCCGCACGCCCAGCCAGAACATCGTCGACAGGTGGCCGACGGGGTAGGACACCTGGGTGTGCTCGACGAGCTTGGGCCGGCTGGTGGTCCCGGAGGTGAAGTACAGCAGGAGCCGGTCATCCGGCGCGGTGCCGGCGTGGCCGACCGACGAGCCGTCGCCGGCGTACCCCTCGGCGAAGGTGTGCCAGCCCTCGACCGGACCGACGGAGATCCGCGTGTAGTCGCCGGGTACGTCGTCGAACTTCCCGGTGTCGGGGGCGTCGACGATGACGTGCCGGGCCTGGCCGCGCTCGATCCGGTCGACGAGCTCGGCGGGACCGACTGCGGTGGTCGTGGGCATCACCACGGCTCCGAGGCGCATGATCGCGAGCATCGACTCCCAGAGCTCGACCCGGTTGCCCAGCATGACGATGACCGAGTCGCCCTTGCGGACACCCAGGTCCGCCAGCCAGGCCGACACCGCCAGCGACCGCTCGCGCAGCTCGGCGAACGTGTGCGAGGTGCTCGACCCGTCCTCCTCCACGACCACCAGGCCCCGCCGGTCGTTGCCGGCCGCGATCTCGTCGAACCAGTCGCTCACCCAGTTGAACGGGGACGGCATCTCCGGGAACCGGAACCCGGCCACGGCGGCCTCGTGGTCGCCGTACCACCCCAGCAGCTCGTCGCGCGCCGTCCGGAAGACCTCGGTCGCCTCGCTCATGCGGTCATCGTGCCCCGCGGGGGTTCGGTGGTCGAGCCCGATCGGCGGTCGGCCGCCGTGAGGAACGAGCCCCATCGGTGGTCGAGCCGCCGCGAGGAACGAGCCCCATCGGTGGTCGAGCCGCCGCGAGGAGCGAGTGCATCGGTGGTCGAGCCGCCGCGAGGAACGAGCGGCGTGTCGAGACCGAGGTCAGGCCGCAGGGCCCTTCGCCCGTACGTCGGCGACGGACTCCATCGCGGACCGCAGCTCGGCGAGCCAGTCGTCCTCGTGCTGGCCGACCAGGCGCACGCACCAGGCCAGCGCATCGGCGCGGGACCGCGCGACGCCAGCGTCCACGAGGGTGTCGAGGACCTGGCGCTGCGGCTGGCGCAGGCGCGTCATCACCGGAGCGGCCACGTGGGTGAACAGCGCCGTCTGGTCGTCGACGCCCGCGAGCCGTACGCCCCACGACACCTTCCGGTCGAACCGGCGCTGGGCCTCGTCCGCGATCGACATCCGCTTGCGGCGGGTGTCCTCGCGGAACGCGCTGACCCGCCCGGCCTGCGCCTCGTCCCGCTCGGCCTCGGAGACGTCGTCACCGGCGTCCACGTCGGCGATCGTGACGATCACCGTGATCTCCTCGCGGTCCACCGTGACATCCGGTGCCGCTGCCTGCCATTCCTCAGGGAGGCGGCCGGAGAACCAGCCGCGGACCCGCTCGAGGTCCTCGTTCGTCATCATGATTACATGATTACACCGTTACATCGTGGGACTCAAGGCCGAGGTCACGGACGCGCGGCGGATCCCTGGGTGCCGTCCACGACGAGGTCGGCCCGGGCCCGGGTGCCGTCACTCTCGAAGTGGAGCTGCTCGTCGACCGCCCACCGCTGCCAGTGGTCGTCGAGCTCTGCGCCGTCGCGAGCCAGGCCGCGCTCGGTCCGCAGGTCGGCGGGTACCTCGACCCACACCAGCACGGTGATCAGCCCGTCGTGGGTGCGTGAGCCCGACCCGACGCCCTCGAGGACCAGCAGGGGAGCGGGCGGCACGACGACGACCTCGGCCCAGTGGCCGGCGTACCAGTCCCAGCGCCGGTAGCTGCCCGGACGGTTGCGGGAGAGCGGTCCGAGCAGCCGGTCCAGCTGCTGGCTGACCGAGGGCAGGCCCTGCCAGCCCTCGTAGAGGTTGTCCATGTGGACGACCGGCGCCCCGGTCAGGCCGGCGATCTCGGTGGCCAGGGTGGTCTTGCCCGACCCGGCCGGACCGTCGATGCAGACGAGCCGTCCGCTGCCGAGGGTGGGTCGGCGGTCGTCGACGAGCTCGAGCACGCGCTCGGCGTTGGACTGCCGTCCGACGCGTGGGGGCACAGGCGCAGTCAGGAGATGCCGCGCCGCTTGAGGATCGCGGCGATCTCGTCGTCGAGGTCGTCGTCCGTCAGCGGGCCGGAGGGTTGCTTGGCCCGCGGCAGCGCCTTCGGCGCGGCAGGAGCATCGGGCCGCTTCTTCTCGGCCTTCCCGCTCGTGGTCTGCTTGGCGGCGCCGCCGATGCCACGGTTGCGCAGGAAGCCGGAGAGCAGGAACAGCCCGACCGACATCGCGGCCAGGATGACCCCCAGCCAGACCTTCGGGCTGAAGGCGAGGTGGACCGCCCAGTCGGTGATCGCGTCGGCGATCCGGGTGAACATCCGCAGCGTGCCGGTCAGCCACGCGGCGGCCGGCAGCAAGGTCAGCGCGAGGCCGCGCATCGCCGGCGTCGCGCCGCGGTTCTTGTAGGCCCACCACGTGTAGAAGCCGCCGAGCACGGTCAGCGACAGCGTGAGAGCGCCCCAGGTGACGTCATCCACGAGTCCAGCGTGACACAGGGCACCAGACCGGCCCATCGGGTCGGTCCCTGGTCCGTCCCTGGACCGACCCCGGGCGGTGCGAGGATCGTGCGGTGAGCGGCCGCGACATCCCCGACCCCGGCTTCGCGGGCGACCACGGAGAGGCGGCGCCGGCTCTGGCAGCGGCCCTGGCGGCGTACGCCGCGGGCACGGGCAGCCAGGTCGAGGCGCTGACCGCCGTACGCGCCGGCCGCCTCCTCGTGCCCGTCGTCGCCGTGCTCGGTGAGGTCCAGGTGGACGCCGCCGGGCTCGCGCACGACAAGACCAGCGACATGGCGACCGTGCTGCTGCGGGGCGCCGACGGCCGGATGGCGCTGCTCGCGTTCAGCGGCACCGCAGCCCTCCACGCGTGGGACCCGGAGGCCCGGCCGGTGCCGGTGACCGCGCGTACGGCGGCCCAGGCGGCCCTGCAGGACGGTGCGGCCGCGATCGTGGTCGACGTGGCCGGGCCGGCGGCGTTCGTGGTCGAGGGCGAGGACCTGAAGGGCCTCGCGCGGGGATGGGCGCTGGCCCGGGTCGGCGGCCGGTCGGCGTGGGTGGCTCCCACGGATCCCGGCATGGAATAGGCACGCCGGCGTGAGCCTTGTTACTCTTGTCAACGACCGATCCGGGCTGCGCAGCAAGCGGCCAACCGAAGTTGAGCGATCCGGATCCGACAAGTGGAGGCTCACTCCCACCCGCACCGACCGCAGCATCACCAGGTCGTCGGGTTCGGTCCACGCCGGGAGGCGTGTCCCAGAGATTTCCTGGGGCGCATGTCCCGGGTGCACACCTCGAGCCTCCGTGCGTCGCACGGGGGCTCTCGTCATTTCCGGCGACTCCCTCGGGTCGGCCAACCGAACGAGGAGGACACATCAGCACTGAGCTGCGCATCAACGACCGGATCCGGGTACCCGAGGTCCGGCTCGTCGGCCCCAACGGCGAGACCGTCGGCATCGTCCCCACGGGCGAAGCCCTCAAGCTCGCCCAGGAGGCTGACCTCGACCTGGTCGAGGTGGCCCCGATGGCACGTCCGCCGGTCTGCAAGCTCATGGACTACGGGAAGTTCAAGTACGAGAACGCCCAGAAGGCCCGTGAGGCTCGCCGGAACCAGACGAACGTGATCATCAAGGAGATGAAGCTCCGTCCCAAGATCGACGCGCACGACTACGAGACCAAGAAGGGTCACGTGGTGCGCTTCCTGAGGGCCGGCGACAAGGTCAAGATCACCATCATGTTCCGCGGTCGCGAGCAGCACCGCCCCGAGCTGGGCTTCCGGCTGCTGCAAAGGCTGGCCGAGGACGTCACGGAGCTGGGCTTCGTGGAGTCGGCCCCCAAGCAGGACGGCCGCAACATGATCATGGTGCTCGGACCGCACCGCAAGAAGGCCGAGGCGAAGGTCGAGCTGGCTGCCGAGAAGCAGACCCGCATGGCCGAGCGCGCGGCCGCCGAGGCGGAGGAGCGCGAGGAGCGTACGGCCCACAACGCCGGGCACGCCGTGGCGCAGAAGAAGGAGCGAGGTCGCTCGGAGAACCTCGACCCCGAGATCGAGGCCTGACGACGTCAGGACTCGAGCGAGCGGCCCCCAGGCCGACTCACCGAACTTGACTGTCCGGCGCCGCTGGCGGCGCCGCGACAGCCCAGCACGAGCAAGGAGAAAACGATGCCGAAGATGAAGACCCACTCGAGCGCCAAGAAGAGGTTCAAGGTGACCGGGTCCGGGAAGCTCCGCCGGCTCCAGGTCGGTCGCAAGTCCGGCGCCGCGTTCGCGTCCGCCCCGACCACGGGCAGCCGCAAGAAGCACCGTCAGAAGAGCGGGTACGTCGACGTCTCGCCGGCCGACACCAAGGCCGCGAAGAAGCTGCTCGGCCGCTGACCCCGGACCGTTCGAGTCCACCCCCGAACCCACTCGCACAAGGAGAACCACCATGGCACGCGTCAAGCGGGCAGTGAACGCCCACAAGAAGCGTCGTACCACCCTCGAGCGCGCCAGCGGCTACCGCGGCCAGCGCTCGCGCCTGTACCGCAAGGCCAAGGAGCAGGTCACCCACTCGCTCGTCTACAGCTACCGCGACCGCAAGGCTCGCAAGGGTGACTTCCGCAAGCTCTGGATCCAGCGGATCAACGCCGCGGCCCGCGCCAACGGGATGACCTACAACCGCTTCATCCAGGGCCTGAACCTGGCCGGCATCGAGGTCGACCGCAAGATCCTCGCCGACCTGGCCGTCAACGACGCCCCGGCGTTCGCTGCGCTCGTCGAGGCCGCCAAGAAGGCCCTCCCCGAGGACGTCAACGCTCCTCGCGAGGACAAGGTCTCCGCCTGACCACACCCCTGCGCGCCTCTGACGACGGGCAACGCCCGCGTCAAGGAGGCCCGGAAGCTCAGCCGCCGCTCGGTACGCACCGAGCGGCGGCTCTTCCTTGCCGACGGCCCGAAGGCAGTCGAGGCCGCCCTCGAGGTCGACGGCTGCGTGGTCGAGGTGTTCGCGACGGTCGAGGCGACGAGCCGGTACGCCGACCTGCGCGACGCCGCGTCGTCCGCCGGTGCGGCGTGGGCCGTCGTCGACGACCGCGCTCTCGCCTCCCTGTCCGACTCCGTGACCCCCGCGGGCCTCGTGGCCGTGTGTCGCTTCCTCGACGTCCCGCTCGCCTCCCTGTTGGTCGAGGAGGGACGAAGTCCCGTCACGAGACCCCGTGAGCCCCGTCTCGTCGCCATCTGCGCGGACGTCCGCGACCCCGGCAACGCGGGGACCGTGATCCGCACGGCCGACGCAGCGGGAGCCGACGGCGTGGTGCTCGCAGGCACCTCCGTGGACCCGTACAACCCGAAGACCGTGCGCGCGAGCGTCGGCAGCCTGTTCCACCTGCCGATCGCGGTCGAGCCCGAAGTACCCGCCGTGGTCGCCGCGGCCCAGGCGGCGGGACTCACCGTCCTCGCGGCCGACGGCGACGGCGAGACCTCCCTGGAGGACGCCGGCGACCTGCTGACCCGGCGTACGGCCTGGTTGTTCGGCAACGAGGCCTGGGGCCTGCCCGGGGAAGTCGCGGCACTGGCCGACCACCGGATCCGGATCCCCATCCACGGGCGGGCCGAGTCGCTCAACCTGTCGACGGCCGCGGCGTTGTGCTTGTACGCCTCGGCGTCCGCGCAACGGCGTACGCCGGGCGCGCACCTCTTGTAGCCTGCCGGGCGTGCCCTGGGACGACGGTGACGCGGTCGATGCGCTCGCCGACGGCGTGGTGCTCTTCGACCGCGACGGCACGGTCGAGCTGGTCAACAGCTCCGCCGAGCTGCTCTTCGGCGTGCACCGGAAGGAGTGTCTCGGGCGTCCGTTCGCCGAGGTGTTCTCGCTGACCAGCAACGACGGACGTACGTGGGCCGAGGTGAACAAGCCGTTCGCGGGCCCGAGCACCCGCACCGGCGTCCCCGAGCAGTCCTGGGTGCTGCCCAACGGCACCGAGGCCCTGGTGACCGCGCGCATCCGGCGCGACGCACCGCTCGGACCGGCCACCGGCGTGGCGATCTCGGTCCGCTCCGGCCGCGGCCGGGCCCGCCTCGACCGCGAACGGTCCGACCTGGTCGCGGCGGTGGCTCACGAGCTGCGCTCGCCGCTGACCGGCGTGAAGGGCTTCGTCCAGGCGATGCTCAGCCGGTGGGGCAAGCTGAACGACGAGCAGAAGCTGCTCATGCTCACCACCGTGCACGCCGATGCCGACCGGCTCAGCAGGCTGATCACCGAGCTCCTCGACGTCGCCCGGCTCGACACCGGCCGCCTCGGGCTGGCCCGCCGCGGGGTCGACATCCGGGTGCTCCTCGACCGGATCATCACCAGCGTCCAGGCCGGTGCGCCGCACGCCATCGAGCTCGACGCGCGGCGGGGGCTGCCCGAGGTGTACGTCGACCCCGACAAGTTCACGATGGTCGTCACCAACGTCATCGAGAACGCCATCCGCCACGGCGGCGGCACCGTCCGCGTCCGGGCCGAGGCGTGGGAGGGCGATGGCGCCGGCACCGAGGGCGTCCGACTCACCGTGGACGACGAGGGGGACGGCATCCCGCTCGACATGCGGCGACGGGTGTTCACCAAGTTCTGGACCGGACAAGGCAACCGCGGCGGCACCGGCCTCGGCCTGTACCTCGTCAACGGCATCGCCCGCGCCCACGGCGGCCAGGTGGCCATCCTCGACTCACCCAGCGGCGGCGCCCGCATCGTGATGGACTGGCCGGGCGAGCCGCCGGACCTGTACTAGGCCTCTTCTGCACAGAACCTTCACCGGTAACGCCCCCGTCCTGCACCCTCCGGCTCCTACGGTTCTCGCATGGAGCCGAGCCGAGTCCTGGTCGTCGAGGACGAGCGCGTCATCAACGACGCCGTCGCCGACCGGCTGCGGGCCGAGGGCTTCGCCGTCGAGCAGGCGTACGACGGCCCCGGTGCGGTCGAGCGGTACGCCGCCACGCGCGCGGACCTCGTCGTCCTGGACGTGATGCTGCCCGGCTTCGACGGGCTGGAGGTGTGCCGGCGGATCCAGGCCGACGCGCCGGTGCCCGTGCTGATGCTGACCGCCCGTGACGACGAGGCCGACATCCTCGTCGGGCTCGCCGTGGGCGCTGATGACTACCTGACCAAGCCGTTCCGGATGCGCGAGCTGGTTGCCCGCGTGCGCGCGCTGCTGCGGCGCGTTGACCGGGCGGTGGAGCTGGCCGCGCGGCCGGCGGCCCGTCTCGTGGTCGGCGACCTGGTCGTCGACACGGGGGCGAGACGCGTGCTGGTCGCGGGGGAGGAGGTCCGGCTGACGCCGACCGAGTTCGACCTGCTGACCCGGCTGGCCCAGGTGCCGGGCGAGGTGCTGCCGCGCGAGCGCCTGCTCGCCGACGTGTGGGACTGGCCGGATGCCGCCGGCACCCGCACCGTCGACAGCCACGTGAAGGCGCTGCGCGCCAAGATCGGCGCCGAGCGGGTCCGGACGGTGCACGGGGTCGGGTACGCGCTGGAGTCCCAGCCGCGAGTCGGCCCGTGAGCGCACCTCTCGCGACCGTCCGGTCCATCAAGGTCAAGCTCGGGCTGCTGGTCGCGGCCAGCGTGGTCGTCGCGATGGTCGTCAGCATCGTCGGCTACGACTCGGGCGTCCCCCTGCTGCTCGCGTTCCCGGTCACCGTCGCCCTCGCGCTCGGCGTCACCCAGCTGCTCGCGGTGGGCATGACCTCGCCCCTGCGCGAGATGACCGAGGCGACCCGGCGGATGGCCCGTGGCGACTACCGCGGCCGCGTCCGCGCCGACTCCGCCGACGAGGTCGGTCAGCTGGCCCGGGCCTTCAACCAGATGGCGACCGAGCTGGCCACCGTCGACCGCGAGCAACGCGACCTCGTCGCCACCGTCTCCCACGAGCTGCGGACGCCGCTCGCGGGGCTGACCGCCGTCCTGGAGAACCTCGCCGACGGCGTGGTGCCCCGTGACGAGGCCCATCTCGATGCGGCCGTCGAGCAGGCGCGCCGGCTGTCCGCGCTCGTCACCGACCTGCTCGACCTGTCCCGGGTCGACGCCGGCATCGCTGCCCTGGATGTGACCGAGTGGCCGGTCGCCGACCTGCTCGACGAGGCGGTGGCCGACCTGGTGCCGACCGGCCGCCGGGTGACGTTCGACGTCGACGTTCCCGCGGGTCTGTCCGTGCGGGCCGACCGGGCGCGCCTGCGTCAGCTGGTCACCAACCTCCTCGACAACGCCGTCCGGCACAGCCCGGAGGGCGGCACCGTGCGCGTCACGGCGGCCGCCGGCGCCGGGCGCTGGCACCTCGACGTCGCGGACTCCGGTCCCGGCGTCCCGCCCGCCGACCGGGAACGAGCATTCGAACGGTTCGGCACCCTCGGGTCCGACCCGGCCGCCGACGGCGGTGGCGGCACCGGCCTCGGCCTGGCCATCGCGCGCTGGGTGGCCGGCCTGCACGGCGGCACGGTCCGTTTCGTCGACCCCCTGCCGGGTACGGCGGGGGCGGTGGTGCGCACCGACCTGCCCCTCGACCCTCCGCCGCGACCGGCCGTCGTACCCACGCCCGTGCTCGCCACCGTCCCCGAGTCCACGGAGGTCGCCATGACTGCCCCTTCGACCGCCGGCGCCGCTTCCGCCGTCGACGTCCCTCCCGTCATCGACCCGCTGTTCGGCAAGCACTGGCCCGACGCGCCCGGCTCCGGCCGCCCGGTCGTGCTGGCAGCGGTCGGCGTGGGCGTGCTGGCCGGGCTGCTCGTCCCGTACCGCAGCTTCGGCCTCGCCTTCTTCCTCGTCCTCGTCGCCGCCGGCGCGACCGTGTGGTGGGCGGCGAAGCACCGCTCCGACCCGTTCACCCTCACCTGCCTGGTGCTCGCGGCGCTGTCCACGCTGCCGGTGGTGCTCCTGGACGCCGAGTGGATCGCGGTCCTCTGCCTGCTGGCCGGAACGGCGAGCCTGGTGGCGGGCGTCACGCGTGGACGGCGGGTGGCGGAGTTCGTGGTGGCCGGTTTCGCCTGGCCTCTCTCGGTCCTGCGCGGGCAGCCCTGGCTCGCCCGGAGCCTGCGCGGCGTGCTGGGCGGCGGGCGAGCGCCGAAGGTGCTGCTCACCGTGGTGTACTCCGCGGCGGCGGTGCTGGTGTTCGGCCTGCTGTTCGCCTCGGCAGACGCCGTCGTCGAGGGGTGGCTGGACGGCCTGGTGCCGGACCTGAGCCTGACGGCGTTCGTGCAGCGGAGCTTCACGGGCGTGTTCATCGGCGGCGCGACCCTCGCCGCGGCGTACCTCGCCCTCAACCCGCCGGACGTCTCCGCGGTGCCCGGGAAGCCGGCGGCCGCGGCCGCGCACCGCTTCGAGTGGCTGGTGCCGGTCCTGCTGGTCGATCTCGTGTTCGCGGTCTTCGTGGCCGCTCAGGCTGCTGTGCTGTTCGGCGGGCACGACTACGTCCAGCGCAGCACCGGGCTCACGTACGCCGAGTACGTGCACCAGGGCTTCGGCCAGCTGACCGTGGCCACCCTCCTGATGCTGCTGGTCGTCTGGGCGTCGGTCCGTCGGGCCGGCGAGGAGCCGGGCGACGTGCTCTGGCTGCGGATCTCTCTAGGCCTGCTGTGTGCGCTGACCCTCGTGGTGGTGGTCTCGGCGCTTCACCGGATGCAGCTGTACCAGCAGGCGTACGGCTTCACCCAGGCGCGCCTGGTCGTCGACGTGTTCGAGGGCTGGCTCGGTGTCGTGGTCCTGGCCGTGGCCCTGTCCGGGCTGGTCCGCTGGGGCACCTGGGTGCCGCGGTTCGCGCTCGTGACGGGCGTCGTGGGGCTCCTCGCCATCGCCGCGACCAACCCGGACGCCTGGATCGCCCGCCACAACATCGACCGCTACCAGGACACCGGCAAGGTCGACACCGCCTTCCTGGCCTCCCTGTCCGACGATGCCGTGCCGACCTTGCTCTCCCTGCCGGAGCCGCTGCGCAGCGAGGCCCTGGGCGACCGCCGGCCGGCCGACGACGACTGGCTGGCGTGGAACCTGGGCCGCTCCCGGGCCGAGGACGGTCTCGCCGGGCGCTAACCGGTTCGCCCGGTGAGCCGCCGCCTTCCTAGACTTCGGCTCATGTCCGGCCCGAACACGCCCTACGACCCCGTCGAGGTCACGCCCCTGCGCGCTGACCAGGTCGAGGAGATGCGCGAGCAGGCCTTTGCCGCGATCGCCGCGGCCACGGACCTGGCCGGGCTCAAGCAGGTGCGCCTCGACCACGCCGGGGACCGGTCGCCGCTGGCGCTCGCCAACCGCGAGATCGGCGCGCTGCCGCCGCAGGCCCGCAAGGAGGCCGGCCAGCGGGTCGGCCAGGCCAGGGGAGCGGTGAACCAGGCGCTCGCGGAGCGTCAGGCGGAGCTCGAGGTGCAGGCCGAGGAGCGGATGCTGGTCGAGGAGACCGTCGACGTCACCCTGCCCACGTCGCGGCGGCCGGCCGGCTCACGTCACCCGCTCACCACGCTCGCCGAGGACATCGGCGACGTGTTCATCGCGCTCGGGTGGGAGATCGCCGAAGGACCCGTCGTCGAGGCGGAGTGGCTCAACTTCGACGCACTCAACCTCGGGCCCGACCATCCGGCACGCACCATGCAGGACACCATCTGGGCCGAGCCGGCAGAGAACCACGTCGTGCTGCGGACGCACACCTCACCCGTGCAGGCGCGGACGATGCTGAGCCGCACGCCTCCGATCCACGTGGTCTGCCCCGGGCGCGTCTTTCGCACCGACCCGTACGACGCCACGCACTCGCCGATGTTCCACCAGGTCGAGGGGCTCGTCGTCGACGAGGGCATCACCATGGCCCATCTCAAGGGGACGCTCGACCACTTCGCGACGTCGATGTTCGGCGAGGGCATCACGACCCGCTTCCGGCCGTCGTACTTCCCCTTCACCGAGCCCAGCGCCGAGGTCGACCTGGTCTGCTTCGTGTGCCGGGGCGTGGACTCCGACGCCTGCCGCACCTGCCGCGGCGAGGGCTGGATCGAATGGGGCGGCTGCGGCGTGGTCAACCCGCGCGTGCTGACTGCCTGCGGCATCGACGCCGACCGGTACACCGGTTTCGCGTTCGGCATGGGCATCGACCGCACGCTGATGTTCCGCCACGGCGTCGAGGACCTGCGCGACCTGTTCGAGGGCGACGTCCGCTTCTCGTCCGCCTTCGGAACGGAGCTCTGAGCCCGCGATGCGTGCCCCCGTGTCCTGGATCCGTGCTGTCGTCACGGACCTGCCCGACGTCCCGGTCGAGGACCTCGCCGCGCGCCTGACCGCGCTCGGCCTCAAGCTCGAGGCGATCGAGCGGCCCGGCCACGACATCACCGGCCCGCTCGTGGTCGGCCGCGTGCTGTCGTTCGAGGACGAGCCGCAGAAGAACGGCAAGACGATCCGCTGGTGCTCGGTCGACGTCGGTGCCGCCAACGGGACGGGCGAGCCCCAGGGCATCGTCTGCGGCGCCCACAACTTCGCCGTCGGGGACCTGGTACCCGTGATCCTGCCCGGCGGCGTGCTGCCCGGCGACTTCGAGATCTCGGCGCGCAAGACCTACGGCCACACCTCCGCCGGGATGATCTGCTCGGCCCGCGAGCTGGGCCTGGGTGAGGACCACGAGGGGATCATCGTGCTGCCGGCCGACGCCGGTAGGCCGGGCGACGACGCGTTCGACGTGCTGCCGCTGCGCGACGAGGTCATCGAGTTCGAGATCAACCCCGACCGCGCGTACGCCCTGTCCTTGCGTGGGGTTGGACGCGAGGCCGCGCTGGCCTACGGCCTACCGTTCGCGGACCCCGCCGACCGGCCGGTCCCGTCCTCCGCAGAGGTCGCCTACCCCGTGGTCGTCGAGGACCCCGTGGGCTGCCCGGTCTTCACGGGTCGCTCGGTCACCGGCTTCGACCCGACTGCTCCCACTCCGGCCTGGATGGCGCGGCGGATCCAGCTGGCCGGCATGCGGCCGATCTCCCTGGCGGTCGACGTCACCAACTACGTGATGCTCGAGCTCGGCCAGCCCATCCACGGCTTCGACCGCGACAAGCTCGCCGGCCCGGTCGTCGTACGACGGGCACGTGCCGGCGAGAAGCTGCGCACCCTCGACGGCGTCGACCGCACGCTGTCGGCCGAGGACCTGCTCATCACCGACGACTCGGGGCCGATCGGGCTGGCCGGCGTGATGGGCGGCGAGACGACCGAGCTGTCCGAGACGACGACGAACATCTTCATCGAGGCCGCGCACTGGGACCCGGTCGCGATCTTCCGCACCGAGCGCCGCCACAAGCTGCCGTCCGAGGCGTCCAAGCGGTTCGAGCGCGGCACGGACCCGACGATCCCGCTGGTGGCGGCCGACCGGGTGGCCGAGCTGCTGACGACGTACGGCGGTGGAAAGGTCGAGGACGGCGTCACGTACGTCGGTTCGCCCCCGCCCGTGGCCACCATCACGATCGACGCGGGTCTGCCGGAGCGAGTGACGGGCATGGCCATCGCGGCCGAGACCACGGTCGCCAACCTGGTCGCCGTGGGGTGCGAGGTCTCCGAGGAGGGCTCGATGCTCACCGTCACGCCGCCGCCATGGCGCGGCGACATCACCGACCCCTTCGACCTGGTCGAGGAGGTCGCCCGCATCGTCGGGTACGTCAACGTGCCGTCCGTGCTGCCGCCCGCCGCGCACGGCCGCGGCCTGACCCGGTCGCAGCAGCTGCGCCGCCGGGTCGGCCGGACCCTGGCCGGGGAGGGGTACGTCGAGGTCGTCAGCTTCCCCTTCATCGGCACCCGCGACCTGGACGCGCTCGGACTGCCGGCCGACGACCCGCGGCGGACCGTTCTCCGGCTGGCCAATCCGCTGTCGTCGGAGGAGCCGGCGATGACGACGACCCTGCTGCCGGGACTGCTCAAGGCGGTCGCCCGCAACGCCGGCCGGGGCAACGGCGACGTGGCGCTCTTCGAGGCGGCCACCGTCACGCTCCCGCGGTCGACCGGCCCGGCGCCGATCTTCGGCGTCGACCGGCGGCCGACCGAAGGCCAGCTCGACGAGCTCGACAAGGCACTGCCGGACCAGCCCCTGCACCTCGGCCTGGCCGTCTCCGGCGAGCGCGAGCGCGCCAGGCTGGTGGGGCGAGGGCCGCCCGGCCACCTGGGCCGACGCTCTCGACGCCGTCCGACGGACCGCGGAGTCGCTGGGCGTGACCCTGACCGTCCGCGCCGCCACCCACGCCCCGTGGCATCCCGGCCGCTGCGCGGAGGTCCTCGTCGGCGACGCCGTGCTCGGCCACGCCGGGGAGCTGCACCCGCGGGTGTGCGCGGCGTACGGCGTCCCCGCCCGCACCGCCGCGGCCGAGATCGACCTGACCCGCCTGCTGGAGCACGCCGTCGGCGTGGTGGCGGCTCCGGAGCTCTCGAACTTCCCGGTCGCCAAGGAGGACGTCGCCCTCGTCGTGGACGACTCCGTCGCCGTCGCGGACGTCGAGGCAGCCCTGCGCGAGGGCGCGGGGGAGTACCTCGAGTCCGTGCGGCTCTTCGACGTCTACACCGGACCGCAGGTCGGCGCGGGCAAGAAGTCCCTGGCCTTCGCCCTGCGCTTCCGGGCCCCCGACCGCACCCTGACCGAGCACGAGGCCGGCGCCGCCCGCGACGCCGCCGTCGCCCTGGCCGCCGAGAGGTGCGGCGCCGTCCAGCGGTGAGTGAGTGTCGGTTTCTGCTGGGCAGCGGTGAGCATGGGTCGGTTTCTCGCGCGGAAACCGACCCTGGCTCACCGCCAGCCGAGCCAGACCGACCCTGAGCTCACCGCCAGCGACGAGACCAGACTCGACCCCTGACTCACCGCCGCCCGGGCGAGCGGGCGTCAGTTGATCGGCTGGTGGATCACCCGGCGGAAGTGGTCGACGATCTCGAGGTCGCCGGCGAGGTGGATCGAGTCGCCGTCGCCGCGCCGCCACAGGCGGGCGTCCATGACACCGGCCGGCGCGGAGATCACCGCGTCCGCGTCGACGCCCGGGTCGGCGACGACGTGGATGTCGTCCTCGTCGTAGTGCGTGTCGTCGGACGGGTCGGTCCCGCTGAACCGACCCAGCTGCACCCACACGTTCTCGGCGGTGTCGGTGAGCTCGACCCGGATGTAGTGCGGCAGCGGCGAGAACTGGCCCCACTCCGGGCACCCGCCGAACATCACGTCGAGCACCTCCTCGACGCCGTCGGTCGCGAGCGCGGCGTCCAGGTCGGTGTGGTGCCCGAGGGCCGTCAGCTCGGCGTCGAGCCGGTGGATGAGCGCCTCATGAGCCTGTCGTCGCAAGATGAAGCCGACCGTCTGTTCCTTCGACCAGGTCCAGGCCGGATCAGCAGGATCGGCGTCGCGCAGGGCGGCTACCAGTCCGGCCGAGGCCTGGTCGAAGGCGGTGACGGCGGCGTCGTACGACGTCGGGGCGGGCTCGCTGACGGGCATCTCGTCCTGGTTCTTCGGCCGGTTCGCGACCGTCCACGCCCAGCGCGACTGCACGTCGGCGAGGTGGTTCACCAGGTCGAGGGCCGCCCAGGCCGGGCAGGTCGGCACCGGAGCCCCGGGGTCCGTGTCGGCGAGCACCTCCCTGAACCGTGCCGACTCGGACTCGATGGCGGACAGGTACTGGGAAGCGCTCAACCGGCTCATGCACCGACGTTAGCGCCGGACGCCGACATCGTCACCGGTCCATCTGGACCACCCCGGGTACGCATGAACATGCGCATCAATGTATAGTCATGCACATGACGAGGAAGAGCGTCGCGATCGCCGGAGCGAGCGGGTACGCCGGTGGCGAGCTGCTGCGCCTGCTCCTCGGCCATCCCGGCGTCGAGATCGGCGCGCTCACCGGGGCCAGCAACGCGGGGGAGTCGCTCGGTGCCCTCCAGCCGCATCTCATGCCCCTCGCCGAGCGGGTCCTCGAACCCACCAGCGCGGAGACGCTCCACGGCCACGACGTGGTCTTCCTCGCCCTTCCGCACGGGGCGTCGGCGGCGGTCGCGGCGGCGTTGGGCGACGAGGTACTGGTCATCGACTGCGGCGCGGACTTCCGGCTGGAGGACGCCGACGCCTGGACCCAGTTCTACGGCTCGGACCACGCCGGCACCTGGCCCTACGGCCTGCCCGAGCTCCCCGGCGCCCGCGAGGCCCTCCGCAAGACCACACGCGTCGCCGTACCCGGCTGCTACCCGACCGTCTCGTCCCTCGCGCTCGTGCCGGCCGTGGCCAACGGCCTCGTGGAGAACGACGTCGTGGTTGTCGCCGCCTCGGGCACCAGCGGCGCCGGCAAGGCCGCAAAGACAAATCTTCTCGGCAGCGAGGTGATGGGCAACGCCTCGGCGTACGGCGTCGGCGGCGTCCACCGCCACACCCCCGAGATCGAGCAGAACCTCGCCGCCGTGGCGGGCGAGGCCGTCGCTGTCAGCTTCACGCCCGTCCTCGTCCCCATGCCGCGTGGGATCCTGGCCACCTGCTCGGCCCCCATCAAGGCCGGCGTGACCGCGGACGACGCGCGGGCGGCGTACCTCAAGGCGTACGCCGACGAGCCGTTCGTCCACGTACTTCCCCCCGGCCAGTGGCCCCAGACCCAGGCGGTGCTCGGCTCGAACGCCGTGCACCTCCAGGTCACCGTCGACCAGCGCGCCGGGCGCCTGGTGGCCGTCGGCGCGGTCGACAACCTCACCAAGGGCACCGCGGGCGCCGCCGTCCAGTGCATGAACCTCGCCCTCGGCCTCGACGAGACCACCGGCCTCACCACCGTAGGACTCGCCCCATGAGCGTCACGCACCCCCAGGGCTTCGCCGCCGCCGGCGTCGCCGCCGGGCTCAAGAGCAGCGGCGGCAAGGACGTCGCGCTCGTGGTCAACCAGGGCCCCTCGTACGCCGCCGCGACGGTCTTCACCGCCAACCGCTGCAAGGCCAACCCGGTGCTGTGGAGCGAGCAGGTCGTCAAGGACGGCGTCGTGAGGGCGGTCTTCCTCAACTCCGGCGGCGCGAACTGCTACACCGGTCCCGACGGCTTCCAGACCACGCATGCCGTCGCGGAGCGCATCGCCGACAGGCTCGGCGTCGGAGCCATCGACGTGCTCGTGTGCTCCACCGGACTGATCGGCCTGGCCAACCCCCGTGAGGCCGTTCTGAGCGGTGCCGACGCGGCGTACGACGCCCTGGCCGGCACCGGGGGCAACGACGCGGCGCACGCGATCATGACCACCGACTCCGTCAGCAAGCAGGTGGTCGTCGAGGGGGCCGGCTGGTCCGTCGGCGGGATGGCCAAGGGCGCCGGCATGCTCGCCCCCCAGCTGGCGACCATGCTCGTCGTCCTCACCACGGACGCCGTCGCGACGGCCGAGGACCTCGACACCGCGTTGCGGGCCGCCACCCGGGTCTCCTTCGACCGGCTCGACTCCGACGGCTGCATGTCCACCAACGACACGGTGGCCCTGCTCGCCAGCGGCGCGTCCGGCATCACCCCGTCGCTGCCCGACCTCACCGACGCGGTCAGCCGCGCCTGTACCGACCTGGCGATGCAGCTGCTCGCCGACGCCGAGGGCGCGGACCACGAGATCGCCATCACCGTCCAGGGCGCGGCATCGGAGGACGACGCCATCGAGGTCGGCCGCAGCATCGCTCGCAGCAACCTGTTCAAGGCCGCGGTCTTCGGCAACGACCCCAACTGGGGCCGCGTCCTGGCCTCCATCGGCACCACGCAGGCGGCGTTCGACCCCGGCGACCTCGACGTCGCCATGAACGGCGTCTGGGTCTGCCGGCAGTCCACGCCCGCCGAGGATCCCTCGAAGGTCGACCTGACCGGCCGCGAGGTCACCGTCACCGTCGACCTCAAGTCCGGCGAGCACCGGGCGACGATCTGGACCAACGACCTGACCCACGCCTACGTCCACGAGAACAGCGCCTACTCCTCATGACGATCGAAGGCACGCGGCCCGCCGTCGAGCCCGCCAAGGCCGCGGTACTCGCGGCGGCGCTGCCGTGGCTCAAGCGCTACCACGGGAAGATCGTGGTGGTGAAGTACGGCGGCAACGCCATGACCGACGACACCCTCAAGCGCGCCTTCGCCGAGGACGTCGCGTTCCTGAGGTTCGCCGGCTTCAAGCCCGTCGTCGTGCACGGCGGCGGCCCCCAGATCTCCGCCATGCTCGACCGTCTCGGGATCGCTTCGGAGTTCAAGGGCGGCCTGCGCGTCACCACGCCGGAGGCCATGGACGTCGTCCGGATGGTGCTGGTCGGCCAGGTCCAGCGCGAGCTGGTCGGGCTCATCAACGAGCACGGTCCGCTCGCCGTCGGCCTCTCCGGGGAGGACGCCGGTCTCTTCACCGCCCAGCGCACCAACACCGTCGTCGACGGCGAGGAGGTCGACCTGGGCCTGGTCGGCGAGGTCGCCAGCGTCCGGCCCGAGGCGGTGCTCGACCTGGTCGAAGCCGGCCGCATCCCCGTCATCTCCAGCGTCGCCCCCGACGTCGACGGCACCGTGCACAACGTGAACGCCGACACCGCGGCGGCCGCTCTGGCGATCGCCCTCGGCGCGGAGAAGCTGCTGGTGCTCACCGACGTCGAGGGCCTGTACCGCGACTGGCCCGACAGCGACGACGTGATCGGCGAGATCTCGCCCGAGGCGCTGGCCGAACTGATGCCGACCCTGGCCAGCGGGATGGTCCCGAAGATGGCGGCCTGCCTGCAGGCCGTCCAGGGCGGCGTACCCCGCGCCACCGTCGTCGACGGCCGCGAGGACCACGCCGTCCTCCTCGAGCTGTTCACCGACGAGGGCGTCGGCACCCAGGTACTGCCCGGCGTCGCCACCAAGGTCCGGAAGGCCAAGTCATGACCGACTGGCAGGCCCGCTACGCCGGTGCGCTGATGAACACCTTCGGTCCGCCCAAGCTCGTCCTCGCCCGCGGCCAGGGGGCGCACGTCTGGGACGTCGACGGCAAGGAGTACGTCGACCTCCTCGGCGGCATCGCCGTCAACGCCCTCGGCCACGCCCACCCGGCGCTGGTCGCCGCGGTCACCGACCAGCTGACCACGCTGGGCCACATCTCGAACTTCTTCACCAGCACGCCGCAGGTGGAGCTGGCCGAGAGGCTGTGCCTGTTGGTCGAGGAGGGCGCGCCGGCGCCCGTCACGGGACCCCGGAAGGCCAAGGTGTTCTTCACCAACTCCGGCGCCGAGGCCAACGAGGCGGCGTTCAAGCTCACGCGGCGCACCGGCCGTACGCACCTGGTCGCCGCAGAAGGCTCCTTCCACGGCCGCACCATGGGCGCCCTGGCGCTGACGTCCAAGGAGGCGTACCGCGCGCCGTTCGAGCCGCTCCCCGGCGACGTCACCTTCGTCCCGTACGCCGACGAGGCGGCGCTCGCGAAGGCCGTCACCGACCAGACGGCCGCCGTGGTCCTGGAGCCGATCCAGGGTGAGGCCGGCGTCGTCGTGCCCCCTCCCGACTACCTCGCCGCCGCCCGCGAGATCACCCGCGACAACGGCGCGCTGCTCTGGCTCGACGAGATCCAGACCGGCATCGGCCGGACCGGCGAGTGGTTCGCCGGCAACGTCGCGGACGCCGACGTCGTCACGGTCGCCAAGGGTCTCGGCGGCGGCATCCCGATCGGCGCCTGCATCGGCCTGGGCGACGCCGCCACCCTGCTCCAGCCCGGCAACCACGGCACCACGTTCGGCGGCAACCCGGTCGCCTGCGCCGCCGCCCTCGCCGTCCTCGACACCATCGAGAAGGACGGCCTCCTCGAGCACGCCACCGCAGCCGGCCAGCGACTCCGGGACGGGCTGGCGTCCGACGCGCGGGTCACCGAGGTCCGCGGTCGCGGCCTGCTCGTCGGCCTCGACCTGAGCCGGCCCGTCTCCGTCGACGTGGCGGCCGCGGCGTTGGCGAAGGGATTCATCGTCAACAACCCGACCCCCGACCGTGTCCGCCTCGCTCCGCCCCTGGTCATCGGCGACGATGACGTCGACGCGTTCCTCGCCGCCTGGCCGGGGATCCTCGACGACGCCTACGGAGGCCCAGACAAGTGACCCGCTCCTTCCTCGCCGACGACGACCTCACCCCCGCCGAGCAGGCCGCGGTGCTGGACCTGGCCGCCGACCTGAAGCGGGCGCCGTACGACGCGAAGCCGCTCGCCGGACCGCTCACCGTCGCCACCATCTACGACAAGCCGACCCTGCGTACCCAGGCGTCGTTCGCCGCCGGCATCGCCGAGCTCGGCGGGCACCCGATGCTCGTCGACGGCACGCTCGCCGGGATCGGCAAGCGCGAGTCGGTGGCGGACGTCGCCCGGGTGCTCGGCCGCCAGGCGAGCGTGATCGTGTGGCGCACCTACGGCCAGGACGCGATCGAGGAAATGGCGTCGTACTCCGGGGTGCCGGTCATCAACGCCCTCACCGACGAGTACCACCCCTGCCAGCTGCTCGCCGACCTGCTCACCATCAAGGAGCACAAGGGCTCGCTGGCCGGGCTGACCGTCGCCTTCGTCGGCGACGGCGCGTGCAACATGGGCAACTCCTGGCTGCTGGCGGGCGCCACCGCCGGTATGCACATCCGGATCAGCGCGCCCGAGGGCCAGGACCCGGAGCAGGCGATGGTCGACCGGGCGAACGCCATCGGCGGGACGACCGGCGGCTCCGCCCTCCTCGAGCGCGACCCGGTCAAGGCCGTCGACGGCGCCGACGTCGTGGTCACCGACACCTGGGTCTCGATGGGCAAGGAGAGCGAGGCCGAGGAGCGACTGGTGAAGTTCGCGGCCTACACCGTCACCGCCGAGCTGATGTCCCACGCGGCTCCGGACGCGATCGTGATGCACTGCCTGCCGGCGTACCGCGGCAAGGAGATCGACGCCGACGTCCTCGACGGCCCGCAGAGCGTGATCTGGGACGAGGCCGAGAACCGCCGGCACGCGCAGAAGGCGATCATCACCTGGCTGTTGGAGCAGGGATGACCAAAGCCGCCCTGCGCCCCGCGACCAAGAGCGCCCGCCACCAGCAGATCCTCGACCTGGTCGGCACGCGCGAGGTGCGCTCCCAGACCGAGCTCGCCGAGCTGCTCGCCGCCACCGGCGTTCACGTCACCCAGGCCACCCTTTCTCGCGACCTGGTCGAGCTGGACGCCGCCCGCGTGCGGTCCGCGTCCGGCGCGCTCGTGTACGCCGTCCCCGGCGAGGGCGGCGACCGCCGGCCCGCCGCGCCCGGGGAGACCGCCGCCACCTCGCACCGGCTGGCCCGGCTCTGCGGAGAGCTGCTCGTCAGCGCGGAGGCGAGCGCGAACCTCGTCGTGCTGCGGACGCCCCCCGGTGCGGCCCAGTTCTTCGCCAGCGCGGTCGACAAGGCCGAGCTCGACGCCGTGCTCGGCACCATCGCCGGTGACGACACGGTCCTCGTGATCGCTCGTGACCCCAAGGGCGGCGACGCCGTCGCCCGCCGGTTCCTCGCCCTCGCGGAGGAGCACCAGACCATCAACGGAAGCGACACATGAGCAAGGTCCTCACCACCCTGCCCAAGGGGGAGCGCGTCGGCATCGCGTTCTCCGGCGGCCTCGACACCTCCGTGGCCGTCGCCTGGATGCGCGACAAGGGCGCGATCCCGTGCACGTACACCGCCGACCTCGGCCAGTACGACGAGCCCGAGATCGACGCCGTGCCCGACCGCGCGATCGCGTACGGCGCCGAGATCGCGCGCGCCGTCGACTGCCGCAGCGCGCTGGTCGAGGAGGGCCTCGCCGCCCTGGCCTGCGGTGCGTTCCACGTGCGCTCGGCCGGCCGCGCATACTTCAACACCACGCCTCTCGGCCGCGCCGTCACCGGGACCATGCTCGTGAGGGCCATGCACGACGACGGCGTGGACATCTGGGGCGACGGCTCGACGTTCAAGGGCAACGACATCGAGCGCTTCTACCGCTACGGCCTGCTCGCCAACCCCGACCTGCGCATCTACAAGCCGTGGCTGGACGCCGACTTCGTCGCCGAGCTCGGCGGCCGCCACGAGATGAGCCAGTGGCTCACCGCGCACGACCTGCCGTACCGCGACAGCGCCGAGAAGGCGTACTCCACCGACGCCAACATCTGGGGCGCCACCCACGAGGCCAAGACCCTCGAGCAGCTCGACGTCTCGCTCGAGTCGGTCGAGCCGATCATGGGCGTGAAGCACTGGGACCCGGCCGTCGTCATCGAGCCCGAGGACGTCACCATCCGGTTCCACAAGGGCCGGCCCATCGGCGTCAACGGCACGACGTACGCCGACCCGGTCGCGCTCGTCCTCGCCGTCAACGAGGTCGGCGGTCGGCACGGCCTCGGGATGTCCGACCAGATCGAGAACCGGATCATCGAGGCGAAGTCCCGCGGCATCTACGAGGCGCCGGGCATGGCGCTGCTCTGGATCGCCTACGAGCGACTGCTCAACGCGATCCACAACGAGGACACCCTGAGCAGCTACCACGACCAGGGCCGCCGCCTCGGCCGGCTGCTGTACGAAGGCCGCTGGCTGGACCCCCAGGCGCTGATGATCCGCGAGGCCACCCAGCGCTGGGTCGGCTCGCTGGTCACCGGCGAGGTCACGGTGCGGCTGCGCCGCGGCGAGGACTACACGATCCTGCGCACCGACGGCCCGGCGTTCTCCTACCACCCCGACAAGCTGTCGATGGAGCGCGTCGAGACCGCTGCCTTCGGCCCGACCGACCGGATCGGGCAGCTCACGATGCGCAACCTCGACATCGCCGACTCACGGGCCAAGCTGGAGCTGTACGCCGCCCAGCCGCTCGACGAGGGCCAGGTGCTGGTCGAGCACGGCATCCTCCTGGGCGCGCTGCCCGCCGGCGGCTACGACCGGATCACCTCGAACCCCACCCTGGGCGACGACATCGACGACGAGGCCCTGGACAATGCCGCCATGGAGGTGGGCACGGACTGATGGAGCCGATCCCGCGCGTGTCCGCGCGAGTGCTGCCCGTCTGCGCCGACGGCGAGGTACTGCTCCTCCAGGACCAGGACCCGACGTACCCGGGCGTGCTGCGCTGGGGGACCATCGGCGGCGAGCTCGACCCTGGTGAGACGCACGAGCAGGCCGCCGTGCGCGAGATGTTCGAGGAGACGGGCCTGGTCGCCGACCCGTCGCTCCTCACGGCCGCGTTCCATCGCAGCACCCGGGACTTCAGCTGGGCCGGCGTGCGGTACCGCAGTGACAACACGTTCTTCGCCATGCCGCTGGCTCGCGATGTGGAGGTCTCCTTCGACCACCTCGTGCCCGAGGAGGTCGGCAACGTGACCGCGTGGGGCTGGTGGACGCCGTCGGCGCTCGCGACCGAGGGCGGGATGGTGGTCGACGATCTCCCCGAGATCATGGCCCTGGCGGTCGACGCCGTCCTCGGAGCACAGCAGTGACGACCAACGAGGGCGCGCTCTGGGGCGGGCGCTTCAGCTCCGGCCCCTCTCCGGAGCTCGAGGCGCTGTCGCGCTCGACGCACTTCGACTGGCGGCTGACGCCGTACGACCTCGCCGGTTCCCGCGCGCACGCCAACGCCCTGCACGCCGCCGGGCTGCTCACCTCAGACGACCACGCGGCGCTGCTGGCCGGTCTGGAGGCGCTGGGGGAGCGGTACGCCTCGGGGACGCTGCTGCCGGAGCCGTCCGACGAGGACGTGCACGGCGCCCTCGAACGCCTGCTCATCCTCGAGGTCGGGGAGGAGATCGGCGGCCGGCTGAGAGCGGGGCGCAGCCGCAACGACCAGGTGGCCACGCTCTTCAAGATGTTCCTGCGCGACCACGCCCACACGATCGGGGCGCTGCTGCTCGATCTCGTCCAGGCGATCGCCGACCAGGCGCGCGGGCACCTCGACGTGGTGATGCCGGGTCGTACGCACCTCCAGCACGCCCAGCCCGTGCTGCTGTCCCACCACCTGCTCGCCCACGCCTGGGCGCTGCTGCGGGACGTGGAGCGGCTGCGCGACTGGGACCGCCGGGTGGCCGCCGACTCGCCGTACGGCTCCGGCGCCCTCGCCGGCTCCAGCCTCGGCCTCGACCCGCACGCCGTCGCCCGCGAGCTCGGCTTCGACGACTCGACGCCCAACTCGATCGACGGCACGGCCTCGCGCGACTTCGTGGCCGAGCTCGCCTTCGTGTGCGCGATGGTCGGCGTCGACCTGTCGCGGATCGCCGAGGAGGTGATCCTCTGGTCGACCAAGGAGTTCGGCTTCGTGACGCTGCACGACTCCTGGTCGACCGGGTCGAGCATCATGCCGCAGAAGAAGAACCCGGACATCGCCGAGCTCGCCCGCGGCAAGGCCGGCCGGCTGATCGGGAACGTGACCGGTCTGCTCGCGACGCTGAAGGCCCTCCCGCTCGCGTACAACCGCGACCTCCAGGAGGACAAGGAGCCGGTCTTCGACTCCGTCGACACCCTCGAGGTGCTGCTCCCGGCCGTGACCGGGCTGGTCGCGACGCTGACCTTCGACACCGCGCGGATGGCCTCCCTCGCACCCCAGGGCTTCTCGCTGGCCACCGATGTCGCGGAGTGGCTGGTCCGCGAGGGGGTGCCGTTCCGGGTCGCCCACGAGCTCGCCGGCGCGTGCGTCCGCCGCTGCGAGGAGCTCGGCTGCGACCTGCCGGACCTCAGTGACGCCGAGTACGCCGCGATCTCCCCGCAGCTGACACCCGGCGTGCGTTCCGTGCTCACGGCGGAGGGCTCGGTGGCCTCGCGCCGCGGTCGGGGAGGTACGGCGCCCGACCGCGTCCGGGAGCAGCTCGCCGAGCTGACCGACCGGCTCGCCGGGCACCGTGCCCGATTGAGTTGACCGGCCTGCGTGAGGTCCTGGCGGGACCCGTCCTGGACGTGGCACCCCGGCTCCTCGGCGCGACACTGCGCCATGGCGACGTCGCTCTCCGTCTCACCGAGGTCGAGGCCTACGACGGCCCGAACGACCCGGGCTCCCACGCCTACCGC
>CAVSKP010000003.1:300000-351802 GCA_963728555.1 uncultured Actinomycetota bacterium
GTGGCCGGCTCCTGGTTCCTGGGGTTTGTCCCGGGGGTGGGGGGTTGGGTGGCGCACTGTTGGGCCCTGAGGAATCAGGCGCCGGCCCAGAGATCCCGTCTTCGGATGGTGGGTGTGGACGCTAGGTTTTCTTGTGGTTGTTTGGTTGTTGGATAGTGGACGCGAGCATCTTTGTAGCTGTTTGCTCAGATCGATGGATTCCCGTGGTCGACTTGTCGGTTGGCGGGGGTTTTGTCATCTGTTTTGTTGTGTTTGTGTGTGTGGCGACAAGCTATGAAGGGCGTATGGTGGATGCCTTGGCATCAAGAGCCGATGAAGGACGTAGGAGCCTGCGATAAGCCCTGGGGAGTTGGCAACCGAGCTGTGATCCGGGGGTGTCCGAATGGGGAAACCTGGCTGGAGTCATGTCCAGTCACCTGCACCTGAATGAAATAGGGTGTTGGGAGGGAACGTGGGGAAGTGAAACATCTCAGTACCCACAGGAAGAGAAAACAATTGTGATTCCGAGAGTAGTGGCGAGCGAAATCGGAGGAGGCTAAACCATGCACGTGTGATACCCGGCAGGGGTTGCGTGTGTGGGGTTGTGGGGTTTGTTTGACTAGTGCTGCCGTGCTGGTGCGGAGTGAGAAACCTGTTGTGAAGTTGAAGTCCGTTGGAAAGCGGTGCCGGAGCGGGTGATAGCCCCGTAGACGTAAGTGATGGGCTCCGTTGAGCGAATACCCGAGTATCACGGAACTCGTGAAATTCCGTGTGAATCTGGCGGGACCACCCGTTAAGCCTAAATACTCCTTGATGACCGATAGCGGACGAGTACCGTGAGGGAAAGGTGAAAAGTACCCCTGGCGGGGAGTGAAATAGTACCTGAAACCATGCGCCTACAATCCGTCAGAGCCTCCCGTCTTGTACGGGGGTGATGGCGTGCCTTTTGAAGAATGAGCCTGCGAGTTTGTGTTGTGTTGCGAGGTTAACCCGTGTGGGGGAGCCGTAGCGAAAGCGAGTCCTAAGAGGGCGTTCCAGTAGCATGATCAAGACCCGAAGCGGAGTGATCTATCCATGGGCAGGTTGAAGCGACGGTAAGACGTCGTGGAGGACCGAACCCACCTAGGTTGAAAACTGGGGGGATGACCTGTGGATAGGGGTGAAAGGCCAATCAAACTCCGTGATAGCTGGTTCTCCCCGAAATGCATTTAGGTGCAGCGTCACGTGTTTCTTGCCGGAGGTAGAGCACTGGATAGCCGATGGGCCCGACCAGGTTACTGACGTTAGCCAAACTCCGAATGCCGGTAAGTGAGAGCGTGGCAGTGAGACTGCGGGGGATAAGCTCCGTAGTCGAGAGGGAAACAGCCCAGACCATCAGCTAAGGCCCCTAAGCGGTGACTAAGTGGAAAAGGATGTGGAGTCGCAGTGACAACCAGGAGGTTGGCTTGGAAGCAGCCACCCTTGAAAGAGTGCGTAATAGCTCACTGGTCAAGTGATTCCGCGCCGACAATGTAGCGGGGCTCAAGTCATCCGCCGAAGCTATGGCATTCACGCATCAACCCAAGCCGCCGGTCTTGTGCCGGTTGGTTCAGGGGCGTGGGTGGGTAGGGGAGCGTCGTGCCACCAGTGAAGTTCCGGGGTGACCCAGGGGTGGAGGTGGCACGAGTGAGAATGCAGGCATGAGTAGCGAAACACGGGTGAGAAACCCGTGCGCCGAATGATCAAGGGTTCCAGGGTCAAGCTAATCTGCCCTGGGTAAGTCGGGACCTAAGGCGAGGCCGACAGGCGTAGTCGATGGACAACGGGTTGATATTCCCGTACCGGCAACGTGACGTCCATGACGAACCCGGTGATGCTAACCACCCAAAGCCACGCCTCATCCTGCCTTCGGGTAGGAACGGTGTGGTGGAGCGTGGGACCCGAACCGGTAGTAGTCAAGCGATGGGGTGACGCAGGAAGGTAACCGGACCGTGGCGATGGTTGTCCACGGCCAAGGATGTGGCCCGGACGGTAGGCAAATCCGCCGTCTGCCCCTTCAGTGGGGGAGGGTGAGGTCTGATGGGGACCCCGTATGGGGGAAGCCGGCGATCCTATGCTGTCGAGAAAAACCTCTAGCGAGTCACGCGCCGCCCGTACCCCAAACCGACTCAGGTGATCAGGTAGAGAATACCAAGGCGATCGAGCGAACCATGGTTAAGGAACTCGGCAAAATGCCCCCGTAACTTCGGGAGAAGGGGGGCCCGAACCGTGAACACCCTAGCGGTGGGAAGCGGGGAGGGCCGCAGAGACCAGGCCCAAGCGACTGTTTACTAAAAACACAGGTCCGTGCGAAGTCGTAAGACGATGTATACGGACTGACTCCTGCCCGGTGCTGGAAGGTTAAGAGGACCTGTCAGCTCAGACCTTGTCTGGGTGAAGCGGAGAATTTAAGCCCCAGTAAACGGCGGTGGTAACTATAACCATCCTAAGGTAGCGAAATTCCTTGTCGGGTAAGTTCCGACCTGCACGAATGGAGTAACGACTTGGGCGCTGTCTCAACCATGGACTCGGCGAAATTGCAGTACGAGTAAAGATGCTCGTTACGCGCGGCAGGACGGAAAGACCCCGGGACCTTTACTATAGTTTGGTATTGGTGTTTGGCACGGCTTGTGTAGGATAGGTGGGAGACTGTGAAACCCGGACGCCAGTTCGGGTGGAGTCAACGTTGAAATACCACTCTGGTCGTACTAGATATCTAACCTAGGTCCGTGATCCGGATCAGGGACAGTGCCTGATGGGTAGTTTAACTGGGGCGGTTGCCTCCTAAAGAGTAACGGAGGCGCTCAAAGGTTCCCTCAGCCTGGTTGGCAATCAGGTGACGAGTGTAAGTGCACAAGGGAGCTTGACTGCGAGACAGACACGTCGAGCAGGGACGAAAGTCGGAACTAGTGATCCGGCGCCCACGTGTGGAAGTGGCGTCGCTCAACGGATAAAAGGTACCCCGGGGATAACAGGCTGATCTTCCCCAAGAGTCCATATCGACGGGATGGTTTGGCACCTCGATGTCGGCTCGTCGCATCCTGGGGCTGGAGTAGGTCCCAAGGGTTGGGCTGTTCGCCCATTAAAGCGGCACGCGAGCTGGGTTTAGAACGTCGTGAGACAGTTCGGTCCCTATCCGCCGCGCGCGCAGGAAACTTGAGAAAAGCTGTCCCTAGTACGAGAGGACCGGGATGGACGAACCTCTGGTGTGCCAGTTGTCCCGCCAGGGGCACCGCTGGTTAGCTACGTCCGGACGTGATAACCGCTGAACGCATCTAAGCGGGAAGCACATTTCAAGATAAAGTTTCCCACAGGACAAACCTGGTAAGGCCCCCCACAGACTATGGGGTTGATAGGCCGGAGGTATACAGCAGCAATGCCCAGCCGACCGGTACTAATAGGCCGAGGGCTTGTCCCACACCCACCATGCACACCAAAACAGCACCCAGCTGCCCGGTGACCAAACATCGGTGATGCCTCGCGTCCACTACCCAACACCAAACAACCAACCACACGATCAACAACACCCGTATCACAACCAGATACGCCACAACTCAACCCACACCCAGACCCACCAACGGGTCCGAACATGGGAACCAGAGTTACGGCGGCCACAGCGACAGGGAAACACCCGGACCCATCCCGAACCCGGAAGTTAAGCCTGCCAGCGCCGATGGTACTGCCCCCGAGAGGTGGTGGGAGAGTAGGACGCCGCCGAACATCTTCTTCGGAAGGGCCACCAGCAATGGTGGCCCTTTCGTCATTTGCGGCCTTTGCGGACCCACCTTCCATCCACAACCACCGCTCCCGTCCGCCCTTTCCACAGCCTTCGGCGAGAACGGGCGTCGTTGTCGGCGCGACCCCGGAGCGTGGTGCCCGGAGGTGATCGACGATGAAGACAGGCAAAGAGCCTGAGACGACGGAGCCGGCGGTGTCCGTGTCGGTGAACGAGGTGCGTCTGCAGGGGCGGGTCTCGCGCGACCCGGAGCGACGCATCCTGCCCAGTGGCGACGAGATGTGGACGTTCATGGTGGTGGTGCCCAGGCCACCCGGTGGCCGCAGCAAGCAGAGCGTGGACGCCATCGACTGCGTGGTCTGGGGTGGCCGGATCCGCGCGTCGGTGGCGACCTGGAGCGCCGACGACCTGGTCGAGGTGAGCGGTCCGCTCCGCAAGCGCTTCTTCCAGGGCGGCGGTGGTGCCGCGTCCCGCGTGGAGGTGGAGGTGACGGCGGGACGGATGGTGAAGCGGGCAGCTACTCGTCGCGCAGCGACCGGATGAGGACGCCGATGCTCGGCTTGGGCTGGAACGACGTGGCCTTCTCGGGAAGGAGCCGACCGTCCAGCGCCACCCGCACGACGAGGTCGAACTCCGGTGCCGGCATCAGCACGGCGACACCGCGCGTCGAGCGGATGCGCGCGAGCGCGTCGTCGACCGAGTGGTGGTAGGCCACCCGTCGGTCGGAGAGGCCGAGCGACGGCAGCACTTCCTGGTGGAGGGTCTCGACGGCGGCGCGGTCGGCCGGCAGCGAGAGCTTGATGGACGCCCACGACTCGCCGTCGGTGGCGACCAGGGTGTCCTGGGCAAGGGCCGCGAAGGCGTCGGGGGCCGCCACCGGAGCGAAAGCCGTCGGCGGCGGGCAGGCCGCGCGGAGCTCCTCGAGCGTGGTGCCGACCAGGACACGATGGATCGCGCCGAGGAAGAGTGGCGTGTCCGCCTGGTCGACCAGCATGGCCAGGCCGCGGTCGTTGGCCCCACCCGGTTGCTCCTGCTGCATCCGCAGGTACGCCGCGTAGCGGTGGTGCCCGTCGGCGATGAGTGCGCGCGAGCCCGCGAGTGCGTCCTCGAGGGCGGCGACGCCGGCCGGGTCACGGATCGCCCAGATCCGGTGGTGCTGGTCGGCACGGTCGACGTACTCCTGCAGGGCAGGCGCCGCGACGGTGCGTTCGACCAGGTGACGGACGAGCTCCGGGCCACGGTGCACGAGGAGGATGGGCGCCGGGTTCAGCCCCGAGCTGCTCATCCGGTCGGCCAGGTCGGAGACCTGCTCGGGGTGGATCCCTTCGTGCGGCAGTACTACTCGTTCCTCTGTTGTCGCCGCCTGGTGGGAGATGTCCAGGGCGCCGACGAGGCCGCGCACGGTGAGGCCGCCGGAGGTGTACTCGTGGACGTAGATCGCGGGGTCGGGGTCCTGGACGAACTGTCCGGCCTCCAGCCAGCCGGCCAGACGATCGGCCACCTCGCGGTAGGGTCGCGCGAACAGGCGAGCCGTGGCCGGGTCACCGATCCGGCCGGGCGCCAGCTGCCAGCCGCGAAAGGGCAGGAGCCGGAGCGGTCGGCCCACCGAAGGGGGGCTGACCAGGCTCGGATCCATCGGAGCATCGTAGGGGGAGCACACCGGTGCCGGACGGGCGGACTCTGGGTGCCTCGACGCAGCCGCTGGCGCAGGCCTACGACCTGGCGATGCTCGACCTGGACGGCGTCGTCTACATCGGTGGGCGGGCGGTGCCGGGCGCCGCCGAGCACCTGGCGCGGGCCCGCAAGGCCGGGATGCGGCTGGCGTTCGTCACCAACAACGCCTCGCGCCCGCCGGAAGACGTGGCAGCGCACCTCGGCGAGCTCGGCGTGGACGCCGAGACCTCCGACGTGGTCACCTCGGCGCAGGCGGCCGCCCGGGTGCTCCGGGACCGTTTCGGCACGGGAGCCAGGGTGGCGGTGCTGGGCGGGGAGGGGTTGACGGCCGCGCTGAGCGCCGAGGAGCTCGTCCCGGTGGCCATCGCGGACGACTCGGCGCAGGCGGTCGTCTCGGGGTACGGGCCGGACGTGCTGTGGCGCGACATCATGCGTGCGGCCGTCCTGATCCGCGACGGGCTGCCCTGGGTCGCGAGCAACGCGGACCTCACCATCCCGACGCCGTTCGGCACGGCTCCAGGACATGGCGTGCTGGTGGGCGTGCTGCGGGACTTCGGCGGGGTCGAGCCGGTCGTGGCCGGCAAGCCCGAGCGTCCGCTGCTCGACGAGACGATCCGCAGGGTCGGTGGTCGGCGGCCACTGATGGTCGGTGACCGGCTGGACACCGACATCGACGGGGCGCTCAACGCGGGCTGCGACAGCCTGCTCGTGATGACCGGAGTGACGGGAGTCGACGAGCTGGTGGCGGTGCCGGCAGGGCAGCGCCCGACGTACGTCGCCGCAGACCTGGGCGGTCTGTTCGAGCCGCAGGTGCCGCCCCGGGTCAGTGACGCGACCGCCGAGCTCGGGGGTTGGGCCGCCCGGGTCGCGGACGGCGGGCTGTCGGTGTCAGGTGAGGGCAGTCCGAACGACTGGTGGCGGGTGGTGGCCGCGGCGTCGTGGGCCCACCTGGACGACTCCGGAACGGCGGTGGACACGGCCGCGCTCGAGCCGCCAGGAGGCCGTTCGCAGGCGTCCGACGGGTAGTCTGCGGGCATGACCGAGGCCCCGGACGTGTACCCCGACTTCCCGGACGACGACGAGGACACGGCAGCCGTGGACGACGGTGTCGAGGGGCTCGGGCGGCCGGCGGTTCAGGCCGACCCGGTGCGGACCGGAGACGCTCGCGTGGATGACGTGCTGGACATCCTCGCGGGGCTGGACGACCGGCCGGTGACGGAGCACGCGGCCGTGTTCGAGCACGCACACGACCGGCTTCGGGCGGCCCTCGATCCGGACCGTGACGCGGACCGCGAGTCCGCCTGAACACTCCCGGGGCCTGACGTGCCGCGCCGGCTCCGGCTGGACGCCGAGCTGGTCCGACGTGGCCTCGCCCGGTCGCGCGACCACGCCGCGGAGCTGATCGCGGGCGGCCGCGTCAGCGTGTCCGGAGCGGTGGCGGGCAAGCCGGCCACGGCCGTCACGACCGACGTGGCCATCGTGGTCCGGGAGGACCCGGACCGGCCGGACTACGTGTCCCGGGGCGGGCACAAGCTGGCAGGCGCGCTGGCGGCGTTCGAACCGCTCGGCCTGGTGGTGGCGGGACGCCGGTGCCTCGACGCGGGGGCCTCGACCGGTGGGTTCACCGACGTCCTGCTGCGGCACGGGGCGCGGGAGGTGGTGGCGGTCGACGTCGGGTACGGCCAGCTGGCCTGGCAGCTGCGCAACGACGAGCGGGTCCGTGTGCACGACCGGACCAACATCCGCGAGCTGACGACCGAGACGATCGGCGGGCGCGGTCGACCTGGTGGTGGGGGACCTGTCGTTCATCAGCCTCGGGCTGGTGCTCGAGCCGCTGATCGGGGTGACGGCGCTGGACGGGGACCTGGCGCTGATGGTCAAGCCGCAGTTCGAGGTCGGGAAGGGCCGGGTCGGCAAGGGCGGCGTCGTGCGCGAGCCGGAGCTCCGCGAGGAGGCCGTCCGGGCCGTGGCGGACGCCGCGGCCGCGCGCGGATGGGGAGCCCGGGCGGTGACGGTGAGCCCGCTGCCGGGGCCGTCGGGGAACGTGGAGTTCTTCCTGTGGCTGCGCAGAGGGCCGGCGACGGTCGACGCGGACGCCATCCACCGGACGGTGTGGGAGGCCACTGAACCGGGGGACCCGGGTGAGAGGGTGGAGGCATGACGCCCGAGCCCGCCGTCGTCCGGCGCGTCCTGCTGCTGGCGCACACCGGCCGGGAGGACGCGCGGGACGTCGCGCGGGCGTTCGTGAAGGCGCTCTCGAGCCACGGCATCGTGGTCCGGGCGCTGGCCGACGAGGCGGTCGACCTGGGCCTCGACCCGGCCGAGCTGGAGATCGCCGCCGACGACGACGATGCCGCCTGCGACTGCGAGCTGGTGATCGTGATCGGCGGCGACGGGACCATCCTGCGCGCCGCCGAGATCGCGCACGACCGGGGGACGCCGCTGCTGGGCGTGAACCTCGGGCACGTCGGGTTCCTGGCCGAGGCCGAGCCGGACGACGTGGAGTCGACCATCACCGCGATCGTGGAGGGGCGCTACGTCTCCGAGGAGCGGCTGACGATCGACGTCTCGGTGTTCACCGACGGCGAGCTGGTCACCAGCACCTGGGCGCTCAACGAGGCGAGCGTCGAGAAGGCCGCCCGGCAGCGGATGCTCGAGGTCGTCGTCGAGGTCGACGGGCGGCCCCTGTCGCGGTTCGGCTGCGACGGGGTGGTCTGCGCGACGCCGACCGGGTCGACGGCGTACAACTTCTCCGCGGGGGGTCCGGTGGTGTGGCCCGGTGTGGAGGCGCTGCTGATGGTGCCGATCAGCGCGCACGCGCTGTTCGCCCGACCGCTGGTCGTCGCACCGTCGTCGTCACTCGCCGTCGAGGTGCTCGCCCGTACCGAGGGTGCGGGGGTGCTCTGGTGCGACGGCCGGCGCACGGTCGACCTGCCTCCCGGCGCCCGGATCGAGGTACGTCGCGGCGAACGGCCGGTGCACTTCGTGCGGCTGCACCAGGCGCCGTTCACCGACCGACTGGTCGCCAAGTTCGGGCTGTCCGTGCAGGGCTGGCGGGGTGCCGGGCGTGCTTGAGGAGATCCGGATCGGGTCGTTGGGCGTGATCGAGTCCTCGACGTTGGAGCTCGGACCCGGGCTGACCGTGATCACGGGTGAGACCGGAGCCGGCAAGACGATGCTGGTGACCGCCCTCGGACTGCTGCTGGGCGGCCGGGCGGACAGCGGCACCGTGCGTACCGGGGTCGAAGGCCGCCCGGGTCGAGGGCGTGGTCCGGGTCGACCGGCTGGCTGCCTTCGCCGCGGCGGTCGAGGAGGCCGGTGGCGACGTCGAGGAGGACCACGTCGTCCTCGCGCGCAACGTGTCGGCGGAGGGCAGGTCGCGCGCGTACGCCGGCGGTGCATCGGTTCCCGTGTCCGTGCTCGCCGAGCTCGCGGAGCCGCTGGTCGCGGTCCACGGCCAGTCCGACCAGCACCGGCTGCTGGCGGCTCGGGCGCAGCGCGACGCGCTGGACCGGTTCGCGGGTGAGCGGGTGGGCGGACCGCTGGCGAGGTACGTCGGGCTGCGCGAGCGGCTGCTGAGCGTGGAGGCGGAGCTGGCGGAGGTGACCAGCGCGGCGCGGGAGCGCGCCCGTGAGGCCGACCTGCTGCGGTTCGGGCTCGACGAGATCGCGGCCGTCGAGCCGCTGCCCGGCGAGGACGCCCACCTGGCGGCCGAGGAGGCGCGGCTCGGCTTCGCCGACACCTTGCGTGCGGCCGCGGAGCGGGCCCGCGAGGCGCTGTCGAGCGAGGCCGGCGACCCCGACGCCCTCGCAGCGGCCGCGGAGGCACGTACCTCCCTCGAGTCGGTCCGCGACCACGACACCGAGGCGGGGGAGCTGGCCGACCGGCTGGCCGAGCTGACGTACCTGCTGTCCGACCTGGCCGCCGACGTGGCGTCGTACGCCGCCGGGCTGGAGACCGACCCGGCCCGACTGGCGTCGGTCTCGGAGCGGCGGGCCTCGCTGACGGCCCTCACGCGCAAGTACGGCGACACCATCGCCGAGGTGCTGGCCTGGTCCGAGCAGTCCGCGGCCCGACTGCTGGACCTGGACGACACCGACGGAAAGATCGACCGGCTGCGTGAGGAGTCCGCCACGCTGCGCGCCGACCTCGCGGCGGCGGGCACCTCGCTCACGAAGGCACGGAGCGCCGCGGCGAAGGAGCTCGGCGACCGGGTGTCCGCCGAGCTGACCCAGCTGGCGATGCCCGACGCGCGGCTGACGGTCGAGGTGCGCCAGCACGAGGTCGAGCCCGAGGCGGCCGGAGCCCTGAAGGTGGGCAAGCGGTGGCTGCGGTTCGGCTCGTCCGGACTGGACGACGTCGAGCTCCAGCTCGCGGCCAACACCGGCTCCCCGTCACGGCCGATCGCCAAGGGCGCGTCCGGGGGTGAGCTCTCACGGGTGATGCTGGCGATCGAGGTCGCCCTCGCCGGCACCAGCCCGGTGCCGACCTTCGTCTTCGACGAGGTGGACGCCGGCGTCGGGGGCCGGGCCGCGGTCGAGGTCGGCCGGCGGCTGGCCGAGCTGGCGAAGAGCGCTCAGGTGCTGGTCGTGACGCACCTGCCGCAGGTCGCGGCGTACGCCGACCGCCACGTCGTGGTGGAGAAGTCCAGCGACGGCAGCGTGACGACGTCCGGCCTCACGGTGCTCGGACCGGAGGCGCGCGAGAAGGAGCTGTCGCGGATGTTCGCCGGGATGGAGGAGTCGGACACCGCCATGGCTCACGCGCGCGAGCTGCTCGAGGCAGCCGCGCCCGGCCGAGCGCTGGCCTGAGGGCGACGGGGCCTGACGACGGGGCCTGACGACGGGGCCTGACACGCCGCGCAGCCTGCCCGGTGAGCGACCCCGCGGTTGACACCATGGGCCGGGATGAAGACCTCCACGCGTCCGTCCCGCCGACGACCTGCCGAGATCCTGCCGGGCGTGCACGGCATCGCCCGCGTCGATCGCCGCGTCTCCGCGCTGCTGCCCCGCCTGCGGCGTGGTGACGTGGCCGTGCTCGACGTCCTCGACCTCGACCGGCAGACCGCCCAGGCGCTCTCCGACGCAGGCGTGGCGGCCGTCGTCGACGCGAGCGCGCTCATCTCCGGGCGCTACCCCAACCTCGGCCCGGAGCTGCTCGCGGAGTCAGGCATCGTGATGGTCGACCGGGTCGGCACCGACGCACTGTCGGCCATCAAGGACGGCTCGACCGTCCGGGTGCACGACGGGGCCGTGCACGTCGCCGACCGTGCCGTCGCGCTGGGGCGCGACCTCGACCCCGCGACCATCGCCGGCGAGATGACCGCGGCCCGCCAGGGCCTGGTGACCCAGCTGCAGTCGTTCACCCACAACAGCAGCGAGTTCCTCCGGCGCGAGCAGGACCTGCTCCTGCACGGCATGGGCCTGCCGGAGCTCCGCACGAAGGTCGCCGGCCGGCCCGTCGTGGTCGTCGCCGACCCCCATGAGCTGGCAGCCCGCCGCCGCGGGCTCAAGGCGTTCCTCCACGAGCAGCACCCGGTGCTCGTCGGCGTGGACGCCGGCGCCGACGCGCTGCTGGCCGCGGGCTACAAGCCGCACGTCGTGGTCGTCACCGCCGGCCTCGAGCCGCCGTCGGCCAAGGTGCTGCGCGCCGCGCAGGACGTGGTGCTCGTCGTCGAACCCGGAGCCGCCCGGTCGGAGTCCGAACGCCTCGAGCGGCTCGGCGCGCGGCCGCACCGCCTGGAGACGACGGCCAGCGCACCGGACGCGGCGCTGCTGCTCGCCGACGCGGGCGACGCGCGGGTCATCGTCGAGGTCGGTACCCAGGCGAGCCTGGAGGAGTTCCTCGACCGTGGCCGGGCCGACCTGGCCGGCACGTACCTGACCCGCTTGAAGGTCGGTGCCCGGCTCGTCGACGCTGCGGCCGTGCCCACCCTGTACTCCGGCCGCGTGCGGCCCCGGCACCTCCTGCTCGCCCTGCTCGTGTGCATCGTCGCGGTGGCTGCCGCCGTCGCGAGCACCCCCGTCGGCCACGAGTGGGCTCTCGATGCGCAAGCGTGGCTCGCCGACCTCCTCGACACGGTCCAGGGGCGCCTGTCGTGAGCCTGGTGCGTCGCCAGATCGTCCCGTTCGTCGTGGTGCTGATGGCTCTCGCGGCCGGCATCGCCGTGGGCGCGGGTCCGCTGAGCGACCTCGGCGCCTCCCCGCCGAAGGCTGTCGCGCAACCCGAGCCCCCACCCGACCCGGCAGCCGACGCGCGGTCGGCGTACGCCGAGGCGTTTGCGAGCAGCGTCGCGTCCAGCCTGTACGCCGGGCGGCTGCACGGCCATCCCGTCGCGCTGGTGACGTTGCCCGGGGCCGACGACGACGTGGTGGCGGCGCTGACCGAGCAGGTGCGCGCGGCCGGTACCCGCGTGATCGCGACCTACGGGCTCAGGCGCGGGCTCGTCGACGCCAACCAGAAGACACTCGTCGACACCCTCGGCATGCAGCTTGTCACGCAGCTCGGGTCGGACATCGTGACTCCGGACGCCACGACGTACGACCGGATCGGCCAGCTCCTCGGCAAGGCGGTCGCCACCACCTCGAGGTCGGCCGCGCTGGACCAGGCGAAGGTGGCCTCGCTGCGGGCCAGCCTGCACGGCGCCGGCCTGCTTGCCCTTCCGGACGGCGAGCCGAGCGTCGCCCCGCTCGTCCTGGTGGTCACCGGGAACGACGTCGAGCAGCCGATCCTCAGCGGCCTGGTCGCCGGCCTGGCGGGCGTGGCCAGGGGCGTCGTCGTGGCCGGGCCGACCACCGACAGCGGCATCGCCGCGCTGCGCACCGAGGCGCCGATCCGCCCGGTCGCGACGGTGGACGGGACGGACACCGCGGCCGGCCGCGCCACCGTCGTCCTCGCCCTCGTGCACGTGCTGGCCACGCCGGGCGGGTCGTTCGGGGCGTCGGGCACCGACGCTGCCGCCCCCCTCGGGTAGGATGGAACTCCGTGAAGCAAGCGCCCACCAAGCACGTGTTCGTGACCGGGGGCGTCGCCTCCTCTCTCGGCAAGGGTCTGACGGCCTCGTCCCTGGGACGTCTGCTCCGCTCGCGCGGTCTGCGCGTGACGATGCAGAAGCTCGACCCGTACCTCAACGTCGACCCCGGGACGATGAACCCGTTCCAGCACGGCGAGGTCTTCGTGACCAACGACGGGGCCGAGACCGACCTCGACATCGGGCACTACGAGCGGTTCCTGGACACCGATCTCAGCCAGATCGCCAACGTCACGACCGGCCAGGTCTACTCCAGCGTGATCGCCAAGGAGCGCCGCGGCGACTATCTCGGTGACACCGTCCAGGTGATCCCGCACATCACCAACGAGATCAAGGACCGGATCCGCGCGATGGGCGCCCCGGACGTCGACGTGGTGATCACCGAGATCGGCGGCACCGTCGGTGACATCGAGTCGTTGCCGTTCCTCGAGGCCGCACGGCAGGTACGCCACGACATCGGCCGCGACAACTGCTTCTTCCTGCACGTCTCCCTCGTCCCGTACATCGGCCCGTCCGGTGAGCTGAAGACCAAGCCGACCCAGCACTCAGTGGCCGCACTCCGCAGCATCGGCATCCAGCCCGACGCGATCGTCTGCCGGGCCGACCGCGAGATCCCTCAGGGCATCAAGCGCAAGATCTCGCTGATGTGCGACGTGGACGAGGAGGCCGTCGTCACCGCGGCCGACGCGCCGTCGATCTACGACATCCCGAAGGTGCTGCACCGCGAGGGCCTGGACGCCTACCTCGTCCGCCGCCTCGACCTGCCGTTCCGCGACGTCGACTGGGCGACCTGGGACGACCTGCTGCGCAAGGTGCACCACCCGAAGGAGGAAGTGACGATCGCGCTGGTCGGCAAGTACGTCGACCTCCACGACGCCTATCTGTCCGTCGCCGAGGCCCTCAACGCGGGCGGGTTCGCCCACGACACCAAGGTGCACATCCGCTGGGTGCCCTCGGACGAGTGCTCCGACCAGGCCGGCGCCCACCGGAACCTCCACGACGTCGACGGGATCTGCGTGCCCGGCGGCTTCGGCGTGCGGGGCCTGGACGGCAAGATCGGCGCCCTGACCTACGCCCGCACCCAGGGCATCCCGACCCTCGGCCTGTGCCTCGGCCTGCAGTGCATGGTCATCGAGTACGCCCGCAACGTCGCCGGCCTCGAGAAGGCCGCCTCCACCGAGTTCGACCCCGACTGCCCCGAGCCGGTGATCGCGACGATGGAGGAGCAGAAGGCGTACGTCGACGGCGCGGGCGACCTGGGCGGCACCATGCGGCTGGGGCTGTACCCCGCCGACCTGGACAGCGGCTCGATCGTCCGCGCGGCCTACGGGCAGCCGAGGGTCGAGGAGCGGCACCGGCACCGCTACGAGGTCAACAACCACTACCGCGAGCAGCTCGAGGCCGCCGGTCTGGTGTTCTCCGGCACGAACCCCGACCTCGACCTCGTCGAGTTCCTCGAGCTCCCGCGCGACGTGCACCCGTACTACGTCTCCACCCAGGCACACCCGGAGCTGCGATCGCGCCCGACCCGCCCGCACCCGCTCTTCGCCGGTCTGGTCGGGGCCGCGCTCGAGCGGCAGAAGGCCGAGCGGTTCCCCATGGACGAGACGGGGCTGCGCCGCGAGCCGGTGGATGACTGATCGCTTCCGGGATCCGCGCGAGGTCGAGCAGCAGATCCTCGACAGCTGGGACTTCACCGACCCCGCGGCCAGCGCCGAGCACTTCCGCGGCGCAGCCGACGAGGAACCGGACCCGCAGGCGTCGGCCGTGCTGCGCACCCAGCAGGCCCGCGCGACCGGGCTTGCGGGCGACTTCGACGAAGCCGCACGGCTGCTGGACGAGATCGAGTCCTCCGGCATCGACGAGGCGGCGCTGCATGCCCGGGCGCGGGTCGCGATCGAGCGCGGCCGGGTGCTGAACTCCACCGGCGACCCGGCCGCCGCGGCGGCGTACTTCGGCGACGCGCACCGGCTGGCGACCGAGGCGGGTGTCGGCGGCCTGGCGCTGGATGCCCTGCACATGCTGGCGATCTCCGCCGGCGGGACGGACGGGCCGGTGGCCGCCCGGACGATCGACGAGCGCGCCCTGGCGGAGATCGAGGCCTCCGACGACCCGCAGGTACGCCGCTGGCTCGGCTCGATCCTCAACAACCTGGGCTGGGACCTCCACGACTCGGGCGAGCCCGAGCAGGCGCTGGCGGTCTTCCAGCGTGCGGTCGAGGTCCGCGCCGACGCCGACGACCACAGCGCCTGGATCGTGGCGCGCTGGTGCGTCGGTCGCACCCTCCGCACGTTGGGCAGGTACGACGAGGCGCTGGCGTTGATGCGTGACCTGGCCGCCGACCCCGAGGGCGCGAAGGACGAGTATGTCGGCCGGGAGATCGCCGAGAACCTCCGGCTGATCGAGGGCCGGCCGCCGTCATGACCCGGTCGTGAGCGCGTCAAGCACCGCTCGTACCGACGGGGAGTCGGCCATGCTGCGGCGGTGCACGGCGAGCACCTCGCGGGTCGGCTCGGGGGAGTGGGCGACGAGGGCGACCAGGCCGTCGCCGAGCGGCTGACGACCCAGCCGAGGCACCAGGGCGATCCCGAGTCCGGCGCGGACCAGGGCCAGGTGGGAGTCGAACTCCATCGAGGTGTGCGCGATGCGGGGGAGCCGCCCGGTGCCGTCGTACATCCGGGTGAGCCATTGACGACAGATGGTGCCTTCCGGGGTGGCGATCCACGCCTCCTCGACCAGGTCACGAGGAGTGACGCTGCGCCGGGACGCGAGCCGGTGGTCGGCGTGCACCACCACGTCGGCCACGTCGTGCGCGATGGTGACGGCATCCAGGTGCTCGGGGATGCCGATCGGCAGGTCGCCCCAGGTGTGCACGACCCCGAGGTCGGTCTCCCCGGTCGACACCAGGTCGACGGTGTCCCAGGGCTCGCACTCGGTGAGCGCGAGCATGAGGTCGGGGTGCGCGTCGCGGAGCTCGCGGACGGCCGGTGCCACCAGGCCACGCATCGCGGTCGCGAAGGCCGTCACCCGTAGCCGGCCGGCGACGGTGCCGGCTCGCGCGTGGAGCCCGGCCTCGACGGCCTCGAGATCGGTCAGCAGCCGGCTGCCGGCCTCGACGAGGTGCCGGCCGTGGCCGGTCAGCATCACGCCGCGCCCGACCCGCTCGAGGAGGGGCACGCCCGTCTGCCTCTCCAGACGCTTGACCTGCTGGGAGACCGCGCTCGGGGTGTACCCGAGCGCGTCGGCGGCGGAGACGACCGAGCCGTGGGTGGCGACGGCGCGGAGAGACGAGAGCGCGGCGAGATCGATCATGAACGAACCCTACCGAGAACCATGCACAACCATTCGCTGGTCCTTCATGGTTTCGTCGGGTTGGCTGGGTTGGTGGATCGCCGCGACTCGATGCTCGCCGCCCTGGTAGCGACCATCTGGGGCTTCAACTTCGTCGTCATCGACTGGGGCATGGCAGACGTACCTCCCCTGCTCTTCGTGGCGATCCGGTTCACGGTCGTGGTGCTGCCGGCCGTCCTGCTCGTACGCCGCCCCGACGCACCGTGGCGGGTGGTTGCCGCCGTCGGGGCGTTCATGTCGCTCGGCCAGTTCGGGTTCCTCTACGTGTCCATGGATGCGGGAATGCCGCCGGGGCTGGCCGCTCTGGTGCTGCAGGCACAGGTGATCTTCACCGTGCTGATCGCGGCCGGCGTGCTGCGGGAGCTGCCGACTCCGGCGCAGGTGGCCGGCGTCGCCATCGGCACCCTGGGTCTGCTCGTGGTGGCCCTCGGTCGCGGTGGTCACGTCCCGGTCGTCGCGCTCGCGCTGTGCGTGCTTGCCGCGCTGTCGTGGGGCATCGGCAACGTCATCTCCCGGGCGGCCGGCGTGCGGGCCGGGCTCTCGCTGGTCGTCTGGTCGGCGATCGTGGTGCCCCTGCCGCTGATGGCGCTGTCGCTGCTGGTGGACGGCCCCGCCACCGTGGGACATGCGCTCGCCACGTTCTCCTGGCAGGCGGTGGTCTCGACCCTGTACACCGCCGGGCTGGCATCGCTGGTCGGCTACAGCCTCTTCAACAGCCTGCTGGCCCGCAACCAGGCGTCGTCGGTGGTGCCGTGGGTGCTGCTGGCGCCCGTGGTGGCGATGGCGTCGGCGTGGCTGCTGCTCGACCAGCGACCGAACCTCGCCGAGACGGCCGGTGGCCTGCTCCTCCTCGTAGGCGTGCTGGTGGCCCTGCGGCCGGCCCGGCCGCGAGCGGACGTCGGGTCACCGGGTCTCGTGACAGGCGCCAGGGCGCCTTCCTCGACCAGCGGTGCCGCCGGCTAGTGGTTGCCGCCGGAAGTTCGTCGGGGTGGCCCGTGCTCCGGGTGCGTGCATCGCAAGGCGCCGGAGCGACGCCGTACTTGCTCGTCCAGCGAGCGACGGCAACGCCGCGAGGTGCGTGCCCGGGGCGCGGGGCACCCGACGCACTTCCGGTGGTGACCACTAGAGCTCGCCGCGGGCGCGTAGCTCCCTGACCAGGGTGTCGCACCCGCGGAGCAGTGCCGCGCGGACGGTGGGGTCCGCGCCGTCGGCGTGGGCCATCGCCGTCGCAGCGTCCAGGAACTCCTGGTCGCCCACGTCCGGGAACATCCCGCCGATCAGGCCGAAGACCGTGAGCATCCCGCCGCCGGCGAGCTTCGGGATCTCCTCGAGGTACCGCTCCGTGAAGGGCATCAGTGTCGCGCGCTGCTCCGGGCGCCAGAACGCCTTGATGAGCTGACCGAGCACGACGCCCGCGGGCACGTTCTGGTCGACGTACAGCGCCTGCCACGCCTCCTCCTTGGCCTCGGGGAGGTTGCGGGAGGCCCGGACGATCAGCGCACTCATCGCGGCATCGGGGTCTGGGTCACGCTCCTGAAGCCGCTCGACGACCTCCGGGTCGTAGGTGCCCTGCGCCGCCCGCGTGGCGGCGACCCGCCAGGCGAGGCCGAGGTTGGACTCTGCGGCCTCGTCGAGCTGGGCGAAGTGCTCCGACGTGGTGGCGCTTGCGGCCAGCGCCAGCAGCGCGCCCTCCGCGAGGTCGGGGTGGGCGGCGATCGCCGCGGCGCGGTCCGCGACCCGGCTGCGTTGCGCGGAGATCCGGTCGACCGGGGTGTAGTAGCCGGCGATCAGGCCGGCGATCCGCAGGAAGGGCTCGACGACGCCGATGGTGGTCTCGGTCTCCAGCACGCCGAGCACGCAGGACAGCGCGTCGTCGGCGGAGAGCTCGCCCTTGACCAGCATGTCGTAGGCCGTCGAGACGGCCAGCGCCCGGGACACCGGGTCGGGCAGCTGACCCGCCCGGCGCAGCATCAGGTCGAGGCTCGCCTTGTCGGTGCGCACGGCGGCGAAGGTCAGGTCGTGGTCGTTGACGATGCGCAGGTCCGACTCGGGCAGGTCGACCGGTGTCTCGGCGCCGGAGGTGCGGACCGCGACGTCGCCGACGTGCCGCAGCGAGCCTCCGTCGTCGGCGTAGCACCCGATGTCGAGCCGGTGCGGCCGCGGCTCGGACTCGTCGGCCGCCTCGGCCCGCAGCACGGAGCCGTCGAGGGTGAGCGTGTCGGTGCCGGTCCGGTCGAGCCACTGGCTCTCCCACGCGTGCAGGTCCTGGCCGTACGCCGCGCCGATGGCGCCGGTGAGGTCCTCCAGCCGGGTGTTGCCCCACGCATGGTCGCGGAAGTAGCTGCGCAGACCTTCGAGGAAGACCTCGTCGCCGGCGTACGCGCTGAGCTGGCGGAGCACCGCCTGCCCTTTCTGGTAGCTGATGGCGTCGAAGTTCGCCATCGCCTGCGAGACGTCCGGCACGTTGCCGCGGATCGGGTGGGTGGCCGGGCCCATGTCGACCCGGTAGCCCTCGAGCTTGCCGGTGGCGAGGTACGCCGCCCAGCTGTCGGTATAGCTCGTCGCACCGACGAGCGCCCAGGTGGCGGCCCAGGACGCGAACGCCTCGTTGAGCCAGAGGTCGTTCCACCACTTCATCGTCACCAGGTCGCCGAACCACATGTGCGCCATCTCGTGCAGCAGGATCGAGGCGACCGATCGCCGCTGGTCGTACGTCGGGCTGCTGCGGTACAGCGCGCCGTCGCCCCACGTGACGCAGCCCCAGTTCTCCATCGCGCCGCCCATGTCGGGCACGAAGACCTGGTCGTACTTCTCCTGGCCGAACGGAACCCCGAAGTGCTCGCCGAACCACGCCAGGCCCTGCTCGGTCACCCCGAACAGCTCCTCGGCGTCCCGGTCCAGCAGGTGCTTGAGGGACTGCCGGCAGAACAGGCCGAGGTCGTGGCCGCCCCTCGACTCACGCAGCTCGTAGAACGGCCCGGCGTTGACGACGGCGACGTACGTCGAGAGCCGCGGCGTGTCGGCGAACGTCCACAGCCGGCCGCCGTCGGCGAGGTCCTCGATCGAGGTGGCCACCGAGTTGCTGGTGACCACCCAGGAGTCGGGAGCACTGGCCGTGAAGCCGTGCACGGCCTTGAGGTCCGGCTGGTCGAAGTTGGCGAACGCGTGCCGGGCCATGTCCGGCTCGAAGGTCATCCAGACGTAGACCAGCTTGTCGCTGGGGTCGACGGTGCGCTTGATGCCGTGGCCGGTGTGGGTGTCGCTCTGCGCGGACCGCACCACCAGCACGTTCTCGGCCTGGAGGTCCGTCAGGGGCAGACGGCCGCGCGACTGGCTGGCGGGGTCGAGCTCGACGCCGTTCAGCGTCGCGCCGGTGACCTCGGCGACGCAGTCGACGAACGTCGAGGCACCCGGCTGGTGGCAGCGGAATGCGATCGTCGACGTCGCCTGCAGCACCTCACCCTCGAACAGGCCCCGCAGGTCCATCGCGACGTCGTAACGATCGACCTCGAGGAGCGCGAACCGCTCCTCGGCCTCGGCACGAGTCAGGCTGAGCGGTCCTGTCGAGATGTCGTTCACGGTCGCCACGGTAGCGTCACGACGTGAGCGATCTGCCGCCGGACACCGCCGGTACGTGGCCGGTGGAGGCGACGCGGGATCTCTACCGCGACGACTGGATCGTCGCCCTGAGACGCGACACCATCCGCTCTCCCGAGGGGGCCGAGACCTTCGGCCGACTGGTCCTCGAGCATCCCGGTGCGGTCATCGTGCTCGCGGTCGACGACGACGAGCGGGTGGCCTGCGTTCGGCAGTACCGGCACCCGGCCGCGGGTACCTACCTCGAGCTGCCCGCGGGGCTGCGCGACGCCGACGACGAGGACCCGCTCGAGACGGCGAAGCGCGAGCTGCGCGAGGAGGTCGAGCTCGAGGCCACCGAGTGGCGGCGGCTGTTCGCCCTGTGGCCCTCGGCAGGGATCACGGCCGAGCGGCACGTCTTCTTCCTGGCGCGCGGCCTGATCCGCGCCAGCCGCGGCGACTTCGCCCTCGAGCACGAAGAGGCGGAGATGGAGATGCTCTGGGTGCCGATCCACGACCTGGTGGATGCCGTGCTCGACGGACGGGTCACCGAGGAGCCGATCGCGGTGGCGGTGCTGGCGTACGACGCTCTTGGTCGCAGGGATGCCCTGTGAGGGCCGACATCGCGGCCCTGATCGCCGAGCACCCGGTGGTCGACGGCCACAACGACCTGTTGTGGCGGCTGCGGGAGCTGTGTGGCTACGACTTCGACGAGATCGACATCGCTCAGCGGCAGGACGGCCGCGCCCAGACCGACCTGCCGCGGCTGCAGGAGGGCGGCGTCGGTGCCCAGTTCTGGTCGGTCTTCGTGCCGTCGACGCTGGGCCACGCGGCGGTCGCGGCGACCCTCGAGCAGATCGACGCGGCGTACGCCATGATCGAGCGGTACGGCGACCGGCTGGCGCCCGCGACCACGGCTGCCGACGTCGAGCGGGCCTGGTCGGAAGGGCGGATCGCCTCCCTCCTGGGCGCCGAGGGCGGCCACCAGATCGGCGGGTCGCTCGGGGTGCTCCGGATGCTGCACCGGCTCGGGGTGCGCTACCTGACGCTGACCCACAACGAGAACAACGCGTGGGCGGACTCGGCGACCGACGAGCGACTGCACGGGGGACTGACCGACTTCGGGCGCGAGGTGGTCGCCCAGATGAACCGGCTCGGCATGATGGTGGACCTCTCGCACGTCAGCGACGAGACGATGCGCGACGCACTGGACGCGACCACGGCGCCGGTGATCTTCTCGCACTCCTCGGCCCACGCCCTGGTGGACCACCCGCGCAACGTGCCGGACGACGTCCTCGCGACCATGGCCGCCGCGGGAGGGCTGTGCATGGTCTCGTTCGTGCCCCGGTTCGTGAACCAGGCCAACCGCGACTGGGCGCTTGCCGCGGAGGACGCCGCCGCCGAGGCGGGCATCGACCCGAAGGAGCTGGCGCGGTTCGAGCCGTTCCTCGTCGAGCAGGAGCTCCGGCACCCACCGCCTCCGTCGACGTTGGAGGACGTGGTCGCGCACGTCGAGCATGTGCGGGACGTCGCCGGGATCGACCACGTCGGGCTGGGCGGCGACTACGACGGCGTGACCACGCTGCCCGAGGGGTTGGAGGACGTCGCCTCCTACCCGCGGCTGCTCGAGGCGCTGGCCGACCGGGCGTGGTCGCCCGAGGACCTCGGCAAGCTCACCTGCCGCAACGTGCTGCAGGTGATGAGGGCGGTCGAGGAGACAGCCTCCTAGACGGTCGCTCTCCCAGCGGTCTCCGGCGCGGCCCGGTCAGATGCCGTAGAGCGACACCTCGGTCGCCTTGACCACGAACGTGACGCGGCCACCGACCGCGAGCTCGAGCTCCGCGGCCGCCTGGACCGTGACGTCCGCGGTCAGCTCGCCCGCGTGCACGCGCACCAGGTCGGCGCGGGGCTCGAGCTCGCTGATGCGCACGTCGAAGGCGTTGCGCGGGCTGCCCGTCGCCCCGTCACGCGCGGCGTTCCGATAGATGGCGACCGCCTGCGGGCGGAACGCCGCGATCGCGGCCGCCCCTTGGGCGGGGACCGGGCCCTCGACGCGACCGTGCCCGACCCAGCCCTGGGCCGTGCGGACGGCGCCGTCGTCCCAGGTGCCGCGGAGCAGGTTCAGGCCGGCGAGCCGCCCGGCGAACCCGCTGCGCGGCCGGGCGAGGACCTCCGCGCTCCGCCCACGCTCGACGACCCGTCCGTCGTCGAACACGGCGACGACGTCGGACAGCAGCAGGGCATCGAGGGGGTCATGGGTGACGATGATGCTGGTCCGGCGCGCGAGCACCCGCCTCAGCACCTGGCGCAGCGCGGGCTGGACGGCGACGTCCAGCGCCGCCATCGGCTCGTCGAGCAGCAGCAGCCGCGGTTCCGCGGCCAGGGCGCGGGCGATGGCCACGCGCTGCGCCTGGCCGCCGGACAGCTGACCCGGGCGGCGCCGGGCGAGGTCCCCGACGCCGACGTCGTCGAGCCAGCGCTGCGCGTCCGCGCGCGCCGTACGCCGGTGGGTGCCCCGGCTGCGGGGGCCGAAGGCGACGTTCTCCAGGGCGTCGAGGTGCGGGAAGAGGAGGGCGTCCTGACCGAGGAGTGCCGTACGCCGGTCGTGCGGAGGCACCAGCACGCCCGGGGTGCCTGGCCCGACGTCGGTGAGAACCCGGTCGTCCAGCACCACCCGTCCGGACTGCGGCCGGACCAGTCCGGCGAGCACCTCGAGCACGGTGGACTTGCCGGAGCCGTTCGGGCCGAGCAGCGCGAGGGTCTGGCCGTCGGCGATGTCGAGGTCGACCTCGACGCGGCGCTCGGGCACCCGAGCGGCGATGTGGAGGCTCATCGGGTGCTCACACCGCCGCCCGTCCCTGGCGCGCGACGCCGATGACGACCACCGCCACCACGAGGAGGACGAGCGCCAGCGCGACGGCGGCGTCCGGGTCGGTCTCGCGCTGGAGGTAGATCTCGAGCGGCAGGGTGCGGGTGCGGCCCTGCAGGCTGCCCGCGAAGGTGATCGTCGCGCCGAACTCGCCGAGCGAGCGGGCGAAGGCGAGCACCGCCCCGGAGATGAGGCCCGGGAGGACCAAGGGCACCGTGATCCGCCGCAGGACGGTGGTCGGCGGGGCGCCGAGCGAGGCGGCGACCACCTCGTAGCGGTCGCCGGCGGTGCGCAGCGCGCCCTCGAGGCTGAGCACGAGGAACGGGAGGGCCACGAACGTCTGGGCCATCACCACCGCGATCGTCGAGAAAGCGATCTGGACGCCGAGGGCATCCAGGGACTGGCCCAGCAGGCCGCGGCGGCCGAAGGTGTACAGCAGCGCGAGCCCGCCGACCACGGGCGGCAGCACGAGCGGCAGCAGGACCAGCGAGCGGAGCACGCCGAGCCCGGGGAAGTCCCACCGGGCGAGCAGCATCGCCATCGGCACGCCCACCACGATGCACGCCAGCGTGCTCGCCGACGAGGTGCGCAGGCTCAGCCAGAAGGCGGCCCGGGAGTCTTCGGAGGTGACCAGGTGGACGAAGCTGCCCCAGTCGACCTTGGCGACGATGGCGACCAACGGGAGCAGCACGAACAGCGCCCCCAGCAGGGCGGGCAGGAACAGCCAGCGAGGTACGTCGACCGGTCGCCGGCTGCGTGCCGCTTCTTGGCTACGGCTGGTCACTGGCCTGGGCGAAGCCGGCCTCCTCCAGGATCCCTTGCCCGGTGTTGCCGAGCACCAGGTCGACGAACTGCTGCGCGAGGTCGGTGTCGGCGGCGTCCTTCAGCGCCACGATCGGATAGGTGTTGACGGCCTCGGAGGACTCCGGGAAGGTCACGCCCTGCACGTCGTCGCCGGCCGCCTGCACGTCGGTCACGTAGACGACGCCGGCGTCCGCCTCCCCGGAGGTCACCTTGGCGAGCACGTCGGTGACCGACTGCTCCTCGCTCACCGGCGAGATGTCGACGCCGGTGGCGTCCTCGACCTTCTGGGTCGCGGCACCGCACGGCACCTCGGGCGCGCAGACCACGACGTTCACGCCGTCCTTCGCGAGGTCCGCGAACGACGCGATGCCGGCGGGGTTGTCAGGCGGCACCGCGATCTCGAGGGTGTTGGACGCGAAGTCCTGCGGGTCGGCCGCCTGGAGGTCCTCGGCGGTCAGCTTGTCCATGTTGGCGGTGTCCGCCGAGGCGAACACATCGGCCGGCGCGCCCTCCTGGATCTGCGCGACCAGGTCGGAGGAGCCACCGAAGCTGAACTCCACCTCCACCCCGTCGTGCTGCTGCTCGAACTCGTCGCCGATCTGCTCGAACGTCGTGGTCAGCGAGGCGGCGGCGTACACCGTCAACGTCGTCCTGTCATCGCCCGCACTGCCGCTGTCGTCGTCCCCGCAGGCGGCCGTCGTGGCGGCGACCAGGAGGACGGTGGCGGCGAGCAGAGGGATGCGTCGGTGCATGGCCGCATCGAACCACAAAGCCTAGGCAATACCTACGCAGGGTCACACCTCGACGATCACGTTGGTGGACTTCACCACAGCGGTCGCCTGCTTGCCGACCTCGAGGCCGAGCTCGTCGGCGGCCTCGCGGCTCATCAGCGAGACCACGCGGAACTCGCCGCACACCATCTCGACCTGGGCCATCACCCGGTCGCGGATGATGCCGACGACCACGCCGTGGAACCGGTTGCGCGCGCTGGAGACCCGGTCGGCACCGCTGACCGAGGACGTCAGTGCGGCGAGCTTGTCGGCGCGCAGCACGCGCTGGTTGCCACGGCGCTCGAACTGCACCGTGCCGTTCGCCTCCCAGCGGCGCAGCGTGTCCACGCTGACGCCGACGGCTTGGGCCACCTCACCGATCCGCAAGTACTCCGCCACGCGGCGATCCTAGAGGGGCGGCGGCGTCGGCGTTTGGTCCCAAACGCCAACGACATGCCGCACCGGGGTGGCGTTTGTGCCCAATCGTCGGTTGGCGGCGTCCGGCTCCTCGCCCGGCCACGGACGTGGATAAGGTCGTTCCGGCACACCCTGCGGTGGGCCGTCCGGCGTCGGCGCAACGGCGTCCGGGCCAACGACTCAGGAGCGATCAGGTGAAGGTCGGAGTCCCCAAGGAAGTCAAGAACCATGAGTACCGCGTGGCCATCACGCCGATCGGCGTGAACGAGCTCACCAGCCATGGTCACGAGGTGTACATCCAGAAGGATGCGGGGATCGGGTCCTCCATCAGCGACGACGAGTACGTCGCCGCGGGCGCCACGATGGTCCCCACGGCCGAGGACGCCTGGGGCACCGGCGGGGGCATCGACATGGTGCTGAAGGTCAAGGAGCCGATCGCCGAGGAGTACCCGCGGATGCGCGAGGGACTCACCCTGTTCACCTACCTGCACCTCGCGGCCGACAAGCCCCTCACCGAGGAGCTGATCAACCGCAAGGTCACCGGCATCGCCTACGAGACCGTGCAGCTGCCGTCGGGCGGTCTGCCGCTGCTCTACCCGATGTCCGAGGTCGCGGGCTGCCTGGCGCCGCAGGTCGGCGCGTACTCGCTGATGAAGGCCCAGGGCGGCCGCGGCGTGCTGATGGGCGGCGTGGGCGGCGTGGCCAACGCCAAGATCGTCATCATCGGCGCCGGCGTCTCCGGCCAGAACGCCGCGAACATCGCGCTCGGCATGGGCGCCGACGTGACGCTGCTCGACACCGACCTCGACAAGCTGCGGATGTCGTTCTGGCGCTACAACAACCGGGTCCACGGGCTCGCCTCCTCGCGGCTCGCGATCGAGCAACAGGTGATGGAGGCCGACATGGTGATCGGCGCGGTGCTGATCCCCGGCGCGGCCGCGCCGAAGCTGGTCTCCAACGAGCTGGTCTCGCGGATGAAGCCGGGCTCGGTGCTCGTCGACATCGCCGTCGACCAGGGCGGCTGCTTCGAGGACACCCACGCGACCACGCACGCCGACCCGACGTACCAGGTCCACGGATCGATCTTCTACTGCGTGGCGAACATGCCCGGCGCGGTGCCGAACACGTCGACGTACGCCCTGACCAACGCGACCATGCCGTACGCCGTCGCGCTGGCCGACAAGGGCTGGCAGCAGGCGTGCCGCGACGACCGCAGCCTGGCGCTCGGTCTGAACACGCACGCCGGCACGCTCACCAACGCTCCTGTCGGCGAGGCGGTCGGCATCAAGTCGGTCGACCTCGACGAGGCGATCGGCTGACGCCCTTGGCCGCGCCGGCGGCCGCGGTCCGGACCTACCTCGACCACCTGGCGATCGAGCGCGGGCTGGCGGCCAACACCCTGACGTCGTACCGGCGCGACTTGCGCAGGTACGTCGAGTTCCTCGGGGCGCGCGAGCTCGACGACCTGGACGACGTCTCCGAGGCGGTGGTCACCGAGTTCCTGGCGCGGCTGCGCGAGGGCGACGCCGACCACCCGCCGCTGAGCTCGACCTCCGCGGCGCGCACGGTGGTCGCCGTACGCGGCTTCCACAAGTTCGCGGTCGGGGACGGGCTTGCTCGTGCCGATCCTGCCGCGGGGGTGCGGCCGCCGGCTCCGGCCAAGCGTCTGCCGAAGGCCCTCCCGCTGGCCGACGTCGAGGCGATCCTGTCGGCGGCCGGCGCGGCGGGCACCACGCTGGCGCAACGGGACCGGGCGCTGCTCGAGGTGCTGTACGGCACCGGCGCCCGGATCTCCGAGGCCGTCGGCCTCGACGTCGACGACCTCGACACGGTGGAGCTGACCGTGCTGCTGCGCGGCAAGGGCGGCAAGGAACGGATCGTGCCCGTCGGCTCGTACGCCGTCTCGGCGGTCGCCGACTACCTGACCACCGCGCGGCCTGCTCTGGTCGCGGCCGGGCGAGGTACGCCGGCGCTGTTCCTCAACGCCCGCGGCGGCCGGCTGTCGCGGCAGAGCGCCTGGACGGTCCTGGTCCGGGCCGCCGAGCGGGCCGGCGTCACGACCGACGTCTCGCCGCACACGCTGCGGCACTCCTTCGCCACCCACCTGCTCGACGGCGGCGCCGACGTACGCGTCGTACAAGAGCTGCTCGGTCACGCGTCGGTGACGACCACCCAGGTCTACACGCTCGTCACCGTCGACAACCTCCGCGAGGTCTTCGCCACGGCGCATCCCCGCGCGCGGTAGGCATTCGCTGGTCGAGCCGCCGCGAGGGACGAGCGGCGTGTCGAGACCACAACCCCTCACCGGGTCTCGACACCGCTCGCTGGCGCTCGCGGGCTCGACCAGCGATAGCGCTAGTCGAGGCGTTTGATGTCGAGGGCACCGTCGGCGAAGTCCTTGCGGATCACCTTCTTGTCGAACTTGCCGACGGAGGTGCGGGGGACGGACTCGATGAAGGCCCAGGCGTCGGGGAGCTGCCACTTGGCGAACTTGGCGGCGAGGTGCTCGCGCAGGGAGTCCAGGTCCGCGGAGGCGCCCTCGCGCAGGACGACGGTGGCGAGGGGACGCTCGGTCCACTTCTCGTCGGGGATGGCGACGACGGCCGCCTCGAGGACGTCCGGATGCGACATCAGGTGGTTCTCGAGGTCGACCGAGGAGATCCACTCGCCGCCGGACTTGATGACGTCCTTGGCGCGGTCGGTGAGGGTGATGTAGCCGAGGCGGTCGAGGGTGCCGACGTCGCCGGTGCGCAGCCAGCCGTCACGGAACTTCTCGGGATCCTCGTCTCCGTAGTAGGCGCCGGTCACCCAGGGCCCGCGTACCTCGAGCTCGCCGACGGCGTCACCGTCCTGGGCGAGCGGGCGACCCTCCTCGCCGACGACCCTTGCGGTGACGCCGGCCATCACCCGGCCCGCCGTGGCGCGGTGCCGCCATCCCTCGTCGCTCTCCGTACCGCCCTCGGCTGCCACCGGGGGCAGGGCCACCGCGGCAATCGGGCTGGTCTCGGTCATGCCCCAGCCCTGCAGCACGTGCACGCCGTGCCGTTCCTCCAGCGCGCGCATCAGGCTCAGCGGCACCGCCGAGCCGCCGCACACCACCAGCCTGACGGATGTCATGTCGACGTCGTGGGTGTCGAGGTGACCGAGGATGTCGTTCCAGATCGTCGGAACTGCGCCGGACACGGTCACTCGCTCACTCGCGATCAGCCGGGTCAGCGGCTCCGGCTGGAGCCAGCGGTCGGGCATCACCAGGGCGGCGCCGACCATGATGGCGGCGTACGGCAGCCCCCACGCGTTGGCGTGGAACATCGGCACGATCGGCAGGATCCGGTCGTACGGCGTCAGCCCCATCGCGTCGCCCATCGCGACCGCCATCGAGTGCAGGTACATCGACCGGTGGCTGTACACGACACCCTTGGGGTTGCCGGTGGTGCCGGAGGTGTAGCACATCGCCGCGGCGTCGGTCTCCACGATGTCGGGCCAGCCGGTGACGGGCTCGGCCTCGGCGAGCGCGTCCTCGTACCTCAGGATCGTCTTGCCGGTCGCCTCGAGCTCGGTCAGGTCGGCGTCCGCGGCCTCCGGCCCGGCCACCAGCACGTGCGTGACGGCCTCGAAGGTGGGCAGCAGCTTCGAGAACGGCGTCAGCAGGCTGGCGTCGACGACGACCACCTTGTCCTCGGCATGGTTGGCGACGTAGGTGACCTGGTCGGGGAAGAGCCGGATGTTCAGGGTGTGCAGCACCGCGCCCATCGACGGGGCGGCGAGGTAGACCTCGAGGTGCTCGGCGTTGTTCCACATGAACGTCGCCACCCGTTGGTCGCCGTCCACGCCGCAGGCGCGCAGGGCGCCGGCGAGGCGGCCGGCCCGCTCGGCGACCTCGGCGAACGTACGACGGCGCGCGCCGTCCGGCGTGGCCGTGATGACCTCGGAGTCCGGGTGAACGCGGGCGGCGTGGTCGAGGAGGCGGGAGATGCTGAGCGGGGCGTCCTGCATCGTGCTCTTCATGGGTACGAGCATGCCCCGCGCACCATCGGTGGTCGAGCCCCGCGAGGTCTCGACACGTCGCTCGTTCCTCACGACGGCTCGACCACCGAAAGGCGGGTGTCGAGACCGCTCACGGGGTCTCGACACGGGCTTGCCCAGGGGCTCGCCCGGCTCGACCAGCGATGAGGACACAATGTGCCCGTGCTCGTACCCCGCCTCGTCGTGCCCGGGGAGACGGATCCGGACTCGCTGTACCTCGCGGTGGCGGAGTGGGCGGGGGAGCAGGGGCTGTCGCTGTACCCGCACCAGGACGAGGCGCTGTTCGCGCTGCTCGGCGGCGAGAACGTGGTGCTGGCGACGCCGACGGGCTCCGGCAAGTCGCTGGTGGCCACCGGGGCCCACCTGGCGGCGCTGGCCGACGGGCGGGTCTCCTTCTACACCGCACCGATCAAGGCGCTGGTGAGCGAGAAGTTCTTCGCGCTGTGCGAGGTGTTCGGCGCAGACGACGTCGGCATGCTCACCGGCGACGCGTCGGTGAACTCCGACGCCCCGATCATCGCGTGCACCGCGGAGGTGCTGGCGAACATCGCGCTGCGCGAGGGTGCCCGGGCCGACGTCGGGCTGGTCGTGATGGACGAGTTCCACTACTACGGAGAGCCCGACCGCGGCTGGGCATGGCAGGTGCCGCTGCTCGAGCTGCCGGATGCCCAGTTCGTGCTGATGTCGGCGACCCTCGGCGACATGTCGGAGATCGCGGCCGACCTCACGCGTCGTACGGGCCGCGAGACCACCGTGGTCGCCGACGCCGAGCGGCCCGTGCCGCTCAGCTTCGCCTGGTCGACCGAGCCGCTGGACGACACGCTGCAGGAGCTGGTCACGACCGGCCAGGCGCCGGCGTACGTCGTGCACTTCACGCAGGTTGCCGCCGTCGAGCACGCGACCCGGCTGCTGGCTCCCGGCGGGGTCGCCGGGATCGACCGCGAGCGGAAGGACGCGATCGCGGCCAAGATCGGGGCGTTCCGGTTCGGCGCAGGGTTCGGCAAGACGCTGCAGAAGCTGGTGAAGGCGGGCATCGGCGTGCACCACGCCGGCATGCTGCCGAAGTACCGCCGCCTGGTCGAGACGCTCGCGCAGGCCGGGCTGCTCACCGTCATCTGCGGCACCGACACCCTCGGCGTCGGCATCAACGTGCCGATCAGGACCGTCCTGTTCACCGGACTCGCCAAGTTCGACGGGAACCGCCAGCGGGTGCTGCGCACGCGTGAGTTCCTGCAGATCGCCGGGCGCGCGGGACGCGCGGGCTTCGACACCTCGGGGTACGTGGTCGTCCAGGCGCCCGAGCACGTCATCGAGAACGAGAAGGCCAAGGCGAAGTCCGACGCCAAGAACGCCGCCCTCCGTGAACAGCAGAAGGCGAAGAAGAAGTCCAAGCCCCAGCTGAAGAAGCCGCCCGAGGGCACGGTCGTGTGGACCGAGCAGACCTTCGACAAGCTCGTCGCCGGGGAGCCCGAGCGGCTCGCCTCACGGATGCGCGTCGACAACGCGATGCTCGTCAACGTGCTGTCCCGGCCGGAGGACGCGTTCCCCGTGTTGCGGCGACTGCTGACCGACAACCACGAGCCGCGAGGTACCCAGCTCCGACTGGCCCGCCGCGCCCTCCGGCTCACCCGCTCGCTGGTGAGGTCGGGCACGGTCACCCGGCTCGACGAGCTCGACGAGCACGGCCGCAGGTACGTGCTGACCGTCGACCTGCCGGAGGACTTCGCGCTCAACCAGCCCCTTGCGCACTTCGCGCTCGCGGCGTTCGACGTCCTCGACCCGGAGGCGCCGACGTACACCCTCGACGTCGTCAGCGTCGTCGAGTCCGTGCTCGAGGCGCCGCGACAGATCCTGTTCGCCCAGCAGCACGCCGCGCGTGGCGAGGCGATCGCCGAGATGAAGGCGGACGGCGTCGAGTACGACGAGCGGATGGCACTGCTCGAGGACGTCACCTGGCCGCAGCCGCTGGCCGACCTGCTGGAGGCGACGTACGCGATGTACCGCCAGTCGCACCCCTGGCTTCCCGAGGACGCGCTGGGGCCCAAGTCGGTGCTCCGCGAGATGTGGGAGCAGGCCATGGGCTTCACCGACTTCGTCGGCCGCTACCAGCTGGCCCGGTCGGAGGGCCTGGTGCTGCGGTACCTCAGCGACGCGTACCGGACCGTGCGTCAGACGGTGCCGGAGGCGCACCGTACGCCCGAGCTCGAGGACCTCGTGGAATGGCTCGGCGAGACCATCCGCCAGACCGACTCCTCGCTGATCGACGAGTGGGAGGCGCTGAGCCACCCGGACCAGGTGCTCGGCCATCGGGACGAGCCCCCGCCGCCGCCACGACCGCTGTCGGCCCAGGAGCGGGTGCTCGAGGTGATGGTGCGCAACGCCATGTTCGCCAGGGTCGCCGCCTGTGCCCGCGACGACCTGGACGCGCTGCTGCGCCTCGAGCGTGCGGCGGCCGACCGGGTCGAGCCGGCGCGCGAGGTGGTGATGACCCGCTCGCGGTGGGACGAGGCACTGGAGCGCTACTACGCCGAGCACGACACGCTCGCCACCGATGCGGACGCCCGCGGGCCGTCGTACTTCTGGATGGGTGCTCCCGGGTCGGGCGAGCCGGTCGGCGCCGAGGAAGGTACGACGGCACGGGTGCGGCACGTCCGCCAGACGCTGGCCGATCCCGCGGGCGACCGCGACTGGGTGATCGAGGCCGTCGTCGACCTCGATGCGACCGATGCGGCGGGCGACCTGGTGCTGGCCGCCACGGCGCTGCGCTCGCTCACCGGGTCAGCGACCCTTGTGCCCGTCGAGTAGCCCGTTCGGACCAGTTCGGACCACCCGATGGAGTCACTTCCGCCGAACTGTGAACAGGGAGGCGATGGATTGCCTAGCGTGTTGCGAAGCGGTACATACCAGGTGCCGTCACCGCCGGCCCGTCCGGTGGTCGTCCGAAGCTTCGCCCTAACCCCCCGGGGGCCAGATGTTCTCCAAGCGTCGCACCGATGCGGCCTCCCCGAAGGCTGCCCAGAAGCAGGGCCAGAAGCAGGGCCAGAAGCTCGGCCAGAAGTGGGGCCAGAGCCCCGGCCAGAACTCGCGCCAGCAGCTCGGGCAGAACGCCCAGCGCACGGTGCTCTCGGCCGCGAAGTCGGACCCCAAGGCCGCCAAGGCGGCTGCCCAGGCGGCGAAGGCCGCCCAGCAGGCAGTCCGTGATCGGGCCAAGAAGGCCAAGCAGGCCCAGAAGGACGCCGCGCGCGCCGCCCGGAGTTCGGGCAAGGCGCCGGGCAAGCGGCCCGCGCTCCTGGCCGGCAGGCGATCGGGCGCCGGTGACACCGTCACCATGGGCGCCGTCGATGCGACCGGCTCGCTGAAGGCCGACAAGCACGTCTACGCACCCGGCGAGAAGCCGTCGTTCTTCAACCTCTCGGAGTGGTCGCTGCGTCGCAAGGTGGCTCTCGTGCTGGCGGTGCCCGTGCTGCTCGCTGCCGTCTTCGGTGGACTCCGCGTGCGCACCGAGATGGCGGAGGCCAACAACTACGCCGCCACCGCCTCGCAGGTCACGGTGCTCGGCCCGGCCGTCGCCTACCTCTCCGCCGCCGAGCACGCCGCCGTGGTGGCGCGCGCCGAGGGCATCAACAACCCCCAGCTGGACGCGGCTCAGCAAGAGGTCGTCAAGACCGGCGCGGCCCTGGTCGAGGCGCGTGACGCCGCCGACCTGACCCCGGCGCAGCTGCGGCAGATCAACGACGTGATCTCGCTGAGCGAGCAGATGCGTACCGGTATGGCGTACGTCAGCCTGACGTCCTCGGTCTCGCAGGTCCGCCAGCTCGAGCGCGGTGTCACCCAGGTGATCTCGACGATCGTGGACGAGCAGATCGACCCCGAGCCGGCACTGCTGGTGCTGGCCCAGGCGCTCGACGGTCGCCTCTCGGTGTCGCTCCAGGAGATCCAGGTCGCCAACGAGAAGACCATCCCGGCGAACCCCGTCGAGCTGTACTCGGAGTTCGGCGTCGAGCTCGCCGCCATCGACCGCTTGGCTGTCTCCCTCGGCCAGACCGACCCGCACGTGCTGGAGATCCGGCAGGCCAACGCCCAGCGCCTGGTCAACGCCCGTGGCGGCAACAAGCGCGTGACGGCCTCGAGCTACGACGGGTACGACGTCCTCATCGACGACCTGCTGACGAAGATCGACAAGAACCTGGCCGATGCCACCCGCAACGCCAAGGTCCTGACGTACGTCGACTCCGGCATCATCGGCCTCGCACTGCTCGCCGCGATCATCCTCGCGCTGATGGTCTCCCGCCTCCTGCTGAACCCCATCCGTCGCGTGCGGGCCGAAGCCCTCGAGGTGGCCCACCAGCGCCTGCCCGACGCGGTCAACAAGATCCGCGCCGGCGAGGAGCCGGGCGAGATCGTGCCGATCGCCGTCACCACGCACGAGGAGACCGGCCAGCTCGCGCGTGCCGTGGACGACCTCCACCGCCAGGCCATCAAGCTGGCCTCGGGTGAGGCCGCCCTCCGCGAGCAGGTCGGCGACATGTTCGTCACACTCTCGCGCCGCAACACCTCCCTCATCAACCAGCAGCTCGGCCTGATCGAGACGCTGGAGAGCGACGAGGAGGACCCGCAGCGCCTCGAGAGCCTGTTCCGCCTCGACCACCTGGCTGCGCGGATGCGCCGCAACGCAGAGAGCCTGGTCATCCTCTCCGGTGCCCCCACGAGGGCCACCGAGCAGGAGGACCTGTCGCTGACCGACGTGCTGCAGGCCGCGATCGCCGGTGTGCAGGACTACCGCCGTGTCCAGCTGGACGCCGCACCCGCGCAGCGGGTCACCGGCGATGCGTCAGCCGACGTCGTGCACCTCCTCGCGGAGCTGGTCGACAACGCACTGTCCTACTCTCCGCCCAGCTCGAAGGTGCTGGTCACCTCCTCGTTCACCCGCGGCGGCGTCATCGTCCAGGTCACCGACGGTGGTCTCGGCATCGCCGACGACGCCCTCGGCGAGCTCAACGAGAAGCTGCGTTCCGGTGGCGAGGTCACGCCAGACACCGCCCGGCGGATGGGCCTCTTCGTGGTCAGCCGGCTCGCCGAGCGCCACGGACTCGCGGTCTCCCTCGACCAGAACGACCGGATGGGCATCACGGCCACCGTCTTCCTGCCGACCTCGGTGCTCAGCGACACCGCTCGCCTCCAGGCCGGTTCGTCCGGTGGCGCGCAGGTCATCGAGCTCGGCGCCGCGCCGGCGTCGTACGAGGTCGAAGAGCACGAGCCCGCTGAGGTCTACGCCCTCACCGAGCCGCAGGCCGACGAGCCCGTCGCCGAGCCGGTGAGCGACGAGGAGACCGACCGGATCACCGCCGCGATCAACGCCTATGGCCTGCCCCAGCGCCGCCCGGGTGCTTCCGGCGCCGGTCAGGTGACCACGCCCGTGTCGATGGGTGGCGGTTTCTTCGAGCGCGTCGAGCCCGACGAGCAGAGAGCGCCGATGTCGTCGACGCCGAGCTGGCCGACGAGGACCACGAGGTGACGGCGGAGGAGATGGCCGAGGAGGCCGTCGAGCCCGACGAGCACGTGGCCGAGGTGCACCCGTTCACCGTGGTGAGCGACGACGCGCACGAGGAGGAGGAGCGCGCGCCGATCGCCCTCGGCCCGGTCCACGAGGCCGAGGACGCCACCGACGTCGAGGAGAACCGACGAGGCGCCTCAGGTCGAGGAGGTCGCCGAGGTCGCCAGGAGGTCGCCGAGGTCGCCGAGGTCGCCGAGGTGGAGGACACCGAGGAGACCGAGGAAGCCGACGAGGACGACCTCGACGTGGTGGCCGAGGCGCACGAGGCCGAGGAGGCCGACGAGTCCGACGAACCAGCTGACGAGGCTGCTGACGAGGCTGTCGACGAGGCTGGCGACGAGTCGCACGACGAGCTCGCCCCGGTGCTCGCCACCCTGCCGCTCCACCCGTCGGTGCGGTTCGAGGCGCCCGAGGCTCAGGACGCCAACGGGAACGGCAACGGACATGCGAACGGCCACGAGGCTCCCGTCGAGGAGGCGAACCCGTTCGCGAACCTCGCGAACCGCGCGTCCCTGGTCCAGCCGTCCCTGGGCCAGGGCCCGCTCGAGCGACGCGCCCAGACGCCGGCCTCGATGGAGGACGACGAGACGCCGATCTTCCGCTCCCTGCGGTCCAACTGGCTGACGGCCGACACCGGTGAGCGGCCGTGGGCCGACTCCGAGGTCGACGCCGGCTGGGACGCAGCGGACCGTGTCGAAGCCACGCCGCCGACGCGGCACACCGAGGCGGGCCTGCCCATGCGCCGGCCCGGCAACCGGCTCATCCCCGGTGGCATCTCGGCACCGACCACCCACACCGTGCGCGATCCGGAAGCCATCCGGGCGCGGCTTGCGGCGCACGCCGCGGGCGTCTCGCGCGGTCGTCGTACGGCGGCCACCAGCGAGGTACTGACCGACACCACCACACAGGAAGTGGATCCCGCATGACCGAGAGTCTCCGGTTCGGAGCCCCAGTCCCCAACCAGGACGAGCGTGAGCTCGACTGGGTGGTCACCAAGTTCGTCGACGACGCCCCGGGCGCCGCCCACGCGGTGCTGGTCTCGGCCGACGGCCTGCTGATGGCCGCCAGCGCCCGCCTTCCCGGCGAGCGCGCCGAGCAGGTGGCTGCGGTGGCCTCCGGCCTCGCCAGCCTCGCCGTCGGCGCCGCGCGCCTCTTCGAGGGTGGCTCGGTGATGCAGACGGTGGTCGAGATGGAGCGCGGCTACCTGCTGCTGATGAGCGTGGGCGACGGGTCCCACCTCGCCGTGCTCACGCAGGACAGCGCGGACATCGGGCAGGTGGGCTACGAGATGGCCCTCCTCGTCGAGCGCGTCGGCCGGATGATCCAGGCCCAGGCCCGGAACCTCACGGGCGTCTGAGGACTACCGTCATGTCCCTGACCGAACCGGACCCCTGGGGCCGGTACTCCGACGAGGAGCCCGCGGCTCGGATCGTACGGCCGTACACCATCACGGCCGGGCGGACCAAGAGCACCGTCGAGCTCCCGATGGAGGCAACCCTGCAGCTGCAGCCGAGCGCGCGGGAGCAGGAGTGGGGGGGCGACCTCCAAGGTCGCATCGTCGGGGTCTGCGACAACAAGTCCGTTGCCGAGGTCTCGGCAGCCGTGAAGATGCCGATCGGCGTCGTCCGCGTGCTGCTGGGCGACCTCGTGGAGCAGGGCTACGTGGGGGTACAAGCAACGTTGACCGACAGCTCGTCGCGTGATGAGCGACTGGATCTGATTGAAAGGACCCTCCGTGGACTTCGCGCGTTCTAGCGCCGGCGGCCGCGCCACAGCCTCGACGAAGATCGTCGTCGCAGGTGGCTTCGGAGTCGGCAAGACGACCCTGGTGGGCTCCGTCTCGGAGATCAAGCCGCTGCGCACCGAGGCGCTCGTCACCAACGAGTCGGAGGGTGTCGACGACCTCGACGCCGTCCCCAGCAAGGCGACCACCACGGTCGCCATGGACTTCGGCCGCATCACGCTGGCCGAGGACCTCGTCCTCTACCTGTTCGGCACGCCCGGGCAGCGCCGGTTCTGGTTCATGTGGGACGACCTGTGCCGCGGCGCCATCGGCGCCATCGTGCTGGTCGACACCTCGCGCCTGAACGAGGCGTTCTCGCCGCTGGACTACTTCGAGGCCAAGGGCATCCCGTTCATCGTCTGCGTCAACGAGTTCGAGGGCACCGAGAGGTTCCCGATGAACGAGGTCCGCGAGGCCCTCGCGCTCCCCAACGAGGTGCCGATCATGGCCGTGGACGCCCGTGACCGTACGTCGGCCAAGGAGGCCCTCGTGCGGGTCACCGAGTTCGCCCTCGAGCAGCTCACCCGGGCGGCCGTCTCAGCGCGCTGAGCCTCGCCCACCGAACCCGAACGGGTCGGTCACGCCGGACCGCATCCCCGGCGCGACCGACCCGTTCGCCACGCAGTCCGCCAGACAGTCCGTGGGGTCGGGTCGTGTGCCCCACGACGCGCTCCAGCGCGTCCTCAGGCACACGACCCGATGCGTCCAAGGAGGCGGCTCGTCCTCCACACCCCCTCCACAGGCAGGGGGTGCCCTGTGCATCGGAGTGGGGCGCTCTGCACAGCCTCTCAACAGATTTGGACCGGGCCTGGGGGTATCCCCCGTCCGTGTTGTGGGGGGCGTCCGGCACTCCTAGAGTCGCGCCCGTCGTACGGCGCACAAGTCGGTGTGTCGACAAATCTCCCGGGTCCCCGGCGCGCCGCGGACCCTCGGGTGGAGGAGAGGCGCAGAGTGAGTGCAGGCGGTCCTGGGGGCTGGTACCCCCGAGCAGAGCAGTCGGGGAGCAGTGCTCCGGAGATGCCGCCGGCCCTGCCCCCGATCCCGCGAGGAGAGACCGTGCCCGAGACGCTGCCCGAGCCGGTGCCCTTCGAGCGCCCGGCGCCGCCGCTCCCCGAGGAGACCATCGCCCCGGAGCGCAGCGAGCTGGACCCAGCCACCGAGTCACTGCGCGAGTCGCTGGTCGAGCAGTTCGAGCGTGCGCGGCGCGAGGAGGCCGCTCGTGTCGCCGCCGCGGTGACCGCCGAGGAGGTCGTCCTCGGCCCGACCGGCCGCCCGATGCCGGTGTTCCCGGAGCCGCGGGCGCTGACCGAGCACGGCCCTGCCCGCGTGGTGTCGATGACCAACCAGAAGGGCGGGGTCGGCAAGACCACGACGACGATCAACCTGGGGGCCGCACTGGCTGAGTACGGCCGGAAGGTGCTGCTCGTCGACTTCGACCCGCAGGGCTCCCTCTCGGTCGGCCTCGGCATGAACCCCCACGAGATGGACCTGACGGTCTACAACCTGCTGATGGACCGCGACGTCAAGATCAAGGACGTCGTGGTGCCCAGCGGGGTCGCGGGCATGGACCTGCTGCCCTCCAACATCGACCTGTCGGCCGCCGAGGTACAGCTGGTCCACGAGGTGGCGCGCGAGCAGACGCTCCAGCGCGTGCTCGCGCCGGCCATCGAGCAGTACGACGTGATCCTGATCGACTGCCAGCCGTCCCTGGGCCTGCTGACGGTGAACGCGCTGACCGCCTCCGAGGGGGTGATGGTGCCGCTGGAGTGCGAGTACTTCGCGCTGCGCGGCGTCGCGCTGCTCAAGACCACCATCGACAAGGTCCGCGAGCGGCTGAACCCCCGCCTCTCGATCGACGGCATCCTCGGCACCATGTTCGACGGCCGCACCTTGCACAGCCGCGAGGTGATGGAGCGGCTGGTGTCGGCCTGGGGCGACCGGGTCTTCCACACCGTCATCCGACGCACCGTGAAGTTCTCCGACTCCACCGTCGCCGGCGAGCCGATCACGTCGTACGCCTCCACCTCCACCGGTGCCGAGGCGTACCGCCAGCTGGCCAGGGAGGTGCTCGCCCGGTGGCCCGAACCTCGCCACGACGCGTGAGCCTGCCGGCCGCGGACGACCTGTTCCGGCCGACCGACCCGAGTACCGAGGAGCTGGCCGCCGAGGCGCACGCCGCTCCCGTGCGCGCCGTTCCCGACGAGACCGAGGACGTCGGGCGGCGCCGGCCCAGCGGCCGGGTCAGGCACGACGAGAAGATGACGGTGTACGTCACCTCCGACGAGCTGCTCGACCTCGAGCACGCCCGGCTGGCGCTGCGCCGTGACCACGGGCTCGCCATCGACCGTGGCCGCATCGTGCGTGAGGCCATCGCTCTCGTGCTCGCCGACCTGGACGAGAACGGGCTGGACAGCATGCTGGTGCAGCGCCTGACCGAAAGGTGAGGTGCGCATGACGACCGTCATCGAACCGGTCGAGGCCGGCGCCGAGACCCCGGCGTTCGAGGTGAGCCTCGACAACTTCGAGGGGCCGTTCGACCTGCTCCTCAGCCTGATCGCCAAGCACAAGCTCGACATCACCGAGGTCTCGCTCTCGCGGGTCACCGACGAGTTCATCGCCCACGTGAAGGCCGGGGGTCCGGTCTGGGACCTCGAGCAGACGACCTCGTTCCTCCTCGTGGCCGCGACGCTGCTCGACCTCAAGGCGGCCCGGCTGCTGCCGCAGGGCGACGTCGAGGACGAGGAGGACCTGGCGCTGCTGGAGGCGCGGGACCTGTTGTTCGCGCGGCTGCTCCAGTACAAGGCCTTCAAGCAGGTCGCCGCCGTGCTGGAGACCCGGCTGGCGGGGGAGTCGCGCCGGCACCCGCGCGCGGTCGGGCTCGAGGAGCGGTACGCCGGCCTGCTGCCCGAGGTGCTCATCGGCATCGGTCTCGACCAGTTCGCGGGACTGGCCGCCCGGGCGCTGGAGCCCAAGCCGGTCCTGGAGCTCTCGCTCCAGCACATCCACGCGGCCCGGGTCAGCGTGCGCGAGCAGGCGGCGCTGGTCGTCGAGCGGCTGCGGCGCAGCGGCACGATGACCTTCCGCGCGCTGTGCGGCGACTCGCCCGACACGCTGACCACGGTCGCCCGGTTCCTCGCCCTGCTCGAGCTGTTCCGCGAGGGCGCCGTCGGCTTCGACCAGGTGACCCCGCTCGGCGAGCTCACGGTCCGGTGGACCGGCGACGAGCAGGCCGATCACGAGCCAGGGGACTTCGAGATCGACGAGTTCGAGGGCGCACCCGAGCCGGCACCCGACGACGTACCCGAGGAGCAACCGTGACGACCGAGCAGCAGGACCGACTCGAGGTGGCCGTCGGCGACCTCCAGCCCTCGCTCGAGGCGCTGCTGATGGTGGCCGACCAGCCCCTCGACCCGATGACGCTCGCGAGCGCCGTCGGGCACCCCGTGGCGGCCGTGATCGAGGGACTCGAACGGCTCGCCCGCGAGTACGACGAGCAGGGCCGCGGCTTCGAGCTGCGCAACGTGGCCGGCGGCTGGCGCTACTACACCCGCGAGGAGCACGCCGCGGTCGTCGAGGGCTTCGTCCTCGACGGTCAGCAGGCACGGCTCACCCAGGCGGCGCTGGAGACGCTGGCCGTGGTGGCGTACAAGCAGCCGGTCTCGCGGGCGCGGGTCTCCGCGATCCGCGGCGTCAACGTCGACGGCGTGATCCGGACCCTGGTGACGCGCGGCCTCGTCGAAGAGGCCGGCCAGGACCACACCTCGGGCGCGCACCTGTACCGGACCACCGGCTACTTCCTGGAGCGCATCGGGGTCACCTCGCTCGACGAGCTGCCCGAGCTGGCGCCGTACCTCCCGGAGATGGACGACCTGGCCGACGAGCTGGGGGACCGGCTGGCCTCGGACCTGGCGGACGAGTCCGCCACGGCATGATGACGGGGTGACCGAGCCCGGCATCCAGACCGACGACGACGGCCTGATCCGGCTGCAGAAGCTGCTCGCCCAGTCGGGGGTGGCGTCCCGGCGCAAGTGCGAGGAGCTGATGCTCGCGGGCCTGGTCGTGGTCGACGGCGAGGTGGTCACCCGGCTCGGCACCAAGGTCGACCCGCGCACCGCCGTGATCCGGGTCGACGGCAAGCGGCTGCCGCCGGTCTCGGCGCAGGTCTACCTGGCCCTGAACAAGCCCCGCGGCGTCGTCTCCACCATGTCCGACCCCGAGGGCCGCCGCACCCTGCAGGACGTGGTCGCGGACCGCCCCGAGCGGCTCTTCCACGTCGGCCGCCTCGACACCGACACCGACGGCCTGATCCTGCTCACCAACGACGGCGACTTCGCCCAGCGCCTGGCCCACCCGTCGTACGAGGTGGACAAGACGTACGTCGCCGAGGTCGACGGCCGGATCGCCCCCGCCACCCTCAAGCGCCTGCTGGCCGGGGTGGTCCTCGACGACGGCCCGGTCACCGTGTCGAGGGCTCGCGTCGTCCAGGCGGCCCCGGACAAGTCGATCGTGGAGCTGGTCATCCACGAGGGCCGCAACCGGATCGTCCGTCGCCTGCTCGACCACGTCGGCCATCCCGTACGCCGCCTCACCCGGACCGCGATCGGCCCTGTCCTCCTGCGTGGGCTCGGTACGGGCGAGGTGCGCGACCTCACCCGCGAGGAGCTCGGCGAGCTGCTCGACGACGCCCAGCTGTGAGGGGTATCGCTGGTCGAGCCGGGCGAGCCCCTGGGCGAGCCCGTGTCGAGACCCGGTGAGCGGGCGGGGTCTCGACACGCTCGGCCGTGGCCGGCCTCGCGGCTCGACCAACGATGAGAACTAATCGTTTGCTCACCGGTCCCGGAGTTGGTGCGATGGAACCTCACCGAACCCGAGGAGCCACCGCGATGCGAGCAGCTGTCACGTCCCTGACCGTCTTCGAGACCAAGGATGTGAAGGTTGCGCACGCTCAACTTGGGGGTCCTGGCGCATGTTGACGCCGGCAAGACGACCCTGACCGAACGCCTGCTCTTCGAAGCGGGCGTGCTCGAGGAGCCCGGCCGCGTGGACGCGGGCTCCACCCACACCGACACCATGGCGCTGGAACGGCGCCGTGGCATCACCATCCGCGCTGCCGTGGTGTCCTTCGAGGTCGACGGCGTCACCGTCAACCTCGTCGACACCCCGGGCCACTCCGACTTCATCGCCGAGGTCGAGCGCTCCCTGAGCCTGCTCGACGGTGCCGTGCTGGTGGTCTCGGCGGTCGAAGGCGTCCAGGCGCAGACGTTGGTGCTGATGCGCGCCCTGCAGCGGCTCGGCATCGCGACGGTCGTGTTCGTCAACAAGGTCGACCGCGCCGGCGCCGACCCCGAGTTCGTCGAGCTCGAGGTGCGGGAGCGGCTGGACCCCGACGTACCGGTGATGTCCGGCTCGGCACTGAAGGGTGACGGCGTTCCCGCGCTGCTGCACGCGCTGCCGGACCTGCTGCCCGTCCGGCAGCAGCCCACCGACGGTGCGCCGGCGGGCGTGGTGTTCAAGATCGACCGCGACGAGGCGGGCGGCAAGGGGGTGGTGGCCCTGCTCCGGTCCGGGACGCTGCGCGTGCGCGACCGGCTCGACCTCGGCCACGGCGACGCGCAGCGGGTCACCGGTCTGCGCGTCTACCGCGCGGGCTCCCTCGAGACGGCGACGGAGGCCGAGGCCGGCCAGGTCGTCGTGCTCCGTGGGGTCGACGCCGCCCGCATCGGCGACGGCTTCGGCGAGGGTGCGGCCGGCACGGCGGAGGAGTTCGCCCGCCCGAGCCTCGGCACCGTCGTGGAGCCGCTCGACGACCGCGACCGGCCGGCCCTGTACGCCGCGCTGGATCGGCTCGCCGAGCAGGACCCGCTCATCGCCCTGCGCGTCGACGACGAGCGCCGGGAGCTGCACCTGAGCCTGTACGGCGAGGTCCAGCAGCAGGTGATCGGCTCACTGCTCGAGGAGGAGTACGGCGTCCGGGTGCGGTTCCGCGACACCGCCATGATCTGCACCGAACGACTGCTCGGCACCGGCCACGCCGAGGAGCTGATCGGCGCCGACACCAACCCGTACCTCGCCACGGTCGGCCTCCGGGTCGAGGCGGCTCCGGTCGGGACCGGCGTCGACTTCGGGCTCGAGGTGGAGCTCGGGTCGATGCCGCCGGCGTTCTTCACGGCGGTCGAGTGGAGCGTCCGGGACTCACTGCGCCGGGGCAACCACGGCTGGGAGATCCCCGACGCCCGGGTCCGGCTGACCCGCACCGGCTACTGGGCCCGGCAGAGCCACATGCACGCCGTCTTCGACAAGTCGATGTCGAGCACCGCCGGCGACTTCCGCGACCTGACCCGGGTGTTGATGGGCCGCGCGGTCGCGCGCGCCCGGACCGTGGTGTGCGAGCCGGTGCACCGCTTCGAGCTGGAGGTGCCGGGAGCCAGCCTGGGCGCCGTACTCGCCCTGCTCGCGCACGTGGGCGCCGTACCTCTCACGACCGAGCCCCGTGGCACGTCCGTCGTCGTGACCGGCGACGTGCCGGCGGACCGGGTGCACGCGCTGACGCTCCAGGTGCCCGACGTGACCCGGGGCGAGGGCGTGCTCACGACGCGCCTGGACCACTTCCGGCCGCGGACCGGCGGTGGGTCGGGGTCGGTTTCTCCTGACCGGCGGTGACTGAGTGTCGGTCCGAGCGAGAAGAACCGACACTCACTCACCGCCACCCCGCCGAAACCGACCCTCACTCACCGCCACCCCGCCAGAACCGACCCTCACTCACCGCCAGATGGGTCGGCCCAGCGGACGGGTTCGTCAGCGCCGTCCCCAGCCCTGCGGATACGGTTCGTCTTGCGGCCGTCCCCCTCGCGGTCGCGGGAGGAAGGAGCGCCGGTGGCTGTCCGAGCGGTCCGCGGAGCCACGCAGCTCGAGGCCGACGACCGCGACCACCTGCTCGAGCGCGTCGCCGAGATGGTGCTCGACGCGATGGAGTCCAACGGGCTGACCGTCGACGACTTCATCTCGGTGATCTTCACCGCCACCTCCGACCTGGTGGCCGAGTTCCCGGCGTACGCCGCCCGCCGGCTGGGCTTCGGCGACGTACCCCTGCTGTGCGCGCGCGAGCTGGAGATCGCCGGGTCGATGCCCCGCGTGGTGCGGATGATGGCCCACGTCGAGACCGACCTGCCGCGCGCCGACGTCACCCACGTCTACCTCCACGGGGCGGCCGCCCTGCGCAAGGACCTGACCCGGGTGCGCTCGGTGCCCGACGAGGCGGTGCCCGGTGGCTGAGGTCCGGCTGCGCGGCCCGGTGCTGATCGTGGGCGCCGGCCTGCTCGGGACGTCGCTGGGACTCACGCTCAGCCGTCAGGGGATCCCCGTCTGGCTGCGCGACTCCTCCGCGGAGCACCTGCGGACCGCGCTCGGCCTCGGGGCCGGCCAGGTCGCCCCGGACATCGGCCCGCCGCCCCAGCTCGTGGTGGTCGCCGTGCCGCCCGACGTGATCGGCGAGACCCTGCGGTGGGCGCTGACCCACCACCCGAAGGCCGTGGTCACCGACGTCGGCAGCATCAAGACCGGCCCGCTGGAGCAGCTGCGGGCCTACGGGCTCGCCGGGCTCGCCCAGTACGTCGGGGGGCACCCGATGGCGGGGAGCGAGCGCTCCGGCCCGCTCGCGGCCAGCGCGGCCCTCTTCGACGGGCGGCCGTGGGCGGTGACGCCGCACCAGGACTCCGCATCCGACGCGGTCGCCCTGGTGTTGGAGCTGGTCCGTGCCTCGGGCGCGGCCGCCGTTCGGATGAGCCCCGACGAGCACGACCGCGCCGTGGCGCGCACCTCCCACCTGCCGCACCTGCTGGCCAGCCTGGTCGCCGGCCGGCTCGCCGAGGCGCCGCCCGGTCACCTGGCGCTGTCCGGCCAGGGCGTGCGCGACGTGACCCGGGTGGCCGCCGGAGACCCCGACCTCTGGCAGCAGATCGTCACCGGCAACGCGCCCGCCGTCGTGCACCTGCTCGGCGAGGTGCGCGACCAGCTCGACGCGCTCATCTCCGCGGTGTCGCAGGGCAGGCGCGCCGAGCTCACCGCGATCCTCGCCCAGGGGGTTGCGGGGACCGCCGCGATCCCGGGCAAGCACGGCGGGCCCGCCAAGGAGACCGCGACGGTGTTCGTCTCCGTGCCCGACCACCCGGGCGAGCTCGCACGGCTGTTCGCCGACGCCGGGGACAGCGGCGTGAACATCGAGGACGTGCGGATCGACCACGACCCGGGCAGGCCGACGGGTCTCGTCGAGCTGGTGGTCGCGCCGGACATGGAGGAGCACCTGTTGGCCTCTCTCGAATCTCGGGGTTGGGTGACCCACCGGTAGGCTTCGCCCCCGTGAGCCAGCCCGACAGCCAGACCGTGGCTGACGTCGACGACGTGGGATATCGGTCCCTCGTCATCGCCATCGACGGCCCCTCCGGCTCCGGCAAGTCCAGCACCTCACGAGGCGTCGCCGACCGGCTCGGCCTGCGCTACCTCGACACCGGCGCGATGTACCGCGCCATCACCTGGTGGCTGCTCCGCCAGGGCGTCGACGTCCACGACGCGGCCGCCGTCACCGCCCGCGTCGACGAGCCCGAGATCCTCTCCGGCACCGACCCGCTGGGCCCGACGATCATGGTCGACGGCGTCGACGTCGGTATCCCGATCCGCTCCGACGAGGTGAACGCCGCCGTGTCGCCCGTGAGCGCGGTGCCCGCGGTCCGCGCCCGCCTGGTGGAGATGCAGCGCCAGGTGATCGGCGCCGGCGGCATCGTCGTGGAGGGTCGTGACATCGGCTCCGTGGTGGCCCCTGACGCCGACGTCAAGGTCTTCCTCACCGCCGACCCCGGGGCGCGCGCACTGCGACGCGCTGCCGAGGCCGGCGCCGAGGACGTCGAGGCCACCCGCGACTCGCTCATGGCCCGCGACCGCATCGACTCCAGCCGTGCATCCTCGCCCCTCACGATGGCCGAGGGTGCCGTGCACGTCGACGGCACGGCGTACTCCCTCGACGAGGTCATCGACCTGGTGATCTCTCTGGTGGAAGCGCGGGAGACCGTACGGTGACCGCACTCCCCGACATCTCGGGAGTGCCGCACCCGCCCACCTGGCTGCTGTACCCCTACCGCTGGTTCGGCCGCTTCGTCGTGCGCCGTCGGTTCGCCGTCCGCGAGCACGGCACGGCCAACGTGCCGGCCGAGGGACCCGTGATCGTCGCCGCCAACCACATCGGCGTGGTCGACGGCCCATTGCTCGTGATGTTCGGCCCGCGGCCGGTGCACGCGCTGACCAAGCAGGAGATGTTCGCGGGGAAGCTCGGGACCCTCGTGCGCTTCTCCGGGCAGATCCGGCTGGACCGCTTCCCTGTCGATCCACGCGCGGTGAAGACGTGCCTGCGCGTGCTGGCCGACGGGCACGCCGTGGGGATGTTTCCCGAAGGCGCCCGGGGCGCCGGAGACCTGGCGCGCTTCCACCGCGGGACGGCGTACCTCGCCCTCGTCAGCGGCGCGCCCGTGGTGCCACTGACGTTCCTCGGCAGCCGCGAGCCAGGGGCCGGCACCAACGCCCTGCCGCCGCGCGCTGGCCGGGTCGACATGGTGTACGGCGTGCCGTACCGGACCGAAGCCCGTCCCTGGCCGAGGACCAAGAAGCAGGTCGAGATGGCGACGCTGGACCTGCGCGTGCACATGCTGGTCGCGCTCGCCGCCGCCCGCACGCTCACCGGGCGTCAGCTGCCCGGGCCGCTGCCGCCCGGCCAGGCCGAGGGCGACCCGCCGAGCTCAGTGACCCCGGGAGGAACCCGATGACCGAGATCTCCATGGGACCGGTGCTGGCGGTCGTCGGCCGGCCGAACGTCGGCAAGTCGACGCTCGTCAACCGCATCATCGGCCGGCGGGAGGCCGTGGTCGAGGACGTACCGGGCGTGACCCGCGACCGGATCTCCTACGACGCGGTCTGGAACGGCCGCGCGTTCACGGTCGTCGACACCGGTGGCTGGGACCCCGACGCACGTGGTCTCGCCGAGCGGATCCGCGCGCAGGCCGAGATCGCGGTCGGGCTCGCGGATGCGGTGCTGTTCGTCGTGGACGCCACCATCGGCATCACCGACGCCGACGAGGCCGTCGTACGAGTGCTGCGCCGGTCCCAGAAGCCGGTCGTGCTCGCCGCCAACAAGGTCGACGACGCGCGCGCCGAGGCGGAGGCGTACGGCCTGTGGAACCTCGGCCTCGGCGAGCCGTACCCCGTCTCCGCGCTGCACGGACGCGGCTCCGGCGACCTGCTCGACGCCGTGCTGGCCGCACTGCCGGAGGCGCCGGAGGAGTCGTTCGAGGAGGAGCGCGGCCCGCGTCGCATCGCCATCGTCGGGAAGCCCAACGTCGGCAAGTCCTCGCTGCTCAACAAGCTGGCGGGGGAGGAGCGGTCGGTCGTCGACAACGTCGCCGGGACGACCGTGGACCCCGTGGACGAGCTGGTCGAGCTCGACGGGCGCACCTGGCGGTTCATCGACACCGCGGGCATCCGCAAGCGGGTCAAGGAGGCGTCCGGTCACGAGTACTACGCCTCCCTCCGTACGTCGACCGCGATCGACCGTGCCGAGGTGGCCGTGCTGGTCCTCGACGGCAGCGAGTCGGTCTCCGAGCAGGACGTGCGGATCCTGCAGACCGTGCGGGAGGCCGGCCGCGCCCTGGTGATCGCCTTCAACAAGTGGGACCTGGTCGACGAGGAGCGTCGCTACTACCTCGACCGCGAGATCGAGCGCGACCTGGTGCAGGTGCAGTGGGCGCCGCGGATCAACATCACCGCGCGTACCGGCTGGCACGTCGACCGGGTCGTGCCGGCGCTCGACAAGGCCCTCGAGGGCTGGGAGACCCGGATCCCGACGGGTGCGCTGAACACCTTCCTCGGCCGGCTGGTCGCCGAGCACCCACACCCGGTCCGCGGAGGCAAGCAGCCGAAGATCCTGTTCGGCACCCAGGCCACGACCGCGCCGCCGACGTTCGTGCTGTTCACCAGCGGCAAGCTGGAGGCGTCCTACGAGCGGTACATCGAGCGCCGCCTTCGCGAGCAGTTCGGCTTCGTGGGCACGCCGATCGTGCTCAACCAGCGCCCCCGGGAGAAGCGGAAGCGGTAGTTTCCCAGGATGCGCACCCCCCGCGTCCTGCTCGTTGTCGCCGTGCTCGTGAGCCTCTCGTCGTCCACCGCGGCGGGTCTCGGGACAGGCGCCAGCGCGCCCTCCTCGACCAGCGGGGCGCGGGCCGCGTGCCCGACGTTCCCAGCCGACAACTGGTGGCACGCCGACGTCTCGAAACTGCCGGTGCACGCCCGTTCCGCGGGCTGGCTCTCGCACATGTCGACCGATCGCGACCTGCACCCCGACTTCGGGCCGTCGTACGGCGCCGGGCCGAACTACGGCATCCCTGTCACCGTCGTCGACGGGGACCACGCGAAGGTGCGGGTGCGCTTCGACTACGCCTCCGAGAGCGACAAGGTGCGCTACCCGCTCGGCCCGGACACCCGGATCGAGGGCGGCCGCAACTCCGGCGGCGACATGCACGCGATCGTGGTCGACCGCTCGACCTGCAAGCTCTACGAGACCTGGAACACCCGCGTCTCCGGCGACACGTGGCGCGCCGGCTCGGGTGCCGTCTGGTCGCTGACCTCCAACGACCTGCGCCCCGACTCCTGGACGTCCGCCGACGCCGCCGGCCTGCCGATCCTGCCCGGCCTGCTGCGCTGGAAGGAGGTCCGCAACGGGAACGTCGACCACGCCATCCGCTTCACCACGGACACCACCAGCTCGTGGCACCTGTGGCCCGCCCGGCACGACGCCGGCTCCACCTCGGACAAGAACTACCCACCGATGGGGGCGCGCTTCCGGCTGCGGGCGTCGTACTCGCTGGCCGGCTTCTCCGCGAAGGCGCGCGTGGTGCTGAAGGCGATGAAGAAGTACGGACTGGTGCTCGCCGACAACGGCTCGCCGTGGTACTTCCAGGGCGAGCAGAACAAGCACTGGCCCTCGGCGTTCGTCGAGGACCTCAAGCGCATCCCGGCCTCGGCCTTCGAGGCCGTCGACGCCTCGTCGTTGATGGTCGACCCGGACTCCGGGCAGGTGGGCTGATCCGCACCTGATCGGTGGTCGAGCCGCCGCGAGGGACGAGCGGCGTGTCGAGACCGGTGACGTGCGCGGGTCTCGACACGGGCTCGCCCAGGCGGCTCGCCCGGCTCGACCACCGAAGCGCGCCGGCTCGACCACCGAAGGGCGCCGGCTAGACCGACAGCACCACGTTGAGCATCCACACGGCGACGACGGCAGCGCCGCCGTAGCAGGCGAGCGCGACCAGGGCCTTCGCCTTGATCTGCAGGCCGTCGTAGAGCGTGTAGCGGAAACGGTGCGCGGCGTGGACGAGCAAGGGCACGAAGAGGCCGATCAGGACGAGCTTGGTGATCCAGTTGCCGAGCACGCCCTCGAGATGCGCGTGGCTCGGATCGACCCAGCCCAGCGGGATCGCGAACGCGACGAGCACCACCAGGATGGGCAGGAACACGGCGGCGATGACCCCGCCGCCGCTGAACGTCAGCCAGACGAAGGGCAGGACGCGGAACTTCATGCCCGCACCACCAGCCAGTAGATGAAGGCCGACACGACGAGCATGCCGGCGTACTGGGAGGCGATGATCGCGACAGGCGGCACGCGACGACCGGCGACCCGGACCACCATGGCCTTGGGCGTGAGCGAGAACCAGGTGATCGTGTGCAGGACGAGGAAGGCGGACGCCACCATGTTCAGGGCCACGACCACGGGGTGGGAGGCGAAGTCGAGGAAGTCCTCGTACGCCCCCTCGCCCCGCCCGACGGCCGAGATGAAGATCAGCAGGAAGACCACGAACCAGGCCACGAAGATGCTGCTCAGCTCGCGCATCACGAAGACGAAGTACGACCGCTTCCGCAGCCACCAGAAGACGCCGATCTTGCGTTGGTACGACGGCACCCGGTCGACCGAGGAGGTCATCGGGCCGCCCGGGGGAGCAGGACCGCCATCACCGACGCCTGGGCCGCCTTGAGCTTGTAGCGCTGGATCGCCGCCGCAGGGTCGACGTGCTTCGGGCAGACGCTGGTGCACTCGCCCACGAAGGTGCAGCCCCAGACACCCTCGCGCTCGATGAGTACGTCCAGCCGCTCGCGGGCTCCTCGGTCACGCGAGTCCAGGTCGTACCGCTCGGCCAGGGCGATCGCGGCCGGACCGACGAAGTCGGGGTCGAGGCCGTAGACCGGGCACGCGGCGTAGCAGAGCATGCAGTTGATGCACATGCTGAACTGCTGGTAGGCCTCGAGCTCCTCGGGCGTCTGGAGGTACTCACCGTCGATCTCGGTGACGTCGTCGTCGCGGATGATCCACGGCTTGACCCGGGGGAGCTTCTCCATGAAGTCGGTCATGTCGACGATCAGGTCCTTGACCACCGGGAAGTTCGCCAGCGGCTCGACGCGCACCGGGCCGGGCGCGTAGTCGGAGAGGAACGTGCCGCACGTCAGCTTCGGTTCGCCGTTGACGTTCATCCCGCAGCTGCCGCAGATCCCCATCCGGCACGACCAGCGGAACGACAGCGTCTCGTCCTGCTCCGCCTTGATGTGGTTGAGCCCGTCGAGGACGGTCCACTCCGTGCGCAGCGGCACCTCGTAGTCCACCGGCACCGGCTGGCTGTTCTTGTCCGGCCGGTAGCGGGTCACCTGCATGGCGATCGAGTCGTCCATCTCTACCTTCCGTAGGTCCGCTCGCCGGGTGGCCAACGGGTGATCGTCACCGGCAGCTGGTCGACGCGCGGTGTGCCGTCCGGGTCGCGCCGGACCGTGTGGTGGACGAGGTACCGCTCGTCGTCACGTTTCGGGAAGTCGGTGCGCTGGTGCGCGCCACGCGACTCCTCACGCGCCAGGCCGGAGCGCAGGATGCACTCGCCGATGTCCACGAGGTTCTCCAGCTCGAGGGCGGCCACCAGCTCGGTGTTGAAGGACGGGCTCGTGTCCCGGACGCCGACCCTGCCGACCCGCTCCCTGAGCGCCTGGAACGTGTCCGCACCCTTCTCCATCGACGGACCGGTCCGGTAGATGCCGGCCGCGTCCTCCATCGTGGCCTGCAGCTCGTCACGGATCCTGGCCACGCCGTCGTCGAGCGGGGTGTCCCGGGCGAGCAGCTGCTCCAGGCGACGCGTCTCGTCGGACACCTGGGCGGCGATGGCCGCGGGCGGCGCGGGAGCCGCGGCGGCGTCCTCGGCGGCGGCCCGGCCCGCGCGCGCCCCGAACACCAGGCACTCGGGCAGCGAGTTGGAGCCCAGCCGGTTGGCGCCGTTGATGCTGACGCAGGCCGTCTCGCCGGCGGCGTACAGGCCGTCCAGGCCGGCCCTTCCGTCGATGTCGGTGTGGACCCCGCCCATCATGTAGTGGACCACCGGGCGCACCGGGATGAGCTCGGTGACCGGGTCGATCCGTTCGTACTGGAGGCAGAGCTCGCGCACCATCGGCAGCTTGGTGTCGATCAGCTTCGCGCCGAGATGACGCAGGTCGAGGTGCACGATCGGACCCCACGGCGAGTCGGTCGTCCGTCCCTTCTCGACCTCGTGCACGAAGGCCTGGGACAGCCGGTCGCGCGGGCCGAGCTCCATGCTGCGCAGCGTCGGCTTGTCCGTCGGCGTCCCGAGGTCGTAGTCCTGGAGGTAGCGGTAGCCGTCCTTGTTGAGCAGCCAGCCGCCCTCGGCGCGCGTGGCCTCGGTGATCAGGATCCCGGTGAACGGCAGACCGGTCGGGTGGTACTGGACGAACTCCATGTCCTTGAGCGGCGCGCCGGCGCGGTACGCGAGCGACATCCCGTCGCCGGTGTTGATGTTGGCGTTGGTCGTGAAGGGGAAGACCTTGCCGCAGCCGCCCGTGGCGAGCACGACGGACTTGGCGGTGATGGCCTGGATCCGTCCGGTGGCCAGCTCGATGGAGACGACGCCGTACACCCGGCCGTCGTCGACCAGGAGCCGCGTCACGAAGGACTCGTCGTACCGCTTGACGGCGCGGTACTTGAGCGAGGTCTGGAAGAGGGCGTGCAGCATGTGGAACCCGGTCTTGTCGGCCGCGAACCAGGTGCGCATCTTCTTCATGCCGCCGAAGGCCCGCACCGCGATGCGCCCGTCGTCCTGCCGGCTCCACGGGCAGCCCCAGTGCTCGAGCTGCAGCAGCTCGCGGGGTGCCTCGTTCACGAACGCCTCGATCGCGTCCTGGTCGCCGAGCCAGTCGCTGCCCGAGATGGTGTCGTAGATGTGCTCCTCGATGCTGTCGTCGTCCGCCATCACGCCGGCCGCGCCGCCCTCGGCGGACACGGTGTGGCTGCGCATCGGGTAGACCTTGGACACGACCGCGACGTCGAGGTCGGGGTGGGTCTCCGCGATCGCGATGGCCGCGCGGAGTCCGGCTGCGCCGCCGCCCACCAGGAGTACGTCGTGGGCGGCGGTTATCTCCCCTTCTCTCAACCCGTCACTCACCCCGCAGCTCCTCGTCGGTGAGCACCTTCCCCTGGTGGCTCACCACCATGCGGTGGACGCTCCCGTCGTGGAACTCCTCCTTCGCGATCCGGCATCCGCACGCGAACAACAGCTCCTCGGTCATCAGGCCCTGCTGGTCCTCGGTGACGAAGGACTCGCCGTCCCGGCTCGTGCCACAGGGCGCGAGCCGTGCCTCGAAGCGGCTGACGGTTGACGTCATGGACTTCCTCCCTTGACGCGGCGACCGGTCCAGACTGCCCGTGGGCGGCGTTCTTGGGAAGAGGGAGGACGTCAGCCCTTGTGGCGGGGCTTCTTGGTCTTGCGCGGTGGCCCGTCGTCGCGGCGCAGCTCGATGAGCTTGCCCGAGATCCGGGTGCCCGCCAGTGCCGCCTCGGTGCCCGGCGGCAGCTGCGGCGGGCAGCTCGACGAGGGAGAAGTCGGGCCGGATGGAGATGTGCCCGAAGTCGCGACGGCTCAGCCCGCCCTCGTTGGCGAGCGCGCCGACGATCTGGCGCGGCTCGACCTTGTGCCGCTTGCCGACCGCGATCCGGTACGTCGCCAGGGGAGCGCCGTCGCCGCGGCGTACGCCCGCGACCGCTCCGGAGGCTCCCCACGCTCCCCACGCGAGGGCCGCTCGGTGCGCGGGGGTCGCTGGGGCTCGGGCTCCAGCAGCAGGGGAGTGTCACCCTGGAGCACC
>CAVSKP010000004.1:0-407417 GCA_963728555.1 uncultured Actinomycetota bacterium
CAAAGCCGCCAAAGCGGCCTAAGGAGTCACCGAGGACCAGTCGTCAGGCTGCGGCGGGACGCGCTGGCCGAAGAATCGTGCTCTCGACCGTTGCCGGCCAGACACAAAGGAGGCGGCCGCCTTCTGGACCGGTCCGGAACCCGTGCACCGCTCCGGGCGGGATGAACACGAAACGTGCCCGGCCCAAGTCCCTCCGCTGGATCCGAATCGGTGTAGAAGGTGTAGTTGCCCTCGAGTACGTAGAAGGCTTCGGCTTCGTGGGTGTGTGCGGCGGATTGTCGAACCCGGGGTCCTGCCATTCCTTCCCGATCGCCCAGTGGCCGCCCGTCTCGGTCCGCGCAGCCAGGCGCGTGATCTGCGCCTTCAGGCCACCCATCGGGAGGATGATGTGATCCCCTTCGCCATGCCGTCGCAAGGACACGTGCGTCTCGTCTTGATCAGGCACCGTCCATCTCCTCAGCGAAGTCGGGTGACCAGAGCAAGTATCCGCAGGATGGATGGACTCGAACAGGGTCAAGGTCGTGCGAGTCGCTCCCAGCCCATTGCTGCGTGCCTGCGGCGGCGTCACCCTGGCGTGCGGCTCGAGGTCCGAGGCGCCGGCGACGTGCGCGGTGAGGAAGTGGCGCCGTCTCGGTCGGGGTTGCCTCGGGCGCAGGACACTGGCCCACCGTCACTAGCCATGACTCCGTGCCGGCCAGTTTGCACTGGGGGATGACACCGCGGCACAGCGTCGGGCAGAGATGCGCACGCCGCAGTGAACGGGCCGTGGTGTCGGGCTGCAAAGCGCTGTTGCGGGGCAAACCGGTCGACGGGGCACTCATCCTTGCGCTCGGAGGTCCACCAGTCGATTGGAATGGGGGCGGTTGGTCCTCCCAGAGGATCACGTCGTCGCTAGGACTGCCGGGACCGCATACCCGCTACGGCAGTGCCGCCCGCCTGCAAAGACCGCGGCGACTGATCGAACTCTGGCCATGATCGCCTCCTTGCGAAGCCTTCGACGCTACGCCGATCAGGCTCCGCCGGGATAGCCAGCGGCCCGATGTAACCGCTCCGATCCCCGCGATGCGATGCGCCCCATCAGTGGCAGGCCCGGCAACCTGCGGATGCCCGATCGATGGTCGACGACGCCCTGAGGACCTCTTGACCCGCAGGCGAGCGCAGCGTGTCCGGTGGAAGCCATGGCGATCGGATCGCAGGGGCGCTCACCGAGGATCTCGGCATGCCCGGCTCCTCTCGATGCCAACCTTCGCGTGACGCATGTTGTCGGCGGGTCTCCCCGCTCGGGGGCCTTGCTCCGACGGGGACTTGCCGTGCATCTGCGCCGATCCGCTCTTGTCCTGACCGCAGGCGCCCTCGCCGCTGTCACCGGCCTGTCGACCACCGCCTCGCTGGCCTCGAGCCGGCACCGTGCGCACGCTTCCGCGTCCACCAACAGGCTGCCGACCCGAGTCAGGCGGTGCGTACGTCGCCCGCGTCGGGTCCGGCCCCCGGCGCGTGCGGCGCTCTGGCGGCGCCGCCGGGCCGCGGCACGTCCGGCCGCATGGTCTGGCCGGAGTCTCGGCGCGAGGGACTGATCGACATGGACGGCACGACCGGCACGCCCCGCTCGTAGACCGCCTCGACGGCATCCTCACCGGCCCGAGCCGTCGCTCCCGTCCGCCGTCGCCATGGGCTACGTCCGAGCGCATCACCGGGCGTTCGGGCTCACCGCCTCGGACCTGCGCACCTCCACCTGCGTCGTGACGACACAGACACCGCCGGGATCCACCACCTGTCCTGGATCCAGAGGTCGGGAGCGTCACGGTGTTCGGCAACGGGCTCGATCCGCAACCACCCGCGACGGCCGTCTCATGTCGGTCGCCGGCTCCCCGGTCTCCCGCGCTGACGCGGCTGCGGCCGGAGCCCGAGGCTCGACTCAGGCGCCAAGGCGATCTCCGCGGCACGCGTCCGTCAGGGCGACTCAGCGACGCCCGGCCCGCGGGACATCGCCCACCGCGTGCTGTTCGTGACTCGCTCCGGCACCCACCTCGGCTGGAGCACCGTCACGATGTCCGCCGGCATCCGTCGCTGACGTGCTCGACGCCCACACCGGCCAGCTGCTGTTCCGGCGATCGCTGAGCCGGACGTGGCGCCGGGCGGAAAGAGCACCGGCGGTGGCCTTCAGTACTTCCCGGGCGCCCCAGGGCGGCGCCCAGAAGACGGTCGACTACACCGAGCAGCGGCTGGCTCGCGAGCAACGCGACACAGCCTCTAGGGCAACAACTCGCACACCTACTCCGACGTCAACGACAACAACAAGCCGAGCAGGGTCGAGGAGAGTGCCGCCCCGTCGCCGCACCGCTGGAACTACCGCGCTCAAGCCGTTCCACCTGCCCGACGTGTCGTTCTGCGACAACCCGTGGCCGTGCTCGCTGGAACCCGAACAAGCCGTTCTCCTGGCGGACCAACCGCGCCCAGAACGCCACCCAGGTCTTCTTCTTCGTCAACAACTGGCACGACCACCTCAGGCCGCGCCGATCGGGTTCACCGAGGCCGCCGGCAACTTCCAGCTCAAGAACAACACGGCAAGCGGCACGGCGGCGACCCCGTCGACACGCAGACCGACGACGGCGCCAACACCGACGCCGGCACTGCCGGACGGCGGCCACATCGACAACGCGAACATGAGCACGCCGCCCGACGGCCAGGCGCCGCGCGATGCAGATGTACCTGCAGCACCAGCCCGGGCACGCCGTACCCCGACGGCGACCCGTTCTCCCCGACCAACGTCGGCGACGAGGCCGACACCGTCTACCACGAGTACACCCACGGCCTGTCCAACCGGCTGGTCGTCGACGCGACCGGCCACTCGACGCTCGGCGGCGTCCAGGCCGGCGCGATGGGCGAGGCGTGGAGCGACTGGTACGCCATGGACTACCTGGTCGAGCAAGGGCCTGCAGGCGACAAGCGCCGGCATGGCCGACATCCAGATCTTCCAGTACGACGGCGAGGGCGTGTTCCTCGACCGCACCGAGCCGATCGACTGCAAGGTCGGCTCGACCGCCGAGCTGTGCACCGGTGGCGCGACCGGTCACGCGCGGCGGCTACACCTACGCCGACTACGGCAACGATCGGCGGCGGCCCCGAGGTGCACGCCGACGGCGAGATCTGGGCGCAGACCCTGTGGGACCTGCGCGACGAGCTCGGGCTCGCACAAGACCGAGGCGCTGGTGACCCGGGCGATGGAGCTCGCGCCGTACAACCCGTCGTTCCTCGACATGCGCAACGCGATCCTGGTCGCCGACACCGCGCGTCTACGGCGGCGCACAACCACGACGCGATCTGGAAGGTGTTCGCCCACCGCGGCATGGGCTTCTTCGCGGGCAGCCTCGGCGGCGACGACACCGACCCGGGCGCGGACTTCCACACCCCGCCGGCCAACCACGACACGGGCGACGATCACCGGCACCGTCACCGACGCCGGACACCGGCGAGCCGGTCGGCGGGGTCACGGTCACCCTGGCCTTCCAGGGCGGCGCCGGGCGCCGCGAACCCGTCCGACGACCACCGACGCCGACGGCACGCTACTCGATCGGCCCGGTCCGCGTCGGGCACCTACCCCAAGCTGACCGTCTCGGGCGCCGGCTTCGACCCGGCCCGAAGCTCGGTGACCGTGACCAAGGCCGGCGCCGTGAAGAACTTCGAGGTGCGGCGTGACTGGGCGGCCGCCAGCGGGGGCGCCTCCATCGCGGACTTCAACGGCCCCGACTTCAGCCCGGTGTGCGGTCCGCCGCAGGCCATCGACACCAGCCAGGCCTCCGGATGGGGGTCGACCACCGGCAACGACGACGGAGACCCGACCAACGTGTTCGTCCCGAAGTTCGTGGTGATCGAGCTGCCTGCGGCGATCGACGTGACCCAGTTCGCCGTCGACCCGTCAGCGACGTGCGGCGACGGTGGCAGCGCCTCCACGGGGGACTTCAGGATCGAGACGTCCCCGAACGGCACGACCTGGACCGAGGCAGCCAGCGGGACGTTCACCCTGGACGACCGCGGCGAGCTCAACCCGGTCACGCCCACGGGCGGCACGGCCGGGGTGAAGTTCGTCCGGTTCACCATCCTCGGCAACCAGACCCCGGACTTCGCCACCAACTGTCCGGACGGTGCGTTCTCGGGCTGCTCCTTCACCGACCTGACCGAGATCGAGGTGTACGGCAGCCCGGCCCTCAACCGTGTGGCCACTAATGGCACCGAGGGCTAAGGGAGTCCCGAAGGGGATCTATCGCGCCAAGCGAGGGGCAGGCGCCGGGGTCCGCGCGCACACTGTCAAGCCACGCGGCGGATTTGCCGATCCGTCTAGGCCGATGGTCGTCGGCCGCACCGTCGGTGCGTCCGCGTCGGTATGTCGTCGGCGCTGCTGGCTCGCCCGAGCGGTCGTGTCCATGGCGGTGTGACGCATCCGGGATCGCCCTTGGATCGGGCGTTCACAGTGCACCCGAGGTCCCCCACGCGGCTGCGCGGATATCCTCGCGAAATGGCGAGGCTCCTCGACGACAGATAGTGGCATCCACCTCGCGCAGTCACGGCGGAGGCCGCCGACGGTCAGCGGACGTAGAGATCGCCAGCGCGTTGGGTCACCTCGCCTCGACCGAGCGGCAAGACCTTGGTGAGCGCTTTGAATGCAGCACCAAGCCCCGGCACCCTGGCGAACATGCCCTGCGGACCTCGGACCATTCGACCCGTGTGGACGTCGTACTTGGACTGGTGCCACGGACAGACCAGACAGCCCTCCGCATCGATGCTGCCGTTCGCCAGGTCGGCGCGGGGGTGCCGACACCTGCGGCTGACAGCGAAGTAGTGACCGTCGCTGTTGCCTGCGGCATACCGCCCAGTGCCCACCACCTTGCCCGAGGGCAGTTCACTGGCCGGTCCCAGCAGGTATTCGTTGCCCATGACGTCGCCTAACTCTGAGTCTTAGTGCAACCAGCCGAACGAGAAGGGGTCGCGTACAGGTGAACCATTGCACGAGCTGCAAGATCGGAACGACCCGCCCGCTGTCGCGGCTACTAGAGGATTCCGGTAGGGCCGGTGTCTGGCCAGACTCGGTCTAGGCGTTCGGCGGGATGCTCTCTTTGCGGCTGCCCATCGTGATCTCTTGGTGTGGCTCTCCTTCGGTTTGCGTGCCGCCGTTCGCCGTGGCGAGGCGTGGCTCCAGAGGGGACTGCCCTGCTCGTAGTAGCAATGCCCGCCTCGCGATCCTCAGTCGGTGCGAGCGAAGGCGGGCTGGGCATGGCGAAGGTGTTCATCGGGGTCGATCCCCACAAGCTGTCGGCGACGATCGAGGTCGTCGACGATCAGGAGACGGTGCTGGCGAAGGGGCGGTTCGGCACCGACAAGGCCGGCTATGCGGCGATGCGGAAGACGGTGTCGGGCTGGCCGGAGCGGGTGTGGGCGGTCGAGGGCAGCAACGGCGCCGGACGGCCGCTTGGCGCAACGACTGCTGGCCGACGGCGAGCACGTGGTGGATGTGCCGGCGAAGCTGTCCGCCCGGGCTCGGTTGTTCGACACCGGTCACAACCGCAAGACCGACGCCCATGACGCCCACGCGGTCGCGGTGGTCGCGGTGCGCACCAGCGGGCTGCGGGTGCTGGCCTACGACGACGAGCTCGAGGCGCTGCGGATGCTGGTCGACCGCCGCGACGAGCTGACCCGGACCCGGGTGCAGACCGTCAACCGGCTGCACCGGCTGCTGTCCGAGCTCACCCCGGGCAAGGCGAAGAAGGACATGACCGCCCTGCAGGCCAAGGCGATTCTCGCCGGTGTGCGGCCGCGGGACCTGGCCGGGAAGACCCGCCGCCGGCTCGCCGCCGAACAGCTGACCGAGCTGGTGGCGGTGGAGAAGAAGATGAAGAACCTGACCGGCGAGCTGAAGGCGATGGTGCAGGCGCGGGGGTCGACGCTGATGGAGCTGACCGGCGTGGGACCGGTGGTGGCGGCCCGGATCCTGGCCGACGTCGGTGACGTGGCCCGGTTCGCCGACCGGAACCGGTTCGCCTCCTGGACCGGCACCGCACCCCTGGATGCGTCCTCCGGTGAGCAGATCCGACACCGGCTGTCCCGGGCCGGGAACCGGAAGATGAACCACGTGCTGCACATCGCCGCGGCCTGCCAGGCCCGCCTGGACACCCCGTTCCGGGGCTACTACCGACGCAAGCTCGCCCAGGGCAAGACCCGGCCGGAGGCCATGCGCTGTCTGAAGCGACGGATCTCCGACGCCGTCTACCGACAGCTCCTCGCCGACGCCCGACGCGCCGCCATCGCGGCCGCCGAACCCGAAGGTGCGGATCCGGGAGGGCACTGCGGGGCGTCACTCATATCCAGCGCGGCCGACTCTCACCCGCTCATCGACACTTCGGATCAGCCACTTCCCGGACCCGCACCCACGACGCTACGCGGCACACCAGGAACCCGAAAGACCCAACCGACAGACCCCTCAAGACCGCCCGTTGACAACAGAGGGGAGCCGGAATGACGCGATCGAGCTCGAACGGTGAGGGCGCGGTGATTCGCGCCTACAACGGCGGCGGGCTTAGCGCATTTCTCGCGGCGAACGGCGTGGGCGACTGCTCCGGGAAGCCGCGCCGGGGAGACGGATCCTGCTCCTGCTTCTCCAGCGCCGGCCGCACGAACCGTTCGGCAATAGGGGCCGGTCGTGACGTTCTCGATCGTGGCCCGCGCCGATGACGGTGAGTCGTGGGGCGTCGCCGTCGCCTCGAAGTTCCTCGCTGTAGGGTCCGTGGTCCCCGCCGCCGCAGCTGGCGTGGGGGCGGTAGCCACCCAATCGCGGGCCAACATCGCCTACAAGGGTGCGGCCTTGGCGCACATGGGCGAGGGTGCGACCGCCGCTGTAGCACTTCGACTGCTGCTGGATGAGGACGGCCTGCGAGAGCAGCGGCAGGTGGGCATCGTCGACGTCGAAGGGCCGGCCGCCAGCCACACCGGGGCGGCGTGCCTCGGAGTGGCCGGCGGGGTGACCGGCGATGGGTACGCGATCCAGGGAAACATCCTCACGGGCGAAGAGGTCGTCGTGGCAATGAAGTCCGCGTTCGTGGCAAGCGACACCGCCGCACCCCTTGCGGAACGGTTGCTGGCGGCGCTACGCGCCGGTGACGCAGCCGGAGGCGACGCGCGGGGTCGGCAGTCCGCGGCGCTTCTCGTAGTGAGGGACAAGGCAGGGTTCGACGGGGGTGACGACATCGAAGTCGAGCTGCGGGTGGAGGATCGCGCCGGTCCATCGACGAACTGGAGCGGTTGCTCAGGGTTCACCACAACTCCACGTGGACGTCCCTGAGGACGAGCACACCCCGGACACCCCTGGGCTGTTCGCCGAGATGGACGCCCGGGCGCAAGCTTTGGGGCCGCGGTCGTTTGCAGTGTGGGTCGGCATCAACAACTACGAAGGCCTCGGGGGCGAAGATTGGACCGCGACTCGACTCGTTGAGGAGTGCGCGAGGCCACTCGGACTGGCAGGGCGGCGCGTGAGCGATCCCGCATCCGCGCCAGAGGCGCGCTGACAAGCGGGGAAGTGATGCATCTTCGGGAAGCGCGGACGCGGCATGCCAGTGCGTGTGCCCCACCGTCGCGCCCACCGCCTAGAGGACGTTCCTCGCAAGGCCAACGGCTCTCGAGCCCAGTTCGGGATCTGCCACCTGTGCCGCCTGAGGTTGTCCCGACCGCGATACCGGCTTGGCGCAGCGTCGCGAACTGCATGTCGCCCGGGAACTTAGCCTCCTGGCGGCGTGTAGTCGACCGTCATCTTCGATGCCTCGTCGAGTTGCGCCGGGGTGAACAGCGCGACCGTCTCGTAGTTGCTGAGCGCACCGGTCTGACCGACCGTGCCGGCGATGGCTGCCATGGCCTCATGGCTCGGGGCATCGACGATGGCAACGAGGTCATCGAAACCGAACGAGAAGTAGACGCATTCCACCCCGGCCGGCAACTCCCGAGGCCAACTTCTTGATGGCTTCGGCGCGAGCGGAGCCGCCCTTCGCCATGACGCCTTTGATTCCTTCGGGCGAGTAGGAAGCCTTGATCATGTACTTGGCCATGGTGTGCTCTCTCTGTGGATGGCAGGCGATGGAGAACACCCGAGAAGGCGTCTCCTCCGAGCCATCAAGAGCCTGGTCTTCGACGAGGGTCACACGGACCGGGAGGCCTCTCGACCGTACGCTCCCGGCTGCGAATGCGGAAGGTCACGCTAGTCGCAGTGGGTGCCGTTGGGAACACCGGCGGATAGACGCGCCGTGCTCACGATGCTTCCGCTCAAGGGCGTGCGCTACGTGATTGATTCATCCAAGCGCTCGTCGAGGGCGTCGCTGGACAGCGCGACGCCGGGCCTTCCGCCACGCAAGTCCGCAACGCCCGGGCCGAAAGGGCGGTTCACGCGCGGGGGATGAAGCCGGTGCGGAAGGCGAAGACAACGGCCTGGACACGGTCGCGGCAGCCGAGCTTTCGAAGCAGGCGGCCCACGTGGGTCTTAACGGTGGCCTCGCTGAGGAACAGCGCCTCGCCGATTTCCGCGTTCGACATTCCTTGTGCGATCAGGCGCAGGACTGCGAGCTCGCGATCGGTGAGCCGGCTCAGTCGGGCGGCGTCCGTTTCGGTGAGGACCGGCGGCGGGGCGAAGGATTCGATCAGTCGCCGGGTGACCGATGGTGCGAGCACCGAGTCTCCCTTTGACACGACCCGGATGGCGTGGATCAGCTGGTCGTAGGGCGTGTCCTTGAGCAGGAAGCCGCTGGCTCCAGCCTCGAGGGCACGGTGGACGGCTTCGTCGAGGTCGAAGGTCGTGAGCATGAGGACGCGAACCGATGGCGTGTCGCGGATGATCTGAGCGGTGGCCTCGACACCGTCCATCCCGGGCATTCGCACGTCCATCAGCGCGACATCCGGCTTGGTCTGCAGCGCTTGGGTCACGGCGGTCGCGCCATCGGCGGCTTCGCCGACGACGTCGATGTCAGCGACATCGCGGAGCAGCCGCGAGAAGCCCTCCCGGACAAGTTCCTGGTCGTCGACCAGTAGGACGCGGATCACTGACTGTTCCTCGGCCACCGTGGGTGTGGGTTTGGCAGGTAGACCGCGATCCGACATGGGCAGGGTCACCTCCAGGGTGTACCCGGTCCCCTCGGGTCCGGCGCTGAAGCGTCCGCCGCACAGGAGGACGCGCTCGCGTAGGCCGACCAGTCCCGTCCCCGTACCCAGCTGCTCGGCTGTGGCGTTTCCACCGTCATCGTGGATGCGCACTCGCAGAGCTTCTGGGTCGCTGGAGACGTCGACCTCGACGTGCGATCCGTTCGCGTAGCGCATCGCGTTCGTCAGGCCTTCTTGGACCGTGCGGTAGGCGCATAGGGCCACGCCCGGAGGAACGTTTCCCGGGAGCGCGAGCCGGGCCCGGACATCGACGCCGGCCCCCCGGAAGCCCGCAACGAGGGTATCCAGCTGGCTCAGGTCGGGTATCGGCTGTAGGTCAGGCTCGTCCTCGGCGCGCAGGACGTCCAGCAGGCGCCGCAGCTCGGCGAGTGCCTCGCGTCCCGCGTGTTCGATCGTCTCGAGCACGTCAGCCAGTTCACGGTCGACGCGGATGGCGATGGGTCGAGCCGTGCCTGCCTGCACCACCATCAGGCTCACCGAGTGCGCCACGATGTCATGGAGCTCCCGCGCGATGATGGCACGTTCGCGGGCGACGGCCTCCTTGGTCCGGGTCTCCCGGGCGCCTTCGGTGAGCTGGAGCTGTGTGCCAAGTGCGTCAGCTTGGACCGTACGGCGATGCACGGTGCGGCCGATCCAGACGGTGAAGCCGATGAAGGCCCAGTCGATGGCCACGTCCGACGCGCCGAACTGGGTGATGCGCAGGTCGTGCAGCGTGCCAGCGACGACCAGCGCCAGCAGCCAGGGCCACGGATGGCGCGACCAGGCCGCGAGACCGAAGACGATCGCCAGCCCCGCCAATCCCGCGCCCAGGGTGCCGGCCTCTGATGACTGAACCGAGCTCAGGATCTCAACACCGATCACCGCTCCGGCCGCGAGCTCGGGCCACGCCCTCGACCAGGCCACCGCCAAGGGCGGAACCACCGCCGCGAGGAACCGAATGGCCGTGGGCGCGGGCTGTTCGTCGGAGAGGAACGCCTCAGCCAGGGCCAGCAGCAACAGGACCGCAGCCAGAACCGACTCGATCCGAGTCGGCCGAAGGGCGCGCCCGTCATCTCCCTCACGCTACTCATCCGCGGCCCTAGGTCAGAAGGGTCTGCATCGACTCGCGACCCGAGGACGACCCGATCGCGACCCAAGGTTGACGCGCGTACCTGGTCGCGTCGAGCACGGTGGAAGGACAGCACACCAGCACGGAAAGGACCTCACTCATGAAGCCCAGGAAAGCTCCCGGATCCGCAGGCCTCGTCCTGACGCTCGCCCTGGCGGTGGCCGCGACCGCTCTGCCCGGCGCCGCCCACGCCGTCGACACCGAGCGGAGCCCGGCGGTGCAGTCCACACAACGCCTGCCCATGCTCTCGGTTCACGTGCAGGTCGGGAAACACCGGATAACCCTGTCCAGAAATGGCTTCCGACCCGGCAACACCGTCTTCAACATCCACTTCTCGCCCGCCCGTGGACACGCAGCGGTGCAGCTGGTCCGACTGCGCCAGGGCTACACGTTCAAGGAGTTCGGTGCCGATCTGCAGAGCGACGAGCTCAGCGCGATCCGCCGCCTCGACCGCGAGGCCATCTTCTACGGTGGCATGCCGGCCACTCGCGAGACTCCTGCCCACTTCGGCGCCCGACTCGGAACGGGCACCTACTGGCTCTTCGACTTCGACACTCCGCGTCGGGTCTCCTTGCGGGTCGCCGGCGCCCCGCAGCGCCGGTCGCTCCCTCAGACGACCGGCTCGATCGACATGGTGATGCGGCACGGGATGCACCGGTTCGCGACGCCCACCACCTTGCCCAGCGAGGGCTGGCTGCGGCAGACCAACAGGACCGACGAACCCCACTTCATGGACATGACGAACGTCAAGGCATCCACGACCCGCCGACAGGTCCGCCGGTGCGTTCAACGGGCAGGGTGGCGACAACTGGGTGATCGAGGAGTACCCCGGCACGTTCCTCGTGAGCCCTGGACGCAGTGTCGTCTGGCGCTACGCCTATCCGCCCGGGAAGTACCTCGAACTGTGCTTCTGGCCCAACGGTGAGAACGGCAAGACACACGCCGAGATGGGCATGTGGAACTTCGTGACGCTGCTCTGAGCTCCTCGCCCTGCGGCCCGACCACGGCTGACAGCGACGGCCGATGGGCGCAATCGCGGCGGATCAGCGCACAATGGCGACCGCCCGGAGCGCCGCGGCAGATGCGTGCGCTTCTTCCGATTACGGTTCAGGGATGGAGCCGACGGAGGATCAGGGCGCTTTCCAGCCACGAACGTCGCCCATGACCGTGGACGATCCGGTTGTGCAGTGGCTGCTCCTGGGCGATACGGGCGATCCGCTGGCAGGTTCTGCGAGATCTGCTCGACGCCGAGGAGACTGTGGTGGCGACCGAGCGAGCCCGGGTGGAGCACGAGGGCTGGGGTGCTCGGCTGCTGGCGCTGCGGGCTCCAGATGGGATGTGGGCGAACGGAGCCTGCTTTCCGGAGTACCGCCGCGTTCGCAGCGGACACTGCACGAGGCTACTTCGCCTCCCGGTGAGCCACCGCCGGCCTGGCCGTCGCCCGCCGCGGAGCCGGGCGAGGCGCCGACCGACGGATCGGGTGCCGAGCTCGACGAGCCGTGGACCGCGACGTACCCGGTCCTGCTCGACCTGTGCCACCTGGGCACACCCCCGGACAGTCCGGTGATGCGGGAGCCCGCGCCACCTGGTGGCGCGCAACTGCCGCTGGGAGTGCGACGGTCTGCCGTTCTTCGGCGGCGAGGAGGACTGCTGCATCAACGCCGGCACGATCTGGTGGGACCTACCTGGGCGTCGACGTGACCCGGTGGTGCAGCGGCTTCTGGCCGACCAGATGCCGGATGGAGGCTGGAACTGCTGGGCCGAGACGCGGCCGGCGCCGTCATCGTTCGCAAGCACCCTCGACGTGATCGAACCCCTGCTGAGGTGGGAGCGCCATACCGGCGGATCTGAGGACCTCCGCCGGGCTCGTGGGAACAGCGAGGGGCTCCTGCTCCAGCGCAACCTCTTCCGGTCGCTACGCACGGGCGAGGAGGTCAACCCTGAGTGGGCGTTGTTCTCCTACCCCCACGCTGGCAATACGACCTGCTCAAGGCCACGGAGTACTTCGCCCTGCGTGGTGGCACTGCCGGATCCGCGACTGGCCGAAGCGATCGAACATGTCCGCGCCAAGCGCCGACCCGAGGGGCATTGGCTGCTCGAGAACACCCACGCCGGCGCGGTCCACTTCCGGTTCGAGGAACCCGACGGCACGCCAGGCCGGTGGAACACCTTGAGGGCGCTGCGTGTCCTGCGCTGGTAAGCGCGCCCGCCCCCACCCGGTAGCGCGGGCCACGGGTCTTGACGACAGCAGAGTTGCAACCAAGCAAGGCGCACCACCGAGGGGCGCGACCGGGCTCTGCGGGTCCCTCGGCGATGTCTCGGCCCGGTCCCGCCGACGGAGACGTCGTCGAGCTCGCCGCCGATGAGGCGTCGCTTCCGGTGCGGCTCGGTGGGCCTGCCGCTGTCAGCAGCCGGCGCTTGCGGCTGCCTCACCTGAATGCCAGCTCGGTGCTGCTCCGGATGCTTCTTCACGGTCGGTTCTCGGTTGCTTCATATGCATGTATAGGCATATGTTCTGCTCATGGCACGGGCGGCAACGAACACGGACGTGTTCAACGCACTCGCAGAGCCGCGACGGCGACAGATCCTGGCGCTGGTGACGGATCGGGAGCGTCCAGTAGGCGACCTCGTCGACGAGATGGGGCTGGCCCAGCCTGCCGTCTCCAAGCACCTCCGGGTTCTCCGTGACGTCGGCGCGGTGACGGTGCGCACCTCTGGCCGTGAGCGCTACTACCGGCTCGACGCATCCGCGCTCACACCGATACGCGACTGGTTGGGCGGCATTGAACTCCTGTGGAGCAAACGCCTGGACCGACTGCAGGCCGTGCTGACCGACGCTCAGCGTGGAGGAGACGGCGATGGTGCCTGAAGATCGGGAGCACATCACCTTCCCGTCGGAGCGTGAGATACAGATCGTGCGACGCTTCGACGCTCCCAGGACGCTGGTGTTCCGGGCCTGGACTACGCCAGAGCTGGTCCAACAGTGGTGGGCCGGCGACTCCGGGACCCTGGTCACGGCCGAGATTGACCTGCGTCCGGGCGGTCGCTGGGCATTCCAGTCGATCGGCAACGACGGGGCTGCCTCGAGGTTCAGCGGCGAGTACCTCGCTGTCGAACCGGACGAGCTCATTTGTTACACCGAGACGTGGGACGAGCGACCCAACGTCGTGGCCACCACCTCGGTCGCCTTCGTCGACCACGAGCAAGGAACAGAGGTCACGATCCTCATCACCTACCCGAGCCGACGCGACCGCGACGAGCACCGTCGATACATGGTGAGCGGGCTGCGCGCGGCCTTGAGTGCACTCGAAGAAACCTCCCGGAAGGCGGCCGAGAAGTGACAGTCATCTACTCCATGGGAGTGTCGCTCGACGGCTTCATGCAAGCCGCAGACGGGACGATCGACTTCGTCACCCCCGACGACGAGATCATGGCGTTCCACAACTCGCAATCGCAGGACTTGGACCTGCACCTCACGGGACGACGGCTCTACGAGACCATGCTGCCGTGGGAGCTGGACCAGAGCATGCGCTCCGGTCCGTTGAGCACCGCCTTTGCCGAGATCTGGACCTCCATCCCGAAGCTCGTCTTCTCTCGCACGCTGACCGAGGTGCAGGGGAACGCCACTTTGGCGACCCGGCCGGTGGCCGATGAGCTCGCCGATCTGCGCGCGGCCGATGATGCCCAGACGATCTCTGTCGGGGGAGCCAACCTCGCCGCGGAGCTGGCACATCACGACCTGATCGACGAGTACAGGCTGTTCGTCAATCCCGTGATCGTGGGCGCTGGAACTCGATTCTTCCCTCCCGTGACAGACCGATTGGCGCTCGAGCTCGACGACCAGGTCACCTTCAAGTCAGGCGTGCTCTATCTCGCCTACCGACGGACTCGCTGAGCGAGACCCCAGCCTCGGCGGCCAAGTCTCCTGGAAACGAGGCGCCTGAACGCGGCGAAAGGACGCATGCTCGGCGGTGCCGATCGGCGCGGATTCGAGCGGCTTGCGATTTGCTCCAGGCGGATAGGTGGCCCTCTACCGCGTTCTCCCAGGCCGCTCCCGCCGAGTGTGCCGCTTCGTCGACCGGCGTGATGTTGCGTGAGGCAAAGCCACCTGCTGACCCCGACGGGCTATGGCACCTCTCACCGCTGGCTCGTAGCTTCTGAGAAGGCCCGCCGGAGGAGCCCTATGTCCGTCTGCCAGGATCACCCAGCGGTCAATCTTGTGGTCCCCCCACGCGTATTGCGGGATCCGCCTATCCGGCATCCCACTCGAACCCCTCGCGGAGCGCGGTGCGGCTCGAGGACGCGGTCTACGCCAGCGGCACCGAACCCGTCCGCGGCATGGCGCTCATGGGTCGGTGACCGTGCAGCGCCAGCCCCCGCCGGGCACGCGCACGAGGTTCCTCGGCACCTACTGAGTCGGCGAGTCAGCCGGCCCGTCGGGCGATGTAGCGGTCGAGGTCGAAGATCGTCGCCTCGATGTCGGCCGGGAACCACGAGTGGTCGCTGTTGATGGTGTGCTGGTCCTTCAGCCCGAACGCGTGGTTGTAGTAGTCCGTGAGCTGGGAGGAGGCCACCACATGGCCCTCGGACGATACGCCGCCGTCGACGAGGAAGCCGACGGTGCGGCCTATCACTGCGAAGTCGTCGGAGAGCACCGTGCCCTCGCGTGGAGGGAGCGCGAACCCGTGGATGTGGTTGGAAAACGCCGGAGGGTGGCGGTACCAGCAGCCCAGCCCGTTGGCCCGGAAGAACCGCTGCTGCGCCCACCAGTCCACGCCCGGGATGTGGATGTCCATGCAGGCGTCGAAGTCGTGGGTGCCGGCCGAGGCGTCCACCGTCGTGTTGAACGGCGGCTGGATGACGCTCACGCCCTCGCTGAACCTCTCCACCGCCAGGTTGTTCAGCCGGTTGAGGTGGCAGATCACGCGGAGGGAGCCCGTGACGGCGCGCCCCTTCTCGTCCTTCCTGGACCACTGGACCCGGGCGTTGGACGCCGGCGGGTCGTTCCAGTCGATCTTGGCGCCACCCAGCAGCCGGGCTTCCTCAACCATCGACCTCCACCTCCTCGTCGTAGTCGTAGCTGGTGGGCTCGTCTGGCTCGTCGTCGGGCAACGGGTCGGCGGGTCCAGGCAGGCCCTCGCACAGGTCTTCGCGGACCTCCGGCGCGGCGGGGATCTCGGTCATCGCTGCCTCCTCTGCTCGACGCGATCGCGTCTCTCAGTGTGGACCGGGGCAACGCGAGAGTAAAGGATCCGGCCTGTGGTCCAGCCCGTGCTGCGCGACGCGGCGAGGCCCAGGGAGCGGGTGCTCCCGGGGGCCTCGTGTTCCGTGCCGACTGCGGAATCGGACGTGTGTCGGCTCTGGTGGCGGGGTCGGAGCCGGGCTGTACGTCGTCCTGCTCCCGGCCGACCTCCTCCGCCTCCTCCATCACGTTGCCGCCGGGCACGATGCCGGCGTTGGACGCGTCCATCGTGAGGTTCTCGCAGGTGGCGGGGTCGAAGGATGGATCTTGCGGGGGCGACCCAGATCGTGGCCTCGTCGCCCTCGCTGATCCGGCGGCGCCGTCGGGCGAGATCACCAACTGTGTGCGCAGCGACTCGCCGTGGGGGTCCTTCTCGAGCTGCGCGAAATGGTCGGGCACCTCGAGCGAGGCCTCGAGCGGGATGTAGGCGTAGGCCTCGTTGCCGAGCCACTCCACCACGTCGACCTTGGCGGTGAACGTCGCCTCGTCGCGGCGGAATGACTGTGAGGATCGCCTTCGCAGCCTGATGGTGGTGGGCTGTGGGTTGGTGACCGCGGGTGTGACCCCCGGAATGACTGGCTTTGTGCCTTGGTGCGACATGTCCGCTCGTGGTTGCCGGCCCCGGCCCGGTTGGAGGAGCTGGCCTGATCAGGAGCTTGACCACCTGGCGTTAGCGGCGCCGGGTGTGTCTCATCACAGTCCTGCCGAGCCTCCGTCCCGGACCGGAACCACGTCCCGTCCGGCGAAGGAGAGAACGCATGAACAGTCTGACCGATCTGCGTGAGGTGGTCGATGTCGTCATCGGCGTCGACACCCACGTCCATACCCACTCCGCGGCGGTGATCGACACCGCGACCGGTGGTGTCCTCGGCGAGATCACCGTCGAGGCGACAGCCGAGGGCTATGCCGAGCTGGTGGAGTTCGCCAACAACTAGCCGATGTTGCGGGCCTGGGCGATCGAAGGGACCGGCGGCCACGGCGCCGGCTTGAGCCGGCACCTGCTGGAGATCGTCGGAGATCGTCATCGAGTTGGACCGTCCGAAGCGGGCTGCGCGACGCAACGGCGCGAAGTCCGATCCGCTCGATGCGATCCGAGCCGCGCGTGAGGCGATGGCGCGACCGCGGTTGGGAACTCCGCGCAGCGGTGGCGAACGCCAAGCCCTGTCGGTGCTCTTGGCTGCTCGCCGCTCCGCGATCAATGCCTCCACCGAGGCCCAGCTGCAGGTCTTCAGCCTGGTGATCGCGGCACCCGAACCCATCCGCGTCCGGTTCCGTGGTCAGAAGCTCGCCGCGATGCTCAACACCGCCGCGAAGCTGCGGGTTCATTCGTCGTGGGACGTCGAGACGACCAGCACCGTCGTCGCGCTGCGCACCTTGGCTCGTCGCGCGCACGCGATGTTGAAGGAGGCACGCGAGCTGCAGAAGGCGATCCTGGCCATCATCCGCAGCTGGCGCCCCGACCTGCTCGAGGAGTTCGGCGTCGGACCGATCGTCGCGGCGACGGTGTTGTGCGCCTGGTCCCACCCCGGCCGCGATCCACTCCGAGGCGGCGTTCGCGATGCTCGCCGGCGTCGCACCCATCCCCGCCAACAGCGGCCAGGTCACCACCCGGTATCGGCTCAACCGTTACGGCGACCGCAACCTCAACACCGCGCTGCACACCGTGGTCCAGATCAGGATCCAGTACCAGCAAGCCACCCGCGACTACATCGCCCGCCGCACCGCTGAGGGAAAGACCAGCCGCGAGATCAAACGCTGCCTGGCTCGCTACGTCGCCCGCGACCTCTACCGCCTACTCGAAAGCGGGGCCGCAGCTGCTTGACGAAGCATAGGAGCGTCGCACTGCTCGGGTCTGTGCGTATCCCTCAGTGCCGCTGTGGGTGCCGATTCAAACGGCACCGAACGTGGCCTCCGCCTGAGCCGCCCGCGACGCGGGCACGCGGTTGATGCAAGCCATGAGGTCATCAGCCACGCCACAGAGGTCGAACAAGTCGCCATCCATCGCCTCCAGCGATGTCACCGTCGACTTATGGCCTCTCAGGCAGCAGATCTACGTGTCGCACTCCCTCCGCGGATTTCACGTCATGCAAGCTGAACTACTACAACGCCGTCTGGGATCTGCGCGAATGGATTCGACACGGTCCCGTGGCGCAAGGCGACCGAGCACCCACTCCTAACGACGACAAGGCACTTGCCTCCTACCAACGAGCGATCGACACCTGGGCCAAACGTTTGATTGACGCCCTTCAAGACCTTGCTGAGCCCCTCGATGGAGGAGGCATTGCGCGGCCCACAGAGGCCCCGGATGCCTGACTAGCGCTGGCAATTCCCTGATGCGCATGCGGTTGTCCGAGAGTCGATTCCTGCTGAAGCCTGTCCCGTTCGCGGCGCAAAGACGCGGGTTGCACAGCGCGCGGCCGCTGGCATGAGACCGGGGCCGCGACGGCGTACTGTCGATGTTTGGCGCCGACCTGGGGGTGGGTGATCTCGCCGGGTGCACATCTCAGTTTGATCAGGTCTCGGATGTGCGAAGGAGGTGATTTCTCGTGTCCATTCGCTCGCACGGGAAGTCCCTGGACTCGTTGGGAGCGCTGGGGCTGCTGCTCGTCGCCGGCGGGTTCGGGGTTGTTGGCTGCAATGACGATGCCGGTGGCGGGGCTGATGAGTGCCGGTACGAGAACGGCAGGACGTACATGGAGGAGGTGAACCACTGCAACACGATGCGCGACCAGGGTGTCCAGTGCATTGTTCCTCCTCCGCCAGTTTGCTAGCTCGGCAAGCATGATCGCGTTCATCAGGCTCCGACCGGCGACGGTGTGCTGCAGGTAGACAGGACTGGAGTGCGGACTCGGCCGGCGTTCTCCGTCACATGGCTTCCTTGGCGACCGCGTCTTTCTGGGCTCCTCGAGACTTCTCGCAGGATCGACGTCTGGCCAGACTCGGTCTAGGTGTTCGGCGGCTTGGCTCTCAATTGGGCTGCCCATCCGCGTGCGGGTGTGGCTCACTTTCGGTCTGCATGCCGCCGGGCACTGCTGACGAGGCGTGGCTCCAGAGGGGACTGCCCTGCTCGTAGTAGCACTGCCCACCTCGCCGTCCTATTGGCACGAGCGCAGGCGGGAGCAGTAGATGGAGCAGGTGATCATCGGGGTTGATCCCCACAAGCTGTCCGCGACGATCGAGGTCGTTGACGGGAATGAACGACTCTTTGGGGTCGGGGCGGTTCACCACCGACCGGGCCGGCTACACGGCGATGCGGAGCTACGCGAAGGCCTGGCCGGACCGGGTCTGGGCAGTCGAAGGAGCCAACGGCGCCGGTCGCCGCTGGCCGCGACGACTCCTCGAGGCCGGCGAACACGTCGTTGACGTGCCGGCAAGCTCGCTGCCGGGTCCGGCTCCTCGACACCGGCACAACCGCAAGACCGACGCGCGCGATGCGCACTCGATCGCGATCGTCGCGGTCCGCACTAAGGACCTCCGGGTGTTGCAGGTCGACGGCGAGCTCGAGGCGTTGCGGATCCTTACCGACCGCCGCGAAGCGCTGACCGACGCCGGGTGCCAGACCGTCGACAACTCCAGGCCTGCTGGCTGAACTCCTGCAGGACAGGCAAACGCGACATCACCACCGGCAGGCAAGGCGCTGCTCGCCGGCGTCCGGCACGAGATATCGCTGGGAAGACCGCCGCCGGATCGCGGCCGAGGAACTCGCCGAGCTGATCGCGGTCGACACCAAGATGAAGAAGACACCGCAGAAGCTCAAGGCGATGGTCCTAGCCGCGGCTCAACGTTGATGGACCTGCACGGAGTCGGGCCGTGGTGGCCGCCGGATCCTGGCCGATGTCGGTGACATCGCACGGCTCGCCGACCGCAACCGGTTCGCGTCCTGGACCGGCACCGCACCTCTGGACGCTTCCTCCGGCGAGCAGAACCGGCACCGACTCTCACGGGCCGGGAACCGTCGGATGAACCACATGATCCACATCGCCGCCGTCACCCACTCCGCCTCGACACCGACGGACGGGCCTACTACCGCCGCAAACGCGCCGAAGGCAAGAAGCCGCTCGAAGCCATCAGATGCCTCAAACGCAGGATCTCTGATGCCATCTACCGCAGCTGGTCGCCGACGCCACCGGTCCTCGAGCAGACAGGTGCGAGTCCGGGAGGGCACTGCGGGGCGACACTCACATCCAGCGCGGTCGACTTCCACCCGCTCATCGACACTTCGGATCAGCCACTTCCCGGACCCGCAAACCCGACGCTACGCCCGCCCTCAGAGGCCCGAAAGAGGACGCTCCAAACGACCGGTTGACGACAGAGGGGAGCCTAATTGACCGACTCGGTCAGATGTCGAACCGCCCCGCGGCGGCCAGGTGGGCGCGGCGCTCGGGCGTGAGGTCCTCCTCGAGGATCTGGCCCGTACCGTCCCGCTCGGGAGCGTGGAGCATGCGGCCGCGGGCCCGGACGAAGCCGACGTGGTAGATGCGGCCGTCTTCGCGGGCGAAGAAGTAGAGGTCGCCGGGCTCCTCCTCGCCGAGGGGGACGGAGGTGACGGCGCGGGCCTGGTCGGGGGAGTCGCGGGGGACGACGTACCCGGCCTGGCGGTAGCTGTAGTGCACCAGCCCCGAGCAGTCGAAGCCGGCGGGGCTGGTGCCGCCCCAGAGGTAGGTCAGGCCGGTGAAGCGTTCGGCGTACGCCGCCACGGCGATCCGGTCGGCGGGCACGTGGTCGGCGGGGTGGTCGGGGTCGGTGGCGGTCGGGGCGCGGAGGTGGGCGTCGCGGACCCAGCCGAGGTAGCCGTTCGCGCCGACCACGGGCTGCCAGGGGGCGACCACGTGGGCCCAGCCGTTGAAGCGCTCCTCGACGATGACCGGCTCGCCCTCGAGGAGCTGGGTCAGGGTGCGGCCGTGCAGGCCGAGGCGGTCCTCGGCGGTGAGGCCGGCCAGCCAGGCGTCCATGTCCGGGGCGTCGGCGACGGCGGCGGCGTCGAGGTCGCGGGGCGACTCCGGGGACTGCCACATCGTCGCGACGGGCACGCCGACGCGCATCACCTCGGTCATGCCAGCCCTCCGATCCCCAGGCCCGGCGAGCCGGGCAGCACGATCACGCCGGCGTCGTACGTCGCCCCTCCGATCACCGGCGACTCGGCCAGCCACCAGGCGGCGTCGAGGTCGCTGACGTGGCTGGTGCCCATCGCCGCGACCAGTGCCGCGGCCGCGCCGACGCCGATCGGTCCCTCCATCATCGAGCCGACGATGGTGCCCAGACCAGCCTCCCCGGCCAGCCGGAGCAGGCTGCGCCCGGCGGACAGGCCACCGCACTTGGTGAGCTTGACGTTCACCAGGTCGGCGGCTTGATGCTCGATGACGGCGCGCAGCTGGGTCAGCCCGAACACCGCCTCGTCGGCCATCACCGGCGTCTCGACCTCACGCGGTCACGAGCGCCAGGCCCCGCAGGTCGTCACGGTGGACCGGCTGCTCGACGAACTCGATCCCGAGCCCGGCGTCCTCCATGGCCCGGATCACGGTGATCGCCTCGTCGGGCGTCCAGCCCTGGTTGGCGTCCAGGCGGATGCTGGCCTCCGGCGCCGCCTCGCGGACTGCCCGTACTCGCGCCACGTCGGTCGCCGCGTCGGTGCCGACCTTGAGCTTGAGGACGGTGAAGCCCTCCCCGATCCGCTTCGCCGCCGACGCTGCCAGCTCGGCGGTCTCGCCGGCCGACAGCGTCACGTCCGTCGGCACCCGTACCTCGCCCTCGGGACCGCCGAGGAACGCGACCAGCGACTGCCCGGCGCGCTGGGCGGCGAGGTCGTGCAGGGCGATCTCCATGGCCGCCTTGGCTCCGGTGTTGCCCACCACGGCCTCGGCCAGCTCGGCCGCCAGGTCCTCCAGGTCGTCCAGCGAGCGCCCTCGTACGACGTCGGCGAGCGGTCCCGACAGGCAGGCCTCGGCGCCGGCCAGCGACTCACCGGTGACCCGCCACACCTGCGGCGCCTCGCCGTACCCGCTCCGGCCCTCGTCGTCGACGACCTCCACGACCGTGGTCTCGAGATCGGTCGTACGCCGCAGCGCCGTCACGAACGGCGTGTGGAGCGGGGCGGTGAGACGGTGGCAGCGGATCGCCGTGATGGTCATCGGGTTCAGGGTAGGGCCGATGCTGGTCGAGGGTTTGGTGGCGGGTTCGTGACAGGCGCTAGCGCGCCTTCCTCAACGACCAGGGCGGATGGTTTCGTGACGGGCGCTAGCGCGCCTTCCTCGACCACCAGGGCAGATGGGTTCGTGACAGGCGCTAGCGCGCCTTCCTCGACCACCGAAGGTCACCACGCGTTCTCCGGACCCTTGAGGTGGGCGCGGATGCCCGTACCTGCGAGGGGCTCCTGGCGGAACCGCGGGATCACGTGGAGGTGGGCGTGGAAGACCTCCTGGCCGGCGATGGCGCCGGCAGTTCCAGCCGAGGTTGTAGCCGTCTGGTGAGTGCTCGGCGTCCAGCCACTCCTTGACCCGGGCCACCATCCGGAACGTCGCGGTGACCTCGTCCTCCGTGAGGTCGAAGACGGTCTCGGCGTGGCGGACGGGGACGATGACCCCGGAGTGCTTGAGGGCTCCCTGGTGCCTCGCGTCCTCGACATAGAGCACCAGGTCGTCGGCGAAGCGCACGACCTGCGCGGGCTCAGCGGCGGGCAGAACGAGCAGGGCAGCGGATCACTCACGGGCCAAGAGTGCCAAGGTGAGCAGGTGGCGGATCCGCAGGGGTACGACGAAGCGCACGCCGCCGCCGTACGCCTCGCCGAGCTGACCGGGGCCGACCGCCACGACGCGCTGGTCGTGCTCGGGTCGGGCTGGGGGCCGGCGGCCGAGGCGTTCGGAGAGCCGGCGGCGGCGTTCCCGATGACCGAGCTGCCGGGGTTCCGCGCGCCGGTCGCGGAGGGACACCGCGGTGAGGTCCGTTCGGTCGTGAGGAACGGCCACCGGGTGCTCCTCTTCCTCGGACGGACCCACCTCTACGAGGGCCACGGACCTGCTGCGGTCGCGCACCCGATCAGGACGGCGGCCGCGGCCGGCGTACGCGTCGCGGTCCTCACCAACGCCAACGGCAGCCTGCGCGACGACGTGGCGCTGGGCGACGTCGTGCTGATCAGGGACCACCTGAACCTCGCCCTGGGAAGCCCGCTGGAAGGGCCGCGCTTCGTCGATCTCACCGACGCCTGGTCGGCTCGGCTACGTGCCATCGCCCGCGAGCTGGAGCCGGGCCTGGGGGAGAAGGTGTACGCCCTGCTGGGCGGACCCCACTATGAGACGTGGGCCGAGGCGGGCTGGCTGCGACGGATCGGGGCGGACCTGGTCGGCATGTCGACGGTGTACGAGGCGATCGCGGCGCGAGAGTGGGGTGTGCAACTGGTCGGCTTGTCGACCGTGACCGCCATCGAGGGAACCGATGCGGGGATCGACCCGAGTGAGGTGGTCGCGATCGCCGAGCGCAGCGCCGCGAGGCTTGGACCGCTGGTGGTCCGGCTCGTCGAAGAAGGGTTGAGGACATGAGCACCGACACCGACAACCGCCGGCCAGCCCAGCGTCGTACCGGCGCCATCGAGACCAACGGCATCAACGTCATCGACGAGAGCGAGCGCAAGGGCAGCTCGGCCGGGCTCTTCTGGCCGTGGACCGCCTCCAACATCTCGGTGCTCGCGGTGTCGTACGGCGCGTTCGTGCTCGGCTTCGGCATCGGGCTGACGCAGGCGCTGGTCGCGACCGTCGTCGGCACCGTCGTGAGCTTCCTTCTGGTCGGGCTCGTCTCGATCGCGGGCAAGCGCGGCTCGGCGCCGACCCTGGTGCTCAGCCGGGCGGCGTTCGGGCGGTTCGGCAACGGGCTGCCGGGCCTGGTGTCGTACTGCCTGCTCGTCGGCTGGGAGACGGTCCTCGTCTCGCTCGCCACGCTCGCGACCGCGACGGTCTTCGACCGGCTCGGCTGGTCGTCGGGAGACTCGACCAAGGTCCTCGCGTTCGTGGTGGTGGCCGGCGTGATCGTCGCCGCCGGCGTGCTCGGCTTCGACGCGATCATGAAGATCCAGAAGTGGCTGACGATCGCCATGATCGTGGTCACCGGTGTCTATGTCGCCCTGACGTGGGACGAGATCAACCTCGATGCCGCGCGGGCGCTGCCGGACGGACCGACCACCGCGGTGATCGGTGCGACGGTGCTGGTGCTGACCGGGTTCGGGATCGGCTGGGTGAACTCCGCAGCGGACTACTCGCGCTACCTCCCGCGCACCTCCCGCACGCACCGGCGTGGTGTTCTGGCCGACATTCGGCGGCTCGCTGCCGGTGGTGATCCTGGTGGCGTACGGCGTCCTGCTCTGCGCCGACAACGCCGACCTGTCCGCCGCGATCGGCGCCGACCCGATCGGCGCGCTGACCACCCTGCTGCCGACCTGGTTCCTGGTGCCGTTCGCGCTGGTCGCCGTCGGCGGCCTGGTCTCCGGCGCGATCCTCGACATCTACTCCTCCGGCCTGACCCTGCTGGCCCTCGGGCTGCGCATACCTCGCTGGTCGGCGGCCGGCCTCGACGGCGTGCTGATGATCCTCGGCACCATCTACATCGTCTGGATCGCCGACGACTTCTTGTCGGTGTTCATCGCGTTCCTGATCATCGGCGGCGTGCCCATGTCCGCCTGGTGCGGCATCTTCCTGTGCGACCTCTTCATGCGGCGCTACCCCTACGACGAGCGCGCCCTCTTCATGAAGACCGAGACGGGGGGTACGGCGCCGTGCGCTGGGAGTCCGTCCTCCTGCTGGTCGCTGCCACCGTCGTCGGCTGGGGACTCGTCATCGACACCACCGGCGCGGGCAAGGGCCTGAGCTGGCTGGGCTTCCTGCTCGAGCCGCTGGGCCTGGGCGGCCGCGACGGCGACTGGGCCTACGCCAACCTGGGGGTGCCGGTGGCGTTGGCGATCGGGTTCGTCGGATACCTGCTCGTCGGCCTGGCCGCCGTACGTCGCCAGGAGCACGAGCAGGTGGTGGCCGGCGTGCGTGCCGAGCAGGCCGACATCTCCGACACCGACGGCTGACCGGCCGGGGTTACTCGGCGCCGGGTTACTTGGCGCCGGGGATGTCCGGCTCTGACACCCGGACCCGGTCGAACTGCATGCCGTGGTCGACGCCCCACAGCACGGCGCGCGAGCGGCTGTCGACGTTGATCTTGCGGTAGCAGGACCGGATGTAGGACTTGATCGAGTTGATCGACAGCGCGGTCCGCTCGACGATCTGCGCGTTGGTGAGGCCCTGGGTGATCAGGCAGAGCACCTCGGACTCGCGGGCGGTGAGGCCCTCCTCGCGGCCGGGCCAGTCGCCGCCGATGAGCGGCAGCCGGGCGGGCTCGTCGCTGACCACGATCTCGCCCTTGCTGACCTTTTCGAGGGCGTTGACGAGGTCGCTGGCGCTGAGCCGCTTGGAGAGGTATCCGGCGATCCCGAGCCTCAGCGCGGACTCGCGCAGCGCGCGGTCGGTGGTCCACGTGTAGACGACGACCTTGTCGACGTACGGGTTCTCCAGCAGCTTCACGACCCCGGTGCCGTCGTCGCGGCTCTGGGTGAAGGTGTCGAAGAGTGCGATGTCGACCCGCTCGCCGACGTTGCACGAGGCGTTCAGCTCGACGACCTCGATCCGGTGGGTGTGCGAGCGGAGCATCGAGGCGATCCCGTGCACCACTACCTCGTAGTCGTTGACGAGGGCGACGCGGATGGGCACTGGCCCACACTAGGCCCCAACCCTCCACTACTCCACCCAGAGGGGTGTAGGCGCGAGCGCCCGGCATCGCCACACTCTGGCTCTGTCCTGCGCCACCGTGGCGCCGGCGTGGAGGGAGCGCCCCATGATCGTCCTCGGACTGATCCTGCTCATCATCGGGCTCGTCGCCAGCATCTCGATCCTCACGATCATCGGGCTCGTCCTGCTGGTCGTCGGCCTCGTGCTCAACCTGGTCCCGATCGGCGGTACCCGCCGCAGGGTCTTCTAGCCGCACCCGGTCCGCGGCACCGGCACCGGTCGTCCGACTGATGCGGAGCCTCGCCTATGCATCGACGACCGGTCGGCCAGCGTCGGCCGCATAGGGTCGCGTCGTGGCGCTCCACCTGCACCGGGCCCCGCGCACCGACCTGCTGGCGGAGGCGCTGGGTGACCTTCTGGCGCGCCCGCTCGACGACCCGCTGGCGCAAGAGGTCGTGGTCGTGCCGGCCAAGGGTGTCGAGCGCTGGCTGACGCAGCGGCTGTCCCACCGACTCGGCGTGGGGTCAGGCGGCGACGGCGTCTGCGCGGGCGTGCGGTTCCTGCAGCCGCGCTCGGTGGTCTCGCTGCTCCTGGGCCGCGACGCCGAGGACCCGTGGGAGCCCGATCGTCTGGTCTGGCCGCTGTTGGCGACCATCGACGCCAGCCTGGGTGAGCCGTGGTGCGCGACGTTGGCCGCCCACCTCGGCCACGGACGTACGGGTGAGGACGCCGAGCTGCGCCGCAACCGCCGCTACAGCGTGGCGATCCGGCTCGCGTCGCTGTTCGCGTCGTACGCCGCCCAGCGGCCCTCGCTCGTCACCGACTGGCGCGAGGGCCGCGACACCGACGGCGCCGGCCGGGCCGTCGACGCCGACCTGGCCTGGCAGCCCGAGCTCTGGCGCCGCCTGCTGGGGCGTGTCGACGCTCCGGCTCCCGACGTGCGCCACGCGACCACGGTGTCGGCCTTGCGCGCCGGCGGCGCCGACCTCGACCTGCCTCCTCGGCTGTCGCTGTTCGGCCACACCCGGCTGCCCGCGACGGAGGTGGCGCTGCTCGGGGCGCTGGGGGAGCACCGCGACGTCCACCTGTACCTCCCCCAGGCCTCGCCCGCGCTGTGGGACGCCCTCGCGGATCTCGGCGGCGTGGTGGCCCGCGACGAGGACGAGTCCGCCCGGCTCGTCGGCCACCCTCTGTTGGCCTCGCTCGGCCGCGACGCCCGCGAGCTGCGCCGGTCCCTCGACGGAGCGGGATTCCCGTCCGGAGATGCAGTGCCGCCGACCGGCGGTGAGCCAGGGTCGCTTCTCGCGCTGCTCCAGCACGACCTCCGGGACAACCACGCGCCGACGATCGACGAGCGAGCCGGCCGGCAGCCACGACCCGGCCGACCGTAGCCTCCAGGTGCACGCGTGCCACGGGCCGTCGCGCCAGGTCGACGTGCTGCGCGAGGTGCTGGTCGGGCTGCTCCAGGACGACCCGACCCTCGAGCCCCGCGACATCCTCGTGATGTGCCCGGACATCGAGACCTACGCGCCGCTGATCTCGGCCGGTTTCGGGCTCGCGCCGACCGGTCCCGAGGCGACCGACGCGGTCGGCATGGCGGTGCACCCGGCCCACCGGCTCCGGGTCCGGCTCGCCGACCGCGCTCTCGTGAGCACCAACCCGCTGCTCGCAGTCGCCGGCGTGCTGCTCGAGCTGAGCGGCGGCCGGGTGACGGCCTCCGACGTGCTCGACCTGGCGGCCGCCGACCCGTGCCGGCGCCGGTTCGGGTTCACCGACGACGACCTCGAGCGCGCGGGCCGCTGGGTGGCGGCGACCGGCATCCGCTGGGGGCTCGACAAGGACGCGCGGGCGTCGTTCGCGATGGACCGGTTCCCGCAGAACACCTGGCGCACCGGTCTCGACCGGATCCTGCTCGGCGTCGCGATGAGCGGCGACGACCACCGCCACCTCGGCACCGGCCTGCCGCTCGACGACGTCGGCAGCAGCGAGATCGACCTGGCCGGGCGGCTCGCCGAGCTGGTCGACCGGCTCGACCGCTGCCTCACCGCGCTCGGCGAGGCCCGCTCGGCCGCGGAGTGGATGCAGGCCTTGCGCGCGGGCGTCCGCGACCTCACCGACGTCCCTTCCGACGACGCCTGGCAGTTCCCGCAGCTCGAGCGCGAGCTCGCGCGGGCGGCCGCGGCCGACACCGGCGGCGACCGCGTCGAGCTGCGGCTGGCCGACGTCCGGGCCCTGCTCGGCGGCCGCCTCGCCGGCCGTCCGACCCGCGCGAACTTCCGCACCGGCACCCTCACCGTCTGCACGATGGTGCCGATGCGCTCGGTGCCGCACCGCGTGGTGTGCCTGCTCGGCCTCGACGACGGAGTGTTCCCGCGCGCCGGGTTCGTCGACGGCGACGACGTACTGGCCCGCCACCCGCGCACCGGCGAGCGCGACGGCCGCAGCGAGGACCGCCAGCTCCTGCTCGACGCCGTGATGGCGGCGACCGAGCACCTCGTCATCACCTACACCGGCGCGAACGAGCACTCCGGCGCCCGCCGCCCGCCCGCGGTTCCGTTGGGCGAGCTCCTCGACGCCGCCGACCGCACCACCGCGGCTCCGGTCCGCGACGCGATCCTGACCCGGCACCCGCTCCAGCCCTACGACCCCCGCAACCTCAAGTCCGGCGACCCGTCGACCGACCCGCCCGAGTGGGCATTGCCGGACCTGCGCGGGCCGGCCCAGCGCCCCTTCTCCTTCGACGACGCGGCGCTGGCCGGCGCGCGGTCGGCGGCCGGCGTACGCCGCCCGGTGCCGCCGCTGCTCACCGGCGACCTGCCGCCGCGTGCGGCCGAGGACGTCACGCTCGAGGACCTCATCCGGTTCCTGATGCACCCGGTCCGCACGTTCCTGCGCGACCGGCTCGACCTGGCGACGCCCTTCGAGCCCGACGAGCTCGGCGACGCGATCCCGGTCGCGCTCGACTCCCTGGAGGTCTGGCAGGTCGGCGACCACCTGCTGCGCGAGCTGCTCGCCGGCCAGGACCCGGCCGACGTGATGCTGGCCGAGCAGCTGCGCGGCACGTTGCCGCCGTACCAGCTCGGGGTGCAGGCACTGCGCGGCGTGACCGAGGAGTGCCAGAAGCTCTGGGACGGCACGGCCGAGCTGCGCGACGGCAGCCGCCGGTCCGTGGACGTCGATGTCGACCTCGGCGACGGCCGCCGGCTGACGGGCACGGTCGCGGGGGTGTACGGGACCAAGCTGGTGTCGCTGGGGTACTCCCGCCTCAAGGCCAAGCAAAGGCTGCGGACGTGGGTCGAGCTGCTCGCGCTGACGGCCTCCGACCCCGACCAGGCCTGGACCGGCCACGCCGTCGGCCGCGAGCGCGCCGGCCCCAAGCGCGCGCTCACCGGGCCGCTCGACCAGCGCGCGCTGGGCTGGCTGCGCTCGCTCGTCGAGCTGCGCGACGTCGGCCTGACCAAGCCGCTGCCGATGCCGATCGCGACCGCCGCGGCCTGGGCCGACGCAGCACGCGAAGTCCCTGCGGGGCATGGACGTCGACGTGAAGCACGCCGCCCGCCGCGAGTGGGAGACCGACCGGTTCAGCGGCGCCGCCTCCTTCTCGAAGGAGGACGAGGACGCCTACCACGTGCGGGTGTTCGGCCCCGGGACCACCGTCGAGGAGCTGCTCGACCTCGGCCTGCCGACGTACGCCTGGCAGGTCTGGGAGCCGCTGCTCTCCGGGGTCGAGAAGGTGGGCCCGCTATGAGCGACCCGCGGCCCTTCGCGATCACCGACCCGCTGCCGACCGGCACCGTGCTGCTCGAGGCGAGCGCCGGCACGGGCAAGACGTGGACCATCGGCGCGCTCGTGGCGAGGTACGTCGTCGAGGGCGTCGCCCGCCTCGAGCAGATGCTGGTGGTCACCTTCGGCCGGGCTGCCAGCCAGGAGCTCCGCGAGCGGGTGCGCGCCCAGCTCGTCGAGGCCGAGCGGGTGCTCAGCGACGACCCGGCCGACCGGGCCGCGGCGTCGTCGGGGGAGGTCTCCGAGCTGGTGGCGATGCTGCTGGCGTACGACGACGAGCGGCGGCGCGTCGGCCACCGTCGGGTCACCGACGCGCTGGTCGGGTTCGACGCGGCCACCATCGCGACCACGCACCAGTTCTGCTCGATGGTGCTCGACTCCCTCGGCGTCGCCGGCGACTCCGACTCCCGCGCCCGCCTCGTCGAGGACCTCGACGACCTCGTCAAGGAGGTCGTCGACGACCTGTACCTCCGGGCCTTCGCCCTCGACGAGGACCGGCCGGTGTTCACCTACGACGAGGCGCTGACCATCGCGCGTCGCGTCGTCGACGATCCGCAGGCCCGGCTGGAGCCGGCGGCCGAGGAGCGCACGACGACGCCAGGCCGCCGGGTCTCGTTCGCCCGCGCGGTGCGCGATGAGATGGACCGCCGCAAGCGCCGGCTGGGGATCCTGTCGTACGACGACCTGCTCAGCCAGCTGGCCGACGCGCTCGCCGAGCCCGACTCCCCGGCCGCCGAGCGGATGCGGCAGCGATGGCAGGTCGTCCTCGTCGACGAGTTCCAGGACACCGACCCGGTGCAGTGGCAGGTGCTCGACCGGGCCTTCACCGGCCACGCCACGATGGTGCTGATCGGCGACCCGAAGCAGGCCATCTACGCCTTCCGCGGCGGCGACGTCACGACGTACCTCACGGCGGCCGCGACCGCGGCGACCCAGCAGACTCTGTCGGTCAACTGGCGCAGCGACGCCGCTCTGCTGTCGTCGATGCAGGAGCTGCTCCGCGGCGCCGCGCTCGGCGACGAGCGGATCGTGGTCCGCGACGTCGAGGCGCACCACACCGAGAGCCGGCTCGTCGGCGCCGGCAACCCGTTCCGCGTGCGGGTGGTCAGGCGCCAGGACGTCTCGCCGCGGCCCGGTCTGCTCACCGTCGGCCAGGTGCGGCCGAGGATCGCACGCGACCTGGCCCACGACGTACGCCGCCTCCTCGACTCCGGCGCGACTTTCGAGGGCCGCCCGGTGCGGCCGCGTGACATCGCGGTGATCAGCTACCGCCACGCCGACCTCGCCGACGCGCAAGCCGCGCTGGCCGTGGTCGGCGTGCCCGGCGTGATCGCCGGCGGCGGCAGCGTGTTCGCGACGCCGGCGGCCATCGAGTGGCTGACCCTGCTGGAGGCGCTCGAGCAGCCGCACCGCAGCACCCGCGTCCGGGCGGCCGCGCTCACCTGCTTCTTCGGGCACACCGCCACCGACCTCGACACCCGTGGCGACGACCTGACCGACGAGGTCGCGGATACGCTGCGGTCCTGGCTGGAGCTGTTCGGCAGCCGCGGCCTGGCCGCCGTGACGGAGGCCGCGACCGTCGGCGGCCTGCCGGCCCGGGTGCTCGCCGAGGTCGGCGGCGACCGGCGGCTGACGGACCTGCGCCACATCGGCGAGGCCCTGCACGAGGCCGCGCTCACCGAGCGCCACGGCCTGGTGTCGCTGCTGACCTGGCTGCGCGAGCAGGTCGCCGAGGGCCGCGCCGGGCGTGGTCTCGAGCGCACCCGCCGCCTCGACAGCGATGCGGCGGCCGTCCAGCTGGTGACGATCCACGCGAGCAAGGGCCTCGAGTACCCCGTCGTCTACCTACCAGCCGTCGCCGACCGCCACGTGTCCGAGCCGGACCTGCCGCGGTTCCACGACGACGCGGGCGTGCGGTGCCGCAACGTCGGCGCCGGCGGAGCGGGTTGGTCCGACAGCGTCCGACGGGCGATGGAGGAGGACGCCGGCGAGTGGCTGCGGCTGCTGTACGTCGCCCTCACCCGCGCCCAGTCGCAGGTCGTCTGCTGGTGGTCGCCGACCAAGAACACCCTCGCCTCGCCGCTGCACCGGATGCTGATGCGCTCCCTCGACACCGCCGAGGTCCCCGACCAGCCGCAGGTCCCCTCCGACGACGCCGCGGTCGCGTTGTTCGCCGGGTGGCGCGACCGTGGCGGCCCGGCCCCCGAGCCCGCGACGCCGGCCGAGCTCGCCGGCGACGGGCCGGCCGCGGAGCTGCCGGCGCTCGGCGTGCGGAGCTTCACCCGGACCGTCGACGCCGCGTGGCGGCGTACCTCCTACTCCTCGCTGAGCGCCGTGCGCGCCGAGGCCGTCGTGGACGCCGTGACCAGCGAGCCGGAGGTAGTCGGCAAGGACGACGAGATGCTCGACGCACCTGGTCTCGACACCCCGCTCGTCCCTCGCGGGGGCTCGAGCACCGATCAAGGTCTCCCGTCCCCGATGGCGAACCTCCCCGTCGGCGCGACGTTCGGGTCGCTCGTGCACGCGGTGCTCGAGCACGCCGACCCGGCGGCCGCGGACTTCCGCGCCGAGCTGCTCGGCCACATCGACGAGCAGCGGGGCTGGTGGCCGGTCGAGCTCGACCGCGAGGAGCTCGCCGACGCGCTGGTGGCCGTGTGCGACTCGCCGCTCGGCGGCCCGGGGTCGGGGCTGCGACGGCGTCACGCTGCGCGGCGTACCCCTCTCCGATCGGCTGCGCGAGATGGACTTCGAGCTGCCGCTGGCGGGCGGCGACGTGCGCGACCGCACCGCCGACGTCCGGCTCGGCGACCTCGCGCCACTGCTGGAGCGGCACCTGCCCGAGGGCGACCCGGTCCGCGACTACTCCATCCCGCTGCGCGGGCCGCTGGGCGACCAGCCGCTTCGTGGGTACCTCACCGGCTCGGTCGACGTCGTGCTGCGCGTGCCAGACCGCCGACGGCCCGCGGTTCCACGTGGTCGACTACAAGACCAACTGGCTCGGCGCGATGGACGAGCCACTGACCGCCGCGGCGTACCGTCCCGAGGCGCTGGCCGCCGCGATGGGCCACTCCGACTACCCGTTGCAGGCACTGCTGTACGCCGCCGTGCTGCACCGCTTCCTGCGGTGGCGGCTGCCGGGCTACGACCCGTCGCTGCACCTCGGGGAGGTGCTGTACCTCTACGTCCGCGGCATGTGCGGCCCGGACACACCGGTCATCGACGGGACGCCGTGCGGCGTCTTCACCTGGCGCGCGCCGGTGCCGCTGGTCGAGGAGCTGTCCGACCTGCTGGCCGGCCGGGTGGTGTCCCGATGACGGAGCTGTTCGAGCCGACCGGCGAGCACGACTGGCGGCTGGCGCGCGGCCGGTCGGGTCTGCTGGGTGAGTTCAACGACGGGCTGCTACTGACCGCGTCCGACCTCCACGTCGCGGGCCGGGTGGGGGCGCTCGGCGGGGAGAACGACGAGCGGGTGCTGCTGGCCGTCGCGCTGGCGGTGCGGGCGGTACGCCGCGGGTCGGTCTGCCTCTCACTCGACCAGGTCCGCACCGACGCCCCCGAGCTGCCGTGGCCGGACCTCGCGCCGTGGGAGGACGCCGTACGGTCGTCCGGGCTGGTGGACGCCGGCGTGCTGCGCTGGGAGCCGGTCGTCGACGGGGGGCTGCTCTACCTCGACCGGTACCACCGCCTCGAGACCCAGGTACGTGACGACCTCGTCGCCCGCACCGCCCAGCCGCCGCCGGAGGTGGACGAGGCGCGGCTGGCGGCCGCGCTGCCGGAGGTGCGAGGCGACCACGCCAGCGACGAGCAGCTCGCGGCGGCCGAGGCGGCCGTGCGTCGCTGGACCACGATCCTCACCGGCGGTCCCGGCACGGGCAAGACGACGACGGTGGCGCGGATGCTGGCGCTGCTGGCCGACCAGGCCGTCGCCCGTGGCGAGCGGATCTCGGTCGCCCTGACGGCGCCGACCGGCAAGGCGGCCAGCCGGCTGCACCAGGCGGTGACCGAGGAGCTGGCCGGGCTGCGCGGCGTACCGGAGGCCGTGGCCCTGCTCGGCCGGCTCCCGGGCGTGACCCTGCACCGGCTGCTGGGCTGGCGGCCGGACAACACGACCCGCTTCCGCCACGACCGCACGAACCGGCTCAAGCACGACGTGGTCGTGGTCGACGAGTCGTCGATGGTCGAGCTGACGATGATGGCCCGAATGCTCGAGGCGCTGCGCCCGGACAGCCGGCTGATCCTGGTCGGCGACCGACAGCAGCTGACGTCGGTCGGCGCGGGCGCGGTGCTCGGCGACCTGGTGCGTGGGTACGCCGACCGCGATGACTCTCCGGTGGCCGAGCTGACGAAGAACTACCGGTCCACGCCGGAGATCCAGCGGCTCGCCGCGGCGCTGCAGTCCGAGGACGCCGACACCGTGATCGAGGTGCTGCGCTCCTCGAGCGCGGAGGTGTCGTTCGTGGAGGCCGCCAGCGAGGACGAGCTGGTCGAGGCACTGAGGCCGGTCGCCGTGCCGACCGCCCTGAAGGTGGTCCGGCTCGCCGAGTCCGAGGACGCCCAGGGTGCCCTGGAGGCACTCGACGAGCACCGCTTGTTGTGTGCGCACCGGGAGGGTCCGTTCGGGGTACGCCGCTGGAACGGCCTCGTCGAGCGCTGGCTCGCCGAGGAGCTCGGGGCGGAGGTCGGCATCGGGCTGGGCGGCGCGTGGTACGTCGGCCGCCCGCTGCTGGTGACCAACAACGACTACGCGCTCGATGTCTACAACGGCGAGATGGGCGTGGTGGTCCGCCGGGGCCTGCGGCGACGGGTGTACGTCCAGGGTTCAGGCGAGCTGCGTGACTTCGCCCCCGGCCGGCTCGACGCCGTCGAGACGATGCACGCGATGACGATCCACAAGGCACAGGGCAGCCAGGCGAAGGAGGTGACCGTGCTGCTCCCCGAGGAGGGCTCGAGGCTGCTGACGCGTGAGCTGTTCTACACCGCGATCACGCGGGCCCAGGACCACGTGCGGGTGGTCGGCACCGAGGCCGCCGTCCGCGCCGCCGTCACGCGCCGCGCCCAGCGCGCGTCCGGCCTGGCCGAACGGCTCGCCGAGTCGGCGTATCTGCCGCTCTGAGAGGTGCCGAGTCGGCGTATCTGCCGTCGTGCCGGCACCGCTGCGGATTCTGGCGGCGTTTGCGCCGACTGGGCGTGATTTCGAGCGGCAGATGGGCCGACTCGGCGGGAAGGATCAGGCGCGGGTGGAGATGGAGGCGGCGAGGGCGGCGAGGTGGCCCAGGCGCGCGAGCTCCGACTCGAGGAACTCCGGGCCGCCGCGGCGGCCCAGGACGACGATCTCCTTGCCGGTCAGCGGCGCCGCGCACCGGACGTCCTCGTCGTCGGTCGGGTCGAGGCGCACGGGCTTGTCGACGGAGAGGTACGGGAGCTCGGTCGGTGCGCCCTCGGTGCCGCGCAGCACCTCGTCACCAGGTCCCACCCAGGCACCCCACTCGCAGCGGAAGGTGACGGGCAGCATGTCGACCAGGCGCTCGAGCGCGACCTCCGGCGAGGCCGTCAGCTCCTCGACGACCTCGAGGTCGAGGAAGAGGTTGTTGCCGGCGGCGTAGCGGCTGATCCACACCACCTCGACGCCGTCGAGGGCGTTGCACGCCGACACGATCGAGTCCGGCATCACCCCGACCGGGGTCTCGACGAGCACGTCGTCGACCGCCGTGCCGTCGTACCGCTTCTCGACGATCTCCAGCGCCTCGATGTCGCCGCCGGCGCCACCGATGGCCGTCGCCAGCCGCCCGAGCGAACCCGGGACGTCCGGCAGCTCGACCCGCAGCAGGAGACTCATGGGGAGGAGCCTAGGCGGCCCACGTTGCGGGCGGATTTCGTACGACCGAACCGCGGACCTCCCGGCCCTCGCGGGCTAGACCGTCAGATCTCCTCGAGCAGGAAGATCGGGATCTGGCGCTCGGTCCGCTGCTGGTACCTGCCGTACGTCGGCCAGGTCTGCACGGCGTAGGCCCACCACTCCTCGCGCTCGGCTCCCTCGAGCAGCCTGGCACGGTAGAGCTTCGGCTCCGGGCCGTCCTGGAGCTCGACGACCGGGTTCGCGAGGAAGTTGTGGTACCACTCCGGGTTGGTCGGCGCGCCGCCGATGGAGGCGACGGCGAGGTACTTGCCGTCGCGCTCCACGCGCATCAGCGGGTTCTTGCGGAGCGCGCCGGACTTCCGGCCGACCGACGTGATCACCACGATCGGGTCGGTGCCCCCGCGGAGGGTGTTGGCCCGGGAGCCGCCGGAGGACTCGTAATCCTCGACCTGGTCGCGGACCCACTGGGCGGTGCTCGGGACGTACTCGCCCCGGAGAAGAGTCATGCCTGGCAGAACCGCCTCCCGGCCGCGGGGATTCCCCGGCCAGCTCCTGGACCAGCGGTCACCGCTGCTTGCGCGTGTGCCAGCGGTAGTGGGCCCGTTCCTGCGCCCGTGAATGGGTCTGGGGGGCGTTCATCGTGGTCAGCGTGTAGCCGTCGAGACGGCGCAGCAGACGCTTGATCGTCGTCATCGGGTCTCCTCGAGATGGAGGTGTGGGGCTTCGGTCATCTCCATGGTGCGGGATTTATTGGATCGATCCAAAAGATCGGCACCGTGTTCCCGGTCACCCCCGGCAGGCGGCCACCGCGAGCGCGTCGACGAGGTCGTTCATCAGGTCCCCGGAGTGGCCCTTGACCCAGCCGAACGCGACGTCGCCGCGCTCCGCGACCAGCCCCACGAGCGGTTCCCAGAGGTCGCGGTTGGCGACCGGCTTCTTGGCGCTGGTGGTCCAGTCGCGCTCGAGCCAGCCCTCCCACCAGCGGTCGCGGAAGCAGTTGACGACGTACGTCGAGTCGCTGACCACCAGCAGCGGACCGTCGTTCGCGAGCACGGCCTCGAGGGCGGCGCGGATCTCCATCCGCTGGTTGGTCGTCCGCTCCTCGCGCCCGGAGGCGTACGTCCCCGGTTCACGGCTGGCGTCGAGTGCCCACGCCCAGCCGCCCGGTCCGGGGTTGCCGGAGCAGGCGCCGTCGGTCCACACCGACCGGGCGCCCTGCGGCACGGTCATCGGGTCGGGGCGGGGACGCCGTACTCGCGCCCGTCGGGCGGCCGGTCGATCGGATGGGGTCACGCGGGCACGCTAGCCGCCCACTACGGTCGCCCCATGAGCGCCATCGCGGGTGTGTCCGAGACGTTCGACGCGTCGGCGTGGGACGACGTGCCCGGGTTCGAGGACCTGACCGACGTGACGTACCACCGGGCGAAGGCGCACGGCACCGTCCGGATCGCCTTCGACCGGCCCGACGTGCTGAACGCGTTCCGCCCGCACACCGTCGACGAGCTGCTGCGGGTGCTCGACGACGCCCGCACCTCCAGCGACGTGGGGTGCGTGCTGCTGACGGGCAACGGGCCGTCGGAGAAGAACGGCAAGCGCGCGTTCTGCACCGGCGGCGACCAGCGGGTCCGCGGTCGCGCGGGCTACCAGTACGCCGAGGGCGAGACGGCCGACACCGTCGACCCAGCGAGACTGGGACGGCTGCACATCCTCGAGTGCCAGCGGCTGATCCGCTTCATGCCGAAGGTCGCCATCTGCCTGGTCAACGGCTGGGCGGCCGGCGGCGGGCACAGCCTGCACGTGGTCTGCGACCTGACCCTCGCCTCGGCCGAGCACGCCCGGTTCAAGCAGACCGACGCCGACGTCGGGTCGTTCGACGGCGGGTACGGGTCGGCGTACCTCGCCCGCCAGGTCGGCCAGAAGCTCGCCCGCGAGATCTTCTTCCTCGGCCAGGAGTACTCCGCCGAGGACGGCGCCCGGATGGGCGTCGTCAACAAGGCCGTGCCGCACGAGGAGCTGGAGGCCGTCGGTCTGGAGTGGGGACGACTGGTCAACGGCAAGTCGCCGCAGGCGCAGCGGATGCTGAAGTACGCCTTCAACCTGCCCGACGACGGGCTCGTCGGGCAGCAGCTGTTCGCCGGCGAGGCCACCCGGTTGGCGTACATGACCGACGAGGCAGTCGAGGGTCGCGACCAGTTCCTGGAGAAGCGAGATCCGGACTGGTCCCGCTTCCCCTGGTACTACTGAGCGGTCGCCGACTCGCCGCGCGGCCCTCCGAGGGCGCATACTCAGACCAAATGAACACGACACCGCGGAGCGGGAAGCGACACCTCGCCAGCAGCCCATTCCCGCCGCCTCCCGAGCCCGTGATCGAGACCTTTGTCCTGGAGGACCGGGTCAGCCACGACGTCTACGGCGTCGGCCGCGTCGTCGGCGCCGAGGCGCACGCCGTGACCGTGGACTTCGGACAGCGCGTCGTGCGGATCACCAGCCCGTTCCACAAGCTCGAGCACATCTAGTCGCTGGACGATGCGATTCCGGACGCGGGTCGTCCGGTGGTCTGCCTAGGCTGGGTCGCATGCCGCTGACCTTCGCCGGGACCCTCGACCGTGGCGCCCTCGTGCGGGCGTCCGACGCGCCTTGTCGACCTCGTCGCCGCGCCCGAGGTGGCGAAGGCCTGGGATGACGAATCGGCGCTGCCCGGGATGACTGTCGGCGGCCTGACGCGGCACCTGGTCAGCCAGCCCGAGTGCGCGGTGGAGTTCCTGCGCATCCAGCCGGTGCCGCCGCACGCGGAGACGCTGTCGCTGCGGGAGTGCTACGACCGCACCGACTGGTTCGTGGCGCCGGTCGACGCCGCCGAGAACACCTCGATCCGCGACGACTTCAACGCGATGTCCGAGGGCGGGCAGCCGCACTCGGTCGCGATCCTGGAGGAGTCGCGGGCCGCGCTGGCCGGCGCGATCGCGGGCGCCGGCCCGACGACGTACGTGCCGTGGCAGGACTGCTGCCTGGACACCGACGACTTCCTCGTCGTCCGCCTCATGGAGGTCGTGGTGCACGCCGACGACCTCGCCGCCAGCGTCGGGCTGCCGGCACCGGCGTACGACGACGACGTGCTGCACCCGGCCCTCGCGCTGCTCGCCATGCTCGCCGCCCGGCGGCACGGCCAGGACGCTGCCGTGCGGGCGTTGTCGCGCGCCGAGCGCGCGCCGCGGCCGGCTGCGGCGTTCTAGCGTTCTAGCCGGGAGCGAGCAGCGCGCCGGCGTGGCCCGGCACCCTCAGCGCGGAGCCGTCGAGCTCGACTCCCGACTCGGTCTCGAAGCGCAGCACCAACCCCGCGCCGACCGTCGTCGTCCCGGCCTCGGTCCCGAAGTTCACGATGACGACGACCTCGCCGCGGCGCAGCGTGAACATGCGGGTGTCCTCGTCGACGGCGCAGCGGTTGCGCGCGAACGCCGGGTCGGTCAGCTCGGGCAGCTCGCGTCGCAGTGCGGCCAGCCGCCGATAGACGTCGAGGATCCGGGCATGCCGGCCCTCGGTCAGCTCCGACCAGTCGAGCTTCGACCGGCGGAACGTCTCGGGATCCTGCGGGTCCGGCACTTCGTCGGTGTCCCAGCCCAGCCGCGCGAACTCCTCGATCCGTCCGGTCGCCGTCGCCACCGCCAGCTCCGGCTCCTCGTGGGAGGTGAAGAACTGGAACGGCGTCGACGCCGCCCACTCCTCGCCCTGGAACAGCATCGGCGTGAACGGGCCCGCCAGCGTCAGCAACGCGGCACACGCGAGCTGGTCGTCGTCCAGCGCCTCCACGATGCGGTCGCCGACGGCGCGGTTGCCGACCTGGTCGTGGTTCTGGCTGCAGACCACCAGCCGCCAGGAGGGCATGGCGCCGGTGTCGATGGGGACCCCGTGGTCGCGACCGCGGTACGACGAGTAGCCGCCGTCGTGGAAGAACCCCCGCTCGCAGACCTTGGCGAGCGCTGACAGCGGCTCGAAGTCGGCGTACCACCCGTGCTTCTCGCCGGTGAGGGCGACGTGCACCGCGTGGTGGAAGTCGTCGCTCCACTGGGCGTCCAGCCCGTACCCGCCCGCCTCGCGGGGAGTGACGAGCTTGGCGTCGTTGAGGTCCGACTCCGCGATCAGGGTCAGCGGCCGGCGCTGGTGCGCCGAGAGCGCCGCGACCTCGATCGCCATCTCCTCGAGGAGGTGCGTCTCGGAGGAGTCGTCGAGGGCGTGCACGGCATCGAGCCGCAGGCCGTCGACGTGGTAGTCCGTCAGCCACATCCGGACGTTGTCCAGGATGAAGCGGCGCACCTCCGGCGAGCCGTCGCCGTCGAGGTTCACCAGGTCGCCCCAGGTGTTGCGGCCCGACTTGAGGTACGGCCCGAACTCCGCCAGGTAGTTCCCCGACGGCCCGAGGTGGTTGTAGACCACGTCCTGGATCACGCCGAGGCCGGCCGCGTGGCAGCCGTCCACGAACCGCTGGTAGGCGGGCGGGCCGCCGTAGGGCTCGTGGACCGCGTGCCAGAGCACGCCGTCGTACCCCCAGTTGTGCACACCGCTCATGCGCGTTGACGGGCATCAGCTCGACGAAGTCGACGCCGATCGAGCGCAGGTGGTCGAGCCGGCCGAGGGCCGCGTCGAGCGTCCCCTCCGGGGTGAACGTCCCGACGTGCAGCTCGTAGACCACCGCTCCCGCGAGCTGCCTGCCCGACCACCGCTCGTCGGTCCAGGCGAACGACGAGGGGTCGTAGGTTCGCGAGCGCTGGTGGACGCCCGCCGGCTGACGCCGCGACCGCGGGTCGGGTCGGGGCGTGTCCGAGTCGTCGATCAGGTACCCGTAGTCGGCCTCCTCGTCGTCGCCGGTGATGTCGGGAACGGGTCCCGCGGGGGCCCACCAGTCGTCGCTCCCGCGAGTCATCTCGACGATGGCATCGCCCACCGACAGCCGGACCCGCTGCGCGCGCGGTGCCCACACGTCGTACGGAGATCTGTGGAGAAGCCGGGTCATCGCTCCCTCACCAGCAGGGCCACGGGCAGGTGTGCCAGCAGCGACCCCACGCCGGTCGAGCCCGTGGAGACCCGGTCCGTCAGCACGTCACGCCAGGCACCGTCGAGCGGCAACGTCGTGTCGCCCCACCCGCCGCGGCGCGCGAGCCCGACCGGCAGCCGGGTCACGACCGTGATCGCGCCGCCCCGGCCGAAGGCCAGCACGTGGTCGGCGGCGTCGCCGGTGGCGGGCACGGCGGCGTACGTCGTGAACAGCTCGGGCCGATCACGGCGCAGCCGCAGCGCGGCAGCCGTCACGCGCAGCTTCGGGTGCGAGTCGTCGGCGAGCAGCGCCACGCGGTCGTCGTAGTCGACCGGCCGCCGGTTGTCCGGGTCGGCCAGGCTGTGGTCCCACAGCTCGGTGCCCTGGTACATGTCCGGCACGCCGGGCATGGTCAGCGCCAGCAGCTTGGTGGCCAGCCCGTTGCTGCGCCCGGGTTCGTCGAGGGTCGCGACGAGGTCGTCGACGACGGACCGTACCTCCGCCGAGTCGAACGCCAGGTCGACGGCCGCATGCACGGCGGTCTCGTACGCCGGGTCCGGGTCGGTCCACGTGGTGTGCTCACTCGCCTCGCGCATCGCCTTCTCGGCGTACTGGTGCAGGCGTTCGCGCGACGCCGGCCACGCGCCCACCGCGGCCTGCCACAGCAACGACCCGAAGCCGGCATCCGGGAGGGGCGCCAGGTCGAGCAGCCGGTCGAGGGCCGTCCCCCAGAGCTCCGGCACCTCCGCGAGCACCGAGATCCGGGCCCGGGTGTCCTCGCTGCGCTTGGTGTCGTGCGTGGTGGTCGTGGTCATCGCGTCCGGCCAGTCGCGCTGGCGCACGACCATCGCGGCGTGGAACGCGTCGGGCGACAACGCGAACGACGACGGGTCGCCGCCGACCTCGTTGAGGGAGGTCAGTCGCGAGTAGCGGTAGAAGGCGCAGTCCTCCACGCCCTTGGCCATCACCATCCCGCTCGTCTGCTGGAACCGGCGGGCGGCGGGCTCGTCCGGGTCGGCCAGCAGCGGGGCGAGTACGTCGAGCGTGCCGGCCAGGTCCGGCCGGTGGCGGCGCGCCTCGGCGAGCGCGTGCTCGAGGTGCTCGACGCCTGCGGGGAGGTACGAGCGGTAGACGGGGAAGTTCGCGAGTACCTCGGCGATCGCGTCCTCAAGGGCGCTCGGAGTCTCGACACGCTCGGCCGTGGCCGGCCTCACGGCTCGACCACCGAGAAAGTCGCGCGCGATCCGCCGTACCTCGGCCAGCAACGCCCCGTCGGCCACGGCGCGCTTGGTGTCGTGGGTCAGTGACGGCCAGTCCACGGGGTGGCCGGGCATCCGGTCCTCACCGGCTGGGTCCACGAGGACGCGGTCGACGAGGGCGAGGGCGTCGTACCCGGTCGTGCCGGCGGTGGGCCACGAGGTCGGCAGCGCCTCGCCGGGCTCGAGGATCTTCTCGACGAGCACGTAAGCGCCGGAGGTGAGGGCGGCGAGGTCGCCGAGGTACCCGCGCGGGTCCTGCAGGCCGTCGGGGTGGTCGACGCGCAGGCCGTCGACGAGTCCCTCGGCGAACCACCGGCGGATCTCGGGGTGCGTGTCGCCGAACACGTCCGGGTCCTCGACCCGGACACCCGCGAGCGTGCTGATGGTGAAGAACCGGCGGTAGTTGAGCTCGCTGTCGCCGCGGCGCCACGACACCAGCTCGTAGTGCTCCGCCGGCTGCGGGTAGGGAGTGTCGGGGACCGAGCCGTCGTCGCCGAGCACCGGGACCAGCACCCGCCCGCCGAACGCGCCCCAGTCGACGTCGAAGGCGGGCGCGTACGCCGACGCGCGGCCGTGCTCGAGCAGGTCCCACCACCAGCGGTTCTGCGAGGGATCCGCGACGCCCATGTGGTTGGGCACGATGTCGACGAGCACGCCCATGCCGAGCCGGTGTGCCTCCGCCGACAGGGCCGCGAGCCCCTCGGGTCCGCCACGGGAGGAGTCGACCCGCGAGGGGTCCACCACGTCGTACCCGTGGGAGGAGCCCGACGTCGCCTGCAGCAGCGGCGAGAGGTAGACCCAGTCGACGCCGAGGTCGTGGAGGTACGGGAGCCGTCGCGCCGCGGCGTACAGGTCGAACTCGGGGGTGACCTGCAGCCGGTAGGTGTTCCGAGGCGTCCGCATGCCTCAGGACTTCGTCGGTCGGGGTCCGCCGCGCTGGGCCGCGGCCGGCGCCGGCTCGCTCTGGCTGAGTGCGGCGACCGACGCCGCGACCGAGTGGTCGGGCTCGGGCGCGGCCTCGGCGTGCTCCTGGAGGACGACGACGGTCCGGGTGTCAACCGCGAACGACGAGCCGGCCGCGATCCCGGTCTCCGACGACGCCACGCCGCTGGTGTCGATGACGACGTCCCACGCCTTCGCGAACTCCTCCGGAGGCAGGGTCACCTGCGCGGGGCCGTCGGCGTTGAAGTAGATCAGGAAATGGTCGTCGGTGATGGTGCGACCGCGGGCGTCCTTGCCGGCGATCCCGTCGCCGTTGAGGTACATCCCGATGGCCTGCGAACCGCTCGTCCAGTCGGCCTGCTCCATCGCCCGGCCGTCGAGGTGCAGCCAGACGATGTCGTTGAGTCGCTTGCCGTCGCCGGTCCGGACGGTGCTGCCGGTGAAGAAGCGCTTGCGCCGGAACGTCGGGTGCAGGTGTCGCAAGCGAGCCACGGCAGCCGTGAACTCGACCAGCGGCTTGTCGATGGTGTCCCAGTGCATCCAGGCGATCTCGGAGTCCTGGGCGTAGGTGTTGTTGTTGCCGTCCTGGCTGCGGCCCATCTCGTCGCCGTGCAGGATCATCGGCACGCCCTGGCTGAGCAGCAGGGTGGCGAGGAAGTTGCGCTGCGCCTTGGCCCGCTCGGCCTGGATCTCAGGGTCGTCGGTCGGGCCCTCGACGCCGTGGTTCCACGAGCGGTTGTGGCTCTCGCCGTCGTTGTTGCCCTCACCGTTGGCGTCGTTGTGCTTCTCGTTGTAGGACACCAGGTCGCGCAGGGTGAACCCGTCGTGCGCGGTGACGAAGTTGATGCTCGCCACCGGGCGGCGTCCGGAGTGCTCGTAGTAGTCGGCCGAACCGGCGAGCCGTGACGCGAACTCTCCCAGCGACGGCTCGCCGCGCCAGAAGTCGCGGACGGTGTCACGGTAGGCGCCGTTCCACTCGGTCCACTGCGGCGGGAAGTTGCCGACCTGGTAGCCGCCGGGGCCGATGTCCCACGGCTCGGCGATCAGCTTCACCTGGCTGACGACCGGGTCCTGCTGCACGAGCTCGAAGAACGACGACAGCCGGTCGACGTCGTAGAACTCCCGGGCGAGCGTCGCGGCGAGGTCGAACCGGAATCCGTCGACGTGCATCTCGGTCACCCAGTACCGCAGCGAGTCCATGATCAGCTGCAGCGAGTGCGGCTGGCGCACGTTGAGGGAGTTGCCGGTGCCCGTGTAGTCCATGTAGTAGCGGGCGTCGTCCTCCATCAGTCGGTAGTACGACGGGTTGTCGATGCCCTTGAAGCTCAGTGTCGGGCCGAGGTGGTTGCCCTCCGCGGTGTGGTTGTAGACGACGTCGAGGATGACCTCGATGCCGGCGGCGTGCATGGAGCGCACCATCTGCTTGAACTCCTGCACCTGCTGGCCGATCTTGTCCTCGGCGTCGGCGGCGCTGGAGTACTCCTGGTGCGGGGCGAAGAAGCCCAGGGTGTTGTAGCCCCAGTAGTTGCGCAGCCCCTTCTCGATCAGCGTGCTGTCGTGGACGAACTGGTGCACGGGCATCAGCTCGATGGCCGTCACGCCGAGCTTCGTGAGGTGGTTGGTGATCGCGGGGTGCGCGAGGCCGGCGTACGTGCCGCGCAGCTCCTCGGGGATGTCGGGGTGCAGCTCGGTGAGTCCCTTCACGTGCGCCTCGTAGATCAGCGACTCGTTGTAGGGGATGTTGAGCCGGCGGTCGCCCTCCCAGTCGAAGAACGGGTTGATGACCACGCCGTGCAGCATGTGCGCGGCCGAGTCGTCGTCGTTGCGCGAGTCCGGGTCGCCGAAGTCGTAGCCGTACAGCGACTGGTCCCAGTCGATCGAGCCGGCCGTCGCCTTGGCGTACGGGTCGAGCAGCAGCTTGTTGGGGTTGAATCGCAGGCCCTGCTCGGGCTCGTAGGGTCCGTGCACGCGGTAGCCGTAGCGCTGGCCGGGCTGCACGGTCGGCAGGTAGCAGTGCCAGACGAAGCCGTCGACCTCGGTCAGCTCGATGCGCGTCTCGGCACCGCCGGCCCCGTTGGCGCCGTCGAACAGGCAGAGCTCGACGCTCTCGGCGTGCTCGCTGAAGATGGCGAAGTTCGTGCCGGAGCCGTCGAAGGTCGCGCCCAACGGGTACGCCGACCCGGGCCAGGTCTCCACGCGGTGTGCCTCCAGGTGTGATGAACGTTTGATCGATCCAAGCACATCCCGGGCCGCACGACAGAGTTAGCGCAGCCTGGCCTTCGTTGCAGAAAACCCCAACAGGGATTGAGGATCGGGACATGGCCAGCGACTCGGTGGAGGTTCCGGGCCTCCACGAGGACGAGCCGCACGACGGCGGCGTCGCTGGGCGCCTCAACTGGCTGCGGGCCGGCGTGCTGGGCGCGAACGACGGGATCGTCTCGACGGCCGGCATCGTCGTCGGGGTCGCGGGCGCGACCGATGACAAGCACGCGATCCTGATCGCCGGCATCGCGGGCCTGTTCGCGGGGGCGCTGAGCATGGGCGCGGGCGAGTACGTCTCGGTGTCCACCCAGCGCGACACCGAGCAGGCTCTCCTGGCCAAGGAACGCCGCGAGCTCGCGGAGGAGCCGGAGGAGGAGCTCGCCGAGCTGGCGTACCTCTACCAGCTGAAGGGTCTCAGCCCCGACCTCGCCCTGCAGGTCGCCGAGGAGCTCACCGCCCACGACGCCCTCGGCGCGCACGCGGAGGTCGAGCTCGGCATCGACCCGAACGACCTGACCAACCCGTGGCAGGCCGCGTTCGCCTCGATGATCTCCTTCACGGTCGGCGCGCTGCTGCCGCTGCTCACCATCAGCCTCGCCAGCGCGTCCACGCGGCTGTGGGTGACGGTCGGCTCGGTGGCGATCGCGCTCGCCGTGACCGGGTACGCCAGCGCGCGGCTCGGCGAGGCCGACGTACGCCGCGCGATGGTGCGCAACGTCGGTGGCGGCCTGCTGGCGATGATCGTGACGCACCTCATCGGACAGGCGGTCGGTACGCAGATCGGCTGAGCACGTGACGGCCAGGACGCTCGAGGTCCGCGACCAGCGCGCGGTGGTCGGAGACCGGGAGGAGGACCGGGCCGCCCGTACCTGCGACACCGCGGCCGAGGATGTGGTCGATCTGCCGGGTGGGTGAGTCCGAGGGGAACGTCGGGCCGGTCGCGAGCGGGGCCAGCCCGGTGAGGCGGCTCGCGCGGGGCGGACCGAGGTTCAGGTCGCCCATCAGCACCAGCCGGCCGGAGCGGCGGGACAGGCGCCGCATCAGCAGCCGGAGCTGGGCGCCGTTCGAGACGGGCAGGAACGACAGGTGCGTCGTCACCACGCGCAGCTCCCCGTCGGGTGTCGTCACGTCGGCCACGATCGCCACCCGCGGCTCGTCGCGGACCAGGCTCGGCCGCGCGCGGCCGGGCCAGCGGTACGGCACGCGGACCCGCGCCGGTGGCAGCGGTACGACGTCCCAGGCCGCTACGGGATAGCGGCTGAGGAAGGCGATGCCGTACGCCGGGACGTCATCCGCCTCCGTGCCTCGCGCGCCGCGCCAGCCGCCCGGCGTACCGGCGAGGGCCGGCGCGAACATCCAGTGCCAGGCTCCCATGGCCTCGGCCGCCACCGCGGCCAGGTCCAGGTGGGCCGACCGCGGCTGCGCGCGGTCGACCTCCTGCAGCCCGAGCAGGTCGGCGTCCAGGGACCGCACCGCGCCGGCGAAGCGGCCCCGGTCGACGGACTCCTCGCCGGGCGTCCGGCCGCTGAGGACGTTCCACGTGGCGATCCGCACCCCATCATCGTGCCGGGCCCGTCGTGGTGGGTCAGCGCGGGACCACCAGGTCGATCAGGTCCAGCACCTCCCGCGACGGCGGTGGCGGCATGTCCTCGAGACCCATCGACCGGAGCACGCCATGGACCGCCGGCACCACCCGCTCGCGGTCGAAGCGCTCCTGGTCGTCCTCGGTGTCCCACACCTCGATGTGCCGCAGTCCTCCACTGGGTGCAGCCACCACGAAGTGGAGGAGCAGTCCGTCGGCCGGCTCGTCGCCGATGGCCGTCTTGACCCGCTCGTAGAGGCGGGCGTCGCCCGGGACGTCGTACTGGAGTGTGTAAGGCATGTCGTCTCTCCTTGTCTGCCTAGATCGGATAGAGTCCTCTCTATCTAATAGAGGAGCATCTACTCAATGTCGCAGGACGTCAAGAGGAAGCGGGCCTACAGCTCGACCACCAGGGAGCAACAGGCGCGGCGCACGCGTCGTGCCGTCGTCGACGCGGCGCACGACAGCTTCCTCCGGCGCGGCTTCGCAGCGACCACCATCCCGGCGGTCGCCGAGAGCGCAGGCGTGTCCGTGCAGACCGTCTACAAGGCGTTCGGCAACAAGGCGGCGCTCGCCAAGGCGGTCTTCGACGTGGCCATCGCGGGTGACGACGAGCAGGTGCCGGTGGTGGAGCGAACGGCCCTCAGCGCAGTGCGGCAGGAGCCCGACCCGCACCGGATGTTCGAGCGCTACGGCGTGTTCCTCGCGACGGTCGCGCCGCGACACGTCCCCGTGCAGCTGGTCATCCGCGACGCCGCTGCCAGTCATCGCGAGGCGGCGGAGGTCTGGACGAACCTGCAGGAGGAACGCCTTCAAGGCATGACCATGTTCGCGCGGACCCTCCGCGACCGCGGACACCTGCGGCGTGGTGTGACCGTCGCGGCAGCGCGTGACGCCCTCTGGACCTACAACTCGGCGGAGCTCTTCGACCTGCTGGTTCTCCAGCGGGGCTGGTCGCCTCGGCGCTACGGCCGGTGGGTCGCCGACGCGCTGGTCGCCGCGCTGCTCTGACGGCCCGCGGCACTACCCTCGTCGCTCGTGCGCATGTTCGTGGCCGTGGTCCCGCCCGATGACGCGCTCGACCATCTCGACGAGTTCCTCGAGCCGCGCCGGGGGGCCGCCGACTTCCGCTGGACGGTCCGCGACCAGCTGCACCTGACGGTGGCGTTCCTGGCCCAGGTGCCGGACCGCGCACTCGACGACCTCCTCGACAGGCTCGAGCGCGCGGCCAAGCGGCGTACGACGTTCACGACAGCGGTCGCCGGCGGGGGCGCGTTCCCGAACGCCGGCCGGGCCCGCGTGCTGTGGGCGGGCCTGGACCTGGACGATGCCGGCCGCACGGAGATGTCCCGGCTGGCGACGGGCGCCCGGGCTGCGGCGAGCAAGGCGGGTGTCGAGGTGGACGGGGCTCGGTTCAAGCCGCACGTCACCGTGGCGCGGCTGCGGCATCCGCAGGAGGCGTCGTCGTGGGTGCGGCTCCTGGGCGGGTACCGCGGACCGTCGTGGCAGGTCGGGGAGATCGAGCTGATCGCGTCGTTCCTCGGCGAGGGCCCGCGCAACCGGCCGCGCCACGAGCGGCTGGCGTCGTTCGCGCTCGGCGGCTGACGATGGGTGTCGTGTGGAGCCTCCTGGCCGTGCTCGTCGTGGTCGTGGCCACGGCCTGCTCGTCGGGGACCGACTCCGAGCCGCCGGCCGGCTCGCCCCAGGCGGCGCCGTCGCCGGGCGTCGCCGACACCGCGCCGCAGGGCCGGTGGCGGGTCCGGGTGTCCTCGGACTCGCCGTACTACCCCGGCGGCTCGAGCAGCCAGGAGCTGACGATCCGCATCGTCTGCGACGAGGAGTGCGTCGGGACGATCGAGACCGAGAGCGGCGTGATCCGTACCGTGCACTGGGACGGTGCGCGCCTGCTGGTCACGCTGCCGGCGCACGAGTCGGGCGCCGCCCACTGCTTCGACGTCCAGGGCTCGCCGGGTCCGGGCTCGTCGACGATGACCGTCGACCGGTCCGGTGAGCTGGTGCTCGAGGGTTCGGACCCGGACGAGGACGGACGGCCGACTCACCTCGCCGGCAGCTACGAGGAGGACGTGACGGTCGACGAGCAGAGCGACGACTGCGGCTTCCCGGACACGTTCGCGGGCACCTGGTCGTGGGACCTGACGTCGCTCGACTCCACATCTGCCCAGGGTGAGGCCTGACCGGACCGTGTCCACCCGCCCACTAGGGTCGCAGTCGTGAAGATCGCAGTCGCCGCTGAGACACGCGACGGCGAGTCCCGGGTGGCGATCGTGCCCGAGCTCGTCGCCAAGCTGACCGGCCTGGGGTACGACGTCGCGGTCGAGCCGGGCGCGGGACGGCAGAGTCTGCTGGCCGACGAGGAGTACGAGACCGCCGGGGCGACCATCGAGGACGACGCGATCGCCGACGCCGACGTCGTGGTCTCCGTCCAGCCGCTGGCGATCGACCGGATCCGCCGGCTGCGCCGCGGCGCGGCCACCATCTCCTTCCTGCCGACCACCACCGAGCAGGACACGGTCGTCGACCTCCGCGACTGCGGCATCACCGCCTTCGCCATGGAGCTGGTGCCCCGCATCTCGCGCGCACAGTCCATGGACGCGCTGTCGTCGCAGGCCCTCGTCGCCGGGTATCGCTGCGCGATCGTCGCCGCCGGCATGCTGCGCCGGTTCTTCCCCTTGAACATGACGGCCGCGGGTACGGTCCAGCCGGCCGAGGTCGTGGTGCTCGGCGCCGGCGTGGCCGGGCTCCAGGCGATCGCCACCGCGAAGCGGCTCGGCGCCGTCGTCCGCGCGTACGACGTCCGGGCGGCCGCCGCGGAGGAGATCCGGTCGATGGGCGCCAAGTCGATCGACCTGGAGCTGGAGACGCTGGAAGGCGCCGGCGGGTACGCGCGGGAGATGACCCAGGACCGGGCCGCTCGCCAGCGCGAGCTGCTGACGCCGTACATCGCCAACGCCGACGCGCTGATCACGACCGCCGCCGTGCCGGGGCGCACGGCGCCGATGCTCGTCACCTCCGAGATGGTCGAGCAGATGAGGCCGGGATCGGTCGTCGTCGACCTGGCGGCCGAGACGGGCGGCAACGTGGAGGGCTCGGTCGCCGGCGAGGTGGTGCGGATCGGCAACGCCCAGGTGTGGGGAGGGCGGAACGTACCGTCGCAGATGCCGGGGCCCGCGTCGCGGTTGTACGCGCAGAACGTCGTCAACATCCTGACCCTGATGACCGCCACCGGGGAGGGCGTCGAGACCGGCACCTTCGCTCCCGACTTCGACGACGAGATCGTCACCGGGTCGTGCGTGACCCACGACGGGACGATCCGTCACCAGCCGACCCGAGACGCGATCGAGGGACCCACCGAGGAGGAGCCCACCGATGGATGAGGCCGTCGTCTGGCTGACGATCTTCGTGCTCAGCGTGTTCGTCGGCATCGAGGTGATCTCGAAGGTCTCCTCGACGCTGCACACGCCGCTGATGTCCGGCGCGAACGCCATCCACGGCGTGATCCTGCTCGGCGCGATCATCGTCACCGGCTCCACCGACAACAACCTCGCGTTGGTCGTCGGCCTGGTCGCGATCGTGCTCGCCGCGGTGAACATGGTCGGCGGCTTCCTGGTCACCGACCGGATGCTGCAGATGTTCGTGCGCAAGAAGCCCGCGAAGACCCCGGCGGAGGTCGGCAAGTGAGCATCCCCGTCTGGGCCCAGCTGGCGTACCTCGCCGCCGCGGTCTGCTTCATCCTCGCGCTCAAGGGCCTCTCCGGCCCCAAGACCGCCCGCACCGGCAACATCATCGGCGCCGTCGCCGCGGTGGTGGCGTGCGCGATCCCGTTCTTCTACCTCGACCTCGAGCACGTGCCGCTGATCCTGGCGGCGGTGGTGGTCGGCACCGCCGGCGGCGTGTACGGCGCCCGCACCGTGCAGATGACCCAGATGCCGCAGATGGTGGCGCTGTTCAACGGCGTCGGCGGCGGCGCCGCTTCTCTGGTCGCGCTGCTGGAGCTGCACGAGGTCGTCGAGGCCGTGGAGCTGGGCTTCGACCCCGACTGGTTCACCATGCTGGCCACGGCCTTCACGATCCTGGTCGGCTCGGTCTCGTTCGCCGGTTCGATCGTCACGTTCGCCAAGCTGCAGGACCTGATGACCTCGCGGCCGGTGGTGTTCCCCGGACTTCGATACGTCTTCCCGATCGCCGTGGGCGCGGCAGTGGTCCTCAGCGTCCGCCTGCTCATCGACTCGAGCGTGTGGATCGGCGTCGTGCTGGCCCTGCTGGGCCTGCTGATCGGTGTCCTGCTCGTCCTTCCGGTCGGCGGGGCCGACGTACCGATCGTCATCTCGCTGCTCAACGCGTTCACCGGACTGACCGTGGCGGCGGGCGGGTACGTGCTCTCGAACACGCTGCTCCTCGTCGCCGGCACCCTGGTCGGCGCGTCCGGTACCTTCCTGACCTTGCTGATGGCCGGCGCCATGGGCCGCTCGGTCGCCAACATCCTGTTCGGCGCATTGAAGGGCGGCTCCACGCTGGGCGCCGGCGTGGCCTCCGACCGCCCCGTGAAGAGTGCGGGCGCCGAGGACATCGCGATCCTGCTGGCGTACGCCGAGCGGGTGATCATCGTGCCCGGGTACGGGCTGGCCGTCGCCCAGGCCCAGCACACCCTGCGCGAGCTCGTCGACGTACTGACCGAACGCGGCATCGAGGTCGACTACGCCATCCACCCCGTCGCCGGCCGGATGCCCGGCCACATGAACGTGCTGCTCGCCGAGGCCCAGGTGCCGTACGAGCAGCTCAAGGAGATGGACGACATCAACGGCGACTTCAAGAACGCCGACGTCGTCCTGGTCGTCGGCGCCAACGACGTGGTCAACCCCGCCGCCAAGACCACCCCCGGCGCCCCGATCTACGGCATGCCGATCCTCAACGCCGACGAGGCCAAGCAGGTCATCTTCATGAAGCGGTCCATGCGCCCGGGCTTCGCCGGCATCGAGAACGAGCTGCTGTTCGAACCCACCACCACCCTGTTCTTCGGCGACGCCAAGGAGTCGCTGGGCAAGCTGCTCAGCGCCGTCAAGGCGCAGTAGGGCCGGATGTGGTCGTGACACCCGGTTAACCGGGTATCACGGACGTTCTCGTGGGTTGCAACCCCCTGGAAGGGGAGGACACGCCCAGGAGGTTCGGTCGCCGGCGCATACCGACGGCATGACTCCGTCGGTCGTCGCTCGTTGAAACCGCATGAGCGACCCGCACGACGACCGCATGGGCCGCCCGGACGGTCATCACTACGACGCCCCGGAGAGCGACGAGGACAGGTCCGGGAAGTCGATCACCTACGCCGTCCTCGGCGTGCTCGTCCTGGTCCTGCTGATCCTGATCGCCACGGGGACGGTGCAGATCTTCCCGACCTGACCGCGGACGGGGCCGCCGGAGGAGCACTGAGCGCAGGTCAGCCGGCGAGCCCGTACAGCCGGTCGCCGGCGTCGCCGAGCCCGGGCACGATGTACCCCTTCTCGTTGAGCTTCTCGTCCATGGCCGCCGTCACCACGGTCACCGGGATCGACAGCCCGGCCAGGTCCTTCTCCAGCCGCTCGCAGCCCTCGGGCGCCGCGAGCAGGCAGATCGCGGTGATGTCGTCGGCGCCGCGGTCGGTGAGGAACTTGATGGCCGCGGCCAGCGTGCCGCCGGTGGCGAGCATCGGGTCGAGCACGTAGCACTGGCGGCCGGAGAGGTCGTCGGGCAGGCGCTCGGCGTACGTCGAGGCCTGCAGCGTCTCCTCGTTGCGCATCATCCCGAGGAAGCCGACCTCGGCCGTCGGCAGCAGACGCATCATCCCGTCGAGCATCCCGAGGCCGGCGCGCAGGATCGGTACCACGAGGGGCTGGGGGTCCGTCAGGCGCACGCCGGAGGTCGGCCCGACCGGCGTGACGATGTCGACGGGGCCGACGCGGACGTCGCGGGTGGCTTCGTACGCGAGCAGCGTCACCAGCTGGTCGACCAGGCGCCGGAACGTCGGGGAGTCGGTGTTCTCGTCGCGCAGGTTGGTCAGCTTGTGGGCGACGAGGGGGTGCTCGATGACGTGGATGCGCATGGCACGCACCCTAGTGCGCGATCAGCGGGCCGCCGAGGCCGCCGCAATAGGGCTTGGTTCGCCTCGGACCGTCTGCCACTCTGGACGCGTGTCCGGCACGGATGACACCCGCGTCGATGTCCCTGGCGACGGGATCGACTTCGCCCTCGCGGCCTACCGCGAGGAGGGTGTCTGGCGGCTCGAGGAGCTCGTCCACGAGGTCCTGGTCGACGTCGACGCGCTGGCCCATGCGCTGCGCCGCTTCCCCGGTGACGGGGGCGCCGTCGGCCTGGTGGCCGTCGACGAGGACTTCTTCCTGATCGTCCGCGTCGCCGGCGCGACGACGCGCGTGCTGCTCTCGGACATCACCGCCGCCGACGAGTGGGAGCTGGCCGCCTCGGCGATCGTGACCCTCGGCCTGCCCGTCCCCGAGGAGGACGACGAGCAGGTGCCGGCGGGCGACCTCGACCTGGTGGCCGACCTCGGCATGAGCGCGATGGACATGGCGGTGCTGCTCGACGACGTCGACCTGTACCCCGACGAGATGCTCTCCGACGTCGCTCGCCGTCTCGGGTTCGGGCAGCTGTTCGACGAGGCCGTCGGCCTCGCGTCCGCATGAGACCCGCGTGAGGCCGGCGTACGACGCCCTCATGCAGGCAGCGCTGACCGAGGCGCGGTCCGCGCTCTCGACGGGAGACGTGCCGGTCGGCGCGCTGGTGGTCGACGAGGAGGGCGAGGTGATCGGCCGCGGCCGCAACGTGCGCGAGCGCGACCACGACCCCACCGGTCACGCCGAGGTCGTCGCCCTGCGGCAGGCCGCCGCCGCACGCGGCTCCTGGCGGCTGGACGGCTGCACCCTCGTCGTCACCCTCGAGCCGTGCACCATGTGCGCCGGCGCGATCGTGCTGGCGCGGGTCTCGAGGCTGGTGTTCGGCGCGTACGACGAGAAGGCCGGCGCCGTGGGCAGCCTGTGGGACGTGGTCCGCGACCGCCGCCTCAACCACCGCCCCGAGGTGATCGCCGGCGTGCTCGGGAACGAGGCAACGGCGCTGCTCGACGAGTTCTTCGCCGAGCAGCGCCGCTGAGTCGTTCCATCGGTGGTCGAGCCCGCCGAGCCGCTAGTCGACGCCCGGCTCGACCGCTGAGGAACGGACCGCGCCGGCGAGCGAGTAGGCGTAGACGAGCAGACCGGCGGCGCTGACGAGGCTGGCCCACACCGCACCCTGGCTGACGAACAGGGCGACCAGCGGGACGATCACGGCCGGCAGCGTCCACCAGCGCACCAGGCCGGCCCGCATCAGGGCGAGGACCGATAGCGGGACGCCGATCACGAAGCCGGCCATCGCCGCGATCCCGAACCCGGCGACGCCCCACATGCCGGCCCGCATGTAGTCCTCCACCGCGGTCACGCCGTCGGGGCCGTACAGGTGGCCGATCGCGGAGGCGTACCAGTCGGTGATCAGCATGCCGGGCAGCGTGACCATGCCGGCGAAGCCGAGCAGCGCGGCGACGTTGGCGAGCCAGGCGCCCTTGCCCCGGACCAGGCCGGCCGTCAGGAAGGCGGGCACGATCCAGAAGGCGTAGGCCCAGTGGTAGCCGGTCGACTTCCACTGCAGCGGGCCCGGGTTCTCGATGTACGCCTTGACCATGTCGTGGCCGTTGATGCCGGCGGCCGGGTCGCCGACGGCGCCGACGATCGCGAACACAGCGGCGAGCACGGGGGCCGCGACGAGGAAGCCGCGGCGTACGGCGATTGCCGTGGACGAGGTCTGGGGCGCCGGGTTCGGCGTCGTGGTGGAGTCGGTGGACTGGTTCGTCGTCATGGTGGTCATGGGAAGACTTTCTGACGAGCGGGCCTCGGCGCGGATCGGTCGCGCGACGGGTTCGGGTCTCAGCCGCGCGGCCGATCTTCGCCGCGCGTCACTCCTGGCCGGGGCTGACCACGCCGTTCTCGTAGGCGAAGATGACCGCCTGCACCCGGTCGCGCAGACCCAGCTTGGTCAGCACGTTGCTGACGTGGGTCTTGGTCGTGCCCTCGGAGACGAACAACCGGCCGCCGATGTCGAGGTTGGAGAGGCCACGCGCGAGCAGGCCGAGGACCTCCAGCTCGCGTGGCGTCAGGTGTGCCAGCCGCGCGTCGACGGGACGGGTCGCGGTGTCCGCGCGACGTACGAACGCGTCGATCACGCGCCGCGTCACCCCGGGCGCAAGCAGGGAGTCGCCTGCCGCGACCACCCGGATCGCGGCGGCGAGCTCCTCGGCCGGGGCGTCCTTGAGCAGGAACCCCGAGGCGCCGGCGCGGAGCGCCTCGAAGACGTACTCGTCGAGGTCGAACGTCGTCAGCACCAGCACGCTGGTGGGGACCCCGGCCTCCATCAGCTGCCGGGTGGCGGCGAGTCCGTCGAGCACCGGCATCCGGATGTCCATCAGCGTCACGTCGGGCCGGAGCCGGGTGACCACGTCGACCGCCTCCTCGCCGTTGGCCGCCTCGCCGACGACCTCGAGGTCGGGCTCGGCCTCCAGCAGCGACCTGAAGCCGGCGCGCACCATGCCCTGGTCGTCGCAGATCACGAGGCGGGTCATTCCTTGTCCCTCAGTGGTAGCGACGCGGCCAACCGGGTTCCGCCGTCCGGCAGAGGCTCGAGGCGGACCGTGCCGCCGTACAGGGCGACGCGTTCGCGGACCCCGACCAGACCGTGACCGCCGTCGGTGGACACGGCCGGCAGACCGCGGCCGTCGTCGTCGACCTCGACATCGAGCCGGGCAGGGGTCCAGCGCAGGGTGACGGTCGCGTGGCGGGCGCCGGAATGGCGCAAGGCGTTGGTGAGGCCTTCCTGGGCGATGCGGTACGCCGCCAGGTCGAGACCCGGGCTGAGCTCGACCGGCTCGCCCTCGACCCGCAGCTCGGCCGCCATCTCGCCAGCGCCGGCCTGCTCGACCAGGCGGCCGAGCTCGTGCAGCCCGGGCTGTGGCGCCAGCGACGCGGACTCGCCGTCGGTGCGCAGCACGCCGAAGAGCCGCCGCATCTCCGCGAGGGCCTCCCGGGCCGTGGCCTCGACCGCGGCGAGGTCCGCGGCCTCCTTCGCGTGGGCGGGGCCGAGCCGGCGACGTACGGCCTGGGTCTGGATCGTCACCACGCTGATGGAGTGCGACACGATGTCGTGCAGCTCGCGGGCGATGCGGGTCCGCTCCTCCTGCGCGATCCGGGCCGCCTCGACCTCGAGCCGCGCGGCGCGGGCGACCGCCTCCTCGGCCGCCGTGGCCCGTTGGCGGGAGACGATGCCGACGGCCCAGGGCCCGGCGAAGAACACCATCGCGGCGGCGGCGTCGCTGAACTCGAACGTGTCCCGTACCGAGACCGCCAGGAAGGGTACGACGACGATCGCCAGTCCCGCATACGACTGCGGCGGCCGGGTCTCGTACCCGACCGTGAAGCACACCAGCACCAGCGCGAGCAAGGTGGTGAACTGACCCTCCGGGTTGGTCGCGATGTTGACGGCGACCACGAGGGCCGCGACGCCCAGCGGGGTTCGTCGCCGCCAGGCGAGGGCGGCCATCGCCACGCAGCCCAGGGCGGCGCGCCACCACGGCGCGTCGCCCGGGCCGAACACCGCCTCGCCCGCGGTGAGCGCCACGAAGGCGGCCGCGATGCACGCGTCCACCAGGGGCGGCCGCAGGCGCTCGACAAGGGTCACGGTCGAGAACGCTAGGCGACGTGCGCCTCTCGTCACATCGGTCGCGCGACGGATTCGAGGGTGTCGTGCGGTCTTCGCGGGAGCGACGTCCGATGATTTCGGAGGGCTCCTGACGGTCCGGTAGCCTCTCCGGCGGTGGCGTGTCCGAGCGGCCTAAGGAGCACGCCTCGAAAGCGTGTGTGGGTGCAAGCCCACCGTGGGTTCAAATCCCACCGCCACCGCCATTTTCTTCCTCGGTCGACCCAACGTCATACGTTCTGGTCGCCGGGGCGACCGCGTCGTACGACGTCCCGGCACGCCAGCACGAAGGTGCGGATGCCGGAGGCGTGAAGGCGAGCCGTGGGGTCGGTGCCCGTCTGGCGGGCCGTCGCTGCCTGCACCAGCCCACGGGCACCCCCGGCGTCGAGCTGCGTCAGGGCCCACTCGCCGCCGGCGACCTTGGACACCAGGGCTCCGTCGACGGCGTAGCGCCACGCACGACAGGCGTTGAGGACGGCGTACTCGCCACCCGCGTGCTCCAGGGCCCAGTCCAGCTCGTCGGCGAGCTGCGTGAGCACGAGGTCGCGGGGCACGGGGGCGATGACGGAGTGGCCGAGCGCGTGGCAGACGGCGAAGTGCAGCACCAGGTCGAGGTCGCCGGGGTGGCCGTGGCCGTCCACGACCTTGCGGCCCTGGGGCGCGGTGGTCACGTGCAGCTCGAACGCCGGCCGCGCCGTCGGAGCAGCCGCCACCGCACGCGTCACCACGCTGAGCTCGAGGCCGATCGCGGGGCAGGGGAGGGCGTCCTCCGACAGGCGTGCGGCCAGGGCGGCCTGCTCGTCCGACGACAGCGGCTCATCGACGACGACGAGCACGTCGATGTCGCTGCGCTCGGGCCGGTACCCGCCCAGCATCAACGATCCGTGCGGGTACACCCCGACCAGGCGTCCGCCGACCACGGCCGCGACCTCAGCGGTCAGAGCCTCCAGGTAGCGAGCGGCCGACGGGTCCACGAGCGCGACCGTACGCCGCCGCGAGGACCAGGCTGATCCCGGCCAGGACGCACCAGGTCACCGTCGGACCCGCGCGAGCGAGCAGCTGGGTGCCGAGCAACGGGGCGACGACGGCGGCGACGCCCCAGCTGGTGCCGTACGCCGCGAGGTACGCGCCGCGGCCGTGCTCGGGCGCGATCGCCGAGACGAGCGTGTACGCGCGGCCCATCAGCACCAGGTCGCCGATGCTCCAGACGACCGTGGCCGCGACGTACGCCGCCAGGTTCGTCGCCAGCCCGGTCAGCAGCAGCCCGGCCGCCAGCACGACGTACCCCACCGCCATCGCGGAGAAGTCGTCGCGGCGGCGCAGCCACGGCAGGGTGAGGAGCGGCTGCGCCAGCACGACCGTGGCCGCCGACACCGTGAGCAGCAGGCCGACGACGGATGCCGACAGACCACGGGCCGTGACCGTGAGCGGCAGGGTGATCGTGACCTGGAGGTACACCACCGCGAACGCCGTCCCCAGCGCGAGCAGCACCAGAAGCCGCTGGTCTCGCCAGGGTCGGGCCGGCCCTTCGCGGACTCGGTCGCCCGGAGACCGCCTTCCCGGAAGGCACCACCGGATGACCACCGCGCACGCCAGGCACGTCACGGCGTCGGCGACGAAGAGCCAGCGGATGCCGAAGCCGGCCAGCATGGCCGCGAGCAGGCCGGCGCCCATCCCGGCCGCAGCCAGGGCGGCGGCCAGCAGTCCGAACGCGACCGGACGGTCCTCGGCGTTCGTCGCCCCCGCGACGAGTGCCTGGCTCGGCGGCTCGTAGACCTCGAACGCCAGCCCGAGCAGGACCACGGCCGCCCACGCCTGCGTCGTCGTCGACGACCACGCCACCAGCAGCTGTCCGGCCGCGGTGCCGACCAGCCCGACGACGATCGTCGTCCGCGCCCCCCAGGCGTCGGCGAGCCGGCCGCCCAGCAGCCGCGACGGGATCGTCGCCAGCCCGAAGGCGGCCATCAGCGCGCCGGCCTGCGTGACGGACACCCCGACCTCCGCGACCAGGGCGATCGCCAGGAACGGCAGCGTGAAGGCGCCGAGCCGGTTCACCGCCCGCGCGGCGACGAGGAGCCAGACCACGCGAGGCAGCGCTCGCCACGTGGTGACTGTCGTTCGAGCTATTGTCAGTGACATCAGGTTCACCCTACGAAAGTGTTGGTGACTGGTCAAATGACCTTCGACAGTCACGTACTCAACCTCGTCGACGTCGCCGCCCGGCTGGTGAACGCGCTGACCCCGGGTCTCGACGGAGGCCACCCGGTCACCCTGCCGAGTGGTCGGCGGCGCATCGACGCGACCGCGCAGGCGCTCGGCGGCGGCGGTCGGCCGACTCCTCACGTGACCGCCCGCCAGGCGACGTCCCTCGCGGCGTACGCCGCCCACATGCGGCGCGTGTTCGACGCCGCCCACGCCGGCGACCTGGACGAGGCGACCCGCGTGCTCAACCGGATGCTGCGCCGCACGGGGGCGCGTCCTCAGCTGGACCCGCTCGCGGGGGGCGGCTGGCACGTGCACTTCCACGGCACCACGGACGGCCTGGCCACCGGCTGGGCGGCCGGCTGTGCCAGCGGGCTCGCGCTGGCCATCGGCAGCGACCTGGCCGGCCGGCTGGGCGTCTGCGAGGCCGACCGCTGCGACCGGGTCTACGTCGACACGACGAAGAACGCGAAGCGGCGCTTCTGCTCGACCGCGTGCCAGAACCGCACCAAGACCCAGGCCTACCGAGCCAGGAGGGTCAGCTCGCGCGACCGGGGATGACGAGCTCGCCCAGCCCGAGCAGCACCAGCGTCCGGGCCATCGCCCGACCCATCGCGACGAGTGCGGCGTCGTCCACGGACTCGTCCCGGTCGGGCCCGTCGGTGAAGCAGTGCACCGTCAGGGCGTCGCCGGTGCCGGGCAGCAGCACGCCGCCGTCGTGGCGGACGCCGCCCACCGAGCCGGTCTTGTGGGCGAAAGGCGTCTCGTCGCGCACGTGCCGGGCGAGCGAGTCGACGTGCAGCTGCTGCTCGAGCATGGTCCGGGCCACGGCGTGCCGGGGATCGGTGACCATGCGCGAGATCGCGGACGCATGCTCGGCCGGCACGACCACGCTCAGACCGGCACGCGAGGGGAGCGACGGGGAAGAGTCCCAGATGTCACAGCGAGGATCGGAGTAGCGGCCGGTCACCCAGCGCCTCATGCGCGACCGGCACCCGGCGGCGTCGAGGGCGTCGTTGACGACCTCCAGACCGCCCAGCACGTCGACGACCACGTTGGTCGCTGTGTTGTCCGACATCGCCGTCATCAGCTGGGCCACGGCGTGCAACGGCAACGTGACCGGCAACGGCCAGCTGGCCAGCACACCGTCCCCGACGGCCACGTGCTCGGGCGTCACGGTCACGGGGTCGCCCCACGACAGGCGCCCCACGGACACGCCCAGCGATGCCTGCTCCAGCAGGAACGTCTTGATGGTCGACGCGCCGCTGTAGGCGAGGTCGCCGCGCACGTCCACCTCGACGCCACGACCGCTCAGAACCAGTGACCAGGCCGGGAGCGAGGCCAGCTCGGCCTCCCAGATCGCGACGAGATCGGCCGGCTGCACCACCCTCGGCACGCTACCGGGGGTCCTGCCACGATGGATCGATGACCGTTCGCATCGAGCACCCGACGCCCGGGATCACCACGGTGGTCATCGACCGGCCGGAGGCGCGCAACGCCGTCGACGGACCGACCGCCACGGCGCTGGCCGAAGCCTTCCGCGAGTTCGACGCCGCGGACCACCAGCGCGTGGCGGTGCTGTACGGCGACGGTGGCTCGTTCTGCGCCGGCGCCGACCTCAAGGCGATCGGCACCATCCGCGGCAACCGGGTGGCACCCGACGGTGACGGTCCGATGGGACCGACGCGGATGCGGCTCTCGAAGCCGGTGATCGCGGCGATCGAGGGACACGCCGTCGCCGGTGGCCTCGAGCTCGCCATCTGGTGCGACCTCCGGGTCGCGGCGGACGACGCCGTGCTGGGCGTCTACTGCCGGCGCTGGGGAGTGCCGCTCGTCGACGGAGGGACGGTCCGGCTGCCGCGACTGGTCGGCGAAGGCCGTGCGCTGGACCTGATCCTGACCGGCCGCGGCGTGGAGGCCGCCGAGGCCCGCGACATCGGGCTGGTCGACCGGGTGGTCCCGCGAGGCACCGCGCGACTCGCGGCCGAGGCCCTGGCCGCCGAGCTGGCCGAGCTCCCGCAGGCCTGCCTGCGCAACGACCGGCGTTCGGTGCTGGACCAGGAAGGGCAGGCGGAGGAGGTCGCCCTGGCCCGCGAGCTGGAGCTCGGCCTCCTGTCGCTGGACGCCGACGCCCTCGCCGGCGCCCGGCGGTTCGCCGAGGGTGCCGGCCGTCATGGCGTGCCGGACCGACGGGTCAGCCCGGGCAGGGCGTGAACAGCCCCGGCAGCGCGCGGTGCACGCCCCGGTGCAGGTAGACCGGGACATCGCAGATCGTGGCCACCACCCGATAGCGCAGTGACAGCGTGGCCATCACCAGCCGCTGGGGATCCAGACCCCAGGTGTCCAGGGGGAACCAGCCGATCACCCACGTCGGCGGGTGGGGACCGTTGAGCTGACGGTTGAGCTCCGTGGACTGCGGGTCCAACGCCCGCGACGGCAGGCTCCACAGCTGGTCGGTGCCGGGCGCGAGGTTCGCGGTGAGCAGCAGGTCCGCGTTGCCGTACAGCACCGTCCCGGTGTCGCCCGCGTGCGCGGCACGGCCCAGCCAGGTGCCCACGACGTACGTGCGGTCGGGCCTGGCGTCGCGGACCCGGGCCGTGCCGGCCTGGAGACCGGTCGACACCAGCGCGGAGGCGATGGTGAACGCCAGGGCCGCCGCGCCGAGTCGCCGCGTGGCCAGCCCGCGGGTGGCGGTCACCGCGACGACGAGCACCACCCCAGGGACGAGCCCGACGAGGTAGTGCGTCCAGTAGCTGCCGCCGCCGAGGATCCCGACCACCTCCCAGACAACCATCGCCCCCGTCGCAACCACCAGCGGGTCCCGGCCGCGGAGAGGCCGCCACAGCGTCGCGCCGCCGACGGTCATCACGACCGCGATGCCGGAGATGACCGCCAGCCAGCCGAGGGTGAGCCGTCGGGCGTCGTTCGCCGGCGACGGCACGCTGCCGATCGCGTGGGCCGCGTCGAACCGGAACGCGTACAGCGTGTCCCACAGCTGCGCCAGCCCCGGCCCGTCCGTCGCGGCCCACAGGGCAGTGAGCCCGATCGGTCCCACGGCCCCGGCCAGGCCGAGCAGCAGCACCCGCCGGGCCCGCGCCCGCGGCCAGCGCCCTGACAACGCCGCGGTCACGGCGAGGGCGGCGCCGAAGACCAGTGCGTCCATCAGGTTCTGCTTGACGAGCATGGCGCCGGCCCCGGACGCACCGGCGAGCAGGACCAGGGAAGTACGCCGCCACCCGAGCGGTCGCCGTACCGGCGGGCGGACGCCGGCCAGCAGGCAGCCCACCGAGACCAGCGTCAACGGCGCGCCGAGGAGCTCGGCGTTGATCTCGGTGGTGCCGATCATCGGGTTCGCGACCAGCACCGCGGCGGTCAGGGCGGCCCACGTGGTCCCCCGGCGCCCGGCCAGGGTGTGGCCGACCCAGCCGGCGGCGGCCACCACGACCGCGACGGCGAGCAGGCCCATCAGCCGCGCGGCCTCGATGCCGCCGAGGGCGTTGGCGACCTGCCAGAACATGAGCAGGAGTGGCGGCCGGTCCACGAAGAGGTTGCCGTACAGGTTGCCGCCGCCCTCGTGCCAGTTGCGCGCCACGATCAGCAGGCCGGCCTCGTCGGGGAACGCCAGGCTGCGCAGAAAGGGCAGCCGCAGCAGCACGGCCAGCCCGACGGCCATGGCCACGATCCCCGTCGGTGTCCGGAACGCCCGCCCGAGGCGCCGCAGCCCACCCATGGCCCGAGCGTACGGGCCTGTGGATGACGGCGACCTGAACGCGCTCCTCGGGATAGTCCCCTACGAAAATCACCTCGAATCCGGGAATGGAGGTGATTTTCGTGGGGGACTATCCCGGCGGGGCTGTGGAAAACCAGCGATCTCTATGCTCGGTCGGTGAGCTGGTTCGCATCGCCGGACGACGCCGGGCGGCGGTTGGGGGAGGCCGGCTACCTGACGGACGCGGCGACCGCGACGACGGCGTACCTCGTCGGAGCGCTCGAGAAGCCGCTCCTCGTCGAAGGCCCGGCCGGCGTCGGGAAGACCGAGCTGGCGAAGGCCGTCGCCCGCGCGACGGGCGCCGAGCTGGTGCGGCTGCAGTGCTACGAGGGTCTGGACGAGGCCCGCGCCCTGTACGAGTGGAACTACAAGAAGCAGCTGCTCCGGATCCAGGCCGACCGGGGCGACACGTCCTGGCAGGAGACGCACGACGACATCTTCACCGAGGAGTTCCTGCTCACTCGCCCGTTGCTGACCGCGATCCGCCGCGCGGAACCGACCGTGCTGCTGGTCGACGAGGTCGACAAGGCCGACGTCGAGGTCGAGGGGCTGCTGCTCGAGGTGCTCTCGGACTTCCAGGTCACCATCCCCGAGCTGGGAACGATGGCCGCCGTACGCCGGCCCTACGTCGTGCTCACCTCCAACGCGACCCGGGAGCTGTCCGAAGCGGTCAAGCGGCGCTGCCTCTACCTGCACCTCGACTACCCGTCCGCCGAGCGCGAGAAGGCGATCGTCACCGCCCAGGTGCCCGACCTCGACGACAGGATCGCCGAGCAGCTGGTCGCCACCATCGGCCGGCTGCGCGACCTCGACCTCAAGAAGGCGCCGTCGATCGCCGAGTCGGTCGACTGGGCCCGCACGCTCGTCGCGCTGCAGATCAAGGACCTCGATCCCGCGGCCGTCGACGAGACCCTCGGCGTCGTGCTCAAGCACGCCTCCGACCACGCGCGAGCCGTGCGCGAGCTGAAGCTGCGGGGCTGAGCCGGTGAGCGGGCTGGTCGACCGGCACGTCGACTTCCTCGAGGCGCTCCGAGCCGCCGGAGTCCCGGTCTCGCTGGCCGAGGACGTCGACGCCGTCGCCGCCCTGGCCGCGCTGCGGTGGGACGACCGCGAGGTGGTGCGCACGGCGTACGCCGCCACGGTGCTGAAGCGACACGCGCACCGACCGACGTTCGACACGCTCTTCGACCTCTACTACCCGAGGCTCGTCGGCGCAGGGACCGCGGGTACAGGTGACGAGTCGTTCGGCCGGGACGACCCGGCGGCCCGGTCCGCGCTGCGCGACCAGCTGCTCGCGGCCCTGGTCGCGGGCGACGCGGACGAGCAGCAGCGGCTGGCGGTCGAGGCGGTCGGCCGGTTCGGCGCGATGCCGGGTCGCGGGCCCAGGGCTGTCGGGCTGGTCGGCGTACACGGCGCTGCGGCGGCTCTCGCCCGACGACCTGGTGGCCCGCATCGTCGCGGCGCTCCTGGGCGACGGCCGGACCGAGGAGGAGGCCGACCAGCTGGCGGCGCGCCGCCTCGGTGCGTTCGCGGCCATGGTCGAGGCGGAGGCGCGACGGCGGATCGCCGAGGAGAAGGGGCCCGACCACGTCGCGGACGTGGCGGTCCGGCCCAGCATCGACCGGCTCGAGTTCACGGCCGCCAAGCGGGCCGACCTCGAGGAGATGCGACGCGAGATCTACCCGCTGGCGCGGCGGCTGGCGACCCGGCTCGCCCGCGAGCAGCACGCCCGGCGACGCGGTCCGCTCGACTTCCGGCGTACCGTCCGCGCCTCCGTGTCCACCGGCGGCGTCCCGCTGACCACCCATCACCGACCCAAGCGCCCGCACCGGACCGAGCTCGTGGTGCTGTGCGACGTGAGCGGGTCCGTGGCGTCGTTCGCCAGGTTCACGCTGATGCTGGTCTTCGCGCTGCGCGAGCAGTTCCAGCAGGTGCGGGCGTTCACGTTCGTCGACCAGGTGCACGAGGTGACCCGGCTCTTCGTCCCCGGCGCCGACGCCGGCGAGGTGCTCGCGTCACTGGCGGCCAGCACGGAGCATGCCGCGCGGTGGGGGCGCACCAACTACGGGCGCTCGTTCGCCGACTTCGCCGACTCGTTCCCGCACGCGCTGGGACCCAAGTCGTCGCTGCTGATCCTGGGCGACGCGCGCTCCAACTACAGCGACCTGGCCCTGCCCGTGCTCCGCGACCTCGCCGGCAGGGCCCGGCACTCCTGGTGGCTGAACCCCGAGCACACCCGCCACTGGGACACCGGCGACAGCGCCGCGACGGCGTACGGCAACGTGGTGCCCATGGTCGAGTGCCGCAACCTGACCCAGCTCGGGGCCTTCGTGCACGACCTGGTGTGAGGGCGGTTCAGGAGTAGCGGTGGCTCTTGGCCTCGTGGCCGCGCTCGCGGGTGCACGTGCGCCCGCTCATGTTGCGGTGCCCGCAGAGCTCCTCGCCGGAGAACGGTTCGGCGACGAACTCGGTGGTGGGAGCGGTGGGGGCGACGCGCAGCGGGGTGGGCCTGGTGGCGGCGACCCCCTGCGCGCGGGCCGTCGCTCGCTCGAAGCGGGCCTCGCGCATGGCGCGCAGGTTGTCCATCTTGCTCATCGTCGGCTCACGCGCCGACCCTACGGCGCGGCACCGACACGATCGGGGAGGCGCTGCCTAGCCGTGCTCGTCGAGCTCGCGGATCCGGTCGGCCATCGACCGCATCACCTGGACGGCGAACATCGGGGTCTCGTGGACGAGGTACAAGAAGGTCTTCTCGTCGATGACGGCGAGCACCGTCTGCTCGGTCGCGACGGCGGAGAGACTGCGCGGCGCGTCGCTGACGATCGCCATCTCCCCGAAGGTGTCGCCCTCGCCGAGCTGGGTGAGGAGCCGGTCGCCCTTGCGGAGCTCGATCGAGCCCGAGATCACGCCGAGCATCTCGCGGCCCTGGTCGCCCTCGGCGAAGACCGTCTCCCCGGGCGCGGCCTCGCGCTGCTCACGCGCGTTGATGAAGACAGCCCTGATGCCCATGGTGGCGATCCTGGCACGCGCGGGCCGTTCAGTCGTCACCGGGAAGGCGCTGGACGCCAAGGGTTCGCCGACTGATCACCGCTCGGTCACCCGTCGTCAACCGGCGAGGTAGCCCAGCCCCTGGATCCGGCTGATCTCGGCCTTCACGTCGGGGTGCTCGGCGCGGTCGACGGCCCGGCCGCCCAGCACGTACGCCGGCGCCTCACCGTCGCTCGCCTGGCCACCGTCGAAGACCACCACCAGGCGGTTGGTCGCACCGGCGCTGATCAGCGACCCGAGCAGCGCGACCGGGTCGGCGCGATCCTCGAGGGACAGCATCCGGGTGCCCTCCGGGAGCCTCGGCACCTGCGCGGACGGGGCGCCCGCGGTGACCACCTGGTCGACGGTGAAGGACGCCGACCGAGCCTCCGCGGCGATCTCGGCCGCGGCCACGCCGCCGGAGGCCGACCCGACGAGCATCACCGTCGCGCCCTCGGTGTCGCCGACCGCCGACTCGATCGCCGCCACCGCCTGCGCGGCGTACGACGACGGGTCACCGCCGACGAGCCGCAAGCGGCGGCCGTTCGATCCCCCACGCGCACGGCCGTCGGGCCCGGGCAGGTAGGCGATGAAACGGTTGTCGCCGATCCGGTGCACCGTGACCTTGGCGGTCCGGGAGAGGTTCGTCATCAGCTCCTCGAGGGACCGCGGCGCCGACGGCGCGCCCGGCACGACCGCCGTCTCCGCTTCTTCGGCCTCGGCCACCACCGGCCCGGCGACGTCGCGCACCGCTGCCGTGGTGATGCCGGCGAACGGGTCGACGCCGATGGCGCGCAGCCCACCGGCGGCCGCCATCCGGCCGCGGTCACCGGCCAGCAGCCCGGAGGTGAGCAGGGACCGCAGCTGCATGGCCTCGACGAGGCCGCCGCCGCCGCTGGTCACGTGGTCCATCAGGTCGGGGTTGGCCTCGGCGAGCTCGTTGAGGTAGCCGGCGATCCCGTCGCGGTCGAGCGCGTCGGTCTCGATCAGGCCGGCCGAGACGATCGCGCCGCCGAGCTCGACGCCGGGGGCGAGGTACCCGATCGCGCGACCCGCCACCGAACCGAGGGTCTTGTACGCCGCCTCCTGCAGCTCGTCGATCCAGCGATAGGTCAGCACGGTCGCCCGCACCACCAGGGCGTCGGCATCGAGCTCGATGGACCGCGTCAGCAGGCCGTGCTGCCCGGTCGTGGCGCCGCGGATGTCGTCGGCCGCGGCGTCGTACGTGGTCTTCGAGAGCTCGCTGGACTCGGCCACGGCCTCGTCGCGGAGGATCTCGGCGCCGAGCTTGGATCGGGCGCGCATCTCCTGGCCGGAGGAGTCGAAGAGGTCGGCCAGGCGGAGCATCCGGTCGTACTTGTCCGCGAGGTCGGCCGACTCGACGGCCGTCGTGGGGACCTGGGGCTGCTCGCTCATCGGGAGACCTCCGCCATCACGGGTGCGAGAGCGGTGGCGAGATCGCCTGCGCCGACGGCACGGACCCGCACCAGCGGGCTGTCCCCGGGATCGGTACGGGTCTCCAGCGCGTGCCAGCCGTCGGAGAGCAGCAGCCACGAGACGACGCCGACCACGGTCGGCGAGCCGTCGGCGACATGGGCCACCAAGGCCCGGAGGCGGCCGCGTGTCTCGCGGCTCAGCGTCTGGAGCAGGCCCGCGACGTCGGCGTCGGGGACCGGACGGTCGCCCTCGACGACCGAGCCGGAGTGGTGGTCGGCGAGCACGGGCACCAGGTCTCCGCGCCCGCTGTGCAGCGCCTCGCCGGCGGCGTCGAGCAGCTCGAACGGCACGTCCACCTCGGCGGGCACGCCGCTCGCGCGCATCGGGAGGTCTCCGGGCAGCGCGACCACGCGGGACAGCTCCTCGCCCCACTGCGACGCGCGCAGCCACGCGATCTCGAACACGATGCCGTCGGCGGTGGACAGGGTCGCCACCCCAGGGCCGGCCTGGCGGTGCCAGGCCTTGATCTGGACGCCCTCGACCACGACGTCGAAGTCGAGCGCCAGGTCCGGGGTCGCCAGCAGGCCCACCGCGCCGGCGAGCCCGGGGTCGAGCTCGCCGTCGACCAGGAGTCGGCGGCGTTCGAGGGAGCCGGCCGGCTCGTGGAGGGCGTCGAGCGCGGCGGCGTACGCCGACTCCTCGGTGCCGCCACGGGTCTGGCCCAGTCGGTCCGCCAGTCGGTCTGTCAGCCGGTGCTCGATCGGGTTGGCGACAGATGCCGCCATCTCGAAGGGCAGGGGCGCGCCGCCGGCCTTCTCGGCCGCCAGCCGCAGCTCGGGAAGCGTCAGCGAGAGGCGACGAGGCAGGGCGTCGAGGGTGCTGGCGGGAGGCGTCGGCGCAGTGCCGAGGTCGACGGTGACCATCACAGCCCCGGGAGCTCGACGGTGAGCCAGTCCTTGTGGCCCGCGGGCGGCGGAGAGAACGCGGCCAGCGCCTGGTCCTCGCGGGTGGGCGTCGGCCGGACATCCGGTGTGTCGCCGGCCTGGGCCTCGATGCGCGCGATCCGGGTCTTCGCGTCGGTCACCAGGGACGCGGCCCGGCGCTCGATGCCGGTGATCGCCTCGCCGAGGCGATCACACTCGGCGAGGTGCTTCTCGAGGCTGGCCGCGGCGGCGTCGTGGGCGTTCGCGGCCTCGCGGAGGTGGGCCGCGCGGTCGCGCGCCCGCTCGCGCATGGCGTCGGCGGCGCGTCCCGACCAGGCGACCTCGTCGCTGTGGGTGACCAGCTGCTCGGCCATTGCGCGGATGTCGTCGCCCTGCTCGCGCAGCTGGGCGGCGCGTCTGCGCATCACCAACGTGTCGCCGTACATGCGCCCTCCCTCGTGTACTTCTCCTCAGGGTCGTCCGGCCTCATTCCCCCGAGAGAGGCGCACCAAACCCACCCCATCTCCCGTCCCTAGGGGACGCGAGTGATCTGGAAGACCTGGCTGGTGACCTCCTGCCCACCCGGCGACCCGATGAAACCCAGCTGTTCGAGACTGGCGAGCTGGTCGCGGATCGAGGGGTCGTCGCTGGCCTGCACGGCGCCGGCGCCGTCGACGTAGTGGTCGAGGCCGTGGTTGCCGCCGATGCTGGTCTCGTGGTCGTCGAAGCGGACGGTCACCTGCTCGGCGGAGTCGGGGTTGTCCGCGCCGTCGAGGAGCGGGACGACGTCCCCCTGGTTCTCCAGCGACAACACGTGCGCGCCGGGCGGGAAGCCGTCGAGCTGCGCGGTGGGGGAGCCGGCCGTGACGACGTTGGTCACGTGGTACGGCGATCCGTGGGCGAGGATCGCCGCCGCCTCCATGCCGCCTTGCGAGTGGCCGACCAGGGCGACCGGCTCGCCCGGCCGGATGCCGGCCTGGTGCATCGCGTCGAGGATGCCCTGCTGGTACGCGTTGTCCTGGCCACTGACCAGCAGCAGGTTGGTGCCGAGGTCGCGCACGTCGCCGTCCTGGTTCCACGGCGTCGTGGTCAGGTCGTCGGTGCCGGGCAGGTAGACGATGTGGCGCACGGTGCCGTCGGGTCCGGTGATCGTCTGGATCTCCACGGTGCCGTTGTTCTCGGGGTGGCCCGGACCCGACAGGTCGTTGACCGCGCTCAGGTGCTGCACCAGTGCCGTCAGGTCGGCGGGCGGCGTCTGCGAGCCGGTGACGGTCAGGGTCGTCGGCGAGGTCAGGTGGTGGCCGTCGGCGTACAGCCCCGCGAGCAGCCCGGCCGCCGCCTCGGTGTCCGGGACGCTCAGGGGCACTCCGAACGGTCCGCCCGGCACGGCGGGCGTGAAGCCGTCCCACAGACCTTCCAGTAGCCCGCCGCTCCCGTTGACGACGTGCTGGACGACCTCGGGATGCCGGTTCAGCCACTCCTGCACCTCGTCGAGAGTCTGCCCCTCGAGCTCGGCCTTGGCATCGTCGGGGAGCTGCGACCAGATCAGCACCATCGCGCCGGCGCCGATGGCGAGCGGCAGCGCCAGCTCGGGCAGGTACGCCGTGACGCCGTAGCCGACCAGGTGGCCGAGGTCGTGGTCGAGCCGGTCGATGGCGCGAGCCACCAGCTCGTCGGTGAGCTGCGTCGCCCGTACGGCGACCCGGATGGTCACTGCGTCGGTCTCCCAGACGACGGAGGCGACCAGCACGCCCTCCGGCCCGGTGGCCGCTGCGAGAAGCGCCGCCTCCGCCTCGGCGAAGGTCAGCGGGGAGAGCAGGGCGGACTCCAGCAGATCGCCGTCGACCAGCACGCTCCCGTCGCCGGCAGCCCAGTCGCGCATCCGGTTGCCGGCGCCGTCGTAGGCGTCGGCCAGGTCGAGGGCGTGGTCGTAGGCGACGGTCATGCCGTGGGAGCCGCCGGTGACGGTGATGATCGGGGGCTCGCCGGTCATGACCGGCCTCGCACGCGAGTCGCGAGGGCCGCCACGTGGACGCCCAGGTCGAGAGGTGTGACCCGCTCGACCTCGACCGCCGGCTGGCCGTCGCAGCGGCTGGGCGTCAACGACCGCCAGCCGTCGCCGAACAGCAGCCAGCTCACCCAGCCCACCCGACTCGTCCCGCCCGATCGGTGCGCCACCGTCGCCACCAGGCGGCCGACCAGCGCGAGGTTCAGGCGGACCAGCCGTTCGCGCAGACGGGCCGGGTCGTCGCTCGCGGCCCGCCTGACGAGCTCGTCGAGGATGTCGGGGCGGTTCGTGCGCATGGCCTCGCCTGCGCCGAGCAGCACGTCGAGCGGCACCTCGAAGCGGTCGTCCGGGGGTGGCGGAGCGGCCGGTGGGACGGGCACGGTCACCACCCGCGACAGCTCCGCCTGCCAGTGCTCGACGGCGTACGCCGCCACCTCGACGTCGCCCCCGGCCCACGCCGTGGAGGCGACCCGGTCGCCGAGGAGGCCGTGCCGGCACTGCAGGGTGGCCCAGCCGGGGCCGCCGTCGGGACGGGCGACGGTCACGTCCACGTCGCAGGAGACCTCGGCCGCACGCAGCGGCCGGAGCGCCGGGTCGGTCGCGACCAGGCGAGGCACCTGCTCGACGGCGACGCGCCGTCGGAGGGGAAGGCGGCCGATGTCCAGAGGTCGCGGGTCGAGGTCGACGGTCACGGAGGCTCTCACAGTCCGGGCACGTCCACGTGCAGCCAGCCGAGGCTGCCTGGCGCGGGTGGCTCGAACCTCGTGAACCACTTCTCGGCCCACCCGTCGGCCGCGTCGACGAGACGGCGCACGCGACGCTCGACCTCCTCGATCAGCCGCTGGAGCCGCTCCACCTCGTGGGCGTGCCGCTGGAGCGCCTCGGCCGCGTCCTCGTGGCGGGCCGCAGAACGGCGCAGGACCACCGCGCGCTCCCGGACCCGCTGGTGCAGCGCGTCTCCCGCCTGGCCGAGCCAGCCGGCCGCGTCGGTGCGGGCGACCAGGCGGTCCGCCTCTGCCCGGATCTCGCCGGCCCGCTCGCGCAGCTCGGCGGCGCGCCGCCTGATGACCGTCGTGTCGCCGTACATCGAGCCTCCCGAGTGTCGTGCGCACAGGGTGCCCATCCGGCGAGGCCTCTGAAACCCGCCCCGGATCCACCTGTGGACGAGGACCTGCGCCGCGGTGAGGATGGCGGGACGCACGAGGGAGAGGGAACCCATGAAGATCTCATCCGTACGTCGCCTGCTCACCGCCGTCACCGCGGTCGCCCTGGTCGCTGCGCCACTCGCCCTGGGCGCGCCCGCCGATGCCGGCACGCCCCACGAGAAGTCTGGGCACCCGCCCGGCAAGCCGGTCACCGTGATGACCCGCAACCTCTACCTCGGTGCGGACATCAACCGGCCCGTGAACGCCGCACTGGGTGCGCAGGCCGGAGGGGGCACCGCGCAGCAGATCCTGGTCGCCCTCGCGAACGCGACCCACCTGACCCGCGCGATCGTGGACCAGACCAACTTCCCCGTCCGCGCGGGACTGCTGGCCGACGAGATCGTGGCGAACGAGCCCGACCTGGTCGGGCTCCAGGAAGTTGCCTGGTGGCGACAGGGGGCCCTCGAGCTGCTGAACAACGTGGGCGTCCCGAACGCCACCACCACCGACTACGACTTCCTGCAGATCCTGCTCGACGCGCTGGCGGCGCGGGGGGCCGAGTACGAAGCTGTCAGCATCGCGCCGCGCGCCGACGTGGAGGCCCCGAGCTTCACGGGCAGCCCCTTCAACGGCACGATGGGCGCCGACGCCCGTGACATCCGGCTGACCATGCGCGACGTGGTGCTCTTGCACGTGGAGGACGGTCTGGCGGTGACCGGCGAGGGTCAGGGCGTCTACGCGCACAACCTCGTCGTCCCGCTGCTGGGCAACACGATCAGGTTCGACCGCGGCTACCAGTGGGTCGACGTGCGGGCCGGCGCGAAGCGGTTCCGGTTCGTGAACACCCACCTGGAGGCGTTCAGCTCCGACCTGGCGCTCGCCCAGACCACCGAGCTGCTCGCGGCCGCCCCGGCGAAGGACCGCACCACGATCTTCGTGTGCGACTGCAACTCCGACCCGCTCAACAACAGCGTCAAGCCGCAGGACCACGTCCCGCACAAGGCGGCGTACGACCTGATCACGGGGACCGGCGACTTCACCGACGAGTGGCTGGAGTGGGCGCCCGCCGACCAGGGCTGGACGTCCGGGCTCAGCGAGACGGTGGACGACCCGACGGGAGATGACTTCGACCACCGGATCGACATGGTCTTCGCGCGTACGGCGGAAGGTGACCCGCTCGCCGTCGACCGCGGCCGGGTGACCGGCACGTCCGTCGCCGACAAGGACCCGGCCACCGGCCTGTGGCCCTCGGACCACGGCGGCGTGGTGCTGCGCCTGCGCGGTCTCTGATCCGGACCCGTCGGTCGAGGAGGGCCGCCAGGCCCGTCACGAGCCCGGTGAGTGCGCCGGGTTTCGTGACAGGCGCCAGCGCGCCTTCCTCAGCCAACGGCGTCGGCATGGGGGCGCCCGCCACGTCGATCCGGCGTCGGCGGAACGGCGCCCCTGCACGTCGATAGACTCGCGCCTCAGCCGCCCGGAGAGGGGTGACTCGTGACCTTCGACGTCCACCAGCTCGATCTCTTCCTGCTGGTGGGCTCGGCCGTCACGATCCTCGCGATCCTCGCGGTGCGGATCTCCTCGCGCGCGGGACTGCCGAGCCTGCTCGTGTACCTCCTGATGGGGGTCGCGCTGGGCGAGGACGGCGTCGGCATCCAGTTCGAGGACGCGGCGCTCGCGCAGGCACTGGGCTTCGCGGCGCTGGCGGTGATCCTGGCGGAGGGTGGTCTCACCACGAGCTGGCGCGCCGCTCGTCCGTCGATGCGGGTCGGGCTGTCCCTGGCGACCCTCGGCGTCGCCGTGTCGGTCGGCGTGATGGCGCTCGGCGGGCACTTCCTTCTCGGGCTGTCGTGGGAGGTGTCCGTGCTGCTCGGCGCGGTGACGTCTCCCACGGACGCCGCGGCGGTCTTCTCCGTACTCCGGGTGGTGCCGGTCAGCAAGCGACTGGCGGGCGTGCTCGAGGCCGAGTCCGGCCTGAACGACGCCCCGACCGTCGTCCTGGTCACGCTGATCTCGACCGAGGCGTTCGGCGACCACGGGATCGTGGTCACCGGCGGCATCATCGTCTACGAGCTGGTGGCCGGCGTCGGGCTCGGTCTGCTGCTCGGCGCGGGCGGTGCCTGGCTGATGCGCCGCGCCGCGCTGCCGGCTTCGGGCCTCTACCCGATCGCCGTGCTGACGCTGGCCTTCCTCGCGTACGGCGCCGCGGCGTTCGTGCACGCCTCGCCGTTCGCCGCGGTGTACGTCGCCGCGCTGGTGCTCGGCAACTCCGAGCTGCCGCACCGCGGCGCCACCCGGTCGTTCGCCGAGGGGGTCGCGTGGCTGGCGCAGATCGGCCTCTTCGTGATGCTCGGCCTGCTCCTCTCGCCGGGCCGGATCTCCTGGGAGACGGTCGGCATGGCGCTGGCGGCGGGCCTGGTCCTGACCTTCGTCGCCAGGCCGGTGTCGGTCGTGGTCAGCGCGGTGGTGCAGCCGATGCCGTGGCGGGAGCTGGGGTTCGTGTCGTGGGCCGGGCTGCGCGGCGCCGTGCCGATCGTGCTGATGACCATCCCTCTGGCCGAGGGGGTGGCCGACTCCCCGCGGCTGTTCGACGTCGTGTTCGTGATGGTGGTGATCTACACGCTGCTGACCGGACCGACGCTGCCGTTCGCGGCGCGCCGGCTGGGAGTGGAGGAGCGGCACGAGCCGCGCGACCTCGACCTCGAGGCCGCGCCCCTGGAGCGGATCGCGGCCGACCTCCTCCAGGTGACGATCACCCCGGCCTCCCGGCTCCACGGCGTCGAGGTGGGGGAGCTGCGCCTCCCGTTGGGCGCCTCGGTCTCCATGCTGATCCGTGACGGGGAGTCCCTCGTCCCCGAGCGCCGTACCGTGATCAAGCGCGGCGACGACATGCTGGTCGTCACGCCGCGCCGGCTCCGGGAGGCCACCGAGCGACGGCTCCGCGACGTCTCCCTCGGCGGTCGCCTGGCGCGCTGGTTGCCTGACGAGCCGTGACGACGCCGGCTCAGTAGCCGGCGGCCGGGATCGGCGCGGCCGCCAGCGAGTCGGTGTACCGCTTGGTGCCGAGCCAGGCGAAGAGCGCCAGCCCGACGTTGACCGACACGACCACGGCGACCTCCCATGGTTCCGCGTGATGCAGCGGCGTGGACTCCGCCGGCTCGTTGGCGAAGAGCACCAGGTCCTGCGCGACGACCAGCAGTGCCAGCGCATAGATCGTCGCGATCACTCCCCAGGTCAGCAGCGGTGCCCAGGGGCGCGCGGCCAGCCGCTCCGGGGTGCCGTACAGCCGATGCAGCGCCCTCCTCGGGCCGACGTCGAGGAACCGGTAGGCCACGATCCACCACAGCAAGAGGTAGTAGCTGTGCCAGTTCACGGCCACGGCGGCGACGGCGATGTGCGCGGCGTACTCGAAGTAGTTGCGCAGCTTCACCCACGTGCCGATGAGCGGGCCGAAGGTCTGCGGGTTGCGGTTGAAGTACGCCGCGATCGGCAAGGAGACGGTGAACAGCGCGATGGTGCCGCCCCAGTACCAGAGGGTGCTCTTGTGGGCGATGGCCGCCGGCCCGACGACGAACAGGAACGCCGTCGCGACGACCAGGTGGACCACGAACAGTCGAAGCGCGTGACGGTTGGCGAACAGCGGGTTGAGCAGGGCGTCGGGACGGCGGTAGCCCTGGTAGACCTGGCGGATCCCGACATAACAGCCCCACGCCAGCAGGGCGGCATAGACCGCCGTCACCAGGTAGCTCACGTGCGAGGACCCCGTAGCCTGCGCCAGCCGGCGCGGAGCACCGACCCGGCCACCACCAGTGGGTGCGTGGCCACGGCGGTCAGCTTGCCGCGCACGGTGTCCGGGTCGTCCGCGACGCCGAGCTGGTTCAGGGCCGTGCCGATGTCGAAGTACAGGCGTTCGGCCGTCATCGCCTCGCCCTCGAACTCGAACACCAGGCACATCGGCAGGTCGACGCGGCGGCCGGTGGGCGGCAGCCCCCGCCAGAGCCCGAGCTGGGTGCCGGTGAACCGCCCCTCGACCACCACCACGTCGGTCGCCGGCGAGACACGCGAGACGACGAACTCGAAGTCCGGGAAGGCCGTCTGGTTCTCGCGGAGGAAGTCGTGGACGCGGTCCGCGCCGTCGTACAGCTCGTCCGACGCCGCCACCTCGTACCTCGGGCGCGTGAACGTCGCGATGCACCCGGCGAAGTCCTTCTCGTTCTCCAGCCGCATGTGCTCCATGACCGTCGCCACCCGCGGGTCGGTGCGGGCGGCAGCGGGGTCCATGGGCCGACCGTAGACCCCCGGCCGCCTGCCGGGCCGCACTCGGAGGTCAGGCGGGCGGCGGCGAGCAGATCTGTGTCGCCTCGTGGACCGTGACCGACCGCTTGCCCTTGGCCAGCTCGTTGAACTCGTTGCCGACGACCACCACCACGCCCACGCCGGTCACGTCGCGGCGGACGACCTCGGCGTCGGCGCCCAGCCGCGTCTGCACCAGGCGTACGTCGGGACGCTGCGGGTCGTCGGTCCAGATCTCGGCGCGCGCGACCACGCTGCCCTTCGGGGCGTTGCCGATGTCGCCGCGGCCGAAGCCCTGGTCGGCGAAGAGCCCGAGCGTCCGGTCGGCGAGGCCCGCCCGCGTACCGGCATTCAGCACGGTCACCGTCACCTGACCGGCACGCACCCGGCTCCCGGCCTCGACCGTCGTCAGCCGGCACTTGCCGAAGTCGCTCTGGGCGGGCAGCGGGTCCATCAGCGCCGACCAGCCCCACACGCCGCCGGCGACCGTCATGCAGGCGAGCACGGCCAGGGTGACGAGGGTCTTGATGTGGATGTTCACGCCCCCGGATGCTCTCGGTCAGCCCGCGACCGGGAGCACGCGCGCATGCAGGACGTTGCGTTGCTGGAGGGCGGCGCGCAGGGCGCGGTGCAGCCCGTCCTCGAGGTAGTACTCCCCGCGCCACTCCACCACGTGCGCGAACAGGTCGCCGTAGAAGGTGGAGTCCTCGTCGAGCAGGGCCGCGAGCTGCAGGGTGTCCTTGGTCGTGACCAGCTCGTCGAGCCGCACCTGGCGCGGGGGCACCTCCGCCCACGCGCTCGAGGTGAGCCCGTGCTCGGGATAGGGCCTCCCATCCCCGACGCGCTTGAAGATCACGCGGGAAGTGTAGGCACAGCCGGGAGGTACCGGCTCACCTGTTCAGGGAGGGCTCCCAGCAGCGCGGTTAGTCTTCGGCACATGAGCGCCACGCCGCCCGAGCCGCCTGTCGAGCAACCCGCAACGGAGCCTCCAGCGACTCCCGCGGTGGAGACCGCGCCGGCGCCGGCGCCGGCGCCGGAACCGGCGGCCGAGGCGGCACCCGCGCCACCGGCGATCGACGAGAGCGACCCGCTGGTGGCGGCCGTCGCCCCGGGGTACCAGTTCGAGGGCGCGGCCCTCGAGCTCGGCGGTCTGATGAGGAACGCCACCGACCTGACCGGCGTGCACATCCGGATCCCGCTCGGCATGCTCAACCGCCACGGCCTGGTGGCCGGCGCGACCGGCACGGGCAAGACCAAGACCCTGCAGCTGATGGCCGAGCAGCTGAGCGCCAACGGTGTGCCGGTGTTCGCGGCCGACATCAAGGGCGACCTGTCCGGCATGAGCGTCCCGGGTGAGGGCGGCGAGAAGATCGCGTCCCGCGCCTCCTCCGTCGGGCAGACCTGGACCGCGACGTCGTTCCCGGTGGAGTTCTACGCGCTCGGCGGCCAGGGGACCGGCATCCCGCTGCGGGTGACCATGACGGCGTTCGGGCCGATCCTGCTGTCGAAGGTGCTCGGCCTCAACGAGACCCAGGAGTCCAGCCTCGGCCTGGTCTTCCACTACGCCGACCTCAAGGGCCTGCCGCTGCTCGACCTGGCCGACCTGCGTGCCGTCGTCTCGTGGCTGACGAGCGACGAGGGCAAGCCGGACCTGAAGGACCTCGGTGGCCTGTCGGCCGCGACGGCGGGCGTCATCCTGCGGGAGCTGATCTCCTTCCAGGACCAGGGCGCGGAGGCGTTCTTCGGTGAGCCGGAGTTCGAGTCCGCGGAGTTCCTCCAGACGACCGCGGACGGTCGCGGACTGGTGTCGCTCGTCGAGCTGCCGAACCTCCAGGACCGGCCGGCCGTCTTCTCGACGTTCCTGATGTGGCTGCTGGCCGACCTGTTCCACGACCTGCCCGAGGTCGGCGACATCGACAAGCCCAAGCTGGTCTTCTTCTTCGACGAGGCGCACCTGCTCTTCAACGACGCCTCGAAGGCGTTCCTCAACCAGATCGCCCAGACGGTCCGGCTGATCCGGTCGAAGGGTGTCGGCGTGTTCTTCGTGACGCAGTCGCCCACCGACGTCCCCGACATGGTGCTGGCCCAGCTCGGCTCCCGCATCCAGCACCAGCTCCGCGCACACACGCCGAACGACGCGAAGGCCCTCAAGGCGACCGTCAACACCTACCCGAACTCGGCGTACGACGACCTCGGCGAGGTCATCACGTCGCTCGGGATCGGCGAGGCGATCGTCACGGTGATGAACGAGCGCGGCGCCCCGACCCCGGTCGCCTGGACCCGCCTGCGCGCGCCCGAGTCGCTGATGGGCATCGCCGACGCCGCCGCGATGCAGGCGGCGGTCACGGCCTCGCCGCGGTACACGAAGTACGCCGCCGCGGTCGACCGGGACTCCGCCCGCGAGATGCTCGCGGTCAAGGTCGAGGAGGGTGCGCGGCGCGCCGCCGAGGAGGCCGCGGCCAAGGAGCGCGCCAAGTCCGTCCCCAAGCCCACCTCCAGCGGGCGCCGTACGACGACCAAGGACGACGGCGGGATCGTCTCCGACGTCGTGAAGTCCGGCGCCTTCAAGGACTTCATGCGTACCGCGGCCCGCGAGATCGCCCGGGGGATGTTCGGCACCGGCCGGCGGCGGTGAGTGAGGGTCGGTTTCCGCGGAGCGGCGGTGAGTGAGGGTCGGTCTTATCGACCGCGTGCGTTGCGCTCGCCCCAGGTGCGCAGGTCGTTGAGCACCGTTTCGGGTGTGCGGACGGTGCCAGGCTCACCGCCGCGTGGCGCCGCGCCGGGGCAGCGGTGAGCTGAGCACCGTTACGGGTGTGGAGACGGTGCCAGGCTCACCGCCGCCCGGCGCGATCCCGGGACAGCGGTGAGCGAGTGCTGGTTTCTCCCGGGCCGCGGTGTCTCAGTGTTGGTCTCGCCGTACCGAACCAACACTCACTCACCGCCACCCCGGCCGAACCAACACTCACTCACCGCCACCCCGGCCGCACGAACGTCAGAGCGCCGGGTCCGTCCAGCCGACCTGGACCACCTCGACGCCGCGCTCGCGGGTCCACAGCCGACCACGTCCGGGCGGCAGCAGCTGCGGCTTGATGTTCGCGATCAGCACGCCCTCGTCGGGCGAGCCGGAGAGCATCAGGCCGGGCATGGCGAGCTCGCGCATGGACTGCAGCACCGCTTCGTACGACGCCCGGCCGGCGCCACCCGAACGTCGCGCCACCACGACGTGCAGGCCGACGTCGCGCGACTGGGCCATCAGCGGCTGGAGGGGTGCGATCGGCGAGGACTGCTGGGTCGAGACGAGGTCGTAGTCGTCGATCACGACGTACACCTCCGCGCCCTTCCACCACGACCGGGTGCGCAGCTGGTCGGGCGTCACGTCGGGCCCCGGGATGCGGGACTCGAGGTACGCAGCCAGGTCCTTGATCGTCGGCGTGGCCTGGGTCGCGGAGGTCAGGTAGTTGAGCAGGTAGTCCTCGGGCACCTCGCCGAGCAGCGACCGCCGGTAGTCGACGACGCAGAGCTGGGCCTCCTTCGGCGACCGCGTGCGGATGATCTCGCGGAGGTAGGCGCGCAGCGTGGCGCTCTTGCCGGACTGGCCGTCGCCGTAGACGAGGAGGTGCGGCTGCGCGTCCGGGTCGAGGCCGATGGGCGCGAGCTCCTTCTCGTTGATGCCCAGCAGGACCCGCTTGTCGCCGGCCGGGACCGCGGCGACCAACGACGAGAGCTCGACGCGGTCGGGCAGCAGCCGGAGCTTGGGTCCTTGCGGTCCCTTCCACGCCGCCGACACCCGCTTGACCATGTTCTCGACGCCGTCGCCGAGCGAGTCGGTGTCGGGGTTGCCGTCGATCCGCGGCAACGCGCCCAGGAAGTGCAGCTTGCTGCTCACCAGGCCGCGCCCCGGCCGCCCGGCCGGCACCAGGGCCGCCGACCCGACGGTCGATCTCGGAGTCGAGCGGGTCGCCGAGCCGCAGCTCGAGGCGGGTGCCGAACGTGTCGCGCATGGCCGCGCGGAAGTCGGCCCAGCGGCTGCTCGCGACGAGCAGGTGGAAGCCGAACGTCAGGCCGCGCCCGGCCAGCTGCTGGAGGTGCATCTCGATGTCGTCGAAGTCGGCGCGCAGGGTGCTCCAGCCGTCCACGACGAGGTACACGTCGCCGTACCCGTCGTCGGCGCGGCCCTGCAGACGCCGCGACCGGTAGGTCTCGATCGAGTCGATGCCCTGCGCACGGAAGTACGCCTCCCGGCGGTCGACGATGCCGGTCACCTCGGCGACGATGCGGCGTACGACGTCCGGTTCCGACCGGCTGCCCACGCCGGCGACGTGCGGCAGCTCGGCCATCGGGGCGAACGCGCCGCCGCCGAAGTCCATCACGTAGAACTGTGACTCCAGCGGCGTCGTCGTCAGCGCCATCGAGGTCACCAGCGTCCGCAGCAGCGTGCTCTTGCCGCTGCGCGGACCACCGACGACGACCGCATGGCCGGCGGCGCCGGCGAGGTTCACCGTCAGGGTGTCGCGGCGCTGCTCGCGCGGCCGGTCGACGGTGCCGATCGGCATGGACAGCCCGCCGAGCTTGCGCCACTCGGGAGAGACGAGGCCCAGGGCCGGGTCCTCGACGAGGTCGGGCATCAGGTCGTCGAGGGTGTCGGGCACGTCGAGCGGCGGCAGCCACACCTGGTGCGCGGCCGGCCCGCGGCCGGTCATCCGGTCGACCGCGATGTCCAGCAGGGAGTCCTGCTCGACCGGGCGGCTGCTCGACGACGGGCTCCGGCTCCTCCTCGTGCCGCGGCGGCTCGAGGGTGAGCACCTCGGAGATCGTGAACGGCAGGATGCCGTGCAGCGTGCCGCCCTCCTCGCGGCGTACGCGGGCCCGAGGCGTCGGCGGACCGGAGACGTACGCCGCCTTGAACCTCAGCAACGTCGACTGGTCGGGCTTCAGGAACCCCAGGCCCGGCACGGGCGGCAGCTCGTACGCGTCGGGCACGCCCAGCACCCCGCGCGACTCGGCGGCGCTGAACGTGCGGAGGCCGACGCGGTAGGAGAGGTGCGACTCCAGGCCGCGGAGCCGGCCCTCCTCCAGTCGCTGGGATGCCAGCAGCAGGTGCAGCCCGAGCGACCGGCCGAGCCGGCCGATGGCGACGAAGAGGTCGATGAACTCCGGCTTCGCGGTGAGCATCTCGCTGAACTCGTCGACCACGATGAACAGCGACGGCAGCGGCTCCAGCGGCTCGCCCGCCGCCCTGGCCTTCTCGTAGTCGCGGATCGAGGCGTAGTTGCCGGCCTCGCGGAGCAGCTCCTGCCGCCGCACCATCTCGCCGGACAGCGCGTCCTGCATGCGGTCGACGAGGGTGAGCTCCTGCGCCAGGTTGGTGATCACGGCCGAGACGTGCGGCATCTCCGACATGCCCGCGAAGGTCGCGCCGCCCTTGAAGTCGACGAGCACCATGTTGAGCTGCTCGGGGGAGTGGGTGAGGGCCAGGCCGAGCACCAGCGTGCGGAGGAACTCCGACTTCCCGGACCCCGTGGCGCCGATCACCAGCCCGTGCGGGCCCATGCCCTGCTGGGCGGACTCCTTGATGTCCAGGTTGATCAGGCTGCCGCCGTCGCCCAGGCCGATCGGCACGCGCAGCCGGTCGCGCGCCGGCCGGTTCCGCCACGCGAGCGCGGGGTCGAACGCGTAGACGTCGCCCAGGCCGAGCAGGTCCATGAAGTCCATCGGGCCGGCGAGCTCGCCGCTGCCGGTGTCCGAGACTCCCGCCGTGACCGTGTGCAGGGGCGTCAGCCGCCGCGCGAACGCCTCGGCCGTGGCCTGGTCGCACTGGTCGGCGAGGGCCTTCACCGGAGCCTCGCGCAGCCGCAGCGCGCTCAGCGGGTAGCGGCCCTGGTCGGTGGGCTCGTCGGCCTCGAACAGCAGCCGCAGGCACGACGCGTCGTCCATCTCGTCCCACCGCGAGGGCAGGTCCAGCACCGTCACGCCGTGCAGGCCGTCGGGAGGTACGACGTGGTTGCCGGGTGGCAGGAACCCCCCGTCGACCACGAACAACAGGTGGGGAGTGGCGGGTCGCTCGTCGGCGCCGAACCGTGGCCGCTCGCTGAGGTCCGGGGGCAGCAGCGCGGCGAGGTCGTTCAGCGACGTCGACACCATCCGCATGGGGCCCACCGCGTCGCTCTGCTGTGAGGACAGCGAGTGCGGCAGCCACTTCATCCAGTCCCAGTGGGCGAGGTTGTGCTCGGAGGAGAGCACCGCGATCTCGAGGTTGTCGGGGGACTGGAACGCCGCCGCGCTGCAGATCATCGCCCGCGCCAGCGAGCGCGCCTCCTCCTCGGGGCCGCACACCTCGATCCGGTCGAAGGCGCGCAGGTCGATCGACGCGGGCAGGTCGGGCAACAGTCGGTGGACGACGAGCAGCCGGTGCAGCGCCGAGGCGGCGGCCGGGTCGACCTGGTCGACGACCGCGGTCTCCGGGGCCACGAGCTCGAGGGCGAGCGGCTGGGCGCACAGGCCGTAGCGGACGTGCAGGAAGCTCGCGTCCGAGGAATGGTGCTCCCAGACCCGGGACCGCTCCTCGGCGAGCGCCGGCAGCGCACTGGGCGCGGGGTGCTGCCAGGTCAGCGCCCGGCGTTGCTGGTCGGCGGCCTCGCGGGCCACCTTGCGCACGTTGGCGAGGTACCGCAGGTACTCCGTCCGCGACCCGGTGACCTGCTGGGTGCGCTGTTTCCGCTGCCGGTCGATCTGCACGATGATGAAACCGACCGTCGCGAACAGGAACATGCCGGCCGCGAGATAGCTGCGACCGCCGCCCGCCGCCCCGCCGATGCTGGCCACCAGCACGATCGAGCCGAGGCTGCCGAGCATCGGGATGGCGTTCATCATCACGCCGCCGGCGCCCTCGTGCTGCTCGAGCTGGGGCGGCGCCTGGAGGACGATCTCGCCCGTGGGCATCTCCGGCTGGTCCAGCCGTCCGCCCCGCAGCGTCGTGCTCACTCCTGCTCCCGCTCCTGCCCGGACTCGGTGGTGTGGCCGTCGGGATCCTCATGCCCCGATCCGCGGTCGGCCAACCGTCGTACGCGGTCGCTCGATGATAGGCGGGGCCGACGGCTACCCTCCTGCGCATGGCGGGAGCCAACGTTTCGGGACGTGGCCGACAGCACCAGAGCCTGGCGCTCACGGTGCACGGCCCGCTCGGCTCCATCGACCTGGTGGTGCCCCCCGGGGCCACCGCGAGCGACGTGGCCCGCGAGTACGCCGCCCAGGCGGGGCTCGCGACGATCCCGCTCATCCACACCGAGACCGGCCAGCTGCTGGCCGCCGACTCCGCGCTGGCCGAGGGCGGCGTGGACGCCGGTGACGTGCTCGTGGCCACCACGACCGTGCACCGCGCCACCCCCGATTCGTCAGCGAACCGCCCGCTGCGGGTACCCGCACGATCGCTGACGAATCGGGGTGCGGGGCCGCTGTCGGTCCTCGCCCTGAGCCTGGCGGCCGCGTGCGCCGTGTTCGGTGGCTGGTTCGCGGCGCGCTCCGGCTCGGACCGACTGCACGACGTGGCTGTGGGCGTCCTGGTGGCCGGGGCGTTCCTCGGCGTGCTGCCGATCGGTACCTTCCGGCACGTCCGGGCGCTGGCCGCACCGGCCTTCGCGGGCGCAGCCGCGTTCGCCCTGATCGCGGAGACCGACCAGGAGAAGCTGCCGCTGGTGCTGGGCATCACCGGCCTGGTCGCGGGAGTCGTGGCCGCCGTCGCCCGGGCCCTCGACGCCGGGACCGATGCGGCCGCGCGGGTGTGGATCGCAACCGGTGGTGGGCTCTTCGTGCTCACGTGCCTGGCGACCCTGGCCGACCTGCCACCGCGGGTGACCTGGTCGGTCCTTCTCGTGCTGACGATGCTGGCCTCGCGGGTGGTGCCGGCGATCGCCGTCGACGTCCCCGACACCTACCTCATCGACATGGACCGGCTCGCCATCACCGCATGGTCCGCGCGCGAGCGACCGCGGAGCCGGCGCGGCCGGGTCGTCGTACCCGAGGCGGCCGTGATGGCCGTGGCGGCGCGCGGGTCGGCCATCATCACCGCCTCGGCCGCGGCGAACCTGGCGTTCTCCGCCGTCGCGGCGCCCCTGCTGCTCGAAGCCGCCGACCTGCCGATCGACCGCGTGGGCGCTCGGGTGCTGGTGTTCCTGTGCGGGGCGGGGCTGCTGCTCAGCGCCCGCAGCTACCGGCACGCAGCGGCGCGGCACCTGCTGCGGCTCGGCGGACTGGTCTGCTGGGCCGCACTGGCGTGGGCGCTGGTGCCGGTGCTGAGCGACGGGCAGTGGCTCACGGTGGCGATCGCCGCGGTGGGGCTGGCCTCGTTGCTCGTCCTGGTCGCCGTGGCGACCGGCCGCGGCTGGCGGTCGGCGTGGTGGTCGCGAAGGGCCGAGGTGGCCGAGGGGATCGTGGGCTCGTTCGCCATCGCGGCCGTCGTCGTCGCGGCGGGCTTCTTCCGCATCCTGTGGGAATCGACATCGTGATGTCGAGGTGCCGAAAGTCATCCATGGCCTGTGGGAAACCAGTTTCCAGGTTTAGCCGCACCTGGCACGGGTAGGTACGCGTTGTCCCGATCGGGACCGGGAACCACGAACACCAGCTCGGGCAGCCACCGGGTCGCTCGGGAGAACCAGAGGAGGAAGCCCATGGCAGGCGACGACCCCAGGGTCATGGACATCGATCACGATGGCATCGTCCGGATCGGTGAGCGCATCAACTTCGCGCAGAGCGAGTTCAAGAAGAAGGCCGGTGAGCTGCAGACGCAGCTCGGCAACATGAACCGCGACTGGGTGGGCGACGGCGGAGGCGCCTTCGGCAAGCTGATGATCGAGTGGCAGAACCGCCAGGAGAACATCACCAGACTGCTGCAGAGCTTCGAGGACTCCCTGACCACGACGCAGAAGACGTCGGTGGAGCAGGACTCGACCCAGGCGATGAACATGTTCGCCCTCAACAAGAACCTCAACCAGTAGTCCTTCGGCGCGAACGAGCAGCCGAGAAAGAGAGTGCTTCCGTCATGATTTCTGTCAACCACAAGGCCCTCGAGCTGGCGGCCCAGGACATGGTCGCCAAGGCCCGCGAGATCAAGGGCGTCCTCGACGCCCTCGACCAGGACATCCGCAACGACGTGATGGCGTGGGGTGGCCAGGCCAAGGCTTCCTACATCCCCGCCAAGCAGCAGTGGGACGAGTCGCTGACCCAGATGATCAACCATCTGAACGACGCCGCGACCGGCGTCGGCAACGCGAACGTCGAGTACCACAAGACCGACGCCAACAACGCCGGGCTCTTCCAGGACATCCCGAAGGCCTGAGCCCACGACCACCTGGGACCGGTAGTGCACTGCCGGTCCCAGTGGGCACGAACGAGCAGCGCGAGGAGCACCCGATGGGATTCCTGGACTTCAGCGCCCTGATCACCAAGATCGCGGCGGCTGCGAAGAGTGAGGGCATCGAGCTCTCCCAGGAGGAGATCGACAAGGCGGTCAAGAAGCTCAGGGCCGCCCAGGACTTCCTGAACCAGCACGGCCTCCAGGAGGACGAGGGCGCCGAGGGCCGGTTCGGCACGTCCCCGCTCGGCCAGACGATGAGCGAGCAGCACCGGCGGGTGTACGGCATCATGGCCCGCTCGCTCGACGGTGTCGCGAAGGACCTCGGTCAGTTCGCGCACGGCATCGACACCGCGGCCAAGCGGGTCACCACCACCGACGGTGACATCGGCGACGAGCTGCTGCTGAAGGCGCTGACGATCCAGGCCGCCAACACGCACCTGAACGACTACGACCCGCACGTGCACGGCGGACACCATCACGGGGGTGACACCAATGGCGGGTAAGGAAGAGCAGCGGCTGCGGCACCTGATCGCCGGCGCGCAGCTGGACGCCGCGATCGACGACGAGCTCGCCGAGTGGAAGAACGCCAAGGAGCGGCTCCGCGAGGTCGGCGAGGCGCTCATCGCGGTCTCGACACCGGTGAGCGAGAACCTCCAGGAGCAGACCGTCGCCAGCGCCCTCGGGGCGTTCAAGGCGGTGGGTGAGAAGGTCAACGACCGGGCCGACGACATCGACGCGATCCACACCGCGCTTCAGCACGCCGTCACGGTGACCCGTGCGGCCCAGACGGCCGTGCAGGAGATGGACGGCGACCAGCGCGACAAGCCGGAGTTCCCGCCGAGCAAGCCCGGTGACGACGAGGCCGACGAGATGCACGACCTCAAGGTCTACTCGGGCCAGATGAACCTCTACAACTCGTGGGCGACCGCGCGTGAGAACACCTCCCAGCAGCACGCCACCAAGGTCGAGACCGCGTGGCAGGACGCCATCGCGGTGATGGAGAAGATCCCCGACGACCAGCAGGGTGGCAGCGGTCCGGGCGGGGGCGGCACCACGACGACCGGTCCGATCGTCCCGACGGGTGGCACTCCGACGACGCCGACGACCCCACCGACGACGCCGGACGACTTCGACCCGGTCGTGCCGCACGAGCACCCGCAGCCGCACCCGACTCCCACACCGGTGCCGACGCCGACGCCGACGCCCACGCCCACGCCGACTCCGACTCCGCACATCCCTACGCCCACCCCGCACGTCCCGGGTGGCGGGCACTACGAGCCGCCCACGCCCTACCACCCGACACACGTCGTTCCCGGTGGCGATCTCGACCCGTACCCCGGCTCGCCGTACGGCATCCCCGGCAGCGCCACGCCGACCGGTGACATCGCGCCGACGCCGGCCATCTCGCCCGGCTCGTTGAGCGGGTACGCCGTCGGCGGCGCGGCCGGCGCGGGCGTCCTGGGTGGTCTCGGTGCCGGCATGCGCGCCGCCGGCCTGGCCGGCGCCCCGGGCGGTCTCCGAGCCGGGGGCGTCCTCGGCGCCTCTGGCCGCACCGCAGGATCCGCACGCGGCGCGCTCGGTTCGCGTGGCTCCATGGCGGGTGGAGCCGCATCGGGCGGCACCGGTCGTGGCGGCTCCCGCGGGTCCGCGGGCCGCCGTGGTGCCGGCGGCACCGGAGCCGGCGGCACCGGCAGCGGCAAGGACAAGGACAAGAAGAAGCGGAAGTCCGCGACGGTCGAGCTGTTCGACGAGGACCGCGACTGGATCGACGACGAGGGCGCGAGCTCGGGAGTGATTGACTGACGTCCCATCCGGCCCCGGCGGCGCAGGCAGGGGCAGCGCATCAGACAGGAGCTCGGATGAGCCAGGGGCCCACGACCGGGCCAGGGGTGCAGCCGTCGAGCCAGCCGCGCCTGGGCGTCTCCGGGCTCGTCCGGGTCACCGTCACCTCGGGCACCCGCCGGGTCGACCTCGTGCTCCCGGGCGCCGTGCCCGTCGCCGAGCTGGTGCCCGAGCTCGCCCGCAGCGTGGGCCTCCTCGACGCCACCACCGTGTACGGCGGGTACCGGCTGACGACCGTCGACGGGCGCGAGCTCGCCTCGGACGCCGGCCTGACCATCCAGGGCATCGAGGACGGCGGCGTCATCACGGTGACGGCCGGCGTCTCCGACCCGTCCCCGCGGGTCTACGACGACGTGGTCGAGGCGATGGCGGACGTCGTGGAGCGCGACCTCAAGCCGTGGTCGCCCGAGACCGGGCGGCGTACGGCCCTCTCGGCCGCCGGCCTGCTGATGGGCCTTGCCGCGCTGGCACTGCTCATCCAGCACGAGTCCACGGTGGCGGTCGCCGCCGCGGGTGTCGTCGCGCTGGCCCTGGTGGTCGGCGCGATCGTGCTCTCGCGTGGCCAGGACGAGGCCGACGCGGCCGTTGCGGTTGCCTGGATGGGCACGGGGTACGCCGCGATCGCGGGGCTGATGTGGGCGCTGCCGGACGACTGGAACGACGGCTTCTTCGGCTATCCCGTCGCCGCGGCAGGCGGCGCCGCGCTGGTCGCGGGAGTCGTCGCGCTGATCGGGCTCGGGGAGGGCCGCACCCTCGTCATCCCGCCGATCGTGGTCGGCGCCATCTTCGTCGCGGCCGGCCTGGCCACCGAGCGGCTCGACCTCGACCCGGCCGTGGTCCTCGTCTGCACGCTGGTCTTCGTGGTGTTGGCCGGCAGCATCTTCCCGTGGTTGGCGCTCGGGGCCACCGGCACCAACGTCGACCAGCTGTTCACCGTCGCCGACATCACCGCGGACCCCGACGACATCGACCCCGAGCAGGTGGGCATCGACGCGCGCACCGCCCACGAGATCCTGGTCGGCGTCTCGGCGACCGTCGGCCTGTTGCTGGTCCTGGTCGCGCCGCTGGCGGTGTCGGTCGGAGTCGCCGGCACCGTCCTCGCCGTCATGGCGTGCCTCGTGGTGATGCTGCGGACCCGCCAGTACCGCACCGGCGCCGAGGTGCTCGTCGGCCTGGTCTCCGGCGTGCTCGGCCTGCTGTCGGTCGGCATCGCGATGCTGTGGCTGCACCCCGACTGGCGGCCGGTCGCGGCCGTCGCTCTCGCCGCCACCGGTGCGGTGTTGCTCGCCGCGACGCTGCTGCCGGCTTCCCCGTCCGTGCGACGCGGCCGGCTCGGGGACGTCGCCGAGACGATCGCCCTGCTCTCCCTGCTGCCGCTGCTGGTCGTCGCGACCGGCCTGCTGGACGTCGTCGGCTGAGGACCCTGGACCGTGGCCACCAAGCGCGACCTCGTCGAGGCGCACCAGTTCAGCCGACGCCGCCTGATCACGGCGTTCGTCTCCGGTGCGCCCGGTGGCCGCGAGGTCGAGCCCGCGCGTCCCGGTCGGGCTCTGATCGGAGGCCTGGCGCTGGCGCTCCTGGTGGTCGCCGGCGGCGCGGTGACCGGGCTGATCTTCGGCCGCGACGAGGCCGACTGGAAGCAGCCGGGCCTGGTGATCTCCAAGGACCGCGGCCAGCCGTACCTCGTCAGCACTCCGGAGGGCGGCGGGCTGGTGATCCGGCCGGTCGTCAACATCACCTCGGCGCGGCTGATCCTCGGCGCCGACGCCGACCCGACGTACGTCTCGGAGAAGGCCATCAACGCCGAGCGCATCGGCGAGCCGATCGGCATCCTCAACGCCCCGGCCCAGGTGCCCGACCCCGACGACCTCGTCGAGACCGGGTGGACGGCGTGCACGTCGGCCGGCACCGGCCTGCGGCTCACGTTGTCCTCGACACCCGGTGTGGCGCGGGCTCCCGGTGCGGGATTCCTCGTCGAGAGCCAGGGGGTCCGCTACGTCGTCGCCGAGGCCGCATCGGCCGGCGGCGAGCAGCCCAGCGCGTACACCTTCGCCCTGCCCCGCGACCGCGGCGCGCAGGACAACATGCTCCGCGACCTCGGGCTGAGTGTCGGCGCCGACGCGATGAAGGTGTCGTCGGACTGGCTGCGGCTGTGGCCGGTCGGCGGGGCGCTCGACTGGGACACCTTCGGCATCGACGGGGCGGGTGAGCCGGCGTCGTACGCCGGCGGCTCGACCGGCATCCCGAGCGGGGCCCGCGTCGGCGACATCGTCACCACGCCGGGCGAGAGCGTGGTGCTGGCGCCGAAGGGTCCGGTGCCGCTCGACGCGTTCTCACTCGCCGTGCTGCGCAACTCCGACATCGACGGCCGGCCGGTGCGCGAGCGGGAGACCGACCGGATCGCGGTCGCCCGGCTGGCGCCGAACCGCGCGGCGCACTGGCCGGAGACGACGCTGACGCAGGTGCGCGGTGACTACTGCGCCGAGCTCGATGCGGCGGCCGGCGCCGCGCCGATCGCTTCGCTCGGCGTCCGTCCCACCAGCGAGGCGTCCTCGCTCGACGTCCCGCTCCAGCAGCGAGCCGTGTCGGTCACGGCCGGCGGCGGCGCCTACGTCCTCTCCGGTGGCTGGCGCGACGGCGACGACGGGTCGCCGTTCCTCGTGGACAGCAACGGCGTCAGCTATCCGCTGGTCGGGCCGGACGCGGCGGAGAACCTCGGCTTCGAGGGGTACGCCGCGCCAGTGGTGCCCGACTCGTGGGTCAAGCTCCTCGACCCGGGGGTGAACCTCTCCGTCGCGGACGCCCTGTGCCCGCCCGTCCGGCCGAACGGCAAGGCGTGCGAGTGACCCGGGTGGCGCTGCTCGGCGTCGCGCTCGCCGCGTCGGCGGTCCTCGTCCCTGTCCCGGCAGCCCCGGCTGGCGCGCTCGACAGCGTGCTGTGCGAGAGCGTCGGCGACGAGGTGGTCAGCACGACCGATCCCAGCGCCCCTCTCGACCTGTTGGGCATCGAGGACGCCCAGCGGCTGCTCGGCGGGCCGGCAGGGTCGGGCGCGGGGGTCAACGTCGCCGTGCTCGACTCGGGCGTCTCGCGGCAGGGCGGTGCCGTGGACGTGGTCGGCGGTACCACGACCTCCCGCGGCGGCGAGATCCAGGACCCGCACGGCACGGCCGTCGCCTCCCTGATCGGGGGTGCGCCGCGGGTGGCCGGCGGACTGGTCGGGGTGGCCCCGGCGGCCGGGATCCTGGACGTCCGGGTCTACGACACGACCGACGAGGACGCGCTCGACGGCGAGGTCCCGACGGCAGCCGCGCTGGCCGCGGGGCTGCGGTGGGTGGCCGACAACGCGCAGCGGTCCGGGATCCGGATCGCCAACGTGTCGATGTCGGTGGCCGGCTCCGATGAGCTGGCGGCAGCGGTGGCAGCGGTGCAGGCGGCCGGCGTCGTGGTGGTCGCCGAGACCGGTAACCGGGGCACGTCCGGGCCGATGGAGGCGCACCCGTCGGCCGTGCCCGGCGAGGACGTGGGCGGCGAGGTGTTCCCGGCGGGGTACGACGGCGTGGTCGGCGTGAACGCCACCGGCGGTGGCGCACCGGCCGGCACGGACCCGTCACTCAACGTGGCAGCGAGCTCGGCCACCGACGTCGCGGCCCCGACGTACGGCTCCGTCGTGGCGGCCGTGAACGGCAGCGCCTGCACGCTCCAGGACATCAACTCCGGCTGGGCCGCCGCGGAGGTGAGCGGGGTGCTCGCGCTGCTGTGGTCGAGGTTCCCCGACGACAACGCCGCGCAGATCACCGCCCGCCTCCTCAACACGGCCTCGGGGACGATGGACGACCCCACCAAGCTCACGGGTGTCGGCGTGGTGCAGCCGGTCGAGGCGCTGACCCGGCCGCTGGTGCCGGGCCACGACGGCCGGGTCTCCGACACCCGCTCGGCACGTGACGAGAAGCCGCGTGCCCGCGCGCCCGAGCCCGAGGTGGACACCCTCGCCTCGCTGAGGCACGCCGCCCTGTGGGCCGCGATCCTCGGCGGCGCCGCACTGCTGCTGGCGCTGATGCTGCGGCCGGTGCTGGCGCGGCGCCGCGACTGAAGTTTCGGATCCCGCGTGCGAGGTCAGCTGGTCGTGGCGTACGTCTCGGCGGCGCTGCTGTCGAACTCGTAGCCCACGAACTCGGCGTCGCCGACCACCCACGCGTCGTGACCGGGCTCGATCACGTAGGTGTCGCCCGGGCCCAGCTCCATCGTCTCCTCGCCGTGCGTGACGGCCATCGTGCCCGTCAGCACGACGCCGACGTGGTGGACCTGGCACAGGTCCGTGCCGACGATCGGCTTGATCGACTCCGACCAGCGCCAACCCGGCTGCAAGGTGAGCCGCGCCGACGCGATGTTCCCGAGATGAACGACGTCGACCACGGCGTTCGGCGGGGTGCGCCTCACGTCGGGCTCGTCGTAGGACCGCTTGGTGATGGCGGTGTGCTGGGTCTCCATCTGTCCTCCTTCTGTTGTGGTGGGGTCGACTGTGACAGCGGTGGGACCTCCGCGGCGGGCCGAATCCTTACGGTCGGATGTCCGAGAGCGACGACCCTCGCGCCACGCCCCGCGCGGCCCTACATTGGGTCGCGCCCACGCGCCGAGGGAGGCACTTCATGACCCAGACCGCCGACAGCCCGGTCACCGAACTCCGCAGTCGCATGCACGGGGAGGTGGTCGGCCCCGACGACGCGACGTACGACGAGAGCCGGCGCGTGTGGAACGCCGGCATCGACCGGCGCCCCCTGCTGGTGGCTCGGTGTGCGGACGAGGCCGACGTACAGACGGTGGTGCGGTTCGCGGTCGAGCACGGCCACGCCGTGGCCGCCCGCGCCGGCGCGCACAGCATGTCCGGGGCGTGCATCGTGGACGACGGGATCATGATCGACCTGAGCCGGATGAACGCCGTGTCGGTCGACGCCGACGCCCGGCGCGTCCGCGTCGGGGGCGGAGCGCTCCTCGGGGACATGGACGCCGCCACCCAGGCCGTCGGGCTGGCCGTCCCGGCGGGGCTGGTGAGCCACACCGGCGTCGGTGGCCTGACCCTCGGGGGCGGCATGGGCTGGCTGAGCCGCAAGCACGGGCTGTCGATCGACAACCTGGTGTCCGCTCGGGTGGTCACCGCGGACGGCGAGGTACGGGTCGCCTCCGACGCCGAGAACCCCGACCTGTTCTGGGCGATCCGCGGTGGCGGCGGCAACTTCGGCGTCGTGACCGAGTTCGAGTTCGCCCTCCATGAGGCCGGCCCGATGGTTCAGTTCGGGCTGCTGTTCTGGGGCCTCGACCAGGGCGCCGAGGCACTGCGGGCCGTTCGCGAGATCATCGACTCCCTGCCCGACGACGTGAACGTCATCGTGGGCGGCCTGAACGCCCCGCCGGCGCCGTTCGTCCCGGAGCAGCACCAGCTCCAACCCGGCTACGCGATGATCGTGGTGGGCTTCGGCTCGCCGGAGAGCCATGCCGGCGTCCTCGAGCGGGCCCGAGCCGCCGTACCTCCGCTCGTCGACTTCGCCTCGCCGATGCCCTACGTCGAGCTCCAGAAGATGCTCGACGAGGCGAACGCCTGGGGCTTCCACGCCTATGACAAGGGCTGCTACGTGGAGGAGCTCTCCGACGAGGTGATCGACGCTCTCACCGAGCACTTCCCCCTCAAGACCTCGCCTCTCTCGCTGGTGCTCTTCTACCGCCTCGACGGCGCGTACAGCCGGGTCGCCGAGGACGCCACCGCCTTCAGCGGAGGCCGCTCCCCGCGCTTCGCCGTCTTCATGATCGGCGTCTGCCCGGTGGCCGAGATGTTCCCCGCCGAGCGGGACTGGGTCCGCTCGATGGCGGACGCGCTGCGCCCGCACACCCTGGGCGACGGGTCCTACGTCAACGGGCTGACCGACTTCGACACCGACGACCCGGTGACGGCGGCGTACGGCGCCGCGAAGTTCGCCCGCCTCGTCGAGGTCAAGGCGGCCTACGACCCGGGCAACCTGTTCCACGGCAGCGCCGACCTGACGCCGGTGGGGTGACGGTCGCAGCGGGTCAGCACTGTTGACCCAACCTGATGCAACGGCGATGGGAGTGGCGGAGGATAGGGGATTCGAACCCCTGAGGGCTGTTAACCCAACCCGCTTTCCAAGCGAGCGCCATAGGCCACTAGGCGAATCCTCCGCGGAGGAGGCTACCGGTGGCCCCACCAGCCGGTGAAATCCCCCTGCACCGTGGGGTCGTGTGCCTCACACAGCGCTCGAGCGCTGCCTCAGGCACACGACCCGTCGCCGCGCGGACGGCGTACGCCGCTCGATTGGTGGGCCACGAACGCCTCACCTAGACTCCTCGCCAACCCCCCATGTGGCGGCACCACGCCGAACTCCCCCAGGGCCGGAAGGCAGCAAGGGTAGGCGCGCTCTGCCGGGTACGTGGGGGGCCTTTTCATGTCCAGGGGCTCGCGGTCGGGATACCCGCTCGAGCGGGTATCCCGGACGTTTGGCGTCGTTGCAACGACGCCAAAGCGTCAGGAACGACGCCGAAGTTCGGCCCCCTCACGGTTGTCGGCGTGGCTGGTTAGGGTTCAGGGGTGGAGTCGCCCCTCGCGCTGTACCGGCGCTACCGGCCGGAGACCTTCAAGGAGGTCATCGGGCAGGACCACGTGACCGAGCCGCTCCGGGCGGCGCTGGCCAACAACCGGGTGAACCACGCCTACCTCTTCTCCGGCCCGCGCGGCTGCGGCAAGACCACCAGCGCGCGGATCCTGGCCCGGGCGCTGAACTGCGACAAGGCGCCGGTGGCCGACCCGTGTGGTGAGTGCGACTCCTGCCAGGACCTGGCCCGCGGCGGGCCGGGCAGCATCGACGTGATCGAGATCGACGCCGCCTCCCATGGCGGCGTGGACGACGCGCGCGACCTTCGCGAGAAGGCGTTCTTCGCGCCGGTGCGCAGCCGTTACAAGGTCTACATCATCGACGAGGCCCACATGGTCACCACGCAGGGCTTCAACGCCCTGCTCAAGCTCGTCGAGGAGCCGCCGCCGCACCTACGGTTCATCTTCGCCACCACCGAGCCCGACAAGGTGCTGCCGACCATCCGGTCGCGGACCCACCACTACCCGTTCCGGTTGATCCCGCCGCGGCTCCTGTCTGCGTACCTCTCCGAGCTCTGCGAGAAGGAGGGCGTCGCCATCGAGCCGGCCGCGCTACCGCTCGTGGTCCGCGCCGGCGCGGGCTCTGCCCGCGACAGCCTGTCCGTGCTCGACCAGCTCATCGGTGGCGCCGGCCCCGACGGCGTCACCTACGCCCTCGCCTCCGGCCTGCTCGGCTACACCCCCGACGCGCTGCTCGACGACGTCATGGAGGCCTTCGCGGCCGGTGACGGGGCGTCGGTCTTCGCCGTCGTCGACCGGGTGATCGAGACGGGGCAGGACCCGCGCCGGTTCGCCGAGGACCTGCTCCGACGCCTGCGTGACCTCGTCATCATCTCCGCCGTCCCCGACGCGCCGGCCACGGGCCTGATCGACGTCGCCGAGGATGCCGGCGAGCGGCTCGTCGCCCAGGCCGCCAGGTTCGGCGCCGCCGAGCTCAGCCGCGCGGCCGACCTGGTCGCCACCGGGCTCACCGAGATGCGCGGCGCGACGGCCCCCCGGCTGCTGCTCGAGCTGATCTGCGCTCGCGTGCTGCTGCCCGGCGCCGACCACGGCACCGACGGCGTGATGGCGCGCATCGACCGCCTCGAGCGCCGCATCGCGATCGGCAGTCCCGTCAGCGGTACGACGCCCACACCGGCCGCCGCTCCGGTCGCGGAGGTCCCGACCAGCTCGCCCGAGGTCGGGTCCCCCGCCGCGGTCGAGTCAGTGCCCGAGCCCGAGCCCGCACCCGAGCCCGCACCTGAGCCCGCACCTGAGCCCGAGGTTTCGACAACGACCGGCGTGGAGTCACCACCCGAGCCGACGCCCGAGCCGGTCGCCGGCGGTGGCCTGTCCCTGCTCGACGTCCGCAGACTGTGGCCCGACATCGTCGAGGCCGTGAAGGCCCGGCGCCGGCTGACCTGGATCCACCTCACCCAGCACGCCCAGGTGGTGGGGGTCGACGCCACCACGCTGACGCTGGGGTTCAGCAACGCCGGAGCGCGCGAGTCCTTCGACGGCGGCGGCAGCGCGGAGATCGTCCGGCAGGCGGCCATCGACGTGGTCGGCAACGACTGGGTGGTGGAGACCATCGTGGATCCCGGTGCGCAGCCCGCGGCCACCCAGTCCCCGGTCACGCCCGCCCCCGAGCCCGAGCCGACCGTCGCGCTCGAGCCGGCCCCTGCGGAGCCCGCGCCGGAGCCGGCACCGCCACCGACAGACCCCGCGGGCGTCGCCGCCGCCCGCGAGGCGATCCAGCAGACGAGGACGCCGGGCCACGATGCGGCCGACGACCCGCGCGCCGCGGCCGACTCCGAGGCCCATCCCGACGACGATGACATCGACTCCTCCGCACTCGCCGGAGCCGAGCTGCTCCAGCAGCAGCTCGGCGCCGAGGTGATCGAGGAGATCAAGCACCACTAACCGGAAGGTTCCCGATGACTCAGGAAGAGAACACGCCCAACCCGTTCGACGCGCTCGGCGGTGGCGGCTTCGACATGAACGCCCTGCTCCAGCAGGCCCAGCAGATGCAGGAGCGTCTGGAGGACGCCCAGGCCCAGCTCGCGGAGACCATGGTCGAGGGCTCGGTGGGCGGCGGGACCGTGAGCGTGACCCTCAACGGCGTCGGCGAGCTGGTCAGCGTGCGCATCAAGGAGGGCGGCTTCGACGGCAGCAGCCCCGACGACCTCGCCGACCTAGGCGACCTGATCGTGGCGGCGTACCGCGACGCCAAGGCCCGCGCCGACCAGCTCGCCAGCAGCGCCCTCGGGCCGCTCGCCGGCGGGCTGCCCGGCATGGGCGGATAGCCCACCCACATGTACGAAGGCATCATCCAGGACCTCATCGACGAGCTCGGCCGGCTGCCGGGGGTGGGGCCCAAGAGCGCGCAGCGGATCGCCTTCCACCTGCTCCAGGCCGACCAGATGGACGTACGCCGCCTCGCCGAGGTCCTGGTCGAGGTCAAGGCCCGCGTCCAGTTCTGCACCATCTGCTTCAACGTCTCCGAGGACGAGCAGTGTCGGATCTGCCGCGACCCGCGCCGTGACCCGGCGGTGCTGTGCGTGGTCGAGGAGTACAAGGACGTCGTCGCCATCGAGCGGACCCGCGAGTTCAAGGGCCGCTACCACGTGCTCGGCGGCGCGATCTCGCCGATCGACGGCATCGGGCCCGACCAGCTGCGCATCCGGGAGCTGATGGTGCGGCTGGCGGACGGCGCGATCACCGAGGTCATCCTGGCCACCGACCCCAACCTCGAGGGGGAGGCGACCGCCACGTACCTCACCCGTATGCTCAGGGAGTTCGGGCTGCGGATCACCCGTCTGGCCAGTGGCCTCCCGGTAGGCGGCGACCTGGAGTACGCCGACGAAGTGACCTTGGGCAGGGCGTTCGCAGGGAGGCGCTCCGCAGATGAGTGACAAGCAGACGAGTGAGGGGCAGATGACTGAGGACGAGATCCTCGCGGTGGTGGAGGAGATCGAGGCGCTCGTGCCCGTCGACAGCACCACCGAGGACTTCGCGACGTCCATCGCGGACTCCGTGGAGAGCTTCCTCCTCGCCCTGCGAGCCGTCTCCCGGGAGGAGGACGGTGGCGCCGCCATCTCCCTGCTGCTGCTCGAGATCAGCCAGGTCCTGTTGGCGGGTGCCCGGCTGGGCGCGCAGGTCGACTTCGAGCCGCGCCTCGAGTACCAACCCGACGTCGGCCCCGATGCCGATCTCGACGACATGCGGCTGCGGCTGGCCAAGCTGCTCGGCGGCGTGGACACCTACAGCTTCGTGTTCGACCCGTACGCCCCCGAGGTCGTCGACAGCCAGCTCTCCGACGACCTGACCAGCATCGCCGCCGACCTCGAGAACGGCCTGCGGCACTACCGCTCCGGCGACGTCGACGAGGCGCTGTGGTGGTGGCAGTTCTCCTACGTCTCCTCCTGGGGCAACCTCGCGGGCGCCGTGCTCAACGCCCTGCTGTCCGTCGTCGCCCACGACCGCCTGGACACCGATGTCGACCTCGACGCCGACCAGGTCGCCGCCGCGGATGAGATGTTGGCCGGGGACGCCTAGCTCCCTCGTTAGACTCGGACCGCCGTCCCGCGCAATGGCGCGCCGGACGCGCGTCGTAGGTTCCAACCAGCACGAGGACAGATACCCGTGGGCATTGTCGTGCAGAAGTACGGCGGCTCGTCCGTGGCCGATGCGACCGGCATCAAGCGGGTCGCCCAGCGCATCGTCGGCACCAAGCGTGCCGGCCACGACGTTGTTGTCGTCGTCTCCGCGATGGGCGACACGACCGACGAGCTCCGTGACCTCGCCGAGCAGGTGACCCCGCTGCCGCCGCCGCGCGAGCTGGACATGCTGCTCACGGCCGGCGAGCGGATCTCGATGGCCCTGCTCGCGATGGCGATCGCTCAGCTCGGCCACAAGGCCCAGTCGTTCACCGGCTCCCAGGCCGGCGTGATCACCGACTCGGCTCACGGCCGGGCCAAGATCATCGACATCACCCCCGGCAGGATCGTCAACGCGATCCAGTCCGGCGCGATCGCGATCGTGGCCGGCTTCCAGGGCGTCTCGCAGGACACCAAGGACATCACCACGCTGGGCCGCGGGGCCTCGGACACCACCGCGGTGGCCCTGGCCGCGGCGCTCGGCGCCGAGGTGTGCGAGATCTACAGCGACGTCGACGGCGTGTTCACCGCCGACCCGCGCATCGTGCCCACCGCCCGCAAGCTCGACCGCGTCTCCCACGAGGAGATGCTCGAGATGGCGGCGTCCGGCGCCAAGATCCTGCACCTTCGCTGCGTCGAGTACGCCCGCCGCTACGGCATCCCCGTCCACGTCCGGTCCTCCTTCTCCCAGAACGAGGGGACCTGGGTCGTGGCCGACCCCACGGAAGGCACCGAAATGGAACAGGCCATCATCGCCGGCGTCGCCCACGACCGGAGCGAGGCCAAGATCACCGTCGTCGGCGTGCCCGACAAGGTCGGCGAGGCCGCGCGCATCTTCGAGGCGCTCGCCTCGGGCGAGGTCAACATCGACATGGTGGTGCAGAACATCTCCGCCGCCGCCACCGGACTCACCGACATCTCCTTCACGCTGCCGCGCGAGGACGGGCAGGCCGCGATGGGCGCGCTCGCGCGGATCCAGGACGAGGTCGGCTACGACAAGCTGCTGTACGACGACCAGATCGGCAAGGTCTCCCTCATCGGCGCCGGCATGCGATCGCACCCGGGCATCACCGCCCGCTTCTTCGCGGCCCTCGCGTCGGCCGGGGTGAACATCGAGATGATCTCCACCTCCGAGATCCGGATCTCCGTCATCGTCGACGAGGCCCAGGTCGACGCGGCCGTGCAGGCCACCCACTCGGCGTTCGACCTGGACGCCGACGAGGTCGAGGCCGTCGTCTACGGCGGGACCGGACGATGACCGCCCTCGGAGTCGTCGGCGCGACCGGCCAGGTCGGCGTCGCGATGCGCCAGATCCTGCTGGAGCGCGCGTTCCCGGCCGAGGAGATCCGGTTCTTCGCCTCGGCCCGATCGGCCGGCACCGTGCTGCCGTTCGGCAACCGGGAGGTCGTCGTCGAGGACGCTACCTTGGCCGACCCGAGCGGCCTCGACGTCGCGCTGTTCTCGGCCGGTGCGACCACGTCGCGTGCGCTCGCCCAGAAGTACGCCGACGCCGGCGCGATCGTCGTCGACAACTCCTCCGCCTTCCGGATGGACCCCGACGTCCCGCTAGTCGTCTCCGAGGTCAACCCGCACGCCATCGCCGAGGCGCGCAAAGGCATCATCGCCAACCCGAACTGCACGACCATGGTCGCGATGCCGGTGCTCAAGGCGCTGCACGACGAGGCCGGGCTGGTGCGCTTGGTCGCGGCTACGTACCAGGCGGTCTCCGGATCCGGGGTCGCCGGGGTCGAGGAGCTGGCCAGCCAGGTGGCGGCGGTAGGCGACAAGGCCCGAGAGCTGGCCTACGACGGTGAGGCGGTCGCGTTCCCGGACCCGGTCAAGTACGCCCGGACCATCGCCTACAACGTCGTCCCGCTCGCCGGGTCGATCGTCGACGACGGTCTCGACGAGACCGACGAGGAGAAGAAGCTCCGCAACGAGTCGCGCAAGATCCTGGAGATTCCCGACCTCCGAGTGTCGGGCATCTGCGTGCGTGTCCCGGTCTTCACCGGGCACTCGCTGGCGATCAACGCCGAGTTCGCGCGCCCGCTGACGGTGGCCCGGGCCAAGGAGATCCTGGCGGCGGCCCCCGGCGTCGAGCTGACCGACATCCCCACGCCGCTGCAGGCGGCCGGCAGGGACCCGTCGTACGTCGGCCGGTTGCGGCAGGACCCCGGCGTCGACGACGACCGCGGGCTGGCGTTGTTCGTGAGCGGCGACAACCTGCGCAAGGGTGCCGCCCTCAACACCGTGCAGATCGCCGAGCTGGTCATCGCCCGCTGAGGTTCAGCGAGGCCGGTCACCCGGCTCGGTGAACGTCGACGTCACCCACTGCGACAGCCCGAACGTCGCCCCGCCCACCACCGCGAGCACGGTCGCGGCCAGGGCGTTGTCCAGGTCGCCGACGAAGAGCAGGGCGAGCACGGCCAGCAGCGCCATGCCGAGGAACGCCGTGCTGGCCGCGTCCGGCACCCGCAGGGCGCCCAGCAGCACGCGGGCGCCGATGACCATCACCACGAAGATCGCCAGCAGGACCAGCAGGCCGGGGTCGCCGCACGACGAGGTACCGCGCAGGCTGGAGCAGCCGCGCAACGCCGCCCACACCAGACCGGCCGTCACGAGTCCGACGAGCACGCCGATGAGGAAGGCGGCGGGGAGGGGGGCGAGGGGGCGTCGGGGTGGTTTCGTGACAGGCGCCAGGGCGCCTTCCTCAACCACCGGTGGGGCGGCTTCCTGCACAGGAGGTGGAACGGCTTTCTCGACCGCCGGTGGGGTGCCTTGCTCGACGAGCGGCCGCTTGCGCCGGAAGAGCGAGGGGAGCTCCAGCGACGGTTCGTCGGGCATGTCAGCAGTCTCGCACGGGCCGGACGCGCCTCAGCGCCGCGCGGACCGGCCAGGGGGGACGGTCCGCGCGGCGCCAGTGAAGCCCCCGCGGCAAATCTGGAGGTGTGATCAGTAGGGCGTGGTCCGAGCCAGGTCGAGGGCCCGCGACAGCACGAACGGCGAGGCCTGGTTGTAGAGCCAGGGCCGGCCGAACCACAGGTACGCATCGACGTACTTGGTCGCCGCGCGGCGGTCGTGCGCGTTGAGCCCCCACTTCGGGTCGCCCACGTCGACGGTGGGCGGGATGCCGAGGGTCACGCAGCGCTTGTCCTGCGGCGACGTGCACGCGCGGGCGTTGTCGAAGTTGGGGCCGCGGTACTTGTAGCCCTTGAACGGCCGGCCGTTCGACGCCGTGTTGATGACGCCGTACTTGTTGGGCATGCCGCGGGCGGCCAGGGCCTTCGAGATGGCGGCCGCGTAGTGGATCTGGCGCGGCGTGGAGTCGTAGTGGGTGCTGTTCAGCGCGAACCCGCGGGCCCAGCGGATGCCCATCGGCACGAGCATCTGCAGCGCACGCTGCGGGTCGTCGCGGTTCCAGTCAGCGGCGCCGGCGTCGATGTACACGCTGGTGTTGGGCAGTGCGCTGAGCTTGCGGACGCCGTACCTGATCAGCTGGGCCGGGATCTTCGAGCCACCCGGTGCGCAGAGCACGAACGGGCCGTCCGGCTGCATCACGACGGCCATGTGGGCGTCGCCGACTCCGGCCGCGAAGCCGTCGATCCAGGTCTTGTACGACGCCTGCTCGGCCGCCGAGGGAAGACGGGTGCAGGCCTCGCGCTCCCACGGCACCATCCTGAAGATCGAGGTCTGCACGAGCACGTCCGGGTCGCCGCCGGTGGTGAGCTCGACGTACTTGCGCACGCGGTCGGCGATGTCGGCGTCGGGCTGCCAGTGACCGAACCAGGTGGCCTTCGGGCGCTGGACGATCTTGTCGAGGAGGTTCTTCTGGTCGGGGCTGGCGACGACGTACGGCAGCCAGGCCATCTCCGCGAGGCCCTGGTAGACGCCCCACGGGCGGACCAGCGGGTTGGCCGGCGTGCCGACGTAGACCGCCTGGTCGGTGGGCGAGTAGATGGGCGGGTCGTAGTTCTCGTTGTCCGGGCCGCGCTGCTGCGTGGGGGCGGCGGACCGCTGGTCGGCGTGCGCGCCGGTGGTGACGCCGGCGATGGCCAGGCTCAGCGCCGCCGCGGTCGCGGCAAGCGGGGTCCGTAGAACTCGGAGGGTGCGCATCTGGTCGGGCTCCTGCTGATGTAGCTGGGTTGCTGGAAAATCCCCCCAGGACGTCCCCCCGGACATCTGGTTCTTGGAGTCTGGGACGCCGCCGCGCGCGAGATGACGCGTTCGCGCAAAGATCAGCCGATCGGAACGCACTGGATCAGACCAGTGCCCGCTCGACGCCGGTCGGGCGACGGCGTGAGCGCAGCCGGATCAGCGCCCGTGACCCAGCCGCCTGTGACTCACCCGGTGGTGACAGAGAACGGGGGTGGCAGCCCCGCATCGACTCCCCCCGAGTCGTAGCACGGGCCGCCACCAGCCCTATTCAGCACGTTAGTCCAACGCCCCGGTACGCGAGGTGACGGTGGGCACCGTGAGCACGGAGAGGTCCGTGGGGAGGGAATCGTCTGAGGTCGTCAGCGAGAGATCTCGCGACGATCCGCAGACGAATCGGGGTCACACATCCGGTTCGAGGCCGCGATGCCCAACGAGACCTGGCAGTCCGACTTCACCCACTACCGACTCGCCCGACCACTGACGTCGATGTGGAGATCATCAGCTGGCTCGACGACCACGCCCGCTACGCCCTGGGCGTCACCGCGCACCCTCGGGTCACCGGCACCGATCGTGCTGGCTACCTTCCGACAGGCCGCTGACCTGCACGGACATCCCGGCATCGACGCTTGACCGACAACGGCATGGTCTACACCGTCCGCCTGTCCGGAGGCAGCCTGCGCGGCACCCGGCGGCCGCAACGGGTTCGAAGCCGAGCTCCACCGGCTCGGGATCGTGTCAGAAGAACTCCCGACCCAGCCATCCCACCACCTGCGGCAAGGTCGAGCGCTTCCAGCAGACCCTGAAGAAGTGGCTACGCGCCCAGAACCCGCCAGCCCGCCACCATCACCGAACTACAGACTCTCCTCGAACGCCTTCGTCGAGGTCTACAACCAGCAGCGGCCGCACAGGTCCCTGCCACACCGAGCCACCCCCGCGACCATCTACAACGCCCGCCCCAAGGCAGCACCGCCCGGCCACCCAGTGGCCGAGACCCACGACCGGGTCCGCAAGGACCGACTCGACGGCGCAGGCACCGTCACCCTGCGCGTGGCCGGCCGCATGCGGCACATCCCGATCGGACGAACCCACGCCGGAACCTACGTCATGCTGCTCGTCCAGGACCTGGAGGTCCGCGTCATCAACGCCGCCACCGGCGAGCTCCTCCGAGAGCTCACCATCGACCTCACCCGCGACTACCAGCCACTCGGACGACCACCCGGACCACCATCGAACAAAACAAAGGGCGAACCCCCATCCTGAGGGTTCGCCCTATGCCGATGTCCTGAGACATCACACTGGTCGGGCTGACAGGATTTGAACCTGCGGCCTCCTCGTCCCGAACGAGGCGCGCTACCAAACTGCGCCACAGCCCGATGCGGACCGGCTGGTCGAGCCAGGTCCCGGTCCGCAACCTGCGCAACCATACCGGAGCGACCGGGCCCTTCCTAAACGGGTTCAGAGGGGCCTGGGGGCGGGCTTGGGGGTCAGCGTGAGCAGCGTCGCCTCGGGGCGGCAGGCGACCCGGATCCGGGCGTACGGGCTGGTCCCGATGCCCGCCGAGACGTGCAGCCAGGCGCTGCCGGGGTCGCCGTCGCGGGAGTCCGCGGGGTGCCGGTGCAGGCCCTTGGCGCGGGCGTTCTCGAGGTCGCAGTTGGTGGTCAGCGCGCCGAGGACCGGCAGGCAGACCTGACCGCCGTGGGTGTGGCCGGCGACCACGGCGTCGTACCCGTCGGCGGCGAACTGGTCGAGCACGCGCAGGTACGGCGCGTGGGTGACGGCCAGACGTACGTCGGCGCCGGCGTCGGCCGGGCCGGCGACCAGGTCGAGCCGGTCGTAGCGCAGGTGCGGGTCGTCGACGCCGGCGAAGGCGAAGGACGTGGCGCCCACCTTGAGACTGCCGAGGCGGTTGGTCAGGTCGACCCAGCCCGCCGCCGTGTAGGAGTCGCGGAGGTCGGGCCACGGCAGCTGCGGCCGGTCGATGAACCGCTTGCCGGTGTCGGGCAGCAGGTACAGGACGGGGTTGCGCAGCATCGGCTCGTAGTAGTCGTTCGACCCGAAGACGAACACCCCGGGCACGTCCAGGAGCTCGCCGAGGCACTCGGTGACGATCGGTACGGAGTCGCGGTGGCCGAGGTTGTCCCCGGTGTTCACGACCAGGTCCGGCTCGAGGGCGGCCAGACCGCGCAGCCAGTCCTGCTTGGCCCGCTGGCCCGGCGTCATGTGGATGTCGGAGAGGTGCAGCACCTTCAGGGAGTCATGTCCCGGCGGCAGCAGCGGGAGCTCCACGCGGCGCAGGGTGTACTGCCGGGCCTCCCACGCGGCGTACGCCGTCAGGGCCGCGCCCGCCGCGGTGCCGGCAGCCAGCGTGGCGACGGCGAGGTCGAGAGGGCGCACGGCCCCAGGGTTTCACACCGGCCCGTTCGGGACGGGGGAGAATGGGCACATGAGCGCCCTGAAGGACCGTCTGCGTGCCGACCTGACCACCTCGATGAAGGCTCGCGACGAGGTGCGCAGCGGCACGCTGCGGATGGTGCTCACCGCGATCACCAACGCCGAGGTGGCCGGCAAGGAAGCCCGCGAGCTCAGCGACGACGACGTCGTCGGCGTGCTGTCGACCGAGGCCAAGAAGCGCCGCGAGGCGGCCACCGCGTTCGCCGACGGCGGCCGCCAGGAGATGGCCGACAAGGAGGTCGCCGAGGCGGCCGTCATCGCCGACTACCTGCCCGAGCAGCTCGGCCCCGAGGAGATCGCCGCCCTGGTCGCCGAGACCATCGCCGAGCTCGGTGTGGCCGGCGAGGGCATGAAGGCGATGGGGCGGGTGATGGGTGTGCTGACGCCGAGGACCCGCGGCCGTGCCGACGGTGGCGTCGTCGCGGCGGCGGTCCGGCAGCAGCTGGGCTAGTCGATCGGTTGGCTGATCGGTTGGCCGATCGGTTGGCCGGTGCGCTCGAGGACCGGGTCCTCGGCTCGGGCGGGGCTAGTGCGGCTTGTGGCCGCCGCCGTGGCCGCCGTGGCCGCCGCCGCTGCCGCCACCGCCGCCACCGCCGCCACCACCGCCGTGGCCGCCGCGGGGCGGCTTGGGCGGAGCGTGACCCGTGGACTGGTAGATCGTCACCGTGGTGCCGCTGGCCACGTCGCTGCCGGCGCCGGGCAGGGTGTAGGCGACGGTGTCCTCCGCGTAGCCGGTGTCGCGGTAGCCGCCCAGCTGGACGACGAAGCCGAGGGACTCGAGCAGCGAGGTGGCCTGGTCGACGCTCATGCCGCCGGTGGCCGGGATCTCGGTGAGCACGCCGGCGACGTCCTGCCCGCTGGGCGGGTTGAAGTCGTCGTCGGGGAGCCACTGCTGGATGACCTTCATGGCGTCGCCCCACATCGGCCCGGCCGTCGTCGAGCCGTGGGCGGCGTCGATGTAGGAGCCGCCGACGTTCTGGCCGTTGAGGGTGACCCAGTGGCCCTCGTCATTGGCGCCGGCGATCATCGACGCGGTGGCGAGTGTCGGGGTGTAGCCGACGAACCACACCGCCATGTTGTCGTTGATGGTGCCGGTCTTGCCCGCCGACGGCTGAGCCAGGGAGATGCCCGCGTCGTAGCCGAAGCCGCCCGGCTCCTGCACGCCCCGGAGGATGTCGTTGACCGCGTCGGCGACCGGCGCCTCGATCACCTGCTGGCAGTCCTCCTTGTAGTCCTTGAGGAGGTTGCCGTCGGCGTCCTCGATCGAGGTGACCGGGCGGGACGCGCAGTGCAGCCCGCGCCCGGCGAAGGTGGCGTACGCCTCGGCCATCTCCAGCGGGCTCGTCTCGACGACGCCCAGCGTGAAGGACGGCACCCGCTCGCGGTTGGGGTCGGTGAGGTCGATGCCCATGGCCCTGGCGAGGCGGTAGGGCTCGCACAGGCCCGTCTGCACCTCGAGCTGGGCGAAGAAGGTGTTCACCGACAGCTGGGTGCCGGTGTAGAGGTTGAAGGTGCCGGCGCCGGTGGAGTTCTGGGGCTCCCAGACGTCGGTGCTGAAGAAGTTGTGCCCACCGCAGGTCGGGTAGTCCGACATCGGGATGTGCACCTGTTGGGGCGCGTTGATCTTGGTGTCGAGCGGGATGCCCTTCTGGATCGCCGCCGCCAGCACGAACGCCTTGAACGTCGACCCGGCCTGGAAGCCGTTGGAGTCGCCGAAGCGCTTCGGGACGACGTAGTTGAGGTAGGTCTCGCCCTTGGCCCGGTCGCGGCCCATCGGCCGGGACTGCGCGAGGGCCTTCACGTCAGCCGGTCCGTGGCTCGACCATGGCGAGGCCGCCGATGGCCTGGTCGGTCGGGTAGACGTGCTCGGAGACCGACTTGTCGGCAGCGTCCTGGTCACGCAGGTCGATCGTGGTGTGGATCGTCAGGCCACCGGTCTTGATGAGGTTCTTGCGCTCGTTGACCGTGTCTGCCGAGCGACTTGTCGTGGTAGAGCCGCTGGAGGACGTAGTCGCAGAAGAACGGCGCTCGCGAGAACACGCAGCCGTTCTGGGTGTTGATGACGTCGAGCCCGAGCCCCTTCTTCTTCAGCTGCGCGGCCTTGGACTCGCCGATGACGCTGAGCTGGGCCATCCGGTCGAGGACGACGTCGCGTCGCTCGAGCGCCCGGTCCGGGTAGTTGGTCGGGTCGAAGCCGGTCGGGTTCTTCACCAGGCCGGCCAGCACGGCCGACTCGCCCCAGTTGAGGTCCTTGGCGTTCTTGTTGAAGTAGTGCTTGGCGGCCGACTGGATGCCGTACGCGCCGTCACCGAAGTAGGCGAGGTTGAGGTAGCGCTCCAGGATCCAGTCCTTGGAGTAGTGCTGCTCGAAGGCGATGGCGTAGCGCAGCTCGCGGATCTTGCGCGCGTAGGTGTCGTCGGTGGCGGCTTCGCGCTGCTTCTCGCCCTTGGCCTGGCTCAGCAGGGTGAGCTTGACCATCTGCTGGGTGATCGAGGAGCCACCCTGGACCACGCCGTTGTTGGCCTGGTTGGTGATCAGCGCGCGCAGCGTGCCCTTCAGGTCGAGGGCGCCGTGCTGGTAGAAGCGGTAGTCCTCGATCGCCACGATCGCCTTGACCATCTTGCGCGAGATCGCGCTGAGCGGGACGTTGAGGCGGTTCTCGTCGTACAGCGTGGCGATGACGTTGCCGGCCTCGTCGACCATCACCGTGCGCTGGGCCAGCGGCTCGGTCTTGAGCTCCGCGGGCAGTCCGGTCATGCCGGAGGCGACCTGCTTGGAACCGATGCCGAGGACCCCTGCGAAGGGGATCGCGAGCCCCGCTGCGACCAGGCCCATGACTGCCGCAACCGCCAGCATGACCACGACGTGGCCGAGGACTCGGGGCGCGGAGAGTCGGTCGGACCGGGGACGAGCCATGGCGACAGAGTACGGGACTAGTCGGCGTCGACCCATTCCTGAGCACCCCGTTATGCTTAGGTTCGTACCTAGGTTTCAGGCGTGTAGTCCAGGATTTGCCGAGCACCTCCTCGCCGCGACCCGCCGAGAAACGTGCTGGTGTCTAGTCACCCGTCCATAGTCATTTCGGACTACGCCGAAATCAACCGTTGGGGTCTGTGGACCGGACCGCTGAATCTTTAACTTTCTCTATGGGGAAACCCGGCGGCGTCATGGGGACGTCGGTCAAGGCGGATGTGGGGACGTCAGTCATGTGGAACGAAGAGTGGGCAAGCCAAGCTGCTTGCCGTGCAACCCAGCCGGACCAGCTGTTCGTGCGGGGTGCTGAGCAGAACAAAGCCAAGAAGCTCTGCGCCGGATGCCCGGTCAAGGCCGAGTGCCTTGCCGAGGCCCTCGAGAACCAGATCGAGTGGGGCGTGTGGGGCGGGATGACCGAGCGCGAGCGCCGGGCCCTCCTCAAGCGCAACCCGAACGCCAAGTGGCGCGCAGTCCTGGAGTCGGCCCGCACCGGAGCCGCCACCCAGCCCGCGAAGGCCGGCGTCTGACGTCTCGCTGACGAGTCGGCCTCAGCCGGTCGCCAGCTCTGTGTCTCCGTCCTGACCCCCCAGGAGGACGCCGACACGACGCAGACCATCGAGGTCGTGGACGTCACCGGCCAGCGCCGGGACGACCACCGTCGGCACTTGCGGGTGCGCAGCAGCGAACCGCGCCCGCAGCGTCGCCTCACGTACCACCCGCCGGCCCCGGTCGGCGTACAGACGAAGCAGGCCCGCCGCCAGGGACTCTGGGTCCTCTCTCCCCAGACCCTTGGCGAGCCGCCCGGCGGCGGCCGAGGCCTCTTCAGGGGACAGCCCCCCCACCGGCCGCTGGCCGGCCCGGTTGACCACCAGGCCGGCCAGCGGCATGGCGTCCTCACTCAGGCGTTCGACGAAGTACGCCGCCTCGCGCAGCGCGTCCGGCTCCGGCGACGCCACCACCAGGAAAGCCGTCCCGTCGGCCTGGAGCAGCTGGAACGTCTGCTGCGCACGCTGGCGGAAGCCGCCGAAGAGCGTGTCGAACGCCGCGACGAACGTCTGCACGTCCCGCAGCACCTGCGCGCCGACCACCCTGGTCAGCGCACTCGTGACGATCCCCAGCCCTGCCGTCATCAACCGCGCCGGCCCCCGCGTGGGCACGAGCAGCAGTCGGATGAACCGGCCGTCGAGGAAGCTCGACAGGCGCTCGGGCGCGTCGAGGAAGTCCAGCGCGGAGCGGCTCGGTGGCGTGTCCACGACGATCAGGTCGTAGCTGCCCTCCGTGCGCGCGTCCCGATGGAGCTGACCGAGCTTCTCCATCGCCATGTACTCCTGCGTCCCCGCGAACGACGACGACAGCGCCTGGTAGAAGGGGTTCTCGAGGATCTGCCGGGCCTTCTCCGGGCTGGCCTGGCTCTCGACCACCTCGTCGAAGGTGCGTTTCATGTCGAGCGTCATCGCGTCGAGGCTGCCCGTGCCGGCACCCACGCCGGCGACCGGGCGCGGGGTGTTGTCGAGCTCCTCGATGCCCATCGACTGGGCCAGCCGCCGTGCCGGGTCGATGGTCAGGACGACGACCCGGCGCCCGCGCTCGGCTGCCCGCAGCGCGAGCGCTGCCGAGATCGTGGTCTTGCCGACCCCGCCAGAGCCGCAGCAGACGATGATCCCGACCGACCGGTCGTCGAGGAGCGCGTCGACGTCGAGCCGGGGTGCCTGCCGGGCGGACTGCGGCCCGACCCTCGTACGCGCCTTGGTCATCCGGCCATCCCCTGACGGCGCAGCAGCAGGGCCAGCTCGTAGAGGGCACCCAGGTCGACGCCTTCGGCGAGGCGCGGCAGCTCGTACGTCGGCACGTCCAGGCCCGCGACCAGCGCGCGCTGCTCGTCCTCGAGGAGCCGTCGCTCGGCGTGGTCGGCGGCCGTGCTCAGCAGCCCATCCAGCATCGCGTCGTCGGGATCGAGGCCGGCCCGCTTGAGGTCGGCCATCACCGCCGCCCGGTCGACGGAGCCCTTCCTCACCGCGGTCAAGGACTTCACATCGAGCTCCTGCGGGCGGACCAGGTTGACCACCACGCCGCCGACCGGCAGGTCGTGCTCGCGCAGGTCGGCGATGCCGTCGACCGTCTCCTGGACCGGCATCTCCTCGAGCACGGTCACCAGGTGGACCGCCGTGCGATCCGAGCGCAGCAGTCGGGTCACGTTGTCCGACTGGGTCTTCACGGGTCCGATCTTGGCCAGCCCCGCGAGCTCGTTCGTCACGCCGAGGAACTGGGCGATCCGGCCGGTGGGTGGCGCGTCGAGCACCACGGCGTCGTACTCGATCGCCGACTTGTTGCGGGCGTTGCGCTTGGTCGCCTCGTAGACCTTCCCGGTCAGCAGCACGTCGCGTACCCCGGGCGCGATGGTGGTCGCGAACTCGATCACGCCGAAGCGGTCCAGTGCCCGGCCGGCGCGGCCGAGCTTGTAGTACATGGAGAGGTACTCCAGCAGCGCCGACTCCGGGTCGATGTGCAGCGCGTGCACCACACCGCCGCGCGCCCCGTCGTCGCCGACCAGCCCGGTCGCGATCCGGCGCTCGGCGTACGGCAGCGGGTCGACGTCGAACATCCGGGCGATGCCCTGGCGGCCCTCGACCTCGCAGAGCAGCACGTTCTTCCCGCCGGTGGCCAGTGCGAGGGCCAGCGCCGCGGCGACGGTGGACTTGCCGGTGCCGCCCTTGCCGGTGACGACGTGCAGGCGCACCTGCGGGAAGTCGGGGGGCACGGAGCCAGCCTAGAGTCGCCACCCCCGCGAGTTGAGGAGGGACGAAGTCCCGTCACGAAACCGCGCAAGGGTGACGGGGTCTCGTGACAGGCGCTAGCGCGCCTTCCTCGACCGACGGATGAAGGCCCTGACTAGGATCCCCGGCGTGGACAAGGTGGTGGCATCGGCCGCGGACGCGGTCGCGGACATTCCTGACGGCGCGACGCTGGCGGTGGGCGGGTTCGGGTTGTGCGGCATCCCGTCGGTGCTGATCGCGGCACTGCTGGAGGCCGGTACGACCGACCTCGAGGCGGTCTCCAACAACTGCGGGGTCGACGACTGGGGCCTCGGGCTGCTGCTCGGCGAGCGACGTATCCGCCGGATGATCTCGTCGTACGTCGGGGAGAACAAGGAGTTCGCCCGGCAGTACCTCTCCGGCGAGCTCGAGGTCGAGCTGACCCCGCAGGGCACGCTCGCCGAACGGATGCGGGCCGGCGGCTCGGGCATCCCGGCGTTCTTCACCGCGACCGGCGGCGGTACCCAGGTGGCCGAGGGCGGGCTGCCGTGGAAGTACGACGAGTCCGGCAACGTGGTCGTCGCCTCGCCGCCCAAGGAGACCCGCGACTTCACCGTCTCGGGCGAGAGCCGCGAGTACGTGCTGGAGGAGTCGATCGTCGCCGACTTCGGGCTGGTGCGCGCCTGGAAGGGCGACCGGCACGGCAACCTCGTGTACCGCGACAGCGCGCGCAACTTCAACCCGCTGGCCGCGATGTGCGGGCGGGTGACGATCGCGGAGGTCGAGCACCTGGTGGAGCCGGGCGAGCTGGAGCCGAACGACGTGCACACGCCCGGAGTGTTCGTGCAGCGGGTCGTCGCGCTGACGCCCGAGCAGGCCGACGACAAGCGGATCGAGAAGCGGACCGTCCGTCCGAAGGGAGACTCCTGATGGCGTGGACGCGTGAGGAGATGGCAGCGCGGGCGGCCGCGGAGCTGACCGACGGGTCGTACGTGAACCTCGGGATCGGGCTGCCCACGCTGGTGCCCAACTACGTGGCCGACGACGTCGAGCTGGTGCTCCAGTCCGAGAACGGCATCCTCGGCGTCGGGTGCGTACCCGTACGACGGCGAGGAGGACCCGGACCTCATCAACGCGGGCAAGGAGACGGTCACCCTGCGCAAGGGGGCGTCGTTCTTCGACAGCGCGACGTCGTTCGGGATGATCCGCGGCGGCAAGATCGACGCCGCGATCCTGGGTGCGATGCAGGTCTCCGCGACGGGCGACATCGCCAACTGGATGATCCCCGGGAAGATGGTCAAGGGCATGGGCGGGGCGATGGACCTGGTGCACGGCGCCAAGCGGGTGATCGTGCTGATGGAGCACGTCGCCAAGGACGGCTCCCTGAAGATCCTCGACGAGTGCGACCTGCCGTACACCGGCCGAGGCGTCGTCCAGCGGATCATCACCGACCTCTGCGTCCTCGATGTGACCCCCGACGGGCTGCGGCTGGTCGAGCTCGCGCCCGGCGTCACCGAGGACGAGGTACGCGAGAAGACCGAGCCGCCCGTGCTGGTGTGACGCCCGGGTTGGTGAGTGAGGGCCGGTTGCTGCTGAGCGGCGGTGCGTGAGTGTCGGTTTGCTGCGGGCGGCGGTGTCTGAGTGCTGGTTTCGTCGTACCGAACCAACACTCACGCACCGCCACCCGGGGCGCTCCGGCCTACTCCTTCACGGCCCGGTACCTGAGGTGTTCGTCACCACTTCGTGAGCCGATGAGTATCGCCCGCGCTGCCGGTCTCTCCTAGGGTCACGACAAGGAGGACGCAGCCATGGGCAAGGTCATCGCAGCCATCACGACGTCGGTCGACGGGTACGTCACCGGGCCGGACGACGGACCGAAGTTCGGCCTCGGCCGCGGCGGCGAGCGCCTGCACTACTGGGTGATGGGCGGCCCGTGGACCTACGAGGGCGGCCACGACTTCGACATGTCGGCCGCCGACAAGGCCTTCTACGAGCCGCTGGTGGCGAACATCGGAGGGGGCATCGTCGGACGGGGGATGTACGACGCGGCCGGCGCCTGGGGCGGCAAGAACCCCTTCGGCGGGACGCTCATCGTGCTCACGCACCGGATCGAGGACCAGCCCGACCCCGAGAGCGGGTTCCACTTCGTCGAAGGTCTCGACCACGCCCTCGCCTGCGCGACCTGCGACGCCCGCGACGCCGGCGACAAGGACATCTCCATCGGCGGTGGCGCCGACGTGATCCGCCAGGCGCTGAGGATGGGCGTCGTCGACACGCTCGTCATCTCGACCGCGCCGGTGATCCTCGGTGCGGGCAAGCGGCTGTTCGACGGGTTCGAGGAGGACATCGACCTGCGGATCCGGTCGGTGCAGCCGTCGGAGTGGGCCGTGCACACGACGTACGACGTCGTCCGCTAGCCGCGGGTCCGCGACGCGGCCACGACGGCCAGGGCACCCACGATGGTGCCGAGGGTGAGTGCTGACACGAACGGGTCGGCGCCGGTCCGGCTCGCGATCGCGAAGGCGACACCGGACGCGGCGATGGTCAGCGCCCCGCCCAGGGAGTCGGCGATCGAGAGCGCCGCGGAGTTGAAGCCCCGGTCGGTGTCCCTCGACGCGGCGAGCATCGCGACGCTGGTCCGCGGGTAGGCGAGGCCCATGCCGGTGCCGGCGAGGACGTACGTCGCGACCGCGACCACCGCGGGTACGTGGACGACGACGCTGAGGGTGAGGCCGAGCATCCCGGCGGCCACGATCGTGCTGCCGTAGCGCATCGCCCCGGTGTCGGTCAGGCTGGTGGCGAGTCGCGACTGCATCCAGCTGGCCGCGGTCCATGAGAGGCCGACGCCCGTGAGCGCGAGGCCCGCCACGCCGGCGCTCAGGCCCCAGCGCTCCTGCAGCACGAAGATGATGTAGGTCTCCCCGCAGAAGAACGCGCCGCTCAGCATGCCGCGGGTGCCGATCACGGCCGGCAGGCCGCGGCGGAGCGCGAGCGTGCCGGCGGGAACCAGGCGGCTCAGGGCGACGAGCACGACGGCGGCGGCCACGCCCATGAGCAGGGCGACCGCACCGCGACGAGATCCCAGCAGGTCCAGCGCCAGCACCGCGGTTGCCGCGGCCAGCGCCCAGGCGATCCGGGAGCGGGGCGCGGGGGTGCCCGGCTCCTTCTGTTCCAGGGTTCGCAGGGACGGCGCGACCAGCGAGGCCGCGGCCGCGACCAGGAGGACCACGCCGAGGAAGACCCAGCGCCAGCTCAGGACGTGGGCGACGTAGGCCGCGAGGGCCGGGCCGAACAACGTCGGCAACACCCAGGCGGCCGCGAAGCTGGTGAAGATCGCCGGCCGCAGCCGTGCCGGGAAGACGAGGCCGACCAGGACGTACAGGCATACCGTCAGCGCGCCTCCGCCCAGCCCTTGCAACACCCGCCCGGCGACCAGGACCTCCATGCTCGGGGCGAGGCCGCAGACGACCAGGCCGGAGGCGAACAGGACGAGGGCTGCGGCCAGCGGGATGACCGGCCCGCGCCGGTCGCTCCAGCCCCCGGCGGCGACCATGCCGACGACGCCGCTCGCCAGCGGTGCCGCGAAGGAGAGTGCGTAGAGAGCAACGCCGTCCAGCTGCGCCGCGACCGTCGGCATCACGGTGGTCACCGCCGTCGCCTCGAAGGCCACGAACGCGCAGAGCGCGAACATGCCGACCGTCGTGGCGGCGTACGTCGGGGAGAGCAGGCTGCGCTCGGTCTGCTCCGGTTCGGCGGTCAAGGTCACAGCCTAGGACCCTAGGAACTCAAGTGCGCTTGAGGTCAACCGGACGCTTCCGAGTCGTGTGCCTCACGTCGCGCCATAGCGCGTCCTCAGGCACACGACCCCGCCGACGAAGCGGTGAGTAGGGTGCCGATCATGACGAAGTGGGAGTACCTGACGGCGCCGATCCTGACGCACGCCGCGAAGCAGATCCTGGACAACTTCGGGGCCGATGGGTGGGAGCTGGTGCAGATCGCACCCGGCATGAACCCCGAGAACCTGGTCGGCTACTTCAAGCGCCCCCTGGAAGGCTGAGCGATGTCGACTCCCGAAGAGAAGCTGGCCGGGCTCGGGCTGACCGTGCCCGCGGTGGTGCCGCCCGTCGCGGCGTACCAGCCCACGGCGCGGACCGGGAACCTGGTCTTCACGGCCGGGCAGCTGCCGATGCGCGACGGCGCGCCGCTGGCGACCGGCAAGCTGGGCGCCGGTGTGAGCGAGGAGCAGGGCTACGAGTGCGCGCGGCAGTGCGCGCTGAACGCACTGGCCGCGATCAAGGCCGAGATCGGCGAGCTGTCGGCGGTGAAGCGGGTGGTGAAGGCGGTGGTGTTCGTGGCGTCGGCGCCGGACTTCACCGCGCAGCCGAAGGTGGCCAACGGCGCCTCGGAGCTGCTCGGCGAGGTGTTCGGCGACTCCGGCAAGCACGCGCGGTCGGCCGTCGGCGTCTCGGTGCTGCCGCTCGACGTGCCCGTCGAGGTCGAGCTCGTCGTCGAGGTCTGATGCCCTGATGTTGCGCATCCCCCTGCCGCCGGCGCTGGTGGAGCAGGCGGCGGCGTACGCCTCGGGTGCGCTCGAGCCCGCGGAGCCGCGCAACGCGGCGACCGTGGTGCTGCTGCGACCGGGTACGTCGGCGGGGCCGGAGGTCTACCTGCTGCGGCGGCAGGCGTCGATGGCGTTCGCGGCGGGGATGTGCGTGTTCCCGGGCGGTGGGGTCGACCCGCGCGACTTCGACGCCGAGGTGGCCTGGGCGGGCCCGTCCCCGGCGTCGTGGGCCGCGCGGCTCGGGACGGACGAGGCGACCGCCCGCGCGCTGGTGTGTGCGGCGGTGCGCGAGACCTTCGAGGAGTCCGGCGTGCTGCTGGCCGGCCCGTCAGCCGCATCCGTGGTCTCGGACACGACCGGCTCCGACTGGGAGGACGACCGGGTCGCGCTGGAGGGGCGCTCGTTGTCGTTCACCTCGTTCCTGGACCGGCGCGGGCTGGTGCTGCGCTCGGACCTGCTCGGCGCGTGGTCGGGCTGGCTGACGCCGGTCTTCGAGCCGCGGCGGTACCGGACCTGGTTCTTCGTCGCGGTCCTGCCAGCGGGCCAGATCACCCGCGACGTGTCGTCGGAGTCCTGGTCGGTGACCTGGCTCGGCGCGCTCGACGCCGCCGCGGCCGTCGACGCCGGTGAGCTGCTGATGCTGCCGCCGACGTACCTGACGTGTCTGGAGGTCGGGCTCTTCGGCTCGCCGAGGGATGTGCTGGCGGCCGCGCTCGAACGGGAGCCGGTGGAGATCTTCATGCCGGAGGTGGAGGGTTCGGGCGACACCGCGTCGCTGTCGATCCCGCCGTCGCTGCGGGCGCTGGTGGAGCGACGGCTGTCGTGACGCCATGGTCCGGTGGCGCGTTCGGGGCGCGGGCGACGTGCGTGCTGGCAGACAACGCCTCGCCGATGACGCTCGACGGCACGAACACCTGGGTGCTGCGGGAGCCCGGTGGTGCCCGGTCGGTGGTCGTCGATCCCGGGCCGTCGTCGCCGGCCCACCTGGATGCCGTGCGCTCGGTCGCCGGAGATGTGGCCGTCGTACTGCTCACCCACCACCATCTCGACCACTCGGAGGCGGCGCGAGAGTTCGCCGAGTCGGTGGGCTGTGGCGTGCGGGCGCTCGACCCGGCGTACCGGCTCGGGTCCGAGGGCCTCGGCGCCGGCGACGTGGTGGCGGTCGACGGCCTCGAGGTGCACGTGGTCGCGACGCCGGGCCACACCGCCGACTCGCTGTCGTTCGTGCTGCCGGCGGAACGTTCCGTACTGACCGGGGACACCGTGCTGGGACGGGGAACGACGGTGGTCGCGCACCCGGACGGCTCGCTCGGGGCGTACCTCTCGTCGCTGGACCGCCTGCACGCCCTCGCCGAGGCCCACGAGATCGCCACCATCTGGCCCGGCCACGGCCCGGTCATCGCCGACGCCCTGCCGGCCCTCGACCACTACATCGCGCACCGGCAGCAGCGACTGGGGCAGGTACGTGACGCCGTCGCGTCGCTGGACCCCGGCGACCCCGAGACCCTGCCCCGCCGCGTGGTCGAGATCGTGTACGCCGACGTTGACGAGGTCCTCTGGCCCGCCGCCGAGCTCTCGGTACGCGCCCAGCTCGCGTACCTGCAGGGCGGCTGACGAGACATGTAACGCGGTGTTACATCAACTTCCCACGCGTTTGAACGCGTGGGAAGTACACCTAACACCGCTTTACAAGGGCGATTGCGGTCAGCGGGCGCGGCGCTGGAGGCGGTCGACCTCCATGATCACCACGGAGCGGGGCTCGAGACGGAGCCAGCCGCGGGAGGCGAAGTCGGCGAGGGCCTTGTTGACGGTCTCGCGGGAGGCGCCGACGAGCTGGGCGAGCTCCTCCTGGGTGAGGTCGTGGTGGACGTGTACGCCGTCGTCGGCGGTCCGCCCGAAGCGGTCGGCGAGCTCCAGCAGGGCCTTGGCGACGCGGCCGGGGACGTCGGAGAACACCAGGTCGGCGTTCACGTCGTTGGCCTTGCGGAGGCGGCCGGCGATCTGGGCGAGCAGGCCGCGGGCGACCTGGGGGCGGCCGTCGAGCCAGCGCAGCAGGTCCTCGTGGGCGAGGGATGCGAACGCCGTGTCGGTGACGGCGGTGACCGTCGCCGACCGCGGGCCGGGGTCGAACAGGGACAGCTCGCCGAACATCTGGCCGGGGCCGAGGATCGCCAGGAGGTTCTCGCGGCCGTCGCTGGAGGTACGGCCGAGCTTCACCTTGCCGTCGAGCACGATGTAGAGCCGGTCGCCGGAGTCGCCCTCGTGGAAGAGGACCTCGCCGCGCCGCAGCTTCACCTCCGACATCGAGCCGCGCAGAGCGGTGGCCGCCTCGTCGTCCAGCGCGCTGAAGAGCGGGGCCTGGCGCACCACGTCGTTGTCCACGAGTCCTCCTCCGACCGTCCGCACCCCGTCACGTCGGGCCTGCGGGCAGAATCCTAGCCAGTGGCGTGCGTCACACACACTCGACCGCGCGGCGCTGGGACCGTCGGCACTCCGCCGTAGGCTGACGCCGTGCCGCCGAAGGTCTCTCCCGCCCCTGCCGAGCCCGCGGAAACGCCCACCGGCGAGACTCGCACGGCCCTGGTCCGCCGGGCCCGCCGGATCGACCGGGTCCTCGGAGAGACCTACCCCGACGCCCGCTGCGAGCTCGACTTCGACAACCCCTTCGAGCTGCTCGTGGTCACGGTGCTCTCCGCCCAGACCACCGACAAGCGGGTGAACGCCGTCCGGCCGACGCTCTTCGCCGCCTACCCCGACGCCGCCGCGATGGCCTCCGCCGAGCGCGAGAAGCTGGAGGCGATCGTCGGACCGCTCGGGTTCTTCCGCGCGAAGACCGACTCGCTGCTCAAGCTCAGCCAGGCGCTCGTGGAGCGGCACGGCGGCGAGGTACCTCCCCGCCTCAAGGACCTCGTCGACCTCCCCGGTGTCGGCCGCAAGACCGCGAACGTCGTGCTGGGCAACGCCTTCGGCATCCCCGGCATCACCGTCGACACCCACTTCGGCCGGCTCGCGCGACGGTTCGGCTGGACCACCCAGACCGATGCCGTGAAGGCAGAGCACGAGGTCGGCGCCCTGTTCCCCAAGCGCGACTGGACCCTGCTGAGCCACCACCTGATCTGGCACGGCCGCCGCGTCTGCCACGCCCAGAAGCCCGCGTGCGGCGCGTGCACGATCGCGCACTGGTGCCCGGCGTACGGCGCCGGACCGACAGACCCGATCACCGCGGCCAAGCTGGTCCGCACCGAGGGCCGCGCATGAGGAGGGTGGCCGCGCTCGTCACGGTCGCCCTGCTGCTGGTCACCACGGCCTGCGATCCCGACGACCTTCCCGTCCCCGACAGCAAGGTCGACGTCGACACCCCAGCACTGGTGAAGGCCAAGGCGGCCGCCGGCATCGCCGACTGCGTGCCCGTCACCGGCGACGGCGTCGAGGGCGGGCTGCCGACGTTCACGCTGCCCTGTCTCGGCGGCGGCCCCGAGGTCGACCTGGGAGCACTGCGCGGGCCGCTCGTGGTCAACGTCTGGGGCGCCTGGTGCGGACCGTGCCGCCGCGAGCTCCCGCACGTCGCGGACTTCTACGACACCTACGGCGACCAGGTGCCGGTTCTCGGCCTCGACTTCCAGGACACCATCCCCTCGGCCGCGATCGAGCTGCTCGAGAAGTCCGGCGCCACCTACCCGCAGGTCGCCGACCCCGGCGGCGACCTGCTCGGCCACCCTCCCTTCACCGCCCGGATGCGCGTGCCGTCGAGCATCTTCATCAGCGCCGACGGGACGGCCACGACCGTTCCCGTCGAGCTGAAGTCGGTCGACGAGCTCGTCGATCTCGTCGAGCAGCACCTCGGGGTCACGCTGTGACGATCCCCGATGATCTGCCCGCGTGGCTCGAGCCCGTCCGGGCGGGCGTCGCCACCATCACCACCGGCGACCTCACGCAGTTCCTGCCACCGGAGGACGCCGACCCGCGCCGGGGTGCGGTGCTGATGCTGTTCGCCGACGGCCCCGGCCACGACCTCGAATCGGGGAGCCTGCTCCTGACCGAGCGCTCCCACCACATGCGCTCCCACCCCGGCCAGGTCTCCTTCCCCGGCGGCTCCATCGACCCCGGTGAGTCGCCGGTGCAGGCGGCCCTCCGGGAGGCCGAGGAGGAGACCGGCCTCGACCCGGCGGGCGTCGAGGTGTTCGGAGAGCTTCCGGAGCTGTGGCTGCCGCCGAGCAACTTCTCGGTCACGCCGGTCCTGGGCTGGTGGCGTACGCCGACCCCGGTGGACGTGGTCGACCCCGACGAGGTGCACGCGATCCACCTCGTCACGCTCGCCGACCTGCTGCGCCCCGACCACCGCATCGCGGTCCGTCACCCGTCGGGCTGGGTCGGGCCGGCGTTCCTCATCGGCCCCGAGCGGGACGTGATCCTGTGGGGCTTCACCGCCGGAGTGATCACCCGACTCTTCGACCACCTCGGGTGGGGCGAGCCGTGGGCCGACTACGAGGTCCGTGACCTGCCGTCGTACATGCTGCAAGGTGTTCCCCAGCAAGGCGCCAGACGAAACCCCACAACCGGCCGGGAGCCCTGACGTGAACCTGCTCGACTGGGTGCTGGTCGGTCTGGTGCTGACCTACGCCTTGTCGGGCTACTGGCAGGGGTTCGTCACCGGCGCGTGTGCCACCGCCGGTCTGCTGCTCGGCGGGCTGACCGGGGTCTGGCTCGCGCCGGTCGCCCTCGGCGACGCGAACCCGTCCGTCCTCGTCTCGCTGGGCGCCCTGTTCATCGTCATCCTCACCGCCAGCATCGGCCAGGCGGTGTTCCAGTGGGCCGGCGCCCGGCTGCGCGACACCATCCAGTGGCAGCCGTTCCGGGCCGTGGACGCGGCGGGTGGAGCGGCACTGAGCGGCGCGGCGGTCCTGCTGGTCTCCTGGGCCCTCGGCGTCGCGGTCGCCGGGTCCGGCATCTCCGGCATCACCCCGCTCGTGCGTGAGTCCTTCGTGCTGAAGAAGGTCGACGAGGTGCTGCCCGACTCCGCGGCGAACGTCCTCAAGGCGTTCAACAACGTCGTCGGCACGACGTTCTTCCCGCGATACCTCGAGCCGTTCGCGCCCGAGCGGATCGTGCCGGTCGGGCCCGGCCCGCAGCGGCTGCTCACCGACCCCGACGTCGTACGGGCCGAGCCGGCCGTGGTGAAGGTCGAGAGCGTCAACTCCTGCGGCCGCGGCATCGAGGGCTCCGGCTTCCTGTTCGCCCGCGACCGGGTGATGACCAACGCGCACGTGGTGGCCGGCGTCGACGAACCCTCGGTCGAGATCGGCGGCAACACGGTCAGCGGCAACCGTCGTCTACTACGACCCCGACGTCGACGTCGCCGTGATCGCCGTCGACTCCGGCGAGCCTCGCGCCGTTGCCGTTCGACGTCGCGGTCGAGGCCAAGGCAGGGCGTGGCGATCCTCGGCTATCCCGCAGGACGGCCCGTACGACGTGCAGACGGCCCGCGTCCGTCAGCGAGCAGCGGCTGCGGTCACCCAACATCTACGGCGACGGCGCGGTGATCCGTGAGGTGCTGTCGCTGCGCGGCAAGGTCCGTCCCGGCAACTCCGGCGGGCCGGTCGTGTCGTCGGGCGGCGACGTGGTCGGCGTGGTGTTCGCCGCGTCGCTGACCGACTCCGACACCGGCTACGCCCTCACGGCCGAGCAGGTCGCGGAGGCCGCCACCCTGGGCGTCAGCGAGGGGCGACCCGCTGACACGCAGGACTGCGCGGGCTGACGGCCGAGCTGCTCAGTCGCGTTTGGTCAGTGCTGCCTTGGTCTTCTGCGCCTCGGCGATCGCCTTCTCGGGCGGCCCGACCTTGCGGACCTTGCGGTACCCGATGTACCCGAGCAGCGCGGCGATCAGCAGGTACAGCACGAACACGGCGAGGAACGCCCAGTGCAGGTCGAGGCCCTTGCCGTTCCAGTGGATGAAGTAGGCCAGGCGCGACCGAGAACATGATCAGCGCCCATCACCGCGAAGAACGCCGCGCCGGCGAACAGCCCGAGGCCGAGGCCGCCGTTGCGGACGCTCACCTTGATCTCGCTCTTGGCGAGCTGGATCTCCTTCTGGAGCAGCGAGGAGATGTCCCGACTGGCGTCGGAGACGAGTCGCCCGATGGTGGGCTCGTCCTGCACCGGCTGGATCGCCATGACACCTTCCCCCTGGGTCGACGCGGGTCGGGAGCCAGACCCTACTCTCGAGCCGGATGCGCCCCGGACCGCCCGGTAGGGTGGTGCCGCGGTGAGCCGGGAAGTCTGGTCGGCACGTCGTCTGACGGCGTCGTAGCTGCCCGAACGGACCGCCGTGTCGCTCGTACGCCGGATCTTCCCCGAGCCCGACCAGCGCGAGGCCACCTTCCTCGGCGAGCTGTTCCGGCGGGAGACCGTCGGCGGTGCGTTCGCCCTGGCGGCGGCCGTGGTCGGCATCGTCTGGGCGAACTCGGCGTGGGGGACGTCGTACCACGACCTGCGCCACTCGAGCTCGGGCCGCTCGACCTCGAGCACTGGGCCGCCGACGGCGCCCTGACGCTGTTCTTCTTCGTCGCCGGGCTCGAGCTCAAGCGCGAGCTGGTGGTGGGGTCCTTGCGTCGGCCGGCCGACGCCGCCGTGCCGGTCGTTGCCGCGGCCTGCGGGGTCGCCGTACCCGCGCTGATCTACCTCGCGGTCAACGCGAACGGGGGGCAGCCGGAGGGCTGGGCGGTGCCAGCCGCGACCGACATCGCCTTCGCCCTGGCGGTGCTGGCGGTCGTCGGGTCCAACCTGCCGACAGCGTTGCGGGCCTTCCTGCTGACGCTGGCCGTGGTCGACGACCTGCTCGTGATCGTCATCATCGCGGTGTTCTTCACCGACGTCGCTCGACCTGGCCTGGCTGGCCGTCGCGGTGGCAGCCGTGGCCGCCTGGGCGTTGCTCCAGCGGCGGCGGGTCACGACGCCGGTCGCTCTACGTGCCGCTGGCCGTGCTCGCCTGGTGGGCGGTGCACGAGTGCGGAATCCACGCGACGATCGCCGGCGTGCTGCTCGGGCTGCTGACGCGGGTACGGCGCGACGCCGGCGAGGAGACCAGCCCGGCCGAGCACCTCGAGCACGTGCTGTCGCCGTTCTCGGCCGGTGCCGCCGTACCGTTCTTCGCGCTGATGTCGGCCGGCGTCGTGCTTTCCGGTGGAGGGGACTGGTGCGCGACCCGGTGGTGATCGGCGTCGTCGCCGGCCTGGTGGTCGGCAAGCCGGTCGGCGTGCTGCTCGGCGGGTGGACCGGTGGCCCGGTTCACGCGGGCGAGCCTGGACCCCTCGATCGGCTGGCGCGACGTCGCTGGGTGTCGCGCTGCTCGCCGGGATCGGGTTCACCGTCTCGCTGCTCGTCTCCGACCTCGCGTTCGCGGGCCCGGAGCGTGATGCCGCGAAGACCGCCGTGCTCGCGGGCTCGCTGGGCTCCGCGCTGCTGGGCGTGGTGGTCCTCGGGCACCGCGACCGGCTTCCGGATCACCGCCGTGACACGCGTGACCGCATGAGAGCGGCGCAGCTGGCCGAGCAGGTGCCGATGGTCCGGCGTGCGACCACCGGGGCCGAGGCGGCCCGGGTGATCGCGGAGTACCGCCTCTCGGGTCTCGTGGTCGCGGGCGACGACGGTGTGCCGATCGCGGTGATCCCCGGCAGCCAGATCCTGAGCCTGGTGCTGCCGCAGTACGTGCGCGACGAGCCCAACCTGGCCCACGCCTACGACGAGCTGGGCGCCGACGAGCTGTGCGGCGCGCTCAACCGCGCGACCATCGGCGAGCTGCTCGAGGCCAAGCGGCTGACCGCCACGAAGCCGCCGTCCGTGCTCCCGGAGGACACCCTCATCGAGATCGCCAGCGCCATGGACGCGGGACACACGCCGGTGATCCTGGTCATCGACCGCGACGGGCGTCTTCCACGGAGTGATCACCCTGAGCCGGGTGCTGGCCGCCATCGCGACCGCCGCCGGACAGGACAGCGCGCTCGTCCGGCGGCGGCTCGAGCGCGACGTCCTGCACCAGGGCGACGAGGCCTGAGCCGCTGCGCGGTCCCGTGTACGGTGACTGATCAGGTGTGCCGGGAAGTCTGGTCGGCGGTCCTCGTCGCCGACGCCGGAAGGCGACCTATGTCCCTGACCGCTGTGCTCGCGCTGCTCGTCTTCGCCACGGCGTACGTCGTCATCGTCACCGAGAGGTTCAACCGCACGGCCGTGGCGCTGCTCGGCGCCGCCGCGATGGTGGCCATCGGGGCGGTCCGCGGCCACGAGATCTTCTTCTCCGAGGAGACCGGGATCGACTGGAACGTCATCTTCCTGCTGTTCGGGATGATGGTGATCGTCGGCATCCTCCGGCAGACCGGCGTCTTCGAGTTCCTGGCCATCTGGTCGGCGCAGCGCGCCCGGGCACGCCCGTTCCGGATGATGGTGCTCCTCGTCCTGATCACGGCGGTCGCCTCGGCCCTGCTGGACAACGTCACGACGGTGCTGCTGGTCGCGCCGGTGACGCTGTTGCTGTGCGAGCGGCTCGCGCTCGACCCGGTGCCGTTCCTGCTGGCCGAGGTGATGGCCAGCAACATCGGCGGCACGGCCACCCTGATCGGCGACCCGCCCAACATCATCATCGGCAGCCGGGCCGGCCTCGGGCTTCAACGACTTCCTCGTCCACCTGGCGCCGATCGTCCTGGTGCTGCTGGTGGTGTTCGTCGGGCTGTGCTGGCTCCTGTGGGGACGCCGCCTCGCGCTTCGACGCCGAGCGGGCCGAGGCGGTGATGCGGCTGGAGCCTCGCGAGACGATCAGCGACCGGCGGCTGCTGGTCCGGGTCGGCGTCGTGCTGGTCGTCGTGCTGGTCGGCTTCGTCACGCACGCGGTCACCCATCTCGAGCCTTCGCTGGTGGCGCTCCTCGGCGCCGGCGCGGCGATCCTGGTCTCCGCGCGTGCCCGCATCCGGTCTACCTCGAGGAGATCGAGTGGGAGACGCTTGCTCTTCTTCGTCGGGCTGTTCGTGATGGTGGGCTCACTGGTGCACCAGGGCGTGATCGGCGAGCTGGCCGAGACGCTCACCGCCAGATCGGCGACAACTACGCGCCGGCGCCGCCCAAGGCCTGCTGGTGGGCTCGGCGGTGCTGTCCGGCATCGTCGACAACATCCCGTACGTCGCCACGATGGCGCCGCTCGTCCACGAGCTTGTCGGCCCGGCGGCGGGCCTGCCTCCGCAGCAGCAGTCGCTGTGGTGGGCGCTCGCGCTCGGCGCCGACCTGGGCGGCAACGCCACGGCCATCGGCGCCAGCGCCAACGTGGTGGTCACCGGCATCGCCAAGCGCAACGGCCACCCGATCAGCGTTCTGGCGCTTCACCAAGTACGGCCTCGTCGTCACGGCCGTCACCGTCGCGCTGTGCGTCCCGTACGTCGCCCTGCGCTACTTCGTCTGGGCCTGAAGCGCCGCCGTACCCCACGATCCGGTTCCGGCGCCTCACTCCTCCGACGCGCCGGCGCCTTGCTTCTCCTTGATCAGGTCCATCACCGTGGAGTCGGCCAGCGTGGTGACGTCGCCGACCTCGCGGTGCTCGGCGACGTCCTTGAGCAGGCGGCGCATGATCTTGCCGGAGCGGGTCTTCGGCAGCTCGGGGACGATCATGATCTGCCGCGGCTTGGCGATCGCGCCGATCTCCTTCTGCACGTGCTTGCGCAGCTCCTCGATGAGCTCGTCGGGCGCGGCCTCGCCGTGCTCGAGGGCCGACTCGCGCAGGATCACGAACGCGCACACCGCCTGGCCGGTCATCTCGTCGGCCGCGCCGACCACCGCCGCCTCGGCGACCTTGGGGTGCGACACCAGGGCCGACTCGATCTCGGTGGTGGACAGCCGGTGGCCGGACACGTTCATCACGTCGTCGACCCGGCCGAGCAGCCACAGGTCGCCGTCGTCGTCCTTCTTCGCGCCGTCGCCGGCGAAGTAGAAGCCCTGGTCGGCGAACCGTCGCCCAGTAGGTCTCCTTGAACCGCTCGTCGTCGCCCCACAGGGTGCGCAGCATCGCCGGCCACGGCTTGGTCAGCACCAGGAAGCCGCCGGACCCGTTCGGCACCGACTCGCCGTCGTCGTTGACGACGTCGGCGCTCGACGCCCGGCAGGGCGGTCATCGCCGAGCCGGGCTTGCCGTGCGTCACGCCGGGCAGCGGGCTGATCATGATCTGGCCGGTCTCGGTCTGCCACCAGGTGTCGACGACCGGGACCTTCGCCGGCGCCGATGGTCTCGCGGTACCAGATGTAGGCCTCGGGGTTGATCGGCTCACCGACCGACCCGAGCACCCGGATCGAGGACAGGTCGAACTTCTCCGGGATGTCGGAGCCCCACTTCATGAAGGTCCGGATCGCGGTGGGAGCGGTGTAGAAGATCGTCACGCCGTACTTCTCGACGATCTCCCACCAGCGGCCCTTGTGCGGGCTGTCGGGCGTGCCTTCGTACATCACCTGCGTGACGTCGTTGGAGAGCGGCCCGTAGACCATGTAGCTGTGGCCGGTCACCCAGCCGACGTCGGCGGTGCACCAGTAGACGTCGGTGTCGGCCTTGAGGTCGAAGACGGCCCAGTGCGTGTACGACGTGCCGACCAGGTAGCCGCCGGTCGTGTGCAGGATGCCCTTGGGCTTGCCGGTCGTGCCCGAGGTGTACATGACGTACAGCGGGTGCTCGGCGTCGAAGAACTCGCACTCGTGCTCGGTGGACGCCTTCTCGACCGTGTCGTGCCACCAGACGTCGCGGCTGTCGTCCCAGTCGACGTCCTGGCCGGTACGCCGCACGACGAGCACCTTGTCGACCTGCTGGCCCTGCTCGTCGGCCTTGCCGACGGCCTCGTCGACCGCCGGCTTGAGGGCCGACGGCGCGCCGCGGCGGTAGCCGCCGTCGGCGGTGATGATCACCTTGGCCTCGCAGTCGGCGACGCGGTTGGCCAGCGCGTCGGCGGAGAAGCCGCCGAACACGACCGTGTGCGGCGCGCCGATGCGCGCGCAGGCCAGCATCGCGACGACGACCTCGGGGATCATCGGCAGGTAGATCGCGACCCGGTCGCCCGTCTGCACGCCGAGGTCGGTCAGCGCGTTGGCGGCCTGGCAGACCTGGTCCTTGAGCTCGGCGTAGGTGATGTCGCGGGTGTCGTCCTCGGGCTCGCCGACCCAGTGCAGCGCGACCTTGTCGCCCTTGCCGGCCTCGACGTGCCGGTCGACGCAGTTGTACGCCGCGTTGATGCGGCCGCCGACGAACCACTTGGCGAACGGCGGGTCGTCCCAGTCGAGCACCCGGTCCCACTTCTGGTCCCAGTCGAGACGCTCGGCCTGCTCGGCCCAGAACGCCTCGCGGTCGGCGTCCGCCCTGGCGTACGCCTCCTCCTTGACGTTCGCGTCCGCCGCGAGCTCGGCCGGCGGCTCGAACCGGCGCTCCTCGTGCAGCAGGTTGGACAGGGTCTCGTCGCTCATGATTCGGAACCTACCTGTCGTCGTTGGCCGCCACGAGCCCCGGGACACCGATTCGTCCGTGGTCGGCCGCGAGAGAAGTCGCAGTGATCCGCAGACGAATCGGTGTGCCCCCGAGATCTCCTAGTGGTGCACCGCCTGCTCGGCGCCGGCGCCGGTGAGGGCGCGGACCTCGAGCTCGGTGAACCGCTCCTCGGCGGCCGGCTCCTTGGACGTCACGGTGCCGAGCCAGCCGAAGAAGAAGCCCAGCGGGATCGAGATGATGCCGGGGTTCTGCAGCGGGAACCAGTGGAAGTCCACGTCGGCCGGGAACAGCGACAGGCTGGCTCCCGTGGTCGGGTTGACGCCCAGGCCGGACACGACCGGCGAGAAGAACACCAGCACCACGCAGGAGACGAGACCGCCGTAGATCGCCCAGGTGGCGCCGCGGGTGTTGAAGCGCCGCCAGAACAGGTTGTAGACGATCGAGGGCAGGTTCGCCGACGCCGCGACCGCGAAGGCCAGGGCGACGAGGAACGCGATGTTCAGCTTCTGCGCCGGGATGGCCAGGGCGATGGCGATGCCGCCGATCACGAACGCCGCGATCTTGGCCACCCTGACCTCGTCCTTCTCCGTGGCCTGGCCGCGCTTGACCACGTTGGCGTAGAGGTCGTGGGCGACCGAGGACGCAGACGTCAGCGTCAGGCCGGCGACCACCGCGAGGATGGTGGCGAACGCGACCGCGGAGATCAGTGCGAGCAGGATCGCGCCTCCGGTCGACCCGTCACCGCCACCGACCGCTTCGGCGAGCAGTGGTGAGGCCAGGTTGCCACCGGATGCCGCGACCTCGCTGTCCGGGCCGGTGTTCAGCAGCGCAGCCGCACCGAAGCCCAGCGCCAGCGTCATCAGGTAGAACGCGCCGATCAGTCCGATCGCCCACTGCACCGACCTGCGGGCGTCCTTGGCGGTCGGCACCGTGTAGAACCGGATCAGGATGTGCGGCAGGCCCGCCGTACCGAGCACCAGCGCGAGACCGAGGCTGAGGAAGTCGATCTTCGAGGTGGTGGTGAGGCCGTACTTCAGGCCGGGCTGGAGGAAGGCCTCGCCCTTGCCGGTGTTGTCGGCCGCTGCGCCGAGCAGGTGGGAGAGGTTGAAGTCGAACTTCGCCAGCACCAGCACCGTGATCAGGATCGTGCCGCTCATCAGCAGCACGGCCTTGACGATCTGCACCCAGGTGGTGCCCTTCATGCCGCCGACGGTGACGTAGAAGATCATCAGCAGCGCCGACGCCGACGATCGTCCACGCCTTCACGGTGCCGCTGGTCGACGCCGAGCAGCAGCGCGACCAGCGCGCCCGCGCCGACCATCTGCGCCAGCAGGTAGAAGATCGAGACGACGACGGTCGAGGTGGCGGCGGCGGTGCGCACCGGGCGCTGCCGCATCCGGTAGGCGAGCTGGTCGGCCATCGTGTAGCGACCGGAGTTCCGCAGCAGCTCGGCGACGAGCAGCAGCGCGACCAGCCAGGCGACCAGGAAGCCGATCGAGTAGAGGAAGCCGTCGTACCCGCTCAGCGCGATCGCGCCGGAGATGCCGAGGAACGACGCCGCCGACATGTAGTCGCCGGAGATCGCCATGCCGTTCTGGAAGCCGGTGAACTGAGCGGCCGCCGGCGTAGTAGTCGGCGGTGCCGGTGGTCTGCCGGCTGGCCCAGAAGGTGATGCCGACGGTGATGAGGACGACGATCGCGAAGAGGACCGCGGTGAGGGTCTCGGTCCCGGTCATCGGCCGCCCACCTCCTTGGCGTACTGCGCCTCGAGCTTCTCGGCGATCGGGTCGACCTTCGCCGCCATGTACCGCGAGTACAGCCAGGCGATGAGGAACGTCGTGAGCGAACTGGAGGATCCCGAAGACCAGTGCGACGTTGATGTTGCCGACGACCTTGGTGTCCATGAAGCCGGTGGCCCAGTTCGACATCACGACGTACAGCAGGTACCAGGCCAGGAAGGCGATCGTGGCGGGCACCACGAAGCCCGGTGTACCGCCTCTTCAGCTCTTGAAAGTCCTCGCTCGATTGCAGCCGGTCGTAGACCGGGTCATGAAGCTCGGCCTGTTCGTGAGCCCCGACCTCGTGCGTGTCGGCCATGGTCTCCCCTTTCCGGTGCGGACATCCCCGCCGCGTCACCCGCTGTGACGCCGTTGACGCTTCCGGAGTCCGGTACCCACGCGGCAGGGGACCGAGCAGGTACGTCGGCCAGTGGGGGCGGGCTATTCGCCCAACGGTCGGTCTGCGGCGACGAACGGTCGGCCCTCGCGCCGGTGGTCGAGCCGCCGCGAGGAACGAGCGGCGTGTCGAGACCGGTTTCCATCGGCGGCCTCGACACCGGCTCGCTGGCGCTCGCCGGGCTCGACCAGCGAGACGGGGGTCAGCCGCGGTCGACGCCGACGGACTCGGGGGTGTGCAGGCGGACCATGAAGCGGGTGGCGTGGGCCGGGCGGCGGTCGGGGGTGAGCAGGGAGCCGACGACCATGGCCGTGAACGCCAGCGGGACGGTCCAGGCGGCGGGCTGGGCGAGCAGGGTCGAGCCCCAGCCGGGGCCCTCGTCGGCGACGAACGTGCGGACCACCGCGAAGCCGCTCGTCGCGCCGCCGACGACCAGCCCCGCGATCGCGCCGACGTCGGTGAGCCGCCGCCACCAGATCCCCAGCACCAGCAGGGGACAGAAGGTCGACGCGGCGACCGCGAACGCGAGACCGACCGCCGTCGCGACGCCGACATCCTCGGCGAGGACGGCGAACACGTACGCCACCCCCACCCCGATGCACGCGCCCACGCGGAACGACGCGATGCCACCCAGCCAGCGGCTCATCAGGTCCTGCGAGAGCACACCAGCGACGGCGATGGTCAGTCCGGACGAGGTCGAGAGGAACGCCGCGAAGGCGCCGGCGACCAGCAGTGCGGCCAGCAGCTCGCCGCCCGTACCGCCGATCATCCGCGTCGGCAGCTCGATGACGACCGAGTCGGCGCGGCCGCCGGCGACCAGGTCTCCGGCGTACATGCGGCCGAGCGCGCCGTACACGGGCGGCAGCACGTAGAAGATCCCGAGCAGGCCGAGGACCACGAGCGTGGTCCGGCGAGCGGCGCGGCCGTCGGGGTTGGTGTAGAAGCGGACCACCACGTGCGGCAGGCCCATGGTGCCGAGGAAGGTGGCGATGATGATCGAGTACGTCGTGTAGAGCGGGTGGGAGCCCAGTCCCGACAGGGGATCCGCCCAACCGACGTGGCCAGGCAGGTCGAAGACCGCGTCCGCGGGCGACACCGCGCCGTCGCCGTACCAGACGAACAACAAGAACACCGCCGGCACAAGGAGCGCGGTCAGCTTGAGCCAGTACTGGAACGCCTGCACGAACGTGACGCTGCGCATCCCGCCGGTGACCACGTTGACGAGGACGACGACCGCCACGACGAGACCGCCGAGCCGGCTGTCGAGGCCGGTCGCGAGGTTGAGCGTGAACCCCGCGCCCTTGAGCTGCGGGATCAGGTAGAGCCACCCGATCGCCACCACCAGCGCGGAGGTGACGATGCGGACCGGCCGCGACCGCAGCCGGGCCTGCGGCGAAGTCGGGCAGCGTGTAGGCACCGGACCGGCGGAGCGGGGCGGCGACGAGCGTCGAGCAGGACGAGGTACCCGGCGGTCCAGCCGACCGGGTACCAGAGCATGTCGGCGCCGAAGGCGAGCACCAGGCCGGCGACGCCGAGGAACGACGCGGCGGAGAGGTACTCGCCGCCGATCGCGGACGCGTTCAGCGCGCGGCCGGACGGTACGCGAGGCGACGAAGAAGTCGGACGTCGTCCGGCTGAACCGCAGCCCCCAGATGCCGATCCCGACGGTGAGCACCGACACGATCGCCACCGCGATGCCGCCGAAGGCGTGGTTCATCGCTCACTCATGGCCGCTCGACCACGTCGGTGAAGGCCGCCTCGTTGCGCTCGGCGGCCCGGACGTACCACCAGCCGAGCAGGACGAGCGTCGGGTAGACGACGAAGCCGAGCAGCCCCCAGGCGAGCGGCATGCCGAGCACGTGGGCGCCGGTGACCTCGGGGAGCAGCCAGAACACCAGGGGCAGGCCACCGACGAGAACGCCGAGCAGCAGCAGGACGGTCAGCCCGAGGCGCAGCTGCACCCGGAGCAGCGACGCCAGGTACACCTCACCCACCTGGCTCTGCGCGTCGATCTCCCGCGCCGCGCTCGGCTGCTCCCGCCGCCGCCCCGACGTCGTACGCGGCGAGGTGACCCTCACCCGCTCCGTCACCGGGCGTTCTCCACAGGTCCGGCGGGATAGTCCCCTACGGAAATCATCATCGGACACCGCATCGATGATGATTTTCGTAGGGGACTATCCCGACGCTCACCGCGAACCACCCGGGCGGTTGCGACGGACGAGGAGGTCGCGCAGCTCGCGGGTGTGGCGGCGGCTGACGGCGAGCTCGGTACCGCCGACGACGACCGTGCAGCGGCCGGACTCGGTACGGACCTCCTCGACGTGGGGGAGCGAGACCAGCAGCGAGCGGTGGATCCGCACGAAGCCGGCCGACTGCCACTGCTCCTCGAGCGTGGTCAGCGGGGTGCGCAGGAGGTGGCTGCCGTCCGCGGTGTGCAGGCGGGCGTAGTCGCCCTGCGCCTCGACGTACCTGATGTCGGCGCGGCTGATGAAGCGGGTCACGCCGCCGAGCTCGACGGCAACCTGGTCGTCCTCCGGCGGGCGGCTCGCACCTGCGCCCTCGACGACGCGGCGGACGGCCTCGGCCAACCGCTCCTCGCGGACCGGCTTGAGCACGTAGTCGACCGCGTTCAGGTCGAAGGCCTCGACGGCGTGTTGCTCGTGGGCGGTGACGAAGACGACCGGCGGCGGCGTACGGAACCTGGCCAGCACCTGCGCCAGCTCCAGACCCGAGAGCCCGGGCATCGAGATGTCCAGGAAGACCGCGTCGACCTGGAGCTCGTGGAGGACCCGCAGCGCGTCGGTGGCCGAGTCGCTCGTGAGCACACCACGGACACGCGGGTCGCGCTCGAGCAGGAAGGCCAGCTCGTCCAACGCCGGACGCTCGTCGTCGATGACGAGCACACGCAGGCCGCGGTCGCTCATCCGTGCACCGCCTCGGCGTACTTGGGGACGCGTACGACGACCCGGGTGCCGGCGCCGAGAGCGGTCTCGACGACCAGCCCGTACTCGTCCCCGAACGTGTGCCTGAGCCGCTCGTCGACGTTGGCCAGCCCGACCGAGTCGCCGCCGCCGGCCAGGGCGCGGCGTACCTTCTCGGGGTCCTCGCCGACCCCGTCGTCCTCGATGCTGATCTCGCACTCGCGGTCGAGGTCGCTGGCGACAACAGTGATCGTGCCGCCCTGCTCGCGGCCCTCGAGCCCGTGCTTGACGGCGTTCTCGACCAACGGCTGCAGGGAGAGGAACGGGATCTGGACGGGCAGCACCTCGGGCGCGATCCGCAGCACCACCCGCAACCGCTCTCCGAACCTCGCCTGCTCCAGCAGCAGGTACTGCTCGACCGACCGCAGCTCCTCGGCCAGGGTCGTGAACTCGCCGTGCCGCCGGAAGGAGTAGCGCGTGAACTCCGCGAACTCCAGGAGCAGGTCCCGCGCACGCTCGGGATCGGTGCGCACGAAGGACGCGATCGCGCCGAGGGAGTTGTAGATGAAGTGCGGCGAGATCTGCGCCCGCAGCGCGCGTACCTCGGCCTCGACCAGCCGGCGGCGCGACGCGTCGAGCTCGGCGAGCTCGAGCTGGCCGGAGACCCAGGCGGCGACCTCGTCGGTGGCGCGCACCAGACCTGCGGTGGGGTACGGCGTCCCGACGACCACGTGCCCCAGCACCAGGTCGTCGACCACGAGCGGGCTCAGCACGACGTGCTGTACCGGGCAGCTCACGAGGTGGCAGGCGAGCTCGGCCTGGCCGGCCACCTTGGTCGCCTCGGTCGTCCGCGCGAGCGCAGCCACCTGGTCGCCGTGGTGCGATCCCGGACCGTCCCAGGCGAGCACCCGTTCGGTGTCGGTGAGCGCGACGACCGGAGCGCCGAGCAGGGCCCTCAGGTGCCGGACGCTGCGCTCGGCGCTGGCCTCGGTCAGCCCCTCCCGCAGCGCCGGGCCGGCGAGGGAGGCCTCGTGCAACGTGCGGAAGGTCGCGCGGTCGGCCTCGGTCCCGAGGTGGGACCGGCGGAAGACACGTCCCCACGTCTGGCCGAGCGCGGTCGCCATGCGCGGACCGTAACGGCGCAGCCCCTCCTCAACAAGGGCGGCGGACGGCCCCAGGGACGGACCACGACGAGCCGGACCTTCTTCTTCCCGCTGGCTCGCGGCATCGGACACCCCTCTGGGCGCCGCAAACGGCGGGGTCGACACCCTGCGGCCAGCCAACCCGGTGCTCACCCTGGGCCGCCATAGCCCGGTCGGGCCATGTTGCTGGGGTGCCTCAGCGGAAGTCGATGAGGAGGGTGTCGGTGTCGGTGCCGTCGGACGGGCCGGCGCCGTTCTCGTCCCCGGCCTCGTCCTCGTCGGGCTCGGCCCCCGGGCGGTCGGCGACGGCGGCGCGGTAGCAGCGGGCGACGTACGGGAGCTGCATGCCGTCCATGCCACGGCCGTACTCGTCGTAGAAGGCCACGACCTCGGCCAGCTTGGCGGCCCGCGCCTCCTCGTCGAGGACGGCGATGTTGGACCGTGACAGGACGAGGTCCTGGATGCTCTTGCGGTCGACCTGCTGCCAGTGCGAGTACGTCGCCTGCTCGACGTCTCCGAACAGCTCGCTGTCGGCGATGGCCCGGGTCGGGTCGTCCTGCTGCTCCTGGGTGCCGATCAGGGCGCCGAGGCGACGCACCCAGGGAATGCTGTCGTCGCGGAAGTTCCACACGAGGCTGAGATGACCGCCGGGCTTGAGGACGCGGGCGATCTCCGGCAGGGCCCGGGCGGGGTCGAACCAGTGGAAGGCCTGTGCCGCGACGACGACGTCGAAGCCACCGTCGTTGGCGGGCAGCTCCTCGGCGTGCGCCACCAGGGTGCTGATCTCGGGGAGGTTGCGCTGGAGGCGGCCGAGCATCGCCGGGTCCGGGTCGGTGGCGACCACGCCGTGACCGAGGGCGACCAGCTGTTCGGTGAGCTTGCCGGTGCCGGCGCCGAGCTCGAGCACGGTCGCGGCGTCGCGGCCGACGAGCCAGGCCACGGCGTCACGGGGGTACGTGGGACGGGCCCGGTCGTAGGCGTCGACCACGCTGCCGAAGGAGTGCGCCCAGTCGGGGGTGGGCTGCGTGTGGTCGCTCATCACTCGCGACCCTACCTGCGGAACCGGGCCGAGCCCGTCTGTCAGCCGGTGCGCCGCTCGGCCTCGTCGACGGCTCGTCGTACGTCGTCGGCGGAGAGGTCGAAGGCGGCGAGCGTCTTCATCACGGTCGGGTCGCCCGAGCGGATGAGGCCGAGGAGCACGTGCTCGGTGCCGATGAACCCGTCGCCCAGCCGGACCGCCTCGCGCAGGGAGAGCTCGAGGACCTTCTTCGAGGCCTTGGCGAAGCGGGGGCGGGAGTGGCGGACCTTGCCGGGACCTCGTGCCTCGCCGTCGTCCCCGCCCAGGTCGTGGTCGATGCGGCGCATCACGTCGTCCAGGTCGATGCCCAGCAGCCGCAGGGCCTCGGCGTCCTCGTCGTTCAGCCCGGCGGGCCGGTGACCGGTCAGCCCCCGGACCACGCGGCGTACCTCCTCGCGGGGAGCGCCGAGGCCTTCGAGCACGTGCACGGCCAGTGTCTTGTCGGTCCCGACGACCGTCTCGAACAAGTGGGCGGGCAGCACCTCCGCGGCGCCGTCGCGGCGGGCCGCCTCGTGGGCCCGGAGCACGACGTCGCGGGCGTTGCGGGTGAACCGTTCGAGCATCTCTATCTCCTGCGGGCGTGCTTCTTGTGGACCGCCTGGCGGCTGACCTCGAGGACCTGCGCGATCTCCTGCCACGACCAGCCGGCCGCGCGGGCGCGGTCGACCTGGGTGCGCTCGAGGTGTTCGAGCAGCCGCCCCAGCGCCCGCACCGCCCGCAGCCCCGCCCTCGGGTCCGATGCGCTCGCGGCCCTCGTCAGGTCCGCCAGTTCCGTCATGTCTGTCAACTTACGTTGACGCTTCGGGTGTTGTCAACCTGAGTTGACGGATGCGGGATAGTCCGTGACGAAAAGCACCTCTGGAACCTGGTTCTGGGCGGCTTTCGTCGGGACTTCCGGGGCGGCACACTTCGGGGCGTGCCCGAGAACACCGACCCGCTGGGGGCGCTGCTGCAGCTGGAGGGGGTGCCGTCGGGGTTCGCGGCGGCGCGGGACGGGATCGACGCGCTGCTCCGGGACCGGGGGCTGCGCCGTACGTCGCCCGAGCAGACCGCCGAGTCGCTCCTGGTCGGCGCCCACGCGTCCGCCGTCCTCGAGGGCTCGGCGTCGTCGCTGGAGGAGGTGCGCGCAGGGACGGGTGACGAGGTGGCGGCGGACGCGGTCCGGGTCTCCGCGCACCTGCTGGCGCTGGTGCCCGTGCTGCGCACCGCACCGCTGCAGGCCTTCGCCCGACTGCACTCGCTGGCCGCTCGTACCGAGGATGCCGGCCGCCCGCGCGACGCGGAGGCGGTCGACCGACTGCAGACGCTGGGCCGGCTGCTCACGACACCCACGTCCGCGCCGGCCCTGCTGGTCGCCGCGGTCGTGCACGCCGACCTCGCAACAGCCGAGCCCTTCGCGTCGCACAACGGCATCGTGGCGCGGGCGGCCGAGCGGCTGGTCTGGGTCGCGCGCGGCGTCGACGGGCGGTCGGTGCTGGTGCCGGAGGCGGGCCACCTGGCGTTGCGGGCGGCGTACGAGTCGAACCTGCGGGGGTACCGCGACGGCGGGCCGGCCGGCGTCCATGCCTGGCTGAGGTACGCCGCGCAGGCGGCCGCGCGGGGCGCCGAGGCGAGCCCCCTCGCGCGACGCTGAGTCGGCGAAGCTCGTGCCCCGGCTGACATGCGACGGCACCCGGCTCAGGGAGTCGAGTGCCGCCGCTGACACACGAGCCGATGGCTACCAGGCGTGCAACACTTCAACTGCTGCCTCGGGGAGATCCCGGTGGCAAGCGCCCTGTAGGAAGGGTAGTTCGCCGCGTGGGTACCCGGTTCGCGTGCGGGTTCTGGAGTTGGTTGTCTCCTGTTGTACGCCGGTCGCAGAGGGCCCACAAGGGTTGACTTTCGGCGCCATCGGTGGGGTGTGACGAACGTGCAGGTCAGGCGCTGATGCGGCGCTTCCGCGCACTGGACCACAGCACCCAGCCGACCGCGCCGACCCCGCCGAGGGCCAGCACCGCGAGGGCCGAACGACCCGGTGGCAGCCGGCTGCGCAGGGCGACCGGGCGGGTGAAGACGAGGATCGGCCAGCCCCGTTCGGCGGCCGCGCGGCGCAGCTCCTTGTCGGGGTTGACGGCGTGCGGGTGGCCGACCACCTCGAGCATCGGGAGGTCGGTGATCGAGTCGCTGTAGGCGAAGGAGCCCTCGAGGTCGTACCCGCGCTCGTCGGCCATGGCGGTGATGGCGCGGGCCTTCTCGTCGGCGTACGCGTAGTACTCGATCGTCCCGGTGTACCTGCCGTCGACGATCTCCATCTGCGTCGCGATCACGTCGTCGGCGCCGAGCATCGCGCCGATGGGCCCGACCACCTCGGCGCCGCTCGTGGAGACGATCACGACGTTCCGGCCAAGCGCCCGGTGCTCCTCGATCAGCGAGACGGCCTCGTCGTACACGATCGGGTCGACCACGTGATGCAGCGTGTCGGCGACGATCTCGCGCACCGTGGCGACGTCCCAGCCGGCCGTGAGCTGCGACATGAACTGCCGCATCTTCTCCATCTGGTCGTGGTCGGCGCCGCCGACGAGATAGACGAACTGGGCGTACGCCGACCGCAGCATCGCCCGTCGGGAGATCAGCCCGCCGGCCTGGAACGGCTTGCTGAACACGAACGAGCTGGACCTCGCGATGATCGTCTTGTCGAGGTCGAAGAAGGCCGCGGTCGGGCGGTCCGGCATGGCCTCATCGTAGGTGGGCCTCACCAGCCGATCGGGGACCCAGGGGCCCGGTCGTCGTCCACAGCGGCCGTCACCCGAGCGTTCTCCACAGCCGCGCGAACTCTCAGGTGAGGAGGGAGCGACGGCGGGGGAGCACTCCTCCATGGACGCTCCTCTTCTCGTCACCGACGACCCCGCCCTGCTCGACGAGCTCCAGCGGCTGGCGGCCGCTGCCGGCGTGACTCCCGTCCGCGCCCGCGACGAGGCGGGCGCCCTGAGCGCTTGGTCGGGCGCGTCGCTGGTCCTCGTCGGCGTCGACGCCGCGCGGGCGCTCGCGCGGCTCGACCCGCCGCGCCGTTCCGGTGTCCATGTGGTCGGGTGCGGCGGCGTGCCGGACGACATCTTCCGTACGGCGCTCGCACTCGGCGCCGAGAACGTCGCCGAGCTGCCCCGCTCGGCCGGCTGGCTGACCGAGCTGCTGGCCGACCTCGGCGACGGGCACCCCACCGGATCGGTGACCCTCGGCGTGATCGGAGGGTCGGGCGGCGCCGGCGCCACCACGTTCGCGTGCGCGCTCGGTCAGCTGGCCGCCCGCAACGGGCCCGCGGTGGTGATCGACGCCGACCCGCTCGGCCCCGGCGTCGACCGGGTGCTCGGACTCGACGGCCACGACGGCGTCCGGTGGGACGCGCTGTGCCAGACGACCGGCCGGTTCAGTGGGCGCTCGCTGCGCGAGTCCCTGCCGCGCCGCGACCAGCTCGGCGTGCTCACCTGGTACTCCGGCCCGCAGGGCAGCCTCCAGGCGTTCGCCGTGCGCAACGCGGTGGCCGCCGCTCAGCGTGGCCACGACACCGTCGTCCTCGACCTGCCGCGCGTGGTCGACCCGCTCGTCGAGGAGCTGGTCGCGCGCTGCCATCGGGTGTACGTGCTGACCGTGCCCACGGTCGCCGGCCTCGCGTCCGCGGTGCGGCTGTGCTCGCGGTTCCACGACCCGTCGCCGCTCCGGCTGGTGCTCCGAGGCGACGACGTGAGCCCGGAGGCCGTCGCCCGTCTGACGTCGGTGCCGGTGGCGGCGCGGATGGCCGACCAGCGCGGGCTCGAGGAGGCGATCGACCTCGGCCTCGGTCCCGTGCGGTCGCGGCGCGGGCCGCTCGGCCGCACCTGCCTCGCCCTGCTCGGCGACCTCGCTGCCCTGCGGCCCGCCGCATGACCGTGGGCCTGCCGGCCGAGCTGGCCACCGTCGTGGACGAGGTACGAGAGCGGCTGGCCCGGGGGCCCGGCGAGCTCACCGCGCACCGGGTCGCCGACGCGCTCCGCGCCACCGGCCGCCCCGTCGGGGACGCCACCGTGCTCGCGGTGCACGAGGAGCTGCGCCGCGACGTGCTCGGCGCCGGTCCGCTCGAGCCGTTGCTGCGCCGCCCCGGCGTGACCGACGTGGTCGTCAACGGCACGTCGGGGGTCTACGTGGACGAAGGAGAGGGGCTCCGGCCCGTCGAGGTGAGGTTCGCCGACGACGACGCCGTACGCCGCCTCGCACAGCGGCTCGCCGCCCTCGGCGGACGGCGGCTCGACGACGCCAGCCCGTACGTCGACGTCCGGCTGGCCGACGGCACCCGCTGTCACGCGATCCTGGCGCCGATCGCCCGGCCCGGCACGCTGATCTCGTTGCGAGTACCGAGGGCACGGGGCTTCAGCCTCGACGAGCTCGTCGGGGCCGGGATGGTCACGCCGGGCGGCGAGCGTCTGCTGCGCGCCGTCGTACGCCGGCGGGTGGCGTTCGTCGTCAGCGGCGGGACGGGCTCGGGCAAGACGACGCTGCTCGCCGCGCTGCTTTCCCTGGCGGACCCGGCCGAGCGGCTGGTGCTGGTCGAGGACTCCCACGAGCTGCGGCCCGACCATCCGCACTGCGTCTGGCTCGAGGCGCGACCGCCCAACATCGAGGGCGCCGGCGAGGTGACCGTCCGGGCGCTGGTGAGGCAGGCGCTGCGGATGCGGCCCGACCGACTGGTCGTGGGCGAGGTACGTGGGGGCGAGGTGGTCGACCTGATGGCCGCCCTCAACACCGGGCACGAGGGCGGCTGCGGCACCCTGCACGCCAACTCGGCCGCCGACGTACCCGCCCGCATCGAGGCCCTCGCCCTCGCCGCCGGTCTCGGCCGCGAGGCGGCGCACAGCCAGTTCGCGGCGGCCGTGGACGTCGTGCTGCACCTGGGCATCGACGGGTCGGGGCGCAGGCGCCTGCGCGAGGTCGGTGTGCCCCGTCGTTCGAGCAGCGGGCTCGTCACGATGAGCGCCGCCGTGGTGTTCGGGGAGGACGGTTCGGCACGCCACGGGCCCGGCGCGGAGCGACTCGCGATGCTGCTGGACGACCCGTGACGGCCGCCCTGCTGGCGGGGCTGGCCGTCGCAGCACTCGTGCCGCCCGCGTCCCGGATCCCGCTCAACGGTGGGCCCTTCCGATCCGGCGCCAGTGCCTTGCTGCTCGGGGTCGCGGTCGCTGCACTGGGAGCTGCGGCGGGTTCACCACGTGCGACCGCGCTGGCTCTGCTCGTGGCGGCGACGGCCTGGGCCGGGCTACGGCTGTGGCGCGGTCGGCTCGCCGCGCGCGATCGCGCGACGACCCGGGAGCGCGTCCTCGAGACGTGCGACCTCCTTGCCGCCGAGCTCGCGGCGGGCCAGCCGCCGCCGGCCGCGCTCGCCCGGGCGGCCGAGGCGTGGGCGGTCCTGGCGCCCGTCGCGCAGACGACGACCCTGGGCGGCGACGTCCCCGCCGCACTGCGGATGCTGGCGGCCCGCCCCGGCGCCGAGGGGCTCAGGCTGGTCGGAGCGGCGTGGCAGGTGGCCCACCGGACCGGCCACGGGCTCGCCGACGCCCTGGCCCGGGTCGCGGTCTCGCTGCGCGAGGCAGCCGCCACCGACCGCGTGGTTCAGGGTGAGCTGGCATCGGCCCGGGCCACCGCACGCCTCGTCGGCGCCCTGCCCCTGGTCGCGCTGGCCATCGGAGCCGGTTCGGGCGGCGACCCGGTGGCGTTCCTGCTGGGCACGCCCCTGGGCCTGGCATGCCTCGCCGGTGGCCTGGGGCTCGGGTTCGCCGGGCTGGCCTGGATCGAACGGATCGCCGCCGGGGTCGGCCGATGACCTCGACCCTGGGGGTCGTCACGCTCGCCGGCGCCGCCGCGTGGCTGGCATGGCCACCCGTCGTACGCCGCCCACCCGCCGGCCGCCCGGCCCCACCGCCGGCATCGGACGACGACCGGCCGCGGCGCTGGCTGTGGAGCGGGCTGGCCGGCATGGGTGCCTGGGGGTTCGTCTCCGGGTGGCCGGGACTCGTGGCCGGGGCCGTGGTCGGGCTCGTCGTGTGGGTGGTGCTCGGCCGCGCCGAGACGCCGGCCCAGCGCCGTCGCCGAGACCGGCTCCGCGCCGACCTGCCGCACGTCGTCGGCCTGCTCGCGGCCGCCGTACGCAGCGGGCTGCCACCGGCCGACGGCCTGTCCGTGGTGTGTGCCGCACTGCCGGGTCCGGCTGCCGAGGCGCTGGCCGTGCTCCCGCCCCGCGATGGCACTCGGCGTCGCGCCGGCGGAGGTCTGGGGTTCCCTCGAGGCCGAACCCGCCCTCGCGCCGTTGGGCCGCACGCTCGCCCGCTCGGCCCGGACGGGTGAGCCCGTCGCCGACGCCCTCGACCGCCTGGGCCGCGAGCTGTCGGCCCGGGCCCGCGCCGACGTCGAGGACGCCGCCCGACGGGTGGGGGTGCAGGCCGCGGTGCCGCTGGGCGTCTGCTTGCTGCCAGCGTTCCTGCTGGTCGGCATCGTGCCCGTGGTGGCGGGTCTGGTCGGCGCCCTCGGCGGCTGACGACCGACCGCCCGGGACCCGCTTCCCGTCCACAGCGCCGGTCCCGGACCACGTCGTCCACAAGCGGCGGCGCAGGGCGCCACGGCGGTCGGCGGCCCGGCGCAGGCTGGGGCTGCGGGACGTATCGGGCGTCCCCCTGACGATGGGAGAACAGATGACCCTCACCTCCGGACGCGGCCGCGACGAGCGGGGCATCACCACGGCCGAGTACGCCGTCGGGACGGCCGCGGGGGCAGGTCTCGCCGGCTTGCTCTACAAGCTCCTCAGCGGCGGCTTCGGCGACCACCTGCTCAAGACACTCTTCGACCACGTGCTGAAGCTGCTGGGCGTCGGGTGACGCCGGGCTTCCTTGCAGGAGGCGAGCGCGCCGAGAGGGGCGCGGTCACGGCCGAGCTGGCCATGGCCGTGCCGCTCCTCCTGGCGCTCACGGTCGGCTTGGTCTGGCTGCTCAGCCTGGGCATGGCCCAGGTCCGGATGGTCGACGCGACGCGCGAGGCCGCCCGCGCCGTGGCCCGCGGCGACTCGCCCGACGAGGCGATCGCCCGTGCGCGGCAGGTGGCGCCACCGGGAGCGGAGCTCACCGTGACGTCCGAGGCGGGCCAGGTCGTGGTGACCGGACAGGTGACGGTCGACGGGGTCGGCGGGCTGTTCGACGCGCTGCCTGCCGTCGAGCTCGCGGCCCGGGCCGTGGCCGCTCCCGAGGTGCCGCCGTGACGCCGGGCCGTCGGTCGCGCGGCGAGTCCGGCGCGGCGACCCTGCTGGTGATCGCGATGGCGGGGGTGCTCGTGCTGATCGGCTGCGCGCTCGGCGTGGTCCAGGCCTTGGTCGTCGCACACCGCGGGGCCCAGGCCGCCGCCGACCTCGCTGCCCTGGCCGGAGCGGGCGCCGCGGCGCGCGGGGAGGCGCCGTGCGCGGCGGCCGAGGCGGTGGCCGACGCCAACGGCAGCGACCTCGTCGAGTGCGGCGTCGCCGCCGGGACGGTCACGGTGCTGGTCCGGGTGACCGGGCCTCATTGGCTCGGTCAGGATGCCGATCTCGAGGCGCGCGCCCGCGCTGGACCGTCGAGGCCTCCATCGGTACCGACCCTCGGCCACGACGAGGGTTGACACCAGATAAGTAAGTACGCTCAACTAACAAAGGTGACGAGCATCGCTCCCGTGGGTCGGCCGCTCCGCCCCCGCGGCAAGCGTCTCCAGGAGGACACCCGCCGTCACCATCGCGCACTGCTGCTCCAGCACCTCTTCGGTGAGGGGCCGGCCAGTCGCGCCGACCTGGCCCGCAGGACCGGGCTGACCAGGGTCACCGTCTCCGACCTGGTCGGGGAGCTGGTCGGCGAGGGGCTCGTCGAGGAGCTCGGCGCGCCGCCCGAGACGCGGGTCGGCAAGCCGCCCATCCTCGTCGGCCTGGCGGCCGACTCGGCCCACATCGTCGCCCTCGACCTGTCGGTCGACGGGACGGTGACCGGTGCGGTCCTCAACCTGGCGGGCGAGGTCAAGGCTCGTCACGCACTCGCCCTCGACGGACGGACGGGCGACGACGCCTTGGCGGTGGTCCACGAGGTGGCGGCCCACATGGTGGCGCTCGCCGACCGTCCGGTGCTCGGCGTCGGGGTCGGCAGCCCTGGTGTCGTGGACGCCGCGGGCACAGTGATCGATGCGCCGAACCTCGGATGGGCCGGCGTGCCCCTGGCGACAGGCCTGCGGGACGCGCTCGGCCTCCCCGTCTTCGTGGCCAACGACGCGAACACCGCCGTCCTCGGCGAGCACACGTTCGGCGACACCGGTGACGGCGGGCTGATGGTGCTCCGTGTGGGCACCGGCGTCGGCGCCGGGCTCGTGCTCGAAGGCGCCCTGCTGCAGGGTCACCGGGCGGCGGCCGGCGAGATCGGGCACGTCGTCGTCGACCCCGACGGTGAGCCGTGCGCCTGCTCCCGCCGTGGCTGCCTCGAGACGGTGCTCGCGGTGCCGCGCCTGCGCAGGCGGCTGGCCGAAGCCGCCGACGACGCGGAGCGCGACGAAGCATTGACGCACGTGGGGGAGCTGCTCGGCACCGTCCTGGCGCCGGTCGTCGGCACCCTCAACCTGCACGAGCTGGTGCTCAGCGGGCCGAACGACCTGTTCGACGGGCCGCTGCGCGACGCGGCCGACCGGACCATCCGTGCCCGGACCATGCCCGTCAGCGGCGAGGGCCTGATCGTGCGAACGTCGACCCTCGGCGACGACGGAGTCCTGGTCGGTGCGGCCGTGCTCGTCCTCGCCGGAGAGCTGGGAGTCTCGTGATCCGCCCCGCGATGACTGCCGGCAACCGATGACTCGTCGAGGAGCTCGCCCTCCGCGTCCAGCTCCCGGCCTTCCTCGGGACGACGCTCGGCCCGGGCGTCGCCGACCTGATCGCCGAAGGCGTCGGCGGCGTCTGTCTCTTCGGCAGCAACACCCGCGAAGGCAGTGACGTGACGACAGCCCTGACGGCCGCCGTCCATGACGCGAGACCCGACGCCGTGGTCGCGGTCGACGAGGAGGGTGGCGACGTCACCCGGCTGCACGTCACCGACGGCAGCCCCGTGCTCGGTCCGGCGGCGCTGGGGGCGGCGGACGACCTGGACCTCACCCGCGACGCCGGCCGGCTGGTCGGGGCCGAGCTCGCCGCCGTCGGCATCGACCTCGACCTGGCGCCCGTCGCCGACGTCAACAGCAACCCCGACAACCCCGTGATCGGCTCACGCAGCTTCGGCGCCGACCCGGACCGGGCGGCAGCACACGTCGCCGCCTGGGTGACGGGCCTCCAGGAGGCGGGCGTCGCCGGGTGCGCCAAGCACTTCCCGGGCCACGGGGACACCAGCCAGGACAGCCACCTGGCGCTGCCCACGGTCGACATCGACCTGGAGCTGCTCGTCCACCGCGAGCTCGTGCCGTTCGCCGCGGCCGTCGACGCGGGCGTGGCCGCGGTGATGACGTCGCACCTCGTGGTGCCCGCCCTGGACCCCGATCTCCCGGCCACCCTGAGCGCCGCCGTCCTGGGCGTGCTGCGGGACCGGCTGGGCTTCACCGGCGTCATCGTCAGCGATGCCCTCGACATGGCCGGTGCCTCGCGCGGTCGCGGCATCCCGGAGGCCGCCGTGCTCTCGCTGGCAGCCGGCGCCGACCTGCTCTGCCTCGGGGCCGACAAGGACGTCGCGCTCGTGCGAGACGTCCAGGCGGCGATCGTCGACGCGGTCTCGTCCGGCCGCCTCGCCGAGAGCAGGCTGGCCGAGGCGGCCGACCGCGTCGGGACCCTGCGACGTCAGCCGTCCGTGGCGCCGGACATCACCACCGACCAGAGCGCAGGGGCGCGAGCCGCCATCCGTGTCGAGGGGGAGCTTCCCGACCTGAGGCATGCCCGCGTCGTCAGCGTCGACACCACCGTCAACATCGCCGTGGGCGAGGCGACCTGGGGACTGCCCGCAGACGAGCGCATCGAACCCGACACCTCCGGCGTGCCGGGAGCCGGACCCGTCATCCTCCAGGTCCGCGACGCGCACCGCCGTCCCGCGGTCGGCGCTCTCGTCCGCACGCTCGAAGCGGTCCGGCCCGTCGTCGTGATCGAGTGGGGCTGGCCCGGCCCGTACGACGCGGTGTCACCGCGGATCTGTACCCACGGGTCGTCCGCGCCCGCCGTCGCGGTCGTCGGTGAGCTGCTCCGGGCGGCAGGATGGCAGCGATGACCGCAGCCATCGGCCTCGACATGGGCGCGACCAAGACGCTCGGCGTGGTGGTCGACGAGAAGGGCGCGATTCTCACCTCCGTACGCCGACCGACCGCCTTCGGAGCCGACGGCGTGCTGGCGACCGCGACGGAGGTCGTCGAGTCGCTGCGCGCGGCCGTCCCCGAGGCGGCGACCAGCCCGGTCGGCGTCGGCATGCCGGGCCTCGTCGACGAACGAGCGGGCGCCGTCAAGCACGCCGTGAACCTCGGCGTGGACGGCGACTGGCTGCCTATCGGTCGGCTGCTCCGGGAGGCCGTCGGCGTCCCGGTCCTGGTCGAGAACGACGTCAACGCGGCCAGCCTCGGGGCCATGGCGCTGAGCGGCGAGGACGACCTCGTCTACCTGAGCATCGGCACGGGTCTGGCGGCGGGGCTCGTGCTCCAAGGTCGACTTCGACGGGGTGACCACGGGGCCGCCGGCGAGATCGGCCACGTTCCCGTGGACCCGGCCGGTCGCTTCTGCCAGTGCGGCCAGCGCGGCTGCCTCGAGACCCTCGCATCGGGCTCGGCACTCGCGGCCGCATGGCCGGCCTCTGACGTCCCGACGGCACAGGCGATCTTCGCCGCCGCAGCGGCCGGAGACCCGCATGCCCTCGCCGTCCGGCAGCGGTTCGCCGACGGCGTCGCTGCCGCCGTCCGCGTCCTGAGCCTGGCAGTCGACCCGCGCACCGTCGTTCTCGGGGGCGGCGTCACCCAGCTCGGCGAGCCGCTACTCGTGGCGGTGTCCGAGTCGCTGCGCCGACAGGCCGAGAACTCGCCGTTCCTGGCGTCCCTCGACCTGGCCGGTCGGCTGCGCCTCGTCCCCGCCGACCACCCCGTGGCCGCCGTCGGAGCCGCGCTGCTGAGCCGCACGGTAGAAGTCGGCCCATGATGTCGCTGCAGATCCGTGGTGGCACCGACGCCGTGGGACACGCACTCGACGTGACCATCGTCGACGGCGTCGTGATGGCGGGCTCGGGCCCGGGCGGCGCCGACCGCGTCATCGACGCCACGGGGCTCCGGGTGCTGCCCGGCCTCATCGACCTCCAGGTCAACGGGGCGGTGGGTGTCGACATCACCGCCGAGCCCGATCGGCTGTGGGAGGTCGCCGCCGCGCTGCCGGCGTACGGCGTCACGGCGTTCGCCCCGACCGTCATCACCGCCGACGAGGTCACGCGCATGGCAGCCCTGGCGACGCTGGCGGCAGGCCCGCCACCCGGCTGGGTGGGCGCCATCCCGCTCGGCCTGCACTTCGAAGGCCCGATGATCGCCCCGGCGCGGGTCGGCGCCCATCCCCGCACCTGGTGGCGACGCCGACGCAGGAGCTCGTCGAGCGGCTGGTCCCGTGACGCCGGCGTACTCATGGTCACCCTGGCGCCCGAGCTGGCCGGAGCCACCGAGGTGGTCCGCCAGCTCACGGCTCGGGGCGTGTGCGTGTGCATCGGGCACACCGACGCCACGGCCGCGGAGGTCCTCGAGGCCGTCGAGGCGGGTGCCACGACGTTCACCCATCTCGGGAACGCCATGCGCCCGTTCCTGCACCGCGCGCCCGGACCCGTCGGCGTGGCCCTCGCCGGCCCGGACCTCGTTGCCGGAGTGATCGCGGACGGCCACCACCTGCATGCGACGACGCTGGCGGCGTACTGGCGTGCGCTCGGCCCGGCCCGGTTCCTGGCCGTCTCGGACACGACCGCGGCGCTGGGTCTCCCCGACGGCCGGATCCGCCTGGGAGTCCAGGACGTGATCGTCAGGACGGCACCGTCCGCCTTCCCGACGGGACGCTGGCGGGTTCCGCGGCCGACCTGGCGACCTGTCTGGCCATCCTCATGGGGTCCACCGGCTGCTCGCTGGCCGAGGCGACCGCCAGCGCGACCTCCACCCCGGCCAGACTGGTCGGTGACACCGGTCGCGGCGTCCTCGACCCCGGCTGCCGGGGCGACCTCGTGCTGGTCGACCACTCGCGCGGCGGCTTCGACGTCGTCGCCACCGTCGTCGGTGGCGAGATCGTCCATGGAGGAGGTGGCTGATGGAGGTCGTCCCGTTCCCGACGGCCGGCGAGCTCGCGGTCCTCGCCGCCGACGCCGTCGAGGACTGCGTGCGGCGTGTCCCCGAGGCGGTCCTGGGCCTGGCCACGGGGTCCAGCCCCGTGCCGCTGTACCGCGAGCTGGTCAGGCGGCACCGGGCGGGGACCGCTCCGTCGTACGACCGTGTCACGGTGTTCCTCCTGGACGAGTACGTCGGCCTGCCTGCCGGACATGCGCAGAGCTACCGCGCCACGATCCACCGCGAGGTGACCGACGACCTCGGCATCCCGCGCGAGCACGTGCACGGTCCGGATCCGGACGAGACCCGACTGGCCGAGGCGGGCCGGCGGTACGAACAGGCCATCGTCGCGGCCGGTGGGATCGCCCTCCAGGTGGTGGGCATCGGCTCGGATGGCCACCTGGCGTTCAACGAACCCGGGTCCTCGCTGGCCTCCCTGACGCGGATCAAGACGTTGAGCGAGCAGACCCGTCGCGACAACGCCCGGTTCTTCGCCTCCGCTGCCGAGGTGCCTCACCACGTGATCACGCAGGGGCTCGGCACGATCCTCCGCGCGGGACACGTGCTGCTCCTCGCCGGTGGGTCGGGCAAGGCGGCAGCCCTCGCCGCGGCCGTCGAGGGTCCGGTCTCGGCCTCGTGCCCGGCGTCGGTCCTCCAGCTCCACCCGCACGTGTCGGTGCTCGCCGACAGCGAGGCGGCCGGCCGGCTCGCGCACCTCGACCACTACCGGGCGGTGTACGCCGGCAAGCCGGCGTGGCAGGGCTTGTGACCCGGTCCTCGCAAGCTCGGACCGGGGGCGCTCAATCTCGGGACGGGTCGCGCCCCCTCGCGGGCTCGGGTGCGCCGAGCCCTCCTCGATCTGGCGCCTCATCCCGGTCCTCGCAGGCTCGGACCGGGGCGCTCAATCGGGAGGGTCGCGCCCCCTCGCGGGCTCGGTGGCGAGCCCTCCTCGATCTGCCTGTCCTCCTGCAGGCTCCGGGCGCTCAATCTCGGGACGGGTCGCGCCCCCTCGCGGGCTCGGCTGAGCCGAGCCCTCCTCGATCTGGCGCCTCATCCTGGTCCTCGCAGGCTCGGACCGGGGCGCTCAGATCACGTTGCCGTCGTCGACGTCGCGACGCTTCTCCTCGTCGACCTTGTCGAGCTTCTCCGAGAGCTCCTGCAGCTGCTTGCTCTCCCGGCGGTGCTGGAAGGAGCGCTTCACCCCGAGCTTGGCGACCGTCCAGCCCCACAGGATGGCCACGCCGGCAGCGATACCGATGATGAAGATGGCGAGAGCCGAGAGGTCCTGACCGAGGAACTCCGCGGTCCCACTACTGCCGAACGCCGCGGCCACGATCGCCAGGGCGCCGAACAGCATCAGGAGCAGGCCGACCACGAACATGAGGGGAGGCTACCGCCGCCCGGTCCCCCCACGCAGCCCGCCTCACCCGGCGAGAAGCACGTCGAGCAGCAGCACGGCGCCGGCCTTGTCGAGCGGGTGGTTCTGGTTGCCGCACTTCGGTGACTGGATGCACGACGGGCAGCCGTCCTCGCAGGTGCACGACGCGATGCCCTCGCGGGTCGCCGTCAGCCACTCGCGCGCCGCCCGGAACCCGCGCTCGGCGAAGCCCGCCCCGCCGGGGTGACCGTCGTACACGAACACGGTGAGCCGGCCGGTGTCGGGATGGATGATGGTCGAGACGCCACCGATGTCCCAGCGGTCGCAGGTCGCGAAGAGGGGCAGCAGCCCGATGGAGCAGTGCTCGGCGGCGTGGGCCGCACCGGCCAGGTCCACCTCGGCCAGCCCGCTCTCCACCAGGACGTGGTCGGGGACCGTCCACCAGACGGCCGTGGTCCTCAGCGAGCGCACCGGCAGGTCGAGCCGCTCCTCGCCGATGACCTCGCCGCCGGGCTGGCGGCGCTTGAGGTAGGACACCACCTGGTGCGAGACGTCGACGGTGCCGAGGGTCAGGCCGCAGGCACCCCAGTCGCGACACTCGCGCTCGGCCACCACGGAGATCTCGGTCACCTCGCGCGCGGTCGTCGACCAGTCCGGGTCGGCGCGGGTGATGACCGCGACGTTGTCCTCGAGGTCGAGCGACTCGACGACCCAGGTGTCGCCGCGGTGCACATAGACCGCTCCGGGGTGAGCGGTGGCGTGTGAGCTCGACCAGTCGACGTGCCCGATGACGCGTCCCGTCTCCGTCTCGACCAGGGCGACCGGGCTGCCGCCTGCCGAGCGGATGTCGGCCAGGTCGCAGGCCCGCAGGCGGTCGGTCCAGAACCAGCCGCGCGGCCGGCGTCGCAGCCGCCCCTCCTCCACGAGCCGGTCGAGAAGCTCGGCGGTGGTCGGCCCGAACAGCTCGAGGTCGGGCTCCGTCAACGGCAGCTCCTGCGCCGCCGCGCACAGGTGCGGGGCCAGCACGTGCTCGTTGCCGGGGTCGAAGACCGTTGCCTCGACCGGTTTCCCGAACAGGGCCTCGGGGTGCGTGACGAGGTAGGTGTCGAGCGGGTCGTCACGGGCCACCAGGATCCCGAGGGCGTCGCCGTGCCCGCGGCCCGCGCGGCCGACCTGCTGCCACATCGCCGCGCGGGTGCCGGGGAAGCCCGCCATGAGGATGGCGTCCAGCCCGCTGATGTCGATGCCGAGCTCCAGCGCGTTGGTGGCGGCCAGGCCGGTGAGCTCTCCCGATCGCAGCGCCCGCTCGATCGCCCGCCGCTCCTCGGGCAGGTAGCCACCGCGGTACGCCGCGACCTGGTGCGCCAGCGCGGGGTCGACCTCCGCCAGCAGGCTCGGCCGCGGTGAGGGCGACGTGCTCGGCGCCGCGCCGGGACCGGATGAACGCCAGCGTGCGGACGCCCTCGACCACCAGGTCGGCCAGCAGGTCGGCCGCCTCGGAGGACGCGGCGCGACGCACGGGTGCGCCGTGCTCGCCGGCGTGGGAGGTGAACGGCGGCTCCCACAGCGCGATGGCGACCTGACCCCGCGGCGACGCGTCATCGGTGACCGGCACCATCTCGAGTCCGGTCAGCCGGGTGGCATGAACCTCCGGCTCGGCCACGGTCGCGGAGGCCAGCACGAACGTCGGGTGGGCGCCGTACGCCGCGCACACCCGCCGCAGCCGGCGCAGCACCTGCGCGACGTGCGCGCCGAAGACCCCGCGGTAGTGGTGGCACTCGTCGACGACGACGTACTGGAGCGAGCCGAGGAACCGGGCCCACCGGTAGTGGGCGGGCAGCAGGGAGCGGTGCAGCATGTCGGGGTTGGTCAGGACGTACTCGGCGTGGTCACGGGTCCACTCCCGTTGCTCCCGCGGGCTGTCACCGTCGTGGGTCGCGAAGCGCACGTCCAGGCCGAGCGACTCCAGCCCGGCCAGCTGGTCCTGGGCGAGCGCCTTGGTGGGCGAGAGGTAGAGGACGGTCGCGCCGCGCTGGCCCCGCACACCTCGCGCCGACCGGACGGCGGTCAGCGTGGGCAGCTGGTAGCCCAGCGACTTGCCGGAGGCGGTGCCGGTCGCCATCACGACGTGCCGGCCGACGTGCGCGGCGTCGGCGGCCTCGACCTGGTGCTGCCAGGGGGTGAGCAGGCCACGGGCGACGTACGCCGAGCGGACGTCATCGGGGACCCAGTCGGGCCACGGAACCGCCCGCGCGGCCCGCGCCGGCAGCACCTCCAGGTGGGTCAGCCGCTCCTCGCGGCCGGGCACCGACGCGAGCCTGTCGACCACCGCGCGCACGGCGATGCCGGCCGACGGGGAGAAGACCGGTGCGCTCACGACACGAGTCTCCCAAAGGGAGCGGACATCGGGCCCCGGACGCGGCCGGCATTCGCTCTGGATGCGACGCGCCGAGGTCGTCCCCGGGACCGCCTACTATTTCCACGAACGGCGCGACGGCGTGGTTTGATTGGATGGCGGGGCCGCTCCCGAGCGCGCCCGTGCACCGGTGGAACGACCCGGCCCCCCGCCGGGTGCCACACACGAGGGCAGTGGAGACGACGTGGACCTGACTCTTTCGACCCGCGAGGCCGACGGCACCACCGTCGTCGCCGTCGGGGGAGAGATCGACGTCTACACGGCGCCGCGCCTGCGCGACAAGTTCACCGAGCTGGTCGCGGCCGGGTCCTACGACATCATCGTCGACATGCAGGACGTCGAGTTCCTCGACTCGACCGGCCTGGGTGTCCTGGTGGGCGGCCTGAAGAAGGTCCGCGCCCACGACGGGTCCCTCGACCTGGTCTGCACCCAGGACCGCCTCCTGAAGATCTTCCGCATCACGGGCCTCGCGAAGGTGTTCGTCATCCACGACTCCGCCGAGGCTGCGCTCGCTAGTCGCTAGCAGGCCGGGTCGGGCCCAGCTTGAAGATGGTTCGTCATCCACGCTCTGCCCATTGAGTTCGCCGAGGCCGCGCTCGCCTCCCGCTGACTCGCCTCCCGCTGACTCGCCTCCCGCTGACGCGCCCCCCGACACGCCGTCGTACGTCGCGTGTGGCGCCCGCCACTCCCGATGCGGCGACACGCGCTCGGATGCGTAGACTCCCGCGGGTTCAAGTCTTGAAACTCCCAGGAGGACACGCATGACCGGCATCGCTCCGGCCGTAGTGGACCTCACTGGTGGCAACCTCGTGCTGGTCCTCGTCGTCGCCGTGATCGCCCTGGGGGCGCTCGCGATGGCCGCGATGTTCCGGCAAGAGGTGCTCGCCGCCGGCGAGGGCACCGACAACATGAAGAACATCGCCCTGGCGATCCAGGAGGGCGCGAACGCCTACCTGCAGCGCCAGTTCCGCACGCTGGCGGTCTTTGCCGCCCTTGCCTTCTTCGTCCTGCTGGCCCTGCCGGCCGACGACTGGGGCGTGCGCATCGGCCGCTCGATCTTCTTCCTGGTCGGCGCCGGGTTCTCCGCCGCCGTCGGCTACTTCGGCATGTCGCTCGCCGTGAAGGCGAACCTCCGGGTGGCCGCAGCGGCCAACACCGAGGGCCGCGACCCGGCCATGAACATCGGCTTCCGCACCGGCGCCACGGTGGGCATGCTCACCGTCGGGCTCGGCCTGCTGGGCGCCAGCATCGTCGTGCTGCTGTTCAAGGACGAGGCACCGCACGTGCTCGAGGGCTTCGGCTTCGGCGCCGCCCTGCTCGCCATGTTCATGCGGGTCGGCGGCGGCATCTTCACCAAGGCCGCCGACGTCGGCGCCGACCTGGTCGGCAAGGTCGAGCAGGGCATCCCCGAGGACGACCCGCGCAACGCCGCCACCATCGCCGACAACGTGGGCGACAACGTGGGCGACTGCGCCGGCATGGCCGCCGACCTCTTCGAGTCGTACGCCGTGACGCTGGTCGCCGCGCTGATCCTCGGATCACAGGCCTTCGGCGACAAGGGCCTGGTGTTCCCCCTGCTGATCCCCGCCATCGGTGCCCTCACCGCGGTCGCGGGCGTCTACCTCTGCAAGCCCCGCCCGGGCGAGAACGGCCTCGTCACCATCAACCGCGCCTTCTACATCTCCGCCGCGATCGCGGCTGTCGGCTGCGTGATCCTGTCGTTCATCTACCTGCCCGGCAGCTTCGCCGACTTCGCCAACGTGACCGGCGGAGACATGGCCGGCGCCGACGGCGACCCGCGATCTGATCGCCTCGGCCGCCGTGGTCATCGGCATCGTGATGGCCGCCGGCATCCTGTTCCTGACCGGCTACTACACCGGCACCGAGTACCGCCCCGTCAAGGACGTCGGCAAGACCTCGCTGACCGGTCCCGCGACCGTCATCCTGTCCGGCCTGGCCGTGGGCTTCGAGTCGGCCGTCTACACGACGCTCGTCATCGGCGCTGCCGTGTTCCTCGCCTACCTGCTGGGTGGCGCGACCCTGACCGTCTCACTGTTCGCGGTGGCGCTGGCCGGGTGCGGCCTGCTCACCACCGTCGGCGTGATCGTGGCCATGGACACCTTCGGTCCGGTCTCCGACAACGCCCAGGGCGTCGCGGAGATGTCCGGCGACGTGAGCCCCGAGGGCGCGCAGATCCTCACCGAGCTGGACGCCGTCGGCAACACCACGAAGGCCATCACCAAGGGCATCGCGATCGCAACGGCCGTGCTCGCGGCCACCGCCCTGTTCGGCTCGTACTCGACCTCGGTCGGCGAGGCACTGGCCGACGCGAACCCGTCGGCCGACGAGTTCGCCCACCTCAGCTTCCTGGTCTTCAACCCGGGTGTGCTGGTCGGCGTGCTCCTCGGCGCGGCCGTGGTGTTCCTCTTCTCCGGCCTGGCGATCAACGCCGTCGGCCGGGCCGCCGGCGCGGTGGTCTTCGAGGTGCGCCGCCAGTTCCGCGAGGTGCCCGGGATCATGGAGGGCACCGGACGTCCGGAGTACGGCAAGGTCGTCGACATCGTCACCAAGGACTCCCTGCGCGAGCTGATCACCCCGGGCATCCTGGCCGTGCTCGCTCCGGTGGCCGTCGGCTTCGGCCTCGGCGTCACCTCGCTCGCCGGCTTCCTCGCCGGCGCGATCGGCACCGGGACCCTGATGGCGGTCTTCCTGGCCAACTCGGGTGGTGCCTGGGACAACGCCAAGAAGCTCGTCGAGGACGGCAACCACGGGGGCAAGGGCTCCCCGGCCCACGAGGCGACGATCATCGGCGACACCGTCGGTGACCCCTTCAAGGACACCGCCGGCCCGGCCATCAACCCGCTGATCAAGGTGATGAACCTGGTCTCGCTGCTGATCGCCAGCGCCGTGGTCTCGATGAGCGTCGGCGAGGACCAGAACGACGCCCTGCGCATCATCATCGCGCTGGTCGCGGTCGCGATCATCGCCTCGGCGGTCTACATCAGCAAGCAGCGCTCGGTCGTCATCGGTGACGACGGCCCGTCGACGCCCGCGACCCCGGCATCCGAGCCGGTCAGCGACCCGACGCCGACGCAGCCGGTCCACCCGACCGCCTGACGCCGCAGCACCGCCGACGACCCGCCCGGGACCATCCGGGCGGGTTGTTGGCACGCTGGGGTCGTGATGACCGACCATGGCCTGGCGGGCCGGTTGCGCGAGGCCCTGGCCTCCGCCGAGTTCACCTACGACGCCGTGGCCGCGCTGCTCGGTACCCGGGCCCACGCGGCGCTCGGGAGGAACGAGACCGCGCCGGGACTACGGCGTACGACGGACGGGTCGCCCCTCGCGACGCTCACCCGGCTGTTCCTGCTCCAGGCCCGCGTTCGGCTGGATCATGCCGAGCGCGCTCTGCCCGGCCTGCTGGGCGAGCTGGAGGCGGAGGGGTTCCTGGCGCGTGACGGCGACGAGGTGCACGCCCGGCTCGACGTCCGCCCGTACGCCACGGACGACGAGTCCTTCTGGATCGTCAGCGACCTGACCCCGGGCCTCGACGGCGGCCCGACCCGGGTCTCCGACGACCACGTGCTCGGCATCTCGCCGGCCGCGACCTCGCTCGCCCAGCTCACCCTCCGCGAGCCGGTGGGCCGGGCCCTCGACCTCGGCACCGGCTGCGGTGTCCAGGCGCTTCACCTGGCCGGGCACGCCCGGTCCGTGGTCGCGACCGACGTCAACGACCGCGCCCTGTGGCTCACCGGCTTCAACGCCGCCCTCAACGGCGCCGCCGACATCGAGGTTCGTCCCGGTTCCCTCCTCGAGCCGGTCGCGGGCGAGACCTTCGACCTGGTCACCAGCAACCCGCCGTTCGTGATCTCCCCGGCCACCGGCGGCCGGCTCGTCTACCGCGACTCCGGCCTGCCGGGCGACTCGGTCGTCGAGCGGATCGTCCGCGACGCACCCGCCCACCTGAACCCGGGCGGCTGGCTCCAGGTGCTGGCGAACTGGTCGATCCACCGCGACCTGCCGTGGGACGAGCGGCTGGCCAGCGTGGGTGCCGGACGACTGTGCGGCTCTCGTCGTGCAGCGCGAGGTGCTCGACCCGGCGGCGTACGTCGAGCTGTGGCTCAAGGACGCCGGACTCCACGGTGGCGCCGACTACCTCGCCCGGTACGACGCGTGGCTCGGCTGGTTCGACGAGCAGGGCATCGAGGCGATCGGCTTCGGCTGGTTCAACGTCCACCGCGCCCGGCACGACTCGACGTACCTCGACTGGCCCTACGCCGTCGAGCAGCCCGTCGCCTCGGTGGTCCGGGACTGGGCTGCGGCCGCCATGCACCCGCTCACCGAGGGCGACCGCCTCGAGCTCCGCGTCGACGTGGTCCAGGAGACCACCGGACAGCCCGGGGCAGAGGACCCGGAGACCATCGTGCTGCGGCAGCAGCGAGGCCTGTGCCGGGCCCGCCGGGTCGACACGGTGGAGGCGGCGCTCGCCGGTGCCTGCGACGGAGAGCTGACCGTCGGGCAGATCATGGACGCCGTCGCCGCGCTCACCGACCGCGATCCGGGCGAGCTGCGGGCGGCGTACCTGCCCGTCGTGCGCGAACTCCTGGTGGACGGCTTCCTCACGCCGCCTCAGTGACGCTTGGCCCTCCAGATGTCGGTCGCCAGGGCAGGCGGGCCGTCGAGCGTCACATCTGGTGCTCCCGGAAGGGCGTCTGCTGGGCGCGGCAGCCTGGTCCTCAGCCCGGGACGGAAGGCCCGAGAAGGCGGCTGCATTAGCGGCGGAATGCGGAGCAAGCGCTACCGTGTTCGGCCGGACACCCCCGTCGTACCTCTGAAGAAGCAGGAAGAAGCAGGAGTTGGCACACAAGCTCGTCATCGTCGAGTCGCCGAAGAAGGCCCAGATGCTGGGTGACTTCCTCGGCTCCGACTACGTCGTCGAGTCCTCGATCGGCCACATCCGCGACCTTCCGCAGAGCGCCGCGGACACCCCGGCCAAGATCAAGGACAAGCCGTGGGGACGCCTCGCGGTCGACGTGGAGAACGGCTTCGAGCCCTACTACGTGGTGCCGCGCGACAAGAAGGCGCACATCTCCAAGCTCAAGTCCCTGCTCAAGGACGCCGACGAGCTCTACCTCGCCACCGACGAGGACCGCGAGGGCGAGGCCATCGCCTGGCACCTCTTCGACGAGCTGAAGCCGAAGGGCATCCCGGTGCACCGGATGGTCTTCCACGAGATCACCAAGAAGGCGATCCTCGAGGCCGTCGCCAACCCGCGCCAGATCAACGACGACCTCGTCGAGGCCCAGGAGGCGCGCCGCATCCTGGACCGCCTCTACGGCTACGAGGTCTCGCCGGTGCTGTGGAAGAAGGTGATGTCCGGCCTGTCCGCCGGCCGCGTCCAGTCGGTCGCCACGCGTCTCGTGGTCGACCGCGAGCGCGAGCGGATCAAGTTCCGCGTGGCGTCGTACTGGGACGTCGAGGGCACCTTCGATGCCGGCTCCGGCAAGGAGCCGCGGATGTTCCCGGCGCGGTTGCACTCCGTCGACGACGTCCGCGTCGCGAGCGGGTCGGACTTCGGCCCCGACGGCGAGCTGACCGGGAAGAAGCAGCGCGTCCACCTGCGGCGCGCCGAGGCCGAGGCGCTCGTCGAGGCGCTGCACGACACGTCGTACGCCGTCCGGTCGGTCGAGGCGAAGCCGTACCGCCGCTCGCCGTACGCGCCGTTCCGCACCACCACCCTCCAGCAGGAGGCCAGTCGCAAGCTCGGCATGAGTGCGTCGGTGACGATGTCGGTGGCCCAGCGCCTCTACGAGGGCGGCCACATCACCTACATGCGTACCGACTCCACGACGCTGTCGGGCACCGCGATCAACGCGGCGCGCTCGCAGGTCCGCGAGCTGTACGGGCCGGAGTACCTCCCGGACTCACCGCGCACCTACGCCTCCAAGGTCAAGAACGCGCAGGAGGCGCACGAGGCGATCCGGCCGTCGGGCGACTCCTTCCGCACGCCCGGCCAGACCGGGCTGACCGGCGACCAGTTCCGGTTGTACGAGCTGATCTGGCAGCGCACGGTGGCCTCGCAGATGAAGGATGCGACCGGGCAGTCGGTCTCGGTCCGGATCGGCGGCCAGGCCTCAGATGGTCGGGACGTCGTCTTCGCGGCGTCCGGCCGGGTGATCACGTTCCACGGGTTCCTCAAGGCGTACGTCGAGGGCACCGACGGCGGCAAGCGCAGCGACGACGACCAGGTCCCGCTGCCCGACCTCGCCGAGGGCGAGGCCGTGAACGCCGCGTCGCTGACCGCGCAGGGTCACGAGACCAAGCCGCCGGCGAGGTACACCGAGGCGACGCTGATCAAGGAGCTCGAGGACCGTGAGATCGGCCGCCCGTCGACGTACGCCTCGATCATCGGCACGATCATCAACCGCGGGTACGTCTACAAGAAGGGCTCGGCGCTGGTGCCGGCCTGGATCGCGTTCTCCGTCGTGCGCCTGCTGGAGGAGCACTTCGCGCGGCAGATCGACTACGAGTTCACCGCCCGCATGGAGGACGTGCTCGACGAGATCGCCGCGGGGGAGAGCGACCGCAACAGCGAGCTCCAGGAGTTCTACTACGGGTCGGACGCCGTCGTCGGGCTGCACACGCTCGTCACCGAGCTCGGCGAGATCGACGCCAAGGAGCTCGCGACGTTCCCGGTCGGCGGGCCCGACAGCGGCATCGTGCTGCGGGTCGGGAGGTACGGGCCCTACCTGGAGGGCCCCGACGACGAGGGCAACCCGGTCGGCAAGCGCGCCAACGTGCCCGACGACCTGCCGCCGGACGAGCTGACGCTCGAGAAGGCCCGCGAGCTGTTCGCGACGCCGTCGGGCGAGGAGGTCGCGCTGGGCACCCACCCCGACACCGGTCTCCAGGTGGTGGCGAAGAACGGTCGCTACGGGCCGTACGTCACCGAGCTGCTGCCGGAGGACGCGAAGAAGTCGGACAAGCCGCGCACCGGATCGCTCTTCAAGGCGATGTCCATCGACACCATCTCCCTCGAGGACGCGGTCAAGCTGCTGTCGCTGCCGCGGGTGGTCGGGCACGACGCCGAGGGCGTCGAGATCACCGCGCAGAACGGCAGGTACGGGCCGTATCTCAAGAAGGGCTCCGACTCCCGCACGATCGCCTCGGAGGAGCAGCTGCTCACGATCACCGAGGAAGAGGCGCTGCGGATCTACGCCCAGCCCAAGCAACGCGGCCGCGGCGCGGCCACCGCCCCGCTCAAGGAGCTCGGAGAGGATCCCGTCTCCAAGCAGCCGATCGTGGTGAAGGCGGGGCGCTTCGGCGAGTACGTGACGGACGGCGAGTACAACGCCACCCTCCGCAAGGACGACACGGTCGAGTCGCTCACCCTCGAGCGGGCCGCCGAGCTGCTCGCCGAGCGCCGCGAGAAGGGCCCCGCCAAGAAGGCCGCCAAGAAGACCGCCAAGAAGACCTCTCGCAAAGCACCCGCCAAGAAGAGGGCTGCCAAGAAGTCCTGATCGTTGGTCGAGCCCGGCGAGCGCCAGCGAGGACCCGCGTGGTCGAGCGACGCGCGCTTTCGCTGGTCGAGCCCGGCGAGCGCCAGCGAGCCGGTGTCGAGACCCCGCAACAGGTCCGCTTGTTCCTCGCCGGGTCTCGACGCGCTCGTGCGACCTCGTACCTCGGTCGCGTCGCTCGCTCGACCTGGCCGAGCCCACGCAGCGTGCTCGTACCTCGCACGCTGCTGCTCGCCTCACCCCCACCAGAAGGCGGTGGCGATGATCGCGTACAACGCAACGAGCGTCGCGCCCTCCAGCCACGTCGACTCCCCGTCGAGCGCGATCATGGCGGCGAGCACCACCGACAGCACGAGCACGACCACGAGCAGTGGGGAGAAGACCAGCGTCAACGACGCGAGCCCGAACACCTGGCTGATGAGCACCAGGAGCGGCGCGAGCACGAGCGCGATCTGGATCGGGCTGTTGAGGACGACCGAGAAGGCGTACTCCGACTGGCCCTTCGCCGCGAGCTGGATGCCGACGACGTTCTCGATCGCGTTGCCGGCGATCGCCACGATCACCAGGCCGGCGAACGCATCGGAGATGCCGGCCGAGTCCATGGCCGGCTCGAGAGCCGCGACGAACCAGTCCGAGACGAACGCCGCCGCGGCGCCCGCCACGGCCAGCATCCCGACGGCCAGCGCGATCGGCCAGCGCGGTTGCTCGTGCTCGGTCGGCGCCGCCGACTCCGAGGAGTCGCGGCGCAGCGAGAACGGCAGGGAGAGCGCGAAGAGCCCCAGCAGGATCAGCGAGACGATCACCGAGAACGTCGTCTCGTGCTGCGCGGCGGGCGTGTGCAGGTGGTGGGTCAGCGACGGGATCGCCATCGCGATCACCGACAGACCCATGAGCACGACGATCGAGCGGGCCCGCTCCGAGCCGAGCTGCTGGGTGCCGTGCTTGAGGCCGCCGACGAGGAACGCCAGGCCGAGAACGAGCAGCAGGTTGGCGAGGATCGAGCCGATCAGCGCCGCCTTGACGACGTCCACCAGCCCTGCCCGGAGGGCGAAGATGCAGATGAACAGCTCCGGCAGGTTGCCCAGTGCGGACTGGAGCACGCCGGTCGCCCCGCCCCGAACCGGTCGCCGAGCTGCTCGACGCACAGCCCGACGAGCGCCGCGAGGACGCTCATCGCCGCGGCCGACAGCACGAAGGCCAGCCCGCTCGGCCAGCCGGTGAGGTCGGCGAGCCCGGCCAGCACGATCAGGACCGCGCCGCCGCCGAGCATCAGCTTGTCGGACCTGATGAGGACGGGTCCCGCCGTCGTCGTCGTCACCGGAGGCACGCTAGTACGTCGACCACCGGCCACCCGCCCGTCGACCGTCCGGCGCGGGACACGTGATAGGAACGGGCGGTCGACCGAACTCGGGAGGGAACCCGCATGACCGAGCAGCCCCGCCCACGCAGCCCACGCAGCCCACGCGTCGTACCGTCGTCACCGGCGCCGCGGCCGGAGTCGCCGCCACCGCCGCGTCCGTCGCCGCCGCCTCGCCGGCCTCCGCCGGCACCGGAGGCAGCACCACCCGCACGCTGAAGCTGTCGGTGCTCGGCACGACCGACCTGCACGGCAACGTCTTCAACTGGGACTACTACAAGAACGCCGAGTTCGACGACGCGGCACACCTCGACATCGGCCTGGCCAAGGTGCGCACCGTCATCGACCGTGAGCGGGCCGCCAGGGCCGGGCAGCCGGTGATCACCCTCGACGCGGGCGACACGATCCAGGGCACCCCGCTGGCCTACTACTACGCCAAGGTCGAGCCGATCGGCGGCGACGTCATCCACCCGATGGCGCGGGCGATGAACCTCATCGGCTACGACGCCGCGGCGCTGGGCAACCACGAGTTCAACTACGGTATCCCGCTCCTGCGCACGTTCGAGTCCCAGCTGGACTTCCCGCTGCTCGGCGCCAACGCGGTGGACCCGGTGACCAAGCGGCCGGTGTTCGCGCCGTACATCATCAAGAACATCAAGGTCGACCGCGGCCCCGACCTCAAGGTCGGCATCCTCGGGCTGACCAACCCCGGCATCGCCATCTGGGACCACGCGAACGTCGAGGGCAAGATGGAGTTCCCCGGCCTCGTCGAGCAGGCCAAGAAGTTCGTGCCGGAGCTCAAGGCGAAGGGCTGCGACATCGTCGTGGTCAGCGCCCACTCCGGCGCCACGACCTCGTCGTCGTACGGCGACGCGCTGCCCTACCCCGAGAACGCCTCGTCGCTGGTGGCCGAGGAGGTGGCGGGTGTCGACGCGATCCTGGTCGGCCACGCGCACGTCGACATCCCCATGAAGGAAGTCGCCAGCAAGGTGACACCCGGCAAGACCGTGGTGCTCTGCGAGCCGCTGTTCTGGGGCAAGAAGGTCGCCGTGTTCGACATGGAGCTCGAACGGCACGGCAACCGCTGGAGCCTCACGTCGATCACCTCCACGACCCTGCCCACGAACACCGCGGCCGAGGACCCCGAGGTCGCGGCCGCCGTGCAGGAGCAGCACGACACGGTGGTGGACTACGTCAACTCCGTGGTCGGCACCTCCGCCGTCGCGATGTCGGCGAGCCGGGCGGTCGTCGAGGACGCCCCGATCATCGACTTCATCAACTACGTGCAGGCCCTCACCGTCAAGGCGGCCCTCACCGGGTCCGACGCGGCCCTGCCGATGCTGTCGATCGCGGCGCCGTTCAACCGCGCCGCGTCGTTCCCCCAGGGCAACGTGACGATCCGCGACGTGGCCGGCCTCTACATCTTCGACAACACCCTGCTCGGCAGCCGGGTGACCGGGGCGCAGGTGAAGGACTACCTGGAGTTCTCCGTCCAGTACTTCAAGGCGGTCGGCTCGGCCGGGCCCGTGCCCATCGCCGACGTGACCAACGCGGTGACCCCGACCGCCCCCACCGGCACCCCCGACTACAACTACGACATCGTGGCCGGCCTCGAGGCACGCCTGACCTACGACGTCGACCTCGCCCAGCCGGTCGGGTCGCGCATCACCAACCTGCTGTACGACGGCGTGGCGCTCGACCCGGCCAAGGAGTTCGTGATGGCGGTCAACAACTACCGCCAGGGCGGCGGCGGCAACTTCCCCCACATCAAGAACGCCCCGGTGGTCTACAACGCCCAGGTCGAGATCCGCCAGCTCCTCATCGACTGGGTGGTCGCCAACGGCGAGATCGACCCCGCCGACTTCGCCTCCGTCGACTGGAAGCTCGTCTTCAACGGCACCCCCATCATCGTCACCTGACTCGGGTGCTGTAGGTCCGTCCCGGTAGCGTCGGGCGCACCATGAGCGGGCCGGCGGAGCAGAAGGGCGTCTACACGAGCGTCGGCGTCTTCGTGTGCTTCGAGGGCGGCGACGGATCGGGCAAGTCCACCCAGTCGCGGCTGCTGGGCGAGTGGCTCGAGGCGGAGGGGTACGCCGTCCTGCTGACGTTCGAGCCCGGCGACACCGAGGTGGGCGTGCGGGTCCGCCAGATCGTGCTCGACCCGGCGACGGGGGAGCTGTCCGACCGCACCGAGGCGCTGCTGTACACCGCCGACAAGGCCGAGCACGTGCACACCGTGGTCCAGCCGGCGCTCGACCGCGGCGAGGTGGTGATCACCGACCGCTACGTCGACTCCCTGCTCGCCTACCAGGGCGCCGGGCGCCCGCTCGACGTCGACGAGGTCGAGCACGTCGCCCGCTGGGCGACCCACGACCTCCGGCCGCACCTGACCGTCGTGCTCGACCTCGAGCCGAGCCACGGGCTGGGCAGGTTCGAGGAACGCGACCGGATCGAGGGCGAGTCCGAGGCGTTCCACCAGCGGGTCCGCGAGGCCTTCCTCCGGCTGGCCTCGGAGAACCCCGACCACTACCTCGTCCTCGACGCGCGGCTTCCCGCCGCCGCCATCGCCGCCGCCGTCCAAGCCGCCGTGGCCCCGCTGCTCACCCAGGCGAAGAAGCAGTGACGGTCTGGGACAACCTCGTCGGCCAGGACCGCGCGATCGAGGCGATGAAGGCCGCCGCCGCAGGGCACGGCATGAGCCACGCCTGGCTCTTCACCGGGCCGCCCGGCTCCGGCCGGTCGAACGCCGCCCTCGCCCTGGCTGCGGCCCTGCAGTGCGAGCGGGGCGGGTGCGACGAGTGCCACGAGTGCCACACCGTCAAGGCCGGTACGCACGCCGACGTCACTGTGGTCCGGACCGAGAAGCTCTCCATCGGTGTCGACGAGGTGCGTGACCTGGTCCGCCGTTCGGCCCTCTCCCCGGTCGGGCGCGGTCGCCAGGTGATGGTCGTCGAGGACGCCGACCGCCTCACCGAGCCGGCGTGCAACGCGCTCCTCAAGGCGATCGAGGAGCCGACCGAGCGCACCGTCTGGATGCTCTGCGCCCCGACGGTCGAGGACGTGCTCCCGACGATCCGGTCCCGGTGCCGGCTGGTGGTCCTCGCCACGCCGACGGCCGAGGCGGTCGCCGACTTCCTGGTCCGCACCGACGACGTGGACTCCGGCCTCGCGGCGTACGCCGCCCGAGCCAGCCAGGGCCACATCGGCCGCGCGCGGGCGCTGGCCCGCGACGAGGCCACCCGCAACCGGCGCCGCGAGGTGGTCTCGATCCCCGCCCGGCTGACCTCGCTGGGCGCCTGCATGACGGCCGCGGCGAACCTGGCCGACGTGACCAAGGAGGAGGCGGACCTGATCACCAGCCGCCTCGACGAGCGCGAGAAGGCCGACCTCGACACGGCGTACGGCGTGGTCGAGCGCGGCCGCCGTCCTCGCGACTACGCGCCCGCGCTCGCGGCCCTCGAACGCGGCCAGAAGACGCGGGCGAAGCGTCGCCAGCTCGACGTCGTCGACCGCGGGCTGATGGACCTGGTGTCGGTCTACCGGGACGCGATCACCCTCGCGACCGGGGCCGGCGGGCCACTGGTCAACGAGGAGATCCGCGGCGACATCGCCGAGATCACCCGCTCGTCGACACCCGAGCTGAACCTGCGCCGGATCGCCTGGATCTTCGACGCACGCGAGCAGATGCTCGAGTTCAACGTCCCGCCGGCCCTGGCCCTGGAGGCGATGATGCTGGCGTTGAAGGTGCCCGAGGGCGCCGGTCGATGAAACGTGGCGTCGCGCTGCTGCTCGTCCTCGCCCTGGCCCTCGTGGGCGTCGGCGCGGTCGGGTACTTCGTCGGTACGGGCGCCGACGACTACGACCCGGTGCCCATCGCGGCCGCCGCAGGTACGGCGCCTGCTCGGCAACCTCCCGAAGCGGCGCTGGCCCCGTTCTACGACCAGGAGCTCGACTGGGAGCCGTGCGGGCAGGCCGAGTGCGCGACGCTGACGGTGCCGCTCGACTACGACCAGCCGGACGGCGAGACGATCGGCATCCACGTCGTCCGGCGACCCGCGGACGACCAGGACGAGCGGGTCGGTTCGCTCCTGGTGAACCCCGGCGGTCCGGGGGCGGCGGGATCCACGATGGCCACGAACGCCCCGGGGTACCTCGGGGCGGCGCTGCTCCGCTACCTCGACGTCGTCGGCTTCGACCCGCGCGGCACGGGCGAGAGCGACCCCGTCGACTGCCTCAGCGACGCCGACCTCGACACCTATCTCGCCGCCGACCCGGAGCCGGGGACTCCCGCGGAGGTGACGGAGTTCGTGCGGGAGTCGCGGGCGATGGGACGCGGGTGCCGGCGGATCTCGGGTGACCTGGCCTCCCACATCTCCACCCAGGAGGCCGCCCGCGACATGGACGTGCTGCGCGCGGCGCTCGGCGACCCGGTGACGGCGTACCTCGGCTTCTCCTACGGCACCGAGCTCGGCGCGACCTACGCCACGCTCTTCCCCGATCGGGTCGCCCGGTTCGTGCTCGACGGCGCCGTCGATCCCACGCTCGACATGCGCGACTCCTCGCTCACGCAGGCGAAGGGTTTCGAGACGGCGCTGCGCGCGTACGTCGCCAACTGCCTGGAGGTGACCGACTCCTGCTTCCTTGGCGACTCCTTGGATGAGGGGCTCCAGCGCATCCGCGACCTGCTCGACGAGGTCGATGGGCAGCCGTTGGACACGACCAGCGGCCGTCCACTGACCCTGGGGCTCGCCCTCACGGGGGTCATCGAGGCGCTGTACGACCGCAGCGCCTGGCTCGTGCTCAGCCAGGCGTTGCGGTCGGCATTCGGCGGCGACGGCTCGGCGCTGATGTTGCTGGCCGACGCCTACTCCGGCCGGCAGTCCGACGGCACCTACCAGACCAACCTCCTGGAGGCGTTCCCCGCGATCACCTGCTTGGACCAGCCCGGGGGCGTGAGGCCGGCCGAGGTACCGGCCGACATCCCGGCCTTCGAACAGGCGTCGCCGACGTTCGGCGAGTCCTTCGCGTGGGCCCTGGTCGGCTGCCACAACTGGCCGCCGGCGCGCACCGCGACCCACGCGCGACTGACGATCGACGGCAACGGTGCGGCGCCGATCGTCGTCGTCGGCACGACACGCGACCCCGCGACGCCGCTTGCGGAGGCCGAGGCGCTGGCCTCGCAGCTCGACTCCGGCGTCCTGGTCACCCGCGACGGCGACGGCCACACGGCCTACCACTCCGGCAACGAGTGCATCGACGCCGCCCTCGAGTCCTACCTCATCGAGGGCCGGGTCCCTCGCGACGGGCTCGCCTGTTGATGCTCCTCAGCGGATCGGCTCGGCCACCGCTCGGATGCGCTCGACGGAGAGCTCGATCATCAGCTGTGCTGCCGGGGACAAGGTGGCATTGACGCGGTGCACGATCGCGAACGTCTCGTACTGGCGCGGTCGCAGCACCGTCCACGAGGCCCCGGGCGCCAGCCGGGGCACCAGCTCCTTCGCCGCACCCTGGTGCACCACGGTGTCGGCGAGCCCGCGGCCGGTCAGCTCGATCGCCGTCTCGACGTCCTCGACCTCGATCCGGGTCTGCGGGTTGTGCCCGGCCTCGTGCAGCATCCTGCGCAGCGCCAGGCGCATCGAGTCGGTCGCCCGGTAGCTGGTGTCGGCGAGCACCAACCGCGCCTCCGCGAGCCGCCGCGCGGTCATCGGGCTCGCCGTACGGTCCGGGTCCATGCTCACGTAGACCATCTCGTCGCGGGCCACCGGCACGACCTCCAGGCCCTCGCTGGTCGGGGGCGCCGCGATCAGGGCGGCCTCGATGCGGCCCCGGCGCAGCTCCTCGATCACCTCGGAGGAGTTCAGTCCGATGATCTCGACGCGGACGCCCGGGTAGCGCTCGAGCACGTCGGTGACCAGCCCCGAGCTGACGTAGAGGCGGGCGCTGCCGAACATCCCGAACCGGATGGTCCCGGTCTCGAACGCCTTCACCCGCTGGACCGCCCGCAGCGCCTCCTCGGCGGCCGCGATGGTCGCCTCCGCGTGCGGCCGCAGGGTGTCCGCGACCGTGGTGGGTACGACGCCCCGGCCGACCCGCCGGAACAGCGGCAGGCCGATCGACTTCTCCAGCGCCCGGACCTGCTCGGAGATCGACGGCTGGGCGTACCCGAGCTCCTCGGCCGCGGCCGTCAGCGACCCGTGCTCGTAGACCGTCAGGAAGCAGCGGAGCTGGTGCAAGGAAAGCATAGGTTCTCCCTAGAGGAACTCTCGGAAAGAGAGGCTACCCCTATGGATCCCGATCTCGGAGAATTGACCTGTCAGCGTCCCCGGATGACCTGGAGGAGGTCACCACCATGTTCGACCGTCACTGCACCGCCTGCGACAGGACCCAGCTCATCTTCCCGAGCCAGATCTCCGCCGTGACCAACACCGACCACGGCATCCTGGTCTCCTACACCTGCTGGTGCGGGGCCGAGCAGACCTGGCTCACCGGCTCCCGCGGCCACGCGGACCGGTCCGCACTCGTCGCCGCCTGAAACCCCTCCGCAGCTTGAGGAGGGCGTGCAACGCCCGTCACGAAGCCGCCCGACAACACGGTCTGACCTCGATTCGGCCACGTCCTCGCGGTTCCGTTATCCTCGGCGCGGTCGCCCGGTCCCGACGTACGTCGGCCAGCCGGGCGCCGCGCCGCCTTAGCTCAGTCGGTAGAGCGATTCACTCGTAATGAATAGGTCGTCGGTTCGATTCCGACAGGCGGCTCCGCTCGTAACCCGGGCCAGAGGCCCGGGACTGGGCCTGGCCATTCGCTCCCGGCGTCGGCGTCAGTCGCCGGAGCCCTCGCCCGCGTCCTCGGTGTCGCCCTCGATCACGACGACGGCGTAGCTCTCGTCGAGTCGGACGTCGACGGTCGTGCCGTCGGTCTTGGTGACCTCGACCTCCCACGTGGCGCCGTTCTCCGAGTCGCGCTCGACGGCGTTCACCGTCCCGCCGTCGGTGGCTTCCAGGGCCGCGGCGGACGCGTCGTCGGCCTCGGCCTGGGTGTAGTCGTGGCTACCTTGCTCACCGGTCTCGCCTCCACCCGCCATCGCGACGCCGCCACCCACGAGCACCGCCGCAGCGGCAATGCCTCCGCCGATCAGTGCTGGACGCTTCCTCATGACTGCTCCGTTCATCGTTGGTCCCGCCATGTTGCGCCGCGCTGCCTGAAGCCAGCCTGAAGCCGGGTGCCGGGACAAGTTTTCATCCGGGCGTCTTCAGCGGGGCTTCAGCGCGCGATGGGACGATCCTGTCGTGCGGATCCTGGTCGTCGAGGACGACAAGCACGTGGCGCGCGCCGTGCGTCGCGGGCTCGAGAACGAGGGGTACGCCGTCGACGTCGCCCTGACCGGCACGGACGGGGAGTGGTACGCGACCGAGAACGAGTACGACGCCCTCGTCCTCGACGTGATGCTGCCCGGGTTGACCGGCGACGAGCTCTGCGCCCGGCTGCGCTCGGCCGGCAACTGGGTGCCGATCCTCATGCTCACCGCCCGGTCGGGGGCCGAGGAGGAAGCCCGCGCCCTCGACGCCGGCGCCGACGACTTCCTGGCCAAGCCGTTCTCGTTCGTCGTGCTGATGGCCCGGATCCGTGCACTCCTGCGCCGCGGGGGCGCCGAACGCCCGGCGGTGCTCACCGTCGGCGACCTCGGGCTCGACCCGGCGGAGCACCGCGTCTGGCGTGGAGACCAGCCGATCATCCTGACGCCACGGCAGTTCTCGCTGCTGGAGTTCCTGATGCGACGGGCCGGCGAGGTGCTGCCCAAGGCCACCATCCTCGAGCACGTCTGGGACTTCTCCTTCGAGGGCGATCCCAACATCGTCGAGGTGTACGTGCGCCAGCTGCGGCAGCGCATCGACGAGCCGTTCGGCCGCGCCGCGCTGGAGACCGTGCGGCTGGTGGGGTACCGGCTCGACCCTCAGGGCGGCTGAGACGGATGAGCCTGCGAGCCCGCACCACTCTCCTGGTCGCCGTCGTCACTGCGGCGCTGCTGGTCGGCGGCGCGGTCTCGCTCGACGTGGTGCTCCGCCACCGGCTCACCGAGTCGGCAGACGACCTCGCCCGCTCGCGCGTTACCGACCTGCTGGCCCTGGCCGAGTCCGGCGACCTTCCCGAGGTGCTCGTGAACGTGACCGACGACGCGGTGGCGCAGGTGGTCGACGACGACGGCCGGGTCGTCGCCGCGTCCGCGAACGCCGCCGGCGCCGCGCCGCTCACCGACGAGCCGACCACCGGAGGCCTCCACGGCACGGATGTCGTCGGCCCCGACGACGACGAGACGGAGCAGTACCGGCTCTGGACCTCCACCGGCCCGGCTGCCGACGGCGGCCGCGTCCGTGTGTACGTCGGGACCAGCCTGGAGTCGGTACGCGAGGCGACCGCAAGCCTGCGAGCGGGGCTGCGGGTCGGCGTACCCCTCGTCTGGCTGCTCCTCGTCGCCGCGTCCTGGCTGCTCGTCGGCCGGGCACTCCATCGACTCGACGTCATCCGCGCCGAGGTCGACACCATCAGCGAGGAGGACCTGTCCCGCCGGGTGGGTACCTCCGGCAGGGCCGACGAGGTCGGCCGCCTGGCGCGCACGATGAACCGGATGCTCGGCCGCCTCGAGCAGGCACAGGACCGTCAACGGCGGTTCGTGGCCGACGTCTCGCACGACCTGCGGAGTCCGCTCACCGCGCAACGAGCCCAGCTGGAGGTGGCCATGGGGAACCCCGGGGCGGCCGCCACGGGGCCTGTGCTCGCCGAGCTGCTGGGGCACGTCGACGAGATGGATGCACTGGTCGGAGACCTGCTGTTCGTGGTCACCGACGACGAGCGGCCACGCAGCCGGCAACCCCTCGACCTGGAGGACGTCGTCCTCGAGGAGGCGGCACGAGTACGACGCCTGGGCGGCCCCGACGTCGACACCTCGCGGGTCTCGGCCGCTCCGGTCCTCGGCGACCCCGGCGAGCTGCGCCGGCTCGTGCGCAACCTCGTCGAGAACGCCGTCGCGCACGCGGGCGGCCGGATCGAGCTGCGGGCCTCCTCCGACGGACCGACGGTCAGCGTGGACGTGGTGGACGACGGCCCCGGGGTACCTCCTGGCGAGGAGGAAGCCGTGTTCGAGCGCTTCCACCGCGGCGACGCGGCGCGCAGCCGACGCGGCACCGGACTCGGCCTGTCCATCGCCCGCACGATCGCGGAACGGCACGGAGGCACCCTGACGCTGGTGCGCGGCGAGGGACCCGGCGCCCACTTCCGGCTGGTCCTGCCGGGGCAGCATGTGCACGCGGACCACGCGCCAGAATCGTGAGCACTGGTGTTCCTCCCGATCTGGCTGATCGCGAAGGGTTCAGCGACGCGCAACAACCCGGCGAACCCACCGCCGGCCGGGGCTGACCGCGGTACCCTCCGGCCGGGGGTGGCAGATGGATCGCTGGCGTCGACGTACCGTCGCCCAGGCGTCGATCGCCGCGCTCGTCGCCGTCGCCCGGGTCGTGGCGGTCGCGTGGTACGGCCCCGTGGTCATGCCCGACAGCGAGCGCTACTGGCGTGCGGGCGACCAGCTGACCACGTTCGAGGTCTGGCACGGCTTCGGCCCCGGCGTCGTCCTCCAGTCGCTGTACGCCGCCCCGGTCGATGTCGCCGTCGTGCTGCAGACCGCTCTGGCGGCCGCGCTGTGGGGCGCCGCCGCCACGTACGGCGCCGCCGGCCAGGAGCGGGCCGGACGCTCCTGGGTGTGCTTCGGGCTGCTGCTCGCGTGGTCGCTGAGCCCGTGGTTCGTGGTCTGGGACGACTGGGTGATGACAGAAGCCGTGGAGCTCGGCGCCACGGCCGTCGCGGTGGTGGGTCTGGCGGCCGTCCGTCGCGATAGGGCCGGAGCCTGGGGGATGACGGCCGTCGGCATGGCCATCGCGGTCCTGACCAGGCCGTACGTCGGCGTGCTGCTGGTCCCGGTCCTGCTGCTCGTGGCGTTCTGGCCCCGTCCCGCTCGTGAGGGCCGCACGGCTCCTCGCCGCGCCATCGTGTTGGCCGGCGTCCTCGGTGCGTTCGTCGTCTGGCAGCTCGTGGCGCTCGAGCAGGTGGCGGCCATGCCGTACAGCTACCTGCCGCAGCCCGAGTCGATGACGACGATCCAGGCCACCGACCGGCTGGCCGGGCGGGGTCACGTGCCCGGCTACCTCCACCTTGCCCGCGACGACGGCATGCCGCCGTGCGACGAGGCCGCACGGATCGTCCGGAGCACGGACGTCTACGACAACGTGCGCCGGCTCCGCGCGATCGACGACTGTCCCGGACTCGACCGCTGGCTCGAGCAGGGCGGGCTGTCCTGGAGGACCGAGCTGACCGAGAACTTCCGTCCGACGATGGCCGAGATGCTGGCACCTCGCTACTGGATCGACGACGGGTTCGCGCACTACATGTTCGGCGGCGAGCGCACCCGGCAGTTCCGCGAGTGGTCGGGGGAACGATGGCCGACCGTCATCAGGACGGTGAACGTCGTGATGCTCGGATCCGTCGGGCTGGCGCTGTTGTGGGCACTGGTCGTCGCCCGTGGCGAACGATGGCTGCTGGCGCTCGTCCTCCTGTGGTCCGTCGTGGTGTTCGTCGTGTCCTGGGGGGAAGCCGGGATGGAGCACTGGCGGCACCAGCTCGCCGTGTTCCCGCTCCTTGGGCTGTTCGCCTTCGGCCTCGTGGTCGACGGAGCCCAGCCGGGTCAGCGTGGTCACGCGCGCTCGGCAGACTGAGCAGCCCCACCGGCACCGGCAGCGTCCCCACTACCGTGGGCCGGGTGACGGATGCCCGGAGGCCGGCCCTCATCCTGGTCTCGGAGCTGCGGGCCGACTTCCTCGCCGACGAGTTCGGCCGCTACGCCCGCGACTACGACATCCGCACCGCGACGACGGCCGCCGAGGCCGAACGGCTTGCCGGGGAGATCCACGACGCGGGCGGCCAGGTGGCCCTCTTCGTCACCGAGTCGACGCTGCCCGATGCCGACGTGCTGGTTGCCTTCGACCGGTGGCGGGCGGTGGTGCCGACGGCGCGCCGGATGGTCGCGGCGCACGTGCTCGGCTACATGGACGAGTCGGAGCACGTCCGACGGGGGCTTGCCAGGGGCGTGTTCGACGCCTGGAACCTGATGCCGCGTGGGCGTGCGAGACGAGGAGTTCCACACCTCCGTCACCGAGCTTCTGTCGGACTGGGGCTCCACGACGGCGGCACCGGAGGCCGAGGTGGTCCGCATCGTCACGCCGCAGCTGGACGAGCTGACCGCCCGGGTCAGGGACTTCTTCGACCGGATGGGCATCCCGTACGGCACCTACGACCCGGACTCCAGCGTCGGCCGCGAGGTGCTGGCGGCGTACGACGGCCCGGCCGGCTGGCCGGTGGTGCGGACGCGCCAGGGCGTGACGCTCGTGCCGGCCGAGGTGCGCGACGTGGCCGTCACGGTGTACGGGCGCCCGGGTCAGCTGGAGAACGACCCGGCCCTCAGCGTGATCCACGACGTGGCCATCGTCGGGACCGGCCCGGCCGGGCTCGCCGCCTCGGTGTACGCCGCCTCGGAGGGCCTGCGCACGATCGCCGTGGACGCCGAGGCGGTCGGCGGGCAGGCGGGGACGTCCTCCATGATCCGCAACTACCTCGGGTTCCCTCGTGGGGTCTCGGGGATGCGCCTGGCCGAGCGGGCGCGGATGCAGGCGATGCGCTTCGGGACGCGGTTCCACACCGGCGTGGTGGTGAGCGACCTGGTGGCGGGGACGGACGGTGCCGCCCACCTGCTGCGGACCGACGGAGGCGACATCCGGGCCCGCGCGGTCGTCGTGGCGACGGGCGTCACCTACCGCCGGCTGCCCGTGACCGGCATCGACGACCTGATCGGCCGCGGGGTGTTCTACGGGAGCGCCCTCAGCATGGCCAGGGAGACCGAGGGTGGGCACGCCGTGGTGGTCGGCGGCGGCAACTCGGCCGGCCAGGCGGCCCTCCACCTGGCCAGGTTCGCCGCCCGCGTGACCATCGCCGTACGACGTCCGGGCCTCGAGGAGACCATGTCGGCGTACCTGATCCGCGAGATCGAGGCGAACCACCGGATCACGGTCCGGCCCGGCTGCGAGGTCGTCGACGGGGGCGGCGCCGGCCGCCTCGAGTGGGTGGTCACCCGCGACACCGGGACCCACGACGAGAGCCGGCTCGACTGCGACGGGCTGTTCCTCCTCCTCGGCGCCCAGCCACGGTGCAGCTGGCTGCCGCCGGAGGTGCTGCTCGACGAGGGCGGGTACGTGCTGACCGGCCCCGACCTGCCCCGCGAGCACTGGGCCGACGGCGCACCTCCCTCCACGTACGCCACCCCGGTCCCCGGGGTGTTCGCCGTCGGCGACATCCGGCACGGTTCCCTCAAGCGCGTCGCCACCGCCAGCGGCGAGGGCGCCGCGGTGGTGTCCGCGATCCACGAGTGGCTCTCCGCGGCCCCCGGCTGACCGTCCTCGAGCTGCCTGAATCGCCTGTGCACGTTGGGCTTTCGAAGGTCTCGGGGGCCTCCCGACCCTGTCGCTGATTTACGTGGCCCACGAGGGAGGTCGGCAGCCGACAGCAGGCAGGTGGGCCGGCGGTCACCGAGAGTGCGACTGAAGTGCTCCCGGTGGCCGCCGGCCCTGGTTGCCGTTCGATCAGCCCTAGATCGTGTGGCGTTCCCACTCAAGCGCGACACGGCCGTCGGGGCAACGATTCATTCCGGGCCGAGGCGTCCACCGCGGGCGGCGTCGGGCGACGTGCTCACCGCGACCACGGAGAGCCCCAGCGGCGTCTGGCGGTACATCACGCTGCGGCCCGCTCTCCTGCTCTCCACCATCCCCGCCTCGCGCAGCACCGAGAGGTGCATGCTGACGGCGCCGGGGCTCTGGCCGAGGGCCCGGGCCAGCTGCGTGGTCGACATCGGCACCGAGAGCGACGAGAGGATCCGTGCCCTGCCACGACCGAGCAACGCGGCCAGCCGGTCGCCGGCCGGCTCCGGCACGTCGACGCTCTCCCACAGCCGACCGACGCCCCGCGCCGCGTAGGTGATCTCGAACTCCTGCGGTCGGTGATGGGACATCACCAGCCGCGGCCACACGAACACCGAGGGCACCAGCACCAGGGAGACGCCGGCATGTTTCGCGTCGTCATGCTTCGGCAGGTCGATGAGCATCCGGTTGCCGTCGAGGCTGACGTCCTCGTGCAGACCGGCCAGCAGGTCGTAGAGCCCGCCGTTGACCGAGCGCGACGCCCGGAAGGACACGTCGTCCTCGAGGACGCCGCACATGCGCGGCCAGTACGGCGCGATCGCGGCGTCCCAATAGTCCCAGACCGCCTCGGCGATCAACGCGGGCGCGCGCACCGGGTCGTCGTACAGCTCCCTCGCGCGGCGCGGCATGGCGCGCTCGCTCCACACCGCGTCGAGGTCGGCGCGCAGCCGCTCGGGTGACAACGTGAGCAGGTCGGTGAGCTGGGCCTCCAGGTTGGCGTGGGCGGCGGCGGGCCGGGGGAACAGGAAGTCCGGCGCCCACATGCCGGGCGGCGCGATCGCCTGGAGAAGCCCCAGGTCGACGCCCGCCAGGCGATCGCGCACGCCACGCACCCACGGGGTGTGCAGGTGATGCGGCCGCGGTGCCCCGAGCAGCCGCACGCTGGTGCCGACCTCCGCCAGCGGGGAGAAGGCGAACCGGGCGTTGCCCAGCGCCTCCGGGCTCAGCTCGAGCTCGATCACCCCGCCATCCTCGCGGCACCCGGGTCGCGCGGCGAGGTTTCAGTCGTGCCTGAATGGTTGGCCGACGCCGGTCCTGGTGGTGCGCTGGGGCGATGACGACGCTGACCACGGCCGTGGAGCGGCCGCTCCCCCCGGTGTCGACCGACGAGGCCGGCACCCTGCTCGCGTTCCTCGGCTTCCACCGCGACACCCTGCGCCTGAAGACGGCCGGCCTCACCCAAGCGCAGCTGTCCACGCATCTCGCTCCGACCTCGATGACCCTCGGCGGGATGCTGCGGCACCTGGCGCGGGTGGAGAGCGTGTGGCTCAACGAGATCCTGCTCGGCGGTCCGCCCGAGGAGCCGTGGGCGTCGGTCGACTGGGACGTCCACCCGGACTGGGACTGGGAGTCGGCCCGCGGTGAGACGGCGGCGCGGCTGCGGGCGGCGTACGACGAAGCGGTGCGGACCGCCGACGACCGCATCGCCGCGGCCCTCGCCGATGGCGGCCTCGACCATCTCTCCGTCGTCGAGTCCAGCCGGCCGGGCGGCGGCCGGTTCAACCTGCGGCACGTGCTGATGCGTCTCATCGAGGAGTACGCGCGGCACAACGGGCACGCGGACCTGATCCGGGAGTCGCTCGACGGCAGCACCGGGGTCTGAGGACGGATCAGGCTCGGGCAGACTGGCGGCGTGGATGCCAGTCCGGAGATGGGGAGCTTCGTCGAGTACCTCGGCATCGAGTTCGCCGAGCTGTCCGGCGACCGGGTGGTGGCGACGTGGACGGCCCAGCCGAAGATGCACCAGCCGTACGGCATCGTGCACGGCGGCGTGCACTGCAGCGTCGTGGAGACGCTCGGCAGCCTCGGCGCGATGATGTGGATCACCGGTCGCGACCCCGACGGCAAGGTCGTCGGCGTCAACAACAACACCGACTTCTTCCGCGCGGTCAGCGAGGGCCCGATGACCTCGACCGCCATGCCCCTGCACCAGGGCAGGTCGCAGCAGGTCTGGCTCATCGAGACGTACGCCGACGGCGACGACCGCCTCGTCGCGCGGGGTCAGCTGCGCCTGCAGAACCTCTATCCCGGCTGACCTGTCCCCGAGCAGGGAATGTCGGGTGCGCCGACCGGCACCCGCGCGTAGCGTCCGAGCCATGTCTCCGGATACGTCCCCCAAGAACCTCGCGATCGTGGTCCACGACGACGTGGAGGTGCTCGACTTCTGCGGGCCCTTCGAGGCGTTCGGCGTGACCGGCGACGACGGCAAGGCCCACTTCAACGTGTTCACCGTGGCCGACGAGGCGCGCCCGGTGCGGGCGAACACCGGCATGCTCATCCAGCCCAACCACACCATCGACGACTGCCCGCCGCTCTCGATGCTGCTGATCCCGGGCGGCAGCACCAAGGTGATCCTGGAGAACGCCCGGCTGATGGCCTGGATCAAGGAGCAGGAGCCGCAGGTCGAGCACCTCGTCTCGGTCTGCACCGGGGCTTACGTGCTCGCCGAGCTCGGGCTCCTCGACGGGCTGGAGGCGACCACGCACTTCAGCGGGTACGACCGGCTCCAGGAGGCTGCGCCGACCGCGGTCGTACGACGCGACGTACGGGTCTGCGACAACGGCCACATCGTGACCGGAGCAGGCGTCTCGGCCGGCATCGACCTGGCGCTGCACATGATCGGGCGGATGTACGGCATGGAGGAGGCCCGCGCGGTGGCGCACTACATGATGTACCGCTGGGCTCCCGAGGACGAGGCGCGTGCCCAAGAAGCGACTCAGCCTCTGATCGCGTCCTGACCTGGCTCACAGGGGGCTCACAACCACGGGTCCCAGCGTGGGGTCATGACGATCCGATCCCGCCTCCGCCGCCCCGCCGCCACTCTCGCCGCCACCGCGCTCGTCCTGCCTCTCTCGCTCGCGGCCGTCGGCCCTGCCGCCGCCGCGACCGTGCTCGTCGACCGCGGCTGGCCGCCGTACGCCGGCCTGCCGTACGGCTACGTCTCGCCGTACGCGACCGCCTCGTCGCTCGACACCAGCGTCGCCACCGACTCGCAGTCCGCCGGGCTGGTGACGATCACGAGCGAGGTGGGGTTCGGGGCGGGTGAGGCGGCGGGTACGGGCATGGTGATCGGCAGCGACGGGCTGGTGGTGACCAACCACCACGTCGTCGAGGGCGCGACGTCGATCTCGGTGACCGTGGTGTCGACCGGGCAGACCTATGACGCCGAGGTGCTCGGGTACGACGCCGAGCGCGATGTCGCGGTGCTGCGGCTCGACGGTGCGTCGGGGCTTGAGACGGTGTCCACGGACACCTCTGGCGTGGCCGTCGGAGATGACGTGACGGCCGTGGGCGACGCCGGTGGGGACGGGGGTGTGCTGACCGCGGCCGCCGGGACGGTGACCGACCTTCACCACCCGATCACGGTGTCGGACGCGTCGACCGGCGAGGCGAGTCGGCTGCGCAACCTGATCGAGGTGGACGCCGACATCATTCCCGGCGACTCGGGTGGTGCGCTGCTGTCGTCATCGGGCTCGGTGGTGGGCATGAATGTCGCCGCCTCGAGCGGGTCTTCCGACATCACCGGGTACGTCATCCCGATCCGGCGGGTGCTCCGGATCGCCGACCAGGTCGTGGCCGGGGACGAGAGCGGGTCGGTGGAGATCGGGTACGCCGCGTTCCTCGGCGTCTCCCTGACCTCCGGGCTGACCCTGGCCGGCGTCGTCCCCGGCTCGGCCGCCGCCGACGCCGGCCTGAGCGCAGGCGACACCCTCACCTCCCTCGGCGGCGCCACCGTCTCGACGTACGCCCAGCTGCGTCGTGCCGTCGCGGCCCACGACGTCGGCGACCAGGTACGCGTCACCTGGACCGACCCCTCCAGCACCCCCCACTCCGCCACCGTCACCCTCGGTCGCGCCCCCGTCGCCTGAATCGGGATAGTCCCCACGAAAATCATCATCAATCCACGATCGATGATGATTTTCGTAGGGGACTATCGCGACGCGGCGCTTCAGGCAGGCGGAGGGAGGACGACACCGAAGCCGGCGACGGCGAGGCGGAGGAGCACCTGGCCGGGGGCGAGGAGGTCGGCGACCCGGGCGGCGCTGAGTACCTCGAGCTCGCCGAGCCGGACGGCGTACGCCTCGGGGCCGATGAGCCGCGCGGCCTGGAGCTCGCGGGTGTTGTGCCAGACCTTCTGGCGCGCCTCGCGCAGGAACCGTTTCGAGGAGACCCGGTTGAGCGGCTGGAGGACGCGGTCGAGCAGGGACTTCCCGCCGGAGGCCGTGAGCTCGTCGTCCTCGGCCGCCACGCGTGAGGCGAGCACCCCGTCGATGGCCTCGTGGTCGCGCTGGCGCCGGGTGAGCACGACCGGGTCCGCGAAGTCCTCGTCGGAGATCACGGCGAGCAGCGCCTGCGGCAGGTCGTAGTTGACGTGGGCGTTGATGCCCAGCAGTACCTTGCGCAGGGCCTGGAGGTCGGCCGGTGCCTCGAAGGCGATCCGCCACGGTCGCGGCGCGGTTGCGTCGTGCTCAACGTGGGCGTCGAACGCGTCGAGGTAGAGCCGCGCGAACGCCACGTCCCACTCCTCGACCCAGTCCCCGTCCTCGAATACACCGTCGAGGATCGCCTTGCCGACGGCGGTGGTGGTGCGCTGGTACGTCGCCAGGAACTCCCGCAGCCCGGACTCCGGTGGCAGCGCGTCGAGGCGCGTCTGCATGTCCGCGACCACGGCGGCCACGCCGTCGGGCACCCCTGCCATGGCGTCATTGTGGCCCCACCACCGATTCGTCAGCGATGGCCCCGCGGGGAGCACCCGCAGGATCGCTGACGAATCGGGGTGGCGGCGATCAGTCCGGCTTCGGCGTCCGCACCAGGACCAGCACCAGAACGGCGGCGGCGGCCAGGGCGGCGGCGGACCACCCGGTAGCGGTCGCGTAGCCGTGGACCAGGGCGGTGCGCGGGCCGGCGGCGACGTGCGCGACGGCGTACGACGACGTGGCGGCGACCGCGACGCTGTTCAGCACGGCGGTACCGACGGAGCTGCCGACCTGCATCGCGGTGTTGGCCGTGGCGGCCGCGACCCCGGCGTACCTCGGCTCGACGCCGCTGGTGGCGACGCTGATCGCGGGAGTGAAGATCAGCCCGCTGCCGATGCCGAGCAGCACCTCGGCCGGCAGGATCACGGCGAGGTAGGAGCTGCCGGGCGTCAGGGTGGTCAGCAGCGTCAGCCCCGCGGCGGCGGGCACGATGCCGCCGGCGATCAGGTACCTCGGCGCAACCACGGGAATCAGCCGGCTGCCCAGGGCGAACGCGCTCGCCGAGACGGTCACCGACAGCGGGAGGAACGCCAGCCCGGCGCGCACCGGGGACCAGCCCAGCACGACCTGGAAGTGGTAGGTCAGCATCAGGAACATCCCGAACATGCCGACGACGGAGATGGCGACGGCGAGGTACGCGCCGGCGCGGGAGCGGTCCCGCAGCACCCACAGGGGCAGCATCGGCGCGGTCGTACGGCGCTGCCGCAGCACGAACGCGGTCACCAGTGCGGCGCCGACGGCCAGCGGGGCCAGCACGTTCAGCGAGGACCAGCCGTGCGCGGCGGCCTGCGAGCAGCCGAGCACGATCGCGGCCAGGCCCGAGGTGACCAGCCCGCCGGAGATGGCGTCGATGCGGGCGTCGGGGTGGCCGCCGTCGGCGGGCAGGAAGGCCCGCCCGGCGAGCGCGGCGGCCCCGGCGATGAGGACGTTGACGAACAGGCACCAGCGCCACCCGGCGTACTCGGTCAGCACGCCGCCCAGCAGCAGCCCGACGGCCGCACCGCTGGAGGCCACGGCGCCGTACACGCCGAAGGCCTTGGCGCGCTCCCGACCTTCGAAGGTGGTGGCGACCAACGACAGCGCGGTCGGCGCGAGCACGGCGGCGAAGGCTCCCTGCAGCGCGCGGCCCGCGACGAGCACCTCGAACGTCGGCGCGAGGCCGGCGATCGTGGATGCGGTGGCGAAGCCGAGCAGGCCGCCCAGGAACGCACGGCGCCGGCCGTACCGGTCGGCGACCCGCCCGCCGAGCAGCAGCAGGCCGGCGAACGTGCAGGTGTAGGCCGTGACCACCCAGGTGCGGTCGGCGTCGTCGAAGCCGAGCGCCGCCTGGGCGGTGGGCAGCGAGATGTTCACGATGGTCGCGTCGAGGGCGACCATCAGCTGGGCGACGGCGATGACGACCAGGGCGAGCCAGCGGGTGTCGCGGGCGGTCCGCGTCTGCGTCTGAGTGGTGGTGCTCATGTCGGCTCCTTCATAACCGGAGGATCAGTCTCCGTTTGAACGTACGACGGCCGGCGCCGCATGTCAAGACAAGTGGAGGGATTTATTCCGTTTAGGCGGCTACACTGCCGCCATGCGCGCCGACGCCCGTCGCAACCACGAACAGGTCCTGGTCGCCGCCCGGGACCTCTTCCTCACCCGCGGGCTCGACGCCCCACTCGACGAGGTCGCCAAGCGGGCCGGCGTCGGCATCGGCACCCTCTACCGCCGGTTCGGCGATCGCGACGGCCTGGTCCGGGCCGTGCTGCTCGACGCGCTCCAGCACTCGGCGGCGGTGGCCGAGGCCGCACTGGCGGACGAGGACGCCGAGTACGACGGCCTGGAGCGGTTGGCGACGTACCTGCGGCAGATGCTCGACGCACGCGTCGCCGCGATCATGCCGCTGGCGCTGGACCACGTCGACGACGCCGAGCTGCGCGAGCCTCGCGAAGCCTCCGCGCGTGCCGTCGAGAGGCTGGTGCAAGCGGCCCACGACGACGGCACGCTGGGCAAGGAGGTCAGCTTCGGCGACGTCGGCACCCTGCTGGTCCGGCTCTCCCGGCCGCTGCCCGGCGGCATGGACCGCGACCTCGACAACCGGCTCGCCCACCGCCATCTCGAGGTGGTGCTGGCCGGACTTCGTGCCGGCGTACCGGCCCTGGAGGGCGAGGGCCCGACCCGGCGCGAGCTCCGCGGCGGCCGCTGAGACACCGATTCGTCAGGGATCCGCCCGCGGCGAGGACCCGGTGGACCGCTGACGAATCGGTGGTCACGGTGGCGGGTGGAGCACCACCCGGCTGCTCGTGCAGATCCGGCCGTCCACGAGGCCGTCGACGTCGACGACGGTGAGGGAGCGACCGGGGTGACGTACGTCGGCCCGCCAGGTCACCGCCGCACCGATCGGGATCGCGCGGGTGTAGGTGGTGTGGATCGACGCGGTCACCAGCCCGGGGGCCGCGGCGGCCGCGACCAGGTCCGAGGCGAACATCGAGATGCCGCCGTGGAGGCTGTCGCCCTCGTTCGCGAGCACGTCGGTGGTCGGCATCGGCTCGTCGGCCCGCGTCGCGAGCAGGCGTTCGAGGTCGCCCGGCGCGGGCGGCCCGCCCCAGGCGCCTTCCTCGACAAGGTCCTCGGGTGCCCGGACGAACCGGCCGCGCTGGGTGCAGACCGCCAGCAGCGTGCCGTCCTCGGCGGTCACCGAGCCGGTGGCGAAGCCACCGAGGGCGTCGGACTGGACGAGCCGCCCGTCCGCGAGCACCCGGCCCGACTGCGGCAGCGGCCGGAGCAGGTCGAGGGTGATCTCCGCGCTGACCGACCAGCGGCCTGATGGGAGGTCGGCCACGATCGCGTACCCGAGCAGGTCGTCGACCAGTACGGCGACCGATCCGGCCGGCGTACGTCCGTCGATCGAGAGCCACGGGCCGACCGCCATCGAGCCGGTGAACCGGCCGTCCTGCTCGACGATCTCGCCCATCCGGAGCAGGGCCTCCGGCCCGGTCGCGACCTCGGGCAGCACGAGCGGACTCACCCGCGCAGGCTAGTGATTTCCAGCCGTGCGGGCTCGGCCCCTACTACCCTCGACGGGATCGTCTCGAAACGGTCGTCTCGACGGGGGGAGTCCGGATGCGCCGACTGATCGTGGCGCCGCACATGGACGACGAGTCCCTGGGGTGCGGCGGGTTGCTGGCCAAGCACCCCGAGGAGTGCCAGGTGCTGGTGGTCACCGACAGCGGCGAGCAGCGCGCCGCCGAGCACGCCCGCGCCATCGGGCTGCTGGGGCTCGGGGAGAGCATCACGCTCGGCTACCCGGACGGCGAGGTGACGGCGCGGATGACCTCGCTCGTCGCCGAGCTGGACGCGGTGCTCGCGCGGCTGCGTCCCGACGAGATCTACCTCCCGTTCCCGTCGCTGCACCAGGACCACATCGCGGTCTACGAGGCCGGCATGCGCGCGTGCCGGATCTCCATGTCCCCGGACCACTGGGTGCCGCGGAGCGTGTACGTCTACGACATCGCGGTCTACGACCTCAACCTCTACCCCAGTGACCTGCGGTGGAACGTCTTCGAGTCGCTGACCGAGGAGCAGGCCGACCTGAAGGCCGCCGCGTGCGAGGCCTACGAGACCGAGCACCCGCAGGGCCCGCATCCGATGACCTCCATCAAGCAGAACCTTGCCGCGCTCGGGCACGTGCGGCTCGTCGACTACGCCGAGCAGTACGCCCTGGTCAGACAGGTCCGCCCGTGAGGGTCACCATCCACCAGCCCGACCTGCTGCCGTACTCCGGTTTCTGGTTCAAGATGGCCAGCAGCGAGCGGTTCGTGGTCGCGGTCCACGACCAGTTCCAGAAGCACGGCTACCAGCGACGGGTCACGATGCGTGGCAGCTGGTGCTCGCACCGCTTGGTCGGCAAGCCGTCGCTCGTACCGATCAACCAGGTCGAGGTGGCCGCCGGCTGGCAGGCGCACCTGGTCGACGTGATCCGCGGCCGGTACACCGGCGCGCGGCACTGGACGCCCCGTGGCGCCGAGCTGGTGGCCGGGATCGAGTCGTGCGAGGGCCGGTTCCTCGACGAGGTGAACCTCTCGATGATCCGGCTGGTCCGCGACATCCTCGGCATCGAGACCGAGCTGGTGACCACCCCGCCGCCTCAGGGGCGGTCCGTCGACCGGCTGATCGAGCAGGTCAGGGCGGTGGGCGGGACGGAGTACCTCACCGGCCCCGGCGCGGCGTCGTACCTGGGTGACGACGCCGAGGAGCGCTTCGCTAGAGCCGGGATCACGCTCACCTGGTCGACCCACCGGGCGACCACCGGTGACTCGATCGTCGACGTCCTGATGGACTACGACGACCCGCTCGAGGTCGTCCTCCGCCACGCGGAGCCGGTCTAGCGGGCCCCGCCCGCCCGTTCCACGATGTAGGTGCGTTCGTGTCCGGCGGTGACCGGACCGGACTAGGGTGAGGCGGCGTACCCGACCTGACCGGGTACCTGGCTCGACGACACGGGGGTGTCCATGGTCGAGGTGTCCATCGTGGTGCCCAGCCACCGCGGCGCCCATCGTCTCCCGACGATCATCGAGTCGTTCGGCCGCCAGTCACTCGGACGCACCGGCGACATCGAGATGGTCGTGGTCATCGACGGCGACGTGGACGGGTCGCGCACGGTGGCTGAGCAGGCGGCGGGCGACCTCCCTGTCCGCGTCATCGCGTTTCCCGAGAACCGGGGGCGGGCGGCCGCCCTGAATGCGGGCTTCGAGGCCGCCCGGGGAGACGTGCTCGTCAGGGCCGACGACGACCTGGACCTGGAGGAGGACTTCGCCGAGCACCACTGGCGGCTGCACCAGTCCTCCCGGTGCGGGGTGGTCGGCATGTGCCGCGACGTCTTCCCGGACACGCCGTACGCCCGGGTCTACGGCGTCCATGCCGACAGGAAGATCCGCGAGATGGCGTTCCAGACACCACCGGAACGCACCTGGCGCTGGTGGTCCGGCAACGTGTCCACGACCCGCGATGACCACGACCGCGTCGGCAGGTACGACGAGTCGTTCCGCGAGTACGGCTGGGAAGACATCGACTGGGGCTATCGTCTGCACCTGCTCGGTGTACCCATCGTCATCCCTGAGGACTTCAGCACCCTGCACCGCGGTCCCGTGACCACGACGGTCGAGAAGGCCTCCCGCGCCTTCAGCACCGGTGCCGCGCGCCGCCGGTTCCTGCAGAAGCACGGCGCCGACGTCCTGGGCGAGCCCGACCCCGAGCTGACGGTGTGGAACGCGATGGTGGCGGTGGCGTCGTTGGCCGCCACCGAGCGGACCATCCCGAGGATGGCCGCGGTGGCCGACCGGACGATCGGACGGATGCGCCCCTGGGCCGGGGAGAAGACGGTCGCGCTCCTCGTCCAGGCCGCAGCCCGCTCGGGTGCCCGCGCCGGCTGACCCACCCGCACGGGCGTACTGCGCGCGGTCGCGCGCTCGTAGCGTCGATGGCATGACCGATGCGACCGACGGCTCGACCCAGCAGACCCACAACCTCAGCGTCTTCGACAACGGCGGCGACGGTCGCCCGGTCGTGCTCATCCACGGCTGGCCGCTGAGCCACGTGTCGTGGTCGGCCCAGACCGAGGCGCTGACCGAGGCGGGGTACCGCGTCGTGGCCTACGACCGGCGTGGGTTCGGCAAGTCCGACCCTGGCGACGCCTACGACTACGACGCCCTGACCGACGACCTGGCGAACGTGATCAACGACCTGGACCTGTCCGACGTGACGCTGGTCGGGTTCTCGATGGGCGGCGGTGAGGTGGCGAGGTACGTCTCGCGGCACGGCCAGGACAAGCTGCACAGCGTCGTCTTCGCGGCGGCGATTCCGCCGGCCCTGCTCAAGACCGACAGCAACCCCGACGGCCCTCTCGACGAGGAGAGCGCCGGTGAGATGCGCAAGGGCCTCGAGAACGACCGGGACGGGTTCTTCGACGAGTTCACCACGAACTTCTTCACCGCGAACGGCGATCTGAAGGTCGCCGAGGAGAAGCGGCAGGAGGCTCTTGCCATCGCCAAGCAGTCGGACCAGGAGGCCGCGCTGGCGTGCATGGACGCCTGGGCCACCGACTTCCGTGACGACCTCGCGCAGGTGACCGTGCCGACGCTGGTGATCCACGGTGACGGCGACCTGATCGTCCCGCTCGACGGCTCCGGGCGGCGCACTCACGCCGCGATCGAGGGCAGTGAGCTGGTCGTCATCGAGGGCGGCCCGCACGGCATCAACGGCAGCCACGCGCGCGAGTTCAACGAGGCGCTGCTGAAGTTCCTGGAACGCTGAGGGTCTCGACACCGCTCGCTGGCGCTCGCGGGCTCGACCACCGAAACGAGTCCGCTGTCGGGCTCGACCACCGAACGAGTCCGCTGAGGGTCTCGACACCGCTCGCTGGCGCTCGCGGGCTCGACCACCGACCGTGTTCCCTCGACCAGCGAACTCCTACGGCGTCGCCCGGTGGTCGGGATCGCCCTTGGTACGGCGGGCCTCCTTCATCTCGGCTTCGTACAGGTGTCGCTTGCCGAGGACCAGGCTGTCCCTGGCCTTCGCCTCCAGCTCCTTGAACAGCCGGTAGTACCCGTCGTCGTACTCCTCGACGACCTGGAACGTCCATCGCCCCTCGATCACGTTGCGCCCGAGGAGTCGTGACTCGATCTCGCCGGCGAGCGAGTCGTGGCCGGCCTCGCGCAGCAGGTCGACGGCATCGCCGAGGGCGAGGTCGCCCGTGCCGGTGAGCCGGTGGAAGGCGTAGAGGTAGCCGCGCGCGTTCTCGACCACCTCGAGCGCCTCGGACAGCTTGCCGAGTGCTTCGACGGTCGTGTCGTCGACCCCGTCGGGTCGCCGGTGTTCGGGTGCGGGGCGGTCGTCGGGTCGATCGGGGCTCATGTGGGCACCGTACGTCGGGTCGTCGCCGCTGCCGTCACCCTTCGGGGAACACGCAGAACTCGTTGCCCTCGGGATCGGCCAGCACCGTCCAGCGGGGCTGGTCCCAGAGGTGGGTGGCGCCCGCGTCGAGGAACTCCTCGACCGTGCCGACGACGTCCCAGTGCATGCGGTTCTTCACGGTCTTGGGCTCGGGGACGGGCGCGAAGTCCATGGTCAGCACCGGGTCGGGCGTGGCGTGCAGCAGCGTCCACCAGCCGCCGCCGTGCTCGGCGTTGTCGTCGAGCTCGGCCCCCAGGCGCTCGGCCCACCATCGGGCGACCGGCTCCGGGTCCGCGCAGTCGATGCCGATCCCGTGGACCCGGAACTCCGGCAGCTCGTCGCGGAGGAACGCGCAGAACTCGTTGCCCTCCGGGTCGCGCATCGTCGTCCAGCCGAAGCCGCTCTCCTCCGCCGGCAGGTCGACGACCGCACCGAGGGCGGTGAGGTCGTCGATCGACCGGGTGTAGATGTCGAGGTGGACGCGGTTCTTCACGGTCTTGGGCTCGGGCACGGGACAGATCGAGATGCCCTCGTGGTCGCCGCGGCCGACGACGTTCGCCGGACCGCTCGACGCGGGCTGCACGCGCCCGCCGGAGACGGCCGCCCAGAACGTCGCGATGTCACTGGCGGGGTTGGCGGTGTCGAGGCAGAGCTCGAGGAATCGGGCCATGCTCCGACGCTAGCGATGAGTCCCGACACAGCATCCGATGAATCCCGCTGCCGCTCGTGGTCGGATGCATCATGACCGACAAGGAAGGCGTCGCACGCCAGTACGCCGCCGAGCTGACCGCCATGGCCCGCGACGTGGTCGCGACGAACCGGTACATGGTGCTCGGCACCGCCCACCCGGACGGTCACCCACGCATCTCTCCGGTGTACTTCAACCACCACGAGCACCGCGCCTTCTACTGGGTCTCCTCGCCGGACGCCCAGCACTCGCACAACATCGCCGACGACCCGCGGGTGAACGCCGTCATCTTCGACTCATCGACGCCGCCACCACAGAACCGCGCCGTCTACCTGACCGGGCGGGCCGTCGAGGTGCCCGAGGCCGACGTACCTGCCGAGGCTCCGGTCGCGTTCCTCCAGGTCCGGCCGCCGGCCCGGGAGTTCTCCGCCGACGAGCTGACCGGCGACGCCGCCCTCCGCCTGTACCGCCTCGACGTCGACACCGCCGAGGTCCACGCCCGCGGCGGCCACCCCGACTGGGGTCTCGGCATCGACACCCGGCTCCCCGTGACGCTCTAGCCAGGCAGCGGATGCTCGGCGAGGAGGGTGTCGAGGACGTCGGCGACGGTCTGGCGGCCGAGAGTACGGCGGACGGCGGCGTCGGCGGCGGCGTACGTGTCGGCCAGGACGGGCCGGATGCCGAAGCCGACCGGGCAGTCCTGGTTGGGCTCGTGCGGGTGGAGGCCGAACGTCGTGTCGTCACCGAGCGCGTCGTACACCTCGTCGAGCCGGATCTTCCCGGCGGGCCGGGCCAGTGACCAACCGGCGCCGGGGCCGCGGCCGGACGTGACCAGCCCCGCGTCGCGCAACGGGCCGAGGGCCTTGCGGACCAGTGCGGGGTTGCTCGCGAGGCTGGCCGCGACCCGCTCGGAGGTCAGCGAGGCATCGCCGCGGCGGGCGGCCAGCTCGAGCCAGCAGAGGGCGTGGATCGCGGTGGTGAGGCGGGAGTTCGCGGACACGTCTAGAGTGTAACAATGTCGATTACACATTCGCCGGTGGTGGAGCTTCGTCAGTACACGCTGAAGCCCGGCGCCCGCGACACGCTCGTGCGGATCTTCGAGGCGGAGTTCGTGGAGAGCCAGGAGGAGCTCGGCACCGACATCGGCGGCCTGTTCCACGACCGGGACGACCCGGACCGGTTCGTCTGGACGCGCGGGTTCGCGTCGATGCAGGCGCGCCGCGAGGCGCTCAACGCGTTCTACTACGGGCCCGTGTGGAAGGAGCACGGAGCCGCGGCCAACGCGACGATGGTCGACAGCGACGACGTGCTCCTCCTCCGCCCGACCGACCCGCCCTACCCGTTGCTCGAGCCCGGGCCGCGGGCTCCCGTCGGAGCTGCGGCCGCCGACGAGTGGGTCGTCGTGTCGGTGCTGCTGCACGACGCGGGCCAGGGCACCTGCGAGTGGCTGACCCGCGACCTCCAGCCGGGCCTGACGAAATCGCTGCGCACGAACGTCGCCACCTGGCGTACCGAGCCCGCCGAGAACACCTTCCCCGCCCTGCCCGTCCGTCGCGAGCACGCCTTCGTCTGGTCGGCCACCTTCGACGACCACGCGTCGTACGCCGCCTCGCTCGCCGCCCTCGACCACGATCCCGTCCGGGCGCGCACCCGGGCCGAGCTCGACCGCCGCGGGGTACGCACCCAGACCCTCAACCTCCGCCCCACGGCCCGCTCCCACCACGCCCCGCCGGGATAGTCCGCAACGAAAAGCACCATCAAGTCCCGGTTCGATGGTGATTTTCGTACTGGACTATCCCGAATCCGCCCGCCGCAGCAGCAAGGAGCGCTCGGATTCGTTGCGGGTGAGGGAGGCGGCGGTACGGAACTCGGCGGCGGCCTCGGGGGAGCGGCCGGCGCGCAGGAGGAGGTCGCCGCGGACGGCGTGCCACTGGTGGCCGAGGTACGCCGACCCGGCCTCGTCGGCGACCGCGTCCAGCACCGCCAGCCCGGCGTCCGAGCCGAAGGCGCGGCCGTGCGCGACGGCCCGGTTGACCTCCACGGCCGGGTTGTCAGCGGCGGCCGACAGCACGTCGTAGAGGGAGGCGATCCGGCGCCAGTCCGTGTCCGACGCGCGGCGGGCTCGCGCGTGACAGGCGGCGATCGCGGCCTGGACCGTGTAGACGCCGACCGGCTGCCCGACGGCCTCGGCGCGCGCGAGTGCGGCCAGGCCGCGGCGGATCAGCAGGTGGTCCCACCGCGCACGGTCCTGCTCCTCCAGCAGGACCGGCTCGCCGGCCGGCGACGTGCGCGCGTGGAACCGGGACGCCTGGAGCTCCAGCAGTGCCTGGAGCCCGTGCACCTCCGCGTCACCAGGCGCCAACGCGGCCAGCATCCGCGCCAGCCGGAGGGCCTCGAGGCAGAGGTCGGTGCGCATCCAGGACGTACCTGCCGTGGCGGCGTACCCCTCGTTGAAGACGAGGTAGATCACCGCCATCACGTCGTCGAGCCGTTCGGCGCGCTCCGCCCCGGTGGGCATCTCCAGGGTCGCGCCGGCCTCGGCCAGCGTCTTCTTGGCGCGCGAGATGCGTTGCCCGACCGCTGTGTCCTTGACCAGGAACCCGCGGGCGATCTCCTCGGTGGTCAGGCCGCCGACCAGGCGCAGCGTCAGCGCCGCCCGCGACTCCGGCGTCAGGGCCGGGTGGCAGGTCAGGAACATCAGCCGCAGCACGTCGTCCTCGACATGGTCGACCTGCTCGACCAGCTCGGTCACCGAAACCTCCGAAAGCTCGTGCCCGAGACGTTGCACCTCCTGGCGATACCGCTCGGCGCGGCGGAACGTGTCGATCGCCCGGCGCTTGGCGACGGTCATCAGCCAGGCGCCGGGGTTGGCGGGTACGCCGTCCGCGGGCCACGACTCCAGGGCGGCGACGAGCGCGTCCTGCGCGAGGTCCTCGGCGAGAGTGAGGTCGCGGGTCATCCGGGCCAGGCCGGCGACGACCCGCCCCGACTCCAGCTGCCAGACCGCGACCACGGCCTCATGCGAGGGACTGCTCACGGGACGCTCACGGGGCCGGCGGACCGTCCTCCGGCTCGCTGATCCGCCGTACCTCGGCCGAGCCCTCCCAGCCCGGCCAGTGGTCGAGGTGCACCTGCATCATCCGGCGCGCACCCTCGACTGCCTCCTCGTGCGAGCGCACGTCGAGCACGGCGTACCCGCCCACGACCTCCTTGGCTTCCGCGAACGGTCCGTCCACCCGCGCCAGTGCTCCGGCACGCAGCGTGAACGTCGTCGCCTGGTCGCCCATCAGCCCGCCGGCGTCGATCATCAGCCCGCTGGCGAACGCCTCGCCCATCGCGGTGTCCATCGCCTCCATCAGCTCCGGCGGCGGCGCACCCACGTCGGACTGCATCGACAGCATCACCATGTAGCGCATCTCTTCTCCTCCTCGGTCGGTGTCGATGCGTCGATCGAGACCCGCCTCTTTCGACATCCTGCCCCCCGGTTGTACCCGCTCGCGGGCAGGATGGGGGCGTGCACCCCGTCGCCGCCGCCCGGGAGGTGGCCACCCGGCTCGGCCTCGACGCGAGCGGTGCGGTCGTGCTCCGCGACCTGCGCACCGCGGTCGTCGACCTGCGTCCGGCTCCGGTCGTCGCCCGCGTGGCGCCGGCGTCCGAGGAGGCCGTCGTACGTCGCCAGGTCGACGTCACCGCGCACCTCGCGTCCCGCGGCGCTCCGGTCGCCGCTCCCTGGACCGATCCGGGGCCGCATCGTGCCGGCGACCGCGTGGTGACCCTGTGGGAGTACGTCGACCACCTGCCCGAGCCGCCCACCGACGGGTTCGCGGCCGGACGCGCGCTGCGCGAGGTGCACGACCGGCTCGTCGACTTCGACCCGCGCGACCTGCCGGTCTTCCCGCGACTGGACGAGGTACGGAGGATCCTGCCCACCCTCGACGTCGAGGCGACCGATCGAGGGGAGCTGACCGAGATGCTCGAGCGCGCCGACGTCGCGGCCGCGGCGCTCGACGGACCCGTGCAGGCCGTGCACGGAGACGCCTGGCTGGGCAACGTGCTGCGCACGGCGGCGGGCCCGTTGTGGAGTGACTTCGAGCTGGCCTGCGTCGGTCCGCGCGAGCTCGACCTCGCCTGCAACGAGACCTCGGCACGCGACCGCGGCCGGACGGCGCAGGATGACGCGTTCCTGGCCGGGTACGGCGACCACGACGTGGACCTGCGCAAACGCCTGGAACCACTGGAGCTGGTGCCGCTGACCGCCTGGACCTACCAGCTCGCGGCGAGCCAACCAGAGTTTCTCGATCTGGCAAGAGCGCGTCTGACCTGGGCTTTAGCAGGTCTGCGCGCGATGTCCCCCTAGGGGGTGTTCCTGTTGGGTGGCACTCGTGCGAGAGTCAGAGGCCGATCTGAGGGAGGCTGAACGCACCGTGTCACTCGACACCGTCGTCCTCGACGTGGACGGCACCCTGGTCGACAGCGTGTACGCCCGGACACTCGCCTGGAAGGCAGCCTTCCGCGAGGTCGGCGTGGAAGTGCCCAGTCACCGCATCCACCGGGCGATCGGGATGGGCGGCGACCGGGTGGTCTCCCACCTGGCCGGCGAGGCCGCGGAGCACGGCATCGGCGACGAGGTGCGCAAGCGTCACACCGAGCACTTCGAGCGGCTGATCCCGGAGATCACGGCGACCGACGGCGCCGCCGAGCTGCTGTCCCTCCTGCGCGAGCGCAGCCTGAACGTCGTGATCGCCAGCTCCGGCGAGCCTGCCCTCGTCTCCCGGCTGCTCGAGCTCGTCGACGGTGGTCCGGGGCTGGTGCACCGCATCGTCTGGGGAACCCCGACGATGCGGTCCAAGCCCGCCCCCGACCTCTTCCATGCCGCCACCGAGTCGGTCGGCGGGTACGACGCGATCGTGATCGGGGACTCCGTCTGGGACACCCAGGCCGCGAGTGCCGCGGGGCTGCCCTGCCTCGCCGTGCGCACCGGGGGCTTCTGTGACACCGAGCTGCTCGAGCAGGGCGCCCTCGCGGTCTACGAGAACCCGCGCGAGCTGCTCGACGCCCCCGAGCTCAAGGTCTGAGGCTTCCGGGTCTCAGCCGAGTGCCTCGATCACCCGGCGCGCCGTGCGGTGCCCGTTCTCGTAGGCGTCGGTCATCGCCTTGCGGTAGTGCAGGCCGCCCCAGATCCGGGCGTGGAAGGCGTCGTGCTCGATCTCCGACAGCTGCGCGTACTGCCGCGCTCCCAGGGTGGACCGCATCTCGAGCGCCGTGTGCTCGCCGAGCGTCTGACGGACCACCTCGATCTGGGAGGACGTACCGCTGCCGTGGCCGCTGTGGTAGTCGGAGTAGTTGGGCATCGGGACCAGCGCCGCCCAGCCGGGCTGCGCCGTGGTGCCGGCGTTCCCGTCCTCGAACTGCCCCGATATCGCCTGGAACGGCCGCCAGAACCCCACGTCCCGCTTCTGCTGCCAGCAGACGATGATCGAGTCGGCCACGGCGCCGTGCATGAGCGCGAAGATGCGCGCGGTCTCGATGATCCCCTGCGGGTGGGTCTCCAGGTACCGGACCGTCGCGTCGCCGACGGCAATCCCGGCGTTGGAGCTGTTGTAGAAGAGCGCCGTAGCCGTCTGCGCGTCGGTACGCGCCCCCTGCACCGAGCTGCCGAGAGCGCGGACCTCGTTGTAGTCGTCGGCCCACGCCGTGGACGCGAGCGAGTACGGTCCCCGCTGCGGCTCGGGTGCCACGACGAGCGGCTGCAGCGAGCCGAGCCAGGGAGCCAGCATGTCGGTGTTGGGAGACGCCGGCTGCCAGATGCCGGGACCGGGCGTCAGCTTGTAGTGGACGGAGGAGTCGAACCAGCCGTCGTCCTGGCGGCTCGCGATCATGTCCTGGGCCGCGTCGGCGCCGATGCGCGAGCCCTTCGTTCGCTCGTGCCCCGGGCCGATCACGGCGAAGGTCGTCGCCAGGTCGGCGTCGAGCTTGGCGGTGGAGCCGGGGAAGTAGTGGGCGAGCACGTCGTGGGCGGCCTGGGCGACGGCTGCCGACTCCGAGCTGCTGCCCACGCAACCCGAGCCCTGGGCGGCACGGTGCATCGCGATGGAGACGAAGCCGAGCACGGGGATGCCGACCGGGATCGGGGTGGCCGTCGGGACTGCTGGGGGTATCGAGCCGAGCACGGGCGTGAGGTCGGCGTAGACGGTGCGGAAGGAGATCCGTTCCCAGTCGAGCACGACCTGCCCGCCCTCGACGGAGCGGGCATGGACACGGCGACGGGGAGCGGCGAGCGCATCAGGTCCGACAGCGAGCGCGGTGGTGGCGACGGCGGCCGAGCCGACCGCCAACGAACGGCGGGTGAGCATCATGGTGGACCTCCAAGGGTGTCGTGAGGTGCGTTGCCTCGCGGGGACGACCCGCGACGCGGGCCGTGCGTTCCACCCATGGAAGGTCCGGGCGGTATCAGTCCGGTATTCGCCTTCAGGCGTATCTGTCGATCCGCTCGCGCAGGTCGAGGCGGGGGTCGTCGCATCCGCGCAGCCGGGCGATGGCCGCCATCCGGTTGGTGACGCCGAGCTTGCGGTAGGCGTTCTCGAGGTGCTTGCGCACCGTGCTGACCGCGATGCAGTTGCCCTCGGCGATCTCGGCGTTGCTGAGCCCGGCCGCCACCTCGCACAGCATCCGCCGTTCGGTGATGGTCAACGTGGCGGGCAGTGCGGGCGTCGGGCGCTCGCGCGCCAGCCGCTGCATGACCGGCCCGAGCAGGTCGATGATCGCGAGCTCGCGCGGGGTGAAGCGGCCGTCCTCCCGCACGAAGTCGTACTGGACGACGTGGTCGGTGCCGTTCCGGAAGCCGACCGAGAGGGAGTCGTCACCCGGACCCAGCGGTACCTCGCAGGCCTCCGCCCGCTCGGGGGACAGCCGCCAGTGGATGACGCCGAGGTAGAACGGCCCCTCGTGCTGCTCGTGCATGTCCAGGTCGACCGAGAACGTCCGCCGCCCGCCGCCCGACGGGTGACTCGAGACGAGGGCGGTCAACAGCCCGCTCAGGTCGGAGTAGCCGACCGACAGCTCGTCGCACGGCACGAGCACGTTGAGCCGGTCAAGGACGTCGACCTGGGGCAGCGGCTGGCCGGGGACCGGCTCCATGCCCATCAGGGCGCGCAAGGCCGAGAGCTCACGTCCCGAGAGAGCCAGGTCCTGCATCGCCGCCTCCTGTGGAGGCCATCAGGCTAGGTCAGCCGGGCGGTTCGTGCCATCGGCACGTGCATGACCCCGTCGTCGTCGAACGCCGGTCCGGTGACGACGAAGCCGTACGACGCGTACCACTCGCGCAGCCCCGTCTGGGCGTCCAGCCGGACCTCCCGCTCACCGACGAGCTCCAGCGCCGCGCGGACCAGCTCGCCGGCGAGCCCCTGGCGGCGCGCGTCGGCGGCGACGACCACCCGCCCGATCCGGGCCCAGTCGCCGTCGTCGAGCACCCGCGCGTACCCGACCACCTCGTCGTCCCGCTCGACCAGCAGGTGCCGGGTCGTGGGCTCGCGGTCGCGGCCGTCGAGGTCCGGGTACGGCGAGTGCTGCTCGACCACGAACACCTGCTGCCGCAGCCGCCACACGTCGTACGCCGTCGCCGCGTCGAGGTCGTCGAACCGCAGCACCCGCACGCTCACCGCAGGAACGCCACGGTCGTTCGGAACGCCTCGCGCGCCTCGCGGAGGAAGGGCAGCACCGGGAAGGCGTGGATCAGGTCGCGCTCCTCGACGTACCTCAGGTCCCAGCCCGCCTCCGCCGCGCGGCGGGCGAGCAGCCGGCACCCGGGCACGAGCAGGTCGCGGGTGCCGCAGAACATCAGGCCGGGCGGCAGGTCCGAGAGGTCGGCGAGCGCGGGGCTGACCTCGGGCCGCGCGAGGTCCTCCTCCGAGCCGGCCCACCACCGGGCGTAGGCACGCAACTTCCCGACGAACAGCCACGGGTCGACCTCGTCGTAGGCGTCGGTCTCCGGCGTGCTCGTCGTGAGGTCCGCCCACGGCGCGTGCAGCACCAGGTGGGTGGCCTGCTCGTGGCCGCCGTCACGCAGGCTGATGGCGGTCGCCAGCGCGTAGCCGCCCCCGGACGACTCGCCCACCAGCACGAGCCCACCCGGCTCCTTGGCCCACCGGGCGGCCAGGTCGACGATGGCGTCGTGGCTGTCGCGCCAGGTGTGCTCGGGGGCCAGCGGGTAGTCCGGCATCACGACACGCGCGTCGAGGGCCGTCGCCAGCCGGGTGATGTAGCGGACCTGGAAGGGGTCGATCGGCGCCATGTACCCGCCGCCGTGCAGGTAGAAGAGCGTGCGCCTCGGTCCGCCGTCCGGTGCCCCTCGTGGCGTCACGACGTACGCCGGGAAGGCCGCGCCGTCGTGCCCGAGCTCCTCGCGCACCACGCAGAACCGCCGGTGGAACCCCGGCACCGCCCGGGTGGGGAGCCGCCTGTCGAGCGTCGCGTGCCACCGCTCCACCCGGGCCCGCTCCTCCGGCTCCGGCCCGCCCATCTCCTCCGCCTTCCGCACCCGGGGCACCACGTGCGCGAAGACCTGGTGTAGGCGGGACGGCATGCGCGCAGCGTACGGCGGCCTGCGGTCGTGGCGACTGCCTGTCACAACGAGGCCCCGGCCGGTGTCTTCATGCCGACCCCGACCATCCCGAGAAACTCGGAGGAGACATGCCCCACCCGCCACGTACGGTCGACGTCATGAGCGGCACCGGGACCGACCATTTCGTCAAGCACCGGAACCTGCTCTTCACGGTCGCCTACGAGATGCTCGGCTCGGCGTCGGACGCCGAGGACGTGCTGCAGGAGACCTGGCTGCGCTGGGCCGACGTCGACCACGACGAGGTCCGCGACGAGCGCGCGTACCTCGTGCGGATCGCCACCCGGCTCTCGCTCAACCGGCTGCGCACGGTGTCCCGGCAGCGGGAGACGTACGTCGGGCCCTGGCTCCCGGAGCCGCTGCTCACCACGCCCGACGTGGCGGACGACCTGGAGCTCGCCGACAGCGTCTCGACGGCCATGCTCGTCGTGCTGGAGACGCTGACGCCGACGGAGCGGGCGGTGTTCGTGCTCCGCGAGGTCTTCGACGTCGGGTACGACGAGATCGCGGCCGCCGTGGACAAGTCACCGGCCGCGGTCCGCCAGATCGCGCACCGCGCGCGCAACCACGTCGAGGCCCGGCAGCCGCGCGAGCGGGTGAGCGCCCGGCAGCGCGACGCGATCCTGGAGCGGTTCGAGGTCGCGGTGCGCTCCGGGGACCTCCAGTCCCTGATGGACGTGCTCGCGCCCGACGTCGTGCTCGTCACCGATGGCGGCGGCGTGAAGCACGCCGCGCTCCGGCCGATCCTGGGCCGCGACAAGACGCTGCGGTTCCTCGAGGGCGCGGCCACCAAGGGCGGCCCGGTCGACGGCGTGGAGCGCACGATGGTCAACGGCCGTCCGGCGCTCGCGTTCATCATCGACGGCGAGGTCGACACCGTGCTCTCGATCCTGGTCGAGGACGGCGTGGTCGCCGGGCTGTACGCCGTGCGCAACCCCGCCAAGCTGACGCGGCTGGCAGAGGCCGTGACGCTGACGCGGTAGCGGGTCGCTCAGCCCACGCCGGTGAGCAGGCAGAACGGGTGGCCGTGCGGGTCGGCGTACACCCGCCAGTTCTCCCCGTCGCCCGGCAGCCGGGTCGCGCCCAGGTCCAGCACCGCCTGCTCGGCCTCGTCGGCGTCGCCGACCGTGATGTCCAGGTGCACCTGCTGGGGGTACGCCGGGTCCGGCCACCGCGGTCGGCGATGGTCGGCGACCTGCTGGAACATCACCTGCTGTCCCTCGTGGCCGATCAGCACGCCCTCGGCACCCTCGTAGGTGACGTCCAGGCCCAGCAGACCGGAGTAGAAGCGGCCCAGCGCCGGCGCGTCGTCGGTGTCGATCGTGACCGCGAAGACCCGGGTGCCCTCGACCGTCCGCGCGGCACAGGTCGAACGGATGGCCGGCCGGGTCGGCCAGCGTGTGCCAGGACTCCCCGCCACCCAGCCGCCGTGCGCCGACTTCCTCGGCCCGCGCCGCGGCGGCGTCGATGTCCGCGACCTGGAAGTCCACGTGCATCTGCTGCGGCTGGGCCGGGTCCGGCCATCGAGGAGGCACGTGGTCCGGTGCGTGCTGCACCCCGAACCGCCACCCGTCCGCCGAGGTCAGGGTCACCCACTCGTCGTCGGCGTACCGCTGGGTCAACCCGGCCACGTCGACGTAGAAGTCCGCCAGCCCCTGGATGTCCTGGGCGTCCCACACGACCGTCTTCAGCTGACCCACCACGGTCATCTCCTCTCGTCTGCCGCCATCCTTGCCGAGGGCTCCGACAGCGCCTCGACGAGCCCGTCGAGGTCGCCGCGGTCCTTGCGGCTGACCAGGTAGATGCCGCGGTACGTCGGGCGCGTGAGCCGCAGGATGGCCAGGTCTGCGCGGAGCGAAGGTAGGAGCAGGTCGGGGACCAGTGCGACCCCCAGGCGGGCCGCCACCAGGCCGGTCTTGGCGAGCAGGTCGTCGGCGCTCGTCGAGATGCGCGGTTCGAACCCCGCCCGCGCCGCCAGCTGTCGCAGCATCACCTCGGAGCCGGCGTTGTCCTCGATCCACGTCTCGCCGGCGAGGCGCTCGAGGTCGACCCGGTCGGGTCCGGCGAGCGGGTGCCCGGCAGGGGCGATGACGACCACCTCGTCGTCGAAGAGGTGCGTCGCCCGGAGCTCGGCGTCCCGCGGCAGGCCGGGCGGGGCGTCGGTGACCACGGCCGCGTCGAGCTCGCGGCCGACCACCATCGGGCCGAGCTCGGGAGTGACCCGGGAGATCACTGCGACGTCCGGGCCGCCGACGTCGCGAAGCCTCGAGATGGCCCTCGGTACCAGCGCCGCGGTCGCCGACGGGACCGCGCCGAGCACGATCGTCGCGGGCCGCTCCGTGGCGTTCCGGGCGGCCTCGCGGCCGCGCCGGGCTTCGTTGACGACGAGCCGTGCGTGCGGGAGCAGCGCGGCGCCCGCCGCCGTCGGCGTGACCCCGCGGGACCCTCGGTGCAACAGGCGGACCCCGACCTCACGCTCGAGGGCCGCCACCTGACGGGAGAGCCCGGGCTGGGTGAAGCCGGTGACCTCGGCGGCTGCCCGGATGGAGCCCGTGCGGCACACCTCGACGAACGCGTTCCAGGGTGTCAGCGCCATGGCTCCATGATGACGGATAAGCATGACGGATCGGCATGGCAGGCATGCTCGATCTGCGCTTGTCGCATGCATGAGTCTCGCGCAGGCTTGGGTCATGACTTCCGTAGCCGTGCTCGGCCTCGGCCGGATGGGCTCGGCCATGGCCGCCCGTCTCGCCTCCTCCCACGACGTCCGCACCTGGACCCGCAGCGCCGGCGGCTCACCGGCCGACGCGGTCGACGGAGCCGACGTGGTGCTGCTCTGCCTGTACGACGGCCGGGCCTGCCGCGAGGTGCTCACCGCCTCGCTCGGGTCGCTGGCGGCCGCGTCGACGGTCCTCAACACCACCACCGTCGGGCCGTCAGAGGCAGCGGCGCTGGCGGAGCTGGTGGCCGCGACCGGGGCGACGTACCTGCATGCGCCGGTGATGGGCTCGACGCCCGCCATCGCCGGCGGGCGGCTGACGATCCTCGCGGGCGGCAAGCCCTCGCCGGAGGTCGCCGCCGTGCTGGACCGCCTGGGCGAGACGCTGGTGTTCGGCAGCGCTGCCGAGGCCGCCGCTCTCAAGCTCGTCGCGAACGGCGTGCTCGGCGACTCGATCTCGTCGCTGCGCCGCGCGCTGGCTCGTGGCGATGCGCTGGACCTGCCGAGGGACGCGGTGCTCGACGTGGTCGGGCGCAGCATCCTGGCGAGGTTCGTCGAGGGCAAGCGCGAGGTGTTCCTCGACGGCGTGCGCCCGACGGCGACGTTCGCGGCCGGCGCCCTGGCCAAGGACCTGGCCCTGCTGGCCGAGGCGACCGACACCCTGTCGGACTCCGCAGCGAGCGCCGCCGGCTTGCTCGCGAGTGGCGCTCTCGATGCTGACGACGACATCGGCGTGCTCAGCGTCGCGGCGACCGACCTGTCCTGGCTGGCCGACGCGCGTCTCGACGTCTCACCCGAGGTGGTGGCCGACCCGGCGGCGCTGCGCCCGCTGCACGCCTATGCCCTGACGCACGCGACCGGCGACCCGGCGTACCTGTCCGACGCCTTCCTGCCGACCGCGCACATCGAGGGGTACCGCGACGGCGAGCTCGTCTCCTGGACCCTCGACGCCTTCGGCGGAGTCTTCTCCGGCTCGGCCGCCGACGACGAGCCGACCCGCTCGCGCCGGATCGAGCGGCTCGACGTGCGGGGCTCGGTCGCCACGGCCGTGATGACCCTGCACCACGGCGATGTCGACTTCGCCGACGTCTTCGTCCTGCTCCGCGACCCGACGTCGGAGGAGTGGCGGATCGCCAACAAGGCCTACGAGCGGCGATAAGACGGGGGCGCCCCTAGACTGGACGGGAACCACCCATACGACAGGGGAGCACGTCGCCTCGGACACGAGGCCGCGGGCTGAGAGTGCGGACAGCCGCAGACCCTCGAACCTGCACCGGTTAGCACCGGCGAAGGGAGTCAGATCTGATGGCATCCATCCGTTGGCGCGCGGTCGCGCTGGCCACCGCTGTGGCCACCGCGGCACTCGTCCCGCTCACGGCCTGCTCGCTCGTCGGCGGTGACGACGACAGCGGCACCGACGCCGGTGGTGGAGGGAGCAAGCAGGTCGTGCTCGTCACGCACGAGTCGTTCTCGCTGCCGAAGAAGCTCATCAAGGGGTTCGAGAACGAGTCGGGCAACGACCTCGTGATCCGCGCCTCCGGCGACGCCGGGACGCTCACCAACAAGCTGGTGCTCAGCCAGGGCAACCCGCAGGGCGACGTGGCGTTCGGCGTCGACAACACCTTCGCCTCGCGGGCGCTGGATGCGGACGTCTTCGCGCCGTACGACGCGCAGCTGCCACCCGGCGCCGACGCCTACGAGCTGCCCGGAGACGACGACCACCGGCTGACACCGGTCGACAACGGCAACGTGTGCGTCAACATCGACGTGCCGTGGTTCGAGGACAAGGGGATCACGCCGCCCGAGACGTTCGAGGATCTCGTCGACCCGACGTACAAGGACCTCTTCGTGCTCCCCGGCGCGGCGTCCAGCTCGACCGGCCTGGCGTTCCTGCTGGCCACGATCGCGGAGTACGGCGACGACTGGCCCGACTACTGGACGAAGCTGATGGACAACGGCGCCGAGCTCACCGCCGGCTGGTCGGACGCCTACGAGGTCGACTTCACCCAGGGCGGGGGCGGCGGCGACCGGCCGATCGTGCTGTCCTACGACTCCTCGCCGGCCTTCACCATCGACGGCGGCACGAGCACGACGAAAGCCCTGCTCGACACCTGCTTCCGCCAGGTGGAGTACGCCGGCGTGCTCACCGGCGCCGACAACCCCGAGGGAGCGCAGGCCGTCGTCGACTGGCTGGTCTCGCCGGAGGTACAGGCAGCGCTGCCCACGAGCATGTACGTCTTCCCCGTCGACGCCGACACCGAGCTGCCGGCCGAGTGGGCGTCGTACGCCGTCCAGCCGGACGCGCCGCTGTCCCTGGACCCCGCCGACATCGCCGAGCACCGCGACGAGTGGCTGACGACCTGGAGCGACGTCACCTCGCGATGAGGCCCCCAGTCCGGATCGCCCGCCTCCTCCTCGTCGCGGCGGTGCCGCTCGGGGTGCTGGGCGTGTTCTTCGTGCTGCCGGTGTCGGGGATGATCTCGCGAGGGTTCTGGACCGACGGGTCCTTCGACCCCGGCGGCGTGCTGGACGTGCTGGGCCGGCCGCGGGTGCACCGGGTGCTGTGGTTCACGCTCTGGAGCGCCGCGGTCGGCACGCTGTGCTCGCTCGCGCTGGGGCTGCCCGCGGCACACGTGCTGTACCGCCGCCGGATCCCCGGCGGGACGGTGCTGCGCGCCGCACTGCTGGCGCCGTTCGTGCTGCCGACCGTCGTCGTCGGGGTGGCCTTCCGCCAGCTGGTGGGGGAGAGCGGCCCGCTCGGCTTCCTCGGCCTCGACGGCACGCCGGTGGCCATCATCGCCGGCCTGGTGTTCTTCAACGCCTCGGTCGTGATCCGAGTCGTCGGCGGCGCCTGGGAGTCGCTCGACCCGCGGCCGGCGGAGGCCGCGGCCGCGCTCGGCGCGACGCCATTCCAGGTGCTGCGCACGGTCACCGTGCCGGCCCTGCGACCGGCGATCGTCAGCGCGGCCAGCGTGGTCTTCCTCTTCTGTGCCACGGCGTTCGGTGTCGTGCTCACCCTGGGCGGGCTGCGGTACAGCTCGGTCGAGACCGAGATCTACCTGCTGACCACGAACCTCCTGGACCTCCAGGCCGCCGCCGCGCTGTCGGTGCTCCAGCTCGTCGTGGTGGCCGGGCTGCTCGTCGCGGCCGGACGTGCGCGACGTACGGCGGACCCCTCGCTGGCCCGGGTCGTCGCGCGACCGCGGCACCTCACCCGGCGCGACCTGCCCGCCCTGGGCGCGACGCTCCTGCTGGCCCTGCTGGTGATGGGGCCCATCGCCGCGCTGGTGGTGGGATCGCTGCGCAGCGGCGATGCCTGGAGCCTCGCGAACTACCGCGCCCTCCAGACCTCCGGTGAGCAGCAGGCGTTGCTCGTCCCGGTCACCGACGCGCTGGCCACGTCCCTGCGTACCGCCGTCGACGCGACGTGGATGTCCCTTCTCCTCGGCCTGACGGTGGCGGTGGTCGCCACGCGACGGTCCAGGTCGCGCGGCGAACGGCGGGTCCGGACCGTGCTCGACGGGCTGTTCATGCTGCCGCTGGGAGTCTCTGCCGTGACGCTCGGCTTCGGCTTCCTGATCACCCTCGACCGACCTCCGCTCGACCTGCGGGACTCGCCGCTGCTCGTGCCCATCGCCCAGGCCCTGGTGGCGCTCCCACTCGTCGTCCGCACGTTGGTGCCCGTCCTCGGCAGCGTCGACGACCGGCTTCGCCAGGCCGCGGCCACGTTGGGCGCTTCGCCCTTCCGGGCCGCCCTCACCGTCGACCTGCCGGTGATCGGCCGGCCGGTGCTCGCGGCGGCGGGGTTCGCCTTCGCGGTCTCGCTGGGGGAGTTCGGCGCGACCTCGTTCCTCGCCCGCGACGAGCACCCGACCCTGCCCGTGGTCATCTTCGGGCTGATCGGCCACCCTGGCGCGATGAACTACGGCATGGCGCTGGCCGCCTCGGTCGTGCTCGCCGCGACCACCGCCGTCGTGATGCTCGCGGTGGAGCGGCTGCACGTGCCGATCGGGTCCACCTGATGCTCTCGCTGCAGGACGTGTCCGTGTCGTACGACGGGGTGCCTGCCGTCGTCGACGTCGACCTGAGCCTCGACGACGGGCTGGTGCTCGCCGTGCTCGGACCCTCCGGATGCGGCAAGTCAACGCTGCTGCGGGCGGTCGCGGGTCTCGAGCCGCTGGCGGCGGGGTCGGTGCGCTGGGACGGTGCCGACCTGGCCGGCGTACCCACCCACAAGCGCGGCTTCGCCCTGCTGTTCCAGGACGGCCAGCTGTTCCCGCAGCTGACCGTGGCTCGCAACGTGGGGTACGCGTTGCGGCTGCGCCGGGCGCCGAACACCCGGGTCCGCGTGGAGGAGCTGCTCGACCTGGTCGGGCTGGCGGGGTACGCCGAACGGCTGCCGGCCACCCTCTCCGGCGGCGAGCGCCAACGGGTCGCGCTGGCCCGGGCGCTGGCCGCCGACCCGCGGCTTCTGCTGCTCGACGAGCCGTTGTCCGCCCTTGATGCGGGCCTCCGCGAGCGGCTGGCCACCGATCTGCGCGACATCCTCCGCGCGGCGGGGACCACGGCGCTGATGGTCACCCACGACCACGAGGAGGCGTTCACCGTTGCCGACCGGATGGCCGTGATGCGTGCCGGCCGGGTCGTCCAGGAAGGGCCGATCGCCGACGTGTGGCGCGAGCCGGCCGACCCCGAGACCGCACTCTTCCTCGGCTACGCGCGGGTGTTCCGCGACGCCGCTGCCGCCGCCATCCTCGCCGCGGCGGGCCGGGGTGCGGCGCCGGCGGTCGCCGTACGCCGCTCGGCCCTGACCGTTGACCCTTCGGGCCCGCTCTCCGGCGTGGTGCTCGCGTCGCGCGCCACTCCCGAGCAGGTGCGGCTCGTCGTCGACGTGGCGGGAGTCGGCGAGGCGGACGCGGTGGCGCCGCTCGGCAGCCACCCCGGCGTGGGGCAGCAGGTGCGGCTGGCGGTGGACCCGGGACGGCTGGCGGTCTGGGCGTCCGCGCTTTCGGCCCCACCACGGCACGACTCCTAGACTGACGGCCGTGTATCGCCGTGCCTACGCCTTGCTCGTAGGCATCGCCGTGGTCATGGGCGTGCTCGCCGTGGTCGCCGCGATCTCGCTGAACAAGAAGCTCGTCGACCCCGAGGGCTTTCTCGGCCCGTCGTGGCTGAGGCTGCCGCTGCTGGTCGGCGCGGCGTTCGCCCTCGACCTGGTGCCGCGGACCCTCTGGCTGGCGAAGTTCAAGCCGGCGGCCATGCCGTCGGTGTTCCTGACGCGGGTGCGCACGCACTGGACCCGCGAGCGGATGACCCTCGTGGTGCTGGGGCTCGTGTGCTTCTACACGACGTACGTGTCCTATCGGAACCTCAAGTCCTACCTGCCCTTCGTGATGGGCGAGACCAAGTACGACCGCACGCTGCACCTCGTCGACAGGATGCTGATGTTCGGGCACGAGCCCGGCCTGGTGTTGCACCACGTCCTCGGCACCGGCATCGCGGCGCACGTGCTGAGCTACGTCTATCTGTGGTTCCTGCCGCTGGTGCCGCTGGCGTTGACGGCCTGGCTGATCTGGTCGAAGAACATCACCTACGGCTACTGGTTCGCGACCTCGCAGAGCATCGCCTGGAGCCTCGGCACGCTGAGCTACTACGCACTTCCGACGCTCGGCCCCGGCCTGCAGTACAGCTTCATCTACACCGACCTCCCCAGTACCCCGACCTCCGACCTGATGGGGTCCCTGGTCAACGTTCGACAACGCGTGGTGCTCGGCGGGTTCGAGGGTGCGGTGCAGTCGGTGGCCGGGTTCGCCAGCCTGCACTGCGCGATCACGCTGCTGGTCGCGCTGATGGTGCAGTACACCCTGCGCAACCGCGTGCTGAAGTGGGTCTTCTGGGTCAACTTCGGGCTCACCGTGATCGCCACGATCTACTTCGGGTGGCACTACATCGCCGACGACATCGCCGGCGTGATGATCGCGCTGGTCGCCTTCTACGTCGGCGGCGTGGCCTCCGGCCAGAAGTTCGAGAGACACGGCCGCACCTCCCACCCCACCGCCGACTCCGCCGCCGTCCCCGTCCTCGAGGACTGATCTCACTCGCCGGTCGAGCCCCGAGGCCGGCCACGGCCGAGGGTGTCGAGACCCGGTGACGGACCGGGTCTCGACACGCCGCTCGTCCCTCGCGGCGACTCGACCACCGAGCTGGCGAGAATGACACTGATGTAGTTCGTCAAGGCGACACGCCGGGGACTGGTGAGAAAATTGGGGAAGATGTTCCCCCTGTGACGAAATCGCACTAGCGTGCCGGAGGTGCCTCGGGCGATGGGGAAGTCGCCCGAGGCACTTCCAAGTGCAGAACAAGTGCAGTGAGTCCACCCGGGGCTTGCGAGCCGACGCAGGGGAAGGCGCCGGCGCGGAGCTGAGGAGCAACACGACGTGCGCCAGCGCGCTGTCACCACAGCAGTCGCCCTGACCCTGGCGACCGGACTCGCCGTCTCGCCGGGATGGATGGCGGTCGCCGACGAGGCCACCGGCCACCAGAAGGACCACCCGACCCGAGCCGACGTGCGCGCCGCCCGCGGGGCCGCCGACGACAAGGCGGCGCAGGTCGCCGACGTCCAGAGCCGGCTCGCCTCGGCGAGCGCCCGGCTGCGGGAGTCCGAGATCCGGGTCGCCCAGGCCGAGGAGGCGTTCAACGCCGCCCGCTGGCACTTCCGCGAGGCCCGCCGCAAGGCCGACGCCGCCGAGGCGATGGACCGGCAGGCGTCGACCCAGCTGGCGGACATGCGTGACCAGTACGCCGACGTCGTCGCGTCGTCGTACGAGATGGCGCCCTCCTTGACCGCGCTGTCGGCGATCATGAGCGCCGACGGGATCCAGACCGTCGTCGACCGGACGGCGTCGTACCAGAACGCCCAGAGTGCGCTCGACTACGTGTACGACGACTTCACGGCCGCCTCGCTGCTCGCCGGCGTGGCCCGCACCCAGGCCACCGAGGCGCGCGCAGCCGCCGACGAGCTGCGCGACCAGACGCGACGGGCCCGCGCGACCGCCCGCGTCGAGCAGCGGCGGGCCGCTGGCGAGGCCGATGCGATCGCCGCCGAGCGCGGCGACCTGATCGTCGAGCTCGCCCGCCTCCAGGACATCAGCGTCGCGCTCGCCGAGCAGCGCCAGGACTGGCTCGAGGCGCAGGCCGAGCCGACGCCCACCCCCACACCCACGCCGGACCCGACGCCCACGCCGGACCCGACGCCGACCCAGCAGCCGACCCATGAGCCGACGAAGGAGCCGACGAAGGAGCCGACCACGGCGCCGACGTCGGCCCCGACCGCCCAGGCCACGCCGACGCCGACTCCCACGCCCACACCTACCCCTACGGCGACTCCGACCCCCACGCCGACCCCTACGCCGACCCCGACGGTGACGCCGACGCCCGCCCCACCCCCGACGCCCTCGGGCGGGGCGTCAGCGGCGATCGCGTTCGCGGAGGCCCAGATCGGCGAGCCCTACCAGTGGGGCGCCGCCGGCCCGGACGCCTGGGACTGCTCCGGCCTGACGATGCGGGCCTGGCAGGCCGGTGGCATCTCCCTGCCGCACTACTCGGCCGGCCAGTACGACGCCGCGACGCCCATCGCCGAGGCCGACCTCCAGCCCGGTGACCTGCTGTTCTGGGGCTCTTCGAGCAACCCGGACTCGATCTACCACGTCGCGCTGTACGTCGGCGGCGGCCAGATGATCCACGCCCCCCGCACCGGCGAGGACGTCGCCCAGGTGTCGATGGACTACTGGATCGCGCCCAACTTCTTCGCCCGGCCGTGACCCCCCAGGCGATTCGTCTGCGGTCTCGCCTGGAGTCTCACGCTCGGCGCGCACAGACGAATCGTGGGGTCGGCGGGTCAGCCGGCCTTCGCCTGGGCGGGGGCGGGGTCGGGGCGTGCCTCGACGCGGGCGGCGAACCGCTCGGCGAGCTCGGTCGGTGACATCCGGCCGGACAGGATGCGCACCGTCGGCCAGGCGTCGATGTCGAGCTCGGAGATGGCCCGGAACTGGGTCAGGTCGGCGGCGTACATCTGGACCAGCGACGCCACGTCGGCCGCCGTCGGTGCCGTGCCGACCACCCGCTCGGGGCCGCTCATCAGGCGGCCGGCCTCGGGGTGTCGTCCGTAACGGTCCACGTCCAGGAAGTCGGTGAGCCGGTCGAGGGTGCCCGGGAAGTCGGCGAGCATGGCGCGGAACTCCAGCCACAGCCACTGCTCGCGCGGGTAGATCGTCAGCCCGCGGCTCAGCTGGTCGCCGTAGTAGCCGCGGGCGACGCCCGAACGCTGCTTGAACGCCAGCGACGGCACGTCCGGCAATGCCGTGGGCGTGGTCGGCGGCCGGAACTCGGTGATGAACTCCGGCCAGTCCGGCGCGGTCGTCCAGCGGCCCCGCAGCATCGTCCAGTGCGAGAACAACCGCTCGAGCGGGTCGCGGAACACCGCGATCAGCCGCATGTCGGCGTTGTAGCGGTGCATCCGCTCGAGGGCGTGCGGCCAGAACAGGTACGCCGGCGTCGCGTCGCCGGCGATCAGGTGCTGCGGCTTGCGGCGGGGGGCGCGGTACCCGGAGTAGTCGGGCTGCTCCCAGTCCATGTCCTCGCGGGTGAAGTACTGCAGCTCCTTGCGCGGGGCTCGGGCCACCTGGGGGTGCCGGTCGAGAGCCGTCGACAGGGTCGACGTACCGCTCTTCTGGGCGCCCACGATCGAGAAGCTGTAGGGCAGCCAGGCGTGCACGCCGCCTCTCGCGCGGCCGCTCTGGCTCAGGTCCCTCGACACGTTCCTCACCTGTTCGGTCGGGCGCGAATCTATCAACTGTCAGGCCCCCGTCTGCCCGGGTAGCGTGAATTGCATGGCCGCGGACCCGGTGACCGACAGCGTGCCATCCACGACCGACGGGACCGACTCCGCCACCAGCTCTCCTCCACCCCCGCCCGTCGTCGACGTCCCCGCGCTGGCGGCGTTTCTGGACGGGGAGTACGCCGACGTGCGCGACCTGGTCCGCCGCAACCTCGCGACGTACGCCTCGATCCTCGACGAGGCGGAGACGCTACCCCGGGACGACTACCGCGACCGAGTTCGCGACCTGCTCCTCGAGATGGCCGCCACCGGGCAGACCGGAATGGGCTTCCCGAAGGAGTACGGCGGCGGTGGCGACATCGGCGCGTCGGTCGCGGCCTTCGAGACGCTCGCGTACGGCGACCTCTCGCTGCTGGTCAAGACCGGCGTGCAGTTCGGCCTGTTCGGCGGCGCGATCCTCCAGCTGGGCACCAAGCACCACCACGACGCCTACCTGCGCGACCTCGTCAGCGGCGAGCTGCTCGGCTGCTTCGCCATGACCGAGACCGGTCACGGCAGCAACGTCCAGGCGCTGGGCACGGTGGCCGAGTACGACCCTGGCAGCGGCGAGTTCGTCGTCACCACGCCGGTCGACGAGCTGGGCGAGCAGGCGCGCAAGGACTACATCGGCAACGCCGCGCGCCATGCGCAGCTGGCGGTGGTCTTCGCCCAGCTGGAGACCCGGGGGGAGCGACACGGCGTGCACGCCTTCGTGGTGCCGATCCGGGACGAGGCCGGGGCCGTGCTGCCCGGCGTTCGCGTCGAGGACGACGGGCTGAAGCTCGGCCTCAACGGCGTCGACAACGGCCGGCTGTGGTTCGACGGCGTGCGCGTGCCGCGGGAGGCGCTGCTCAACCAGTTCGCCGACGTGGCGCCCGACGGGACGTACTCCAGCGACATCGACAACGCCAACAGGCGCTTCTTCACCATGCTCGGCACGCTCGTGCAGGGCCGGGTGTGCGTGGGCGGTGCGGGCATCAACGCGGCGAAGGTAGCGCTGGCCATCGCGGTCAGGTACGGCGTACGCCGTCGACAGTTCGAGGCGGTCTCCACCGACGAGGAGCAGCTGCTCCTCGACTACGGGATGCACCAGCGACGGCTGTTCCCGCTGCTGGCGCGGACCTACGCGCTGCACTTCGCCCAGGAGGTCGTGGCGTCGCGGCTGCACGAGGCCTTCTCGGCGGATCCGTCGGCTCCCGTCGACGAGAAGGCCAGGCGTGAGCTGGAGTCGCGAGCGGCGGGCACCAAGGTGCTCGGCACCTGGCACGCGACGCGGACGATCCAGGAGTGTCGCGAGGCGTGCGGCGGGGCGGGGTACCTCGCCGTCAACCGGTTCGCCGCGCTGAAGGCCGACACCGACGTGTTCACGACGTTCGAGGGCGACAACCACGTGCTGCTCCAGCTGGTCGCGAAGGGGCTGCTGACCGACTACGCGAGCGACTTCGAGGACCTCGACCAGCTGGGGATGGTGCGGTTCGTGACGGGGATGGCCGTGGAGACGGTGATCGAGCGGACCAGCGTGCACAAGCTGCTGGAGCGCATCAAGGACGTGCTGCCGGGCGGCGACCGCTGGGATGACGAGGCCGGCCTCCTCGACACCGACTACCACCTCGCGATGCTGCGGTTCCGCGAGGAGCACCAGCTGGCCGGCGTCGCGCGGCGGCTCAAGCGGGGGATCGACGCCGGTCAGCCCCCCGGCGTGGTGTTCTCGCGCGTGCAGGACCACGTCATCGCGGCCGCCCGCTCGCACGTCGAGCGGCTGGTGCTGGAGGCGTTCGTCGACAAGCTGTCGTCGTGGGAGGAGTCGGAGAACAGGCGCGCGCTCGCCCTGCTGTGCGACCTGCACGCCCTGTCGGTGATCGAGGCCGACAGGGCTTGGTTCATGGAGCACGGTCGGCTCACCGTCGTACGGTCGAAGGCCATCTCCCGGGAGGTGAACCGTCTGTGCCGGCGGGTGCGGCCCCTGGCCGTCTCGCTGGTGGACGCCTTCGGGATCCCGCCCTCGATGTTGCGCTCGCCGGACCTGGTGGGCTCATGAGCGAGCCGTTCGGCGGGCTGCCGTCGCGTTTCGAGCCGGCCGGTGACCCGGTGGGTCTCGGCCTGATCCTGCCCGGGTCCGGGTACGGGCCGGCGCAGCCGTTGCTCGAGTACGCGCGCCAGGCGCTGCTCCACGCGGGCTGGGCGGCCCGTCAGGTGTGGTGGACGACCCCTCGCTCGTGGGACGGCACCGACCCCGCCGCCTGGGTCCGCGAGCAGGTCGAGGCGGCGCTCGCGCAGGAGAGCCCCGACCTGCCGCTGCTGGTCGTCGGGAAGTCCTTGGGGACCTGGGCCGCGCCCTACGCCGCCGAACGCTCGTTGCCCGCCATCTGGCTGACCCCGCTCCTGAGCAGGCCCGATGTGGTCGAGGCGATTCGGGCGAACCCGGCCCGCCAGCTGCTCGTGGGAGGTACGGGAGACGACCTGTGGGACGCCCACGTCGCCGCCTCGCTGGCGTCGTCCGGGTGCGCCGTACTCCAGGTCGACGGCGCCGACCACGGCATGATCGTCGAGAGCGACCCCGTCCGCTCGGCCGAGATCCTGGTCGACGTCACCCGGGCGATGGTGCGGTTCCTGGTCGGCTGACCGTCCGTACGCCTCATGCGTTGCAACCCCCGACCTCCCGGGGTACGTTCCGCCCCTCAGGTCCTACGGGGGTTCGGATGAGGCGATCGGTGCCGGCCGACCGGGTGCGTGTTCTTGCGTTGGCGGCCGTCCTGGTGGTCGTTCCCATGCTCGGGTCGGCGGCCGCCGCCGGTGCACCGCGGGGGAAGCTCGCACTCGCACCCCAGACCGCGACCCTGCGGATGCTGCCGCAGCTGGCTGCGGTGGGTGTCCAGCCGCAGCCGTCGACGTCGGCCCTCAGCGCGATGACCGCGACGTTCGCCCCCGCGACCGCCGGCCGGGTAGTGGTGCTGCAGGTACAACATCGCAGGAAGTGGGTGACGGTCGCGCGGGGCCGCGAAGACGCTGCTGGTGCGACGACGTTCACCGCGGCGTACGCCGACGACGGCGCGCCGGCGACCTACCGTGCCGTCGCCCTCGACAACGGAACCCTCGGAGAGGTCGTCAGTGCGTCCGATCGCACCGACCGTTGGGGCACGTCGCTGCTCACCGACGAGTTCTCGGGCAGCTCCCTGGCCTCGCCGTGGGGCCACCGACTCCAGGGCTACGCCGGGAACCGTCTGTGCTCGCGGACCGACCCGTCCGCGACACTGGTGACGGGTGGCACGGTGCGTCTCAGTGTCCTCGACGATCCCGACCGTGGCGACTGCACGGACGCCCAGGGGCGTGTCAACGCCTACCGCCTCAACGGGCACATCGGAACGCAGGGACGGTTCGCCTACCGCTACGGAATCGCTGCCGCTCGCATCCGCTTCCAACCGCTGCGCGGACAGCACGGAGCCTTCTGGATGCAGCCGGACGCGCCCGCCGTCCAGGGCGGCGACCCCTCGGTGAGTGGAGCCGAGATCGACGCGATCGAGTGGTTCGGGGCCAGCACCGGTGGCCTCGCCAGCAACGCCTACTACTACCGACAGGGCGTGCTGACCAAGACGGGTGGCTGGGTCCCCAACCAGGCGGCGTACGGGTCCGGCTGGTCCGACCAGTTCCATGTCTTCTCGGTGGAGTGGACGCCGACCGAGTACGTCTTCCGGATCGACGGTCGCGAGACCTTCCGCACGAGCGAGGGCATCTCGCAGGTCCCGGAGTACCTGATCCTCAGCCTGCTCAGCTCCGACTTCGAGCTGTCCACCCTCGGTGGTATCCAGAACCTGCCCCAGACCATGGAGGTCGACTGGGTCAGGGTCTGGCGCGGCTAGTGGTGCCAGTCAGCTGCGGTTCTCGCCCAACGAGCCGTCGGCGAGGTTGTCGAGGTCGTTGCCGTGGCCGTGCTCCTGCTCGCGCTTGAAGGACGCGCGTACCTCGGCCTCGGCCTCGTCGCGGCCGACCCAGTTGGCGCCCTCGACGGACTTGCCGGGCTCGAGCTCCTTGTAGACCTGGAAGAAGTGCTCGATCTCGAGCCGGTCGAACTTCGGCAGGTGGTTGATGTCGCGCAGGTGCTCCAGTCGCGGGTCGGAGACCGGGACGCACAGGACCTTGTCGTCGCCGCCGGCCTCGTCGGTCATCCGGTACATCCCGATCGCGCGCGACTTGATCAGGCACCCGGGGAACGTCGGCTCACCGATCAGCAGCACGAGGGCGTCGAGCGGGTCGCCGTCGAGGCCCAGCGTGTTCTCGATGAATCCGTAGTCGGCGGGGTACTGCGTCGACGTGAACAACGTCCGGTCCAGCCGGATCCGCCCGCTCTCGTGGTCGACCTCGTACTTGTTGCGGCTCCCCTTCGGGATCTCCACCAGGACGTCGAACTCCAGCACGGTTCCTCCACGATCGAGTACCTGACACCTGGGCCCACCCGGGCCCGCCGGCCCAGTCTCGCGCACAATGGCGCCCATGCGACAGGCGGGCGGGCGGCGGTCTCGTGCGCTGACCCGCTGGCTGCCGGTCGCCCTCGTGCTCGCCCTGCTGGCCGGCGGCCTGGCGTCGTACCAGTGGGACCTCGGCAGCCGCTGGTTCGGGACTGGTACGCCGCCCGAGGAACCCGATCCCACCACCGAACCGGCCGCCGTACCTCCTCCAGCCGGCGTGGTGCTTCCCGCACCCAACCCGCCCCAGGCGGTGGCCACGGCCGAGACGCCGGATGCGGACGGCGCGATGTCGACGCCCAAGGTCGTCCGGCTGCTGGGGCCGCTCCTGAAGGACCCCGACCTCGGCAAGCACGTGGTGGCCGCCGTGGCCGACCTCGCCACCGGCCAGGCGGTCGAGAAGACAGGCGGCCGGGCCCGGCCGGCCTCGACCACCAAGCTGCTCACCGTGGCCGCCGCTCTGCACGTCCTCGGTCCCGACCACCGGTTCACCACCGAGCGTCGTGCTCGAGGGGCGGGGCAAGCAGCGCCGGCTGGTCCTCGTGGGCGGCGGTGACCCGTACCTCGCGAGCAAGCCGGCCACCAAGGACGAGCCCGTCTACCCCGAGCGCGCCGACCTGCGCACCCTGGCCCGCAAGACCGCCGCCGCGCTGGCCGGCGAGGGCATCAAGTCCGCCCGCCTCGCGTACGACGACTCGCTGTTCACCGGCCCCGACGCCAGCCCGCAGTGGGAGCCGAGCTACCTCCCCGACGGCGTCGTCGCCCCGATCCGGGCGCTCTGGGCCGACGAGGGCCACCCCGCCGACGGCACCGGCCGGGTGCCGGACCCGTCACTGACCGCGGCGACGTACTTCGCCCAGGTCCTGCGCGCGGCGGGCCTCGCAGTCGGCGGACCACCGGCCCACCGCCCCGCAGGCGAGGGCGCCACGCCCCTGGCCGAGGTCACCAGCGCACCGCTCTCGCAGATCGTCGAACGGGTGCTCACCGTCAGCGACAACGAGGCCGCCGAGGTGCTGGCCCACCAGGTCGGGCTGGCTGTCGGTCGGCGAGGTGTCGTTCGCCGGCGGCGTCCGCGGCGTCCGGCAGGCGCTCACCGAGCTCGGCGTCAAGGTGGCCGGCGACCGTTGGTACGACGGCAGCGGGCTGTCCCGCAAGAACCTCCTCGACCCCTTGACCCTGACCGAGGTGCTGCGCCTCGCGGCCTCCGACGACCACCCCGAGCTCCGGTCGATCCTCAGCGGGCTCCCGGTCGCGGGCTTCACCGGCTCGCTGGAGTTCAGGTTCGTCGACGTCCCACCTGCCGCCCGCGGCCGGGTCCGCGCCAAGACCGGGACCCTCGCCGGGACCAGCAGCCTGGCCGGCATCGTCACCGACCTCGACGGCACGTCGGCGGCGTTCGTGCTGATGGCCGACCGGGTACCCCTCGTGAAGACACTGGCGGCCCGCGATGCGCTCGACGACGCCGCGGCGGCGATCGCCGGTTGCCACTGCTCGGTAGGTTCGAGCCCATGACGGCGGCCGACATGATCGACTGGGAGCTCGCGATCGCGGTCGGTTCCCGCCTGGCCGGCCCGGGGCCCGAGGTCGGGCGCGCACGAGGCCGACGCGGTCGTCGCCGAGCTCCGGGCGGACGCCGAGAGGTCGACCGGCCTGGTCCGCGAGTTCACCGGGCTGGTCGTCGCCGACGCCACGGCCCCGTTGTACGTCGTGGACCGCCCGGGCTGGATCCGCGCGAACACCGAGAGCTTCGACGTACTGCTCTCGCCCGTCGTCGACAAGATGACGGAGAAGAAGGGCCAGCCGACCGGCATCGGCAAGGCCGTCGGCTCACGCGTCACCGGCGCCGAGGTGGGCGCCGTGCTCGGCTTCCTCGGCGGGAAGGTGCTCGGCCAGTTCGACCCTTTCCATGAGCCGGCGGGCCGCCTGCTGCTGGTCGCGCCCAACATCGTGCACGTCGAACGCGAGCTCCAGGCCGACCCCACCGACTTCCGGCTCTGGGTGTGCCTGCACGAGGAGACCCACCGCGTGCAGTTCACCGCGGTGCCGTGGCTGCGCGACCACCTGTTCGGCCAGATCGAGAAGCTCTCCGAGCAGATCGAGCCGACCAAGCTGCTCGACGACGGCCTGAGGAGGCTGGCCGAGGCCGTCCGCGGCGGCGGCGAGGACCGCAAGGGTTCCCTCCTCGACGTCCTCGGCACCCCCGAGCAGCGGGCGATCATGGACCACCTGACCGGCGTGATGTCGCTGCTCGAAGGTCACGCCGACGTGGTGATGGACGGCGTCGGCCCGACCGTCATCCCGTCCGTGGCCACGATCCGCAAGAAGTTCACCCAGCGCCGCAAGGGTCAGGGCGTCCTCGACAAGTTCCTGAGGCGGGCGATGGGCCTGGACGCCAAGATGGCGCAGTACCGCGACGGCGCCCGCTTCGTCCGCGGCGTCGTCGACAAGGTCGGCATGGCCGACTTCAACGTCGTCTGGCAGGACCCCGCCCACCTGCCCACCAAGGCCGAGATCGCCGATCCCGCCGCGTGGGTGACCCGGGTCCTGTGACCGGGCCGGACCCCGCCGTCGCCGCCACCCGGGTGGCCGTACGGCGGGCGCTCGCCGCTGACGACCCCGGTTCCGCACCGGTCCTGGTCGCGTGCTCCGGAGGCGCCGACTCGCTGGCCCTCCTGGCCGCCGCCGTCTTCGAGGCGCGCGAGCAGCCTTGGCCGGTCGTCGGCGTCACCGTCGACCACGGCCTGCACGAGGCCTCGGCCGAGGTGGCCACGCAGGTCGTCGGGCAGATGGCCGCGCTCGGCGCCGACGAGACCGCCTCCATCCGCGTCAAGGTCGAGGGTGACGGGCACGGCCCCGAGGCGGCCGCCCGCCAGGCGAGGTACGCCGTTCTCGAGGAGCTCGCCGACCGGTTCGGCTCGCGCACCGTCCTCCTCGGGCACACGCGCGACGACCAGGCCGAGACCGTGCTGCTCGGGCTGACCCGGGGCAGCGGCGGGCGCTCCCTGGCCGGCATGCGCCGGTCGTTCGGGGTGTTCCGTCGGCCGCTGCTCGACCTCACCCGCGCCCAGACGGAGCAGGCCTGCCGGGCCCAGGACATCGCCTGGTGGAGCGATCCGGCCAACGCGGATCCGCGCTTCACGAGGTCACGCATCCGCGACACCGTGCTCCCGATGCTGGAGACCGAGCTCGGGCCCGGGGTGGCCGCCGCGCTGGCGCGTACCGCCGACCAGCTCCGCCAGGACGTCGACCACCTCGACCACCTCGCCGAGGCGGCGTACGCCGCCCTCCCCGACCCGCCGCCCGTCGGCGACCTGCTCGCCCTCGCCCCCGCCGTACGCACGCGCCTGCTGCGCCTGGCCGCCGTGCGCGCCGGGGCCCGCGACGCCGAGCTGTTCCACGAGCACGTACGTGCCCTGGACGCGCTGATCACCGACTGGCACGGCCAGGGCGCGGTCGACCTCCCGGGCCGCGTGCGCGGCGTACGGCGGGACGGGACGCTGGTCTTCGAGCGGGGCTGACGTTCGGTTGCTTCATCTAGGTATGTAGACGAGTCCGCACTTCCCCAGCACCACAGCCCTAGGGATGTGCCGGTTCGCCCGCATACCTAGATGAAACGACAGCCCGGCGCCTGTGGCAGGCTGCGCCGTATGGACGCCAGCCACGTCGAGCAGGACCTCGTGAACGTGCTGTTCACCGAGAAGCAGATCCAGGACCGGCTCGGCGAGCTCGCCCGCGAGATCGAGACCGACTACGACGGCGAGGACCTCCTCATCGTGGGCATCCTGCGCGGGGCAGTGATGGTGATGGCGGACCTCGCCCGCAGCCTGAGCCGGCACGTGGAGATGGACTGGATGGCGATCTCGTCGTACGGCTCCGGCACCAAGTCCAGCGGCGTCGTCCGCATCCTCAAGGACCTCGACACCGACATCACCGGCCGGCACGTGCTGATCGTCGACGAGATCATCGACACCGGCCTGACGCTGTCGTGGCTGACCTCCAACCTCACCTCCCGCGAGCCCGCCAGCGTCAAGATCTGCACGCTGCTCCGCAAGCCCGAGGCGCTGCAGATGCCGGTCGAGGTCAGGTACGTCGGCTGGGACATCCCGAACGAGTTCGTCGTCGGCTACGGCCTCGACTACCGCGAGCGGTACCGCAACCTCCGCGACATCGGCACCCTCTCACCGCACGTCTACAGCTGAAGGTTCGGTACGTCGGCTGGGACGCTGCGCACATTCCGGGCAACGAGTTCGTCGTCGGCTACGGCCTCGACTACCGCGAGCGGTACCGCAACCTCCGCGACATCGGCACCCTCTCCCCCCACGTCTACTCCTAGTACGCCGGCCCGCGGGGGGTCATCGTGCGGACGGTGTCTCCGGATCCAGGGAACGTTCCGCTCCCCGTTCCTCGTTCATCCTGAGAGAATGGTGATTGTCGACGGGCTGTACCGTCGTCCCTTCAGATGAGTTGCCCCCAGGAGACGACCTGCGGGCGTGCCGGAAAAGAGTCTCGTGAAGCGATTGCTCAAGGGTCCATGGCTGTGGATCGTGATCGCCGTCGTCGGCGTGCTCCTGGCCCTCCAGTACCTCACCCCCAGCGGCGGGTACGACGAGATCCAGACCTCCGAGATGCGCCAGTACATCTCCAGCGGCCAGGTCAAGGACATCACCTTCGTCGACGGTGACCAGGTGATGAAGGCGACCCTGGACCCGGGCATCGACCGCGAGGGCGGCGACAAGGTGCATGGCCCACTGGATCCTGGGTCAGCAGGAGGGCCTGATCAACCTGGTCGACGAGCAGGTCGCCGACGGCACCATCGAGAAGTCCAACTCCGAGAACCCCCAGCCCAGCCTGCTGGGCTCGATCCTGGCCACGCTGCTGCCGTTCGCGCTGATCGTCTTCCTCTTCATCTTCTTGATGAACCAGGTCCAGGGCGGCGGCGGCCGCGGCATCATGCAGTTCGCCCGGTCCAAGGCCAAGCTGATCACCAAGGACATGCCGAAGACGACGTTCAGCGACGTCGCCGGCTGCGAAGAGGCCATCGAGGAGCTCGGCGAGATCAAGGAGTTCCTCCAGGAGCCCGCCAAGTTCCAGGCCGTCGGCGCCAAGATCCCCAAGGGCGTGCTGCTGTACGGCCCGCCCGGCACCGGCAAGACCCTGCTCGCCCGCGCGGTCGCGGGTGAGGCGGGCGTGCCGTTCTACTCGATCTCGGGTTCCGACTTCGTCGAGATGTTCGTCGGCGTCGGCGCCTCCCGCGTCCGCGACCTGTTCGAGCAGGCCAAGGAGAACGCCCCGGCCATCGTCTTCATCGACGAGATCGACGCCGTCGGCCGCCACCGCGGCGCCGGCATGGGCGGCGGCCACGACGAGCGCGAGCAGACGCTCAACCAGCTGCTCGTCGAGATGGACGGCTTCGACGTCCGCGGCGGCGTGATCCTGATCGCCGCGACCAACCGGCCCGACGTGCTGGACCCGGCCCTGCTGCGGCCCGGGCGCTTCGACCGCCAGATCGCGGTCGACGCTCCCGACCTCAACGGCCGCAAGCAGATCCTCGAGGTGCACTCGCGCGGCAAGCCGATGTCGCCCGACATCGACCTGCTCAGCGTCGCCCGTCGTACGCCGGGCTTCACCGGCGCCGACCTCGCCAACGTCCTCAACGAGGCCGCCCTGCTCACCGCGCGTGCCAACCAGAAGCTGCTCACCAACGAGTCGCTCGACGAGGCCATCGACCGCGTGATCGCCGGCCCGCAGCGGCGCACGCGCCTGATGAGCGAGCACGAGATCCTCATCACCGCCTACCACGAGGGCGGCCACGCCTTGGTGGCCGCGGCGCTGCCCGGCACCGATCCCGTGCACAAGGTGACGATCCTGCCTCGCGGCCGGGCCCTGGGCTACACGATGGTGCTGCCCGACCAGGACAAGTACTCCACCACCCGGTCGGAGATCCTCGACAAGCTCGCCTACATGATGGGTGGCCGGGCGGCCGAGGAGATGGTCTTCCACGACCCCACCACCGGTGCCAGCAACGACATCGAGAAGGCCACCGCCCTGGCCCGGGCGATGGTCACCCAGTACGGCATGACCGAGCGGCTGGGAGCGATCCAGCTGGGCAAGGACACCGGCGAGCCGTTCCTGGGTCGCGACATGGGGCACAGCCGCAACTACTCCGAGGACGTCGCCGCGATCGTCGACGAGGAGGTCAAGAAGCTGCTGGCAAACGCCCACCAGGAGGCCTTCGACATCCTGGTCGAGAACCGCGACGTCCTCGATGCGCTGGTGCTCGCGCTGCTCGACAAGGAGACCCTCGACAAGGAGCAGGTCGCGGAGATCTTCCTGCCGCTGCGGCGCCGCTCGAACCGGCCCGCGTGGACGGGCTCCCCCGACCGCATCCCGTCGACGATCCCACCGATCGAGATCCCGCAGGAGATCCGCGACCGCGCCAAGATCAACGGCACCAACCAGCAGGATCACGCGGCTCCGGTGCTGACCCCGCCCGGGTCGGGCGGGGATGTGCACGGTGACCCTGGCGTGATGCCGCCAGGCAACAGCGGCACCGACCTGCCGACATGACCTCCGGCGTCGACCGGGTGTCCGCGTTCGGCCGGGCTCCGACCGAGGTGCCCGACTTCGACCACGAGCGGGCGGCGGCGGCCGTCCGCGAGCTGCTCATCGCCATCGGCGAGGACCCCGAGCGTGAAGGGCTGCGGGAGACCCCGGACCGCGTCGCCCGCGCGTACGCCGAGCTCACGGCCGGCCTGCGCCAGTCGCCGGAGGACGTGCTCACCACCACCTTCGACATCGGCCACGACGAGATGGTGCTGGTCCGCGACATCGAGCTCTGGTCGATGTGCGAGCACCACCTGGTGCCGTTCACCGGCGTCGCGCACGTCGGTTACATCCCGGCCGAGAGCGGCAAGATCACCGGGCTGTCCAAGCTCGCCCGCCTGGTCGACGTCTTCGCCAAGCGCCCGCAGGTGCAGGAGCGGCTGACCACCCAGGTCGCCGACGCCCTGATGAGCCTGCTCGAGGCCCGCGGCGTGATCGTGGTGATCGAGGCCGAGCACCTCTGCATGACCATGCGCGGGGTGCGCAAGGCGGGCGCCCGCACCATCACGTCGGCGGTCCGCGGCCAGATGCACAACGCCGCCACCCGCTCCGAGGCGATGGCCCTCATCCACAGCGGCCGCACCAACCGCTGATGCCGGCCGTACTCCCGGGGCAGCTCACCCGGGCCGACCGGCCGGTGCTCATGGGCGTCGTCAACGTGACGCCCGACTCGTTCTCCGACGGCGGGCGCTGGGCCACGCCCGATGCCGCCATCGCGCACGGCCGCGAGCTGCTGGTGGCCGGCGCCGACATCCTCGACGTGGGCGGTGAGTCCACGCGCCCCGGCGCGACCCGGCCGCTCGTCGAGGAGGAGCTCGCCCGCGTCATCCCCGTCATCACCGCCCTGGCAGCCGATGGCGCGACCGTCTCGGTGGACACGATGCGCAGCGAGGTGGCCCTGGCCGCGGTCGAGGCCGGCGCCGGGATCGTCAACGACGTCTCGGGCGGGCTCGCCGACCCGGAGATGCTCCCGGTCGTGGCCGGCTGCGAGGCGGCGTACGTCGCCATGCACTGGCGCGCGCACAGTGCCACCATGCAGCAGCACGCGACGTACGACGGCCCCGGCGGCGTCGTGACCGCCGTGCGCGACGAGCTGGCCGAGCGCGTCGAGGCCATGGCCGCCGCGGGCATCGTGCGGGACCGGATCGTGCTGGACCCCGGGCTCGGGTTCGCCAAGAACGCCGAGCACAACTGGACCCTGATGCGGGGGCTCGGGCCGATCGCCGCGCTGGGATACCCGCTGCTCGTCGGCGCGTCCCGCAAGTCGTTCCTCGGCAGCCTGCTCGCCGGCGCGGACGGCGTCGCCCGCGGCGTCGAGGACCGCGAGCATGCCAGCTCGGCGCTGCACGTCCTGCTCGCCCAAGAAGGCGTCTGGGGGCTGCGCACCCACGACGTCCGGGCAGCCCACGACGCGCTGCGGGCCCTCGCCCGCTGGAACGAGACCCCACCGATGAGGGGGCCGACATCGTGACCGATGAGCTGAGCGTGACCGGCATCGAGTGCTATGGCCACCACGGGGTCTTCGAGCACGAGAAGCGCGACGGCCAGATCTTCGTGGTCGATCTCACCCTGGGCATCGACACCGCACCGGCGGCGGCCTCCGATGACTTGCGCGACACGGCCGACTACGGGAGCCTCGTGGCCGCGGTGAAGCACGCCGTGGAGGCCGACCCGGTCGACCTCATCGAGACCCTGGCCCAGCGGCTCGCGGACGTCTGCCTCAGGGAGCGTCGTGTTGAATGGGCGAGGATCACGGTGCACAAGCCGGAGGCCCCCATCGACGCGACGTTCGGAGACGTCACGCTGACGATCACCCGCTCCCGACCCCCAAGCTGACCAACCCCCCGAAGGTGAGGCCACCCCATGACGGAGACGCCCAACCCGCACATCATCGACTCCGACACCCTCACGGGTGAGATGCGCCCGATCCGCCGTGCGGTGCTGTCCTTGGGCTCCAACGTGGGCGAACGCGCGACCAGCCTCCAGGGCGCCGTGCACGCGCTGGCGGACACTCCCGACGTGTGGGTCACCGGCGTTTCGCCGGTGTACGAGACCGAGCCCGTCGACTGCCCGCCCGGCTCCGACAACTTCCTGAACGCCGTGGTCCTGATCGACACCACCCTGGCCGCCAGCAGGCTCCTCGACCGCGCGCACGCGATCGAGGACGCCTACGGCCGCGAGCGCGGCGACGGCATCGCCGTGAACGCGCCGCGCACGCTCGACGTCGACGTGATCGTCGTCGGCGACCGCCGGGCCGACGACGAGAACCTCGTCCTCCCGCACCCGCGGGCCTTCGAGCGCGCGTTCGTGCTCCAGCCGTGGCACGACATCGAACCGGACGCCGAGCTGCCCGACCACGGCCCGATCGGCGACCTGCTGGAGAAGGCTCCCGACCGCGACGGGCTGACGAGGCGCGACGACGTCTCCCTGCAGATCCAGTGACCCGCTGAGCAACGTGGCGGGGAGATGAGGTCGGGACCGCCCGACGAGGAGGACGAGGGCAGGCCGACGCCGGAGGGGCGGCTGCAGCCGACCTCACCCGGGGCGCTGACGATCTGGGGTGTGCTCGGCCTGGTCGGCGGCTGGCTGCTCCATGCGTACGCCGACCGCGCGATGGACGCCGCCCCCATCGTGACCTGGGCCCAGCCGCTCGCCCTGTTCCTGGTCGCGGCCATCCTGGGCGTCACCGCGCGAGCCACCTGGCGCACCGTCCACGTGCGCCGCGAGCGGCTCCAGCCGCACCAGGCCGTGAACCGTCTGGTGCTCGCGCGGGCCTGCGCATACGTCGGCGTCCTGGTGGCCGGCGGGTACTTCGGGTACGCCCTCAGCTGGATCGGCGTCTCCGCCGAGCTCGCCGAGCAGCGGGCCGTACGATCGCTGGTGGCCGGCCTCGGAGGCGCCTGTGTGGTCGCCACCGCGCTCCTGCTCGAGCGAGCGTGTCGCGTCAGGAATGAGGACGACGCGCCCTAGCCTCGTGTTATGTCTTCCCCAAAGGCTCGTCGTCGGCAGCGCAGCGCCCGAATCACGGTCGCTGTCTCCCTTGTCATTCTCGCTGCGGCCGCCGTTTTCGGCGCCGTACTGGCCGGTTCGTGGGGTCTCCTCGCAGCCGCCGCCACCCTCGGCGTCGCGCTCGGCGCGGTCGCCGTCCGGATCACCCACACCGAGCTGATGCTGGCCCGTCGCGACGCGAGTCGCGACCGCGCCGAGCAGGCTCAGGCGTACCGCGAGCTGACCGACGAGCGGACCGGCGAGCACACGGCGTACGTCGCCGGCGTCGACCAGAAGATGACCGCGCACCAGACAACGATCGAGGAGCTCGAGGTGGCACTGACCTCTGCTCAGCGGCGGGCCGCCGAGGCCACCCGCAAGCTCAACGCCGAGACCAAGCGCGCCGAGCGCGCCGAGGCCGACGGCGAGGCCCTGACCCGACGCCTCGACGAGGCCGAGACGCGGGCCGCCGAGGCGATCCTCCGTGTCGCCGAGCTCGAGGCCGAGCTCGACGTGGTGCGCGCCGAGGTGGACGCTGTTCGCTCGGAGCTGTCCGCCTGGGAGTCTCACCGCAACGCTGGTTGAGCCGGTCTGCGCCTGTTCGTTCGCGGCGTCGGGGTGCTGGTTTCGGCACAATTGCGCGGTTACAGCAGGTTTCGCGTCCCGAAATCTGTCGTAACCGCGCAATCGCGTGAAATCAGCGACCACAGCCCGGGCCGGGAGGACCGGAGGACCGAGAGGACCGAGAGGACCGAGTCCTACCGCAGACTCGCCCGTAGCTGCTGGTGGATGCCCGCGGGGGTGAGGACGCCGAGGAACTGCGAGCCGTTCTTGACGCCGACGACGGCCTTGTCGTCGCGGAGCATCGCGGCCAAGGCCTCCTCGAGGGTGGCGTCGACGTCGATGGCGCTGCCGAGGTCGCCGGTGGTGAGGCCGTCGAGGGGCTCGAGGTGGTCGCGGTCGATGGGGGTGACCGTGAGGCGGCGCAGGCCGCGGGTGGCGCCGACGAAGTCCTCGACGAACTCGTCGGCGGGATGGGCCAGGAGCTGCACGGGAGTGCCGAACTGGGCCAGCCGGCCGCCCGCCGCGAAGATCGCGACCCGGTCGCCCATCTTGACTGCCTCGTCGATGTCGTGGGTGACCAGCACGACGGTCTTGCCGAGCTCACGCTGGATCTTGAGGAACTCGTCCTGGAGCCGGATCCGCACGACCGGGTCGACCGCGCCGAACGGCTCGTCCATCAGCAGCACCGGCGGGTTCGCGGCCAGCGCGCGGGCCACGCCCACGCGCTGGCGCTGACCACCGGAGAGCTGGTGCGGGTAGCGGTCGCCGTACGTCGCGGCGTCCAGGCCGACCAGGTCGAGCAGCTCGCGGGCACGCTCCCGCGCGGTGGCTGTGGACTCGCCGTAGAGCAGCGGCACCGTCATCACGTTGCGGATGATCTTCTGGTGCGGGAACAGCCCGATCTGCTGGATGACGTACCCGATCCCGCGCCGCAGCTTGACCGCGTCGGCCTTCGTGACGTCCTGGCCGTCGATGAAGATCTGCCCGGAGGTCGGCTCGATGAGCCGGTTGATCATCTTCAGCGTCGTGGACTTGCCGCAGCCGGACGGTCCGACGAGCACGACGAGCTCGCCCCGCCGCACGTCCAGGTCGAGCTCCTGGACGGCGACGGTGCCGTCGTCGTAGGTCTTGCCGACGCCGACCAGCCGGATCATCGGCTCCTGGGTCTCGGCGGTCAGAGCAGGCCCTTGTCCTCGAGGAACTGCTGGGCGACGTCCTCGGCCTTCTGGCGCTCGGCGTCGACCTTGAGGTTCATGGCCGCGAGGTCCTCGGTGGTGAGCGCCGAGGAGAGCTCGTTGAACACGTCCTCCAGCTCGGGGTGCTCGGACAGGAAGTCGGCGTTGACGGCAGGCGTGAGGTTCTGCGCCGGCTGGATGCCCTTGTCGTCCTCGAGAAGGACGAGGCCGAGGTCGGCCAGCGTGCCGTCGGTGGTGCCGGTCTCGCCGAGGGTGACCTCGCCGTTCTTGACGGCGTCCTTGACCTGCGCGCTGGCGAAGTCCAGCGGGACGATCTCGGAGATCTTCATGCCGTAGACCTTCGTCAGCCCGCCCTCGCAGTCGGCGCGGCCCTCGCAGTCCGGCGGGGCGCCGAGCTTGATCGGGTCTCCGAGCGCGGCCAGGTCGGACAGCGTGGTCAGGGAGTTCTCGTCGGCGAAGTCCTGGGTGACGAAGAAGGCGTTCTGGTCGGTCGCCTCCGACGGCGGCAGGATCGAGATGCCCTTCGCCTCGGCCAGCGGCTTGAGCGCCTCGAGGGTGGCGTCGGGGTCGTTGCTCGACACCAGCGGAGCGTCGGGGCCGTTCTTCTCGGTGTTGAGGTAGTCGGTGATGCCCGCGAGGTAGTCCGGGACGATGTCGACCCCGCCGTTGCTGAGCTCGGGCAGGTAGACGTCCCGGGTGGTCACCAGCTTGGTCTGCACGGTGAAGCCCTGGTTCTCCAGGACCTTCGCGTAGATCGCCGCGAGGATCTGGCTCTCGGTGAAGTCCTGGCCGCCGACGACCACGTCACCCTTCTCGGCGCCGTCGCTGCTGGCGGCGGTGCCGCCGTCGGTGTCGGTCCCCGAGCTCTCGAGGGAGTCGCCACCACAGGCGGCCGTGAACAGGAGCACCGCTGACGCGGCCGTAAGCCCGAGAATGCGTGAGAACCGCATGTGGAGCACCACCTTCTGTGTCCCGCGGGGCGTGACCCCGCGCGTGTCCGATGGGCACCCACTGGCACCCGCGTCCAGAACACTAGCCCTGCCCGCCGACATTCCGGGATGACGAAATGGTTACGAACGACGCTCACACCACCGCGTCAGGTAACGGATCCTCCCTAGGGGTGGCACGCGGACCCCGTTGGGCCCGCCGCATCGGGTCGGCGTACCGCTCAGCGAGGACCGCCAGGCCCTCCAGTACCAGCGCCCCGACGGCCACGAGAAGGGCGCCGGCGACCACCTCGTAGGTGCGGTGGTTGGCGAAGCCTCGCGTGATCACCCGGCCGAGCCCGGGCCCGGCCACCAGCGCGGCGATGGTCGCCGTCGCCCAGACCTGGACGAGGGCCAGACGTACGCCGGTCATGATCACCGACGTCGCCAACGGGAGCTCCACGGTGCTGAAGACCTTGCCCTCGCCCATGCCCATCCCGCGGGAGGCCTCGACGATGTCGCGGTCGACCTCGGTGATCCCGACGTAGGTGTTGGTGATCAGGGGAGGCAGCGCGAAGAGGACGAGCGAGATGAGGGTGGCGAGGCCGGCGCGGCCGTACGGTCCGAACTCCTCCGAGCCCACCGGGCCGAGGGACAGCACGAGCAGCACCGCGAAGACCGGCACCGCGCGGCCGACGTTCGACACGTTGACGGCCAGGAAGCCGAAGCGGTGCCGGTGCCCGGCGTACATCGCCAGCGGCAGCCCGACCACCATCGCCACGCACCATCGCGGTGACGGTCAGCAGCAGCTGCTGGACCAGGAACGAGCCGATGCCCGTCGACCCCGACCAGTGCGAGCCGTCGGTGAGGTACCCCCAGACGTCAGCGAGCATGGCGCGTCCAGGGGGTGAGCAGCCGCTGCGCGCCGACGATCACCAGGTCGAGGGCGATCGCGAGCAGGATGCACAGGAGGCTGGCGGCGAAGATCTGGGCCTTGAACTGGTTGCCGACGGCCTGCAGCAGCAGGTTGCCGAGGCCGCCGTACGACACGATCGCGCCGATCGTCGCCAGCGCCACGGTCGACACCGCCGCCACCCGCAGGCCGGCCATGATGATCGGCAGCGCGAGCGGGAGCTCCACGCGCGTCAGCAGCCGGGTGTTGGAGTAGCCCATCCCGCGCGCGGACTCCACGACCTCTTCGGGTACGGCGCGCAGGCCGGCGAGCACGTTGCGCACCAGGATCGTCAGCGAGTAGAGCGCGAGGCCGATGATCACCGTCGTCGGCGACAGGCCCGTGAAGGGCAGCAGCAACGAGAAGAGCGCCAGCGACGGGATCGTGTAGATGATGGTCGTGCCGCCGACCACCAGCGACTCGACGGTCGGGTTGCGCCGGGCCAGCAGCGCGAGAGGTACGGCGATCACCAGCCCGGCGATCACCGAGACGACCGTGATCCAGAGGTGCTGGATCGTCGCGTCGGTGAGCTCGGGCCGGTAGTCGGACCAGTACTGCCCGCAGATCCAGGAGTTGTCGATGTAGCACTTCGCTACGTCGGCGGCGGGTGCGCTCACCGGCCCGACGCTAGCCCATCACTCTTGGTCGAGGAGGGCGCGCTACACGTCTCCGTTGGTCGAGGAGGGCGCGCTAGCGCCCGTCACGAGGCCCGGTGAGGTCGACGCGTGCGTTGCGCGGGTTTCGTGACAGGACTTCGTCCTTCCTCAACCAACGGGGGGCGCTGACCGTTCGTGGTCGCGCAGGGCCAGGGCGGCGGCGTCGACGTCCGACACGTCCAGCACGTACTCCGGGACGACCAGGTGCCCGTCGTCGCACGGCGGCGGACCGTCGAGCGTCAGCAGCCAGCGGACCACCGACTCCGCATCGGCGCGCCGGTCCCGCTCGACGAGCCAGCCCACCAGCCGATGCGCCGGGGGCAGGCCGGAGTGCACCAGCGAGCGCTCGCCCCACAGGTCGTGGATGCCGCTGACCAGCAGTCCCCACCACTCGTCGGAGGCACCGGGGATCTCGGTGAAGTAGCGGTGCAGGTCGCCGGCCAGCACGCGGTCCACGAAGTACGCCGACGTCCCGGCGTCGTCGTACTCCTGGACCGCGTCGAGCGACATCCGCTTGGTCAGCAACCGGTCGCGCAGGTCGGTCACCGACGCGCGCTGCTGGGTGATCGAGGAGCCGTCCTGGCGGATCCGCCAGTGGTAGACGACGTCGGGGAGCACGTCGAAGGTGCCGGCGAGGTACGCGCGCGTGGTGGTCGGCTGGTCCTCGTACCGCACGCCTTCCGGCCACTCCAGGCCCTGGCTCTGCCAGAAGTCCACCCGGAACAGCTTGTTCCAGGCGAAGACGTCGCCGAGGATCTCGGGGTGCTCGCGGGCGGTGATGCCGGTACGCCGCTCGCGGTGCAGGCGGCGCATCCACGGCGGCTCGTGCAGCCCATCGGACTCCCAGCGCACGACCGACCCGGTCACGAAGTCGGAGTCCGACTGCTCGAGGGTGCCGGCCAGCGTGGCCAGCGCGCCGGGTGGCAGCACGTCGTCGGAGTCGAGGAACGCGAGGTAGGCACCCGTCACCCGTTCCGTCCCGATGTTGCGGGCCGAGCCGAGGCCGCCGTTGGCGACGTGCAGCACCGAGACGCGGTCGTCGCGGGCGGCGTACGCGTCGGCGATCGCCCCGACCCGTCCGGCGAACCGTCGTCGACGACGACGACCTGGAGGTCGACGCCCTGCTGGCCCAGCAGGCTGTCCAACGACTCCGGGAGCCAGCGCTCGACGTCGTACACGGGGACCACGACCGACACCCGTGGCGCGTCGCGCGCACGCCGCCGGCCGAACCTCACGAAGCGAGGCTAGCGACCTCCACCGGATAGGCTTCCGTGCCGTGAGCACCCCGATCACCGACACGCGCGGAGGCAGTGCACCGGGAGATCTCGACCCCGAGGACTACCCGCGCAAGGTGCTCTTCGTGGCGGGCGCCGGACGCAGCGGCACCAGCACGCTGTCGGGCCTGATGCAGCTGATGGGCCTGCACGTCCCGCAGCCCGAGGTGGTCGCCGACGAGACCAACCCGAAGGGGTTCGGCGAGCCAGCGTGGGTGGTCGAGCACCACGACCGGCTGCTCAAGGAGGCCGGCGTCCAGGTCAGCGACGCGCGCCCCGACGCGTGGTTCGAGGCCGGTCGGATCGCCACCCGCGAGCCCGAGCGGATCCGCACCGCCGAGTGGCTCGACGGCCACTTCGCCGAGGGCAACGAGCTGGTCGTGAAGGACCCGCGCCTCTCGTGGTTCCTGGGCCTGTGGCGCGTGGCGGCGATCCGCGACGGCGCGACGCCTGTCTTCGCGACGATGCTGCGCCCGCCGTCGGAGGTGGTCGGCAGCAAGCAGAAGTACTACGCGAACCGGCTCGGCTCGGCGCACCTCGCGGCGAGCTGGCTGAACATGCTGCTGCACACCGAGCGCGCCACCCGCGAGTCGGTGGCCGACGGCGGTCGCGCGTTCGTGAGGTACGGCGACCTGCTCGACGACTGGGTCAAGGTCGTCATGCAGCTCGGTGAGCAGCTCGAGCTCCAGAACGTGCTGCACGCCAAGAGCGAGCAGATCCGCGACGGCCACCGGTTCGTCGACCCCGGCCTGCGCCGCGTCACCCAGAGCCTGGCCGACCTCCAGCTGCCGCCCAAGCTCCACGAGCTCACCGGGCAGACCTGGGAGGAGCTCAACAGGCTCGCCGACCCCGGCGGCGACACCGCCGGCGTGCACGCGACCCTCGACCAGCTCCGGGAGGCGTACGTCGACCTGTACGCCGAGGCCGAGGCCATCTCGCGGTCCTCCGTCGTCGCGGCCGAGCAGCAGCTGAAGCGGGAGCTGAAGGGTGGGCGACCGGCTGCGGCTGCACCCGTCGAGGCTCCTCGGGACCTCGCCGACCGGATCCCGCACGGTCTTCGTGCGGCCGTCCCGCCCGGCGTACGCCGCGGCCTGCGCAAGGCACTGGGGCGCGAGAGGTGATGGTCGTCGGCGCGGGCCTCCAGAACCTCGAGGGCCACACCGAGTACGACATCGTCTGGCCCTGGACCCGCCCGGAAGGACTGCGACCCGGGACCACCGCGGTGCTGCGCGTGAAGAACGAGGCGCCGTCCCTGCCCTGGGTGCTCCCACCGCTGCTGCGCTGCTGCGACGAGGTGCTCCTCGTCGACAACGGCTCCACGGACGGCACCCCGGAGGTGGCGGCCGAGACCGCGTCCCGCTCGGGACATGCCGACAAGTTCCGCCAGACGACGTACCCCTTCGACGTGGCCCGCGCCGGCGCCGAGCACCTCGCCCAGCCCGAGCTGTCGGTGCACTCGCTCGCGTACTTCTACAACTGGTGCTTCGCCCAGGTCTCCACCCGCTACTCCTACAAGTGGGACGGCGACATGGTGCTGACGACCGAGGGCGAGGTCTCGCTCGGCGACTTCGGCTGGCAGGTCGGCGACGTGGCCTCGATCCTGCGGGTGCCGCGCCATGGGCTGTACCTCGCCGACGACCGCCACGGCTACCTCGACCTCGGCCTCCGCAATGCCGAGGAGTGGGGCTTCCCCATCGGCCCGGACTTCGTGTTCACCAAGGCGTTCGAGTGGGAGATCCGTACGACGCCCGTCGGCGTCCGCTCGATCGGTCTGCCGCACGGGTTGTGCGTGGAGCTGAAGTACCTCGACGGGGACGAGTTCGCCCACTGGACCGACCCGGAGTCCTTCGCGACGTCGTACCGCAACAAGCGCAAGCGCCGCGAGTGGGAGGTCTTCAACGCGCTGCGCGACGGGGTCGTCCCGCCTGGCGTCCACGACATCCGCGCGCCGGAAGGTACGCACATCGTCGAGTACGTGACGCAGGAGTGGCTCCCCCGCGCCCCCCGCCCCCTCGCCGTCGGCTGACGCCTCACCGCTCGTCGAGCCCGCTCCCTCTGGTCGAGCCCGCCTCCTCGTTGGTCGAGCCCGCGAGCGCCAGCGAGCGGTGTCGAGACCCGTTGAGGTATCTGGGGTCTCGACACGGGCTCGCCCAGGGGCTCGCCCGGCTCGACCACCGAGTGGGGCGCGTCGGTGGTCGAGCCCGCGAGCGCCAGCGAGCGGTGTCGAGACCCGTTGAGGTCCTTGGGGTCTCGACACGGGCTCGCCCAGGGGCTCGCCCGGCTCGACCACCGAGTGGCGGCGCGCTCGCACGAGTGGCTCGAGCCCGCGAGCGCCAGCGAGCGGTGTCGACCCGTGAGGTATCTGGGGTCCGACACGGGCTCGCCCAGGGGCTCGCCCGGCTCGACCACCGAGTGGGGCGCCTCGGTGGTCGAGCCCGCGAGCGCCAGCGAGCGGTGTCGAGACCCGTTGAGGTATCTGGGGTCTCGACACGGGCTCGCCCAGGGGCTCGCCCGGCTCGACCACCGAGTGGGGCGCGTCGGTGGTCGAGCCCGCGAGCGCCAGCGAGCGGTGTCGAGACCCGGTGAGGTATCTGGGGTCTCGACACGGGCTCGCCCAGGGGCTCGCCCGGCTCGACCACCGAGTGGGGCGCCTCGCCCAGGGGCTCGCCCGGCTCGACCACCGAGTGGGGCGCCTCGGTGGTCGAGCCCGCGAGCGCCAGCGAGCGGTGTCGAGACCCGGTGACGTCCTTGGGGTCTCGACACGGGCTCGCCCAGGGGCTCGCCCGGCTCGACCACCGAGATGTACGTCACGTTCGGTCTGAGTAGGCGCACGGAAGACGCCCCCGTAACCTCGGTGTTGAACGAGCACATCGTCTGGTACCTGACCCGGCTCCCGTCCGTGGGAGTGGTCGGCAGGACTGAAACGAGAGGTTCGACCCCCATGGATCAAGCACGCTCCCTCAGGGTGGGTGTGATCGGTGCCGGCCGTGTCGGCGCCGTCCTGGCCGCCGCACTACGCGCCGCTGGCCACGAGATCGTCGCCGCAGCCGGTGAGTCCGACGCGTCCCGGCAGCGAGCCGCGGACCTCCTCCCCGGCGTACCGATCGACAAGCCGACCGCGGTCGCCAAGGCGAGCGACGTGCTGCTGCTGACCGTTCCCGACGACATGCTCGACAACGTCGTGACCACCCTCAGCGCCGCCGGCGCGATCCGGAAGGGCCAGGTCGTGGTGCACACCAGCGGCCGCCACGGCCTCGCAGTGCTGACACCTGCCATCGCCGTCGGCGCCCGGGCGATCGCCATGCACCCGGCGATGACCTTCACCGGCACCGAGCTGGACCTGCCGCGCCTCGAGGGCTGCGTCTTCGGGGTCACGGCGGGACCTGGCGAGCGGACGTTGGCCGAGCTCCTGGTCGCCGACCTCGGCGGGCTCCCGATGTTCGTGCCCGAGGACAAGCGCACGCTGTACCACGCGGGTCTGGCACACGGCGCCAACCACCTCGTCACCCTGGTCACCCAGGCGATGGAGCTGCTCGGCGCCGCCGGCGCCGACGACCCGGCCGCGACCCTCCGCCCGCTGCTCAACGCCGCGCTGGACAACGCGTTGGCCCAGGGCGACGCGGCGCTGACGGGGCCGATCGTCCGCGGCGACGTCGGCACCATCCGCGGACACCTCGCCGAGATCGCGGCCACGGCGCCGCACACGTTGCCGTCGTACGTCGCCATGGCGCGCGCCACCCTCGACCGGGTCGTGACCGACGGACGGGTGCTGCCGATCCGGGCCGCCCGGATCCGCCAGGTGCTCGACGAGTCGCTGGCGAACCTCGACATCCCGGCCACCGACCGCGAGCGGATCTGAGGCCCTGCCGATGCCGCCGGTGCTCGCGAGCACCCGTCACGAGCTTGCCGACCTGCTGGCGCCCCGTCGCGCCCACGGCGAGCGCGTCGGCCTCGTCTGCACGATGGGCGCGATGCACGAGGGCCACGCCAGCCTGATGCGGCGTACCCGTGCGGAGATCGGGCCGGACGCCCCGCTGGTGGTCTCGTTGTTCGTGAACCCCTTGCAGTTCGGGCCGAACGAGGACCTCGCCCGCTATCCCCGCACCTTCGAGGCCGACGCGGCCCTGTGCGACGCCGAGGGCGTGGACATCCTGTTCGCGCCGTCGGTCGACGAGGTCTACCCGGGGGGTACGCCGCAGGTCACCGTCGACCCCGGCTCGCTGGGGAACGTGCTCGAGGGTGCCACCCGGCCCGGGCACTACGTGGGCGTGCTCACCGTGGTCGCGAAGCTGTTCGGGCTGGTCCGCCCTGACGTGACGGTGTTCGGCGAGAAGGACTACCAGCAGCTCGCACTGGTGCGCCGCATGTCCGCCGACCTGTGCCTGGGCGTCGAGGTGATCGGCGGCGAGACCGTCCGCGAGCCCGACGGGCTCGCCCTCTCCAGCCGCAACCGGTACCTCGAGCCCGAGCAGCGCCAGCAGGCCGTCGCGCTCAGCCGCACGTTGCTGGCCGCCCGCGCCGCAGCCGTCGACGGGTACGCCGCCGCCCTCGACGCCGCCATGGCCGAGCTGCGTCGCTCGCCCGGCGTCGACCTCGACTACGTCGTCGTCCGCGCCCCGGACCTGTCCGAGCTGCCGGTCGACAGCCCTGCCGGCACCCCGGGCCGTGCCCTCATCGCGGCGAAGATCGGCACCACCCGGCTGATCGACAACATGCCCCTCGTCCTCGGGGCCGTGGACGACGAAGGAACCATCCCGCCACCCGCAGGCTCGGGCGCGGGCCACTAGCCTCACGACATGCTTCCCGGTCGCCTGCTTGCCCCCGCCCCCGGCTGGACGGCGACCGCGGACGTAGTGGTCGTCGGCTCCGGCATCGCCGGGCTCACCGCCGCTCTGCGTCTCAAGGACCAGGTCGGCCGGGTCCTGGTCGTCACCAAGAGCGTGCTGAACGCCGGCTCCACGCAATGGGCCCAGGGCGGCATCGCGGCCGCCCTCGGACCGGGTGACACCCCCGAGCAGCACGAGCGGGACACCCTCGTGGCGGGGGCCGGCGCGTGCAACGAGGCCGCCGTACGCGTGCTGGTCACCGACGGCCCTGCCGCCGTGCGCGAGCTGATCGAGCTCGGCACCAACTTCGACCACACCTCCGCCGGCGACCTGAGCCTGACCCGCGAGGGCGGCCACCACCGCGACCGGATCGCGCACGCCGGCGGCGACGCGACCGGTGCCGAGATCCAGCGTGCCCTCGACGCGGCCGTCCAGGCCGCGCCGCAGATCGAGGTGGTCGAGCACGCGCTCGCCGTCGACCTGCTGCTCGACGAGGAGGGCCGCGTCGCCGGTCTCACCCTGCACGTGATGGGCGAGGGCCAGATCGACGGTGTCGGCGCCGTGCACTGCCGCGCCGTGGTGCTCGCCAGCGGCGGCCTCGGCCAGGTGTTCTCGCAGACGACCAACCCGTCGGTCGCGACCGGCGACGGCACCGCCATCGCGCTACGCGCCGGCGCCACCGTCCGTGACCTGGAGTTCGTGCAGTTCCACCCGACCGTCATGTACCTCGGTCCCGACTCCCGCGGTCAGCAGCCGCTGATCTCCGAAGCGGTCCGTGGCGAGGGAGCGTTCCTCGTCGACTTCGAGGGCAACCGCTTCATGCAGGGACAGCACGAGCTCGCCGACCTCGCGCCGCGCGACGTGGTGGCCAAGGCCATCACCCGCCGCATGCACGAGACCGGTCGCCCGCACATGTGGCTCGACGCGCGGCACCTCGGCAGGGAGTTCTGGGAGAAGCGCTTCCCGACCATCCTGGCCACCTGCCGCTCGTACGGCGTCGACCCCGTCACCGACCTGATCCCGGTCGCCCCCGCCTGCCACTACGCGTCGGGCGGCGTGGTCACCGACCTGTGGGGCCGTACGTCGGTGCCCGGGCTCTACGCGACCGGCGAGGTGGCCTGCTCCGGTGTCCACGGCGCCAACCGCCTGGCCTCGAACTCGCTGCTCGAGGGGTTGGTGTTCTCCCGGCGCATCTCCGACGTGCTGCCCGGCGAGCTGCGTGACTTCGCGCCGCCCGCACGGGACCGCCGTACGGCCGGTCTGGTCAGCGGAGACCTGCGGGAGGAGCTCGAGGAGCTGATGACCGAGCGGGTCGGCGTGCTGAGGTCGGCGGACGGCCTGTCGGACGCCCGCGACCGCCTGGCCAAGCTGACCGAGCGCACGACGGACGATGTCGACCAGGACGCCTGGGAGGCGACCAACCTGCTCACCATCAGCATCGCGATGTGCGATGCCGCCACCCGGCGCGAGGAGACGCGCGGATCCCACTGGCGCGACGACTTCCCCGAGCGGGACGACGAGCGCTTCGCCGGCCATTTCGACGCCCACCTCGTCGCCGGTCGGGTGGTGCTCGACTTCGCGCCCGCGCCGCAGACCGACCCCTCGGTCGCGCTCGGCTCATGAGCGGGACCATGACGTCGTTCGACGGCCTGCCGGCCGCCCTCGTCACCGAGATCGCCGACGCGGGTCTCGAGCCGCTCGACGTCTACGCCCAGGTGGTCGCCGCTCTGGGGGAGGACCTGCCCGGCGGCGTCGACGTCACCAGCGAGGCCACCATCCCCGCCGAGGCGCGAGCCGTGGCCGACTTCGGCGCCCGCGACACCGGTGTGGTCGCCGGACTCAGCCTGGCGGTACTGGTCCTTCATGCGGTCGTCGGTGACGACCTGACCGTCGAGCACCGGGCTCCCGAAGGCAGCCGGGTCACCGCCGGCGACGTGGTGATGCGTGTCGAGGGCCCGACCCGGGGGCTGCTCACCGCCGAGCGGACCGCCCTCAACCTCGCGTGCCACCTGTCCGGCATCGCCACCGCCACGGCCCGTTGGGTCGACGTGCTCGCTGGCACGCGGGCCCGGGTCCTCGACACCCGCAAGACCCTGCCGGGGCTGCGCGCCTTGCAGAAGTACGCCGTCCGGTGCGGGGGCGGGGTCAACCACCGGTTCTCGTTGGGCGACATGGCGATGGTCAAGGACAACCACGTCATCGCCGCCGGCGGCGTGGTCCCGGCGTTCGAAGCCGTCAGCACGGCGTACCCCGACCTGCCGGTCGAGGTCGAGGTGACCGACCTCGACCAGCTGCGCGCGTTGCTGGACGCCGGGTGTGAACGGATCCTGCTCGACAACATGGACTCACCGACCATGGCGGAGGCCGTGCGCATCACCGACGGCCGGGCCAGCCTCGAGGCGTCCGGCGGGCTCACGCTCGAGCGGGCCCGGGAGGTCGCCGAGACCGGCGTCGACTTCATCTCCGTCGGGGCGCTGACCCACAGCGTCATCGTCTTCGACATCGGCATGGACCTCCGGGACAACGAATGAGCCTGCTCGTCGTCGACATCGGCAACAGCCACACGGTGCTGGGGCTGATCGACGGCGGCGAGGTGAGCCGGGACTGGCGCGTGGCCACGGCCGCCCACCGCACGGCCGACGAGTGGTCGGTGCTGCTGCGCGGCCTGCTCGCAGAAAGCGCGGCAGAGATCGAGGGGATCGCCGTTTGCGCCACCGTGCCGGCCGTGCTCCAGGAATGGCGGCTGATGTTGACGGCCCATTTCTCCGGCATTCCGCACGTGGTCGTCCAACCGGGGGTGCGTACTGGTATCCCCGTTCTCACCGACAACCCACGCGAGGTGGGCGCCGACCGGATCATCAACGCGCTCGCGGCCGCCACGACGTACGGCGGCCCGGCGATCGTCGTCGATTTCGGCGGCACCGCGACGACTTTCGACGTGGTCAGCCGGAAAGGCGAGTACGTCGGCGGCGCGATCGCACCCGGCATCGAGATATCTCTCGACGCGCTCGCCCGTCGCGGCGCCCAGCTCCGGATGGTGGAAATGGTCCGCCCACGCTCGGTGATCGCGAAGAACACCGTCGAAGCACTGCAGTCCGGCATGGTCTTCGGGGTCGCCAGCCAGGTCGAGGGAATCGTCGCCCGCATGGTCGATGAGCTCGGCGAAGAGCCCGGAGCCGTGCACGTGATCGCCACCGGATATCTGGCCGCCCTCGTGGTGGACGAATGTCGGTGCTTCACCGATATTGACAACTGGTTGACCATGCGAGGACTCGAGCTGGTCTTTCGGCGAAACGCCTGAGACTTTCCGATGGGAATGCCTCACCAGGGTCCGCGACATTCGCCTGCCGGATAGCGGAATAGTCGCGCATAGGGCTAATGTTGACGACCACGGTAATTGCTCTGACCCATTCCACGACTCAATAGGGAGCCTCAGCCATGGCACAAAAGGTCCATATCGTTCTCGAAGACGACCTGGACGGCAGCCCCGCCACCGAAACGGTGTCGTTCGGGCTCGACGGCAAGACCTACGAGATCGACTTGAACGACAAGAACGCCGGCAAGCTGCGCGACGCGCTCGCCCAGTACGTCGGAGCCGGACGATCCGTCGGCGGGGCCCGACGCGGCCGCAAGGGCGCGGCGTCTGCCGCCAACCTGGGTCCGAGCGCCCGTGAGGTCCGAGACTGGGCGCGGTCCAACGGTCACGACGTGCCCGACCGCGGTCGCATCCCGGCCGACGTGCGCTCCGCCTTCGACGCCGCGCACTGACAACATCTGACGTCGCGGGGTCCCGGGCTCGGGGACCCCGTCGCGTCATTTCTGGGTGAAGACATCCAGGCGCTGGACAAGGTCCACCACGTCGGCGGTGCGGATGACCGGCACGGCGCCCGGCGCCGGTGGGACGTCGGCGCTGGTGCTGTTCAGCGTCCGCAGGTTGACGTTCCCACCGTCCCAGCGCATGAAGTAGGCATAGGCCAACCGGATCCCCGGAGCGTTGCCCCCGGGGTCCTCCGGCGCCACCGTGTCGTCCCAGAACTGCACGATCCCGCCGGGCACGATGACGCAGTCCGAGCCGTCCCGGGGGCCTACCTTCCGGTGCATCTCTCGGCAGAACGCCTTGTTCTCCACGATGCCGTCGGGGCCGTACGGCTCGGACACACCGGCGTCGACCTGGACCAGGCCCGTCATCCCGTCGGCGTTGGTCAGCTGCCGCATGATCCTGACGGTCTCGGCGACCTCGGAGGACTGCATCTCCACCGGCGCGCTCGTGCCTGGCAGCTGCTCGGCGAAGCGCTGGAGCAGCTCGTCGGTGGGCAGCAGCTGCAGGGTGGTGGCACCCGTGGCCGGTGCCGGCTCGCGGACCGTGTCGGCCCCGGAGTACAGCCGGGGGACGACGACGCCGGCGAGCAGGGTCGCGGCGGCGACGCCGGCGAGCCAGCCGGTGGCCCGGCCGCGGCGTCGACGGAGCTCCGCCGCCCCACGGACCAGGCCACCGTTCACCAGGCGGGTGGTGTCGACCGGCATCGAGGCGGTCGCCCGCTCCATCAGCTCGACGAGATCGGTCATCTGCGGCTCCCTCTGTGGACGTGGTCGGCCCCAGAACTGTCATTCAGCGGAAAGTCGGCGCCCAGATCCTCACGGAGCCGGGCGAGGGCACGGTTGGTGCGGGACCGCACCGCCTGCCCGGTCAGGTCGAGGGTGGTGGCCACGGTCGCCACGTCGAGGTCGAGCAGGAACCGCAGCACCAGCACCGCCCGGTCGGTGGGGCTGAGCTGCGCCAGGGCCGAGACCAGCGAGTGCCGGAGGTCGGCGTCGGGGTCGAGCCGGCCGGAGTCCGGGAGGACCTCGACGGGACGTTCGCCCGAGCTGCGGCGTCGCTGGGTGTCGATGAACAGACGGGTGAGCACCGTGCGGGCGTAGGCGGCCGGGTTGTCGGCGCGGCGTACGCGCGGCCACCGGCTGAAGAGGCGAGCCAGGGTGTCCTGGACGAGGTCCTCGGCGGCGTACCGCTCTCCGCACAGCAGCCAGGCCGCGCGCAGGAGCTCGGGCGTACGCGCGAGCGCGAACTGCTCGAAGTCCGCCCGGTCCGAGTCCCGCATGCCTCACCCCGTGTCGTGTCGTGGTCATCCTCACCCCTGTCGACGGGACGGGGGAGCGGGATGTGTCAGCCCGAAAGGGGATGTCTGTTCGCTCTCAGCGGACCGCCGTGTCTGGGGGACGGGAACGCGTAGGCTGTCAGGGCGGTTGCTACGCCGTACGCCCTGAACGCTGCCAGGCGTGAGGGACCACGATTTTCAGGAGCGATGAGCATGTTCGAGCGGTTCACAGACCGAGCTCGCAGGGTGGTCGTGCTGGCCCAGGAAGAGGCCCGCATGCTCTCCCACAACTACATCGGCACCGAGCACATCCTGCTCGGCCTCATCCACGAGGGTGAGGGCGTGGCCGCCAAGGCCCTGGAGAGCCTCGACATCTCGCTGGAGGCGGTGCGCGCCCAGGTCGAGGAGATCATCGGCCAGGGCCAGCAGGCGCCGTCCGGGCACATCCCGTTCACGCCGCGCGCCAAGAAGGTGCTCGAGCTGTCGCTGCGCGAGGCGCTGCAGCTCGGCCACTCCTACATCGGGACCGAGCACATCCTGCTCGGCCTGATCCGCGAGGGTGAGGGCGTCGCCGCCCAGGTGCTGCAGAAGCTCGGCGCCGATCTCAACCGCGTGCGCCAGCAGGTCATCCAGCTGCTCTCGGGCTTCCAGGGCAAGGAGTCGGCGTCGTCCGGCGCCGCCTCCTCGAGCGCGGGTGGCGACGCGCCGTCGTCGTCGCTGGTCCTCGACCAGTTCGGGCGCAACCTCACCCAGGAGGCGCGCGAGTCCAAGCTCGACCCGGTCATCGGCCGGGAGCAGGAGATGGAGAGGGTCATGCAGATCCTCTCGCGACGCACGAAGAACAACCCGGTCCTCATCGGCGAGCCCGGCGTCGGCAAGACCACGATCGTCGAGGGCCTGGCCCAGGACATCGTCAAGGGCAACGTCCCCGAGACGCTGAAGGACAAGCAGATCTACACCCTCGACCTCGGCGCGCTGGTCGCCGGGAGCCGCTACCGCGGTGACTTCGAGGAGCGCCTGAAGAAGGTGTTGAAGGAGATCCGCACCCGCGGCGACATCGTGCTGTTCATCGACGAGATCCACACCCTCGTCGGCGCCGGCGCGGCCGAGGGTGCCATCGACGCGGCGAGCATCCTCAAGCCGATGCTGGCCCGGGGCGAGCTGCAGACCATCGGCGCCACCACCCTCGACGAGTACCGCAAGTACCTCGAGAAGGACGCCGCGCTCGAGCGTCGGTTCCAGCCCATCCAGGTGGCGGAACCGTCGATCGCGCACACGATCGAGATGCTCAAGGGCCTGCGCGACCGCTACGAGGCGCACCACCGCGTCACGATCACCGACGAGGCCCTCGTCTCGGCGGCGACGCTGGCGGACCGCTACATCTCCGACCGCTTCCTGCCCGACAAGGCCATCGACCTGATCGACGAGGCCGGCTCGCGGCTGCGGATCCGCCGGATGACGGCGCCCGCGGACCTGCGCGAGTACGACGACAAGATCAGCGAGGTGCGCCAGCGCAAGGAGGCCGCCATCGACGGCCAGGACTTCGAGGCCGCCGCTCGTCTGCGCGACGAGGAGAAGCAGCTGATCCTGAAGAAGGCCGACCGAGAGAAGCAGTGGCGCGCCGGGGACATGGACGAGGTCGCCGAGGTCGACGAGGAGCTGATCGCCGAGGTGCTCGCCGTGGCGACCGGGATCCCGATCGTCAAGCTCAGCGAGGAGGAGTCCACCCGTCTGCTCAAGATGGAGGACGAGCTCCACAAGCGGGTCATCGGCCAGGAGGAGGCCGTCAAGGCGCTCAGCCGGGCCATCCGTCGTACGCGTGCGGGCCTCAAGGACCCGAAGCGTCCCGGTGGGTCGTTCATCTTCGCCGGCCCGTCCGGCGTCGGTAAGACCTGGCTGTCCAAGACGCTGGCGGAGTTCCTGTTCGGCGACGAGGACGCGCTGATCCAGCTCGACATGTCGGAGTTCAGCGAGAAGCACACCGTCTCGCGGCTGTTCGGCTCGCCTCCCGGCTACGTGGGGTACGAAGAGGGCGGCCAGCTCACCGAGAAGGTGCGCCGCAAGCCGTTCTCCGTGGTCCTCTTCGACGAGGTCGAGAAGGCCCACCCCGACATCTTCAACAGCCTGTTGCAGATCCTCGAGGAAGGTCGCCTCACCGACTCGCAGGGCCGGGTGGTCGACTTCAAGAACACCGTGATCATCATGACCACGAACCTCGGCACCAAGGACATCTCGAAGGGCGTCAGCCTGGGATTCCAGCAGGGCAGCGACACGGCCGGCTCGTACGAACGGATGAAGAACAAGGTGCAGGAGGAGCTCAAGCAGCACTTCCGCCCGGAGTTCCTCAACCGTGTCGACGAGATCATCGTGTTCCCGCCGCTGTCGCGCGAGCAGATCATCTCGATGGTCGACAACATGATCGCGGGCGTCGAGCTGCGCCTCAAGGACCGCGACATGAGCCTCGAGCTCACCCAGGCGGCGAAGGACCTGCTCGCCGAGCGGGGCTTCGACCCGGTGCTGGGCGCCCGGCCGCTGCGCCGCACGATCCAGCGCGAGATCGAGGACACGATGGCCGAGAAGATGCTGTACGGCGAGATCGGCCCGGGTCAGATCGTGGTGGTCGACATCGAAGGCGTCGTGGGCGAGGACAGGTCGAAGGCGACGTTCACGTTCAAGGGCCAGAAGGTCGGCGTGCTGCCGGACCTGCCGCCGTTCGAGACCGCTGACGTCGGGGCCGACCCGGTCCACGACGACCCGATCCGCGGCGAGGGCGACGACGCGACGCCAGGACCGACCGACATCGAGAAGTCGACCGGGACTGACTAGCCTGACCTGGTGATCCAGCACGACGAGGCCCCCGCATGAGCGGGGGCCTCGTCGTCTGTGCGACCACGGTCAAGGACACGCTCGCGAACGTCCAGCGGTACGTCGAGGGCAACCTCGCCGGCGGAGCCGACCACCTGGTCGTGTTCCTGGACGCGCCGGAGGACCCGGCGACCCCGGAGGTACGTGCCTTCCTCGACGCCCACCCGAACGTCACCTGCGTGGTCACCGACGACTCGTGGTGGGCCGACAAGCGGCCCGAGCAGCTGAACACCCGGCAGCGGATCAACGCCAACGTCGTCAAGGCCCTGCTGAGCACCGTCGACTGGGCGGCGTGGGTCTTCCACGTCGACGGGGACGAGATCGTCCAGCTCGACCGTTCGGTCCTGGACGGGGTGCCGGCCTCCCAGGCGGCGGTGAGCCTGGCACCGTTGGAGACCGTGTCCCGCAAGTCCTGGGACGGAGACCCGACGTGGTTCAAGCGCCTGCTGGAGCCCGATGACCTGACCCTGCTGAAGACGCTCGGTGCCATCGACCGGCCCTCGAACGGCGCCTACTTCCACGGGCATGTCGAGGGGAAGTCCGGGCTGCGGCCGACGACCGACCTGTGGCTGACGCTGCACCACGTCGTCGATGCCGACAAGAACGAGGTCGAGGCGTTCACCTCGTCGGCGCTTCGGCTGCTGCACTACGAGTCCTACTCCGGCGAGGACTTCGTCCGGAAGTGGACCGCGATCCTGAGCGCCGGCCCCAAGCCCAGCTACCGGCCCGCCCGCGAACCGACGGCGGTCGCGCTGCAGACGCTGATCGGGAAGGGGCTGTCGCCCGAGCAGGCCGAGCCGTACCTGATGCGGATCTTCGAGCTCACCACCGAGGACGACTTCGACACCCTGCGCGACCTCGGCCTTCTCGAGAACGTCGACCCGCGGTCCGGCACCCACGCTCCCGCCCCGTTGCCGGACCCGTCGATGGCCGACCTGCTCGACGGCGTCCGGGGCGAGCCCAAGCGGCCGTTCCACCACGGCACCGCTCCCGCCCAGGTCGAGAAGATCCTCAGCCGGGGAGGGCGTAGCCGTCGGGCACCCGGACGAGGAGCCCGTCGGTGAGCAGGGAGGAGAGGGCTCGCTCGCGTTGGGTCTCGTCGTCCCATGCCCTGTCGAGCCGCTGCTTCGGTACGGCGCCCTCGGCGTCGCGGACCACGGCCATCAGCCGGCCGCGGCACTGGCGGTCGGTCCCCGCCCAGGTCTGCGCCTTGCGCGGCGGGCCGTCGTACGCCGGGTAGCCGGCCGCGCGCCATGCGCACCGGTCGGCGACCGGGCAGGCCGCGCACCGGGGCTTGCTCGCCGTGCAGACGAGGGCGCCGAGCTCCATCAACGCGATCGACCAGGTCGCCGCGTCGGCCTCGTCCTCGGGGAGGAGGCTGTCGGCCGTGCGCTTCTCGGCAGCGGTGGCGGCGACGGGCGGCAGCTCCACGCCGGTGACCGCGCGGCCCAGCACCCGGCGCACGTTGGTGTCGAGCACCGCGTGCCGCCGGCCATAGCCGAACGTGGCGATGGCCGCAGCGGTGTAGTCACCGACCCCGGGCAACGCGCGCAGGTCCTCGTACCGGTCCGGGACCTCGCCTCCGTGGCGCTCGACGATCGCGGTGGCTGCCGCGTGCAGGCGGAGCGCGCGGCGCGGATAGCCGAGTCGGCCCCAGGCGCGGACCGCCTCCCCGCTCGGTGCGGCCGCGAGGTCGGCCGGGGTCGGCCAGGTCTCCAGCCAGAGCCGGTGGACCGGCTCGACCCGGGCGACGGGCGTCTGCTGGAGCATGAACTCCGAGACCATCACCGACCAGGGCGTGGCGGCGTCGCCGCGCCAGGGCAGGTCGCGCGCGTGGGCGTCGTACCAGCCGAGCAGCGGCGCCAGCAGGTCGTTCATCAGCGGCGATCGTAGGCGGGCCGGTGTGGCAACCCGGCGTGGGGCCGGTCGGCTTCTAGCGTTTCCACATGGGTCGAGCGCGGGGCAGGGGGCGTCGGCTGCCCGCGCGCGTGTACTGGGTGCGCCGGCTGGCGGTGCTCGGCACTGCTGCGTTGCTGGTGTTCGCCACCGGGCGCGTGCTGGCGGGGTCGAGCGACGGCAGCGACGGAGGTACGGGCAACCCGGGCGCCGTGCAGGCGGCCGCCACGCTCTCGCCGTCGGTGACTTCCTCCGGCCCGACGATCCTGATGCCGAAGGGCACCAAACGGCCGAAGAAGTCGAGGCCGCCGAAGCCGACGCCGCTGGCCCAGCCGAGCGGGCCGTGCACGCCGCAGGACGTCGTGGTCACGCCCGAGGCGCGGTCCCCGATCGGCGGCAGCGACGTCGTGATCGCGCTGACGTTCCACACGCTGGTGGCCGCGGCGTGCACCTTCGACGTCTCGGCGACCAGCGTCACCATGAACATCACCTCGGGCCATGACGACATCTGGTCCACCACCCAGTGCCCGGGGGCGATGCCGACCACGAACCTCGTCGTACGCCGCGACGTCGCGACGTACGTCTATGTCACCTGGAACGCCAAGCGCTCCGATGCCACCTGCTCGCGGCTGACCGACTGGGCGTACCCGGGCTGGTACCACGTCGAGGTCGCCGCCCTCGGTGGCGAGCCCGCCGACGAGCAGTTCGAGCTCGCCGCCCCCCAGCCCGCCACCGTCACCTCCACCGTCACCCCCGACCCCCCGAAGCACACCAAGAAGCCCCGGGGCCACTGAGGGCTTGGGCGGGGAGGGGTTGTGACACCCGGTTAACCGGGTATCACGGACGTTCCTGGAGGTTGCAACCCCCGATAAGCGGCAGAAACGCCCAGGAAGCTCAGACGTACCGCTCGAGGATCGTCGACTCGGCCAGCCGGGAAAGGCCCTCGCGGACCGACCGGGCGCGGAGCTCGCCGACGCCCTCGACGGCCTGGAGGTCGTCGACGCCGGCGGACAGCAGCTTCTGGAGGGTGCTGAAGTGCTCGACCAGCCGGTCGACCACGGACGGCGGGAGCCGGGGCACCTTTGCCAGCAGCCGGTAACCGCGCGGGGCGACCGCGGCGTCGAGGTGCTCGCCGAGGGCAAGTGCCTTCGCCACGGCCAGCGGGTCGACCAGCTCGGTGGGGGAGAGGGACTCGAGGTGGGCCAGAAGGGCCTCGGCCGTACGGGCCTTGCGGCCGGCGCCGACGTAGTCGCGGATCACCAGCTCGCGTTCGGCGTCCACACCGGTGACGAGCTCCTCCAGCTGGAGGGAGAGCAGGCGGCCGTCCGTACCGAGCTCGAGCACGTAGTCCTCGATCTCGCGGGCGATCCGGGTCACCATCTCGAGCCGCTGGGCGACCACCGCGACGTCGCGGACGGTCACGAGGTCCTCGATCTCGAGCGCCGACAGGGTGCTGGAGACCTCGTCGAGCCGCAGCTTGTACCTCTCCAGGGTCGCGAGGGCCTGGTTCGCGCGGGACAGGATCTGGCCGGAGTCCTCGAGCACGTGGCGGGTCTCCCCGACGTACGCCGCGATGATCTGCATCGACTGGGAGACCGAGATCACCGGGTGCCCGGTCTGCTTCGCGGCACGGTCGGCGGTGCGGTGGCGGGTGCCGGTCTCGTCGGAGTGGATGCGCTGGTCGGGCATCAGGTGCACCGCGGCGCGGAGGATCCTGGTGAGGTCCTTGTCGACGATGATCGCGCCGTCCATCTTCGCCAGCTCGCGCAGTCCGGTGGCCGAGAACGGGACATCGAGGGCGAAGCCACCGGTGGCGATCGACTCGACGGTCCGGTCGTTGCCCAGGACAATCAGGGCGCCGGTGCGGCCGCGCAGGATCCGCTCGAGGCCGTCGCGCAACGGCGTGCCGGGTGCGATCAGCGCCAGCGTCGCACGCAGGCGCATCACGTCGTCCGAACGCTCGATCCCGGCCACGCCGGGAGTCTAGGTGGTCGTCGCAGGTCAGACCGCTTCTGCGCGCGGGTTGAGCCCGTCGTCGCGGAGGACGCCGAGCAGACGGAGCGCCGACTGGACGTCGGAGACCTCGATCACCCGCATCCCCTCGATCGTGCGCGGCACCGAGACGACCGCAGGGTCGCGTCGTTCGGCCGGAACGACGGCGACGGCGAACCCGAGCCGCGCGGCCTCGGCGATCCGCTGCGGCAGGTCGCGCACCCGACGTAGCTCGCCCGCCAGCCCGATCTCGCCCATCGCGACCACGCCCATCGGTGCGGGCGCTCCGCGGGTGGCCGACGCCACGGCGACGGCAACGGCGAGGTCACTGGCCGGCTCGGTCACCTTGGCGCCGCCGACCGTGGAGGCGAACACGTCATGGGTGTGCAGCCGCACGCCGCAGTGCTGCTGGAGCACGGCGAGGACCATGGCGATGCGCGAACCGTCGAGCCCCGACGTCGTACGCCGTGGCCTTTCGGCCGGCGTCGGGGTCACCAGTGCCTGGACCTCCGCGAGCATCGGGCGGCGGCCCTCCATGGTCACGGCCACACAGGTGCCGGGGACCTGCCGGCCGTGGTGCTCGACGAAGAGGCCGGTGGGGTCGGTGACGGCGGTGATGCCCTCGGCGGACAGGTCGAAGCAGCCGACCTCGTCGACGGGGCCGAAGCGGTTCTTCATGGCGCGCACCATCCGGAACCGGGAGTTGCGGTCGCCCTCGAAGTGCAGCACGACGTCGACGAGGTGCTCGAGCACGCGCGGGCCGGCGATCGAGCCGTCCTTGGTCACGTGGCCGATGAGCACGGTGGTGATGTTGCGGGTCTTGGCGACCCGGATCAGCGCGGCGGCGACCTCCTTGACCTGGCTCACGCCGCCCGGAGTGCCCTCCAGGCCCGGCGCGGAGATCGTCTGGACGGAGTCGACCACCAGGAGCGCGGGGCGGACGTCCTCGATGTGGGTCAGCACGGCGCCCAGGTCGGTCTCCGCGGCCAGGAACAGCTCGTCGTGGACGCCGCCGGTGCGGTCGGCTCGGAGTCGCACCTGGGAGGCCGACTCCTCGCCGGTGACGTAGAGCGTGCGGCGGTGGACGCGCGCGGTCTGGGCGGCGACCTCGAGGAGCAGCGTGCTCTTGCCGACCCCCGGCTCACCGGCCAGCAGGATCGCGGCACCCGGCACGAGCCCGCCGCCGAGCACCCGGTCGAGCTCCGGCACGCCGCACGAGCGGAAGGAGGAGCCCTCGGCGTCCACCTGGCCGATCGGCACCGCGGGCCGGGTCACGGCCGTGGCCTTCGCCCGCAGCACCGGTGCCGCCGCCTCGACGACCGAGCCCCAGGCCTGGCACTCGCCGCAGCGGCCGACCCACTTGCTGGTCTCCCAGCCGCACTCGGTGCAGCGGTGGGCGGCCTTCGTCGTCTTCGGCATGGCGGCCACGCTAGGCGAGCGCACCGACAGTTCCGGGCCGCCTCGCGGTCGCCCTGTGGACGACGTACTTGCCGAGGTACCGGGTGAGGCGGCCTCGCCCTCACCTATGCTGACCTCACCGAGATTGGATCGATCCAGGCGGGAGGTGAGCGCCGTGACCATTCGGTACCCCGTCGCCCCACCGACCCTGGCCGACGTCGCCGAGCGCGCCGGCGTCTCGCGGCAGACCGTCTCGAACGCGATCAACAACCCGGACCTGCTGCGCGCCGACACCCTGACGCGGGTCACCGAGGCGATCGACGAGCTCGGCTACTCGCCCAACCGGGCCGCCCGCAACCTGCGCACCCGCGCCTCGCACCTGATCGGCCTCAAGTTCAGCCCCGCACAGGAGGGCACGGCCAACGCGGCGATGGACCGGTTCGTGCACTCCCTCGTCGAGACGGCCGGCGGGGCCGGCTACCACATCCTGCTGTTCGCCGTCGGTGAGGAGGACGACGACGGTCTGCGCGGGTACGACGACCTGTTGCGGTCGACGGCCGTCGACGCGTTCATCGTCACCGACACCTACCTCGGCAACCCGCAGGCCACCTGGCTGCGGCAGCGGCGGGCGCCGTTCGTCGCCTTCGGGCGGCCCTGGGACGACGACGCGGCCGACCACCCGTGGGTCGACGTCGACGGCGCCGCCGGCGTGGACGTCGCGACCACGCACCTGCTCGACCGTGGGCACGAGCGGGTCGCCTGGATCGGCTGGCGCAAGGACTCCCGCATCGGCGAGGACCGCCGGTCGGGCTGGACCCGCGCCATGCACGGACGCAACCTGTCCACCACCGGCCTGGCCTCTCGCACCGAGGACACCGTGTCCTCGGGCCGTGAGGCGGCGGCCGTACTGCTCGACGAGGCCTCGCCTTCGGCGTTCGTCTGCGCCTCCGACACCCTGGCGATGGGCGTGCTGCACACCCTGCACGACCGCGGCCTCAACCCCGGCCAGGACATCTCCGTCGTCGGCTTCGACGACTCCCAGGTCGCCCAGGTCATCGAGCCCGGTCTCACCTCCGTCCGCCAGCCGCTCGAGGAGGTGGCCGTCGAGATCGTCCGCGCCCTCGAGGGCCTCCTCGGCCACCCGCCCGTCGTCTCGCCCGGCGTCCTGCTGACACCGACGTTGGCGGTTCGCGGGACCGGCTGACCGGGTCGTGGTCGGGATACCCGGTTGACCGGGTATCCCGCCGCTTCGGGGGCGTTGCAACCCACACAAAGCGGCAGGAACGACACCGAACCTCGACGGTCCGCGATCAGAAGTCGCGTGACCAGAGGTTCACGGCGTACTCGACCTCCGTACCGCCCCCACTCGCCCGGTGCTCGGCCATGATCCGGTCCGCCGAGGCGCGGTCGAACTCGATCCGCACGACCGCTTCCAGATCGGCCTCGGAGCCGAAGGCGAGCCGGGTCAGCAGTGGCGTCCGGGTCCAGCCGTGCCGGGCCCAGAACCGCTCCACGGCCCCTGCGTCGATCGTCGGATAGCCCAGCGAGAACCATCGCCCGAACGTCGACCGGGTGCCGTCGTTGTCGATGACCAGGGCGGTGCCCCCTCGGCGTACGACGCGGGACAGCTCGCGCAGGCCGGGCTCGGACCCCGGCCCGAAGAAGTACGCCCACCGCACGTGCACCACGTCCACCGACGCGTCGGGCAGCGGGATCTCCTGCGCGGTGCCGGACAGCACCGAGACATGAGGCAAGGCGCGAGTACGGCGTGCGGCCAGGGCGACGAGGTCGGGGTGCGGTTCGACGCCGACCACCGAGGAGGCAGACGAAGCGAACCGCGGCAGGTGGAAGCCGGTCCCACACCCGAGGTCGAGCACGGTTCGGTCGGCCCACGAGACCCGCGACGACATCGCGGTGAAGACGACGTCGTCCGGGTCGAACGCGCGGTTCTCCAGCTCGTACGTCGCCGTGTGCTGCCAGATGTTCGCGCTGGCGACGGCTCCCCGAGGGAGACGTGGCTTCCGGCTGCTTGTCATCTCACCGGGTCTCGGTCCGAGTCGAAGCTCCTCGACCCGGCGCCTGATCGCGGTTCTCGCATAGCTCGAACCGCGCGGCGCTCAGATCCGTACCAGCCCGGACGGTGTCTGGAACTGCGCGGCCATGATGCCGGGCGTGCCGTTCGGCGCCACCCAGTCGACCTTCACGTCCTCGAGCGGAGCCTCGACGGTCTCGCCGAGCCACTCGCTCACTCGCTGCGGATCGCCCGCAATCTCCAAGCAGGCAAGGGAAATCTCGCCGTCGGCACCGGTGCTCGGGTGCAGCGACTCGGGGATCGACCACTCGATGAAGAAGGGCAGCTGCGGGTCGGAGATCAAGCCGTTGACCCCGATCTGCTTCCAGGTCAGCTCGGTGCCGTCGGGCAGGTACCGGTTGCCGGGCGCGGAGTCCCGGCCCAGGCGACGCTCGACCGCCTCGATGTCGTCGACGGCGATGACCCAGCCCAGCCAGCCGCCGCCGAGCGCCGAACGCGCCCGCACCGCCTGGCCGAACGGCGCCTTGTCGGATGCCGGGTGGTCGAGCACCTCGACGACCTCGAGGTAGGTGTGGTCCGCCAGCGGCAGGATCATGTTGCGTGTCCCGAACCGCGGATGCATGCCCCCATCGGCGAACGACTTCCCGAGCAGTCCCCCGATGCGCTGGGCTGTTCCGGCGAGGCCGTCGGGTCCGGCGGCGTAGGAGATGTGGTCCAAGCGCATGCCGCTCATTCTCATCTCACTCTCAGTTTCGCGGGACACGGGGGTCGGCTTCTCTTGACATCGAGAGACCGTTGGTTGACCTCAACAACCGCTCAACCACGGGGCTCGCGAGCATGTCAGTGCGGGTCCGCCGGATGCAGCGCGAGGGCCGACCGCGAGCGCAGGTGAGCCTCGCAGTGGCGGGCCAGCTCGGCGTACGCCGCCTCGCCCATCAGCTCGGTGAGCTCGGCGCGGTTCTCGACGTACACGGGCTGCACGCCGACGTGCGCCTCGGTGTTGCCCGAGCAGTACCAGTCGAGGTCGTGGCCGCCCGGACCCCAGCCCCGACGGTCGTACTCGCCGATGGTGACCTCGGTGTACGACGTCTCGTCCTGCCGCTCGATGGTGCGGAAGGTACGCCGGATCGGCAGCTGCCAGCACACGTCCGGCTTGGTCTCGAGCGGGTGCCGACCCTGCTCGAGGGCCAGCGCGTGCAGGGCGCAGCCGGCCCCGAGGTGGAAGTCGGTGCGGTTGTGGAAGATGCACGCCGACTGGCCGTCGACCTCGACGACCAGGGTCTTGCGGGCGCCGTCGTCGTCGGTCTCGGTCCAGTCCTTCTTGCGGACCTGCCCGTGTCGACGGTCCTCGGGATGGAACTGCCACAGCTCGGGCGTGAGCTCGTTGACGAACCGGGAGACCCGTTTCTCGTCGTCCTTGTCGGCGAAGTGCGCGCCCAGCGTGCAGCAGCCGGTGTCCGGCGACTCCTTGTAGATGCCCTTGCAGCCCTGCCCGAAGATGCACATGAAGTTCGAGGTGAGCCACGTCAGGTCGCACTTGAAGACCTGGTCGCCGTCGGCCGGGTCCGCGAACTCGACGAACGCACGCGGAAAGACAAGGTCGACCTCGGGCACGTCCGCAAGCGTACGGCGGCAGGGGAGGGCGCTATACCGTTGCCCCATGCGCCTGGGCGTCCTCGACATCGGCTCGAACACCGGTCACCTGCTCGTGTTCGATGCGCACGACGGCGCCGCACCACTTCCGGCGTACTCGCACAAGGAGCCGCTCCGCCTCGCCGAGCACCTCGACGAGGCCGGACACGTCAGCGAGACCGGCCGCGACGCGCTGACCGAGTTCGTGGCGTCGTCGGTGGTGGTGGCGGAGGACAAGGGTTGTGAGGAGATCGTCGGGTTCGCGACGTCGGCCGTGCGCGACGCGGGCAACAGCGAGCAGGTCCTCGACCACGTCCATACGAAGACCGGCGTACGGATCGACGTGCTGTCCGGTGAGGACGAGGCGCGGCTGACCTTCCTCGCCGTACGCCGCTGGTTCGGCTGGTCTGCCGGCCGGCTGTCGGTCTTCGACATCGGCGGCGGCTCCCTCGAGATCGCCGGCGGTGCCGACGAGTCGCCGGACGTCGCATGGTCGGTGCCGTTGGGCGCGGCCCGTCTGGCCCGGGAGTACTTCGCCAAGGGGCGTCCCGACGAGGACGACCTCAAGAAGCTGCGCCGCAAGATCCGGGCCGAGATCGCGCGCGACGCCGGCCAGCTGCTGCGGGCCGGCCGGCCCGACAAGGCTGCGGCAACGTCCAAGACGTTCCGCTCGCTGGCCCGCATCTGCGGCGCGGCACCCGCCGGTGACGGCGCGCTGGTCGAGCGCACGCTGCCGATGAAAGACCTCGCGTACTGGATCCCGCTGCTCATCTCGATGGACCGCGACGAGCTGTCCGTGCTGCCTGGGGTGTCGATGTCGCGGGCGCACCAGGTCGTGCCGGGCGCGCTCGTCGCCGAGGCCTGCATGGACATCTTCGACCTGGAGGAGCTGGAGATCTGCCCGTGGGCGCTGCGCGAGGGCGTGATCCTCGAGCGCATCGACAAGATCCCGGTCCTCGCCCAATCGTTGAGCAGTCCCCCGGTCTGACGTGCCTACAGCCGTCGCCCTCTCCACCGCCTCGGTCTACCCGGAGTCGACGGCGCACGCCTTCGCGTACGCCGCGCACCTCGGCTACGACGCCGTCGAGGTGATGGTCGGCATCGACGCGCTGAGCCAGCAGGTCTCGGCGGTCCGGCAGCTGTCGGACCACCACGACCTGCCGATCGTGGCGGTGCACTCGCCGTGCCTGCTGTTCACCCAACGGGTGTGGGGGACCGAACCGTGGGGCAAGCTGCAACGCTCCGCGGAGATGGCCGAGGCCGTCGGCGCCGAGGTGGTCGTCGTACATCCGCCCTTCCGCTGGCAGCGGGAGTACGCCGCCGGCTTCGTCGCGGGCATCGCGCAGCTGGAGGAGGAGACCGGGATCGCATTCGCGGTCGAGAACATGTATCCGTGGCGGGCCTCCTCGCGGCGTCGCGCGGATCGTGGTGTCGAGATGTACGTCCCGGGCTGGGACCCCTCCGAGGAGTCCTACGCGAACATGACGCTCGACCTGTCGCATGCGGCGATCGCGCGGACCGACGCGGTCGAGATGGCCGTCCGGATGGGCACGCGGCTCCGGCACGTCCACCTGACCGACGGCTCCGGCTCCGCCAAGGACGAACACCTCGTGCCCGGCCGCGGCGTGATGAAGGCCGCCCCGTTCCTGAGCCACCTGGCTCGGACGGGGTACGACGGTCACATCGTGCTGGAGATCAACACCCGCAAGGCATCCTCACGCGAGGAGCGGGAGCGCGACCTGGTCGAGTCGCTCGAGTTCGCGCGTGAGCACTTCGTGGTCTCCTCGTCGCATGGCTGAGCGTTCTGGCGCGTCTCCCCGGGGCCGTCGCCGCGGGTCGCCGGACACCCGTTCGGCGATCCTGGCCGCCGCCCGGTCGTCCTTCGCGGCGCACGGTTTCGCCGGTACGACGATGCGTGCCGTTGCCTCGTCGGCCGGCGTCGACGCGGCCCTGGTGCACCACTACTTCGGCACCAAGGACGAGCTCTTCCTCGCCGCCCTCGAGCTGCCCGTCGACCCGCGCGCTCTCATCGGACCCGCGGTCGCCGGTCCGATCGAGGAGGCGGCCGAGCGGTTCCTCGGCATCTTTCTCTCCGTCTGGGACGACCCCGACATCCGCCCCTCGCTCCTCGCCGTCGCCCGCGGGATCATGGACCCTTCGGCCAGCCGGCTGATGAGCGAGGGCATCCTCCCGGTCGTGATCCAGCCGATCGGCGTCGCTCTCGGCATCGACCGCCCCGCCGACCGGATGCCGCTGGTGGCCTCGCAGGTCATCGGCCTGATCCTGATGAGGTACGTGCTGGCGGTCGAGCCGCTCGCCTCGATGCCGCGCGAGCAGCTGATCGCGACGTACGCGCCGACGATCCAGCGCTACCTCACCGGCGAGCTGCCCTAGTTCCGCTCAACCGACCAGACGCGGTGTCGCGGTGAGCACCTGCAGGTCGACCGGCGTGCCCGTGACCGTGAGCTCTTCGGGGATGTCGGTCCACGCACCGCCGTCGACACGGAAGCGGCCGTGGTAGGTCACATCCACACTCGGGCTCACCGTCACCCCCGCCTCCACGTAGACGTGGGTGATCCGCAGGTCCGGGTACGCCGCTCCCGGGTCGCTGCCGCTGGTCGTCTCGCCGTCCCCGAAGTGCCAGGTGTAGCTGACGGGCGTCGCCTCGATATCGACGCTGTGCCCCAGCAAGGGGACCGTCTCGACCGTCGGCTCGGTGGTGGTCGTCATGAAGTTGGTCTTCAGGTTGACCAGCGTGCGGCCGTCGGGCGGCTGGATCACGAGCTCGGCGGTCGGCCAGTCGAGCTTCTGCATCTCCTTGAACACCCGGCCGGGAGTGATGACGTCGAAGTGTTCAGCGGTGTCGATGTCGAGGCAGACGGTGCCCCACGGTTCGTCGGGGTGACCGGGGGAGGTACGGAAGACCTCGAACTTCCAGGTGTCGGGCGGCTCTTCGCATCGTTGCTGGTTGATGCAGCGTCGGCTCGGCGATCTGGGTCTCGACGCACATCGGCTGGAGCGAATAGCTGACTCCTCCTCAGGTGTGCCGAGACAAGGGCGTGGAACTGCGTCGCGGACTGAAGCGCAGAACTGATGCAGCGTGTTCAGGTCCGCGTCGAGCGAGGCGCAAGCAGGTACGTCGTCCGCCTGCGCAGCGGCGGGAGCGGAAAAGACTGCGACGCCGATCGCTAGAGCAATCAGAGCGAACGGGCGAGCGCAATCATTCGAGCCAACTGTTCAAGATCCACGACCATCCATGACCCTGACAACGGCTCGATGGTCATCAATTCCGTGAACGCACCCGCCCTTAAGCCGTTGAACTTCACCGGTCGCGCTCTCCTTGTACTCGGTTGGAGCGAGACACCACGTCGATCGTCGATTGGACGCGCTCACCCGCCGTCGACGAAGTCACTGACTCGGCGATGCCAGCCGCCGGTCTTGACGTACCCACCGTTCGCGTAGATGGCGTCGACCTGGTCGGCGGTGTCCAAGCAAGGGCGGCATTTCGTCAGTGACCCGACGGAAGTCCTCAGATCTCGCCGGAGTTCTGCATGTCGCGTGTCGAGGGATATCCAGCGACGGAGGAACTCCTCCGGCGTCTCCGCTCTCCTCCGTCGGGCTCGAGGTCGGCATCGGAGGACGAAGTCGGCGGCGAGGTCGGCGGATCGGCCGAGGACGAGGAGTCGTCGGAGCAGGCCGACAGCACGAGAAGGCCGCAGCACGCCAGGGCGGCGAGGAGTCGCTTCACGACGAGGACCACCTCCCGAGCGATCAGGCCGACGTCGCCAAGACGCTACCCACAAATCTGCCAGGTCGGAACCGCGCACCCCAAGCCCTGTGGACGAGTTGACGAGCGAGCAGACAACGGCCATAATTCATCACATGATGAAAAACGCGGTCGAGGTGAGGGACCTCGTCGTCCGGCGCGGCGGGCGCGAGGTACTCAAGGGCATCGGCTTCACGATCCAGGAGGGCAGCGTCACGGGGCTGCTCGGGCCGAGCGGCTGTGGCAAGTGGACGCTGATGCGGAGCCTGGTCGGCGTCCAGCAGCTCACGTCGGGGAGCGTCCAGGCGTTCGGCGAGGAGGCCGGCGGCAAGGCGCTGCGGCACCGGATCGGCTACGTCACCCAGGCAGCCAGCGTGTACGACGACCTCAGCGTGACCGAGAACCTGCGGTTCTTCGCTCGCGTCCTCGGTGTCGACCGACGACCAGATCGACGACGCCATCGACGCCGTCGACCTCCGTACCCACGCCGACCAGGTCGTCGGCCAGCTGAGCGGCGGTCAGCGCAGCAGGGCCAGCCTCGCCGTCGCTCTGCTCGGCGACCCCGACCTGCTCGTGCTCGACGAGCCGACCGTGGGTCTCGACCCGGTGCTGAGGCGCGACCTGTGGAAGCTGTTCCACGAGATCGCCGACGCGGCGCGGCCGTCTTCGTCTGCAGCCACGTGATGGACGAGGCCGACCGCTGCGACCGCCTGCTGCTCATGCGCGAGGGCGTGATCATCGCCGACGACACCCCGGACCGGATCCGGGAGAAGACCCGCACCGACGACATCGAGAGCGCGTTCCTCGCTCTCGTGGAAGAGACCGGAGACCAGGCAGGAGAGAAGGCATGAACCCCCGCATCACCCTCGCCGTCGCGACCAGGGTGCTGACCCAGATCCGTCGCGACCACCGCACCGCGGCGATGCTGCTCGTCCTGCCGTGCGTGCTGATCACCCTGCTGTGGTGGATGTTCAAGGACGTCGGCGGCGGCGCCGTGTTCGACCGGCTCGGGCCTGGCCTGCTCGCGCTGTTCCCGTTCATCATCATGTTCCTGGTGACGAGCGTGACGACGCTGCGCGAGCGCAGCTCGGGCACCCTCGAGCGGCTGCTGGCGATGCCGATGGGCAAGCTCGACTTCCTGTTCGGGTACGCCATCGCCTTCGGTGTCGTCGCGGCCGTCCAGTCGGCGCTGGCCGTGCGCTCGCGTCGGCGTGCTCGACCTCGACGTCCAGGGCCCGGTGTGGCTGCTCACCGTCGTGGCGATCGCCGACGCGGTCCTGGGCACGCGCGCTCGGCCTGTTCGTCAGCGCGTTCGCGACGACGGAGTTCCAGGCGGTCCAGTTCATGCCGGCGTTCGTGATCCCGCAGATCCTGCTGTGCGGGCTGTTCGTCGCCCGCGACGACCTCCCGACGGTGCTCGAGAGGGTCAGCGACGTGCTCCCGCTGTCCTACGCCACCGACGCGATGCAGACCCTGGTCCGCACCAGCGCGACCGGCGACGTCTGGCGGGACGTCGGCATCGTCGCGGCGTTCGCGCTCGCGGCGCTGGCGCTCGGCGCGGCCACCCTGCGGCGCCGTACGCCGCAGAGGAGTAGCCTGGCGGCATGCCGCTCCTGCGCGAACCGCTCCTGCTGCTCTCCCGCAGCGACGTGGTCAAGCGCCTGGTCAGCACCATGCCGGTCTCGGCGGGCATCGTGCGCAGCTACGTCCCCGGCGAGAGCACCGAGGCCGCCGTCGACGCGACCGCCGGACTGGTCGACGACGACCTGAGGGTCGACCCTCGACTTCCTCGGCGAGGACACCCTCGACGTCGAGCAGGCCGACGCCACGGTGGCGGCGTACGTCGACGTCCTCAAGGCGCTCTCCGCGCACGGCCTGACCCGCAACGCCGAGGTGTCGGTGAAGCTGTCCGCGATCGGCCAGGCGCTCCCGGACATCGGCCACAAGATCGCCCTCGAGAACGCCCGCACGATCTGCCGCGCCGCCCGCAACGCCGGCACCACGGTGACCCTCGACATGGAGGACCACACCACCACCGACTCGACGCTGGCGATGCTGCGCGAGCTGCGCAAGGACTTCCCCGAGACCGGCGCCGTCCTCCAGGCCTACCTCCACCGCACCGAGGCCGACTGCCGCGCGCTGGCCTACGAGGGCTCGCGCGTCCGGCTGTGCAAGGGCGCGTACAACGAGCCCGAGGAGGTCGCCTTCCAGGAGCCGGCTCGACGTCGACCGGTCCTACGTCCGCTGCCTCAAGGTGCTGCTGGCCGGCCAGGGCTACCCGATGATCGCCACCCACGACCCGCGGATGGTCGAGATCGGCGTCGTCGCTCGCCAGCCGCTACGGCCGCGCGCAGGGGTCCTACGAGTTCCAGATGCTCTACGGCATCCGGCCCGAGGAGCAGCAGCGGCTCGCGAGGTCGGGGGAGACGGTGCGGGTCTACGTGCCCTACGGCCAGGAGTGGTACGGGTACCTCATGAGACGTCTCGCCGAGCGACCGCAGAACCTGTCATTCTTCGTGAAGTCCCTGATCTCCAAGAAGTAAAGGCGAAACCCGATGTCCCAGACCGCCATCCTCGGCGCCGGCGTGATGGGCGAGACCCTGCTCTCCGGGCTGGTCCGCGCCGGCCGCCGCGTCGACGACCTGCTCGTCGGCGAGAAGCGTCCGGAGCGCGCCCAGGAGCTCGAGGAGCGGTACGGCGTCACCGTCGTCTCCAACCTCGAGGCCGCCCGCAAGGCGGACACGCTCGCGCTCGTCGTGAAGCCCCAGGACATGGGCGCCCTGCTCGACGAGATCGCCCCCGAGCTGCGCCCGGGCCAGCTCGTCGTCTCGCTGGCGGCCGGCATCACCACCGCGTTCATCGAGTCGCGGGTGCCCGACGGCGTCGCGGTCGTCCGGGTCATGCCGAACACCCCGGCGCTGGTCGACGAGGGCATGGCCGCGATCTCGCCCGGCTCGCACTGCGACGACGACCACCTCGCCGAGGCCGAGGAGCTGATGGGCTCGACCGGCACGGGTGCTGCGCGTCCCCGAACGCAGATGGACGCCGTCACCGCGATCTCCGGCTCCGGGCCGGCGTACATCTTCTTCGTCGTCGAGTCGATGATCGAGGCCGGCGTCCACCTCGGCCTGCCGCGCGCGACCGCCACCGAGCTCGTCGTCCAGACCCTCGTCGGCTCGGCCAAGATGCTGCGCGAGACCGGGACCCACCCGGTCGTGCTGCGCGAGCAGGTCACCTCGCCCGGCGGCACCACCGCCGCCGCCCTGCGCGAGCTCGAGATCCACAAGGTGCGCGCGGCGTTCCTGGCCGCCATGGAGGCCGCCCGCGACCGTTCGCGGGCGCTCGCCGAAGGCAGCTAGATCTTGACGGTGCGCCGCCCTCAGCGCGTGATCGTGAAGCGCGCCGACTTCCCGATCGCGTGGTAGCTGTCGTCGACGAGGAGCCGGGCGAGGTACTGACCCGGCGGAAGGGGCCACGTCGTCGAGCCCTCGCCGAGGTACGTGGCGGACCCGAAGACGACCGAGCCCTCGATCCGGGTACGCGTGTAGCGGTACATCAGGTAGGACCCCGCGCCCGTCGCAGATCCGGTGGCAGCGGAACAGTCCGATCCAGTCGACTGCGTTCCGGGTGCCCCCGTCCAGTGGACGCGGACGGCGTCGCCGACGTCGTACGACGCCGCGTCCGTCCGCAGCCGCGGTCGTTCGCCGGGCGGGTATACCCAGACCGGGGCGCGCGCGGTGATCCGGCCCCTGCGCGGCGAGCACCACGTCGTACCGGCCCGGACGCAGGGCCGCCTTGGGCAACCGGACCACGCCGTCGGGCCGGCCGAGCGTCGACACCGGGCCGAGCAACGTCGAGGTCTTCGACCGGACGAACGCCACGACCTCGTGCGGTGACCCGGTGCCGTGGAACCGGACGAGCAGGGGCTGTTCGCCGACGACGACGCGGCGCCGTTCGGGGGAGACCAGGAGCGGCGCCGCGGCGGGTGTGACGTCGAAGGTCGACACCACGCCGCGGTGGTCGGTGGGATAGGGCTTGGCGAAGGCGAGGTCGACCTGCGGGTTGCCGCCGCTCGCCGACCAGCCGGCTCGAGACGGTGGTCGACGGCTCCCGCGTGCAGCACCCAGTCGATGCGGTCGGAGAAGTCATTGGGTCGGGTCTCGGGTCCGCCGGGCGACCAGGTGAAGCCGGGGTCCTGGCACCGGGTCGGGGTGGGCGTCGCGGTAGGAGTCGCGGAACCCCGCTTCGGCCAGCGCCTTGCTCGCCGGCCACGCGACGGCGTACGGGACCTCGGGCCGGCTGCGGCGACGGCCGCCGTCCAGTCGAGGTACGACGGGCTGTTGAAGTCGCCGGTGAGGAAGACGGGGATGCCTTCGGCGGCCAGCTTCGGGCAGCTCGCGGAGCACGCGTCTTCAGTGCCGGGAGCCGCAGCGGTCGCTCCAGCTGCGAGGACGTCGTGCCGGGGCCAGCCCTTGCGCACCTGGTACGGGCCGTACGGCGTCGAGGGCAGGTGGATGTTGGCGACCGCGACGACCCGGCCGGGCGCGGGTTCGACGAAGGCGTAGAGCCCGTCGACGCCCGGCGGGTCGAGGATCGGGAACCGGGAGATGACGTGGGCCTGCGGGCTGGCGTACCAGCCCAGCAGGCCGGCGAGCTTGCGGGTGTTGCGCTCGGGCTCCTGCACGCCGACCACGTCGGCGCCGCTGGCCTCGATGATCCGGGCGAGCCGGTGCAGCGCCTGCGGGCAGCCGTTGGCCACCGGGCACCAGTCGCTGGTCGTCAGGTCGAAGTCGTCGCCGCCGTAGAAGATGTTCTGCGACATCACCGCGAGTCGGATCGTGGCGTGCAGCCTGCACCGGCGGGCAGCGCCGCCGATGCTCGCGGCGGCGCCGACGAGGAGGGTGGCGATGAGGGTGAGGAGAGCCAGGCGGGCCGCGCGCACCTGCCGAGCATGGCATTCGAACCGCCGTTCAGTCACCCTTGGTCGATCAGTCGGAGGGCTGCGCCACCGAGGGTGGCCAGCCGGGCGCGCCGAGCTCGCGCGAGACGTTGCGGGCCGCCTCGCGCAGCAGCGTCAGGACCGAGTCGGGCACGGGCTGCTCGCTGGCGGGCAGTACGACGGCGATGGCGGCCACCGCCTCGCCGTCGCGGTCGGCGACCGGGACGGCGATCGAGGCCTCGCCGATGACCGCCTCCTCGTCCTCGACGGCGTACCCCTTCTCGACCACCTCGGCGAGCGCGTTGCTCGAGCCGGAACGACGACACGATGGTCTCCCCGGTCAGGCTGCGTAGCGGGCCGGCGGCCAGCAGGGACTGCAGGAACGCCGGCCGGTAGGCCAGCAGCACCTTCCCGAGCGCCGACGCGTGGGCCGGGATGGTCAGGCCGGTCTCGGGCATCTGCCGGCTGCCGTCGGGACGCGGCTCGTGGTGGATCACGATCACCTGGCGAAGAACTCCACCCCCATGCCGCACGGCGAGCCCGGTGCGCTCGCTGAGGTCGCCGGTCCAGCGCATCGCCCGGGCCCGGACGTCGAGGGTGTCGAGGTAGACGTTGGAGAGCTGGAGCAGGGTCGGGCCGAGCATGTAGCGCTGGCCGTGCGGTTCCTTGGTGACCAGCCCGTGCTCCTCGAGCGACTTCACGATGCCGTGCACGGTCGACGGCGGCAGTCCGAGCGCGCCGCCGAGCTCGCTGATGCCCAGGTGCCGGGAGCCCTGGAGCGCGGCCAGGATCCGCGCGGCGCGGTCGATCGCCTGGATCACCGGCCTCCCCCGTGCCCTGCACCTGCGTGGACCCCGAGTATGCCGTGCGAGCGATTTTCGCGATCTCTCTTGACGTGCGCCGGTTTTCAGATCAACTATTCGACATTATCGAATGTAGTTCGCATCACACGGAAGGACACTGGGATGGATGAAAACACGAGGTGGCAGAAGCTCGCGGCCGAGTTTCTGGGGACCGCCTTCCTGGTCTTCGTGGGCGTCGGGTCGGTCCCGGCCCTCCTCATCGTCAACGACGCCAACGGGTCGACGTTCAGCGGTTCGGACCTCGGGATCATCTCGCTGGCGTTCGCCACGATCGTGATCGTCACGGTCTACGTCTTCGGCTACATCAGTGGCAACCACATCAACCCGGCGGTCACCTTCGGGCTGGCGGCGACGGGGAAGTTCCCGTGGTCGGAGGTGCCGGCTACGTCGCGGCGCAGGTCGCCGGCGCGGTCGCCGGGGCGTTCACGATCGTCGGCGTGCTCGGCAGCAAGGCGCAGCGACTTCGGCCTCGGCGTCGCGTCGTACGGCGACGCGATTCCCTGGTACCAGGCGTTCTTCGCCGAGTTCGTCGGCACCTTCCTGCTGGTGTTCGCGGTCTTCGGCGTGATCTACCGCAAGGCGGCACCCGGCTGGGCCGGCCTGGCGATCGGCATGGTCGTCTTCGCCGCGATCATCCCCGTCGCCCCGACCACCGGCGCCTCGATCAACCCCGCTCGCACGACGGGCCCGATGCTCGTCCAGGAGATCCTCGGGGGCAGCGTCAGCTGGGAGCAGTGGCCCGTGTACGTCGTCGCCGAGCTCGCTCGCCGGTGTCGCTGCGGCGCTGCGTTCGGCATCATCGCCCACACGCCCGCACGACCATGCGCGCTAGCGCGCGACGGCCCCGGCCGCGCCGTCCCTTCGGAGGTCTGACCATGAAGAAGCTCATCAACAAGCCCGAGGACGTGCTCGCCGACGCCCTGAAGGGCATCGCCGCCGCCCACGCCGACCTCCGGGTCGACCACCAGCACCGGGTCATCTACCGGGCCACGCCCAAGGCCGCCGGCAAGGTCGCGCTCATCTCCGGCGGCGGGTCGGGTCACGAGCCGCTGCACGGCGGGTTCGTCGGACTGGGCATGCTCGACGCCGCCTGCTGCGGCGAGGTGTTCACCTCGCCGACGCCCGACCAGATGGTCGAGGCCACCACGGTGGTCGACCGGGGCGCCGGCGTCCTGCACATCGTGAAGAACTACACCGGCGACGTGATGAACTTCGAGATGGCCGGCGAGATGGCCGCCGCCGACTCCGGCGTCCGGGTCGAGACGGTCGTCACCGACGACGACGTCGCCGTCCAGGACTCGACGTGGACGGCCGGTCGGCGAGGGGTCGGCGTCACCGTGCTGCTGGAGAAGATCGTGGGCGCAGCCGCGGAGCAGGGCCGCGACCTCGACGCCGTGCTCGCCCTGGCCAAGCGGGTCAACGCGCAACGGTCGGTCGATGGGGATGGCCCTGACCAGCTGCACGGTCCCGTCCGCGGGCAAGCCGACGTTCGACCTTCCCGAGGACCAGATGGAGATGGGCGTCGGCATCCACGGCGAGCCCGGCCGGCAGCGGGTGCCGCTCGCGGGGGCCGCCGAGATCGCCGAGCAGCTCGTCGACCCGATCCTCGCCGACCTCGACTTCCAGGGCGGGCCGAGCATCGTGATGCTCAACGGGATGGGCGGCACGCCGCTGCATCGAGCTGTACCTGCTGTACGGCGAGGTGGCGGTGCTGCTCGAGAAGGCCGGCGTCCAGGTGGCCCGGACCCTCGTCGGCAACTACATCACCTCGCTCGACATGGCCGGCGCGTCGGTGACCGTGCTCAAGGCCGACGACGAGCTCGTCCGGCTGTGGGATGCTCCGGTGAAGACAGCAGGCCTGCGATGGGGAGTCTGACCGTGGCCGAAGCCGTCATCCGTCGACGAGCTGGTCGGGTGGCTGTCCGTCGTTCCGCGACGCGGTCCACGAGCACGGCGACTACCTCACCGAGCTCGACTCGGCGATCGGCGACGCCGACCACGGCGCCAACCTGATCCGCGGCATGGACGCGGTGATGGCGGCGGTCTCGAGGATCGCTCCGACGCACGGCCGGCGAGCTCTTCAAGAAGGTCGGCATGACGCTGGTGACCTCGGTCGGCGGCGCCAGCGGGCCGCTCTACGGCACCTTCTTCCTGCGGGCGGCCACCGCGGCCGGCGACGCGACGTCCCTCGATGGCCCGGCGCTGCTGGCGGCGCTGCGTGCCGGGCTCGACGGCATCGTCGCGCGGGGCAAGGCCGAGGCCGGCGACAAGACGATGTACGACGCGCTGGCGCCCGCCCTGGACGCGTTCGAGGCGGCGCTCGGCTCCGGCGCCGACGTCGGCCGAGGCCGCCGCGCGCGGCCGCCGACGCTGCGGCCGCGGGGCGCGACGCCACCGAGCCGATGCTCGCCCTCAAGGGGCGGGCCAGCTATCTCGGCGAGCGCAGCGTCGGCCACATCGACCCCGGCGCCGCGTCGTCGGCGCTGCTGCTGGGCGCCCTCGCCGACGCGCTGGCGTGAGGGGGACGACATGATCGGCATCGTCGTCGTCTCCCACAGCCCTGCGCTCGCGGAGGCGGCGGTCGCGCTGGCGGACGAGATGGTGCACGGGGCCGGGCCCGGTGGTGGCGGTGGCGGCCGGGGCCGGCGGGGGGGTTCGGCACCGACGCCACGGAGGTCGCAGCGGCGATCGCGAAGGCGGCCTCGCCCGACGGCGTACTCGTGCTCATGGACCTCGGTTCGGCCGTGCTCAGCGCCGAGCTGGCGCTCGAGCTCGGCGGTCCGGCGGACCCGGTGCGGCTCAGCGCGGCCCCGTCGTCGAGGGGCTGGTGGCGGCGGTCGTCCGGGCCGCCGGCGGTGCCGACCTGGACACCGTGGCGCGCGAGGCGGAGGCCGCGCTGCTGCCGAAGGTCACCAGCCTGGCCGAGCACGCCGCCGAGCCGGCCGCGCCGGCGTCCCGCGCGTCGACGCCGGACGTCTCGGCGCGGCTCACGCTCGTCAACCCGCAGGGACTGCACGCCCGCCCGGCGGCCCAGATCGCGACCGCGGTCGGGGCTCTCGGCGGCCGAGGTGGCCGTCGAGTCCGGCGGACGGCGGGCCGACGCAGCGAGCTCGCTGGAGCTGCTGACGCTGGGCGCCGGTCAGGGCGTCGGAGATCACCGTGTCGGCCACCGGTGTCGATGCCGCGCAGGCCGTCGACACGGTGCGGGACCTGGTGCTGGCCGGCTTCGGCGAGCTCGAGGCCAGCTGACTTCTTGTGGGTGTTCCTGGACGTTCTCGTGGGTTGCAACCCCCTGGAACGTCCGTGATACCCGGTGAACCGGGTGTCACGACCCCGCCCGATCACCCCAGCCCCATCGCGGCCTCGGCGGCGGCGAGGACGGGGGCGGTGACGTCGCGGCAGCGTTCGGCGCCGGCGGCGAAGACCGAGGCGACGTACGCCGGGTCGGCGGCCAGCTCGGCGTACGGCTTCTGGATCGGCTCGAGCTCGGCCACCACCGCGTCGGTGACGGCGGCCTTCAGCGCGCCGTACGTCGCGACGCCCGCGGCCGAAGCCCCGCACGCGGCGAGGATGTCGAGCAGGTTGGTCACGCCGGGCTTCTCCTCGGAGGCCCGTACGGCGCCCGGGCCGGTGTCCGAGTCGGTCACCGCCCGGGCGACCTTGCGGCGCACGACGTCCGGCGGGTCGAGCAGCCGGATCACGCCGCCGTCGGCGCCGGGCGCGGCCGACTTGCTCATCTTGCGGGTAGGGTCCTGCAGGTCCATCACCCGCGCGCCGGCCGCCGGCGTGGTGATCTCGGGGACGGTGAACACCGCCCGTAGGTGGTGTTGAAGCGGATGGCCAGGTCGCGGGTGAGCTCGACGTGCTGGCGCTGGTCGTTGCCGACGGGCACGTGTGTCGGCCGGTACAGCAGGATGTCGGCCGCCATCAGCACCGGGTAGGTGTAGAGCGAGACGCGGGTCGAGGCGTTCCCGCGGCCCTTCTCCTTGTACTGGATCATCCGGGCCAGCTCGCCGGTGTACGCCGTGCACTCGAGCAGGTAGGCCAGCTCGCGGTGGGAGGGCACCGCCCGACTGGCGGAACAGCACCGCGCGCTCCGGGTCGAGACCGACGGCGAGGAACAACGTCGTGACCTCCGCGATGGTCGACGCGCAGGACACGGCAGGGTCGTGCGTGGTGGTCATCGCGTGCAGGTCCGAGACGCCGAAGAAGCAGTCGCCCACCGACTGCGCAGCGACCATGCCGCGGAAGGCGCCGAGGTGGTTGCCGAGCGTCAGCCGGCCGGTCGGAGTGATGAGGGACAGGTGTCGGTTCATGGTCGTTTCCTTGTCGTGATGGCCTCCGGGGCGGTGGTCTCGGCGAGCTCGACCGGCAGTGGTGCCGACGATGAGAACGAAAACGGCCGCCCGGAGGCGGCCGTGGGTTGAGGGTGTGCGTCAACGGTGGTCCGCCTAGGTCAGGCGGGCCACCAGAGGTCGGGTCGAAGTGGCGGGCAGCACCCACCGGGTAGCCGGGGAGTACGTTCGGGCCATGGAGTGCCCCGGCCCGGCCAGCGTGGTCTTCGACTCCTCGCTGACCGAGTACGACTTCGGGCCGTCGCACCCGATGTCGCCGATCCGGGTCGACCTGACCATGCGGCTGGCTCGCGAGCTCGGCGTCCTCGACGTCGGCTCGCCGATCGTGCCCGCGCCGTTCGCGGAGGACGCCGAGATCGCGACGGTCCACGACGCAGGAGCTCATCGACGCGGTGACGCGGGCCGGGAAGGACCCCGGCGTCCAACGGCTTCGACGACCACGGCCTCGGCACCGACGACAACCCCGTCTTCGCCGACATGCACCGGGCGGCGGCACACGTCGTCGGCGCGAGCCTCGAGGCCTTCCGCCAGGTGCACTCCGGGCAGAGCCTGCACAGCGCCAACATCGCCGGCGGCCTGCACCACGCGATGCGCGACCGGTCGAGCGGGTTCTGCATCTACAACGACGTCGCGGTCGGCATCCAGTGGCTGCTCGACCAGGGCGTCGAGCGGGTGGCGTACGTCGACGTCGACGTCCACCACGGCGACGGCGTCGAGGCGATCTTCTAGGACGACCCGCGGGTGCTGACGATCTCCCTGCACGAGACCGGTCAGATGCTCTTCCCCGGCACCGGGTTCCCCGCCGACTCCGGCGGCCCGGGCGCCGAGGGCTCGGCGGTGAACGTCGCCCTGCCGCCCGGCACCGCCGACGCCGGGTGGCTGCGGGCCTTCCACGCGATCGTGCCGCCGCTGGTGCGCGCGTTCGCCCCCGAAGTGCTGGTCACCCAGCACGGCTGCGACTCCCACATGGAGGACCCGCTCGCCCACCTGATGCTGTCCGTGGACGGTCAGCGGGCGTCGTACCTCGCCCTCCACGACCTCGCCCACGAGGTCTGCGACGGGCGCTGGGTGGCCACCGGGCGGCGGCGGCTACGCCCTGGTCGAGGTCGTGCCGCGGGCCTGGACGCCACCTGCTGGCGATCGTCGCCGGGCACCCGATCGAGCCCGGCCACCGAGACCCCCGTCGCCTGGCGCGACCACGTGCAGACGACGCTCGGCCGGCAGGCGCCGTACCGGATGACCGACGGCCGTACGCCGGCGTGGCGGGACTGGTCCGAGGGCTACGACCCCGACGCCTGGCTGGACCGCACCATCCACGCGACCCGGACCGAGATCTTCCCGTGGCACGGGCTGGTGCCGGACCTCTGACGGGTCGGCCCGGCCGCCGCTCCGGGAATCACATCGATGTCACCCGAGAGTGACTGGTTCAGACAACGCAAGCCGACACGCCGTGTCTCTCGGGTTTCTCTAGTCGATCCCTTCCCCACGAGTCACAACAGGCGCTATGTTCGCCGATGCGCGGGACGTAGTCGCCGGTGGGGAAGCCGGTGGCGTCGCCGCAAGAGAGATCGGTGCGCCCATGCCTGCAAACCCCGGAGACAACCGGCCGATGAACATGTCCGGTGACATCTCCGAAGTCAAGTTCCTGACCGTCGCCGAGGTCGCCGCCACCATGCGCGTCTCGAAGATGACCGTCTACCGACTCGTGCACAACGGCGAGCTGCCCGCAGTCCGCGTGGGCCGCTCGTTCCGGGTCACCGAGGACGACGTCAACGAGTACCTGCGGAAGTCCTTCTACAACGCCGGCTGATTTGCCGTTCCGCACGCTGAGAAGCGTGTCCGGGCCCACGTCCGTTCATCTGGCGCGGATTCACCCGTCCCACCGGCGCCCGTTAGGCTGGCGAGGTCCCACGGGCCTCCCTGGGGCTCGTACCGGCAGGTGAAGGGTTTCCACGTGGGTTCTGTCATCAAGAAGCGTCGCAAGCGCATGGCGAAGAAGAAGCACCGCAAGCTGCTCAAGAAGACGCGCGTCCAGCGTCGCAAGCTCGGTAAGTAAGACCGACCCGGGTCGCCGAGGGAGCCGCATGGGCCGGGTCGCACTCGTCACCGGGGTCTCCCGTGACCTCGGCCGGCGTTTCGCGCGCGCCCTGGCGGCCACCGACGGCATCGACCGGGTGATCGGGGTCGACGTGGTCCCGCCGCGCGGCGACGTCGGCGCGATGTCCTTCATCCGCGCGGACATCCGGACCCCCGTGATCGCCAAGGTGATCGCGAAGGAGGACGTCGACACCGTCGTCCACATGAGCGTCATCGCCACGCCCGGCAGCGCCGGCGGCCGCGGCACGATGAAGGAGCTCAACGTCATCGGCACCATGCAGCTGCTCGCTGCGTGCCAGAAGGCGCCGTCCGTCCAGCACCTGGTCGTCAAGTCGACCTCGACCGTGTACGGCGCCAGCTCCCGCGACCCGGCCATGTTCACCGAGGACATGCAGCCGCGCCGCAACCCCCGGTCCGGGTTCAGCAAGGACGCCGCCGAGATCGAGGGATACGTCCGCGGCTTCGCCCGCCGGCGCCCCGACGTGCGCGTCGCGATGCTGCGTCTCGCCAACGTCGTCGGACCGCACGTCGTCAGCCCGATGGCCTCGTACTTCCGGCTGCCCGTCATCCCGACCGTCCTCGGGTACGACGCCGCGCATGCAGTTCGTGCACGAGACCGACCTCAACCGGGTCCTCCAGCTCGCCGTGCTGGGCGACGCCAGCGGCACGTACAACGTCGCCGGCGACGGCATCCTCATGCTGTCGCAGGCCGTCCGCCGCCTCCAGCGGGCCACCATCCCGTTGCCCGGGTTCGCGGTCGGCCAGCTCGGTTCGGTGCTGCGCCAGGCCCGGCTCGCCGACTTCTCGCCCGAGCAGCTCAGCTTCCTGACGTTCGGCCGCGGCATCGACACCACCCGGATGCGAACCGAGCTGGGCTTCGAGCCGCAGTACACCACCGCCGAGGCGTTCGCGGACTTCGCCGCCTCGATGCCGGCGACGTCGCGGGTCTCCGAGCGAGCGGTTGCCGGGCTCGCCGACCTGCTGCCCGAGTCCGCCGGCGAGCACGTGGGGAGCAGCCGTGGCTGACGCCGAGATCATCCCGATCGGGACGCGTGGCCGGCCGGGCCGAGGCACGGGCCGGGCCAAGCCCTCGTCCGCGGCCCGCAACCTGGCGGTGAAGGCCGCTCCCCGGCCGGCCGCCAGGACCGCCGCGAGCCAGCCGCGTACGACGACCCGTCGGCATACGACCAAGCCGGCCGAGGAGGCGATCGAGCAGGTCACCACCGAGGCGGTCCCGCCGCCTCCTGCGGACGACGTACCCCTCCCGCCCCCGCCCAGGGCGGCGACCACCACCACCGACCGCGACCCGGTGGCCGGCATCTCGCCCGACGCCTGGATGGGGATGTTGCAGGCGGCCGCGCGCGAGGTGTTCGGCGACGACTGGGAGCCACGCCTGGCCGAGGTGCTGGCGATGCTGCGGCGCCGGCTGACCGGCGACTACGAGGTCGACGAGTTCGGGTTCGACCCGGAGGTCACCGAGAAGCTCACGCTGGCGCTGCTGCGGCCGATCGCGGAGAAGTGGTTCCGGATCGAGGTGCGCGGGGTCGAGAACATCCCCGAGGAGGGCGGTGCCCTCATCGTGTCCAACCACTCCGGCACCGTCCCGGTCGACGCCCTGATGACGATGGTCTCGGTGCACGACCACACCGGCCGGTCCCTCCGGGTGCTCGGTGCCGACCTGGTCTTCCGGATGCCCTTCATCGGGGAGATGGCGCGTCGGGGTGGCGCCACGCTGGCGTGCAACGAGGACGCCGAGCGCTTGCTGCGCCGCGGTGACCTGGTGGGCGTCTGGCCCGAGGGCTTCAAGGGCATCGGCAAGCCGTTCAAGCAGCGCTACAAGCTCCAGCGCTTCGGCCGGGGCGGGTTCGTCAGCGCCGCCCTGCGCACGGGCGTGCCGATCGTGCCTCTCTCGGTCGTCGGTGCCGAGGAGATCTACCCGCTGATCGGCAACGTCCCTTCGCTCGCCCGGCTGCTCGGGGTGCCGTACGTGCCCATCACGCCGCTGTTTCCCTGGCTCGGCCCGCTCGGTATGGTCCCGCTGCCCTCGAAGTGGCTGCTCGAGTTCGGCGAGCCGATCCGCACCGACGAGCTCGACGACGCCGCCGCCGAGGACCCGATGCTGGTCTTCAACCTCACCGACCAGGTCCGCGAGACCATCCAGCAGACCCTCTACACCCTGTTGATGAAGCGGGACTCGGTCTGGCGGTGAGACCTGGTCGGTCGAGCCGGGGCGAGCCGCTGGGCGTGGTCAGGGAAGAAGGTCGCCGACAGGGTCGGTGATCGCGGTGGGGAGCGCGCTGCCGACGCCGCCGAGGAGCTGGGTGACGTCGACGGACGGCAGCGCCACGGGCACCGGACCGTTGGTGAGGGTGTCCAGGACCTGAGTGACGTCGACGACCGGCGGCAGCGGCACGACACTGGACACGGCATCCGTCGGGAGCGCGACGGTGGGCGCCGTCGTCGGGCCGGCCGTGGGCCCCCCGCTCGGCAGCGAGGTCGGCAGCGACGTCGGGAGCGACGTGGGCAAGGCTGTCGGATCGCCGCCCGCCGTCGGACCGGCACCCGGGCCGACCGACGGAGACGGCTTGGTCACGCTGCCGGGCGGAAGCTCGGACGGGTCGATCGACGGCAGCACGAGACCGGTGGGCAGCACGATGTCGGGCAGGTTCACTGCGGGCAGGGCGCCCGTGCCGTACCCGGTACCGACGGTCGGCAGGGTCGGGGTGACGGTGCTCAGGTCTGTGCCGTCGCACGTCGGGCAGGCGAGCCGCGCCTGGTCGTCGATGCGCACCAGCGTGGTCACGGCGTGCACCCACTCGTCCTCCGCGCTCGCGGGGATCCGCCCGTCGAGGTCGGAGAGGGACTGCATCGAGGTCGCGCTGAACGTGCGGACCTGGGTGACGTCGGCCGGGTCGCCCGTGTCGGCGTACGACGCGAGCAGCAGGTCGGAGGCCTCGGTGGCCTGGTCGGTGAAGTCGTCGAGGGTGTCGGCCACGGCCTGCGGCTCGTCGTTGCCGCGGCCTTCGGCGGCCAGCTGCTCGATCTCGGCGAGGCGGGTCGCCGCGCTGGCGAGCACGGTGCTGCCCTTGCCGTCGTCGCCGACGCTGAAGCCCGCATGGGCGTTCTCGATGCCGCGCTTGAGCGGGTAGAGGGTGTCGCCCGGCAGGGCAGACTGCGCCACCACCGCCATCGTCGTCGTCGCCCCCACCAGGGCGAGGCCGCCGAGTGCGAGGGTGATGCGGCGCTCGCGCGGGTTGCGGACCCGGCCCGGGTCATGCGGGCGCAGCCGCAGGCGGTCGGCCTCGGCCGCGGCGACGAGAGGAGTCGCCGCGGCCTCGGCCACCAGTCGGGACCTGAGGTCCGCGACGAACTCCGGCCGAGCCTGCGGCTCGGGAACGGCCCGCAATGCGCCGACGAGCTGCAGCAAGTCGTCGAACCGGTCGTCGTACGCCCCCTGCGTCGACTCACCGGCGACCACCGCTGCGAACTGCTCGGCGCGACGACGTGTCGCGTACGGGCTCATCACAGAAGTCCTGTCAGGTCACTGGCTCCGGCGCCCCCGCCGGACATGGACCTCAACGACTCCGCGCACCGGGTGGTTACGGCGTACCGGCGAGTAGGAATTGCTGGACTGGTCCAGGCCATCTCAGCCTCGAAGTCCCTCGGGCAGCAGCTTCGCGAGGTTGCGTACGCCGCGCAGCTGGAGCTGCTTGACCGCTCCGTCGGAGCGTCCGAGGACCGCCGCCGTCTCCGCGATGCTCATCCCCTGCAGGAACCGCATCACCAGGCAGTCGCGCTGCTCGGGCGGCAGCTCGGTGAGGGCCTCGAGCAGTGCCTCGTTGGTGATGCTGGTGAGCACGGCGTCCTCGGGACCCTCGTGCGTGCCGTCGTCGTGCAGGCCCATGTCCTCGGTGGTCAGCTCGAGGCGCGTCCGGCCGGCCTTGAAGTGGTCGGTGGCGAGGTTGCGCGCGATGGTCATCAGCCACGCGCCGAAGTCCTTGCCCTGCCAGCGGAAGTTGCTCATGCTGCGCAGCGCGCGGAAGAACGTCTCTGAGGTCAGGTCCTCGGCCAGCGTGGTGGACCGGGTGCGGTGGAACAGGAACCGGTAGACCGAGCCCTGGTAGTGGTCGAAGAGCATGCCGAAGGCTTCGGCATCGCCGTTGCGGGCCAGCTCGACCAGGGCGATGAGCCGGTCGCGCTCGGCCTCGGACTCCTCGTTCGAGGTCGCGAACTGGTGGTCGTCTCCCGATGACCCGCCGAAGTCGTGTCCGCTCGCAGGTTCGGTGACCGGGGCGCCCGCCATCAGCGCGATGCCCGACCCCGTGGCGAGCAGTGCGCGGTCCTCGAGGATCACGGCGAGCACGAGCGCACGTAGGGCGTCCAGCCCACGTGTCGCCATCGTGCCCGAAACCGGCTTCACCAGCGGATCCTTCCCTGATACCGCGGAACAATCAGGGTAGGTGGGCGGCACACCGGTTGGGAACCGGACCCCGCCAAAGGTGTCGCAGGCCACGTGCTGGTGCGGACCAGTGGAACGGCGTCTCAGGAGCGCGATCCCGGCCGCCCGCGCAGCGCGACGGCGGCCGCCACGGCTCCCGTCACGCCGCCGGCGACGGTGCCGGCGAGCAGCCCGGCGCGGGCCGCCTTGCGGCCGGTCCGGTAGTCGTAGATCCGCCAGCCGTTGGCCCGCGCGTGCGCCCGCAGCCGGGCGTCGGGGTTGATCGCGAACGCATGACCGACCAGGGAGAGCATGGGCAGGTCGTTGGCCGAGTCGGAGTACGCCGAGCAGCGGGCGAGGTCGAGCCCCTCGCGCTCCGCGAGGCTCACTACCGCCTCGGCCTTCGCCGGGCCGTGCAGCATGGACCCGACCAGCCGGCCGGTGTAGACGCCGTCGACGTGCTCGGCCACCGTGCCGAGGGCGCCGGTGAGGCCGAGCCTGCGGGCGATGATGGTCGCGATCTCGATCGGCGCCGCGGTCACCAGCCAGACCCGCTGGCCCTGGTCGAGGTGGAGCTGGGCCAGGGCGCGGGTGCCGGGCCAGATCCGGCCGGCCATCGCCTCGTCGAAGATCTCCTCGCCGAGCTGCTCGAGCTCCAGCACCGTGTGCCCCTGGATGAAGGCGAGCGCGGAGGCCTGGGCGTCGGCGACGTGGTCGGGGTCCTCGACACCGACGAACCGGAACTTGGCCTGCTTCCAGGCCGCCGAGGCGATCTCGCGGCTGGTGAAGAAGCGCCGGCGGTACAGCCCGCGGGCCAGGTGGAAGATGCTGGCGCCCTGCATGAGGGTGTTGTCGACGTCGAAGAAGGCCCCCGCATCGGGGTCCGCCGGCACCGCCAGGGCGTCCTCGATCTCGGCGGACGACGGCGCGGCTTCGCCTGCCATCGACGAGCGCCGCTGGAGGTCCACGCGACGAGGTGCAGCCACGTTCCGACACTACCGAGACTGTGGAGTTCCGCCTCCCCCAGGAAGCCCCTGTGGAACCATGGACGGATGTCCTCACGCCCGGATCCTGACCGCCCGGTCGGCCACCTGGTCGCCGACCTGGTGGCGCGGGCAGCCGTCCGCGACGGGGCTCGGACGGCCCTGGTGGAGGCCTCCGGAAGGCGCCTGACCTGGGCGGATCTCGACCTCGAGGTCGGCCGCGTGGCGGCGGGTCTCGGCCGGGTCGGGATGGTGGCGGGCCAACGGGTCCTGCTGGTGCTGGGCAACCGGATCGAGCTGGTCACGACGTACCTCGGCGCACTGCGCGCCCAGCTCGTCGCCGTCCCCGTGAACCCGCGAGCCAAGGTCGAGGAGCTGGCCTGGATGATCGCCGACTCCGGCGCCCGGCTGGTGGTCGCCGACGCGGCGACCGTCGCCGACGCCCGAGCGGCGAGCGCTCTCGTCCGACAGGCCCTGGACGGTGCGCGAGACGTGCTCGACGACGACGTGGTGTCCCGCGCCCGCAAGCCCCGGCTCGTCGTCGTGGACTCCGAGACCCAGCCCGGCGAGCTCGCGTTCGAGGCCGTGCGCGCCGACGACGCGATGCCGGGCCCCGCACGTCCCGACCCGGAGACGCTCGCCTGTCTCCTCTACACGGGCAGCACCTCCGACCTGCCACGTGCGGCGATGCTCACGCATCGCGCTCTGCTGGCCAACCTCGAGCAGCTCGCCGCGGTCGAGCCGCCGATGATGCACGCCGACGACATCGTCCTGGGCGTGCTGCCGCTGTTCCACGTCTACGGGCTGAACGCCGTCCTGGGCGGCGTACTGCGTCACGGCGCCACCCTCGTGCTCAGCGACCACTTCGACCCGCGGGGCACCCTCGACGTGGTCGCCGAGCACGGCGTCACGGTCGTGCCCGTCGCCCCGGCCGTGTTCCCGCACTGGCTCGGCCTCGACGATCTCGACGCGGCGATGCGCTCGGTGCGCGTGGTCCTGTCGGGCTCCGCCCCGCTCGCGCGCGTCGTCGTCGAGGAGTTCACCGAACGCACCGGCATCCCCGTGCACCAGGGCTACGGCCTCACCGAGGCCGCTCCGGTCGTCACCAGCACGCTGGTGTCGATGGCTCCGGTGCCCGGTTCGTTGGGCGGTGCCCTGCCCGGCGTCGGACTGCGGCTCGTCGACGACCTCGGCCTCGTGTCGGAGGTCGGCGACCCGGGCGAGATCCACATCAAGGGCAAGAACCTGTTCGCCGGCTACTGGCCCGACGGCTCCGGCGGCCCCGGTCCCGACGGCTGGTGGGCGACCGGCGACGTCGGCTACCTCGACGACGACGGCGACCTGTTCCTGGTCGACCGGGCCGACGAGGTGGTCGTGGTCCAGGGCTTCCGCGTCTACCCGGTCGAGGTGGAGGCGGTGATCCGCACCGTCTCCCGCGTCGAGGACGTCGCGGTGTTCGGGGTTCCGGACGACGGCGGCAGGTCGGCGGTGGTCGCCTACGTCCGCGCGCCCGGGGCCGAGCCTGCGGCCGTCGTGGACGACGTACGGGCCGCTTGCGTGGCCGGGCTCGCGGCCTTCAAGCGCCCGACGCGTGTCGAGGTCGTCGACGAGCTGCCGACCACCCTCGCCGGCCGGGTCCGCAAGGGCGCCCTGCGCCAACTCGAGCGCCGTCGCGCTCTGGGGATCCTGGAGTGACCCCACGGGTCGTGATGTACGGCCGCCCGGGCTGCCACCTGTGCGACCTGGCCGCCGAGGTGATCGCCCGGGTCTGCGCCGACCTGGGCGAGGAGTGGGCGGAGATCTCGATCGACGAGGACGACGCGTTGCGCGAGGAGTACGGCGAGGAGATCCCGGTCACCCTCGTCGACGGACGCCGCCACGACTTCTGGCGGGTCGACGAGGCACGGCTGCGCCAGGCGCTCGCGCGGCCTGCCTGAGGGTGTCTCACCCGTCACACTCGGTTTGTTCTCTCGTTCACAAACTTTTACAGTGATCGGGCCGCGCGAGAACGTCGCTCGCCGGCTGGAGAGAGATCCGTGACCGCCAAAGCGTCGAGCGAGAGCGCCCGGGACATCCCCGAGGCCACCGTGGCGCGACTGCCCGTGTACCTCCGGGCGCTGGTCATGCTCCACGACGCCGGCACCACGACCTGCTCCAGCGAAGAGCTCGCGGCCGCAGCCGGGGTGAACAGCGCCAAGCTCCGCAAGGACCTCTCGTACCTCGGCAGCTACGGCACCCGAGGGGTCGGGTACGACGTCGACTACCTGCGCTACCAGATCGCCCGCGAGATCGGGCAGACCCAGGACTGGCCGGTCGTCATCGTCGGGATCGGCAACCTCGGCCACGCCTTGGCCAACTACTCCGGCTTCCGCAGCCGCGGGTTCCGGGTCGTCGCGCTGTTGGACGCCGACCCCGACCGTCACGAGGAGATCGTCGCCGGCGTCGACGTCCGTCCCTTCGACGACCTCGAGAAGATCGTCGCGGCCCAGGGCGTCGCCATCGGCGTCATCGCCACACCCGCGCACGCTGCCCAGGACGTCGCCGACCGGATGGTGGCGGCCGGCATCAGCAGCATCCTCAACTTCGCGCCGGTGGTGCTGAACGTCGCCGACCATGTCGACGTACGCAAGGTGGACCTCTCGATCGAGCTGCAGATCCTCGCCTACCACGAGCAGCGGAAGGCGCACACCGCATGAGCGTCCTCGTCGTAGGCATCTCCCACCGCTCCGCTCCGGTCTCGTTGCTGGAGCGGGTGGCGGTCGACGCCGAGGGTGCGGCAAAGCTCGCGCGCGGACGTCGCGGCGGGCGAGCACGTCACCGAGGCTGCGGTGATCGCGACGTGCAACCGGCTGGAGATCTACGCCGACGTGGACCGCTTCCACGGGAGCGTGGAAGAGCTGTCCGGCCTGCTCGTCGAGCGGGCCGGCCGTTCGACCGAGGCACTGCTTCCGCACTTGTACGTCCACTACGACGACGGCGCGGTCTCGCACCTCTTCCAGGTCGCGTCCGGCCTCGACTCGATGGCCGTCGGCGAGGCCCAGATCCTCGGCCAGGCACGCGACGCGCTCGCGCGCGGCCAGGAGTCCGGCACCGTCGGTCCCGCCCTCAACGTGCTCTTCCAGCAGGCGCTGCGCGTGGGCAAGCGCGCGCACGCCGAGACCGGCATCGACCAGGCCGCCCCCAGCCTGGTGTCCGCGGCGCTCGACCGGGTCGGGGACGTCGCGGGCCGCCGTACCCTCGTGGTCGGCGCCGGTTCGATCGCCGGCCTCGCAACCGCCACGCTCGTACGCCGCGGCGCGACCGACGTCGTCATCGTCAACCGGACCCCCGACCGCGCCTCGCGGCTGGCCACCGAGCACGGTGTCCGGGCGGCAGCGCTCACCGACCTCGCGGCCGAGGTCCAGGACGCCGACCTGGTGGTCGCCTGTACGGGGTCGACGGGCGTGCTGATCACCACCGAGATGGTGGCCGGGCTGGTCACCGCTCGGGGCCGGTCCCTCGACGTCGTCGACCTGGCGCTCCCGCACGACGTGGAGCCCGGCGTCGGAGAGCTGCCCGGCGTCACCATGGTGACCCTCGCCGACCTGGGGGAGGACCTGGCCGACAGCGAGGCGGGTGCCGAGGTCGACGCGGTGCGCGAGATCGTCGCCCAGGAGGTCGCCGCGTTCCTCAGCGCCCGCCGGCAGGCGAGTGTCACGCCGACCGTGGTCGCCCTGCGCTCGATGGCCACCGGCGTGGTGGACGCCGAGCTGGCCCGGCTGATGGCTCGGCTGCCCGACCTCGACGACGCGACCCGGACCGAGGTACTGATGAGCCTGCGTCGAGTCGCCGACAAGCTGCTCCACCAGCCGACCATCCGGGTCAAGGAGCTCGCCAACGAGACGGGCGCGGTGTCGTACGCCGCCGCGCTGGCCGAGCTGTTCGCCCTCGATCCCGACGCGGTCGACGCCGTGACGAGGCCCGAGGGATTCCTCACCCCACCAGATCCTTCGCTCCCCCCGCTTCGCTCCTCCCGCTCACGATCCGGCGGGGACCCCGAGGTCTCGGACGAGTGAGTTCTCTCATCATCCGCATCGGCACGCGGGCCTCCCTCCTCGCGACCACGCAGTCCCGGCTGGTCGCCGACCTGATCGCGTCCCGGCTCGGCCGCGACGTCGAGCTGGTTGCGGTGACCACCGAGGGCGACCGCAGCGCTGCCCCGCTGGCGAGCCTCGGCGGGACGGGCGTGTTCGTGACGGCGCTGCGGGACGCGCTGCTCGGCGGGCGCGTCGACGTGGCCGTGCACTCCCTCAAGGACCTGCCCACCGCGAGCGACCCGCGGATCGCCCTGGCCGCCGTACCTCTCCGCGAGGACCCCCGCGACGTGGTCGTCGCCCGGGACGGCCTGACCCTCGGCGAGCTGCCCGTCGGCAGCCGGGTCGGCACCGGCTCGCCGCGGCGCGCCGCCCAGCTGCACGCCCTGGGCCTCGGCCTGGAGATCGTCGACATCCGCGGCAACGTGGACACGCGGATCGGCAAGGTCGCCTCCGGCGAGTACGACGCGGTGCTGCTCGCCCGCGCCGGGCTGGCCCGGATCGGACGTCTGGACGACGCCACCGAGGTGCTCGACCCGCTGCAGATGCTCCCGGCGCCGGGACAGGGTGCCCTCGCCGTGGAGTGCCGATCCGACGACGCCGACCTGCTCGCCGACCTGGCCTCCCTCGACGACCCGGCGTCCCGGGCGGCCGTGACCGCCGAGCGATCCGTGCTCGCCACCCTCGAGGGCGGCTGCTCGGCGCCGATCGGCGCGCTGGCCGACGTGGCCGAGGGCGAGGAGGGCGACGAGCTGTGGCTCCGGGCCGTGGCGCTGTCGCCCGACGGCACGCTCGCGGTCCGGATGTCGGCCACCGGGACCCTCGAGAACGCCGCCGATTTGGGCGCAGCGCTCGCACGCGACATGCTCGCCGAAGGAGCGGGCGAGCTCACCGACGCACCGGTAGAAACAGTGAGAAGGCAGTAGCGCATGACGCGAGGCAAGACCAGCGCCACCAATGGCATCGACCCGACAGCGACGGCCGTCCGCGGCTGGATCGCCTTCGTGGGCAGTGGCCCCGGAGACCCCGGGCTGCTCACCGTCCGGGCCGTCGACCTCCTTCGTGAGGCCGACGTGGTGATCACCGAGTCGCCCGACCACGAGGCCCTGGTGCGGAGCCTGCTCGGCCCGTGCACCGAGGACGGTCCGGAGCTCGTCGACGGCGGGTTCGGCGAGGACGGTCAGCCGCTGACCCACGCCGCCCGCGCGAAGGTCGTCGTCCGGCAGGCCAAGCGCGGCCTCCGCGTCGTCCGGCTGATGACCGGCGACCCGTTCGTCTACGCGTCCGGCCCCGAGGAGGCACTCGCCTGTGCGAAGGCCGGCCTCGGCTTCGAGGTCGTGCCCGGCGTCTCCGCGCTCGGCTCGGTGCCGGCGTACGCCGGCGTGCCGCTCACCACCAAGGACCACCGCGAGCTGACGGTCGTCTCCTGCCGCGACAAGGTCGACTGGAGCAGGTACGCCGAGCGCGACACCCTCGTCCTCCTCTCGGCCGTCGGCGGCATCTCCGACATCGCCAAGCAGCTGATGGCCGCGGGCCGCGACGCCGCGACGCCGGTGATGATGACCCGCGCCGGCACCACCACCGACCAGACCACCGTCGTCTCCACGCTTGCCCGGATCGCGGCCGACGCCCGCGCCGCGCGGATGGCGCCACCCGCGATCACCGTCGTCGGCGACGTGGTCGACGCACGGGACACGCTGTCGTGGTTCGAGACCAAGCCGCTCTTCGGCTGGCGGGTGCTGGTGCCGCGTACCAAGGAGCAGGCGGGCGCGCTCTCGCAGCGGCTGCGCGGCTACGGCGCCGTGCCCGAGGAGGTGCCGACCATCTCGGTCGAGCCGCCTCGTAACCCGCTCCAGATGGACAAGGCCGTCCGCGGCCTCGTCGAGGGCCGCTACGAGTGGATCGCCTTCACCTCGGTGAACGCCGTGAAGGCCGTGCGCGAGAAGTTCGAGGAGTACGGCCTCGACGCCCGCGCGTTCTCCGGCCTGAAGATCGCCGCGGTCGGCGACAAGACTGCCCAGGCGATCGCCGACTGGGGCCTGCGCGCCGACCTGGTGCCGTCGGGTGAGCAGTCCGCTGCGGGCCTGCTGGCCGAGTGGCCCGAGTACGACGAGCTGCTCGACCCGATCAACCGCGTCTTCCTGCCGCGTGCCGACATCGCGACCGAGAACCTGGTGGCCGGCCTGATCGACCTCGGCTGGGAGTGCGACGACGTGACGGCGTACCGGACCGTGCGCGCGGCCCCGCCGCCGGCGCCGACCCGTGACGCGATCAAGGCGGGCAAGTTCGACGCGGTCGTCTTCACGTCGTCCTCGACGGTGCGCAACCTGGTCGGCATCGCCGGCAAGCCGCACCCGTCGACGGTGATCGCCGTGATCGGCCCCGCGACGGCCAAGACCGCCGAGGAGCACGGCCTGCGGGTCGACGTGCTGGCTTCGAAGCCGGACGTCGAGGTACTGGTCGAGGCGCTCGCCGACTTCGGCGCCGCCCGCCGGCTGTCGATGATCGAGGCCGGCCAGCCGGTCGCGAAGCCGTCGGAGCGCAAGCCCGCGTCCCGCCGGAAGGCCACGGCGAAGTAGTGGCAGAGCAGCCGGACGAGCAGCCCGCGGTCGTCGGACCGCTGGTACGCCCGCGCCGGCTCCGCACGACGCCGGCCCTGCGGCGGATGGTGGCCGAGACCGCCGTACGCCCGAGCCAGCTGGTGCTGCCGCTGTTCGTCCGCGAGGACATCGACGAGCCGCGCCCGATCGCCTCGATGCCCGGCGTCGTCCAGCACAGCCGGTCCTCCCTGCTGAAGGCTGCGCACGAAGCGGCGTCGCTGGGGCTCGGGGGCGTGATGCTGTTCGGCATCCCGTCCGCCAAGGACGCCGAGGGTTCCGGAGCGGTCGACCCCGCCGGGATCCTCAACCTGGCGATCACCGACGTCGTCGCCGAGGTCGGCGACACGCTCACGGTGATGAGCGACCTGTGCCTCGACGAGTTCACCGACCACGGACACTGCGGCCTGCTCACCCCGGACGGGCGGGTGGACAACGACCGCACGCTCGCGGCGTACGCCGAGATGGCCCGCGCCCAGGCCGAGGCCGGCGTCGACATGGTCGGCCCGAGCGGCATGATGGACGGCCAGGTCGCGGTGATCCGCGCGGCTCTCGACGAGTCCCAGCACGAGGACGTCGCGATCCTGGCGTACTCCGCCAAGTACGCCTCCGCCTTCTTCGGTCCCTTCCGCGAGGCCGTCTCGTCGTCGCTCATCGGCGACCGGCGTACCTACCAGCAGGACCCCGCCAACGCGATCGAGGGCGTCCGCGAGGCGCTGCTCGACGTCGAGCAGGGCGCCGACGTGGTGATGGTCAAGCCCGCGCTCGGGTACCTCGACGTCGTACGGCGCGTGCGCGACGCGGTCACGGTGCCCGTGGCGGCGTACAACGTCTCCGGCGAGTACGCCATGGTCGAGGCCGCGGCCGCGAACGGATGGATCGACCGCGAGCCCGCCATCCTCGAGGCCCTCGGCTCCATCCACCGCGCCGGCGCCGACGTGATCCTCACGTACTGGGCCGCCGAAGCCGCCGGCCTGCTGACCCGCTGACCGGCCGGCCCGCCGGCCCGCTGACACGCTGCCGGGTCCGGTCGGTCTTCAGGGGTGCGGAAATGGCGCAATTGCGCGGTTTCTGCACGTCCTGGCCGCGAAAGTCTGCAGTTCCGGCGCAATTGCGCGATTTCCGCAACCACCGGCCCGCCCCAACGAGCCAGCGAACGGCCGGTCAGGTGCCGGTGAGGGCGGCGACGCACTGGTCGAAGGCGTCGTTGTTGTTGAGGGGGTTGTCGACGAGGCCCTGGAGCGTGCACTGGAGGATCGCGTCGGCGAGGGGGAGCACGGGGGACAGGATGCTGGTCGGCAGCTCCGTCGGCAGGATCGTGGGCAGCGCGGTGGGCAGGGTCGTCGGGAGCGCCGTGGTCGGGACGACGGTCGGGGTCTTGGTCCCCGTGGACGTCGGCTCCTTCGTCGGCGTCTGCGTCGGCGTCGGCTGGCTCGTCGGTGTCGCGCCGGTGGTCGGTGTGGGGGTGGGCTTGGGTGTGGGCGACTTCGTCGGCTTGGACGTCGGGCCATCGGTGGGCACGGGCTCGGCCGTCGGCTCGCCACCGCCACCGCCACCGCCCGTGGTCGGGCCGTCGGTGGGGAGCGCGGTACCTCCGGTGGGCAGGCCGTTGGGGACCGAGGTGAACTCGCCGTCGACGTACGCCTGGTAGAAGGCCAGCACGAGGTCGACGTACTGCTGGCTGTGGTTGTAGCGGAACACCGACGTACGCCGTCCGGCGTCGGTGGACAGGTCGTCGGTCCCGGAGCAGAGGTACACCGCGGTGGCCAGGGCCGCGTCGTCGATGTCCTGGGGGTTGCGCTTGCCGTCGCCGTCGGCGTCCACGCCGACCACCGACCACGTGGACGGGATGAACTGCATCGGCCCGACCGCGCGGTCGAACTCGGTGTCGCCGTCGAGGGCACCGGCGTCGGTGTCGGCGATCGTGGTCGTGTCGTGGGAGCCGTCGAGCGGAACGCCGTAGATCGCGGGCCTGGCCCTGCCCTGGTCGGTCAGCTGGCTGCCGTGCACGCGCCCGTGGTCGGACTCGACCCGGCCGATCGCGGCGATCAGCTGCCACGGGAGCCGGCAGGTGGTGTCGGCGGCGTTGATGACGGTCTCGGCCCGCTGGTACGCCGCCAGGGCCGCGGCCGGGATCCCGTTGGCTGCGGCGTTGTCGACGGCGGCGGCCGGGTCCCCCTTCAAGCCGGGCGCGAGCGAGCTGCCGCCGGAGAGGCTGGCGGGGGCCTCGATGGCCTCCTCGGGCACCGTGCTGCCGTCGGGCAGGGTGCCCCCGCCGTCGGCCGAGGTGGCGGTGCTGCCGTTCAGGTCGACGCTGACGATGCTGATGCTCCAGGCGGCCGACAGCAGGGCGAGCGGCACCAAGGTGGCTGCCTTCTGGAGGCGACCGAACCTCGCCTCGCTCATCGCTGTCTCCCTCTTTCCTCGATCGCGCCGGTCGACCGGTGCCATCGTCCCGGGAGGCTTCCCTCCTCCGTAGGTACCCCTCCAACGAGGAGAGCTACCCACGGGTTACGTCGGCCAATCCGTGTTGTGACCTGGGTCACACCGCGCGCGGTCGTCTCTCCAGGTTACGGCGGATTCATGCGGGGCGTGGCCCGATGTGGAGTCTCACCGGACGTTGGGGACAATGAGCCGGTGACCGCGCCGCACCGCCCCACCGAACGTTCCGAGGAGCTGTTCGCCCGGGCGCAGGCGGTGACCCCCGGCGGCGTGAACTCGCCGGTCCGCGCCTTCAACGCCGTCGGCGGCACCCCGCGCTTCATCAGGTCCGGCAGCGGCGCCTGGCTCACCGACGTCGACGGGAACGAGTACGTCGACCTGGTCTGCTCGTGGGGCGCGCTGCTCCTCGGCCACGCCCACCCCGAGGTGCAGGCCGCGATCAAGGCCGCCGTCGCGCGCGGCACGTCGTACGGCACCCCGACCGAGCCCGAGGTCGAGCTCGCCGAGGAGATGGTCGCCCGTACGCCGATCGACAAGGTCCGCTTCGTGTCCTCCGGCACCGAGGCGACCATGTCCGCGATCCGGCTGGCGCGCGGCGTCACCGGCCGCGACGTGGTGGTGAAGTTCGCCGGCTGCTACCACGGCCACGTCGACTCGCTGCTGGCGGCGGCGGGGTCGGGTGTCGCGACCTTCGCGCTGCCGGGCACGCCCGGCGTGCCTGCGTCGTCCACGGCTCTCACCCTCGTACTGCCCTACAACGACCGCGCGGCCGTCGCCGCGGCCTTCGCCGAGCACGGCGACCGGATCGCCTGCGTCATCACCGAGGCCGCGCCCGGCAACATGGGCGTGGTCCCGCCGCTGCCGGGCTTCAACGCCTACCTCGCCGAGACCTGCGCCGTCCACGGCGCCTTGTTCGTCAGCGACGAGGTGATGACCGGCTTCCGGGCCAGCAAGCTCGGTCAGTGGGGTCTCGACGGAGCCGTCGAGGGATGGCGCCCCGACCTGATGACCTTCGGCAAGGTGATGGGCGGCGGCCTGCCCGCGGCGGCGTTCGGCGGCCGGGCCGACGTGATGGCGCACCTGGCGCCGGAGGGCCCCGTCTACCAAGCCGGCACGCTGTCCGGGAACCCGGTCGCCACCACCGCCGGCCTGACCACCCTGCGGCTCGCGACCGACGAGGTCTACGAGCGCGTGGCGCTGGTCGCCGACACGATCGCCACCGCCGCCGGCAAGGCGCTGACCGAAGCCGGCGTCCCGCACGTCGTCCAGGCGACCGGCACGATGTTCTCGGTGTTCTTCACGGCCGAACCAATGACCAGTACGGTGCCGGACTTCGCCGCCGCGTCGACCCAGGACACCGCGGCGTACGCCGCCTTCTTCCACGCCATGCTCGACCGGGGCGTGCACCTGCCGCCGTCGGCGTACGAGGCGTGGTTCGTCTCGAGCGCGCACGACGACCACGCGGTCGAGGCCGTCCTCGAGGCCCTCCCGTACGCCGCCCAGGCGGCCGCCGCAAGCCGGCAGGCGTCCTAGATGGCCGGCGACTCGACTGGGACGATCGTGCACCTCCTCCGCCACGGCGAGGTGCACAACCCGGAGGGCATCCTCTACGGCCGCCGCCCGGGGTACCACCTGTCCGACCTCGGCCGCCGGATGGCCGAGCGGGTCGCGGACTCCGTCCGGGACCGGGACATCGTGCACATCGTCTCCTCGCCGCTGGAGCGCGCGCAGGAGACCGCGGCGCCGGTGGCCAAGCTCCTCGGGCTCGAGATCGGGACCGACGCGCGGCTGATCGAGTCGACCAACATCTTCGAGGGCAAGTCGTTCGGCGCCGGCGACGGCACCCTGAAGAACCCCAAGAACTGGTGGCACCTCCGCAACCCCCTCAAGCCGTCCTGGGGCGAGCCCTACGCGGAGGTCGTCGACCGGGTGCGGGCGGCGATCCTGGACGCCCGCGAGGCCGCCTACGGTCACGAGGCACTCATGGTCTCCCACCAGCTCCCCATCTGGGTGACCCGGCTGTCGGCCGAGAAGAGGTCGTTCCTCCACGACCCGCGCAAGCGCCAGTGCACGTTGTGCTCGCTGACGTCCTTCCACTTCGGCGACGGCGGTCTCCTCAAGGTCTCCTACTCCGAGCCGGCCGGCGACCTGATCCCGGTCCGCGACAAGAACGCCGCGTTCAGCGCGGGTGGTGCTCCCGAGGAGCACCGGCCCTGAAGCGTGCCCTCGCCTTCCTCGCCGGCATCCCGCTGCTGGTCGGCCTGACCGCGTGCAACGGGCTCCAGGGGACCGGCGACAAGGGGTACCTCACCGGCGACGGGGTCGTCACCGAGGTGAAGCCCGCGGACCGCACCAGGCCGGTCTCGTTCGAGGGGGAGGACCTCGACGGCGATCCGCTGGCCGTGCAGGACTACCGCGGCAAGGTCGTGGTCGTCGTGGTGTGGGGCTCGTGGTGCCCACCGTGCCGGGCCGAGGCGCCGTGGACGGTGGAGGCGGCCGACGAGCTCGGCGGCGACGTCCAGGTGGTCGGCATCAACATCCGCGACGGGAGCACGACCGCCCCGCTGGCCATGGTGCGCAGGTTCGGGATCGACTACCCGTCCTTCTTCTCCCCGGACGGCGAGGCGCTGCTGTCGTTCCCCGGGGGCTTGAGCCCGCGCACCATCCCGGCCACCGTGGTCCTCGACCGCGAGGGGCGGATCGCGGCCAGCGTCGTCGGCCCGCTGCCCTCCAAGCAGACCCTGGTCGACCTGACCGAGGCCGTGGTCGAGGAGCCCCGCGATGGGTGAGTGGTTCCAGGAGCAGGCGATGACCGGCTCGCTGCTGCTCGCCGTACCGGTCGCCCTGATCGCCGGGCTGGTCTCGTTCTTCTCCCCGTGCGTGATCCCGTTGCTGCCCGGCTACCTGTCGTACGCCACCGGCCTCTCCGGCGCCGACCTCGGGTCGTCGCGGCGCGGCCGGATGCTCACCGGCGCGCTGCTGTTCGTGCTCGGCTTCTCCGTGGTCTTCGTCGTCGTCGGGCTCGCAGCAGGCGAGGTGGGCAGCTGGCTGGTCGAGTGGCAGGACCAGCTCTCGTTCGGGCTCGGACTGCTGACGATCCTGCTCGGCCTCGCCTTCGCCGGCTGGCTGCCCTTCACCCAGCGTGAGTGGCGGGTCCACTCGATCCCGGCGGTCGGGCTCGCGGCGGCGCCCGTGATCGGCTTCCTCTTCGGGCTCGGCTGGACGCCCTGCCTCGGGCCGACGCTGATCGCCATCACCTCGCTGTCGATGAACGAAGCCACCGCCGAGCGCGGCGCGGTGCTCTCCGCGGTCTACGCCTTCGGCCTCGGCATCCCCTTCATCGTCGCCGCCCTGCTCTACCGCCGGGCGCTCGGCGCCTTCGGCTGGGTACGCCGCCACCAGGTCTGGGTGATGCGGATCGGCGGCGTGATGCTGATCGTGGTCGGACTGCTGCTCGTCACCGGCTGGTGGCAGACCATGGTGGTCTGGCTGCAGCTCCACCTCGTCAGTGCCGCGGAGACACCGGTATGACCCGGGCAACTCTCCCCGAGGCCCACGCCGACGCCCCGGAGCCGCCGGAGCGCCGCTCCGGCGAGCTGACCGTCCGGGAGCTGGGGCGATGGGGCTGGCGCCAGCTCACCTCGATGCGTACGGCGCTGGTGCTGCTGCTGCTCCTGGCGCTGGCCGCGATCCCGGGCTCGGTCATCCCGCAGAGCGGCGTCGACTCGCTGAAGACCGCACGCTGGCAGTCCGACCACCCGGACCTGACGCCGATCTACGAGAAGCTCCAGCTGTTCTCGGTCTACGACTCCCCGTGGTTCGCGGCGATCTACCTGATGCTGATGGTCTCGCTGGTCGGCTGCATCATCCCCCGGCTGCTCGTCTACTGGCGGGCCCTGCGCGCGCAGCCGCCCGCCGCACCACGGCACCTGGACCGCCTGCCGGTCCACACGTCGTACGTCACCGACGACGACCCGCAGGCCGTTCTGGACCGCGCCGTGACGGTGCTGCGCGAACGGCACTATCGCGTGCTCACCGGGTCTCGTGACGGGCGCCAGGGCGCCCTCCTCGACCACCAGGAGGACCGGCGCCAGGGCGCCCTCCTCGACCACCGGAGGGCGCCCTCCTCGACCACCAGGACGGGTGGGTGGCGGCCGAGCGGGGGTACCTGCGCGAGGCGGGCAACCTGCTGTTCCACCTGGCGGTCGTGGTGGTGCTGGTCGGGTTCGCCGTCGGGGGGCTCTTCGGCTACAAGGGCGGCGTGATCCTGGTCGTCGGCAACGGGTTCTCCAACAACCTCACCCAGTACGACGACTTCGACCCGGGCTCGCTCTTCGACCCCGACTCGATGGAGCCGTTCCGGTTCGAGGTCGACACCTTCGACGTCAACTGGATCGAGTCCGGGCCTCGGCAGGGGATGGCGCAGGGCTTCAACGCGCACCTGACCTACCACGAGGACCTCGACTCGCCCGAGAAGACCTACGACCTGAAGGTGAACCACCCGCTGAAGATCGGCGGTACCGAGGTCTTCCTCATCGGCCACGGGTACGCCCCGATCATCAGCGTCCGCGACGGCAACGGCGACCTGGCGTACAGCGGGCCGACCATCTTCCTGCCCGAGAACGCCGGGTTCCGGTCCTTCGGGGTCGTCAAGGCGCCCGACGCCAGGCCCACCCAGATCGGGCTCGAGGGCCTGTTCTTCCCGACGTACCTGAACGTCGACGGCGACCCGGTCAACGTGATGGGCGACCTGCGCAACCCGACCCTCTCGCTGCAGGCCTACACCGGCGACCTCGGCATGGACGACGGCGTGGGCGGGTCGGTCTACTCGCTGGACAAGTCCGACGCCACGCTCGTCACCAACCCCGACGGGTCGATGTTCCGCGTCGACCTCCAGCCGGGCATGACCGTGGACCTGCCGAACGGTGTCGGCTCGGTGACCTTCGAGGGCGTGGACCAGTGGACCCGCCTCCAGATCAGCCGCACGCCCGGCATGCACCTCACCCTGGGTGGCGTGGTCGCGGCCCTGATCGGGCTGCTGCTGTCGCTGTTCATCCGGCCGCGCCGCGTCTGGGTCCGGGCCTCGCGCTCCGCCGACGGGGAGTCGACGGACGTCGGCGTCGCCGGCCTCGACCGCTCGACCGCCGGCGACGTGGCGACCGAGGTCGCCGCCGTCGTGGCCGGTCTGCGAGAGTCTGACCAACCAGTGGAGAAGGAGCGGACGTGACCGACCAGGCGTGGGAGACGCTGAGCAACCAGGCGGTCGCGGCCGCCGGCATCGTCTACTTCCTGTCCCTGCTCGCCTACCTCGTGCAATGGGCGTCCTTGCGTGGGGTGCCGGTCGGTCGGGTCGAGAAGGTCGCCGTGTCGGCCGGCGGGGGTCTCGACACGTCGCTCGTCCCTCGCGACGGCTCGACCACCGAAGAGTCGGGACGGTCGCAGCGGATCGACATGACCGGCAGGCTCGGGCTGATCCTGGCCGGGCTGGCCTGCGCCCTGCACTTCGTGTCGCTGCTCGGCCGCGGCATGGCCGCGGACCCGAACCGGGTGCCCTGGGGCAACATGTACGAGTTCACGCTCTCGGGCACCTTCGTGGTGGCGCTGATCTTCCTCGTCGCCCGGCGGCGGCTGGGCCTCGACTGGGCCGGCCCGCTCGTCGTCGCCATCGTGCTGACGCTGCTGATGGTCGGCGTGATCTGGCTCTACGACCCGGTCGCGCCGCTGACGGAGGCACTGAACTCCTACTGGCTGGTGATCCACGTGGTGTCGGCCATCATCGCCACCGGCGCGTTCACCCTCGGCGGGCTGTGCTCGGTGCTGTACCTCGTCAAGGACCGGAAGAAGGGCGTGACCAGCGGCTACCTCGCCCGCGTCCCGGAGCCCGCCGTGCTGGACCGGACGGCGTACCGGCTGCACGCCTTCGGCTTCCCGGTGTGGACCTTCGCGGTGCTCATCACCGGCCCGATCTGGGCGCACCAGGCCTGGTCGACGTACTGGAACTGGGACCCCAAGGAGGTCTGGGCCTTCATCACGTGGGTGGTGTACGCCGCGTACCTCCACGCCCGCGCGACGGCGGGCTGGCGTGGCCGCAACGCGGCGTACCTCGCGCTGCTCGGCATGGCCACGCTGTGGTTCAACTTCATCGGGATCAACTACTTCTCGACGACCAGCCAGCACTCCTACGCCTCCGGCGCGCCCGCCATCTCGCACGACCGGCCGCTCACGGGGTCTCGTGACGGTTGCTAGCGCAAACTCCTCGACCACCGGTGGCGTGAGGCGGGGGCTGGCGGCGACACTGGCGTGCGCCGCTCTCCTGACCGCGTGCACGGGTGACCCGGGCACTCCCGTCGGTCGCGCACGGCAGGCCACGGCGATCCCGACCGCGCCGCCGCCGTCGGTGGTGGCCACCCAGGACCTCGCGCCGAACGACGGGCCGAACATCCTGGTCGTGACGACCGACGACATGCGCTGGGACGAGCTGCGGTTCACCCCGAACGTCCGCAAGTACGTCACCTCCCGCGGTCTGCTGTTCGCGAACTCCTACGCCCCGAACCCGCTCTGCTGCCCGTCGCGCGCGTCGTTCCTGCTGGGGCAGTACTCGCACAACCATCGTGTCTACAGCCACGAGAAGCCCTACGGCTTCGGTGTCTTCGACGACCACCGGACGGTGGGGACGGCACTGAACCAGGCGGGGTACCAGACGGCGCTGGTCGGCAAGTACCTCAACGGGTACGGGCAGCAGCCCTCGCGCGTGACGGGCGGCCCGTCGGTGACCTATGTGCCGGACGGCTGGACCGACTGGAAGGTCAGCATCGAGCACCGCTGGCCGCGGGGATCGCCGTACGCCGGCGGCACCTACAACTACCGGGCCTTCACGCAGAACGTGAACGGCCACGTCGTGTCCAACCGCGGGCGGTACTCCTCGGTCGTCGTCGGCGACCAGGTGCAGGCGCTGATCGGGAAGTACGACGGGACCGGGCATCCGTGGTTCATCTGGGCGACGCCGGTGGCGCCTCACTACGGCGGGCCGGTCGAGGCGGACGACCCGGGCGACTACCGGACGGCCGATGGATATCTGTCCCACTTCGACACGCCGGCGCGCCCGGAGTGGGTGCGGGGGCGCTTCGACGCGGTGATCAAGCGGGCACCTGGGGTGCGGGCCGACGGCCGGCCGAGCGAGGCGGCGATCGGCGACAAGCCGGCGTTCATCCGGAAGCTCCCCGAGATGGTCGCCCCCGAGCGACGCTCCCTCCTCGAGGTCGAGCGGCAGCGGGCCGAGGCGTTGTTCGCCTGGGATGTCCAGTTCGGGCGGATCGTGCAGCGGCTGAAGAAGACCGGGCAGTACGACGACACGGTCATCGTCTTCACCTCGGACAACGGCTACTTCATGGGCGAGCACCGCCAGCGCCCGAGCAAGATCAAGCCGCACGAGCCGTCGCTGCGGGTACCGCTGGTGGTCGCGGGACCAGGGATCCCGCACGGCGTGAGGTACGCGCCGATCTCGACGGTCGACCTCACGGCCACGATCGTGGACCTCGCCGGCGCCGCTGCCCTCCCGGCGATGGACGGGGTCTCCAAGGTGCCGGCGTTCGCCAAGGACCGGCCCTGGGACGTGCCCGTGGTCACCGAAGGCCTCCAGCACCTGCCGCACACGGTCGGCGGCTTCCCGAAGGGCCTGACCGAGATGGGTCTGCGCACGGGCCGGTACGCCTACTTCCGCTACTCCACGGGCGAGGGCGAGCTCTACGACCTGTTCACCGACCCGCTCGAGCTGCGGTCACGGTACGACGACCCGGCCTACGCCCACGTACGCCGCGACCTGACCCGCCTGTGGCGCCAGTACCGCCTGTGCTCCGGCGACGCCTGCCGGGTACCGCTCCCACCCGAGTACGTCGTCTCCGACCGCGCCCTGGCCCGCCAGGTCGCCCACGACGCCGCCGCGCGGGCGAGGTACTACGGCTGACACGCCGCCCTCGTTGGTCGAGCCGGGCGAGCCCCTGGGCGAGCCCGTGTCGAGACCCCGTGAGCCGTTCCGCGGTCTCGACACCGCTCGCTGGCGCTCGCGGGCTCGACCACCGAGCGGAGCGTGATGGCTACGAATCGGGGTCGTCGGGGTGGCGGCGCTTGCGGTCGAGGTCGCGGAGGAAGTCGAGGTCGTCGTCCGGCGCGACGGGGCGGCGCGGAGGGGACGACGGAGGGGTCTGCCGACGGCTGGTCTGACCACTGCCACCACTGCGTTGCAGGGCCCGCACCACGAGGTAGATCGCAAGGCCGAGCAGGGCGACGACGATCAGGACCTTCAGCACGCCTCCAGAGTAGGCCGAGCGTGGTCGACAACTACCCTGATCCCGTGAAGGAGTTCGTCGTCTACACCGGGCTGCGGCTGCTGCTGTTCGTCGCGGCGTTCGCGGTCGTGGCCGGCATCTGGCTGGCGGCGTCGGACAACGTCCCGGTCATGTGGGTGCTGGTGATCTCGCTGGCGCTGTCGGGCGTGGCGTCGTACTTCCTGCTGAACGGCGTCCGCGAGCGGTTCGCGCAACGCGTTGACGAGCGCGCCCGCAGGGCCACGGCGGCCTTCGAGGCGCACCGCGCGCGCGAGGACGCCGACTGACGGCTTGTGGTCAGCGGTCCGAGACGACGGCCCAGATGACGACGCCGACCACCAGCACCAGCGCGAGCAGCGCGATCATGGCGGTGGGTCAGCGCTTCGGGCCGTTGAGTCGCCGCTCGATCCGGGACTGCGGCTGGCCCAGGATCTTGGACAGCAGCGCGACGCGGTTCTTGTAGGCGACCACGCCCGCGACGATGAGCACGAGAATGATCAGGAAGGTCATGTCCCGAGACTACGTGGTGCCCACCAACAGCCCGACGAACAAGCCGAGGCCGTAGGCCAGCTCGGCGAGGCCGGTGAGCTGGAGGGCGGGCACCAGGTCGCTGCCGGAGGCCGAGCGCACCACGCCTGCCGCCCGGAACGCCGGCAGCAGGAAGACCACCGCGACCAGGGCCCAGTACGTCGCCGCCAGCGCCACGCCGACCAGGGTCACCAGCGCGGCAAGGACGAGGAACAGGTACAGCGCGCGGGTGCGCGCGTCCCCGAACCGCACGGCCAGCGTCATCTTCCCGGCGACGCGGTCGGTCGGGATGTCACGCAGGTTGTTCGCGACCAGGATCGCGCAGGCGAGCGCGCCGATCCCGACGGCGGCGTACCACCCGGCGGCCGTCAGCTCCTCGGCCTGGACGTACTGGGTGCCGAGCACGGCCACCAGCCCGAAGAACACGAACACCATCACCTCGCCGAGGCCGAGGTACCCGTAGGGCCTCGACCCGCCGGTGTAGAACCACGCTGCCGCGACAGACACCGCGCCGACCAGCACCAGCCACCAGGCCGTGCTCGCGGCCAGGACCAGCCCCGCCAGCGCGGCCACGCCGAACGCCAGGAAGGCCGCGCGCTTGACCGCCGCCGGGGTCGCGACCCCGGACCCGACCAGGCGCATCGGCCCGACGCGGTCGGCGTCGGTGCCGCGGACGCCGTCGGAGTAGTCGTTGGCGTAGTTGACGCCGACCTGCAGCGCCAGGCTGACCACGAGGGCGAGCAGCGCCTTCCACCACACCGCGTGGCCGTCGTACGCCGCGGCGCCGGTGCCCGCGAGCACGGGCGAGACCGCGGCCGGCAGGGTGCGTGGCCGGGCGCCGGCCACCCACTGTCCGGGAGTGGTCACCGGCCGAGTCGTCACAGCCCGTGATTCAAGCAGGCTGGTCGGCCGACCGGTCGATCGGTCGCTCGGCCTCGGCCGCGAGGTACCTCTCGGCCGCGCGGGCGGCCGGGTGGATGCCGATGCCGGCGACGACCACGATCGCGGCGATCACCAGCCAGCCCGACGTGCCCCAGTCCATCGCGAGGAAGGTGAACACGGCCGGTGCCCAGACCGACCCGAGGGTGCCGCCGACCTGGCCCGCGCCCTGGTACTCGGCGCGGCGGGCGGGCTCGGAGAGCTCGCTGGTGAAACCCCAGTGGCCAGCCGACTGGAAGAGCTCCGCTCCGGTCACGGTCACGTGCCCGAACCAGACGAGCAGGATGGTCGTCCACCCGATCGTGTCGTGGGTGACCATCACGACGAAGCAGGACAGCACCATGAAGCCGGTGCTGATCCGGGCCGCCCTCAGGGCGCCGTTCACGGTCTCGGAGCCGCGCGAGGCCGGCACCTGGAGCAGCACGGCGAGCACGGTGTTGGTGCCGAAGAGCCAGGCGAGTAGGACCCGCGGGGCATCGGTCTCCTGCACCAGCCACAACGGGATCACCACGTTGAGGAGCACCTGGTTGGTGCCGAGGATGCCGTCGAAGAACGACATGGCGACGTAGCCACGGTTGCGCAGGACGCTGCGGCGCCTCGGCGCGTCGATGAGGGCCTCGACCGCGCTCGTCTCGTCGGCGTGCCCGTGCGCGTCGGGCAGCCGGGTGATCAGCAGGGCGTTGAACGCCAGGATGACGGCCGGGACCAGAGGCATCCAGCGGATCACGGTGTCGCTGTCGGTCGCCAGCGCGAGGCCGCCGATCAGGGCGCCGACGGTGAAGCCGATGTTGAGCGCACTCCGCATGAAGGCCATGGAGCGCACCCGCTCCTCGCGGGAGAAGACGTTGAGGCTGTAGGCGCCGAACGCCGTGCCGCCGGCGGTGCTGACCACCTCGATGACCACGACCATCGCCAGGAACTGGCCGAAGCCCTCGAGCCACGGCCAGACCAGGAACGATCCGGCCTCGATAACTGCGGCCAGCGCCCACAGCCGTCTGGTGCCGACCTTGTCCGCGACCTTGCCCAGCGGCACGGCGAACAGGAACGACACCACGCCCGCGATCGTCAGGCCCAGGCCGACCTGGGAGGCGGTCAGCCCGACGATGTGGGTGAAGAACACCGCACTGCCGGTGAGGAAGGAACCCTGCCCGACGGCGAAGAGGATCGACTGGAACGAGAGTCGGCGCGCGATGGGGTTCGGTGGCAGCAGGCGCTCGATCCAGGTGGGCATCCCCATGATTCTGACAAGCGTCGCTAGCGTTCGTCGCATGCTTTTCCCCGCCTCCGGTGACGCGTCGCTCGACGCGCTGGACGCCTGGCTCGCCGCGCCGGGGGAGCCGGAGCCGGTCGTCGTCGAGACGTCGGGGTCTACCGGGCGGCCCAAGCGAGTGGTGCTGTCGCGTCGCGCGGTGCTCGCCTCGGTGGCCGCCACCGAGGTACGACTCGGTGGCTCGGGGCCCTGGGTGCTGGCGCTGCCGATGACGTACGTCGCCGGTCTCCAGGTCGCCTGCCGGTCGTTGGTGGCGGGACACCGGCCGGTGCTGCTGGAGGACCATGCGTCGCTGGCCGAGGCCGTCGCGGCGGCGGGTAGGCCGCCGTACGTCTCGCTGGTCGCCACCCAGCTGGTGCGGGCACTCGAGTCGCCACGAGACGCGGCCGCCCTTGCGGACTGCTCGGCGGTCCTGGTGGGCGGTGGGCCGGTCGACAGGTCATTGCGCGCGCGGGCTGCCGACGCCGGGATCCGCGTCGTGGCGACCTATGGCTCCGCCGAGACCGCGGGAGGGTGCGTCTACGACGGGCTGCCGCTGGGCGGGGTCGGCGTGGCCATCGGCGCGGCCGGACGCATCCGGATCGGCGGGCCGACCTTGTTCGAGCGGTACGACGAGGACCCGGGGCTGACTGCCGAGGTGCTGGTGGACGGCTGGTTCCTGACGGCCGACGCCGGACGGTTCGACGAGGACGGCCGTCTGCAGGTGCTGGGCCGGCTCGACGACATGGTCATCTCTGGCGGCGTGAAGGTGCCTACCGGCATCGTCGCGGCCAGGCTGCGCGAGCACCCCGGTGTGACCGCCGTCGACGTGGGTCGGCTGCCCGATGACGAGTGGGGGGAACGCGTGGTGGCCTGGGTCGTGGGTGACCTGTCCCTGGAGCAGGCGCGAGACTGGGTGGCCGAGGTGCATCCCCGGGCTTGGGCGCCGCGGGAGCTCCGGGTCCTGGACGAGATGCCGTTGCTCCGCAACGGCAAGGTCGACCGGCGACGCCTGAGGGGTGAGGGTGACGGACGCGAGCGTGCCTGACGTCGTGGTGTGGTCGATCCCGATGCGGGTCCGGTTCCGTGGCATCACGGTCCGCGAGGGCCTGCTGATCCGCGGTGATGCCGGATGGGGGGAGTGGAGTCCCTTTCTAGAGTATGACTCTAGAGAGTCACTCTCGTGGCTGCGGTGCGCGCAGGAGGCAGCGGCCGGCGACTGGCCCGAGCCGGTGCGCGACCGGATACCCGTGAACGTGACGGTGCCCGTGCTGTCGCCCGAGGACGCGCACGAGCTGGTCGCGCGCTCGGGGTGCCGGACCGCGAAGGTCAAGGTGGCCGACCCGACCACCACACCGGCCGACGACGAGGCGCGGCTGGAGGCCGTCCGCGACGCGCTGGGTCCGGGAGGAAGGATCCGGGTGGACGCCAACGGCGCCTGGGACGTGGACACCGCCGTCGCGTCCGTCCGGTTGCTCGACCGGGCCGCCGGGGGCCTCGAGTACGTCGAGCAGCCGTGCGCCACGGTCGAGGAGCTGGCGGCCGTGCGGCGGCGTACATCGGTCAGGATCGCCGCCGACGAGTCGATCCGCAGGGCGGAGGACCCCTACCGGGTGCGCGACCTCGAGGCCGCCGACATCGCGGTGCTCAAGGTGCAGCCGCTCGGCGGGGTACGTGCCTGCTTGCGGATCGCCGAGGACATCGGGCTGCCGACCGTGGTGTCGTCGGCGCTGGAGACGTCGGTCGGACTGGCCGCCGGTGTCGCGCTGGCGGCGGCGCTGCCCGAGCTCGAGTACGCCTCCGGGCTGGCCACCATCGGGATGCTCGCCGACGACGTGGCGGACCATCGCCTCGCGGCGGTGGACGGCTACATCCCTGTGCACCGACCGATGGTCAGCGAGGAACGCCTGGCGCGGGTCGCGGCAACCCCCGACCGCGAGGCGCACTGGCGGGCGCGGCTGGCCGAGGTACGGGCGCTGGGGCAGGATCGCTCCTCGTGACCTCGCCCTCGACCGAGCTCGCGCGGGGCGTGGTCTCCGCGCTGGTCGACGCGGGAGTCCGCGAGGTCGTGGTCGCCCCGGGCTCGCGCAACGCGCCGCTGTCGTTCGCGGCGTACGACGCCGCGGCCGCCGGCCTGCTCCGTCTCCACACACGCATCGACGAGCGGTCGGCCGGGTTCCTCGCGCTCGGGTTGACGAAGGTCGGCAGTCCCGCGGCCGTCATCTGCACCTCCGGCACGGCCGTCGCCAACCTGCACCCGGCGATGCTCGAGGCCGCGCACGCCGGCGTCCGGCTGGTCGCGGTCACGGCGGACCGACCCGCCCGCCTGCGCGGCACCGGCGCCAACCAGACCACCGACCAGGTCGGCATCTTCGGGTCGTTGGTGACCTACGTCGACCTCGGCCCGGCCGACGCCTCCATCGCGCGTACTGCCCTGGGTCTCGGCGACGGACCCCTCCACCTCAACGTCCAGCTCGACGACCCGCTGGTGCCCGAAAGCCCCTGGGCGCCGGCTCTCGATTCGTCTGCGATTGGGCAGAAACGCCATCCTGAAAGCGCTTACATGCGGCGATTGGTCCCAAACGCCATCGCCCAGGGCCCCAAGACGGTGGTCATCGCGGGCGACGACGCGGGACCGCCGGCGCGAGTGCTGGCGGAGGCGGGGCGGTGGCCGCTGCTTGCGGAGCCCACCAGTGGCAGCCGGACGGGCGAGAGCGCGATCCGTACCTACCGCCTCCTGCTCGGCGGGCCGCTCGCCGACGAGATCGAGCGGGTGGTGGTGTTCGGGCACCCGACGCTGGCTCGGCCGGTGATGCGGCTGATGCAGCGTGACGGCGTCGAGGTGCTGGCCGCCCCGAGCGCCGGCGCCTGGAACGAGCGCCCCTTCCCGGTCGACCAGCACATCGACGGGCGAGCGGGGGTCGACGGTCCGGACGGATCCGACTGGTTCGACCGCTGGCGGGCCGAGGACGAGCGGGTGTCGCGCGACCTCGACCGGCTGTTGCGTGCGGAGGGCGAGCCGACGCCGTACGACGTCGCGGGCGCCGTCGCGCGGGCCCTGCCACGCGGAGGCCTGCTGGTCGTCGGGGCCTCGAACCCGGTGCGCGACCTGGACCTGATGGTGCCGAGGTACGAGGTCGGCGGGCGGCGCAAGACCATCGCCAACCGCGGGCTCTCCGGGATCGACGGCACGGTCAGCACGGCGGTCGGCGCCGCGTTGGGCCGCGACTCGACGAGGAGCTTCGCGCTGCTGGGCGACGTGACGTTCCTGCATGACAGCAACGGCCTGGTCCACGACGTGCACGACCCCGAGCCGGACTTGACGATCGTGGTCGTCAACGACGACGGCGGCTCGATCTTCGCGACGCTCGAGCAGGGTGCACCGGAGCATGCGGACCGCTTCGACCGGCTGTTCGGCACCCCGCACGGCGTCGACCTGGCCAGCCTGTGCGCCGCGACTCGTACGCCACATTGGCCGATCGACAGCCTGCCCGAGCTCGAGCAGGCGCTCGCCTCGCCCAACGGCGGCATCGAGGTCGTCGAGGTGCGGGTACGTCGCGACAACAGGCGCGAGCTCGACGAGCGCATCCGGCGACTCGCGCAACCATGATCAAGATCGGCAGACACCGAACGAGCACGATGGCGTCATGACAGCGGCGGTCGACACGTTCCACTCGTTCGTGGACACCCTCGCCGACGTGCTCGACGACCACGACGCGACCGGTGAGGAGCTCGCGCTCCGCCTGCACTTCTCGCGCTACCACTTCGACCGGATGATCAAGTCGGTCGCCGGTGAGCCGCCCAACGCGTTCCGCCGGCGCATCCTCCTGGAGCGGGCGGCGTACCGCATGATCAGCACCACCGCGCCGCTCATCGACATCGCCGTCGAGGCGGGGTACGGCTCCCACGAGGCCTTCACGCGTGCCTTCAAGCAGGCGTACGGCGCCGCGCCGGCGGCCTGGCGCAAGAAGCCCGGACACCTCCAGATCGCCGCGCCCAGCGACGTCCACTTCCACCCACCCGGCGGCCTCCGGCTGCCCGCACGAGACAAGGTCACGCCCATGGAGCTGCTCACGAAGATGGTCGAGCACCACGTCTGGCTCACCGGTGAGATGGTCCGGATCGCCGAGCGCCTCACCGATGCCCAGCTCGACGAGGACATCGAGCTCAACGTCGACGACGACCGCCAGACGATCCGTACTCTCCTCAGCCGGCTGATCGGCCAGATGGGCATGTGGAACGCCGCGATGGCGACCCGCGACTACGACTGGTCGGTCGAGGAGCACGAGTCGCTGAGCTCGATGCGCGAGCGGCTCGCGACCGAGGGTCCGACGTACCTCTCCCACGTCCGCGACGTCGTCGAATACGGCCGCGTCGACGACACCTTCGTCGATGCGCTCTGCGAGCCGGCCGAGGTGTTCACCTACGGCGGGATGATCGCCCACGTCCTCACCTTCGCGGCGCATCGTCGGACCCTGGTGGTGCTGGCGTTGAGCAAGCACGGCATCGAGGACCTCGGCTGGGGCGACCCGATGCGCTGGGTGGCCCAGCCGGCCTGATCCCGATTCGTCTGCGGTCTCGCCTGGGACCTCCCGCGGGGCGGGCACAGACGAATCGAGGGTTGCGGCGTGCAGTTGGATAGGGCCGTGGAGATCGCGGTCCTGCTCGTCGCCCTGGCCGTGTCGGTGCTGGCGTTCACGGCGCTCGCGGACCGGATCGACTTCCCGGCGCCGCTGCTGCTGATCGCCGTGGGGGTCGCGGGGTCGTACATTCCCGCGGTCCCGGAGATCCACCTCGAGCCCGAGGTCGTGCTGCTGGGGCTGCTGCCGCCACTGCTGTACGCCGCCGCGATCCAGACGTCGCTGGTCGACTTCAACGCCAACCGGCGGGCCATCCTGCTGCTGTCGGTGGGGCTCGTGGTGTTCACGACCTTCGGGGTGGGCGCCATCGTGCACGGGCTGATCCCGGGCATCTCCTGGCCGGTGTCGATCGCCATCGGCGCGGTGGTGGCTCCTCCCGACGCGGTCGCGGCCACCGCGATCGCCCGCCGGATCGGACTGCCACGACGGATCGTGACGATCCTCGAGGGCGAGTCGCTGCTGAACGACGCCACCGCCCTCGTCGCGCTGCGCACCGCCCTCGCCGCCACCTCGGCCGGGGTCGAGGCGATGCATGTCGGCGCGGAGTTCCTGGTCGCCTCCTTGGGTGGCGGGGCGGTCGGCTTCGCGGTCTTCGTCGTGGTCGCCAAGCTCCGCAAGCTCATCACCGACCCGGTGCTCGACACCGCAATCTCCTTCGTGGTGCCCTTCGGCACCTACATCGCCGCCGAGAAGATCGACGCCTCCGGCGTGATCGCCGTCGTGGTCGCCGGGCTGCTGCTCGGCCACAAGGCGCCCGTCGTGCAGACGGCGCAGTCGCGCATCGCCGAGCGGATGAACTGGCGCACGATCGCGTTCGTCCTCGAGAACACGGTGTTCCTGCTCATCGGCCTCCAGGCCGGCTGGATCCTCGAGGACGTGAACGACAGCACGCTGTCGGGCGGCCGGATCGTCGCGGTCTGCGCGGCCGTGCTGGGCGGCTGCATCGTGATGCGGATCGTCTGGGTGTTCTTCGCGCGGTACCTGCTGATCCGGCCCGGTGCCGACCCGACCACCGGCCAGAAGCCACCATGGACGTTCACCCTGATCCTGGGCTGGGCCGGTATCCGCGGGGTGGTCACCCTGGCGGCGGCGTTCGTCATCCCTCTGGACACTCCGCACCGCGAGGTGCTGCTGCTGATCGCCTTCACGGTGGTGGCGGGCACGCTGTTCATCCAGGGCCTGTCCCTCCCGATGCTGGCGCGTCGCCTCCGCGTCCCGTCACCGGACCCGATGGAGGACGCGCTCGCCCGCGCGACGCTGCTGCAGCAGGCGTCCAAGGCCGGCTTCAAGGTGCTGCAGGACATCGAGTACGACGACCAGCAGGGCGTCGTCAAGCTCGTCAAGCAGCGCATCGAGCAGCGCAACTTCGCGGCCTGGGAGCGGCTCGGGACCCAGTCGGACATGGAGACGCCGAGCGAGCTGTACGCCCGGGTCAGGCTCGCCATGCTCGACGCCGAGCGCCAGCGGGTGCTCCAGATCCGGGACGCGGGCCAGGTCGCCAGCGAGGTGGTCACCGAGGTGCTCGCGATGCTCGACGTCGAGGAGTCGATGATCGACATCGCGCAGGCGAGCCGGGACGAGCTGAAGACGGAGTACTCACGCATACGGCGTACCGGCGCCTCCTGCGACCACCTCGACGCGCGCCCGGTCCTCGAGGTCGAACAGGAGCCTGCGCCGGTCTGCCAGCAGTGCGTCGACGAGGGCTACACCTGGGTCTCGCTACGGATCTGCCTGGACTGCGGGAACATCGGCTGCTGCGACTCCTCGGTGATGCGGCACGCGACCGGCCACTTCCGGGAGACCACGCATCCGGTGATCCAGTCGGCCGAGCCGCTCGAGGACTGGCGGTGGTGCTTCGTGCACCACGTCACGGCGTAGCCGGCGGTGGCTTCTCCTCGTCGGCCGGTGGGGCTTCTGCGGGTGCCGGGGGCTCGGCGGGTGCTGCCGGCTCGGCGGGTGCCGCGGGCATGGCCGGCGCGGCCGGTGCCGGCGGCGCGACGGGCGCCGGGGCCGCCGCCGGAGGAGCCGCAGCAGGCACCTGCGGTGGAGGCGGCGGGGGCGGCGTGACGAGCCGGAACGCCGGCAGCTTGCCGCCCTGCTCGATGGCCCACAGCCCGTTGAGGAGGCGCTGACGGTCGGCCTCGTCGATCGGCCGGCCGGTCGCGGTGAGGTACGCCAGCATCCCCAGGTCGCGGTAGTGCTGCTCGGAGGCCCGCGCCTCGTTGCCGGCGAGGCTCGCCCGCAGGTCGTCGGCCGCTTCCTTGGCCTTGTCCATGAACCCCATGCCAGCCACTCCTCGTCAGCTCACGTACGTCGTCCCGAGTTGGCCGCAGCCTAGCCGTCGAGGATGTGCCTGACCTGTGAGTCCGGGGTGGATCCAGGGCCGGGTCAGGAGTCGGTCAGGGGCGGGTTCAGGCGCCCAGCAGGGTGCGTACGGCGAGCGCCGCGATCACCAACCCGGAGACCCACGCCGTCACCACCCGCCCGCGGTGGCTGGTCACCGACCGGCCCAGCACCGCGCCCAGGAACGCCAGGAAGAGCTGCCACGAGGCACTGGCGGCGAACGCTGCCAGCACGAAGACCAGGCCCTCGGCCCAGCCGTCGGCGAGGTGCGGGTTGCCGATCACGACGGCGACGAAGTAGACGACCGTCGTCGGGTTCACGGCGGTCAGCGCCAGGAACGCGAGGAACGCCTGCCACGGCCGGAGGTCCTTGGCCGAGGCCGGGGCGGCGGAGCTCCGTCCGGTGCTGCGGCGGCCCAGCCAGATGGTGAGGGCCGCAATCCCCAGCAGGACAAGGGCGGACGCGGCGCGCAGCCAGCCGTCGTACGGCTCGAGCTTGCTGGCGATCGCCGCCCCGCCGACCACGGCCACGGCGGCGTACCCGCCGTCCACGCTCGCCACGCCCAGTGCGGCGGCTGATCCCGTCCGGAGCGAGGTCCGTGCCGTGAGGGCGACCAGGAGTGCACCGACGGCGCCGATCGGGATCGCGATGGCCCAGCCGGTGACGAGACCGGCAATGACCACCTCGAGCACGAGCAGGATCGTCGCATAGCGTGGCGAGCATGCGGATCACCAAGTTCGGTCACTCCTGCATCCGGATCGAGCACGACGGGCACACCGTCGTCATCGACCCCGGCGGCTTCACCCAGCCGGAGGCCGTGGACGGCGCGGACGCGGTGCTGGTCACCCACGAGCATCCCGACCACTACGACCCGGCACACCTCGCCCGCACCGACGCGCCGGTGTACACCATCGATGCCGTTGCCACGCGCATCCGCGACGAGGCACCGGACGTCGCGGAGCGGCTGACCGTGGTGTCACCGGGCCAGGCGTTCGAGGCCGCCGGACTGCCCGTGCGCGCGGTCGGCGAGCTGCATGCCGTCATCCATCCGGACCTGCCGCGCTTCCACAACAGCGGGTACGTCGTGACATGCGGCGAGCAGCGGCTGTTCCACCCGGGCGACGCGCTCACGCCGCCCGACGAGCCGGTCGACCTCTTGTGTGTGGTCGTCTCCGCTCCGTGGATGCGGGCCGCCGAGGCGGTCGACTTCGCCCGCCTGGTCGGGGCTCCGCGCAACCTGGCCATCCACGACCGCGTCTACTCCGAGGCCGGCCTCGGCATCGTCGACGGCCACCTCACCCGCCTGCTCCCGGAGTCCCAGTCGTACGTGCGGTTGGCCGACGGAGCCGATCTGTCGTAGCGCCGGCTCGGTTGTTTCATCTAGGTATGTAGGCGAGCCGTCACTTCCCTGGGGCTGCGACCGACGGGAAGTGCGGGTTCATCTACATACCTAGATGAACCAACCGCAACCAGCAGCTCAGTCCGTCAGGGCGTCGCGGACCGGGAGGAACTTCGCCTGCGCCTCGGCGAGCTCGGCTTCGGGGTCGGAGTCGGCGACGATGCCGCAGCCGGCGAACAGCCGGACGGTGGATCCGTGTACCTCGGCCGAACGCAGGGCGATCGCCCACTCGCCGTCGCCGTCGGCGTCCATCCAGCCGGCCGGGCCGGCGTACCGGCCACGGTCCATGCCCTCGATCTCGGCGATCAGGTCGATCGCCACCGACGTGGGCGTGCCGCCCACGGCCGCGCTCGGGTGCAGCGACGCGGCGAGCTCCAGGGACGAGACGGTGGCCGCGTCATGCACGACGCCGGTCACGTCGGTGGCCAGGTGCATCACGTTGGGGAGGTGCAGCACGAACGGCGCCTCGGGGACGTTCATCGACGAGCAGTGCGGCTCGAGGGAGTCGGCGACCGAGCGGACGGCGTACTCGTGCTCCTCGTGGTCCTTGGGCGACCGGGCCAGCGTGGCGGCGAGCGCCAGGTCGCGGCCGTCATCGCCGGTACGCCGGATGGTGCCGGCCAGCACCCGGGACGTGACGAGGCCGCGCTCGCGGCGCACCAGCATCTCCGGCGTCGCGCCGAACAGCCCGTCGATGTGGAAGGTCCAGCACATCGGGTAGGTCTCGCTCAGGCGTCGCAGCGGCCAGCGCACGTCGATCGGCGCGTCGGCGGTGGCGATCAGGTCGCGGGCCAGCACCACCTTCTCCAGGCCGCCGGCGTTGATGCGGCCGACCGCGTCGGCGACCACGCTCATCCAGCGCTCGCTGTCGAGGGCGCCGTCGGCGAAGGCCACGTCGACCGGTGCGGCCGCGGGCTCGGCGGCCGAGACCGACGGTGTCGCGATCGCGCCCCGGCCGATGGTGGTCAGCCAGGTGGTGCTGCCTCGCCGGCCGACGACGACCTGCGGCACGACCAGCACCGAGTCGCCGGGCTCGTCGGCGAAGCTGAAGGTGCCGAAGCAGACCAGGCCGGTGCCGGGCTCCTCGACCTCGTCGCGTACGACGGCGCGGCTGGTGGTCTCGGTCCACCACTTGTCGGCGTCCGCGAACCGCGTGACGCCGCTGGTGCGCACCTCCGCGGCGACGCCCCAGCCGACCATGCCCTCGCCGCGGCGCAGCCAGGCGACGGGCGCGTCGAGCGGCAACAAGTCGAGAAGTGCGCCGTCGTCGACGTCGAAGGCGACGGTGCGAACGACCAGCGGACCCGTGAATCGCCCGGTGACTTGTCCTGTCGCCGCTGAGTCCGAGGAATGCGGCAGTTCCGCGCCGGAGGGGAGGCGGCTCGACACGTGGCAGACCCTACTCGGGCGATGTACGCCGTCCCTCATCCCTCCGGATGTCTCCTGCGTCACGACCAGTAGACGACGACCGCGTCGCCGACGCGCACCTGCGAGAAGAGCCACTGGATTCCGTCGTAGTCGCGGATGTTCACGCAGCCGTGCGAGGCGCCGTAGTAGCCGACCGTCGCGAAGTCCGAGGAGTAGTGCACGGCCTGGCCGCCCGAGAAGAACATCGAGTAGGGCATGGCGGACCCGTACAGCTTCGACACGTGGTCGGCGTCCATCAGGTAGACGTGGAAGAGGCCCTCGCGGGTCGGGGTGTCGTTGATGGTCGAGCCGAAGCGGGCGTCGAGGGTGAGCTGCACCTTGCCGTCGACCACCCACCGCAAGGTCCGGCTGGACTTGTCGATGCACAGCACCCGTCCCGTACGGCAGCGCGCGTCGAGCTCGCCGGGCTTGGGCTCGATGTTGAAGAGCTCCTCGTGGCTCGGTGTCACGGTCATCGCGTGCAGCCGGTCCAGGGTGCGCCGGTCGATCTCGCCGGTGACCGGGACGCCGCGCTTGGCCTGGAAGCCCTTGACCGCGTCGACGGTGCCGTCGTCGTACGTGCCGGTCACGTCGCCGAAGATCCAGGCGATCTGCTTGAGCCGTGCCTGCGCGTCGCGTACCTGGTCGCCCTCGTCGCCCGACCTCAGGATCGCCGGGCCGGGGTGGAAGACGTTGAACATCGCGTCGTGCGTCGGCGTCTTCGTCATCGCCTTGAGGCGGCGCCAGCTCGTGCGGTCGAGCACGCCGGTGCCCGTGAGGTGCCGCTTGACCTGGAAGCCCTGGACGGCCTCCTTCGTGGTCGGGTCGTAGACGCCGGTGGTGACCTCGGGCAGCCACGCCAGCTGGTACAGCCGGCTCTGCAGCTCGCGTACCTGCTCGCCCTTGTCGCCCGGCCGCAGCACGACGGTGGGCAGGGACGGCGTCGGACGAGGCCGCGGGGTGGCGGCTTCGGTGGGCGTCGGGGTCGCGACCGGCTCGGCCGGCGTGGGTGACGGCTGCACGGTCGGCGTGGGTGACGGAGTCTGCTCTGCCGCGGCCGGGCGGTTGACCCGCGGGCCCAGATCGGGGCCGGCGGATGCCGAGGAGCTGACGGCCAGCCCGACGCCGTACGCCGTCCCGGCCGCGAGCAGGGTGGTGACGATGCTGGTGGCCACGACTCGCCGAGCCGACATGGGGTGTGCCTCTTTCTCGCCGGGCGGAACGGGGAAGGACCCGGCGCCTTGATTCTGACGTGGGGGAGACGCCGAACCCGGGAATTTGGTTGCCGTGTCCCGCGCGCGAATACGCTCGCCGCGTGACCCGCGCCGACCTGGACAAGCAGCCGTCCGACGTCCAGCGCATGTTCGACGCGGTCGCGCGCCGGTACGACGTCACCAACGACGTGCTCTCGATGGGACAGGACCGGCGGTGGCGCAAGGCCGTCGTGGCCGCCGTCGACGCGAAGCCGGGCGAGCGGGTGCTCGACCTCGCCGCAGGTACGGGCACCTCCAGCGAGCCGTTCGCGGCCGCCGGCGCGGTCGTCGTCCCGTGCGACTTCTCGCTCGGCATGCTGGCCGTCGGCAAGCGGGCCCGGCCCGAGCTGCCCTTCACGGCCGGCGACGCGACCCGGCTCCCGTTCGCCGACGACACCTTCGACGCCGTGACGATCTCCTTCGGGCTGCGCAACGTCGTGGACCCGCTCGCCGGGCTCCGCGAGATGCTGCGCGTGACCCGGCCCGGCGGCCGGCTGGTGGTCTGCGAGTTCAGCCACCCGACGTACACCCCGTTCCGCACCGTGTACCTGGAGTACCTGATGAAGGCACTCCCCACCATCGCCCGCGGCGTCTCGTCCTCCCCCGACGCCTACGTGTACCTCGCCGAGTCGATCCGCGCCTGGCCCGACCAGCCCGGCCTGGCCTCGATGCTCGCCGACGCCGGCTGGCTCCGCCCCCAGTGGCGCAACCTCTCCGGCGGCATCGTGGCGCTGCATCGCGCCACCGCCTGACGCGCCTTTCGCCGGTCGACCCGCCGCGAGGAACGGGCCGCGTGTCGAGACCCTGGTTCGCTCACCCGGGTCTCGACACGGGCCCGCCCGGGGGCTCGCCCGGCTCGACCAGCGAAGCAACAATTACGACACGTACTCGTTGGCTAAATGCCCAGGTCAGGGGGTGTCTCGGGGGCAATAACCCCGGGGTGCGGGGAGCTCCGCGAGGGTCCTAGACTGTGCGACGGCGCTGCTCGTGAACCTGTTCACAAAGTCACAATCTCGTGACCGGGATCACAACCGGGGCAGTGACTGCCGCTGGTGGAAGGACTGCAGGGCATGGAGATCTACACGCCGATCCTCGTGTTGGCCCTCCTGGCGACCGGCTTCGCGGTGTTCTCGGTCGTGGTCAGCTCGCTGACCGGTCCGGCCCGCTACAACCGCGCCAAGCTCGACTCCTACGAGTGCGGCATCGAGCCCACGCCGCAGCCCGTCGGTGGCGGCCGGTTCCCGGTGAAGTACTTCATCACCGCGATGCTCTTCATCGTCTTCGACATCGAGATCGTCTTCCTCTACCCGTGGGCCGTGTACTTCGACTCGATGAAGTTCTTCGGGCTCGTCGAGATGGTCATCTTCATCGCCACCGTGTTCGTCGCCTACGTGTACGTGTGGCGCCGCGGCGGCCTGGACTGGGACTGAGTCTCGACAAGCTCGAGCACCGAAAGGAGTTGGCGTGGGTCTGGAAGAGAAGCTGCCGAGCGGCGTCCTGCTGACGACCGTCGAGGACGTCGCCGGCTACATGCGCAAGGCCTCCTTCTGGCCCGCGACCTTCGGCCTGGCTTGCTGCGCCATCGAGATGATGACGTCGGGTGGCCCGAAGTACGACCTGGCCCGCTTCGGCATGGAGGTCTTCCGCGCCAGCCCGCGCCAGGCCGACCTGATGATCGTGGCCGGCCGCGTCAGCCAGAAGATGGCCCCGGTGCTCCGCCAGATCTACGACCAGATGGCCGAGCCCAAGTGGGTGCTCGCGATGGGCGTCTGCGCCAGCTCCGGCGGCATGTTCAACAACTACGCCATCGTCCAGGGCGTCGACCACGTCGTGCCCGTCGACATGTACCTCCCGGGGTGTCCGCCCCGGCCCGAGATGCTCATCGACGCGATCCTCAAGCTGCACGACCAGATCCAGCACGCCAAGCTCGGCCCCAACCGCCGCAAGGAGATCGAGGCGCGCGAGGCGAACGCCCTCAAGGCACTGCCGACCAGCGATCTGAGGGGTCTGCTCAGGTGAGCGAGAACAACACCCAGGACCCGTCGACCGACATCGTCCGCGACGACGCCCAGGTCGACCAGGCGGTCGGCGTACGCCGCGGCATGTTCGGCGCGCAGGGCTCCGGCGACACCTCGGGCTACGGCGGCCTGGTCTCGCCGGTCGTGCTGCCCGGCGCGGCGCAGCGACCGTACGGCGGGTGGTACGACGAGGTGGCCGACGCACTCGAGTCGACCATCGACGTCGACCGCGTGGTCATCGACCGCGGCGAGATCACCTTCCACGTCCGCCGCGAGGACCTGCCGCTCGTCGCCCGCACCCTCCGCGACGACCCCGCGCTGCGGTTCGAGTTCTGCTCCGGCGTCAGCGGCGTGCACTACCCCGGCGACACCGGCCGCGAGCTGCACGCGGTCTACCACCTGCTCTCGATGACCCACAACCGCCGGCTCCGGCTCGAGGTGACCGCACCCGACGCCGACCCGCACATCCCGAGCATCGTCGACGTGTACCCCACCAACGACTGGCACGAGCGCGAGACGTTCGACATGTTCGGCATCGTCTTCGACGGCCACCCCGCGCTCACCAGGATCCTGATGCCCGACGACTGGCCGGGCCACCCCCAGCGCAAGGACTACCCACTCGGCGGCATCCCCGTCGAGTACAAGGGCGGCACGATCCCACCGCCCGACGAGCGGAGGTCGTACTCATGAGATTTCCCACGAAACCGCTCGCCTCCCCCGCTTCGCTCCTCCGGCTCACGCTCCGCGGGGACCCCGATGTCACAGGAGCTGTCGACAAGTGTGTTTATGCCGGCCGCGCCGACACCAGCGAGGGCCGCGTCTTCACCGTCACCGGTCAGGACTGGGACTCCATCACCGAAGGACTCAGCGACGAGGTCGCCGACGAGCGGGTCGTCGTCAACATGGGGCCACAGCACCCGTCGACGCACGGCGTGCTGCGGCTGATTCTCGAGCTCGAGGGCGAGACGGTCACCGAGGCCCGCTGCGGCATCGGCTACCTGCACACCGGCATCGAGAAGAACATGGAGTACCGCTCCTGGGTGCAGGGCGTCACCTTCTGCACCCGGATGGACTACCTGAGCCCGTTCTACAACGAGATGACCTACTCCCTCGGCGTCGAGCGGCTGCTCGGCATCGAGGACGACATCCCCGAGAAGGCCCAGGTCATGCGGGTCCTGCTCATGGAGCTCAACCGCATCTCCTCCCACCTGGTCTGCATCGCCACCGGCGGCATGGAGATCGGCGCGCTGACCGTGATGACGATCGGCTTCCGCGAGCGCGAGCTGGTGCTCGACCTCTTCGAGCTGATCACCGGGCTGCGCATGAACCACGCGTTCATCCGCCCCGGCGGCGTGGCCCAGGACCTGCCCCGGGGCGCGCTCGACCAGATCAAGGACTTCGTCGCGCTGATGAAGAAGCGGCTCCCCGAGTACGCCGCCCTGTGCAACGCCAACCCGATCTTCAAGGGCCGCCTCGTCGATGTCGGCCACCTCGACCTCGAGGGCTGCCTGGCCCTCGGCATGTCCGGCCCGGTGCTCCGCAGCACGGGCTACGCCTGGGACCTGCGCAAGACCCAGCCGTACTCCGGCTACGAGGACTACGACTTCGACGTCCAGACCTGGGACACCTGCGACTCCTACGGTCGCTTCCGGGTCCGCCTCAACGAGATGTGGGAGTCGCTGCGCATCGTCGAGCAGGCCGCGGCCCGCCTCGGCAACCTCGAGGGCGCCCCCGTCATGGTCGCCGACAAGAAGATCGCCTGGCCCAGCCAGCTCGCGATCGGCAGCGACGGGATGGGCAACTCCCTCGACCACATCCGCCACATCATGGGCGAGTCGATGGAGGCGCTGATCCATCACTTCAAGCTGGTGACCGAGGGCTTCCGCGTGCCGGCGGGCCAGGCGTACGTCCCCGTCGAGTCCCCCCGCGGCGAGCTCGGCGCGCATGTGGTCTCCGACGGCGGCACCCGCCCGTTCCGCGCCCACTTCCGCGACCCGTCGTTCACCAACCTCCAGGCCACCAGCGTGATGAGCGAGGGCGGCATGGTCGCCGACGTGATCGTGGCCATCGCCAGCATCGACCCCGTGATGGGAGGAGTCGACAGGTGACCACGTCCGTCGACGAGAAGACCTACGCCGAGCTCCAGGAGATCGCGGCCCGTTACCCCCAGCCGCGCTCGGGACTCCTCCCGATGCTGCACCTCGTGCAGTCGGCCCACGGCCGGATCACGCCCGAGGGCATCGAGGCGTGCGCCGACATCCTCGGCATCAGCGCCGCGGACGTCAGCGGCGTGGCGACCTTCTACACGATGTACAAGCGGCGGCCGGTCGGCGACTACCACGTCGGCGTCTGCACCAACACGCTCTGCGCGGTGATGGGCGGCGACGCGATCTTCTCTCGCCTCAAGGACCACCTCGACGTCGGCAACGACGAGACGACGGCCGACGGCAAGGTCACCCTGGAGCACATCGAGTGCAACGCCGCCTGCGACTACGCCCCGGTGATGATGGTCAACTGGGAGTTCATGGACAACATGACGCCGGAGTCCGCGACGCGGCTCGTCGACGACCTCCGCTCTGGTGCCGAGGTCCGCTCCACCCGGGGCCCGCGCGTCGTCACGTGGCGACAGGCCGAACGGGTGCTCGCGGGCTTCCCCGACGGGCTGGTCGACGAGGGACCGGCCGCCGGTCCCGCCTCGCTGGTCGGCCTCGGCATCGCGCGCCAGAACGACTGGAAGGCACCCGACTCACCGGGTCTCGAGACAGGCGCTAGCGCGCCTTCCTCGACCAACGAATCGGAGAAGTCAGAGTGACCGACACGTTGACCCCCGTCCTCACCGACGACTGGGACGCCGAGCGTGCCTGGACCCTGTCGGCGTACGAGAGCCGCGGCGGCTATGGAGCCCTGACGAAGGCGCTCGGCATGACGCCCGAGGCGATCGTCGACGCGGTCAAGGAGTCCGGCCTGCGCGGGCGCGGCGGAGCGGGCTTCCCGACCGGCATGAAGTGGAGCTTCATCCCGCAGGACAACCCCAAGCCGAAGTACCTCGTCGTCAACGCCGACGAGTCCGAGCCGGGCACCTGCAAGGACATCCCGCTGATGATGGCCACGCCGCACACGCTGGTCGAGGGCGTCATCATCAGCTCCTTCGCCATCCGCGCCAACAAGGCGTTCATCTACATCCGCGGCGAGGTGCTGCACGTCATCCGCCGCGTCCAAGCCGCCGTCGCCGAGGCGTACGCCGCGGGGCACCTCGGCCGGGACATCCACGGCTCCGGCTACGACCTCGACGTCATCGTGCACGCCGGCGCGGGCGCCTACATCTGCGGCGAGGAGACGGCCCTCCTGGAGGGCCTCGAGGGCCGGCGCGGCCAACCCCGCCTGCGGCCGCCGTTCCCGGCCGTCGCCGGCCTCTACGCCAGCCCGACGGTCATCAACAACGTGGAGTCGATCGCCTCGGTGCCGAGCATCATCGAGCACGGCCACTCGTGGTTCAACGGCATGGGTGTGGACCACGTGGGCAAGGACGGCAAGACGACGCGTTCCAGTGGCTTCGGCATCTTCTCGGTCTCCGGACACGTCGCGAACCCCGGCCAGTTCGAGGCGCCGCTCGGCATCACCCTGCGCGAGCTGATCGACCTGGCCGGCGGCATGCGCGACGGGCACCAGCTCAAGTTCTGGACCCCTGGCGGTTCCAGCACCCCGCTGTTCACCGACCAGCACCTCGACGTGCGACTCGGATTCGAGGACGTTGCCGCGGCCGGTTCCATGCTCGGCACCCGCGCGCTGCAGATCTTCGACGACACCACCTGCGTGGTGCGGGCGACGCTGCGATGGACGGAGTTCTACAAGCACGAGTCCTGCGGCAAGTGCACGCCGTGCCGTGAGGGCACCTGGTGGCTGGTGCAGGTGCTGTCCAAGCTCGAGCAGGGCATCGGCAACGAGTCCGACCTCGACCTGCTGCTCGACCAGTCCGACAACATCGCCGGGCGCTCGTTCTGCGCCCTGGCCGACGGTGCCGTGGCGCCGATCCAGAGCTCCATCAAGTTCTTCCGCGACGAGTACCTCGCCCACCTGACCAACGGCGGCTGCCCGTTCGACCCGGCCGCCTCGACGCTCTTCGCCCCCGCAGGAGCCATCGCATGACGCAGGCCCCCGAGAAGACCGACCAGCAGACGCAGCTGGTCAACCTGACGGTCGACGGCATCGCCGTCAGCGTGCCCAAGGACACCCTGGTGATCCGGGCCGCCGAGCAGGTCGGCGTACAGATCCCGCGGTTCTGCGACCACCCGCTGCTCGCGCCCGTCGGCGCCTGCCGGCAGTGCCTGGTGGACATCCCGGACGCCGGCAACGGCCGGCCGTTCCCCAAGCCGCAGGCCTCGTGCACGCTTCCGGTCGCCGAGGGCATGGTGGTCAAGACCCAGGCCACGTCGCCCGTCGCCGACAAGGCGCAGCAGGGGATCATGGAGTTCCTGCTGATCAACCACCCGCTCGACTGCCCGGTCTGCGACAAGGGCGGCGAGTGCCCCCTGCAGAACCAGGCCATGTCCAACGGCCGCGGCGAGTCGCGCTTCTCGGCCACCGGCGGCGTGAAGCGCACCTTCCCCAAGCCGATCAACATCTCGGCCCAGGTGCTGCTCGACCGCGAGCGTTGCGTGCTCTGCGCCCGCTGCACCCGTTTCTCCGAGGAGATCGCCGGCGACCCGTTCATCGCGCTGATCGAGCGCGGCGCGCTGCAGCAGGTCGGCATCTACGAGAAGGAGCCGTTCGAGTCGTACTTCTCGGGCAACGCCATCCAGATCTGCCCGGTCGGCGCGCTCACCTCCGCCGAGTACCGCTTCCGCGCGCGCCCCTTCGACCTCGTCTCCACCCCGTCGGTCGCCGAGCACGACGCGTGCGGCTCGGCCATCCGCGTCGACCACCGCCGCGGCAAGGTGATGCGCCGCCTCGCGGGCAACGATCCCGAGGTCAACGAGGAGTGGATCACCGACAAGGACCGGTTCGCCTTCCACTACGCCACCGCGCCCGACCGGATCACCTATCCCCAGGTGCGTGACGAGGACGGCTCGCTGCGGCCGGCGTCGTGGCCCGAGGCCTTCGCAGTCGCCGCCCGCGGTCTCGCCGACGCCGGCGCCTCCGCGGTGCTGACCGGCGGCCGGATCACGGCCGAGGACGGCTACGCCTACAGCAAGTTCGCGCGCGTCGCCCTCGGCACCAACGACATCGACTTCCGCTCGCGCCCGCTCTCGGCCGAGGAGGCGTCGTTCCTCGCGGCCGAGGTCGTGCTGCGGCAGGGGGCGACGTACGCCGACCTCCAGGCGGCCTCGACGGTCGTCCTCGCGGGCCTCGAGCCCGAGGACGAGGCCGGCGCGATCTTCCTGCGGCTGCGCAAGGCGGTCCGTGCCGGTAGGACGCGGGTCGTCTCGATCGCGCCGTTCGCCTCGCGCGGCCTGCAGAAGCTCCACGGCCAGCTGGTCGCCACGAGGCCCGGCCGCGAGGCCCTTGCCCTCCAGGACCTGCTCGGCCACGCCGACTACGGCATCGACACCACGGCCGTGATCCTCGTCGGCGAGCGGCTCGCGTCGTCACCGGGTGCGCTGAGCGCGGCCGCCGAGGTGGCCGCGAAGACCGGCGCGAAGCTCGCCTGGGTGCCCCGCAGGGCAGGCGACCGCGGCGCCGTCGAGACCGGCTGCCTGCCCACCCTCCTGCCGGGCGGCCGCCCGGTGGCCGACGCCACGGCGCGCGTCGACGCCGCGGCCACCTGGGGTGTCGACAGCGTCCCCGACACCGCCGGACGCGACGCCGACGAGATCGTCGCCGCGCTCAACTCCGGCGACCTGCACGGCTTGGTCGTCGGCGGCGTCGACCCCGACGACACGGCCGACCCGGCGGCGTTCCGCGCGGCCCTCGACAACGCGTCGTTCGTGGTCGCCCTCGAGCTCCGCGAGACCGACGTGACCCGGGTCGCCGACGTCGTGTTCCCGGTCGCCCCGGTGACCGACAAGGCCGGCATGTTCGTGACCTGGGAGGGCCGCCCGCGCACCTTCGACGCGATCTTCTCCACGCCGTCGTCGCTGCCCGACCTCCGCATCCTGGCCGGCATCGCCGAGGAGCTCGGCACCCCCCTCGGCTTCCGCTCCACCGGCGAGGCGCGCGCCCAGATGGAGGAGATGGGTCCCTGGGACGGCGACCGCGCGGTGCTCGAGCGCGTCCAGGCGCACGACGTGTCCGACCCCGGCGTCACGCTCGCCTCCTGGAAGCAGTCGCTCGACAACGGCACCATGCAGGACGGTGACGACAACCTCCGGGCGACGGCTCGGATGCCCGTGGTCCGGGTCAGCGCCACCGTGTACGACGCCCTCGGTCCCAGCATCACCGTGACCGGTGACCGCGGTTCGGTCACGTTGCCCGCGGTGGTCGCCGACATGGCCGACGACGTGGTCTGGCTGCCCGGGAACTCGGCCGGCCGCGGCCTGCTCGCCGACGTCGGACTGCCCGGCAGCACCGTCACCCTGAAGGGAGCCGACGCATGATGGGCTTGCTCTCGACAGGCTCGATCGGCCTCATGGAGATCGACAACCCCGAGCTCAGCGACTTCGGGCACGACGCCTGGTGGGTGATCCTCATCAAGGCCGTGCTGATCTTCGTGCTCCTGGTGCTGCTCACCCTCTTCAACATCTGGTGGGAGCGCCGCGTGGTGGCGCGCATGCAGCACCGCATCGGCCCCAACGTGCACGGGCCCTTCGGCCTGCTCCAGTCGCTCGCCGACGGCGTGAAGCTGGCGCTCAAGGAGGACATCACTCCGAAGGCCGCCGACAAGGTCGTCTTCCTGCTCGCGCCGGTGATCGCGACGGTGCCGGCGTTCGTGGCCTTCTCGGTCATCCCGTTCGGCCCCGTGGTGACGATCCCGTTCACCGACACCCGGACACCCCTGCAGCTCACCGACATGCCCGTGGCGGTGCTGTTCGTCCTGGCCATCGCCTCGATCGGCATCTACGGCATCGTGCTGGGCGGCTGGTCCAGCGGGTCGACGTACTCCCTGCTCGGCGGCCTGAGGTCCAGCGCGCAGATGATCTCCTACGAGGTGGCGATGGGCCTCGCCCTCGTCGCGGTGTTCCTGTACGCCGGTTCGATGTCGACCTCGCAGATCGTCGCCGCCCAGGACGACCTCTGGTTCGGGCTGATCCTGCTGCCGTCGTTCGCGATCTACACGATCTCGATGGTCGGCGAGACCAACCGGGCGCCGTTCGACCTGCCCGAGGCCGAGGGCGAGCTGGTGGGCGGCTTCCACACCGAGTACTCCTCGCTGAAGTTCGCCCTGTTCTTCCTGGCCGAGTACATCAACATGGCCACCGTCTCGGCGCTCGCCACCACGTTGTTCCTCGGTGGCTGGCACGCGCCGTTCTGGATCGACAGCTTCTGGGAGGGCGCCAACCAGGGCTACTGGCCGGTGCTGTGGTTCTTCGGCAAGGTGTTGTTCTTCATCTTCATCTTCATCTGGCTGCGCGGCACCCTGCCCCGGCTCCGGTACGACCAGTTCATGGCATTCGGCTGGAAGCGGCTGATCCCCGTCTCGCTGGTGTGGATCGTGGCTGTCGGCACCATCCGCTCGGTGTCCCTCGAGGGGCAGATCGACCGCAAGTACCTCCTCATCGGCATCGGCGTGCTGGCCGTGCTCTTCCTGGCCCTGTTCTTCGTCGGCGAGGACCAGGAGAAGGCGGCCGAGGACGCCGCGGGTACGACGACCGGTGGCGAGCCCGAGCCGGTCACGGCGGGCGGGTACCCGGTGCCCGCGATGCCCACGGGCGGCGCGGTCCGGGGCGCGGCGGCCCCGCTGGTGTTCGGAGCTCCCGAGAAGGTGCACGCGACCGTGACCGCCGACTCCGTCACCGACGACCGAGCGACGAGTGAGGAGCGCCTCGATGGCTGACCAGGGCAGCGGCAAGGGCCAGCAGGGCCCGCAGCCGCGAAGTCTCAAGGAGCAGTTCTGGGACCCGGTCGCCGGGTTCGGCGTCACCTTCCGCACCATGTTCAAGAAGGTCGTCACCGAGCAGTACCCCTTCGAGAAGCTGCCCACGGCGCCGCGCTTCCACGGCCGGCACCAGCTCAACCGCTGGCCGGACGGCCTCGAGAAGTGCATCGGCTGCGAGCTGTGCGCCTGGGCCTGCCCCGCCGACGCCATCTATGTCGAGGGTGCCTCCAACACCGACGACGAGCGCTACAGCCCCGGCGAGCGCTACGGCCGCGTCTACCAGATCAACTACCTGCGCTGCATCCTGTGCGGGCTCTGCATCGAGGCCTGCCCGACCCGAGCGCTCACGATGACCAACGAGTACGAGCTGGCCGACAACAACCGTGCCGACCTCATCTACGAGAAGTCCGACCTGCTGGCGCCGCTGCTGCCCGGCATGGAGCAGCCGCCGCACCCCATGCGCCTCGGCGACGACGAGGGCGCCTACTACCGCGGCGAGTTTGCTGCTCCCGCGCCGGACCGGGAGGCGTGATGACCTTCTGGATCCTCGCCCCGATCATGGTCGTCGCCGCCCTCGGCATCCTCTTCGTGCGCAAGGCCGTGCACGCCGCCCTGCTGCTGGCCGTGGTGATGATCAGCCTGGCCGTGCTGTACGCCGTCCTCGACGCGCCGTTCCTCTTCGCCGTCCAGATCATCGTCTACACCGGCGCCATCTTGATGCTGTTCCTCTTCGTGGTGATGCTCGTCGGCGTCGACGCCTCCGACTCCGTCGTGGAGACCATCCGCGGCCAGCGGGCGCTGGCCACCATCGGCGGGCTGCTGCTCGGCCTGGTGCTGGTCATCGGGCTGAGCCAGATGACCCTCGGTACGGTGGTCGGCCTCGACGACGCCAACAAGCTGGGCAACGTCCAGGCGGTCGCGAACATCCTCTTCTCGACGTACGTGTTCGCCTTCGAGACCACGAGCGCGCTGCTCATCACCGCTGCCGTCGGGGCGATGGTGCTGGCCCACCGCGAGCGCCTGGTGCCGAAGGCGAGCCAGGCCGACCTCGCGGCGCAGCGGGTCCGCGACTACGCCGAGCACGGCCTGCACCTCGGTGCCCTGCCGCCACCCGGCGTGTACGCCCGTCACAACGCGGTCGACACCCCGGCCCTGCTCCCCGACGGCACCGCCGCCGAGGCCTCGGTGTCCCGGGTGCTGGCCGCCCGCGGCACGGTGCGCTCGGCCCCGGCCATGGCCGACGACGTGCAGGGCGTCGAGCGTCAGCTGGCAGGCGAGTCGGACCACACACCGGTCGAGCTCGTCGAGACCACCGAGAGCGAGGTCCAGCCGTGACGCAGTACGTCGTGCTCTCCGGGATCCTGTTCACCATCGGGTGCGTCGGGGTGCTGACCCGCCGCAACGCGCTGATCGTGTTCATGTGCGTCGAGCTGATGCTCAACGCCTCGAACCTCGCACTGGTCGCGTTCGCCAAGCAGCACGGCAACCTCGACGGCCAGGTGGCCGCGTTCTTCGTGATGGTCGTCGCGGCCGCCGAGGTCGTGGTCGGCCTGGCCATCATCATGACCATCTTCCGCACCCGTCGCTCGGCCTCGGTCGACGACGCGAGCCTGCTGAAGTTCTAGGAGCGACCCCCACCCATGAACTCAGTGATGTTTCCCCTCCATGAAGGCGGCGCCATCCCCGTGGTCGACCCCACGTCGGCGGACGGCGCCTTCGGCCTGCTCTGGCTGGTCGTGGCCCTGCCCGCTCTCGGTGCGCTGGTGCTCCTTGTCGGCGGCCCGCTCTTCAAGGGCGCGATCGACAAGTGGGGCCACCTGCTCGGCGCTCTGCTCCCGGTCGGCTCGTTCGCGGTCAGCCTGGTGCTGTTCCTCCAGCTCACGGGCCGTGACGAGGGCGACCGTCAGGTCTCCCAGCACCTGTTCACCTGGTTCGAGGCGGGCGGGCTCAAGGTGGGCTTCGACCTGCTGTACGACCCGCTGTCGGCGCTCTTCCTGCTGCTGATCACCGGGGTCGGCTCCCTGATCCACATCTACTCCATCGGCTACATGGCGCACGACGCGCGCCGTCGCCGGTTCTTCGGCTACCTCAACCTCTTCGTCGCCGCGATGCTGGTGCTGGTGCTCTCCGGCAACTTCCTCGGCCTGTTCCTGGGCTGGGAGGGCGTCGGCCTGGCGTCGTACCTCCTCATCGGCTTCTGGCAGCACAAGGACTCCGCCGCCGCCGCGGCCAAGAAGGCCTTCATCGTCAACCGGGTCGGCGACATCGGCCTGTCGCTGGGCGTCGCCCTGATGTTCGCCACGTTCGGCTCCACCGACTTCACCGTGATCAGCGAGAACGCCGCGGGCGCCTCCGAGAACACGCTGACGATCCTCGGCCTGCTGCTCCTGCTGGCCGCCTGCGGCAAGTCGGCCCAGGTGCCGCTGCAGTCCTGGCTGCTCGACGCCATGGAAGGCCCGACGCCGGTCTCGGCCCTCATCCACGCCGCGACCATGGTGACCGCGGGCGTCTACCTGATCGTGCGCAGCAACTTCATCTTCGAGCTCGCGCCGCACGCCCAGACCGGAGTGGTCATCGTCGCCGTCGTCACGCTGCTGTGGGGCGCGATCATCGGCTGCGCGAAGGACGACATCAAGAAGGCGCTCGCCGGCTCCACCATGAGCCAGATCGGCTACATGATGCTCGGCGCCGGGCTCGGCGTGGGCGGCTACGCGTTCGCGATCTTCCACCTGCTGACCCACGGGTTCTTCAAGGCCAACATGTTCCTCGGCGCCGGCTCGGTGATGCACGGCATGGACGACGACGTCGACATGCGCCACTACGGCGCCCTCCGGAAGGCCATGCCGGTCACCTTCCTGACCTTCGCGATGGGCTACCTGGCGATCATCGGGTTCCCGGGCTTCTCCGGCTTCTGGTCCAAGGACAAGATCATCGAGACCGCGCTGGCCGAGAACTGGGTCGTCGGCGTCCTCGCCATGCTGGGCGCGGGCATCACCGGCTTCTACATGACCCGGCTGATGCTGATGACGTTCTTCACCAGCAAGCGCTGGGAAGAGGACGTGCACCCCCACGAGTCGCCGAAGGTGATGACGATCCCGCTGATCGTGCTGGCAGCGCTCTCGATCCTCGGCGGCGTGCTGCTGCTCGGCGACTGGATCGTCGACTTCCTCGCGCCGGTCACCGGCACGCCGGCCCACGAGGAGCCGCCCATCTCGGCCCTGGCGGTCACGCTCATCGTGGTCGCCGTGGTGGCGGTCGGCGTGGCCACGGCGTGGTTCCTGGTGGGCAAGCGCGACGTGCCCCGCACGGCTCCGACCGACGTCTCCTTCGCCACCCGGGCGGCGCGCGCGGACCTGTACGGCGACGCGATCAACGACACCCTCGTCGTGGAGCCCGGCGGCGTCCTGGTGCGCAGCCTCACCTCGATCGACAGGCAGGGCGTCGACGGCATCGTCGAGGGCGGCGCCGCGGGCGTCGGCGGCATCGGCCTGATCCTGCGGCGCACCCAGAACGGCTACGTCCGCTCCTACGCCCTGTCCCTGCTCGGCGGCGCGCTCCTGGTCGTGCTCGCCCTCCTGGCGGTGAACTTCTCATGAGCGACTTCCCCTGGCTCACCGTCCTGGCGGTCGTGCCGATCGTCGGTGCGATCGTCACCGCGGCGATGCCCTACGAGGGCGATCGCGCACGTCCCAAGCAGATCTCCCTGGGCTTCTCCCTGCTGACGCTGGTGCTCGCCGGAGTGATGGCGACGCAGTACGACCCCGACGGCGGCTTCCAGTTCACCGAGAACCACGAGTGGATCAACGTCTTCGGCGCGCACTACGCCCTCGGCCTCGACGGCATGGGCCTGGTGATGGTGCTGCTCACCGTCGTGCTGGTGCCGATCGTCATCGGCGCGTCGTGGTTCGACGCCGACAACGGCAACACCAAGGCATTCTTCGCCTGGGCGCTCGCCCTCGAGGCCGCCTCGATCGGCGTCTTCGCGGCCACCGACGTGTTCCTCTTCTACGTCCTGTTCGAGGCCTCGCTCGTCCCGGGCTACTTCCTGATCGGCGGCTTCGGCCGGGCAGGCCGGCAGCGCGCCGCGATCAAGTTCCTGATCTTCCAGCTCGCCGGCGGCCTGGTGATGCTGGCCGCCGTGATCGGCCTGTACGCCGTCTCCGCCGACGCCGGCCACCCGACGTACCTGCTCAGCGAGCTCTCGCAGATCGACATCGACTCCGAGACGCAGAAGTGGCTGTTCATGGGCTTCTTCTTCGCGTTCGCCGTCAAGGCGCCACTGTTCCCGGTGCACACCTGGCTGGCCGACGCGACCGAGCAGGCGACGCCCGGCACGAGCGTGCTGCTGGTGTGCATCCTGGACAAGATCGGCACCTACGCGATGCTGCGCTACTGCCTCGGGCTGTTCCCCGAGGCCTCGCAGTGGGCGACGCCGTTCGTGATCACCATCGCGCTCATCTCGATCGTGTACGGCGCCCTGGTCGCCATCGGCCAGGACGACATGCTGCGGCTGATCGGCCTCACCTCGCTGAGCCACTTCGGCTTCATCGTCCTGGGCATCTTCGTGTTCACCAGCCAGGGCACGTCCGGGTCGATCCTCTACATGGTCAACCACGGCATCGCGACGGCAGCGCTCTTCCTGGCCGCCGGCTTCCTGGTCCGGCGCAAGGGCACGGCGTCCATCTCCGCCATCACCGGGGTCGAGAAGACCGCTCCGGTGCTGGCCGGTGTGTTCCTGGTCTCCGGCCTCGCCGTGCTGGGACTTCCCGGGCTCTCGCAGTTCGTGTCCGAGATCCTGGTGATCATCGCGGCCTTCCAGCACGACTGGTGGGTCGGCGCGATCGCCGTCACCTCGGTCGTGCTGGCGGCCTGGTACATCCTCTGGATGTACCAGCGGACCTTCACCGGCCCGGGCGTGACCGCCGCGGAACCCGTCAAGGACCTCGACCGGCGTGAGGTCGGGTCGCTCGCCCCGCTGGTCCTGGCGCTGGTCCTGTTCGGCTTCTACCCGATGCCGCTGCTCGACGTGATCAACCCCGCGACCACGACCATCCTCGACAACGTCGGCGTGCATGATCCCAGCCCGACTGTCGGTGAGGAGGCCTCCCACTAATGGACTTCACCAAACCGACGATCGAGTACAGCTACCTCGCGCCGCTGTTCGTCGTCTTCGTCGTCGCCTGCCTCGGCGTCCTGGTCGAGGCGTTCGTGCCGCGGAAGAACCGCTTCCTCGTGCAGGCGACGCTGGCGATCGGCGGGATCGTGCTCACGATGGCGGCGGTGATCGTGGTCGCCACCCGCATGAAGGAGCACGGGGACGCCAGCGGATCAACCAGCGCGCGCGGCATCATCGGGTCGATGGGCACCGTCGTGGTCGACGGTCCGAGCGTCTTCCTCTGGGGCCTGATCCTGCTGTTCGCGCTCGGGGGCTGCCTGCTGTTCGCCGAGCGCCGGCTCGAGGGCGGAGTCTCGGCCTTCGCGGGCCAGGCCGCCGCGTTGCCCGGCACCGACGCCGAACGCAAGGCCGCCGGGCTCGACCACACCGAGGTCTTCCCGCTGCTGCTCTTCGCCGTGCTCGGCATGATGCTGTTCCCGGCGGCGGGCGACCTGGTCACCATGTTCGTGGCCCTCGAGGTGCTGTCCCTGCCGCTGTACCTGCTCTGCGGCCTGGCCCGCCGGCGCCGGTTGCTCAGCCAGGAGGCCGCGCTCAAGTACTTCGTGCTCGGCGCCTTCTCCTCCGGCTTCTTCCTGTACGGCGTCGCCCTCACCTACGGCTTCGCCGGCTCGATGAACCTCGGCGACATCAACGAAGCCGTCCGCAACGACGCCAGCAACGAGACGCTGATGCTCATCGGGCTCGGCATGCTGACCGTGGGCCTGCTGTTCAAGGTCGGCGCGGCGCCGTTCCAGGCCTGGACGCCCGACGTCTACCAGGGCGCCCCGACCGCCGTCACCGCGTTCATGTCGGCGGCGACCAAGACCGCGGCGTTCGGGGCGATCATGCGGCTCTTCTACGTCGCCTTCGGTGCCGACCGGTGGAGCTGGCAGCCGATGATGTGGATCGTCGCGATCCTCAGCATGGTGGTCGGTGCGGTGCTGGCCGTGACCCAGCGTGACGTCAAGCGGATGCTCGCGTACTCCGCCGTCGCGCACACCGGCTTCCTGCTGACCGGCGTGCTCGGTCTGCAGAGCGCCGACGAGCTCACCACGGGCCAGCTCACCTCGCTCCAGGCCGTCCTGTTCTACCTGGTCACCTACGGCGTCTCGGCGCTCGGCGCCTTCGCCGTGGTCTCCCTGGTCCGCGACTCGGCCGGCGAGCAGAGCGCCCTGGCGCGCTGGGCGGGCCTGGGCAAGCACTCGCCGCTGGTGGCCGGCGTCTTCGCCCTGTTCATGCTCGGGCTCGCCGGCATCCCGCTGACGTCCGGCTTCATCGGCAAGTGGGCGGTCTTCGAGGTCGCGATGTCCTCCGGCGCCTGGCCGGTGGTGATCGTGGGCGTGCTGAGCAGCATGGTGACGGCCTACATCTACGTCTACGTCATCGTGGTGATGTTCTTCCGCGACCCGGAGCCGGACATCGCGGCGTACGTCGTGCACCCGTCCGTGCTGACCTCGTCGACCATCGCGGTGGGCGCGGCCGCGACGCTGGTGCTCGGCGTGATCCCCGGCCCGGTGCTCAACCTGGCCGGGGTTGCGGGACAATTCCTCAGGTGACCACCGGCAGCGCCCCTGGCCTGGCCTTCCCCGTCCTGGACGAGCGGCTGTCCGCGCGCCTGCAGGTCCGGCTGGCCGAGGTCGAGAAGGCGCTGACGGGCCACGTCCGAAGCCGGGCCGGGTTCGTGACCGAGGCCGCCAGCCACCTGATGGAGGCCGGCGGCAAGCGCTTCCGGCCGCTCCTGGTCCTGCTGGCCGCCGAGAGCGGCGACCACCCCGAGGCCGACGACGTCATCACCGCCGCGTGCGTGGTCGAGCTGACCCACCTCGCGTCGCTCTACCACGACGACGTGATGGACGAGGCGGAGCTGCGGCGCGGCTCGGAGTCGGCCAACGCACGCTGGGACAACCACGTCGCGATCCTCACCGGCGACTTCCTGTTCTCGAAGTCCTCCGAGCTCACCGCCGAGCTCGGGCCGGAAGCGGTCCGCATCCAGGCGAAGACCTTCACCCGCCTGGTCGAGGGCCAGATCCTGGAGACCCTGGCCCCTGGCCCCGGCCAGGACCCGCTGGACCACTACCTGGACGTGGTCGCCGGCAAGACCGGCTCGCTGATCGCCACGTCGGCGAGGTACGGCGCGATGTTCGGAGGCGCCTCGCCGGACGTCGAGCACGGCCTGATGCGGTACGGCGAGGTCATCGGCACGGCGTTCCAGCTGTCCGACGACATCCTCGACGTCGCCTCCGAGGCGGGCGTCTCCGGCAAGACGCCCGGGACCGACCTCCGCGAGGGTGTGCCGACGCTCCCGGTGCTGATGGCCCAGGCCGGCGCCCGCCCCGAGGACGGCCGGCTGCTCGAGCTGCTCGCGTCCGACCTCACCGACGACGCCCCGCACGCCGAGGCGCTCGGACTGCTGCGCAGGCACCCCGCGATGGACGAGGCCCGGGCGTACGTGCTCGCTCGCGCCGCGGAGGCGAAGGCCGTGCTGGGCGCTCTGCCCGGGGGCTCGGTCCGTGACGCCCTGGAGGGCTTCGCCGACCTGGTGGCCACTCGCGCGAGCTGAATGCGTTCGGCTCCGCACCCCGGGCAGCGGTGGCTGAGTGTTGGTCTCCGTGACCCGAACCAACACTCACGCACCGCGCATGCCGCCGGGACGCAGACGACCCGCCCGAGGAGCTCCGGGCGGGTCGATGCGTCTCGCTGGTTCAGGCGGGACGAGGGATGAAGGGCCGCGTGCGGCCGGGGAAGGTGACCTTCGGGAAGTGCCACGCGGGGCGGACCTTGATCTGGCGCCGCTGGGAGGCGGTGCGGGCGATCGCGGCGGTCTCGTCCATGCGCTGGCGGGCGATGGTCTCCATGGCGTAGCTGGTGTTCATGATGGGCTCCTGTGCTGGTGGCTGGGGTCCTGCCGATGACCCCAGACTTCGCCTAAGACCCCGACCCGCACATCGGGCGATATCCCTGAGTCCCGCGTGGTGCGGACCTCAGATCCGGCGCGAAGCGCCTTAGTCGTCACTCAGCAGGCGTGAGGTCCCGGGCCAATGCCGCAGCAGCCCCGCGGTTGGGGACACCGAGCTTGGCCATCAGGTTCGAGACATGCACGCTGACGGTCTTCTGGCTGATGAAGAGTCGTTCCGCGATGTCGCGGTTCGTCGCTCCCGTGGCCAGTACGTCCAGCACCTCCCGCTCGCGGGCGGTCAGGATGTCGAGGCGGTTCGGCACCTGTCCGTCCGGAAGCGAGATCCGCTGCCGCCGGGCCAGCCGGGCCGCCTCGTCGGCGACGCCCAGCGCGCCCATGGCCTTCGCGTCGCTCCACAGCTCGGGCAGCACGATGCGTGCCTGCTCCTTGTCGCCGGCGGCGACCAGCGCTGCCGCCAGGCCCAGTCGGGTCTGCAGGGCGTGGCCCGCGCCGATCGCCGAGCAGGCGTCGTACGCCGCCCGCCACTGCTCGACCGACGGCTCGCCGAGCAGGTCGGCGCGGTGGGCCCTGGCCAGCAAGAGGTGGCTCCCGAGCCACGCGCTCTGAGCCTGCTCGGTCGACGACTCGGTGGCCCGGGCGAGGAGCTGGTCGGCCTGGGCCAGCAGGTCCTGGTCGAGCGGTCTCCCGGCACGCTGGGCGACGGCCAGACCGAGGTAGCCGAGCAGAGCGACGCCCGCTTGCGTGGACGGCGCGTCGACGTCTCGGAGCAGCTGCATGTGCTCCTGGACGACGCCGATGGCTTCGTCCGAGAGTCCGTTGGCGTCGAGCACCTGCACGTGCTGGATGACGTCCCACCAGTCCGGGAGCACGACAACCGAGCGCCACAGCGCGAGCGTCTCGCGCTCGAGAGGGAGAGCCGCGGCGGCGTCGCCGCGGAACAGGAGCAGCCTCGACCGGGCGCTCCTCCAGCGATGGTTGTCGGGGGCCATCCCCTCGTCCACCAGCTCGGACAGCAGCAGGTCGGCCTCGTCGAGCCGCCCTTGCTCCAGGAGCCCGAAGGTCAGGCCGATCCCGCAGTACTGCGCGACCTCGGGCAGGCCCTGGGCTCGGGTGCGGGCCCGGAGCTCGCCAACCAGTGCCAACGCCGCTTCTGGATGCGGCAGCTCGCCGAGCACCGAGATGCGGTGCAGCTCGGAGTAGGCGGCCTCCGCGGCGCTGCCACCGCGGGCGGCCGCGCGGGCGGCGGCGTCGAAGTCCGCCAGGGCCTGGTCGATCCGGCCGTAGAAGTAGTGCGCCCAGCCGCGGTACTGCCGCGAGACGGACTCGACCACGGGCACGGGCACGGCCGCGGCCACCTCGATCGCCCGGTCGGCGTAGGCGATGGCGTCGGCGATCCTCTCCACCCGCATGTGCCAGCCCGCCATCATCGACAGCGCCGAGGCGAGCTCCTCCGACGGTGGCCCGGCGGCGTACTCGATGGCCCGCTCGAGCGCCTCGTGGTGCCCGAGCTGGCCCTCGAGCTCCTTGCACAGGACGGCGTACGACGAGTAGACGCGGCTGGCGAGCAGCCGGTCCGTGTCGTCTCCGACGTGCTCGAGTGCCTCGCGCATCAGCACGACGGCGCGGTCGTGCTCGCCGTGTTCCTTGCAGGCCTCCGCGAGCAGGCGGACCAGGTCGGCCTTGGCGAGCTTGTCGGTCTCGTCGGCGACCTGGTCGTACAGCTCGAGGGCCCGCTCGAGGTGCGTCACCGCCTCCGGTCCGCCGTAGGTGCGGGCGGCCATGCCGGCACGCACGGAGGCGCGGAACGCCTCCGGCTGGTCGTGGGCGGCGTACCAGTGGAAGGCCAGCAGCCCCAGCTCGGTCATCCCGGCGTGGTCGCCCAGTCGCGCGTGCATCGTGGCGGCCATCTGCGAGTGCGCGCGGGTGCGCTCGCCCGGCAGCAGGTCGTCGTAGATGGCCTCGCGCAGGAGTCCGTGACGGAAGTCGAGATGGTCGCCGGTGACGCGGAGCACGTTGGCGTCGATGCCTTCGCGCAAGCAGGCGTCGAGAGCGGCCTCGTCCATCCCGGAGACCTCGGCGAGCACCTGCGGGTCGAGTCGGCTGCCGCCGACCGAGGCCAGCCGGAGCAGGTCACGGGTCGCGCCGGACAGGGCGTCCACACGGGCGAGCAACAGGTCGCTCAGCGGACCCGGGAGGGCCGTCGGCCCTGCCTGCAGCAGCTCCTCGGCGTACAACGGGTTGCCTTCGCAGCGCGCGAGCAGCGACCCGACCAGAGCAGGGTCCGGACGTCCCGTGCAGACCTCGACGATGCCCGAGATGCCGACGCGGTCGAGGGGTGGCAGATCGATACGCCGCGCGCCCACGCTGCGGCCCAGCTCGACGAGCGCTCGGCGGAACGGGTGCCGCCTGGTGAGCTCGTCGCTGCGGTAGGTGAGGACGAGGCAGACGGGCCCGTGCATGGTCCGGGACAAGCTGACCGCGAAGTCCTGCGTGGACCGGTCGGCCCAGTGCATGTCCTCCAGCACGACCATGAGCGGCGACTCGGCCGTCAGCTCACGGACGACCTGGCCGAGGTCCTCCAGGACCGCGGCGGGGCTGGCGGACTCGTCGGGCTTGCCTCCGAGCAGGAAGTCGGCCAGCCGTCCGGTGACCGGGGGGAGCGTCTCGACGTCGCGGTCCACGACGGCGCCGCGGAGCGCCTCGCGCACCGGCTGGAGCGGCACCCCGTTGTCGATGTCCAGGCAGTGACCGGTGAGCACCGTGAAGCCGAGCTCGCGAGCCCGCGCGGCCACGCAAGCGACGAGGGTGGTCTTGCCGATTCCGGCGTCGCCCCCGAGAAGAAGCGCCTGCGGCGTGCCCGCGACGGCGTGGGCGAGCATGTCGTCGGCTTCGAGGAGCTCGCGGTCCCGCCCGAACAGTCCGGTGCTTGGCATGGACATCGTTCCGCCTAGGCCCCGGTGATCCGGGCCGAGACCGGGGCGACCCAGTGTAGGCGCGGGCGACGGGCCGGCACCTCGGACTTCTCGGGCGACGGGGCCTGCGAGCGCCACCAGGCGGTGCGTGCCTGGCGGGCGGTCTGCTCCATGCGCTGCTCGGCGATGCGGGCGTTGATGTAGTGGTTCATGGTGGCTCCTCGGCGGTTGGCGTGACCCCGACGTTCCGCCTAAGACCCCACCGCGCGCATGGGGAGAAGTTCCGAGATCTGGCTGAGCCGGTCAGTCGCGCAGAGCGCGCAACACGGCCGCGGCGTACGCCGCGGGGTCGTCCACCCAGGGGAAGTGGCCGGCGCCTGGAAGCACGGTGACCGTGGCGTCCGGGAACAGGCCGGCCATCTCGTCGGCGGCTCGCTGGTTGGGCCACGCGTCCAGCTCGCCGACGAGGATCCGCACCGGGACGCCGAGCGTGGCCAGGGTGGCACGCGTGCGGTCGGCGTCGAAGGCGCCGTCGTCGCCGAACCACTCCGTGGCCTCGAGGTTGCGCTGCGGTCCGTCGGTGGCGGCATGTGCCCGGGCGGCCTCGTCCCAGCGGCCGTAGAACAGGGCCGCGCTCAGGGCCTCCTGCTCGGGCGTCGGCTCGTCCGCCTCCAGCGCGTCGCGCAGGTCGTCGTGCCACGGCTGGCCCTCCCGCTTCGCGAGCGCGGCGTACCAGTCGGCGTCCTCGGCAACGATGCCGACGGCTCTGGTGCCCGGGGTGAGGAGCAGCAGGCGGGAGACCAGGTCGGGCCGGCGCTCGGCGATCAGGAGAGCGACGTTCGCGCCCGCGGAGTGGGCCAGCACGTCGACGGGCGCCATCCGCAGGTGGTCGACCAGCGTGGCGACGTCCGCGGCGATCCGGTCGGCGCGATGGCTGTCGGCGTCCGTGTCGGGCCGGGAGTCGCCGGTGCCGCGCAGGTCGGGCACGACCAGCTTGCGATCGGTGGCGCGTGCCAGCGGGCCGAGGTCGCCGAGGTACGCCGCGTCGCGCGCGGGACCGCCGGGGATCACCACCAGCGGCAGCCCGGCACCCACCTCGCGGTAGGCCAGCTCGGACTTGTCGTACGACAGGTAGGTCGGCACGCGGTCATCGTGTCAGCCCGGCCGTCGTACGGCCCCCCGTTAAACGGCGACGGCCTCGGCGGCGAGCCGCAGCTGACGCTGTCGGTGGCGGACGGACTCGACGGTGAAGACGGCCAGGGCCACCCAGACGAGCGCGAACCCGATCCACCGGCCGATGGACATGTCCTCGTGGAAGTACAGGACTCCGAGGCCGAACTGCAGGATCGGGGCGAGGTACTGCAGGAGGCCCAGCGTCACCATCGGCACCCGGATGGCAGCGGCGCCGAAGCACAGCAGCGGCACGGCCGTGACGAGTCCCGCCGACATCAGGAGGAGGGCGTGACCGACACCCTCGGTGCCGAACGTCGAGTCGCCCTGCAGGGTGAGCCAGGCCAGGTATCCCAGGGCCAGCGGCGCGACGAGCATCGTCTCCAGGGTCAGGCTCTCGACGGCCTCGGCGCCGGCCTGCTTCTTCGCCAGCCCGTAGGTGCCGAAGGAGAACGCGAGCACCAGGGCGACCCACGGCGGGTGGCCGTAGTCGACCGTGAGCACGAGGCAGGCGACCGCACCCACTCCCATGGCCAGCCACTGGAGGGAGCGCAGCCGCTCGCCCAGGATCAGCACGCCCATCAGCACCGTGACGAGTGGGTTGATGAAGTAGCCGAGGGAGGTCTCGACGACCCGGTCGTTGGTGACGCCGTAGATGTAGGTGCCCCAGTTGACCGAGACCACCACGGCCGCGAGCGTGAGCAGCAGGAAGACCCGGCGGTCGCGGAACAGCCCACGGAACTGACGGGTGCGCCTGAGCAGCAGCACCAAGGCCGCCATCGTCACCGCCGACCAGAGCACGCGGTGGGCCAGGATCTCCATGGACCCGGCCGGTTTCAGCAGCGGGAAGTAGAGCGGAAAGCCACCCCACAGCACGTACGCCGCCAGTCCCAGGAGGAAGCCTTGGCGGGACGGCGGCACGCCGCGAGCATACGAGCCGAGCAGTTCCTGCCCATGGGCGGGTTTGGAGCCGTGCGGCGCGGGGAAGGAGGGGCACGTGCGCCCTCCGACAACCTTGGTCGCGGCGCTGGTGTGCGCCCTGGTGGCGCTCTCGGGCCCGGTGGCCGCCCATGCCTCCGACCTGCCCCGCCGGGAGATGAACGACCAGGTCCATCGCAACGCGAAGGGCTGGCTGATCTTCAAGGGCGACGTCGAGCCCGGCTGGGCGAACCGCAACGTCCAGGTCTACAAGCGGCTCTGCAAGGGCTGCGAGTGGACGCTGGCGAAGAAGGTCCGCACCGACGACCAGGGTCACTGGAAGACCCGCATCTACGCGCCCCGGACCGGCTCCTGGTACTGGAAGGGGCTGGTTCCCCGCGCCGGTGGGTACGGGAAGTCGGTCACCCAGACCTGGCGGACGTTCGTCCAGTAGTCCGCCGCACCACCAAGAAGCCCCCTCCCGGGTGGGGCTTGTTGGTGTGCCTGGAGTCGCTCTCGTCGGTCGAGGAGGCGCGACAGCGCCGTGGCGAGACCCGGCGAGCTGCGGTCGACTCCCGGTGGTCGAGGAGGCGCGCCAGCGCCGTGGCGAGACCCGGCAAGCTGCGGTCGACCCCCGGTGGTCGAGGAGGCGCGTCAGCGCCGTCGCGAGACCCCGGCGAGCTGTGGTCGCCCCCGTTGGTCGAGGAGGCGCGCCAGCGCCGTCACGAGACCACGGCGAGCTGCGCTCGACCCCCGTTGGTCGAGGAGGCGCGTCAGCGCCGTCACGAGACCCGGCGAGCTGCGGTCGACCTACACTGAACCGTCCCGTACGACGCGTGGAGACCCGGGACCCAGGCGGAGCGATGAACCAGCCTTCAGGCGAGCTGTTCGGGCGGGATCGCGAGCTGAGCGACGCCGACGCGGCCTTGGACGCCGCTGCCTCGGGCACGCCACAGGTGCTGCTCGTCGGCGGGGATGCGGGGATCGGCAAGACCGCACTCGTGAACGCCGTGCTCCATCGGGCGAGGGAACGCGGTTTCACGGTGCTGGTCGGGCACTGCCTCGACATCGACGACGGCGTGGCGTTGCGGTCGGTTCGCGAGGCGTTGCGCCAGGCGATCCTCGGCCGCTCCGACGACGAGCTGGGGCCACTGACGCGCCGGCTCTCGCCCTACCTGAGAGGTGACAGCGACGCGGCCACGGTGGACGAGCTCGGACTGGTGGTCGGGGAGCTGGTCGCCGATGGCCCGGTGCTGGTCGTGCTCGAGGACCTGCACTGGGCCGACCGGTCCACGATCGACTTCGCCGCCGCCGTGGCACGGACCGCCCGGGGACCGTTGGGACTACTGCTGACCTACCGCTCCGACGAGATCGGCAGGAGGCACCCGTTCCGTCAGGCGCTGGTCGACCTGGGTCGGAGCCCGGGGACCCACCGCCTCGACCTGACGGCACTCGGCCGCGACGGCGTCGCCGCCCTTGCCGCGCGGCGTACGGATACAACGGACGACGCGTTCGTGAACGGCGTGTTCGTGCGCTCCGAGGGCAACCCGCTGTACGCCGAGGAGCTGATCGCTGCCGGCCCGGACAGCCTGCCCTCGGCACTCAGCGACCTGCTCCTGCGCCGGGTCGACGGGCTGAGCGAGCAAGCCCGGGTGGTGCTGCGCACGGCGTCGGCGCACGGCAGCCGGCTGTGGCCACAGCTCCTGGGTGAGGCGCTGGGCCTGGAGGAGGCGGCTCTGGACGCGAGTCTTCGCGAGGCGCTCGACGCCCACGTCCTGAAGACGGTCGGTGGTCACCTGGACTTCCGGCACGGCCTGATCCGCGAGGCGGTGCACGACGACCTGATGCCGGGCGAGCGGGCGGAGGCCCATCGCCGGCTCGCCGAGGCCCTCGAGCGGCTGGCCGGTGACGACCTCGGCATGACGGCGCTGAGCCAGCTGTCGTACCACTGGTACGCCGCCCACGACCTGCCGCGTGCCTACGAAGCGGCGCTGCGTGCGGGCCTGTTGGGATGGCGCCTCGACCGGTCTGACTGCGTCGTCCACTTCGACCGAGCGCTGGAACTGTTCGACAGCGTTCCCCACCAGGGCGGCGACGACGACCCGGCCAAGGCCGAGCTGGTCGCCATGCGGGCACGCCTGTGCGACGAGCTCCATGAGGGCGATCGCGCCCGCCAGCTGATCGGGACCGCCCTGGACCTGGTCGACGAGTCGGCGGATCCGTTCAGCGCCGCCCGGGTCTACACGTGGTACGCCCGATGCTCGTTCGAGCTCGACGGTCGGATCAGCCACGTCGAGGCAGTGGACCGGGCGATCCGCCTGTTCGGGGAGCATCGCTCGGAAGGCCTGGTCCTGGCCCTGATGACCCAAGGCGTGGTGGCGATGCGCCGCGAGCGGATCGTCGAGGGTGATCGCGCCTTGGCACGCGCGACGGAGGTCGCCGCCGCCATCGACGCGCCGCTCCTCGAGGCGAAGGCCTGGCACCAACGTGCGTGGTGCGCTGTCTGGCTCGGCCGGCTCCCCGATGGCGTTGCCTGCTACGACGAGGCCATCCGGGCCGACCGGCGGGCCGGGGCCGAGGAGCGAGAAGGGCTCGACCTGTTGGGGCGGGGCGTCGTCTTGATGCAAGGCCTGGATCCCGTCCGCGGCCTGGCTGTCGCCGAGGAACAGTGGGTCCGAGCACGTGCGTCGGGCGACCTGGCCACTGCGGCGTGGGCGGGTTGGGCGCTGGTCCACGGACTGGTGAACGCCGGCCGTCTCGATGATGCCGACGAGCTGCTGGGGACCGCTCTCGCGGAGACCGCGGTGGCCGCGGACGACCTGGAGGCGCTGTACCCCCGGGTTCGGCTGCTCATGATGCGTGGTCAGGCTGCGGCCGCGCTGCCGCTCGAGCTCGAGCGGATGAGGGAGATCGACGGTCTCGCCTCGACCCCCAACTCGGACTGGGTGCTGCTTCACGTCCAGGTGCTGCTGGCCAACGGGTTGCCGGACGAGGCACTGCAGAGGGTCCGGCGCTGCCTGCCGCTCTTCGCGGAGTCGGACTGTGCCCCGCTTCGCGGCACGATGGCGCACGCCGCCTACCTGGCGGTCGAGTCCGCTCGCCGCGCCGGGTTGCCGGACACGGAGGACGCGACGGACGACGCGGACCGGCTCCTCGGTCTCATGGAGGGGGCTCTCGACTTCCCGTCGCAGTGCTCGTACCTCGGGTACAGCGTGCCGGCAGCCACGGCCCTGCGGGCCGAGCTGCACGATGAGCGGTCCGCGGACCTGTGGCGGGCGGCGTACGACGCTGCGTCGCACGTGGGTGCCGGCCTCGCGCTGCCGGTCCGGTTGCGGTTGCTGGGCGCGCTGCTCGCGGAGGGTGCGCGGGACGAGGTACGGACGGCGTTGCCCGAGCTGCTCGCCGAGGCTCGTGCGATGGGGGCGATGGGGGTCGCTGAGGAGTCGCTCAAGCTCGGGCGTCGACACCGGATCCCGGTGCCGGGCGACGAGCGGCCCAGCAAGCTGGACATCCTGACGGCGCGGGAGCGCGAGGTGCTCGACGTGCTGGCCACCGGTGCGACGAACAAGGCCATCGCGGAGCAGCTGTTCATCAGCGACAAGACCGTGGCCGTGCACGTCTCGAACCTGCTGACCAAGCTCGGCTTGACCAACCGCACCGAGGCCGCGGCGGTCGCTCGCGACCTCGCTCCGGCCGACTGATCGGCCGCGAGGTCACGCAATTCGACCGATGTCCTCGGTGACCATTTAGCCGAAGTCTGGTGACTCGTCAGCACCACCACTTCCCGAGGAGTCACCATGAACAGCTACTCCCAGACCATCCCTCAGCTCCGCGCCTCCGTGTCGCTGCGCGCCGTCATCGCACTGTTCGCCGTGGTCGCGTTCCTGCTCGTCGTCGGCGCCGCGTTGGCGCTCGGGGTCTTCCAGGGCGACGGGACCGCCACCCCCTCGCAGGAGCACCCCGTCTCCGGCATCAGCAACGGCTCGCCGGGTAAGCCCTGACCGAACGCCATGTCCATCCTCACCACCACATCCCCAGGAGTCACCATGAACGGCTACGCCCAGACCATCACTCAGCCCTCGACCTCCGCTTCGGTGCGCGTCGCCATCGCGCTGTTCGCCGTCATCGCAGCGTTCCTGCTCGTCACCGTCGCCGGGTTCGCGTCGGGGTCCTTCCAGGGCTACGGGAACGACAGCACGTCGCAGCTGCGCCCGCCACCCACCGCCCCCGGCGAGAAGCCCTGAGTCGAAGGCTCAGGTCCCTGCAAGAGCACGCATCACGAGGGCGTCCCCCGACGAGGGACGCCCTCAGGGCGTTGTGGTCAGACGACGGTCCAGGTGTCGCCGCCGCCGATCAGCGCGGCGAGACGGTCCGACGGCTCGCCGGGGGACTTCTCCCGGGCGGTGTCGATCTGGTCGCGCGCCAGGTCGTCGTACGTCGGGCGCTCGACCTGGCGGAAGATGCCGATGGGAGCGCGGTGGAGGTACCCCGCGTCGGTGAGCCGCGAGATCGCGAACGCCGTCGTCGGGTCGTCGGCGCGGGAGTCGTGGACGAGGATCGCGCCTTCGCCGACCTCCGCCACCTCGACGACCTTGACCCCGCCGGTGGCGGTGTCGCGGATCAGGCCCTTCGACCCCGAAGGCCCGAAGCGGATGGGCTCGCCGTGGACGAGCGGGATGATCGAGGCGGCCGACGGGTCACGGTCCTTGATCTCGTCGAACGCGCCGTCGTTGAAGATCGGGCAGTTCTGGAAGATCTCGACCAGCGACGTGCCACGGTGGGCCGCGGCGGCGGACAGCACCGACGTGAGGTGCTTGCGGTCGGAGTCGATGGTGCGGGCCACGAACGTCGCCTCGGCGCCGATCGCCAGGGAGACCGGGTTGAACGGGTGGTCCACGGACCCCATGGGCGTGGACTTGGTGACCTTGCCGGGCTCGGACGTGGGGGAGTACTGGCCCTTGGTGAGGCCGTAGATCCGGTTGTTGAACAGCAGGATCGTCATGTTCACGTTGCGGCGCAGCGCGTGGATCAGGTGGTTGCCGCCGATCGACAGCGCGTCGCCGTCGCCGGTGACGACCCACACCGACAGGTCGGAGCGGGTGGTGGCGATGCCGGTCGCGATCGCCGGAGCCCGTCCGTGGATCGAGTGCATCCCGAACGTGTCGAGGTAGTAGGGGAAGCGCGAGGAGCAGCCGATGCCGGAGACGAACACGATGTTCTCGCGTCGCAGTCCGAGGTCGGGCAGGAAACCCTGCACCGCCTTGAGCACGGCGTAGTCGCCACAGCCGGGGCACCAGCGCACCTCCTGGTCGGAGGTGAACTCCTTGCCTGTCTGGGCAACGTCCGTGGTCGGCACCAGCTCGATGCCACTGCGGTGGGTCGGGGTGTTCAGGTCGGTGTTCACTGCACGTGCTCCTTCACGACTGTCTCGCCCCAGACGCCGAGCGGGGCCTCGGTGCCCTCGGCCTCGGCGACCAGGTCGGCGATCGCGTGGGCGAGCGCCGCCGCCTTCAGCGGCATGCCGTTGACCTGGTGGTAGCCGACGGCGTCCACGAGGTACTTCCCTCGGATCAGCAGGCCGAGCTGCCCGAGGTTCATCTCGGGGATCAGGACCTTGTCGTAGCGCTTGAGGATGTCGCCGAGGTCGCGCGGCAACGGGTTCAGATGCCGCAGGTGCACCTGGGCCACCTGGTAACCGGCGTTGCGGACGCGGCGGCAGCCGGCACCGATCGGCCCGTACGTCGATCCCCAGCCCAGGACGAGCACCTTGGCCCGACCCCCGGGGTCGTCGACCTCCAGGGGCGGCAGCGACTCCGCGATCCTGTCCACCTTGGCCTGGCGGGTACGCACCATGAAGTCGTGGTTGGCCGGGTCGTAGGAGATGTTCCCGTTGCCGTCGGCCTTCTCGAGACCGCCGATGCGGTGCTCGAGCCCGGCCGTACCGGGGATGGCCCACGGTCGGGCGAGGGTCGCCTCGTCGCGGAGGTACGGCCAGAAGGCCGCGTCGTCCCCGGAACCCTGGTTGCGCTGGATGGCGAACTTCGGGTCGATGGCCGGCAGGTCGTCGAGGTCCGGGATCCGCCACGGCTCCGAGCCGTTGGCCAACATCCCGTCGGAGAGCAGCATCACCGGCGTCCGGTAGGTCACCGCGATCCGAGCCGCCTCCAGGGCCGTGTCGAAACAGTCACCGGGGGACCGTGGCGCGACGATCGGCACCGGCGACTCGCCGTTGCGCCCGAACATCGCCTGCAGCAGGTCGGCCTGCTCGGTCTTCGTCGGCAGGCCGGTCGAGGGCCCGCCACGCTGCACGTCGATGACCAGCAGCGGCAGCTCGGTCATCACCGCGAGGCCGATCGTCTCGGACTTCAGCGCGATGCCCGGTCCCGACGTCGTGGTCACGCCCAGCCCGCCGGAGAACGCAGCGCCGAGGGCGGCGCCGATGCCCGCGATCTCGTCCTCGGCCTGGAACGTCGTCACGCCGAACGCCTTGTGCTTGCTCAGCTCGTGAAGGATGTCGGAGGCCGGCGTGATCGGGTAGGACCCGAGGAACAGGGGCAGCCCCGACCGCACGCTGCTGGCGATCAGGCCGTACGCCAGCGCGAGGTTCCCCGTGATGTTGCGGTAGGTGCCCGGCGCCATCGGCGCGGGCTTGATCTCGTACTTCACCACGAACGCCTCGGTCGTCTCGCCGAAGTTCCAGCCGGCGCGGTACGCCGTGACGTTCGCGTCGCGGATGTCGGGCACCTTCGCGAACCGCCGTTCCAGGAAGGCGATCGTCGACTCGGTCGGCCGGCCGTACATCCACGACAACAGGCCGAGGGCGAACATGTTCTTCGCCCGGGCGGCGTCCTTGCGGGACAGCCCGAACTCCTTGACCGCCTCCACCGTCATCCCCGTCAGGTCGAGCGGGTGCACGGCGTACGCCGCCAGCGACTCGTCGTCGAGCGGGCTCGATGTGTAGCCGGCCTTGGTGAGGTTGCGCGCCGCGAAGTCGTGGGTGTCGACGATGATCGTCGCGCCGACTGGCAGGTCTCCGAGGTTGGCGCGGAGCGCGGCGGGGTTCATCGCGACCAGCACGTCGGGGGCGTCACCGGGCGTGAGGATGTCGTGGTCGGCGAAGTGCACCTGGAACGACGAGACTCCGGGCAAGGTGCCCTGGGGGGCCCGGATCTCGGCCGGGAAGTTCGGCAGCGTCGACAGGTCGTTGCCGAATGCCGCGGACTCCTGGGTGAACCGGTCACCGGTCAGCTGCATGCCGTCACCGGAGTCGCCGGCGAAGCGGATGATGACGCGGTCGAGCTGCTTGACCTGCTTGGTCACCTGTGTGTGCACTTCCTCGTCACCCGCCGCGTCTCTGGGTCGTGTCGCGGGCGGGGTTTGCTGGGGCGTCGCGAGCGCCGTTCGGGCGCTGGACCGATCCTGAAGAGGATAGTCCGGCCAGGTCAGCGCACCTATCTCGTCTCGCCTCCCCGGAGTGTGACGCGCCGCACCCGTCTCACGATGTCGCCAATGCCGGGTTTCAAACTTATCTCTAGTAGTCTTCGCGAGTTAGATCGTCAGTGACACATCCGAAGTGGGGCACTCCCGAGGTGCTTCGAAAGGGACGACATCCAATGCGCAAGTCTTTCAAGGCGGTGCTGCTCGCGGGTTCGCTCGCAGGCACCCTGGCCCTGGCCGCCTGTGGGGGCGACTCCGAGGCCTCCAGCGGCGACAGCAACACCCTGAACATCGTGGGCTACTCCGTGCTGGAGCAGGCCAACGCGGGCGTCATCTCCGCCTTCCAGGACACCGACGCCGGGAGCGGCGTGGAGTTCAAGGAGTCGTACGGCGCCTCCGGCGACCAGTCCCGTGCGGTCATCGCCGGCCAGGATGCCGACGAGGTGCACCTCTCCCTCGAGCCCGACGTGCAGAAGCTCGTCGACGAGGGCCTGGTGGCCGACGACTGGAAGGACAACGACACCAAGGGCATCTGCACCTCGTCCGTGGTCGTGATGGTCGTGCGGACCGGCAACCCCAAGAACATCCAGACGTGGGACGACCTGATCAAGCCGGGCGTCGGCATCGTCACGCCGAACCCTGCCTCGTCCGGCTCCGCGAAGTGGAACCTGCTGGCGGCGTACGGCGCCGAGCTCGCGGGCGGCGGCTCCGAGGAGGACGCCGACGCGTACCTGAAGAAGTTCTTCGCCAACGTCGCCGCGCTGCCGGACTCCGGCCGCGACGCGACCACCGCCTTCACCAGCGGCACCGGCGACGTACTGCTGTCGTATGAGAACGAGGCCATCCTCGCCAAGCAGAGCGGCACCGACTTCGACTACATCATCCCGGACAGCACGCTGCTCATCCAGAACCCGTGCGCCCTCGTCGACGGCGCCTCGGACAAGGCCCAGGCGTTCATGGACTTCCAGAAGTCCGAGGAGGGTCAGAAGCTCTACGCCGAGACCGGCTACCGGCCGCTCGTCGACGTGGGCGACGTCGAGGTGCAGGGTGCCAACGACCCGAGCAACCCGTTCCCGGACCCGGAGACGCTGCTGACGATCGACGACGACTTCGGTGGTTGGGCAGATGCCAACACGAAGTACTTCGACGAGAACGACGGCATCATCACCAAGATCCAGGCGGAGGCGGGCGAGTAACCCATGAGTTCTCCTGCTCCTGTGCTGGGAGCGGCAACGGGGGGCCGGCCGGCGCGCAAGCGTCGGTCGGTCCGCCGCAGTCAGTCGGTCCGTTCGCTGAGCCGCGGTTCCAGCCTCGGCCTCGGCGTCGCCATGCTGTGGTTCAGCCTGCTCGTGCTCATCCCGCTCGCCGCCGTGGTCGTCAAGGCCGCCGGTGGCGGCTGGGAGACCTTCGCCGATGCCGTCACGAACCGCCAGACGTTCGCCGCTCTGCGCCTGACCGTGCTCACGTCGGTCGGCGTCACCGCCCTCAACATGGTGATGGGCACGATCATCGCCTGGGTGCTGGTCCGTGACCGGTTCCCCGGCAAGGCGATCCTCGACCTGGTCATCGATATCCCGTTCGCCCTGCCGACCATCGTGGCCGGCCTGGTGCTGCTCTCGCTCTACGGCCCGACCAGCCCGGTCGGCGTACACGCCAGCAACACCCGGCTCGCGGTGTTCCTGGCGATCGCGTTCGTGACGGTGCCGTTCATCGTCCGCACCGTGCAACCGGTGCTGGAGGAGATGGAACGCGACGTCGAGGACGCCGCGGCCTCGCTCGGCGCCAGCCGCTTCACGACATTCCGCCGGATCACCCTGCCGACGCTCGCGCCGGCGATCTTCGCGGGCGCCGCGCTGTCGTTCGCCCGCGGTATCAGTGAGTACGGCTCGCTGGTGCTGCTGAGCGGGAACCTGCCCTACCGCACGGAGGTCACGTCGGTGCGGATGCTGACCTACCTCGAGGGCGGTGACACCGCCTCTGCGGCCGCGGTCGCCACGATCATGCTGGTCGTCGCGCTGCTCGCCATCGTGACCCTCGACGTGATCCAGAGAAAGGTGGCGCGTCGTGGCTAGTGCGACCGCGGTCGAGACCCGGCCTGCCCCGCCGCCGGCCAAGAAGCCGCGCAGTGCGCGCGACAGCAGTCCGTGGGTGAGGTGGGGCATGCGCGTCCTCGTCATCACCTACCTGTTCTTCCTGGTGGCCTGGCCGACGTCGCTGGTCGCCAAGAACACCTTCGCCAACGGCTTCCAGGGCATCCAGGACGCGCTCAACGACCCGGACGTCGTGCACGCGCTGCAACTGTCGGGCCAGGTGGCCGTGGCCGCCGTGCTCATCAACCTGCTCTTCGGAGTCGGGATGTCGCTGCTCCTCGTGCGCTTCGACTTCCCGGGCAAGCGGGCGCTCAACGCCCTGATCGACGTACCCCTCTCGGTGTCGCCGGTGGTGGTGGGTCTCGCGCTCGTGCTCGTCTACAACGGCAGGTACGGGTGGTTCGGTCCCTGGCTGGAGAGCAACGGCCTGCAGGTGGTGTTCGCCAAGCCCGGCATGATCATGGCGACCGCCTTCGTCGCGCTGCCCCTGGTGATCCGCGAGGTCGTGCCCGTCCTCGAGGAGATGGGCGACGACCAGGAGCAGGCGGCCCGCAGCCTCGGGGCCAACGCCTGGCAGACGTTCCGCCGGATCACCTTGCCCGGCATCAAGTGGGCGATCGTGTACGGCGTCGTCCTCAGCCTCGCCCGTTCGCTGGGCGAGTTCGGCGCCGTGAAAGTGGTCGCCGGCAACGTCGGCGGAGAGACCACCACCGCTCCCGTCCTCGTCCAGCAGAAGTACCAGAACTTCCAGCAGGAGACGGCGTACTCCGTGTCGTTCATGCTCGCCTTCGCGGCGGTGCTGTGCCTCATCGTCGTCGCCCTGCTGCGTCCGAAGGAGCCCAAGAAATGAGGTCCGTGCAGTGAGTATCGAGGTCCGCAACGTCACCAAGACGGTTCGGTGACTTCGTCGCGTTGGAGGACGTGACCGTCTCGCTGCCCACCGGGCAGCTGACGGCGCTCCTCGGCCCGTCCGGCGGGGGCAAGTCCACCCTGCTCCGGATCATCGCCGGGCTGGACTCGGCCGACGAGGGCACGATCAACATCGAGGGCACCGAGGCCACCAACCTGCCGGCGCGCAAGCGCAACGTGGGCTTCGTGTTCCAGCACTACGCCGTGTTCAAGCACATGAGCGTGGCGAAGAACGTGGCCTTCGGGCTGGAGATCCGCAAGCGCCCGAAGGACGAGATCGCCCACCGGGTCGACGAGCTGCTCCGCCTGGTGCACCTCCAGCAGTTCGCCCACCGGCTGCCCTCGCAGCTGTCCGGTGGTCAGCGCCAGCGCATGGCGCTCGCCCGCGCGCTCGCCGTGGAGCCGAAGGTGCTGCTGCTCGACGAGCCGTTCGGCGCGTTGGACGCGAAGGTGCGCAAGGAGCTGCGCGAGTGGCTGCGGCGCCTGCACGACGAGGTGCACGTCACGACGGTGTTCGTGACGCACGACCAGGAGGAGGCCCTGGAGGTCTCCGACGAGATCGTGGTCATCAACGACGGCCGGGTGGAGCAGATCGGGTCTCCCGACGACCTCTACGACAAGCCCTGCCAACGACTTCGTGATGGGCTTCCTCGGCGAGGTGACCACCGTCAACGGGCACCGGGTGCGTCCGCACGACGTCGACATCTCGACCACGCCGATCCTGGCGGGCGCCGCGCAGGGCACCATCAGCCGCGTGCTGCGCGTCGGGTTCCAGGTACGCGTCAACGTGCTCACCGACGGCGGCGAGGACGTCACCGTGGAGCTGACCAAGTCGCACGCGACCGCGCTCGGCCTCCACGAGGGCGCCACAGTGTGGGTCACGCCGACGCCGGGCTCGATCCCGCGGATGGAGAAGGTCGGCTGAACACCGATTCGTCTGCGGTGTCGCCTGGCCCCTCGGGCTGAGGTTCTCAGACGAATCGTGGGCTGATCTCGACGTGTGTCGCTTGGGTCACGACCTGGGGATTCGTTGGTCGCCCGGGGAGCGACGAGCAACAATCGAAGTCACTCGGCCTCCGGGACGTACCTCTCACCGTCCCGGGGCCGAGTCCTTCGTAGGCATCAGCGGTAGTTGGTGAACTGCACCGCGAAGTCGTAGTCCTGCGCCTTCACCAGCGCCTGGACGGCCTGCAGGTCGTCGCGCTTCTTGCTGGAGACCCGCAGCTCGTCGCCCTGGACCTGCGCCTTGACGCCCTTGGGGCCCTCGTCGCGGATCAGCTTGCCGATCTTCTTGGCGTTCTCGGAGGTGATGCCCTCCTTGAGGGCGATCGAGATCTTGCTTTCGCGGCCCGACTGGCGGGGCTCGGAGGCGTCCAGGATCTTCAGGCTCTGCTGGCGCTTGACGAGCTTGTCCTTGAAGACATCGAGCACGGCCGAGGCCCGGTCGTCGGCCGACGCGCTGATCTCGATGGCGTGCTCGCCCTGCCACTCGATCTTCGCGCCGGTGCCCTTGAAGTCGAACCGCGTGGCGATCTCGCGCGCCGCCTGGCCGAGCGCGTTGTCCACCTCCTGGCGGTCGATCTTGCTGACGATGTCGAACGACGAGTCGGCCATCTGTGAAGCCCTCCCTGGTGGTCGCTGGCGGTTTCGGCACTCCGGTGCGGCCTTGCTATTGTTCCGACCTGCTGATCATCCGCCAAACGCGGGTGCCGGCGACGGCAGGTTGCCCGAGCGGCCAATGGGAGCGGACTGTAAATCCGTCGGCTTTGCCTTCGAAGGTTCGAATCCTTCACCTGCCACGAGTCGAGAGGATCGGCCCGGACCCCGAGTGGGTCCGGGCCGATCTGCGCTCACGGCTCCGAGATCTCGGGCGGCACCCGTGTCGGCGGTGAGGGTGGCACCGTTTCGTGGGCTCGGACGGTGCCAGGCTCACCGCCGCTCGTCTCCTCGCCGTCGGCCGGACCGTCGGTCAAGGGACCTGGAGGCCGGTCTCTCAGCGCATGACGATGGTGAATCCTCCTGGTGCCACCGTCACGGGCACCGTCCTCGCCGAGGTGGTGGACCGGCTCAGCAACCGCGCGGCGCCGTCGTAGACCTCGACCGTCGCGCGGCCTCGGCCTGGCAGCCGGACGACCGTGTGGGCAACCTTGGTCCCGGCGCTGCGGAGCAGCGCCGTCGCGTGGCCATCGCCCGCCAGGACGAAACGCGACACCAACGGCTCGAGCATCACCGCGTCCAGCCTGGCCTCGTCACCGCCCCCGGCGGTGGTCTCCACCCGCAGGACCGTGGCCCCCTTGGCGAGCGTGCCTGGCAGCGTCACGGGGAGCAGCGCGCCGGGCGCCGGGGAGGCCCCCTGCAGGCCGATGTCGCCGGACGCCACCCGTCCGAGCACCTTGTCGTCGGCCGACCAGGTGGTGACAGCGGTGCTGCCGGGCACCAGGTCGACCACCGGCATCACCAGGCGGTCCACGTCGCCGCCCGGCACGGGCAGCGACGCGGTCGCTCCGTCCCCGAGGGCGAGGTAGCCCGCCCCGCCGAACAGCGACTCGCCGGTCCACCGGTCCGGCAGGGTGACGACACGTGCGGCTCCGGTCGTGCGAGCGTCCTCGGCCTGCACCGTCGTCGTGCCGACTCGCGCCGTGATGGTGGCCTGCTGGGCGGCCCGCGCCACGTCGGGGTGGGCGTCGAGCGCCAGCATCGTCAGCAGCCCGTGGATCGTCGACTCGGCACCCGAGTTGTGGTTGACGACGCCGTCGCCGGAGATGCCGTCGATGGTGCGCCCGGTGGCCGGGTCGTACGCCGGTACGCCGGCGGCGTTGGCGCCGAAGAACCAGGCCGCCTGCATCCCGGCCAGCCTCAGCAGGCCGGTACTCCCGGTCGCGTCGGCGGTCGCCAGCAGTGACTGGACGCGCGCGTCGGCGCCGTAGGCGATCTGTGACTGGTCGAGCCGCGTGGGCAGCCGGCCGTTGTCCGGGCCGCCCGAGGTGAGCATCCAGGGCGTGAAGACCGCCGAGTCCTTCACGGCCGGGGCGAGGTACGTCGGGCTGCCCAGCGCCTGCGACGCGCGGGCGAGAGCGGCCGGCATCTGTGCCCCCCAGCCATGCCAGAGGGACCGGGACAGCGACCACGGGTACACCGCGCCGAACGGCCAGCTGCGGGCGGTCCCGTCGGACAGCATCGCGATGCCGTCGGAGAGCTGCGTCAGCGCCGTGCGGGCCGCGTCGCTCCCGCCGGCCTCGACGTACGCCGCGAGGCCGAGCACGGCCTCCGAGCTGGCGTCCCCACCGTCGGCGATGAGCCATGAGGGGGTGGGCCGGCCGTCCACCGTCACTGGCTGGCCGTAGGTGTCGAGCACGTCCTGGTCGACGGCGCCGATGGAGAGCTCCAGCCGCTCCCGGAGGAAGTCGGCGAACGCCGCGTCGGCGGGATCGCCGGAGCCGGCGAACGCGGCGTACCCCTCACCGAGCGCCCAGATCGTGCGGGCCACCCAGTACGACGACGCGTCACTGTCGGACGGGTCCGGCAGCTCCACCGGATCCGCGCTCGGGTTGAGCGTGCCGTCCGGCTGCATCCACAGCACGACGTTGCCGGCGTTGTCGCCACTGGTCGTCTGGAGGTAGGTGAGGCCGCGCAGCATCTGGTACGCCCGCTCGCGGCTGGTCGCCGAGCCGGTCTGCACCCAGTGGCGGATGTAGACGACCGCGGCGCGTGCGACGTCGTCGGCGTTGAAAGCGCCCTGGCCGTAGGTGTCGGTCGCAGGGTCGTACTTGCCGCCGCCGACCCGCGTCAGCACGCCGTTCCTCGGTTCGGCGTAGGTCCACAGCACGCCGATCTCGGGCTCGTCGGCGAGGCGGTACGTCGTGTGGCCGCCCTGGTCGGGCGGGTCGACGCTGTCTCCCAGCCAGTCGAGGTGGTCCAGGTTGGTCAGGGGCGGTGGCACCTCGGCGGCGACGGCGGGGCTCGTCTGTCCGGTCGGGACGGCGACGAAACTGACGGCCAGGCTGGCCAGGACGACGAGGGTGCGACGGACGAACATGTTGTTCCTTGGTGGACGCTCAGGGTGCGTGGGTGCCGCGGCGGCCGTAACGGTCGTCGAGGCGGACGATGTCCTCCCGCCAACCGGGTGCGGCCGTGGACGCCTCGACGAGGACGGAGTCGGTAAGAGCCCGCACCCGGTGCAGCAGACCGGGCGTGATGTGCACCGACTCGCCCGGTGAAACGGTGACGGCTCGCAGCGCGTCCTCGCTCGTGCCCAGGTCGATCTCGACCTGGCCCGAGAGCACCGCGATGGTCTCGTCCTTCTCGTGGTGCCACTGCAGGGACAGGGACTCGCCGCCGGTCACGTGCAGGGTCTTGCCCACGTAGGAGCCCTCGACCTGCGCGAAGATCTCCTCGTGCCCCCACGGCTTGTCCACGCGGACGGAGCGGCGGGGGCCGGGCTGGTCGGTCATGCCGTCCTCTCCAGCCGGTCGGTGGTCGACGGCCAGGGGTCCAGATCCACGGTCCTGCCTTCCGCGGCCGCCCGGCGAGCGGCGTCGGCGACCACGACGGCGGCCCAGCCCTCGCGCGCGCCGGACACGGGTGCCGCTCCGGACTCGACGCACCGGACGAGGTCGGCGACGGCAGCGCGGACGCTCTCGGCGTAGACCCGCTGCTTGGCTGCGGCCCCGCCCAGGGTCAGCTCGGCGCGGACGTGGTGCGGCACGACGTGGGTGCGTCCTCGACCCATCGCGGTGGCCGGACCGGCATCACGCCGCACCTCGACCGAGATCGCTGCGTCGCTGCCGAGACGGTAGCCATCGACCGCGAAGAGCTCGGCGGCCCGCTGTGGAAGCTCGTCCGCGAGGTCGGCCCCGGCGTCGTCGGTCCACCCGTCGAGGACGGCCCGCACGGGGATCCAGCCGTCGACGCGTACCTCGGCGGTTCCGTGGTCGAGCCGCATCAGCTGGCGTTCGCACCGGTGCGCGTGCGTGAACCCGTGTGCGAAGCCGGCGAGCAGACCGCCCGGGTGCCGGGTGGTGGCGCTGACCAGGTCGACGGTCCCGTCCTCACGCGATGCGGACATCGCCTGCACCGTCTCCGGCAGAGTGCCGGCCAGCAGGTGGGCCGCGTCGAAGAAGTGGACCCCGTGCTCGACGAAGATGCCCCCGCTCGTGCCTTCCTGCCAGAACCAGTGGTCGGCTTCGAGGTCCTCGTCGCTCGCGTCGTTCTCGAACGCGAAGCGCTGCAACGGCCCGAGCAGCGTGCCCTGCAGCCGGATCAGTGCCCGCAGCAAGGGGTTGTAGCGCAGGACGTGGTCGACGACCAGCACCTTGCCCGAACGCTCGGTGGCCGCCAGGACGTCGGAGGCCGCGGTCGCGTCGGTGGCCAGCGGCTTCTCGCACCAGACGTGCCGACCCGCCTCGAGGGCCGCGCGGGCGATCGTGGCGTGGCTGGACGGCGGGGTCATGATCGCCACGACGGCGACCTCGGGGTCGACCAACAGGTCCTCCCACCGAGTGACGGCACGGGCGCCGACGACGGTCGCCAGGTCGGCGGCCCGCGAGGGGTCGCTGTCCGCGACCGCCACCACGTGTACGTCGGGGAGGTCCGCGACCGCGCCGGCCAGGAACCTCGCAAACCCACCAGCACCGACCACGCCGACGCCGAGCGCATCCATCACGGTGTCCGGTCGAGCCGCGCGACCCCGATCTTCGCGTCGGCCATGCCGTAGAAGACGTACTTCACCCCGTCGATCTCCTCGATCGCGGTCGGGAACACGACGTTCGGCACGGTGCCGTCGCGCTCGTCGGCAGTCTCCGGCCTGAGGATGGGCTCGGCGGTTCGCGCCAGCACCCTGGACGGGTCGTCGGCGTCGAGCAGCATCGCCCCCGCGGCGTACTCGACCTTCTGCGTCGTCGGGTCGAAGCCGACCGGCTGCTCGCCGGAGACGCCGTGGTGGATGAGCAGCCAGCCCTCGTCGACGCGCACCGGAGGTGGCCCGGCACCGATCTTCAGCTCCTCGTAGGGGTACTCGGACAGCGCGACGCAGCGGTGGTCCCGGGGTCGCGCAAGGGCACGGATGTCGGCCTCGGCGAGCTCCGCCGCGACGTACGAGATCCAGATGCCGGGCCGTTCGTCCGTGACGCCGGCGGGCAGGTGCACGGTCTCGCCCTCGCGGAACCAGCCGAGGTCCCACATCGGCCGGTGCAGCATCGCGTACGACGGCCGGCCGTCGGGGTCTGGCACGACCTCGGGGAAGAAGACCGCGTCCTTGTTGGGGAACATGCACAGGTCGGTGTCGAGATCGGGTTGGTAGCCGAACTGGACGGGACCGAGGCGTTCCCAATGCTCGAGGTCCTCGGAGACGGCGAGCGCCAGGCGCGGACCGAGCGGCCCGAAGGCGACGTACGTCATCAGGTGCCGTCCGAGGCTCGGCACCCAGGTGGTGCGCGGGTCCTCGACACCGGCGTTGTTGGCTCCCCGCTCCCAGCCTTCGTCGGGAGCGAGGACGACGCCGCGTCGCCGGACGCCCACGGGCACGCCGTCGCGCAGCTCGACCTCGGCCAGGCCGACCCGCGAGATGTTGCCCGCCTCGACGAGGCGGGGCAGCAGGTAGAGACGGCCGTCGGCGGCGCGGCCGCTGGCCGGGTTGAGCACTCCCATGGCCTCGAACGGGTCGCCGGGATCGGGCGTCATCACGACGCCGAGCCGGGTCATCGTGTAGGGAACGCCCGTGGATGTGTCGCTCATCCCTTGACGCCCGACCCGATGTCGGACGCGGTGAAGTGCTTCTGGAACACGATGAAGAGCGCGACGGCCGGCGCGGCCAGCACGCAGGCGCCGGCGAGGATCGCGCCGTACGGGTTGGCCGCACGTCCCGCGACACTGCTGATGTAGTTGGCCAGCGACACCGCGAGCGGCTGCAGGTCGGCGTCCTTGGTGATGAGGAACGGCCAGAGGAACTCGTTCCACGGGCCGATGAAGGTGAGGAGGACGGCGGTGAGCAGCGCAGGTCTGACCAGCGGTAGGGCGATGGACCACAGGATCCGCAGCTCGCCCGCGCCGTCGATGCGCGCCGCCGAGAAGAGGTCCTCGGGCAGCTGCAGGAAGAACTGCCGGAAGATGAAGACCGCGGTGGAGTTGATCGCGAACGGCGCGATCATCCCGAGGTAGGAGTCGGCCAGGCCGTAGCTCCGCACGATCATCACGTAGAGCGGGATCATGAGCAGCTGGAACGGGATGACCTGCACCAGCAGCATCACCGCGAACAGCGCGCCACGACCTCGCCAGTGCAGCCGGGCCAGTGCGTAGCCCGTGAGCACGCCGAACACGACCGTGCACAGGATCACGGCGCCGGTGAAGATGCCGGAGTTGACCAGCGACCGGCCGAGGTTCACGCGTCCGTTGATGTCGCGGTAGTTGTCGAGGGTGAAGCCGCCGGTCGGGAACGCGCCGGCCAGCGACGTGTCCGGCTTGACCTGGAGCGAGGCGATGAGCATGTAGTAGAAGGGGAACAGGAAGAGCAGGGCCCCGAGGGCGAGCAGGAGGGTGCGCGGCCAGCTGCGTGACCGCTTCTCCTGCGGGGCCTCGGCTGCCGGCGACGACTCCCGAACGGTCCGTTCGTCCGAGGTGACCTGTGCCATCTCAGTCCCTTTCCAGGAGGCGCTTGTTGACGAAGGCGATGATCAGGACGCCGATCATCAGGAGCACGCCGATCGCGGCGGCGGTGTCGGGGTTCCCCTGCTCGATCCCGCGCTGGTACATGAGCAGGACCGGCGAGGCCGAGGCGCCGTTGGGTCCGCCACCGTTGGTCAACAGGTAGGGCTCGGTGAACAGGTTGGCGCCGGTGATGACCGACAGGATCACCACGAGCGTGGTCGCCGCGCGGACGCCGGGGACCGTGATGTTCATGAACGACCCGAACTTGCCCGCGCCGTCCATGGCCGCCGACTCGTAGAGCTCCTTGCCCACGTTCTGCAGCGCGGCGAGGTACAGCAGGATGAAGAAGCCCAGCTGCTTCCACGTGACGAACACGGCGATGAGCGGCATGGCGAGTGTCTTGTTGATCAGCCACGACGGGTCCGGCGCCAGCGGGCCGAGCAGCTGGTTGACGAAGCCGCCGTTGCTGAAGAGGAACAGCCACACCGCGACCACCGCGACGCTGGCCGAGATGTAGGGCACGAAGTAGGACACCCGGAAGAACACCCGTCCCCGGATGGCGCTGTTGAGCGCCGTGGCCAGCAGGAGAGACAGGACCACCGTCAACGGCACGTTGATCACCAGGAAGACGGCGACGTTCCGGAACGCCTGGTGCACCTCGGAGTCGCCGAGAGCAGCCGTGTAGTTGTCGAGGCCGACGAACGGGCGGTCGACCGCCACTCCCGGCGCGGTGAAGAAGTAGTCGTGGAAGCTGATCCAGACCGCGAGCCCCACCGGGTAGGCGAAGATCAGGGCCAGGAACACGGCGTACGGCGCCGCGAAGGCGATCCCGAGGGGCTGACGCCCCAGCACTTTCGAGAGCGCCGAGCGGCGCCCCTCCGGCGGTGCGTCGCCGGAGGGGGCAGCACGGTGCGTGGTTGTGGTGGTCACGAGAGAACCCGCGTCAGCTCTGGCCGGCGAGGCCGTCCACCTCGTCGGCGGCCTCCGCGAGGGCGTCGGCCACGTCGGTCTCGCCGAAGATGACGGCCTTCGAGTAGCTGTCACGGAAGGTCTGCCAGATCTCGATGCTGTTGGTCACGTTGGGCACCTCGACCGTCCGGGCCGCCTGGTCCGCGAAGGTCTGGTAGTCCGGGTTGGCCTTGAAGTAGTCGGGGTACACCGACGCGACGTCCGCCCTCATCGGCATCTGGCCGGTCTCCTCCAGCAGCGACCCGTCCTGCTCCTCGCTGGTGGCGAACTTCAGGACCTCCCAGGCCGTTCCCTGCGCCTTGCACGCGGAGTAGATGGCGACGTTCTTGGCGTCGGAGAACGTGTAGGTGTCCTCGGGTGACGTGCCCCCGGAGGTCGGGACCGGGGCCACGCCCCAGTTGATGTCCTTGCCGTAGACCGCGATGGCCCAGGGACCGACGATCGACATGGCGGCCTTGCCCTCGCCGAAGGAGTCGCCGTTGTAGGCCTCCTTCTGGGAGTACCCCTTGTCGTACATCGTCTTCCAGAAGTCCGCGACCGCCTGGCCCTCGGTCGAGTTGAACGTCGCCTTGCCGTCCTCGACGAGCTGTGTGCCGCCGGTCTCCGCGGCGTACAGGGGGTAGAAGTCGAACCAGGACTGGAAGAACTCCGAAGCGGGAGACGGCCAGATCGCGGCCTCGGCGGCGCCGCTCGACACGATCTTGTCGCTGGTGTCGAGGAACTCGTCGTATGTCGCCAGCGGCGGGTTCTCGGGGTCGACCCCGGCCTTCTTCATCAGGTCCTTGTTGTAGAAGATCATCACCGGGTTGGCCTTCCACGGGAGCTGGTAGTACTGCCCGTCCGGCGACTGGTACTGCTCGGCGGCGTCGCCCGTCCGCGACTCGATGTACTCCTTGCCGTCGGGGAAGCTGTCCAGGGCGACCAGCCCACCCTGCTTCTGGAACTGGGGCACGGCCGCGGGCGAGGTGTTGAACACCAGGCAGGGCGCGTTGCCGGCGGTGATCGCGGCGCCGATCACCTCTTCGGACGACTTGCCGGCCGGGATCTCCTGCGCGGAGACCTTCTCGTCGGGGTGATCGGCGTTCCAGGCGTCCACCATCTTCTCGCCCCAGGCGATCTCCTCGGGGTTGTTCGAGAGCCAGATCTTGATGGGCCCCTTGGCGGTGGTGGCTTCCGAGCCGCCTCCGCCTCCGTCGTCGTCGCCGCCGCAGGCCGCGGCGCCCAGGACGAACACCAGGCTGATGCCGAGCGTCGTGGTCTTCTTGATGTTCATGCGGGATCCGTTTCTCTTGTGGGGCCGGGTGGTGCGGTGGAGGCGCGCAGGACGAGGTCGGGTGGGGGGAGGAGTACGTCGGGACAGGTGTCGCCGTCGACGAGTCGCAGCAGGCAGTCGGCGGCTGCGCTCCCCCAGGCGACCGCGTCGGTGCGCACCGTCGTCAGCGGAGGCCGCAGGTACCCGGAGATCGCGGTGTCGTCGAACCCGGTGATCGAGAGGTCGTCCGGGACGTGCAGACCGCGCTCCTGGGCCGCGGCCGCACCGGCGATCGCCATCAGGTCGTTGGCGAAGACGATCGCGGTCGGTGGCTCGGCGAGGTCGAGGAGCTCCCGGGTGGCGCGGGCGCCTCCGGAGGGCGAGAAGTCGGACCAGATACAGGGCGACTCCTCGAGCCCCGCTGCCGCCAGGGTCTCGGCCCAGGCGGCCTGCCGGGAGCGCGAGTGGACGAACTCGACGGGGCCTGCGACATGGGCGATCCGCCGGTGGCCCTGCGCGACCAGGTGCTCGACGGCGGCCGAGATGCCGGGACGGTCGTCCACGGCGACCACGGGCCAGCGGCACGCGATGGGTGCGGGGGCGATCACGACCGTCGGGAGGTCGAGCGACTCGAGCAGGTCCGGCCGGGGGTCGTCGACCCGCAGGTCGGTGAGGAACACGCCGTCGACCCGGCTGCTGGCGGCAAGGGTCTCGTAGCTGCGGCGCTCGGACTCCTGGTCGGGGACCACCTGCAGCAAGAGGGCCTGGCCGCGCTCGGCGAGGGTCTTCTCGATGCCGGCGATGAAGGCCGGGAAGAACGGGTCGGCACTGAGCGTCTCGGGGTCTCGGGCGATCACCAGACCGACCGCAAGGGCCCGCGAGGACGACAGTGCCCGCGCCCGGTGGCTGGGGGTGAACCCGAGCTCGGCCGCGGCGGCCCGGATGCGGTCGCGGGTGGCGTCGGCGACGCCGGGGCGGTCGTTGAGGGCGAACGAGACCGCGCCCCGGGACACCCCGGCGGCGCGCGCGACGTCCGCGATCGTGGGACGCCGGGCCGCTGCCATGCGTTTTACTAAACCGGTTTAGTTCGGTCCCGTCAAGGACAGGCCGCCCCGGCCCCGGGGGTGTGGGCGGCCCGGAGAACGAGACGAGCCGACTCCGTCCCTCAGGGCTTCCAGGTGACCGAGCCGGTCGCCCGGATCGTGCTGACCGCCGACTGCATCGGCAGGTCGAAGGAGACCGACCCGTCGGCGACGTCGATGGTTGCCGGCCCGGTGCCGTCCCAGTACCACTGCGTGTCACCCGCCTCGGCGTCCGGGCTGAGGTACAGGTCGAAGGGGTCCCACGCCTCCAGCTGACCGCTCTGGCCCCGTTCGTAGAGGTCGTGGATGTCGTAGTGACCCGCCGCCCCCCGGAAGTCGGGCACGGCCAGCGACAGCGCGAACAACGTGGTCGACCCGACCGGCACCGGATCCGCGGCCTCCAGCACGACCTTGAGCCACGGCATCGCCGGCGGATCGTCCGGGTAGTCCGGGTCGGGGGCGGGGTCCGGGTCGTCGGCGGTGCGCTCCATGGGCAGCGCGACCGAGACCGTGCCCTGCTCCTCGCCGCTGATCGTCAGCTGGAGCTGGGCGGTGGCCCGGCCGGCGAGGTCGACTCGGCGCTGGGCCTCCTGCGCGACTGCCTTCTCGGCCTCCCGCGCGGCGACGTTCTCCGGGCGCGCCGCCGTCACGTGCTTGGCGAGGTCCGGCGGGAGCACGTTCTCCAGGAACGACGTCCCGACCTCGCCGGTGACCCCGTCCTTGGCCGCGTCCGCCCTCGCCCGCGCCTCGGCCTTCTTGTCCGCGTCGCTGGTGAGCAGCTCGTCCTTCTTGGCCTCGACGAAGTCCTTGCCGAGCTTGGCCAGGTCCTTCCAGCCCATCGTGACCCTCCCCCTCAGGCGTGGGGCCACCAGTCTGCTGTCGACGAGCCACCGCGTCGAGCGGTGAGCCTGCCACCTGTCTGGTGGGCGTCGAAGGTGGCTGGCGCACCGCCGGTCCGATCCTGCTCCCGGCGAGGCCCCGCGCCCTAGGATCACTGCGAGGACCCGGCCAGCCGGCGGGGGACGCACACGGAGGACTTCGCATGACGACCAACGACCCCGCCCCTGCCACCGCCGCGGCGGTGCAGCCGCTGGAGCCGCCGGACCAGGCGCTCACCCTGGTCGCCCCGGACGCGCCCGCCGCCGTCCAGGAGACCGCTGCGCCGAAGATGGCGCCGGCGGTCTCGCAGGAGGCCATCCCGGTGCTCGACGCCAAGGTCGACGAGTACATGACCGCGCTGGCCACGGCGCAGCCCGCGAGCCCGGAGTTCTCCGCCCAGGCCGAGAACGTCCGCACCATGGGCGACGCCGACATCCGCAAGGCCGCCGAGACGAGCAACCGGCTGCTCGAGCGGCCGGTCCAGGCGCTGAAGAAGGGCGGCCTGTCGGAGGGGTCCGAGGTCGGGAAGACCCTGCTGGAGCTGCGTCGTACGGTCGAGGACCTCGACCCCAGCCACCTCACCGGCACCCGCAAGTGGCTCGGGATCATCCCGCTGGGCGACAAGGTGGTCGACTACTTCCGCCGCTACCAGTCGGCGCAGAGCCAGCTCAACGGCATCCTGCACAGCCTGCGCAACGGCCAGGACGAGCTCCAGCGCGACAACGTCGCGCTCAACATGGAGAAGACCAACCTCTGGGCCGCGATGGGCCGCCTCAACCAGTACGTCTACATCGCCGAGCGGCTCGACGCGAAGCTGTCGGCGAAGATCGCGGAGCTCCAGGTCAGCGACCCCGACACCGCGAAGGCGCTCAACCAGGACGTCCTCTTCTACGTCCGGCAGAAGCACCAGGACCTGCTGACGCAGCTGGCGGTGTCGATCCAGAGCTACCTCGCGATCGACATCATCATCAAGAACAACGTCGAGCTCATCAAGGGCGTCGACCGTGCCTCGACGACGACGATCTCCGCGCTGCGGACGGCCGTCATCGTCGCCCAGGCCCTCGGCAACCAGAAGCTCGTGCTCGACCAGATCGCAGCGCTGAACACCACGACGTCCGGGATGATCCAGCGCACCTCGGAGATGCTCAAGGACAACTCCGCGGCGATCCAGGAGCAGGCGGCCTCGTCATCGATCGGGATCGAGCAGCTCCAGGCGGCGTTCGCCAACATCTACGCGACGATGGACTCCATCGACGAGTTCAAGGTGAAGGCGCTCGACACGATGGCCACCACCATCGGAGTTCTGGAGAACGAGGTCGAGAAGTCCAAGGAGTACGTCGCCCGCGTGCAGTCGCAGGACCAGAGGCTCGCGGGGGGCCAGCTCGACATCGACAACTTCGGTCACTGAGACAGGACCACGAGAGGGTCGTCCGTGGGTTTCTGGGCCTGGTTGACCGGGCGGTCGCGACGCAAGCCGCCCGAACCGTCGACGGTGCCTGCCGCCCCGACGGAGGCCGACATCCTCGCCTCGCTGGCCCGGGTGGAGGCGATGCTGGCCGACGGTACGGCGCCCGCGGTCGTCCGCTCGCGGGTGGTGCGCGTGGACCGCACGATCCGGGAGACCTTGCCGAAGCTGCCGCAGCTGGGCTGGGGGAGCGCCGACGCGTATGCCGTGGTCGCCACGGCCACCGACTACCTGCCGGAGGCCGTCGGCGGCTACCTCCGCCTGCCGCGCGACTGGGCCAACAGCCGGCCCATCGAGGGCGGCAAGACCGCGCTGATGATCCTCATCGACCAGCTCGAGCTCCTCGCCTCGACCATGGACAAGATGCTCGACGCCGCGAACCGGGCCGACGCCCAGGCGCTGATCGCGCACGGCCGCTTCCTGGAGGCGAAGTTCGGGCGGTCCTCCATGGGCGGCACGCTCGACGCGAGCACCGACGTGCCCGCACCGCCGACCCCCGAGCAGGCGCCGCCCCGCTCGTCCCTCGACCTGGAGTGATGGATGCCTGAGAACCTGGCCGCGGCTCTTGCGGCGCTCGGCGAGGCTGCCTCGGCGGCCGGCGTCGACCCCGACGTCGCACGTGCCGAGGGCGAGGCGATCGCGGCGACCGTGGCCGAGCCCGCGACCGGCGCGTGGCAGGACTGGTCGGCGCAGACCGGTGGCGACCGGAGCGTCGAGGAGTTCTTCGACGCGGCGTCCCGAGGCCGGCGGTTCCGCGCGGGACCCACGCCCACTCTCGCCGGCCTGGCGCTGGCCCGGCACCCCGAGGCGCTGGCCTACGCGACCGCGCTCAGCGAGGTCTGCACCGCCGCCGCGATGCTGGGTACGCCGACGCCCCGGGTGATGGGCAACGCCTCGACCGCGGCAGCGGCCCAGCTGGGCGCCGTACGTCCGGCACCGTCGTCCCCGTCCGGTGACCCGCTCACCCCACCGCTGCCCAGCGAACCCGGTCAGCGGCTCACCGAGGACGAGATGCTGCGGATCGCCGCCGAGTCCGGCCGCGCCGTCACCGAGCAGCTGAACGCCGTGCGCAACGCGCTCACGAAGATGACCAGCGGGCTCGACCTCGGCAGCCCCCACGACCCGGTGCAGCCTCCGCTGACCCAGGACGGGACCACGGCCGTCACCGACCGCTCCGACCAGCCCACCGAGGCGGCGTCGCCCGACGAGCCCGACAAGGCCGCCGAACCCGCCGAGCAGAAGGAGCCAGAGCCGCCGCCGAAGACGCTCGAGGAGCTGCTTGCCGAGCTCGACGCGCTGGTCGGGCTCGAGGCGGTCAAGGGGGAGATCCACCGCCAGGTCGCGGTGCTCCGGATCGAGGCCAAGCGCGAGACCGCAGGCCTGAAGGTACCGACCATCACCCGGCACCTGGTGTTCGTCGGCAACCCCGGCACCGGCAAGACCACGGTGGCGCGACTGGTCGCCGGCATCTACCGCGCGCTCGGGCTGCTGACCAAGGGCCAGCTGGTCGAGGTGGACCGCTCCGAGCTGGTCGCGGGGTACCTCGGCCAGACCGCCATGAAGACCGCCGACGTGGTGAAGTCGGCGGTGGGTGGTGTGCTGTTCATCGACGAGGCCTACGCGCTGGCCGGCGACCAGTACGGCGTCGAGGCCGTCGACACCCTCGTCAAGGAGATGGAGGACCGGCGCCACGACCTGGTCGTGATCGTGGCCGGGTACCCCGCCCCGATGGCCTTCTTCATCGCCCAGAACCCGGGCCTCGCCAGCAGGTTCCGCACCACCATCGAGTTCGCCGACTACACCGACGACGAGCTCGTGGGCATCTTCCGCGTGCTCGCCGAGGGCGCCGACTACGACGTCACCGACGACGTGGAGAAGCGGTTCCGCGAGATGCTGCGCGACATCAGGCGCGGGCCGACGTTCGGCAACGGGAGGTACGCGCGGAACGTGCTCGAGGCGGCCATCGGCCAGCACGCCTGGCGGCTGCGTGACGTCGACGAGCCGACCGTCGAGCAGCTCCGGACGCTGATGCCGGAGGATCTCGTCTACGTCTCGGTCGACGACACGGTCGAGGAGGCGCTCAGCGGGCCGACCGAGGGGCCGCTGGTGATCGACGCGGACACGCCCGTGCCGCCGCAGCCGCAACCACCCGCCGACCCGCCCGCCGACCCGCCCGCCGACCCGCCCGCCGAGGAGGCCATCCCGTGAGCCAGGCCACCCAGGGGGCGCCCGCACCCACCCCGTCACCCCAGCCGACCGAGGCGGTGGTCGGTACGCCCGCGCCTGCGCCACAGCCCGCGCGTCCGGGCCGCGGGAACACGCTCGGCTCGGGCCGCGAGGACGACGCCGCCCGACGCCACGCCTCCAGGATCCCCGTCACCCTCAACCGGCTCCGGCTGGTCGCGGTCGCCGTCTGCCTGGTGTTCGGCGCGCTGACGGCGCTCCAGCTCACGCTCTCCTGGCAGGCGAACCGGACGGCGGCTGCCGACACCGAGCAGCTGATCCGCGTGCAGGGCATCAAGACCAGCCTGCTGCGTGCCGACGCGCTCGCGACCAACGCGTTCCTCATCGGTGGCCTCGAACCGGCCGAGCAGCGGGCGGCGTACGACGACGCCATCCACGAGACGGTGCGCTCGATCACCGACGCCGCCCAGGCCCAGCCGGCCGACCGTGCGGCGCTGAACGCCCTGAGCAGCACCGTCCTCGACTACGCCGGCGACATGGATCTGGCCCGGGCGAACAACCGGCAGGGGCTCCCGGTCGGGGGCGCGTACCTCCGGAAGGCGAGCGCCGAGCTCCGGTCCACGGCCCTGCCGATCGTCGACCAGCTGGTGCTGGCCAACTCCGACCGCGCTCGTGACTCGATGGGCTCGCACCACCCGTGGTACGTGCTGCTGCCGGCCCTGCTGTGCGTCGCCGTGCTGTACCTCGCCAACCGCTGGATCGCCCGTAGCTTCCGGCGTCGCTTCAACACCGGGCTGGTGCTGGCCGTGGTCGCGGTCGGCGCCCTGGGAGTGGTGGCGGCGTTCGTCACCAACGGCCAGCAGAACCAGAACGACGAGCTCACCGACGGCTCCTTCGAGACCGTCGTCGACGGCGCCACGGCCCGTACGGCGGCCAACGACGCCAAGGCCAACGAGAGCCTGCGGCTGATCGCCCGCGGCTCCGGCCAGTCGTTCGAGGACGCCTGGGCGGCCGCGTCCGCGGTCGTCGACAACGCGCTGCTCGAGGCCACCCTGTCGGGGCTGCAGGGCACGTGGGCGACGTACGAGTCGCAGCACCAGGACATCGTCGACCTCGACACCAACGGACGCTGGGACGAGGCGGTGGCCGCGGCGACCAGCACCGACCCCGGGTCCTCGTCGGAGACCTTCGCGGACTTCGACGCCCAGATCCAGGACGCCGTGACCAGGGAGGGCACCCTGACCACCGACACCCTCGACAACGGGAACTCGGTGCTCCTGGTCCTGGCAGCACTCGCGCTCCTCGCGGGACTGGCGGCCGCCGGGTTCTCCGCGGTGGGCGTCAACCAGCGCCTCAAGGAGTACGCGTGATCGCCCCACGAGGCTTGAATCGCCTCTCGCCCGTAGCCGTCGTCCTTCTCGGCGTCGTCCTCGGCCTGGCTGCGTGCGGCGTCGCCGACACGCCCGTTCCCGCCCCGCCTGCGCCCCCCGAGGTCACCGGCGGCGCGGCGCCGGCGGCGCAGGACTGCACCAACCGCCTCCAGTCCTACGCCCCGAGCCCCGGCGACCCCCTCGCCATCCCGGGCGACTCGACGATGGCCACGATCCGCCAGCGCGGCCGCCTGATCGCCGGCGTCTCGGCCGACACGTACCTGCTGGGCGCTCGCAACCCAGTCACGGGCGCGGTCGAGGGGTTCGACATCGACCTCGTCAAGCAGGTCGCGAAGGCGATCTTCGGCGACGAGACCCGGTACCAGCTGCGCGTGATCACCGCGGCCGACCGGATCCCGGTGCTGCAGAACCACGAGGTCGACATGGTGGCCCGCAACATGACGATCACGTGCGACCGCTGGAAGCAGATCGCGTTCTCGGCCGAGTACTACCTGGCGGGCCAGAAGATCCTGGTGCGCAAGGGCTCCGACATCACCGACCTGGCCTCCCTCGCCGGGCACCGCGTGTGCGCGCCGCTCGGTACCTCCAGCATGGACAACCTGATCCGCCTGGCGCCCGACGCGATCCCGGTCGGCTCCGACAACCACACCGGCTGCCTCGTGCTCCTCCAGGAGGGGCAGGTCGACGCCATCACCGGCGACGACACCGTCCTCGCCGGGCTCGCCTCGCAGGACCCGTACGCCGTCGTGCTCGACGAGGACGCGTTCACCGAGGAGCCCTACGGCATCGGCATCCCGGCCGACCAGGTGGACATGGTCCGCTTCGTCAACGGGGTGCTCGAGAAGATGCACGCCGACGGTTCCTGGGACGCCGGCTACGCGAGGTGGCTCCAGCCCACCCTCGGCAAGTCCCCCGGCCAACCCCAGCCCCAGTACGGCCGGACACCATGACCACCACTCGACGTCCGGGGTGGGGGTCGTGACATGAGTCCCGTGCACGCGCCGGACGCACCCGGGCGGCTGGGGGAGCCGGTCGAGGTGATGGCGATGCAGACCTACCTCGCCGGGCTCGACTCGTGGGTGCGGTACCGCAAGGACGAGCTCGACGAGCTCGACGCCGCCGCGCTCGCGTCGCCCCGCAAGGCCGAGCTCACCGGCGACATGACGCTGTCGATGGCGCTGTGGAAGGCCGTCTCCGACCGCCAGCAGCTGCTGCTGGCCGTCTGGGACGGCGGGCGGGTGCTGGGAGCCGACCGCGAGCGGCTGGCCACCCTCATCTGGGGCCGGCTCGACGCCACCCTCGACCCGGCTGCGCTGGCGAAGGCCACCTCTGGCAGCGCCGGCGCCCTTGCCGTGTCGCTGCCGGAGGCCTGCCGGCTCTCCGACGCCCTGGCCGGCCAGCTCCGCCAGCGGCTCTCCCTCGACCCGGCCGCCGACGAGAACGCCGCCCGCGTCAAGGACCTGCGCGCCTCCCTCGAACGGCTCCGCGACCAGGTCGCCCTCGAGCCCGACGCCGGTCGCGCCCGCGCGCAGCAGACCTGGGACGAGCTGGCCACGCGCATCAAGGACGTCACCGAGCGGCTCCAGCGCGGCGGCGACGTCGGCGGCCTGCTCGGGCCACTCGAGAACGACACCGCGCGCTTCGAGCGCGACCTGATCGTCGGCGGCGCCGAGCGTCGAGACACCCGCGACCGAGCCGCGGCCGCGGCCGAGCTCCGCGACGACCTGGTGGCCCGGTGCGCCGCACTCGAGCAGCTCGCCCAGCGGTGCGTCGAGGCCGTCGACCCCGCTCCCAAGTACGCCGTCCCCGATGTCGAGGCCCTGGGCCCGGTGCCGGACTCGCCGGCCGAGCTCGCGTCGTACCGCACCCGGCTGGGGCGTGTCGCCGACGCCATGAACCTCGCCCACGCGTCGTACGCCGCCGCGCTCGGCGCGCACGACGACCTCACGTCGCGGCTCGACGCCCTCACCCTGAAGGCCTCGGCCCAGGGGCTCGCCAGCGAGCGCGACCTCGCTGGGGCCGAGGCGACCGCGCGCGAGGTGCTCAGCCGCCGTCCGTGCCCGGTCGCCGTCGCGGCGTCGTTGGTCGACGCCTACGACGCCTGGGTGACCTGGGCCGGCGCCCGCTCCACCGCTGGGAAGGGACAACGCGCATGAAGTGCCAGCAACCCGGATGCACCGGGACCATCGTCGACGGGTACTGCGACGTCTGCGGGATGGCGCCTGCCAACGGACGGCAGCCGCCTCCGCATCGTCACCGGGTCTCGTGACAGGCGCTAGCGCGCCTTCCTCGACCAGCGGATCCGCTGACGGCTCGAAGTGCCAGCAGCCGGGCTGCACCGGCACGATCGTGGACGGCTACTGCGACGTCTGCGGTACGCCGGCCGGTGCGGCCACCGTCGTCGAGACGCCGATCGGTGACGGCGCAACCGCCGCGTCGGGCTCCTTCCGGCTGGAGTCGGCGGCCATCGGCTCGCAGCGCGCAGCGGGGTCGGCGGCCACGCACCGGGTGCGGTCGGGTTCCCAGCGGCTGCGCTCGGCACGCCTCGGTGCCGGCCTGACGACGATCCCGCCCGTGCCGCTCGTCGACGCGGCCAAGGTCGTGATGAAGAACCCGGAGGTGACGGAGGACAAGCGCACCTGCGCCAAGTGCGGCAATCCGGTCGGCCGCAGCAAGGACGGCCGCCCCGGCCGCGCCGAGGGCTTCTGCCCGACCTGCGGCCAGGCCTTCTCGTTCACGCCGAAGCTGCACGCCGGCGACCTGGTCGCCGGGCAGTACGAAGTCGCCGGCTGCCTCGCCCACGGCGGCCTCGGCTGGATCTACCTCGCCCGCGACAAGAACGTCTCCGACCGATGGGTCGTCCTCAAGGGCCTGCTGAACTCCGGCGACGCCGGACGCGCTCGCGGCGGCGATCGCCGAGCAGCGCTTCCTCGCTCAGGTCGAGCACCCGCTCATCGTGGAGATCTACAACTTCGTCACCCACGACGACGCCGGCTACATCGTGATGGAGTACGTCGGCGGCACCTCCCTCAAGCAGCTCCTCAAGGAGCGGATGCGGGCGAACGGTGGGGCCTACGACCCGCTGCCCGTCGACCAGGCGCTGGCCTTCATCCTGGAGATCCTTCCCGCCTTCCAGTACCTCCACGACCTCGGCCTCATCTACTGCGACTTCAAGCCCGACAACCTGATCCAGGTCGGCGACGCCCTGAAGCTGATCGACCTCGGCGGCGTGCGTCACGTCGACGACCAGGAGTCCGCGATCTACGGCACGGTCGGCTACCAGGCTCCGGAGGTCGCGACGCTGGGACCGAGCGTGGCCTCCGACATCTACACGATCGGCCGCACGCTGGTCGTGCTGTGCATGGAGTTCAAGGGCTACCAGTCGACGTACCTCTCCTCGCTCCCGGAGCCCGAGACCACGCCGCTGTTCCGCGAGCACGACTCGCTCTATGCCCTGGTGTCCAAGTGCTGCGCGACCGACCCCGCCGACCGCTTCCAGTCCGCCGACGAGCTGCGCGTCCAGGTGCTCGGCGTGCTGCGCGAGGTGGTGGCCAAGAAGCGGGCAGGTACGGCGCTCACCTCCGCCGCCTCGCAGCTCTTCGAGACGCCGGCCGTCACCACGGTCGAGCTCGACTGGCCGCAGCTGCCGGCCTTGCGCCCCGACACCTCCGACGCCCAGCACGCCTGGCTCAGCAGCCTGGCGCCGGTGACGGCCGGCCGCCGCCTCGAACAGCTCGAGAAGGCTCCGGAGGAGACCGCCGAGGTGCGCCTGTGGCGCGCCCGGGCCGCCCTCGAGGCCGAGAAGCCCGACCTCGCCGTGCGCGAGTCCGGGCTCCTGCTGCAGGCCGACCCCTGGGAGTGGCGGGCGCTGTGGGTCTCCGGCCTGGCCGCGCTCCAGCAGGAGAAGTGGGACGACGCCGCGTCGTCGTTCAACGCGGTCTACCACCAGGTGCCGGGCGAGCTGGCTCCCAAGCTGGCGCTCGCGCTCGCCTGTGAGAAGGGCGGCCGGCGCGATGTCGCGGAGGGCTTCTACACGACCTGCGCCGAGACCGACGCGGCGTACGTCGCCCCCTCGGCGTTCGGCGTGGCCCGCATCCGCGCGGCCGCCGGGGACACCGACGGCGCCGTGACCGCGCTCGACCTGGTCCCGCCCACCAGCCGCGGGTACGGCGAGTCGCGCGAGCTGCGCGCCGAGGTGCTGCTCCGCGGCTCCGGCGACGACCTGACGCGGCTCAGCGCCGCGATGAGCAGCGTCGAAGGTGCGAGCCTGGAGCCGTACCAACGCGCCAGGCTCACCACGAAGATCCTCGGGAAGGCGCTCGAGGTCGTCACCAGGAAGGGACCGGGAACCGTGCGGATCGGCAGCTTCGAGGCCAAGGAGCCCTCGTTGCGGGACGGGCTGGAGGCCAGCTATCGGGTGCTGGCGCGCGAGGCCCAGGACCGCGACACCCAGGTGCTGATGGTCGGGCGCGCCAACGCCGTGCGGAACTGGACGCTCACGTGACGGAGGCTCCCCAGAAGTGCCCGCACTGCGGCGCGTTGCTCGACCCCGGGGCCGCCTTCTGTGAGCAGTGCGGCGCTGCGGTGGTCGAGCCCGCGAGCGCAGCGAGCGGTGTCGGGACCCCGCCGGTGCTCGCCACCGAGCCCGACGAGAAGAACCCGCTCGACGACGTCAGCCCCATCAGCGCCCTGACCTCCCGACCCGGTGACCGCACCACCGAGACCGCCAAGACCGAGGACCGGGCGCCCTGTCTCGAGTGCGGCGGGGTGGTCGGCGAGGACGGCTATTGCACGCAGTGCGGCACCAAGGCGCCCAGCGCCCGGGACCACTTCGAGGAGCGGCCGGCCGACTGGGTCGCGGGCATCTGCGACCGCGGCATCCGCCACACGCGCAACGAGGACGCGATGGCGCTGGCGGTCGAAGGTCCGCGCGTGGTGCTGGTCGTCTGCGACGGCGTCTCCAACACGGTCGACTCAGACATCGGGTCCATGGCGGCGGCGCGCGCCGTACTCGACGTGCTCCGCCCGCCGCTCCCGCGCGGGCTCGGCGTCCCCGAGAGCCGCGCCGCGGCGATCGCGCAGGTGTTCACCGACGCGGCTGCCGCCGGGCAGCGCGCCATCGTGGCCACCGTGAGCGACGACGTGCCCAACCCACCTTCCTGCACGCTGGTCGCGGCCGTGCTCGAGGACGGGATCGTGCACTACTGCGGGATCGGCGACTCGCGGGTGTACCTGCTCCCCGACGCCGGCCACGGTCGCATCCTGACCATCGACGACTCGATGGCGCAGGTGATGATCGCGGGCGGTACGCCGCGCGCGGACGCCGAGGCCTCCAAGCAGGCCCACTCGATCACCAAGTGGCTCGGCAAGGACAGCCCCGACATCACACCGCGCGTCGGCAAGGCCGACGTGCCGGGTCCCGGTTGGCTCCTCGCGTGTTCGGACGGCCTCTGGAACTACGCCTCCGACCCCGCCGCTCTGGCCGCCCAGATCGCTGCCGCCGGGTCGAGCGACCCGCATGCCATCGCCACCCACCTCGTCGCGTTTGCGAACGCCGCCGGCGGGCAGGACAACATCACCGTCGCGCTGGCACGGCTCGGAGGTCTCGACACGGGCTCGCCTAGCGGCTCGCCCGGCTCGACCACCGAGGAACCAGCGCTGGCACGGCTCGGAGGTCTCGACACGGGCTCGCCTAGCGGCTCGCCCGGCTCGACCACCGAGCAACCGGTGGTTGAGGAGAGCGCGCCGCCCCCGGTGGTTGAGGAAGCGCGCCGCCCCGGTGGTTGAGGAGGCGCGCCGCCCCCGGTGGTTGAGGAAGGCGCGCTAGCGCCTGTCACGAAACCTCCGGAAGCGACAGGCGGCGCCAGCGCATCCGCCTCGACCAACGAAACCGTAGGCAAGAATGCTGCTCCAGACGGAGGGGAGTCCCATGGCTGAGTTCACCGCGACCGTGTACCAGAACGAGTTCCTGCCCGACGGCGGGACCGACGTGCACGCGATCGTGACCGTCACCTGCTCGGGCGCCGGTACTGCCGGGCAGACGGGCAGCGGCGCCGCCGGCGAGATCATCATCATCGACACCTCGGGTTCGATGGGGCAGTCGGCGATGGCCGCGGCCAAGCAGGCGGCCCAGGCAGCGCTCGCCGAGATCGTCGAGGGCACGTACTTCGCGGTCATCTCCGGCAACGGCGCGGCGTTCCTTGCCTACCCGCTCGTCCAGTCCGGGCCGGCGATGGTGCCGATGAACGAGACGACGCGTGCCGAGGCCGCCGACGCGATCTCCCGGCTGCGGTCGGGGGGAGGTACGGAGATCTCCACCTGGCTCGACATGGCCGGAGTGCTGTTCACCTCCGTGCCGGAGGTGGTGCAGCGGCACGCGATCCTGCTCACCGACGGCGAGAACAACGAGCCCGGCCCGGTGCTCGACGAGGCGATCGCCCGGGCGACGGGCTACTACCAGTGCGACTGCCGCGGTGTCGGCGTCGACTGGAAGGTCGAGGAGATCCGGCGCATCGCGCAGGCCCTGCTCGGCACCGTCGACATCATCCCGCAGCCCGAGCAGATGGCCGCGGAGTTCGAGGCGATGATGAAGACCTCGATGGCCCGCGGCGTCGCGAACGCCGACCTCCGGGTGTGGACGCCCCAGGGTGCGCAGATCCTGTTCGTGCGCCAGGTGTCCCCGACGGTCGAGGACCTCACCACCCGTCGTACGGCCGTCAACGACCTCACCGGCGCCTATCCCACCGGCGCCTGGGCCGACGAGTCCCGCGACTACCACGTCGCCGTACGCCTGGCCGCCAAGGCCGTCGGCCAGGAGCAGCTGGCCGCCCGCGTGCAGATCGCTCTCGGCGACGACGTGCAGACCCAGGCGCTCGTGAAGGCCAAGTGGTCCGACGACTCCGAGCTGACCACGCGCATCGACCAGCAGGTCGCCCACTACACGGGGCAGACCGAGCTGGCGCAGGCGATCCAGGAGGGCCTCGCCGCCAAGGCTGCCGGCAACGAGGAGCTGGCCACGACCAAGCTGGGCCGTGCCGTCCAGCTCGCCAAGGAGACCGGCAACGAAGAGGCCACCTCCAAGCTCCGCAAGGTGGTCGACGTCGAGGACGAGGACGCCGGCACCGTGCGGCTCAAGAAGACCGTCGAGAAGGCCGACGAGATGGCCCTCGACACCGCCTCCACCAAGACGACGAGGGTCCGCAAGCAATGAAGTGTCCCAACGGCCACGACTCCCAGGCCACCGACTACTGCGACGTCTGCGGCGCCGCCATGACCGCGGACGCTGGTGACGCCGCGTCGGCAGCCTCCGACCCCCAGCCCGGCGACACCATCCCGGTGCCGGTGCTGGACCCCGACGCGGGAGAACCCGCCGACGCCGCCACGGCGCAGGACTGCCCGAACTGCGGCACCTCGAACGCCGCGGACGCGCTGTTCTGCGAAGCCTGCGGCTACGACTTCACCACCGGCACGATGCCCCGCAAGGCCGATCCCGCCTCGGGCGACGCATCGGCAACCCCCGGCAACACCTCGCCGGCGTTGGAGGACACCTGGGTGGCGGAGCTCTGGATCGACCCGCAGTGGTACGCCGAGCAGTCCAGCCCCGACCCGCTGCCCTCGGCCGGACCGCCCACCGTCGTACCTCTCAAGAACACCTCCCTCCTCGTCGGGCGCGAGTCCAAGAGCCGCGACATCCACCCCGACATCGACTGCGGCACCGACAACGGCGTCAGCCGCCGGCACGCGCAGCTGACCACCGACGGCACCCGCTGGTGGGTCGAGGACCTCGGCTCCTCCAACGGCACGTTCGTCGCCGGAGCCGTCGACGCGTTGCCGAAGAAGCCCATCGACGTCGGCAGCAAGCGCGAGGTCGGTCCGGACGACCGGATCTACGTCGGCTCCTGGACCAGGCTGGTGATCCGGAAGGCAGCCCCGGGCGAAGTGGTCTGAGCTCGGAGCCTGAGACTGGTGGACATGCCCGTCCGCTTGCACCACGTCGTCGTCGACGCCCATGACCTCCCCGCTCTGGCCGGCTTCTGGGCGGATGCTCTCGGCTGGGACGTCCTCTCGGTCCGGGAGGCCGAGGTGGTCGTCGGCCCGAGCATCGACGCCCCCGTGGGCCTGTGCTTCATGCCAGCCGGAGAGACGCCGAAGGTGACCAAGAACCGCGTCCACCTCGACCTGACCACGACCGCATCGGACCGCGACGCCGAGATCGAGCGGCTGATCGGACTCGGTGCCCGCCGGGTCGACATCGGTCAGACGGGCGAGGAGACCTGGGACGTGCTGGCCGACCCCGAGGGCAACGAGTTCTGCGTCGTCCGTCCCAAGACGACGCTGGTTGGCTGACGCGAGACGTTCGATCGGCGACCGACGTCATGACGAGGAGCTGGGCATGGACCGGCTGACCGAGGCCGGACTCGGACAGGACTACGACTCGATGAGGTTGGCCCGGACCACCGAAGCCTGGATCGCCGCGGGATCAGAGCTGCAAGGTCGTGTCGTACAGCTCCTCGACGGCATCACCGCTCACGTCGAGGTGATCGGTTCCTCGTCGGTGCTGGGGCTCTTGGCCAAACCCATCATCGATCTCGCGGTAGGGCTCACAGCCGGTCAGCCGCTGGCCCCGGTCGTGACCGCGCTGGAGGCGGATGGCTGGATCTACCGGGGCGATGCGGGTTCGGACGGTGGGCACGTGTTCGTGCTCGAGGCTCGGCCGTTGCATCGTGTCGCCCACCTGCACGTGGTCACGTTCAACGGCGACGCCTGGCGGGACTACGTGCGCTTGCGCGACCTGCTACGCCGCAGCCCCGAGGCGCGACAACGCTACGAGGCAGTGAAGGCGGAGCTGGCGGAGCGACGCCCGGTCGATCGGAGTGCCTACACCAACGGCAAGACGGACGTCGTTGCGTCGCTCCTGCGCACGGCCGAATGACAGAGCGGGTTGCGTGTTCGCTCGCCGGGTTTCGTGACAGGCGCTAGCGCGCCTTCCTCAACCACCGGGGCCGCGGGTGGTTCAGCCGACGGCGATGCTGGGGTCGGGGCGGGCTTCCTCGACGGAGGTGGCGCGACGGGTCGCCGGCCACTGGACGACGACCACGGCGGCGAGGACCAGGAGGCCGCCGAGCAGCTGGTACTCGGACAGCGACTCGCCGAAGACCGCGGCGGCGAGGCCGATCGTCACCACCGGCTCGAGGACGGACAGGATCGAGGCGACCGACGGCCCCACGAGCGCGAGGCCGGCGAAGAACAGGATGATCGCGGCGACCGTGCTCACCAGCGCGACTGCGAACAGCCAGCCCCAGGCCGCGGGACCGAACGACAGGGAGGGGCCGCCGCGCACCACCGTCGCCAGCACGTAGGTCGTTGCCGCACCACAGCAGACCAGCGCGCTGAGCTGGAGGGGCGGGACGCCGGCCACGACGCGGTCGCCGACCAGGATGTACGCCGTGTAGACGACGCCGGCGGTGAGTCCGAGGCCGACTCCCAGCCAGTCGAAGCGTGCTGAGGCGGCGCCGCTGAGCACGAGCAGGATGCCCAGCAGGGCGAAGCACAGCGCGGTCGCGCGTCGGGCAGACCAGACCTCGCGCCGCAGCACCACCGCGCCGACCATCACGAGGACCGGGTAGACGTACAGCAGCAACGTCAACAGCGATGCGTCGATGCGGTCGAGGGCGGCGAAGTACGACGCGGACTGGGCGGCGTACCCGACGGCGCCCATCAGGAACGCGGCCACAGCGGCGCGTCGTGGGATCGCCCCGAAGCCACCGCGCGCCCGGACGATGGCCAGCATGACGACCGCCGCGATCCCGAACCGGACCAGCAGCAGGTCACCGACCGTGACCCCGTCGTCGTACGCGAGCTTGCCGAAGATGGCCATCGCGCCGAAGCCGATGGCCGACAGCAAGCAGAAGATCGCGCCCACCCGTCCAGGGTGACCACGAGTGATCGTTCAGGTCCACCACGTGTTTGTAGACCTGAACGTGTAGCTATCCTTCATAGGTGCTCGACCTCCACCGGCTCCGGTTGCTGCGCGAGCTCGAGGCCCGTCGGACGGTGAGCGCGGTGGCGCAAGCGCTGGGCTACACGACGAGCGCCGTCTCGCAGCAGCTGGCCGTGCTCGAGCGTGAGGCTGGGACGAGGTTGCTGGAGCGGGTCGGGCGCAACGTCCGGCTGACCGACGCGGGCAGGGTGCTGGTGGGGCACGCGCAGACACTCCTCGACGCGGCCGAGGCCGCGGAGGCGGACGTGGCCCAGGTCGCCGCGGGTCAGGTCGCGGGCACGGTGCGCGTGTCGGCGTTCCAGTCCGCGTTCCTGCGGATCGTGGCGCCGACCGTGCACGACCTGGCCGGCAGCCACCCTGACGTCCGCGTCGAGGCGAGCGAGCTGGAGGTCGAGCAAGCCGTCCCCGCCCTGCGACTCCAGCACCTCGACATCGTCGTGGGGGACGAGTACGACGACCAGCCGCGGCCCGTGCACCGCGACCTGTCCCGCGCCGACCTGGTGCGCGAGCGGGTCCGCCTCGTGCTTCCGCTCGACCACCCGCTGGCCAGGCGACGCAAGGTGCCGCTCGCCGCACTCGTCGAACAGCCCTGGGCAGCCTGCCAGCCAGGCACCGGGCACCGGGAGATGCAGATCCGGATCTGTCGCCAGCTCGGTGGCTTCGAGCCCGACCTCCGCTACGCCTCCGACGACTTCCTCATCCTGCTCGAGCTGGTCCGCACCGCGGGCGCATGCGCCCTGCTGCCGGAGCTGGTCCTCGGGTACGAGGCGCCGGGCGTGGTGGTACGCGACCTCGTCGAGGGCAGCCTCGGGCGCACGGTGTACCTGCTGACCCGTACCTCCCGGACGCCGGCCGTGCGCGTCGTCACCGAGGCGCTGGAGAGGCAGGCACGGGTCGCGTCGCCGTGAGGGTGCGGGGGTTTCGTGACAGGCGCTAGCGCGCCTTCCTCAACCAGCGGTGGGGCTGGCGCGCCTTCCTCAACCAGCGGTGGGGCTGGCGCGCCTTCCTCGACCAGCGGGGGGCCTCACGATCCGACGAGGGGGTCTTCCTGGTGGCGGTTGAAGTCGGAGTCCTTGCGGGAGAAGGTCTCGCGCCGCTCCTCGAACGACATCGCCTCGACCAGTGGGGCGACGTCGGAGCCGAAGCCGCTGACCTCCACCGAGTCGTGGGTCGGCACGACCGAGGTGACGATGGTGTCGTCGTACACGTGCAGCACGTTCACGGACTGCTCGGCGTCGATGGCGGAGATGAAGCGGTCCTTCGGCGCGATGTCGCTGACGTAACAGGTCGCCGACGCCACCGAGACCGGGATGCCGGCGAAGGTGCCGTACGACGAGTAGTGGAAGTGCCCGCCCAGGATCATCCGGACGTCGGTGCCCTTCAATGCCTCGGCGAGACGGGGCTGGTCGTCGAGCTCGATGATGGCTGCGGCCGGCAGCATCGGCACCGCGATGGGCGGATGGTGCATCGCCAGGACCGTGCCGTGCGGAGCGGGTGATGCGAGCACCGCGGCGAGCCAGGCGTACTGGTCGTCGCTGATCTCGCCGTGGTGGTAGTTCGGCACCGAGGTGTCCAGTGCGACGATGCGCAGCCCGTCGACGTCGTACACGCGGTCGAACGCCTCGGCCGTCGGCTCGGAGTCGAAGAGCGTGCGTGCGTACGCCGTCCGGTCGTCGTGGTTGCCCATGCACCACACCACCTGCGCGCCGATCCGCTGTGCCGCCGGCTCGATCATCGACCGCAGCTGGGCGTACGCCTCCGGCTCGCCGCGGTCGGCCAGGTCGCCGGTCACCACGATGCGCCTGCGGCACCGGAGTGACCCTGCTCAACCGGTCGAGGGCGAGCTCGAGGTGCTGGACGGTGTCGACCACGCCGTACTGCAGCCTGCCGCCCGCGAGGAGGTGCGTATCGCTGACATGGGCAACGGTGTGGCTGGGGTGCGGGTACTGACCAAGCGGCTGCACGCGGAAAGCGTAGGGCTAGGAGCCGGGCGAGCCCCTGGGCGAGCCCGTGTCGAGACCGCGGAACTGCTCATGGGGTCTCGACACGCTCGGCCGTGGCCGGCCTCGCGGCCCGACCAACGAGCGAGGAGCATGGCCGGCCTCGCGGCTCGACCGACGAGCGAGGAGCATGGCCGCGTGAGTCCGCGCCAGGTGCACAACATCGGGCGCCGCAGGGCGTGGGTGGTGTGGGCAGTCGCGCTGTCGGTCTACGTGCTGGCGGTCTTCCACCGCAGCTCGCTCGGCGTGGCCGGCCTGCTCGCGGCGGACCGCTTCGGGATCTCCGCGACGGAGCTGTCGCTGTTCACGGTGCTGCAGCTGTTGGTGTACGCCGGCATGCAGGTGCCCGTGGGCGTGGCCCTGGACCGCTTCGGCTCGCGACGCCTCATCATCACCGGACTCGCGATGATGACCGCAGGCCAGCTGGGTTTCGCCTTCGCCGAGTCGTTCCCCGCGGCGGTGGTGGCGCGCGCCGTGATCGGCGCCGGAGACGCGATGATCTTCACCTCCGTGCTGCGGCTGGTCACCGTCTGGTTCCTGGTGCGACAGGCGCCGATGGTCACCCAGCTGACGGGCCAGATCGGCCAGCTCGGCGCGATCATCGCGGCGGCCCCGCTGTCGTACGCCCTGCACGCGTGGGGCTGGACCCGCGCCTTCGCCGCCGCCGCCTCGATCGGCGTGGTGCTGATGGTTGCCGTCGTGCTGCTGGTCAAGGACTCGCCGTACGTCTCCGAGGGCGTGGTCCGCATCAAGCTGCTCGCCCTCGCTGCGTCGCTGCGGGCCGTGTGGGGCAACCCGGGCACGCGTCTCGGTCTCTGGTCGCACTTCGTGTCGCAGTTCTCCGTCACGGTGTTCTCGCTGCTGTGGGGGTTCCCGTTCCTGGTGCGCGCCCAGGGCCTGACCTCTGGGCAGGCCGGCACCCTGCTGATGGCGATGACCGGCTGGGTCGTCGTCTCCGGCCTGGTGCTCGGCTGGCTGGTCACCCGCTACCCGTACTACCGCTCGCTGATCGTCGTCGGCGTCGTCACCACCATGGCGTTCATGTGGGCCGTCGTCCTCCTGCGTACGTCGCCCGCGCCGGTCTGGCTGCTGGTGCTGCTCGTCTTCTCGATGGCGTCCGGCGGCCCGGCGTCGATGGTCGGCTTCGACCTGGCCCGCAGCTTCACGCCCGCCGAGGTGAGCGGTCGCGCCAACGGGCTGGTCAACATCGGCGGCTTCTCCGCGTCCCTGCTGACGATGGGCCTGGTCGGGTTCGTGCTCGACCTGCGCGAACCGGCCGGGCAGGCGGCGTACGACCTCGGCGACTTCAGGGTCGCGATGTCGGTGCAGTACCTCTTCTGGGGCCTCGGAGTCGTCCAGGTGCTCCGCTACCGCCGCAAGGCACTGGCCCACCTGGCGCGCGTGCACCCCGGAGCGGTCGAGCAGCTCAAGCGCGGAGAGACGTTCGTGCACCCCGGCATCGGGGATCGCGAGGGCGTGTGACCCGCGTAGCATCCGTGACGTGGCCACCGACGCCGATCAGACCGGTGTCCGACTCTCGGAGGTCGTCGCCGCGCTCTCGCTCGGGATCGACCTCGGCTTCGGCCAGCCCATGGAGCACGTGCTGCGGCAGTGCCTGATCGCGCTGCGACTGGCCGAGGAGCTCGGCGTCGACGACCAGACGAGGGAGTCGGTCTACTACGCCGCCCTGCTCGTCAACGTGGGCTGCCACTCCGACGCGCACGAGCAGGCCAAGTGGTTCGGCGACGACATCGCTCTGAAGGCCACCAAGTACACCCAGGCGACTCACGGCGTGCGCAGCGCGGTCGCCGGCCTCCGCATGCTGGGATCCGGCACCGAGAGCGTTCTCGACCGGTGGCGCGTCGGGCTCGAGTTCGCCGTCTCGGGCCATCGCGACCTCAGCGCGATGATCGAGCACCACGCCTCGATGGCTCGGCGGCTCGGCGACGACCTCGGGCTGTCGGCACAGACCCTCGACGCGCTGGAGACGTCGTACGAACAATGGGACGGCAAGGGCTGGCCCGGTCAGCTCCGGGGCGACGAGGTGCCGATCGCCGCGCGGCTTGCCGTGCTGGGCGAGTTCACCGAGGTCGCCCACCGGCTCGGTGGGGTGGACGCCGCGCGGTCCCTGGTAAGGCGCCAACGTGGCAAGCTGTTCGACCCCCGGCTCACCGACGCCCTCGACACCCACGCCGAGATCCTGCTGTCGGGCCTCGACGCCGTCGACACGTGGGACGCGGTCATCGCCGCCGAGCCCGCATTGATGGAAGGGCTGTCGGGCGACCGTCTCGACGCGGCACTCGTGGCGGTCGCCGACTTCGTCGACCTCAAGTCGCCGTACTCCCTGGGGCACGCCCGCGCCGTCGCCGACCTGGCTGCCGAGGCCGGCACCGCGTTCGGCCTGCCGACCGACGAGGTGCGGACCCTGTACCGCGCCGGGCTGGTGCACTGCTTCGGCAAGCTGGGCGTCTCGAACACGATCCTCGACAAGCCAGGACCGCTCGGCGCCGGCGAGCGCGAGCGGGTGCGGATGATCCCCTACCTGACGGAGCGGATGCTGAGACAGTCACCCGGACTGGCCTCCCTCGCGACGGTCGCGGTCCAGTACGGCGAGCGGCTGGACGGGTCGGGCTTCCCGCGAAGCCTCGTCGGCGGGTCCATCTCCCGGTCCGGACGACTGCTCGGTGCCGCCCACGCCTACCGGTCGCTCAGGGAGCCCCGCGCCCATCGCGAGGCCGTGCCGGCCGACCGGGCGGCTGCCACGTTGCGCGCCGAGGTCAGGAGCGGCCGCCTCGACCCGGAGGCGGTCGAGGCCGTGCTGCGGGCCGCAGGCCACCGAGCCGCGCGACGACGGGCCGGTCCGGCAGGGCTCACCCCCCGCGAGATCGACGTGCTGCGGCTGCTCGCGCGCGGCCTGTCCAACAAGGAGGTCGCGGAGCGGCTGGCGATCACCCGCAAGACGGTCGCCAACCACGTCGAGCACATCTACGCCAAGATCGGTGCCTCGTCGCGGGCCGGTGCGGCCCTGTTCGCGACGCGGCACGGGCTCCTCGACGACGAGGAGCGCGTCCCGGTCTGACGTCTCGCTCCCCGACTAGGGTTGTGCCATGTCGGACCAGGACGCCGGGCACGAGCACCTGGTGCGCGAGCTGGCGGCGGCCTACGACGTGGCCACCGACTACTGGGACTGGCAGGGCCGGCACGTGCTCGTCGCGACGGACACGATGGTGGCCGTCCTGCGCGCGCTCGACGTGGACGCCAGCACCTCGGAGTCGGCGACGGCCGCACTCGCGGCGAAGGCCGACGACGCGTGGACCCGGATGCTGCCACCGGTACTGGTGACCCGACAGGGCTGGCGGCCGACGTTCGAGGTGCACGTGCCGGACGGCTGGTCCGTGGACGTCTGGATCGAGCTGGAGACGGGCGAGCACCGCGGCGGCGTCGACCAGCAGGAGAACTGGAACCCGCCCCGGACGATCGACGGCGAGCTGACCGGTGAGGCGACGTTCGCCGTGCCCGGTGACCTGCCTCTCGGCTACCACTGGGTGCACGCCCGCACCGGCGACCGCTGGGGCCGGATGGCACTGGTGGTCACGCCCCACTGTGTGGGCCTCCCGGCCCGGCTCGGGGACCGGCCGCACTGGGGAGTGGCGACGCAGCTCTACAGTGCCCGGTCGGAGGCGTCGTGGGGGATCGGCGACCTCGTGGACCTCGAGGACCTGGGCGTGGCGCTCGCCGTGGACCACCGGGCGGCGTACGTCCTGGTCAACCCCCTGCACGCCGCCGAGCCGACCGCGCCGATGGAGCCATCGCCATACCTCCCGACGTCGCGGCGATACGTCAACCCGATCTACATCAGACCCGAGCGGATCCCCGAGTACGGCGACCTCACACCGGCGCAGCGCGAACGGGTCGAGATCCTCCGCGAGCAGGCGGTGTCGGCCAACGCGGAGCGGATCGACCGCGACGCGGCCTGGGCGGCCAAGCGCGAGGCGCTGCGGATGATCTACGACGTCCCCCGGACCATGGGCCGCCGCTGTGCGTTCGGCGCCTACGAGCTCCGCGAGGGCAACGACGGGGCGGCGTACGCGACCTGGAACGCGATCGCCGAGGTCCGGGGCACCGACTGGCGCGCGTGGCCGGCGGAGCTGGACCACCCGCGGCAGCGCGGTGTCGAAGAGTTCCGTAGCGAGCACGCGGACGAGGTGGCCTTCCAGGCCTGGCTCCAGTGGGTCGTCGACGAGCAGCTGGCGCACGCCCAGCTCGGGCTGCGCCGGGCCGGTATGGGACTCGGCCTGATGACCGACCTGGCCGTGGGCGTCAACCCGCACGGCTCGGACGCCTGGTTCCTCCAGAGGACCTACGCCCAAGGCGTGTACGTCGGCGCGCCGCCCGACCCGTACAACCAGGTCGGGCAGGACTGGACCCAGCCCCCGTGGCGGCCCGACCGCCTGGCCGAGACGGCGTACGAGCCGTTCCGCCACGTCGTCCAGGCGGCGCTGCGCAGCGCCGGCGGCCTCCGGGTCGACCACGTGATCGGGCTGTTCCGGCTGTGGTGGATCCCGCAGGGGGCGGCGCCGACGGCCGGGACGTACGTGCGGTACGACCACGAGGCGCTGATCGGCATCCTCGCCCTCGAGGCGGTGCGGGCCGACGCGGTCGTGGTCGGCGAGGACCTCGGGACCGTGGAGCCCTGGGTCCGCGAGTACCTCACCGAGCGCGGCATCCTCGGTACCTCGGTCCTATGGTTCGAGCTCGACCACGCGGACAGCGGAGGTGGCGGCGGCCCGCTGCCCGCCGAGCGCTGGCGCGAGTCGTGCCTCGCCTCGGTCACGACCCACGACCTGCCCCCGACCGCCGGCTACCTCGCCGGTGACCACGTCCGCCTGCGCGACTCCCTCGGACTGCTGACCCGCCCGGTCGCCGAGGAGCTGGCCGCCGACGCGCTCGAGCGGGAGGCCTGGCTGCGCGAGCTGCACCACGCCGGGCTGCTGGCCGAGGGCGAGACCGGCGAGCAGGCCGTCGTCGAGGCGCTGTACGAGTACCTGGGCCGGACCCCGTCGCGGTTGCGCTGCCTGGCGCTGACCGATGCCGTGGGCGACCGGCGTACCCAGAACCAGCCCGGCACCATCGACGAGTACCCGAACTGGCGGGTGCCCCTCAGCGGGCCTGACGGCAAGCCGATCACCATCGAGGACGCCATCCGGAGCGGCCAGCGGCTGTTCCGGATCATGAACGGCGCTCCCGCCGATCCCGCCAACGAGAACTAGCGGGCGGGCGCGATCCGGCCGGTCACCTCACCCAGCGCGATGCGGCCGCCGCCGGTGCCGGGGGCGGTGTAGCGGAGGACCACCTCGTCGCCGTCGTCGAGGAACGTCCGACCGCCGGGCAGCGGCTCCTGGCCGCCCCAGCACAGCTCGAGGAGCGAGCCGCGCTGGTCCTTCTCGGAGCCGCTGATGGTGCCGGAGGCGAAGAGGTCCCCGGGGCGGATGCTCGCGCCGTTCACGGTCAGGTGGGCGAGCATCTGCGCGGGCGACCAGTACATCGAGCGGTACGGCGGCCGGCTGACCACCTCGCCGTTCAGCTCGACCTCGACGTCGATGTCGAGGCCGTTGGTGTCGCCGGGGGCGAGGTACGGCAGGGGTTCGGGGTCCTGGCCCGGCAGGTCGACCCAGGCCTCGTCGAACGCTGCCAGCGGGGTGACCCACGCCGAGATCGACGTCGCGAAGGACTTGCCGAGGAACGGGCCGAGGGGCACGTACTCCCAGGCCTGGATGTCGCGCGCCGACCAGTCGTTGAGGCCGACGACTCCGAACACGTGGTCGGCGAAGGCGTCCGGCGACACCGAGTCGCCGAGCTCGGTGCGGCCGCCGATCACGAACCCGAGCTCGGCCTCGATGTCCAGGCGGGTGCTCGGCCCGAACACCGGCCCGTCCTCGCCCTTGCGCTGTCCGCTCGGCCGCACCACCGGCGTCCCGCTGGGCACGACGGTCCCGCCGCGGCCGTGGTATCCGACCGGCAGGTGTCGCCAGTTCGGCAGCAGCGGCTCCTGGTCGGGCCGGAACATCTTGCCCACGTTGGTGGCATGGTCGAGCGAGGCGTAGAAGTCGACGTAGTCGCCGACCGCGAACGGCATCCCCAGCTCCACCTCGTCGAGCGGCACCAGGTGCGGCTCGACGAGGTCGCGCTCGGTCTCGTCGGTCACCAGTTCCGACCAGCCAGGTGCGCACCGAGTCCCAGACCGGGCGGCCCTGCCCCAGGAAGGCGTTCAGCGTCTCCTCGCCGAACACCGCGTGCACATCGAGCATCTCGGTCGCCGCGAGCGGAGCGAGGTCGAGCACGAAGTCGCCGATGCGGGCGCCGACCCGCGGCTCCTCGCCCGGGCTGTCGGACCGCACGAACACGCCGTACGGCAGGTTGTCGGCGTCGTACGCCGACCCGGCCGCGCCGTCGACCCAGCTGCTCATGCGGGCGCTCCTTCGATGAGACCGAGGCCGAGGAGGTCGTCGAGCGGCTCGGTCACGCTGCAGGACCCGAAGGCCACGAACCAGCGACGCGCGCCGGCGAGGTCGCTGGTACGTGCCAGCGCGACCAGGTCGTTGGGGTAGTGGTCGGCGAGCAGCGTCGCCACCTCCTGCTGCGTGGCTCCGTCGAAGGCCTGCCGGGTGGCCAGCAGGACGTTGAGGAAGCCGTGGTGGGCGAAGCCGGTCTCGTGGTCGCGGTGCGCGATGGCGTGGTGCAGACCGGCGGTGCACTTGAAGGGCGTCTCCCGGTCCAGCGCCGCGTCGATCCAGCCGGCGAGCACCTCGGGAGCCGGGAACCTGTCGGCCTCCAGCCCGCCGGTGCGGAACTTCAGCCGGTGCTCGCCTTCCGCCACCACGTCGGCCGCGGCCAGCCACGAGGCACTCGCCTCGGTCTGCGGGAGCTCGACGTAGACAGGTGTCTCGTCGTCGAGCGCCCCCTCGCCGCGCGCCGCGTCCACCGCCGCCACGACCCGGCGCGCGTTGCCCGGCAGGTCGTCCGGGTCGCGCAACGCGATCTCCACACCGGCCACGGACAGGTCGCGCTTGCCGGCGAGCTTCAGGGCGCCGGCGATCGCGCCGGCGCCACCGGTGACGACCACCGAGACCGGCACCGGTTCGGTCACGTCGGGCACCGCGACGTCGGAGACGACGAAGGAGCCGACCAGGTCGGCGTACCACTCGTCGCGCCGGCCGACGTACGCCGTCAGCGCCTCGGGAAGGGGAACGTCGCCGGGCGGGAAGATCGCGGCGTCGTCGACGAAGCCTCGGAAGTGGTCCGGCAGCATCCCCTCACCCTGGCACCTGGCGGGCTTCCTGCGCCAACGCGCCTCGACGGGGTTCGGCGACCGTGGGCCCGGCTGCCGCGGCTTCATCTAGGTATGCAGATGAGTCCGCACCTCCCCAGGGTTGCAGCGCTGGGGAAGTGCGGGTTCGACCACATACCTAGATGAAACCGCCGCCAGGCCACCGCCACGAGACCTGGCGTGTGGTCCACACCGGCTACGACGTCCAGGCCCGCCACAGCGCGGCGTACTCGCCCCCGCGCTCGACCAGCTCGTGGTGTGAGCCCAGCTCCACGATCCGGCCGTCGATGACGACGGCGATCCGGTCGGCGTCGTGGGCGGTGTGCAGGCGGTGGGCGATGGCGACCACGGTGCGGCCCTCGAGGAGCGCGTTCATCGAGCCCTCGAGCGTGCGTGCCGTGCGCGGGTCGATCAGGGACGTCGCCTCGTCCAGCACCAGGGTGTGCGGGTCGGCGATGATCAGCCGCGCCAGCGCGATCTGCTGGGCCTGGGCCGGCGTCAGCGCGGTGTTGCCCGACCCGATCTGGGTGTCCAGCCCGGCAGGGAACCGGCCCACCCAGTCGTCGGAGCCGACCGCTCGCAGGGCGTCCCAGACCGCCTCGTCGGAGGAGTCCTCGCGCGCCAGGATGATGTTGTCCCGCACCGAGCCCTTGAACACGTGGTGCTCCTGGGTGACCAGCGCGACCTCGGTGCGCAGCGTCTCGAGCGGCAGCTCGACCAGCTCGACACCACCGACGGTCACCGAGCCGGTCCGCGGTCCGTTGATGCCGGACAGCAGCCGGCCCAGCGTCGACTTGCCCGACCCGGACGGCCCGACGATCGCCAGCCGCTCGCCGGTGGCGAGCCGCAGGTCGATGCCGTGCAGCACGTCGTGGCCCTCGCGGTAGGCGAAGCGCAGGTCCTCGCCGACCAGCTCCGGCCCGTCGGGCAGGTCCGTGCCGGCGACCCGGTCCGGCGGCACCTGGGCGATGCCGAGCAGCCGGCTGGTCGAGGCGGCGCCCACCTGGAGCCGGTCGACCTCGCCGACCAGGCGGTCGAGCGGGCCGCTCAGCGCCTCGACGTACAGCACCGCCGCGGTGATCTGGCCGAGCGAGACCCAGCCCTGCGAGTAGCCGTAGGCGCCGACGAGCAGGGTGACCACGCGGGGCGCGTTGAACGCCACGTCGATGACGGCGAACAGCAGGTTGCGCAGCGTCATCGTGTAGCGCTCGGCCTGCGCCGAGATCGCGATGTCGTCGTCGCCTGCGCCCACCCGGCGGTCGGCGAGCCCGAGCGCCTCGACCGTGCGGGCACCCTCGACCGTCTCGGTCAGGGTCGAGTTGATGCGGGAGTACGTCGCGCCCTCGTTGATGTAGCCCTTCGGCGCCTTGCGCAGGTACCTCCGCACCTGCGGGTAGGCGAGCCCGATCACCAGCAGCGACGGCACCGCCAGCACCAGGGAGTTGAGCAGCATCGCGATGATCGAGAGCACCACCGTGAGCCCGGAGATGATCGCCATCGGGACGCCGTACTGCACCGAGCGGCTCATCGTGCCGACGTCGCGCGTGACGCGGGTGACCAGGTCGCCGCTGCTCGCGCTCTCCACGCGGCCCAGCGGCAGCTTCAGGATCGTGCGGACGATGTACTCGCGCGCCGACGACAGCAGGTCCTGCCCGAAGATCGTCGAGGTCCGCTGCGCCCAGAACGTCAGCAGCGCCTGGGTGCAGACGACGCCGACCACGAGCAGGGCGAGGTTGTTGAGCGACGAGGCGGCGTCCCCGGCCACCGTGCGGTTGATCAGGCTGCCGAGGAGGCGGGGTACGACGAGACCGGTCGCCGCGGCCAGGCCGTTGAGCACCACGAGCAGCACGAAGACACGCTTGCGCTCGCGCAGCAGCGACCGGAAGAAGTGCAGCACCGCCTCGTTGTCGGCGACCGGCCAGCCACGCTCGGGCTTGCGGCTCTGGGCGTAGTTCTCCAGCGCCCGGCGCTCGCGCAGGGCGTGGCGGCGGCGCAGGGCGGTGACGCGGTCGGCGAACGACCCCTCCCGCGGGGGCTCCAGCTCGTGCGGGACCACCGGCGGTTCGGTGGTGCGGTCGCGCCAGGTGTCGGGCGAGGTGGCCAGCAGGTCAACCACGGTCGCTCACCTCCTCGAGCACTCCCTCGGCATCCATCGTGCGGGTGACGACGCGGCGGTACTCGGGACTGTCGAGGATCAGGTCCTCGTGGGTGCCGTCGGCGATGGCGCGGTTGCCCTCGACCAGCACGACCCGGTCCGCGTGGTGCAGCCACAGCGGTGAGACGGTGGTGACCACGGTGGTGCGCCCGCGACGCATGTCGGTCACTCGCTCGGCGATCCGCGCCTCGGTGTGCGCGTCCACCGCGGACGTCGGCTCGACCAGCACCAGTATGTCGGCGTCCTGGGCCAGCGCCCTGGCGAGCACGACCCGCTGCCGCTGCCCGCCGGACAGCCCGCGGCCGCGCTCGTCCAGCCGGCCCTGCCAGCCGCCGGGCAGGGCGTCGTACACGTCCTCGGCGTTGGCCACCCGCAGGGCCTCCTCGGCCTGCTCGCGGGTCAGCCGGGCGTGCGGGTCGACGGCGTCCTGCAGCGTGCCGGCGAAGAGCTGGCTGGCGCTGTCGCTGACCAGGATCCGGCGGCGTACGTCGCCCAGGCGGACCGCGGCCAGGTCCACGCCGCCGAGGGTCACGCCCCACGCGGCGCTGGCGCGCTCCTCGTCCAGCCGGGCGATCCGTGCGCGGTCGGCCTCCCGCTCCGCGCGGGCGCGACGGGCCGCCCGGCCCTTCACGCCCTCCTCGAGCTTCTGGCTCACCGGCTCGGTGTCCAGCGACAGGTAGCGACCCAGCCGGTCGGCCAGGGCCGAGGTGTCCTCCGACACGGCGCTGACCACGATCGTCAGCTGTCCCTCGTGCGCCACGAACCCGGTCCGCGCGTCCACCAGGTCGCCGTGCGCCGGCAGCCGGTCGGGGTCGTCCGGGTCGCGCCACGGCGGCCGCTGCTCGAAGATCGCGATCGCCTTGCGCGCCGACACCAGGGCCCGGGTGAGCTTCTGGGCGAACTCGAAGAACGTCTGGATCGGGTAGATCATGAACAGCGCGTAGCCGAGGAAGCTGATCAGCTGGCCGATCGTCAGGTCACCACTGATCACCTGGCGGGTGCCGAGCCACACCAGCAGCACCACGAACACCCCGGAGAACAGCACGCCGACGGCCTCGATCGCGGCCTGCCAGATGCCGGCGGACTGCCCGGCCTGGCGGGCGAGCTGGGACTGGGCGGCGTAGTTGCTGCCGAAGGTCCGCTCGCCGCCGATGCCGCGCAGGATCCGCAGCCCGGCCACGATGTCGGTGGCCAGCGAGGTGAGGTCGGAGTTGCGGCCGCGCTCGATCTCCTGGCGGCGGTGCAGCGGCTTGAGGAGGGGGTACGCCGCCCCCACCAGCACCGGAGCCGCGACCAGCAGCAGGACACCAAGCTCGAACGACGTGCTCAGCACGATGCACGCCACCACGAGGTAGGCGACCAGCTGCGTCCAGACCCGGGCCAGGATCTCGGTCAGCGCGCCGAACTCGTCGGAGTCGCTGGAGGCGACCGACAGCACCTCGCCGGTCGGCGTGCGTCGGGGCAGCACGTGACCCATCTGCGCGGCCTTGCGGGTGACCAGCTTCGTCGTGCCGTAGAGCGAGATCAGCCAGGTCCGCACGATGAAGGTGTGCATCACGATGCCGAACAGGGCGCCGACGAGGGTCACCGCGAACAGGACCGCACCCCACTTCAGCGTCGCGTCGACGTCGCCGGGCACGATCCCCTCGTCGATCGCGCGGCCGAAGATCCACGGCCCGGCCATCGGCGGCAGCTGCCAGAGCATGCCGAGCGCCGTGGTCGTCAGGATGACCGGCCACTGCATCCTCAGGGTCCACACCAGGAACCGCATCGGGGTGCGCGTGTCCGGCGCAGCGGACGGTTGCGCCCCGCTGCGCGCGTAGAAGGTGTCGATCACCGGTGGGAAGTCGCGCATCGCCTTGCCAGGGTAGGAGTCCGCACCGACGTACCGCGATCCAATTGAATCTCGCCGGTCGAGCCCGGCGAGCGCCGGTGCGTGGCACTGCGTCTCGACACCCCGCTCGTACCTCGCGGGGGCCCGACCAGCGATCGGGGACGGGTTCTAGGGTGCGCTCATGGCCTACTACCGCGCCGTCGGCTCCGTACCTCCCAAGCGGCACACCCAGCACCGCGACGAGACCGGCTTCCTGTACCGCGAGGAGCTGATGGGGGAGGAGGGGTTCTCCTCGGACTCCTCGCTGCTCTACCACCGCGGCGTGCCGTCGGCCATCGTCGACTCCCAGGTGTGGGAGCTGCCCGACCTGGCCCGCACCCCGAACCACCCGCTCAAGCCGCGGCACCTCAAGCTGCACGGCCTGTTCCCGGCCCTGGGTGAGGGGACGGGCGCCTGCCCGGTCGAGGGCCGGCGGCTCGTGCTCGGCAACAACGACGTGCGGATCAGCTACGTCGTCACCGGCACCGACCCGTCGCCGATCTACCGCAACGCGATCGGCGACGAGTGCGTGTACGTCCAGGAGGGCGCCGGGACCGTCGAGACCGTCTTCGGCGTGCTGTCCTACCGCACCGGCGACTACGTGCTCGTCCCGCGCGCGACCGACCACCGGTGGGTGCCGTCCGAGCCGAGCCGGCTGTACGCGATCGAGGCCAACTCACACATCTCCCCGCCGAAGCGCTACCTGTCCAGGTACGGGCAGCTCCTCGAGCACGCGCCGTACTGCGAACGCGACCTCCACGGTCCCAGCGAGCCGCACCTGGTCGAGGGCACCGATGTCGAGGTGCTCGTGAAGCACCGGGTCAGCAACGTGCCGGGCGCGGTCGGCGGCAGCAGGCTCACCTACGCGACCCACCCGTTCGACGTGGTCGGCTGGGACGGCTGCCTCTACCCGCACACGTTCAACATCGAGGACTACATGCCGATCACCGGCAAGGTGCACCAGCCGCCGCCGGTGCACCAGGTGTGGCAAGGCCACAACTTCGTGGTCTGCAACTTCGTGCCGCGCAAGGTCGACTACCACCCGCTGGCGATCCCGGTGCCCTACTACCACTCGAACGTCGACTCCGACGAGGTGATGTTCTACGTCGGCGGCGACTACGAGGCGCGCAAGGGCTCCGGCATCAACATCGGGTCGATCTCGCTGCACCCCGGCGGCCATGCCCACGGCCCGCAGCCGAGCGCGATCGAGGCCTCGCTGGGCGCGGAGAAGTTCGACGAGCTCGCGGTCATGATCGACACGTTCATGCCGCTCGACCTCGGTGAGGCGGGCCTGGCGGCCGAGGACCCGGCGTACGCCTGGACGTGGGCCGGCCGCGGACCCGACCGCTCGGACATCGACGACGAGTCCGGCGACGGCGGGTCCGCGGTCTACAGCAACAGCTGAATCAGCTGTCCGCAGCCCTTCGTTGGTCGAGCCCGGCGAGCGCCAGCGAGCCGGTGTCGAGACCCGGCGACCGGGACGGGTCTCGACACCCGCTCGTTCCTCGCGGGGCTCGACCACCGATCTGGTGCGCGTGCCTCACGGCACCAGCAGCCAGCGACCGCGCTGGCCACCGGCGGCGACCTTCGCGTACGCCGTTGCCGCCTCGTCGAGGGGAACGGTGCCGGCCACCCGGATCGCGAGCTCGCCGGTCGCGGACCGTTGGAGCAGGTCAGCGAGTCGCTGCCCGTCGCGATGGACCAGCACCGCCTTCGTGGTGACGCCCCGACGGGACTCGGGGACGGCCGTGGACTGGACTCCGACGTAGGTCCCGCCGTCGACCACCGCGGCGACGGCCGCATCGCCGATCGAGGCGGGGTCCAGCACGGCGTCGTACGTCGCAGGGTCGAGCCGGTTCGTGAAGTCAGCGCCGCGTCGAGCGGACGAACTCCTCGTCCCGCTCCCGGCCCAGTCCGGTGACCCGCCAGCCGGCCGCGGCGGCGAGCGCGGCGGCGTACCCGCCGACGGCACCGCCTGCCCCGGTCACCAGCAGCGAGCGGCCACCCGGCTCACCGAACAGGTCCAGCGCCTGCGATGCGGTGAGGGCGTTGAGCGGGATGCTCGCCGCGTCGACCGGGTCGAGCTCCGAGGGGACGACGGCCAGGGCGTCGATGTCGAGCACGGCGAGGTCGGCCTGGGTGCGGTCGGCGGCGAAGAGCTGGTCGTCCAGCGCCGCGACGACATCGCCGACCTGCAGGTCCGTGACGCCCGGACCGAGGGCGAGCACGCGGCCGGACAGGTCCCAGCCGAGGCCGACCTCGCCCTCCGCGCCGAACGCCTGCCGACCGATGCCGGAGGCGAAGAAGGGGTCGATGGGCTGGACCGCCGCGGCGATCAGCTCGACCAGGACCTGGCCGGAGCCGGGCTCGGGATCGGGGACGGTGACGACCTGGACCTCGTCGTGACCGGGGACCGAGTGGAGGGAACGCATGATGACTCCTTGGTTGATGGACTCGTGATGAGGAGAAGGTCTACGATGCGATGGTTGCTTCCCTATCGGAAGTAGCCACCTGAAAGTGCCGCAGGCACCCAGACGTAACTTGGGAGGGTTCATGCCGACCATGACCGCCGCGCAGAAGCGCGAGCAGGCGAAGCAGGAGTTCGACGCGTTCCTCGCCGACTGCCCCAGCCGCGTGGTGCTCGACCGCATCTCCGACAAGTGGGTGACGCTCGTGATCGCGTCGCTCGCCGACGGGCCGCGCCGGTTCTCGGAGGTCTCGCGCCAGCTGGCCGGGGTCAGCCAGAAGATGCTCACCCAGACCTTGCGCACCCTCGAACGCGACGGCCTCGTCAGCCGCAAGGTCACGGCGTCCGTGCCCGTCCGCGTCGACTACGAGCTGACGCCCCTGGGCCACTCGCTGCTCGACCCGATCAAGCACCTCAAGGCCTGGGCCGAGGACCACGTCCCCGAGGTGCGCGACGCCCAGGAGCGCTACGACCTGGACCGGGAGGAGTCATGACGATCCAGGTGCTGACGCCCCGCGACGTACCTCTCGGCGGGCTGCGGGCGATGCGGGTACGACGTACCCTCCCGCAGCGCGAGCGCTCCCTGATCGGCGCCTGGTGCTTCGCCGACCACTACGGGCCGGACCCCGTCGACGAGACGGGCGGCATGGTCGTGCCGCCGCACCCGCACAGCGGCCTGCAGACGGTGTCGTGGCTGTTCGCCGGTGAGGTCGAGCACCGCGACTCCGCCGGGAACCATGCCCTGGTCCGGCCCGGCGAGCTCAACCTGATGACCGGCGGCCGGGGCGTGAGCCACTCCGAGGTCTCCACGGCGAGTACGAGCGTGCTGCACGGCGTCCAGCTCTGGGTCGCGCTGCCCGACGGCGCGCGCGCCGTGTCCGCACGGTTCGACCACTACGCGCCGCCGCGGCTCACCGGGCCGGGCTGGTCCGCGAGCGTCTTCCTGGGCAGCGCGCTCGGGCACACCTCGCCCGTCGAGACCGCGACCCCGCTGCTCGGTGCCGAGATCGTGCTCGACCCGGGCGCGGTGCTCGGCCTCGACCTCGACGCGACGTTCGAGCACGGCGTGCTCGTCGACACCGGCTCGGTCGTCGTGGACGGCCAGCAGGTGAAGCCGGCCGAGCTCGCGTACGTCGCCCCCGGCGGTGGACGGCTCACGATCGAGGCGCTCGAGGCGGCGCGGGTGCTGCTCCTCGGCGGCCCGCCCTTCGGCGAGCAGATCGTGATGTGGTGGAACTTCATCGGCCGCACCCACGAGGAGATCGCCAGGTACCGCGAGGAGTGGCAGGCCCAGATCACCCGCGACGGCGAGGTCGTCGGTGACAGCCAGGACGTCGCCGACGGCCGGTTCGGCGTCGTGGTCGGCGACCACCTGCCCCCGATCCCCGCCCCCGCGCTCCCGACCGCCCGCCTCATGCCCCGCGGCGGGGGGATGGATTCACCGGCCGGCCGGTGAATCCCTGGGTTGCCCGCTCATGCTTCGGGCAACAACCCAGGGAACTGGCCGACAACCCTGCCACCAGGGACGTGGGCGTCGGGTGTCCCTGGTGTCAGGCAGACTCGCCACATGCCCGGACCCATCGTCGGCGACGACGGCCTGGCCCGCTGCCCGTGGGGCCTTGGCCACCCCGTCAACACGGCCTACCACGACACCGAGTGGGGGATGCCCATCCAGGGGGAGGCAGCCCACCTCGAGCGGCTGACCCTGGAGGCGTTCCAGTCCGGGCTGTCGTGGCTGACGATCCTCAACAAGCGGCCGGCGTTCCGGGCGGCGTTCGCCGACTTCGACGCCGACACGGTGGCGGCGTACGACGACGCCGACCGGGCGCGCTTGATGGCCGACGCCGGCATCGTCCGCAACCGTTTGAAGGTCGACGCGGCGATCACCAACGCGCGGGCCACCGTCGCGCTGCGTGAGGAGGGCGGGCTGGCGGCGTTCATCGAGGGGTTCCGCCCGGAGGTCGGTCCCGCTCCCCGGACCACCGAGGAGATGGTGGCCGTCTCGCCCGAGTCGACGGCGCTCTCGAAGGCGCTGAAGAAGAAGGGCTTCGTGTTCGTCGGGCCGACCACGATGTACGCCCTGATGGAGGCCATCGGCATCGTCGACGACCATCTCGTCGGGTGCTACCGGAGGGGCCGCGCGAGCGCGGAATAGACGGCCGCCAGAGGAGGTTCAGACGATTTCGTGGTCTCTCGACCGCCTGTGTATCCTCAACCGTCGTTGCCCCTTTAGCTCAGTCGGCAGAGCGTCTCCATGGTAAGGAGAAGGTCTACGGTTCGATTCCGTAAAGGGGCTCTCGCAACCCGGCGGGGTAGCTCAGGTGGTTAGAGCACACGGCTCATAATCGTGGTGTCGCGGGTTCGAATCCCGCCCCCGCTACTGAACCACTGCGATTCGCAACACCGACAGAAGGACACAGACCGTGGCCAGCAAAGCCTCTGACGTTCGCCCCAAGATCACGCTCGCGTGCACCGAGTGCAAGGAGCGCAACTACATCACCAAGAAGAACCGGCGCAACGACCCCGACCGCATGGAGCTGTCGAAGTTCTGCCCGCGCTGCCGCAAGCACACCCCGCACCGCGAGACGCGCTGACGCCTGCTTCTTCTCCGACGACCCGCCCGGACTTCCGGGCGGGTCGTCGCACGTTCCGGCGCCCCCTCCCCGATTCGTCAGCGGTCCACCGGGTCCTCGCAGCGGGCCGATCTCTGACGAATCGCGCGAACGGCGGCCACTAGGGTGAGGAACATGCCCGTCGACCAGTCCCTCGTCGGCCGGGAGTTCGCGCCGACGCAGCCCTACCGGGTCTCGGCCGAGAAGGTCCGGGAGCTCGCCCACGCGGTCGGAGCCAGGCGGCCGACCCGATACCCGCGACGTTCCCGATCGTGATGGCCTTCGAGGCGATGAACGCCTTCCTCGCCGACGTCGGCGTCGAGCTGCACCGCATCGTGCACGGGGAGCAGCGGTTCGCCTACGAGCGGCCGATCCGGGTGGGCGACGAGCTCACCGCCACCCTCGCGGTCGCGAGCCTGCGCCAGATCGGCGGCAACGACATCATCGGCACCCGCAGTGAGGTCCGCGACGCGAGCGGCGAGCTCGTCTGCACCACCACGGCCACCCTGGTGCACAGGGGAGAGGCATGAACCCGGGAGACGCGCTCGAGCCGCAGACCTACGCCGTACGCCGCGCCGACCTGGTCCGCTACGCCGGCGCCAGCGGCGACTTCAACCCGATCCACTGGTCCGACCGGGTCGCCACGTCCGTCGGCCTGCCGGGGGTGATCGCGCACGGCATGTTCACGATGGCACTGGCCGCCCGCGCGGTCGCGACCTGGACCGACGGTGCCGAGGTCGTCGAGCTGGGCTGCAAGTTCACCAACCCGGTCGTCGTACCCGACGACGACGACGGCATCGACGTCGTCGTGGCGGGCACCGTGAAGTCCGTCGAGGACGGTCTGGCCACGATCGCCCTCGAGGTGACCTGCGAGGGGCAGAAGGTGCTCGGCGCGCCCAAGGCTGTCGTCCGTGCCTGAGCTGCCGCCTCAACAACTCGCGGAGCACACCACCCTGCGGCTCGGCGGACCCGCCCGGCGCTGGGTCCGGGCCGAGACCGAGGCCGAGCTCGTCGAGGCGGTCACGGAGGCCGACGCGGCCGGCGTACCCCTGCTCGTCCTCGGTGGCGGCAGCAACGTCGTGGTCGCCGACGAGGGCTTCCCCGGCACCGTGGTCGAGGTGGCGACCCGCGGCATCGTCTCGGACCTCGACGACGACGTCGAGGCGTCCTGCTCCGGCGCTACCGTCAAGGTCGCGGCGGGCGAGCCGTGGGACCCGTTCGTCACGCTGGCCACCGAGCGGCGCTGGGCCGGCATCGAGGCGCTCGCCGGCATCCCCGGTCACGTCGGCGCGACGCCGATCCAGAACGTCGGCGCGTACGGCCAGGAGGTCTCCCAGACGATCGCGTCGGTCCGGGTCTGGGACCGTACCCTGCGCGGGGTCCGTACCTTCGCCTCAGCAGACTGCGGCTTCGGCTACCGGACCAGCCGCTTCAAGAAGGACCCCGGCCGGCACGTCGTCCTGGACGTCACCTTCCAGCTCCGGCTCGGCACGTACGGCCCGCCGCTGGAGTACGCCGAGCTCGCGCGCACCCTGAACCTCGAGCTCGGCCAGCGAGCGCTGATCGGGTCGGTGCGGGAGGCCGTGCTCGCCCTGCGTACCCGCAAGGGCATGGTCCTCGACCCCACGGACCACGACACGTGGAGTGCCGGCTCGTTCTTCACCAACCCGGTGCTCCCCGCCGGACAGGTGCCCGAGGGTGCGCCGGCCTGGCCGCAGCCGGACGGCGGCGAAGCAGGGCTGGTGAAGACGAGCGCCGCCTGGCTGATCGAGCACGCCGGCTTCGCCAAGGGCTACGGCAACGAGCACGTCGCGCTGTCCTCCAAGCACACGCTCGCGCTCACCAACCGGGGTGACGCCTCGACGCGGGACCTCCTGGACCTGGCGCGCGAGGTGCGCGACGGCGTACGCGAGAAGTTCGCGATCGAGCTCGTCAACGAGCCGGTGCTGGTGGGCTGCGAGCTCTGAGCTGTCGGATTCCCGACACCCCGTTCGTCGTGTGGGTGACAGCAACCCGAACCCGAGAAAGGCATTCATCATGCGCGAGATCATCGTCACCGAGTTCATCTCCCTGGACGGCGTCGTGGAGGCGCCCGGCGGTGAGGAGGACTTCAAGCACACCAACTGGACGTTCGACATCGACGTCGACGAGACCATGTACACCTACAAGTTCGAGGAGACCCTCGCGGCCGGCGGGCTCGTCCTCGGCCACACGACGTACGACGGGTTCGCGGCCGCCTGGCCCGAGCGCGAGGGCGAGTTCGCCGACGCGTTCAACTCCCTCCCCAAGTACGTCGTGTCGACCACGCTGACCGACCCCACCTGGAACAACACCCACGTCCTCGGCAGCCTCGAGGAGCTGGCGGCGCTCAAGGACGGCGACGGAGCTCCGTTGCTCGTCCAGGGCAGCCCCACCCTGGTCCAGGGCCTGTACGCCGCCGGGCTGGTCGACGAGTGGCACCTGATGACCTGGCCGGTGATCCTCGGCAGCGGCAAGCAGCTGTTCCCGACCGACGCCGAGGACAAGACCAAGCTGCGGCTGACCGACTCGACCACGTACGCGAACGGCATCCAGCTCCGGGTGTTCCGCAACGCCTGATCCCCGCTGGTCGGCGGGCCCGGTCACAATACGGACCTCTGGCTCGTCGATCCTCCGCGAGAGCCGGGACCCGCCGACCAATGGAGAGACGATGAGCAAGGCCACGACCCAGGCCGCCCACGAAGCAGACCGCCACGACCTGATCCGCGTCCAAGGTGCTCGCGAGAACAACCTCAAGGACATCAGCGTCGAGCTGCCGAAGCGCCGGCTGACGGCCTTCACCGGGGTGTCCGGCTCCGGCAAGAGCTCGCTGGTCTTCGGCACCATCGCGGCCGAGTCGCAGCGGATGATCAACGAGACCTACAGCGCGTTCGTGCAGGGCTTCATGCCGAACCTGGCGCGACCCGAGGTCGATCTCCTCGAGGGCCTGACGACGGCGATCATCGTCGACCAGGAGCGGATGGGCGCCAACCCTCGCTCGACCGTCGGCACGGCCACCGACGCCAACGCGATGCTGCGGATCCTCTACAGCCGCCTCGGGACGCCGTACGTCGGCCCGCCCACGGCCTTCTCGTTCAACGTCCCGACGCGCAAGGCGAGCGGGGTGATGAGCACCGAGAAGGCCGGCGGCCGGGTCGAGAAGAACGTCGTGCGCGAGGTCGTCTACCTCGGCGGCATGTGCGCGCGCTGCGAGGGCATGGGCTCGGTCTCCGACTTCGACCTGACCACCTTGTACGACGAGGAGAAGTCGCTGGCCGAGGGTGCGCTGATGGTGCCCGGCTACAGCATGGACGGCTGGTACGGCCGGATCTTCGCCGGCTTCGGCTTCGACATGGACAAGCCGATCAAGAAGTTCACCAAGAAGGAGCTCGACAACCTCCTCTACAAGGAGCCGACCAAGATCAAGGTCGAGGGCATCAACCTCACCTACGAGGGCGTCATCCCCAAGATCCAGAAGTCGATGCTGTCCAAGGACGTCGAGGCGATGCAGCCACACATCCGGGCGTTCGTGGAGCGGGTCATCACGTTCACCACCTGCCCGGAGTGCGAGGGCACCCGGCTCACCAAGGAGGCCCGGTCCTCCACGATCTCCGGCAAGAGCATCGCCGACCTCTGCGAGATGCAGATCAGCGACCTGGCCGAGTGGGCGCGCGGGCTCGACGAGCCCTCGGTCGCGCCGCTGCTCAAGGGGCTGCGGCACCTGCTCGACTCGTTCACCGAGATCGGCCTCGGGTACCTCTCCCTCGACCGGCCCGCCGGCACCCTGTCCGGCGGCGAGGCCCAGCGCACCAAGATGATCCGCCACCTCGGCTCCTCGCTCACCGACGTCACCTACGTCTTCGACGAGCCGACGATCGGCCTGCACCCCCACGACATCGAGCGGATGAACCAGCTCCTCCTCCAGCTCCGCGACAAGGGCAACACCGTGCTCGTCGTCGAGCACAAGCCCGAGACCATCGCGATCGCCGACCACGTGGTCGACCTCGGACCCGGCGCCGGTACGGCGGGCGGCGAGGTCGTCTTCGAGGGCACCGTGGAGGGGCTGCGAGGGAGCGACACCGTCACCGGTCGGCACCTCGACGACCGCGCCTCGCTCAAGGAGTCGGTGAGGACGCCGAAGGGCTCCCTGGAGGTGCGCGGTGCCACCACGCACAACCTGCAGGACGTCGACGTCGACATCCCGCTCGGCGCGCTCGTGGTCGTCACCGGCGTGGCCGGCTCGGGCAAGAGCTCGCTGATCCACGGCTCGGTCGCCGGTCGCGACGGCGTGGTCGTCGTCGACCAGGGCGCGATCCGCGGTTCCCGGCGCAGCAACCCGGCGACGTACTCCGGGCTCCTCGAGCCGATCCGCAAGGCCTTCGCCAAGGCCAACGGCGTGAAGCCGGCGCTGTTCAGCTCCAACTCCGAGGGCGCCTGCTCCTCGTGCAACGGCGCGGGCGTGATCTACACCGAGCTGGGCGTGATGGCGACCGTGGAGACGACCTGTGAGGAGTGCGAGGGCAGGCGCTTCCAGGCCGCCGTGCTCGAGTACACCCTCGGCGGCAAGAACATCAGCGAGGTGCTGTCGATGCCCGTCGAGGAGGCGGTGGGCTTCTTCGCCGAGGGCGACGCGGCGACTCCGGCCGCCCACAAGGTGCTCGACCGGCTCGCCGACGTCGGGCTCGGGTACCTCACCCTCGGCCAGCCGCTCACCACCCTGTCGGGCGGCGAGCGCCAGCGGCTCAAGCTGGCCACCCAGATGGCCGAGAAGGGCGACGTCTACGTCCTCGACGAGCCGACGACCGGCCTGCACCTCGCCGACGTCGAGCAGCTGCTCGGCCTCCTCGACCGGCTGGTCGAGGGCGGCAAGTCCGTGATCGTCATCGAGCACCACCAGGCCGTGATGGCGCACGCCGACTGGATCATCGACCTCGGCCCCGGAGCCGGCCACGACGGCGGCAAGGTCGTCTTCGAAGGCACGCCCGCCGACCTGGTCGCCAAGCACAAGACCCTCACCGGCAAGCACCTGGCCGAGTACGTCGGGGGCTAGCCGGTGTGGAGCCACCCGTCGATGTCGCTCAACAGCGCCTTGACCACATCGGACGGCGCCCGCGAGGCCCGGACAGACATCCGGGCGAGGTCGGCCAGCTGCTCGTCGTCGAGGCCATGAGCGGCGCGCATCGTGGCGTACTGCCCCGCGAGCCGGGACCCGAACAGCAGCGGGTCGTCCGCGCCCAGCGCGACGGTCGCGCCGGCCTCGAGGAGCTGCGGGAGCGGCACGGACGTGAGGTCGGAGTAGACCCCGAGCGCGACGTTCGAGACCGGGCAGACCTCCAGCGGGATGCCGCGCTCGACGATCCGCTCGAGCAGGGCGGGGTCCTCGACCGCACGGATGCCGTGGCCCAGCCGGTCGGCGTGCAGCGCGTCGAGGCAGGTGCGCACGGACTCGGGGCCGACCAGCTCGCCGCCGTGCGGCATCAGGGCCAGCCCGCCACGCTCGGCGATCCGGAACGCCGGCGCGAAGTCCGCCGTGGTGCCGCGCCTCTCGTCGTTGGAGAGCCCGAAGCCGACCACGCCGCGGTCGACGTACTGCACGGCCAGCCGCGCGAGGGTACGGGCATCCATCGGGTGGCGGGTGCGGTTGGCGGCGATGACGACGGCGATCCCGAGGCCGGTCCGGTCGGCGGCGTCGCGGACGCAGTCGAGCACCAGGTCCGTGAACGCCGTGATGCCGCCGAACCTCGCGGCGTACCCCGACGGGTCGACCTGGATCTCCAGCCACCGCCCCCCGTCGCGGACGTCGTCCTCGGCCGCCTCCAGGACCAGTCGTCGTACGTCGGCTGGCGTGCGCAGCACCGACCGCGCGACGTCGTAGAGCCGCTGGAACCGGAACCAGCCCTTCTCGTCGGCCGCGCTCAGCCGCGGCGGCCAGTCCTCGACCAGCGCGTCCGGCAGCACGATGCCGTCGCGCTCGGCCAGCTCCACGAGCGTCGGGTGCCGCATGGAGCCCGTGAAGTGGAGATGCAGGTGCGCCTTGGGGAGCGTGCCGAGATCACGCACCGTCAGGCGAAGAGCTTCTGCAGCCGGGTGATGCCCTCGATGAGGTCGTCGTCGCCCAGGGCGTAGGAGAGTCGCAGGTAGCCCGGCGACCCGAACGCCTCGCCCGGGACCACCGCGACCTCGGCCGCGTCGAGGATGTACTCGGACAGGTCGGCGGAGGAGTCGATGAGCCGGCCGTCGTACTCGCGGCCGAGCAGTCCTTTCACCTGGGGATAGGCGTAGAACGCTCCCTCCGGCATCGGGCAGGTGACGCCGTCGATCTCGTTGAGCATCGACACGATCGTCTGCCGGCGCCGGTCGAACGCGGTCTTCATCGCCTCGACCGCGGTCAGGTCGCCGGTCACCGCGGCCAGCGCGGCGCGCTGGGAGACGTTCGCGACGTTGGAGGTGGCGTGCGACTGCAGGTTCGAGGCGGCCTTGATCAGGTCGGGCGGGCCGATCATCCAGCCGACGCGCCAGCCGGTCATCGCGTAGGTCTTGGCGACGCCGTTGACGACCACGCAGTTGTCCTGGAGGTACGGGCAGAGCACGGGCAGCGAGCCGGTGTCGACGCCGTCGTACACGAGGTGCTCGTAGATCTCGTCGGTGAGCGCCCACAGGTCGTTGTCCTCGACCCAGCGGCCGATGGCCCGGATCTCGTCGGCGGTGTAGACGGCGCCGGTCGGGTTCGACGGTGAGACGAACAGCAGCACCTTCGTCCTGGGAGTGCGGGCGGCCTCGAGCTGCTCCACCGTCACCTTGTAGCCCTGGGTCTCGTCGGCGAGCACGGGCACCGGCACGCCGCCGGCAAGTGCGATCGCCTCGGGGTACGTCGTCCAGTAGGGCGCCGGGACGATCACCTCGTCGCCCGGGTCGATCATGGCCGCGAACGCGCCGTAGATCGCCTGCTTGCCGCCGTTGGTGACCATCACCTGGCTCGGCTCCACCGCGAGGCCGCTGTCGCGCAGCGTCTTCTCGGCGATGGCCTTCTTGAGCTCGGGCAGGCCGCCGGCGGGGGTGTAGCGGTGGTTCTTGGGGTCGCGGCAGGCCTCGACGGCGGCCTCGACGATGTAGCCCGGCGTCGGGAAGTCGGGCTCGCCGGCGCCGAAGCCGATCACCGGCCGGCCCTCGGCCTTCAGCGCCTTGGCCTTGGCGTCCACCTTGAGCGTCGCGGACTCGGCGATGGCACCGATACGTCGGGAGACGCGACGGTCGCGGGGGGAGGTCCCGGAAGGAGGCATAGCGTCATCGTAGGACCCCGCCGTGATCGGCTGTTTGGACGACTCTTCCGCGTTCCACGTAGACTCGCCCACTGGTGGTCTCCCACAGGCTCAAGCCTGCCCATCGGAGCCTCACCGGAGGGCACTAGCTCAACTGGCAGAGCATCGGTCTCCAAAACCGAAGGTTGGGGGTTCAAGTCCCTCGTGCCCTGCAGAGGATCGCCAGACAGACGGTCGGACAGTCGACCAGACAGTCGGCCAGACAGACAGAAGGTGAAGGTCAGTGTCGGACAGCAAGGCGGTACGCGGCCCGCGTGAGCGGCGTCGTGAAGCCGACAAGCGGACCAGCCTGCCCACGTTCTACCGGCAGGTCGTCGCCGAGCTCCGCAAGGTGGTCTGGCCGACCCAGGAGCAGCTCGTCACCTACTTCCTGGTGGTGATGGTGTTCGTGCTCTTCATGATCGGCATCGTCTCGGTGCTCGACCTGGGCTTCGGCAAGCTCGTCTTCTGGGTCTTCTCCGGCGGGTCCACCCAGTAGCGCTCACCAGCACCCCGGTCGTTTCCCGCACGCCGGCCTTCCCCACGACCACCCGCCCCCAGCAGCGATGGAGCAACACGTGTCCGAGCAGTACCAGTCCGAGGAGCTCGAGGTCCCGACCGACGACGCCGTCGACCAGGCCGACGAGGTCACCGAGGCGGCCGCCGCCGAAACCCCCGAGGAGACAGCGGCGCCCGATGTGACCGAGGAGCCGACCGCCGAGGCGAGCGACGAGCTGCCGCTCGGCGACGAGGTTGCCGAGGAGGCCACCGCCGAGGAGACCAGCGCCGACGAGATCAGCGCCGAGGAGGACGACGAGCCGGCCGAGGCTCTCGTCCAGGAGGACGCCGACGCCGAGCTCACCGACGAGGCAGCGCCGGCCGACGACGAGGTCGACGCCCCCGAGGCAGCTGACGAGGACGAGTCCGACGACACCGAGGCCGAGCTGGCCGCCGACGACGAGGCCGACGAGGCGCTGGCCGGGGACACCGAGGCTCTGGCGGACGACGCCGAGGAGGCCGACGACGCCGAGGAGGCCGACGACGCCGCGGCCGACGAGGACCCGCTGGAGGCGTTCCGCGCCGAGCTGTACGCCAAGCCCGGCGACTGGTTCGTGGTGCACACCTACTCCGGCATGGAGAACCGTGTCCGCGCGAACCTCGAGAACCGCATCTCCTCCCTCCACATGGAGGACTTCATCCACGAGATCGTGGTGCCCACCGAAGAGGTCGCGGAGATCAAGAACGGCCAGCGCAAGATGGTCAAGCGCACCGTGCTGCCCGGCTACGTCCTGGTCCGGATGGACCTCACCGACGAGTCTTGGGCGGCCGTCCGCCACACCCCGTCGGTGACCGGCTTCGTGGGCCACAGCCACCAGCCCGTTCCGCTCTCGATGTCCGAGGTCGAGAACATGCTGGCGCCGACCGTGGTCGCTGCCGCCGAGGCCGCCGCCGCAGCCGCGGGCACCGCGCCGTCCGGTGGTGCCACCAAGAAGCTGCCCATCGAGGTCGCCGACTTCGAGGTCTCCGACTCCGTGATGGTCGTCGACGGTCCGTTCGCGACCCTCCACGCCACCATCACCGAGATCAACGCCGAGGCCCAGCGCGTCAAGGCCCTGGTCGAGATCTTCGGCCGCGAGACTCCGGTCGAGCTGTCGTTCTCGCAGATCCAGAAAGTGTGAGCGCCGCCCGGGCTGAGCCTGCGAAGCCCGGGATCAGGCGCCAGGTTGAGGAGTGTTCGGCTCAGACCCGAGCCTGCGAGGGGCTGAACGACACGTCTCGAAACCCGGTGAGAGACAAGGCAGCGGTGATTTCCCGCCGTACCCACAAACGATGCACAATGTCCCGGTTGCCCTGATCGGCAACAGCACCACCAGTGGCAGAGGGCCAGTGACAGAGCAGAGCCCCTCGTCATGACCACGAGAAGAAAGTTGGAGACATGCCTCCCAAGAAGAAGATCGCCGCACTCGTCAAGGTGCAGCTCCAGGCCGGCGCCGCGACCCCGGCCCCGCCCGTCGGTACCGCTCTCGGTCCGCACGGCGTGAACATCATGGACTTCTGCAAGGCCTACAACGCCCAGACCGAGTCCATGCGCGGCAACGTCATCCCCGTCGAGATCACCATCTACGAGGACCGTTCGTTCACGTTCATCACCAAGACGCCGCCGGCCGCCGAGCTCATCAAGAAGGCCGCCGGTCTGCAGAAGGGCTCCGGAGTCCCGCACAAGGAGAAGGTCGGCAAGCTGACCAAGGACCAGGTGCGCGAGATCGCCCGGACCAAGATGCCCGACCTCAATGCCAACGACGAGGACGCGGCCATGAAGATCGTCGAGGGCACCGCCCGCTCGATGGGCGTCACGACCGACTGACGGTCTCGACACGCCGCTCGTACCTCGCGGCGGCTCGACCACCGAAAGCAAACCCCGTGGCAGGGCCGCGCTGGCCCGCTCGACCACAACTGGCCACACCTGGACACCAGAACGAAAAGAGAACCAGTCATGCAGCGCAGCAAGACCTACCGTGCGGCGAGCGACACCTACGACAAGGCCGAGGTGTACGCCCCGCTCGCCGCGATCAAGATCGCCAAGGGCACCAGCAAGAAGAAGTTCGACGAGACCGTCGACGTCGTGATGCGCCTCGGGGTGGACCCCCGCAAGGCCGACCAGATGGTCCGCGGCACCGTCAACCTGCCCCACGGCACCGGCAAGACCGCCCGGGTGCTCGTGTTCGCGAACGCCGAGAAGGCCGACGCCGCCCGTGAGGCCGGCGCCGACGTCGTCGGCGGCGACGAGCTGATCGACAAGGTCAGCGGTGGCTGGCTGGAGTTCGACGCCGTCGTCGCGACCCCCGACATGATGGGCAAGGTCGGCCGCCTCGGCCGCGTGCTCGGCCCCCGCGGCCTGATGCCGAACCCGAAGACCGGCACCGTGACGCCCGACGTCGCCAAGGCCGTCTCCGACATCAAGGGCGGCAAGATCGAGTTCCGCGTCGACCGCCACGCCAACCTGCACTTCATCATCGGCAAGGCGTCGTTCAGCGAGGCCCAGCTGGCCGAGAACTACGCCGCCGCCCTCGAGGAGGTGCTGCGGCTCAAGCCCGCCAGCTCCAAGGGCCGCTACATCAAGAAGGTCACGGTCTCCACGACCATGGGCCCCGGCATCCAGGTCGACCCGAACCGCACGCGCAACGTCGCGGTCGCCGACGAGGTCGTCGTCCAGGACTGAAGCCCCACGCTCGGACGTACGACGGCCCGGTCACCGCGAGGTGGCCGGGCCGTTCGACACCGCGGGTACCGTGACGCGGGTGCGGATCTCCGACCTGCCGTTGCCAGGGCTCGGCCGGGTCGGCCTGCTCCAGCGACCCGACCCGGATGTCTCGTTGCGCGGGGGTGTCGTGGCCCTGCACGGCGCGAGCGACCCGAGCCGCCGTCAGCCCCTGTTCGACCACCTGGCGCAGACGGTGACGCCGTTGGGTTTCGCCGTGCTCTCCTACGACCGTCGGCCAGGTGCCGGCGGCGACGTACCGCTCGAGGCACAGGCCGACGATGCACTGACGGCGGCACAGGTCCTCGCGGAGACCATCGCGGCTCCCGTCGGGGTCTACGCCTTCAGCCAGGGCGCCTGGGCGGCCTGCCTGGCCGCCAGCCGCGACGGCACCGCTCTCGCCTTCCTCGCCCTCGTGGGCTGTTCGGGCGTGAGCCCCGGTCTCCAGATGCGCTACTACACCGACCAGCGCTTGCTGCGGGCCGGCTACGACGAGGACGCGCGCACCCTCCAGCTGCGGGCCCGCCGCGCCCTGGAGGACGTGTTCCGCGGCGCCGGCGACCGCGCAGCGACGGCCGCGCTGTTGACGTCCGCCGCGCGTGAGCCGTGGTTCGAGCTGGTCTACCTCCCGGCCGAGCTCCCCGCCCCGGGCGCGACCTGGGACGACCTCGACTTCGACCCTGCTCCGATCATCGCCCGGGTCACCTGCCCGACCCTTCTCGTCCACGGGGCCGACGAGGAGTGTGTGCCGGCCGCGGCGAGTGTCCAGGTCTGGCGCGACCACGGCCGGCGAGAGCTCACCGTGGTCTCGCTGGACGGGTGCGGGCACTATCCGGCCGTGGGCTCGGCCGAGCCCTCGGCGCCGGGACCGGACGAGGCGATCCTGAGCCCGGAGTACACCCGCGCCCTGCACGACTGGTTCGCAGCACGCTGAGCCGGCCGGTCAGCCGTCGAGACGTTCCTCGACGAGCCGCTCGGAGACGATGGAGCCGTCGACGTCGAACCGGCCCTGCAGGAACTTCTTGCGGAACTCGATGTCGATGTTGCCGGCACCCTGACGGTTCTTCTCCAGGGTGACAACGGTCCACTCGCGCATCCGCTCGAGCCCGTTGACGTCGTAGACGAGGGCGTCGCGGGTCACGATGTCGGCCTTGGTGTTCATGATCATCACGACGTCCGGCTCGTAGGCCAGGGCCGTGGAGCCCTTGAGGTGTCGGGCGCGCATGCGCTGGCCCGGCTTGAGGCCGTCCCGGTCGGCGGAGGACAGCGCGAGCACCGGGCTGGCGAAGTCGATCGCCAGGTCCTTCAGCTGCTGGGTGATCAGGGTGATCTGCTGCTCCTCCGACATGCTCCGGTCGAACGGCTTCACCTTCTGGAGGTAGTCGACGACGATCAGCGGCGGCTGCCCGGTGTCGGCGTACACCTCCTTGGCGCAGTCGACGATCGAGGACATGTCGGTGTGGGCCGTCGTGGACCGGTGGATGACCAGCCGGTCGGAGTAGTTCCCGATGGCCATCAGGGCGTCGAGAGCCATCGGCCCGGCAGTCTCCAGCAGCCGCTCCGGCAGACCGCCGTCCTGGCCCTTGCCGTCGAACGCCTCGCGGATCTGGGAGATGGGCGGCGCGCTGGGGCCGAACATCAAGCCGGCCTCCATCGAGATCAGCCGCTGGAGGAGAACCTCGGCCTCGAGCTCGAAGGAGAACATCACGGCCGCACAGCCGGCCGCTGCGGCGTTACGGCACATCTGCAGGGCCATCGTCGACTTGCCCTGGCCCTGGGGTCCCGCCAGCACGTTGAGGGCCCCGGCCCGGAAGCCGCCGCCGATGCCGTCGTCGAGGATCGGGAAGCCGGTCGGCCAGATACGGACCTCGGCCTCGGGGGAGCGAAGCCGCGCGTCCGTACGCTCGACCACAAGGGTCAGCGACGTGAGCTTCTGGTCCATGAGGACAATTCCACCGGAGGGTGACTGGACGGTCGGTCAGAACCGGGCGATCTGGTCATTTCGGAGGATGGTGATAGCCCGTCTGGACCAGGACAGGGCTAGACCGTACGACGCCCCGCCCGGAAGATCCGAGCGGGGCGTCATCACGACATGGGATGCTGCGTCACCGATCGGCGAAGAGGCGCTCCTCCACCAGCTGCTCGGCGACGATCTTGCCCTCGGTCTCGAAGCGGCCCTGGTGGAACCGCTTGCGGAACTCCAGCTCGACGGCGTCGTGACCCTGGCGGTTCTTCTCCACCGTGATGACGGTCCACTCGCGGTACTTGTCGAGTCCGTTGACGTCGAACAGCAGGTGGTTGCGCGCGACCACGTCCGACTTGGTGTTCATGATCAGCACCACGTCGGGCTCGTAGGCGAGCGCCGTACCCCCGCGCAGGTGCCTCGCCCGCATCCGCTGACCGGGCTCCAGGCCCTGCTTGTCGGCGGCCGCGACGGCGAAGACCGGTGCCTCGAAGTCGATCGCCAGGTCCTTCAGCTGCTCGGTGATCTTGGTGATGCTCTCCTCGTCGGACAGACGCTGGTCGTCGAACTTCACCTTCTGCAGGTAGTCGACGATGATCAGCGGCGGCTGGCCCGTCTCGCCGTGGACGACCTTGACCGCTTCGGCGATCGTCGGGATGTCCGTGGCGGTGGTCGTCGAGCGGTGCACGACCAAGCGGTCGGCGTACCCCTGGATCCGCATGATCGCCTCGATGCCAGCCGTGCCGGCGAGCCGTTCGGGAAGCCCACCGGGCTTGCCGTCATTGCCCTCGAAGGCGGCCCGGACCTGGGTCAGCCCCGGCGCATGGATGCCGCCGATGAGGCCCGACTCCAGCGCGATCAGGCGCTGCAGGAGCGCCTCGGCGTCGAGCTCGAACGAGAAGAAGATGGCAGCCCTGCCGTTCGCGACGGCGTTGCGCGCCATCTGCAGAGCCATGGTCGTCTTGCCCTGACCCTGAGGTCCGGCAAGCAGATTGAGCGCCCCGGCCCGCAGGCCGCCCCCGAGGACGTCATCGATCAGCGGGAACCCCGTCGGCCAGATGCGCACCGAGGAGTCCGGGGACCGCAAACGTGAGTCAGCACGATCCAGGATCGTGGCAAGCGAGTTCAGTTTTGGGTCCACCCTCACATTGCAACAGAATCTCCAGACTCGGGGGAACCGAACGGTGAAATCTGACTAGTCCGGTCAGGTCCACGATCCGACCGAAAGGATGACGACGTCACGATTTGTCCGTAGCGCCCGTCCCCCGTAGCGTGGGCCGCTGAAACCAGAGACCGCTGGTCGGCGGGCCGTTCCACTAGCCCGTCCGAAGGTCCCGCTCCGGTGGGCGACCCGCGCAGGTGACAGAGCACGATCCTCCGGCACGGCCACGTTCGTCCGGATTGTCCACGCCCTGAGCCTGCGCTCGGGGCGTTCGTCGTTCCGGGCCCACCCGCACCGGGTGCAGAGGTCTCCCCACCGGAAGGAGATCCATGGCGCGGGCAGAGAAGGCTGCGGCCGTCGCGGAGATCGTTGACTCGTTCAACGACGCCGCGGGTGCCGTGCTGACCGAGTACCGCGGGCTCACCGTGAAGCAGCTGCAGGATCTGCGCCGCTCGCTGCGGGGGCACGCCGACTACGCCGTGGTCAAGAACACGCTGGCCAAGCTGGCCGCCACCGAGGCGGGCATCGACGGCTTCGACGACCTGCTCACCGGCCCGACCGCGATCGCCTTCATCAGTGGCGACGTCGTCGAGGCGGCCAAGGGTCTGCGTGACTTTGCCAAGGCGAACCCCGCCCTTGTGATCAAGGGCGGCGTCCTGGACGGCAAGCCTCTCGACGCGAAGGAGGTCGCCAAGCTGGCCGACCTCGAGTCGCGCGAGGTGCTCCTGGGCAAGCTGGCCGGCGCGATGCTCGCGTCGCTCAGCCAGGCCGTCTACCTGCTCAACGCCCCCATCGCCCAGGCCGCGCGAATTATCGGCGCGCTCGAGGCGAAGCGGGCAGAAGAAGGGCAGGACCCCTCGATCCTCGCGGGTGGTGCCGGTACGCCGGCCCCGGCCCCTGTCGACTCAGGCGCCGAGGCGGAGGAGTCCGCCGACGAGACCGATGGTCACGTCGGCAGTGACGAGTCCCCCGAGGCGACCGAGGACGCTCACGTCGGCGACGAGCAGGCTGAGGACCAGCCCGCCGAGTCGTCGAACGAGTCCGAGGACCAGCCGACCGGGGCCTGAGGCCACCGGTCACACCACCACCCGGAAACCCCGGCCCGGCGCCGTACGACGGCACGGGTCACAGATTGGAAGGAAACGCCACCATGGCGAAGCTCAGCACCGACGAGCTCCTCGACGCGTTCAAGGAGATGACGCTGATCGAGCTCAGCGAGTTCGTGAAGCAGTTCGAGGACACCTTCGGCGTCACCGCGGCCGCTCCGGTCGCCGTTGCCGCCGCTGCCCCGACCGCCGGCGGTGCCGGCAACGTGGGCGAGGAGGCTGCCGACCAGGACGAGTTCGACGTCATCCTGGAGGCCGCCGGCGACAAGAAGATCAACGTCATCAAGGAGGTGCGCGCCCTGACCTCCCTCGGCCTGAAGGAGGCCAAGGACCTGGTCGAGGCCGCTCCGAAGCCCGTTCTCGAGCACGTCGCCAAGGACGTCGCCGAGAAGGCCAAGGAAGCCCTCGAGGGCGCCGGCGCCACCGTCACCCTCAAGTGACCTAGGAGCCATCCGGCTCCGAGCATGATGTCCGAGTCTGCGGCGCACCTGGTGCGCCGCAGGCTCGGACATCTTCGTCTCTAGACTTCGCGAGTCTCGCTGCAGGGCACATCGGCGCGTCGAAGGTGAGCCCACCCACCCCCTCGTCCGGGCGTTCGTGGCTACCGCTCCGTAACCTCCGCGCCACCCGTCCGTTGACCCTCCTGGAAGTGCGAACGGGAGGCGCTCTTCCTCGACAGGGCACGGTCGAAGCGAAGGGAGGCGCGGCCCCACATGGGTGTCGAGATCAAGATCGACGGACTGACGAAGTCCTTCGGCAAGCAGCTCATCTGGGGTGACGTGACGCTGACCGTCCCCGCGGGTGAGATCTGCGTGATGCTCGGCCCGTCCGGCACGGGCAAGTCCGTGCTGCTGAAGACGCTGATCGGGCTGCTGAAGCCCGACCGCGGCTCGGTCGTCATCGAGGGCACCGACATCGCGAGCTGCTCGGAGAAGCAGCTCTACGAGATCCGCAAGCTCTTCGGCGTGCTGTTCCAGGACGGCGCCATGTTCGGCTCGATGAACCTCTACGACAACGTCGCCTTCCCGCTGCGCGAGCACACCAAGAAGTCCGAGTCCGAGGTCCGCGACATCGTCATGGAGAAGATGGACCTGGTCGGCCTGATCGGCGCCGAGACCAAGCTGCCCGGCGAGATCTCCGGCGGCATGCGCAAGCGCGCCGGCCTGGCCCGTGCGCTCGTGCTGGACCCGGAGATCGTGCTCTTCGACGAGCCGGACTCGGGCCTCGACCCGGTGCGTACGGCGTTCCTCAACCAGCTGATCGTGGACCTGAACGCCCAGATCGACGCCACCTTCCTGATCGTCACCCACGACATCAACACCGCCCGCACGGTGCCCGACAACATCGGGCTGCTCTACCACCGCCACCTGGCGATGTTCGGTCCGCGCGAGATGCTGCTCAGCTCCGAGGAGCCGGTCGTCCGCCAGTTCCTCAACGCCCAGCGAGTCGGGCCGATCGGCATGTCGGAGGAGAAGGACGCCGACGAGCTCGCCGCCGAGAAGGGCCAGGAGCTGCCGCCGCTGCCGCCCATCCCGCTGCAGCAGGAGCCCTCGAACGGGATCCCCCGCCGCAGCCAGCGGCCGCCGGGGGAGTGGTGCCGGGAGAACGGCGTCACGCCGCCCCCGGGGTCGTTCGAGCCGAACATGACCATGAGCACGGGGGCCTGAGCACATGTCGTCCCTGACGTCCGCACGCGTCCTCGCGCCCATCGGCACCGCCGGCAAGCTGTTCGCCTTCGGCCTCGACGTCGGCCGCGGGCTGTTCCGCCGGCCGTTCCAGACCCGGGAGTTCCTCCAGCAGGCCTGGTTCATCGCCTCGGTGACGATCATCCCGACCGCGCTGGTCGCCATCCCGTTCGGCGCGGTGATCGCGCTCCAGGTGGGCGGCCTCATCAAGCAGTTCGGCGCCCAGTCGTTCGTCGGCTCGGCGTCGGTGCTCGCGGTGGTGCGGGAGGCCGGCCCGATCGCCACCTCGCTGCTGATCGCCGGCGCCGGCGGCTCGGCCATCGCGGCCGACCTCGGGGCCCGCAAGATCCGCGAGGAGCTCGACGCGATGATGGTGCTGGGCATCGACCCGATCCAGCGTCTGGTCGTGCCCCGCGTGCTGGCCTGCATGCTGGTCGCGGTCTTCCTCAACGGTCTGGTCAGCGTCGTCGGCGTCACCGGCGGCTACGTCTTCAACGTGGTGCTCCAGGACGGCACGCCGGGTGCCTACCTGGCGAGCTTCACCGCGCTCGCCCAGCTGCCCGACCTCTGGCAGGGCATGGCCAAGGCGCTGGTCTTCGGGCTGATCGCGGCGATCGTCGCCTGCTACAAGGGCATGAACGCCGCGGGCGGGCCGAAGGGCGTCGGTGACGCCGTCAACGAGTCCGTCGTGGTCTCCTTCATGCTCCTGTTCGTCGTCAACTTCGTGATGAGCGCGATCTACTTCCAGCTCGTCCCGCCGAAGACGGGTTGACGGCATGGCCAAACAGATGTCTGGGTTCAAGTCCATCTACGAGACCCCCGCGAGGCAGCTCGACGACCTCGGCGGGCAGCTCGCCTTCTACCTCAAGGCGCTCGCATGGACGCCGCGGACGGTCTCCCGCTACAAGAAGGAGATCCTGCGCATCCTCGCCGAGGTCACCCTCGGCTCCGGCTCGCTGGCCGTCATCGGCGGCACCGTCGGCGTGATCACGGCGATGTGCTTCTTCACCGGCACGGAGGTCGGTCTCCAGGGGTACGCCGCCCTCAACCAGCTCGGCACGTCGGCGTTCTCTGGCTTCGTCTCGGCGTACTTCAACACCCGCGAGATCGCGCCGCTCGTGGCCGGCATCGCCCTGGCCGCGACGGTGGGCTGCGGCTTCACCGCGCAGCTCGGCGCGATGCGGATCTCGGAGGAGGTCGACGCGCTCGAGGTGATGGCGATCCCGTCGCTGCCGTTCCTCGTGACCACGCGCATCATCGGCGGCCTGATCGCGATCATCCCGCTGTACGTCGTCGGGTTGCTGTCGTCGTACTACGCCACGCGGCTGACGGTCACCAAGTTCTTCGGGCAGAGCGAAGGCACCTTCGACCACTACTTCAACCAGTTCCTGCCGCCGGGCGACGTGCTGTGGTCGTTCGGGAAGGTGCTGGTCTTCGCGGTCACGGTGATCCTGATCCACTGCTACCACGGCTACAACGCCTCGGGCGGCCCCGCCGGCGTCGGCGTCGCGGTCGGCCGCGCCGTCCGCACCAGCATCGTGGCGATCAACGTGCTCGACCTGTTCCTGTCGATGGCCATCTGGGGCGCGACCACGACGGTTCGGCTGGCGGGATAGCCATGAGGATCAACCACAAGATCCTCGGGGTCGTCTTCATCTGCCTGCTCCTGTTCGGGGTATGGGTCACCTACGGCGTGTTCTCCAAGAAGTTCGTCGACTACGACGAGGTGACGCTGCGGACCTCGACCCTCGGGCTGCAGCTGCCCGAGCGGGCCGATGTGAAGATCCGCGGCGTCATCGTCGGCGAGGTGCTCGGCTTCGACACGGACGCCGACGGTGCACGCGTCACGCTCGGCCTCTACCCCGACCAGGTCCGCACGATCCCCGCCAACGTCACCGGCGCGATCGTGCCGAAGACGCTCTTCGGCGAGAAGTACGTCGCCCTCGAGGTGCCGCCCGAACCCTCACCGGAGCACATCCGGGCCGGCGCCACCATCGACCGCACCGAGGTCTCGATCGAGGTCGAGAAGGTGCTCAACGACCTCTACCCGCTGCTGCGTGCCGTGCAGCCCGCCGACATCAACCAGACCCTCAACGCGATCGCGACCGCGCTCGAGGGCCGCGGCGAGCTGATCGGCGAGAACATCGAGACGGTCGACGCCTACCTCAAGCGGCTCAACCCGCAGATCCCCGCGATCGTGGACGACCTCCGGCTGACGGCGAAGGTCTCCACGACGTACGCCGACGTGCTGCCCGACGTCGCCCGGATCCTGCGCAACACCATCACGACCGCCACCACGCTGGAGGGCCGCGAGGACACGCTCCACGCGTTCTTCAAGGACCTCGGCCGGTTCTCCGACGACGCCCGGGTCTTCCTCGACGAGAACGACGACAACATCATCCGGCTCGGACAGCTCGGCGCGGCCCAGCTCCGCGTGCTCGCGAAGTACGCCCCCGAGTACCCCTGCCTGACCGGTGGCATCGTGAACGCCGGCAAGCTGCAGGCCGAGGCGTTCCGCGGCTTCACCCTGCACATCGTGCTGGAGACCCTGCCGAACCAGCCGCGCGGCTACACCGCCGCCGACGTGCCGCGTCTGGGCGACAAGCGCGGGCCCGCGTGCCTGCACCTGCCCAGCCCGCCCTGGTCGCAGTCGAACCCGGTACGGCACCAGCCCGACTTCGACGACGGCGTCGACTCGCCGACGGGCAAGGGCATCAGCCGAGTGGCACCCGGCCCTGACGACGGCTGGGGATACGCCGGCACCGCCGACGAGACAGCGGTCCTCAAGTCCCTCCTCGGTCCCGGGCTCGGCGTCTCCGCGGACGATGTACCGGACCTCGGCGTGCTGCTCGTGGGGCCGATGGCGCGCGGCGCGGAGGTGACGCTCCGGTGAAGGCCCTCGACAAGCGCACCACCCTCGACCTGGTCAAGCTCCTGGTCTTCATCGTGGTGACCACGCTGGCGACCGGTGTCCTGGTGATCACGATCGGCAACCTCGACTTCGGCACCAGCCGGCAGTACAAGGCGGAGTTCACCGACGCCACCGGTGTGAACAAGGGCGACGACATCCGGATCGCCGGGGTGAAGGTGGGCACGGTCAAGAAGGTCGAGATCGTCGACCGCACCCGCGCGCTCGTCACGTTCAGCGTCCAGGAGACCACGACGCTCTCCCGGGCCACCCACGCCGACATCCGCTACCGCAACCTCGTCGGCCAGCGGTACATCTCGCTGAGCAACGAGATCGGCGACAGCGCCAAGCTCCCCGAGGGCGCCACCATCCCGGTCAGCCAGACATCGCCGGCCCTGGACCTGACCGTGCTGTTCAACGGCTTCAAGCCGCTCTTCGAGGCGCTCACTCCGAGTGACATCAACAAGCTGTCGTACGAGATCGTCCAGGTCTTCCAGGGCGAGGGCGGCACCCTCGAGGGCCTGCTCGCGCACACGGCGTCGGTGACGTCCACCCTCGCCGACCACGACCAGATCATCAGCCAGCTCATCGACAACCTCAACGACGTGCTCGCCCACATCGGCAGCCGCGACGAGCAGCTCAACCGGCTGATCACCACGTTCCGTACCTTCGTCGGCGGCCTCAAGGACGACCGCCACGCCATCCTTGGCTCGCTCGACCAGATCTCCACGCTGTCGGTGCAGACGGCCGGCCTCGTCCAGGGCATCCGCAAGCCGTTCGTCGCGGACATCAAGAACCTGCGCGCCGTCGCCGAGAACATCGACCGCAACAAGGCCGAGCTCGACCGGGCCCTCCAGGTCCTGCCCATCAAGCTCGAGAAGGTCGGGCGCACCGCGATCTACGGCTCCTGGTTCAACTTCTACCTCTGCCAGTTCCAGGGCAAGGTCACCGTCGCGGGCGTCACCCTCCCCGTGCAGTACAACACCGGCTCCGACAGGTGTGCGTTGGGATGAACGAGCGATGAGCACTCCCTTCCGTGAGCGCAACCCCGTGGTCGTCGGGGCGATCAGCCTCGCCGTGGTGGCGGCGCTGATCCTGATGGCGTTCAACGCCCAGAACCTGCCGGTCATCGGCGGCGGCGATGTCTACTACGCCGCCTTCAAGGAGGCCGGCGGTCTCAAGGCGAACGACGAGGTGCGCGTCGCCGGCGTCCGGGTCGGCAAGGTCGAGAAGGTCGAGCTGGACGGGGACCACGTGAAGGTCACCTTCCGTATCGAGGAGGCCGCCGACTTCGGCAAGGAGACCCGCGCCGACATCAAGGTCAAGACCCTGCTCGGCGCGATGTACCTCGCGCTGGAGCCGGCCGGGTCCGGTCAGCTGGCCGAGGGAGCCGAGATCCCCGTGGACCGCACGAGCTCGCCGTACGACGTGGTGAAGGCGTTCTCCGGACTCGCCGAGACCTCCGACCAGATCGACACCGACCAGCTCGCGCAGGCGCTGACGACCCTCGCCGACCTGACCCGCAACACGCCGGAGGAGTTCCGCACCGCCCTGGACGGCGTCTCCCGGCTGTCCTCGAACGTCGCCGCCAAGAACGAGCAGATCAACACGCTGCTCGGCAACCTGCGCAACGTCGCCGAGGTCCTCGATGCCCGCGACCAGGACATCGTCGGCCTGATGCGCGACTCGGACGTGCTGTTCCGGGCGCTGGTGAAGCGCCGCGCGGCCGTGCACCGGCTGCTGGTCTCCACCAGCACGCTCTCGAGCGAGCTGACCAAGCTGGTCCGGCAGAGCAAGGCCGACCTCAAGCCCGCCCTGACGCACCTCGAGACCGTCGTCGGCGTCCTGAACAAGAACGAGGACAACATCGACAACAGCCTCCGGCTGATGGCGCCCTTCTACCGCGTCTTCGCGAACACGCTCGGCAACGGACCGTGGTTCGACACCTACATCCAGAACATGCCTCCCGTCCCGCAGGTGGGCTGAGCGATGGACCCAAGCTGATGGATCTCGTGAAGAAGCTCGTCATCCCGCTGGTGGTGCTCGCCTTCCTGGCGACCGCGGCGCTCACCTGGCTCGGCGGTTCGGAGACCAAGACGCTGACCGCGCACTTCCCGCGGACGGTCTCGATCTACGAGGGCAGCGACGTCCGCGTGCTCGGCGTGCCGATCGGGCACGTCGACACGGTCACGCCGTCGGGCACCGACGTGGTCGTCACCATGTCGTACGACGCGAAGGTGAAGGTCCCCGCGGACGCCGCCGCCGTCATCGTGTCGCCGTCCATCGTCGGCGACCGGTTCGTCCAGCTGACGCCGGTGTACACCGGCGGCGAGGTGATGAAGAGCGGCGCCACCCTCGAGACCGAGGACACCGGAGTTCCGCTGGAGCTCGACCAGATCTACCAGAGCCTCGACGACCTGACCGTCGCCCTCGGGCCCAACGGCGCGAACTCCAAGGGCGCGCTGACCGACCTGCTCGAGACGACCGCCGCGAACTTCGGCGGCCAGGGCGCGAAGTTCCACCAGACCATCCAGGACTTCAGCCAGCTCACCGGGACCCTGGACGACAACAAGGAGGAGCTCTTCGGCTCCGCACAGGCGCTGGAGGGCCTGGTCCACACCCTGGCCCGGAACGACCCGACGGTCCGGCGCTTCAACCGGTCGCTGGCCTCGGTGTCGACGATGCTCTCCGGCGAGCGGGACGAGCTGGCCGCGTCGCTGCGCAACCTCGCCGTCGCGATGAAGCAGGTCTCCGGCTTCGTGGCCGACAACAAGGAGCTGCTGAGCAGCAACATCAAGGGCATCAACCGGGTGGCCAAGGTGCTCGTGAAGCAGCGCGACGCTCTCGACGAGATCCTCTCGGCCGGACCGGTGGCGCTGAACAACCTCGCCCTCACGTACAACCCGCAGGCCGGCACCCTCGACACGCGCGCGAACCTCCAGATGCTCGGCGACCAGATCACCAGCGACCCCGCCACGTTCCTCTGCGGCATCGTCAACCAGGCCAACAAGCCCGGGGACGTCTGCGACGTGATCAAGGACGTGCTGGGCAAGCTGCCGGCCGCGCCGCGCGTGGGCGCTTTCGGCCAGGCCAATGGTCGGGGCGGCGTACGGGCTCCCGACCAGTACGACCCGAGCCTCGGTGGGCTCGTGGAGGCGGGCCGATGACCCGCATCAAGGCGCTTCTCCTCCTGCTCGCATCGTCGCTGGCACTGACCAGCTGCGGCTTCGACGTCTACAAGCTGCCCCTGCCCGGCGGCACCGACGTGGGCGACCACCCGATGACCGTGCACATCATGTTCCGCGACGTGCTCGACCTCGTGCCGCAGTCCACGGTCAAGGTGAACGACGTGAACGTCGGCAAGGTGACCGACGTCAGCCTCGACGGCTACACCGCGGACGTGACCGTCCAGCTGCGCCGGGACGTGAAGCTGCCGGACAACGCCCTCGCCACCATCCGGCAGACCAGCCTGCTGGGAGAGAAGTTCGTGTCCCTGGCAGCCCCCGAGAGCGGCGCCAGCGCGGACCCGCTGCAGAGCGGGGACGTGATCCCGCTCGAGCGCAGCGGACGTAACCCCGAGGTCGAGGAGGTGCTCGGGGCGCTGAGCCTGCTGCTCAACGGCGGCGGCGTCGCCCAGCTGCGCACCATCGCCCAGGAGCTCAACATCGCTCTCGAGGGGCGCGAGGGCACCACGCGGTCGGTGCTGGGACAGGTGCAGACCCTGGTGACCCAGCTCGACGACCACAAGGCCGACATCGTCAACGCGATCGACAAGCTCAACGACCTGTCGGTGGCCATCAACCGGCAGCGGGACACCATCGACGCCGCCCTCGACGAGCTGCCGTCGGCACTGGTCTCCATCGACAAGCAGCGCAAGGACCTGGTGCGGATGCTCGACGCGCTGGCCGAGCTCAGCGACGTCGGCGTACGCGTCATCAAGGCGTCGAAGGCGGCCACCATCGACTCCCTCCAGCAGCTGACCCCCGTGCTGTCGCAGATCGCGGCGTCCGGCGACGACTTCGTCAACGCGTTCAACGTGTTCCTGACCTATCCGTTCGTCGACGAGGTCGTTGGCCGCGACCCGCAGGTTGCCCGCAACCTGCACATGGGTGACTACACCAACCTGTCGATCACCCTGGACCTCAACGTCGACACCGGCATCACGCTGCCGACCGGTCTCCCGACCGGGCTGCCCACGCTCCCGACGAACCTGCCGACCACGCTGCCGACGATCCTCGAGCCCACCGTGATCATCGGCGACGTGCTGGCGTGCCTCCAGAGCGGGAACCTCGCGAGCCCCGAGTGCCAGAAGGTGCTCCTCATCCCGGAGAAGCTGCTGAAGCTGCGCGAGGAGTGCGCCAAGCCGGAGAACCAGGACAAGACGGTCTGCAAGCAGCTCGCCGCGATCCCGGGCGTCCCGACGCAGGACACGCCGTCGATCCCGGCCACCGAGCTGACGTCGATCCTCACGTCGCTGCCGTCGGTGACCCTGCCGCCCCTGCTCCCGCGGCCCGGGACCGGCCCGCCCCGCTACGACTTCGGCAAGCACGGGCCGACCATCGCGCAGCTGTCCGAGCTCTACGACCCGGACCTGGTCAACCTGCTGGTCCCCGGGATGGTGGTCCGGCGATGATCACCCGCCGCACCCGCGTCCAGCTGATCGCGTTCGTGCTGATCACGCTGATCGGCGTCAGCTTCGTCGGCGCCCGCTACGCGCGGCTGGACCGCCTGTTCGTCGACACGTCGTACACCGTGGTGGCCCACTTCGCCGACTCCGGCGGCATCTTCGCCGGCGGCGAGGTCAGCTACCGCGGCGTCCGGGTCGGGCAGGTCGAGAAGCTGAAGCTGACCGACGCCGGTGTCGACGTCTACCTCGACATCGACAACGGCTATGACCAGATCCCGGCCGACACTCTTGCCGTGGTCGGCAACCGGTCGGCCGTGGGGGAGCAGTACGTCGAGCTCCAGCCGCAGGTCGACGGCAAGCCGTTCCTGCGGGACCGGTCGGAGATCGCGATGGACGACACCCGGACGCCGATCCCGACCCAGCAGCTGCTCGGCGACATCTCCACCACCGTGGAGTCGGTGGACCAGGACGCGCTGCGTACGACCGTCGGCGAGCTGGGCGAGGCCTTCGGCGGCACGGGGCAGGACCTGCAGCGGATCATCGACAGCGGCACGTCGTTCATCGACGCCGCCAACGCCAACTTCGACACCACGACCGCGCTGATCAAGGACGGCAACACCGTCCTCAAGGGCCAGGTCGCCTCGGCGAGCGCGATCCGGACCTTCGCGCGGGAGCTGAAGCTCTTCACCGGCACGCTGGCCGGGTCCGACAAGGACCTGCGGGCCGTGATCGACAACGGCTCCGCGACAGCCAACGAGCTGCGCACGTTCCTGGACGAGAACAAGGTCGACCTGGCCGAGCTCATCAACGAGCTGGTGACCACGGGCGAGGTCGTGGTGCGGCACCTCGACGGCGTCGAGCAGATCCTGGTGCTCTACCCCTACATCGTCGAGGGCGGCTTCACCGTCGTCTCGAGGTCGCCGGACACCGGCCTGTACGACGCGCACTTCGGGATGATCCTCACCTCCAACCCCGAGGTGTGCCACGCGGGATACGAGTCGACCGACCGGCGGCCGCCGCAGGAGGGCGAGAACCGGCCGATGAACACGAACGCGCACTGCGCCGAGCCGGCGAGCAAGTCCAACCCCCGCGGTGCCCAGAACGCCCCGCGCGCGCCGGCGGCGTACCGGCCTCCGGTCGTGGCGTCGTACGACCCGGACAGCGGCGATCTGACGTGGGGCGACCGCGTGCCGCGTGACCTTTCCTCGCCTGGCTCGTTGGCCCCTAGAACCCTGGGAGGGGATTCGTGGAAGTGGCTGTTCCTGCAGCCACTCGTGCAGACCAACTGATTTGGCCAACTGATTTGGCCAACTGATTTGGCCAACTGATCGGGTCGGGAGTGAGACTGATGACGGTCCTGCTGAGGGAGCGGGCAAAGGCCCCGGACGAGGCGGGTACGGCGCCGGTGCAGTCGCCGCGGTTCCGCCGCGGCCTGCTGGCGGTCCTCGTCGCCGTGATCGTGGTGGGCCTGATGGCGCTGGTGTGGCTGGTCTCCAGCCGCGGCGTCGGTGCCGTCGGCGTCCAGGGCGACCAGGAGCACGTCCAGAGCGAGCGCGAGGCCGTGATGGCCCAGACCGAGCAGTTCATGCTGCGGATGGGCACGTACGGTCCGGACCTCCTCGACGCCAAGGGCGGGATGCCGGAGTACCGCCAGCGGGTCGAGGACGTGATCACTCCCAAGTTCGCGGTCTCCTTCGAGAAGGAGGCGACGACCGCCGAGCAGCTGGTGGCCGGGGCCAAGATCTCGCGCAAAGCGAGCGTCTTCGCCACCGGCGTCGCGACCATCGACGACGACTCCGCCACCGCTCTCGTGGCCGGCGCGTTCACCGACAGCTACCCCAAGACCGGCGACCGTGAGCCGGCGCCGTTCCGGATCGAGGTCAGCCTGGTGAAGGTCAAGGGCCAGTGGCTCGTCGACAACTTCACTCCCGTGACGGGAGCCGACCAGTGACCGCCACCCTCACCACACCGAGCTGGTACGACCTCCTGGACGTCGACCCGGCCGCCTCGGCCGAGAAGGTACGGGCCGCGTGGAAGCGGGCCATCGCCGACCTCGAGCCCGGCGACCGCCGGTTCCAGGTGCTCAACCAGGCTGCGGAGGTGCTTCTCGACCCGGACCGCCGGGCGGCGTACGACGCGGAGCTGTTCGCAGCCGAGCTCGACGCACACGAGGAGGACGCCGCCTCCCAGGAGCAGCCCGCGCCGGTCGCCTCCCCGGCCGGCCGGGCGCCCTGGTCGATGTCCTGGGTCGTCCCGGGCTGGCTGCTCGTGGCCGTGGGCATCATCGCCACCCTGGTGGCCGGGGCCTGCACGGTCCTGGCCGTCACCCAGCCCTCGGACGCGAGTGTCGCCGGAGCCACCCGGGACGCCCAGGCGACCGCCGAGCGCGCGATCGTGCCGGTGCTGTCCTACGACGCCGCCGACATGGACGGCTCGCAACAGGCCGCCGAGGCGTACCTGACCGCGGACTACCGCAAGCAGTACGACCAGCTCTTCGCCGTGCTGAAGGACAACGCCGGCCGGACCAAGACCGTCGTGACCGCCGAGGTGGTCGCCTCCGCCGTCGTCCGCTCCGGCGACGACCGCGTCTCGGTGCTGCTCTTCGTCAACCGGCCGACGACCAACAAGCAGACGGATCGACAGTCGGGGGAGCCGGTCGTCTACAAGGACCAGGTCACCGTGACCATGCAGAAGGTCGGCGACTCCTGGCTGATCGACGACCTGGTCACTTCCCCCGCGGCCTGATCGGGCCTTGCGCGCACCTCACCCGGCTGTAAGGCGGTGTTACATCTCCTTCTCACGCGTTCAAACGCTTGGGAAGTCGACGTAACACCGCGTGACATGTGCCGGCCGCGGGGTGGGTCCGGCTGCTCCACCGCCCGACACGCCGGTCCACAGGTTTCGCGGTTCCGCTTGACCTCGCCTGCCCCAAGGGTCATCATCGTCGGCAGCGGCATGCGCCAAGGCTTGTCTGCCCACTTGTGGCGCGCGCATGTTTACGCTATCGTGGCCCCTCGCGTCTGCCCTCAGATGCCCATCCGCCTGCCCGGTGGCCGATGGTGTGGTGGGGGACGCTCTCACCCCCAGGACACGTCGAAGGACACCTGTTGGCCGCGCGCAGCTCTGCCGAAAACCCACGCCGCATCTCGTTCGCAAAGATCTCTGAACCTCTCGAGCTCCCCCAGCTCCTCTCTCTCCAGACCGACAGCTTCGACTGGCTGGTCGGCAACGACGCCTGGACTGCCGAAGTGGCCCGCCGTCGTGAGGTGGGCGAGGACGTCTCCGAGAAGTCCGGTCTCCAGGAGATCTTCGAGGAGATCTCCCCGATCGAGGACTTCTCCGAGACCATGTCGCTCTCGTTCGAGGACCCGGTCTTCTACGACCCGAAGTACACCGTCGACGAGTGCAAGGAGAAGGACTTCACCTACTCCGCCCCGCTCTACGTCTCCGCCGAGTTCACCAACAACGAGACCGGCGAGATCAAGGGCCAGACGGTCTTCATGGGCGACTTCCCGCTCATGACTCCCAAGGGCACCTTCATCATCAACGGCACCGAGCGTGTCGTCGTGTCCCAGCTGGTCCGCTCGCCGGGCGTCTACTTCGAGCGCACCGCCGACAAGACCTCCGACAAGGACATCTTCACCGCCAAGGTGATCCCGAGCCGCGGCGCCTGGCTGGAGTTCGAGATCGACAAGCGCGACATGGTCGGCGTCCGCCTCGACCGCAAGCGCAAGCAGAACGTCACGGTGCTGCTGAAGGCCCTCGGCTGGACCAACGAGCAGATCCGCGAGGAGTTCGGGCAGTACGAGTCGATGATGCTGACCCTCGAGAAGGACCACACCGAGGCCCAGCGCGACGCCCTGCTCGACATCTACCGCAAGCTCCGTCCGGGCGAGCCCCCGACGGAGGAGGCCGCGCAGACGCTGCTGAACAACTACTACTTCAACCCCAAGCGCTACGACCTGGCCAAGGTCGGCCGCTACAAGATCAACAAGAAGCTGGGCACCCACGAGGCCTTCGACCAGCAGACGCTGACCATCGACGACATCGTGGCCGCGATCCGCTACATCGTCCGCCTGCACAACGGTGACTCGGTGCTGGCCGACGCCTCCGGCGCGGAGATGAAGGACCCCGAGGGCAAGATCATCGAGGTCCTGGCCGACGACATCGACCACTTCGGCAACCGCCGCATGCGCACGGTCGGCGAGCTGATCCAGAACCAGCTCCGCACCGGCCTGGCCCGCATGGAGCGGGTGGTCCGCGAGCGGATGACGACCCAGGACGTCGAGGCGATCACGCCCCAGTCCCTGATCAACATCCGTCCCGTGGTGGCGGCGCTGAAGGAGTTCTTCGGCACCAGCCAGCTCTCGCAGTTCATGGACCAGACCAACCCGATCTCGGGCCTGACCCACAAGCGTCGCCTGTCGGCGCTGGGCCCCGGCGGTCTGTCCCGCGACCGCGCCGGCATGGAGGTCCGTGACGTCCACCACAGCCACTACGGCCGGATGTGCCCGATCGAGACCCCTGAGGGTCCCAACATCGGTCTGATCGGCTCGCTGGCGTCGTACGGCCGGATCAACCCGTTCGGCTTCGTGGAGACTCCCTACCGCAAGGTCACCAAGGGCAAGGTCACGACCCAGGTCGACTACCTGACCGCCGACGACGAGGACAAGTACGTCATCGCGCAGGCCAACGCCCCGCTCGACGACAAGAACCGCTTCGTCGAGGAGCGTGTGCTGGTCCGCCAGCGCAACGGTGAGGTCTCCGAGGTGCTCGCCGAGGACGTCGACTACATGGACGTCTCGCCGCGCCAGATGGTGTCGGTCGCGACGGCGCTGATCCCGTTCCTCGAGCACGACGACGCCAACCGCGCGCTGATGGGTGCCAACATGCAGCGCCAGGCGGTGCCGCTCATCAAGAGCGACTCGCCGCTGGTCGGCACCGGCATCGAGTACCGCGCCGCGGTCGACGCCGGCGACGTGGTCGTGGCCGAGAAGGCCGGTGTGGTCAAGGAGGTGTCGGCCGACTTCATCGAGACGATGAACGACGACGGCAGCTACCAGACCTACCGCCTGGCGAAGTTCCGCCGGTCCAACCAGGGCACGTGCATCAACCAGCGTCCGCTGGTGGCCGAGGGTGACCGCCTGGAGGTGGGCACCCCCATCGCCGACGGTCCGTGCACCGAGAACGCCGAGATGGCGCTGGGCACCAACCTGCTGGTCGCGTTCATGCCGTGGCAGGGCCACAACTACGAGGACGCGATCATCCTCAGCCAGCGCCTGGTGCAGGAGGACATCCTCACCTCGATCCACATCGAGGAGCACGAGGTCGACGCCCGCGACACCAAGCTCGGCCCCGAGGAGATCACCCGCGACATCCCCAACGTCTCCGAGGAGATGCTGGCCGACCTCGACGAGCGCGGCATCATCCGCATCGGCGCCGAGGTCACCACGGGCGACATCCTGGTCGGCAAGGTCACGCCCAAGGGCGAGACCGAGCTCACCCCCGAGGAGCGGCTGCTCCGCGCGATCTTCGGCGAGAAGGCGCGCGAGGTGCGCGACACGTCGATGAAGGTGCCGCACGGTGAGTCCGGCACGGTCATCGAGGTGCGGGTCTTCGACCGCGAGGACGGCGACGAGCTGCCTCCGGGCGTCAACCAGCTGGTCCGGGTGTACGTCGCCCAGAAGCGCAAGATCTCGGTGGGCGACAAGCTCGCCGGACGCCACGGCAACAAGGGCGTCATCGCCAAGATCCTGCCGATCGAGGACATGCCGTTCATGGAGGACGGCACCCCGGTCGACGTCGTGCTCAACCCGCTGGGTGTGCCGCGACGGATGAACATCGGCCAGATCCTCGAGCTGCACCTCGGCTGGCTGGCCAAGCAGGGCTGGGACCTCGATCTCCACGAGAACAAGGGCTCGGCGGCGTGGAAGGACAGCCTGATCAAGATCCACGCCGACAAGGCGGCTCCGAACACCAAGGTGGCGACGCCGGTGTTCGACGGCGCCAAGGAGGACGAGATCACGGGTCTGCTGGGTGCCACCCTGCCGACGCGGGACGGCGTACGCCTGATCGACCAGACCGGCAAGGCCAACCTGTTCGACGGCCGCTCCGGCGAGCCGTTCCCGGACCCGGTCTCGGTCGGCTACATGTACATCCTCAAGCTGCACCACCTCGTCGACGACAAGATCCACGCACGCAGCACCGGCCCCTACTCGATGATCACGCAGCAGCCCCTGGGCGGTAAGGCCCAGTTCGGCGGCCAGCGGTTCGGCGAGATGGAGGTCTGGGCGATGGAGGCGTACGGCGCCGCCTACGCCCTGCAGGAGCTGCTGACGATCAAGTCCGACGACGTGCCCGGCCGCGTGAAGGTGTACGAAGCGATCGTCAAGGGCGAGAACATCCCCGACTCGGGCATCCCGGAGTCGTTCAAGGTGCTCGTCAAGGAGATGCAGTCGCTCTGCCTCAACGTCGAGGTGCTCTCGCAGGACGGCACCCCGATCGAGATGAAGGACGCCGAGGAAGACGTCTTCCGGGCGGCCGAGGAGCTCGGCATCGACCTCTCCCGTCGCGAGCCCAGCAGCGTCGAAGAAGTCTGAGTGCTTTCCCGTTCCGGTGGTTTCGTGACAGGCGCTAGCGCGCCTTCCTCGACCACCGGAGCGGGACGGCCGGTCACGAAACCCCGGAACCACTCAGTCCACAGCCTCACCATTCAGAACTAACGAAGGACAAGTAGCCACCGTGCTCGATGTGAACTTCTTCGACCAGCTTCAGATCGGCCTGGCCACCGCGGACGACATCCGTACGTGGAGCCACGGCGAGGTCAAGAAGCCGGAGACCATCAACTACCGCACGCTCAAGCCCGAGCGTGACGGCCTCTTCTGCGAGAAGATCTTCGGTCCCACCCGGGACTGGGAGTGCTACTGCGGCAAGTACAAGCGCGTGCGCTTCAAGGGCATCATCTGCGAGCGCTGCGGTGTCGAGGTGACCCGCAGCAAGGTCCGCCGCGAACGGATGGGCCACATCGAGCTCGCGGCTCCCGTGACCCACATCTGGTACTTCAAGGGCGTGCCGTCGCGGCTGGGCTACCTGCTCGACCTGGCGCCGAAGGACCTGGAGAAGGTCATCTACTTCGCGGCGTACATGATCACGGCCGTCGACGACGACGCCCGGCACCGCGACCTGACCTCGCTCGAGGGCAAGGTCGGCCTGGAGCGCGACCGCCTCGAGAAGCGTCGCGACAGCCAGCTCGACGAGCGTGCCAAGAAGCTCGAGGAGGACCTCGCGGCCCTGGAGGCCGAGGGTGCCAAGGCCGACGCGCGGCGCAAGGTCAAGGACGGCGCCGAGCGCGAGATGAAGCAGACCCGCGACCGGGCCCAGCGCGAGCTGGACCGGCTCGAGGAGGTCTGGAGCACGTTCAAGGCGCTCAAGGTCCAGGACCTGATGGGCGACGAGATGCTCTACCGCGAGATGAAGAACTGGTTCGGCAAGTACTTCGAGGGCCACATGGGCGCCACGGCGATCCAGAAGCGCCTCGAGACGTTCGACATCGAGGCCGAGGTCGACAGCCTGCGCGAGGTCATCGCCACCGGCAAGGGCCAGCGCAAGGTCCGCGCGCTCAAGCGGCTGAAGGTGGTTGACGCGTTCCGCAAGACCAACAACAGCCCGCTCGGCATGGTGCTCGACGCCGTCCCGGTCATTCCGCCGGACCTGCGCCCGATGGTGCAGCTCGACGGCGGCCGGTTCGCGACGTCGGACCTGAACGACCTGTACCGCCGCGTCATCAACCGCAACAACCGCCTCAAGCGGCTGCTCGACCTGGGCGCGCCCGAGATCATCGTGAACAACGAGAAGCGGATGCTCCAGGAGGCCGTCGACTCGCTGTTCGACAACGGCCGTCGTGGCCGTCCGGTCACCGGTCCGGGCAACCGGCCGCTGAAGTCGCTGTCCGACATGCTCAAGGGCAAGCAGGGCCGGTTCCGCCAGAACCTCCTCGGCAAGCGCGTCGACTACTCCGGCCGCTCGGTGATCGTGTCGGGTCCGCAGCTGAAGCTGCACCAGTGCGGCCTGCCGAAGATGATGGCGCTGGAGCTCTTCAAGCCCTTCGTGATGAAGCGGCTGGTCGACCTGTCTCACGCGCAGAACATCAAGTCCGCCAAGCGGATGGTGGAGCGCGCGACGTCGGGCATGAGCCGCTACGCCATGGTGTGGGACGTCCTCGAAGAGGTCATCATGGAGCACCCGGTGCTGCTCAACCGGGCGCCCACCCTGCACCGCCTCGGCATCCAGGCCTTCGAGCCGCAGCTGATCGAGGGCAAGGCCATCCAGATCCACCCGCTCGTCTGCGGCGCGTTCAACGCCGACTTCGACGGTGACCAGATGGCGGTGCACCTGCCGCTGTCCGCCGAGGCGCAGGCCGAGGCACGGATCCTGATGCTGTCGACGAACAACATCCTCAAGCCGTCGGAC
>CAVSKP010000005.1:0-199820 GCA_963728555.1 uncultured Actinomycetota bacterium
GCGTCACACCGCCGCGAGCGAACTGCTGACGGGCCACCGTGAGCCCTATGCGGATGCAGTTGTCGAGGCCAGAAGGTGCCGCGCCCTACGACCGAGGTCGCTCAGGTCCACCCGCCCGTCGTCGGCCGCGGCTGCCAGGCGCGCGGCCAGGTCCAGGGCCTCGTCGAGATCGGGCCCTGCGACCGCGGACTCCTGGCCCATGTCGCGAAGGATCGTGACCTCGGTCCGCGAGGCGATCAACGGGTCGGCGACCCCGTCGATCCAGACTCGGGTGCGCCGGCCGTCGCCGCGTTCCTCGCCGGTGATGCGCTCGAGCGCGAAGATGCGGTCCGCGCGCGCGAACTTGCCGAAGCCCAACGCCACCATGCGGGTGTCCAATGCCACGCGGCCATCTTGACACTGACCACCGACACCGCATCCGCACCCAAAGTCGGCACAGCCCGGCTGGAACGACGCGATTGCGAGCGCGACTAGCTGTCGGTGCGGAAACGCCCGCGGTCCGGGAAGCGGTGGACCTCCTGCGGCCAGCCGACCGCGACGGCGATCCGTCCGGCCCAGTACCGCGCCGTGTCATCGTCGGGGGCGTCGATGATCGCCAGGCCGCCGAAGTGCTCCTTGGTCTCGACGTAGGGGCCGTCGGTGAAGAGGGCCTCGCCGTCCTTCGGGACGACGTTGCAGATCGCGGTCGAGCCGTCGAGGCCGCCGTGGGAGAAGATGAAGACCCCGGCCTCCTCCATCTCGGCGCAGACGGCCCGGCCGGCCTTGCCCCTCTCGCCGAGGGTCTCCAGCGTCATGTCGGGCGTCCACTCGTCGTTGAAGGCGATCAGGTACTCCGGCATCTCGTGCTCCTCTGTTCACGGGCAGCCCGGATGGCTGCCCCTCACCCTCTCCACGAACGGACCCGGGTCGATACGACACCTCGGCCGGGATGTTTTCAAGGCATTGCTCAGGCGGGCCGGTACCGCAGGCTGACGCTCTGGGTCGGCTCGGGTCCGTCGCGCAGCAGGTGGAGCGGTACGCCGCCGGGCGCGTCGTACAGCCGGATGCCGTCGCCGAGCAGGACGGGCATCACGTGGATGTCGATCTCGTCGACCAGGCCGAGGTCCAGGAGCTGCTTGCCGATCGTCGGCGAGAAGACCTCGAGGTTCTTCCCGTTGGCGGCCTCCAGGCCGATCCGCACCGCCTCCGCGACGCTGCAGGAGAGGACGGTGACGTCCGGGGCGGGGCGGGCGTCCTCGGGGTGGTGGGTGAGGACGAAGATCGGCCCTTGCCACACGCCGCCGTACGGCCGGGCGTCGCCGATGGCACTGTCGAAGCCCTCACGCCCCGCGAGGATCGCGCCCGTGGTCGCGACGTACTCGTCGACCAGGCCCGGCCGGTTGGTCGAGCGGGACATGAAGCTCATGTCGTGACCGGGGCCGGCGACGTACCCGTCCAGGGACGTCGCGAAGTGGAGCAGCACCTTGCCTGCCGCCGTCTGTGGGGCGATCTCGTAGTCCATGGGCCGAGTGTTCGCCTCGCTCGTTCCGGACACCTAAGGTTTCGACTGGAGGTGAAACATGGGGGTGTGGCGGATCGGTCCGGACGAGCTCGCCGAGAGCCGCTTCCTGGTGTCGCCCCTCATCGAGACCGTCGGTGCTTTCCGCATGTTCGCGCGCGGTGAGACGACGCCCGACGCGCGGGACTGGTACCGCTCGTACCTGCCGGCGTTCCGCGATCACGTCGCTCGCGACCCGCTCCTCCCGCCGCTGGTCGAAACACTGCTGCGGCCGAGGTGGATCGCGGACTTCCTCACCCCGCCGCCGGATCCCACCGACAGGACCTTCCACGACACCCTGGCCCGGGTCCGGAGCACCCCTCCCGACAGCGTGCGGGCGGTCCTGAGCGACGGCGGCGTGCGGCTGCCGCCGTCGTTGATGCGAGACGACGTGGCCGACCGCACCGCGGACCTGCTCGAATGGGTCTGGACCGAGACGATCAGGGCGGACTGGCCACGCCGCAAGCTGCTCCTGGAGGCGGACGTGCTGTCGCGCACCCGCCAGCTCTCCCTCGGCGGCTGGAAGGCGGCCCTCGACGGGCTCCGACCCGGCATGCAGTGGCTGGGCGACGGGGAGCTGCGCATCAACGCCTACAGCTTCCCGCCCCGCAGCCTGACCGGAGCGCGCCTCTTCTTCGTGCCGTTCACCGGGCCCCGCGGGTGGGTCAGCTGGGACGAGGACGGACGGCACGCCATCATCTACCCCTGCACGGGCGCGCTAGCCGAACCGGAGACCAATCCCTCACCAGCGGCCTTGATCCGGCTCCTCGGCGGCAACCGCGCCCTCATCCTCAGCCTCCTCGAACAGCCGCGCACCACCAGCCAGCTCGTCGCCCTGACCGGCCTCGCGCTCGGCTCGGTCAGCAGCCATCTCACGGTGCTCCGCGAGGCGCGGCTCGTCACCCGCCGCCGCGCGGGGCGTTCGGTCATCTATGCCCGCACCCGGCTCGGCGGGCAGGTCGTCGGCTCGTGACCTGACACCGGCGTGGGTCTTGCGGAGCGCCCGGGCTCGATGTCATGATCCCGCTTCAATAGGAAAGTTTCCTATCTATTGGTGGGTCGATGGCACGCAGGGTCCGGAGTACGGCGATCACGGTGGCGGCATCGCTGCTCGTCCTGGCGGTTTCGTCTGGCCACTCCTGGGGTCTCGTGACAGGCGCTAGCGCGCCTTCCTCGACCAACGGGGCAGGTCTCGTGACGGGACTTCGTCCCTCCTCGACCAACGGGGCAGGTCTCGTGACAGGCGCTAGCGCGCCTTCCTCGACCAACGGGGCAGGTCTCGTGACAGGCGCTAGCGCGCCTTCCTCGACCAACGGGTCGGGTCCCTCCTCGACCAACGGGGCGGGTCCCTCCTCGACCACCGAGGTGCGCGCGGTGCTGCGGGTGAACCAGCAGGGGTGGCTGCCGCGGGAGACGAAGCGGGCCACACTGATGGCGAGCCACGAGCTCGGTGCGACGACGTTCCGGGTCGTCGACGAGAACGGCAAGGTCGTGCTCCGCGGCCACGTCGGGACAGCGCCGGACGCGAGCTGGAGCGCCTCGTACCCGGCCGTCTACCGGCTCGATCTCAGCGCCCTGCACCAGCGGGGTCGCTATCGCGTGAAGACGTACGGCGCGGTGCGCGCCACCTCGCCGTGGTTCGAGGTCACATCGGCACGGAAGCTGTTCGCACCGATGGTTCGGTACGGCGTCGCGTTCGACCAGAACCAGCGCGACGGCGACGAGATGGTGCCGGGGCCGCTGCACCGTCGGCCGTCGCACCTGCTCGACGCCCAGGCCGACGTCTACGCGTGGCCGCACATGGTGCGCGGCGAGGACCTCATCACCGACAAGGACCTCACCAGGATCGGCGGGCCGGTCGACGTCGAGGGCGGCTGGGCCGACGCCGGTGACTACCTGAAGTTCACCCACTCCACGGCGTACAACGACGTCGTCCTCTTCACCAGCGCCCGGCTCCTGGGGACGAGCGCGCCCGCGAGCCTGCTCGCGGAGGCCCGGCACGGCCTCGCCTGGCTGGACAAGATGTGGGACGAGCAGACCGGCACGCTGCACATGCAGGTCGGCATCGGGTCGGGCAACAAACAGGGCACGTTCGCCGGCGACCACGACCTCTGGCGGCTGCCCGAGGCCGACGACCACGACACCGACCCGCTGCACCGGTACGTCGCGCACCGCCCGGTCTTCGACGCCGCGCCGGCCGGCCGGCCGATCAGCCCGAACCTCGCCGGCCGCGTGTCGGCGGCCTTCGCGCTCGCCGCCCAAGCCGATGCCGCCACTGACCCGGCACAGGCACTGGACGAGCTGCACAAGGCTCAGGCGCTCTACGCCCGCGCGGACACCGAGACCCCACCGCGGCCGCTGGTCACCGCACTCCCGCACGCGTTCTACCCGGAGTCGGTCTGGCAGGACGACATGGAGCTCGGCGCCGCGGAGATCGCCCGCGCCGCCCAACGCCTCGGTCAGCCGGCGACGTCGTACCTCGCCGACGCCGAGCCACTGGGCCATCGCGTATCTCCGGGCGAACTCCACCGACACCCTCAACCTGTACGACGTCGGGGCGCTCGCCCACGCGAGCCTCGTCGACGCGATGGCCGAGGTGCCGCACCAGGGACTGGCGATCATCACCCGCGGGCGCCTGCTCGCCGACATGGCCGCACAGGTCAAGCAGGGCATCGCACACGCCGACGACGACCCGTTCGGAGCGGCCGTCGACGTCACCGAGTTCGACGCCAACTCGCACACCTTCGGCCTCATCGCAACCGTCGCGCTCTGGAACCTGGCCCAGAACAACGTGGAGCGCCGGGACCTCTACCAGGACTTCGCCAGCGACCAGCGTGCGTGGCTGCTCGGCGGCAACCAGTGGGGCGTCAGCGCGATGGTCGGCATCGGGTCGTCGTACCCGCGCTGCATGCAGCACCAGGTCGCCAACCTGGCAGGAGCACCCGACCTCGGCGCCGTGGTCAACGGCCCGAACGGCGCGGGCAACTTCGAGGGCGGCCTCGGCGGCTTCCAGGACGGGATGCGGCACTGCACGCGGCCGCGGTACCGAGCCTTCGACGGCCGGGGCAGCAGGTACGTCGACGACGTCCGCGCGTGGCAGACCGACGAACCGGCCCTCGACATGACGGCGGCCGCGATCCTGGCGGCTGCCGCGCAGCTGGTCCGCGAGGAGCAGCGGTGAAGCCCGGCACGCCCAGCTTGCTGCGGGGCATCAACGACCGCGCCGCGCTGGACCTCCTGCTCGAGCACGGGCCGCTCTCCCGCAGCCGGCTCGGCGCGCTGACCGGGCTGTCCAAGCCCACCGCCGCCCAGCTGCTGACCCGCCTGTCCGACGCCGGCTTGGTCATCACCAGCGGCAACACCCACGGCCGCCCGGGCCCGCGCGCCCAGCTGTACGCCGTGAACCCGGACGCGGCGTACGTCGCCGCCCTCGACGTCACGCCCACCCGGATCCTGGCCGCCGTCGCCGACATCACCGGGCGGACGCTGGGCGAGTACGAGCTCCTGACACCGCGCAAGGCCGGCTCCGACGCCGTCACCCACGTCCAGCACGCGATCGACGGCGCCGCCACCTCTGCCGGGATCCCCCGCGGCCGGCTGCACCGCCTCGTGATCGGCACGCCGGGCGCCTTCGACCCGGCCAACCGCCGGCTGCGCTACGCGCGCCACCTCCCCGGCTGGCACGACCCCCACCTCCTCGACCACCTCGCCGACCACGTCGGCCTACCGCTGGCCGTCGACAACGACGTCAACCTCGCCGCGATCGCCGAGATGCGCGTCGGGCTCGCGCGCGGTGTCGACGACTTCGTCCTGCTCTGGGCCGACGAGGGCCTGGGCGCCGCGATCGTCATCGACGGCCGCGTGCACGGCGGCGCCACCGGCGGCGCCGGGGAGGTCGGCTTCCTGCCCGTGCCCGGCACCCCGCTCGTGCGCGACGTACGCCGCTCCAACGCGGGCGGCTTCCAGGAGCTGGCCGGCGGACCGCAGGTCCTCGCGCTGGCGCGTTCGCTGGGGATCCGCGCATCGACCCCGCAGGCCGCGGTGGGCCGCGCACTGACCACTCCGGGCGCGGGCGACGAGCTGCTCGACGCCCTGGCCGAGCGGTTCGCACTCGGCGTCGCAGCCCTGGTCTCGGTGGTCGACCCGTCCCTGGTCGTCCTCGCCGGCGGCGTGCTCGCGGCCGGGGGGCCCAGGCTGCGCGACCTGATCGACGAGCAGGTCGGCTCGCTCGCGCTGAACCGCCCGCGGCTCGAGCTGACCGGTGTCCCCGAGCACCCGGTCCTCGCCGGCGCGCTCCAGACCGCTCTCGCCGCCACCCGCAACGACGTGTTCGACACCATCAACCGCCGCACCGCATCGAGCACGGCCCGGCCCATCACTGGACCCGTCACTGGGCCCGTCACCAGGAGAGAACCATGACCAGATCCCATCGCCGTCGCTGGATCGCCGCCACCGCGGCGCTGGCGCTGCCGCTCGCCGTCGGCGCATGCACCGGAGACTCGGGGGGCGGCCCGAGCGACGACCCGGAGGCCGACGTCACCATCACCTTCTGGCACGGCTGGAGCGCCGACAGCGAGGTCGCGGCCATCCAGGCCACCATCGACGCGTTCGAGGACGCCAACCCCAACGTCCACGTCAAGGTCGTGGGCGGCATCACCGACGACAAGATCAACCAGGCTCTGCGCGCCGGCGGGCCGAAGGCTCCCGACGTCGTCTCGTCGTTCACCACCGACAACGTCGGCCAGTTCTGCAGCTCGGGCGCGTTCGTCGACCTGACGTCGTTCATGGCCGACTCCGGCATCGACCCGGCGTCGACGTTCCCGTCGGCGCAGCTGTCCTACACCCAGTACGACGGCAACCAGTGCGCGCTGCCATTGCTCAGCGACGCCTACGGCCTCTACTACAACAAGGACGCCTTCGCCGCGGCCGGCATCGACGGGCCGCCCAAGACGATGTCGGAGTTCGACGCGGACGCGGTCAAGCTGACCAAGGAGTCCGGCGACACCTACTCGCAGCTGGGCTTCATGCCGAACTACCACGGCTACGAGTCGTCGATCTCGCACATCGCCGCGCAGTGGTCGCCGACGTACTTCACCTCCGACGGGAAGTCGAACGTCGCCGACGACCCGATGTTCGCCCAGGCCATGGAGTGGCAGAAGGGGCTGGTCGACAAGCTCGGCGGCTACGCCAAGCTCGAGAAGTACCGCAACACGTTCGGCGACGAGTGGGGCGCCAAGAACCCGTTCATGACCGGCCAGGTGGCGATGGCGATCGACGGTGAGTGGCGCGCCGGCATGATCGAGGCCGACGCCCCCGACCTGAACTTCGGGGTCGCACCGTTCCCGGTCCCCGACGACCAGGCGGACACCTACGGCAAGGGGTACATCACCGGCACCATCGTCGGCATCGCGAGCACCAGCCAGAAGCAGAACGCGGCCTGGAAGTTCGTGCAGTACCTGGCCACCGACACCGATGCCGTCGTGAACTTCGCCAACGCGATCCACAACGTGCCCTCGACGACGGGTGCGCTGGCCTCGCCGGACGTCAACCAGGACGAGGCCACGAAGACGTTCATCGCGATCGCGTCCAACCCCGCCAGCAACACGACGCCGGCCAGCCCCAACGGCGGCGCCTACCAGCTGACCCTGCAGGACGTCGGGTACCAGTACGAGTCGGGCAAGGACACCGACCTCGCCGGCGCGTTGGCGGACGCCGCGAGCCAGATCGACACGGACATCGCCCAGAGCAAGTGAGCACGACGACCACGCCGACGGCGGCGACCGGGCGCCGCCGTGCCGAGCCCCGCGCCTTCACGGCGCGCGGCCGGCGCCGCCGGGAGACGCTGAGGAACCTCGCGTTCCTCTCCCCGTGGCTGCTCGGCACCGGCCTGTTCTTCCTGTACCCACTGGCCTCCACGGTCTACTTCTCCTTCACCCACTACAACGGGTTCGGTACGGCGACCTGGGACGGCCTGGACAACTGGAAGTTCGTGTTCCGCGACTACCCGTTCTTCTGGCCGGCGCTGCGCAACACCCTCTGGCTGGTCGTCGTGATGGTCACCCTGCGCGTGGTCTTCGGCCTTGCGGTGGGGATGCTGGTGATCCGGATCAAGCGCGGCGCGAGCCTGCTCCGCACGCTGTTCTACGCGCCGTACCTCGCTCCGCCCGTGGCCGGAACGCTCGCGTTCGTCTTCCTGCTCAACCCCGGCACCGGCCCGGTCAACACGATCCTCGGCAAGCTCGGTCTGCCCGAGCCCGGCTGGTTCAACGACCCGACCTGGTCCAAGCCCGCCCTGACCCTGCTCGCACTGTGGGGCATCGGCGACCTGATGGTGATCTTCATGGCCGCGCTCCTCGACGTGCCGAAGGAGCAGTACGAGGCGGCCGAGCTCGACGGCGCCGGCGCGGTCGGCCGCTTCCGCTTCGTCACCCTGCCGCACCTGCGGCCGATCGTCGGCTTCGCGATCATCACCGGGGTCATCGCGACGATGCAGTACTACACGCAGCCGCTGATCGCGGGGCAGGTCGCCAGCGGGCAGATCGGTGGGTCCGGCCAGCAGCTGGAACCGGGCTACCCGATGAAGTCCACGCTGACGCTGCCGCAGCTCGTCTACAACCTGGGCTTCCAGCGGTTCGACATCGGCGCCGCCTGCGTGATCGCCCTGGTGCTGTTCGCCCTCAGCATGGCGTTCGCCGCGGTGCTGATGAGGCGCGGCAGCGTGTTCCTCGGAGGTGACACGTGACGCCCCGGATGCGCGCGTCCCTCGAGTGGGTCGGCGTGCACACGTTCGCCGTCGCGGCCACGCTCTTCTTCGTGCTCCCGTTCGTCTTCGTGGCGCTCACCGCGGTGATGACCGACCAGCAGTCGCTGACGCGGGACTTGTGGCCGAACCCCTTCCAGTGGGACAACCTCGTCGACGTGTGGAGCACGCCCGGCTTCGGCACGTGGTGGCGCAACACGCTCGTGTACGCCGTGGCCGGCACGCTGCTCACCCTCGTCTCGAGCGTCCCGGTGGCCTACGCCCTCGCGCACTTCAAGTTCCGCGGCCGGCAGCTGGCGATGATGATGGTGATCGCCACGATGATGCTGCCGCCCCAGGTCGTGATCATCCCGATGTACCTCGTCTGGGCCAAGCAGCTGCACCTCTCCGGCACGCTGTGGCCGCTGATCATCCCGCTGGCGTTCGGCGACGCGTTCTCGATCTTCCTGCTGCGCCAGTTCCTCGTCACCGTTCCGCGGGAGTACCTGGACGCCGCCAAGGTCGACGGCGCGAGCGAGCTCCAGGTGCTCCTCCGGGTGGTGCTGCCGATGGTGCGGCCCGCGATCGCCGCGGTCGCGCTCTTCCAGTTCTTCTACTGCTGGAACGACTACTTCGGACCGCAGATCTACACCAGTGAGAACCCGGCCGCCTGGACGCTCAGCTACGGACTGAGCACCTTCAAGAGCGCCCACCACACGAACTGGAACCTGACGATGGCCGCGACGCTGATGGTGATGGCGCCGGTGATCGCGCTGTTCTTCATGGCCCAGCGGGCCTTCATCGAGGGCGTCACGCTGACGGGAGTCAAGGGATGAGGCGGTGTCGATGAAACTGGCAGTGGTCGGCGGTGGGTCGACGTACACCCCCGAGCTCGTCGACGGGCTCGGCCGGCTCGGGGACGTGCTCCCGGTCGACGAGCTCGTCCTGGTCGACCCCGGCGAGGAGCGCCTCGAGCTCGTCGCGGGCGTGGGCCGAAGAATCCTGGCCCGGCTCGGAAGCCCGGCCAGGCTGACGACCACGACCGACCTCGAGCCCGCGCTCGACGGCGTCGACGCGGTGCTGCTCCAGCTCAGGGTCGGCGGTCAGGCGGCCCGCAACCAGGACGAGACCTGGCCGCTCGAGTGCGGCTGCGTCGGGCAGGAGACCACCGGAGCGGGCGGCCTCGCCAAGGCGCTGCGCACGGTACCGGTGGTCCTCGACATCGCGGAGCGCGTCAGGAAGGCCGCCCCGGACGCCTGGATCATCGACTTCACCAACCCCGTCGGCATCATCACCCGCGCCCTGCTGCAGGAGGGCCACCGGGCGGTCGGGCTGTGCAACGTGGCGATCGGCTTCCAGCGTCGCTTCGCCGAGATGCTCGGGGTCGCGCCGGAGCGGCTCGAGCTCGACCACGTCGGGCTCAACCACCTCACGTGGGAGCGCGCCGTCCGGGTGGACGGCGTGGACCGGCTGCCCGAGCTCATCGAGTCCCACGGGGACGAGATCGCCGAGTCGCTCGGCCTGCCGGCCGCCCTGGTCTCGTCGCTGGGCGTGGTGCCGTCGTACTACCTGCGCTACTTCTACGCCCACGACGCCGTCGTCCGGGAGCAGAAGTCCCATCCGTCCCGCGCCGCCGAGGTGGCCGAGATCGAACGCCGCCTGTTGGAGCTGTACGCCGACCCGACGCTCGACGAGAAGCCGGAGCTGCTCGCGAAGCGCGGTGGCGCCTACTACTCCGAGGCTGCCGTGCAGCTGGCCTCGGCGCTGCTCGCGGACGACGCCGCGGCCACCTACGTGGTCAACCTGCGCAACGACGGCACCCTGCCCTTCCTGCCGGACGACGCCGTGATCGAGGTGCCCGCCACCGTCGACCGCTCGGGCGTGCGGGCCGTGCCGGTCAGCCCGCTGGAGCCGCTGTACGCCGGGCTGGTGGCGCACGTGACGGCGTACGAGCACCTGGCTCTGGAGGCCGCCCTGCACGGCGGCCGGCAGCGGGTCGTCGACACACTCCTCGCGCACCCGCTGGTCGGGCAGTACGAGCTCGCCGAAGGCCTCACCGACCGGCTGCTCGCGCACAACAAGGAGCACCTGCCGTGGGCGTGACCGAGCCAATGATGGGAGCGGTGCTGGCCATCGACGCCGGGAACAGCAAGACCGACGTCTGCGTGGTCTCCGCGGACGGCGGGCTGCTGGGCAGCGCCCGCGGCGGCCCGTTCCGCCCGCACCTGGTCGGCGCGGCACCCGCCGTGGCGGCGATCACCCCGGCCGTCGAGCTGGCGTTGGCGCGGGCGGGCGACGTCGAGGTCCGGCACGTCTCTGCCTGCCTGGCCAACGTCGACCTGCCGGTCGAGCACGGGGCGCTCGAGGCGGCGATCGCGCAGACCGGTTGGGCGCCGTCGTGCGAGGTCGTCAACGACACGTTCGCCCTGCTCCGCGCCGGTCTCGACGAGTCCCGCGGCGTCGCGGTCATCTGCGGCGCCGGCATCAACTGCACCGGGGTGCTGCCCGACGGCACCACGGTGCGCTTCGCCGCGGTCGGCCACATCTCCGGCGACTGGGGCGGCGGCGGCCACCTGTGGCAGGAGGCGATGTGGTGGGCGGCGCGCGCCGAGGACGGCCGCGGGCCGGACACCGCCCTCCGGACCGCACTGCCCCGGCACCACGGCCTCGACTCGATGGCCGCGCTCATCGAGGCCGTACACCTGGGGACGCTCTCCGAGGAGCGGTGCATGGAGCTCACGCCGCTGCTGTTCGAGGTGGCCGAGTCCGGTGACCGGGTCGCCGCGGACGTCGTACGCCGCCAGGCCGATGAGGTGGTGGCGCTCGCCGCCACCGCGATCCGCCGGCTCGGTGCCGCCGAGGAGCCGATCGACGTGGTGCTCGGCGGCGGCGTGCTCGCGGCCGGTCACCAGGGGCTGCTGGACGAGATCACCCGGCGTCTCGGCGTGGAGGCGCCGAAGGCCGTCGCACGGGTGGTGGAGGCACCGCCGATCCTGGGCGCGGCGCTGCTCGGACTCGACCGGATCGGCGCACCGGCCGGTGCGCAGGCGCGGCTGCGGGGCGGCTTCCGCTAGGCAGTGAGGATCTCGCCGAGGGCCGCGAGCAGGCGGTCGATCTCCTCCTCGGTCGAGTACGGCGCGAGGCCGATCCGCAGGCCGCCGTCGTCGCCCAGGCCGAGGTGGTGCGAGGCCTCCCACGCGTAGAAGTTGCTGGACGGCGCGTTGATGTCGCGCTCGGCCAGCGCCTCGGAGACCTCGGTCGCGGGCGCGTCGGCGAAGGTCACGAGCACGGTCGGCGTACGCCTTTTCGCTCGTGAGTGCACGGTCAGCGGAAGCATCGCCAGACCCGCCTCGAGCCGTTCACGGAGCCGGTCCTCGTGCTCCTCGATGGCGGCGAAACCCGTGCGCAGCCTGGCGTTCCTGTCCGCGTCCTCGCCCCCGTCATGGCCCAGCGACGCGAGCAGGTCGACGGCCGCGGTGGTGCCGGCCATCAGCTCGTAGGGCAGCGTCCCGAGCTCGAACCGCTCCGGCACGTCGTTGGTCGCCGGCGCCAGCTTGTCGGGACGGATCGTCTCCAGCAGCGTCGGGTCGGCGACCAGGACTCCGCAGTGCGGGCCGAGGAACTTGTACGGCGAGCACAGGTAGAGGTCCGCGCCCAGCGCCCGGACGTCGGTCGAGACGTGCGCGGTGTGGTGCACGCCGTCGACGTACAGCAGCGCGCCGTTGTCGTGGACCGTCTGGGCGATCGCGGGCAGGTCCGGCCGGGTGCCGATCAGGTTGGAGGCGGCCGTGACGGCGACGACCTTCGTCCGCTCGGTGACGAGGTCGGTGACGGCGGCCGGGTCGAGCTCGGCGGTCTCGGGGTCGAAGTCGGCCCAGCGCACGGTCGCGCCGCGGGCCTCGGCGGCGATCACCCAGGGCCGCACGTTCGCGTCGTGGTCGAGCCGCGTGACGACCACCTCGTCGCCGGGGCCCCAGTCCTTCGCCAGCGCGCGCGAGAAGTCCATCGTCAGCTGGGTCATGCTGCGCCCGAAGACCACGCCGTCGGGGTCCGCGGCCAGCAGGTCGGCCATCGCCTGGCGGGCCCCGAGCACCGCGTCGTCGGCGTTCCGCTCGGCCTGGTTGAGCCGGCCGCGGTTCGACAGCGGCTGGGTGATGGTGTGGCGGATGGCCTCGCCGACCACGTCCGGGGTCTGGGTGCCGCCCGGCCCGTCGAAGTACGCCGTGCCACCGGCCAGGCTGGGGAAGTGCGCGCGCAGCGCCCGGACGTCGTACATGCGAACGATCCTGCCAGGCTGTCGGGGTGGAGCTCGCGGAGGCCGTCGTTGCGCTGCGGACCGCCGGCTGCGTGCACGCCGAGGACGAGGCCGCCCTGATCTGGGAGACGTACGACGACCCGGCCGCGCGCGAGACCGCCGTCGCCGACCGCGCCACGGGACGCCCGTTGGAGCAGGTGGTCGGCTGGGCCGAGTTCGGGCCGGTACGGGTCGCGCTCGCCCCCGGCGTCTTCGTCCCCCGCCGCCGCGCCGAGGCGATCCTCTCTCCCGCGGTCGCCGCCCGACCCGACGCCCGCATCGTCGTGGACCTCGGCTGCGGCGCCGGCGCGCTGGCCGCGTCGCTGGCCGTGCTGCTGCCGCATGCGGACGTGCACGGCGTCGAGCTGGACCCCACGGCATCGGAGTGTGCGAGGCGTACCGGCGGCTTCACCGTCCACCAAGGGTCGTGGTGGTCGGGACTCCCCGCCGATCTCGCCGGCCGCGTCGACCTCGCCGTCGCGTACCTCCCGCACGTGCCGACCGCGCACCTCGCCGACATCCACCGCGACTTCCGCAACCACGAGCCGGCCCTGTCCGTCGACGGAGGCAGCGACGGCCTGGGCCCGCTCCGAGCGGTGCTGGCCGACGCCGATCGCTGGCTGTCGCCCGGGGGTGCCTTCGTGACGTTGCTGTCGGCCGAGCAGGCGGACCTCTCGGGCCTCGCAGTGCTGGCCGAGGACGAGGAGGACTCCGTCGTCGCGTACCGCGCCGGCTGACTCACGACCCCCGGACGTCGCGCAGCGAGCGCGGGAAGAACGTCGGCGAGAACGACATCGCGCCCGCGGGGATCGACCACGGCATGACCCGGACGGAGAACACGCCCGCGCGGACGGCCTCGTCGGCCTCCTTCAGCCGGCGCGCCTCGTCGACCGGCACGTTGAGGATGCTCAGCCCGCGGAGCTGGCCGGCCGGGTCGCCGAGTGGCCCCGCGGCGAGGAGCGAACCCGCGTCGTGGAGCGAGGCGAGATGCGCGAGGTGGGCGTCCTGGAGGGCGTCGGTCATCGGTGTCGTCCCGGTGACGAGCAGCGAGATCGTCAGCTCGTCGAACGTGAGCTCAGGCAAGGGGTTCACCCGTCTCCAGCAGGGTCTTGAGTCCGCTGAGCACGGTCATCCAGCCGAACCCGGAGACCGACGCGGCCGTCTTCGGCGCGCCCTCGAGCCGGTCGTGGACCACCGTGAGCAGGCACGTCCCGTCGTCCTGCGGCTCGATCTCCCAGGTCACCCGGCTCTCGTCCTCGACGGCGAGCTCGGGGTCGTAGCGCGAACGCCACCCGTGCACGAGGCGCCGCGGCGGGTCGAACTCGAACACCGGCTCGTCGCCGCGGACGTCCCCGGTCGGGCCGTACGACGAGTAGTGGTCGGGGGCGACCGTGATCCGCGAGCGGTAGAAGTAGCGCTCGGTGAACTCCGGCCGGGTGATCGCCTCCCACACCGTCTCGGGCGTGGCCTTGATGACGATGTTGTAGACCTGCGTCGTCTGCACGTCGGTGGTGGTCATCCCGTTCCCTCCAGCTCTCGCTTCAGCTCGGTGAGCGCCGAGACGTGACGCTCGGTGTACTTGTCGATCCAGCGGTCGTGGACCAGCCGGATGGGCACGGGGTTGAGGAAGTGCAGCTTCTCCCGCCCCGACCTCCGGGTCACCACGAGCCGCGCGTCCTCGAGCACGCGCAGGTGCTTCATGACGCCGAAGCGCGTCATCTCCACGAGCGACTCGAGCTCGGTGAGCGTGCGGCCGTCGCGTTCGTGGAGCCGGTCCAGCAGCAGCCGCCTGGTCGGGTCGGCCAGCGCGCGGAAGACGAGGTCGTCGTCCGTCGGCCCGGCACTCATGGGGTGAAATTAGGTGACCAAACGGTCACATGTCAAGCCGGGTGACAGACTCGGCGCATGGGAGCAGGAGGTGTGCGATGAGTGACGACGAGAAGCCCCTGGGCGACCAGATCAAGCAGGTGGTCGACGACCTCGACCTCGAGGGCAAGATGAAGGCGGCGACCGCCGCCGCCGAGGACGTCATGTTCCGCGGACTCGGCATCGCGGGGCAGTTCGTCCACGAGCGCCGCGACGGCATCGAGTCCTTCCTCGACCGGGCCGTGTCGGGTCTCGACTCACAGACAGGAGGCCGGTACGCCGAGCAGGTCGGCCACCTCCGCGACCAGCTCTCCGCCGGCGTCGCGTCCCTGGCCGACAAGCGCTGGACGCCCGTTCCGGACGATCCGGGCGAGCTGGAGCCGGCCGACGAGCAGCCGCCCACCGAGCACCCGCCCACGGGCGACTCGTGGTCCCAGGCCGCGGATGACCCGAGCGACCCGAGCGACCCCACGGACTAAGACATGCCACAGGCTCGGACCGGACGGTCCGAGCCTGTGAGCCCCCCTGGGAAGAGCGTGTCATCCCCAGCGGTCCCCTGTGATCGGGAGGTTAGAACGCGGGGGGACTGCCGCGCTTCACCCCTAGGGGGTATAAGTCATGTCGCGCCCCCAGATCTGCGGGTGCGTCAGGCGGTGCTGCCGGGCTCGAGCCGGGCGCCGGCGGCGACGTGCCGGCCGCGCCGTACGACGCTGTCTCGGCCGACGAGGGTGACGTCGTCGTCGCGGGCGATGCGACCGGTCGGGAGCTCACCGACCACGCTCTCGCGGGCGAAGACAGCGCGGTCGTCGCTGATCGTCGTCGTCACTCGGGCGCCCCGCTCGACACGGACGTCGCTCCACAGCACGCTGTCCTCGACGCGGGCGCCGGCCTCGACCACCACGCCCGGGCCGATGACCGAGCCGATCACCTCGCCCGCGATGTCGGCACCGGGAGAGACCAGGCTGTCCTCGACGTGGCATCCCGCGCGCAGCCGGGCGCTGGGGACGTCGTCCCAGTGGCTGATGACCGGGTACCCCGGGCGGTCGAACACGTCGACCTTGCCGGCGATCAGGTCGCGGTGGCCGTTGAGATAGGAGCCGGGCCTGCCCAGGTCCCGCCAGTACCCCGCCAGCGGCTCGGTACGGACCGTGCCGCCCTCGATCAGCCGGGGCAGCAGGTGCTCGCCGAAGTCACCCAGCCCGGAGTCGTCGGGGTCGTCGCGGTCGCGATCGTGCATGAGCTCGCGTCGCAGCTCGAACAGCGCCTCCAGCAGCGGCTCGGTCTGGTAGACGAAGATCTCCGTCGCGACCGTGCCGGAGCTCGGCCGCGAGGGCTTCACCTCGACGCCGGTCGCCCGCTGCGCGTGGGCGCCCCGGCCGGTGAGCACGACGACGTTGTTGCTCGCCTCGCGCTTGGTCACCTCCGACGTCAGCACCGTCGCGTCGGCGCCGGAGTCCAGGTGCCGCTCGATCGTCGGCATCAGGTCGGCGGCGAAGACGTGGTCGGCGCTGGAGACCAGCACGGTCGGGGCGCCGAAGTGGAGCAGGTCGCGGCTCATCCGCAGCAGCAGGTCGGCGTTCCCGTGCGCGAAGGCGTCTTCGGTCGCCGGGCCGCTGCCGGTCTGCGGCACCATCCGCCGGAACCCGCCGCGGTTGCGGTCCAGGCTCCACGGCCGGCCGCCGGAGAGGTAGTCGTCGATCGAGGCGACCTGGTACTCCACGCTGACCCAGACGTCGACGATCCCCGAGTACGCGAGGCTCGAGAGGGTGAAGTCGATCAGCCGGTGCGTGCCGCCGTACGGCAGCACGGGCTTGGCCCGCTCCCGCGTGAGCACGTCCATCCGGGAGCCCTCGCCGCCGGCCTGCACCAGGGCCAGTACGTCGCCGCGTCGGACCATCCGGGCAGCCTAGGGACGCTCACTCCCGGCAGGGACCACCCCGAAGGACGGCCAGCTCGCCGTGCTCGACGTCGAGGGTGACGGTGGCGAGCGTCGCGGTGTCCATGATGTCGGGGGACTCCGGGTCGAACGCGTGCCGGCACACCGAGCCGGCCGGGTCGTGGTGCGTCATGGCCGCGTGCACGTCGTCCGCCGAGGCCGGCGGGGCAGCGGTGAGCGTGTCCAGGAGATGGTCGCGGCGGACCCAGGAGTTGTCGTCGATCGCGTCGCCCTGGCAGCCGGGCTCGCCCTCGGCCGAGACGAAGTGGTTGGTGCGGACGAGCAGGCCGGCCTCGGGCTTCACCTCGCCCACACCCTCGGGGAACGTCTCCAGCGAGGCCGCGTCGCCCGAGCGGTCGACGGCGGTGACGGCGGACGACGCCGAGAACGAGAGCGCGGACACCCGGTCGCGGGCCTCGGCCACCGACGAGCACTCCTCGAGCAGCGTCCGCAGGAGGACGTGCACGGGGAAGCCGATCCGCGGCGTCGCGGTGTCCTGGTCGTCGGCGTCGTGGTGGAGCATGTTGAGCATCACGCCGAAGCCGGCGTCGTTCACGCCGATCTTGGCGAGCACGCCGTACTCCGTCAGTGTCGTCACCTGCCGGCCGGTGGAGGTCGGGAAGGTCCACACCATCCAGTTGGCCTGCATGTGGGGATACCAGTCCCAGGTCTGGGTGGCGATCGGCGCGCGCCCGGGCGCCGTCGAGACGACCGTCGAGCACTCCGTCGTCACCACGCGGGGCGCGATCACGCCCAGCACCTCCGTGCGGGCGTTCAGCGCGGCGATCTCCTCGACCGTCCGGCCGGCGCCTGCGGCGAGGCCGGCGATCTCCTCGGCGGCACGTGGCGCCTGCCGCCGGATCGAGTCCAGGGCCAGCGCGCCCAGAGCCGGCACGTCGACGTCCGCATCGAGGAACTCCCACAGGCGCCGGTACGCCGCCACGGTGCGGCCGACCGCGTCGGCGTGCGCGGCGCCGTACTCGTGACCGCGGTCGTACGGCGCCGTGGCAGTCGATGAGAACGTGACGATCCCGATCACACCCCTAGTCAATCAGGGTGTGGCCAGCGGCCCTCGGGACAGGCACGGTTGGCGGATGGCGGAGGACGAGAACAGGGACGAGACGAAGGCGGAGCGGCTCGACCGCAACTGGAACGACATGCTCCAGGAGCTCCGGGTCGTGCAGACCGGGGTGCAGCTGCTGTCCGGCTTCCTGTTGACGCTGCCGTTCACCGAGCGCTTCAAGGATCTCGACGTGTGGCAGGAGCGCCTGTACCTCGCCCTGGTCCTGCTCGCCGGGCTGGCCGTCGGCGGGACGCTGACGCCGATCATGGTGCACCGCCGGGTCTTCGGCCAGCACGTGAAGGACCGCGTCGTGGCTGCCGGTCACCTGTTCCTCCAGGTGGTGATGGGCCTGCTGGCGCTGATCATCGTCGGCATCTGCACGCTGATCTTCAGCGTGGTGCGCAACTGGTCGGAGGCCGTGGTGGTGGCGATCGTCGCCGGATCCGTGCTCACCACCCTGCTGCTCGTCGTGCCTCTCCTCGTCGCTCGACGCAACGCCCGCGCCTGAGCCTGCGGTCTGGGCCCGAGTGTGGGCCCGAGTGTGGGGGCACAGCACGACGCCCGGGGCAACGCCCCGGGCGCCGTTCGATCAGCCGTTGCTGGTGGTGGGTCAGGTGAAGATGCTGACGCCTCCGGGGCCCACGAGCAGCCCGACGATGATGAGGACGATGCCCATCAGGGCCTGGCCGCGGATCAGGGTCACGATGCCCCAGATCACCAGGACCACCGCGATGAGCCAAAGGATGAATGCCATCTTGTGCCGCTCCTTCTGAGTCGAACTGCCGAGCCTTCGTCCGAGTCCGGGGGCCCAGCCACGCGGCGAGAGGTGCCCTCCGCGCACCTCCAACAAAGCACTTCGAGAACGTGCGTCACAGCGCCCACAAGGGTGAGAGCTTTCGACGCCCCACCCGGCGGGGTGGAGACATGTGACTGAGTCACATATAGCGTGACGGCCATGACCGAGAAGCTCGAGACCACCATCAAGATCGACGCCTGGGACGAGAAGCCCACGCAGGAGTTCGACGACGGCACCAAGATCGCGCACGCGGTCGTGGGTCTCGTCGACGGCAACGACGGGCTGGCCGCGGGGCACATGGAGTCGGTGCTCTACTACCGCGCCGACGGCACCAGCTCCTACGTCGGGACGTTGCGGCTCGAGGCCGAGCTCGGCGGACGCTCCGGCGCGTTCACGGCCATCGGGGAGGGCGACTACGACGGCACCACGGCCAGCAGCACCATGCAGATCGTCGAGGGCACCGGGGACCTGGCCGGCATCACCGGATCGGTGTCGAGCAGCTCGACCGCCGAGGACTACCCGAACATGCCGCTGGTGGTCGAGTACCAGCTCGGGTGAGCTCCGATGCGGAAGGCGCCCAGGTCAAGGCACTGGCGAACGTGCTGGGCGCCCTCGCGCTCGTCGTCACCGACGAGCTGACGCGCACGGTCGTCGAGGCCGCGGGCTCCGACGGCGGCTCGGCGACCGACGCGGCGGCGCTGGCCGCCCTGGCACAGTTCCTCGACGGGGCGACCCTCGACCGGGTGCACCAGGTGCTCGGGCTGACCCCCTCGGGTGCGGTGCGGCTGGTGGACCGGCTGGCCGCGGCCGGGCTCGTCTCGCGCGAGGCGGGCGCCGACGGGCGGTCCCGGGCCGTCCGGCTGACCGAGGCAGGCCGCGACCGTGCCCGGGCGGTCCACGATGGCCGGTCGGCGTACCTCTCCCGCCTCACCGACGGCCTCACCCCCGACGAGGTGGCCACCCTGCGCGGCCTGCTGGCCCGGGTGATGGAGAACGTGGTGGCCGGCAAGGACGGTGGCCCCTGGACCTGCCGCCTGTGCGACCTCACCGCCTGCCGGCGCCCGCAGGGCGAGTGCCCGGCCGCGAATTCCGCGATTCGTCAGCGATCCTCCGGGTGACCGCGGCGTCGGGATTCCTGACGAATCGCGGGTCTCACGGTCGCCGGAGCCAGCGTGCGAGCAGCGGCAGCAGCGCCATGATCAGGATCAGCCGCAGCAGCTGGACCGCCATCACGTAGGTGACGTCGGAACCGGAGTCGGCGGCGATGGCGAGCACGGCGAAGAGCCCACCGGGAGTGGTCGCGAGGTACGCCGTCAGCGCGTCCACCGGCGTCAGCCACGCGAGTACGGCGCCCAGCATCGCCGTCGCCACGATCATCGCCACCATGATCGCCACGACCAGGGGCAGCATCCGGCCGATGGCGACCAGGCTTTCGCGGGTGAACCGGAGCCCGACCTGCACGCCGATCAGGGCGAACGCGAGCCACTGCAGCCAGATGGGCACGGATACGTCGCCCAGCCAGCCACCGGCGGCGATCACGCCGGCGACCAGCAGCGGGCCCATCACGCTCATCGTGGTCACGGGCACCAGCCGCGCGACGACCAGGCCGAGTGCCAGGCTGACCGCGGTGAACGCCAGGTCGCTGCCGAGCGAGGCCTGGCCGAGCGTGAGCGTGCCGCGGCCGCTCGGGGGGTGGAAGACGACCGCGGTGACCACGGGCATGGCGAGCAGCACCATCAGCACCCGCAGGTACTGCACCACGGTGACCACCCGGTCGTCCGCGCCGAGGTCGCGGGCCACCGCGACCACACCCGACGCGCCGCCCGCGATCAGCGCGAAGACCCCGGTGGTGCGGGAGACGTCCCGGCGCAGCGCCAGCACCTGGCCGGCGACCACGCTGACCAGCAGGGTGGCCAGCACGACGGTCAGGATCGAGGCGCTCTCCGACGCCATCCGCCGCAGCGTCGACAGGTCGACCAGGGCTCCGACGGTGATGCCGATCAACCCCTGGGCGACGCGGAACGCCACGCCGGGTACGGCGAGCGGTGACGGGGAGGTGAGCGCGTGCGTCATGCCACCGAGCACCGCGCCGAACAGCACCGCCGACGGCACTCCGAGGAGCCCCAGCGCCGTGCTGCTCACTACCGTCACGGCGATCACCAACGCGGCCGCGCGGGCGGTGGTGCGTTCGCGGCCGGACATCGGGCCCACGATAGGGGCCCGCCAAGGGCGCAGAATCCTCCCGTGACCGACACGACACCGGACCTCCGGATCGTCCCCGCCAACCAGGCCGGCTGCGAGGACCTCGAGACCGTTTACGGCGGCCGCGGCTCCGGGCATCGCTGCCGCTGTCAGCGCTACAAGCTGCACCCGGGCGAGGCCTTCGCCCGGCTGACGGTCGAGGAGTGGGCCGCCCGGCAGCACGAGCAGACGCGGTGTGGGCACCCGGCGGAGCAGGCGACGAGCGGGCTGGTGGCCTACCTCGGGGACGAGCCGGTCGGCTGGTGCGCGGTCGAGCCGCGGACGGCGTACCACGGTCTGCTGCGCAAGACCTTCCGGATCCACTGGGAGGGCCGCGACGAGGACCGCGACGACGACACGGTCTGGGCGGTGACCTGCGTCTTCGCCCGGGCGGGGTACCGCAAGCGGGGTATCGCGAGCGCCCTCGCGGTCGCGGCCGTCGAGCACGCGCGGGCACAAGGAGCCCGGGCCGTCGAGGCCTACCCGATCGTGGACAAGAACGTGCTGAGCGAGGAGCTGCACGTCGGCACCGAGGCGATGTTCGCCGACGCCGGGATGACCGTGGTCAGCCACCCGTCCAAGCGCCGCATCGTGATGCGCCTGGACTTCTGAGCACGGGTCGACCTGCTCGGCTACGTCGTGCCGGACTGGACGTTCTCCAGCACCACCGCCAGACCCTGGCCCACGCCGATGCAGATCGCGGCCACGCCCCAACGGTCTCCGGACTCGCGCAGCCGGTGCGCCAAGGTGCCGAGGACGCGGCCGCCGGAGGCGCCGAGTGGATGGCCGATGGCGATGGCGCCGCCCTTCGTGTTGACGATGTCGGGGTCGACCTTCCAGAGGTCGAGGCAGGCCAGCGACTGCACGGCGAACGCCTCGTTGAGCTCGACGGCCGCGACGTCGTCCCACGTGATGCCGGCGCGCACGAGGGCCCGGTTGACGGCCTCGACCGGCGCGATCCCGAAGTCCTGCGGGACCAGCGCGAAGGTCCCGCGGCCGGCCATCCGAGCGACCGGGTCGACGCCGATCGCGTCGCGGGCGGCCTCGGAGCCGAGGAGCACGGCCGAGGCACCGTCGTTCAGCGGCGAGGCGTTGGCGGCGGTGATCGTCCCGTCGGGACGGAATGACGGCGCGAGACCGGCCAGCTTCTCCGCGGTGCTCCCCGGCCGGATCCCCTCGTCCCGAGCCAGTTCCACGCCCTCGACCGGGACCACGAGGCCGTCGTAGAAGCCCGCCTCCCACGCGTCGTGGGCCAGGTTGTGCGAGCGGGCCGCGAACTCGTCCTGCCGCTCGCGGGAGATGCCGAAGCGGTCGGCGAGGAGCTCGTTGGCCTCCCCGAGTGAGACGGTCCACTCCGCAGGCATCCGCTCGTTGACCAGCCGCCAGCCCAGGGTCGTGGAGACAGCGGTGACGTTGCCCGCGGGGTACGCGCGGGACGGCTTGGGCAGCACCCACGGCGCGCGCGTCATCGACTCCACGCCTCCGGTGAGCACGATGTCGGCGTCGCCGGACTCGATGGTCCGCGAGCCGGCCATCGCCGCGTCGAGCGAGGAGCCGCAGAGCCGGTTGACGGTGACGGCGGGCACCGAGGGCGGCAGCCCGGCGAGCAGCACGGCCATCCGGCCGACGTTGCGGTTGTCCTCGCCGGCACCGTTGGCGCAGCCCCAGACCACGTCCTCGATCCGGGCCGGGTCGAGGCCGGGTGTCGTCGCGAGCACGCCGGTGACGGCCGTCGCGGCGAGGTCGTCGGGACGTACGTCGGCGAGCGCGCCACCGAACCTCCCGAACGGCGTCCGCGCGGCGGCGTACACGAATGCCGAGGTCACGACTCCTCCTCCTCGTCGCGGACCTGGGCCGCTACCCGGAACGCGCTGTTCGCGGCGGGCACCCCGCAGTAGATCGCGGTCTGCAGCAGGACCTCCTTGATCTCCTCCCACGAGAGGCCGTTGCGCCGGGCGCCGCGCAGGTGCAGGGCGAGCTCCTCGTGATGACCGCCCGCGACGAGTGCGGTGACGGTGACCATCGAGCGGCTGCGTCGGTCCAGACCCGGGCGGGTCCAGATGCCACCCCAGGCGTAGGTGGTGATGAAGTCCTGGAACTCGAGGGTCAGGTCCGTGGCGTGCGACAGGGACCGGTCCACGTGCTCGTCACCGAGAACCTCGCGCCGGACGGACAGTCCGTTGTCGTACGTCGCGGCGAGCAGCGAGCCGTCCTCCTCACCGAGGAAGTGCTCGCGGAGCAGGTCGGCCACCTCCGACGGCCGCTCGGCAGGGGCGAGGTGCGCGGTGCCTTCGAGCACGACCAGACGGCCGTGCTGCACCCCCTCGGCCAACGCCCGGAGCAAGTCGGGAGCGGTGACCTGGTCCTCCCTGCCGGCGATCGCCAGCACCGGCTTGGCGATCTCGGACAGCCGGTCGCGCACGTCGAAGTGCGCCAGGGCCTCGCAGACCTGCACGTAAGCCCGGTCGTTGGCGACGTGCAGGCTGTGGAGCAGCGCGGCACCGCGGTCGGGCTCGCGCTCGAAGAAGTCGTGTGCGAACCATTGCTCGGCGGTCGCGCCGACGAGGACGGCCGTGCCCGACGTGGTGACCCGGCCGATCCGGTCGGCCCAGGTGCCGACGTCGCCGATCCGGGCGCCGGTGCCGATCAGCGCGGCTCCCGTCACCTGGTCGGCATGGTCGAGGAGCAACGTGAGCCCTACGGTGCCGCCGACCGAGACGCCGGCGTAGGCGAACGGCGTACCTGCATCACCCCGCTGTTCCTGCACGTCGGCGACCATCGCGAGGACGCCGTCGGCGAGCTCGGCCATCGTGAAGCCCTCGAAGGGCACCGAGGCGTTGTGGCCGTGGCCCGGGAGGTCCCAGGCGAGCACGTCGAAGGCGTTGGAGAGGCGCTCCGCGCAGGCGGTCCAGAGCTCCGTGGCGCTCGTACCCAGCGACGGACCCAGCACGAGCAGCGGCAGCTCCGCGCGATGGGCGGCACCGCTCATCCGGACGCCGGTGACGACGGGGATCACGCGAGCACCCCGGCCGCTCGCGCGAGCGGTGCCTCGAGGAGGTTGTTCACCACGTCAGTCTGGCGTGCGGGCGTAGGAGAGGAACACGTCTCCCCCAGGCCCTGCCCGTCGAGGCCGGGGCGACCGGCCCGGCGGAGAGCTACGCCGGGCTGGCGATCGGGTGCTGACGCGTCACCGCGACCAGGCCCTCACGGCGGCCCACGGCGGTCGCGATCGCGATGGTCGCCGCGGCCGCACCGATGTTGATCGCCAGCACGCTGACGCTCTTGACGAGCACGAACGTCTCGGTCGACTGCGAAAGAAGCAGCCACAAGGTCAACGAGCCCTTGCCCAGGTACAGGAGTGCCCACATCGCCGTCAGCACGCGGAAGAGCCGCTGGATCCCCGGACGGTCGGCGACGTCGTCCGTCATCGGGTAGAAGTCGCCGGCCAGCCGCGCCACGATCGGCCGGGACGCCCACAGGGACGCCAGGAACGCCGATCCGATGAGGCAGTCGGTGACGACCGGCTGCAGGAAGTACAGGAACGTGCTGTCCGCCATGAAGGAGACCAGGGTGCGCCCGGTCATCACGGCCGCGGCGAAGACGAGCAGCCCCGAGGTACGCCGCCCGGTCACCGCGCGCCAGGCGAGCGCGCCGTACTGCCAGCACAAGGCCGCGCCGATGGCGACCCACACGCCCGAGAGCATCAGCACCGAGTAGAAGAGGGCTGCCGGCACGGCGCACGCCACGGTGATGCTCACCGCGACCCGGCGGACGACGGCGCTGAGGCCGGGGGCCGGCTTGAGCGAAGGGAGCGCCGGGGCGATCGTGAGGGACATGCGTTGCCTGTCCTGCCGGGAGCCGGCCTGAGGTCTGACCCACCGGGGAAGGCGCCGGTCGGCGCCTTGGGGGGATTCCCTCGGTGGTAGTCACGAACCTATGAGTACCTGCCCCGAACCGCCATGGATCAGGCCGAAATAGCCCACTCGGGCTAGCGCCCTAGTCCTCTCTGGCCATGGGGACTCGACCCTCCGGCCGAGGCGCCGTCGCCTTCAGAGGTATCTCCACATCTGACGGAGCACGCGGGCCGCCTGGACGACCGTGACGCCGGCGCGGGTGGCGATGCCGCGCAGGATGGCCCGCGCCTCGTCCACGTCGACGGCCTGGAGAGCGGCCAGCAGGCCGACGGCGATGTCCTCCTGGAGCTGCTCGGCCAGCCGGTGTGGCGCCTGCCGGGCATGGACGCGGGTGCTGAAGGACAGGTCCGCGTTCGTGACGATGTCGTCGACCGACCCTCCGAGGGCTGCGGCCAGCTCCCCGTGCCGACCGGCGAAGGACTCCGGCCGGGAGGCGTACAGGCTCACGCCGAGGCGCGGGCTCGCTCCGACCTCCACCGGGAGGGTCAGCGTGCTCGCCACACCCGCCGCCGCGCTGGCGCTGGCGAGCGCCCGCCAACGGCCCTCGTCGAGCACGGGCGGGTCACTCTCGACCCTCACGTCGCGGGACGGGGCGCCCAGGTCGGCGGGCACTCCCGGGTCGGATCCCGGCGGCGCCACGAGCGTGAACGTCAGGTCCTCGTCGAACACCGTCAGGCTCAGCCCGACCAGCTCCGGCACGATGCTCTGCGCGGCCGACCCGAGACGCATCAGCGACGCGCGGGCGTCGCCGTCGCCGTAGCTGATGTACTCGTCGAGCGCCGCGTCGGACTCCGGGATCGGCACCAGGCCGCGGACTTCCATGGCGGACACACCTCATCGGGTCGACGACGTCGAGGCTGCTCTCTCCTTCGCTGTACCCCCTCTCTGTACCCCGCCTCGCGCGACGTAGCCCCGCTCACGGTGGCCCGGGGGTTCGCCGTTCTCCGGACGTACCTCGCCGGTCCGTGTCAACCTCCTGACATGACCCCCCTCCGCCTGGGCCTGGTCGGTGCCGGCGCGTACGCCGCCGAGGTCACGGTCCCCACCCTGATGAGCACTCCGGGCATCGACCTGGTCGCGATCTGCTCGCACGACTCCTCGTCGCGCGCACTGGCCGACATGTGGGGCCTCGAAGGAGTCGAGGCGACGGTCGAGGAGTTCCTCAAGATCGGCGAGCTCGACGGCGCCGTCCTGGCCGCCACGCCGGAGGCGCACGAGGCCGCCATGGCGATCGCTCCCGAGCTCGGCGTGCCGATCTTCGTCGAGAGTCCGCCCGGTTTCCGCGCCGCTCCTGTCCGCCGGTTCGCCGAGGCCAACGCGCGGCGCGACCAGCCGATCGTGTCGCTGGTCGACTTCAACCTCAGGTACGCCGCGATGACGCGGCTCGCCCTCCAGCACATCGCCGCCCACGGCCGGGTCGCGCACGTCGCCATGGAGTGCCACGCCGGCTCCCCGCGCGGTGCCCTGTGGGGGCGCGAACCGCTGGAGAGCTTCCTGCTCGCGTTCGGGATCCAGCCCCTCGCGGTGATGGCCGAGCTCCTCGGCTGGCCGGCCGTCGAGTCGCTGACGAGCGGCGAGGTGACGATGACGCGCAAGGACGACTGCTTCGTCACCGCCGTGTTCACGACCCGGACCACCCGCGGCTCGCTCCGGATGTCCAACACCCGCAACCGGTTCGTCTTCGAGACGACGGTGACCTGCGTGGACGGCACGTCGGTCTCGTGGACCCTCGACGAGCTCGTCGTCTACTCCCCCGGCACGACCGAGGAGACCCGGCACACGTGCAGCCCGCTCATGGTGGGCGGTGAGCGGGGCGGGTACGCCGCGGCCATGCGCGAGTTCCGCGACGCCTGCTTCGGCGGCAACGCGAGCCGGTCGAGCATCGAGCAGAGCCTCGTCGTGATGGAGTGGATCGAGCGCCTCGGCTCCTCCTAGACGGCAGACTGCGGGACGTGAGCGCACCCGACCTGTCCCGCTACGACGACGTGCTGGCCTGGGTCTCCGACCGCGCGGAGCACGACCCCGACCTGCTGTGCGGGTGGATCGGCGGGTCCGCGGCCACGGGCGGCTACGACGAGCACTCCGACCTCGACATCAACCTGCTGGCTGCGCCGGGGACGTTCGTCCGCGTGTACGACGACCTGGTCGCCTCACTCGTCAGCACCTTCGAGCCGACCAGCCTGTGGCAGCTCCCCGCCGCGACGTACGCCGACGGCCGCCAGTGCTTCGCCACCTTCGACGACGCTCCCGGCTCGTTGGCGGCGCCGACCCGGCTCGTCGACATCGTGGTGTACGAGCTCAGCGACGAGCACCGGCACGTCGACGTACGCCGCCACGGCACGCCGCTGGTCTGCTTCGACCCGCACGACCTGCTCGTCGAACGGCACGACGACGAGGACGGGCTTCGTCGCGGACGGGACGAGACCGTCTCGCAGGTGCGGCAGCGCCGGCTGGTCGGCGAGTGGCTGGTGAACCGCGCCATCGTCCGCCGGCACCTGCCGGAGGCCGTTTCGCTGTACCTGCGCTTCGCCCTCACCCCGGTGGTGCAGCTGCTCCGGGTCCGGGACTGCCCGGAGCGCCACGACTACCTGCTCCGCTACCTGCACACCGACCTCGACGCGGCCGACGTCGCCCGGATCGACACCCTGCTGCCCGGCGTCGAGCGGTTGCGCGAGCTGTCCGCCGAGTGCTTCGCCTGGCAGGACGAGCTGCTCGATCTCACCCCAGGCCCAGCTCCGCGCTGAGCCACTCGAGCCGGGCGACCCGCGCGTCGTCGCGGAACTCGTGGTCGTTGCGCTCGAACAGCTGCACGTCGGCGTCCGGGCTCGAGGCGGCGTAGGCGTCTCGGACGTCTTGGCCGATGAAGTTGTCCTGGCCGGCCCACTGGAACAACACGTGGTTGCCCAGCCTGGCGGTGTGGTCGACGGGGTTGAGGTCGTCGAACAGCGCGAGGTAGGCGTCCCGTGCATCGCCGTGAAGGTCCAGCCAGAACTGCGCGAACCAGTTGCCCATCAGCGCGTCGGGCGCCTGCAGGACCATGGCAGAGATCCGGTCGTCGGAGTCGGCGAGGAGGGCGCCGTACATCGCCCCGTAGTCGTGCCCGACCAGCGCGATGCGGGAGTCGTCGACCGACGCGCTCGGCGTCGAGACGGTCGAGGGCGGCCCGCATGGCGGCGACCTGGTTCTCCACCAGGGTCACGTCACCGGTCGTGCCGTCGGGGTTGGGCACCCAGGGGAAGTAGCCCTGCGGCAGCACCGAGACCACGCCGCGGCCGGCCATGGTGACGGCTTCGGAGAGGTACTCGCTGCGGTCGCCGTTGATCTCGCCCAGCCAGTGCAGCCACAGCACGCCGGGCGCCGACTGCTTCTTCAGCTGGCCGCCGGGATGCACGAACCAGGCCTGGACCGGGGGCTGTCCCGGGACGGGGATGGTGATGTCCTCGACCACCACCGAGGAGCTGGCCACGCTCTTGTGCGCGGGCTTCTTCGCCGCCAGGGACCCGGCCGTCGCGGTGCCACCCGCGACCAGCCCCGCCGCCGTCACCACTGCCACCGCAACCAACCCCACTCGTCGTCGCATCGGGTACCTCCACACCGTCAGTTGTATAAGGACTCTTACAACTGACGAACTTAGAATCGGTAGCATAAGGCGTCAAGCAACTGACGCCATATCGTGACCTGGAGGAGGCGGCTCGTGACCGACGAGGGCCCGGCGGGGTTCCCCGGCGACTGGCTGGCCGACCCGACCGCACCTGCCAGCGACGTCGAGCTCGCCCTGCTCCTGGTCAACAGCCACGACCTGCTCGACGACCCGCCCGACCGCCTCCGCGACCTCCGCTGGCTGACGCACGTGTTCACCCGGGCCGGGCACGGGGACCTCGCCCTCGAGCTGAGCGGCCGGGGCCTGCCCCGCTTGCGGAGGCTGCGCGACGCGCTCCGCGCGGCGTTCGAGGCACCCGACGACCTGGCTGCCGCCGCGATCCTCAACCCGCTGCTGGAGAAGGCGCGCGCGGTTCCGCTGATCGACGTCGACCCGGCCGGCTCCACGAGCCTGCGCGTCGGCCTCGGTCTCCGCGGGGTCGCCGCCCTCGAGGCGCGCCTGCCGGCAGCCCTGGCTGCCTTCGTCGCCGAGCACGGCGTACGCCGCCTGGGTGTCTGCGACAGCGACCCCTGCCGCTGCGTGTATGTCGACCGCACTCGCGCCGGCACGCGCAAGTACTGCTGCTCGTACTGCAACGACCGCCGCGCCGCGCGGGCCTACCGTCGACGTCAACGGTCCGGTTAGCCTTCGACGATGCTCGACGACGACGATCTCCTACTGGCCCTGAAGCGGCACTGGGCCCACTCCGGCAAGGACGAGGACGTCGCCAGCGAGATCTACCACGAGGACGCGGTGCTCGAGTTTCCCCAGTCAGGGGAGCGATTCGAGGGGGTCGCCAACTTCCGCGAGTGGCGGCGCCAGTACCCCGCGGAACTGCGCTTCCACACCCGCCGGATCACCCACCGCGAGCACCTGGTCGTGGTCGAGAACCTGATCAGCTACGACGGCAGTCCCTGGATGTTCACCGTGAGCATCATGCAGTTCCGCGGCGAGCGCGTGGCGCACGAGCGTATCTACATCACCGAGGGTTGGGAGCCTGCCGAGTGGCGTGCTCCTTGGCGGGCGGAGCGCTCGGCTGACGACCCGTTCCCGGAGCTCTGAGGCCGGCATGGGCTCGGGGAAGTACGAGATCCGGCCGCTGAGCAGCGAGACCTGGCCGGCGTACGCCGCGCTGATCGAGAAGCACGGCGGCATCTTCGGCGGCTGCTGGGACACCTGGTTCCACACGTTGTCCAGGGACAAGGACCGCACCTACGACAGCAACCGCGCCCTCAAGTGCCGCCTGGTCGACGAGGGCAGGGCCCATGCGGCCGTGGTCTTCGAGGGCGACACCGCGGTCGGCTGGTGCCAGTTCGGGTCGCCCGAGGAGCTGCCGAACATCCACCACCGCAAGCAGTACCTCGAGGAGACCGACGTGCTGCCGGACTACCGGCTCACCTGCATCTTCATCGACCGCGACCACCGACGGCAGGGCGTCACCGAGGTCGCCATCCGTGGCGCCCTCGACCTGATCGCCGAAGCGGGCGGCGGCGTGGTCGAGGGGTACCCCCACGAGACGCCGACCAAGAAGGTCTCGTCGTCGTTCCTCTACAACGGCACGCGTTCGCTGTACGAGCGGATGGGGTTCGAGTACGTCCGGCCGAAGGGCCTGAAGAACTGCGTCATGCGGACGACCGTGGCCCCCCGATGAAGGCCCCGATCCGGTCCGCCAGGTAGGCCGCGTCCTCGCCCACACCCAGGAACGTCCCGGACTTGAACGTGTGCATCCAGTGCAGCCCCACGAGGTACAGGCCAGGGAACGGCGTGACCCCGCGCTGCTGGACGGCCTCGCCGCGCTGGTCCACCACGGGCACGGAGATCCAGCCGAGGTCGAGCCGGTACCCGGTGCACCACACCACGCTGGCGATCCGCTCGGTCGCCAGGTCCAGCTCAGGCACGGCGGGCACGGGCGCCGCCGGCAGCTGCTCGGCGTCGTGCGAGGGCAGGGCGAGCCCCTGGGATTCGGCGTGCTCCTCGGCGGCGGCGACGAACCCGGCGTACGCCGCGTCGGCGGCATCCAGCAAGGCGCCCGCGTCATCGGCGAACCGCGCCAACGACCCGTCCACCTGGAGCAGCCGGCCGACGAGGACTGCGCCGTCCGCCTGCAGTCGCCGGACGTCGACGTCGTGACCGCCGCCCACGCCGGTCACGACCAGGCTGGGCGGCATCCGACCCTCGGGCCAGTCGGCTCGCGTGCGGTCGAGCCACCCCATCCGCTCCAGCCACCAGAAGACGTCCCGACCGCGATAGCGGCGCGGGATGCGACGGTGCCGGCTCACCGAGAGATGAACCCGTCGTCCTGCGGCCAGCAGCTCCTCGGCGATCTGGGCACCGGACGCGCCGGTGCCGACGACCAGGACTCCGCCAGGCGGGAGCTGGTCGGGGTTGCGGTAAGTGCTGGCGTGGACCTGCGTCGTCGTGGATGCCAGCCCGGACGCGACCGGCGGCACGACCGGCGCCTGGAACGGGCCGGTCGCGGCCACGACGGCTCGGGCGCGGATCTCGCCATCGGAGGTGAGGACGGTCCATCCGCCGTCGACCGGCCGGACGCTCGCCACGTCCACCCGCTCGCGCACCGGGGCGTCGTACAGCTCGGCGTACCGCTGGATCAGGTCCACCACGCCCCCGTAAGGGGCGAACCCGTGGGGATCCTCGCCGTCGTAGGGCATCCCCGGGAGGCTCAGGACCGAGCTGGGGAACTGGAACATCAGTGAGTCCCACCGCTCGGTACGCCATCGCTCCCCGACGCGTCCGCGCTCCAGGACGACGTGCTCGACGCCTCGCTCGCGCAGGTGCCAGCTCACCGCGAGACCGGCCTGACCCGCGCCCACCACGACCACGTCGTGCCGCTCGACCATGGCGCACCTCCTGGAGGACTCGGCCGGCTGAGCGGTCAGGCGACCGCCAGCACCACGTCCATGTTGCCGCGCGTCGCGTTCGAGTAGGGGCAGACCTGGTGAGCCGCCTGCACGACGCGCTCGGCCGTCTCGCGGTCGGCGTTCGGCAGGTTGACCTCGATGCGGGCCGTCAGGCCGAAGCCGCCTTCGGCCAGCATCCCGAGCGAGACATCGGCGACGACCTCGGAGTCGGTGGTGTCGACCTGCTGCTTGGCGGCGACCAGCTTGAGGGCCGAGTGGAAGCACGCCGCGTAGCCCGCGGCGAACAGCTGCTCGGGGTTCGTGGCACCGCCCTCGCCACCCAGCTCCCTGGGCGTGCGGACCGCGGTGTCGAGATGACCGTCGAGCGTCTGGACGTGGCCGTTGCGGCCGTCCCCGGTCGCGACGGCTGAGGTGAGGTAGAGGGTCTTCATGCAGAGCAATCTATTGTGCACAATTGAATTGAGTCAAGTTTGATAGTGTGAGAGTCATGTCACGCCGCCACGCGACCCTGGACCTCGACATGCAGCTCTGCTTCCCGCTGTACGCCACCACGCGCGCCGTCACCCGACGGTACGCCGAGCTGCTGACCGACGTGGGCCTCACCTACCCGCAGTACCTCGTGATGCTCGCGCTCTGGAGCAGCAGCCCGTTGACGGTCGGTGAGCTGGGCGAGAGGTTGCGCCTGGACTCGGGGACGCTGACACCGCTACTCAAGCGCTTGGAGTCGGCCGGGCACGTCGAGCGCCGCCGCGACAGCAACGACGAGCGCCGGGTGCTGGTCGAGCCCACCCCTTCCGGCGCAGCGCTCCAGGATCGCGTGGCCCACGTGCCCACCGAGCTCGCGCGGTCGCTCTCGCTGACCCAGACCGACTACGCGCAGCTGCGCCGCATCCTGGCGGACCTGCTGCGTCACCTCGACGACGCCGGCGCCGCGTAGCCGCCGGCCGCCCGCACCATCGCGACCATCAGGTCGACGGCGGCGCGATCCGACAACCCCTCGGTGACGCACAGGGAGCGCCAGGTGGCGAACGCGGTCGCGTGCGCCACGGCCGCTCGGCACGCTGTGCGGCGAGCGCCGGGCAGTCCGCTGAGCAACGTCGTCCGCCAGACCTGCTCCCCGTGGAAGCGTGCGGCCTTCACCTGGTCCGGGACCACATCGACATCGCGGGTGATCATCGTCAGCATCTGCTCCCCCGCCCGGAAGTAGCGGTAGATGTCCTGAAGGCCGGTGCGCAACCTGTTCCAGGGGTCGTCGTCCGTCGTCCAGCGCGAAGGGTCGGGCGGCTGCTGCCGCGCGAGCCACTGGGCCGAACAGGCCATGAAGAGCGCCTCGTCGTCCGGGAAGTGACGGTAGACGGTCGCCCGGGTCACCCCTGCTCGGTCGGCGATCGCCGAGACGGTCACGCGGGCAGGGCCGATCGTCCCGTGGAGCTCCTCGGTGGCGTCGACGATGCGCGCCCGGGTGCGCTGCTCGTCGTCGGCCCGCTTGACCTTGCGGTACCCACGCAACTTCGTCGAACGCGTGTGTTCACTCAAAGGGTTGACATCTCCTAGCCGAGGGACGAACCTTATTGGCTATACAACACTGTATTACCGAATCGCGGAGGTAGCGGACTCATGAGCCGTGTCGAGGTACCCGATCTGACAGTGGTGCAGCCCGGTGAGGGCGACGAGAAGGGGCTCGGCACGATCGGGGTGGTCTTCAAGCTGTTCGGCGAGCAGACCAACGGGATGGTCTCGATCGTCGAGCACCCGTTCCCCGTCGGAGCGTGCGTCCCACCCCACCTGCACACCCGCGAGGACGAGTACTCGATCGTCACCGAAGGGGAGATCGGCTTCCGGTCCGGTGACCGCGAGGTGGTGCTCGGCGCCGGCGGTTACATCACCAAGCCGCGCGGCGAGGCGCACGCGATGTGGAACGCCGGCAACGTTCCGGCGCGGATGATCGAGGTCATCAGCCCGGCGGGTTTCGAGCACTTCTTCTGGGCCATGGGCGAGGCCGCGGCCGACGGCCCGCCCGACCCCGCCACCGTCCGAGCGCTGGCCGATGAGCACGGGCTGCAGTTCGCCGACGTCCCCTGGATCGACGACGTCGTGGCGAGGTACCGGCTCACCCCACCCCCAGGGCGTCGGTGAACGAGTGACCCGAACTCGCCGTAGGTCGTGGCCTGCGGCGTCTACACCGCCGGGCCGACGAACGTGAACGACAACGATGCCTTCGACGTCGACGTCGGCCCGGCGGGGTAGCGGGCTCAGCCGAAGAACGCGCGCAGGTCGGCCACGATGGCGTCCGGGTTCTCCAGCACGGCGAAGTGCCCACCGCGCTCGAACTCCGACCAGTGCTGGATGTTGGCGTTGTCCCGCTCGGCCAGCGACCGGATCGTCTGGAAGTCGTCCTTGAAGACGGCGACCCCGAGGCGGCCGGTGCTCACCACCGGCTCACGCTGGGCGTGCGCCTCCTCGTAGTGGTAACGGACCGAGCCGGCGGCGGTGTTCGTGAGCCAGTACAGCGTGACCTGCTCCAGCACCTGCTCCGGCGCGACCAGCGAGGTGCCGTTGCCGAAGCTCTCGAACAGCTCGGAGTAGGCGAGCTGCCCGACCGGGCTGTCGGACAGGCCGGCGGCCACGGTCTGCGGGCGCGAGCCGTTCATCGCGTTGTACCCGCCGACGGACTGGAACCACTGCATGTGCTCCAGCGCGGCGTACTCCTTCGGGCCGAACCCCTCGAACTCCGCCGGGTCACCGGAGGGGAAGGAGAACAGCTGCAGCACGTGTGCGCCGAGGAAGCCCTCGGGGTCGAGGATCGCCAGCTCGCGGCTGACCATCGCGCCACCGTCGGAGCCGTGCACGCCGTACGACGTGTAGCCGAGCCGGCGCATCAGCTCGTCGTAGGCCCGGGCCACGCGCGCCATGGTCCAGCCGCCGTCGACGACCGGGGTGGAGAACCCGAAGCCGGGCATCGACGGGATCACGAGGTCGAAGCCGGCCTCGGTCAGCGGGCCGACGAGTGGCAGGAACTCCAGGAACGAGCCGGGGTAGGTGTGCGCCAGCAGCAGCGCCTTGGCGCCCGGCACCGTGGACTTCACGTGGACGAAGTGGATGGTCTGCCCGTCGATCTCGGTGACGAAGTTCGGGCGGGCGTTGATCCGAGCCTCGACCGCACGCCAGTCGAAGGACTTCCAGCGCTCGACCATGTCGCGGAGGTACGACGTCGGGGTGCCGTAGTCCCACGAGTCGCCGGGCGCGGCCGGGGCGAAGCGGGTGCTCGCGAGCCGGCGCTGCAGGTCGTCGACGTCGGCTTGCGGGATCTCGACGGTGAAGGGGCGGATGGCGGTGTCAGGTGTGGTGTTCATGACGGCAACGCTAGGAGGTATTCCGGAAGATATGATTCCGGAAATATCGAGGGAAAGAGAGGAATTCGTGGGCGAGACCGCGACCCGCACCCTGGCGCTCCTGGCGCTGCTGCAGACCCGCGCCGACTGGTCCGGATCCGACCTCGCGAGCCGGCTGGACGTGTCGGACCGGACCATCCGCAACGACGTCGCGCGCCTTCGGGAGCTGGGTTACCCCGTCGACTCCGTGCGAGGTCCCGGCGGTCGCTACCGCCTGGGTGTCGGCGCGAAGCTGCCGCCGCTGCTGCTCGACGACGAGGAGGCGGTGGCGGTCGCGGTGGGCCTGCGGGCCGCCACCGGCGTCGCGGGCGTGGAGGAGACGAGCGCCCGGGCGCTCGCGAAGCTCGAGCAGGTGCTGCCCGACCGCCTGCGGCGCAAGCTGAACGCACTGGTCCGGGCGACCACGGCCGGACCCGTCAACACCGACAGCAACGTCGAGGATCCCGAGGTCGACGCCGGCGTCCTGGAGACCATCTCCCTCGCGATCCGCGACTGCGACGGCCTCCGGTGCGACTACCGCGACGAACCGCTGGAGATCGAGCCCTACCACCTGGTCGCCTGGCAACGGCGGTGGTACCTCGTCGCGCGCGACCCGCGGCAGGACACGTGGGCGCCGTACCGCGTCGACTGGCTCCGCCTCAGGACACCGGGGGGACGGCGGTTCGTCCCGTCGGAGTTCCCGGGCGACATCACCGAGTTCGTCGTCCGCGAGGTCGCCCGCACGGGCTGGGCGGTCCATGCGCGGATCCGCATCGACGCATCCGCGGACGAGGTGGTGGCCCGGATCAACCCGGCCGTCGGCACCGTCGAGGCCCACCCCGACGGCGGCAGCGTGCTGGTCACCGGCGGTGACAGCCTCGAGGTCGTCGCCGTCTGGATCTCGATGCTCGGCATGCCCTTCCATGTCAGCGACCCGCCGGAGCTCGTCGAGCACGTCCGGGACCTGGCCCAGAGGTACGCCGCCGCCCTCCCGTGACCGCGCCGGCGGCGGACAGCGGGGGTTGACACGCACCTGCCGCGGTCTAGCGTGCAAGGAGGAGCTCGCTCGGGGAACTCGCCGATCGCCAAGGGGAGCCATCATGTTGAACGACAGCAAGGTCACTGCGAACATTCCGGCCGCGGATCTCGAGCGAGCGCGCGCCTTCTACGCCGACAAGCTCGGCCTCACGCCTACCGACGAGAACCCCGGTGGTCTGATCTACGCCACGGGCGGCGGGACGATGTTCTTCCTCTACGCGACCGAGTACGCCGGCCAGGCCGGTCACACGATCGCGCAGTTCCATGTCTCCGACGTCGCGACCGAGGTGAAGGACCTCCAGTCGAAGGGCGTCACGTTCGAGCACTACGACCTGCCGGACATCACCTGGGACGGCGACATCGCCAGCGCGGGCGACATGGGGCACATGGCGTGGTTCAAGGACAGCGAGGGCAACATCCTCTGCATCGACGACATGATGTGACGCCCGGGTCCTCGTGACCCGGAACGCGATCAGCGGACGAGGTCGGCGAGCAGCTCGGGCGCTCGCTGGGCCCAGTCGTGCGGGTACTCGTGACCGAGGCCGGGGACCTCCTGCCACGAACACGTCCCGCCCGCGGCGAGCACCGCGTCCCGGAAGACCCGCTGGTTGGCGGCGGGAAGCGGGTCTTGGCCGCCCGCGACCAGCGCGCCCGGCACCAGCCTCGCCATCGTGGCCGCGCCGGGTCGGGGCGCACCGACGACGGCGAGCCAGCCGTCCGCACGTACCTCGCCGTTGAGCGTCGCGCTGGCCGCCAGGCCCGCGCCCTGGGAGGCGCCGGCGAGGACGAGGGGTACGTCGTCCCGCACGGTCGCCACGCCGGTGCGGACGTCGCGGAGGGCGAGGTCGCGGTCGTCCCAGCACGGGAAGCCGTCCCCGTCCACCAGGGTCGACTCCACCGAGACGACGCGCACGCCGACGTCGACCAGCGGCGCCCACGTCTCGAGGCTCTCGGCCGCGCACACGCCGTACATGTGGAGGGCCACCACGCTGACCCAGGGCCGGTCGGGCTCCCGTACCTCGACCTGCGCGCGGCTGCGGCGAGCGGCCTCGACGGCCTCGGCCGCCCGGGCGCGCAGCGCCTCGCCGACCGCGCCGAGGACGAGCCAGTCGTCCTCGAGGGAGGAGACCTGGCGGTCGCTCCACCATCGGCCCGCCTCGAGCACGCCGGTGGCCGCGGCCAGCGCGTCGGCAGCGCGTCCCAGCTGGACCAGCACCTCCGCGCGGATCTGGGACAGCGACGCGAACCGGTCCGGGTAGCGCACGATGAGGTCGTCGGTGACGGCCAGGGCCCGTTCCTGGTCGCCGGCCTGGTAGGCCCGGGTGATCTCGGTGGTGGCCACCCACACGCTGACCGGGCGCGTCACGCGGCGTCGTCCGGGGCGTCCGGTGCGCGGGTCGGGTCGACGCCGGCGACGAACGCCTCGGCCTGGCGGGCGACGTTGGGTGCGCCGGCCGCCGTCGCCCAACGGGCCACCTCGGCGGCCACGGCCTGCGCGCCCGCCTCGTCGCCCGCGTCCCGCGCGAGCACCGCGAGCAGCAGGACCTGGGCGAGCGTGCCGCCGACGTGCCCGGCGCGGGCCCCGGCTTCGGTCGACTCGCGCCAGCGCTCGAGGGCGTCCGGCAGGTTGCCGTCGTCGTGGGCGTGGTCGCCGAGGTGGCGCTGCCCCTCGAACACCAGGACGTCGTCCTTCCCCGCACGGCCCGCCACCAGGCCGGCCTCGTAGAAGGCCGGCGCGAGGTCCCGCTCGGCCAGGACGTTGTCCGCGATCCAGCCGCGGCAGACCGAGGCCCAGCCGCGGCGTACGTCGTCCGGCGCGGTCTCGTGGACGCGGCGCGCGTGCTCGAGCAGGACGGCGACCTCGTCGGCGTCACGACCATCCGGGCCCATCCGGTAGGAGCCGTCCGGGCGCCTGATCGCCTGGGAGTACGCGCGACGCAGATGCAGCCAGTCGGCGTCCCAGCGGGTGGCCCGGAAGTCGACGGAGTCGGTGTCGTGCTCGGCGAGCAGCTTGTCGAGCGCGTCGAAACGCTCGTCCGCCGACGCCGCGCCGGCAGCCATCTCGGCACGGTCGGCGACGTCGGCGGCGGTGAGGGCGAGCCGGACCCGGCCGGGGCCGTCGTCCGCACCGGGCGTCGTACCGTCGAGCAGGCGCAGGGCGGCGTCGAAGTGCAAGCCCAGTGCCAGCGTGATCGCTGCTCCACAGATGGCGGGCAGGTCGGTGTGCGTGGTCGTCATGAGCCGGTAGAATAGTTTTGGACAAAACTTTTCTCCAGAAAACTATTTCGGAGGACACCAATGCCCACCGCACCCGGCCCCGACTCCGTCGACTTCCACGTCGCCCGCTGGGCCGAGGAGCTGCCGTGGATGAACCCCGTCCACGAGCAGATCGTCGCCCGCCTGATGACGGTCACCAAGCACCTCGCGCGGGCTCGCGAGGAGGCGTTCGCCGACGACGAGCTCGGCCGTGCGGCGTTCAAGGTGCTGCTGGCCCTGCGCCGGCTTGGGTCCGCCGTACGAAGCCCAGCCCTCCCGGCTGGCCGACGAGCTGGGGCTCAGTCGCGGCGCTCTGTCCGCCCGGCTCTCCCCGCTGGAGGACACCGGCCTGATCACCCGGAGCGTCGACCCGCACGACCGGCGCAAGGTGCACGTGCGCCTGACAGCGAAGGGCAAGCGGGCGTTCGACCGCCACGGCCAGCACGAGGGCCGCGACGAGGCGTGGCTGCTCGACCACCTGACCCGCGCCGGCCAGCAGCGGCTGGCGGACCTCCTGCGCACCCTGGTGCTGGCGATCGAGGAGCCGCGGGTTTGATGGGCTCGTGAGCTACAGCGCACTGGACCACCTGGAGTGCCCGCGCTGCGCGGCGACGTACGACGCCACCGTGCTGCAGGGACTGTGCCCGGTGGACGGCTCACCGCTGCTGGCGAGGTACGACCTCGCCCGCGTCACCACGGACCCCGCGGCGATCGCCGGCCGGGCGCCCGACCTGTGGCGCTACCACGAGCTCCTGCCGGTCTCCGGCGCCGAGCACGTCGTCACCCTCGGCGAGGGGATGACCCCGCTGCTGCCGGCACCTCGGCTCGGCGCCGAGCTGGGTCTCCCGCGGCTGACGATCAAGGACGACGGGCTGCTGCCGACCGGGTCGTTCAAGGCTCGCGGCGCGGCCGTGGGCGTCTCCCGCGCGAAGGAGCTCGGCGCGCATCGACTCGCGATGCCGACGAACGGGAACGCGGGCGCCGCCTGGTCGACGTACGCCGCCCGGGCCGGCCTGCGTGCCACCATCGCCATGCCCGTGGACGCGCCGCGGATCACCCGGGCCGAGACCGTCGTCACCGGCGGAGACCTGCGGCTGGTGGACGGCCTGATCTCGGACGCGGGCCGGCTGGTCGGCGCGGCGGTGGCGGCCAGCGACGAGGAGTGGTTCGAGGTCGCGACCCTCAAGGAGCCCTACCGGATCGAGGGCAAGAAGACGATGGGCCTCGAGATCGCCGAGCAGCTCGGCTGGCGGATGCCCGACGTGATCCTCTACCCGACCGGCGGCGGCGTCGGGCTGATCGGGATCCACAAGGCGTTGACGGAGGCACGCGACCTCGGCTGGGTCACTGGCGACCTGCCCCGGCTGGTGTCGGTGCAGTCGACCGGGTGCGCGCCGATCGTGACGGCGTTCGAGGCCGGCGCCGAGGAGTCGGTGAAGGTGGAGGACTCCGCCACGGTGGCGTTCGGCATCAACGTGCCGAAGGCGCTGGGCGACTTCCTGATCCTCCAGGCCGTCCGCGACACGAAAGGCACGGCCGTCGCGGTCGACGACGCCGACCTGCTCGCCGACCTCGTCCTCACTGCGCGGCTGGAGGGGCTGTTCCTGTGCCCCGAGGGCGCGGCCACCGTCACCGCCGCCCGTCACCTGGCGGGTACGGGCTGGCTCTCGCGCCGACGACGAGGTGGTGCTGCTCAACACCGGCGCCGGCGTCATCTACCCCGACACCGTCACCGTCGACGCGCCGACCATCGCCAAGGACGGCGTCCTGGTCCTGTAGGGCGTGGGGATCGTTGCGCGATCGTGCTGGTCGCCCCCGGCGGCCACCCCTACGGTCACCGCATGGGCCGGACCGCACGGGTCGTCGTCGCCGTGACGACGGCTGCCGGTCTGCTGACCGCGTGCACCGCCGACCCACCTCCCGAACGGAACGCCGCTCCGACCCTGACGTCGTTCGGTGACGGGTACTATCCGCTCGACGGCAACACCGGCATCGACGTCGACCGCTACCGCATCCAGGTCGCGTACGCGTTCGACACCGGCCGGCTCACCGGCACGACCACGCTCACCATCAGGGCGACCAAGCGGCTGGCGTCGTTCTCCCTCGACTTCCTGCTGCCCGTCTCGGACGTCACCCTGAGCACCGGCGCGGCGGCGTACTCGCAGGAGAGCGAGCACGAGCTGCTCATCACGCCCGGGAGCCCGATCGCGGCGGGCACGCGGTTCCGGGCGACGGTGACGTACGCCGGGGTGCCGGCCGAGGCGACGTACCTCGGCACGAGCAACTGGCACGCCGACAAGTACGAGGTGGTCACCATCGACGAGCCGCACATGGCGCCGTGGTGGTTCCCGGCCAACGACCATCCATCCGACAAGGCGCGGATGGACGTCAGCGTCACGGTGCCGACCGGCAACACGGTGATCGGCAACGGTGCGCTCGTCTCCCGGCAGACGTCGCAGGACGGCACCACCTTCCGCTGGCGCGCGGCCGAGCCGATGGCGACGTACCTCGCCTTCTTCGCAGCGGGTCGCTTCACGGTGACCCGCGGCGTCACCGCCGACGGCATCCCGTGGGTCGACGCCGTGTCGCAGCGCGGGACCGACCGGGAGCAGGCGCAGTCGGCGCGGCTGCTCGCTCACACGCCGAAGTACCTGTCGTGGCTGGTTTCGCGGCTGGGCGACTACCCCTTCGGCCAGACGGGCGGGGTGGTCAGCTCCTTGGGCGTGGGCTTCTCGCTCGAGACGCAGACCCGGCCGGTGTACGGCGACCACATCCCGCGCGGGTACCACCAGCTGCTCGTGCACGAGCTCGCCCACCAGTGGTTCGGCGACTCGGTGTCCCTCACCCGGTGGCAGGACGTCTGGCTGAACGAGGGCTTCGCGACGTTCGTGGCCTGGGTGTACGACGAGGAGCACGGCGGCCGGTCCGCCCAGGACCTGCTGGTCGGCCTCTACGGAGGGGCCGGGCACATCGACTGGGCCCTGCCGATCGGTACGCCCGACCCCGACGACCTCTTCAACGAGGCGGTCTACGCCCGGGGAGGAATGACCCTGCAGGCGCTGCGCAACCGGATCGGCGACAAGGCGCTGTGGACCGTGCTGCGGACCTGGCTCCGCGAGCACCGCTACGCCAACGCCACCGCCGACGAGTTCATCGCCCTGGCCGAGCGCATCAGCGGCGAGGACCTGGACGGGTTCTTCGAGGCGTGGCTCGACACCCCCGAGCGGCCGGAACGTACGGCCGACAACGGCCTCTGACCCGCCGAGTCGGCGCGTCTGCCGCCCGACCACCCGCCGAGTCGGCGTATCTGCCGCCCGACCACCCGCCGAGTCGGCGCAATTGCTCAAGAGGTACGCCGGTCGCCGTTACTTGCGGGCGGCGGACGCGCCGACTCGACTCCAACTTGAGCTGCAGACGCGCCGACTCGACCCGAATTTCAGCAGCAGACACGCCGACTCGGCGGAGGAGTCAGCCCAGTGTCGACGTCCGGGCGACAAGCTCCGGCAGCAGGACCACCTGCTGGTGCACGTGGTCGGCGTTGTCAGCCTCGTCGAGGACGAGCTCGGCGGCCCGGCGGCCGAGCTCGTGGCGGGGCTGGCGGACCGAGGTGAGGGGGACGGCGGCTGCGCCGGCGAAGTAGATGTCGTCGTACCCGACGATGGCCAGGTCGTCGGGGACGCGCAGCCCGGACGCCACCACCTGCTGCAGAAGTCCGAGCGCCAGGAGGTCGTTGGCACAGAAGGCCGCGGTGGGACGTCTGCTGCCCGACAGGCCGAGCAACCGCTCACCGGCCAGCCGGCCCTCGCGGACCGTGGTGGCCGACGTCCCGATCACCGTGACATCGGGCGCGCCGGCGGCGGCAAGGCCACGGCTCGCGCCCTCGAGGCGGTCGCGGACCTGGCCGATCGACTCGGGGCCACCGACGAACGCGATCCGTGAGTGGCCGCGGTCCAGCAGGTGCTCGACGGCGAGCGTCCCACCGAGGACGTCGTCGACGGCGACGGAGCAGAGCGAGTCGTCGCGGGTGGTGCGGTCGACGATGACGACGGGAGTGCCACGGCGCGCGACCGACGCGAGGTGCTCGGCCTCCGGGTCGATCGGAGTGACCAGGATGCCCTGCACGCGCTGCTCGACGAGATGGGAGAGGTACGCGGCCTCGCGGTCGACGCGGTTGCCGCTGTTGCACATGTACAGCGAGAAGTGGCCTCCCTCGGCCGTCTCCTCGATCCCGGCGGCCACGTCGGTGAAGAACGGGTTGGCCGCGTCGAGCATCACGTACGCCAGGGTGCGGCTGCGGCCGGACCTGAGGTGCCGGGCAGCCTCGTTCCGGACGAAGCCGAGGTCGGCCATCGCCTGCTCGACCTTGTGTCGCGTCACCGGGCTGACGCGGTCGGGGCGGTTGAGCACGTTCGACACCGTGCCCAGCGACACGCCCGCAAGTGCCGCGACGTCCTTGACGCCGGCCATCCAGCTCCCCGTTCCGGACCGACGTTGCAACGCTTCAGCAGTCCTTGTCGCGGTCAATCTAGTGCAAACCCTTGACGAATGTGAACGCCGTCACCTACCGTCCTCACATTGCAATTGAAACCTTTCAATCCGAATCCCGCAAGAGCCGACCCGGATCGAGGACCGATGAGCGCAGCCGACACCACTCCGGTGCTGGAGCTGCGCGACGTCTCCAAGTCCTTCGGCCCGGTCGTCGCGCTGCGCTCCGGCAGCCTCGCGGTCGACGCCGGCAGCATCCACGCGCTCGTCGGCGAGAACGGCGCCGGCAAGTCCACGCTGGTCAAGGTGGTCGCCGGCGTCTACCGCCGCGACGGTGGCGACTTCCTCCTCGGCGGCGAGCCCGTCGACTTCGGGTCGACCGCGGAGTCCAAGAACGCCGGCATCGCCGTCATCTACCAGGAACCGACACTCTTCCCCGATCTGTCCGTCACCGAGAACATCTTCATGGGTCGGATGCCGCTCGGCGCCAACAGGCGGATCGACCGGTCCGGCATGCACCGCGAGGCCAATGCCCTCTTCAAGCGGCTGGGCGTCCACATCGACCCGCGCCGCCCGGCGCTCGGCCTCTCGATCGCCGACCAGCAGATCATCGAGATCGCCAAGGCCATCTCCCTCGACGCGCGGCTGCTCATCATGGACGAGCCCACCGCGGCCCTCAGCGGCAACGAGGTCGCGCGGCTGTTCGCCGTGGCCCGCAGCCTGCGTGACGAAGGTCGCGCCCTGGTGTTCATCTCCCACCGCTTCGACGAGGTCTTCGCCCTCTGCGACACCGTCACGGTGATGCGGGACGGCTCCTACATCTCCACCGACCCGGTCGCAGAGACGACCGAGTCGCAGATCGTCGCCAAGATGGTCGGCCGCGAGGTGGGCGAGCTGTTCCCCAAGACCCCGGCCGAGATCGGCGAGGTCGTCCTCGACGTCCAGGGGCTGGAGACCGCCGGCGAGTTCCATGGCGTCTCCTTCCAGGTCCGGGCGGGCGAGATCGTGGGGCTCGCCGGCCTCGTCGGCGCCGGTCGCAGCGAGATCGCCCGCGCGGTCTTCGGTGTCGACCGGTACGACGCCGGCTCGGTCACCCTGCTCGGAACGCCTGTCCCCGCGCACGACCCGCGTGCGGCGATCCGGGCCGGCATCGCGTTCGTCCCCGAGGACCGCCGCCAGCAGGGACTGGTCGTCCACGGCTCGATCGGCAAGAACATCGCCTCGGTCATCCGTGGCGGCCTCGACAAGGCGGGTTTCCTGACAGCCGGCGCGGAGTACAAGGCCGCACGGCCGTGGGCCGCCCGCCTCGAGGTCAAGACCAACGCGCTCGACATGACGGCCGCCACCATGAGCGGTGGCAACCAGCAGAAGGTCGTCATCGCCAAGTGGCTGGCCACCAACCCCCGACTGCTGATCATCGACGAGCCGACCCGCGGCATCGACGTCGGCACCAAGGCGGAGGTGCACCGCCTGCTGTCGGAGCTCGCCGGTCAGGGCCTCGCGATCCTGATGATCTCCAGCGAGCTGCCGGAGGTGCTCGGCATGGCCGACCGCGTGCTCGTCGTCTGCGAGGGCCGGATCACCGCCGACATCCCCCGCGACGAGGCCACACCGGAGAACGTCATGTCCGCAGCCACTCGTTCGTCTGAGGGAGCATCCCGATGAGCACCCTTCTGGTCGAGCCCAGCCAGCAGTCGCGCGGCCAGCGGGTGCTGACCACCCTGCTGCGCTCACGCGAGCTGTCGATCGCTGTCGTGCTTGTCCTCATCCTGCTGGCCGCCACCGCCAAGCGCTCGACGTTCATCTTCAGCCACGACGGCTGGCGCGACACCCTGCTGGCGCCCTCGATCCTGCTGCTGCTCGCGATCGGCCAGATGGTCGTGATCGTCACCCGCAACGTGGACCTCTCCGTCGGCTCCACGCTCGGGGTGACGGCCTACGTCACGGGCAAGATCTTCATCAGCAACCCCGACACCCCCGTCGTGCTCGTCTTCCTCGCGGGCCTGCTCGTCGGGGCCGCCCTGGGTGCCATCAACGGGCTCCTCGTCGCCTTCTTCCGCGTTCCCGCCCTGGTCGTGACCCTCGGCACGATGTACATCTTCCGCGGCGTCCTGACCAACAAGATCGGCAACGGCCGCATCGTCGCCGGCGACATCCCGGCCAACTTCGAGAAGCTCGGCACCCAGCAGTTCCTGACGATCCCGCTGCTCACCATCATCGGCCTGGTCGTGCTGGCGGTCGTGGGCTACTACCTGCAGACCGCACGCGGGGGCCGGGAGCTGTACGCCATCGGCTCAGACCCCGACGCTGCCCAGCTCTACGGCCTCAACGTCGGCAGGCGGGTCTTCGGCGCCTTCGTCCTCTGCGGTGCCCTGGCGGGACTCGCCGGCGTCTTCTCGGTCGCCCGCTACGCCACCGCCTTCGCGGGCACGGGAAGGGACCTCGAGCTCCAGGCCGTGGCCGCCGTGGTGATCGGCGGCGTCGCGATCTTCGGCGGCAGCGGCACGGTGTGGGGTGCGGCCATCGGCGCCTTCCTGCTCGTCACCATCAACCGCGCGCTCCCGATCCTCGGCATCAGTGACTTCTGGCAGGGCGCCGTGGTCGGTGGGCTGATCATCGGCTCGATCGTCCTGGACCGCGTGCTGACCCTGCGCCGCACCCATCAGCTCATCGAAGCGAGGGACGAACAATGAGCACCCTGACCGCCACGCCGGCGCGCACGTACCCGGCGTACTCCCGCAACATCGTCCAGCGCCTCCTGGTCAACCGAGAGTCCGCGGTCATCGCGCTCCTGGTGATCGTCTACGTCTACTCGCTGGTCAACGTGCAGTTCTTCGACGGGCCGCTGACGACCTACAACCTGTTCAAGGAGTACGCGCCGATCCTGCTGATGGCCCTGCCCATGACGCTCATCATCATCACCGGCGAGATCGACCTGTCGGTGTCGAGCACCTTGGGTGTCTGCGCGGCCGCCTGCGGCGTGATGGTCAAGGAACACGGCCTGTCGATGCCGACCGCCATCATCGTGACCCTCCTCCTCGGGCTGGCGCTCGGCGCGGTCAACGGCTTCCTCGTGGCGTACGTCGGGCTGCCCTCGCTAGCCGTCACCATCGGCACGCTCGCCCTCTACCGCGGACTCGCGGAGGGGCTGATCCAGACCGACCGGATCGCGGAGTTCCCGGCCTCGTGGCAGGACTGGCCGACCGAGCGGATCGGCGGCACGAACTTCCCGAACATCATGATCCTGGTGGTCGTCCTGGCCCTGGTGTTCGGGCTGCTCCTGCACTTCACGTCCTTCGGCCGGGGCATCTTCGAGATCGGCCTCAGCTCCGAGACCGCCCACTTCTCGGGCGTGCACGTGGCCCGCACCAAGTTCCTCCTGTTCGTGATGAGCGGCTTCGTGGCAGCGCTGGCCGGCATCTATGTGCTGCTGCGATCCGACTCGGTCGCCACCGACACCGGCGTGGGCTTCGAGCTCAAGGTGATCGCCTCGGTGCTCCTCGGCGGCGTCTCGATCTTCGGCGGCCGAGGTGCGCTGCACGGCGTCATCGCCGGCGTACTGCTCATCGCCGTCCTCAACTCCGCCCTCCAGCTCAGCAACAAGGGCTCGGAGATCATCCAGATCATCATCGGCCTGCTCCTGGTCGTCTCGGTGATCGCCTCCAGCTTCCTGCCGCGGATCCGGGAGCTCCTCCCGCGCAGGGCCATGGCCCCAGGGCCACCCAAGGCGCCGAAATCCGGCGACGAATCACGAAAGGCAAGGCAATGATCATCAAGACGAAACGATTCGCCGCCGTGGCAGTCATGGCGCTGGTCGCCGGGCTCAGTCTCACGGCGTGTGGGTCCGACGACTCCTCCGCGGCCGGGGACGGGGGCGACGGAGGCAGCGGGGGTGGCGGCGACGCCACGACCGTGACGTTCCTCCCCAAGAACCTCGGCAACCCGTACTTCGACACCAGCGACGCCGGCGGCAAGAAGGCCGTCGAGGAGTTCGGCGGCACCTACGCCGAGGTCGGCCCCGACACGGCCGGGCCCGACGCCCAGGTCTCCTTCATCGACACCGCGGCCCAGCAGGGCATCAACGCCCTGGTGATCTCGGCCAACGACCCCAAGGCGCTGTGCGACTCCATCGGCGCCGCCCGCGACGCCGGCACCAAGATCGTGACCTTCGACTCCGACACCGACCCGTCGTGCCGCGACCTGTTCATCAACCAGGCCACCGCCGACGGCATCGCCCAGGTCGAGGTCGACATGATCGCCGAGCAGATCGGGGACTCCGGTGAGATCGCGATCCTCTCGGCCGCTGCCAATGCGACCAACCAGAACGCGTGGATCGAGACCATGAAGGCGTCCCTGGAGGCCGACCACCCCGACATCAAGCTGGTCGACGTCGTGTACGGCGACGACGACGACCAGAAGTCGTTCGACCAGACCGCGGCCCTGCTCTCGGACCACCCGGACCTCAAGGGCATCATCTCGCCGACCACCGTCGGCATTGCCGCGGCCGCGCGTTACCTGTCCACCTCCGACGCCAAGGGCAAGGTCGCGCTGACCGGTCTGGGCACCCCCAACCAGATGCGTGACTACGTCGAGGACGGCACCGTCACCGAGTTCGCCTTGTGGAACCCGGGCGACCTGGGCTACCTCGCGGCGTACGCCGCCAAGGCCCTGGTCGACGGCGACATCACCGGCGCGGAGGGCGACACCTTCACCGCCGGCGACCTGGGTGACTTCGAGGTCGGTCCGGACGCCACCGTGCTGCTCGGCGAGCCGTACCGCTTCAACAAGGACAACATCGGGGACTTCGACTTCTGATCGCCCAGGCCCGAGCTTGCGAGGGCCTGAGAAGGCGATCAGGTCGAGGAGGGTTGCGCAGACCCGAGCCTGTGAGGGGCTGCGCAACCCGTCTCGAGACCTCGGTGAGGTGACCGCCAACGGCAACTCACCGGGTCTCGAGGCTCGGCCGCGGACGGCCTCGCACCTCGACCACCGAACATGAAGGGAGGTCAGCCATGCCCCGCTACTGCTTCCAGCTCCACGTGAAGCCCGACCGGATCGAGGAGTACCGCGAACGGCACGCGGCGGTGTGGCCCGACATGCTCCAGGCCCTGGCCGACACCGGCTGGCGCAACTACTCGCTCTTCCTGCGACCCGACGGGCTGCTCATCGGCTACGTCGAGTCCGACGACCTCGCGGCCGCCCAGGCGGCGATGGACACCACCGACGTGAACGCCCGCTGGCAGGCGGAGATGGCCCCGTACTTCGAGGCCCTCGACGTACCACCCGACCAGGGGTTCCTCCTTCTCGAGGAGGTCTTCCACCTCGAGGACCAGCTCGCCGCTCTCGCGCCACCCGACACCCAGACCGCCAACGACAGCAGGGACTGACCAGATGACCACCTTCGCCGACATCGCCGGCCGGCTCGAGAAGCTGGCCATCGAGGTCCCCTCCTGGGCCTACGGCAACTCCGGCACCCGGTTCAAGGTGTTCGGCTCCCCCGGCACCCCTCGCACCGTCGAGGAGAAGATCGCCGACGCCGCCACGGTGCACCGGTTCACCGGCCTGGCCCCCACCGTCGCGCTGCACATCCCCTGGGACCTGGTCGACGACTTCGGCAAGCTCCGGGCCTACGCCGAGGACCTGGGCGTCGGCCTGGGCACCATCAACTCCAACACCTTCCAGGACGACGACTTCAAGCTCGGCAGCCTGACCCACGCCGACCCGGCCGTCCGTCGCAAGGCCGTCCAGCACAACCTCGACTGCATCGAGGTCATGAACGCCACCGGCTCGCGCGACCTGAAGATCTGGCTCGCCGACGGCACCAACTACCCGGGCCAGGCCGACATCCGGACCCGCCAGGACTGGCTGGCCGAGGGCCTCGCCCAGATCTACGCCCAGATCGGCGAGGACCAGCGGCTGGTGCTCGAGTACAAGTTCTTCGAGCCGGCGTTCTACCACACCGACGTCCCTGACTGGGGTACGTCGTTCGTGCACTGCCTCGCGCTCGGCGAGCGGGCCGTTGTCTGCCTGGACACCGGCCACCACGCCCCCGGCACCAACATCGAGTTCATCGTCGCCCAGCTCGCGCGGCTCGGAAAGCTCGGCTCGTTCGACTTCAACAGCCGCTTCTACGCCGACGACGACCTGATCGTCGGGGCGGCCGACCCGTTCCAGCTGTTCCGGATCATGGTCGAGGTGATCCGCGGGGGCGCGTACGACGGGCAGACGCCCGCCGCACTGATGCTCGACCAGTGCCACAACATCGAGAACAAGATCCCCGGCCAGATCCGCTCGGTGCTGAACGTGCAGGAGATGGTGGCCCGCGCCCTGCTGCTCGACCACGACTCGCTCGCCGCCGCCCAACAAGCCGGCGACGTGCTGGCCGCCAACCAGATCTACATGGACGCGTTCTACACCGACGTACGACGCGACCTCGCCGGCTTCCGCGAGGAGCGCGGGCTGCCGGCCGACCCGATGGCGGCCTACCTCGCCAGCGGGTACCAGGAGACGATCGAGTCCGACCGCATCGGCGGCTCGCAAGCAGGATGGAACTGACCTCATGACGAACCCGACCGTGGCCGCTCTCGTCGAGCGGTCCAACAGGCTGGGCGGAGATCCCAAGAACACCAACTACGCCGGCGGCAACACCTCCGCCAAGGGCACCGAGACCGACCCGGTGACCGGCGAGGACGTCGAGCTGGTCTGGGTGAAGGGCTCCGGCGGTGACCTCGGCACGCTGACCGAGTCCGGCCTGGCGGTGCTGCGGCTGGACCGGATGCGCGCGCTCACGAACGTCTACCCCGGCGTCGAGCGCGAGGACGAGATGGTCGCGGCGTTCGACTACTGCCTGCACGGCAAGGGCGGCGCCGCGCCGTCGATCGACACGGCCATGCACGGCCTGGTCGACGCGGCCCACGTCGACCACCTGCACCCCGACTCCGGCATCGCCATCGCGACCGCCGCCGACGGCGAGGCACTGACGAAGGAGATCTTCGGCGACCAGGTCGTCTGGGTGCCCTGGCGACGGCCCGGCTTCCAGCTCGGCCTCGACATCGCCGCGATCAAGGCGGCCAACCCGCAAGCCGTCGGCTGCATCCTCGGTGGCCACGGCATCACCGCCTGGGGCGAGACATCGGAGGAGTCCGAGAAGAACTCGCTCTGGATCATCGACACGGCCGCGGCGTACATCGCCGAGCACGCCAAGCCCGAGCCCTTCGGGCCGGCACTGGACGGGTACGGCGCCCTGCCGGACGCCGAGCGCCGCGCCAAGGCCGCGGCCATCGCTCCGACCATCCGCGGGCTCGCCTCCACCGACAAGCCGATGGTCGGCCACTTCACCGACAGCCCCGAGGTCCTGCACTTCCTCGCCTCCACCGAGCACCCGCGGCTCGCGGCGCTGGGCACGTCCTGCCCGGACCACTTCCTGCGCACCAAGGTCAAGCCGATGCTGCTCGACCTCCCCGCGACCGCGTCGGTCGAGGACACGATCGCGCGGCTCAAGGAGCTGCACGGGCCTTACCGCGAGGACTACCAGGGCTACTACGACCGCAACAAGGCCGAGGACTCGCCGGCCATCCGCGGCGCCGACCCGCTCATCGTGCTCGTCCCCGGCGTCGGGATGTTCTCCTTCGGCAAGGATAAGCAGACCGCGCGGGTCGCCGGCGAGTTCTACGTCAACGCCGTCAACGTGATGCGCGGCGCCGAGGGGCTCTCGACCTACGCCCCGATCGACGAGGCGGAGAAGTTCCGCATCGAGTACTGGGCCCTCGAGGAGGCCAAGCTCCAGCGGATGCCGAAGCCCAAGCCGCTCGCCACCCGCATCGCCCTGGTGACGGGTGCCGCATCGGGCATCGGCAAGGCGATCGCGCAGAAGCTGGCAGCGGAGGGCGCCTGCGTGGTCATCGCCGACCTGTCCCTGGAGAAGGCCCAGGCCGCCGCGGCCGAGATCGGCGGGCCGGACGTCGCGGTCGGCGTCCAGGTCGACGTCTCCGACGAGGCGGCCGTACAGGCGATGGTCGATGCCACGGTGCTCGCCTTCGGTGGCGTGGACCTGGTCGTCAACAACGCGGGGCTCTCGCTGTCCAAGACCCTCCTCGAGACCACCGTCGCCGACTGGGACCTCCAGCACGACGTGATGGCCAAGGGCTCGTTCCTGGTCTCGCGGACCGCTGCCAAGGTGCTCATCGAGCAGGAGCTCGGCGGCGACATCGTCTACATCTCCTCGAAGAACTCCGTCTTCGCCGGCCCCAACAACATCGCGTACTCCGCGGTGAAGGCCGACCAGGCCCACCAGGTCCGCTTGCTGGCCGCCGAGCTCGGCGAGCACGGCATCAAGGTCAACGGCGTCAACCCCGACGGCGTGGTCGCCGGCTCCGGCATCTTCGCCGGCGGCTGGGGCGCGCAGCGGGCCGCGGTCTACGGCGTGGAGGAGAAGGACCTCGGCAAGTACTACGCCCAGCGCACCCTGCTCAAGCGGGAGGTGCTCCCCGAGCACTGTGCACAGGCCGTCTTCGTGCTCTGCTCCCCCGAGCTGACCCGCACCACCGGCCTGCACGTGCCCGTCGACTCCGGTGTGGCGGCGGCCTTCCTCAGATGACTGGTCACAGGTCAGGGCGCTTCGCGGCCGTCGACCTCGGCGCCTCCAGCGGCCGGGTGATGGTCGGCGAGGTCGGGCCGGACACCCTGCGCCTGGAGGCCGCGGCCCGCTTCCCGAACGGCCCGGTGCCGGCCGAGGACGGCCTGCACTGGGACGTCGAGGGACTCATCGAGCACGCCGTCGCCGGGCTCGCCACGGCGTACGCCGGCGGCCCGCTCACCTCGGTCGGCGTGGACAGCTGGGCGGTGGACTACGGTCGCTTTCGCGACGGCAGGCTGGTCGCTCCGCCGTTCTGCTACCGCGACGAGCGCCGCAACCAGGTCGGTCCCGCGCGGGTGGCCGAGCTGATCGGGACCGAGGAGCTGTACCGCCACAACGGCCTGCAGCACCTCTCGTTCAACACGCTCTACCAGCTGGCCGCGGACGACGGCCTCGACGCAGCCGACCAGGTCCTGCTGGTCCCCGACCTGGTGGCGGCAGCGCTGTGCGGCAACCACGTCGCCGAGCGCACCAACGCCTCCACCACCGGCCTGCTCGACGTGACCACCCGCGAGTGGGACACCGAGCTGATGGTCCGCCTCGGCCTGGACGTCGGGTTGTTCCCCGGCCTGGTCGACCCCGGCCACGAGATCGGCCACCTCCTCACCCCCATCTCCGACCGCGTCGGCGGACGCATCCCCGTCGTCGCGGTCGGTTCCCACGACACCGCGTCCGCGATCCTCGGCACTCCCCTGCAGGCCGACGACGCGGCGTACGTCTCCCTCGGCACCTGGGCCCTCGCCGGCCTCGAGCTCGACGAGCCGGTCCTCACCGAGGACGCGCGCGTCGCCAACTTCACCAACGAGGGCGGCGTGGACGGCACGGTCCGGTTCCTCAGGAACGTGATGGGCACCTGGCTGCTCAGCGAGACGCTGCGGGCCTGGGGCGAGACCGACCTGGCCGGGATGCTGCACGCCGCTGAGGCGTACGACGGGCAGGTGCCGATCGTCGACGTGCAGGACGGGCGGTTCCTGCCACCCGGCGACATGGCCTCTCGCATCGAGGCGTGGTGTGGCGAGCACGAGCTGGCTCCCCCGCGGGGCCGGGTGGCCGTCGTGCGCTGCATCGTCCTGAGCATCGCCGCCGCCGTCGCGGCGTCCCTGGAGTGCGCCGCGTCGCTCGCGGACCGCACCATCGGCGTCGTACACGTCGTGGGCGGCGGCGCCCAGAACTCCTTCCTCTGCCAGGCGATCGCCGACCGGTCGGGCCTCCCGGTGCTGGCCGGACCGGTCGAGGCCACCGCCATCGGGAACGTGCTCGTGCAGGCGCGAGCCGCCGGCGTGGTCGGCCCGTCCCTGGCCGACCTGCGGGGGCTGGTCGCGCGCACCCACGACCTGGTGCGGTTCGCGCCCCGTGGTTGAGAGGATCGCGGCGTGAGGGTCGCCCTGATGGTGACGTGCATCAACGACGCGCTGTTCCCCGACGTGGGGAAGGCGGTCGTCACCCTGCTGCGCCGCCTCGGCGTCGAGGTCGACTTCCCGGAGGCGCAGACGTGCTGCGGGCAGCCGATGATCAACACCGGCTACCTCGACGAGGCCGTCCCACCGCTCCGGTCGTTCGTGAAGGCGTTCGACGGGTACGACGCCGTGGTCACGCCGTCCGGGTCGTGCGCCGGGTCCGCGCGGCACCAGCACCCGATCGTGGCCCAGAGACACGCAGAGCGGTCGGGTGACACCGGGCTCGTGGCGGCCGTCGAGCGCACCGCGCCGCGGACGTACGAGCTCTCGGAGTTCCTGGTCGACGTGCTCGGGGTGACCGACGTCGGCGCGTACTTCCCGCACCGCGTCACCTACCACCCGACCTGCCACTCGCTGCGGATGCTCGGCGTCGGCGACAGGCCCACGCAGCTGCTGCAAGCCGTGCGCGGTCTCGAGCTCGTCGACCTGCCGCGCGCCGAGGAGTGCTGCGGGTTCGGCGGCACCTTCGCCGTGAAGAACGCCGACACCTCGGTGGCGATGGTCTCCGACAAGGCGCGGCACGTCCGCGAGACCGGCGCCGAGGTGCTCGTCGCCGGTGACAGCTCCTGCCTCATGAACATCGGCGGGGCACTGACCCGCCAGCGCGCCGGCGTACGGGTGATGCACCTGGCCGAGGTGCTGGCCGCGACGGAGGGCCCATGACGTCCACCTTCGTCGGCATGCCGAAGTTCCCCGTGGCCGCCCGCGCGGCGCTCGAGGACACCCAGCTGCGGCGCAACCTCGCGCACGCGACCGGCACCATCCGCGACAAGCGGGCCCGCGTGGTCGCCGAGGTCGACAACTGGGAGGAGCTCCGCGTCGCCGGGGCGGCGATCAAGGACGCCGCGCTGTTCTCCCTGGACGAGCAGCTCGTCCTGCTCGAGGAACGGCTGACGGCCGCCGGGGCGACGGTGCAATGGGCCCGCGACGCGGACGAGGCATGCGCGATCGTCGCCGAGGTGGCGAAGGCCCACGACATCGACGAGGTCGTGAAGGTCAAGTCGATGGTCACCCAGGAGATCGGCCTCAACGAGGCTCTGGAGGCGGAAGGCATCGCGGCCTGGGAGACGGACCTGGCCGAGCTCATCGTGCAGCTCGGCGACGACCTGCCCAGCCACATCCTGGTGCCGGCGATCCACCGCAACCGGGCCGAGATCCGCGAGATCTTCCGCCGCCGGATGCCCGGTGCCCAGGACCTGACCGACGAGCCGGCCGCGCTGGCGGGTGCCGCTCGTGAGCACCTGCGGGCCAAGTTCCTCTCGGCCCGGATGGCAGTGTCGGGCGCGAACTTCGCGATCGCCGAGACGGGCACGCTCGTCGTCGTCGAGTCCGAGGGCAACGGCCGGATGTGCCTGACCCTGCCCGAGGTGCTGGTCTCGGTCGTCGGCATCGAGAAGGTGATCCCTACCTGGTCCGATCTCGACGTGATGCTGCGGCTGCTGCCGCGGTCCTCGACCGGCGAGCGGATGAACCCGTACACCTCGACCTGGACCGGCGTCACTCCAGGCGACGGCCCGCAGGAGGTGGTCGTCGTCCTGCTCGACAACGGCCGCACGCGGGCGCTGGCCGATCAGGTAGGGCGCCAGGCGCTCCGCTGCATCCGGTGCTCGGCCTGCCTGAACTCCTGTCCGGTGTACGAGCGGGTCGGCGGCCATGCGTACGGCTCGGTGTATCCCGGCCCGATCGGCGCGATCCTCAACCCGCTGCTCCGAGGAGTCGGGGTTGACGATCAGATCGACTCGCTGCCGTACGCCTCCTCGCTCTGCGGCGCCTGCTTCGAGGTCTGCCCGGTCCGCATCGACATCCCGTCGGTCCTCGTCGACCTGCGCGCGCAGGTGGTCGACGCGCACCGGGCCAGACGTTGGGGCGGCGTCCCGTCGGTACAGACCGTCGCGATGAAGGGCGCCGCCACCACCTTCGCCTCGGGGAAGCGCCTCGGGCTGGCCGAGCGCTTCGCCCGGCTCGGCACCGGCGTCGCCGCCAGGTTCGGCGCCTCCGCGTGGACCGACGCACGCGACCTGCCGCGGGCGCCGCGCGAGTCCTTCCGCGCCTGGTGGCGACGTACGGACGGGGGCCGGTCGTGACGTCGGCGCGCGAGGAGATCCTGGCCCGGGTGCGGGCGGCGCTCGACGGGACGACTCCCGTCGACGGGCCGCTTGTCCCTGCGGGCTCCGCTGCCGACGACGTCGTCTCGCTGTTCGCCGAGCGCGTCGCGGACTATCGGGCCACCGTCGTTCGCTGCACTCCGCGCACTCTCCGCGCGAGGCTCAAGGCCGCGCTTCCCGAGGGACGCATCGTCGTACCTCCCGGCCTGTCGGTGGCCATCCCCGACGCCGTGGTGGACAACGGGTTGTCGCCCGCCGAGCTCGATGCCTGCGCCGCCGTCGTCACCGACGCGACCGTCGGCATCGCCGAGACCGGCACGATCGTCCTCGACCACGGCCCCGGCCAGGGCCGACGCGCGATCACGCTCGTCCCCGACGTCCACGTCTGCATCGTGCGCGCCGGCCAGGTGGTCGCCGACGTGCCCGACGCGATGCCCCGCCTCGACCTGGTTGTCCGGCAGGGCCGACCGCTGACCTGGATCAGCGGCCCCAGCGCCACCAGCGACATCGAGCTCGACCGGGTCGAGGGCGTCCACGGCCCGCGCACCCTGCACGTGCTCCTCGTGGGCTGACGGGAGCACCGCGCAGGCGTACCGTCGTCGGTAGGGGTGATCCGCGATGGACTTCTGGCTGTTGGTGGTCGTGGTTCTCGGGGCCGCGGTGGTGTTCCTCTCCTGGAGGCGTGCCCGTCGGCGAGACGCCGACCGTGTGTCGGGCGCTGAGTGGGGTGACGGCTCGCACCACGTCGGTGAGCGCTGGCGGACGGGCGGTTACGGCGAAAGCGGTGGGGGCGGGTAGTGACGCGATGCGCGACGTGATCGCCGTCGCCTCGACGTCGTTCGTCTTCGTCGGGACAGTTCTGCGGATGTGGGACTCGATCGCCGACGCCGACGCCGTGGGCGAGTTCGCCCCGCGCAACTCCAACGACGAGCTCAGAAGGCTGGTCCTCTTCTTCACCATGCTCGGTCGGAGCGAGGCGGCGGCGACCTCCGATCGTCAGCTGCACTACCTCAGGACGGCGCAGGGCTGGTTCTTCCTGGCGATCGGAGCGTTCGGAGGACTGCTCCTCGCCGTGGGCGCCGCCCTCAGCTGAGCTGTGATCCAGCCCGCAGCTCGGGCCTGCAGCACGGCCACGTACCTCCTGCCGTCGGCCCCGACGAACGCCAGCTCGCTGCCGGCCCAGCACGCCCGGAGGTCTGAACTTCCACCGGACGTCATACGTTGTGGTCGTCATGGCGACCGTTTCGTACGACGTCCGCAGGTCGCGCTGGTCGTCGCGGCCGACCTTGCTGGTGTCGGCGTGCTCGTCGAGCGCGGACGAGGACCCGCCGACCGCCGCTGGGTCGAGCGCGTCCGCCCCGTCCGCCACCGACTCCGCGACCGAGGCCGTGACCGAGTCCCAGTCCCCGTCCCCGTCGACGGGCACGCCGTCGCAGGAGTCGAAGCCCCAGCCGGCGCCGTACCCCGTCTCCCTCCCGGCGTACTTCGAGCGCCGGCCGGACGGCGGCGACCTCCGCCTCGGCACCGTGCGCGAGCGGACACCGGCCTACACGTCGTACGACGCGTCGTACCGCAGCGGGCACCTGCGGGTGACCGGGGTGCTCAACGTGCCGACGGGCCGCGGCCCCTTCCCCACCGTCGTGCTCGCCCACGGCTACATCGACCCGGCGATCTACGTGTCCGGACAGGGGATGACGCGCGAGCGCGGGTACCTGTCGAGCAACGGGTTCGTCGCCTTCCACGTCGACTACCGCAACCACGCCGGCTCCGATGTCGACCCGCTCGCCGACCGACGGCTGCGCCTGGGCTATGCCCTGGACGTCATCAACGCGGTGCAGGCGCTTCGGCGTACGCCGAGGGTGCCGGTCGACGACGACCGGATCGCGCTCTTCGGCCGGTCGATGGGCGGCGGCGTGGTCTACAAGGCGCTGGAGATCGCGCCCGGACTCGTCGACGCCGCCTCCGTGTGGGCCGCCGTGAGCTCGCGCGAGGACGAGAACTTCGACCACTTCATCCGGGACGACCCGGGCGACCGGGCGGACCTGGTGAGGTACGTCGAGCAGGAGTACGGCCTGCCCGGCCAGCGCGGCTCGGCGAAGTTCTGGCGGCAGATCAGCGCCCGGACGTACTTCGACCGGATCACCGAGCCCGTCCAGGTCGTGCACGGCACCAGCGACTCCACCTGCCCGCCGCCGTGGGCCCGGGCGTCGTACCGCGCCCTGACGGACGCCGGCGTGGACGCGCGGCTGGTGTGGTTCCAGGGCGAGGAGCACGCCTTCGGCCCACAGTTCTTCGCCGCCATGGCCCGGACGACGCGCTACTTCCACACCGCGCCGCGCCGGCTGTAACAGCACGTTCGGTGCACCCCCCGCGCGTTTGAACGTGCTCCAAGACGCATGAACGTGCTGTTACAAGTCAGGCCGCGCGCAGGAAGTGCTCCAGGTGAGGCCCACAGTTCTTCGCCGCCATGACCCGCACGACGTGCTACTTCCGCGCCGGGCTCGCCTGACTGGCCGTGGGCGACGGCGTCGTCGTGGCCACGGTGCCGGGCGCCGGCACGACCCCGCTGATCGTGGTGCCCGGACAGGCGGCCATCGTGGTCGGTGCAGAGTGGCTGACCACCCAGTAGTCGCCCGGCTCCAGGTCGAGAGTTCCCGGGTGCTCCGGGTCGACGCGCACCGAGTCGACGGCGTTGACGATCCGGCCGCTCTCGGCCGACTCGTACTCGGGCGCCGTGCCCGCGTCGCCGACATAGATGGTCCGGTCGTCGGGAGGAGCGAGGACCGAACCCTCGTACGGGTTCGTCACCGAGAACCGCACCCGGCCACCCGAGGTGGTGAAGAAGGCGAACCGGTTGTCGTCGGTGAGGTAGCCCAGGTCGGTCAGGAGCGGCGCATCGCACCCCAGGGCGGGTGTCTCCGGCGGCGGGCTGCACGCGGCGAACGCCGGCGCCACGAGCAGCAGGGCCAGGGCACGCTTCATGGAGCGAGCGTGACACCGCCGTCGCGGACGCGTCCTGAGTACGCAGGATCAGTCACCGGTCTCGACACGCTCGGCCGTGGCCGGCCTCGCGGCTCGACCAGCGATCAGTCGTCTCGCTGGCCGACATCCATCAGCAGTCGTGCCCACCCCGCCAGTCGGGCAGCGGTTGCCGGCCGACGGCGGTGTCGACGGCGGCCTGGGCCAGGAGGCGGGTGGAGTTGAGCAACGGGACCCGCGAGACGGCGGCGGGGACCAGCAGGGAGAGCTCGGTGCACGCGAGGGCCACCGCGGAGCAGCCCTTGTCGGCCAGCCGGCCGATGATCGCCAGCACCTCGTCGCGCGCCTCGGCGGAGAAGCTCCCCACGACCAGCTCGTCGAGGATGATCCCGTGCAGGGTGGTCGAGTCACCGGGCTCGGGCACCAGGGTCGAGATCCCGCGCTGCGCGAAGCGCCGCTGGTACATGTCGGAGTCCATCACCCACGACGTGCCGAGCAGGCCGATGGTGTCGTGACCCAGCCGGTGGGCCTCGGCGACCACGACGTCGGCGATGTGGAGACCGGGGAGCGCGAGGTCGGGCCCGCAGGCCTCGAGCGCGAGATGGGCCGTGTTGTCGGGACAGGCGAAGAAGTCGGCGCCACCGGCCCGCAGCCGCCGGGTGCAGAGTGAGAGGACGGAGCGGAACTCCTCCAGGTCGCCGCGTCGCATCGCCTCGAGGCTCTCGCCCATGGCCACGCAGTTGAGCGAGAACTCCGGATGCTGATAGTCCGTCATGGCGCGCTGGCCGTACGTCGCGATGCCGCGCACGAAGTCTGCCGCGCCTTCGATCGTGTGTCCGACCACACCGATGTGGAACACCTGCCTCGCCTTCCTCCCATCGACCAGCGGGGTCGACAAGGAGGAGGGCGAACGGCGCTCGTCCGCCCTGCGTTCGTTCGACACCCACGAGAAGTCTGTCCCTCACCCGCCGGCCACAGGTCACGAAGAGATTGCGATTGGGGCTCGAAAGTTGCGGTTCTGCACAGGGCATTGGCCTGGGTCGCGAGGCATCAGATCCTGCCGAGGTCACGACACCGAGGCACGAAAGGAACTGACGTGCGACTGAAGAGAGCAGCAGTGGTAGTAGCTACTGCCTCACTCCTCGCGCTCGCCGCCTGTGGCGGCAGTGGAGGGAGCGACGCCGATACGCCGACACCCACGCTCGGTGAAGGCGGGAACGCGGGTGCCGGCAAGGACCCCGACGCCCAGGGTCCCCTCACCGTGCCCGACGACGCCGCACAGGGCGGCACGGTCACCGTGCTCACTCTCCAGGTGCCGGCGACCCTCGACCCGACGCGGGCCTACTTCACCGACTCCACCGAGATCATGAACCTGGTGACGCGGGCGCTGACCCAGTACGCCTACGACCCGGAGTCCGGCGAGATGATCCTCATCCCGGACATGGCCACCGATCTCGGTCGTCCCAACGACGACAACACCGAGTGGACCTTCACGCTGAAGGACGGCCTCAAGTACGAGGACGGTACGGACGTGACAGCCGAGGACGTCGCCTACGCGATCTCGCGCTCGTTCGCGATCGAGGAGCTGCCCGACGGCCCGACGTACCAGCTGCAGTTCTTCAAGGACGGCGACAAGTACAAGGGCCCGTACAAGGACAAGAGCCCCTACAAGGGCGTCACCGTCGACGGCAAGGACATCACGATCCACATGTCCCGCCCGTTCCCGGAGATGGACTACTACGCCTCGTTCCCCGTGTTCACCGGTATCCCGAAGGACAAGGACACCGCCGAGGAGTACGGCAACCACCCGCTGGCCACCGGTCCCTACATGTTCAAGGACTACAAGCCGGGCACCTCGCTCACGCTGGTCAAGAACCCCAACTGGGACCCCGCCACCGACCCGGGCCGCATCCAGGCCGTCGACGAGTGGGACTTCAGGTTCGGTGAGGACACCGCCAAGCTGGAGAACACCATCCTCAGCGACAACGGCGAGGGCCAGACCACGGTCACCTACGACAACGTGACACCGCCGACGTACAAGCGCATCACGCAGGAGTCGCCGGACCGGCTGGTCACGGGAACGTCGCCGTGCACGTACATGTGGTACCTGGACATGACCAAGATCACCGACATCAACGTGCGCAAGGCGATCGGCTACGCCTACCCGTACATCGACGCCTGGAAGGCCGCCGGCGAGGTCGTGGGCCTGACCCGCGTGCCTGGCACCAACATCCTGCCGCCCGGCACCGCCGGCCGCACGGAGTACGACGTGCTCGGCATCAAGGGCGAGAACACCGATCCGCAGAAGGCGCATGAGCTGCTGGAGCAGGCCAACGCGGTGGGTTACGAGATCAAGTTCTTCTACCAGACCGACGACCCGCTGTCGGTGGCCGGCAAGGACCAGGTCGTCAAGGCCCTCGAGGAGGCCGGCTTCACCGCCACGCCGATCGCGACCACGACGGAGAAGGTGCGCGAGGCGCGGACCGACCCCAACGCGCCGGTCAACGTGCGCTCCAGCGGTTGGTGCTCCGACTGGCCGACCGGTGGCTCGTGGTTCCCGGCCCAGTGGGACGGCGCGCTCGTCGGGCTCGCCGGCATGCCGAACCTGGCCAACTTCGACGAGCAGGAGGCCGACGACATGCAGGCGTCGATCCTCGACGGCTCGGCGGACAAGGCCGCGGCGGGCTGGAACGACCTCGACAAGCTGATCGAGGAGAAGTACTACCCGGCCGTCAACCTCGGCTACGCCGGCACCGCGATCATCCGGGGATCCAAGGTCGGCGGCATGTTCAACGACAACGTGCGTGGCATGCCGACCTTCCAGCTGATGTACCTCACCCAGTGATGCACCCGGAGACGGTACGGGACCTCCGTCTCCTCAGGGTGAAGTAGTCAGACCCCTCCCGGGTGCCTTTCCACCCGGGAGGGGCGGGGGAGACGGAAACCCCCACCCAGGCCGCCCGAGTCGTTCAGTCCGACTCGGGCGGCCGATCATTTCTGTTCAGGCCCTTCTCAGACGCCTCTCATCGGCTTCTCAGCAATCCGACGATAAGGTCACGAACGGGTCTCGATTGGGGAAAGCGAGTGTCTCGATTCGCCTGTGGGCATTGGCCTTCGAGGCCGTCGGGCGAATCCTTCCGGGCGACCCACACGTCGCAACGGAAGGAAGACACGTGCATGTGAAGCGGCCATGGAGGCGTCCAGTACGCCAGTCGGCGATAGCGATCGTCGCTGTCGCCTCCCTCTTCGGGCTTGCCGCCTGTGGGGGGAGCGGAAGCGACAACCCCTCAGAGCCCAGCCAGTCACTCGGCGCGGGAGGCGGCGCCGGCGCCGGCAAGAACCCCGACGCCCAGGGCCCGCTCGAGGTGCCCAGCGATGCCGCCTCGGGTGGCACCGTCACGGTGGACACCCAGCAGGTGCCGGCGACGTTCGACCCGACCCGGGCGTACTTCACCGACTCCACCGCGATCCTCAACCTGGTCACCCGGGCGCTGACGCAGTACGCGTACAACCCGGACACCAAGGACATGGAGCTCGTCCCGGACATGGCGACCGACCTCGGTCAGCACAACAAGGACATGACCGAGTGGACCTTCACGCTGCGTGACGGCCTCAAGTACGAGGACGGCAGCCCGGTCAAGGCCGAGGACATCGCGTACGCCATCTCCCGGTCGTTCGCGATCGAGGAGCTGCCCGACGGCCCGACGTACCAGCTGCAGTTCTTCAAGGACGGCGACACCTACAAGGGCCCGTTCAAGGACAAGAGCCCCTACAAGGGCGTCACCGTCGACGGCAACGCGATCACGATCCACATGTCCCGGCCGTTCCCGGACATGGACTACTACGCCTCGTTCCCGGTCTTCACCGGCATCCCGAAGGCGAAGGACACCAAGGAGGAGTACGGCAACCACCCGCTCGCCACGGGTCCCTACATGTTCAAGGACTACAAGCCGGGCACCTCGCTCACGCTGGTCAAGAACCCCAACTGGGACCCCGCCACCGACCCCGGACGCATCCAGTCGGTCGACGAGTGGGACTTCAACTTCGGTGAGGACACCGCGAAGACCGAGAACACGATCCTCAGCGACACCGGTGACGGTCAGACGACGCTTTCCTACGACAACATCACGCCGCCGACGTACAAGAAGATCGAGGCCGACTCTCCGGACCGGCTGGTCACGGGAACGTCGCCGTGTACCTACATGTGGTACCTCGACATGACCAAGATCACCGACATCAACGTGCGCAAGGCGATCGGCTACGCCTACCCGTACGTCGACGCCTGGAAGGCCGCCGGGGAGATCGTCGGGCTGACCCGCGTGCCCGGCACCGCCATCCTGCCGCCCGGCACCGCCGGACGCGTGGACTACGACGTCCTGGGCATCGGTGGCCAGAACACCGACCCGGCGAAGTCGAAGGAGCTGCTCCAGCAGGCCAATGCCATGGGGTATGAGATCAAGTTCCTGTACGCGACCGACGACCCGCTGTCGGTGGCCGGCAAGGACCAGATCGTCAAGGGCCTCGAGGCGGGTGGCTTCAAGGCCACGCCGATCGCCTCCACGACGGACAAGATCCGAGAGGCGCGGACCGACCCGAACAGCCCGATCAACGTCCGCTCCAGCGGATGGTGCTCGGACTGGCCGTCCGGTGGCTCGTGGTTCCCGGCCCAGTGGGACGGCTCGCTCGTCGGCCTGTCCGGCATGCCCAACCTGGCCAACTTCAAGGAAGCCGACGCCGACCAGATGCAGAAGGACATCCTGGACGGCAAGAAGGGCGACCCCACGAAGGCCTGGGGCGACTTCGACAAGTTCATGGAGGAGACCTACTACCCCGCCGTGAACACCGGCTACGCCGGTACCGCCATCATCCGCGGTTCGAAGATCGGTGGCATGTTCAACGACAACGTCCGCGGCATGCCCACGTTCGAGACGATGTACGTGACCCAGTAGTCACTCGGCAAACCGAGGGGCACACAGAGAACACAGAAGGACGACCCTTCCCGGCGCCTTTCCGCCGGGGAGGGTGGGTCTGGCGCCAGCCAACGTCCCGACCCAACAGGACCGCCCGAGCCGTTCAGTCCGGCTCGGGCGGTCGCGTCATTGTGCAGGAAGGTAGCCTCCGGCGGCGCCGGGCGCGAACCGATCGACGCGCGGTCGTGACCTTTCTGTGTCCGTAGGGTGACCCTGTGTTCGAGCCTCACGTCGACCTGGTCGTGGCGGGTGGGCACTCCTTCGAGGCTCCGGAGCCGGTCGACGTGGTCATCGAGGCCGGGGTCGTCTCGGCCGTCGTGCCCGCCGGTACGGCGCCCGCGGCGGACGCGACGGTGGCTGCGGCAGGGTCGCTCGTGCTGCCCGCTTTCACCGAGGCGCACTGCCATCTCGACAAGACCCTGTTCGGGCGGCCCTGGGTCTCGCACCTGGCCGGCGACGACCTGGCGTCCCGGATCGCCCACGACCGGGACCGCCGTACGGCGCTCGGGATCCCGGATCCTGTGGCGATGCGAGCGCTGGTCGACGCGATGGTGTCCTTCGGGACGACGACGATCCGGACCCACACCGACGTCGACCCGGACGTCGGGCTGCGCGGGGTCGAGACGGTGCGCGACCTGGCGATCGCCGTCGCCGACCGGGTCGACGTGCAGCAGGTGGCGTTCCCCCAGCACGGGCTGATGTCCCTGCCCGGCACCGCCGCGCTGCTCGACGAGGCGATGACCTCCGGGGCGTCCGCGGTCGGCGGCCTGGACCCGGGCGCAGAGGGTGACGCAGCGTCGTACCTCGACGTGCTGTTCGGCATCGCCGAGAAGCACGGCGCCGGCGTCGACCTGCACCTGCACACCCACGCACCGGCCGGCCTCGACGAGCTGTTCCTGCTCGCCGACCGGACCGTCTCGCTCGGGATGCAAGGGCTCGTGGTGGCCAGTCACTGCTATGCGTTCGGCGACCTGACCGACGACGAGTCGAGGCGGCTCGCCGACCGGCTGGCCGAGGCCGGTGTCGGCGTGGTGACCGCGGCGCCGTACAGCTTCCCGGTGCCACCGCTGCGGGTGCTCTCCGAGGCCGGCGTGGTCACCGGCATCGGCCACGACGGCATCCGGGACCTCTGGGGCCCGTACGGCACCGGCGACCTCCTCGAGCGCGCCCGCCACGTGGCGTACCGCAGCGGCTTCCGTCGCGACGAGGACATCGCCCTGGTGCTCGCCGCCGCGACCGTCGGCGGCCGGTCCCTGCTCGGCCGCGTCCCCCACGGGCCCACCGTCGGCGCCGCCGCCGACCTGGTGGTCCTGCCCGCCTCGAACGCCGCCGAAGCCGTGGTCCTGGTACCGCCCCGAACCGCCGTGGTGCGTGCCGGCCGGGTGTCCGGCGCGAGCTCCTAGGCCGGGTCGGTCCGGAGCCGGCGCATGCGCTGGCGGCGCAACGTGGCGGGCAGCGTCAACACGACCCCGACCGCGATGCCGATCAGCGCGCCCACGGTGTTGGCGGCGATGTCGCGCTCGTCGGGCACCCGGCCGGGGATCGACCGCTGGACCGTCTCGATCGCCGAGGTCATCGCGAATGCCGCGGCCGCCGCGACCCACCAGAAGCGGGTACTGACCAGCAACAGCAGGAACAGCCCGACGGGCACGAAGAGGGCGACGTTCGCCAGCTGCTCGGCGCGGTCGTCGGTGAGCCACGAGAGCTCGTCGTACCCCTGCAACCTCGCCAGCACGCGCCGCACCAGCTCGCTCGACGTGGGCGCCGCGGAGCCGGGCGTCAGCGTCACCCAGGCGACGAAGCCCAGGTAGGCGAGCGTCACGAGGCTCAGGAGCGGGTGGCGGTGCAGCATCCGACCAGTGTGGCCAGGCGACCCAAGCCGGCGGCCGATGAGTCGGTCAGACGGTGGCCTCGTGCCGGGCTCGGCCGCGGCCGGCTCGGCCGCGACGACGTCCTCGGACTTCATCGACGGGCGGGCGTCGTCGGCGCGACCGAGGCCGGCGTACGCGCGCCCCATCCGGCTGACGAACTGGTACACGCCGTCCTCCTCGGGGGCCAGCGGTCCCGGGATCGCGTGCGGGCTGGTGAGCCCTCGCTGGACCGACTCGCAGGCGGCCCAGTCCTGGCGGTTGGTGAGGTCCCAGAAGTCCACGGCGTAGGACGGGTCGAAGCCTTCGCGCTCCGCCACATGGCGCGGGAAGGCCCACGAGCACTCGACGAACGTGCGGTCGGCGGCGATCGGCCGCATCGTGTGGGTCATCACGTAGTCGGGGTGCAGGCTGATGAGCAGGTTGGGGAACGCGATGAGGTACATCACCGTGCGCATCTCGACCTCGTTGAGACCCTCGATCGCGACACCGCCGCTGCGTCCGTCGAGCGACATGGTGTCGGCGTCCGGGACGAGATCCATCCAGCCGCCCATCCACTCGCCGACCGGCTCGAGGTTCTCCCCGCTCTGCGGCGGACTGACCCGGCACAGCTCGGGGTGGATGGAGGAGCAGTGGTAACACTCCTGGTAGTTCTCGGCGATGATCTTCCAGTTCGTCGCGAGCTCGTAGGAGTGAGACGCGACGGTGACCAGGTCCTCGGGCCGGTAGTTGGCGACGATCGCGTCGAGGTCGCCGGCGTGCTCATCGAACGACCCGGCCTCGTTGCTGGGGTCGACGAAGACCCAGCCGTGCCACTCCACGACGTTGAGCTCGGCCAGCCCGAACTGCGACTTGTCGAAGTCCTCCAGGTCGCGGAAGCCGCCGGGGGCGTTGCGGAGCGAGCCATCGAGCTTGTAGTTCCAGGCGTGGTACGGGCAGACGATCGAGCGCTTCTGGACCGTCACGCCGCAGGGCACGAGCTCATGGCCACGGTGCCGGCAGACGTTCGCGAACGCCCGCAGCACGCCGTCCTCGCCGCGCACCAGCAGCACGCCGCCGGCCCCGGTCTCGACGGAGGTCTGGGCACCCAGCTCGGCGAACTTCTCGCCGCGGCCCAGGCACATCCAGCCGGAGAAGATGTTGGCCTGCTCCCAGTCGTAGACCGCGGGATCGACGTACGCCCGCCGCGGCAGCATCCGCGAGGAGCCGAACGGCGCGTACGCCGCCGCCACGTCGCCCGCCGGGAGGGGAGCCGTCATGCCACGCAGTTGATTGAACATACAGTCAATCCTAGGTCTCGCGGGTGAGTGTCGTCCAGCGTCCATCATTCCCGATGCACGGTACTGACTCCAGAGTCAGTCTCGATCCTCGGCGGGTCTTCGACCGGTCAACGTCGGGCCACCACCAGTATCCTCGGGTCGCCCTGCTTTGAGCGCCTGATCCGATGACAGGAGCCACCGTGGAATTCGCCTTGACCGACGAGCAGCGCAGCATCGTCGAGGTGACCCGCACCTTCGTCGAGCGGGAGCTCTTCCCGCACGAGGAGGAGGTCGAGCGAACCGGGAAGGCACGCCCCGAGCTGATCGCCCGGATCCGCGCCAAGGCGATCGAAGCCGGGCTGTATGCCGCCAACATGCCCGAGGAGGTCGGCGGGGCGGGGCTGGACGCGGTGACGCTGGTGCTCTTCGAGAAGGAGCTGGGCAAGGCGAGCTACGCGCTGCACTACACCGGCGTCGCACGCCCCTCGAACATCCTGATGGCCGGTACGCCGGCGCAGCGCGAGCGGTACCTGCTGCCGTGCGTGCGAGGTGAGCGCACCGACTGCCTCGCCATGACCGAGCCGGGAGCCGGCTCGGACATGCGGGCCATCCGCACCCGCGCCGTACGAGACGGCGACGGGTGGACCATCCGCGGTACCAAGCACTTCATCAGCCACGCCGACGAGGCGGACTTCGTGATCCTGCTCGCCCGGACGGGGGCCGACGACGCAGGTCGGCCCGCGATGTCGACGTTCCTCGTCGACCTGGACACCCCGGGGCTGCACGTGCACGACGGGTACCGCAACGTGTCACACCGCGGGTACACCAACTCGATCCTGGACTTCGACGACGTCCGCCTGCCCGGCGACGCCCTGCTGGGAGAGGAGGACAAAGGGCTGGAGCTGGCGGGCGAGTGGCTCGGGTCGACCCGGCTGTCGGTCGCCGCGACCTGCCTCGGGCGCGCGGAGCGAGCCCTCGGCCTGTCGACGGAGCACGCGGCGCACCGGGAGCAGTTCGGTCAGCCCATCGGCAAGTTCCAGGGGGTCGGCTTCAAGCTCGCCGACATGGCCACCGAGCTGCGGGCCGCCGAGCTGACGACGCTGTACGCCGCGTGGAAGCGGGACCAGGGCACGGCCGCCGACGCGGACATCGCGATGGCCAAGCTGAAGGCCACCGAGATGCTCGCCATGGTCGCCGACGAGGCCATCCAGATCCACGGGGGCATGGGCCTGATGGACGAGCTCCCGCTCGAGCGGATCTGGAGGGACGCGCGGATAGAGCGGATCTGGGACGGCACGTCGGAGATCCAGAGGCACATCATCTCCCGGTCGCTGCTGCGGCCGCTGGGGGGTTGAACCATGGAGAACGCCGAGGTGCTCCACCTCCGCCGCGAGGACGGCGTACTCGAGGTCACCCTCGACCGACCCAAGGCCAACGCCATCGACCTGGCCACCAGCCGTGCGATGGGCCAGGTGTTCGCGGACTTCCGTGACGACCCCGAGCTACGGGTCGCCATCGTGCGGACCGCCGGCGACAAGTTCTTCTGCGCCGGCTGGGACCTCAAGGCCGCGGCCGCGGGCGACGCCGTCGACGGCGACTACGGCGTCGGCGGCTTCGGCGGCCTCCAGGAGCTCCCGGAGCTCAACAAGCCCGTCATCGCGGCCGTCCACGGCCTGGCGATGGGCGGCGGCTTCGAGCTGGCGCTCTCCTGCGACCTGATCTACGCCTCGGAGAGCACGCAGTTCGGGCTGCCCGAGATCAACGCGGGGACCCTCGCCGACGCCGCGTCGGTGAAGCTGCCGAAGCGGATGCCCTTCCACGTCGCCATGGACCTCCTCCTCACCGGACGCTGGATGAGCGCCACCGAAGCCGCGCGCTGGGGCCTGGTCAACGAGGTCCTCCCGAACGACGACGCCGTGCGCGCCCGCGCCTGGGAGACCGCCCGCCTGCTCGCCGCCGGCCCTCCGCTCGTCTTCGCCGCCATCAAGGAGGTGACCCGGGTCGCCGCGTCGCTGACGTTCCAGGAGGCCATGGACCTGATCACGAGCAGCCGGCTCCGGACCGTCGCCACCCTGTACACCTCGGAGGACGAGAAGGAGGGGGCCAGGGCCTTCGCCGAGAAGCGCCCGCCCGTCTGGAAGGGCCGCTGACGATGGACGGTCGACGTGGAGACGCGTCCTGGAGCAGCAAGCACAGGCGGAGGCGGCCCGAGCCGCCTAGGTGACCTCGTTCGGAGGGTTGGTTCGGGGAGCGCTGGTTGATCCGCCGCGGTCATCGGTCGGTGCGAAGGCCAGCAGGTCCGAGGTGGGCGGCACCCAGTAGTAGCTGCCGGTGAGCGGAGCGGTGAAGCGGGTGAGTGCGTCCCGCGGCCCGTCCACACCGGCCATGCTCTCCAACATCGTGTGGAGTGGCTTCTTGCTGCTGGCGAAGCCGACGAACATGGTCCCGTGGTCGCTGACCGTGCCGAAGGCCGTGTTCCGTCGCAGCACATGGCCGAAGTCGTCCTGGTCGGTCCGGGCCGCGTGGGAGGTATCAGGCTTCGGGGCGAGTTCGATGCTGTCGGTCTTGGTCCGGCCGATCACCTCCCCCTGGACGTCGTCGTCGAGGGCCCACCACGCCGCCGCATCATGGGCCCACTGCTGCAGGAGCAGCACCGAACCGCCGGCGCCGGGTGACCCCTCGGGCACCAGGGCGTAGGCGGGAGCGCTGGCGAGCGTCGGGTTCTCGGTGCCATCCTCGAAGCCGGTGAGGTCGCGGTCTCGGTGGTAGGTCGAGCCCCGCACCTCGCTGACCAAAGCAGCGAACGGCGCCAGCTTGCGTACCGCGTCGAGTGTCGCGTCGAAGACGACGTCGTACGAGGCCGCCGCGAACCAGAGCGCGAGGTCATGCTGGGTCGCGGGCATGGCGAAGCCGTCCGAACCGACCACGGCAGCGTCGAAGCCGGTCAGCCCGGTAGGCAGCGTCCCGGGCGACACGCGCGCCCAGAGCTCGGGGCGGACGCCCGCGACGAGGTTGGTGGCGCCCATGGTGGTCTCGCGCTCGGCCAGGTCGGCGAGCACTCTGACGGCGGCGACCGGATCGGCGTCGATGAGCAGATCCAGTTCGATGTACGCGTGCGAGGAGGTTCCAACAGCGAAGATGCCAGCCTGGGGGAGGACCTCGACACGTTCCTACCCGATCAGGCAGCCGCCTGTCCGGTCGAGAAGACCGGGGGTCTCAGATGTGGGAACCCGGGCGGTCAGTCGAAACACTCAGGATTGCTGACGGGGTCCGGGTTGACGGTGTTGCACACCGATTCGACTCGGCTGTCCAGTGAACTGCCGACAGCGAAGACGACGACCACCAAGGCAACGACGAGACCCGACCAGATCGTCCCGATCAGTCCAGTGACGAATCCTGCGGTTGCCATGCCGCGACCACCGAGTCGCCCGTGCGATTGGTCGATCTCGCGGGTGGCCCTTCGAGCCGTGATCATGGCGGGAATACCGGTGAACAGGCCGAAGAACAACAGAGAAAGGATGCCAAGCACCAGCGCGGTTGTTGCCCCGCCCGAGTTCGGCGGGATGGGGGTGACTCCGCTGGGGTATATGGCGGGCGGGTAGGCGGCTGGCGCCCTGTGCTCGGTCCATTCGGAGCCGTTCCAGTAGCGCTGCTGCGACGGGTCCTGCGGATCCGGGAACCAACCCGCGCTCGGAGTGCTGGCGCTCATGCGTTGCCCTTCACTGCTGACTCCCCATGGGTGTGCTGGTCCGACATGCGATCACGTCCCTGCTCGAGTGCGCCGGTCATGGTGCGGGCGCCTGCGGCATTAGACCTCGACCGCCTCGGCGCTGTTCGAGGAACGGCAGAAAACCGGCCGAACGGTGATCGACACCGTTGCGTAGTACCTGGCTACCGATTCAGGTGAGGCCACAGCCCGGGTGAGCGTTCATCGGCGATGAGTGCGCGGATCCGGGTCAGCGCCCAGCGAGCGCATGGCTCGCTGTCCCATGTGGAGCAGGAAGTGGAGGCTAGCCGCCCAGTTGTCCATGGTGGTATCGATGTCGCAGCCGGCCGCCTCGGCACGCTCAGCCGGCCAGTCCTCAGAGACGGGGAAGTCGGGGCAGAGCAGGGCGACGTCGTCCACGACGAAGCACAGCATTTGGAGCGAGCCCGAAGCAGCGGCAGCGAAGCGCACGTCCGCCTCGTCCCCTCGCCATCCGAAGTCACGCAGCCCCGCCAGGTACGCGTCCGTCGCCGAGCGCTCGTGCTCGACTCCGTCGGCCGGGTCCACCGAGTCGACGCACACGTCAAGTGCGACGTGGTGGCCGAGGTCGGCGCCGATCGGCGCCGTGCCGAAGAAGCCCCAGTCGATGACGACGGTGCGCTCACCTTTCGCAGTGCGCTCACGGAACAGGTTGCTCGCCTTGGCGTCGTGGTGTGCGACCGTGGCCGGCAGTGTGGCGAGGCGCACGCACATCTGCTCGCAAGAACTGACCACGTCGACGAGGGCTTGGCGGCTCGACACCGGCACCCGGTCTCGGAGGAGCGGGTGGGCCCAGCAGTCGGCGTGTGCCAGGGCGTGGCCGCCGCTGAGTCCGAGGAAGGTCGAGGCCCAGCCGCTCAACCAGTCCCGAGCGGTCCACGAGAGCGCCAGGACTTCGTCCACCATCGAGGTCCCCTGGGCGGCGAAGCCGCCGAGGTCGTAGGCCATCTCGGCGAGCTCGCCGACGGACCTCGCCGGACGGTCGGTGCCCTCGTCGAGCTCCTCCAGCCACAGCCAGGCGGTCGTGTCGTCCACCTCCTCGGTGGCCCAACAGCCGACAGGACGCATGGGGTGCTCGAACCTGTCGAGCAGGCCGCAGCGACGTGCCAACACCTCGCGCTTCCAGTAGTTCCAGTCGGACGGCTCGCGGATGTAGCCGTCGATGTCGAGCGGAGTCCCACTCAGGTCGGGCAGCATGACGACCTTGAGGATGGTGCTCCACTGCTTCTCGCGAGCTCCGCCGACGGTGGCCGTGCCCGCGACGCGATGGATGCCGGCAGTGCCCGGGTTGTACGCCGGGACGTCGAGCCATTCGCTGGTCCATGTCGTGGGCTGCGCGGCGGGATCCCCGAGGATCCGCCGGACGACCGGTGCTAGCCCCTCGGCCGTCAACAACGGAGGCTCCATGTGTCCCCCTCCATACGCGGACCGGGCCCGTTCCGGACTTTATCCGCAGGTCTGGATCCGTTGATGGGCCCCTGGCTACCGGGGAGTCACCCCGCCAGTAAGGCGTGCTCGGCGGGGGACAGGAACCCTCGGGCGACCGCGGCGGCTTGGAGGTGGGCGGCGCGGCGTCCCGGCTCGGGGTCGGCAGTGGCCAGGTTGGGACGGAACGCGATGCTGCGGATGTCGTCGACGCCGGCCCAGTGCAACCAGTCCTCGAAGTACGGCTGCTGGAAGTCGTTGCCGAATCCCGGGCCACGGTCGGGGCCGTAGACCGCGCCGGTGTAGATGACGGCGACCCGCTTGTTCTCCAGCAGGCCCGTGTAGCCCGCTGCGGGGTCGAAGCTGAAGATCATGCCGGGCTGGCTGATGACGTCGATGAGCTGCTTGAGGATGTAGGGCACCGACGCGTTCCACATCGGCACCGTGAAGAGGTAGTAGTCGGCGGAGTCGAACCGCTTGAAGGTCTCGTACGCGCGGCGCCATGCGGCGGCCTCGTCGCCCTCGGGGTCGGCGCCGGCGAAGACCGCCATCTTGGCGGCCGCCGCGGGCGGGCCGAACTCGGGCAACGTGCCGTCCCAGAGGTCCCAGTGCTCGACCGTGACCTCGGGGTGGATCGCGCGTAGTTCATCGAGGAACGTGGCCGCGATGGCGAGGGTCTCGGAACGTTCGCCGCGGGGCGAGGCGGAGATGTGCAACAGGGTGGTCATCGTAGTTCCTTCTCGAGCGAGTTATGTGCTTACGCACATAGTTATAGCAAAGTGTGTGCGCACGCACAAGATCTGGTAGGCTTCGAGGGTGGCAACAGAGCTCACCGAGACGTGGGGCGCGCTGCTGAAGGTGCACGCCGCGCTGGTCCCGCGCCTGGACCGCGAGCTCCAGGACGCCCACGGTCTGCCCTTGACGTGGTACGACGTGCTGCTCGAGCTCGACGGGGCCCCCCATCGGCGGCTCACCATGGGACAGCTCGGCTCCGTCGCCTCGGTGAGCCGCACCCGCGTCAGCCGGGTCGTTGACGACCTGGTCCGGGCGGGCCTGGTGACTCGAGAGCCGAACCCGCACGACGGTCGATCGGCTTTCGCAGCACTGACCCCGGCAGGTCGGACGGCATTGCGCAAGTCGGCGCCGACCTACCTCGCCGCCGTCCACCGTGAGTTCGCCGACCACCTGACACCGCACGAGAGCGAGGTCCTGGCGGGAGCTCTTCGCAAGGTGCTGGCCGCGAGCGAGCCCAGGTCGTGACCCGCGCCCCGGGCCGGCCTACGTCTCGCCGGCGAACGAGCCGATCGACTCGTGCTGACCCGATCGCTTGCCGAGCCAGCGGTACAGCAGGAAGCCCAGCGCGACGGCGAGATGCCGGCGAATGCGGGTGCACCTACTTCCGCAGAACTGGCAATGCGGCTAGGCGCTCACCCTGGGCCGGCTGGCGGGGTGAGCCACGTCGGCGAACAGCGGGTGCAGCCCGAACCAGTCGGCGAAGGAGCGGGTGAGCGCCCGCTGACCCTCCAGCTGGACCGCGTGGCTCTTCACGGCCGACGCGAGCGGGACGTCCCCCATCCACACCGCAGTGAGCGTCTTCGCGTCGCTGGTGACCGTCACGTCGACTCCGAACCCGGGATCGGTCAGGCACAGGTCCTTCTCGGGAAGCACCAACCAGAAGTAGCGCAGCTTTTCGGGAGCTCCCGCGAAGCGGAAGTGGATGACAGTGCGACCCGGCGGCAAGGCGTCCGTCTTGACGGTCGTGCGAACCCACCACATGAGCAGGCCGGTGTCTGGTGACTCCTCGAAGATGGGGCGGCGCAGCCAGCGCTCGCTCCAGATGCCGATCTGGGCGAGGACCGGCCCGAGTTCTTGTCCCGCGGAAGTCAGGTGGTACTCGCTCCCTCGTGCGTACGTCAGCGCTCGCCGCTCGATGATTCCCGCACGTTCGAGCTCGCGGAGGCGTTTGCTCAACAGCGAAGAGGACATCAGCGGTACACCGCGCTGGATGTCGTTGAAACGACGGCTCCCGGTTAGCGCCAGTTCACGAAGGACCAGTGGGGTCCAGCGCTCGGTGATCACTTCGGAGGCTTGGGCGATGGGACAAAACTGGCCATAACCGGGCATGTGCCCAATCTCCTCGTGCCGTTCACCACCGGCAACTGCAGATTCTGCAGTTGATCCGGGACGCGGTCAGCGGTGCCATCGAAACAGGCAACGGCACCCGGTCGGGCCAGACGAAAGGAAGAGCTCATGTACATCCTCACGATCCACACAATCTCGGACCCGCAAGCATTCTGGAGCGGACAGCTCAACCTGCCGAAGGGCACCGAGCTGCCCATCGTGGTTCCCAGCGAGGACGGCAAGCGCGGCGTCTGCCTCTTCAAGTCCGGCTCGGTCGAGACGGTGCGAAGTGTCGTCGACGGCGCGACCAAAGCAGTCAGCCGCAACGAGTTCTACGCAATCAACGAAAGCGGCGCGCTCGGGCTGCCTGCCTAGGGAGTCGGCCACAGCTCGTTGGATTTCCGCCGACCTCACCGCGCGCACGCCACCGCTTCAGACCGCGTGCACGCCGACGATCACGAGCCTGGGGCCGGGCGTCACCTTCCTCCGCCCGGTCTCGGCTTCTACCACCTGACCAGCAGACCGACACCGCTTCCTGGCCGGGCTACGTCTCGCCGGCGAACGAGCCGATCGACTCGTGCTGACCCGATCGCTTGCCGAGCCAGCGGTACAGCAGGAAGCCCAGCGCGACGGCGAGCATGGCGGCCACCAGCATCAGCGTGGCGAGCGCGTTGAGTGCCGGGGTGGGTGCCGCGCGGGCGGTGTTGTAGATCTTCACCGAGGTCGGCTCGGTGGACGCGTCGCCGGAGAGGTAGCGGACGATGACGAAGTCGTCGATGACGTCGGCGAACACGAGTACGGCGCTCGCGACGATGGCGGGCACCAGCATCGGCAGGATCACGCGGCGTTGGGCCGCGAGCGGTGAGGCGCCGAGGTCCATCGCTGCCTCCTCGAGCTGCGACCCGATCGTGGCGAGCCGGGCTCGGACGAGGATCGCGGGATAGGACAGCTGGAAGGTGACCAGGCCGACCACCTGCGACGTCGTGCCGAGCGTGAACGGCAGGGCCAGGTTGGTGACCACGAGGAGCAACGCCACCGCGAGCAGCGTCTCGGGCAGCACGAACGAGAGCAGCAGCATCGAGTTGGCGGTGTTGGAGAGCTTGCCGCGCCAGCGGTGCAGACCGATCGCGAGCGCGACGCCGAGAGGGACGCAGACCAGGGTGGTGAGCACCCCGAGTCGAAGGGTCTGGATCAGGGCCGTCTGCAGCGTGTCGTCGTGCCAGACCGAGCGTTCCGGGTCGCCGTAGTACCACCGCAGCGAGAAGCCTTGCCAGCTGGTCCGCGACCGACCGTCGTTGAAGGAGAACGCGGCGGCGATCAGGACTGGGAGGAGCGACCAGAGCAGGTAGCCGATGGTGACGGCGGCGAGCAGGCGCGGCTTGCGCCACGGGTCACGCCACCACGCGGTGATCGAGCTCATGTGACGGCTCCATCCGAGCGGGACACGGTGCGGACGTAGTAGAGCATCGGCAGCAGCGAGACGATGAGCACCAGCAGCACGAACGCTCCGGCCTGGCCGGTCTGCCCGGGGGTGAGCACGGTGTTGTTGATGAGGTTGCCGACCATCGAGGTGCTCGGAGAACCCGACAACAGGTCGCTGGTGAAGTAGTCACCCAGCATCGGGAGGCAGGTGAGCAGCACGCTGGCGACCACGACCGGGCGCGACATCGGCCAGGTCACCCGACGGAACGCCGAGAACCGGTTGGCGCCGAGGTCACGCGCGCCCTCGATGAGGTCGGAGGGCAGCCGGTCGAGGCCGGCGTACAAGGGGATGATCATGTACGGCACGTACCCGTAGACCAGCCCGAGGATCACCACCACCGACTTGCCCGACAGCCACTCGGTGTCGCCGGGGAAGACCCCACCGAGCGAGATGACCCTGTTGACGATGCCGTCGTTGGCCAGCAGGTTCACCCACGCCAGCATGCGCATCATGTAGCTGATCCAGAACGGCGCGATCAGCAGCGTGAGCAGCAGGCCCTTCCAGCGGCCCGAGAGCCGCGCGACGTAGTAGGCGATCGGGAACGCGATCAGCAGGCACAGCACGCTGGCGGTGAACACGTAGACCGCCGTCCGCACGAGGGCCGGGCCGAAGATGCCGTCGGCACCGACGATGTGGGTGAGCACGTAGATCGGCTGGTCCGACGACCACAGGACCGGGTTCCAGACAGGGATGACCGTGCGGAAGACCGGGTCGACGCCGCCGAAGACGACCGCCAGTACGACGTACAGCGGCGCGATGAAGAACAGCAGCAGCCAGGCTATGCCCGGCATCGCGAGCAGCGGCCCGAGCAGCCTGCCTCGCGGACGTGCGCGCGAGGCGGGTGGTGGCGGTCGCTCCTCGACGTCCGGGAGCGGTGCAGCCGTCACGCGCCCGCCTTGAACTGCTGCCAGACCTGGTGCCACGCGGCGTCGTTCTCGACAGTCAGCTCGAGCAGGCGGTAGGCGACGTCGAACCATTCCTCGCGCACGGCGGCGGTGGCGAGGTTCTCGGGAAGGTACCCGTCGGCGACCAGCTTCTCGGTGTCGAGCACGTTCTGCGGGGGCTGGTAACCGATGTAGCCGAAGTTCTTCAGCGAGTTCTTCTCGTCGAGCATGTGGTCGAGGAACAGGTGCGCGAGCACCGGGCTGTTGCCACCGCTGAGCACCATCATCAGGTCGTTGTCGACCAGGCCCTTGCCGTCCTCCGGGAACCAGTAGCCCAGGACGTCGACCGACGTGCCCTTCGGCAGGTAGTACTGGGCGTTCACGATGTCGCCGGACCACATCTGGCTGACACCGAGCTGGCCGGCCGGGATGTCGTTGTACATCGACACGGTCACCTTCGGCTTGACGGCCTGGCTCAGCTCGGTCAGCGCCTGCTGGATCGTGTCGAGGTCCGCGGGCTTGTCGCTGTTCACGTCGCTGATGCCGGCGCGCAGGCCGACCATGGCCATGGCGGTGTGCCAGTCGTCGATGATGCCGACCATGCCCCGGTAGTCGGGGTTCCAGAGGGCGTCGTACGGGTTGGGCATCCCGGCGATGTCCTCGGTCACCTTGTCGGTGCGCCAGCCGACCCCGGTCGTGTACACGCTGTAGGGCACCGAGTAGTGCGCCTCACCGTCGTACCAGGGGCTCTGGAACGTCGACCACACGTTGCCCAGGTTGCCGATGTAGGAGTGGTTCAGCGGACGCACGAGCTTCGCCGTCACCAGGCGGCCGATCTGGTCGTAGCTCGGGAAGTAGATGTCGTAGGGCACGGCGCCGGTGCGGATCTTGGTGATCGCCTCGTCGGTGTCGTTGAAGGTGGACACCTTCACGTCGACGCCGTACTTCGCCTCGAACGACTTCACCACGGCCGGCCCGATGTAGTCGGCGTAGTTGTAGAGCAGCAGGGGGCCCTTCTCGGGCGGCATCCCGTCCGCGATCGGCTGGTTGTCGTCGGAGATCGGCCAGGTCACGGGGTTGTCCGGCGAGGCGATCTGCAACGGCTTGCCGTCACCGGTGCCGCCGCCGGAGCCGGTGGGCGAGTCGGCGCAGGCCTGGAGAAGGGCACTCAGGGCGGGGACCGAGATGCCCAGCAGGGCGGCGTTGCGCAGCAGCGCACGCCTGTCGAACCGCACCCCCTCCGACATCCTCTCCGGGGGCCCGCCGGGTCTCTCCATGCCACCTCCGCAGCTCCATCCGAATTCTGACACGCTCACACAGACTGAACATTCAGTCAATCGCGGTGAGATCCTGGACCTCGGCCGGAGATCCGGCCGGCACCCTTGTGGCCCTCCCCGAGCGTCCCTAAACTGAACGCTCAGTCAAACGAGGAGAGCCCCGTGACCACCTCCGTCACCACTGACGAACCCATTGGCGAAACCATCGACACCCTGCTCGAGTCCGAGTCCGAGGCGTTCGTGCGGCGCCAGCCACGCAGCACCGCCATGATCGCCGAGGCCGGCGCCGTTCTCGCCGGCGGCGCTACTTCCAACTGGCAGATCGCCCAGCCGCAGGCCGTGTGGATGAGCCACGGCCAGGGGCCCCACGTCTGGGACGTGGACGGCAACGAGTACGTCGACATGCACGGCGGGTACGGCGCCGCCATCGCCGGCCACGCCCACCCCGCCATCGTGGAGGCCGTGACCCGTCAGGTCTCACGCGGTACGCACTTCGCCCAGCCCACCGAGGACGCCATCTGGGTGGCGACCGAGCTCGCCCGCCGCTTCGGCCTGCCCCAGTGGCGGTTCGCCAACTCGGGCACCGAGGCCACCATGGACGCGATCCACCTGATGCGGGCGCTGAAGGGCCGCGACCTCATCATCAAGGTGGAGGGTTGCTACCACGGCCACCACGACTCGGTGCAGGTCTCGGTGCTGCCCGAGCCCGAGGAGGTCGGCCCGGCCGACGCGCCGTACCGCGTCCCCGGCAACACCGGCATCCCGCAGGCGATCATGGACCTGATCGTCGTGGTGCCCTTCAACGACCTGGGCGCCGTCGAGCGCGCCCTGGCCGAGCACCGCGGACAGATCGCGGGGATGATCCTCGAGCCGATCATGATGAACGCCGGCATCATCCCGCCGGACGACGGCTACCTCGCCGGTCTCAAGGAGCTCCTCCACGCCGAGGACTGCTTCCTCACCTTCGACGAGGTCAAGACCGGCTTCACGACCGGACCCGCGGGGGCTACCGGGAGGTACGGCGTCACGCCGGACATCGTCTGCCTCGCCAAGGCCCTCGGTGGCGGAATCTCCGTCGCCGCGCTGGGTGGTACCGACGAAGTCATGTCCGCCATCGCCGACGGGAGGTACGAGCAGGTCGGCACGTTCAACGGCAACCCGCTGGCGATGGCCGCCGCACGCGCGAACCTCAGCCAGGTCCTCAACGAGGAGGGGTACGCCCGCCTCGATGCCCTGGCCGCGCGTGCCAGGGAGGGCTTCGAGCGGCACATCGCCGACAACGGGCTCGCCGTGGCACGTGGTCAGCGTCGGCGCCAAGGGATGCGTGGCGTTCACGGGCGAGCCCGTCCGCAACTACCGCGACTTCCTCGAGGTCGACGACCGCTGGGGTCACCTGCATTGGCTGATGCAGCACAATGGCGGGGTGTTCCTGCCGCCGTGGGGCAAGGTCGAGCAGTGGCTGCTGTCCGTGCAGCACACCGAGGACGACGTCGACCTTCTCGTCTCCAACTTCGGTCGGCTGGCCGAGGTGGCCGGTCAGACCTCTGGCGCCGCCTGATGGCGGGCGGCGCCCTGCGCCTCACCTCGCTGACGAAGTCGTTCGGCGACGTCGTCGCCGTCGACGGCATCGACCTCGACCTGCCGGCCGGCGAGTTCTGCTCGCTGCTCGGTGCGTCGGGGTGCGGCAAGACCACGACCCTGCGGATGATCGCGGGATTCGAGAGGCCGGACTCCGGCCAGATCCTGCTCGACGGCAAGGACATGGCGCAGGAGCCGCCGCACCGGCGCCCGGTCAACACCGTGTTCCAGAGCTACGCCCTGTTCCCGCTGATGACGGTCCGGGAGAACGTCGCCTTCGGGCTGCGCTACCAGAACGTCGACAAGGCCACCATCGACCGCCGGGTCTCGGAGGCCCTGGACGTCGCCCGCATCGGCGAGCTCGCCAAGCGCCGCCCCGCCCAGCTGTCCGGTGGTCAGCAGCAGCGCGTCGCCCTGGCCCGTGCCCTGGTGCTCAACCCGAAGGTGCTGTTGCTCGACGAGCCGCTCGGGGCCCTGGACGCCCAGCTCCGCAAGTACCTCCAGCTCCAGCTGCGCCAGCTCCAGCGCGACCTCGGCATCACCTTCGTCTACGTCACCCACGACCAGGAGGAGGCCCTGACGATGAGTGACCGCATCGCGGTCATCGCCGAGGGCAAGGTCGAGCAGGTCGGCGCACCGGAGGAGATCTACTCACGTCCCGCGACGGCGTACGTCGCCGGGTTCCTCGGGTCCGCCAACATCTTCGACGCCGACGTCACCGACGTCTCGTCGAGCACCGCCACCTGCACGTCCTTGGGCCGCACCATCGCCGCCGAGGTCACCGGCGACTGCCCGCGCGGCGAGGCCGCGATCGTGGTCCGCCCCGAGAGGATCGCCGTCGACGCCGAGTCCGCGCCCGGCCCGACCGGCCACAACCGCCTGACCGGAACGGTCCTCGACGTCGTGTACCTCGGCGCCTCGACCCAGGTGCGCGTGGACGTCGGGGACGACCACGTCTTGCTCGTGCAGGTCGCCAACCAGGCCGGCCCCCGCTCTTTCACGGCCACCCCCGGCGAGCGCGTCGCCTGCTGGTTCTCTCCCACTGCCGTCCAGGTACTGCGCCGGAGCGAGGCGAAGCTGCCGGACCCGGTCGAGGTCGAGATCGGGTAGCGGCCGGGGGTCACCGCCTAGGCGGTGAGTGAGTGTTGGTTCCGAACGGTCGAACCAACACTCAGCCACCGCGGCCCCGCCGAAACCAACACTGACGCACCGCTGCCCGGCGTTACGTCAGGCCTTGGACTTCTTGCGGTTCTTGACGCGGCGCGGGCCGGGCGAGAGGCCGAGGCGCTGCTCGGCGTACTCCATCGCGATGTCGTGGGCGACGTCGGAGGTGAGCTCGGGGTCGTCGAGGGCGACCTGGGTGGAAAGGCCGTCGAGGACGACGGTGAACATCAAGGCGAAGCGACGCAGGTCGATGCCGGCGTCGACGTCGCCGGCCTCCTGGCCCTCGCGCACGATCCGCTCGACGAGGTCGCGCCAGCGGCTGTCGAGCTCGACGCGGGCCTCGCGTACCTCGGGGTGTCGCAGCGCCGTCGACCACAGGTCCAGCCACAGACCCCACGAGCCGGTCACCTCTCCGGGGAGCTGCGGCACGCAGGACCACTCCACCAGCATCGAGAGCCGGCGGCGGAAGTCCTTCTCGTCGTCGAGCAGCTTGGCGGCGGCGTCGTAGTAGGTCTCCTCGGAGAACCGGAGCGCGTCGACGAGCAGCCGGTCGCGGGTGCCGAAGTAGTAGATGACCAGGCCGGAGCTGGTGCCGGCGCGCTTGGCGACATCGGCGATCCGGGTGTCGCCGTACCCGCGCTCGCTGATCAGCTCCGCAGCCGCCTGGAGCATTGCCCGGCGGCGCGCCTCGTTGCCCTCGGTCTGCGGCGCTGCTTCGGCCATGACGGTCGCGTCTCCTCCTCGCCCGGTGACCGGTGCGGCCCCTTGCCACGGACGCTATCACCTCGTTAGATTGAACAGTCAGTCAAACACACCACGGGGCTTCGTCTCCCTTGGACCCCCGACCCTGGAGGACGCAGGATGGCAGGCTCCTACGACGCGATCGTGGTCGGCGGCGGGCACAACGGCCTGGTGGCCGCGGCGTACCTCGCCCGCTCCGGCGCCCGCACGGTCGTGCTCGAGGGCCGCAGCAAGGTCGGCGGCGCGGCCACGACCGAGCAGCCGTGGCCCGACGCACCTCACCTCTCGGTCACCCGCCTGTCGTACGTCATGAGCCTGATGCCGGCGACCATCGTCAACGAGCTGAAGCTCGCGCAGTACGGCTACAAGGTCCACCCGATGGGCCCGTACTTCCAGGCGTTCCCCGAGGGCGGCTCGCTGACGATCTACGAGGACGACGAGGCGCGGACGTACGACGAGATCGCGCGGTGGTCGAAGAAGGACGCCGAGGCCTGGCCGAAGTGGAACGACTGGCTCAAGGGCATCGCCGACGTGATGGGCCCGCTGCTGACCCGCGTGCCGCCGACGATCGGGTCCCACTCGCCCTCCGACCTCGCGGACCTCGGCAGGCTGGTCTGGAAGAACCGTGGCGTCGACACCCGCATGGTCGCCGACATCACCCGGCTGATGAGCATGAGCATCGCGGACCTGCTCGACGACTGGTTCGAGTCCTCCCAGGTCAAGGGCGCGCTCGCGGTCAACGGCGTGATCGGTACGTGGGCCGGTCCGTTCGCGCCGGGGACGGCGTACGTGATGGCCCACCACTCCATCGGTGACGTCGGCGACGCCGGCGGGCACAGCCAGCAGCTCGGCAGCTGGGGCTACCCCGAGGGCGGCATGGGCGCGGTGTCCGCGGCGATCGCCAGGTCGGCCGGCGAGCTGGGCGTCGAGATCCGCACCAGCTCGCGCGTCGAGTCGGTGAGCTCCAGCAACGGCCGCGCGACCGGCGTGGTGCTGGAGAACGGCGACCAGCTGAGCGCCCCGATCGTGGTCACCAGCCTGCACCCCAAGACCGCGTTCCTCGACCACCTGCCGCGCACCGAGCTGCCCGAGGACTTCGTCGCCGACATCGAGCGCTGGAACACCCGCTCCGGAGTGGTGAAGGTCAACCTGGCCCTGGCGGAGCTGCCGCGGTTCACGTCGGTCCCGGACACCGACCGCGACGTCGATGGCGTCCCCGAGCACCTCACCGGCTCGGTCGAGATGTCGCCGTCGATGGAGTTCATCGAGCGGGCGTTCCAAGATGCGCGCGAGGGCCGCGCCGCGCTGCGGCCGTTCAGTGACGGCGTCATCCCGACGAGCCTCGACAAGACGATGAACCCCGACGGCACGCACATCCTGAGCCTGTTCACGCAGTACGTCCCGCACGAGTGGAGCGAAGCGCCGCACACCGAGGAGCTCGAGGCCTACACGGACCGGCTGATCGATCTCTACGACCAGGTCGCGCCCGGCTTCGCCGCATCGGTGACGCATCGTGACATCGTGGGACCGCACGAGATGCAGGAGGAGTACGGACTCATCGGCGGCAACATCTTCCACGGCGAGCTCACGCCCGAGCAGCTGTTCCACATGCGTCCGGCACCGGGGTACGCCGACTACCGCACGCCGATCGCCGGCCTCTACAACGCCAGCTCCGCCACGCACGGTGGCGGCGGCGTCTGCGGCATCCCCGGCTGGCAGGCCGCCAGGGCGGCCATCCACGACCGCTCGTCGCGGTGGCAGCGGCTGCGCGGCAGGCTCGCTTGAACGAGGCCCTCGCGGCCGCGCTCGAAGCCCGGTCCGTCGCACTGGTGGGGGCGAGCCCGCGGCCGGGCAGCCTGGGCCGGCGGATGGTCGGCGAGGTGCTGCGGTCGCCGGGTTTCGAGCGGGTCTGGCTCGTCAACCCGTCGTACGACGAGGTGGCCGGCCTGCCCTGTCTCCCCGACCTGCACGCCCTGGGCGAGGCACCCGACCTGGTGCTGATGGGCGTCGGCGACGGGCGCCTCGTCGAGCAGCTGACCGCGGCGGCGAAGGTCGGCGCGCGTGGCGCCGTGGTGTTCGGCAGCGCGCACGCGGACGGCGTACGCGACGACCTGCGGCGCATCGCCACGGACGCCGGCATGGCCCTGGTCGGCGCCGGGTGCATGGGGTTCTGGAACGTACGTCGCGGCGTGCGGGCCATGGGCTACACCGAGCGCGAGGACCTGCCTGTGGGCCCGGTCTCGCTGGTCACCCACTCGGGGTCGGTGTTCTCGACGATGCTGCGCACGCGGCTGCGGCTCGGCTTCGACCTGGTGGTGTCGTCGGGGCAGGAGCTCGTCACGACCACCGCCGACTACGTCGACCACGTCGTGGCGCACACCGAGACCAAGGTGCTCGCCCTCGTGCTCGAGACGATCCGGGGCGGCGACCGGCTGCGCTGGTCGCTGCGGCGTGCCCGTGAGGCGGGCATCGAGGTCGTGCTGCTCCCGGTCGGCCACACCCCCCTCGGCTCGGCCATGGTGGCCGCACATTCCGGCGCGGTGGCCGGCGGGTCGGCGGCGTGGGAGGCGCTGGCCGACGACATCGCCGGCCACCTCGTCGCCGACCTCGCCGAGCTCGGCGACACGCTCGCGCTCCTCTCCTCGACCCGCCGCCCCCGGCCGGGCACGGGCATCGCGACCGTGCACGACTCGGGCGCCGAGCGCAGCCTGGTCGCGGACCTCGCGCACGGCTTGGACGTACCCTTCGCCGACCTGTCCCCGGCCACACTCGCCGCGCTGGGGGACCGCCTCGAGCCCGGCCTCGAGCCCGGCAACCCGCTGGACGTCTGGAACAGCGGCGCGGACACGCACCGGGTCTTCGCCGACTGCCTGAGGATGATCGCTGCCGATCCCGCGGTCGGGGTGACCGGGCTGGCGGTCGACCTGGTGCCCGAGTACGACGGCGACACGTCCTACCCCGACGCGATGCTGGAGGTCGCGGCCGCCACCAGCGAGCCGGTGGTCGTGCTGGCGGGCCTGCCCGGGGCGATCGACGAGGACGCGGCCGGCCGGCTGCGCGACGCGGGCATCCCGGTGCTGGAGGGCTTCCGCAGCGGGTTGCTCGCGCTGCGCCATCTGCTGGACGCCGTCGACCGGCCGGGTCCTGACCAACTGCTGGTCGAGGAAGGCGCGCTGGCGCCTGTCGCGAGACCCCGTGAGTGGCAAGACCTCCCCGCCGCCTACGGCATCCCGACCCCGGCGGAACGCGGGGCCGCGACGGCGGATGAAGCAGCCCTGGCGGCCCGCGACCTCGGCTTCCCCGTCGTCCTGAAGACCTCGGCGCCCGGCATCACCCACCGCTCCGACGTGGCCGGCGTGGTCACCGGCCTGCACGACGCCGCGGCCGTCGAGGCGGCGTACGCCGACCTGGCTGCCCGCCTCGGACCCGACGTCACGGTTCACGAGCAGGTTCCGGCGGGCGTCGAGGTGTCGGTCGGCCTCGTGCACGACCACGCACTCGGCCCGATGGTGGTGGTGGCCGCCGGCGGCGTGCTGGTCGAGCTGCTGGCCGATCGGGCCGTCGCCCTTCCCCCGCTGACCCGCGAGGGCGCGCACCGGATGCTGGACCGCCTGCGGCTGCGGCCGATGCTCGACGGGTTCCGTGGCGCACCTCCGGTCGACATCGACGCACTGGTCGACGTCGTCGTCGCGGTGTCACTGCTCGCGCGCGACCACGGCGACGAGCTCGCCGCCCTCGACCTGAACCCCGTCGTCGTCACGCCGCACGGCGCGGTCGCGGTCGACGTGCTGATCGTTCCCCGAAGAGATGACCAGCCCGAGGAGACCCCGACATGAGCACCCTCAGCGAGCAGGACCTGGAGATCCGGCGCCGGGCGCGGGAGTTCGTGGACGACCTGGTGCAGTACGAGGTGGAGACCGAGCTCGCCGGCGGCGTACAGCCGGCGGGGCTGACCGAGAAGCTCCACCACGCGGCCCTGGAGAGCGGGCTGTACGCCACGAACATGCCCGACTCCGTGGGCGGCCCGGGCTTCACCGCCCTCCAGCAGGTACTCGTCCAGGAGCAGGTCGGGCGTATCACCAACGGCCTCGCCTGGTGTCTGCACACCCCGCCGCAGTGGTGGGTCGAGGTGGCGACGCGGGAGCAGCTCGACCGGTGGCTGCTGCCGGCCGTGCGCGGCGAGCGGCACGAGTGCTACGCCATCACCGAGGAGCACGCCGGGTCCGACGTGAGCGACCTTGCCACGACCGCACGCCGGGAGGGCGACGAGTACGTCGTGAACGGCGTCAAGTGGCACGTGACGTCGTACAACGTGGCCGACTACTGCTTCGTGCAGGCGGTGATCACCGACGGTCCGAACGCCGGCGAGCACGTGTTGCTGGTCGTGGACCTGCCGACGCCCGGCATCGAGGTGGTCCGCACGCCGGAGTACTCGCACCACATCGCCGACCACCACCCGATCGTGTCGTTCACCGACGTCCGCATCCCGGCCGCGCAGCTGATCGGCGTCGAGGGACAGGGCATGACCTTCACCCAGGACTGGTTCCGCTTCGAGCGCGTCATGGTCGCGGCGCGGTGCGTCGGCGCGTCCGCGCGGCTGGTGGACGAGATGACGGAGTTCGCGGGGTCTCGGATGGTCGGGGGGCAGCGGCTGGGTGACTACCAGCTGGTCACCGGCATGCTCGCCGACTCGGCGACCGAGCTCTTCGCCGCGCGCGCCGCGTTGTACGACGTGGCGCGCGCGATCGACGCCGGCGAGGACCGCAAGGTGCTCCACGCCCGCGCCTCGATGGTGAAGCTGCTCTGCTCCGAGACCGCCGGACGCGTCGCCGACCGCGCGGTGCAGGTGTTCGGCGGGCGCGGCTACATGCGCGAGAACGTCGCCGAGCGGATGTTCCGTGAGCTCCGCGTCGAGCGCATCTGGGAGGGCGCCTCGGAGATCCAGCGCGTCATCGTCGGCCAGCAGCTCCTCAAGCGAGGCCCCGCCGCGGTGCTCGGCGACGGCTGAGCACCTGGCGTTGACGTCACTCGGCTCCGGGGGAGCGCAGGGGCAGGCCCGGGGTCGGACCAGGGCTGTTCCCCGATGAGTTGTGTCGGTGGTCGCGGTCAATATGGGTATCACCAGCCGATCGGAACCCCGACCGCCCGCAGAGGAAGGCACGACCATGTGGGACACCACCCAGACCACCTCGACCCACTTGTCGCACGACCTTCCGTGCCTGCGCTGCGGTCACGCCGCGCACACGTTCCTCGCCTGCAGCGACACCTGCGACTGCGCGCCGCCCGTCATGCCCGGCACGGTCTACGCGCCGACCGTCACGCCGGGCACGGTCGCCCTCGCCGCCTGATCAGGAGCTCGCGACCGGCTTCAGGCTGGTGGTCGACCAACGGCCGAACCGGGCGGGGTAGGTGCGCATCACGGTGAGCACGCGGTAGTCGCCGTAGAACACGTCGAGCAGGCAGCCGCGGGGCGCCTTCCCGAGCACGGCGCCGTACTCCGCGTCGTCCGGACCGAAGCAACGCGTGACCCGGAAGGTCCTCGCGCCGTCGTCCTTCATCGCGTACAGCTTGTCCACGACGGATGACGCGGCCCAGTCCTCGGCCACGACGGAGCCGGTCTCGATGCCACGAGCCAGCACCTTCGCCGCGTGGTCCCCCGTGGAGTAGTCGGCGGGCAGCCGGTAGTCGGAGTACGTCACGAGCTTGCCGAGGTCGGTGTAGCACTGGCGGTCCGCGACCACGCGCGGGATGTCGAACCAGCGCATCAACGAGCAGGAGCGCACCTCCTGGCTGCCGAGCGCCAAGGGTGCCCGCCACACGCCGCCCCGCACGACGTACAGCTGGCTGTAGCCACCGCCGGGGCACGGCGCGTAGACGCCCTCGCCGACGCGGGCGAAGCCGTCCGAGGTCCAGGTCTTCACGACGACGGTCGGCGCGGGCCGGCACTTCTCACTGCCGCCGGTCTGCTTCCACATCCGCAACAGGCGCTGGTGCACGAAGTGGCGGAAGCCCGCTGAGGTCTCCCCCAGCGAGCTCTCCTCGCCCAGGTGGACCTGGAGCCCGTCGCCGGGGTAGGTCACGACTCGACGCTCCTCCGCAGCGGGCGCGGCGTCGGCGGCGGGCGCGAGCGCGAGCATGGTGGCCACCACCAGGACGACGATGAGCGTACGGCGGGCGACGTGGGGCATACGGCTCCTCCGAGATGGTCGGTCAGCGCACGCTACCCGAACGTCTGCGGCGGCCTGGCAGGCCCGGCGTCCTGCTTCCTCAGCCGTTCCGGAGAGCCCGGATCAGGTGGGCCCGCTTCATCGACGACCGCCCCTTGATGTCGAGCTCGGCGGCCCGCTTGCGCAGGTCGGCGACCGTCCAGTCGTCGTACGAGCCCGCCTGCCCACCCTTGCGGCTCACCTGCTGCCGCGAGGTGTTCGCCGCGGCGTTGGCGATGCGGGCCGCCTTCTCCTTGCTGGCGCCCTGGTCGCGCACCTTCTCGTAGACCTCGTCGTCGCCGATGCTGGCGCCGTGGTCCTTGCGTGCCGGCATGTCCACCCCTCTCGCTCCATCCCACGGTGACCCGCGACGAACTCGGGCCGCTTCACCCGCAGGGGCCAGAACCCGGCCGGCCTCAGGCCCTGGTACGCCGTCGCTCCAGGCCGTCGAGCAGCACGTCGAGTCCGAACTCGAACTCCGACTGGTCGTCGCACCACCCGATCGTGGAGTCGGGGTCGTCGTGCGCGACCTCGGCCATCATCGCCGTGAGGTGCGGGAAGGCCGCCGCCATCGCTGCGAGGTCGGCCGCCGACTGCTGCCCCGCCGCGTCGCCGCCCTTGGCTGGATCGAAGAGCTCCTGGCTGAACCCGATCGCGCGGCTGCCCAACGCGTGCAGCGTGTGGTGGGCCAGGTCGTTGGAGAAACCGCCCGCACGCAGCGTGGCCAGCACGCCCTCGTAGTAGGCGATGAGCGGCGCGCTCAGCGAGATGCGCGACTCCAGCGCCGCCGGGAGCCACTTGTGCCGCAGCATCACCGTCCGCGCACCGAGGATGCGGGCGCGCAACGCGCCTGCCCAGTCGCGCTCGGCCTCCGTGCCCCCGCCGGGGCCGACCTCGGCGTTGAGCTGAGCGACCACGGCGTCGACCATGCCGTCGAGGAGAGCCTCCTTGTTGGCGACGTGGTGGTACAGCGACATCGCCTCGACGCCGAGCTCCTGGCCCAGCCGGCGCATCGACAGTGCGGCCAGCCCCTCGTGGTCGACCAGGTCCACCGCCGCCTCGAGCACGAGGTCCCGGCTCAGCGGTCGCTTGGCGGTCTCCGCAGTCACGTTGGGGGCAGTCATCTCGGGCCCGACTCTAGACGGATCTCCTCTTACCCCGTAAGTTTACAGCGTAAGTTTACGCCGTAAGGTACTCACCCGAGGAGCAGACCGATGACCGAGACCCATGCCCAGCCCGAGACCGCGTCGAGCGTGCCCACGACGATGCGCGCGGCGACGTACCACCGCTACGGCGCTCCCGAGGACGTCATCGGCGTCGCCGACGTGCCCGTCCCGCAACCGGGGCCGGCCGACGTCCTGGTGCGGGTGCGGGCCGCCTCGGTGAACGCGCTGGACTGGCACTTCACGACGGGCTTGCCGATGTTCGCCCGCGGAGCCCTGGGACTGCGCCGACCCCGGCGCACGGTCCCGGGCGCCGACGTCGCCGGCGTGGTCGTCGCGGCCGGCGACGACGTGACCCGGTTCCGCGTCGGCGAGGAGGTGTTCGGCCAGGTCGACGGCGGTGGCTTCGCCGAGTACGCCGTCGCGCCGGCCGACTGGATGGTCGCCAAGCCTGCCGCGCTCGGCTTCGACGAGGCCTCCACCCTGGGTGTGGCCGCGGAGACGGCGCTCCAGGGCCTGCGCGACTGGGGCCTGCTCCGCGAGGGCCAGCGAGTGCTGGTGAACGGCGCCTCGGGCGGCGTGGGCACGTTCGCCGTCCAGCTCGCCAAGGCTCTCGGCGCCGCGCACGTCACCGCCGTCTGCAGCACCGGCAACGTCGAGACCGCCGCCCGGATCGGCGCGGATCGCGTCGTCGACTACACCCGCGAGGACGCCACCGCGACGCGCGAGCGGTTCGACCTGATCTTCGACAACGCCGGCGTCTGGCCGCTGCGTACCTGCGGCCGGATGCTCGCGGACGGCGGCAGCTACGTGATGGTCACCTCGCCGAAGTCACGCTGGCTGCACCCGCTGCCCCGGATGATCATGAACCCGCTCTACTTCTCCCTCGCCTCCGGACGCAGCCCCGGCTTCAAGGTCGCCTCCCGCAGCACCCCCGACCTCGAGCTGCTCGCCGACCTCGCCGAGCGCGGGCTGGTGAAGCCCGTGATGGACCGCCGCTTCTCCCTCGACGACGCCGGCGAGGCGATCCGCGTGCAGGGCGAGTTCCACGCCCGCGGGAAGTCGGTGGTGTTGCCCGAGTGACCCGGGCGAGAAATGCGTGCGCTGGATCGTGGGCTGAGTGCGTGCATCGCAAGGCGACGGAGCGAAGGGCTACCGGGCGTATCGCGAGCTCTGTCAACGAAGCGAGGTGCGTGCTCAGGCCGCGAGATAGCGTGCGAAGTTCGAGTTCGGGTCACTAGCTCGGGCGATAGGTCAGCCGGTGGCGACGCCCGCGACCAGGTTGATCGTGCTGGCCAGCACCACGACGCCGAAGACGTACGACAGCAGGCAGTGCCGCAGCACGACCGAGCGGATCTGCGGACTGGACACCGAGGTGTCGGAGACCTGGTAGGTCATCCCGAGGTTGTAGCTGAAGTAGAGGAAGTCGCGGTACGCCGGCGGCTCGTCGGAGTTGAAGTCGATGCCGGCGCCGTCGAGCTCGGCGTAGTAGAGGAACGCGTACCGCGCGGCGTACATCAGGTGCAGGCTCGCCCAGGCCGTGAAGACACCGCCCAACGCGACGGCTGCGGCGAGCGCGCCGCCCTCCTTCAGCACGAGGAGCATGCCGATGACGATCAGCCCACCGAGGCAGACCGCCACCACGAAGACCTCCTCGACCGCCGGCCGGAACTCCTCGCGCCGGGCGTTCGCCCGGGTCGACGTGGCGTCCAGGGGCCACAGCACCGCCCAGCCGAGCGCGACGAACACGGCGTACATGGCACACAGTCCGACCAGGACACCCATCGGGAAGCTGCCGGGGATGCCGACCGCGAGACCGGCGACGACGCCGACCGCGAGCGCGCCGACGAGCCGGACCGTGGCGCCCACCGGCGTCCGCGCACCACCGCTCACCCGCCGACCGTAGCGCCGACCGTGGCGCCGGGGCGTCTCCACCTGGCGGCCAATCGGCGGTACCTCAGGTGGAGGCGACCGGGGTCGTCGTACGGAGACCGTGGTCTCGTGACCATCCTGCTCTCGGACCCGCGGGTAGCCGCCGTCCCCCTCCACGACTGCGGCGAGGCCCTCGTCGCCCTCGACGCCTCCTTCGGCCCGGCCCGCGCTCTGGTGCGCACCGGACTGGCCGAGCGGCTGGCGCTCGCCCAGGACCTGCTCCCTCGCGGTCTCCACCTCCGCGTCGTCGAGGGGCACCGCTCGATCGCCGACCAGCGGGCGATCATCGCCCGTTACTCGGCGGAGGTCTGCCTGCTGCGGCCCGGCGTCTCGCCGCACGACCTGCACCACCTGGTGTCGCGCTTCGTCGCGCCGGTCGAGGTCGCGCCGCACGTCGCCGGTGCCGCGGTCGACCTGACCCTCGTCGACGTGACGGGCGACGAGCTGGACATGGGGACACCGATCGACGCGACCCCCGAGCAGTCGGGCGGCGCCTGCTTCTTCGCCGCCGAGAACATCTCCGCGGACGCCCGTGCGCACCGCCGTCTGCTCGCCGCGGTCCTGAAGCCGCTCGGGCTGGTCAACTACCCGACCGAGTGGTGGCACTGGTCGTACGGCGACCGGTACTGGGCGCTGGTCAACGAGACGGCGTACGCCGTGTACGGACCGCACGACGGCGCCCGCTCGCGGGACGCCGCGTGACCGTCCTTCCGCTGCGGGCCGGTGCGCGGGGCGCCGGCCCGCGGCTGCTCGTGGACCTGGCCGCCGTCGGCGCGAACACCCGCACCTTCGCGCGCCGCGCCACCGGCGAGCTGATGGCCGTCGTCAAGGCCGACGGCTTCGGGCACGGGGCGGTCGACGTCGCCCGTACCTCCCTCGCCAACGGCGCCACCCGCCTCGGCGTCACCTCGATCGACGAGGCGCTCGCCCTGCGCGCCGCCGGCATCAACGCGCCGGTCGCTCAGCTGGCTGAACCCGGTCGACGCCGACTTCGCCGCGGCGCGGGTCGCCGACGTCGACGTCGCCGTACCCGGCCGCGAGCACCTGGAGGCGGTGGTCGCCCGCGCCCGAGGCTCCCGCATCCACCTGCAGCTCGACACCGGCATGGCCCGCGACGGTGCGGCCCCGTCCGCCTGGGGCGACCTGTGCCGCGCGGCCCGGCTGGCCGAGCGGCGCGGGCTGGTCGAGGTGGTCGGCGTGATGGGCCACCTCGCCGACGCCGACACCCCCGACGACCCGGGCAACAACGTCGGCCGGACCCGCTTCGCCTGGGGCCTCGAGGTCGCGCGCGCCTGCGGTCTGCGGCCGGCCGACCGGCACCTGGCCGCGACCTCGGCGACCCTGACCGACCCGCTCAGCCACCACACGATGTGCCGCGTCGGCGCCGGCCTGGTCGGCATCGACCCGTCCCGCACCACCACGCTGCACCCTGCGCTGACCCTGACCGCCCCGCTGGTCGGCGTGCGCCGGGTCCGGGCGGGGACGCCGGTCGGGTACGGGCACACCTGGACGGCACCGGAACCCACCACGCTCGGCCTGCTCCCGCTCGGGTACGCCGACGGCCTCCCCCGCGTCGCCTCCGGCCGGGCCGAGGTGCTGGTCCGCGGACGTCGGCGGCCGCTCGTCGGCCGGATCTCCATGGACATGGCGGTGGTCGACCTCGGTCCCGACGAGGCCGTCCCGACGAGCCGGGCGACACCGTCACCGTCTTCGGGCCCGGCGACCACGGCGAGCCGACCGTCGCCGAGTGGGCCGACGTGGGCCGACACCATCGAGCACGAGATCGTCACGGGTCTCGGTGCACGGCTGCGCCCGGACCGTCCGTCACGTCGCCCTCCGGAGCGTGCCATGAGGACCCGGGTCGCCGTGATCGGCGGCGGGCAGAGCAGCGAGCACGACGTCTCCCTCGCCTCGGCGGCCGCCGTTGCCGGCGCGCTCGACCCCGCGGCGTACGACGTCGTGTCGCTGACCATCGACCGCGACGGCTGGTGGTGTCGTGACGGGCAGCGGATGTCGCTCCCGTCGGCCGTCGCGATCCTGCGCAGCTGTGCCGTGGCGATCCCGGCACTGCACGGTCCGCACGGCGAGGACGGCACCGTCGCGGCGCTGTGCGACCTCGCCGGCGTGCCGTACGTCGGCTCCGGGGTGTCCGCGGGCGCGCTGGCGATGGACAAGTGGGCGACCAAGCTCGTCGCCGCGTGCGGTCGGCATCGCCGTGGCACCGGGCGTGCTGCTGACGCCGGCGACCGCGGCGACGTACTCCTTCACCCACCCCGTCGTCGTCAAGCCGGTCGCCGCCGGCTCGAGCCACGGCGTGTCCCTGGTGCACGAGGCCGACGACCTCGCCGCTGCCCTGAAGGAGGCGTTCGACCTGGACGACCGGGTGCTCGTCGAGGACCTCGTCGTCGGCCGCGAGATCGACGTCGCGGTGCTCGGCCGGCCGGACGGCTCCCGGGTCGTCGCGCCGGCCCTGGAGATCGTGGTCGACGGGATCTTCGACACCGAGGCCAAGTACGACGGCACCGCGGACTTCCGCATCCCCGCTCTCCTTTCCGAGACCAGCGGTCGACGCATCGAGGCGGCCGCCGTCGCGGATGTACGACGCGCTGGGCTGTGCCGGCGTCGCCCGCGTCGACTTCTTCCTCACCGAGGACGGGCCGGTGCTCAACGAGGTGAACACCATGCCGGGCTTCACCGAGCAGTCGCAGGTGCCGAAGATGTTCGCCGCCGCCGGGACGTCGTACGCCGACCTCCTCGACCTGCTCGTCCGCGACGCGCTGGCCATCGGTGGTCGAGCCGGGCGAGCCCGCGTCGAGACCTCGTGAGCGAACCGGGGTCTCGACACGCCGCTCGTTCCTCGCGGCGGCTCGACCAGCGAAACTGTCCGGTGTGAGCGGCGACCGGCTTCGGGACTGGGCACCGGACGTCGCGGCGGCCGCCGGCGTGCTCGCTGTCGGACTGTTCGAGGCGCTCGACACGCGCGCGCTCGACAGGTCGGGGAATGCGGAGGTGCTGGTCGCCCTCGGCATTGCGATCGCCGTCGGCCTGGCCCGTCGGATGCCCGGTCCCGCACTGGCCGTGGTCTGGATCGTCGGGGGCATCCAGGTCCTCGGCGGCGTGTCGATCCTCTTCGTCGAGCTCGCCATCGCGGTGGTCGCGTTCGCCGCCGCCCGGTGGGGCAGCACCGCCACGGTGTGGGTGAGTGGACTGTCGATCCCGGCGGCGGCGTTCCTCGCGGTCGGGTTCGTCGACCAGAGGGGCTCGACTCGCTGTCGCGGTTCATCGGCACCGGGCCCGCACTCGACGCGGCGCGCCGGGTCGGTACCTCCTGGCCGCTGGTCGCGGGCGCCTTCGGGTTCGCCGTCCTCGCCGTGCCGTGGCTGGCCGGCCTCGCCCTGCGCTTCCGGGTCCGGGCGAGCGAGTCCCGCGTCTCCCAGGTGGCCGCCGAGGCCGACGCGGCTCGCGCCCAGCGGGAGACCGAGCAGGCGCGCGAGATCGCCACCCTGCGCGAGGAGCAGGCCCGGCTCGCCCGTGACGTGCACGACGTCGTCGGTCACTCGCTGGCGGTGATCCTCGCCCAGGCCGAGTCGGCTCAGTACCTGCCCGACGACGACCCCGCCGCTCTCAAGCGGACGATGGCGACCATCGCCACCTCGGCACGTAGCTCCCTGCAGGACGTCCGGCAGGTGCTCGCCGGCCCCGATGCACCCACGCCACCCACCCGCACCGGAGCGTTCGAGCAGCTCGTCGAGGGCGTCCGGGCGAGCGGCCACGAGGTGGTCACGACCGAGGCGGGAGCACCGCAGCCGCTGCCGCCCGAGCTGGACCTGGTCGCCCACCGGGTCACCCAGGAGATGCTCACCAACGCGATCAAGCACGGCCGCGCGCGACCGCCCGGTCATCGTCGAGCGGCACTGGCCGCAGGACGTGTGGGAGCGCGACCTGCGGATCGAGGTGCGCAACGCCGCCGCCGTCGTCAGCGACGAGACGCAGCCCCTGGTCACCACCGAGCCGCCGGGCCAGGGCCTCGACGGGATGCGGCGGCGGCTGGACTCGGTCGGCGGACGCCTCGACGTACGCCGCCGCGTGGAGGCCGACGGCCCGACCTTCACCGCGACGGCCTGGGTCCCGGTGAGCGGCCGATGACCGACATCCGGGTGCTGCTCGTCGACGACCAGGAGCTGTTCCGCGAAGGCGTCCGAGTGATCGTCGACGCCCAGGAGGGCATGGAGGTCGTCGGCGCGGCCGGCGACGGGCTCGAGGCCATCCGGCTCGTCGACGAGCTCGAGCCCGACGTGGTGCTGATGGACATCCGGATGCCGGAGATGGACGGCGTCGAGGCCACCCGGCAGATCTTCCAGCCCGAGCGGGTCGCCCGGCGTACGACGCCGGTCCGGGTCGTCGTGCTGACGACGTTCAACCTCGACGACCGGGCGGCGACCGCGATCCGCCACGGGGCAAGTGGGTTCCTGCTCAAGGACACCACGCCGCTGATGCTGCGCGACGCGATCCGCACCGTGCACGGCGGCAACGCGGTGCTGGCGCCCAGGACCTGTCGACGCTGCTGGACGTGCAGTTCCGCGAGGTCTCCGCGCCGCCCGCGGCGTACCTGATGCTGACCGACAAGGAGCGCGAGGTCTTCGACGCCGTCGCACGGGGACTGTCGAACACCGAGATCGCGGCACTGGTCTTCGCGAGCGAGTCGACCGTGAAGACGCACGTCGGCGCGATCCTGCGCAAGCTCGCACTGCGGGACCGCGTGCAGATCGTGGTGTTCGCCCACCAGCACGGCCTGGTGCCCGAGTGACCGCTGGCTAGGCTCGGGAACGTGAGGCGTCCGGACAAGAGAGTCGTCATCGCCGTGGTCGCCGTCCAGGCGGTGTCGGCGGCACTGGCCTACCGGGACCTGGCCCGCCGGCCCGACGAAGAGGTGCGCGGGCCGAAGCTCCTCTGGAAGGTCGTGATGGCCGTCAACCCCGGCAACTCCATCGCCTACTGGGTCTTCGGCCGCCGTCGCTGACTCGCTCACTCGGCCAGCGGCAGGGTGACGCAGACCCGCGTGCCGTCACCGGGAGAGGACTCCACCGCGATCCGGCCGCCGTGCCGGGCGACTGCCCGGTCGACGATCGCCAGGCCCAGGCCGGTGCCGGGCCGCTCGCGGACGCGCGGGTCGGTGGAGCGGAAGAACTCCTCGAACACCCGCGGCCGGTCGTCGGCCGCGATGCCGATGCCGTGGTCGACGACCTCCAGCGCGGCGCAGGGCCCCTCGTCGAGATCGAGGCGACGCAGGGTCACCCGGACCCGGTCGCCGGCGTCGGAGTACTTGATCGCGTTCGACACCAGGTTGCCGACCAGGGAGTCGAGGTCCTGCGCGTCCCCCAGGACGAGCAGCTCGTCGGCCTCCATCACCAGGTCGACGGCGACCTGCCGGAGGTCGGCCTCGGCCTCGAACAGGTCGGCGATCCCGCGGGCCACCGAGACCAGGTCGACCAGGTGGTCGAGCGGCCGGTCGGGGTTGCCGACCCGCGCGAGGACGAGCAGGTCCTGGCCCATCAGCTGGATCCGCCGCGCGCCTCGCTGGATCGCCTCGATCCCGCGCAGCGTCAGGGCGTCGTGCTCGCCCTCCATCAGCAGCAGCTCGGCGTTCTGGAGGATGACGGTCAGCGGGTTCTGCACCTCGTGTGAGAGCACGTCCATCAGCTGGGCCCGGTACTCCGCGACCGCCCGCTCCTGCGCCAGCCCGTGCGCGTAGTCGCTGCGCTCGAGGGCGGTGATCACGGCCCGCTCGGCCTGGCTCGCGTACAGCTGGAGGATCCGCCGCTGCTCGGGCCCGGGTCGCAGGCCGTTGCGGGGCACGTCGATCGAGAGCATGCCGCGCAGCGTGCCGTGCTCGTCGTACAACAGCGCGCACAGCAGGTCGTGCGGGTGCCAGGCGTCCGGTGAGTCGGTCACCTCGAGGTCCGGGATCCAGGAGTAGTCGTCGAGCCCCCCGGTCTCCTTCTCGTACGGCACGAACTTGAGCAGACCCCAGTCCTCGGCGTGCTCGAGCTCGGCGAGCACCGCGTCGACGGGTGTTCGGAGCTGCGCGAGCTCGGTGCGCGCGCGCTCGTCGCCGACGACGGCCACCATGTGCAGCATGCCGTCGCGCACCACGCTGATCGCGGCGACCTCGAAGCCGGCAAGCTCGGCCACGCCCTCGGCGATGAACTGGAGGGCGGACTGGTCGCGATCGGTCGGCTCCATGACCCCTCAACGGTAGGGCGCACGGCGGGCGGGCGGGTCGCAACGGCGGGAAGGTCCACGTCGCGGATGCCCGGCGTGCTCGGGCTACCGTGCGTGTGTGCGCGTCATCGTGATCGGCGGCCACGGCAAGATCGCCCGGCTCCTCTCCCCGCTCCTGCGGCAGCGCGGCCACGACGTGACCGCCGTGGTCCGCAACCCGGACCACGCTGCCGACGTCGAGGCCGACGGCGCGCAGGCCCGCGTCTTCGACATCGAGAGCGCGAGCGTCGACGACATCGCCGCGGTGCTCGCCGGCCACGACGCCGTGGTCTGGTCGGCCGGCGCCGGCGGCGGCAGCCGCGAGCGGACTTACGCCGTGGACCGCGACGCCGCGATCCGGTCCATGGAAGCGGCCGCACCCGCCGGCGTGCGCCGCTACGTGATGGTGTCCTACTTCGGCGCCGGAGCTGGCCACGGCGTCAGCGAGGACGACTCCTTCTACCCCTACGCCGACGCGAAGACCGCCGCCGACGACCACCTGGCGCGGAGCGATCTGGACTGGACCATCCTGCGCCCCAGCAGCCTCACCCTCGACCCGCCGACGAGCCGGATCGAGACCGCCCGCGACGGCGCGACCAAGGGCTCGGTCTCGCGAGCCGACGTCGCGATCGTCGTCGCCGAGACCCTCGAGCGCCCCGGCCTCGCCGGCGCGACCGTCGAGTTCAACAACGGTGACGTGCCGGTCGGCGAGGCCCTGGCGGCGTACGAGGCTTGATCAGGGGCGCGGTCCGTTCGTCGGCAGCGCGTAGGCGATGCCGTCCATCGGGTAGGTAGGTGCGATCCCCATCGCCCGCAGGATCGTCGGCATGATGTCGACCGAGCGGACCTCGGCGTGCACGTCGCGGCTCGACAGGCCGGCACCGGCGAACACGATCGGGATCTGCTGGGTCGCGCGCTGGATGCCGCCGTGGTCGCCGGCGACGGAGTACGTCGTGTCGTCGGGCAGCGTGGCGATCAGGTCCGGCCCGTAGTCGGCACCCTGGGTGTCCACCAGCTCCTGGGCCTTCCTTGCGAACCACGCACGCTCGCCGCCCGAGGACATCAGGTCCCACCGGATCGGCGAGACGCGGGTGAAGTGGTCACCATCGCGGCGCCACACGGCGGTGACGTCGGGCAGGTCCTGCATCACCGCCGCGGCCGCGGCCACCTTCTCGGGCGACTGGAGCGTCAGCCACACCGACAGCATCGAGTCGCTGTAGGAGAGCCCGACGTTGTCGGTCTCGATCAACGGCCGGAGGTCCTCCTGCGGCCGGTCGTAGGTGACCAGGTCGTTCTCGGCATCGCCGTAGTACCAGTTGTAGAAGCCGTAGTTGGCCTCGTCGACGGTGTCGCCGTGGAAGTGCACGCCCGAGACCGAACCGTGGTCGGCTGTCAGCACGACCAGGGTGTCGTCGAGGTCGCCCTGGGCCTTCAGCTCGGCCATGATCTTGGCGACCTGCGCGTCGGCCTCGGCGGCAGCGGCCGCCAGGTGCGTCATCGCGTCGCCGCCGGGGTCGGTCGGGCCCGGGTCGTTCACGCCGCCCCACATGTGCGCGGCCTTGTCGACGCCCGGCAGCGTCACGAAGATGCCGTTCCAGTTGTCCGGGCTGCGCATGATCGCGACGGCCGCGTCGGCGGCCCACACGTCGCCGCCCTTGTGCAGGGCGTCGTGGCCGGTGACGTAGCGGTCGCCATCGAGTGGGTACAGCAGCGCGGGCTGCTTGCCGGTGTCGTAGGCGGGAGACGCCACGTTGTGCACCCAGAACCGGTTGGAGCAGTCGTCGGGCAGGGCGATGTAGGACGGCGTGCCGGCACTGGGCCGACGCCACTGCCCGGAGACGCCGTTGCAGGTGCCACTCCTGAACGTGATGATCGCGTCGGAGGAGTCGCTGCCGAACGCGAACCCGGCGTACCCCTTCGGGCTGATGGTGAACTGCTTGGCCGTCGGGTCGGCCGCTTCGAGGTAGTCGTCGAGCTTCGGGTAGCCGGCGTGCTGCTGGAGCTTGGTCAGGTCCGTGGTCGCGTCGCTGGTGATGTAGAGGTTGCCGAGGTTGAGGGGCTCCTCGTCGCCGAGGACGTTGTCGACGTCGCGGTAGCCCTCGGAGGTCCAGCCCATGTGCTTGGGCAGCTGGCCCGACGTGATGACGTTGTGGCTGACCACCGTGACCGCACCCGTGTGTCCGAGGTAGCTGCGCGGGGTGTCGACGTAGTCGTCCATCAGGGCCTGCACGTTGGTCATGCCGTACTTGTCGACGATCTCCTTGCTCAAGGAGTCGACGACGATGATCACGACCTTGTCGGGCTTGGGCGGCGGCGACTTCTTCCCGCCGGGCGCGGCGGCGCCGGACTGGGTGGTGCCGGCAGCGACCGCGAGCGCTGCGGCGGCCACCGCGATCGAGAACAAGGGACGAGGTCGACGTGCCATGGCGGTTCCCTCCCGGCGCGGTCCCCTCGGCCGCGGGCCGTTCCGCGCAACCTAGTGCCGCGAGGCAGTCGCCCGGAAGGGTCGGCCCCCAGGCTTTACGGAGCGTCCGCGCCCGGCGTTAGCGTCGATCCATGGCGATCGAGGTCAGGCCCGCTACCCGCTTCCCCGATGTGGCCACCATGCTCGGTCCGAAGCGGAACCCCGACGCCAACGTCTGCTGGTGCCTGAGCCACCGGGTCGACGCGAAGACGAACAGGTCGCTCGCGGGCCGCGAGCGGGGCGAGTACGTGCGGGGGCTGTGCCGCCGCAAGGTCCCGCCGGGTGTCCTCGCGTACGACGGCGACGAGGTCGCCGGCTGGGCGGGTATCGCCCCGCGCGCCGAACTGCCGATCGCGCGCTCCACCAAGATCGCCGCCGTCGACGACCTTCCCGTCTGGAACATCTTCTGCGTGCGCGTCCGTCCGGGGTTCCGCGGCCGCGGCATCTCGCTGTACCTCGTCGAGGGCGCCGTGGACCTCGCGCGGTCGAACGGCGCGCCCGCGGTCGAAGCCGTCCCGGTCGACAACCAGGGCAAGAAGGTCGACCTGACGATGGCCTTCGTCGGCACCCGCGGCCTCTTCGAGCGGGCGGGCTTCACGAAGGTCGCCGACACCCACTCCGTGAGTGCCGGCTTCCCGCGCGTCGTGATGCGGCTGCCGCTGGGCTGACGATCTCGGTGCGTCAGGCGTCGAACGTGCCGAGGTACTGCCCCAGGGACGGTCGGCCCAGGTGTCCGGCCTCCTGCATGATGCCGGGGGTCTCCGGGTCGGTGGCGAACGCCGTCCACCCGTCCTCGTCCCAGTTGAAGATGGCCCACACGCGGTCCTCCTCGATCGGGTCGCGGTAGACGGTGGCGCCGTGAGAGCCGTGCGAGCCGCGCTTGTCCGCGCCCTTCGTGCCGAACACCTCGAGGAAGTGGTCGAGGTCCTTCACCTTCGTCGTCGCCAGGATCATGTCGTCTCCTCATGTGGTGGGCCTCTCGGCCCGGGTCTTCCAGCGGTGGTTGCTGGCTCGACCCGCATCCTGTGCCTCCGGCCGGGCTCCCGGCATGAGGAGATTCCCCCATTTCGGGTCCCTATCTACCGGCCCCCGCCTCGACGACCTCGTGGTCGAAGGCCCACCGGGTGGCCGCGGCCCGGTTGGTGACGCCGAGCTTGATGTAGATGTGCTGGATGTGGTTGTCGGCGGTCTTGGCCGAGATGAACAGCCGCTCGGAGATCTCCCGAGTGGTCGCCCCGTCGGCGATCAGCCGCAGCACCTGGGTCTCCCGGGCCGTCAGACCGGCGGCTCCGGCGGCGGTACCGCTCGCGGCGCTCAACGCCTGCCGCGCCAGGTCGACCTGGTGGAGCGCGTACGTCGCGCAGTCGCGGACGTCCATCGCCCGGCCGGCCGCGACGAACCGCTCGGCCGCCTCCTCACCGAGCTGCGCGTCGAGCCGTTCGCCGAGCTCGGCAAGCCCGGGCACGTGATGGAACCCGGCTTCGTCGCGGGCCAACGCGCCGAGGAGGGTCCGGGCGACACCCGGGCGGTCGAGGCGCTCGAAGAGCGCCGGCAGGGTGGCCAGCGAGATGACCAGCTGGGCCACCGCGCCGGAGCGCACGAAGGCATCGATCGAGGTGCCGACCAGGCTCAGGGCTGTCTCCAGCTGACCGTCCGAGGTGTGCAACAGGGCGGCGTCGCGGGCCACGAACCCCTCGAAGAACCTGACGTCGTGCTCCCCCAGGTAGGCCACCGCCTCGTCCCACGTCCGCAACGCACGCTGGGCGTCCGTCCTCGAGTAAGCGAGTCCCACGATCCACAGCGTGTACGTGACCCAGTAGGGGTTGCCCAGGTCACGGGCAGCCCGCTCCGCCGGCTCCACGAGGGCTAGGGCCTCCTCGACGCGACCTGCGGACTGCAGGCCGTCGACGTACGCGGCGATCCCGTACGCCTGACCGGGACCCGGTAGCGCCGCGACCTCGCGGGTCAGCTCGACGTACTTGTCGAGGTTCCCGCTGTAGACCTGGCCGAGCGCCTCGATGAACGTCGCGTAGCCCGGCTCGCAGGAGTCGTGACCCGGGGTGCCCTCGAGCTCGGTCGCCCGGTGGGCGTTGGCGCTCGCCGTCTGGGCCCGGCCGACGAAACAGGCGTAGCCCGCCGCGGCGTACAGGCGCGGGAGCCGTCGGGCGTCGGCCCGCACCGCGGCCGGTAGCACCGCCTCCGCCCAGGCGATGGTCTCGAACAGCTCGACGGAGAACCCCATCAGGGCGGCGTGGGCGGCGAGGTCGGTGGCCGTCTCGACGTGGCCGCGGTCGAGGCTCCACCGGTACGCCGACCGCAGGTTCGCCAGCTCCGCCTGCACCCAGTCGACCTGCGACCGCCAGCCGGGGCCGTTCCAGAGCTCCCACCTCGAGACCGCCTCGCCCGCCAGGTACGTCGCGTGCCTGTCGCGCCTCGCGTCTCGTTCGCCGGTCTCCGCCAGGCGCTCGTCGGCAAAGGCCCGAATGGTCTCGAACAGGCTGTACCTGGTCGCCGCCGAGTCGTGGTGGGCGACGACCAGCGACTTGCGCACCAGCGAGTCCAGGACGCGCAGCACCTCGATGTCGTCGCTCTCCTCCGAAACGGCGCACAGCCCCGGCAGGTCGAACCCACCGGAGAAGACCGACGCAGTACGCACGATCGTGCGCTCCTCGTCGGTCAGGAGGTCGTAGGACCAGGCCACCGTGTGCCGCAGGGTGGCCTGGCGGTCCGGTCCCAGCTCGGGCCCGGTGAGCAGCCGGAACCGGTCGTCGAGCCGGTCGGAGACCTCGACGGCGCTCATGGCCGCCATCCGCGCCGCGGCCAGCTCGATCCCGAGCGGAAGCCCGTCGAGAGTCGCACAGATGCTGATCACGGCGTTCGCGGTCTGCTCGTCGAAGATCCCGAACTCCGCGCGTACGGCGCGGGCGCGCTCGACGAACAGGGTCACTGCGTCGGACGTCACGCCGTCCACCGTCAGGGGAGGCACCATCAGCACCGCCTCGGCCGGCGCGCGCAGCTGCTCCCGCGAGGTCGTCAGCACGCGAGGTCCCTCGGAGCGGGCGAGGATGACTCCGATCGCCTCCGCGACCGCGGCGAGTACGTGCTCGCAGTTGTCGAGGACGAGCAGCACGCGACGTCCGGCCAGGGTCTCGGCCACCGTGTCGATGACGCGGGCCCCGCCCTGCGGGGTGGCGCCCAGGGCCGTGGCGATCGCGTCCGGCACCGCGTCGCTGTCGCCCACGGGTGCCAGCTCGACGAGCCACACGCCGTCGGGAAACTCCTCGGCGAGCTCCGCGCCGACCGCGAGGGCGAGACGCGTCTTGCCGACGCCACCGACGCCACTCAGGGTGACCAGCGGTCGCGAGCGGACCAACGAGGCCGCATCGGTCACCTCTCGGGATCGACCGATGAGGCTGGTGGTGGAGCGTGGCAGGTTCCCGCGGCCGGGCTGCTCGCTCACCGCGTCAGTGTGGCACCGACTGGTTGAATCGGCGTACCGACAAGGGAGGCTCCCGATGGATCATCTGACGCTCCTCGAGCAGGCAGAAGACCAGCTGAACCAGGTGATCCTCGGGATCGAGGAGGCCGAGCTGGACGGCGACACCAACTGCCCGCCCTGGACGGTCCGCCGCCTGGCCAGCCATGCCCTGAAGAACCAGCTGGTCTGGGCGGGCTGCGTGACCGGTGAGGCGCTCATGCCGCTCGAGGAGGCGATGGGCGCGGTGCCGTACGACGGCGACCTGACGCCGATCGCCGCCGCGGTCACCGCCCGCGTCGTGGAGCTGTGGCGCCGCGACGGCATCCTGGCGGCCCACCACCAGACGCACTTGGGCCACCTGCCCGGCAGCGTCGTCATCGACTTCGCGATCGTCGACGCCGCCGCGCATGCCTGGGACCTGTCGGCCAGCCTGGGCCGGCCGATCGACTTCCCGGCCGAGACGATCCCCGCGATGACCGACGTCGTCGCCCTCACGTGCTCCGACCACGCCATCGAGCTGGGCCTGATCAAGCCGCCGGCCGAGACCCCAGCGGACGCCACCCCCACCGAACGGCTGATGGCCGCCGCCGGCCGTACCATCCCGCGTGAGGTGTCACCCTGACGATCGGGGCCGGAAGGGATTGGCGCGCCCGGAGGGATTCGAACCCCCAACCTTCTGATCCGTAGTCAGATGCTCTATCCGTTGAGCTACGGGCGCAATGCGTCCCGCCAGTGGCGGCTGGCCGGACGACTGGTCGAGGATAGCCGACCCCGCGAAGGTGGCCGAAATCAGCGTTCGGGGACGTGAATCGGTCGCCGAGAGGCCTTTCTCACGACCGGTTCGCGCAGTCGCGAGGGACGATGTGGGGGTGCGGGGACGGCGTACGGCGGTCGTGGTGCTGCTGGTCGCGGCGCTGACGGCGGGATGCAGCGGCGACGACTCACCGCCGGCGCCGAACCCCCAGGCCACCGTTCCGGCGAGCACGAGTGAGAGCGGAGTGCCGAGGTTCGAGGGCGCGCTGGAGGTGCGGGTGGTGACGGGGCTCCACGTCTACGGCCGCGGCTGCCGGCAACGCTCCGAGCACGACGCATGCACGGCGGACGGGAGCACGACCTACACCTGGGTGGGCGACCGCAGCCGCGTCACGCTGACGAGCGCACGGATGCACCCGAACGCCGGGCACGACGCCTGGGTGGTGAGCCTCCGGTTCGCCAAGCGGGACCGGGCGGTGGTGCAGCGCGCCGCCGGGGATGCGGGCGGCATCGGCGGCTACGCCCTGGTCCTCGACGCCCGGTCCGGTGACGCCTTGCAGGCGGCGACGCCGCTCGAGGTCACGGGTGGCCGGATCACCGTGCGTGACCTGCAGAAACCCGTGGCCTGGGACCTCGTCAGCGCCTATGTGACCGCCGCCACGGGGCGTTGATCGATCCAATAGGTGAGACAAGCGGCCGGAGGTAGCCTCGCGGCACTTGTTCGCCCGACCAGCCGACAACGGTGTCGGGGGGCGATCCCGTGACAACTACCCGCCACGAGCGGGACGCCGCGAGAGGGACACCATGACCGCCGAGACGCAGGCTCCCCCCGCCACCCAGCCGACAACCCATCAGGGCATCCTCGACTTCGTCGCCGAGGTCGCCGCCATGACCACGCCCGACCGGGTCCACTGGTGCACGGGCTCGGACGAGGAGTGGACGGAGCTCACCGACGCGCTGGTCGCCACGGGCACCTTCACCCGGCTCGACCCGGCGAAGAAGCCCAACAGCTTCTACGCCCGTACCGACCCCACGGACGTCGCCCGGGTCGAGGACCGCACCTTCATCTGCTCCGTCGACGAGAAGGACGCCGGGCCCACCAACAACTGGATGGACCCCGACAAGATGAAGGACCTCATGCGCGGGCTGTACGCCGGCTGCATGAAGGGCCGCACCATGTACGTCATCCCGTTCGTGATGGGCCACCTCGAGGCCGAGAAGCCGATGTTCGGCGTCGAGCTCACCGACTCGGCGTACGTCACCGTCTCCATGCGCGTGATGGCCCGGATGGGCTCCCACGTCCTGCGCCGGATGGAGGAGCTCGAGGCAGCTGGAGGGGCCCCCTTCGTCCCCGCCCTGCACTCGGTCGGCATGCCGCTCGAGCCCGGCCAGCAGGACGTCGCGTGGCCGTGCAACGACACCAAGTACATCGTGCAGTTCCCCGAGGAGCGGGCGATCTGGTCCTTCGGCTCCGGGTACGGCGGCAACTCGCTGCTGGGCAAGAAGTGCTACGCCCTGCGCATCGCCAGCGTGATGGCGCGCGACGAGGGCTGGCTGGCCGAGCACATGCTGATCCTCAAGCTGACCAGCCCCGAGGGCGTTCGCAAGTACGTCGCCGCGGCCTTCCCCAGCGCCTGCGGCAAGACCAACCTCGCCATGCTCGCCCCGACCATCCCCGGCTGGAAGGTCGAGTCGATCGGCGACGACATCGCGTGGATGCGGATCGGCGAGGACGGCCGGTCTGTGGGCCGTCAACCCCGAGTACGGCTTCTTCGGCGTCGCGCCCGGCACCAACGAGCACACCAACCCCAACGCGATGCGCACCATCAACAAGGGCAACTCGGTGTTCACCAACGTCGCGCTGACCGACGACGGCGACATCTGGTGGGAGGGCATGGAGAACATGCCGGCCCACGCCACGTCGTGGAAGGGCCAGGACTGGACGCCGGAGAGCGACGAGCTGTCCAGCCACCCGAACTCGCGCTACTGCACCCCGATCAAGCAGTGCCCGATCCTGGCTCCCGAGTACGACGACCCGCGCGGTGTGCCGATCGACGCCATCCTCTTCGGTGGTCGCCGCAAGACCACGATCCCGCTGGTGACCGAGGCCCGCGACTGGGTGCACGGCACGTTCATGGGCGCCACGCTCTCGAGCGAGACCACCGCCGCGGCGGTCGGCCAGGTCGGCGTCGTGCGCCGCGACCCGATGGCGATGCTGCCGTTCATCGGCTACCACGCCGGCGACTACTTCAACCACTGGATCGAGGTCGGCAAGGACAACGATGCGTCCAAGCTGCCGAAGATCTTCTACGTCAACTGGTTCCGCCGCGACGAGAACGGCGACTTCCTGTGGCCCGGGTTCGGCGAGAACAGCCGCGTCCTCAAGTGGGTCGTCGAGCGCATGGAGGGCCAGGCGGCGGCGGTCGAGACCCCCATCGGCCACGTGCCCACGCCGGAGGCGCTGGACACCGACGGGCTCGACATGACGCCCGAGCAGATCGTGGCCGCGCTGCGGGTCGACCCGGAGGAGTGGAAGGCCGAGCTGCCGCAGATCCAGGAGTGGTTCGAGAAGTTCGGCGAGCAGCTGCCCGCCGTTCTGTGGACCGAGCTCGACGGCCTGAAGGCCCGGCTGGGCGCCTGACCGACCGCTCTTCACCGCTGCGGGTGCTGGACCTCGCGGATGCACGCACGTGGCCCGGAACGGCACTTGCCGATCCGGGCCTCGTCGTGTCGCACCGTGTGCCATGATCCCGTTCGGGGGCTGATGGAAGGGGATGTGGGTGCCGCACTACGGTCCGGAGGACCGTGCCATCTTCGAAAAGCGTGCGACGGAGCTGTTCGAGGAAGTCGTCACCTCGGGAGGTGTCAAGGACGACGACCCGCGAATCACCGCAGACGCGGAGTCGAAGGCTGCCTTCGACCTCCTCGTCCGGCTGAACCTGGTCACGCACGACGGCGCCGACAAGATCTGGCACGCCGTCGACCCCAGCACCGTCCAGGCCCAGGTGGTCACGCCGATGGGTTCGCGCGGCGCCGAGCTGCTCTCCGAGTCCGCCCAGTGGGCCCGCGCGTTCTCGGGTCTCGCGCAGACGTGGCGGCGTTCGGCGCACACCGAGCGCGGCCCCTTCACCGAGATCCGCGGGCCCGATGCCATCAGCGCGTTCCTGGTCTCCAGCGTCGCCGACGCCGAGGAGGAGCTGCTCACCGCCCAGCCCCAGGGGTTGCGCGACGGGGGCACCATCGACGCGGCCGCGCGCCGTGACAAGGCCGCCCTGGAGCGCGGCGTGAGGATGCGCACGCTCTACCAGCACAGCGCGCGGCGCAGCACGCCCACGCACAAGTACGTCGCCCTCGTCAGCGCGCTCGGGGCCGAGGTGCGCACCCTCGACGAGTTCTTCAACCGGATCATCATCATCGACCGCCGGATCGCGCTGATCCCCGGCGCCGGCGGACCGGCCACGGCCCTGGTGATCCGCGAGCCCAACCTGCTGGCGTACCTCGTCGACATGTTCGAGCGCACCTGGGAGCGCGGTCGGCCCTTCACCAACCGGGGCAGCGCCGACCAGCGCGACATCGCCCACGAGCAGCGCCAGATGACGATCAGGATGCTCATCGAGGGCCACGCGGACCCGGCGAGCGCCAAGCGCCTCGGCGTCAGCCCGCGCACGTATGCCGGGTACATCGCCGACCTCAAGGACGAGTTCGAGTCCGAGACCCGCTTCCAGCTCGGCTACACGATGGGCCGGCTGGGCATGTCGGGCAACGAGGGCCGCGGCGAGGCGCCGGCCGACGAGTGAGCTGCCTGGCAGCGCAGGGTCAGCTCGGGAGGAAATATGACGAGGGCAGTGCCGATGGCACTGCCCTCATCGCATGAGACCGGCCGGGGGGGTGGCCTGAGGATGCCCGGCCATGGGGGGCGGCCGGTGTGATCCCGTCTCAAGTCTGTGGAGTTGTCCTCGGCGGCGGTCTTCGGGTGGTCGTCGGTCAGTATGTCACGGGACGATGCGGCACCCGGGGCAGTCCCACCCTGTGTCCTGGGCGTTGGCTGGTGCACTCACTCCGGCCAGCCCGATCGTCATCGCAGCTGCCGCCACGAGGATCGCTGCCTTGCGAAGAAAGTTCATGATGCTCCCCACCTCTTGGTTGACCCCACGTACCGCCCTCCGAACGTCCAGTCTCGTGGAATCGGAGTCACGTCGTCAGCCCCGGCTTGGCTCAACTAATTGCAATGCAAGATCTTGCAGGTCGTCCGGCGCGCGCGTGAGTCGGTCCTCCCGGGCAGCCCGAGAGGACCGACTCGCTGGCGGAGGCGGCGGGATTTGAACCCGCGAGAGGTTTGACCCTCAACCCGCTTAGCAGGCGGGCGCCATAGACCGGACTAGGCGACGCCTCCAACGCGGGGACAGGCTACAAGGACCCGTCCGTGCGTGCCGAATCCCGTCCTCAGGAGGCTCGTCGCGCCTCGCGCAGCAGGTCCCGCAGGCGGGTCACGAACTCGTCGCGGTCGCCCGCCAGGAGCGTGACCGGCACGGTCGTCGTACGACCGTCCCGCAGGGCGACCACCACGCACGGGGAGCCGTGCACCTCGGCCGTCGAGGCCTCGGCGACGTCAACCCAGCGGGCCCGCGTGACGCCGGCGCCGCGCACGAGTCGCACCCGGTAGCCGAGCGGGTCCAGCCGGACGACGTACGCCGCTCGGGCCGCCCACACGGCACCGCCCACGGTCGCCCCCAGTCCGGCGAGCGCCACGGCGACCACCGGCCAGAACGGCCACCCGGCCGTGGCCGTCAGGATCGACAGCAGCACCACCAGCACCGCGAGCACCACCAGCGCCGCGCCGGCCAGCCGCAGCACGATGGCGGGGGCGAGGCGGTACTCCGTGGCGCCGTTCACGCGCCGGATTCAACCGTGAGAGGGGCGGTTGACCACAATTCTTGTCGAAGTCCCGGTGGTGCCTTGTCCGGACCACGGAGGCCGAGTCACACTCTTACCCCCACCCGCCTCTCCCCGGAGGCCCCCCATGACGCGCACCGCGACCGCTCTCGCCGAGCTCCACCTCGCCCTGGACACACCTGCGGACCCGGGACGCTGGCGCTGGACCGTGCGCCGGGGCATGGTGCCCGTGCGCGACGCCCTCCAGCGCGAGCCACAGGACCCTGCCGACGGCTGGCTGTCGGCCCGCCACGGCCGGTCGGCCCGCGAGCGCGCCGTGCTGCTGCGCCGCCTGGCGGACTTCGGGCCCGTCGTGCTCGAGCACCCCGACGTCACCGAGGTACGCGTGGGCCTCAAGCGGCTGCTCTCCGACATCGACCACCACGTGCAGCGCGAGCACGACCTCGCCTACGACGAGGTGGAGCTGGAGATCGGCGGCTCGGAGTAACGCCTGCGGCGCGCGTGTTGCCTGCGGCGTTTTGGTTGCGATCGCCGGCGGATGCCGTCACTGCGAGTCACGTTGCGCCGAGACCCACCACCCGCGGGTGGTGACGGTGGCCGGGGTGTCGGCGTGGCCGGAGCCGCGGGGGCTAAAGCGCAGGCGCCCGGAGTGAGCAACCACCCACGGGCAAGGACCACAGGAGGGCGCCGCCCCGCCCTGTCCCCCGCGGCCCGGCCGGGACGACGCCCCGGCCGACGATCGCAACCCAAGCCCGCCGCAGGCGAACTTGCAGAGGGGGCGGGATTCGAACCCGCGGCTGACATCTCTGCCAGCGACCGCTTTCAAGGCGGTTCCGATCGGCCACTCCGGCACCCCTCCGAGCCCACCTTGCGGCAGACGCGGTGAGTCTAGGAGGTCAGCTCGACGAGCGGGTCGCCCTCCTGGACGACGTCGCCCGCGGCGACCTTGACGGCCGTCACCGTGCCGGGCGCCTCGGCCATCACCGGGATCTCCATCTTCATGGACTCCAGCAGCACCACGATGTCGCCGACCTCGACGGCGTCGCCCACGTCGACCGCCACGTTGAGCACGTTGGCGACCATCTCCGCAAGGATCTCGACGCGCTGCTCCCGGGCCACGTCCTCGAACCTAGCCGAGCCGCGGGTCAGAGCAGGGGCTGGGTACGCCGCGGTTCGGGGCGCAGCGAGGAGCCGGAGTCCTCGGTACGGGCCCGCCGGCCGTGCGCCCGCCTGCTGCCGGTCAGCAAGAGGTCGACGCGGATCACCACGATGCCGATCAGGGCGCCGACCACGAGCGAGTAGAGCGTGGTCAGCCCGGCGTGCACCAGGGTGAGGTTCGGGTCGAGGAAGGTGTGCGTGACCTGGGCGGCCGCGGAGACACCGAACGCGCACACCCACCAGCCCTGGCGGCGTCGGGCGCGCATGTGCGTGCCCCAGACAAGAGCGGGAACGCCCAGCAGCGCCTGGACGGGACGCGGCGCGCCGCCCAGGTTGTCCAGGGACCACTGACGGCCGTCGAGCAGCGCGTCGACGAGGTCGGGGGCGCCGTACCGGCGCAGCACCTCCGCGTAGGCGAGTGTCACCGCGAGCACCACGCCGCCGACGACCACCACGAGCAGGCCGCGCCGGCCCAGGCCGTGCAGGCCGGCCCCGAGCCGGAACACCACGAGCAGGCAGAGGGCCAGCGAGGCCGCGAGGGTGGAGTAGGCGAACCTGGTGAGGCTGAGCGTCGGCTCCAGGCCGACGACGGCGGCGGCACCCACGAGACCGACGAGCATCGCCACCACGGACTCCCACACCGCCTGCAGCACGGTGACCGCCGGCACCGTCACCATCACCGCGAACACCGCGGTGACGACGCACGTCATCAGGGCAGCACCCGTGCGGAGCATCGGCTCGTCGGCAACGACCGCGGCCACGCCGAGCAACAGCGCGAGGCCGCCGTACACGAACGTCCGCCCACCGGTACGCGACACCAGACCGGCCGTGAAGGCCACGGCGACCGCCACGCCGCCGCCCTCGCCGACGTACGGCGGGGGGTCGGGCGCCGCGGCCACGCCCAGCGCCGCGAGCCCGCCGAGCAGGATCAGCAGCCACAACGTCACCCCGGCACGGCGGCCCGGCCGGAGCCGGGAACGCCGGGTCTGTCGCTCGGCGCGACGGCGGGGGACGGTGGTCGACACGGGCGCGAAGGCTAGCGAGAGGTCAGAGGCGGCGGTTGGCCAGGGAGGGGTTCGTGCGCCGGGCCTGCGCCACCGCGTCGGGATCGAGGGTGACCGTCAGCGACTCGGGCTTCTCGCCGGCCTCGGCCAGCACCTCGCCCAGCGGGTCGACCACGATCGAGTGTCCGGTGTAGCGCGGGCCGGGCTGACCGACGCCGACGACGTACGCCGTGTTCTCGATCGCCCGGGCCCGCGCCAGCGTCGTCCAGTGGTCGACCTTGCGCGGGCCGGCCACCCACGCGGCGGGCACGACGAGCACGTCGGCACCGTCGGCGACCAGGGCCCTGGCGAGCTCGGGGAATCGCAGGTCGTAGCAGGTCATCAGCCCGAGCCGGAGCCCGCCCAGGTCGACCACCGTGGTGGCGATCGGGCCGGCGGAGACGCGGTCGGACTCGCGGTAGCCGAAGGAGTCGTACAGGTGGATCTTGCGGTACTCCGCCGACGCGGCGCCGCGCATCACCAGCGTGTTGACGGGCCGGGCCGGGTCCTCGGCCCGCTCGAACATGCCGGCGAGCACGGTCGTCCCTCGCTCGCCGGCCACCCTGGCGACCTCGGTCGCGAACGGTCCGTCGACCGCCTCCGCGGCATCGCTGAGATCCGACCCGGGTTCGCCGAAGTCGCGCGCGAACGCCTCGGGGAACACGACCAGGTCGCTGCCCTCGGGGGTCAGCTCCGCCAGTCGCGCGCGGTTCTCGGCGGGGTCGAGCGTGGAGGCCTCTTGCACCAACGTCACTTCCATCCCCCCAGTCTGCCCGCTGCCAGACTGCCCGCATGGAGTTCGACGCCATCGTGCTCGCCGGGGGCCGCGCCGCGCGGCTGTCCGGGACGGACAAGGCGGCGATCGAGGTCGCTGGAAGCACCCTCCTGGACCGGGCCCTCGCCGCGGTCGCCGGCGCCCGCCGGGTGGTCGTCGTCGGGGACGAGCGTCCGGTCGAGGGGCCGGCCGGCCGTGACCTGACCTGGGTGCGCGAGGACCCGGCGTACGGCGGGCCGGTCGCCGCCACCTTTGCGGGCCTCGACACGCTTCCCGGCGCCGGCCTCGTCGTCGTGCTGGCCGTCGACATGCCGGACGTCACGACGGGGACGGTGCGGCGGCTCCTGGGAGCCGTGGCAGACGACGGTGCGGTGCTCGTCGACGGCGGCAGGCGGCACCTCGCGATGGTCGTGAGGGCGGCCGCGCTGGACGCCGCGCGGCCCGACCCGACCGACGGTGCGGCCATGCGGGGGCTCTGGGCGAGGCTCGCGCTCGCGGACGTTCCGGCCACCGGCGACGAGGCACGCGACGTCGACACTCCGGACGACCTCCCCCCAAAGGCTTGAAGGTCCCGCCGGGGTGAGCATGATGGGGCCCGTGAACATGCACGACTGGATCGACGAGCTGTGCGACGCGCTCGACATCGACGCCGAGGTCGACGAAGGGCTGGTGCTCGACCTCACCAAGGTGGTCGCGGACAACGTGTTCCGGCCGGCCGCACCGGTGACGGCGTACCTCGTCGGGTACGCCGCGGGACTCCAGGACGCCGACCCCATCGGCATCGAGAAGCTGGCCGCGAAGGCGCAGGCGCTCGCCGAGGGGTGGGAGCAGCCATCCGGTCGTCCCGACCCGGTCGACGTCGACGACGACGTCCCGGACGACAGCCTGGTCGACCACACCGGCGACGCGTACGACGTCTGAGGTGTCGCCCACACATCGGGCCGTCGTCGCCTCCGCGCCGGGCGGGCCGGAGGTGTTGTCCCTCGCCGAGCGCCCCGATGCTCCACCGGGGGCCGGCGAGGTGGCGATCTCCGTGGCGGCCACCGCGCTCAACCGCGCCGACCTCTTGCAGCGGCAGGGCCTCTACCAGCCACCGCCCGGCGCCTCCGACGTGCTGGGCCTGGAGTGCAGCGGCACGATCGCCGAGGTCGGCGAGGGCGTGACCGGCTGGGAGGTCGGCAACGAGTGCTGCGCGGTCCTCGCCGGGGGCGGGTACGCCGACCGGGTGGTCGTACCCGCCGGCCAGGTGATGCCCGTCCCGGCCGGGGTGTCGCTCGTCGAGGCGGCGGCGCTGCCCGAGGCGGCCTGCACCGTCTGGTCCAACGTCTTCATGATCGCGGGCCTGCAGCGCGACGAGTGGTTCCTGGTGCACGGCGGGGCCGGCGGGATCGGGTCGTTCGCGATCCAGCTCACCGCTGCGCTCGGCGCACGGGTGATGGCCACCGCCGGCTCGGAGAAGAAGCTCGCCCGGTGCGCCGAGCTCGGCGCGGAGGTGACCATCGACTACCGGCAGCAGGACTTCGTCGCCGAGGTGCACGGCGCCACCGACGGGCACGGCGCCGACGTCATCCTCGACAACATGGGCGCCAAGTACCTCGGCCGCAACGTCGACGCCCTCGCCACCGAGGGAAGGCTGGTCATCATCGGTATGCAGGGCGGCCGGAAGGGCGAGCTGGACCTCGGTCAGCTGATGACCAAGCGCGCCGCGGTGATCGCCACCCTGTTGCGGCCGCGCCCGGTCGCGGAGAAGGCCGCGATCTGTGCGGCGGTGGTCGAGCACGTGTGGCCGCTCGTCGCCGACGGGACGGTTCGGCCGGAGGTCGGGGCGACGATGCCACTGGCCGACGCGGGCCGCGCGCACGCGCTCATGGAGTCCGGCGAGAGGGGCGGGAAGATCCTGCTGACGGCCGGGTGAACCGGTCACCCTTAAAGTGATGGCATGACCCAGGAGAGCCAGGAGCAGCCCGCCGAGCACGAGCACGGCGCCGGGACCCCCCACGTGGTGATCGTGGGTCCCGACGGGCAGCCCGTCGCCTCCGTGCCCGCGTCCGCGCTGCAGCAGCAGGGCGGCGACACCGAGGAGCAGTCGGAGGCCGACCTGACCAGCCTGGTCGAGCAGCCCGCGAAGGTGATGCGGATCGGCAGCATGATCCGCCAGCTGCTCGAGGAGGTGAAGGCGGCGCCGCTCGACGAGGCCAGCCGCCTGCGGCTCAAGGAGATCTACCGCCAGTCGATCAAGGAGCTCGAGTCGGGCCTCGCCCCCGAGCTGGTCGAGGAGCTGGAGCGGCTGACGCTGCCGTTCACCGGCTCCGAGGCGCCGACCGACGCGGAGCTCCGCATCTCGCAGGCCCAGCTCGTCGGCTGGCTCGAGGGCCTGTTCCATGGCATCCAGACCGCGATCTACGCCCAGCAGATGGCGGCGCGGGCCCAGTTCGAGCAGATCCGCCGGGCACTGCCACCCGGCGTACAGATCGCCGGTCAGCCGGGCGGGTCCGACGGACAGCCCGGTCAGCCGGGCCAGGAGGAGTCGGACCAGCAGGGCCCGGGTACGGGCGGCATGTACCTCTGAGCCCGCACCCCCGATTCGTCAGCGGTCCTGCGGGTCTCGCGAGCGGGGAGATCTCTGACGAATCGGTGTTCAGGCGCGGCGGGAGCGACCCAGGGCGCCGAAGACCATCAGGCCGAGCAGCCCGACCAGCAACGCCGCCGCACCGGGGGCGGCGAGCCGGGTCAGGGACGCGGGCTCGGCGTTGGCGACCCGGTCGAACGTCGCCTTCTCCGGCGACGGCCGGACGGGCGTGGTGCCGGCGCCGAGCAGCGCGACGATCCGCTGCGTACGCGCACTGGTGGCCGGGCCGGTGCCGCCGCAGGAGTTCGCGAGCAGGTTCGGGTCCTGGGCGCGGACGAAGAACAAGTAGCGGTTCTCGGCGGTCATCCCCGTCAGACCGCACCTGGACTCGTCCGCGTCGGACTTCACCGTCACGGTGAGTGAGGAGATGTCGCCCTTGTAGACGCGGTCGACCTTGACGTCGTACGACATGATCTGCCGCTTGCCCGCCGTGGTCGGCCCGGATGCCATCGACACGGTCCCGGAGAACACCCCGTCCGCCTTGCTGACCTTCTTCGGCAGGCTGAGGGACTCGCAGGTGCAGGCCGCGTGCGCCGGCGCCTCGGCGACCACCACGGTCGTCAGGCCCAGGACCAGGACCACGAGCAGACGGCGCAGGGGGGACTGCATGCCGCTATTCGACCACAAGCCCGAAAACCTCGGTCAGCACGCGCGCCACGCCGTCGTCGTCGTTGCTCGGGGCCACGTGGTCGGCTGCGTCGAGGACCAGCGGGTCGGCGTTGGCCATGGCGTACGACGTGCCGGCCCACTCGAGCATCGGCAGGTCGTTCGGCATGTCCCCGAAGGCGATCACGTCGGTCGCGTCGACCGCCAGCTCGTCCGCCACGAGCGACAGCGTCGCGGCCTTGGTCACGCCGAGGGCGGAGATCTCGACGAGTCGCTCCCCGGACCAGGTGGCCACGGCGTCGTCGCCGACGGCCGCGACCACGGCCTCCCGGAACGCCACCGGGTCGGTCATCGCCTCGTGACGCACCATCAGCTTGACCGCCGGCTCGTCCCACAGCTCCGCGAGCGGGCCCGACCGGGCTGCCCTCCGGCACGTGCGTCGGCTCCACGAACCGCTCGTCGCGCCTGATCCCCGACAGCGTCTCGATGGCGAACGCCGCCCCGGGCACCGCCCGCTCGATGGCCGCGCACAGCGCCAGGCCGACCTCCGCGTCGATGCCGACGAGCCGGCGCACGTGGCGTCCGGCCGCGTCGTACCAGATGCCGCCGTTGCTCACGATCGCCATGGCGTGGCTGCCGACCAGGTGCCACAGGTCGTCCATCCACCGCAGCGGCCGCGCGGTCACGATCACGACCGGAACGCCGCGGTCGTCGAGGGTGCCGAGCACCCGCTCGGTGTAGGCCGACACGGTGCCGTCCGTGCGCAGCAGCGTGCCGTCGAGGTCGGTCGCGACCAGGCGGGGCAGCGTCACGCGGGGAACCAACGCCCGATCTCGACGGCCGCACCGCCGTCGTACACCGTGCCGGTGACGTCGTCGGCCGCCGCGCGGACGTCCTCGACGGCCTGGCCCATGGCGACGCCGCGGCCGGCCCAGCGCAGCATCTCGATGTCGTTGCGGCCGTCGCCGATGGCCAGCACGTCGGCGGCGTCGACGCCGAGCCGTTGGGCGACGTGAGCCAGCCCCGACGCCTTGCTGACGCCGACCGGGGCGAGGTCGAGCCAGGCGGTCCAGCCGACGACGTAGTCGGTGCCGTGCAGGCCGAGTCGGCGCGCCAGGTCGAGGAAGTCCTCCGCGGTCGAGTCGGGGTCGCGGATGATCACCCGGCTGACCTTGTCGGCCACCAGGTCGGCCACCTCGGTGATGACCATCTCGCCCGACAGCTCACCGAAGGGGAACGGGCGGTTCACGCGGTAGCCGATGCCGCGCTCCTCCACCGCCACCAGCACGCCGGGGTGCTCCCGAAGGATCGCCTCCACCGCCGGACGGGCGTCGAAGGTCTCCTCGTGGACCACCTCGATGGGCGGGTAGCGGAAGACCACGGCGCCGTTCGACGCGACCACCCACAGCGGGTCGGTGTCCGTCCCGGGAAGGGCTAGCAGGTCCGCCATCGGGACCATGCCGTGCGGCGACCGGCCACTGGCGAGCACGACGTGGGCGCCGGCGTCGTGCACGCGCCGTACGGCGTCGCGGACGGCGTGCGGGACCTCTTCGTAGGTCGTGCCCTGGCCGTCGACCCACGACAGCAGCGTGCCGTCGATGTCCAGGGCGACGAGCCGGGGCTGCCAGCCGTTCGACGGGGTCACGTGAGTGGCTTGATGACGTCCAGCCCCCCGAGGTAGGGCTGCAGGGCCTGCGGCACCCTGACCGATCCGTCGCCCTGCTGGTGGGTCTCGAGCAGCGCGATGATCGGGCGGTTGGTCGAGCAGAGCGTGCCGTTGAGGGTGGCGACCGGGCCCACGGTGCCGTCGGCGGCCCGGCCACGGGTGTCGAGCCGGCGGGTCTGGAAGTCGGTGCAGTTCGAGGTGGAGGTCAGCTCGCGGTAGCGGCCCTGCGAGGCGATCCACGCCTCGCAGTCGAACTTCCGCTGCGCCGACAGGCCGAGGTCGCCGGCGGCGACGTCGATGACGCGGTAGTGGAGCTCGAGCTTGTCGAGGAACTCCTTCTCCCACGCCAGCAACCGCTGGTGCTCGGCGAATGAGTCCTCGACGGTCGTGTAGACGAACATCTCGACCTTGTCGAACCAGTGCACCCGGAAGATGCCGCGGGTGTCCTTGCCGTGCGAGCCGGCCTCCTTGCGGAAGCACGGCGAGAACGCGGCGTACCGGAGCGGGAACGCGCCGACGTCGAGGATCTCGTCGGAGTGGTAGGCCGCCAGCGGGACTTCCGACGTACCGACGAGGTACAGGTCCTGGCCCTCGATCCGGTAGACGTCGTCGGCCGCCTGGCCGAGGAAGCCGGTGCCCTCCATGGCGCGAGGCTTGACCAGTGACGGCGCGATCATCTGCGTGAAGCCCGTGTTGCGGGCCTGGTCCATCGCCATGTTCACCAGCGCCAGCTCGAGCTGCGCGCCGATGCCGGTGAGGAAGTAGAAGCGGCTGCCCGAGACCTTGGCGCCGCGCTCGAGGTCGATGGCGCCGAGCATCCGGCCGAGCTCGACGTGGTCGCGAGGCTCGAAGTCGAACTCCGGCTTCGTGCCGATCGTCTCGATCACGCGGTAGTCCTCCTCGCCGCCGGCCGGCGACTCGTCGGCCGCGACGTTCGGGATCTCCATCAGCGTCGAGCGCCACTGCTCCTCGGCCTCGGTCTGGGCGGCCTCGGCGGCCTTGACCCTGGACGCGAGCTCCTTGGTCTGCTCGAGCAGAGCGGCCTTCTCCTCACCCTGAGCCTGCGGGATCTGCTTGCCGAGCGTCTTCTGCTCACCGCGCAGCCGCTCGAACTCCGCAATCGCCGACCGCCTCGTCTCGTCGGCGGAGATCGCCCGGTCGACCACCTCGTCGGACAGGCCGCGCTTGGCCTGGGCGGCGCGGACGCGGTCGGGTTCCTCGCGGAGGAGACGGGGGTCGATCATGAACACGAGGCTATCGGCGGGGCGTGCGGCACCGCACATGAGATGGCCCGTGAGGATGAGCGTCCGCCCGCGCGCTCCCGGCTATCATCCGGCGCGTGCTGGACCGTCCCCGCGTGATCACCCTGTCCTGGGCAGGGTTGTGTCTCGCGCTGTTCGCGGCGCTGGCGTGGGCGGTCACCGGGGACCGGGCCCCGTTGGGCGAAGTGGACGACTGGGGCCGACGGCTCGAGGAATGGGCCGACGGGCACGGCACCCTGATGTCGTTCCTGAGGTTCGTCGAGACCTGGTTCAACAGCGGACCCGTGCTCATCGCGACGCTGGTCGTGATGGTGCTGATGCTGGTCCGCCGTCACCGACGGGCCGCGGTGTACGCCGCGCTCGTGGTGCTCTCGACCTGGGGGCTGACGACCTGGGTGAAGGTCCTCATCGGACGGGACCGCCCGGAGTGGCAGGACAACCTCCACCGGATCATCAGCCGTTCGTACCCGTCCGGCCACACCTCCATCAACGCCGCCCTGATGGCGGTCATCTGCGTGCTGGCCGCGATGCTCATCCGCCGGTCCCAGGTGCGCCGACTGGTGTACGCCCTGGCGGGCCTGGAGGTGCTGCTCATCTGGGCCGACCGCGTCCTGCTCGGTCGGCACTTCCCTACCGACGTGATCGGGGGGACGCTGCTCGCCGTCGGGATGGCGCTGTTCTGGCTGGCCGTCTTCAACCCGCTGCCGCGCAGCCACGCCGCCAACGCCGCGCCGCTGCACGAGGCCATCCCCGGCAACCGCCAGCTCGCCGTCGTCCTCAACCCCAGCAAGGTCGAGGACGTCGCCCAGTTCCGCTCGATCGTGACCGCGATGGCGAACGAGTCGGGCTGGTCCTCGCCGACCTGGCTCTACACGACGGTCGAGGACCCGGGCGCCGGCATGGCCGAGTCCGCCGCCGTGTCCGGCGCCGACCTGGTGATGGTCTGCGGCGGCGACGGCACCGTGCGCGAGGTGTGCGCCGAGCTCGCGGGCACGGGCATCCCCGTGGGCATCGTGCCGGCAGGTACGGGCAACCTGCTCGCCCGCAACCTCGAGATCCCGCTGTTCCTGCGGTCCGCGATCGACGTGGCCCTCAACGGCCAGGACCGCGCGATCGACCTGGTCGAGGTCAGCGGCGACGGCTTCGAGGACACCCACTTCATGGTGATGGCCGGCATGGGCCTGGACGCCGCGATCATGGAGGGCGTCAACGAGGACATCAAGCGCCGGGTCGGCTGGATCGCCTACGTGCTCTCCGGCGTCAAGGCGCTCATGTCGCCGGTGGTCAAGGTCGAGATCTCGGTCGACGGCGGCGAGTTCGCGACGTACCGGGCCCGCACGGTCGTCGTCGGCAACGTCGGCTTCCTCCAGGCCGGCATGCCCCTGCTGCCCGACGCCGCCATCGACGACGGCGTCCTCGACGTCGTGATGCTCTTCCCGAAGCGCTTCCTCTCGTGGCTCCCGCTGGTCGCCCGGGTGCTCAGCAAGGGTCGGCGGGTGGATGAGACCATCGGCCGGCTCACGGGTCAGACCATCGTCGTCCGGGCCTCCTCCGACACCCCTCGCCAGCTCGACGGTGACTCCATCGGGCCGGGCCGGGAGCTGCGGATGCACTGCGTCCACGGGCGGCTGCTGGTGCGGGTGCCGCGCTGAGTCTGCTTCTCGTACGGGTCGGGGCGGCGGTGAGCTGGGCACCGCCTGCTGGACCGAAACGGTGCCAGGCTCACCGGAGGCCCGGGACTCGAGCGGGGTGGACCCGGGCGGCGGGCGCGAGAGTGTTCGGTGACCGGACCGCCCCTCGGCATCCGCAAGACTGACCGCGTGACCGAACGCGATTGGTGGAAGTCGGCCGTCGTCTACCAGGTGTACCCGCGCAGCTTCGCGGACAGCGACGGGGACGGCGTCGGGGACCTGGGCGGGATCATCGCGCGGCTGGACCACCTGGAACGTCTCGGCGTGGACGTGGTCTGGCTGAGCCCGGTCTACACGAGCCCGATGGCCGACAACGGCTACGACATCAGCGACTACCAGGACGTCGACCCGCTGTTCGGAAGCCTCGCGGACCTCGACCGGCTCATCGCCGAGCTCCACGAGCGCGGGATGAAGCTGGTGATGGACCTGGTCGTCAACCACACCAGCTCGGCGCACGCATGGTTCCAGGAGTCGCGGTCGTCGAAGGACAACCCCAAGCGCGACTGGTACTGGTGGCGGCCGCCGCGCGAAGGCTTCGAGCCGGGTACGCCGGGGGCCGAGCCGACGAACTGGGGCTCGGCGTTCTCGGGGCCGGCGTGGACCTACGACGCGACCACCGGCGAGTACTACCTGCACCTGTTCGCCCCCGAGCAGCCCGACCTCAACTGGGAGAACCCGGACGTCCGGCGGGCCGTCTACGCGATGATGAACTGGTGGCTCGACCGGGGGGTCGACGGGTTCCGCATGGACGTCATCTGCCTGCTGTCCAAGGTGCTCGTCGAGGGTGAGCTCCCCGACGGCCGGCTCGAGCGCCACCCGATCGGGGCCGGGGTCGTCGACACCACCAAGTACGGCGACACCACGCCTCTGGTCGTCAACGGCCCGCGCATCCACGAGTTCCTGCAGGAGATGCACCGCGAGGTCTTCGCGCACCGGCCGGCCGGACTGCTGAACGTCGGCGAGACGCCGGCGACACCGATCGAGCAGGCGGTCCTCTACACCGACCCGGCCCGAGGTGAGGTCGACATGGTCTTCCAGTTCGAGCACGTGGACCTGGACTCGGGCCCGCGCGGCAAGTGGGACATCGTGCCGATGACAATGCTCGACCTGAAGCGCTCGCTCGGCCGCTGGCAGGAGGGCCTGGCCGAGAAGGGCTGGAACAGCCTGTACCTCGGCAACCACGACCAGCCGCGCTGCGTCAGCAGGTTCGGGAACGACGCCCCCGAGCATCGTGAGCAGTCGGCCAAGGCGCTCGCGACGGTGCTGCACCTGCACCGCGGGACGCCGTACGTCTTCGAGGGCGACGAGCTCGGCCTGCCGAACGCCGGGTACACCCGCATCGACCAGCTGCGCGACATCGAGTCGCTCAACCACTACGCCGGAGCCGTGGCCGCCGGGCAGGACCCGGCCATCGTGATGGCGGCGCTGTCGGCCAAGGGCCGCGACAACGCGCGGGTGCCGATGCCGTGGGACGGCTCCCCCTGCGGCGGTTTCACGACGGGTACGCCGTGGCTCGACGTCCACCCCGACGTCGCGACCATCAACGCCGCGTCGCAGGTCGACGACCCGGACTCCGTGTTCTCGCACTACCGCCGGCTGATCGCACTCCGGCACGACGAGCCCGTGGTCGGGCACGGGACGTTCCGGATGCTGCTGCCCGACGACGAGCAGGTCTACGCCTACCTGCGCGAGCACGAGGGTGCGCGGCTGCTGGTGGTCGCCAACCTCTCCGACGCGGCCGGCGTGGTCGCCGACCTGGCCGGGGAGGCATCGTGGAACGGCGCCGAGCTGCTCGTCGGGTCGGTGCCCGGCACCGATCCGACACCGAAGGACCCGCTCGCCCCGTGGGAGTCGCGGGTCTTCCGGCTGACCTGACCGGTCTCGACCGGTCCGCGAGATCACCTGGGGAGGGCTTGCGCCACCAGTGCCCCAAGCCCCACGATGACGCAACGTTGCTCGAGGTGGGGGGACTCTCGTGACACGTGTGACGGGGGTCGTCGTGGCCCTGCTCCTGCTGGGCGGCGCACCCGCGGTCGCCGCGTCGCCTGCGCCCGCGCCCGCGGGACTCGTGGCGACGCACCCGACGTACGCCGTCGCGCGCACGGCAGCGCCGCGGGTCCCTCACCACCTGGCCGCCCGCTCGATGGGCACCGGGTCCGACGACACCGTGCCGCCCGCCGACTACCGCGGGCTGCCGACCGTCCAGGCCCGCAGGGTCGGCGTACCGAGCCGCGTTCACATCCTGGTCTTGCGCGTCTTCTGGTCGTCGTCACCCCCGAAGTTCCCGGACACCGGACAGATGAAGGGGCTGATGAAGGACACCGCCGCGTGGTTCAAGCGCACCTCTCGCGGCCGGCAGCACGTCACCAGCAAGGTGACCCCGTGGCTGCGCGTCGGCGGCGCCGGAAGCAACTGCGTGGACACCCGTGGCTCGACCCAACGCGCGGTCGCGGCCGCGCGGTCCCACGGGATCGGGGCCGGTGGCTTCAACCGGTTCATGCTCGTGATGCCGCAGTGCGGCACCAACTCGCTGGGCGAGATGCCCGGGCGGGTGACGTGGATCAAGGAACGCCTGCCGCACCTCGACGTGCTCACCCACGAGCTCGGTCACAACCTCGGCCTCGACCACGCCAACGCCCTGATCTGCACGGCCGGCAAGCTCCGGGTCACGCAGGTCACCAAGGGCGGCAAGTGCGTCGGCGAGGAGTACGGCGACCTGTGGGACGCCATGGGCATCAGCACCCGGCCGTACTCCGTGGCGGTGCTGCGACGGCTCGGCTGGGCCGGGAAGGTCGCGACCACGAGGAAGTCCGGCACGTGGACGCTCCGGGACGCCGAGCACTCCGGCAACGGGGTCCAGGGACTCCAGGTGCAGGCGTCCGGCAAGGCGTCGTACTGGCTGGAGTACCACACCACCGACGTCGCCAGCGCCAAGGAGCCGGGCTCTTTCGCGATCACGGGAACGCCGGGCCTGCAGATCCGTCTGGACACCGGCAGGAAGTCGCTCCAGCTGCTCGACGCGGCCCCCGGCAACCCCGACGGACAGCTCTTCTACCCCGACCCCGACTACGTCAACGCCACGCTGCCGGTCGGCAGCAGCTTCACCACGCCCCAGCGGGTCCGCATCACACTGCTCTCCCAGGACGCCTCGGGTGCGCGGGTGCGGGTGACGTTCGGCAAGTCTGCCCGGGCCCCCGACGCGCCGACGCTGGTGTCGGCGGTCGCACCGACGGCCTCCCAGGGCCAGGTCGAGCTGACCCTCCAGCCGGGCGGGAGCGACAACGGGCAGGTCGTGCTCGGCTACCTGGCCACTCGCTTCCCCGGCGGCAAGACCGTCTTCGTCCGGGCCACCGGTGGGCAGCTCACGCACCTCACGGTGAGCTACTCCGGCGGCGCCGCCAAGCAGTGGACGCTGCGTGCGGTCAACCAGGTCGGGGCCTCCGCGGAGTCAGCCAAGGTGGACGCGCACGTGCCCGCACCCGTGGTCACGATCGTCTCGCCCGCGCCCGGCTCGATCCTGCCCGGGCCGGTCGTCCACGTGGCCGTCGACGCGCAACCCGACCCTCTCAGCGGCACGCCCGTGAGCTCGGTGAGCGTGTGTCTCGACAGTTACACGTGCGAGCAGGATGCCGCCGCACCGTGGGCCGCCGACCTCGAGGTCACCTCAGGGGCGCATACGATCACCGTCACGGCCAGGGACAAGGACGGCAACGAGGGTCGCGCGACAACGGCCGTCACCTTCGTGGACGCCCCTCCGACCGTGCACATCGACTCGCCCGCCGAGGGCGCGAGCGTGCTCCTCGACTTCACGGTCACCGCGACCGTCACTCCCAACCCGGCGTCCGGGCCGGTCGAGTCGGTGTCGTTCGTGGTCTTCGACAGCGCGAACGACATCGCCGCCTACGACACCGACTACGCCGCACCGTGGTCAGGGGAGCTGAGCGTCCCGCAGGAGGGCACGTACCGGGTCGAGGTGGTGGCGACCGACCCGTACTACAGCTCCCCGCCCGCGATCGTGCACGTGAACGCCGCCCCCTGAGGCGCCGTCAGCTCCCGTAGCCCCGTTTGCGGAGCTCGGCGTTGATGGCCGGCACGATCTCGTGCAGGTCGCCGATCACGGCGTACGTCGCCCGCGTCACCATCGGCGCCTCGGCGTCGGAGTTGATCGCCAGGATGTTCTTCGCCGACGAGCAGCCCGCCCAGTGCTGGATGGCGCCGCTGATGCCGCACGGGATGTAGAGCTCCGGAGAGATCCGGCTACCGGTCTGGCCGACCTGCTCGTGGTGCGGGCGCCAGCCCGCGCTGGTCACGACCCGCGAGACGCCGAGCGCCGCGCCCATCAGCTCGGTCAGCTCGAGCACGTCGTCGAACTTCTCCGCCCCGCCGACGCCGCGACCGGCGCCGACGACGACCCGGGCCGACGTCAGCGCGCCGGACTCGTCCGCCTCGGGCTGCTCGGTCGACACGACCCGCGCGACGAGGTCCTCGGGCGCGATCGCCGGCGCGTGCTCCACGAGCTCGCCGGCACCACTCACGTCCGCCGGCTTGGCCTCGACCGCGTGGCCGGCGACCGTGAAGACGGCCGGCCGCTCGTGCAGCTTCATCTCCTCCATGGCCGCGCCGCCGACGACCTGGCGGGTCACCACGAAGGGCGCGAGGCCGGAGAACGACAGCACGTTCGCGGCCATCGACGCCCCCGAACGGGCGGCGACGTGGGCCATCAGCTCGTTGCCGCGGTCGGTGCCCGCGGCCATCACCACGACCGACCCGGCCTTCTCCCGCACCCCCTGGATGGCGGAGGCCCAGCCGGCGCCGGAGTACGCCGCCACGCCGTCGCCGCCGACCTGGTGCACTGTGCGGACGCCGTGCGCCGCCAGCTCGACGCGCAGGTCTTCGGAGACGGGTCCGATGACGACCGCGTCCACGGGGACGCCGTTGCCGGCGGCCGACAGGTCGCGCGCGAAGGTGACGGCCTCGAGCGACACCTCGACGGCGGCTCCCTCGAGATCTGTCTCGACGAGGGCAAGGATCATTTCGACAACACCCCCAGCTTCTCGAAGAGGTCGACGACCGCAGACGCGGCCTCCGGGCCCTCGCCCAGGATCTGCACGGAGCTCGGCGCGGGGGGCGGGAGCACGATCCGGACCCGCCCGGGGCCGGTCGGCTCCGAGACCGGCGAACGCTCCTCGATCGCCACCTTCTTGGCCTTCAGGCGTCCCGGCACCGAGGGGTACCTCGGCTCCACGCCACCCTCGCGGACGGTCACCACGGCGGGGAGCGGGACGCGGTAGGTCTCCTGGCCGTCCGGGCCCTCACCGACCGCGACGGCGACGGGACCCTCGGGAGAGTCCTCGACCATCACGGTCTTCGCTCCGTTGACCACCGGCCGGCCCAGCTCGTAGGCGAGGCGGATGCCGACCTGGAAGTCGCCGCTGTCCGCGGCGTCGTTGCCCAGGAGCAGCAGGTCGTGAGTACGTCCCTCGGCCTCGTGGTCGCGGACGACCGCCGCGATCTCGCGGGCCACGTCGACCGGGCCGAGCCGCTGCTGGTCGCTCACCACGTGGGTGGCGGCCGTGCAGCCGACGGCGAGAGCGTTGCGCAGCTGCTCCACGGCGTCCGCGTCCCCGATCGTCAGCACCGCCGCCTCGCCACCTCCGGCCGCGATCTGCACGGCCAGCTCCACCGCGCACTCCTCGTGCGCACTCATCGTGAAGCCCGACGCTCGCCCGTCGACGGACTGGCCGTCCGCGCTGAGCACGACCTCCTCGGTGCTGTCGGGCACCCGCTTCACGCAGACGAGCACCCCGAGCCCGTCGGCCATCAGCGCATCCGCTCGTTCTCGGGGTCGAACAGGCTGGTGGCGTCGACCGATCCGACCGTGACGGGGTAGAGCTCCTCCATGTACGACACGGCGAGCTCGTTGCCGATCCGGGCTTCCTCGACGGGCAGGTAGGCCAGCAGCACGTGCTTGCCCAGCGACGGCGCGGAGCCGGCGCTGGTGACGTACGGGTGGTGGCCGTGGCCGTCGGTCAGCGTGCCGCCGTCGCGGGTGAGGATCGGCTCGCCGCCGAGCATGTAGCGCTTGGTGCCCGAAGCAGACGTGTGGTCGTCGACCGTCATGGTGCAGAGCACGGTCTGAGGGACCGCCTCGCGCTGGGCCAGGTAGGCCTCCCGGCCGACGAAGTCGGCGGCCTTGACCTTGGGCCGCTGCATGCCGGCTTCGACGATGCTGCGCTCGGCGTCGAGCTCGGCGCCGTACGCGCGGTAGCCCTTCTCGATGCGACCGGTCGTGCCGTAGACACCGATGCCGACGGGGACGACGCCCTGGTCCGAACCGGCCGCGAGCAGGGCCTCCCAGAGGGCGGCCGCGTCGTCCATTGCGACGTACAGCTCCCAGCCGAGCTCGCCGACGTAGGAGATGCGCGACGCCAGGACCTGGATCCCGTTCACGGTGATCTCGCGGCACGACAGCATCCCGAAGCCCTCGCCGCTCACGTCGTCGGACGTGAGCGAGGCGAGGATGTCGCGGGCCTTCGGACCCCACAGGCCGATCGTGGAGATCTCGTCGGTCCGGTCCGTGAGGGTCGTGTTCCCGTCCTCGGGCAGCTGCGCGGTGAAGGTGTGGCGGTCGGCCATGCCGTGCGCGCCACCGGTGACCACGCGGAAGTGGTTGTCGCCCAGACGCATGACCGTGAGGTCGGAGAGGAAGCCGCCCTTGGGGTCGAGCACCGGGGTGTAGATGACCTTGCCGACCGCGACGTCGCACTGCGCCACGCAGGTGCGCTGCACGGTGTCGAGCGCGCCGGGACCCTCGATGTCGAGGATCTGGAACGCCGACAGGTCGATCACCCCGGCGTTCTCGCGCATCGCCAGGTGCTCGGCGTTGATGATCGGGCTCCACCAGCGCGAGTCCCACTCGTGCTCGCGCGGCATCACGGCGTCGCCGTACTTCTCGACGAGGCCGGCGTTCGACTCGTACCAGAACGGGCGCTCCCAGCCGGCGGTCTCGAAGAAGACGGCGCCGAGCTTCGCCTGCTGGTCGTACATCGGGGACTTCCGCTGCGGGCGGTCCGACTCGTACTGCTCGGACGGGTGCACGATGCCGTAGGTCTTGATGAACGACTCGGTGGTGCGCAGGCGGGTGTGCTCGCGGCGCAGCATGTGCGGGTGGAACCGCGCGATGTCGCTGTGCGCGACGTCGATCTCGGAGTGGCCGTGGGTCATCCACTCGGCGACAGCGCGACCGACGCCCGGACCCTCCTTGATCCAGACCGCTGCGGCGGTCCAGAGGCCCTTCACGTGCGACTCGCCCAGGATCGGCGAGCCGTCGGAGGTCAGGGACAGCAGGCCGTTGATGGCGTAGCGGATCTCCGCGCCCTCCGCGCCGAGCAGCTCCGGCATCAGCTCGAAGGCCTGCTCCAGCTGCGGGTCGAAGTCCTCCTCGGTGAAGGGCAGCTCGGTCGGGGAGAGCTTGGACTGCTCGATGGTCGGGATGTCCTCGGGCTCCATGAGGATCGCGCGGTGGGCGTAGGAGCCGACCTCCATGTCGGCGCCGTGCTGGCGCTCGTAGCAGAACGTGTCCATGTCGCGGACGATCGGGAAGTTGATCTCACCGGTGCCGCCGGCCAGCTGCGGGCAGGGGCCGACGCTGATCATCTGGTGCACCGCAGGGGTCAGCGGGATGCTCACGCCGGCCATGTCGCCGATCTTCGGGCTCCACACGCCGCAGGCGATGACGACGTACTCCGCCTCGATGTCGCCCTTGTCGGTGCGCACCCGCCTGATGCGGCCGTCCTCGACGTCCAGGCCGAGCACCTCGACGTTCGGCACCGTCGTCAGGGCACCGGCCGCAACGGCGCCGTCACGCATGATCGTGCCGGCGCGCAGGGAGTCGACGACGCCGACGCCGGGCTGCCAGAAGGCGCCGATGATCTGGTCCTCCTCGATGAAGGGGACCTTCTCCTTGACGAACTCCGGCGAGACCAGCTCGGCCTCGATGCCCCAGGCCTTGGCGGAGGACATCCTGCGGCGCAGCTCCTCCATCCGCTCCTCGGTGCGCGCGACCTCGAAGCCGCCGCACTGGGTGAAGACGCCGAGCTCCTTGTACTGCTCGACGGAGTCGAGGGTGAGGTCGGTGATCTCGCGGGAGTGGTCGGTCAGGAAGATGAAGTTCGACGCGTGACCCGTCGAGCCGCCCGGGTTGGGCAGCGGCCCCTGGTCGATCTGGACGATGTCGGTCCAGCCGAGCTTGGCCAGGTGGTGGACCAGGCTGTTGCCGACGATGCCGGCGCCGATGACGACGCAGCGGGCCGATGCGGGGACGTCTGCCACGGGAACTCCTTGTTGCGTATCATGCAATGCATTGCGCTATAGGGAACAGGTCTGAAGTGTGACGCGACGACCCGCGCCGGTCAAGTGCACCGGCACGGGTCGTCCGCGTCGTCCGACGGTCGAGGTCAGGACAACCAGGCGTCGACCTTGTCGGGGTTGTCGTCGATCCACTTCTGCGCCGCGTCGTCGGGGTCCATGCCGTCCTCGGCGATGTACTTCGAGACGAGGTTCTGGTCCTCGTTGGTCCAGGTGAAGTTCTTGATCAGGTCCACGGCCGGCGAGCCGGAGTCCGCGAACTTGGTCGAGATCAGCTTGTTGAGCGCGTACGGCGGGTAGTCGCACGCGACCTTGGCCGGGTCGGCGTCGCAGCCCTCGGTGTAGGGCGGCAGGTCGATGTGCACCAGCGCCAGCTCGTCGAAGAACCACTGAGGCTCGTAGAAGTAGGCGAGCAGCGGGGTCTTGTTCTCCTCCGCGGAGCGGAAGCTCTGGATGAGCGCCGCCTCGCTGCCGCCGACCACGACCTGGTAGTTGAGGTCGAGGTTCTTCACCAGGGCCTCGTCGTTGGTGACGTAGGAGGGGTCGCCGTCGAGCAGCTGGCCCTTGCCACCGGACTCCGAGGTCTTGAACAGGTCGGCGTACTTGTTGAGGTTCTCCCAGTTGGTGATGTCGGGGTACTTCTCGGCCATCCACGGCGGGACGTACCAGCCGATGATGCCGTCGTTGCCGGTCAGCCCGGCGTCCTCGACGGTCCCGGCATCGTCGATGTACTTCTTCACCAGGTCGGGGTGGCCCCAGTTCTCGACGATGGTGTCGAGGGAGCCGTCGGCCATGCCCTGCCAGCCGACCTCCTCCTTCACGTCGGAGTAGGTGACGTTGCAGCCGAGCTTCTCCGCGGCCACCTGTCCGATGACGTGGGCGTTGGAGACGTAGCCGGTCCACGGGTTCACCGCGATCCTCAGGTCGCCGCAGGACTCGCCGTTGTCGCCGGTGGCCGTGCTGTTGTCCTCGATGCCGCCCCCGCCACACGCGGCGAGGCCCAGGCTCAAGCCCAGGGCCGCGACCGCGGCGAGTACGACGGATTGGGTACGGCGTGGTCGTCGTGCCATGGGTGTCTGTTCCCTTCTCCACCTCCGCGACAGTCGCGGAGGAAGCCTTCAGTTGGTGGTGCCCAGTACTGGTTGCTTGTGCCTGGTTGTCTGTGCTGGTGGTCCGTGCTGGTGTCAGCGGCCGTAGCGCGCCGCCGCGTACCGGGCGATCCGGTCGAGCATCACGCCGAGCGCAGCGATCGCGACGCCGGCCGCGAGGCCCTTGCCGAACAGCTGGTCCTGCGAGAAGCCGGAGACGACGATGTACCCGAGGCTGCCGCCGCCGACCATGCCGCCGATGACGACCATCGACAGCACGTAGAGGAGGCCCTGGTTGGTCGCCAGGACGAGCGACTCGCGCGCCATCGGCAGCTGGACCTTGGCGATCATCTGCCAACGCGTGCTGCCGGTGGAGCGGACAGCCTCGACCGTGGTGGGCGAGACGCCGCGGACGCCGTCGGCGACCAGCTTGGTCGCGATGGGGACGGAGTAGGCCATCGCCGCCACGATGGCCGTGAACCGGCCGGCACCGAACAACGCCAGGGCAGGCACCAGGTAGACGAAGGGCGGGATGACCTGGAACGCGTCCAGGAATGGTCGGATGACCAGATCCGCCTTGCGGCCACGGCCCATCGCGACGCCGAGCACGACCGCCACGAGCATGGTCATGACGGTCGCGATCAGCGTCATCGCCAGGGTCACCATCGTGTCGTTCCAGACACCCGTGAAGTAGATGATGACCTCGCACGCGAGGGTGTAAGCGGTCGGCTGCCAGCCGCCGAGCAGGTAGGCGACGGCGAGCAGCACCAGGGCCATCAGCCACCAGGGGGAGTCCGAGAGGAGGGACTGCAGCGGGTCGATGAGCCACATCGTGATGTGGTCCTTGATCCAGATGGTGTAGGTGTCGACGCCGCTGACCAGCCAGTCGGTGAAGTCGTTGATCCCCTTGGCCAGCTGCGCCCCGCTGATCCACTTCAGGACAGGGGTGTCGCTGACGTCGGGGAACACCGCGAGGTTGAGCTGTTGGCGGGAGAGGAAGAGGCAGATCGCCGCCGGCACGAACAGGAGGGCCAGCAGGAGCCCGCGCCCGGCCGCCGTGACCCGGGGCAGCTTCTGGCCGCGACCGGCGTCCTCGGTCGCCCACCGGGGCAGCCGCTCGAGCACGACACCGGTCAGCATCACGCCCATGCCGCTCGCCGACCCGACGTTGCTGCGACCCTGACCGCGCTCGCTGGCTGCGGTCGTCGTGCGGTCGAGCATGATCGCCATCAGCACGATGCACAGCGAGGCCACCGACGCGACTCCGACGTTGAGCGTCTGGAGCGCCGAGACGACCTGCTTGCCGAGGCCGGGACCGTTGACCAGGGCCGCGATCGTCGCCATCGAGAGCGCCGCCATCGTGCACTGGTTGATGCCGACCACGATCGTCCGCTTGGCCATCGGCAGCTGCACCTGGCGCAGCATCTGCTGCTTGGTGAGGCCGAGCGACCGGGCAGCCTCGATGGTCGTCGGAGCGACCGACCGGATGCCGTGCTCGGTGATCCGGACGACCGGCGGCAGCGCGTAGATGATCGTCAGCACCATCGCGCAGGCCGGTCCGATGCCGAAGAACAGGGCCAGCGGCGCCAGGTAGCAGAAGGGCGGGAAGGTCTGCATCACGTCGAGCACGGGGGTGATCACGCCCGAGGCGACCTTGCTGCGCGCCATCCAGATGCCGATCGGGAGGCCGATCAGGATGCAGATGACGACGCTGAGCATGGTGATGATGAGCAGGTCCATGCTGTTGGTCCACTGGTCGACGACCCCGAAGAACAGCACCGTCCCCGTGACCAGCAACGTGGACCGCAGGCCGGCGATGGCGTAGGTCACCCAGGCCAGGACGGCGACCACGCCGAGCCAGCCGATCTCGGGCACCGGGCGCGGGAACGCCGGGATGCTGATCAGCTCCTGGAAGAACTTCACGATCGAGTCGAGCGCGTCGCCGATGGCGCCCAGCACCCCGCCGAAGAACCAGTTGTCCTTGCCGTCGAGCTGCACCCAGTCGCGGGCGTCGTTGAGCTTCTGGTGCAGCGAGTTGGTGTCCTGCAGGCCCAGAGCCTTGGTCATCTTGCCCTTGAAGACGGCGTAGAGGACCAGCCACACGGCCAGGAGCGCGAGGAGCTTGATGCCGGTGCGGCGAGGCTTCTGCACCTCGACGTACGGCTGCTGCTCCTTGTCGACCCGGTTCGGCGCGGACGCCGGCCCGGGGGTCTCGACGGTCGCGGTGCTCACTGGAGGCCTTCCTCCGCGACGACGACGCGCAGGATGTCCTCCTCGTCGACCACTCCGACGACCTTGTCCCCGTCGAGGACGCGGCAGGGTCCGTGGTGGTCGATGACGACGCGGGCGGCGTCGCGGACGATCTGGCCGGCCTGGAGCACCGGGCTGCTCGCGTCCACCTCGCCCGGCTGCTCCGCGCGCATCACCCACTTGAGAGTCAGCACGTGCGACTTCGGCACGTCGCTGACGAAGTCGCGGACGTACTCGTCGGCCGGGGCCGCGACGACCTCGTCGGGCGTGCCGATCTGGATGATCTCGCCGTCCCTCATGATCAGGATCCGGTCCCCCAGCTTGAGCGCCTCGGCCAGGTCGTGGGTGATGAAGACCATGGTCTTGCCGACCTCGTGGTGGAGCCGGATGACCTCGTTCTGCATGTCGCGGCGGATCAGCGGGTCGAGGGCGGAGAACGGCTCGTCGAACATCAGGATGTCGGGGTCGGACGCCAGCGCTCTCGCCAGGCCGACGCGCTGCTGCATGCCGCCGGAGAGCTGGTCGGGGAAGTTGTTCTCGTAGCCGGACAGGCCCACCAGGTCGACCATCTCCTGGGCCCGGTTGCGCCGGCCACTCTTGGCCTCGCCGCGGACCTCGAGGCCGAACGCGATGTTGTCGACGACCTTGCGGTGCGGAAGCAGCCCGAAGTGCTGGAAGACCATGGAGACCTTGCGCCGCCGGGTGTCGAGCAGGGCCTTGTCGGCCATCGCGGTGATGTCCTCGCCGAACAGCTTCACGGTGCCGGCGGTCGGCTCGATCAGCCGGGTGAGCAACCGTACGAGGGTCGACTTGCCGGAGCCGGAGAGGCCCATGACGACGAACACCTCTCCGGGGGCGACGTCGAAGCCGACGTCACGGATGCCCACGACGTGCCCGGTCTTCTCCTGGAGCTCCTTGCGGGAGAGCTGCGCCTCGGGGCTCTTCATGATCGCGTCGGCCCGGGGACCGAAGATCTTCCACAGCCCGTCGACATGGACCGCGGCCTCGTCGGCGCCGATCGAGGTGTCCCCGGACGCGGGCTGGGACGCGGGCTGGGTCGTCGTACTGGTCATCAGTTGACCTCCGGGTTGCGGCTGTCGCCGGGCGGGTGGAGCGGGCTGCCGTCTCGGTAGCGGTACCACGGCGCCTCCGATGGGGGAAGAGGCGTGTTGCCGGCGATGAGGTCGGCGGCCTTCTCGGCCACCATCATCGTGGGCGCGTAGATGTTGCCGTTGGTGACGAAGGGGAACACCGAGGCGTCGACGACGCAGAGGCCCTCGAGGCCGTGCACGCGCATGGTCGCCGGGTCGACGACGGACATCTCGTCGACACCCATGGCTGCTGTACAGGACGGGTGCAGCGCGGTCTCGGCGTCCGCGCGCACCCAGTCGAGGATCTCCTGGTCGGTCTCGACGGACGGTCCGGGCGAGAGCTCGCCGTCGTTGTACGGCGCGAAGGCCGGCTGGTTGAGGATGTCGCGCGCCACGCGGACGGCCTCGACCCACTCCCGCCGGTCCGTCGGGGTGGAGAGGTAGTTGAACACCATCGAGGGATGCTTCCTCGGGTCCCGCGAGGTGATCCGGATGCGTCCACGAGTGTCGGCGTACATCGGGCCGATGTGCACCTGGTAGCCGTGGCCCTTGGTGGGCGACGTGCCGTCGTACCGGATCGCGACCGGCAGGAAGTGGAACATCAGGTTGGGGTAGTCGACGTCCTCGTTGCTGCGCGCGAAGCCGCCACCCTCGAAGTGGTTGGTGGCGCCCAGACCGCGGCGGTGGAACAGCCACTGGTAGCCGATCATCGGGCGGGCCCGCCAGCGCAGGCCGGGCGCGATCGAGACCGGCTGCTTGGAGGCGTACTGGATGTAGACCTCGAGGTGGTCCTGGAGGTTCTCGCCGACGCCGGGCAGGTGGTGCACGAGCGGGATGCCCACCTCGGCCAGGTGCTGCTGGTCGCCGACGCCGGAGAGCTGCAGCAGCTGCGGGGTGTTGATGGCGCCGCCGCAGAGGACCACGGTGCCGGCGTCGACCGTGCGCGACCGTCCGGACCGCACGTAGTCGACGCCGACCGCGCGCTTGCCCTCGAACCGGACCCTGGTGGCGAGCGAGCGTGTCTCGACGCTGAGGTTCGTGCGTTTCCGCACGGGGTGCAGGTAGGCGCGTGCGGCCGACAGCCGGCGGCCGAGGTGCAGGTTGCGGTCGAAGCGGCCGAAGCCCTCCTGGCGGTAGCCGTTCACGTCGTCGGTGAGCGGGTACCCCGCCTGTTGCGCGGCCTCGAAGAACGCCCCGAAGAGCGGGTTCTTCGCCGGGCCCTGCTCGAGCACCAGCGGCCCGTCGCCGCCGCGCCACTGGTCCGCGCCGACGGTGCCGTCCTCGAGGAGACGGGTCTCCATGCGCTTGAAGTACGGCAGGCAGTGGGCGTAGCCCCACTCCTTCATGCCGGGCAGGGCCGCCCAGCGTTCGTAGTCCATCGGGTTGCCCCGCTGGAAGATCATCCCGTTGATGCTGGACGAGCCGCCGAGCAGCTTGCCGCGCGCGTGCGCGATGCGGCGGCCGTTCATGTGGGGCTCCGGGTCGGTCTGGTACTTCCAGTCGTAGAGCCGGTTGCCGATGGGGATGGGCAGCGCCGCCGGCATGTGGATGAACGGGTCGATCCGCCAGTCGGCGCGACCGGCCTCGAGGACCAGCACGCTGGTGCCGGGGTCCGCGGAGAGCCGGTTGGCCAGGGCGCACCCGGCCGAGCCTCCGCCGACGATCACCACGTCGTACCGCGGTGTTGCCCCCGCTGACTGCTGGCTCACGGACGGCTCCCGTCGAACCAGCGCTGCTCGGCGGGCCGGATGTTGTGCCAGACGTGCTTGGTCTCGCGGTACTCCGCCAGGCCGTGCTCGCCGAGCTCGCGGCCGATGCCGGACTGCTTGTAACCGCCCCACTCGGCCTGCGGGACGTACGGGTGGTAGTCGTTGATCCAGACGGTGCCCATCCGCAGTCTGGCCGCCACCCGCTGGGCCTTGCCGGCGTCCTGGGTCCAGACCGCACCGGCCAGGCCGTACTGGCTGTCGTTCGCGATCCGCACGGCCTCGTCCTCGCCGTTGAACGTCTCGACGGTGAGTACGGGCCCGAAGGACTCCTCCTGGGTCACCGTCATCGAGCTCGTGCAGCCGTCGAGGATGGTCGGCAGGTAGTAGAAGCCGCCGGCCAGCGCTGGGTCGTCCGGGGCCTGGCCACCGCAGCGGACCACGGCACCCTCGGCGACCCCGGCGGCGACGTACGCCGCGACCTTCTCGCGGTGCGCCGCACTGATGAGGGCGCCGGTCTCGGCCTTCTCGTCGAAGGGTCCGCCGAGGCGGATGGCAGCGGCTCGCTCGACGAGGGCGTCGACGAACCTGTCGTGCAGCGACTCCTCGACGACCAGGCGGGCGCCGGCTGAGCAGACCTGGCCGGAGTGCAGGAACACCGCGGTGAGCGCGTAGTCGAGGGCCACGTCGACGTCGGCATCGGCGAAGACGATGTTGGGGTTCTTGCCGCCGAGCTCGAGGGCGATCTTCTTCACCGTCGTCGAGGCGGCGGCCATGATCGAGCGCCCGGTCTGGAGCCCGCCGGTGAAGGAGACCAGGTCGACGCGCGGGTCACTGGCGAGCGGTGCGCCCGCCTCGGAGCCGGCACCGAGCACGAGGTTGCCGACGCCCTTCGGCAGGCCCGCCTCCTCCAGGATCCGCATCAGGTGGATCGACGTGCTCGGGGTGAGCTCGCTGGGCTTGAGGACGAAGGTGTTGCCGGCGGCCAGGCACGGCGCGACCTTCCACGAGGCCTGGAGCAGCGGGTAGTTCCACGGGGCGATCAGGCCGCAGACGCCGACCGGCTCGTGCACGACCCGGCTGACGACGTCGGCGTTGCCGGTGTCGACGACCCGGCCGCCGTCCTCGGCCGCGACGCGGCCGTAGTACCGGAACACCGCGACCACGTCGGCCACGTCGTACTCCGCCTCGACGAGCCGCTTGCCGGTGTCGAGGGACTCCGCACGGGCGACGTCGGCGACGTCGCGCTCGAGCAGGTCGGCCACGCGGAGCAGCAGGTCACCGCGCTCGCGCGCGGAGGTGGCGGGCCAGGGGCCGTCGTGGAAGGCGGCGTACGCCGCGGCGATGGCCGCCTCGGTGTCCTCGCGGCCGGCCTCGTCGACGACGGCGACCTCGGTCCCGTCGGAGGGGCAGGTGATCGTCCGCGTCTTGCCCGAGCGCGCGCTCACCCACGCGCCGTCCACATAGAGTTCCGGCACCACGCGCTCCCGCCCCTCAGGACGTCGCGGACAGCGCACCCCGTGTTGCGTATTCCGCAACGTATTGCTTGCTCCGCAACTAGTCGTTAGTCCGCAGAATAGGTGACCTGTGCCACACGTCAAGGCTCCCGGCGCCCTGGAGCAGGTCAACGTTCGGTCACGTTCGCGCTACTCGCGCTCGCCCCACCCGAGCCGGTGGGACACCTCGAGGGCGGCGGCGAGCAGCAACGGGACGGCGCGGTCGAGCGGCTCGCCGTCGAGACGGAAGCTCGGCCCGGACACGCTGATCGAGGCGATCACGTCGCCGTGGGCGTTGCGGATGGGCGCTGCGACGGCGGTGAGCCCGGTCTCCAGCTCGTCGACCGCGACGGCGTACCCCTGCTCGCGGACCGCGTGCCAGCTCGGCGGTCAGCTTGGCCATGCTCGTCACGGTCTGCGAGGTGTAGCGGGGCAGCTCGCGGATGGCCTTCTTCAGCTGGGCGTCGTCGAGCTCGCTGATGAGGACCTTGCCGTTGCTGGTGGCGTGCAGCGGGATGTGCTGGCCGACCCAGTTGTGCGACTGCAGCGCGGAGGAGCCGGCGACCTGGTCCAGGTACAGCGCCGAGGTCTCGGCCCGGACCGTGATGTTCACGGTCTCGCCGGTGTCGGCCGCGAGCTGGCGGCAGACCGGGCGGGCCTCCTGCACGAGGTCGAGGCGGGCGGTCGTGGCGCCGGCGAGGCGGAGGTTGCCGACGCCGAGGCGGTAGCGGCCGCGTTCGCCGTCCTGCTCGACGAGACGGTGCGACTCCAGGGTTGCGAGCAGGCGGAACGCGGTCGACTTGTGGACCCCGAGGTCGGCCGCGATCTCGGTGACCCCGGCCTCGCCGTCGCGGGCCAGCACCTCGAGGATGGAGAGGGCCCGGTCGACCGACTGGACGAGTCCGCCGGCCTGGTCGCCGTTCGATCCGGACTTGTCCGGGGGCGCGGCGAGGCTCGCTCCGATCGACTCGGCGTCCCTCGCCATGGGCGCACCCTAGCGCAGACGGTGTTGCATATCGCACACTGCGTTCCGGCCGACGCAACGATCCGCCCACCAGTCGGGCGGCCAGAAAGGGAGTACCCGAGGATGTCCGACCAGCGCACCGACGAGCATCTCACCGGGGCCGGCGGCCCCGTCGGCGACTACGTGCTCACGCTGTCCTGCCCGGACGGCCCGGGCATCGTGCACGCCGTCACCACCTTCTTGATGCGGCACGGCGGGAACATCCGCGAGAGCCAGCAGTTCGGCGACCCGCAGCACGGCACGTTCTTCATGCGGATCGACTTCGCGGTCTCCTCGTCGACGACGGCCGAGGCGCTGCGCGCCGACTTCGCGGCGACCGCGTCGGAGTTCGCGATGACGTACGAGCTGTGGGCGGCCGCGTCGCCGTACCGCACCCTGATCCTGGTCTCCAAGCAGCTGCACTGCCTCAACGACCTGCTGTTCCGACAGAGCACCGGCTCGCTGCAGATCGACGTGCCGGCGGTGGTCTCCAACCACACCGACGCCGAGCCGATGGTGAAGTCGCACGGGATCGAGTTCCACCACCTGCCGGTCACCCCGGACACCAAGGCGTCGGCCGAGCGCGAGCTGCTCCAGCTCGTCGACGACCTCGGGATCGACCTCATCGTGCTGGCGAGGTACATGCAGATCCTCTCCGACGACGTCTGCCGCCGGCTCGACGGACGGGTGATCAACATCCACCACTCGTTCCTGCCGAGCTTCAAGGGCGCGAAGCCTTACCACCAGGCCTTCGACCGCGGCGTCAAGCTCGTCGGCGCGACCGCGCACTACGTGACCCCCGACCTCGACGAGGGTCCGATCATCGAGCAGGACGTCGTCCGCGTCGACCACAGCTACACCGCCGACCAGCTGGTCTCCGCCGGCCAGGACGTCGAGGCCCAGGTCCTCTCCCGCGCCGTCCGTTGGCACTCCCAGACCCGCATCCTCCTCAACCGCGACCGGACCGTCGTCTTCCGCTGACGCAACGTCGCCGGTTCTCCCGGCCCACGGCTCGCTTGTAACGCGGTGTTGAGGTGGGTTACCCAGGGGCTGACCGCTGGGTAGGGCCACCTAACACCGCGTTACATGTGGCATCGCGGCGATCAGGCCGAGCGGCGCACGATGTACGGCGAGAGGTTGCCGATGTCGGTTCCGTACGCCGCGCAGGTGGCGGCGTACTCGCGGGCGATGCGCTCCTTGGCGAGCTCGCGACGGTGACCCCAGTAGTCGGCCCACACCAGGCGCGACATCCCTAGCCGGAAGCCGGTCAGCCAATCCTGCCGCTGCTTCTCGCTCCACAGCACCTGGTCGGGGTCGACGAGCGCGAGTCCGCCGAGATCCGGCGGGAGGTACTTCTTCCGGCCGTCGAACTCGAACAAGTGGCGCCCGACCCGCATGTCGACCCTCGCCCAGCCGGTGTGGTCACGCAGCTCGAACTGGGTCTCGACGGGACCGATCCCGATCTCGTCGAGCAGCAGCCGGCCCAGCGACTCTCCGACACTCTCGGCCCCGGGGTCGGAGCGCTCGATCGCCGCCCGGACGACCGTGACCTCGGGCCAGCACACCATGGGCGCGACGGCTGACCAGAGGTCGGACTCGCTCGCACCCAGCTGCCGTGCGGCATCGATCGCCACGATTCCTGGGACCAGGCCGTGCTCCCGGGCGATGTCGAGCGCCGTGCGCGCGATCCCCAGAACAGGGATGCCGTCGACGAGCACGACCTGGTCTTCGCGGTATGGCGCCAGGTGATGTTTCACCCCGTGCTCGACGCGACCACCGCGGACGCCTTTGCGGGTGACGTGGATGTACTCCGTCTCGGGCGTGAGGGTCGCGAGGCTGAGCTCCCCCGCTGCGGAGTCGTGGCTCATCACGTGGGCCCGGCGCATCTGGAGATGGGCGGCGCGTGCTCGGGCACGCCGGCGACCCGTGTACGGGTCGAGGCCCTCCCAGGTCTCCGCGGGCATGTAGACGCCGCGACGGACCAGGACCAGCCGTCCGGTCCGAAGGAGCCCCCTGAGGGTGTCCAACGAGGTGCCGGTGTCAAGCACCTGGGTGCGCGTGATCAGCCCGCCCTGGGCCGCGAGAGTGCGCTGCACGTCGGGGTGACCGTCGTATCGGAACATGGTGACGAGCCTCCGCGCTCACACCGCAACTCGACGCCACTCCGCTCGCTCGCTGTGGAAATTCCTGTCGGGAGCATCGGCTGTGGACACCCGGCGGGTCGCCCAGCGCGCGCCCCCGCACTTGTAACGCGGTGTTTGGGCGGCCTACCCAGCGTTCGAGCGCTGGGGAGGCCGTCTTAACACCGCGTTACATGTGGGGGTGCGCGCGAGACCGCTAGTCGCCGAGCTCCTTGCGGCGGCGGTTCACGTACGCCTCGAGCTCCTCGCGGATGGACTCGTCCAACGGAGGCGGTTCGTACTCGGCCAGCTTCTTCTTGTAGAGCTCGCCGGCGCGGGTGGCGGTGTCCTTGGCGCCGTTGCGCATCCAGCGCTCGTAGTTCTCCGAGGACGACAGCATCGGGCGGTAGAAGCAGGTCCGGAACCGCTCCATGGTGTGCATCGCGCCGAGGAAGTGACCGCCGTGGCCGACCTCCTGGTGGGCGTCGAAGGCCAGCGAGCCCTCGTCGATCTCGAGCGGGGTGAACTCGTGCTGCAGCATCTGCACGAGCTCGGCGTCGATCACGAACTTCTCGAACCCGGCCACCAGGCCGCCCTCGAGCCAGCCGGCGGAGTGCATCACCCAGTTGGCGCCGGCGAGGAACGTCGGCAGCAGGGTCATCAGCGCTTCGTACCCAGCCTGGGCGTCGGGCACCTGCGAGGAGGTCAGCCCCCCACCGGTACGGAACGGCAGGTTGAAGTGCCGTGCGATCTGCCCGGTGCAGAGCAGACCGAGGCCGGACTCGGGCGTACCGAACGTCGGCGACCCGGACTGCATGTCGATGTTGGACAGGAACGAGCCGAACACCACCGGAGCACCCGGGCGGATCAGCTGCGACAGCGCGATGCCCGACAGCGCCTCGACGATCTGCTGGACGAGAGCCGCGGGGATGGTCACCGGCGACATCGCGCCCATCAGGATGAACGGCGTGAGCACGACCGGCTGGTTGGCCGCGGTGTACTCGAACTGCGCCTCGAGCATCCGGTCGTCCCAGCGCAGCGGGGAGTTGCAGTTGATCAGCGAGATGATCGCGGGCGTCTCCTCGATGGCCTCGCGTGAGCCGAACAGGATCTCGGTCATCGCAATGGTGTCCGCGGCGTTCGTGCCGCTGACCACGTTGCCCATGTAGAACTTGTCGGTCAGCGTCTGGAGCGCGTAGACCATGTCGAGGTGCCGGCTGTCGAGCGGGGTGTCGTTCGGCTCGGTGACGACGCCGCCGGCCGAGTCGAGCACGTCGAAGCTCTGCGCGAGCCGCGCGAAGTTGCGGAAGTCGTCCATCGTGCCGTCACGCCGTACGTCGCCCTCGCGCACGAACGGCGGACCGTACACCGCCCCGAACGCCATCGCGTCGCCGCCGATGTGCACGCTCTTCTCGGGGTTGCGCGCCTGGAGGTCGAACTCCCGCGGCGCCTTCGCGGCCTGCTCCAGCACGAAGTCGGGGTCGAGGAAGACCGTCTTGTCCTCGACCTTCTGACCGGCGTTCCGGAACAGGTCGAGGGCGCGGTCGTCCATGAACTCGACGCCGATCTCGGTCATCAGGCGGCGCCAGCCCACGTCCAGCTTCGCCATCGCGTCCTCGGAGAGCACCTCGTATCGGGGCATCCGGTTGCGGAACATCGTTCCTCCTGTCTAACCTCATGATGTGGGACTACAGTTCCACATGATGGAACCAGTCGGAAGACCGGGGCGAGGAGAAGTTGTGACGGAGTCGGCGAGCAGCGGCACCCAGTCACTCGACCGCGCCCTCCAGCTCGCCTCCACCGTCATCGAGGCCGACGAGCCGCTGTCGTTCGCGGACCTCCAGGAGATGACCGGGCTCGCGAAGTCGACCACCTCCCGCATGCTCGCGGCCCTGGAGCGCGGCGGCCTGCTCGAACGCGACGAGGCCGGCGGCTACGTCGCCGGGAGCCTGTTCTGGCTGTACGCCGCCCGGCACGACCCGTGGGAAGAGCTCGTGCGCCTCGCCCGTCCCGTGATGGAGAGCATCGGCAGCGACACCCAGGAGAGCGTGCACCTCTCGGTGCTCCGCGGCGACAAGGTCGTCCAGGTCGCCCAGGTCGACTCCCGCTACCTGCTCGGGACGCGCGACTGGACTCAGGTCGACGTACCGACCCACACCTCCGCCCTGGGCAAGGTCTTCGTCGCCTGGGACGGCCTCGAGCTGCCCGAGGCGGACCTGGTCCGGCTGACCCCCAAGACCATCACCACCCGCGCCGGGCTCGAGCGCGACGCCGTCGCCACCCGCACCCGCGGCTTCGCAATCACCATCGACGAGCTGGAGGACGGCCTGACCGGTGTCGCCGTCCCGGTGCGCGGGCCACGCGGCGAGGTCGTCGCGGCGCTCGGCATCTCCGGCCCGACCAGCCGCCTCGCACACCGCGTCGACGAGCTCGGCCGGAGCCTGGTCACCCGGGCGGCCGAGGTCACCTCGGCACACCAACGAAACAACCAACCGAAGAAAGGCGTCGCATGAGCACTCCTGACGAGGTCCTCAAGGGCCTCTACGACGAGACCCTGGTGGGCAACGCCCCGCGCGTGCTCGAGCTCACCGAAGAGGGTCTGACGCTGGGCATGGAGCCGCAGACCCTTCTCTTCGACGCACTCATTCCGTCGCTCGAAGAGGTCGGCGCGCGCTTCGAGCGCGGCGACTTCTTCGTGCCGGAGATGCTGATCGCCGGCCGCGCGATGGCCGGCGCCATGGAACGACTGCGGCCGCTGCTGGCCGAGACCGGCGTCGAGACCATCGGCAAGTTCCTGATGGGCACGGTCAAGGGCGACGTCCACGACATCGGCAAGAACCTCGTCAACATCATGCTCGAGGGCGCCGGCTTCGAGGTCATCGACCTCGGCGTGCAGGTCGCGCCCGAGAAGTTCGTGTCGGCGATCGAGGAGCACCAGCCCGACATCGTCGGCTTCTCGGCGTTCCTGACCACGACCATGCCGATGTTCAAGGCCAACATCAACGCGCTCGAGAAGGCCGGCCTGCGCGACAAGGTCGTGGTGATGGTGGGCGGTGCGCCCGTCACCCAGGAGTACGCCGACGCCGTCGGCGCCGACGGGTACGCCGCCGACGCGTCCGCGACGGTCAAGCGTGCCAAGGACTTCATGACCCAGCGACGCGCGAAGGTCACCGCATGAGCGAGCCACTCGAGACCAAGCTCCGCGGCACCACTCGCGAGGTGGTGCTGGGCCACGGCCACCGCTTCTGCATCATCGGCGAGCGCATCAACCCGACCGGCCGGCGCATCTTCCAGGAGCAGCTCCGGGCCGGTGACCTGTCGGCCATCGAGCGCGACGTGAAGGCGCAGGTCGAGGGCGGCGCCGACGTCCTGGACGTCAACATGGGCGTCCCGCTGACCGACGAGCCCGAGCTGCTGGCCAAGGCCATCCAGATGGTGCAGAGCCTCACCGACCTGCCGATCTGCATCGACTCCTCGGTCGTCGAAGCTCTCGAGGCCGGCCTGTCGGTCTACCAGGGCCGCGCGCTGGTCAACTCGATCACCGCCGAGGACGACCGGATGGCGGCGATCCTGCCGCTCGTCAAGAAGTACGACGCCGCGATCATCGCCCTGCCCAACGACCACGACGAGATCCCGATGGAGGCCGACAAGCGGCTGGTCCTGACGGAGAAGATCATCCGGGTCGCGACCCAGGAGTACGGCATCGCGCAGGGCGACATCGTCATCGACCCGCTGGCCATGCCCATCGGCGCCGACACCGGCACCACGCTCGTGACGTTCGAGACCATGCGACGCATCCGTGACGACTTCGGCGTGAACATGACGTGCGGCGCCTCGAACGTCTCCTTCGGCATGCCCGACCGCCACGCGCTCAACTCGGTGTGGCTGCCGATGGCGATGACCTCCGGCCTGACCAGCGCGATCATGGACGCTCGCACGCCGCAGATCGTCGACGCGGTGAAGGGTGCCGACGTCTTCCTCAACCACGACGACTGGGGCATGGCCTGGATCTCGGCCCACCGGGCGAAGCAGGCCGCATCGGCATGAAGCCTGTCCCATGAGCGAGAACGGCGACGACGCCGAGCGGCCGGACTACTCCCTCGAGACCTACCGCCGCGAAGGGCTGATCTCCCCGCCCGGCGCCGGACCGGCCGCTCACGACGGGACCGGCCGGGTCCAGCTGTCCTTCACCGTGGAGGACAAGGAGGCCCCGTCGACCCAGAAGCAGGTGCGCGTACCTCCCGGCGTCAGCGTCTTCGACTCCGCGTCGTGGAACGGCATCGCCATCGACTCCACGTGCGGTGGCCACGGCACCTGCCACAAGTGCAAGGTCCGCGTCGCACCGGTGACGCCGGTGACCCGGCACGACACCCGCACCTTCAGCAAGGCGGAGCTCGATGCGGGCTGGCGGCTTGCCTGCCTGGTGCAGGCGACGCGCGACCACGACGTGCTCGTCCCTCCCCTGGTCACCCGCCCCAAGGCCGCCACCGTCGGGGTCGGCCGGCAGGTCATCCTGCGGCCGGCGGTGCAGAAGAGGTACGTCGAGCTGGTCGAGCCCACTCTCGAGGACCAGCGGCCCGACCTGGCCAGGCTGCTCGACGCGATCGACGACCTCGAGCCGGTCGCCGACCTCTACGCCCTGCGTCGGCTCCCGAAGGTGCTGCGCGAAGCCGACTTCAAGGTCACCGCCGTCGTCGTCGACGAAGCACTGATCGACGTCGAGCCGGGCGACACCACCAACGTGCGGTACGCCATCGCCTTCGACCTCGGCACGACCACGGTGGTGGCCACGCTGCTCGACCTCGTCACCGGTACGCCGGTCGCCGTCGCCTCGATGCTCAACAAGCAGCAGCCCTTCGGCGGCGACGTGATCAGCCGCATCAGCGCCACCATGCTCGACCCTGCCGCCCTCGGCCGGCTCCAGGAGGCGGCGGCCCAGACGCTGTCCACGCTGGCCGAGCAGGTCTGCCGCGAGGGCGGCGTCGACCCGCGTCATGTCTACGAGGCCGCGCTCGCGGGCAACGCCACGATGACGGCCCTCGTGCTCGGCATCGACCCCGAGCCGCTGGGCGTCGCGCCGTTCGTGCAGACGACGGCGACACCGGCCGCCGTACCCGCCAGCGAGGTCGGCCTCGACCTGCACCCCGGCGCCCGGGTGGTGCTGTTCCCGGCCCTCGGCGCGTACGTCGGCGGCGACATCGTCGCGGGCATGCTGGCCACCGGCATGGACCGCGACAAACGGGTCCGGCTGTTCATCGACGTCGGTACCAACTGCGAGATCGTGCTCAGCGACGGTGAGCGCATCCTCTCGACGGCGGCTCCGGCGGGGCCGGCGTTCGAGGGCGGCGCGATCCGCTGCGGGATGCGGGCAGCCGACGGCGCGATCGAAGTGGTCAAGCTTTCCCCGGATGGGCAGAGCGACGTCGAGCTCGGTGTGATCGGGGACGTCGAGCCGCGCGGTCTGTGCGGATCGGGTCTCGTCGATGCCGTCGCCGAGCTGGTCAAGGTGGGACTGCTCGACGCCAGTGGCCGCTACGCGACCGACGAGGTCGCCAAGGAGGTCGCCCCCGGGCTGGCCGACCGGCTGACGTACATCGGTCAGGAGCGCGTCTTCGTGCTGCACCGCGACCGCCCCGACAGCGACCCGTCGGAGTCGGTGGTGCTGTCGCAACGGGACGTCCGCGAGCTGCAGTTCGCCAAGGCGGCCATCTCGACTGGCTGGACACTGCTCATGGAGGAGCTCGGCCTCGAGCACGGCGACCTCCAGCAGGTGCTGCTCGCGGGCTCGTTCGGCAGCTACCTCTCGGCCGCGTCCGCGGTCCGGATCGGGCTGGTCCCGCAGCTGCCCGTGCTGCGCATCGTCGCGGCCGGCAACGTGGCGGGCGAGGGCGCCAAGATGGCGCTGCTGTCGATCCGCGAACGCGCCGGCGCCCTGGCGTTGCTGGAGGAGGTGACCTATGTCGAGCTCTCCGACCGGCCGGACTTCAACGACCGGTTCGTCGACCTCCTCGCCTTCCCGGTCTGACAGGACGGCGCTGGTCGCCTGCGGCGCCATCGCCCAGCCCGCTGCCGCCATCGTCGAGCGGCGCGGCTGGCCCGTCGACGTACACCCTCTCCCTCCGTTGCTGCACAACCAGCCGCAGGAGATCGCAGGAGCCGTGCGTGCGCTGGCGGTCGAGCTGCAGGCGTCGTACGGCTCGGTCGCCGTGGGCTACGCCGACTGCGGCACGTACGGCGCCCTCGACGGCGTGTGCGACGAGCTCGGGCTCCGACGGCTTCCGGGCCTGCACTGCTATGACCTGTTCGCGGGCGAGAGCAAGCTGGCGACGTTCCTCGACGAGCAGCCGGGGACGTACCTGCTGACCGACTTCCTGGTCCGCTCCTTCGACCGCACGGTGGTGCGCGAGCTGGGGCTGGACCGCTACCCCGAGCTGCGCGACGACTACTTCCGCCACTACTCCCGCGCCGTCTGGCTGGCGCAGGAGCCCGACGACCCCGACCTGCGGGCCCGTGCCGAGGCGGCCGCCGAGAAGCTGGGGCTTCCGCTCACCGTCGTACCCACCGGCGACGGCCGGCTCGAAGAGGCGCTCGCCGACCTCCTGTCCTAGAGAGCCCGCTACCACTCGGTCACAACCGGCCCGCGTGCTTCGTCAACCAGTCGAGTGACCCCACAAGGCCGATTCCGAGGCCTCGAACCGACAGGAGAGCTGACATGACCACGAAGAAGACGGCACCCAAGAAGTCCTCCCCCTTCACCGCCGACGAGCGCGCCGCCATGCAGGCGAGAGCCGGCGAGGTACGGGCCAGCCGCGGACGCGGCACGGACAAGGCCGCGGCCGAGGCACAAGCCGTGCTGGACGCCATCGCCGCGTTGCCACCCGCCGACCGCAAGCTCGCCGAGAAGATCCACACCCTCGTCACCGAGGCCGCACCGGAGCTTGCCCACAAGACGTGGTACGGGATGCCGGCCTACTTCAAGGACGGCAAGATCCTCTGCTACTTCAAGGCCGCCGAGAAGTTCAAGGCCCGGTACGCCCAGTTCGGCTTCGAGGACGCCGCGCAGCTCGACGACGGAAACCTGTGGCCGACCGTGTACGCGATCACCGACCTCACCGACGCCGACGCGGCCGTCATCAGCGAGCGGGTGAGGAAGGCCGTCGGCTCGACGTCGACCCGGGGGTTGGCGCGATGCCGTACGTACAAACCGATCTGCGTATCCACTACCGCGTCGTGGGCGACGGACCGCCGGTGGTCTGGCACACCGGCGGGTGCGGCGACGGAGAGATGTGGGAGCTCGGTGGCTACCTCGACCGCCTGCCCGGCTACACCCACCTGCTGATGGACCACCGTGGGCGAGGTCGCAGCGACGCGCCCATGGACATGGCGGGCCACCACATGTCGCGGTACGTCGCCGACGCATTGGCAGTGCTGGACGACGCCGGTGCCGACAAGCGGCGTTCGTGGGCTACTCGTTCGGGGCACGGGTCGGGTTCGCCCTTGGGCTGTCCGCCCCGCGGCGCCTGACCGGTCTGGTCGCGCTCGACTCGTTTCCTGACCCAGCGGACTCACCCGATGCGCTGCGAGCCGAAGCGCACGAGGTGCTCGCCAGAGGCACCCGCGACGTGATCCAGGAGTTCGTCGCGGCCGAGCGGGAACCGGTGCCGGCGTGGCTCGTCGAGCACCTGTGCTCCACGGACTCTGCTGCGTTCGCCGGTGCCATCGAGGCCCAGGCCACCGAACCGGACCTCTGGGCGTCGGCCTCCTCATTGGACATGCCGGTGCTCCTGCTCCTGGCGTCGATGACGAAGGGCAGCGCGAGACTGCACTCGGACGCCGGCTCGTCCAGGCGATGCCGCACGCAGAGTTGGTGACGCTCGACGCTGCGCACCTCGCGGCGTTCCACCGCGTGGACCTGACGGTGCCCCTGGTTGCACGATTCTTGAGCGAGGTCAGCCCGCGACCCTGAACCTCACGTTCACCCGCGGGCCATCATGTCTGCATGGAACGAGTCGGTCGGTTGGGATGGATCCAGGTCGACTCTGCGGATCCGGTTCGCCTTGCCGCCTTCTGGAGCCACGTGCTCGGCGTCGAGATCGACGCCGCCCTCGGAGAGCCTCCCCACTACCTGGGACTGGTTCCGTCCGGCCCCGGCGCTCCGGTCGTGTCTTTCCATCGAGTGCCCGAGGCCAAGGTCGTGAAGAACCGGCTGCACTTTGACGTCGCGGTCGACGATGTCGAGGTCGCTTCTGCCCGCATCGAAGACCTCGGTGGCTCGCGGCTCGCGGGCGACGACTTCAGCGAGTACGGGTTCCACTGGCGCGTGATGGCGGATCCCGAGGGGAACGAGTTCTGCCTCATCTATTCGCTGCCATGACCGGACGGCAGAGTGGGCGCGTGATCGAGCTACGCAGCGACAACGCCGCCGGCATCGCACCCGAGATCCTGGCCGCCGTCCAGGAGGCGAACACCGGCTCGGCCCTGGCGTACGGCGGGGACGAGCTGACCGCGCGCCTGCAGGACGTCGTACGGACGGTCTTCGAGCACCCGACCGCCCGGGTCTTCCCGGTGACCAGCGGGACGGCAGCGAACTCCCTCGCCCTGTCGGCGGCCACGCCGCCGTGGGGCGCCGTCCTGTGCCACCCGACGGCGCACATCATCGGGGCGGAGGGCGGGGCGACGTCGTTGCTGAGTGGCGGTGCCGTGATGCAGGGCGTCGACGGTCCGCACGCGCTGATCGAGCCGGACAACCTGCGGGCCGCGCTCGACGCAGTCAGGTGGGGCGATCCTCACGAGAGCCAGCCGAGCGTGCTCTCGCTGACGCTGCCGAGCGACCACGGCACCGTGTACCGGCCGGACCAGGTGGCCGAGCTCACGGCGATCGGGCGCGAGCACGGGCTGCGGGCACACCTCGACGGGGCGCGGATCGCCAACGCGGTGGCCGCCCTGGGCTGCGCGCCGGCCGACGTGACATGGCGGGCCGGCATCGACGTACTCTCCCTGGGCGCGACCAAGAACGGCGCGATGAGCGCAGAGGCGATCGTGGCGTTCGACGACCGGATCGCCGAGGAGCTGGTGTACCGCACCAAACGATCCGGCCACGTCACCAGCAAGCTGCGGTTCCAGTCGGCCCAGGTGGCGGCGTACCTCACCGACGGCCTGTGGCTGCGTCTGGCGACGCACGCCAACCAGCGGATGCGGGAGCTGGTCGCCGAGCTCGGGTCGCTGGCGTCGTACGGCGTGCGCCTGCGCGAGCCGGTCGACGTCAACATGGCGTGGGTCGAGATGCCGGAGAGCGCGCTCGATGCGGCGACGGAGGCGGGCGTGCTGTTCTACCGGATGGACCCGACGACCGCGCGGCTGGTGACCAGCTGGCAGACGACACCCGACGAGGCCGCGAAGGCGGCAGCGATCTTCCGCGACGCCGTGATGGCGTCGGCGGACTAGGCGTCCTCCGCCAGCCGGGCCAGCAGGTCCTTGCGCCAGGCGGCGGTCTCGGCCACCTGGTTGAAGGTGTAGACGTGCAGGCCCTCGACCAGCGCCTCGGGCGCGGAGAGGGTGGGAGCGCACTTCTCGAGGAACTTCTCCCCGGTGAAGCCGCCGGGCGCGGCCAGCCGGGCGAACAGGCCCTTGTTCTTGTTGAGGAACCTGGTGGACTCACCGACGCCGATGCGGGTGGCCATCGCCAGGAGCTTGGCGCGGTCGACCGGGCCGGGGACGCCCAGCAGCAGCGGCATCGTGATCCCGCGCTTGCGCATCCGGGTCACCCAGTTGTTGACCACCTTGGCGTCGAAGGTCAGGTTGCTGACGACGTGGGTGGCGTAGCGGCGCTTGTCCCACATCGACTGGATCGTCAGGTCGTCGTCGATGGTGGGGTGCGACTCGGGGTACCCGGTGATGCCGACCTGCTCGAAGGAGTGGCCGATGTCCTTGAGGTCCTCGAGCATGCTGAGCGCGTCGGGGTACCCGCCCGACGGGTCGGCGTCGCCGCCCGGCACGAAGATGCGGGTGACGCCCTTGCCGGCGAGGCGGTCGCAGATCTCGGCCAGCTCGGCGCGGTCGCGCACCATCCGGGCGGCCAGGTGCGGGACGGCGACGTATCCGTGCCCGGTCAGCCGCTCGGTCAGGTCGAGGGTGGCCTCCAGGCCCTTGCTCGGCGAGGCCGTCACCGTCACCGCCTGCTCGGTGGTGACGTGCTCGAGGACCTTGTCCTCGATGCTGCCGGCGGGCAGCACTTCGTACCGCGAGTCCCGCACGAGCCGGGACATCCAGGCCGCAGCCCGCTTGTTGCGCATCATGCACCTTGTTTCGTAGTGCGCACCGAATCGTGATCAGGCTAGTGCCCTTCGCCACCCGCTCACAACCACCTCGTCGGGATAGTCCGCAACGTTCCGCACCATCAGCCGGCCGATCGATGGTGCTTTTCGTTGTGGACTATCTCGGGCGGGCGTGCGAGATGGCGTCCTCCTCCTCGGGGGAGAGCTGTTGGTGGCTGGTCCAGGAGGCGATGTTCTTGGCGTAGGTGCGGGCCTCGGAGCGGCCGTGGATCGAGGTGATGACCACGCCGTCACCGCCGTCGTCGAGGAGGGCCACCGACCAGCTCAGCTGGCCGCCCATGTCGCCGAACGCGTCGTACCTCAGCACCGCCAGGTGGCGCAGCGCGCCGGCCGCCTCGGCTCGGAGCGCGGCCACCTCCTGGCGTAGCCCGAGGACGTCCTCGGGCAGAGCGTCGACGCCGACGTTGCGGCGGGACTGGCGGCGCAGCACGGCGTACAGGCCCGCGCACGCGAAGACGAGCACGACGACGAGCAGCGTGACCATGACCTCCCCGGGACCCATGCGGCGACGGTAGACGCCCGAACCCTGGGAACCCGGCCGCCGCGACGGGGACGGGTGCGAAACTGCGACGGTGCCCGAGCAGACGCCCCGCATCGCCTACCAGGGCGAGCCCGGCTCCAACTCCCACCTGGTGTGCCAGCAGCACTACCCCGACGTGGAGTCGTTGCCGTGCGCGAGCTTCGAGGACGTCTTCGCCGCGGTCGAGGGCGGAGACGCCGACCTGGCGATGATCCCGATCGACAACTCGCTGGCCGGCCGGGTCGCCGACATCCACCACTTCCTGCCGGCGAGCAACCTGCACATCGTCGCCGAGCACTTCCTGCGCATCCAGTTCGCCCTCATGGCCCTGCCGGGCACGACGATCGACCAGGTACGCACGGTGCACAGCCACGTCCACGCCCTCGGCCAGTGCCGCAAGATCATCCGCGAGCACGGCTTCACCCCGGTCATCTCGGGCGACACCGCGGGAGCGGCCCGCGAGGTCAAGGAGTACGGCGACCCGACGCAGGCCGCCATCTCGCCGCCCCTGGCCGCCGAGATCTACGGGCTCGAGGTGCTCGTGCCCGATGTCGAGGACGAGGACCACAACACCACGCGCTTCGTCGTGCTCTCCCGCGACCTGGTCGAGGCGCCCCCCGACAACGGGCCGGTCGTGACGTCGTTCATCTTCAACGTCCGCAACCTGCCGGCCGCGCTGTACAAGGCGCTCGGCGGCTTCGCCACCAACGGCGTGAACATGACCAAGCTGGAGAGCTACATGGTCGGCGGCGAGTTCACCGCGACACAGTTCCTCGCCGAGGTCGACGGCCACCCCGAACACCTGCCGGTCAAGCGTGCGCTCGAGGAGCTGCGCTTCTTCACCACCGACGTGAAGATCCTCGGCGTCTACCCCGCCGACCCGTTCCGCGAGACCACCGCTGGTTGAGGAGGGACGAAGTCCCGTCACGAAACCCCGGAACAGGTCTGCGCTCCTCTCACGGGTTTCGTGACAGGCGCTAGCGCGCCTTCCTCAACCAGCGGATGAGGCCATCACGCAGAACAGGGCCCCGTGGGGATCGGTGAGGGTGGCCATCCGGCCGGTGCCCTCGAGGTCGTACGCCGGCACGAGCAGCTTGGCGCCCAGGGCCTCGGCCTGGGCAACGGACTCGTCGGTGTCGACGACGTTGAAGTAGACGTTCCAGTGCGGCGGAGCTTCCTCCATCGGAGGAGCGATGCCGGCGATCTGCCGGCCTGCGGAGGAGAACGTGTTGTACGTCGCGGGGCCGCCCCACGGGACATCGTTCTTGCTGCTGGTCATGCCGAGCACGTCGGCATAGAACTGCGAGGCCCGCCCGATGTCGGGGGTGAGCAGCTCGTTCCAGATCGGGGCGCCCGGCTCGTTCGCGCGGACGGTGCGCATGGTCCGCGGCTGCCACAGGTTCACCCGGGCTCCGGTGGGGTCCTGGATGCGCGCCGTACGCCCGTAGTCGAAGAAGTCGAACGGCTCGGCCTCGACCACACCGCCGGCCGGACCCACGCGGGCGGCGACGGCGTCGACGTCGTCGGCGGCGAGGAAGACGTTCCAGAACGCCGGGTGCCCCTCGAGCTCGGGCAGCTGGAAGGTGATGCCGGCGACGGCGTCGCCCTGGAGGTTGCCCACGATGTAGAAGTGGCCGTCGTCGAGCGGGTTCTCCACCATCTGCCAGCCGAACAGCGCACCGTAGAAGTCCGCGGCCGCCCGCTGGTCGGGCGTGACCAGCTCGACCCAGTTCGGGGTCCCCTGCGTGTAGGTGTCGAACACGGCCATGACGCGCTCCCTCCCGTGCGAAACCTCGTGTTCAGTAGGAAACACCCGCGCGGCGGTGGATACAACGGAGCTCGAGAGAACGTCGGGATAGGAACGCCCGGCGGCCCGGCCCTAGAGTCGCGGCATGACGACTCCTGCCCCCACCACCCTCGGCGCGGACTCGGAGGTCGGCACGCTCCGGACCGTGATGCTGCACCGGCCCGGACCGGAGCTGAAGCGGCTGACGCCCCGCAACAACGACCGGCTGCTGTTCGACGGCATCCCCTGGGTGGGACGGGCCCAGGAGGAGCACGATGCGTTCGCGGCGGCGCTGGGCGAGCGCGACGTCGAGGTGCTGTACCTGACCGAGCTGCTGACCGAGACGTTCGCCGACGAAGGGACGCGGTCCGAGGCGATCGAGACCGCCTTGTCGCAGCTGCACCTGGGTGACACGATGCGGCGCTACCTGCGGCCGGTGCTCACCGAGGCGTCGCCGGAGCAGCTGACGACGTACCTCACCTGCGGCATCCGCAACGACGAGGTGCGCGGTGGCTTCGGCCTGGTCACCTCCCTGATCGACAGCCACGACTTCCTCATCGACCCGCTGCCGAACCTGCTCTTCACCCGCGACTCGAGCGTGTGGATCCAGGACCAGGTGGCCATCACCTCGCTGGCGATGCCGGCGCGCAAGCGCGAGACCCAGCTGACCGAGCTCATCTACACCCACCACCCGCGGTTCGCCGGCACGGGCACCCTTCATGGCTGGCGCGACGAGCACGTCGAGGGGGGCGATGTGCTGCTCCTCGCGCCGGGCGTGGTCGCCGTGGGCGTCGGCGAGCGGACCACACCAGCGGGCGTCGAGCAGCTGGCGCGCGAGATCCTGCACAAGGGACTGGTGCACACGGTGCTCGCCGTGCCGATCGCCCAGGAGCGCGCGACCATGCACCTCGACACCGTCTGCACGATGGTCGACGTCGACAAGATCGTGATGTACCCCAACGTGGCCGGCACCCTGACGGCGCACACCGTCAGCGTCCAGGAACACGGCGAGACCGACGCCGACCTGGTGCTGCACGTGGCGGACGCGGAGCCGTTCCTGGTCGCCGCCGCGAAGGCCATGGCCATCGACACCCTGCACCAGATCGACACCGGCCTCGACCCCGTCACGGCCGAGCGCGAGCAGTGGGACGACGGCAACAACACGCTGGCGCTCGCGCCGCGCGTCGCGGTGGCCTACGAGCGCAACGACGAGACCAACGCCCGCCTCGAGGACGCCGGCATCGACGTGGTCCGGATCGCGGGCTCGGAGCTCGGGTCCGGGCGCGGCGGACCGCGCTGCATGAGCTGCCCGATCAGCCGGGCGTCACTGGCGGAGTAGCCGCTCCGGCAGATGCGGAACCTGTACGTCGTCACCCATCCGGAGGCGACCCACCACGTCGACGGCCTCGTCGGTGGGCAGTTCGACTCCGAGCTGACCACACGCGGGCTCCGGCAGGCAGCGGCGCCCGTCGAGGCCGCCGGGTACGTGTGGTTCCGCTCGACCAGCGGCCGGATCACCCTTCTTCGCGAGGACGACGTCGCGCACTACCGGACGGTGGCGTCGCTGAACGACACCTCGCATCTCGCCGAGGCGTGACGTGCGAGCAGAGAAGGGCCTGGCCGTTGTCGACGGGGGATACGACAACGACCAGGCCGTCCAGAAACCTAACTGAAGGCAAAGGGCGGGACAACCCGGACCCCAGGAGCTGCAAGTTTTCGCAACGGGAACATCACGCCCCGTCTATGACCGGAGCGTCACCTGACGGTTGGCCAGGCCGGCGCGGGCGGACCGCTGCTCCTGGGTGAGGTCGGACTCGTCGGCGAGCGCCTCCTTCAGGTCGGAGGCGAACCGGTCGGCCGGCTCCTCCAGGGCCTCGGGGCCGGTGCCGACCGGGAGATCCCAGACCGGCACGAGCAACCCGTGGGCACGGAACATGCCGACCAGCCGCGAGTCGTCCACGAGCCTGTCGCGCCCCGCCGCGTGCAGCCGTGCGAGCGCGTCGAGCAGTGGCCCTTCGGGATCGGGCATCACCCAGCGGAGGTGCTCCTTGGTGCCGACGTCGGTCCAGTACGCCGCCTCGACCGACGTGAGTCGGGCGCTCGGCGAGGCCGCGGCGTTCGCCTGCTCGAGGGCCGCGGCGGTGGCCGGGTCATCCTCGGCGTCGGCCACCCAGAACCCGAACCCGTCGTGCACGGTGACGTCCAGCGCGGCGTTGGTCACCAGATCCTGCAGGCGCGCTCCGGCGCCGGGCGGGTCGGTGAGCCCGACGATGCCGTTCTCTCCCGCGTCGGCGACCGCCAGCGCGTTCTCGAGCACGGCGGCCAGGTCCCGTGAGGCATCGCCGAACTGGTGCTGTACCTGCAGACCGAGCCACACCTCGCCGTTCTCACGCACCATCGCCGGCGCAGCCATCGGCAGGAGCGTGCACAGCGTGACGCTGCGGTCAGTGTCCTTGACGGTCAGCGGCGCGGTCGCGGCCGGCACCAGCTCACGCAGCGCCACCAGGTCGCACTCGGACGGCAGTCCCTCGAACGGCCGGGCGACGTACGCCGGCGCGCCGTCCGCCGACCCGTGGCAGTTGCGGTAGCGCCGGCCCGAGCCGCACGGGCACGGCTGGCGCGGACCGACCTCGCCCTCGGCCCGCGGCGCCTGCTGTCGCTGTCTGGTCCGGGACTTCTTCGCCATGGCCGCGACCCTATCCGCGCGATCCGGGGGTGTTCGAAATCGCGCAATTGCGGCCGAACAGCAGATCCGCGACGGCGAAACGCGCTGGAACGGCGCAATTGCGCGATTTCAGGACCCCAGCAGCTCCAGCACGAACTTGGGGCGGTCGGTGATCACGGCGCGGACGCCGAGGTCGAGGCAGGTGTTCAGGTCGCCTTCGGAGTTCACCGTCCAGACGTGCAGCTCACGGCCGCTGTCGGCCAGCCGCCGGGCGAACGCCGGGTGCCTGCGGAGCGTGGCGATGCCGGGGCCGACGGCCCAGTCGTCCTCGACGAGGGGACGCAGCACCGGCCAGTGGCGGGCATGCTCGACGAGCATCACCACCCGGAGGTCCGGCGCCAGCCGGCGGATTCGCTGGAGGGCGACGTAGGAGAAGCTCATCAGCCGCGCAGGCGAGTCGGCGCCGTGCCAGCCGAACTCCTGGAGCATCTCGACGGTGCGCTTCTCGACCAGGCCGGCGTACCTCGTGGGGTGCTTGGTCTCGATGGCCAGCTCGACCCGCCGGTCATACGCCGCGACCGTCTCGAGCAGCCGGCGCAGGGTGAGCACGCCGTCGCGGTCGGGGTCGCGGTCCGGCGCCTCGTCGTCGAGGTCGCCCCACGGGTTCTTCCACGCGGCGAAGTCGAGCTGGCTGAGGTCGGCCAGCTCCATCGTGGACACCGCCTTCTTGGTGCTGGCGATGCGCCGCAGGTCGCGGTCGTGCACGCACACCAGGTGCCCGTCGGCGGTGAGGCGGACGTCGCACTCGAGCGCCTCGGCTCCCTCTTCCAGGGCCTTCATGTAGGCGCCCAAGGTGTGCTCGGCGTTCTCGTGGCTGGCGCCTCGGTGGGCGACGACCTGGGGCCGCATGCCCAGCTCCATGACCCTCATTCTGGCAGGGTTGGCCCGTGACACCGCGCGACCGGCCCGAGGTACCGGCCGCCTTTGTACGCCGCATCCGCGCCGTCCTCGGGAAGCTCCCGGAGTGCCGCGAGGAGGCTGCCTGGGTCGGCGTCCACTGGCGGGTCGGCGGCAACACGGTCGCCCACGTCTTCGGGGGCGAGGACCAGCTGTTCCGGGTGGTGTTCCGGGCCGAGCCCGACGAGGTGATGGCGATGCAGCACCTCGGCGACCCGTACTTCAAGGCCGGCTGGGGACGCAACATCGTGGGGATGCTGATCGACGACGCGACGGACTGGAAGGAGCTGGGCGAGCTGCTGACCGACTCCTACTGTGTGCAGGCTCCGAAGGAGCTCGCCGCGCGGGTACCGCGGCCCTCGTGACCCGGCGTACCCTCGCCTCACGGCCGAGGGCAGCCGGCCGCCTGCACCGGAGCGATCCGGGACGGTGAATGCCCATCCGCAGCACCCGTTCCACCTGTCCGTGATGCGCCCACTCTTCACCGGGCGGACCACGCAGCAACGCAGGCACCTGTGCAACGTCCGCCGGGAAGCAGAGCAGCATCATGACGACGACCACCACCTCTCCCGACCCGAAGTCGATGGCGAAGCGGCTGCGTGCCTCGCTTGCCGACCGAGGCGTCGAGCTGACGCACAGCGAGGCCCTCGAGCTGGTCGCCCGCCAGCACGGCGCCCGCGACTGGAACACGCTCGCGGCTCAGGTCTCGACGAGCCCGACCGTCGACGACGGAGCCTCCTCCTCGGGTTTCGGGCCGGTGGTCCCGGTCCTCCGGATCTTCGACGTCGCGAAGGCGCGTGAGTTCTACGGCGAGTACCTCGGCTTCGCGATCGACTGGGAGCACGTCTTCGACGACCACGCGCCGGTCTACCTCCAGGCCAGCCGCGAGGGCGCCGTGCTGCACCTGAGCGAGCACCACGGGGACGCGAGCCCAGGCGCCACCGTGCGCATCCTGACCGCCGACGTGATGGGCCTCCACCGGGAGCTGCACGAGCGGGACTACCCGTACGCCCGCCCCGGCGTCGAGACCGAGCCGTGGGGGCTCGAGGTCACCGTGCTGGACCCGTTCGCGAACCGGCTGGTCTTCCACCAGCCGACCTCCCAGGAGGCCGCGACCGAGGGCGGCGGCACGGCCGCCGGACCGATCGAGCACGAGTACGTCGTCGCGTGCACGCCGGAGCACGCGTTCGAGGTGTTCACCCGCGAGGTCGGGACCTGGTGGCCCGACGGGTACTCGCCACCGGGGAAGGTCGACGTCACCATCGAGCCCGGCGTGGGCGGGGCCTGCACGATGCGGATCGTGGACGGGTCGGCGTACCCCTGGGGCACGGTGGCCACGTGGGAGCCGCCCGGCCACTACGCGCAGGACTTCACCCTCGCCCAGGACCCGGACCACCCGAGCCGCATCGACGTGCGGTTCGAGGCGGCCGAAGAGGGAACGCGGATGAGGTTCAGCCACGGCGGGTGGACCCCCGGGAACGTCGCGGGGCGCGCGCGGTTCAGCGAGTGGCCGGTCATCCTCGACCGCTTCGTGGCGCGGGCCGAGGGGCGGCCGCTGCCCTCCGGCGAGCCGCCGGGCGCGGGGTCGTGACGGACCGCCTGGTCGACGGGGATCTCACGCTGCGGCGCGCGGTCCCCTCGGACGCGGCCGACGTCGTCGACGTCTACTCCGAGGCCGACGTCCGGCACTGGATGCTGTGGGACGACGAGCTGCCGGACGAGGCCGAGGCGCTGGCCAACATCGCCCGCTCCGAGGCGGCGTGGGCGGAAGGCTCGTGGGCGGTGTTCCGGATCGTCGTCGACGGGCACGTCGTCGGTGGGGCGAACCTGCAGTTCCTCGCGTACGACGTGGCGGAGGCCTCCTACTTCCTCCGCCCCTCCGCGCGCGGCCGCGGCATCGCCACCCGCGCCCTGCTGATGGTCACCGACTGGGGGTTCCGCGAGCGCGGCCAGGCCCGGGTGTTCCTGAGGTGCAACCCGGAGAACGCCGCTTCGAGGGCGCTGGCCGAGAGGGCCGGGTTCACCTACGAGGGTCTGGAGCGGCGGTCCGCGGCGTACCCCGACGGCCGCCGCCTCGACTCCCGCGTCTACTCGATGCTGCCCGCGGAGCGGGTCACCATCCGGGCCGCGACCATCGACGACGCCGACTTCCTCACCGACACCGCGATCGAGGCGACCCTCGACCAGGGCCGGTTTCCCGCGGACCTGGATCTCGCGGAGTACCGCGCCGGCTTCCGCGACTGGACGCTCGAGCAGCTCCGAGGCGAGGTACCGGACAGCACGACGTCGGTCGTCACGGCGTACGGCGTCGAGGTCGGCCGCCTCCGCGTCGTACGAACGCCTTCCCTGGTGGAGCTCGCCGGGCTCCAGCTGCTGCCGGCCCACCAGTCCCGGGGCATCGGCACCCGCATCGTCCGCGGGCTGATGGACGAGGCCGCCGCCTCAGGCCGCGCGTTCGGGCTGTCGGTGGAGCAGGACAACCCGCGTGCCCGGGCGCTGTACGAGCGGCTCGGCCTGGTGGTCGTCGGCGAGTCCGGCTCCGGGACCGGGGCCGAGTACGTGATGCGCCTGCCGACCTGATCGCTGTCTCACCTGTTCTCGACACGCTCGGCCGTGGCCGGCCTCACGGCTCGACCACCGTTGTAGGGCGCTGCTCGACCAGCCCGACCGTGTTGCCCTCGGTGTCCTTGACGAAGGCCTGCCACTCGTCGGTGCCGGCGGGGCCGAGGGTGTTGTCCTCGTGGCTGAAGATGACGTGCGGCTCGCCGACGACCTCCGCTCCGGCATCGCGGAGACGGGCGAAGGTCGCGTCGATGTCGTCGACGGCGTGGTAGAGCGTGGCGGGCTCCGCGCCCCGCTCGACCAGCAGCCGGACGCCGTCGAGGTCGAAGAAGACGAGGCCCGGCGGGTCGTACGTCGCCACCGGGCCTCGCCCGAACAGGTCGGTGTAGAAGGCCGTCGCCCGGCTCAGGTCCTCGGCCCGCAGGGCCACCTGGATCAGCTTCATGGCAGCACTGTGGCACCGCTCGATGCCCCCGTCAGGCCCGATCGGCCTCACGAATGGTCACGAACGCCATCCGGAGGGCTCGTTTCGCTGGCGTTTGGGACCAAACGCCAACCACCCGCGCCCCGACTACCGTGCCCCCATGGACAGCCCTCACCTGACGCCCGAGGAGTTCCGCGAGCAGGGGCACCGCGTCGTGGACTGGATCGCGGACTACTGGGCGACCGTCGACGAGCTCCCCGTACTCGCCCAGGTACGGCCGGGCGAGGTGGCCGCGGCTCTCCCGACGCACGTTCCCGAGCAGCCCGAGTCCCTCGAGGCCGTGCTGGCCGACCTCGACCGGGTCCTCGTCCCGGGCCTGACCCACTGGCAGCACCCACGCTTCTTCGCGTACTTCCCGGCGAACTCCTCCCCCGCCGGCGTGCTCGGCGACCTCCTCTCCAGCGGCATCGGCGCCCAGGGGATGATCTGGGCCACCAGCCCGGCGGTCACCGAGCTCGAGCAGGTCGTCCTCGACCAGCTGCGCGATGCGCTCGGCCTCCCCGACGCGTTCTCCCGGGAAGGCCCCGGCGGCGGCGTCATCCAGGACACCGCGTCGACGGCGACCTTCACCGCCGTGATCGCCGCCCTGCACCGCGCAACCGGCGGCGCGGCCCGGCGCGACGGCGTACCTGCCGGGCGTTTCACCATCTACGGCTCGACCCAGGCCCACTCGTCGCTGCTCAAGGCCGCGATGATGTCGGGCCTCGGCGAGCAAGCAGTGCGCGGTGTCGCCGTCGACCCCAAGACCCAGGCCATGGACGTCGCCGCGCTGCGCGAGGCGATGGCCGCCGACGTCGCCGCGGGCCTCTCGCCGCTCCTGGTCCAGGCGGCCGTCGGTACGACGTCCACCGGCGCGATCGACCCGGTCGCCGAGATCGCCCCGGTCGCGCGCGAGCACGGCGCCTGGCTGCACGTCGACGCGGCGTGGGCCGGCGTCGCCGCGGTCTGCCCCGAGCACCGCTGGATCCACGAGGGCGTGGAGGAGGCCGACTCCTACGTCACCAACCCGCACAAGTGGCTGCTCACCACCTTCGACTGCAGCGCGTTCTGGGTCCGCGACCGGTCGGCACTGGTCGGCGCCCTGTCGATCCTCCCGGAGTACCTCCGCAACCCGGCGACCGAGTCGGGCGCGGTCGTCGACTACCGCGACTGGCACCCGCAGCTCGGCCGCCGGTTCCGGTCGCTGAAGCTCTGGACCGTGCTGCGCACCTACGGCCTGACGGGACTGCGCGAGCACATCGCGAACGGCGTCCGGCAGGCCGAGCGGTTCGCCGCACTCGTGCGTGCCGACGACCGCTTCGAGATGGTGACCGAGCCGGTGCTCGGGCTGGTGGTGTTCCGCGCCGTGGGCGACGACGACCGCACGATGGGGCTGATGGAGGCCGTCAACGCCTCCGGGACGGCGTACCTCTCGCACACCAAGGTCGAGGGACGCGCCGCCCTCCGGATGGCCATCGGTTCCTGGCAGACGACCGACGACGACATCGACATCACCTGGCAGGCGCTGGTCTCGCACCTCACCTGACCGCGTACCTCACGGCCGCCGTTCGTTGATCCAGCCCAGCGCGTCGGCGGCGTGGTCCATCACCGTGATGTGCCCGTCGCCGGGGCGCAGCCAGAGCTCCGCGCCCGGGATCCTCGCCGACAGCCACCGGCCGTGGGAGGCGGGCACCATCCGGTCGGCGTCCCCGTGCAGCACCAGCACCGGACCCGGGATGTCGGCGGGGTCGAAGTCCCACGGTGCCACGGCCGCGAGGTCGTCCTCGATCGCTGCCGCCGGCCCGGCCGCGATCGCCGGCCGGACCACGTCCAGGAACCACGACCACCGGCCGCCCAGCGCCTCCTCGTCCTCCGGGGTGAAGCCGATGTCCAGCTCCTCCCCCTGCTCCTCGAACGCCTCGCGCGCGGCCCTCCCCCGCTCCGCCGCCCGGAAGCTGGCGACGCCGGCGTCCGCCATGCCGGCGAAGAAGTCCAGGCCCTCGGCGTCGTACGGCGCCGGGCCGGACATCGCCACCGTGGCCGTCACCCGGTCGGCGAGCAGCGCCGCGCAGGCGAGCGCGTGCGGCGAGCCGCCCGAGTGGCCCATCAAGGCGAACCGCTCGATCCCGAGCGCGTCGGCCACGGCTTCGGTGTCGGCAGCCGCGGAGCCGACGGTGCGTCCGGGCAGCGGCGTCGAGCCGCCGTACCCCGGCCGGTCCGAGGAGAACCACCGGAGCCCGAGCCGCTCGGCGACGTCGAACAGTGGCGCCGGCGGGGCGCCGATGTTGGGCGTCCCGTGGTGCCAGCAGACGGCGAGGGCGTCGGCAGGCCCACCGGTGTCGTAGGCGTGCAGGGTCCGCCCGTCGGGCAGCGCTACGTCGCGCTCGCGCATCAGGGCAGGCGCACCATCAGCTGGCCGTTGCCGTCGACCTTCGACTCGACGACGTCGCCCCGGGACTCCACGAACGCGCGGAACGAGGAGAAGCCGAGCGACTTCTCCTTGAACGCGGCGTTGGTGCGCTGCATCTGGCTCTTCACCCCGGCGGCGTAGACCCACTCGTCGTCGGACTTCTGGAGACCGACGCGCACGGCCCGGACCAGCAGCGCCGTCGCGTCCGCCTGCACCGGAGACTCGGTCGTCGCCGCGGCCTTCTTGGCACTCTTCTTGGCCGTGGTCTTCTCGGCCGTCTTGGTCGCGGTCTCCTTCTTGGCGGGCTGCTTCCGCGGCGGCGGCGGCGTCACCCCGGGCAGGTCGGCGTAGTCGATGAACTCGTTGCACGCCGAGACGAGCGCGCTGCTGGTCGAACCGGCCACGCCGATCCCGACGACGTACCTGCCCATCCGCTTGCACCGCTGCGCCAACGGCACGTAGTCCGAGTCGCCCGCGACGAAGACCAGGTGCGAGACCTCGGGGTGCAGGCCGAGATCCTCCACGGCGTCGACGGCGAGCCGGATGTCGGCGCCGTTCTTGGTGCCGGACGCGGGGAACAGCTGCACCAGGTCGACCGAGCGGTTCACGAGCGGGTTCTTGTACGCCGCGTTCGCGGGCACCGACCAGTCGGCGTACGCGCGGGTGAACGCGACGTTCCCGAACGACGCGGCGTAGTCGATGATCGCGCCGAGGTCGACCTCCGCCTCGGCGAGCTTCACGTCGATCGGGTCTGTGGAGTCGGCCGAGCGACGATGGTTGCGGGCGTTGTCCTGGCGCCATGCGCCGTCCTTGTGGACGTTGTCGTAGCGGGAGATCACCACGTTGTCGAAGTCGATGTAGACGGCCACCCGCGAGGCGTCGCTCATGCTGCGACAGTAACGGTGCGGCACGATGGCGTCCGTGCGCGTCGCCGTCTTCATGGGCTCCTCCCCCGGCCTGCCGGCCCACCGCGAGGTCGCGGTCGCCGTCGGGCGGGCGATCGCGGAGGCGGGCCACGGCGTCGTGTACGGCGGCGCCCACGTCGGCCTCATGGGGCTGCTCGCCGACGCCGCCATGACGGCCGGTGGCGAGGTGGTCGGCGTGCTCCCGCAGAACCTCGTCGCGCGGGAGGTGGGTCATGAAGGCCTGACCCGCCTCGAGCTGGTCGACACCATGCACGAGCGGAAGGCGCGGATGGTCGAGCTCGCCGATGCGTTCGTCGCCCTGCCCGGCGGCGTCGGCACCCTCGACGAGGTGGTCGAGGCGCTCAGCTGGGCGCACCTGTCCTTGCACGCGAAACCGGTCGCCGTCTACGACGTCGACGGGTTCTGGCAGCCGTTCCTCGACCTGCTCGACGGGATGGTCGAGGGCGGGTACGTCGCCCGGGCAGCCCGCGACGCGCTGCGCGTCGTCCGCACACCCGACGAGGTGCTCGGCCTGCTCGGCTAGCCGAGCAGGGCCGCGAGCGCGGCGGGTCCGTCTCCCGGCAGCACCAGCAGGCCGTTCTTGATCATGGGCCTCGCACCAGCGATCGGTGTCAGCGCCCAGATGCCAGAACCCAGTGCAGCAAGGGGAATCTCGGTCGGTGCGGTCTCCGCTCGAGTGAGGTGGACCAGGACGGTCTGGTCGGGGTGCTCGCGGAGGTAGGTCATCGAGTCGCCGTCCGCCGACAGCCAGCGCAGCCCGCCGCGACGCAGGGCGACGTGCTCGCGACGGAGCTCGATCCAGGAGCGGTACGCCGCCAGGGTGGCGTCGTCCCACTCGTCGCCGCGCGCCCACGGGAACGGCGTGCGCGCGTGCTCGCCGTCGAGGCCGGTCAGCCCGATCTCGTCACCCATGAACACCACTGGCACGCCGGGCATCGTCATCTGCAGGGCCGAGCCCGACGAGGTGCCGGTCGCGGCCCAGGCCCGGCGGCGTCGATGCAGCCGTCGGTGCCGCCGCCGGTGACGGTGCGGAAGCGCGGGGTGTCGTGGGAGTCGAGGTGCATGGTCGAGCCGACGCAGCGACTGCCACGGCATCGCGCCGTGCACCTCGCGCATGGTGGCCGACCGCCGCCTCGGCCGGGCAGCGACCGGGATGTCGATGGGCAGGCCGAGGTAGTCGAGGCCGTGCGGGAGGCCGGGCGGTCACCGGTCGGCGGCGAGCCGCCGTTGAGCCAGCACCAGACCGGCCGGGTGAAGCCGGCGTAGTCCATCGTGCCGTGCCAGCCGGCGCCGTCAGGTCGAGCGTGGCGTCGTGGCCGTGCTCGGCGAGCAGCCAGGCGTCGGGCGCGGACCTCGGCCATGGTGCGCCGCATCGCGCGGGCCACCTGGTGGGCGAGGTCGTCGGCGCCGAGCCGGCCGGTCATGTTGGCGACGTCGATGCGCCAGCCGTCGAGGCCCTCGCGCAGCCAGCGGGCCACGACCGAGTCGGGGCCGTCGTACAGCCGGCGGGCCAGCTCGGCGCGAGGAGTGGTCGAGCTTGGGCAGGGACGGCGATGTCGAGCCAGGAGACGTAGTCGCGTCGTCGTCGGCGCCGAACCGGTAGAAGCCGCGCTCGGCGCTGGTCGGGTCGGCGCAGCGCCGCGCTCGAACCAGTCGTGGTGGTCGCCGGTGTGGTTGGTGGTGAGGTCGCCGACCACGCCGCATGCCCGACGCGCGTGGGCGGCCTCGATCAGCCGCGACGAGCGCGGCGTCGCCGCCGAGCAGCGGGTCGACGCGGTCGAAGGAGACGGCGTCGTAGCGGTGGTTGGACCGCGCCTCGAAGACCGGGGTCAGGTAGAGCAGCGTCGCGCCCGAGGTCCGGCCAGGTGGTCGAGGTGCTGCGGCGATGCCGTCGAGCGTGCCGCCGTACAGCTGGTACGGCACGTCCGGGCCCCTGGTGCACGACCGGGTCGTCCCAGTCGGCCGGGTTGGCCCAGCGACGGCACGCGGCGCGCCGGTCTCGGTGCGCTCGAACCGGTCGGGGAAGACCTGGTAGCCGACCTGGTCGGCCACCCAGTCGGGCAGCCGGTGCTCGGTGCTGATCCGGAAGTCCGCCGGCGTCGGTGACGTCGCGGTCGTGCACGCCCGCGCGCGTTGAGCCAGCGGTAGTCGCGACGCGGCCGTCGGAGACCAGGAAGCGGTACGACGTCACCGGGTTGTCCACGTGGAGGTCGGCCGTCCACCACGTGCCGGCCTCGTCGGTGCACTCCTGCGGTCGGCCTCGACGACGTAGCGGCTCGCCGTCGCGCACCGAGCGGAGCACGACCTGGTCGGCCGCCGGTCGGCCGTCGGCGGCGTGCGGGCACCCGCACCCGGAGCGGGATGCTCGCCCCGAGTGCGGGCGGCTCGGCGTCGGGTAGAGCGGGGACCCGTCGTGGTGCGGGTCGAGCGCCCGGTCGACATGCGGCGCTCACCCCTTGACGCCGCCGGCGGTGATGCCGCCGACGATGAACCGCTGGAGGAACAGGAACAGCAGGATCACCGGGATGGCGGTCAGCAGCGCGCCGGCCGCGAAGACGCCGAGGTTGTTGGAGCGGTCGCCGTCGATGAGGCCGTAGAGCCCGGTGGCCAGGGTCTTCTTGCTGTCGTCGGTCAGGAAGATCGAGGCCAGCAGGAACTCGCCGATCACCGCCGACGAAGACCAGCAGGCCGCAGACGGCGCAGGATCGGGCGTGACCAGCGGCAGGATGATCCGGAAGAAGATCTGCACGTGGCTGGCGCCGTCGATCATCGCCGCCTCGTCGAGGGACATCGGGCATGGTGTCGAAGAAGCCCTTGATCAGCCACACCTGGCCGAGCGAGTCGCCGCACAGCACGAGGATGTAGCCGAGCAGGGTGTTCAGGCCCGATCGGCCGGGATCGACCTCGCCGATGTCGGTGAACATCAGGTAGAGCGCGACCGCGGCGAGGAACTGCGGGAACATCTGGATCAGCAGCAGCGCGAGCAGACCGCCGCGGCGGCCGCGTGAACCGGAACCGCGAGAACGCGAAGGCCGCCAGGGCGCTGAAGAACACCTGGATGAACGTCACGACGACACAGACGATCATCGTGTTGAGCGTACCAGCGCTCGAACGGGATCGACGGGGTCGTTGAAGAGCTTGCTCGAAGTTCTCGCAGGCTGAACGTCTGTCGGGATCATCGCGGTGGTGACCACGTTGCCGAGCGGGTTGAGCGCGGCCGAGACGATGTAGGAGACCGGGAACAGCGCCCAGAGGCACGGCGAGGACGCCGACGACGTGGCGCCAGCCGACCTCCTGGAACCACCGGCCCTTCGGGGCCTGTCTCGCGGACCTTCTTGCGGCGTCTTGGGCTCGGCGGCGAGCGGTTCGCCGGGCGCGATGACCTGTCTGGCTCATGTCAGTTCATCATCCTCGAGCTGCTTGGTGGCGCGGAACTGCAGGGCCGCGATGACGCCGGTGATGACGAAGAGGACGACCGACACCGCCGAGGCGAAGCCGATCTGCGCGCCGCCGGCGCCGAAGGCGAGCCGCATGGTGTAGCTGATCAGGATGTCGGTGCCGCCGGCCGTCGGGTTGTCCGGCGCAGAACGGTCCGCCCTCGGTGAGCAGGAAGATCGCGCCGAAGTTGTTGAAGTTGAAGGCGAACGACGCGACCAGCAGCGGGGCGACGCGTCACCAGCAGCAGCGGGAAGATGATCTTGCGGAAGCCGGCTGGAAGCCGCTGGCGCCGTCGATCTTGGCCGCCTCGCTGAGCTCCGCCGGGATCGCCTGCAGGGCACCCGGTGCACACCAGGAACATGTAGGGGAAGCCCATCCACAGGTTGGTGAGCAGCACGGCGACCCGGGCGTTCCAGGTGCTTGCCGAACCAGTTGATGTTGAGCCCGGTGAGCGTCGTTGATCAGGCCGAAGTCGCGGTTGAAGAAGCTGGACCACACCAGCAGCGAGATGAACCCGGGGATGGCGTACGGGCATGATCAGGATCGCCCGGTAGATCTTCTGCCCGCGCATCCGCGGGTCGTTGAGGGTGAACGCGAACAGCAGCCCGAGGAGGAACGTCGACGACCACCGAGAGCGTCGCGAAGAGGAACGTCCAGATGAAGATGCTGATGAAGTCGCTGCTGATCCGGTGGTCGGTGAAGCAGCTTCTTGTAGTTGGCGAAGCCCGACGTTGGCCTTCCAGGACTGGTCGGAGACCCGGTTGCCGTCCTCGTCGACGAAGAACTCGCGGTCGCCCTGCTGCTGCACGGTGTAGACCGTGCCGGTGGTGGTGTCGGTGATGGTGTCGGCGGCCTCGTCGTACTCCAGCGTGGTGGTGCCCTCGAAGGCCGTGGTGATGCCGAGCGGCGCGGATCGCGCCGTCCTCGGTCGGGCACCGTGAACTCCTCGATGGCGTCGCCTGGCGTCGTTGACCTCCTTGGCGTCAGGAACGTGTAGCCGTCGGCGGCGGTGATCCGGTCGTCCTCGACGGTGACGTCGCCCTCGGTCGAGCTCCTCGAGCCCGTCCGCGGTGCCCATGAAGAGGGTGCCGTCGTCCTGGCTGACCAGGAAGAAGGTGAACGGGCCGGTCGGTCATCGAGCCCGTCGGTGCCGACGCGTGAGGTTGTACTGCGGCGCGTCCGGGGTCTGCACGACCGAGCGAGCCGACGATCTGGGCGACCGCCTCCTCCTTGGTCGATCGGGTGCCGTCGCCGTAGTTGGTGAACGAGGTCTGGGCGGTCAGCAGGATCGGGTAGACCACGAACAGCACCAGCATCAGCGTGCCGGGCACCAGGTACTTGGCCGGGCAGCGCCGCGCTGGGTGGCGTAGGTCGCCGACCAGGACCGCGGCGATCGCCCAGATCGCGACCAGGAAGACCCAGCTGTCCGCTGGCCGACGAGCATCGGGCGTGATGGCGATGGCCACGGCGCGATGACGGTGCCGAGGAACAGCACCTTGACGCACGACGGGCGAGCACGTGGCGCCGGGTGCCGCCCCAGTGCTCGTGGTCCTCGCTCTGGCGACGTCCTCGTCGGGATGCGGGTCGGTGGATGTGACCACGAGGGCCTCCAGGTGGGAGTGAGCGCGGGTCGGCGGCTCGGACCGGGCGCAGCTGGGTGAGCGCGGGTCGGTCCGCCCCGGTGAGCGGCCGTGCGGTGACCGCTCACCGGGGTGCCGGGTGCGAGCGGATCAGCCGCCGGCGGCGGCGATCGCGTCGTTGATGGTCTTGCCGGCGTCCTGGATCGTCTTGGTCGGGTCGGCCGCCGCCCACGATGGCGGCGTAGGCCTTGCCGAGCGGCTCCCAGACCGCTGGCCATCGCCGGGATGGCCGGCATCGGAGCCGGCCGCGTTGGCGGCGTCGGCGAAGACCGCGAGGTCCGGGTCGTCGACCTGCTCCTGGACCGCGGTCATGGCCGGCGGCAGCTTGGTGCCGTCGAAGAGGGTCATCATGGCCTCCTCGTTGTTGACGCCGTTGGTGACGAACTCCTGGGCGAAGGCCTGCGTTCTGCGCCGCCCGCGGCCACCATGAACGCCTGCGCCCCATGAACGGCTGCGCCGGGCTCCTGGCCCGCGAAGCCGGGGACCGGCTGGATGGCGTACTTGATGCCGGCTCTTCTGCACGTCGGGCAGCGCCCACGGGCCGGAGACCAGGAAGGCCGCCTTGCCGCTCGGTGAACAGCGCGATCGAGTTGTCGCCGGTGATCGAGGTGCGCAGCACCTTCTGCCTTGGCCAGCTGCGGAGATCTCCTTGCGCGGCGGCGATCGAGCCGGCCTTGCCGATGCCGACGTCCTCGGGGTTGTAGCCGCCGTCGGCGCTCGTCGTAGCCGAAGATGTAGCCGCCGAACGAGGTCAGGATCGGCTCCATGTGGTAGGCGTCGCCGAGCTCGCCGACCGGCAGGTTGAGCGCCGAGTCGACCTTGCCGGCCTTGACGGCCGCCTGGCCGGCGGCGATCGGCGTCGTCGCAGCGTCTTGGGCTCGTCGGGCGCGACGTCGGTGTTGCGGTAGAGCGCGAGCGCCTCGATGCCGTAGGGCACGCCGTAGAGCTGGCCGTCGTACGTCGTCGCGTCGACGGCCTTCGTCGGAGTAGCCCGACAGCTGGTCGGGGGTGAGCTGCAGCGGCTCGATGGCGCCGTTCTGCGACCAGGTTGCCGATCCAGTCGTGGGCGCCGACGACGACGTCGGGGCCGTTGCCGGCGGCGTTGGCGGTGACGAAGTTGGCCTGGAGGTCCGCGGAGATGGCCTGGACCTCGACGGTGATGCCGTTGGCCTCGCCGAAGGCGTCGGCCACCTGCCTGGACGGCGTCGAGCTTGAGGGCGTCGGTCCAGATGACCAGGTCGGCGTCGCCGCCGCTCGGGGACGGCCGTGGAGTCGGACGGTGACGGTTCGGCCGAGGAGCTGTCGGACTCGCCGCTGGGTCGGCGGTCGGGGTGGAGGAGTCCGAGCCGCCGCAGGCGGTGAGACGCCACCGCGAGAAGGCCGGGCACGAGGATCCGGGCGAGCTTGCGCATCCGGGTCGATCCCTTCGCGAGGGTGGTGTGAGGCGCGGTCACGCTAGCAGCGCCGTTTCGCGCCTGACAATGAGTCCTGCAAAAAGTTTGCAAGATTGTGGCATGGAACGCCAGATCGCTGAAAAGTCCGTCCGACCGGCGTTTCGCGCTAGGGTGGCGCCATGCAGGTGCGGCTCGCCGAGATCGCGGAGCGGGCCGGGGTCAGCATCAGCACCGTGAGCCGGGTCCTCAACGACAAGCCCGGCGTCAACGCAGCGCACCCGGCGCCAGGTGCTGACCGCCATCGACGTGCTCGGCTACGACCGCCCGCCCGGCTGCGGCCCCGCGTCGCGGGGCTGGTCGGGCGTGGTGGTCCCCGAGATCGAGAACCCGTTCTTCCCGCGGCTGCGCCCAGCTGATCGAGATCGAACCTCGCCCAGCACGGCTACACGCCGGTGCTGTGCAGCCAGACGCCTCGGCGGCGATCCACGAGGACGACTACGTCCGCAGCCTGCTCGAGCACGGCGTGGCCGGCATCATCTTCGTCTCCGGCATGCACGCCATCGCCGACGCGCGACCCGGGGCGCTACCAGCGGCTGACCGAGCATCGGCCTGCCGGTCGTGCTGGTCAACGGCTTCCTGCCGGACGTCGGGGCCGCACTGCATCTCCACCGACGACGCGCGCGGTGTGGACCTGGCCTCGCCCACCTGGCGCACATGGGGCACACCCGGATCGGCCTGGCCCTCGGTCAGGAGCGCTACACCCCCGTCCGTCGCAAGGTGGCGGCCCTCGGTCCGGCGATGCGGGAGCACGTCGACCCCGGGCTGTCCGACGAGGACTGCGCCGAGCTCATCGAGTGCACGACGTTCACGGTCGCCGGAGGCGCCCAGGCCGGCGCAGCCCTGCTCGATCGCGGCGCCACCGGCATCCTCTGCGGCTCGGACGTGATGGCCCTCGGGGTCCTGCGGGCGGCTCGCCAGCGCGGCCTGTCGGTGCCGCGCGACCTGTCCGTCGTGGGCTCGGACGACTCGCCCCTGATCGAGTTCACCGACCCGCCGCTGACCACCGTCCGCCAGCCCTCGATGGAGATGGCGGCCGCCGCCTGCCGTGCCCTGCTCGACCTGATCGGCGGTGGCACGCCCGCCGACGCGGAGCTACTGCTCGCGCCCGAGCTCGTGGTGCGCGGGTCCGCGGGCCGGGTGCCCGCCGACCCACCCGGGGTCACTCCGCTCCGCTGACGGCGGATGCGCCCACAGGCGATCCGCCCAGAGCCGATCCGCTGGGGGCAGCACCGCCTTCGGTCGGCGTACCTCCTCGGCCACCGTGGACGCATGACGACCATGACATCGCTCGACGACGAGCTGACGCGCCAGCTGATGCACCAGCGCATCGTGGTGCTGGGCGAGGCCCTCGAGGAGGGCAACGGCAACCGGCTGATGCACCAGCTCCTCCTGCTCTCCGCGCAGGACAAGCGCACCGACATCAGCCTCTGGATCAACTCCCCCGGCGGCTCGGTCTCGGCCATGCTGGCCATCCGCGACGTGATGCGGCTGATCCCCAACGAGGTGGCGACCCTGGCGATGGGGATGGCGGCGAGCGCCGGCCAGTTCCTGCTGTCGGCGGGTACGCCGGGCAAGCGGCACGCCCTGCCGCACGCGCGGATCCTGCTGCACCAGGGCTCGGCCGGCATCGGCGGGACGGCCATGGACATCGAGATCCAGGCCAAGGACCTGCGCTACACCCGCGACACGGTGCTCGCGCTGGTCGCCGAGGACACCGGGCAGTCGGTCGAGACCATCGAGCAGGACTCGCGGCGGGACCGGTGGTTCAGCGCCGAGGAGGCCCGCGACTACGGCTTCGTCGACCACGTCGTGTCGTCGGTCGACGACGTCGCGCCCTCGGGCGGACGCCCGCTGGTCGGATTGGGGGTCGCCCGATGAGCACCTACACGATCCCGTACGTCGTCCAGCAGACGCCGCGGGGCGAGCGCACCGTTGACCTGTACTCCCGGCTGCTGTCGGACCGGATCATCTACCTCGGTACCGAGATCGACGACGGGGTCGCCAACGCCGTCATCGCCCAGCTGCTGCACCTCGCGTCGGAGGCACCGACCTCCCCGATCAATCTCTACATCAACTCGCCGGGCGGCTCGATCACGGCGATGCTGGCGATCTACGACGCGATGCAGTTCGTCGCGTCACCCGTCGAGACCACCTGCGTGGGCCAGGCCGCGTGGACCGCGGCGGTGCTGCTCGCGGGCGGTGAGCCGGGCCGGCGCCAGATGCTCCCGCACGCGCGCGTCGTCCTGCACCAGCCCGCGACCCAGCAGCGCGGCACCATCCCGGACCTGATCGTCGAGGCCGACGAGGTGGCCCGGATCCGTGCGCTGCTGGAGGAGATCCTGGCCCGCCACACCGGCCGCACCGCCGAGCAGGTCCGCGAGGACACCGACCGCGACCTCGTCCTCCCCGGCCAGGCCGCCGTCGACTACGGCATCGCCGACACCGTCCTCGCCTCCCAGCTGCCGGCGGGGGCGTAACGGCGCGGGGATTCACCGGTCGCCCGGTGAATCCCTGGGTTGCCCGCTGAAACATTGCGTGCCAACCCAGGGATTTCGGCGGGCAACCCGGGGGGTCAGGCGGCGAGGCAGAGGGCACCGTACGGCGCGGCGGAGCGGGCCACGCGCACGGACAGCTCGCGGACCGTGAGGTCGAGGGCACCGGCGACGGCGGAGAGGATCTCCGAAGATGGGTCCTTGAGGCCGCGCTCGACCTCGGACAGGTACTGCGTCGAGACGCCCGCGCGCTCGGCCACGTCGCTCAGCCGCTCCTCGCGGGTCTGGCGCTCGCGGCGCAGCTCGGCGCCGACGAGCTCGCGCCACAGTGGCTCCTGCGGAGGGGTCTCGCGTGACGGCTCGGGACGTCGCAGCGGCAGCACCTCACCCATACGGCCACGGTAGGCCGGGTGCGGTCAGGACGTCGTGCCGTTCTGCTCTGGGCTGAACGTCTGGGCTGAACCTCCTAGCCTGGGTCGGCATGACCCTGCGCATCGTCCCGGCCGCGCCGGACGGCCTCGAGCCGTGGCGGGCGATCCACAACGCGATCATCCCGACAGCGCCGCTGTCCGCGGACGAGGTCGCCGAGCGCGCCGGCCGCCACCGCCTGACTCTCGGGTACGACGGCGACGTGCTGGTCGGCAACGCGACGGTGCGCCCGCCCGACGTAGAGGGCACGGCCACCGTGATCGTGCGGATCCTGACCGAGCACCGTCGGCGCGGCCTGGGCTCGGCGTACCTCGCCCACGAGCTCGACGAGACCCGGGCCCTGGCACCCGCCCGCATCGAGACCGTGGTGCTGGCCAGCAACGAGGACGGGCTCGCCTTCGCCCTGGCCCGCGGGTTCGTCGAGGTGGACCGCTACCTGCTGGAGGGCGACACGATCCCGTTCGTGGACCTGCGCCTGGCGGACTAGCCGGCGGACCAACGCGCAGGGCTACCTGCCGGCGGGGCGGTAGGTCACCAGCTGTACGTCGGGTCCGACCATCCGCGTCTCGGCCACCGCGAGCGTCGTCGAGTCGGAGCCGTCACGGAACAGCTTCTTCCCACGCCCGAGCACGATCGGGTGCACCATCAGGCGGTACTCGTCGACGAGGTCGTGCTGCCGCAGCGCCTCGACCAGGGTGGCGCTGCCCGCGACGAGCACGTCACCGTCGTACTGCTCCTTGAGCCGGGCGACGAGCCCCGGCAGGTCGCTCCCGTCGTCGACGGTGGTGTTCTCCCACGACGGGTCGGTGACGGTCGTCGACACCACGACCTTCGGCATCTCGTTCATCTTCAGGCCGAAGTCGCCGGTGGTCTCCTTCATGCCCGGCCACGCGGTGGCGAACTCCTCGTAGGTGACGCGGCCGAGCAGCTGCACGTCGGCGTCGGCCAGCTCCTGCATCTTGAAGCCCATGCCGTCCTCGGCCGGGAACTGGAACGTCCAGCCGCCGAAGTCGGTGCCCTCGGCACCGCCCGGGTCCTCGATGACCCCGTCGAGGCTGATGAACTCACTGACGACGACCTTGCCCATGTCGAGCTCCTTGGTGTGGTGGGTGATGCTCCGACGCTAGGCACCGGACGAGCCGGCGAGGAGGTCCAGTCGGCGGCTCCTGCCATGGACCGGTTCACCCCTGCAACAGGTCGGCAATGGTCGCGATGCCGTCGCGGATGGCGCGCTCACCGAGGGTCCCGAAGCCGAGCACCAGCTGGGCGGGCTCCTCGGACTTGGTCGATCGTTGCGGGCTCATGCCGTAGAGGCCGACCGAACGCTCCGCGGCGGCGGCCACCACGTCCCGTTCGGTGAGTCCGGCCGGCAGGTGGGCGACGGCGTGGAACCCGGCGGCCAGGCCGGAGACGCGTACGCCCGGGCCGTGCTCACCGAGTGCGTCGACCAGGGCGTTGCGACGGGCCAGGTACGTCTTGCGCATCCGCCGCAGGTGCCGGTCGAACCTGCCCGACTCCACCAGCGTGGCGAGGGCGAGCTGGTCGAGCGCGGGCGACCCGCGGTCGGCCTTCATCTTGCGCTCCGCGACCGCCTCGGCGAGGTCCGCCGGGCAGACCAGCCACCCGATGCGCATCGCCGGCGCCAGCGACTTGCTGACCGTGCCGATCAGCACGACCCGCTCGGGGGCGAGGCCCTGGACCGCCCCGACCGGCGCGTGGTCGTAGCGGAACTCGGCGTCGTAGTCGTCCTCGACCACCCACGCGCCGGCGTTGGTCGCCCAGGCGGCCAGCGCGTGTCGCCGGGCGGGCGACAGGACGACTCCGGTCGGCCACTGGTGCGCGGGCGTCAGCACCACGGCCTGCACGCCGGTCGCCGCCAGCGCCTGCACCACCACCCCGTGCTCGTCGACGGGGACCGGCACCAGCTCCACGCCGGCAGCGGCGGCCGCGATGACCCCGGTCTCGTCGTACCCGGGGTCCTCGAACCCGACCCGCGTGACACCGCGCTCCGCAAGCGCTTGCAGCGCGAGCACCAGTCCTTGCGAGAACCCGGTGCACGTGACGATCCGGCTGGGGTCGCTTGCGGTGCCGCGGACCCGGTTGAGGTAGCTCGCGAGCACCTCCCGGAGCCGGAGCGGACCGGCCGGCTCCGGGTAGCCGAACGCGGCGGTGGGCGCCTCCCGGGTCGCCTCACGGACTGCCCACGCCCAGTCGTCGCGCGGGAAGCCGGCCAGGTCGGGCACCGCCGGCACGAAGTCGACAGCCAACCGGGGCGGCGTACGACGTGCGGGTGCGGCCGGCGCCGGCGGCCGGGCCGTGGTGGCGACGCGGGTGGCCGCGCCGGCCCGCGTCACGAGGTACCCCTCGGCGTGCAGCTGGTCGAAGCACTGCACCACCAGTCCTCGCGAGACACCCAGGTCACGGGCCAGCTCGCGCGTCGACGGCAGCCGCTCGCCGGGGCGCAGCCGGCCGCCTCGCACGGCGTCGCGGAACCAGGCTTCCAGCTGGCTGCGCAACGGCACGCCCGCAGTCCGGTCCAGCGGGATCAGCAGCTCCGGACTCGAACCGGTCCACTCGACAGCCACGGAACTGGACCTTATCGGGGGACCAGTTGGCGGGCGACCCTCGATGCATGACCACTCTCGTCGCCGCCACCGCTCCCGGCTCCGCCGCCCGGCCTCGGCTGCTCGCCCCGGCCTTCGTCCGGCTGCTCGCCGTGGACCTGGGCGCGATGACCGGGTTCTACCTGCTGCTCGCCGTGGTGCCGATGCACGCTGCCGCCCACGGCGCCGGTGGCCTGGGCGCCGGACTGACCACCGCCGTGCTGATGTTCGCCTCCGTCGCCGGCGAGCTGGCCACCCCGCGGGTGGCGGCGCGGGTCGGGTACCGCCTCCTGTTGGTCGCCGGGCTGGTGCTGCTCGGCGCCCCGGCGTTCGCGCTCACCTCGGTGACCGGCCTCGGTCCGATGCTGCTCGTCGGTGTCGTGCGCGGGCTCGGCTTCGCGATCGTCGTGACCGCGACCGGCGCCCTTGCCGCGAGCACCCTGCCCGCCGAGCGCCGCGGCGAGGGCCTGGGCCTGATGGGCGTCGTCTCGATGGTGCCCGCCGTCACCGCGCTTCCGGCCGGCGTCTGGATCGCCGACCGCGTGGGCACGTCCGCGGCCTTCGTGCTGGGCGCGGTCGTGGTGCTGGCGGTCGTTCCCGTGTGCCTGGGCCTGCCCCGCGACACCGAGGAGCACGAGTCGGACGCCGGCCTCGGCAGCCTGGCCCGCCGCCCCGGGACCCTGGCGCCGGCCGTCGTCTTCGCCGTCGCCGCCATCGCGGGCGGCGCGGTCGTCACCTTCCTCCCGGGCGCCGTCTCGGGCGACGGCCACGCATCGCTCGCGGCGCCCGCGCTGTTCGTGCAGGCGCTGACCGCAACCCTCGCGCGGTACCTCGGCGGACGCCGCTCCGACCGCCACGGCCCGCACGGGTTGCTGGTGCCGGGCGTGGCGCTGGTCGTGACCGGCATGGGCCTGGCCGCGCTGATGGGCGGCCCGGTCACGCTGCTGGTCGGCATGGCGGCGTTCGGCACCGGCTTCGGCCTGGTGCAGACCGCATCGCTGAACCTGATGCTGGCGGCCGTGACCCCGGGTCAGTACGGCGCGGTGTCGGCCGCGTGGAACGTCGCCTACGACCTGGGCTGGGGCCTCGGCTCTGCCGTCGTCGGTCTGGTCGTCGCCTCCGCCGGCTTCCCGGTCGCGTTCGCGGTGACCGCTGCCGCCGTCGGAGTCATGCTGCCTCTCGCCCGCGCGCTGGGTCGTGCGGAGCGAGCTAGCGACCCCGGAGGAACTGCCCGAAGTGCGGCACGGTGAACGCCACCCGGCCTCGCTCGCCGGAGTACACGAGGCCCTTCTTGATCAGCCCGTCGCGGGCCGGTGAGAGGGACTGCGGCTTGCGGCCCAGGTGGCGGGCGAGGTCGGCGGTGCTGACCGGCCCGTCGCCGGAGGAGTGCCCGAGGTCCGCCATCGCGGTCATGTAGTCGCGCTCGGCGGGGGTGGCCCGCTCGTACCTCACCCCGAAGAAGCCGACCGCCAGCTCGGCCTCCGCGTCCGGGGCGGCGGCCAGCACGTCGTCGCGGGTGATGGGCGACTCCTGGGCCACGTCCCAGGTCGCCTTGCCGAAGGACTGCACGAAGTAGGGGTACCCGTCGGTCAGCCGCTGGAGCTCGTCGAGCGCGTCGTCCTTGAAGTCGACGCCCTCGGTGTCCGCGGGCACGGTGAGGGCGCGGCGGCACTCGACGGGCGCGAGCCGGTCGACCACGACGTAGCGGAACAGCCGCTCGGCGTACGACTTGGACGCGGACAGCGCGACCGGCAGGTGTGGCAGACCCGCGCCGACGAGCAGCAGCGGTGCGGCCTGCTGGCTGATCTCGTGGCAGGCGCCGCAGATCGCCGCGAGCTCCTCGGACCCGATGTCCTGCATCTCGTCGACGAACAACGCCACCCCCACGCCGAGGTCGCCCGCCACCGCGGCGACGTCGGTGAACAGCTCGGTGAGGTCGAGCTCGAGGTCGCCGCTGTCGGCGCGGCCCTTGGCTGCGGGTACGTCGACCGGCGGCGTCCAGCGCAGCCCGCGGCGGTCCTCCAACGAGGTCCGCAACGCGAACGCCTTGACCACAGCGGCCACCTCGTCGACCCGGTCCGGGTCGCGGTGCCGGTGGCTGACCTCGCGGATCGCGGCCGTCACGGCCTGGGCCACGGGGATCCGGATGCTCTGGTCGGGCCGCGCCTCGATCTTGCCGGTGCCCCAGGCCCGCTGCACGGCCTGCGACCGCAGGGCGTTGAGCAGCACGGTCTTGCCGACGCCGCGCAGCCCCGACAGCACCATCGAACGTTCGGGCCGGCCGGCCGCAACCCGTTCCAGCGTGACGGCAAACTGTTGCAGCTCGCGGTCGCGGCCGGCCAGCTCCGGGGGCCGCTGCCCCGCTCCCGGAGCGTACGGGTTGCGGATGGGGTCCATGTTCGGACCGTATCGACGCGTCTAGAGGAATCGGTAGATTCAGCCCGCGTGGCGGCGGGTCAGCGCCGCGGCGTACGCCCGGTCCAGCCCCGTGCGCAGCACGTCGATGAAGTCCGGGACGTCGTCCACGGCGAGCCGGAACGACCCCGAGCACACGTTGTCCCGCCACAGGGAGAGCACCACGACGTCGGCCTCGGCGTGCCAGGAGACCCGGAGCGCGCGGCCGCCGTCGCGGGTGTCGAGGAAGATCGACCCCGTCTCCGGGAGCGGGCGGGCCACGGCCATGCCCCATTCTGGCGCGTGTGCCGCGCCGGGGAAAGGTTCCCGGAACCGCGGGAAGCCTGCCCTGGCCGTGGGAGGCCCGGAACAGTCACCGTGAGGACATGGACACCTACGACGACGAGACCCAGGCGTTCCTCGACGACATGTGGCCGCGACAGCTCGCCGCCGAGCGGGCGATGCACGAGGGTGACGCCGAGCCACGCAAGACGCTCTGGTCGCACCGCGACCCGGTCACCCTGTTCGGCGCCGACCTGGACTGCATCAGCGGCTGGGCCGCCGTCGGGCCGGCGTTCGACCTGGTGGCCTCCTGGTTCCGCGACTGCGCGGCGTACGACGTCGAGCTGATCGCTGCCGGCGCCAGCGGCGACCTGGCCTACACCGTGTGCTTCGAGAGGTCCACGGCGCTGGTCGACGGCGCCGAGCGGTCCTACCGGCTGCGCGTCACCCACGTCTACCGCCGCGAGGACGGCGCCTGGAGGTTCGTGCACCGGCACGGGGACCGGGGCCCGGACTTCCGGGCGGCGTCCTAGGGCCCGCCTAGACTCGCAGCGTGCCCGAGCTGCCCGAGGTGGAGGCCCTGGCCCTCGACCTCGAGGGCCGGCTGAAGGACCGTGCGATCGTCAAGGCGTACGTCGTCGCGATCAGCGCGCTGAAGACCTTCGACCCGCCCGTCTCCGCACTCGAGGGGACCCTGGTCGAGGGCGTGACCCGCCACGGCAAGTTCCTGGACATCGAGACGTCCGGGCTGCACCTCATCTTCCACCTGGCCCGCGGCGGCTGGGTGCGCTGGCGCAACGAGCTGCCGCCGATCCCGCCGCGCCCCAACCAGAAGTCCGGGCTCGCCGTGCGGGTGATCCTCGACGACGAGTCCGGGTTCGACGTGACCGAGATGGGCACCAAGAAGCGGCTCGCGATGTACGTCGTCCGGCGCCCGCTCGACGTCCCCGGCATCGCCAGCCTCGGCCCCGACCCGCTCGACGACGCGTTCACCATCGACGCACTGAAGGCGATCCTCGAGAAGGCCGGGCGCTCCCAGATCAAGGGCGTCCTGCGCCACCAGGGCACCATCGCCGGCATCGGAAACGCCTACTCCGACGAGCTCCTCCACGCCGCCAAGATGTCGCCGTTCAAGCCCGCCAGCAGCCTGAGCGCGGAGGAGCTGCAGACCCTGTACGACGCGATCCGCGGCGTGCTCGGCGACGCCGTGGACCGCTCCCGCGGGCTGGCGGCCAGCGAGCTGAAGGGCGAGAAGAAGTCCAACCTCGCCGTGCACGGTCGTACCGGCGAGAAGTGCCCGGTCTGCGGCGACACGGTCCGCGAGGTGTCGTTCGCCGACTCGTCGCTGCAGTACTGCCCCACCTGCCAGACCGGTGGCAAGCCCCTCGCCGACCGGCGGATGTCGCGGCTGCTCAAGTAGCTCAGAGCCAGCCGAGGCCGTCGGCCACCAGCAGCAGCCCGAAGACCGCGAACAGTGCGGCGGCGCCGTACCTGATGGCCTTCTCGGGCAGGTGCTTGCCGAGCACCGCGCCGACGAGGATCGCCAGCGCGTCCGCGGCGACCATGCCGACGGTCGAGCCGATCCAGGTGCCGAGCCAGCCTTCCTGGGTGGCGAGCGTGATGGTGGCGAGCATCGTCTTGTCGCCGAGCTCGGCGAGGAAGAAGGCCGTGCCGACGGCGACCAGGGCCAGGCCGCGGCTGCGGCGGGCCTTGTCGGCCTCCTCCTCGGTCAGCTCGTCCCCACGCAGCGTCCACAGCGCGAACGCGAGGAACGCGAGGCCGGCGACGACGGCGATCGGGCCCTGCTTCTCGGCGAACCGGTCGCCGATGAAGGCGCCGATGCCGACCGAGGCGAGGTGGACCAGGGCGGTGGCGACGGTGATGCCGATCAGCACGTCGCGCGCGCGGTACCGCGCGGCGAAGGTCATCGCCATCAGCTGGCTCTTGTCGCCGAGCTCGGCGACGAAGATGACCGCGGTCGACAGCAGGAAGGCGTACATCGGGTGGTTCTCCTCAACACCTGGTCGAGGGGCGGGATCCGGGGGACGCGCCTTCGACCAGGCACATCCGTGGTGGGTGTCCGATCGAAAGTCTCGTCCGCCACCTGCCGGCTGACCGCCTGCCGATGGCCTGCCGCACCGGACCCGGTCAGACGTCGAGGGGTCAGTGTGTCGATACGGCCGTTGGGGACTACTCCCTTTCGCCCTCCAGCCTAGCCGCGCGGCCGTGGGTCACCGGAATCCGCGCATCAGTCGCTCGGCGACGTGCTGGGGGACGACGAGGGGATGCAGGTCGCCTGCACGTACTGGGCCAGCGCCGCCTGGTCCTTCTTCTCCTGCTTCGACAGGTCCGCCGCCGCCTTGCTGACCTCCTTCCGGGTGGCGTCGTCCGGAAGGGCCTTGATCGTGTCGATGGCGTTCTGGAGGGCGCGGGCGGCGGCCTCCGGCATGCCGGCCGGCGCACCGACCTGCTCGAGCTGGGCGGCCACCGACTTGAGGAGCTTGAGCGCGTCTGCGTCGGAGGAGCCCTGCTGAGGCTGCTGGAAGATCCCGATGAGGACGTTGCAGAACTCCGAGACCCCTGAGCCGTCGGCGGGCGAGCTCTCGTCGGTCGAGGCCGAGCCGGTCGACGTGCTGGCGGAGGTACCCGCCGCGCTCGCGGAGGAGTCGTTCCCTCCACAGCCGGCGAGCAGGCCCACCAGCAACAGCGGGACGGCGAGCAGGGACAGGCGCTTCATCGTGAGGTGCTCCTCGGTGCATCGGTGCGTGGGCAAACGCCCTCCACCATGCCTGACTCCTCCAACCACGCCCGCGGGTGGGTGAGGGGGCCGGGGCCAGTCCGGGGGTCGGTCCGGGGGTCCGTCCGGCGTCAGCTCGCGTCGGGGATGAGCTGCGCGGCGCAGGTCTGCGCCAGGTAGGCGAACAGCGCGTCGGAGTACTTCTGCTCCTCGTCGGTGAGCTTCTGGAAGTCCTCGACCTCCTGCTTGCTCGCATCCTCGGGAAGGTCGTCGATCTTCTTGATGATCAGCTCGAAACCCTTGCGGGCGTCCGCGGGGATGTCCTTCGGGGTGCCTGCCTCGCGCAGCTTGTCGGCGGTGTCCCTCGCGAGCTTGACCGCGTCCTCGTCGGAGATGTCCTCCTTGTCGGAGAAGTTGGTGATCAGGTCGACCCACGGCGCGCAGAACTCCTCGACGGTGGCGTCCTTCGGGGAGTCCTGGGCCTCGGCCGCGTCGTCACCGCATCCGGCGAGCAGGCCGATCGCCAGCAGCGGTGCGGCCAGCATGGCAATGCGCTTCATCTCGAGGTTCCCGTCCGTCGTCGCCCCCCGCGGGGCAGCCGTGCTCACCCTGCCGCATCGGCGCGCCGCCACCCAGCAACACCGCCGGGTGTGCGGAGGCCGATCAGGAGAACGCGCTCGGGACGGCCGCCGCCAGGGCTTCCGGGAGGCGGTCCAGGTACTCCCGCCGGCTGACCTCGACGCACCCGAGCGACGCCAGGTGGGGCGTGCGCCACTGGACGTCGAGAAGCCGCGGCTCCGTGGGCGCCGCACCCAGCAGCTCCACCAGCGCGACGAGGGCGACCTTCGAGGCGTCGGTCTCCCGGTGGAACATCGACTCGCCGGCGAACAGGCCGCCGATCGAGACGCCGTACAGCCCGCCGACGAGCCGGCCGTCCCGCCACGCCTCGACGGAGTGCGCCCAGCCGAGGCGGTGCAGCTCGAGGTACGCCGCCCGGATCGAGTGGTCGATCCAGCCTGCGGGCCGCCGCGGGTCGGCGCAGGCGTCGATCACCTGGGCGCACGCGGTGTCCACCCGGATCTCGAAGCGCCGCACGGAGCGGCGCAGCGAGCGGGACACCCGCAGCCGGTCCAGCGGCAGCACCCCGCGGCGTACCGGCGAGAACCACAGCATCGGGTCGCCGCGCCGGCCCGACGGCATCGGGAAGAGCCCGCGCCGGTAGGCCTCCAGCAACGTCCCGGGCGCGAGGTCCGCGCCCGCGGCGACCAGGTCGTCGTCGGGGTCGAACCGCGACGGGCCCGGGAACCCCCACTGGCTCGGCGGGGGCTCGGTGCGCACAGGAGAAAGGTACGGGTCTGCGGCCTCCCCGTAGGCTTCCTCTCATGGGCGTGAAGAGCACCGTGGGCAAGCAGCTCGCGCCGCGTATCGCGGGGGTCGCGCCGGGGCTGACCACGGCGTTCGTGCGGGAGGCCCTCAACCGCGCCATCCAGGGCATCGGCCCGCTCCCGCCCGCGGCGAAGGCGGCTGACAAGCAGCTGGCCGAGCAGCACGGCGACGTCGAGCGGGCGATCCACGAGGTGATCGAGAACCACGTCCGGCTCGCCGGGGCGCAGGGTTTCGTCACCAACCTCGGCGGCCTCGTCACGGCGGCCGTCACCATCCCGGCCAACATCACCGGCCTGGCGCTCATCCAGTGCCGGATGATCGCCGGGATCGCTCACCTGCGCGGCTACGACCTGCAGGACCCGCGCGTACGGAACGCCATCCTGGTCACCCTTCTCGGCGAGGACGCGGTCGGCGCCCTGGTGAAGGCCAAGAAGATCCCGGCGCCGCCGATGGCACTGGCCACGGCTCCTGCTCACGACGGCGGCATCGACCAGGTCGTCTCCGGCGTGGTGGCCTCCGACCTGATCACCCGGGTCGCCGGCAAGCGGCTGGCGACCACGATCGGCAGGCGGATCCCGCTCGTCGGCGGGGTCGTCGGGATGGGCGCCGACGGGTTCGCCACGTGGAAGGTCGGCCGCTACGCCGACCGCGAGCTCCTGCCCCGCGCCAAGCGGTAGACGCTCAGCAGGCCGCGACCCACCGGGTTGCGGGCGAGCCCTTTGACGGCCTTCTCGCGGAGCCGGTACGTCGGCCGCAGGTACGACCGCGACAACGCCGCCCGCGTCTCCTCCAGCTCGTCGCGCAGCCGGGCCTCCTCCGCGCGCATCCGGGCGTTCTCCAGCAGCAGCGCCTTGATGGCGTCCACCGCGGCGCCGGCGACGTCGCGTTCGCGCGGCCGGTCGGGGTCGACGTACGGGTGCAGCGTGGCGTTGCCGCGCAGGTCGTCGAGGTCGCCGACGACGTCATAGCCGCGGCGCTCGATGGCCGCCACGAAGGCCGCCTCGCGCTCCTGCACCCACGGCACGTGCTCGGGTGGCAGGGCGAGCCGCGGTGAGAGCACGCGGCGCGAGAGCGTCTGGTGCGCCAGCAGCTCGCGCACCAGTGGCCGGTAGTCGGCGGGGGGCAGCACCCGGTTGGCCGACCGGTTGATGCGCCGGATCAGCGCGGTCTCCGGTACGCCGAGCGAGGGGTTGGTGCGCTCGTCCTCGAGCGCCAGGTCGATGCCTTCGAGGCCGAACGCCTGGCTGAACCTCTTCCACAGCAGGTCCGGGGCGCCGCCGGGTGACGGCACGGTGACCAGGTGGACGCGCTCGGGCGGTAGGTCCGCACCCCAGCGGTCGAGGATCTCGGGAATCTCCTGCACGCTCCAGAACCACGACGAGATCCGGCTGTTGCGGGACGGGTCGGTGACCCGGTCGAGGAAGCGCGCGTAGCTCATGCCGCTGCGGTGCTTGACGTTCTCCTGCCACTCGGCGGGGATCTGGCGGACCAGGTCGCGGACGGACAGCACCAGGTGCACCTCGACGCCGCGGCCGCGCTCCCGCTCGTGGCCGAGCGAGTGGAGGGCCCGGCCGACCTGCGACCGTGAGGCGGCGGCCAGGATCTCGTGGCTGATGACGGCGGTCTCGCCGTGCCAATCGCGCACCTGTTCGGCGAGCCGGTCCCACGCGCCGACGGCCTCCCGCTCGAGTCCGCCCCAGGGCAGCCGCATCAGGTCGAGGGCGGCCAGGAAGTGCGCGTCGAACCGGTCGGCGGCGTACAGGATGCCGTGCTGCCCGAGCGTGCGGCGGTTGCGGAAGAGGACGTCCTGGAGGTACGACGTGCCGGTCTTCGGGGTGCCGACGTGGAGGATGACCTTCCTGGTCACGTGGCCCCCCGATCGTCGAACGCTTCGTCGAGCAGCACCCGGACGGCCAGGTCGAGCGTCGCGTCGGGCGACGGCGAGACGGACCCTTCGAGCGTGTCCCAGCGCGGGACGAGGTCGTCCAGGTTGCCGTGCACAGCGTAGCCAGCGCGGCCGATCGCCCGGCGCATCCTCTCCGCGGCGCCCTCGACCCAGTCGCGGTGGGCGGGAGGTACGACGAGGGGTTGCGCGGCCGGTACCCGCGCCGCGGCCGCCGCCACCCGCGGCCGGAGCCGGGAGCGCAGCAGGTCCTCGCGCTCGTCGGGCAGCACGAGCAGCGCGAGCACCGAGCCGACGCGGCGAGCGAGCTCGCCGGCCTCCCCCGGCAGGCCGCCGGGGCGGTCGAGGCGGCGGCGGTCGCCAGCCAGCCGGGGCACCGCACCGGTGTCGAGCACGAGGTGCACCCGCTCCTTGCCGACCCGGCTCTCCCAGGCGCGACAGGCCGCCAGCGGGTCGGCGCGCGGCGGCAGCTCCCGGCGCTCGCGCAGCAGGGTGAGCCAGCCGCGCCAACCCGGGCCGCCCTCCCCGAAGGCGCGGTGGGTCCAGGCGTGGGCGGTCATCGTGGCCAGGTCGTCGGCGAGCACCAGGATGCGCGGCTCGCGACCTCCGGGCGGCCGGCCGCGCGTGGCCAGCTGGTCGCGCAGCCCGTCCGCGAGCTCGGGGTCGCCGACGAGGCGGTACCCGCGGCGCCAGCGCGAGGCGCGCGGCGCCGGCGTCTGCGGCAGCGGGCCGGCGTCCACGACCTGGTCGGCCAGCACGCTCGCCGCGACCCGCACCAGCTCACCGGCGGGCAGGCCCGCCGGGTCCACCGGCGACGGCCCGAACTCCGACTCCACCCCCGCGCCCACGAGCTCGAGGTCCGGTCGTCCGCGGCCGGCCGCGCTCGCGTCGAGCACCTGGGCCGCCAGGGCAGCGCCGGGTCGGCCGGCAAGGTTCAGCCGGCGCAGCAGCTCGAGCTGCTGGGCGCCGGGAAGGTACCGGCCCTGCGACGTACCCCTCTCCGACCACTCCTGCCAGGGCGTCGTGCCGCCGTCCTTGAGGTGGGCGACCCATCCCCAGGCACGGCGTTCGCCGACGTCGGGGCCGGTCTGGATGTCCGTCGAGATCACCGCTCCTCGCGGAACTGCCGCAACCGCGCTGCCAGCGTCCGCCGCGGGTCCGGGCGCGAGGCGGCCTCGCGGGTCATCGCCGACAGGGCATCCACGCTGGCCGCCAGTACCGAACGGGCCGGCACCTTGTCCGGGTTGACGTAGGGCTCGTCGTCGGCGAGCGGCACCGGGCGGAGGTCGTCGACGTCGCCGACGACGTGGATGCCGCTCTCCTTGACCCAGGCGATCCAGTGCTCGGCTCGCTCGTTGGCCCACTCGAACCTGCCGGGCGGCAGCCGGACGGGAGCCGAGTCGCGGTTGACCAGGCGGTCCTGGGCGAGCAGCTCGCGGATCAGCTCGTCGTACTCCTTCTCCCTGCGGGTCGCGCGGTCCATCCGCCGGTTGAGCTGGCGGATCACCTGGGTCTCGGCGACGCCGAGCGAGGAGTTCAGGCGGTCGGAGTCGAGGGGGGCCCAGGCCGGGTCGATGCCGAACGCCGTGCAGAAGCGGCGGAACAGCTCGCCCGGGTCGGCGCCGCGCTGCGGCACCGTGACCAGGTGGATCCGGTCTGCCGGCACGCCGCCGCTCCAGTTGGTCAGCACCGTCGGCAGGTCGAAGGCCCGGTAGAACCACGGGTGCCCGAACTCGACGCGGTTGAGGAAGCGCCGGTAGGCCCACTTGCGCCCCTGCTTGATGCTCTCCTGCCAGGCCGCGGGCAGCGCACGCGCCAGGTCGCGGGCGGAGTACACGACGTGCACCTCGCAGTCCGCCAGGTCGCGCATGGCGCGGGCGATCACCTCCGGCTTGGCCGGCGCGAGGATCTCGTGGCTGACGATGCTGGTGCCGGGCCTGGCCTTCAGCCGCCGGACCAGCTGGCCCCACGCGCCGTTCGCGTGTCCCGGCTGCCCGCCCCAGTCCTGACCGAGCAGGTCGAGCGCCGCGCGGAACTGGAAGAGCTCCGGCGAGACCAGCGGGTTGCGCGTCGGGAAGTGCACGTCGTGCCGCGCCAGGCTCTTGACGTTGCGGGAGAGCCGGTGCTGCAGGTACGTCGTCCCCGTCTTCGGCGCACCGATGTGCAGGTGGACGACCCGGCTCATGGCTCGATTGTGGCAGGGCTATCGCTGGTCGAGCCGGGCGAGCGCCAGCGAGCCCGTGTCGAGACCCGGTGACCGAGTCGCGGAGGTCTCGACACGCTCGGGCGTGGCCGGCCTCACGGCTCGACCACCGAGGACGGAGCCATCGCGCGCACCACCGCCGAGGGGCTGGGGCGACCGAGGTGGGCGGCGAGCCAGGTACTCGTCTCGACCATGGCGGTGAGGTCGACACCGTGCTCGATGCCGAGGCCGGTGAGGAACCAGACCAGGTCCTCGGTGGCGAGGTTGCCGGTGGCGCTCTTGGCGTAGGGGCAGCCGCCGAGGCCGCCGGCGCTGGCGTCGTACGTCGTGATGCCGGCGCGCAGGGCGGCGAGCGTGTTGGCGAGGGCCTGGCCGTAGGTGTCGTGGAAGTGCATCGCGAGGTGCTCGGTGCCGAGGCCCGCGTCGGCGAACGCGTCGACGAGCGCCGTCACATGGCCGGCGGTCCCGACGCCGATGGTGTCGCCGATGCTCAGCTGGCCGGCGCCGAGGTCGAAGAGGCGCTTGCCGACGGTGACGACCTGCTCGATCGGTACCGCGCCCTCCCACGGGTCGCCGAAGCACATCGAGACGTACGCGCGTACGTCGGCGCCGGCCTCACGCGCGCGTCGTACGGTCGGCTCGAACATCGCGAACTGACCGTCGAGGGTGCTGTTGAGGTTCTTCTCCGCGAAGGTCTCCGTCGCGCTGCCGAAGATCGCGATGTGGCGGCACCCGAGCTCGAGCGCCCGGTCGAGGCCGCGCTCGTTGGGGACGAGGACGGGCAGGTCCCGACCGCGGTCGCCCAAAAGCGCCATCAGCTCGCCGGCGTCCGCGAGCTGGGGAACCCACTTCGGGTGCACGAACGACGTCGCCTCCACGATCGGCAGCCCGGCGTCGAGCAGGCGGGTGATGAGCTCGGCCTTGACCTCGGTGGGGACCAGGGCTGACTCGTTCTGGAGCCCGTCGCGGGCGCCCACCTCGTAGATCGTGACGCGCTCGGGCAGGCCCTCCAGGGGTACGACGGCGGGTCGATCCATCACGCCTCCTCGACGAGGAACAGCCGGTGGCCCAGAGCGACCTGCTCGCCGGCGGCCGCGTCCACGGCCGACACGGTGCCGGTGAACGGCGCCTTGAGGGCCAGCTCCATCTTCATCGCCTCGACGACGCCGAGCACGTCGCCCTCCGCAACCGCGTCCCCGACGGCGACCCGGACGTCGAGGACGGTGCCGGGCATCGGCGCGACGATCGACCCGTCTCCCGTGGCCGGTCCCTTGTCCGCGAACACGTCGGGCCGGTCGAAGACGAACCGCTGACCGCGCCAGCACACCTCCGCGATGTGCGGTTGGACGTTGACGACGGCACGCTCGCGGTGGCCGTCGATCTCGAGCACGGCGACGTGGTTCGCCGCCTCGAGGAGTCGCACGTCGTGGTCGCCCACGCGGTCCCGGGTGACGAGCACGGGGACGTCGAGCTCGACCAGCGTCGGCGCGGGCGTGCCGCCGAGCCGCCAGCCGTCGTGCTGGAACGGGTGCCCGGTGTCGGTCGTGGCCGCGAGCATCGCCTGCACCCACGCCACGAACACGCCGGGGAATGTCGTCGTCGGGAGGCGCGACGTCGGCGGAGTCCAGCCACGCGGTGTCGATGGTCGCGAGCCGGAACTCCTCGCTGGCGACCAGGGCCCGCAGGAACCCGGTGTTGGTGGTGAGCCCGAGGATCGCCGGTGGCGTCGAGCGCCTCCACCAGCGCACGCCGCGCGGTCTCGCGGTCGGGACCGTGGGCGATCACCTTGCCGAGCATCGGGTCGTACGACGTGCTGACGACCTGGCCGCTCTCGAGCGCATGGTCGACGCGGACCCCGGTCGGCCAGCGCACCAGGTCCGCCGTACCTGCCTGGGGGAGGAACCCGCCGAACGAGTCCTCGGCATAGACCCGCGCCTCGATCGCGTGGCCGGTGACCGTGATGTCGTCCTGGCGAAACGGCATCGGCTCGCCGGCAGCGATGTCGAGCTGGGCCTGGACGAGGTCGATGCCGGTGATGGCCTCGGTGACCGGGTGCTCGACCTGGAGGCGGGTGTTCATCTCCAGGAAGTAGGCCTCGTCGGTGGCGGTGTCGAGGAGGAACTCGACCGTCCCGGCATTCGTGTAGCCGACCTCGCGGGCCAGCGCGACCGCGCTCGCGGTGACCAGCCGTCGTACGGCGTCGGTGATCGTCGGCGCCGGCGCCTCCTCGAGCACCTTCTGGTGGCGGCGCTGGGTCGAGCAGTCGCGCTCGTGGAGATGGACCACGTTGCCGTAGTCGTCGGCGAGCACCTGGACCTCGATGTGACGGCCGTGCTCGACGTACTTCTCCACGAGGATCGTGTCGTCGCCGAAAGCCGACAGCGCCTCGCGCTTGGCCGCCGCGACGGCCTCGTCGAAGTCCTCGGCCCGGCGCACGATGCGCATGCCCTTGCCGCCACCGCCGGCCGCGGCCTTGACGAGCACGGGGAATGGGGCGTCCTCGCCGGTCGGCACCACCGGGACCCCGGCACGTACGGCGATCTCGCGCGCCGCGTCCTTGCGGCCCATCTTCTCCATCACGGCGGCACTGGGGCCGACGAGCCGGATCTCTGCCTGCTCGAGCGCTTCCGCGAACGCCGCCCGCTCGGACAGGAAGCCGTAGCCGGGATGCACGGCATCCGCATCGACGGACTGCGCGGCCGCGACGACAGCCTCGATGTCGAGGTACGACGAGACGGGGACCGCGTCGTCGCCGGCCGCGACGTGCGGGGCGTTGCGGTCGACCTCGGTGTAGATCGCCACGCTGCGGCGGCCGGTCTCCCGGCACGCCCGCATGACGCGCAGCGCGATCTCGCCGCGGTTCGCCACGAGCACGGTGCGGATGGGTCTGCGGGTCGGCGTGGTCATCGCCTACATCCTGAAGACGCCGTAGGACGGCGCGGGGATCGGGGCGTTCGCGGCGACGGCGAGGCCCATGCCGAGGACGCGGCGGGTGTCGGCCGGCTCGATGATGCCGTCGTCCCAGAGCCGGGCGGTGGAGTAGTACGGCGAGCCCTGGTGCTCGTACTGCCCGCGGATGCCGTCCTTGAACTCCTCGACCGGCACCGGGTCGTCGGGGCGGCGTACCTCGGCCAGCACGGCCGCCGCCTGCTCGCCGCCCATCACCGAGATCCGCGCGTTGGGCCACATCCAGAGGAAGCGGGGGTCGTACGCGCGGCCGCACATGCCGTAGTTGCCGGCCCCGAACGACCCGCCGATGACCACGGTGAACTTCGGCACCACCGAGCACGCCACCGCGGTCACGAGCTTGGCGCCGTCGCGGGCGATGCCGCGGTTCTCGTACTCCTTGCCGACCATGAAGCCGGTGATGTTCTGCAGGAACACCAGCGGGATGCCGCGCTGGTTGCACAGCTCGATGAAGTGCGCCCCCTTGAGCGCCGACTCGCTGAACAGGATGCCGTTGTTGGCCACGATCCCGACCTGGTGGCCCCAGATGTGCGCGAACCCGGTCACCAGCGTCTCGGCGTACAGCTGCTTGAACTCGTGGAACCTGCTGCCGTCGACGATCCGGCGGATCACCTCGCGGACGTCGTACGGCGTCCTGGTGTCGGCGGGTACGACGTCGGCGAGGGTCGCGGGGTCCTCGTGGGGCTCCTCGGCGATGGCGTTTGGGACCAATCGCGTGGTGGAAGCGCTTTCAGACTGGCGTTTCTGCCCAATCGCAGACGAATCCGGCAGGGTGCCGACGATCGAGCGGACGATGGCCAGGGCGTGGGCGTCGTCCTCGGCGAGGTGGTCGACGACGCCGGACTTGCGGGCGTGCACGTCGCCGCCGCCGAGCTCCTCGGCGGTGACCACTTCGCCGGTCGCGGCCTTCACCAGCGGCGGTCCGCCGAGGAAGATCGTGCCCTCGTCCTTGACGATCACGGTCTCGTCGGACATCGCCGGGACGTACGCGCCGCCGGCGGTGCACGAGCCCATCACCGACGCGATCTGGGGAATCCCGCGAGCCGAGAGGTTGGCCTGGTTGAAGAAGATCCGCCCGAAGTGCTCCTTGTCGGGGAACACCTCGTCCTGCATGGGCAGGAAGGCGCCGCCGGAGTCGACGAGGTAGATGCACGGCAGCAGGTTCTCGGCGGCGACCGTCTGGGCGCGGAGGTGCTTCTTGACCGTCATGGGGTAGTACGTGCCGCCCTTGACCGTCGCGTCGTTGGCGACGACCACGCACTCGCGTCCGTCGATGCGGCCGATGCCGGTGACGATGCTGGCGGCCGGGACGGCATAGAGGTCGTCGGGAGCGCCGTACATCCCGAACGCCGCGAGCGGGTTCAGCTCCAGGAACGGGCTGCCCGGGTCGAGCAGCCGGTCGACCCGGTCGCGGACCAGCAGCTTGCCGCGGTCGAGGTGCTTGCGGCGAGCGCTGTCGGAGCCGCCACGCCGGACGACGTCCATCCGCTCGCGCAGCTCGGCGACGAGTTCGGCTAGCTCAGTCACGGGTTCTCTTTCGGTGGTCGAGCCGCCGCGAGGGACGAGCGGCGTGTCGAGACCAGGTTAACGTTCGTTAACCTCAGGCGCTACCCTGCTCCCGTGGAACGCCCAGTCGATCGCCGGGACCAGATCCTCGAGGTGGCCGCCGGCCTGTTCGCCGAGCGCGGCTTCCACGGCGTCTCGGTCGGCGACATCGGCCGGGCGGTCGGCGTGAGCGGGCCGGCGCTGTACAAGCACTTCGACTCCAAGGACGCCGTCCTGGCGGAGATGCTGGTCGACATCAGCGAGCGGCTGCTCGCCGAGGGGCAGGTGCGGGTCGCCCGGGCGGACGGCCCGGACGACGCACTGACCTCGTTGGTGGACTGGCACGTGGCCTTCGCGCTGGCCCAGCCGTCGCTGATCGTCGTCCAGGACCGGGACTGGCAGTCCCTGCCTGCCGAGGCGCGGGAGCGGGTGCGGTCGCTCCAGCGTGAGTACGTCGACCTGTGGGCCGAGCAGCTGCGGCGCCGCGACCCCAGCGTGGCGCCGGCCGAGGCGCGGGCGATGGCGCACGCGACGTTCGGCCTGATCAACTCCACCCCGCACAGCAGCCTGCTGCCGCCCGAGGCGATGCACGACCTGCTCGCCCGGATGGCACTGCGGTCGCTCAGTTGACGAGCGAAGGCAACCAAACAACCGCCCAACTAGTCTCATGGATATGCGCTGGGACGCTCGGGGCACGATCGCGCTCCTCGTGTCGGCGCTCGTGGGGGTGACCGCGGGCGTCGTGGTCGGTCTGACCACGGGCGGGCCTGCAGGCTCCAACGCCGATCCCGGCGGCCGCACCAGCAGCCCGAGCGAGTCGAGCTCGCCGGACGACCCGCTGGACCTGGGCATCCCGCTCGTCAACGTCCCCTGCAACGGCCTGAAGATCCTGGTGGTCGGCTGGGGCGAGGAGGACGACCTCGGCGAGCTGTCCAACGCCGTGTCGGCCAACCGCGGCGACAACGTGAAGTACCTCGAGACGTCGAAGTCCTGCAACACGGTCTATGGCGATGAGAACCAGGTGCCGCCGACGTACGCCGTCTACCTCGGTCCCTACGACCGCACGAGCAAGCCCTGCTCCCTCCAGATGACCCCCGACCACGCGCGGGACACCGTCACCAACCTCAAGCCGGGGGTCAAGGTGCACGTGCCATGCCTGTGTGTCATCGACCCGGTCACCTTCCCCAAGATCGTGTACGGCGCGACGGCCACCACCCGGGACGGCATCTACATCCGGGCCCTTCAGCAGATGCTCGTCGACATCGACCAGAACCCTCAGAAGCACGTCAACGGCCGCTACGACGCGCAGACGCGGGCCATGATCACCCCGCTGCAACGCATCAACGCGATCACCGCCCACCCACCGGGAAGCGTCGGCAAGCAGACCTGGCAGATGGTGCGCGACCGCGGCTGCCTCAACTACGACTTCTGAGCGCCGCGCGGTCCGAGCCTGGCTACAGGAGATGCTCGACGTCCTCCCCCGCCTCGATCAGCTGGAGGATGCGGCGGGCCCGGGCCGCCGCGTCGGCGGCGACCGCGACGTCGTCGGGTACCTCGCCGCGGGTCTCCTCACGGTCGTGCAGGCGCGCCAGCAGCTCCTCGCGCGGCAGGCCGCGCAGGGCGAGCAGCACGAACGGGTCGGCGTCGGCGAGCCAGGCGACCTGGTAGGCCACAGCCAGGGCGTGCGCGCACGGGTCCATCCAGGCCGCGCAGGTGCAGGAGGCGGTGAGCTCGCCGCCGTACGGGAGCAGCTCGACGCCCGCCTCCTCGGCGTGCTCGACCAGGGCGTGGGGCAGGTCGCCGGCCAGCAACGCCGGCAGCCGGCCCGCCTCGGCGGCGACCGCCTCCACGAACGCCTTGCGGTCGGCGTCCTCGAGGACGGGCAGGGAGGTGCTCGTCGTCCACAGCTCGTCACCGTCCTCGACCGCCGCCAGGAAGCGGCCGTCGGAGATCGCGATGGCGCCGACGGCGCCGGAGCGTGCCAGCGAGCGGGCAGAGCGGAGCTCGGCCTCGCCGTACGCCGACTCCTCGCAGGCCCGCACCCACGCCTTGCCCCACCAGGTGGTGGCGCGGGCGGCTCCTCGGCGCGGGCGGATACGCGGGTGGCTGACGCGGGCCGGTCGCTCAGTCATGGGGTCGCAGGGTTACCAGGTCGCGCAGCTCGTCGTCGCCGAGCTCGGTGAGGGCGGTCTCGCCGCGGGTGAGCACGGCGTCGGCGAGCGCCCGCTTGCGGGAGAGCAGCTCGGCGATGCGCTGCTCGATGGTGCCGCGGGTGACCATCCGGTGCACCTGGACCGGCTTGTCCTGGCCGATGCGGTAGGCGCGGTCGGTGGCCTGGTCCTCGACGGCAGGGTTCCACCAGCGATCGACATGGATGACGTGGTCGGCGCGGGTGAGGTTGAGGCCGGTACCTCCCGCCTTCAACGACAACAGGAAGACCGGGACCGCGCCGTCCTGGAAGTCGCGCACCATCGCGTCGCGGGCGCGCACGGGCGTGCCGCCGTGCAGGAACTGGTGGCCGATGCCGACCCGGTCGAGATGCGCCTCGAGCAGCCGGGCCATGGCGACGTACTGGGTGAAGACCAGGGCGGCTCCGCCCTCCGCGATGATGGTGGCGAGCAGCTCGTCGAGCAGGTCGAGCTTGTGGGAGCGGCCGGCGAGGCGGACGGCCCCGGACTGCTTGAGGAACTGGGCGGGGTGGTTGCAGATCTGCTTCAAGCCGGTCAGCAGCGCGAGCACCAGCCCGCGGCGGCTCTCCTCGTCGGCCCGCTCGATGCGCTCCATGGTGTCCCGCACGAACGCCTCGTAGAGCACCGCCTGCTCGCGGGTGAGCCCGAGCGGGTGGTCGGTCTCGGTCTTGGGCGGCAGCTCCGGGGCGATCCCGGGGTCGGACTTCTTGCGCCGCAGCACGAAAGGCCCGACGAGGTCCGCGAACTGGCGTGCCTTCGCCTGGTGCACCCCCGACTCGATCGGCGCCGCCCAGACCTTGCGGAACGCGTTGCGGCTGCCCAGAAGACCCGGGATGGCCCAGTCGAGGATCGCCCAGAGCTCGGTGAGGTTGTTCTCGACCGGAGTGCCGGTGAGCGCGACCCGTGCCGTACCGGGGATGCCGCGCAGCGCGCGGGCCGTCGACGAGGCGGGGTTCTTGACGTGCTGCGCCTCGTCGGCGACGACCAGCCCCCACTCGACGTCCGACAGTCGGGTGGCGGCGCCCGGGGCGGTGTGGTCCGAGCGCAGGGTGCCGTACGTCGTCAGCACGAAGCCCGGGTCGCCGTCGAGCGGCTCCACGTCGAGCGAGCGCCGGCCGCCGTGGAAACGCCGCACGGCGGTGCCGGGCGCGAACCGCTCGATCTCGGCCTCCCAGTTGCCGAGCAGGGACGCCGGACAGACCACGAGGGTGGGCCTGGCAGACCCTGGCTCGGCCGCGAACCGGTGCAGGTGCAGGGCGATGAGCGTGATCGTCTTGCCGAGGCCCATGTCGTCGGCGAGGCAGCAGCCGAGGCCGAGGTCGGTCAGCTGGTCGAGCCAGGTGAGCCCGTGCCGCTGGTAGTCGCGCAGGGTCGCCCGCAGGGCAGCGGGCTGGTCGACCGGGTCGCGGGTGGCGGCGGACAGCAGGCGCTCACGGACCTGGAGCAGGCTCGCACCGACGACGACCTCCTGCGCGTCCTCCTCGACCTCGACGGTCCCGGTGAGGGCGGCCGCCACCGCCTGGACCGGGGTCACCGTGCGGATCAGCCGCTTCTTGGCCTTGCGGGCGACAGCCGGGTCGACGACCGTCCAGGCGCCGCGAAGCTTGAGGATCGGGCTGGCGGTCGCGGCCAGCTGGCGCATCTCGTCGTCGGTGAGCGGGTCGCCGTGCAGGGCGACCTGCCACCGGAACGCGAACATCGCCTCCGGCCCGAAGAGCCCGGTCATCAGCGGCGTCTCCTGGCCGGCACCGGGCCCGTCGCGGTGCTCGAGCGTAGCCCGGGTGGTGAGGTCCCGGCCGAGGCTGCGCGGCCAGAGGACGTCGACGCCGACCCGACGTAGCGCCGCGACCCCGTGGTCGAGCAGGGAGACCAGCTCGTCGGTGTCGAGGGCTATCTCGTCGGGGACGCGCAGCTCCAGGAGTCGGTCGAGCACCGGCCATGCCATCGCGGCCGCGCGCAGCGCGATCGCCGCATGGGTGCGGGCACGGTCGCCGAAGCCGTGGTCCTCGGGCGCTCCGGTCCACAGCAGCGCGGCGTCGCAGAAGTGCAACGGGTCGAGCTCGTCGTGCACCTGGAGGACCAGCCGCACCGAGCCGGCGACGAGCTCCTCCTCGTCGGCCTCGACCCGCAGGGACACGGTCACCAGCGCGGGCAGGCTCGAGGAGTCCCGCCGGGGGCGGCCCAGCTCGGTGTCCAGCCGGCGCCGGAACTCCGCGGTCCGGGCCGTCGGCGTGCCGCGGGGCAGTGCGTCCACAACCGCCGCGACCAGGTCACGGACCGCGACCTCGGCGGCGGCGGGCGAGGAGCCGTCGTACGACGCCTCCTCGGCCAGACTCCGGACCCGCTCCTCCTCGCCGGGCTCGAGCGCCGCCGGCAGCCACCTGCCGTCGCCGGGCTCGAAGCGGCCCGCGCCGACGAGGCGGAGGGCGAGCAGGCCGGCCTCCGCGAGGAGCGCGACCGAGGGGTGGGGGCGGGCACCCCGCCTGGCCCGGGCAAGTACGGGCAGCGCCTCGCGGACCGGCAGGATCACGGTCCGGGAGTCGTCGGTGAACTCCACCGTGGCGTCCCGCGGGGGGTCGGCGACATGCAGCGTGGCCGGGCCCGACAACGGGACCGGGTAGGCGTTCACCGGCCCGACGGTAGCCACCCCCGACGACACCGACCCGTTTGCTTTCGCTTCTGGCATAACCGGTTGATCCGTCGTCGGTGCTGGTCCCTACTCTGGTCCGGTGACACAAGCCTCCTCCAACGCTGCTCCCGAATACCCCGACCACATCGACGCCGCGGTCCTCAAGATCGCGGGGGTGGTCGTGCTGGGCGCGATCATGTCGATCCTCGACATCACGGTCGTCAACGTCGCACTGCCGACCTTCTCGACCGACCTGGCCGACGGCGCGAAGCCGCTCGCCTACTCGACGGTCGCCTGGACCGTCACGGGCTACACCCTCGCGCTGGCCACGGTGATCCCGCTGACCGGCTGGGCCGCCGACCGGTTCGGTACCAAGCGCCTCTACCTGGCCGCCATCGGCCAGGAGGTTCCGGAGCCCGCCGCCTCCCCGGCACGGCCCGCCGAGCGGGCGCCGGCCGGCCGCAGGCTCGTGACGTGCGTCGTCTCCTACCTCGCCCAGCCGGCCGAGACCGGCCTCGACCCGGAGTCGCTCCGCGCGGACGTGGAGCGCTTCCACGCCGCCGGCCGTGCCGTGTTCGGCGGTCACGGCGGCAGCGTCGTCGAGCTGCGCACCGATGCCGTCGTGGCAGTGCTCGGCATGCCGGTGACCCACGAGGATGACGCGCAGCGCGCGCTGCGCGCCGCCGCCGAGCTGCGCGACGAGGTGCCGTTCGGCGTCCGGTCCGGCGCCTGCACCGGCGAGGTCGTCGCCGCCGGCAACCCGCCGGTGATCGGCGAGGCGGTCGCGATCGCCGAGCAGCTCGCGCACGCGGCCGCGAGCGGCGAGATCCGCCTCTCCGAGTCGACCTGGCAGGTCGTCCGCCACGCCGCCCGCGCCTCGCCGCTGAGCGACGGCGGGCTGCTCCTCGGCGCGCTCGACGCCGACGCGCCCGCGATCGCGCGCCACTTCGACCAGCCCCTGATCGGCCGCGAGCAGGAGCTCGGCGTGCTGCGCGAGACGTTCGCGCGCGTCGCGGCGCGGCGCACGCCCGGAGCTGCTGACGGTGCTGGGCGAGCCGGGCGTCGGCAAGTCGCGCCTCGTCGCCGAGCTGGGCGGCATGGTGCTCACCGGCCGCTGCCGCGCCTACGGCGAGGGCATCACGCTGTGGCCGCTGCGCGAGGCGATCGCGCAGGTGCGGGGCGACCGGACCACTGACGCGCTCGCCGCGGAGCTGGGCATCCCGCCCGTCGCGCTCCGCCGCGTGGCCGCCGCCGTCGGGCTCGAGGACGGCGAGCCCGGCGAGGACACCGAGTGGGCCTTCGAGCAGCTCGTCGGCGGCCTCACGCGCAGCGCGCCGCTCGCGCTCGTGATCGACGACGCGCACTGGGCCGAGCCCGCCCTGCTCGACCTCCTGCTCGACCTCGCGGCGCGCCTGCGCGATGCGCCGCTGCTGGTGGTCTGGGTCGCGCGCGCCGACCTCCAGGAGCGCGCCGGCAGCCGGCTCGAGCGCGGCGCCGTGCTCAGGCTGCGGCCGCTTTCGGCCGCAGCCAGCGAGGCGCTGCTCGCCGCGCTCGGCGGCACACCTTCCCGGCCGCGGAGCAGCGCCGGTCGACCGAGGCGGCCGGCGGCAATCCGCTCTTCCTCGAGCAGCTCGTCGCCTACGTCGCCGAGCGCCGCGCGGCGGACGCGCTCCCGCCTGCGCTCCACGCGCTCCTCGCTGCACGGCTCGACCGGCTCGGCGCGGCCGAGCGCGCCGCGCTCGCGCTCGGCGCGGTAGCGGGCGACACGTTCATCCCCGGTCGGTGCACGCGCTCGCCACCGGCATCACACGCGCGGAGGTCGAGCACGCGTGCGAGCGGCTGCTGGCGCGCGACCTGCTCGTCCGCGGGCCACGACCCGGCACGCTGCGCTTCCGGCACACGCTGATCCGCGACGTCGCCTACGCGTCGCTGGCGAAGTCGGCACGCGCGGGATTGCACGAGCGGCATGCGGACTGGCTGGGACGGCCTCGGCGGCGAGGTCGCGGAGGCCGACGCGCGGATCGGCTTCCACCTCGGACAGCCTGCCGCCTGACGGGTGAGATCGGCCTCCCGATCCCGTCCGCGCTCGTGCGACGGGCGGGTGAGCGGCTCGCGGCCGCCGCGGCCGCCGCCCACGCGCGGGGCGATCTCGCCGGCGAGATCGGCTTCCTCGACCGCGCCATGGCGCTGCTCGGCGACGAGGATCCGAGCGGCGCCGCGCTGCTACCGGGGCTCGTCTCGGCCCTGTTCGAGTCCGGCGCGTCGGACCGGGCCGAGGCGCTCGCTGACCGCGCGGTCGAGGTCGCGAGCGCCCTCGGGCTCGCGCGCGTGGAGGCCCGCGCGCGCATCGAGCGCGAGCACATCCGGCTCTCCTGCCACCCGGAGACGTTCCGGCCGGAGCGCTCGCGCGCCGACGCGACCGAGGCCGTGGCCACGATGCGCCGGCTGGGCGACGAGCTCGGGCTCGCGCGCGCCGCCTACCTGATGTCGGACCTCGCGTGGCTCGCGGGCGACCCCGTCGGCTCCTACCGGCACGCCGAGGAGATGCTCGGCTACGCCCGCCGGGCCGGCAGCGACTTCGATGCCGCCACCGCGCTCGTGTTCATGGCGTGGTGCCTGGTGGAGGGGCCGTGGCCCGCGGGCGAGGCAATCGAGCGCTGCGAAGAGCTGATGGTCGGCGCCGAGCGCGCGGGGCGACTCGAGCCTGGTCGGCTGCCGCGCGGTGCTGATGGCGATGATCGGGCGCTACGACGAGGCGCGCGGTGAGATGGAGCACGCGCGGGCGGGCTTCGCGGACCTGCGGCTCGATCTGATGGCCGCCTACCTCGCACTGCTGGTCGCGCTCGCCGAGATGCTGGCGGGCGACCCGGTGGCGGCGGAGCGCGCGGTGCGGGACGCCGAGGCGATGGTGTCCGGGCCGGGTGACCGCTGGTACCAGGGGATGGTCAACGTCGACCTCGCGCAGACGATCATCGCCCAGGGCCGCGACGCGGACGCGCTCGCCGTCATCGCGCAGATCGACGCGGTGCCGGCGCCGTGCGACCTCGAATGGTCGATCAAGCGCCACATCGCGCGGGCGCGCGTCGCGGCGCGGGCGGGCGACCACGTCGCCGCGCTCGCCGAGGCGGAGGCCGCGGTGGCCACCGCCGAGCCCACCACGCTGCTGCTCGTCAAGGCCGACGCCCAGCGCGCGCTGGCCGAGGCGCACCGGGCTGCGGGCGCAGCCGGCGACGCCGCCGCCGCCCTGCGGCAGGCGCTCGCGCTCGACGTGCGCAAGGGCAACCTCGTCGCCGCGGCGGCGACGAGGCGCCTGCTGGCCGAGCTCCCGGGCTAGGCGAGGTCGCGGCGCACGATCTGCGCGCCGGCCACCAGCGACTGCAGCTTGCCGAACGCCGACTCCCGCGGCAGGTACTTCATCCCGCAGTCGGGAGCGGCGACGAGCTCGGCGGCGCCCTTGTGCGGCAGCGCGCGCCGGATCCGCTCGGCGACCGTCTCGGGGGACTCGACCGCGTGGTCGTCGAGGTCGAGCACGCCGAGGATGATCGTCTTGCCCGGCAGGTCGGCGAGCACCGAGGTGTCGAGGTTGGACTGCGCGGTCTCGATCGAGATCTGGTCGCAGTCGACGGCGTCGAGCTCGCCGAGGAACGAGTAGCCCGACGGCCGCTCGTGGATGATCGCCGCGTAGCCGAAGCAGATGTGGACGGCGGTCGTGCCCTCGACCCCGGCCAGCGCCGCCTCGAGCGCGTCGCGCCCGTACTCGCGCGCCTTCTCCGGCCGGGCCTGCATGTAGGGCTCGTCGATCTGGACGATGTCGGCGCCGGCGGCGAACAGGTCGCGGATCTCGGCGTTGACCGCGGCCGCGTAGTCGAGCGCCATCTCGGCCTCGTGCTCGTAGTGGTCGTTCTGGGCCTGCTGGGACATCGTGAACGGGCCCGGGACGGTCATCTTCGTCAGCCGGTCGGTGTTCGCGCGCAGGAACTCGAGGTCGCCCACCTGCACCGGGTGCTTGCGCTCGATCTCCCCACCACGCGCGGCACCGGGTTGGGGTGGCCGCTGCGGTCGAGCGCGGTGCCCGGGTTGTCGAGGTCGACCCCGGTCGAGCGCGTTGGCGAAGCGGTTGGAGTAGCTCTCGCGCCGCTGCTCGCCGTCGGTGACGATGTCGAGCCCGGCGCGCTCCTGGTCGCGGATGGCCAGCAGCGTGGCGTCGTCCTGCGCCTCCCGATGAAGGCCGGATCCACGCGCCACAGCTCGCGCGCCCGCACGCGGGGCGGAAAGCGCGCGGCGAGCTTCCGCGGTCGATCAGCCACTCGGGCTGCGCGTAGGAGCCGACGAGGCTGGTGGGGAGTGTCGGGGTCACAGCCGCGCAGTCTCCCTGATCCGCGCGGCCACGGCCTCGGCCGTCTCCCCCTCCGTGCTGAGCTCGAGGTCGGCGCCGCCGACCGGCGCCATCGCCCGCGAATGGGCGACGAGCTCGGCGAGACCCGACCAGTGCGGCGTCCTGCGACGCTGCGCCCGGCAAGCGTTGCGCCGCCGACAGGCGCACGACGAACCGCTCGTCGGCGCCGATCGCCTCGATCAGCGCGGCCAGCTCGGCCTCGGACTCGATCGTGTCGGCGACCAGCAGCAGCTCTGCGCCGGCCTTGCGGAACAACGCGCAGTTCACGCGCACGTGGCGCAGCCGGGCGTCCTCGTCGAGCGCCGGATGCGTCCAGACGACCGCCTCGACCTCGAGCGCCGCGTGTGGGACGTCGTCGTCGGACAGCGCGTCGACCAGCGCGGTCAGCACCGACGTCTTGCCGGAGCCCGGCGGACCGGTGATGAGGACGCGCCTTCAGAGCGGGCGCTCCATCGCCACGCCCGCGAGCTCGGTGCCGTCGGGCAGCCGGACCATCGTGCGGCCGGTCTCCACGAACCCGTAGGCGCGGTAGAGCGGCTCGCCCGGCAACGTCGCCATCAGCGCCATTGTCGGTGAACCGGGCGGCGCGGGCGTCGCGCTCGCAGCGCTCGAGGATCGCGCGGCCGAGGCCGCGCCGGCTCCAGTCGTCGCGGACGAACATCGCGCGCACGCGCGCGGGCTCGGTGGCGGGGTCGAGCAGGCGGCCGTCGTCGGCCGTCGCGCCCGAGCCGGTGTAGAGCCGGTTGCGCTTGCTCCAGCCGCCGCAGGCGACGATCTCGCCGCCCGCCTCGTGCACGAAGTAGGTGCCGTCCTCGATCAGCGCGAGGTCGAGCTCGCCGATGTAGCGCGCGGCGCTGGTCGGTGTGCCGGGGGTCGTAGAAGCGCGGGAAGTGCGCGCGGATCGACGCCGCATGAGCGCCTGGATCTCCCCGGCGTCGGCGGTGACGGCGAGGCGTTGCGACGGCTGCTCCACGTGCGTATCCTCCCCGTGGCGCCGTCCCGCGCCAAACCTCCTACTCCGGTGCTCACGCCACCCGCTCAGTAGGGGCAAAGGAGGCTCGAGCCTTCGGGGTGCCGGTCGGACGTTGCCCTTCCCGGCGGGGCCCTGTGAGCGTGAGTCGCGGAGCCGCCGCCTCGAGAAGGAGCACCCCGATGACGGCACAGAAATCCTTCAAGCGCCTGGTCCGCTCCCGCATGGAGAAGACCGGCGAGAGCTACACGTCCGCGCGTCTGCGGCTGCTGCAGGGCGGCGACGAGCCGCAGCGGATCTCGCTCGCCACGGACGACGCCACGATCCGCGAGCGCACGGGCCGCGGCTGGGAGGAGCTGTTCGACCTGCTCGACGAGGCGGGCGCCGCCGAGAATGAACCACCGCGAGATGGCGCGCTGGCTCGCCGCGGAGCAGGACGCCGAGCTGCTCGCCTGGAACGTGCAGGCGATCGTCGGCAGCTACGAGCGCGCCCGCAAGGGCCGCCAGGTCGGCGAGCACGAGGACGGCTTCACGGTCACCGCGTCGAAGATCGTCGCCGTGCCGGTCGAGCGGCTCTACGCGGCGTTCGTCGAGGCCCGCCGAGCGCGAGCGCTGGCTGCCCGACGGCGAGCTGCGCGAGCGCACGACGATCGAGCCGCGCTCGGCGCGCTTCGACTGGGGCGACGGCGCCACCCGCGTCCACGTCACCTTCACGGCCAAGGACGACGCGAGGAGCATGCTCGCGCTCTCCCACGAGCGGCTGCCCGACGGCGGCGAGGCCGAGCGGAAGAAGACCTACTGGCGCGAGCGCGTCGCGACCCTGAAGGAGGTGCTGGAGGCATGAGCGCCGTCACGCACGTCGGAACCGCCATCGTCCCCGTCGCCGACCAGGACGCGGCGCTCGCCTTCTACACCGGCACGCTCGGCTTCGAGGTCCGCCTCGACGCCGAGTTCGCCCCCGGGCAGCGCTGGCTCGAGGTCGCGCCGCCGGGCGCGAGCACGACGCTCGCGCTCGTCCCCGGCGACGCCACCGAGGTGAGCCTCGCCACCGCCGACGCCGACGCCGACCACGCGGCGCTGGGGGGCCGCCGGCGCCGACGTTGACGCCGAGGTGATGCGCTGGGGCGTGCGGGATGCCGCCGATGTTCACGTTCCGCGACCCCGACGGGAACCCGTTCAGGGTCGTGGAGCGCTGACTCCGCCGACGAGCAATCCCGAGCCGAGGTGGGCGCCGAGCACCGGGCCGACCCTCGGTGCAGAACAGCGGCTCCGTCCCGATCAGCTCCCCGTCCCCTCTTCAACCAGCCGCTCAGCGTCCTCGCGCTGACTGCGCGTGCTGGACGCACCAGTCCTTCTCGCCCCGCGGTCGCGCAGCTCCTCGAGGTAGGAGACCATCCGCTCGAACGCGCGCGCCTGCGCGTGCGCACGCGGCCGACCGGGGCGATCTCGGTGCCGAAGGTGAGGATCGGCTTGACCTGCAGCGCCGCGCCGAGCATCGCCTGCGCCGCCCCGATCTGCCCGCCGCGCCGCAGGTACTCGAGCGTGTCGAGGGCTGAACCAGATGTCGAGCCGCTCGTCGTGGGAGCGGATCGCCCCACGACGCCGTGCGGCGTCGGCGCCGCCCTCCGCCGCGCGCGCCGCGGCGATCACCAGGCAGCCGAGCCCGCCGGCGCCGGTCGCACCGTCGACGATCCGATTTGCGCACGCCGTGCTCCTTCCCGTCCACCCGCGCCGCCTCGCGGCCGCTCTCGCGCAGTGCCCGACAGTCCCTCGGCGATGTGGACCGAGACGATGTCGCGCCCTTCCGCGGCCAGCGGCTCGAACACGGCGAGGAAGTCGCCGACCGACGGCTGCGAGGTCCACCGGCATGGTTGGCTGACTGGGGCGAGCTGGCGCGTAGAACGCGTCGAGGTCCTCGTAGCTTGTCCTCGCTGCTTGAGGTCACCGTCCCAGCCGACGTAGAGGCGAGACCTGCGAGACGCCCCACCTCTCGAGCGAGGTGGGGCGGGCAGGTACGGCGTGGTGTCGGTGACGACCGCGACGCTCACTTCACGGACGCGACGAAGCCGCGGACGTCGCCTGCCGGCTCCGAGTACGCCTCGCCCAGCGTCGACTCGACGCGGTCCAGGAAGCCTCGCCCAGGCCGGGGAAGTCGTAGTCGATGGCCTTCGAGGAACTCGAGCGTGGCGGTCGAGCCGGATGTCGGCGATCGACGGGTGGTCGCCACCGATGAACGACTTGCCCTCGAGGAAGAACTGGAACGCGTCGAGCGGCTCCGCGAGCGCCGCGACCGCGTCGCGTTGCGCCTGCTCCTTGAGCTCGTCGCTGGCCTCCGAGGTGGCGACCTCGCCGGCGTACTGGGGGAAGCCGAGCGTCGGGTAGGTCGCCCGCGCGACGAGCGGATAGAGCGTCCCGATCAGGTAGAAGTTCGCGTTGTCGACCAGCGCCCGCTGGCCCGGATCGGTCGGGTACAGCTGGTCGAGCCCGTGCTTGTTGGAGAGGTAGGCGCAGATCGCGCAGCTCTCCCCCATCGAGCCGCCCGGCAGGTCCGGATCCTCGAGCATCGGCGTGAGATGCGCGGGGTACTTGGCCAGGAACTCCGGCTCGGTCGTCTTGCCCCAGACGTCCTGCTCCTCGAAGTCGAGTCCGGCAGCCCGCACGAAGACCCGGGCGGTGAGGTTGTTCACGCTCGG
>CAVSKP010000006.1:0-961364 GCA_963728555.1 uncultured Actinomycetota bacterium
CGGAGGAAGAGGTGGGACTCGCGCCCTTCGCCGCCCCGCAGTTCAGTCCGGGGGCGGCCACGGCCACGACGCTGCTGCCCATGCCGTCGTTCCCAGGAGCACGTGCATGAACGAGCTCCTGTTCGTCGTCGTCCCCTACGTCTGCCTGACGACGTTCGTCGCGGGGCATCTGTGGCGATACCGCTACGACAAGTTCGGCTGGACCACGAGGTCCTCACAGCTGTACGAGAACAGGCTGCTGCGGATCGGCAGCCCGCTGTTCCACTTCGGCATGCTCGGCGTCATCGGCGGCCACATCGTCGGGCTGCTCGTGCCGCAGTCGTGGACGGACGCGGTCGGGATCAGCGAGCACACCTACCACGTCGTGGCTGTCGCAGGCGGGCTGCTGGCTGGCGTGATGACGGTGGTGGGCATGGCGGTCCTGATCTACCGTCGACGCACCGTCGGCCCCGTCTTCTCCGCCACCACGCGCATGGACAAGGTCATGTACGCGTTCCTCGCGCTGGTGATCGTGCTGGGAATGTGGAACACCATCGCCGGCTCGATCATGACGATCGGCGGCGAGTACAACTACCGCGAGGGCGTCTCGGTCTGGTACCGCTCGTTCCTCGCGTTCCAGCCCGATCCCTCCCTGATGGCGGACGCACCTCTGGGATTCCAGCTGCATGCGCTCGTCGCCTTCGGGCTCTTCGCGCTCTGGCCGTTCACCCGCCTGGTCCACGTGTTCAGCGCGCCGCTGGGCTACCTGACGCGCCCCTACATCGTCTATCGCAGCCGCGACGACGACCAGCTGGGCAGCCACCGACCACGTCGCGGCTGGGATCGGGTGGGTTGAGATGTGCAGCTACTGCGGATGCGAAGGCGTGCCGGCGATCGCCGACTTGAAGGCGGAGCACGAGTCCCTGGTCGACCAGGCGAGCCATGTCCGGGCTGCCCTGACGTCGGAGGACCGGGCGACCGCGATGCTGCTGGTCACGAGGCTTGTCGGGCACCTGAACAGTCACGTCGGACGCGAGGAGGACGGCATCTTCCGGGCACTCCGGGAGAGCGGAGAGTACGGCGAGGAGGTCGACGCGCTCGAGGGCGAGCACCGCGACCTGGAGCTGGCCATCGCCGGTCTCGATGTCACCACGCCGGAGTTCGCGGGCAGGGTCACCCGGCTTCTCGACGACCTGGACGTCCATGTCCAGCGTGAGGAGCTCGGGATCTTCCCGGCGTCGGTCGTCACTCTCGGGGCGAAGGGCTGGAACACAGTCGACGAGGCCCATATTCGGACGCCCAGCTTCCTGCAGGACGTCAGGGTGGTCACCGATCCACGTGAGTAGGAAGTCATCATGCAGAAACAGTCATTGACCGCGCTGGTCCGGCACCACCTGGAGACAGCCTCCACAGCGTCGAGCGGCCGCAGCGGTCACACCATCTACGGGGGTCACGAGCATGTCCTGCGCCAGACCTTGATCGCGCTGAGAGCAGGCACGAGCCTGGACGAGCACGAGAACCCTGGTGAGGCCACCGTCCAGGTCCTGCACGGCCGGGTCACTCTGGTGGCGGGGGAGAACCGATGGAACGGGTCGCCTGGTGACCTCATGTTCGTGCCCGACTCCCGGCACTCGCTCGAGTCCGTTGAGGATTCCGTGGTGCTACTGACCGTGGCCAAGAAGCACTGACGAGAGGCCCTCGATGTCAGTCGGCTCCGACCTCGTCCATGCCGTGGCACACCGGCCTCGGCAGGGCTATCCGTGTCGAAACCTGCCCGCTCGCGAGCGTCAGACCTCACCGCATGGGCTAGCTGCGAAGCACTGGCGCTTGTCTCTCTGTTGGAGCACCGTCCCTCTGCCTCCGCGCGTCCCCTGCGCGTCCTTATCGTCTCAATCCGGGGTTGTCCAGAGACATCTAGAAGCGTCACACATGCCGGCTGACCTGCTGAAACTGGATTGCCACGGGTCACCCTGGACACGCTGCCGGTGCCTGGGGGTCAAGGGGTCGCAGGTTCAAATCCTGTCAGCCCGACCGGGTTTTCGCGTCAGAGGCCGTTTCCGGACTCTTGCGGGAAAGGCCCTCGTCACCCGCTCTCACAGATGGCACGCGCTGCTCGTCCTATCCGCCGGCGCCCCATCCCATGCGGCGGGCGAGGGCGGCGACTTCGCGGCGTGACGCGGTGTCCGTCTTGCGCAGCAGGTTCGAGACGTGCACGCTCACTGTCTTCTCGCTGATGAACAGCACTGTGGCGATCTCCGCGTAAGTCCGGTTGGCCACGAGGTGACCGAGCACCTCCGCCTCACGCGGAGTCAAGGCCGAGAACGGGCCCAGCGTGTGTTCGGGCGGCGCCGTCGGCTCATCCAGCGAGATCCGGGCGACCGCAGCGAGCTCCTCGGCGCTCGTCGCCATCGGCATGGCTCCCTGCGCGACCGCATAGGCGTGCACCTCCCGCAGCAGCCCGGCGATGTCACGGCCAGGAGCGCCGGACTCAACCAACGCCTCGACGAGACACAGCTGTGCGACGCGCTGGTCCCACTCCATGTGCGCATGCGCGCACGCGCGCGCCGCCTCCTCCCAGAGAGCAAGCACCGCCGCGCCTCTGGCGCGGGCCGACTCGGCCTCGAACAGGGCTGCCCGAGCCACCTGCTGGTCGTCGGCGGGTCCCGAGAGCTCGAAGGGGATGCCGGTCATCGCCTCACGAGCGGCCACCAGCCGATCGAGCGCCTGCTGGTGGCGTCCTACGGCCGATTGGTCCCGGCGGTCGGAGGCCTGCAGAACCAGGTCGCCCGTTGCCCGGGCTGCGCGAATGAGCAGCACGTCGAGCTCGCGAGGATCCGTCGCGTTGGCCGGCAGCACACGCTCGACAAAGTCGAAGGCGGCTTGCGGCTCGTCGAGTCCCAGCAGCATGTCCGCCATGCAGACGGCGGGGACCTCCATGGGCCTTTCCTCGAGGAGGGGCATGAGCTCGCGAGCGCGGGCCAGGTGGTTGCGGGCGGCGGCGTCGTCCCCCCGACGGATGGCCAGCACGCCAGCGATGACACGGATCGTCGCCATGGCTCCTGGGGAACCGGTGGCCGCGAGACCGCCGCGGATCGCCTCGTCGGCGGCACGCTGGTCGCCGAGGGCCATCAGCACGAGGGCCAGATCACAGCTCGGCATGAGCAACATGCCGCGCTGAACGAACCACTCGAACTGCTCGCGAGTGAGCTCGTGCACGCGAAGCAGGTCACCGCTGGCGAAGGTGACGTTGAACCTGGCGTTGAACGACTCGGCGACGGTGAGATCCTCGCCCGACGCGAGGGCGTGCTGCCAGCTGGCCGCAGCGTATTCCTCCGCCTCCGGGAGGTGGGTGTCCATCGTCAGGATCGCCAGTATCCGGAACGCGCTGCTCATCGCAGCGTCGGAGCCGGAGCCCTCGGCTGAACGCAGGGACGCGAGGGCTGTCTGACGGGCTTCGTCGAGGCGTCCGGTCCAGAGGAGCACGTCGGCCAAAGAGGCAAGCGCCTGGGCGTGCTCGAGGCTGTTCGGGGCGATGCGCGTCAGTGCGACCGCCCGCTCCACCGCCCTCAACGTGACGTCCATCGACTCCTGGTGGGACGACGCCCGCATCGCGGCCTGGTCGGTTAGATGTCCCGCGAGCAGGGGGTGCGCGTCGGGCGGGACGAGGTCACGGGCGCGCTCGACCATTCTCACTGCGTCCTCGTCGCGTCCGACCCACGCGCAGGCGATCGACGTCCTTTCGAGGAGCCGTGCGTGTGCCACCAGGTCCGCCGGGTCCGGGCTGACGTCCCACAGCTCCACGGCACGGGTGAGGAGGTCCGCCGCCTCTCGTGGTGCGCGCATGGTGTCCGCGAGGTCGGCGCCCGCGAGCAGGTCGACGTACGCAGCCGAGCCCTCGCCTGCCCGCTCGTGGTGGAGGGCGAGGTCGCCCAGCCGACGGAGCTCGTCGACGCCCTCCGACGCAGTGACCTCCAAATGGCGCGCCCACGCTTCGTGCACCGGTTCGGCCTCGCCCGGGAGGTACGAGTCGGCCAGCACGACGGCGAGCAGCGGATGCCGGAACCACGCCACGTCACCCTCGAGCACGACGACCCCACCTTCGATCGCTTCGCGGACGGCGCCGGCTGGGTCGTAACCGAGCTCGCCCACGATGGCGACGAGCGTGCGCAAGTCCGCGGGTCGGCCACCGATGGCGAGGATCCGCGTCGTCTCCCGCGAGGCCAGCGACAGCCCGCGCCACGCATCGAGCAGCGCCCGGCTCAGCTCGTCCGGCAGCTCGTCGGGCAGTTCCGAGGACGCCGGATCGACTCGCCGTGCCAGCAGCTCACTGAGGTACGGGTTGCCACGCGACCGCTCGAAGACCTGGGCAGCGATTCGCGAGGACCACGCCCCCGCGAGCAGCCGGGCGACCTGGTCCTTCGTCGCCAGCTCGTCAAGCCGGTCGAGCGCAAGGTGTTCGGCACCCGGCAGCCTCCGGAGGTTGCCCAGCCACCGGTCGAACCCGTCGCTCACGACCGCCTCGTCACGATGCGTGGTGAGCAGCACCAACTGCTGCTGCCGGAAACCGGCCACCAGGTAAGTGAGCGCGTCCCAGGACGCCGGGTCCGCCCACTGCACGTCGTCCACCACGAGCACCGTCGGGCCCTCGGCGACGACGTGCTCCACCAGCGCGTCGACGACCATCATCAGCCCCGCGGGCGCGAGCGTCGGGGGTGCGCCGAGCGCGGGGAGGATGAGCGCCGCCGACGGGACGGCCCCCACCAAGGCGGCGCGCCGGGCCGCGCCGGCCGTACGCAGCCACCCCTCCAAGGCCAGCACGAGCGGGTGGTACAGCGCGTCTCCAGCCCCGAAGCGCAGGCATTGGCCCCACAGCACCTGCGCGCCCTCGGCCTCGCAGTCGGCACACACGCTGCGCACCAGGCTTGTCTTGCCGATGCCAGCCTCGCCATGTACGAGGACGGCCCGCGGGCGGCCCCCCAGGCCCTCGCGGACTGAGGTCAAGAGCCGTGTCCGTTCGTCCGCGCGTCCAGACAGCACCGGCCCAGCCGGTCCCATGACCCGAGTGTGACGCCGATCGATCTGAGGGTCGAGCGACTTGATCTGAGGTTGCCCCCGGATCCCTGCTCCCACCCCCCAGCACGAGCGTGAGGGACACCGATCCAACCAGCGTCGCCGTTTCCACGTCGCCCACTGACCGTCGTCCTCGGCCGTGGGGGCGAACCACGTCAAGGCCAGACAGGTCACTCGTGTCCGGGGATCTCAGCGGTCGCGCCGCACAGGATCGAGTCGCCCTGTGCCATCAACCGATCTTGAGGTCGATCCCTCGTCGATCACGGAGGCCGCCGGCCGGAAGTCGACGATCGGGTCCGCGTGACGGTGCACGAGCTTCCACCTACGGTCCTCGGGCCTGAAGATGCTTGTGACCCTGAGCGCCACGGGGGTCAGATCCTCTCGACCGCCGACCTTTGCTCGGCAGCGTTCGACCTCGACGAGGTAGGCAAGCTCGGTGGTCACCAGCTTCGACAGTGTCTCGAACCCATCGACCTCGCCGCCCGAGAACATGGAAGCCCCCAGCTCCAGGCGCGCCTCTACTTCGGCCCGGCCGCAACCGAAAGGCCCGAAGGGGTTCCCGAGCGTGACGTCATCACGCTGCGAGTAGATGTCCTTGTACAGCGACGGATCGCCGTTGATGATCGCGCCGAGGGCACGGTGGTACGCCTCGTGCACGGCGTCGAAGTCTGCTGAGAGCGGCATGGGTCGGTTTCCTTCCGTGGTGCAGATGATCCGGCGTTTGTTTCACGCCGGCCCGATGTTGCGGTTCACGCGGAACAGGTTGTCCGGGTCGTAGCTGCGCTTCACCTGGGCCAGCCGATCCAGGTTGCTGCCGTAGGCCTGTCGGAGCCTCTGGTCGTCATCGTCAGACGCCTGCATGTTGACGTAGTTGCCGCCTGTCGAGAACGGTTGCATCGCCCGCCAGGCCGAGCGCGCCCACTCGCGCCGGTGTGGTCCGTCAGGCTCCTCCGGCGGCCACGCACAGTCGACCATGGCGATGTACTCCGCATCGCGGTGCGCGAACGCGGTGGCGTGGTCCTCCGCGTCTGCGACGGCCCCTCCGAGGTGGATCAACCACAGCTGGCACATCGGCGAGGTGAGCGCTGCCGCCTGCTGGAGGAAGGTGTCGAGGAGCCCCTGGGACAGCTCGGGCACGAACTCTGACTTCCAGTACTGGTGCAGTCCGTCGACCTGCGACGCGTCGAAGGTGCGCTGGTGGTCGGCGTACGGTTTGCGGGTGATCGTGTCCAGAAGGGGCGTGCCGAGCCCCCGGAGCGGCGCCAGTGATTGCTCCGCGGTCTTCTCGTCGCCCGTGTGGCAGGCGATGACGGAGACGACAGGCTGGTCGTGCCAGGCCGCGGGGATGAGCGGGGTTGCGGGCGCCAGCTGCGCGAGAAGCACGAGTGTCAGTTCCCTGGGCGCCGTCTCGGTCAGCTCCCGGTAGAGGGTGGCGACGCGCTCGAGCTCCCCTGCGTCCCAGACGACCATCCCGCCGGTGACGAGCGGCCCGATCTCGTGGAGCCGGAAGGTGAAGCGCGTGACAGCACCAAAGTTCCCGCCTCCTCCGCGGACCGCCCAGTAGAGGTCGTCGTGCTCGTCGTGAGCAGCTCGCCGGATGTGGCCGTCTGCCGTGACGATCTCGACCCCTTCGAGGTTGTCCACCGTCCAGCCGAACTGCCTGCTGAGGTAGCCGAACCCTCCACCGAGCGTCAGCCCGGCGACGCCGGTGAGCGAGATGAGACCGAGCGGCGCCGCTAGTCCGTGTTCGCAGCTTGCGCGGTCGACATCACCGAGGAGACAGCCCGGTCCGACGTGAGCCACAGAGCGTCGAGGGTCGACCTCCACCCAGCGCAGCCGGGACATGTCCAGGGTGAGTCCGCCGTCGGCCAGCGACGTCCCACCCACGTTGTGGCCCCCGCCCTTGATCGAGAGCAGCAGGCCGTGGGCGCGTGCGAAGCCGACCGCCTCCGACACCTCAGCAGCCGAGACCGGCTGGGCGACGGCAGCCGGGCGGCTCGTGACCATCCCGTTCCAGATCCTCGTCGCCTCATCGAAGCCCCGGTCCCCAGGGGTCAGGAGCGGAGCCTCGAGCTTGGCGGCCAATGCCTCCAGTGCGTGCTGCTTCACCTCAACGGGTCGGCCGTCGAGGCCGGTCATCGCCAGGGTGTTCATGCCGTCACCGTACGAATGCCAGGGCTCGATCGAATCGGGTGTTTCCCTACGCCTACGACACCTCATGGCCCTTCGAGGCGAGGCGGGCACCGAGCTCGGCACGAGAGCGGATGTTCAGCTTGCGGTAGACCCGGGCCAGATTCGCCTCCACGGTCTTGGCACTGATGAACAGGTGCGAGGCCACCTCCCTGTTCGTCAACCCAGAAGCCGCCAGCTCGGCAACACGGACTTCGGTCGGCGTCAGCTCTGTCGGACTCGACCGACCCCTGCCGAGTCGGGCGAGCTCGCTGCGCGTCCGCGCCGCCCAGAGCTCTGCTCCGGCCTCGTCGAAGAGGTCCAGGGCCCGTTCCAAGTACTCGGCTGCAGCACCACGTCGTCGGCGACGGCGCTCGAGCTGTCCCGCCGCCAGATACGTTCGCGCCACCTCGAACTGCAGCTCGAGACCCGGGCACCTCGCCAGGGCCGCATCCACACTCAGGAAGGCAGCCTCCAGGTCACCGCGAGCCGCGAGAAGGAGCGCCCTGCACCGGTCGCTCAACATCAGGGCCCAAGCCCGCTCCATGCGAACGGCTGCCTCGTGGAACTGGTCGAGCAGGTGCTCGGCTGCGTCGAGATCGCCCAGCCCGACGAGCGCGGTGATCTCGTCGGGAAGGAAGAACGCCCGGATCGGTTCGGGAACCCCGCGAGCTTCGAAGTGCGCTGCGAGTGGTCCTAGCGCGTCGTGTGCAGTCTGCGGGTCGTCCAATGCGAGGGACACCAGTGCGCGGGCCCAACTCGCCCAGAGCACCGACAACCGCCGGCCGGTACGACCTGCGAGCGAGATCGCCTCGTCCGCTCGGCGAGCCACAAGATCGGCCTCGCCCGCGAACGCCGGTGGCAGCGCGGCGAAGCCGAGCGCCGCTGAACGCAGAGATTCGGAGCCTGCTCGGTCCGCGGCCTCGAGCGCCTCGTCGGCGTACGCAGCCGCGCCCTCGAGGTCGCCACGCCAGCATGCTGACCAGATCAGGTAGCTGTCGACGTACGGCAGTTCGGTCTCCTCGCCGCCGTCGATGATCCGTCGGCGGAGCTCCTCGAGGCGCCGGTCGCTAGCGCTCAGATGGCCGGCATAGAACTCGAGGTACGCGGCGACCCGGCTCGGCCTCATCATGAAGGACACCGAGCGGTGGGGGTCTTCGAGCTCGAGGGCGCGTTCGACCTTCGCGTCGTCCACCCCTCGACCGACGAGTACGTCGAGACCGGCCACCGACGCCAAAGCTTCCGCGAGCAGGGCGGGCGAGGCGACATCCTCGGCAAGGTCCAGTGCCCTGTGAGCGTGCTCCGACGCCGAGTCATAGCTCCCAGCCGCCAGGGTTCCGAACGCGAGCCGCAGCTCGATCGCTACCTGCAGCGAGCCGTCGTCGCGCGCGTGTTTCAAGGCCTCCTCGAGGAGCCCGATCCCCGCGGAGAAGCTGTCCCCCATGTAGCGGATCTCGCCGAGCAGCCGCAGGGCGTCTGCTCGCGGCGTGCCCTCGGCTCCCTCGGCGAGCACAGCCAGCAGCGTGTCGCGTGCACCGTCGAGGTCGCCGGCGTGGAAGGCGTACTCGGCCCAGCGGATGCTTCGGCGCTGGCGAACATCCGCCTGATCCGCGGGAGTCAGTGACCGGGCCTGCTCGACGAGCTGGGCGGCAGTCTCCGGCGCACCGCGGCGACGAGCGTGCTCCGCCGCATCAGCGAGCACGGCCGCGACCTCGGCGTCCGGACCGGCGGCACCAAGACCCAGGTGACGCGCTCGCTCCTCCACGTCGGTCATGACCTGTGCGAGCCGCCTGTGCACGTGCCGACGGTCCGACGGCGAGGCGGAGTCGTAGATCGCCGCAGCGAAGAGCGGATGTCGAAAGGTCACTCGCGATCCGGCCAGATCGACGATGGCGGCCCGCTCCGCCTGCTCGAGCCACCGCATCACGTCAGCCTGCTCACCCGAGAGGATTGAGGAGAGGGTCTGGACCTCGATCCCTCCGGTAGCCGCGACGACGAGCAGCGCATCGCGGCCCTGCCCGGACACGTTGGTGATGCGGTCACGAACGATGCGCCGCAGATGGTCGGGCACTTGTGCCGAGGCGGAGCCGATTTCGGCGTGGGCATGCGCCACCTCGAGTGCGAAGAACGGATTGCCACCGGCGACACGATCGATGCCAGCCAGCGTTCGACTCGTGAACCGCCTCTCCAACTTGTCCTCGAGCATCTGGCGAAGCGGTTCGCTCGCCAGTGGTCCGAGGACGACGCGCCGGCATCGATCAAGAGAGCGCAACAGATCATCGGAGGCAGCGTCCGACTCGCCGTGCCGCAGACAGGCCAAGAGACTCACCGGTAGCCCATCGAGGCGGCGTAGCGCGAAGGCGAGGACCCTGGACGTGGCTGGATCGACCCACTGGAGGTCATCGATCGCCAGGACGGTGGGCCCCTGCTCGCCCAGCCTTCGCAAGACGGAGGCGGTTGCGGCAGCGATGGCGCGCTGGTCGAGACCATGAGGACCGGGCTCGACCTTGAGCAGGGCAACGGCGAGCGCTCGATCCTGCGGCTCCGGGAGATCCGAGGCGACGTCGGCGATGACCGGTCCGAACAGATCCGCGAGGACGTTGAAGCCCAGCCCGGCCTCGGCCTTCGCCGGTCGTGCCAGCAGCAGCCGTAGCGGGGCAACCGTGCGCAGGCGCGCGACAGCCTCGCCCCAGATGGTCGTCTTGCCGATACCGGCATCGCCCTCGAAGACCAGGCCCGCTGGTCCAGCCATCACCTTGTCGGTGAAATCGGCAATCGCCTGAAGCTCGCGTTCCCGACCGCGGATCACCTCCGCCATGGCCCCAATATTGCAGGTCCCAGCATGACGGACTACGGATCGAATGGACCCGCCGTGCGCGGAAGAATCGACGTCCCTTGCTTCGTCTTGCCCTCTGGGTCGCTGACCCAGCCGAGAGGCCCGCGTGACGCTAAGACCTCGCGAGGGCTTCCGGCTGTTCCATCTCACCACCGGTACCGGCGAGGACCCGATCGCGGACAAGTGCTGTCCGTGTCAGTGGCGCACGGGAGTTGGAGCCAGCGCACCGACCTCCGGGCCATCCAGCCATCCGCATTCTGGTTCAACCTGATCGACGTGAGCGGCGTCAGCGTCTCACTCGCCGGTACCCCAACCCACGCGGCGGGCGAGGGCGGCGACCTCGCGGCTTGAGTGGGTGTCCGTCTTGCGGAGCAGGTTCGAGATATGCACGCTCACCGTCTTCTCGCTGATGAAGAGGGAGGTGGCGATCTCGGCGTAGGTGCGGTTCGCCACCAGGTGGCCCAACACCTCGACCTCCCTCGGGGTGAGCCCGGCGAAGGCGGCTGGAGGCCGCGCGAAAGCGGGCCGTCGCGTTTCGGCAAGGGAGATGCGAGTCAGTCCCGCAAGGTGCTCGACCCTGCTCTTCAGAGGGAGGGCTCCCTGGTCGTTGGCGAACCGGTGCACCGAGCGCAGCAGGTCCACCACTTCAACGTCCGCGCGGCCGGCGGCGACGAGTGCGGTGGCCAGCCGCCATGACGCGCACTGCCTTTCCCACTCCATCCCCGCGGCCGCGCAGGTGGCCGCCGCCTCGCGCCAGCTCTCCGTCTCGACGGAACCAGCCTTCTGTCCGCGGCCGAGCTCGGCCACGTACAGGGCACCCCGGGCGCGCTGGACCATGTCACGGCCCCCGGAGGGTCGGAAGGGTTGGCCGGGGAGCTCGGCCCGGGCGCTCAGCAACCGCTCCAGCGACTCGAGGTGGCGTCGTACGGCCTCCTGGTCCCGGTCGTCCCGCGCCCGCTCGACGAGGTCACCGATCGCGCGTACCCCCCAGACCAGTAGCTCGTCGACGTCTCGCGAGTCCACCGCGCTGAGCGGGAGGACCCGCTCGACCAGCGCCAGCGCATCGCCCGGGTCCCCCCAGGCGAGCTGGAGCTCGGCCAGAGCCGGACCGGCCGCCATCATCGGCCGGTCCTCCAGGGACGGCATGATCTCGCGGGCCCGCCGCAGGTGGTCCCGGGCTGCATCGTCGGCTCCTCTGCGCACCGCCAGGACGGCGGCCTGCAGGCGGACCATCGCCTCGTTGTTGGGGCTCCCGGTGATCGCCAGGCCGCCTCGCACGATCTCCTGCGCCTCCACCAGGCGCCCCTGGTGCAACAGGCTGCCGGTCAGGAACACGGTCGGCAGCTGTATCTGAGCACCGTAGGGCCGGCTCCACTCGTAGAACTCGTGCATCGTCTCGTCATGCCCCAGGGGGACTCCCATAGCAATCTCCACCCGGATCCTGGCGACGAAGGCTCCGCAGACAAGGCCGGTCTCGCCGGAGGCGATTGCGTGCTCCCGGGCCGCGGCCGCGTCACGCTCGGCCTGGTCCAGGTCATGCTCCAGTGCACTCGCGGAGCGGATCATGTACGCCCAGCTCAACGAAGCCGGCGACCCCGCCCTGCGTGAGGCGGCCAGCGCCTCGTCGACGACGCCACCGGCCTCGTCGGCTCGGCCCTGCCGCAGAAGGTGATTGGCGTAGGACACCAACGCTTCGGCATGCTCGCGACTGTCGGTGTCGGCGCGGGAAAGCTCCACGAGCGCCTTCACCTCGCCCGCGGCATGGTCGTCGATCTCACCGAGGTGCCAGGAGAGGTTCCGGAGGAGCACCGCCAGCCTGCAGGCCCGCAACGGCTCCTCGACGGGGTCGACGAGTTCGATGGCTCGGCTGACCAACCGGTGTCCGTCGCGGACCTGGTCCACCACCCAGCACGCCCGCCCCGCCCGCTCCAGCAGCCGAAGGATCGCGCGAGGTCGTCACCGCGCTGGGGCGCTCCTGCGTCCCACAGGTCGGCGGCCCTGGTCAGCAGCTCGGCCCACTCCCGGAACGCACCCAGCGCCCTCGCCACCTCCGCCGCCCCCAGAAGGGTGGCGAACGCCGCGGAGTCCGCCCCGGCCTGCTCCTGGTGGGTGGCCAGGTCACCCAGGTGCCGCAGCCGGTCGACACCATCGGCCGTCCGCGTGGCGAGGTTGTCTGCCCAGGCGGCATGCACGACGGACGCCTCCCCTGGCAGGTAGGACTCGAGCAGGACGTCGGCCAGCAACGGGTGGAGGAACCAGACGCCCTCCCGCGCCAGCACGACCACGCCCGCCTCGATCGCCTCGTGCAGCGCACCGCTGTCGGAAACGCCGAGTCCGGCCCCCACGGAGGCGAGCACCGCAGGCTCGGCCGGACGGCCCCCCACGGCCAGGACACGGGTGATCTCACGACCTGAGGACGACAGGCCCCGCCACGAATCGAGGAGCGCCTGGCCGAGCTCGTCCGGGAGGTCCGTGGGCAGCTCGTCCGCATCCAGGTCGCCACGGCGCACGAGCAGCTCGCTGAAGTATGGGTTGCCTCGCGACATGTCGTAGACCTGCTCCACCAACCGATCGGGCGGTGGGTGGCCGAGCAGCCCGCCGATCTGGTCCCTGGTGGCGTCCCGGTCAAGCCGAGTCAACACGAGCTCTTGGGTGCCGGGCAGCCGGCGGACGTTGCCCAGCCAGTGCCGGAAGTGCTCAGTGACGGCGGCCTCGTCACGATGCGTGGTCACGAGCGCCAGCCGCTGCCTCCCGAACCCGGCCACCAGATAGGAGAGGGCGTCCCAGGTGGCCGGATCGGCCCACTGCACGTCATCAACGACCAACACCGTCGGGTCCCGCACGATCACCCTGCTGATCAAGGCGTCGACAGTGGTCATCAGCATCGACGGCGAATCCGTGGGCGGGGCGCCCAGCGAGGGAAGGATCATCGCCGCACCCGGAACCGCATCGACGACCGAGGCCCGCTCGGAGTCGTCCGCCTCGCTGAGCCATCCCTCGAGTGCGAGCACCAGCGGGTGGTACATCGCCTCCACGGCGCCGAACCGCAGGCTCTGCCCCCACAACACCTGGGCTCCCTCACCCTGGACCTCCTGGCAGACGCTGCGCACCAGGGTGGTCTTGCCGATCCCAGCCTCACCGTGCACCAGTACCGCCCGCGGCGAACCGTCCAGGCCGGCACGGACCACGTCGAGCAGCTGGGCTCGCTCGTCCGCACGACCAGACAGCGTCGCTGCCAAGGCAGCGGGTCTCATGCATCGAGTGTGACCCCGTGCGGCCCGACTGTCTCCCACTTCCCCACCTGCTGGCCCCCCCGGGCCCGAGGGTCTCTTGCCACGATCTGAGGGTCGCTCCTGATCCGGGACCGATGCCCTCAGAACGAACGTGGAGGCATCAGCAACCACCACACCAGGAGAACCTCATGAACACCCAGCACATCAACCAGATCCGGACCGCGAGCCTCGTCGCGTTCGTCGCGTTCGTCGCTTGCGCCAGCACCACAGCGCCGGCCTTCGCCGAACACGGGCATACCCACACCGTGGTGTAACCCGGCCAGCCGGCCCGGCGCGTCGAGAAGCCGCCGACCCGGGACAGGGCCGACGGCAGACCGGCACGAGGACACACGTGGGCTGGCCGGCCGGGCTGGCGAGTCACCACAGGATGGCTTGGTCGGCTGTGAGCGGCCAAGACCTGTTCCGCGTACTGGGTGGGGTGCGAGGATCTTGTCGTCCGACCAGGAGGCTTCAGGTGAACAGGAGCGTCAGGGACCGCCTCACGACCGGGCGGTGCACCCTTGTGAAGCGGTCTCGCGGCGCGGCCGGGGTCGGCGCGGTGTGACGCGATGGCGTTCGAGAGGTTTCGCCGGGTGGAGCTCTTCGCCGAACTCTCCGACGCCGATCTGGGCAGGGTCTGTAGTGAGGCGATCGACGTCAGCCTGACGCCTGGAGAGGTCCTCTTCCGGGAGGGCGACCCTGCCGACCGTGCCTTCGTGGTCTCCTCAGGAGAGGTGGAGGTCCTCAAGGCCACTGAGCGGCGCGAGGTGCTCCTCGCCGTACGAGTCGCTGGCGACGTGATCGGCGAAATGGCGCTGCTGGATGACGAGCCGCGTTCCGCCACCGTGCGGGCACGGAGTGCCACAGAGCTGCTGTCCATCCCCAAGGCCGCCCTGGAGGACCTGCTCGCCACCAGCCCGTCCGCGTCGCTGTCGATCCTCAGACCCCTCTACCGCCGCATTCGTGAGACCAATGACCGGCTCCAACATCAGCAGCGCATGGCGGCGCTCGGGGTGATGACGGCCGGCGTCGCCCACGAGCTGAACAACCCCGCGGCGGCCGCCCAGCGCGCGGCTGAGCAGTTGAGCGTCCAGGTCGCCGACCTGGCGTCGCTCGCCGGGCACGGGAACGGCACCGAACTGGTCGACCTACTCAGCGAGGTCGGCGAGCGGGAGCGCACGGCACGCACTCCCGTTGAGACCAACGCACGGGAAATGGCCGTTGAGGACTGGCTGGCGGACCACGGCGTCGAGGACGGATGGGAGCTCGCGCCCACTCTGGTCGAGGTGGGCTTCAGCGAAGCCGACCTCGGGCGTCTGCTCCCCGGCGAGGACCTGCCCAGCGCGGTGCGGTTCCTGGTGCGCGCGGCGGAGGTGCGTCAGTCCGCGGCACAGGTCGCGGAGGCATCACGGCGGCTCTCGGAGATCGTCGGGGTGATGCGGTCCCACTCCTACCTCGACCGTGCGCCGGTCCAGGAGGTCGACGTACTCCGGGGCATCGACGACACGCTCGCGATGCTCGGGCACGCGACGGAAGGCATTCAGATCGTCCGGGAGTTCGACGCGGGCCTGCCGCACATCACGGCGCTGGGTGGGGAGCTGAACCAGGTCTGGACGAACTTGCTGCGTAACGCCTGCGACGCTCTGGCAGATGTCGCCGACCCCACCTTGACGTTGCGCGCTCGTCGCGAGGACGACAGTGTGGTGGTCGAGGTCGAGGACAACGGTCCCGGCATCGCGGCCGAGCTGCAGGCGCGTGTCTTCGACGCGTTCTTCACCACCAAACCACCGGGGCAGGGCACCGGCCTGGGCCTGCAGGTCAGCTACCGCGTCGTGGTCGTCGAGCACGGCGGTGACCTCGCGTTGGTCTCCGTTCCGGGGCGGACCACGTTCCGGGTGACCCTGCCCCTCCGGCCACCGACCCTGGAGCCCGCGAAGGCATGAGCGAGCCCCTAGACCCCGCCCCCTCGGGTGTCGTCACCCTGATGTTCACCGACATCGAAGGCTCGACCAAACTGCTGCATGCGCTGTCGGCCGAGGACGCTCTCGAGGCGTTCAACATTCACGGCCGGGTGCTGAGAGTGGCCTTCGCACTCCACGGCGGCTTCGAACAGCGCACGGAGGGCGACTCCTTCTTCATCGTCTTCCAAAGGGCCACCTCGGCGGTGGCCGCGGCAGTGGAAGCTCAACGGCTGCTGGCCGCCCAGACCTGGCCAAGGGGTTTGCCGGTCCGGGTGCGGATGGGCTTGCACACCTGTGAGCCGACCCAGGTCGACGGCGACTACTTCGGTCTCGACGTCCACCGCGCTGCGCGCATCTCGTCTGCGGGCCACGGCGGCCAGGTGCTTCTGTCCGAGGCGACCCGGTTGGCCGCGGAGCTTCCGGACGGGGTCACCTTGCGGGACCTCGGTGAGCACCGTCTCAAGGACCTGGCTCAGCCGGAATGGATCCACGAGCTGCAGATCGACGGTCTGGACCGCGACTTCCCGCCGCTGAACAGCCTCGAGACGCCCTCGAACCTGCCGGCCTCGGTCACCCCGCTCGTCGGTCGCGATGCCGACATCGCGGCCGTTGAGGAGCTGATCAGACGAGAAGACGTGCGCATGGTGACGATCACCGGAACCGGCGGCAGCGGCAAGACCCGGCTCGCTGTCGCCGTCGCCGAACGGCTGGGCGAGGCGTTCCGCAACGGCCTGGTCTTCGTCGATCTCACGACGGCCACCGATGCGGCGCAGGTCGCCGCCGCTGTGGAGATGGCGATGGAGCTACCGGGCATGCCCGGAGTCCCCGCCATCGACAACGTCATGACCCAGCTGCGAGACCGGGCGGTCCTGCTGGTCCTGGACAACTTCGAGCACGTGATGCAAGCCGCGGGAGACCTGGCGACCCTCCTGGCCGGGGCACGACGGGTGAAGGCGATCGTGACCAGCCGCGCCCCGCTCCGCATCTCCGCCGAGCACGAGTACCCCCTCCAGCTGCTCGCCCCCGAAGCCGCGTTCGAGCTCTTCGTCGAGCGGGCTCGTGCCACGTGGGCGGCGTTCGAGGTGACGACCGCGAACGCCGCCCAGGTCAGGGAGATCTGTGCGCGACTCGACCACCTTCCCCTCGCCATCGAGCTGGCGGCGGCGCGGGTGAAGGTCCTCACCGTGGACCAGGTCCTGACGCATCTCGGCAGCCGGCTCGGGCTGCTCAGCGGCGGCCGACGAGATGTCCCGACGCGGCAGCAGACTCTTCGGGACACCATCGCGTGGAGCTACGACCTGCTGACCCCGGAGGCGGCGGCACTGCTGCGTCGCGCCGCAGTGTTTGTGGGCGGGATCGGGCTCGACGCGCTCGAGGGCGTGTCCGAGGACCCGAAGACTCTCGCAGAGGTCGAGACCCTCCTCGACCACAGCCTGATGCGCCACGACCCCGAAATCGGGCGCTTCTCCATGCTGGAGACCATCCGTGAGTTCGCACTGGAGCAGGCTCGACTGGCTGGTGAGCTGGCCGAGACCAGCCGTAGACACGCGGCGTACTTCGCCGATCTTGCCTCTCGCGGCGACGCCGGACTCCATGGCCCCGACAGAGCCACCTGGCGCCAGCACCTCAACCACGAGCTGGCCAACCTGATCGCCGCCCTGGAGTGGTCACTTGAGGCCGAGCCACCGCAGGCAGAGTTGGCGGCCAGGCTCGGGGTCGTCCTCGGCGTGCACTGGTACACGCACGGCCGCGCCGTCGAGGGAGCGGCGTGGTTGAGGCGTGTCCACTCCCTCGAAGGCATTCCAGACGGGTTACGCGCACAACTTTCGCAACGGCTCGGCGTACTGCTCGACCAGCAGGCCGACAAGGCGGCGGCAGCCGTGGTGCTGGAGGAGGCAATCGAGTTGTTCCGGCAGGTCGGGGACCGTACCGGCCAAGCCCGGGCACTCAACAGTCTGGGATCCACGGCGCGCACGGTCGGCTCGTCGACACGAGCACGGGAACTGTACGAGGAGGCGCTGCGGATTCGAAGCGAGGTGGGAGACGACGAAGGAATCTCCGTCACAACCTTCAACCTGGCCCAGCTGGCCATGGATGATGGGGACTTCGAAACCGCTCGGCGCCTCTTCGCGGAGTCGCACCAGATCGACACCTCGCTCGGTGAGGAGTGGGGCGCCGAGATCGGCTCACTCGGCATCGCCACCGCAGCCCTCGCCGAGGGGGACTACGACGCGGCCGCGCCGCGCCTACGCTCCGCCGTGAAGTTCTTCCTCGATGCCGACGATGAGGATCACCTCGCCGAGGCCCTGGTGGCCTGCGCCGACGAGGCCTGCGCACTCGGCCGCCACGAACGGTCCGCCCGGCTCCTCGGCGCTGCCGACGAGCTGTGGAGCCGCATCGGCCTTCCACTCGCGCCGGCCGATGCCGTGCACGTGGAGCGTTGCCGGTACGCCGTCGAAGCGGCGCTCGGGACGCGAGGCCTACTCCAGGGCAACCCAACAAGGCCGAGCGATGACGGCCGCCCAGGCGGCGACCTTTGCGCTGGAGTCCAGCGGGCCGGGAGCCGTCGGGAAAGACGCAGGATCGGTGCACAGGTGGCGATAACCGTGAGACGTGCCCTCTTCGCGACGCGGCCTCACGGGTCATGACCGCCTCGACCGGGACCAGACACGGCAACGGCGACGTGACTTTGGTGGCAGTGGTGGCCGGAGTCGCCATGCTCGGACTCAGATATGGCGATCGTGGCGTTGACCAGAGGCAAATATGTCTCGGGCGACGGCCACCCGATCGTCGCCGCGATCCGCGCGGTCACAGCCGATGGGCGGACACCCGCCGGATCTTCACCTCGATCGGCCCCGGCGAGGTGTCGCGGAGCGACCCGGACCACGTGACGCTCGGTCCGGGCGTGCACACGGAGTTCGCCTTCCCCAGCGACGCTCGACATCCCCGTTCGACCTGAGGGTCATGGCCGCTCGCAGCCCTTGAGGACCTCGGCCCGGCAGGTGTCGGTGCCGCCCATCCCGATGGCGTGGTCGAAGCCGACCTCACCGAAGAGCACGTCGTCCGTGCGGTTGGAGCCGATCAGCCAGTCGTTCCCCCCACCGCCTTGGAACCGAGTGGACACGCCGTCGCAGATCGAGGCGACGTCCTGACCACGGTCGAGGACGTCGGCGCCAGGCCCGCCTCGGACCAGCACGCGGCAGCCGCTCGCAGTGATGCGATCCGCGCGGGAGGAGCCGAGGACTTCCAGCTGCCGCGCGCCGGCCCTCAAGGTCTCGACGCCGAAGACCGGGCTGACGGTCCCGCCTCCGAAGGCAGCCCGGTGCCGGTCCAGGTTCACGGCGAGCTCGGCGAAGGGGAACGTCTCCGCCACCGAGTCGAACTTGCCCAACGTGAGCCGATCGCGCCCGTCGCCGAGGAAGAAGGTCCCGCCCTTGGTCGTGAGCGAGCCGCCCCAGTCGTCACCGCCGCCCAGGCGGAGGTGGGGCACCAGGCCCGGCCCGCTGACGAAGACGGACTCGGGCGCGCGGCTGCCGAGGAACACCAACGACGACCGCGCCTGTCCCTCGGCCATCCGGAAGTACCACCGGTCGAGGTGGCCCTTCCATCGCGATGTCGCCTCGTCGAAGTTGATGGTGCGCTTGGCCGCGTCGAACAACCAGGCGGTGGTCTCGGCCGCGGCAAGGGTGACGATGGCGGTGTTGTTGCCGGCGCCGACGTCGAGCGAGACAGCATGGTCGAGCCCGACCACCTGGACGCGGTCGTCGCCCCGGCCGGTGGCGATCTTGTCGAGGTTGACTGCCTCGAGCGAGCCCGAGAAGACCCGGTCGTTCCCGTTGCCCGTCACGATGTCGTCGCGCTCGGTGTCCAGCGGGTTGAGGCCGTCGTCGCCGAGGCCCTCGGGAGCCGCGCCCCAGACAAAGTCCTCACCGGGGCCGGCGCGGAAGCTGTCCTTGCCGGCGCCCAGCGAGACCACGGAGAAGTCGCGGCTCCGGGTGGCGTCCACGGTGTCGTCGCCCGGGCCGGCGTCGACCTCGATGCCGACGTCGTCGGACACCAGGCAGATGAGGTCGTCGCCGTCTCCCGCGTCGACGCGCTGTCCGCCATGGGCCACGATCACGTCAGGGCCTGACGTGCCGACCAGGTTCCCTTCCGCGTCGAGAACAACGGTGGCGGACCGCCCGTGACAGGTCTCGACGGCGTACGACGGCGCGCCGGGCAGTGCGCTGACCGTGAGAAGGGTCCCGAGAGCGGCCGCTGCCGCGAGGGTCTTCACAGCCGGTACGACGCGGCGTACGGCCGCAATGTTCGTCTGGGACACCGATTCGTCAGCGACTGCGCCGCGGGGAGGACCCGCAGGATCGCTGACGAATCGGTCTTCGCCGCGGTGAGAGTCACGCGGCCGGCTCGGCCGTCCGGTTGATGGCCAGGGCCAGCGACCCCATCAGCTCGGCGCGCGGGCCGAAGTGTCCCGGCACCACCCGCAGCGACGCGGCGGCCTCGGGGTGCGCGTAGCGGTCGACGGTCTCGCGGATCGCCTCGACCAGCGTCGGCGAGAGCCCGAGCGATCCACCCACCACGATCATCGCGGGGTTGAGGGTCGTGCAGAGCGAGGCGAGCACGCGCCCGATGGTGTGGCCGGCGTCGGTGAGCACGCGCCGTACGGCGGCCTCGCCGCGCTGCTCGAGCGCCAGCAGGTCGGCCAGGTCGAACCGGTCGCCGTACACCGGACGGAGCAGGTCGAGCAGTCGTCGTGTCGAGACCTCCGTCTCCAGGCAGCCGCGGCTGCCGCAGCGGCAGACGTGGCCGTCGTCCCGGACGAGCACGTGCCCGATCTCGCCGGCGAGCCCGGCGACGCCACGGTGCAGCCGACCACCCAGCACCAGCCCGGCGCCGACACCGCTGGCCAGCTTCACGTAGATGACGTCCGCGGCGCCTCGCGCGGCGCCGTGCTGGTGCTCGGCGATCGCACCGAGGTTGGCGTCGTTGTCGACCACGACCGGGCGACCGAGCCGGCGCCCGAGCTCCTCGGCGGGAGCCAGCTCGTGCCAGCCCGGCAGCACCGCGTGGTCGACGCGGGCGGAGCGGCGGTCGATCGGCCCCGGCACGCACACCCCGACCGTCAGCAGGTCGGCCATGGCGACTCCCGCGAGCTTCGCCGCCTGCCGCACCAGGTCGGCCGCGAGGTCGAGCGTGGTGGCGCCCTGGGGGTCCGCGTCGGTCGCTCTCTCGAGCTCGGCGAGGATGCCGGCACTGCGATCGGACACGGCGACCCGGACGTGGGCATGGCCGATGTCGACGCCGGCCACCCCGCCGGGTCTCAGGGCGAGCGCCACGAGCAGTGGTGGTCGCCCGCTGCCGCCCTTGTACGGCGCGCCACGGTCGGCGGTCTCCACGACGACGCCGGCCGCGAGCAGCTCCGAGACCAGGCTGGACACCGTGGTGCTCGAGAGCCCCGAGCCACGAGCCAGGTCGGCCCGGCTCTGTGGCCCGGCCGACCCGAGCAGGGCCGTGATCGCGTGGAGGTTGCTGCGGCGCAGCTGGGCCAAGGAGTGTCCGGGCACGGGCAGCAGCCTAGGCCGATTCGTCCGGAAATCGCACTAATGGCCACCTCATCGGCGGCAGTTACGCATTGACTCGGATAAATCGCGATCCCTAGGTTCGGGTGGTCACCGTCACGTCCACTCTCGGGAGCGTTTCATGGTCGCGTTCATCTCGCGACGGCGTTCGGCCGTCGCCCTCGGCGCCGCTGCCGTTCTTGTCGTCGGCCTCGCCGCATCACAGCCACCGGCCTGGGCCAGCGCGCACGCCGGACGGGCGGCCACGTCCTCCGACCTGCTGCCGTACCAGGATCCGGGCCTGCCCACCAGCCAGCGCGTCGCCGACCTGCTCGGCCGGATGACCCTGGCGGAGAAGATCGGCCAGATGACGCAGGCCGAGCGCGCGAGCATCGACTCGGACACGAGCAAGATCACCTTGCTCAACCTCGGGAGCGTGCTGTCCGGTGGCGGATCCGTGCCGACCCCGAACACGCCGGAGGCCTGGGCCGACATGGTCGACCGCTACCAGGCCGCGGCGCTGAACACCCGACTCGGGATACCGCTGATCTACGGCGTCGACACCGTCCACGGCGACGGCAACATGCAAGGTGCCACGGTCTTCCCCCACAACATCGGGCTCGGCGCGACCCGCGACCCTGCGCTGGTCCGGCGCGTCGAGCACGTCGCCGCGTCCGAGACGCGGTCGAGCGGGCCGCAGTGGGCCTTCGCACCCTGCGTCTGCGTGGCGCGCGACGACCGATGGGGCCGCATCTACGAGTCGTTCGGCGAGACGCCGGCCCTCGTGGAGTCGATGGGGACGGCGATCGACGGCTTCCAGGGACCGGCCGGCCACCTCTCCGACAACGATCGGGTGCTGGCCACGGCGAAGCACTTCGCCGGCGACGGGCTGACCACCTACGGCACCGGCTCGAACGGCCAGAAGACCGGCGGCTACCCGATCGACCAGGGCGTGGACCAGGTCGACCGCGCCACCTTCGAACGACTGGCTCTCGCGCCGTACGTCGACGCCGTGCGGCAGCGCCACGTCGGATCGGTGATGCCGTCGTACTCCGACGTCGACTGGACCGAAGACGGTCTCGGCAACCCGATCAACATGCACGGCAACCGCGACCTGATCACCGGATGGCTCAAGGACCAGGAGGGCTTCGACGGGTTCGTGATCTCCGACTACAACGGCATCGACCACATCGACCCGGGTGTCGCCACCTTCGCACAGCAGGTCGCCACCAGCGTCAACGCGGGGGTCGACATGTTCATGCAGCCGTCGAACTTCGAGCTGTTCGAGGCGACGCTCACCGACCTGGTCAACGCCGGCACGGTTCCGATGTGGCGCATCGACGACGCGGTCTCGCGGATCCTGACCAAGAAGTTCCAGCTCGGGCTCTTCGAGCACCCGATGACCGACCGCACCCATCTGTCCGAGGTCGGCAACGCGGCGCATCGCGCCGTGGCACGCCGGGCGGTCGCCGAGTCACAGGTGCTGCTGAAGAACACCCGCTCGACCCTGCCCCTGTCCACGAAGCGTCCGGTGTACGTCGCGGGCAGCAACGCCGACAACATCGGCAACCAGGCCGGCGGCTGGACCCTGACCTGGCAGGGCGGGTCGACCACCCAGATCCCTGGACAGACGATCCTCGACGCCATCGAGGACGACACCTCCCAGGTCACCTTCAGCCAGGACGCATCGGCGCCCGTGCCGCACAAGGCCATCGGGGTCGTCGTGGTCGGCGAGACGCCGTACTCCGAGGGCTTCGGCGACCTCGGGGGTCCGCTGTGGGCCTACGACCCCGGTGACCACGGCGTCCCGCGACCGCCGAAGACCATGCAGCTCTCCGACGCTGACACGGCCGCCGTGAACACCGTGTGCGCGCAGGCGGCCAAGTGCGTGGTGCTCGTGGTCTCCGGCCGGCCGATGATCATCCCGCCGACGATGCTGGAGCACATCGACGCGCTGGTCGCGAGCTGGCTGCCGGGCAGCGAGGGTGCGGGTGTCGCGGACGTGCTGTTCGGCAAGCAGCCGTTCACCGGTCAGCTGCCGGTGACCTGGCCGCGGACCGTCGCTCAGGAGCCGATCAACATCGGCGACGCGAGCTATGACCCTCTCTACCCGTTCGGCTGGGGTCTGCACAGCAAGTGACGGCGGGGTAGCGGCAGGTTGACCGTTTCCCGCAACGCCGGCCGTTCGTGCGCGGTGGTCAGGTTCGTGTCAGGTTCGGGCACGACACTGGGACCGTGGCGCACGTAGGGCTCTGCGAGGACGACCCGGCGATCCGGCGAGTCGTCTCCGAGGCGTTGCGCCTGACGGGCCACACGGTGACGTCGGCGTACGACGGCGGCGAGGCGCTGCGCCGGTTCGCCGACGACGACACCCTGGACGTGGTGGTGCTCGACATCGGGTTGCCGGACTCCGATGGTCGCGACGTCTGCCAGGCCCTCCGGTCGGCCGGCCAGTCCGCGCCGGTGATCTTCCTGACCGCGCTGGGCGCGATGCACGAGAAGCTGGCCGGTTTCAGCGCGGGTGCGGACGACTACCTCGCCAAGCCGTTCGACGTGAAGGAGCTGGTGGTCCGGATCGAGGCGCTGGCGAAGCGCGGTCGCGCGGTGGCCACCACGGCCTCGCCGAGCGAGCTGGTGCTGGACCCGGCCCGGCATTCGCTCGCCTGTCACGGCGAGGAGGTGCTGTTGACGCCGACGGAGTTCCGGATACTGGCGGCCATCACGTCGCGTCCCGGCGAGGTCGTCCGGCGTCGGGCGATCGTCGCAGCGGCATGGCCGCACGAGGCGAGGGTCAGCGACAACACCATCGACTCGTTCATCCGGCGGATCCGCGTCAAGCTCGACCAGGTCGGCTCGCCGCTGACCCTCACCACCGTGCGCGGTGTGGGCTACACACTGAGGTGATGAGCCCGCCCGACGACGATCCGGCACGGCCGCGACGACGTCTCGCGCCGCGCTCGTTCGGGCCCCGTTCGTTCCGGCCCCGCTCGTTCCGGGCCAAGATCGTCGTCTCCACGGTCGGGCTGATGGCCGTGGCCATGGTGGTCGTCGGGCTGGGGATCCAGCTCCTCCTCGCCCGGACGGCGGAGCGCGACATCGGCCGGGTCCTCGACGAGCGGGCGGCCGCGATGATCACCGTCGTCGACGATGCGTCCGACGGCGAGCTCGTGGTTCCCCCGGACTCCCTGACGCCGGGCGTGGTCGTGTTCGCCTCCGACGGGTCGCGCGTGGCCGGGTCGGTCGAGCCGGACGCGCAGGGGGCGGCCGAGCGCCTCGCGCGTGAGGGCCGTCGGCAGGCCGTGAGCACCGACAGCGACGACATCCGGTTGCTGGCCGTTCCCTTCACGACGCCGAGCGGCGTCTCCGGCGTGATGGTCGTGGGTGCCGAGACCGCGCCCTACGAGAGGTCCGAGCTCTACGCCCTCCTGGCGACGGTCATCCTCGGCGTCCTGGTCGTGGCGGCCTCGGCCGTGATTGCGCTGCGGGTCACCCGCGAGGCGCTGAGGCCGGTGACGCAGATGGCCGAGCGGGCGGCCGACTGGAGCGAGCACGACCTCGAGCACCGCTTCGACCTGGGTCCGCCCACCAACGAGCTGGCGGCCCTGGGCCAGATCCTGGACCGGCTGCTCGACCGGGTGGCGTCGGCGATCCTGGCCGAGCAACGGCTGACCGCCGAGCTCGCACACGAGCTGCGCACGCCGCTGACGTCGATCAAGGGCTCGGCGGACCTCGCCCTGATGCGAGGCGTGGGGGAGCCCGGCGTACGCCGCGAGCTGGAGCAGATCTCCGAGTCCGCGGCCGCCATGGCTGAGGTGATCAGCACCCTGCTCGACATCTCGCGTGAGGGCGTCACGTCGGCCTCGCACCTCACCTGCCTGGCTGCCGAGGTGCTGGGTGACGCGCGCGGCCAGGCACCCGACGGCGTGGTGATCGAGGTCCGTACGAACGCGTCGTCCGCGCGGATCGCGGCGCCGCGCGCACTGGCCCTGAGGGCAGTCAAGCCGCTGCTCGACAACGCCGTGCAGCACGCGACGTCGCGCGTGGTGCTGGAGGCCGTGGATCACCCCGACCGGGTGGACCTGGTCGTCTCCGACGACGGCCCGGGGGTGGATCCCGCCCGGCGTGACCGGCTGTTCGAGCCCGGGATCTCGCACCGCGACGGCGGAGCCGGCCTCGGGCTGGGCATCGCCCGCCGGGTGGCCCGCTCGCTGGGCGGCGACGTCAGCCTGGAAGCCCCGCGTGCGGACGGTCCTGCCGGTGCTCGGTTCGTGGTGTCGCTGCCTCGTCACTGACGACAGGGGCTCAGGCAGCCGGCGGGTGCACGGGGAGCAGCGCGCCGGCTGCCTGAGGTCGGGAGGTCGGGTCAGTGCCCGATCGACGACGTCTCCGTCTCGAGTCTGTCTCGCTGCTGCTCGGTGCGGTCCTTGTCGGTCACGGTGAGGTAGACGACGACGACGAGGATGGTGCCGAGGAACAGCACGCTGGTGCCGAGCGTGCCCAGGCCCAGGCCGCCGTCGGCGCGCGAGGAGGCGAGGAAGTCGCCGATGTTGGCGCCGAGCGGGCGGGTGAGGATGTAGGCCAGCCAGAACGACAGGACCGGTCCGGCGCCGAGCCGCCAGGACGCGAGCACGGCGAGGATGAGCCCGAGCGGCAGCAGGATCGACGTGCCCGCCGACCAGCCGGTCAGCTCCAGCGTCCAGTCGCCGACCGCCGTGCCGAGGGCGAAGGTGACCAGCACCGTCAGCCAGTAGAAGGACTCGCGCGAGGTGGTCACGATGGTGTGGATCGACAACGTGCGCTCGCGGGCGTACCAGACGGCGAAGACTGCCGCGAGCAGCACGCGCGAAGACCGTCGCGCTGATCCACAGCGGGACGCCCCGGGCGTCGGTGAGGTTGTCGGTGAGCAGGGTGCCGACGACGCTGATGAGCACCACGGCCGACCAGTAGACCGACGGGACGTAGCGGTTCAGCCGGAACTGCGCGACCAACGTCGCGATGAGTGCCGCCGAGAACACCAGGGTCGTGTTGGTCAGGCCGAAACCCAGGGTCTCGTTGATGTAGTCGGCGAAGCTCTCGCCGACCGTCGTGCACAGGATCTTGATGACCCAGAAGTAGACGGTGACCTCAGGCACCTTGTTGAGCATCAGCCGGGCGCGCTCGCCCACATGTGGAGTCGTGGTCATGACGGCACCGTGCACGTTCCAGCCTGCCGAGAACCTGACCGTGATGGCCCGAGCGCCGCAGACGGAGGCAGCGTCAGCACGAACGACCGTTCGTCACGGCCGGCTGTACCTTCCGGGTCAGCAGTCGGTTGGCAGGTCGTCAGCGATCTTCAGCGGGGTCGGGAAGCGAGAATCCATCGGGGGTTGCGAGAACGACCTTCGCGCCGACTCGACGACGGTCATCAGGTAGGCGACGCCCGCACCTGTCCCGACGAGGGAGGTGACTGCGGGGTCACCTGCGGCCGCGTCGGCGATCAGTGCGCCGAGCGAGCCGGCCACCATCGCGTTGAGGATGTTGATGAACATGGACGTGCTTCCGAGCACGTGGCTGAACGTGCTGCGGCGCATCCCCATGGTGTAGGTCGCCATCAGACCGGCCTGGTCGTCGTACCGGCTGGTGACGAGGTAATCGGCGATGCCCGGGTCGATGCTCACGTAGGCGGCCCGCAGCCGGTTCATGCCCAGGATGATGGCGGCGTCCTCCCTGCTGGCGTTGTGGACTCGAACGCCCGTCAAGATCCCCAGGACGAGGATCGCGCCGGTCAGTCCGATGGAGAGGACGTGGAAGGCGACGCCGAATCCCGTTGCCTGGGTGACCAGCGCCAGCACCACCAGGGCCGCCGACGACACCGTGAGGTGGACACTGATGCGGCTCATCACCTCCGACCAGGTCATTCCGCGTGCGGCGAGCAGGCTCCAGTGCTCCGTCGCCAACAGCTGCGCCCGAACCGGGGTCGCGACCCGGGAAGGCCCGACATCGACGAGAGTCATGGCTCTCAGACCTTCACAGGAATGGAGACGGGCGCGTCGCCGAGGATCTCCGTGGTGTCCGGGTCGCCCTCCACGTGCAGCTCGGGCAACCAGCTCAGCCAGCTGGGCAGGTACCAGTTCCACTCGCCGAGCAGGGCCATCGCCGCGGGCACGACGACCATCCTGATCAAGGTGGCGTCCACCAGCAGGGCCACGCCGACCCCGAAGCCCATCTGCTGGAACATCACCAGCTGACCGGCGGCGAAGCCCGCGAAGACGACGACGATGATCAGGGCCGCTCCAGTGATGATGCGGCCGGTGGCGGCGATGCCGTGCACGACGGCCTGGTTGGTGTCGCCCGTCTGTGCGTACCGCTCCCTGATCCGGCTGAGCAGGAACACGTGGTAGTCCATCGAGAGCGCGAACAGCACCGAGAACAGGAAGACGGGGACCCAGGCCTCGACGCGTTCGACCTGTTGGAAGCCCAGCAGGTCGGCCCCGACCCCGTGCTGGAACACCAGCACGAGCAGTCCGTACGCCGCGCCGACCGACAGCAGGTTGAGGACCACCGCGGTGGCGGACACGACCAACGAGCGGAAGACCAGCGTGAGCAGGACGAAGCTCAGGCCGAGTACGAAGGCGAGCACGATCGGCAGCCACTTGTTGATGACGTCGGAGTAGTCGACGTTCTCGGCCGTGGTGCCACCGACCAGAACGCTGGTGTCGGTGCCGTCGAACGCGGCTGGGATCAACTCGGTGCGCAGCCGGTCGAGCCCGCGCCGGGCCTGGCTGTGGTCGGGGTCGCCGACCAGGGGGATGCTGAAGACCGCGACCTGACCGTTCTCGGCGACCTGTTGATCGGCCGGCCCGAAGTCGGGGTCATCGGCGATGGACGCCTCGAACCGTTCGATCGCGGCGGTCACGTCGGGGGACGCGATGTCGCCGGAGACGACCACCTGGGCGGGGTCGGTGGTCGCGACGCCCGGGAAGCTGCGCTCGAGGGCGAGCGCGCCGGCCTTGGCGAGGCTGTCGTCGGGCAGCGAGCTGACGCCGGCCGTTCCCGTGTGGAGGCCGAGGACGGGGAAGGCGGCCGCGAGCAGGACCAGCACACCGGCGGCCAGGAACGCCCCCGGACGACGTACGACGGCGCCGACCGCCCTGGTCCAGAACGGGCTCTCGGCTGGGTGGTCGCGGCCCACGATCGGCAGCCGCAGCGCGTTGACCCGGTCGCCCAGCAAGGACAGCAGGGCGGGCAGCAGGGTGATGGCCGCGGCCATCGTGACCACGCCGACGATGATCGCGCCCAGCGCGAGGCTGCGCAGGATCGTGTCCGGGACCAGAAGGAGGCCCAGCAGGGCGACGACGAACGAGCTTCCGGAGAACAGGACGGCTTTGCTGCTGGTGCCGCCCGTCGCGATGATCGCGTCGACCTTGTCGTGTCCGGCCTGCCGCTCCTCCCGGTACCTGGAGAGGACGAAGAGGCTGTAGTCGATGCCCAGCGCGAGACCCATCGCGGTGATCATGTTGACGATGAAGAAGGACAGCGAGGTGAACTGTCCCAGGACCGAGGAGACGGCCACGGTCACGATGATGGACAGGATGGCGATGCTCATGGGGATGAACGCGGCCACCAGGGCTCCGAAGACCAGGACCAGCACGATCATCGCGGCGGGCAGGCCGAACTTGAGCTCCCCGTTGGTGAGGTCGGACTCCGAGAGCTCGGTGAAGTCGTGGTCGAGCGTGTTCACCCCGGTGATGTCGACCTCGAAGCCGGCCGCGGAGTCCGCGGCGACGACCTCGTCGATCACCTCGATGATCCCGTCCTCGGCGTCATGCCCGAGCACGAGAGTGACCACGGCGGCGTGCCCGTCCTCAGAGATGCCGGACTGGTCGGGGTCGTAGGGGTCCCGGACTGTCTCGGCTGCACCGGTGGCCTCGATCGAGGACCGGACCTCGGTGACGAACGCCTTGAACTCCGCGTCGTCGCTGGTCAGCTGCGCGGAGTAGATGATGACTGCGTCGTCGATCCGGTCGGCCTGGGAGAAGTTGTCGGCGATCACCTGCTGGGCCCTGGTCGAGTCGGGGTTGGTGGTGATGCTGCCGTCGGAGGTGAACGCCGACCCGAGCAGGGTCCCGATGGCCACGACCGAGGCGGCGAGGATCAGTCCCCAGGCGGCCAGGATCCGCCAGGGATGTACGGCGGATACGCGTGCGAGGCGTTGGGTGATCGACGTACTGCTCGCGTGCGCGAGCAGCTCATCACGGTCGTTCGTACGTGTCGCGGACATCTCGTCGTTCCTCTCGTTGGTCCGGTGGGGCGATGGGCGTGCGTTGTGAGGCGATCCAGGCAGCGAGGATGTTGTCGGGGTGGTCGGAGAGGTGGTCGCGGACCAGGGCGTCGAGCAGGTCGACGTCGTCCTCCAGATGGGCAGTCGCGATCGCGGCGAGCTGTCGATCCCGGGTCGAGGCCGCGTTCTTCGCCGCCCGGGCGAGGAACCAAGCAGATTCGGTGCCGTTCTCGGTCACCAGTGCGGCGGCCACGAGCAGTGCCGGGGAGTCGTTCGTGCCCGCCCGGTCGAGGATCTCGCCGGGGGCGGTCGGGTCGCCGCCTATCAGCCGGCGGAGCAACACCTCGAAGTCAGGGGGCATGTCCTCACTGTGGTGGTGGACGCTGACGATGCGCTGACAGCGACTGACGCGGCTCCTCCGTGGGCGGGCATACGCTCGGTCGCGTGCTCAAGGTGGCGGTGCTCGGCCCTCTCGAGGTCATCCTCGACGGCCGGCACGTGCCGGTGCCGAGCGGGAAGACGTCTGAGCTCGTGGTGCGCCTCGCCATGGAGGCCGGCGCGCCCGTGAGCGCGGACCGGCTCGTCGACGACCTGTGGTCGGCGGGAGGACGCAGCACTCGACGCAACACGCTCCAGTCGAAAGTCGCCATGCTGCGCCGGGCGTTCGGTAATCCGACCGTGATCACCAACCGGGACGGCGGCTACGCGCTCGCGGTCCAGCCATCCGACGTCGACGCGATTGCAGCGTTGGGTGTGGTGGCCACCGTCTCTGGTCTGCTCGACGCCGGCGACGACCGTGCCGCAGCCGACCTGTGTGCCAGGACGCTGATGCTGTACCGCGGGGAAGTGCTCCAGGCTGCGGGCGACGGCGACTGGGTCGACGCCCACCGCACCCGGCTCGAGGAGGCGCGGATGCAGCTCCTCGAGATCCGGTTCACCGCTCGCTTGCGGCTCGGAGACGTCGCCGACGTGATCGGTGACCTGGAGGCTGCGGTCGCGACGTACCCGTTCCAGGAGAGTCTGTGGGAGCTGCTGATCACCGCGCTGTACCGAGCGGGGCGCCAGGCGGAGGCCCTCGCGACCTATCAGCGGGTCAAGAACCAGCTGGCCGAGGAGCTCGGGCTCGACCCCGGTCCGCAGCTGCAGGAGCTGGAGAGGCGGATTCTTGCCCAGGACACGGCACTCGACCTGACTGCCCGTTCGGCCGAGCGAGTCGAGCTCTCGCCCGGGAACCTGCCGTCGATGACCACCGAGCTGGTCGGTCGAGCCGACGACGTAGCGGGACTCACCGAACTGCTGGGTCGTGAGCGACTGGTGGAGGTGGTCGGACCGGGGGGCATAGGGAAGACGGCGCTCGCCATCGCGGTCAGCCGCGGGCTGGCCCCGTCGACCGATGGCGTCTGGCTGGCCAGGCTCGAGACCGCTGCGTCGGCCGACGACGTGGTCGACGCCTTGATCAGCGCGGTCGGCGGCCCGGGCGGGGAGGAGGCGATGCTGGAGCGGTTCAAGGTCTTGTCCGCCGTGGTGATCCTCGACAACTGCGAGCACGTCCGGGATGCCGCCGCCGCTCTCACGTTGCGCCTCCTCGACGCCGCACCGGGGCTGCGGATCCTGTGCACGAGCCAGGTGCCGCTCGACATCGACGGCGAGGTCGTCGTCGAGCTCGCGCCGTTGCCTCTCTCCGACGCGGTCGAGCTGTTCACCCGCCGCGCGACGGCCCAACGCGCGATGGGCACGACGAGCGCAGAGAGCGACAGCGTCCTCGACCTGTGTCGCTCCCTCGACGGTCTGCCCCTGGCCATCGAGCTGGCGGCGGCGCGCACCAAGACCCTCTCCGTCGAGGAAATCACCCGCAGGCTCGACCACAGGTTCCTCGTACTCAGCGACCCGACCAGCCGCAGGCCGGAACGCCGCCGGTCACTGAGGTCGACCATCCGATGGAGTTACGACCTGCTGTTTCCCGACGACCAGCGGGGACTGTGGGCACTCGCCACCTTTGCGGGCGGCGCACCCCTGCCCGCCGTGGAGTTCGTCCTGGAAGCGCTGGACGTGCCGGCAGAGGCAGCGATCGACGTGGTGGGGCGCCTGGCGAGCCGATCGCTCGTCCTTGTCGACGACGAGGCATCGCCGGCCGCCGTTCGCTACCGACTTCTCGACAGCATCCGGGCATATGCACTCGAGGCCTTGGCGGACGCCGGACTGGACGATCGTGCGCGGGCGGCACACGCCGCGTGGTTCGCGGACGTCGCCAGCCGGTCTACCGCGGGGGTGCGCAGCCGCCACCAGGCCCAGCACCTGATGTTCGCCCGGACCGAGCGCGCCAACATCGACGCCGCACTGGTCTGGGGGGCTACCCAGGATCCGCTGCTCGCGCTGAGCATCGTCAACGGGTTCGGCTGGGCCTGGGTCGTCCTCGGCGACAGCAGGGGAGCCCATCGGATCCAGATGGCTCTCGAGTCCGTGGGCGAGACGGGTCCACCTCGAGACCGAGCACAAGCCCTCCTCCTGGCGGCGTGGATCGAGGCTTCCTCGGGCGGCCTCGTCCTCGCTCGTGACCACATCGACACCGCCACCAAGCTGGCAGATGAGACGCAGGATCCCGAGCTGCGCGCCCGTTGTTGCTACTACCTGGCCTACGTCGTCTCGCATCATGGTGACTTCCGTCGAGCGTGGGAGCTGACCGATCAGAGCCAAGCCATTCTCGACACACTGGACCGGCCGTGGGACCAGGCAGCGAACTGGCTCTTCGCCGCGAGAGCGGCCATCTCCGAAGGCGACGAGGAACGGAGCCTCCACGGTGCCGAACAGGTACGACGCTGGCTCCGGGACGTCGAAGATCCCTGGCTCCACGTCCGTGCGGAGGCCATGCTGGGGGAGCTCGCACGCCTGCAGCGCCGGTTCGACGAAGCAGTCGTCCACCTCGGTCGGGCCGCCGAGCGATCCCGGCAGCTCGGCTTCCAGCAGACCGAGGCCTACCAGCTGACGAGTCTCGGCCGAGCGGAGTGCCAGACCGGCGACTACGACAGAGGTGCTGCGACCCTGCGGCTCGCGATCGACAAGGCCCAAGCCACCGGCGACGTTCGCTTGGCCGCGCTCGGCCGGGTCCACCTGGGCCGAGTACTCAGGGCTGGTGGACAGGTCGAGCCGGCCCGGGCGGCTCTCGAAGCTGCCAGTGAGTGGCACCGGAACGCGGGTGGGGGAGAACAGGCTGCGCTCGGGGAGTGCCTGCTGGCAGCCATGGACGCCGCCGAACACGTGTCAGGGGCAGCGGATCGGCTGGAGGCCATCCTCGGCGAAGCCCGGGGAGCGGACGACGCCCCCGTCGAAGTGTTCGCCCTGGACGCGCTCAGCCGTCTGGCCACCGGGCTGGGGGAGAAGGACGCGGCCCGGGATCTGTTGGAGGAGGCTGACCTGCGCATGGAGGATGCCTCGCACTTCATCACCGAGGTGGATCGCATCGACGCCCACTGGGTCCGGCAGCACTCATGATTCGGACACCGATCACCCAGGTCGCGCAGGTGGGGCCTCCGGGGAGACGGCCGGAAGCACGACCGGTCCCGAGCCTTCGCTCGCCGCGGTGACCGCTTCCGCCGGGTCCGTGGCTCGCCGGGCACGACCGCCACGTTCGTTCAGCAGCAGGAAGGCGAACAGTCCGGTCATCACGATCGCGATGCCGACGACCTGCAACGGCCGCACCCTCTCGCCCAGCAACAGGAACGACCACACGACCGCCATGGCCGGCTGAGCCACCTGGGCTATCCCGATCGTGCCGATCTGGATGGTCTTCTGTGCGAACACCAGGAGGCCGTGCGCGGCGACGCCCGTCACGAACATGAGCAGGATCGTGTAGGCCCAGCCCTTGCTGCTCATCTCGAACATCCCTCCGTTGCCGATCGCCAACGGAAGCACGGCGACTGCCGCGATCGGACTGATCGTGGCCATGAACACGGCCACGTCCATGTCCCGGCGGAAGTGCCGCGTGGAGACGACGTAGCCGACCCACAGCAGCATCGCCAACATCCCGAACAGGTTCCCCCGGGCGGATGCGTCGCCGTTGACGGGCGCGTTCAGGAGTACCAGGGCCGCACCGGCGAAAGCCAGGATGGCGAACACCAGCGCACGCGGCTCGTTGTGCTCGCGGAAGAGCTTGGCGCCGATCGGCACGATCAGAAACGGTGAGAGCGAGCCGATCAACGCGGCATTGGCCACGCTGTTGTTCGTGGCCCCGACGAAGAACGTGGCGAGGTTCACCCCGAAGAACACGCCAGGCACGAATGCCTGTCGCACGTCGCGCAGCGTGACCCGCCGGCCCGTGGCCCGGAGATACACGTTCCAGACGACGCTCACCATCGTCAATCTCCAGAACGCCACCAAGATCCCTGGTGACTCGGCGCTCTTGACCAGAGTCGAGCTCAGCGAGAAGGCGACGACCAGGCCCGCGACCGCGAGCGCTCCCCATGCCCGCGGGCTGAGTGCGCGGGCATGGGGGGCGAACACGCAAGGAGCGTAGGCCCGGTGTCGAGCCGTGCCCTCGGCGTCAGGTGCTCGTCAGCGGATCGTCAGCGGGTCGGCCGACTGTGGTCACGTCCCCATCGACTCGGAGATACAAGCGCATGACCCAGAAGGAGCCACCATGTACGACCTCCAGATCACCCCCACGACCACGACCGCTCAGGTTCCGGTACACCGAGCCGTGACCCGGTGGATGGTGAACATCGTCGGCATCCCGTTGGCCGGGTACGCCGGCTGGCTGGTGTCCGGGCACGTCGACAGCATCGGAGCGTCGCTTATCGGCGCGCTGATCACCGGCGCCGCCCTCGGAGCAGTTCAGGCGTGGGCCATGGGCCGCAACCGACCGCCCGTCGTTGCCTGGATCGTGGCGACCACGATCGGCCTGATGGTGGGACTCGGGATCGGCGCGTGCGATGGTCGACTACGAGACCAGCCTCGGCGCACTCGTCCTGCAGGGCGCCGTCTCTGGCCTTGGCGTCGGGCTCGCCCAGGCCGTCGTGCTCAGGCCGCGACTCGGCGTACTGGCGTTCGCCTGGCCACCAGCCCTCGCCGCGATCTGGTCCGCCGGGTGGGCGACCAGCACCGCCATCGGGATCGATGTCGACGAGCAGTTCGTCATCTTCGGCGCCAGCGGCGCGATGCTCGTCAGCCTGCTCACCGTCGTGCTCCCCATCGCCCTCAACCGCACGGATCCGACGTCATGAGTCGCTCGACCGGATCACGAGGACCCTGACGTGGCCGCCGAGCGCACGGCCGGAGCACTGCTCGTCGCCCTGCCGGTGATGTTCAACCTGTGCTTCGCGCTGCTCGGCCGGAGCTTCGACTACCCGGACATCCTGCGACGACCCACCTCGGAGGTGCTCTCGCGGTTCCGGGCCGGCGGGGTACGCCTGCTGTTGCTGTGGTGGGCCTTCGCGCTGACCGCGGTCCTGCTTGCCCCGGTTGCCGTCCTGCTGGCCTCATCGCTCACGGGCGCCGACGCCGGCCTGATCGCCGTCTCCGCGACGACAGGAGTGCTGGCCGCTCTCGTCCAGTTCCTCGGCCTGGTCCGATGGCCGTTCCTCGTCCCCTACCTCGCCCGTGCCGACGCCGCGGCGGACGCCAGCCCGGCGCGACGCGAGGCCATCGAGATCGTGTTCCAGTCGTTCCACCGCTACCTCGGGGTCGCCGTCGGCGAGCATCTCGGTTACCTGTTCACGGGAGCCTGGAGCGCGTTGACCGGCATCGCCTTGATGCAGGCCACCAGCACCCCCGGGTGGCTCGGGCTCATCGGCGTGATCGTGGGAGGACTGCTGGTCATCTGTTCGTTCGAGTTCGTCGGTGCGTTCGAGGACGAGGGCTGGCGGCCGGCCGCCGTCCTGACCCCTGTCACCTACGTTGCCTGGTCACTGTGGCTGGTCGCCGTTGGTGTGGCACTGGTGTGGTAGCAATCGGCCCCGTGACGGCACCCAGACGGGTCCCGAGAACAGCAGCTACTTAGCCATGACGTCGAGGATCGCGTCGATGACGGCCTGCGGTTGGTCGTCCTGGATGTTGTGGCCGGTGTCCTCGACCTTGACGAGGGTGCCGCGCGTCGACTCGGCCGCGAACTCCTCGGCGCCCTCGTCGACGGCCGCCAGGGTCGCCCGGTGGTAGGAGCGGGGGAGGCCTGGGAGGTAGGGGAGCGGAGGCGCCTGGAGCACGACGACGGGGAGGTCCCCGAACGCCGGACCGGGGTCGTCGAACAGCCTCGCCGCCTGCTCGTCGTTCTCGGCGAGCAGGAGGTGCTCCCGGTTCTGGGACGGGTCGTAGAGGAAGTCGTTGAGGAAGCGCCGCTCGGCGGCGATCTCCGGCGACTCGTCGGGCTTCTCCGGAGGTAGGGCGGCGCGTTGGGCGGTGCTCACGCGTGGCGACCACGGGTCGACGAACACCACGCCGGCAACCCGCTCCGGAGCACGCTCGACCAGCCCGACCGCGGGAAGGGAGCCCAGCGAGTGGGCGACCAGCACGGCGGGCGCCGGAAGGTCGGCCGCGTCGAGGAGCGCGACAGCGTCGTCGACCTGGTCCTTGGTCGTACGGCGCGGCTCCTGCGGCGCGTCGCTGCGCCCTGCGCCCAGGCGGTCGTAGGCGCACAGGTGGTGGCCGTCGGCGGCGAACTCGCTCGCCATCACGGTCCAGGAGGAGGTGTCCAGGTCGGAGCCCGACATCAGGAGGATGGTGGGCTCGCCGGCGACCTCCTCGCCCCAGCAGCGCAGGAACAGCCTGCGTCCGCCGATGTCGATGCTCTCCTGGCTCTCGGCGACCTCGTCAGCGGACTCGGCGGCGCTGGTGCCGGTCCTCTGCGGTTCGGACGACGCAGGCGCCGGGTCGCTTTCCCCACCGCCGCATGCGCTCGTCAGAACGGCGGCGATCGCGACAGCGAGGAGCGATCGCGGTGTCATGGGGGTCACGGTGCTCCCGCTGAGAATCGGCGCGCAACAGGGCTGTCCGGATGGGTGGCATGAAAGGCGTTCCCATACGCCGCCCGGGCGGGAATGCTGAACCCGTGACGCACGTCGAGATGCAGAAGGGCATGACCGTCCCGCTGACGGCGTTCGCCGCGGGCGCCGCCGTCGCCCTCCTGGTCGGCGTCTTCGGCTCCGTGCACGATCCGTCGACCTCGGGCGTGACGACGCTCGGCTTCAGCACCGTGCTCGCCATGAAAGTCGTGGTCGCGAGCGTGGTCGGCGTGCTCGCCGTCCTCCAGGTCATCGGCGCCCTCTGGATGTACGGCAAGCTCGGGATCAAGGCGCCACGGTGGCTCGGCAGGGCGCACCGCACGTCCGGGACGATCGCGATCGTCCTCTCCGTCTTCGTCGCCTACCACTGCCTCTGGGCGCTGGGGCTCGAGAGCGGGCACCTGGCCGACGGCGAGAAGGTCTCGACGCGGACCGTCGTGCACGGCGTGCTCGGCTGCGCGATCATGGGTGCCATCGTCGTGAAGATCGTCGCCGTCCGGTCCAGGCGTGCACCCGGCTGGTTCCTCCCGGTAGCCGGCGGTCTGGTCTTCACTCTCCTCGTCGCCGCGGTGCTGACGTCGGCCGTCTGGTACATCAGCACGAAGGGCTGGCCCAGCGGCGGGTACGGCTGACGGGAAAGGGCCCTCGCGAGAGGGCCGCTACCCGGGACCGACCACCTCGAACTGGGCCATCATCCCGTGGTCCTCGTGGTCGAGCATGTGGCAGTGCAGCATGAACAGCCCGGGGTAGTCGGTGAACGTCGCGGCCACGTCGACGACGTCGCCCGGGTCGAGCCGCCAGGTGTCCTCGAAGCCGCGCTCCCACGGTGGCGGCCGCTTGCCGTTGCGGCTGATCGTGCGCCACTGCTCCTCGTGCAGGTGGACGTAGTGGGTCACGTGGCTGGTGTTGCGCAGCCGCCAACGCTCGGTCGCGCCCCGGCGCACGCGGTGGTCCACCCGCTTCGGGTCGAACATCATGCCGTTGATGGACCAGAACGAGCCGTTGTCGTCCTTGGTGAGGCCGAAGGTCCAGACCTTGGAGACCTTGTCGGGGACGTCGAACGCCGGGACGGGTCGCAGCCGGTCGGGTACGCGTGAGCGCTGATGGGCATGCCCGCGGACCCGGAACTGCATGATGGCGGCCGACCTCGACCCTGTGCCGTGGGAGCCGTCGGTGCGAGGGATCGTCGACAGCAGCACGTCCTCGTTGCGCAGACCCCGGAAGTCGACGACCACGTCAGCGCGCTGGGCCGGACCGAGGAGGATGTCCGGGCGCTCCACGCTCCTGGGGAGCAACGCGCTCCCGGTGCCGATCTGGACCAGCGGGCGGCCGTTGGAGAGCGCGAGGTCGTAGGCCGAGAACGTCGCCGCGTTCAGCAGCCGGAGCCGGTAGAGGCCGGGCTTGACCCGGAGGTACGGCGCGAACTGGCCGTTGACGAGGATCCGCTTGCCCACCGTGGCGTCGTTCGGGGGCGCCTGCGGGCCGGTCATCCAGTCGTGCATGTGCGGACCCGGGAACGGGTCGGTCAGCGCGTCGTCGTCGGTGAGGCTGCGGTCGGTCAGGTGCAGCGGGACGTCGTACGCGCCGTGTGGCAGGCCGAGCCGGCGCTCCCGCTTGTCGGTGACCAGGAACATGCCCTGCAGGCCGCGCCAGTTGTTCTTGGCGGTCCGACCCATCCGGTGGTCGTGATAGAAGCGGAACGCCGCCGGGACCGGCTTCCCCGCATCGGTGAGCGGGTAGGTATACGTCCGGCGCGACCCGGGGTCGATCAGGTACCTGGTGGGCTGACCGTCATCCTTCGAAGCCTGGTGGCCGCCGTGCTGGTGCACGGTCATGGCGCCGGCGCCCTTCGGCAGGTCGTTGACGAACGTGACCCTGGTGAGTGAGCCGGTGGGCCGCTTGATGGTCGGCCCGGGGAAGGTGCCGCCGTACGTCCACATCCAGGTCTTCGGGCCGGTCGGCATGATCGCGACCTTGGCCCGGCGCATCTTGATGGTGATGTTGCGGCCGGTCAACACCTCGGGGATCCGCAGCGCCTGCTCGAACTCTGGCGGCTCCGGGACCCCACCACCCTCGCCGGTCACGACCAGCGTGCCTCGCATGTTGGGGTGGATGGTGCAGTAGAAGGGGTACTTCCCGGCAGCCAGGGTCGCGGGCACCACCAGGGTGTCGGTCTGGCGGGCGGCGACGACGAGGTCGAAGAGCGGGTCACCCTCGCTGTCGACCGCTACCGAGGTCACGGTGTGCGTCATCGTGTCCTTGTTCACGACCTTGATGACGGAGCCCTGCTCGATGGTCGTGGACTTCGGTGAGTAGCTGCTGGCGAAGCCGCCGGGCTGGATCACGATCGTCGCCGCCGTGGCCGCGGAGGCTTCGGGCAGCCGGAACCGGGGCGAGTGGAGCAGCCCGGGGAGCTGGGCGGCACCGAGCGCCACCCCGACGACCGCGACCATGCCCAGCCGCCTGACCCCCGTCAACGTCACAGGTCAGAGTCTGCGTCACCGCGCGCCTGGCGCGCCAGAGCAGGCCCGTACGCCGCGGGGGAGTCGGACCCAGGACGAGGCCGGCTCAGCGGCCTCGTCGGGAGAAGCCGAATCCGCCCAGCAGCAGGATGACGAGGATGACGAGAATGATGATCCACAGCATGGGTCGAGCGTCCCAGGCGAACGGGTGGGGCAACACACCCATCGAGATGGTGTGCGGCCCTGGGATGGCTCAGACGGTCTCGCGCAGCGACGCCGCGGTGCGTCGCGCCCGCTCACGCATCACGGCGCGGAGTCCTGCGGCCATCCCCTCGGACCAGGTGGCCTCCGGGACGCTGTCGGCGACGTAGGTGAGGAGCAGCTGCTCGAGCATCCACTTCTCGTGCGCGTCCATGTCCAGCGTCGCGATCTCGAGCTCGAGCAGCGCGTCCTGACCGTTCCGGTGGAGGACGTCGGCGTCGGCGAGGGCCGATTCGACGTCCGTGGCCGGGGAGGGTTCCGTCACGTTGGTCATGGTGTCCCGGCGAGACGCCGGGATCAACTCCGACCCCAGGATTGTCCACGCGAGCGCCGTTACGGGGCGTGACGATCGGCCCTCGCGAGGCGGCCCGTGAGCCACGGCAGCACCGTGCCGCGGAGTCGGTCGATGTCCTCGACCATCGGGAAGTGGCTGGCGCCTTCGAGCACGGCGAGCTCCGCACCCGGGATCGCGCCGGCCAGTACCTGGCTCCAGGCGAGCGGGATCGGGTCACGTTCCGAGTGCACGACCAGGGTCGGGCACGCGATGTCGGCGAACCGGGCCATCGGGTCGAGGGGCGCGAGGCTGCCCATCATCCGTTCGGGCGCCTGCTGGACGTTGGCCGCGGTGATCTCGGTGAACCCGAGGTCGACGCGGTCGATCGCGGCGTGGTCCCGGAAGAACGGCGCGAAGGTGTTGAGCTGGTGTCGTTCCAGGGCGCCGGGCTCGCGGCCCAGGTAGGCCGGGGACTCCTCGATCTCGCGGCGGGCCTGGTCGTCGGCGGGCGTCCGCCGGGCCGTCATGGCGGCGCCGAACTGCTGCATCAGGTCGGGCGCGAGAGGCGGTCCCGGGTTGAGCAGGACCAGGGCCGTGGTCGCCTCCGGGTGCTCCGCGGCGTACAGCGCGGCAAGGTACGCGCCCGCCGAGTGGCCGAGCAGCCCCACCTCCTCGAGCCCGAGACCCCGGCGCAGGCCGTCCAGGTCCTCGAGGCCGCCGGTGAACGAGACCCGGCGTACGTCGCCCACGGGGGTCTCGCCGCTCCCGCGCTGGTCGTAGTGCACCAGACGTACGTCGTCGGCCCACGGGTCGAGCGCCCGCATGTAGGCGCTGCCCAGTCCGATCGCGCCGTGCACGGCGACGAGCGGTGGCCCGTCGCCGAGGACGGCGCAGGAGATGTCGATGTCGCCGGCGGCGATCTTGGTGGTCGTGGTCTGCATGGTGGGCCTCCTGGACTCGGTGGTGCGTTGCGGCGCGACCGTAGGCCCTGCACTGCGGTGCAAGGTCAAGACCTTTACCTTGCACCCGGGTTCAAGGTCTACGGTGAGCCATGCGCATCTCCGAGCTCGCCGACCGAGTGGGGGTGCCCGTCTCCACCATCCGCTACTACGAGCGGATCGGGCTCGTCGGACCGCCGGCCCGGACCGTCTCCGGCTACCGCGACTACGACGACGAGTCCGCCACCCGCGCGCTCTTCGTGACGCGGGCGCGGCGGCTGGGGATCAGCTGCGACCAGGTCGCCGCGCTGCTCCCGGTGTGGGGCGGAGCCAACTGCCGGTCCGCGCATGACCGGGTCACCCACCTCATCGAGGAGAAGCAGGCAGAGATCGCCGTACGGATCCGGGAGCTCGCCGAGCTGTCGAGCCAGCTCGACGACGCCCGCGCGTCGCTCCTGGCGGCCGATCCGCCGGAGGCCTGCCGGACCGATCTCACCTGCTGCATGCCGGACGGTCCCGACATCTCGACCGTCGACGCCGGCCGCTCGCGGCCGCTCCTGCCGATGGCCAGTCGCTAGTTCGGGTCAGTAGCCCTGGTCGCGCCAGCCGGCGAAGGCGTCGAGGAGCCGGGAGCGGGCGTCGGCGGAGATGGACTGCTCCGGCAGCTGACCGATCAGCGAGATCGTGGTGCGGAACTGGTCGAGGTACCGGTCGCAGCCCGGGCACAGAGCCAGGTGCTCCTCGAAGGCCGCCCGTTCCTCGGCGCCCAGCTGCTCCTCGAGATACGCGGTGACCAGCTCGACGAACCGGGCGCAGGTGATCCGCTCGCTCATCGGGCCACCTCCTCGGTGCCGATGCGGGCGCCGTCGTAGTAGCGCTCGAGGTGGGCTCGTACGACGGCCCGGCCGCGGTGCAGCAGCACCCGCTGGTTGCCGGCGCTGATCGCCAGCACCTCACTCACCTCGTCGGCGGTGTGCCCGTCGAGGTCGCGCATGGCGACCACGACCCGTTGGCGCGGCGGCAGCTGCTCGAGCGCGTGAGCCACGACGGTGCGCAGCTCCTGAGAGAGGAAGGACTGCTCCGGCCACTCGTCGGGGAACCGGCGCCAGCCGCCGGGGTGCGGATCGCCGGCGCCCTGGAACCGGCTCGGGTCGACGGTCGGCCCGTCCTCGTCGTCGGTGAGGCTCGCGAACGGCACGGTCCGGCGTTCGCGGATGCCACGCGTCTTCGCCTGGTTGAGCAGGATCCGGTAGACCCAGGTGCGCAGCGACGACTCGCCACGGAACTTCGACAACCCGGTCAGCACCGCGAGCCAGGTCTCCTGGACGACCTCCTCCGCGACGCTGTCGGTCGGCACGTGGAGACGGGCCATCCGCAGCATCGAGCCGGACCATCCGTCGATGAGTGCGGCGAACGCCGACTCCTCGCCCGCGCGCAGCGCCGCGACCAGGTCACGGTCGTCGCCTGCGGGCATGGCGGGAACGTACCGCGACCGACCGCTGGAAAGACCTGACGGATCGGTGACGACCGGCTCGTCGAGCAGGGCGGTCATCGGTACTCGGGGTTCTCCCAGTCGAACCGGGTGCCGGCGTTCCACTCCGACCGCTGGTTGCCGTAGCCCGGCACGCCACCGGCGTCCTTGAGCATCTTGCCGAGGTGCATCAGGTTCCACGTCATGAACGTGGTGTTGCGGTTGGTGAAGTCGTTCTCCGGGCCGCCGCTGCCGGGGTCGAGGTACGACGGCCCAGGTCCGGCCTCGCCGATCCAGCCGGCGTCCGCGTTCGGCGGGATCGTGTAACCGACGTGCTGCAGCGAGTAGAGGACGTTCTGGGCACAGTGCTTGATGCCGTCCTCGTTGCCGGTGATGATGCAGCCCGCGACCCGGCCGTAGAAGAGGTACTGGCCCTTGTCGTTGAGCTCACCCGACAGCGAGTAGATCCGCTCGATGAGCTTCTTGGTCTGCGAGGAGTTGTCGCCCAGCCAGATCGGCCCGGCCACGACGAGGATGTCGCTGGCCAGGATCTCGGGGTACAGCTGCGGCCACTCGTCGCTCGCCCAGCCGTGCTCGGTCATGTCGGGCCAGACGCCGGTGGCGATGTCGTGGTCCACGAACCGGATCTCGGTCACCTCGACGCCGTGCTTGCGCATGATCGCGGCGCTCGCGTCGACGAGGCCCTGGGTGTTGCTGACCTCGGGGCTCCTCTTCAGCGTGCAGTTGACGAAGGTGGCCCGCAGGCCTGAGAAGTCGTGATCCGTGGCGTTGTCCATGAGCGCGCAGTGTGGGGATCGGCCCCGATCGTTACGCGGTTTCCACGTCATTGTTTCGTCACGTCGAGGGCCGTAACGATCGCGCAGCGCTGGACCACGAAGTGGCCGGAGTCGCCGACTCCGCCCCACTTCGAAAGGAACCTCATCATGCGCACCACTGCTCGTCGCGGCGCCGCCGCCGTCACGATTCTCTCGACCGTCTCCGCCGCCGTGCTCGCCCTCGGCGGCGTCGCCCAGGCAGACCCGAAGCACGCCGTCGGCCACGTCTACGAGCCGACCAACGACGCGGCGGGCAACGCCGTGGCGATCTTCGACCGGTACGCCGACGGCTCGCTCGAGCCGGCAGGGTCGGTTGCCACCGGCGGACTCGGCGCCGGCGCGTCCCTCGCCTCGCAGGGCGCCATCGTCCGCGACGGCGACCTGCTGTTCGTGGTCAACGCCGGCGACAACTCCGTCTCCGCCCTGACGACCCACGGCGGCGGCCTCACGCTGACCGACCGGATCGGGACGGGCGGGCAGCGCCCGGTCAGCGTGACGGTCCGCAACGGGGTCGGGTACGTGCTGAACCACGACACCGACACCGTCGACGGCTTCACCTACACCCGTGCGGGCGACCTGTCGCCGCTCGCCGGCTCGTCCCGGTCACTCTCCGCGAACCCCGCCGGCGGGCTCACCGACGCGGCCCAGCTGCAGTTCACGCCCAACGGCCGGAACCTGGTCGTCACCGAGCGGGCCTCGGGCGCGATCGACATCTTCGACGTACACGGCGCGTACCTGGACGAGGCCACGTCGCACGCCTCGTCCGGCAGCGTCCCCTACGGCTTCGCCTTCGACCGTCGAGGCACCCTCGTGGTGTCCGAGGCGGCCAGCGGCTCCGCGTCGTCGTACCGCGTGGCGCCGGGCTTCCAGAACCTGACCGCCGCGCTGAGCGACACCCAGGCGGCGGCCTGCTGGCTGGTCGTGTCCGGCGACTACGCGTGGGTCGTCAACGCTGCCAGCGCCTCGATCTCCAGCTACCGCATCGGCCACGACGGCTCGCTGACCCTGGTGGCGGCCGTGGCCGCCTCGACCGGAGCCGGCCCGACCGACGCCGCCGTCGCGCCCGACGGTGACAGCCTGCACGTGCGGATGCGCGACGGCTCGGTGTCGTCCTTCGCGATCGACAAGCGAGGCGGACTGACCTCGACGGGCTCGGACTTCGTCGCGGCCGCCTTCGGCGTCGCGGGACTCGTCGCCGACTGACGGCGACCGCTTTCACGGGTCGTGTGCCTCACGACGCGCTATGGCGCGTTCTCAGGCACACGACCCGTTGCCCGCGTTGGCCTCAGCCCTTGACGTAGGAGAGCTTCTCGCTGACCAGCCCGTCGCGGAAGCGGATCACGTCGACTCCGCGGACGTGCCCCTCTTCGGGGTCGCCCCATCCGTAGCGCCAGCGGACGACCGCCCGGTCGCCGGTCACGAACGACTCCTCCTCGGCGAAGGTCATGCCTGGCGTCTGCATGACGTCGGTCCACGCGTTCCGTACGGCGTCGCGACCTTCGTGACGGCTGCCGTCGGGGGCGGGCGCGGTGGCTTCGAAGACGATGTCGTCGGTCACCAGGGCCAACGCCGCGTCCAGGTCGCCCGCTCCGAAAGCCGCGTTGAACCGCTGCAGCGTGCGATGGTTCGCGCCCCACGCAGCGTCGCGGCCGAACCGGGCCAGGAGGTCGTGCTGGGCGTCGCCGGTCAGCTGCCGCCTCGAGGAGATGGCGCCCGCCTGACGGTAGCCGTCCTCGTTGTCGTCGAACCACACCGTGAGCGCCTGGACGAGCTGCGGGTCCATCCGCGTGTCCCCATCCGTCGCCGCCGCCAGGTCCCAGCCGTGGATGAGGTGGTCGGCGGCCAGCTGCATGGCGTACTCCGACATCGGCGTCTCACCGAACGAGAGGTGCACGGTGCCGCCTGACGGGAGCGCGGCGGCGACCGATGCGGCGGCCTCGCGGGCGGCCGTCCGCGAGTACCCGACCGGGTCGTCGCCGAGCAGGTCACCTTCGAACTGGTCGCCGACATCCTCGATGGTGGCCCCCTTCATCAGCGGGACCGTCCAGCGGTTCTCGTACGTCACGTGGTTGACCAGGTCCCGCACGGTCCACTCGGTGCACGGGGTCGGGTCGTTCCACTGATCGGGCGCAACGGCGTCGAGCCGGTCGGTGAAGAACTCGACCGTCCTCGGGTAGAGCGTGCTGACATCCATCTCTCGGCTCCTCTTCTCAGACCTGGGCCCATGGTCCTCGCAGCCCCGGCTCGGCGCAGCCCCCAGTTCTTACGGGGCCGTGAACCAACGTCTGGCAGGGTGGCGGCGGTGAGGGTGCTGCTCACCGGCGCGGCCGGGTTCATCGGGTCGGCCGTCTCTCGACTGCTGGACGTCGAGGGGCACGAGGTCGTGCCGGTCGACGTGCTGCTCCCGCAGGCCCACCGGGTGCCCCCCGACGTCCCTGGCCTGCACCGCCTCGACGTCCGCGACGCGGCGGACTGGTCCGACCTGCTCGACGGGATCGACGTGGTCTGCCACCAGGCCGCGCTCGTCGGTGCGGGCGTCACCGTGGCCGACCTCCCGGCGTACGCCGCCCACAACGACCTCGGCACCGCCGCGCTGCTGGCCGCGATGGGGGACCGCGGCGTGCGACGCATGGTGCTGGCGTCCTCGATGGTCGTGTACGGCGAGGGGAGGTACGCCTGCCCCGAGCACGGTGACGTCGCGGCGCCGCCCCGGTCGATCGCGGTCCTGGAGGCCGGCGACTTCGACCACCACTGCCCCCGGTGCGACCGACCGCTGGGCTGGGAGCTGGTGGAGGAGTCGGCGCAGCTCGACCCGCGGAGCTCGTACGCCGCGGGCAAGGTCGCCCAGGAGCACTACGCCTCCGCGTGGGCCAGGCAAGCCGACGGCGCGGTCGTCGCGCTGAGGTACCACAACGTCTACGGGCCGGGCATGCCGCGGGACACGCCGTACTCCGGCGTGGCGGCGATCTTCCGATCGTCGCTGGAGAGGGGCGAGGCGCCGCGGGTCTTCGAGGACGGCGGCCAGGTACGCGACTTCGTGCACGTCGACGACGTGGCCCGCGCCAACCTCGCTGCCCTGTCTGCGGTGGTCGGCGCCGAGCCCGGAGCGCTGGCGGCGTACAACGTCTCGTCCGGCACACCGGTCACGATCCTCGACGTCGCCCGCCTGATCGGCCGGGGCTCCGCGGATGCCACCGCGCCCGTCGTGACGGGGGAGTACCGCGCCGGCGACGTCCGCCACATCGTCGCCTCGCCGGCCCGCGCAACCGCCCACCTCGGCTTCACCGCCACCATCACCCCGGACCGCGGCCTTCCCGCCTTCGCCACCGCGCCGCTCCGGGACTGACCACACGCCTCACCAGCCCGTGAACAGAAGGTGCTGGACGAGGAGGGCGACGACGACCTGGACGGCGAGGCCGCGACGGCGCCAGGACTCCGGTAGCGCGGCACAGCCGAGGAGCAGCCAGGGGACGAACGGGAGCCAGATCCGCTCGACCTCGGCACGGCTCATCTGCGAGAGGTCCGCGACCATGACCATCGCGACGCCGGCAAGCACGAGCCAGGTGACCACGCGGCCCGGGTCACCGGGTTTCGTGACGGCGCTGGCGCGCCTCCTCAACCACCAGGGGAGGGCACCGGGTCGCCTCCTCAACCACAGAGTGGAGGGTCTCGACGATGCCGGCGAAGGCGAGGGGGCCGGCGCTGAAGGCGAGGGCGGCGAGGTTGCCCCACATCCAGTACTGCGGGGGACGGTTGGCGGCCACGCCGTCCCAGTAGCGAGTGCGCAGCACGGGCAGCGCCTCCCACCACGCATAGCCGAACGGCACGTAGGCGAGCACGACCGCGGCGGCGGCAACCGCGGCCGGGACGAGCGGCCGCCAGGTGCCGGCGACGACGAGGACGGCCACCGCCAGGACGGCCAGCAGCGGCAGCCCGTAGGAGTTCATCACGCACCAGCCGAAGAGCAGCCCGCTGACGACCGACCACAGCACGCTCCGGCGTACGGCGGCCAGGGCCAGCGCGCAGGCTCCCCACGCCGCCCAGGCGGCGAACATGGCGTCCGCCGAGACGCACTGCCAGATCGCGGCGGGCCCGATCACCAGGAACGGCGCGGCCCGGCGCGCCTGCTCCTCGGCGCCGAGCAGACGTACGGTCTGCAGCACCGCCACGGCGGTCGAGGCGGCCAGCAAGGTCACGACGGTGCCCGCCGCCAGCCCGCTGCCCAGCCCCACCCGGTCCAGCAGCACGAAGAACGTCAGCGCCCCGGGCGGGTGCCCGGCAATGTGGACGGGCCAGTTGCTCGGCAGCGCGTCCACCGGGATCCGGCTGATGTAGATGTCGAGGGTGTGCGGGAGGTCGGAGGTGGCGCGCGCGGTGTCGAGGTACTCGTACGGCCCGTCCAGCACGTCGCCGATGCCGCCGCTGCCGTCGACGAGCGCCAGCGAGACCATCCACGCCAGCCCGGCGGCGTACGACGCCAGCAGCAGGTGGCGCCAGGGGAGCCGCGACGCGAGACCCACGGCGTACCGGACCGACAGCACGCCGAGCACCACCGCCGGCACGGTGCCCACGCCGACGCGCGGGTCCCACTCGGCATGGAGGGGCGGGAACCACCGCACGTGCACGTCCCAGTCGAGGACCGCCGGCACCGCCATGCCGAGGGTGGCGAGCAGCAGCGCCAGGACGAGCCCGGCCCAGGCGGCGCGCAGGGTCCGGGGCACGCGACGAGGGTAGGCGTCGGCGAAGGTGTCGAGAGCAGGCGTCAGCATTCCGTAACCACCGAAGGTGTGCCGCCCCGGTCTGCGCCTGCCTACCGTTCGAGACATGGACGACGGAGACCGCTGCGACCTCGTCCTGCCCTGCCGGGACGAGGGTCCGGCGCTCGAGCGTCTGCTGCCGCGGGTGCCGGCCGAGTACCACGTGATCGTGGTCGACAACGGTTCCACCGACGACACCGCCGCCGTCGCCCGCCACCACGGCGCCATCGTCGTCGAGGAGTCGCGGCCCGGGTACGGCGCCGCGGTGCACGCCGGCTTGGAGGCTGCCTCAGCCGAGTACGTCGCGTTCATGGACGGCGACGGCTCGTTCGACCCCGGTCAGCTCGGCCCGCTCCTCGACGACGTCCGCGCCGGTCGCGCCGACCTCGCCGTCGGCCGCCGGCGCCCGTCCGGACCGGGAGTGTGGCCGTGGCATGCCCGCGCCGGCAACGCGGTGGTCGTCGCGTGGCTCCGGCACCGGATCGGCATGGACGCCCACGACATCGCCCCCATGCGGGTCTGCCGCCGCCAGGCGCTGCTCGACCTCGGCGTCCGCGACCGCGCGTTCGGGTACCCCGTCGAGCTCATGCAGCGGGCCGTGTCCGAGGGCTGGCGCTTCGCCGAGCACGACGTGACCTACCACCCGCGAGCAGCGGGCACCCGCTCCAAGGTGTCCGGCTCCGTGTCCGGCACCCTGCGGGCCGCGCGGGACTTCGCCCGGGTGCTCTCGTGAGTGCCCAGGTGCTCGTCGTCGCCAAGGCACCGGTGCCCGGCGTCGCCAAGACCAGGCTCGGCGCGACTATCGGCATGGACGTCGCCGCCGAGCTCGCGGCCGCGGCTCTGCTCGACACGCTGCGTACGTGTGTCGCGGCCGTCGGCGTCGACAGGTGCCGGCTGGCTCTCGAGGGCGACCTGTCCATGGCGACGTACGCCGACCGGCTGGCCGCCGTGCTGGACGGCTGGCGGGTCTTCGCCCAGCGCGGCGACGCGCTGGCCGAGCGGCTCGCCCACGCCCACCTCGACCTGGCCGCCGCCCACGACGGCCCGGTCGTCCAGATCGGGATGGACACCCCGCAGCTGACGGCTGCCGACCTGTCCACCGTGGCGGCCGGACTGGAGGACCATGACGCCGTGCTGGCAGACGCCGAGGACGGCGGCTGGTGGGCGCTCGGACTGGCGGATCCGCGTCACGCCACGCACCTGGTGGGCGTACCGATGTCGACGGCCACGACCGGGGACGGCACCCGCCGGGCGTTCGAGGACGCCGGCCTGCGGGTCGGACGCGGCCCGGTGCTCCGCGACGTCGACGAGGTCGCCGACGCCCAGGCGACGGCCGACGCCTGCGCGGGCGACTCCGAGTTCGCCCGCCTCTGGAACGCGCTCGGGGTGCTCGCGCATGACTGACGTGGAGGCCTCCGTCGAGGCCGTCTTCGCCACCGTCTTCCGCGGTCACCCGTGCGTGTTCGCGGGGCCGGGAGTGGCACGCCTCGACGTACCTGCCGACGCATGGTCGGCCAGCATCGCCGGCGACCACGCCGTGCTGGAGCTGTGCTCCGGGCCGACCCTCGACGTCGGGTGCGGGCCCGGCCGGATGACCCAGCTGCTCGCCGAGCGCGGCGCGATCGTGCTCGGCATCGACGTCGTCCCCGAGGCGGTCTGGCAGACCCGGGACCGCGGCGTGGCGGCGATCCTGCGCGACGTCTTCGAGCGGGTGCCTGCCGAGGGACGCTGGGGCACCGTGCTCCTCGCCGACGGGAACCTGGGTATCGGCGGCGACCCCGTCCGCCTGCTGAGCCGGCTCGGCCAGCTGCTGGCTCCCGGCGGCCGCGTGGTCGCCGACGTCGCTCCTCCGGGCACCGGCCTGCGCCGGGGCGAGGTCCGGCTGACGGCAGGCGGCCTGACGTCGGAGCCCTTCGCGTGGTCGGTGGTCGGCGCGGACGCGGTGGGCGCCGTCGGCGCCGACGCAGGGTTCTCCACGGACGTCCGGGACGTCGGCGACCGCTGGGTCGCCGTGCTCGAGGCGGCGGCATGAGCGCCCGGCTCCAGGTCCCGGTCCGGCCGCCGGAGCAGCGTGACTTCCCGTCCCGGCTGCACCACCCGCGGGTCGCGGCCCAGCTCGGTGCGTGGCTCGGAATCTGCTTCTTCATCGCCTTCGCCACGGGCCTCATCAGCCACCTCGCCCAGCAGCCCGACAGCTGGCTGCCCAGCCGGCCGGTGTGGGGCTACCGCCTGACGCAGGGTGTGCACGTCGCCGCGGGCACCGCCTGCGTGCCGCTGCTGCTGGCGAAGCTGTGGACGGTCTACCCGCGCTTCTGGATCCGCCCGCCCAAGGCGCCCCGGGAGCTGGCCCTCCATGCGGCCGAGCGGGGCTCGATCGGCGTGCTCGTCGCCGCCTCGATCTTCCAGCTCGCCACCGGCCTGGCGAACGTGACCACGTGGTACCCGTGGTCGTTCTCCTTCCGGCCGAGCCACTTCGCCGTCGCCTGGGTGGCGATCGGCGCGCTGGTCGTGCACATCGCGGTGAAGCTGCCGGTCGTCCGGGCCGCGCTGGCACCACGACCGGCCGATGACCCCGAGCCCGCCGGGGACGCCCTGTCGAGGCGCGGCTTCCTTCGCACGGCGGGCCTGGCGTCGACTGCCGCGGTCCTGCTGACCGTGGGTGGCACGGTGCCGTGGCTGCGTCGCGTCTCGCTGTTCGCGCCGCGCACGGGCGACGGGCCGCAGGGCATCCCGATCAACAAGTCGGCGCACGCGGCCGGCGTGACGCAGACGGCGACCGACGCGGCGTACCGCTTGGAGGTCGTGTACGGCGACACCGCACTGTCGCTGTCCCGTGACGACCTCCTGGGGATGCGGCAGCAGACCTCCGGGCTCCCGATCGCGTGTGTCGAGGGGTGGAGCGCGCACGGGGAGTGGACCGGCGTGCGGTTGCGTGACCTGCTGGACGCGGTGGGGGCGCCCCGCGGTCACGAGGTGGTCGTGACGTCGTTGCAACAGCGCGGGCCGTTCCGGGTGACCCACCTGCCGCACCAGTTCGCCGACGACGACCTGACCCTGCTGGCACTCGTGCTGAACGGCGAGGCGCTCTCGGTGGACCACGGCTTCCCGTGCCGGCTGATCGCGCCGGACCGCCCGGGGGTGCTGCAGACCAAGTGGGTCGCCCGGCTGGAGGTGCCGGCATGAGGACGCGACTGCTGATGGGGGCGGTCGGCGTCGCGGGGGCGGCGTACGGCGCCTGGTTGCTGCTGGGCGAGGACTTCGGCGATCTGGTGAACGTCGCGGTCTGGCTGGCCGCGGGCGTGGTGCTGCACGACTTCGTGCTCGTCCCGCTCACCCTCGGCGTGTGCTGGCTGGGCATGCGAGCGCTGGCGCCGGGTGCTCGCGCCCCGGCCGCTGCCGGGCTGGTCGTGCTGGGCACCCTGACGGTGCTGGCAGTTCCGGTGCTCGGCGGGTGGGGCGCCAACCGCGACAACACGACCATCCTGGACCGCAGCTACACGGCAGGATGGCTCGTGGTGGCCGCGCTGGTCGTCGCCGGCGTGGTCGCCGGCCCGGTGTGGAGGCTGGTGTGGGGGAGGAGGCGACGTGGCCCGGATGCTGGTGGTCGATGACGACCCGACCGTGCGGGAGGTGGTGGTGTCCTACCTGCGCGCCGCGAACCACGAGGTGGTCGAGTCGGCCGACGGCGAGTCGGTGGCGGCGCTCATGCGTGACCAGCCCGCCGACCTGGTCATCCTGGACCTGATGCTGCCGGGCATCGACGGGCTCGAGGTCTGCCGGCGGCTCCGGCAGACCAGCGACGTCCCGGTCATCATGCTCACCGCGCTCGGCTCCGAGACCGACCGCGTCGTCGGGTTGGAGCTCGGCGCCGACGACTACGTCACCAAGCCGTTCAGCCCGCGCGAGCTGGTGCTGCGCGTCGAGTCCGTGCTGCGCCGAGCCGGTGAGCGTACGACGCCCGAGCAGGGCCGGCTCACCGACGGCGACCTCGCGATCGACCTGGCACGCCACGAGGCGACCCTCGACGGCGCCGTGCTGGCGCTCACCGCCCGCGAGTACGACCTGCTCCGCTTCCTGCTCGCCCATCCGGGCACCGCCTTCTCGCGCGAGGACCTCCTCAAGGAGGTCTGGGGCTGGTCGTTCGGCGACCAGTCGACGGTGACCGTGCACGTGCGGCGGCTGCGCGAGAAGGTCGAGCGCGACCCGACGATGCCAGAGCGGCTCGTGACCGTCTGGGGCGTCGGCTACCGCTGGGAGCCGCGTGCGGGAGGTACGTCGTGACGCACGACCAGTGGGCGATCATCGGCATCGGAGCCGCCTGGGCAGGCGGCGCGGGGCTGCTCGGCCTGGCGCTGGCTTTCGCCGTACGCCGGCGCTCGTTCCGCTGGCAGATCGCCACGGTGGCCGTGACCGCCGTCCTCGCCGTGGTCGGCGGCGTGGTCGGCACGGCCCGGGCGATGTTCCTCTCCGACCACGACCTCGAGGTCGTGCTCTGGGTCGTGGTGGTCGCCGGCGTGGTCGCCATCGCCGTCTCGGTCGTGGTCGGCACCGCCTTCTCGCGCTGGTCGCGCACCGTGCGCGAGGAGGCCCGCAGGTTCGGTGAGAGCGGCCGCTACGTGGCGGGCTCGAGCGGACCCGCAGAGCTGCAGGAGATCTCCGACCAGCTGGCCCTGACCGCCCGGCGGCTGCAGGAGTCGCGGGCGCGCGAGCAGCGCCTCGAGGAGTCGCGGCGCGAGCTGGTCTCGTGGGTGTCGCACGACCTGCGGTCCCCGCTCGCCGCGTTACGCGCCATGACCGAGGCGCTCGAGGACGGGATGGTCGACGACCCGGACCGCTACCACCACCGGATCCGCGCCGAGGTGGACCGGATGGTGCGGATGGTGGACGACCTCTTCGAGCTCTCGCGCATTCACGCCGGCGTGCTGTCGCTGAACCTCCAGCCCGTCGCCGTGGGCGACATCGTCAGCGAGGCGATCGCCGGCGCCGACCCGGTGGCACGGGTCGGGGGAGTACGGCTCGGCGGCACGGTCGACGACGGGCTGTTCGTCACCGCCGACCCTGGCGAGCTCTCCCGGGTGGTCTCGAACCTGCTCATCAACGCCATCCGGCACACGCCCGCGGACGGCGTCGTCGAGGTGACCGGTCACCAGGTCGGCAACGCCGTGGAGCTCAGCGTCACCGACGCCTGCGGCGGCCTGTCGAACGACGACATCGAGCGGGTCTTCGACGTGGCGTGGCAGGGCACCTCGGCACGGACGCCGATGCCGGACTCGCCGGTCGGCCGAGGCGCCGGTCTCGGCCTCGCCATCGTCAAGGGCATCGTCGAAGCGCACCGCGGCCAGGTGGCGGTCTCCAACCAGGCGCCGGGCTGCCGCTTCGTCGTCACGCTGCCCGCCTGAGGGGGTGACGAGGAACCGCCCGCCCTCGATGCAGACGAGAGCGGGCCGCCCAGGGACTGGGTAGGTCCCCCCCGTCGCGCCCTCGCCCGTCAACGGGGTCACCAGGTCCGGCCACGACACCATCGAGCCTACGGCGGCGAGCCGGTCTAGCCAAGGGTCTACTGCCCGCTTTCCAGCGCGGCTAGGAGCGCACGCGCGCGACCCGGAACAGCACGCGCACGGCGGTGTCGGCGATGGCCTGGAGCCACCTCTCCGTCCGTGTCATGAGCCTCACCCCCCGTCCTAGAAGAGGCGTCTGGCCGTCGCGGCGTACAACGGCCTGCGCTCCTCCCAGGGTGCGCGCCGCCGAGGGTGCTGTCCGGGGTTCCGCACAGGACCACCCGGTTGTCCAGGCATGCCTGGACGAAAGTACGATGGGACGATTTGGCACGTGTGGAGTAGCCTCACAGGATGCCGGTTCCCCCCGCCGGCGAGAGGTCCCAGCGCGCACGCGGCCCGATCGTGAGCCTGCTGCTGGCCCTCGCCATTGCCATCCCCCCGTCCGCTGCCACGTTCGCAGCCCCACCTCCGTCGGCGTCTCGAGCCCCGAGTGGCGCGTTGCAGACTGCCGACAACCCGCTCGCGGGCCGAACGTGGGGCGTGTACCGCGGGCCGCTGGAGCACGCGTGGCACGCGTACCGCACGGCGCGCGGCGAGGAGCGCGAGCTGCTCGCCCGGATCGCGCTGCGGCCCAAGGCCACCTGGTTCGGCCATTGGCTGCGAACCGACCGCGTGCGCGAGAACGTCCAGAAGTACGTGCGCAACAGCCAGAACGGCGACCCCGACGCGCTCGTGCAGATGGTGGTCTTCGCCATCCAGCCCTGGGAGCAGGAGGCCTGTCGCCGCCTGCCGACCGCTGCGGAGAAGGACGCCTACCGGGCCTGGGTCGACCAGGTGGCGGCCGGGCTCGGGGACGCGCACATCGCCCTGGTGCTGCAACCCGACGCGCCGTTCGCGCTCTGCGCGCCGCACGGGTCCCGCGTGCTGCTGGACCTGATGCGCTACGCGACGGAGACCTTCGCCGCACACCCGAACACGTCGGTGTACATCGAGGCGGGTGCGGCGGACTGGCTGCGCGACGACCCGGCGAAGGCGCTGCGCATCCTGGTGCCTGCCGGGGTCGCGTCGGCCCGCGGGTTCGCGCTCAACAGCACGCACTACGACTCCACGGAGCGACAGGTGCGCTTCGCCGCCGCCATCTCGCAGCGGCTCGCCGCGCGTGGCATCCCGGGCAAGTACGCCGTGGTGAACACCGCCCAGAACGGCCGGCCGTTCAAGGGCTACGAGTACCACGGCCCCAACTTCGACAACGCCCGCCCGTGCGCCGACAGCGGCGACTCCCGGTGCGTGACGCTCGGCATCCCGCCGACCACGGACGTCACGAACGCCGACTGGGGACTCTCGCCGCAGGCGTCGGCCGACGCCGCGACGTACGTGGACGGTTTCCTCTGGTTCGGAAGGCCCTGGCTCTACAACCAGGCGGCCGGCTGGGACCAGCAGCGCGCCCTCGCGATCGCGCGGACGACGCCGTACGCCGGGTAGTCGAGCACGCCGTAGGGCGCGGCCAGGAGGCTGGTCGGCGAGGTCCGGGCGTCGCTACAGTCACGCCCAGTCGAGGCCGGTCCGGGCCTCAGGGGAGGGTCTGATGGCGAGTGCGGGTGCGACGGGGCAGAGATGGGTGGCGGTGCTGGTCCTGCTGGTCCTCGGGGTCCTCAGCCTGCCCGTGACGGCGGCTTTCTTCGGCGAGGACGACAACGAGAACTGGATCCTCCCGGTCGCCGTGCTGCTGATGCTGGTGCTGGGCGCGATCGTGGGGTCGATCCTCCCTGGCCTTGCCGGCTCGGGTGCGGGTCAGCCGCGTCGCGCGTTCGTCGGAGCCGCTGTCGGCGTGGGCATGCTGGTGCTCGGCGTCGTGGTGTTCTTCCTGTTGCTGAGCGGTTTCGACGGCGCCTGACCGGCGTCACTGGTCGGTGAGGCGCTCGCGGAGTCCGTGGGCGAGGCCGAGGATGGTCAGCAGGTCGAACGGGCCGCCGCCGTACTCGGCCAGCCAGCGTCTCCTGACCGGCCCGAGCCGTACCCGCGACTGCACGCGGGTGCCGGCGCGGCCGGCGGGGGAGAGGACGACCGCCCAGGTGAACTCCACCGTGCCGCGACGCGAGGTGTGCAGCAGGTACCGGTTCCGGTCCATCGCCGCGAGCGTCAGCGTGGCGTCGCGGCCGCCCCAGTCGGCGATGGTCTCGCCGACGCGCAGCTGCTGCAGCTCGGGGACCAGGCGGCGTACGGCGCGGCGTGACGGTGGCACGAAGCGCTCGACCGAACGCGGGAGGTACCAGCCCGCGCGGTGCTTGCCGAGCTGCACCAGCCACGGCCACACCTCGACCGGCGGTGCCGGCAGGTCGAAGCCCCGGTCCATCTGCACGTCCGCATGGACCAGGTCGTCGCCCGGGAGCGGCCGGGCGCGCTCGGCGTCGGTCGGGGCGACGACGTCGAAGGGGCCGGGCACGGGCCCACTCTGCCCGTCGGCGGGCGGCTGCACCAACGGGTGAGACAACCGCAGGTCGGCCATCGCCACGGGTGCCCGGCGGTGCCAGACTTCGCTCATAGCGGTGGGAGGGTGACCCGTTCCTGGGACCGATCAGGTTGTCGTCCCACCGCTCCCGTCACCGGTGGTCACGTCGAGTGCCGCGCGGCGCCGCGCGTCGAGTGCGGAGGCGCGACGGCTGAGGCGCCGGTCGAGCACCTCGGCGGCCTGCTCGCCCTGGCCGGACCGGGCGAGCGCGTAGATCAGGGTGTCCTCGATCACCTCGCGCTGGGCGGCGCTGCCACCGAGCACGGCGCAGCGGGGGACCAGGTCGACCAGCCGGGCGGCCGCCACCGCGAAGTCCCCTTCCACGACCGCCTGCAGGGCGGCGCACAGCGGGGCCACCACGTCGCGGAACACCGGGTCGTGGTGCGCGAGGGCGATGGTGCGCATGGCCGCGAGCCCGACGTCGTCGCCCTCGGCGGCCAGGCTCAGGCCGGCATGCATGGCGATGAACGCGGTGGGCGGGTCGAGCAGCCAGCCGTCCGGCGCGGCGGAGCAGACGGCCTGGCTCGGCAGGCTGCCCTCCCAGGTGCCCGTCACGTGGCACCGCCAGAGCAGCGCGCCCGCGTCGACCAGGGCGCGGGAGCCGGTGACAAGCGGTGGTGCGAGCTCACGCTCGTAGCGGCGGCGGACGGCGTCCACGTCGCACTGCATCAGCTCGTGCAACGCGGCGTGCCAGGAGAAGTGCGAGCCGTGGTTGGCGTGCGGGCCGCGACTGCGGATCCACCCGTCGAGCCACGCCAGTCCCTCGGTGTGCTGGCCGGTCTCGTAGTAGACGTGGGTCCGTGCGTGCACCGCATGGCCGGACGCGGGCTCCACTGACAGGGCGTACGACGCGAGGTCCTCGGCTTCGCTCCAGCGCTCCTGGTCCTGGCGCACGAACGCGAGCTGGCCGGCGTACCACCAGTCGTCGCCGTACGTGCGGCCCAGACCCTCGACGAGCTGGGCCGTCTGGCGGCCGGACGTCAGGCCGCCGAAGGCGACGGTCGGCACGGCGACGCTGACGGCCAGGGCATCGCGCGGGAACAGGCGGATGTGCCGGAGCAGGGCGGCCGCGCCGGTGTCCTCGTCGGCGCGCAGCCGGATGGTGACCGCGTCGAGGAAGCTGGCCTCGCGGTCGTCGAGGTCACGGTCGGCGGCCGCGGCATGGGCGGCCTGCAGGGAGTTGCGCCAGGAGCCGACGGCACCCCACTCGTGGCCGAGCAGGGCGAGTGCGGCGTGGGCCTGCGCGAAGCCGGGGTCCGCGACGACGGCGGCCTCGAGGTCGTCCTCAACGCCGCCCTGGAGTCGGAGCAAGCGGCCGAGAGCGGCGTTGTACGACGTCGCGGCCTCGCGGTTGGTGGTCAGGGTCAGGCCATACGGGTCGACCGGCCGGCGCCGGGTCTCGCCGTGGAGGGCGCGGACGACCGAGCGCGCCACGTCGTAGCACTGCTCGCGGATCTCGGGCATGGCCGTGGTCTCGTACAGGTTGCCCCGGCGGAGCGTGCCGATCGCGTAGAGCGGGACGCTCGGAGGCAGCACGCCCAACACCCGGCCGTCGTCGGCCGTGTCGATGCCGAGCCCGGACGGGCCGGGCCGGACCAGGCCGGTGCGGGTCAGGGCGGCGAGGAGCGGGTCCTTCGCCGGGGCGGAGACGGGGCCGGTGCAGTTCACCACCGCAGCGACGGTGAGCTCGCTGCCGTCGGTCAGCCGGACGGTGATGCCGTCGGCGGTCGGCGTCGCACCGGCGACCGTGCCGGTGTGGCGGACCCATCGGCCGGCCTCGGCGATCGCCGCGAGCCTGCCGGCCGTGATCGGGGGCATCCGGTGGCGACCCACCTCCCAGGAGCGGGCGTCGTCGTCGAGGAACTCCCGTCGGTCGTCCTCTGAGAGGCCGCGCCACAGCTGCGCGGTCACCGGGCGGAGCCCGTCGACGGCCGCGCGCCAGTCCCCGGTCTCCTCGACGGTGCGGTCGACGTGTGCGCGCACGACGGCGCGGAGCTCTCCGAGCGAGCCCAGCCGGGTGATGCCCGGGGGCGGCGGCACGGGGGGCGTGGTCGGCAGCACGTGGCGGGCCGGGACCAGGTCGTGGCGCGAGACGGAGTGAAGGGTGCGGCCGGGCTTGTCGGCGCTGATCGCGATGTCCACCATCGTCAGCCCGGTGCCGACGAGCAGCAGGTCACCCTCGGGCAGCTTCTCGGCCCAGGGGTCGGCGACCAGCCGGTCGGAGCCGGCCAGCTCGTCGGGCGCCCAGTCGACGCCGGGCTGGGCGCCGGTGGCGAGGACGACGGCGCGGGCCACGATGGTGCCGCCCTCGTCGAGGCGCACGACCAGCCGCTCGCCGCGACGGTCGATGCCGACCACCCGGGCCTCGCGTCGGACCAGCCGCGCGTTGGCGGGGTACTCGGCCGCCGTCCGCAGCAACCCCTCGGCGTACTCGCCGTAGATCCGGCGCGGCACGAAGTCCTGCGGCTGGGCCTGGTGGTCGTGGTGCTGGCGGACCCAGCGGTAGAAGTGGTCGGGGTCCCGCGGGAAGGCGCTCATGCCGCTCGCCGGGCACGTTCAGGAGGTGGCGGTCGTCGGGCGTGGAGTACGCCGTGCCGCGGCCGGTGGTCGGGCTCGGGTCGACCAGCTCCACCCGGAAGCGGGAGGACAGGCCGGTGACCAGGTGGGCGGCTGTCAGGGCTCCGCCCGCGCCGGCACCGACCACCACCACACAGCAGTCGCCCTCGCCACCGCGCATCCCGCTCACCCCTCAATGTCTACTGATTCAGATGACTTACGCTATCAGTGGACACCAGGCAGTCACCGAATCGTCGGGACCCGTCCGCGAGCATGTCGCCGGAGGTATCCCGAGACCGGAAAATTGCTCCTGAACGAGTCGAGTAGAGGGAGGGTAGCCTGTGCAGGTCGGGCATCGGGGCCAGGTCGGGGGAGCCACATGAAGGGGCCAGGCGCGCACAGGTCGACGGGCAGGGTCGTCCGTCGTCTGACCCTGCTCGCCGTGCTGGCTCCGCTCACGGTCGTGGCCTCGTCGGGCCTGCTGCGCTCCGAGCCTTCGACCGTCGACCGCGTCACCTTGGGGGCCGCTCCGGCCGACGCCGCGCCGACGACTGCCCCCGCTCCCTTGCCCCAGCTGCCCGGCCTGGTGCGCGCGCCGGCCTCGGTGACCGACCACGTGCGCGACGAGCTGCCCGGCCTCGGGGTCGTCCTCGACGCCCGCTTCGCGGCGGCCGAGGCCATCCCGGTGCGTGCGCTGTCGGCGTACCAACGTGCCCAGACCGTGATGGGCTCCGCCGACCCGGGCTGCCACGTCAGCTGGCAGCTGATCGCCGCCATCGGCAAGGTGGAGAGCAACCACGGCCGGTTCGGCGGGGCGTTGATGACCACCGACGGCGTGGTCCACCCCGCGATCCTCGGGCCGCGGCTGACCGGCCAGCACCGGACGTCCCGGATCTCCGACACCGATGCCGGTCGGCTCGACGGCGACGCACGCTTCGACCGCGCGGTCGGGCCGATGCAGTTCATCCCGAGCACGTGGACGGTCGTAGGCGTCGACGCCGACGGCGACGGCCGCCGCGACCCGCAGGACATCGACGACGCGAGCCTCGCCGCGGCCGTCTACCTCTGCAGCGGCAGCGAGGACCTCGCCACCACCGCCGGACAGCGGGCCGCGGTGCACCGCTACAACCACAGCAAGGCGTACGTCGACCTCGTCCTCCAGATCATGACCGCCTACGCGAACAGCGACCCGGGGCTGGTGACGATCCTCGGTGGACCGGTCTACGGCCTGCCGCCCACCGGCACTCGCGACCCTGGCGACCCGACCCCCGGTGAGCCGCAGCCGACCTTCGAGGTCGTGCCGACGCCGAGCCCGTCCGACACCCCGACCGCGACGCCGCTGCCGACCCCGACGCCGACCGGCAAGCCGACGCCGACGGCCACCGCGACGCCGACCTCGGGTCCGACGCCGACGGCGCCGACCCCGACCGACACCCCGACGGACGCCCCGACCGGCACCCCGACTGGCACCCCGACACCGTCCGCGACCGAGACGTCCGACGCCACGCCCACGCCGACCGGCGAGCCCACAAGTTCACCGACCGGTGGACCGACGGGTCTGCCCACCGACGAGCCGACAGGTACGCCGTCCGGTACGCCGCACGCGGCGGTAGCCGACCGGCGGGCCGACGGACCCGGCCGACCCGGGCGAGGTACCGGCCGAGCTGCTCGCTGCCTGGGCCGACTGCCTGACCGCCGGCGTCGACCCGACCGACCTCGTCGCGATGACCGCCTGCCTGGTCGAGCTCACCGGCCTCCCCGAGGACGACCCCGACCTGTTGGCCCTCTTGGCCGACCCGCCGGTCACCCCGCCGGTCACCCCGCCGGTCCCGACGCAGTCCCAGCCCCAGGCCCGTCGCCGGCGTCCTCGGGCCTGAACCCGGGATGGCGGTGACCTACGGTCGCTTCCGAGCCCGAAAACCGACCCAGGCTCACCGGCACCCAGGCCTGAGCCCGGGACGAGCCGGGTCAGCCGCCGACCATCACCCCGACCGGCGCCCGCACGAAGCTCGGGAACACCGTCGCGGGGCTGGCGCCGAACCGGCTGACCACCACCTCGGACAGCACCGACCGGTAGTCGATGGTGACGAGGAGGTCGGCGTCGTAGGTGTTCGCGAGGCCGGGCCAGTGGGCGTGGTACCCGCCCACGACGCCCGCGCCGGCCAGGAACATCACGTTGCCGTAGCCGTGGTCGGTGCCGCCGCTGGCGTTCTCCTCGACCCGTCGGCCGAACTCGCTGATGGTGACGACGGTGACCTTGTCGGCGAACGGCCCCAGGTCGGTGAGGAACGCGGCCAGGGACTTGGCGAAGTCGTCGGCGTTCTGCATCATCCGGCCACCCTCGACGTTGCCCATGTCGGTGTGCATGTCCCAGTCGCCCTGGTCGACGGTGAGGACAGCAACGCCGACGTCGCCCTTGATCACGCGGGCCACCTGGCCGAGCGCGCGGCCGAGGTCGGTCCCGGGGTAGACGGCGGCGTTCTCCGGCTCCTCCGCCGTCTCCTTCACGGGTGCGAAGGCCTCCACCGCGCCGAACGTCGACCGCATCCCGCGTCCCAGTGACGTGGTGTTGCCGTCCCAGAGAGTGTGCAGCGAGCGCAGCCGACCGCGCTTGGTGTCCCACTCGTCGTCCCCGGCGATGCTCACCGAGGCGACCGAGCCGGCGGACATGACCGGCTGCGGGCCGTAGAGGGCAGCGGGCGGTACGCCGCCGCTGAGGTTGAGCGCCTGGAGCGGCGAGGTGTCGGCGTCGGTGCCGATCAGTCGGTTCAGCCAGCCCGAGCGGACCGTCGAGCCGGGGTCGGCGTCCTCGAGCTCCTCCATCGCCTCGAAGTGCGAGCGGTTCGGCACCGGCTGTCCGGTCGCGTGCACCGCCGCGACCTTGCCGGCTGTCCAGAACGGCAGCAGTGGCTCGAGCTTCGGGTGCAGCCCGAAGAAGCCGTCCTTCGCCAGCAGCGTCTCGGACGGCACGGCGATGTTGGGACGGGCGGCGTAGTACGCCGGGTCGGCGTGCGGCACGACCAGGGAGAGGCCGTCGCACGCGCCACGCATCGACAGCACCACGAGCACCGACGGCGCCGGCAACGCGGACGCGGGCGAGGCGGTGACGACGGCGGTGCCGAACACGGTCGTGGTGGCGCCGAGCGTCAGCGCGCCGGCGAAGAGCCCGCGTCGGGTGAGAGCGGCGTACTCGGGGCAGCAGGCCTGATCGGTCATCGGGGTCGTCACCTCAGCGCGCCAGGAAGTCGGGGGAGTCGAGGAAGGTGGTCAGGAACCGCGGCATGCCCCACTGGATGAGGCCGTGCTCGGGGTCGATCCACTCCCTGGTCCGGCAGCCGGTGACCTCGCAGCAGGCCTTGAGCAGCCGGTCGGTCGAGCGCCGGTGCAGGATCTCCCGCGACACGTGGTCCACGAGGTCCTGGAACCGGATGCGGTCCTTCGGCAGCCACTCGCGCGGCTTGCGGTAGTGCGTCCCCTTGGTCGGCCACCACCCGCCGCTCAGCGTCAGGTGCACCTCCATCGACGCCATCAGGCGCGCGGGTGAGGACCACGAGACGTTGTCGATGGGCTGGCCGTCCGGGCGCGGCCACGCCAGCGGGTAGGCGCCCATGCTGCCGACCTGCCACAGCATCGCGTTCACGCCGGAGTCGTCGGCCTTCGGAGCGTCCATCCGGATCCCGAGGGCGCGGTACGACGCCACGATGTCCTCGCCGGGGTCACGTACCTTCGCCCCCGCCGACCGCTGGAACTCCCGGGAGTCGACCAGCGCGCGGAGCACCGGCGCGATCTCGGTGTCGTTCTTGCGGTAGACCTTCGCCAGGTGGCCGACGAGCGCCGCCGACGGCTCGTCGCGGACGAACTTCACGGCCAGCTTCCAGGCGATCCGCCGGGCGGTCGCGGGGTGGTGGGCGAGGTACCGGAGGTACTCCTCCGCGAGGGCACGCCCGTCCTTCTTCCGGTTCTTGTCGCGGAAGCCCAGCACCTTGACGGTGCCGCGCCAGTGGTACTCCGGCTCGTACGTCGCGACCCAGCTGTCCCACAGGTCGACGTAGAAGCCGGTGAGGATCCGCGCCGAGTTCTTGACGTCGTCCTCGCTGTACGCCGCCCGGCCGACGGTGTGCAGCTCCAGGAGCTCGCGGCCGAGGTTCTCGTTGGGGTGCTGCTTGGTCGACTCGGCGCCGTTGAGGTAGATCAGCATCGCCGGGTGGGTGATGGCACCGACGAGCAGGTCGGAGAACTTGCCGAGCGCGTGCTCGCGGATGAGTTCGCCGTACGCCGCGCGGTAGGTGAACTGCGCGTCACCGTTCACCGGGACGTTGAGGTGGTTCTCCCAGAACTCGGCCATCATCTCCAGGACCGGCCGCGTGGTGCGGATCCGGCGCTGGAGCGCCCGCCGCTGGTAGTTGGCCATCACCTCCCAGCCGCCCTGCACCTCGCTGATCTGCCGCTGCCACACCTTCGCGGCCGAGAAGTGCAGCTCGGGCCACCACGCCTCGAGCTTCTGGATGTCGGGGTCGTCGACCTTCGCCGGCGACAGCTGTCGCTCGAACCACTCGCGGGCACCGCCGGCCTTGCGGATCGTCCTGGCCAGCTCGGGGGTGAGGCCGTAGGAGAACCGCAGCGCCAGGTGCCGGTCCTCGGGGCCGAGCAACGGCGGGTCGTCGTGCTTCCCGGCCGCGGCGTACGCCGAGGCACTGGTGGTCGTGATCGCGGCGGCCGTCGCCGTCAGCGCGCCACCGACGAGGACGCGGCGGCTCGCAGGGGGAGTCGTCATAGGGGCTGCTCCGAGGGAGGGGGGTGCCTCATCGTAGGGCCCGGCCGCGACGTCGTACCGGCGAATCAACCGGCGAAATGTCTCGCGCCTGCGGCGACCACTACAGTGTGGACCTCACTTCCCCGCACCCGAAGGACGCGCTCGCCGCACATGGACGGCCCTCTTCATCGGCCCCATCTCCTTCTCGGGGGCCACCGATGACTGCGTGGATCCTGCTGGCGGTCTCGCTGGTGCTGATCGTTCTCTGCGGCGTGTTCGTGGCCGCGGAGTTCGCGTTCGTGACCGTCGACCGGTCCCGCGTCGAGCAGGCCGCCGCCGAGGGCGACACCGGCGCGAAGGGGGTGCTCGCGGCGCTGCGCAGCCTCTCCACGCAGCTCTCCGGCGCCCAGGTCGGCATCACGGTCACCAACCTCGCCATCGGCTTCCTGGCCGAGCCGGCGATCTCCGACCTGATCTCCCCACCCCTCGAGGGCTGGGGGGTACCCGAGGGCGTGGTGCACCCGCTTGCGGTCGGGCTCGGCCTGGCCATCGGCTCGACGTTGACCATGATCTTCGGGGAGCTGGTGCCGAAGAACCTCGCCATCGCCAGGCCGATGGAGACGGCGCGCGCCACCCAGGGCTTCATGCGCGCGTTCACCACGCTCAACACCTGGCCGATCCGGTTGCTGAACGGCTCGGCGAACGCGATCGTGCGCTCGCTCGGCATGGAGCCCCAGGAGGAGCTCCGGTCGGCCCGCTCGTCCACCGAGCTCGCCTCGCTGATCGCCCGCTCGGCCGACCAGGGCACGCTCGACGCTGACACCGCCGAGCTGATGGAGCGCTCGGTGGAGTTCGGCCAGCGGACGGCCGGCGAGATCATGACGCCGCGGGTCCGGACGATCAGCCTCGAGGCGAGCGACCGCGCTGTCGAGGTGCTCGAAGCCGCACGTACGTCGGGGCACTCGCGCTTCCCGGTGCTCGACCAGGACGAGACCGTGGTCGGCACGGTGCACGTCAAGCACGCCGTCGCCCTACCCGCCCTCGGAGCGCTACACCACGCGGATCAAGCACCTGATGGTCAAGCCGATCGTGGTGCCCGACTCGCTGCGCCTGGACCCCCTGCTCTCGCTGCTCCGCGCGGACGGCTTCCAGATGGCCGTGGTGCTCGACGAGTACGGCGGCCACGCCGGCATCGTCACGCTCGAGGACGTCGTGGAGGAGATCGTCGGCGACATCGCCGACGAGCACGACCCGCAAGGGGAGGACGGTCAACAGCTGCGCGACGGGTCCTGGTCCCTGTCGGGGCTGCTGCGCCCCGACGAGGTCGCCGACCTCACGGGTGTCGAGCTCCCCGAGGACGAGGACTACGACACGATCGCCGGGCTGGTGCTCAGCGTGCTCGGCAAGGTCCCGACCGTCGGCGACGTGGCCGAGGTGTTCGTGCCGGACCGCAGCGACCACGACTCGTCCGAGCCCCGCAAACAGCTCGCCGTGCTGACCGTGACCCACATGGACGGCCTCCGCATCGACCGACTGTCCTTGCGGCTGCTCACCGGGGAGGCGTCGTGAACAGCGTCACCGCCCTCGTGCTCGCGGTCTTCCTGCTGCTCGGCAACGCGTTCTTCGTCGCCGCGGAGTTCGCGCTCGTCTCCGCGCGGCGCACCCAGATCGAGCCGAGGGCCGACGCCGGCAACCGGTTCGCTCGTACCACCCTGCGCGCGATGGAGAACATGTCCGAGGTCATCGCGGTCAACCAGCTCGGCATCACCGTGTGCTCCCTGGTGCTGGGTGCCGTCGCCGAGCCCACGGTGGCGCACCTGATCGAGCCGGTGGTGGAAGCGCTGCACGTGCCCGAGTCGTTCCTGCACCCGGTGGCGTTCGCGATCGGCCTCGCGATCGTGGTCTACCTGCACGTGGTGATGGGCGAGATGATCCCGAAGAACATCGCCCTGGCCGGCCCGGACCGGGCCGCCCTTGTCCTCGGCACGCCCGTGTGGGCGATCGTCACGGTGATGCGTCCGGTGATCCGCGTCATCAACGCCGTCGCCCGCGCCCTCCTGCGGCTGGTCGGCGTCCAGCTGATGGACGAGGTGAGCTCGACGTACACCCGTGAGGAGGTCGCGGCGCTCGTCGAGGAGTCACGCGGGGAGGGTCTGCTCCAGGCCGACGAGTACGACCGGCTGGCCGGGGCCCTGGGCTTCACCGAGCGCACCGTCGCGGCGGTGCTGATGCCCCCGGCGTCGCTGACCACCGTGCCGCGCACCGCGACGGTGGCCGAGGTGGAGGACGTCTGCGCGGCCACGGGCTACAGCCGCTTCCCGGTCACCGGAGACGGTGGCGCCCTGGTCGGCTACCTGCACATCAAGGACGTCCTGGAACCCGACGAGGCCAAGCGGGACCGGGTGATCGAGCGCCGGTGGATCCGCCCGCTCGCGCCGGTCCGTGCCAGCGACTCCCTGCACGACGCCCTGGAGATCCTGCAGCGCCGCGGCTCGCACATGGCCACGGTGGCCGGCGACGACGGTGCCTTCCTCGGCCTCGCCACGCTCGAGGACGTCATCGAGGAGCTCGTCGGCGAGATCCGCGACGCGGCGCACCTCGACGAGTAGCGACCGGAGCGGGTCCGAGTGGTCACTGGTGCCCCGCCTGCCCGGTCCGCGAGACGCCGCCGGATAGGGTTGTCCCTGGCGGGGCCCGCCCTCATACGTGGCTGCGCAGCCGTCGAAACCGCTGGGCGAGACCGCTTGGCGGACTACTCGGCCGAATCGCTTGACCCGGACGATTGGCACCACTCACGAGGATGCAGGGCACGGTGGAGGACGAACCGACGCGCACCACTCGCGTGTGGACCGTGCCCAACATGCTCAGCATGGCGCGGCTCGCCGGCGTGCCCGTCTTCTTGTGGCTCGTGCTCGGGCCCGAGGCGGACGGCTGGGCGCTCGCCCTGCTCATGGTCTCCGGGATCACCGACTACCTCGACGGGTACCTGGCCCGCCGGCTGAACCAGACCTCGCAGCTGGGCCAGATCCTCGACCCCGTCGCCGACCGGCTCTACATCCTCGCCGTCGTGATCGGCCTCGGCCTCCGCGAGATCATCCCGTGGTGGGTCGCGGTGATCCTGCCGCTGCGTGACCTGCTGCTCTGGGGCCTGGTGCCGCTGCTCCGCACCCGTGGCTACAGCGCCCTCCCGGTGCACTTCCTCGGCAAGGCCGCGACGTTCAACCTCCTGTACGCCTTCCCGTTGCTGCTTCTCGGCGACGGCGAGGGCGTCGTGGCCACCCTCGCCAAGGTGTTCGGCTGGGCGTTCGCCTGGTGGGGGATCGGCCTGTACTGGTGGGCGGGCGTGCTGTACGCCTACCAGGTCTTCAAGCTGATGCGGACCACCGAGCGGTACACGCCGCACCCGGCGAACCCGCTGACCGGAGAGGTCGGCGGCGATGTCTGAGACCCGCATCCGGCTGGGCACCCGGCTGGGGGTACGCCTGCGGCCCGAGGCCCGCGAACGCGTGGACGTCCCCGACGTGCCGCGGCCCCGCGTGCCCGACCAGGTGATGCTGCCCCTCCTGGACCGCATCGTCCGTCAGTCCCTCGACGAGGACTACGAGGTGGTCGCCCGGCGGAAGCAAGCCGAGCTCAAGGCGGCGCGGGCCCGTCGCCGGGCCAGGAACCGGGGGCTGGCCAGGAACCGCCAGCGGCCGGCCAAGCCCGCCCCGCCGCGCGTCCGGCCGCGCCGCGTCGCCGCGGCGGTGATGGCGGTCTTCGGCGTGCTCGTCGCGATCGCCGCGGTGCAGACCGCCCGCAACGCGCCCGCCGCGAACGCCGGCCGGGCCAGCCTCATCGAGCAGATCCAGGAACGTCGCGCCACCGTCACCCGCCTGCAGGGCCGGCTCGACCGGCTGCAGGCCTCGGTCACCGGCCTGCGTGAGACGGCATCGCAGACGGCCGAGGCCGAGCAGGTGCTGGCCGCCCGCAGCGAGCGGATCGCCTCGCGCACCGGCTTCGCCGCCGTCCGCGGGCCCGGCATCCGGATCACCGTGGACGACACCCCGGACGGCGACATCACCCAGGTGGTCCGGTCCTCGGACCTCGCGATGCTCGTCGACGGACTCTGGAGCGCCGGCGCGGAGGCCATGGCGGTCAACAACCTGCGGATCACGCCCTTGACGGCGTTCAGCAACGTGGGGCCCGGCCGTGCACCTGGGCGGCAAGCCTCTCGAGGCGCCGTACGAGCTGGAGGTCGTCGGCGACCCCGACACCCTCGCCGCGGACCTGCTGGACAGCTCGTTCGGGCAGCGCTTCTACTCCCTCAAGGACAGCCTCGGCTTCCTGTACGAGATCAAGAGGGTGGATGACCCCATGCGGCTGCCGGCCGGCGAGCTGCCGGACCACCCGCTCGTCGCCCGGCTCCCGGGCGACGGGCCGGGCAACCGTCCCGCGACCGACCGTGAGGGGAACGTCCCGTGATCGCCGCGTTCGGGCTGCTCGTCGGCATCGTGCTGGGGCTGTTCTTCCATCCGGACGTGCCGGCCGGGCTGGAGCCGTACCTCCCGATCGCGGTCGTGGCCGCGCTCGACGCCGTCTTCGGAGGCCTGCGCGCCTACCTCGACGGCATCTTCGACGACAAGGTGTTCGTGGTCTCCTTCACCAGCAACGTGGTGATCGCCGCGGCCATCGTGTACCTCGGCGACCAGCTCGGCGTCGGTGGTCAGCTGTCCACGGGCGTCATCGTGGTCCTCGGCATCCGGATCTTCTCCAACGTCGCCGCTATCCGGAGGCACCTGTTCCATGCCTGAGGAGACGCCCGAGCCGAGCGGCCGGGACCGGCTCAAGGCCGCGATGCTGCACCCGAGACGCCACCAGGCGGTGGTCGCCGTGCTGCTGGCGGTGGTGGGGTTCGGCGCCGTGGTGCAGGTGCGCACCAACGACGTCGACGACTCCTACTCGACGTTGCGCGAACAAGACCTCATCGACGTCCTGTCCGGCCTTGCCGGCACCTCGCAGCGCGCCCGCAACGAGATCGACCGGCTCGAGCGCGTCAAGCGGGGGCTGCAGAAGGACTCCCAGCAGCAGGCCGAGGCACTGGCCGAGGCGGAGCAGCAGGCCGACACCCTCAGCATCCTCGCCGGCCTGGTCCCGGTCACCGGGCCCGGGATCCGGATCACGATCACCGAGCAGACCGGCCCGGTCGACATCGACTCCGTGCTGGACGCCATCGAGGAGCTCCGCACGGCCGGGGCCGAGGCGATGCAGTTCAACGGCAAGGTGAGGGTGGTCGCCCAGAGCTCCCTCTCCGATGCCGTGGGCGGGTTCTCCATCGACGGCACGCTGCTGACGTCGCCGTACGTCATCGACGTCATCGGCGACCCGCACGGCCTCCGCGGGGGGATGGAGTTCGAGGACGGACCCTCCGAGCAGCTGCGCGACGACGGCGCGACGGTGGACATCGACGAGCTGGAGACCATCGACATCGAGTCCGTCGTGGCGTCGGACCGGCCGGAGTTCGCGGAGCCCGAGTAGTCCCACCCGGCCACGGCACGAACCCCGCTGATGGCAGGGCGCGCGCCACCTCGATAGGTTCGGTCCCGACCGTCTGGCAGCAACGCTTCCGCACGTGAGGAGTCACCGGTGTATCCCGACGACCTGAAGTACACCACCGAGCACGAGTGGGTGCGCAGCCCCGGCGAGACGGAGGGATCGGTGCGGGTCGGCATCACCCACTTCGCCCAGGACGCCCTCGGTGACATCGTCTACGTCTCCCTGCCCGAGGTGGGGGAGGAACTCCAGTCCGGCACCACCTGCGGGGAGCTCGAGTCGACCAAGTCGGTCAGCGACCTGTACGCGCCGGTGTCCGGCACCGTCGTCGCCCGCAACGAGGCACTCGACGCGACGCCCGAGCTCGTCAACAACGACCCGTACGGCGGCGGCTGGCTCTTCGACGTGACCGTGAGCGACGCCTCGTCGCTGGACGCGCTGCTCGACTCCGCGGCGTACCAGGCGACCCTCGAAGGCTGAGCCGGCACCGCTTCGTCCGGGCGTCCGCACGCCGTCGGCGAAGCCGTTGATCGGCGCCACGCTGCTGGTAGGTTCGGACGAACCATCACCCTCAACTCTCTGCTGAGGGTTGACCGGACCAACCGCCTGAACCGAGGAGAGTCGCCGATGCCGTTCTGCACCGCCTGCGGCAAGCAGAACCCGGACGACGCCCGCTTCTGCTCCCGCTGCGGCACGCAGCTGGTCGCCGACGAGGGGGCCTCGAGCCCGGGTGCCGACGAGGCCACGGCGACCATCAGCATCGGCAGCCCCGAGAAGGCCGACACCTCCGACCGCCACCTGAGTCCCGTCGACGCCGCGGCGGTCGACGCGCTGCCGGCGGGCAGCGCGATGCTCGTGGTCCAGAAGGGCCCCAGCGCCGGCAGCCGCTTCCTCCTCGACCGGGACGAGGTCACCGCCGGCCGTCACAACGACAGCGAGATCTTCCTCGACGACGTGACCGTCTCGCGTCGGCATGCCGTGTTCACCCGTGAGGGCTCGGACTTCACCGTCGCCGACGCCGGCAGCCTCAACGGCACCTACGTCAACCGCGACCGCATCGACAAGGTCACCCTGAAGGACTCCGACGAGGTGCAGATCGGGAAGTACCGTCTGGTCTTCTTCTCCGGACATGCCGTCGTCGCCGCAGCCGGACCGTCCGCACCGGCAGGGTGACGGGCGCTCCCATGGCGGATCACGGGGACTCGCCGGGGCCGGGCGCGGCCACTGCACACGCCTCACGCACCCGGATGAACATCGGGCAGGTGCTCGACGAGCTGCGCCCGGACTTCCCGGGCGTGACGATCCCGAAGATCCGGTTCCTGGAGGACAAGGGGCTGATCAAGCCGGAACGTACGCCGTCGGGGTACCGCAAGTTCTCCCATGACGACGTCGACCGGCTGAGGTATGTGCTGCGCATGCAGCGCGACCACTACCTCCCGCTCAAGGTGATCGGCGAGCACCTCGACGCCATCGACCGCGGGCTCGAGCCACCGCCCGTCGACCCCGTCGTACCCACCGTGCCGAAGGTCGCGCTGGCCGCCGACGGGCTGCCCAGCGCCGCGTCGTTCCAGCGTCGCGACCACGTCCGGCTCTCACGCAACGAGCTGCTGAAGATCGCCGGGATCTCCTCCGAGCTGCTCGAGCAGCTCGAGCAGTACGGCCTGATCACCCCGCTGCGCGGCACCGGCCACTACGACACCGACGCCCTGGTGATCGCCCAGACCGCCCGCGAGCTCGCCGAGTTCGGCTTCGAGCCCCGCCACCTGCGCGCCTTCAAGACCGCCGCCGACCGCGAGGTGGGCCTCGTCGAGCAGGTCGTCGCCCCCCACAAGCGCGGCCGCGACGCCGCCGCCAAGGCCCGAGCCGAGGACACCGTCTCCGAGATCGCCGCCCTCTCCGTCCGCCTCCACGCCACCCTCGTGAAGTCCGGTCTCACGCAGGGGTGAAACCCGGGTAGTGATACCCGGTCGACCGGGTATCCCGGACGTTTGGCGTCGTTGCAACGACACCAAAGCGGCAGGAACGACGCCGAAGGTCGCCCTCTTGGGCCGTCGCACCCCCGGAGTAGGCTCATGGCGTGCGCGAGGTCGACGTCATGGGAGTCCGGGTGGAGATGCCGTCCAACCAGCCGATCGTGCTGTTGCGCGAGACGTCGGGGGAGCGGTACCTCCCGATCTGGATCGGCGCGGTCGAGGCGACCGCGATCGCGTTCGCCCAGCAGGGCGTCGTGCCGCCGCGCCCGCTGACCCACGACCTGATGAAGGACCTGCTGGAGGCAATGGGCCAGGAGCTCACCGAGGTGCAGATCACCGACATGAAGGAGGGCGTGTTCTACGCGCAACCTGGTGTTCGGCTCCGGTATCGAGGTGGGTGCGCGCCCCTCGGACTCCATCGCCCTGGCCCTGCGCACCGGCAGCCGGATCGTGTGCTCCGAGGAGGTGCTCGACGAGGTCGGTCTCGCCGTCCCGGCCGAGCAGGAGGACGAGGTGGAGCGGTTCCGCGAGTTCCTCGACCAGGTCACGCCCGAGGACTTCGAGCGCACCGACGGCTAACTCTCAACCTGAGGTTGAGGGTTCCGACACGCCGTACCGGTCTTTGACCACCCTCAGGCTGAGCCCTACCGTGAACTGTCTCTGGTGTAACTCCACCGCTGTGGTCCTCCCGGTCTAACCTGGTGAGGCACGGTTTCCCCGGGAGTGCACGCAGCGGAGCCGACCTTGAGGAGCAGCACGTGAACGAGCACGAGCAGCACACGCCCGACCAGAAGGTCGCCGAGGCGACCGAGGTCGCGGAGGAGCAGGGTCTGCTCTTCACCGACGACGTCTCGACGCTGCCCAGCGACCTCGGCTACCGCGGCCCGACCGCCTGCAACGCCGCCGGCATCACCTACCGCCAGCTCGACTACTGGGCCCGCACCGGCCTCGTCGAGCCGACCGTCCGCTCGGCCACCGGCTCCGGCAGCCAGCGCCTGTACTCCTTCCGCGACATCCTGATCCTCAAGATCATCAAGCGGCTGCTCGACGCCGGCATCTCCCTCCAGCAGATCCGTTCCGCCGTCCAGCACCTGCGCCAGCGCGGCACCGACGACCTGACCCGCGTCACCTTGATGAGCGACGGCGCGACCGTCTACGAGTGCACCAGCAACGACGAGGTGATCGACCTCCTCCAGGGCGGCCAGGGCGTGTTCGGCATCGCCATCGGCGGCGTCTGGCGCGAGATCGAGGGCACCCTCGCCGAGCTGCCCAGCGAGCGCACCGTGGACGACGCCGCCGAACCGACGCCGGGCGACGAGCTCGCCGCGCGGCGGCTGCGCAAGACCAGCTGACCCCGTCTTCTCACGTTCGGCCCGCGTCCTGGGACGCGGGCCGTTCGGCTCTCGGTACGTCGGGTCGTTGCGGTACGTTGGCGAGCGGAACCAGCAGCCGGTGATCCCGCGCGGGAGAGTCTGGACACCAGCGCCGAAGGGGCAATTCCTCCCCGGAACCTCTCAGGCACCAGGACCGCGCGGAGCAGGCAGCTCTGGAGCGGCCCGTCGACCACAAGTCGGCCGGCCGTGACAGAGGGGGAGGCGACCTAGACCCGACCGTCGAGGAGCCTTCCGTGACCGATCGCAAGCCCCTGGCCGAGCTCGATGCCCACGCGCCGTTCGCGGACCGGCACATCGGCCTGAACGCCGCCGATGTGGCGACGATGCTGGAGACGGTCGGGTACGCCTCGATCGATGACCTGATGGCCGAGGCCGTGCCGGGTGCGATCCGGACCGAGGCCCTGGACCTCCCGCCCGCCGCGTCGGAGCAGCTGGCCGCCGCCGAGCTGCGCGCGCTGGCCGCGACCAACCGGCCGGCCGAGCCGATGATCGGACTGGGCTACCACGGCACGCTCACGCCGGGCGTCATCCGGCGCAACGTGCTGGAGGACCCCAGCTGGTACACCGCCTACACGCCGTACCAGCCCGAGATCTCCCAGGGTCGGCTGGAGGCGCTGATCAACTTCCAGACCGTGGTCGCCGACCTCGCCGGTCTGCCGACCGCCAACGCCTCGCTCCTCGACGAGGGCACGGCGGCCGCCGAGGCGATGACGCTCGTACGCCGCGCCAACAGGAAGGCGTCCGGGCCCTTCGTCGTGGACGCCGACTCGCTGCCGCAGACCATCGACGTGGTGCGCACGCGCGCGGAGGCGATGGGCATCGACGTCGTCGTCACCGACCTCGACGACGGGCTTCCGGAAGGCGAGCTGTCCGGGCTGCTCCTCGCGTACCCCGGCGCGTCCGGCCGCATCGTCGACCCCCGGTCGCTCATCGAAGCCGCACACCAGCGCGACGCCCTCGCCGTCGTCGCCTCCGACCTGCTCGCGCTGACCCTGCTCGAGGCGCCCGGAGAGCTCGGTGCCGACGTGGTCATCGGCTCCTCCCAGCGGTTCGGCGTCCCGCTCTTCTACGGCGGGCCGCACGCCGGCTTCATGGCGGTGGCCGAGGGCCTCGAGCGACACCTGCCCGGCCGGCTGGTCGGCGTCAGCGTCGACGTCGAGGGCCGGCCGGCGTACCGGCTCGCCCTCCAGACCCGCGAGCAGCACATCCGCCGCGACAAGGCGACCTCCAACATCTGCACCGCGCAGGTGCTGCTGGCGGTGGTGGCGTCGATGTACGCCGTGTACCACGGGCCCGAGGGCCTGCGCGCGATCGCGACCCGCACCCACCGCTACGCCGCGGTGATCGCGGCGGCCCTGCGCGACAGCGGCCTCGAGGTCGAGCACGCCTCGTTCTTCGACACCCTGTCGGTACGCGTGCCCGGCCGGGCCGAGCAGGTCGTCGCCGCCGCGCGTGGGCTGGGGCTGCACCTGCGGCTCGTCGACGCCGACCGGGTCGGCCTGTCCACCTCCGAGACCACGACCCGCTCGACCGCGCTCGCCGTCCTCGAGGCGTTCGGCGTGACCGCCGACCTCGACGCCCTCGACGCGGCGACCGACGACGCCCTGCCGGACACCCTGCGGCGGGAGTCGCCGTACCTCACCCACGAGGTGTTCTCGACCCATCGCACCGAGACGCAGATGCTGCAGGTACCTGCGCCGGCTGAGTGCCCGCGACTACGCCCTCGACCGCGGCATGATCCCCCTCGGCTCCTGCACGATGAAGCTCAACGCGACCACGGAGATGGAGCCGGTCTCGCTGCCCGGGTTCGCCGACCTCCACCCCTTCGCACCGGCCGAGGACGCCGCGGGGTACCGCTCACTGATCGCCGACCTCGAGACGTGGCTGGCCGAGGTCACCGGCTATGACCGCGTCTCCATCCAGCCGAACGCCGGGTCGCAGGGCGAGCTCGCCGGACTGCTCGCGATCCGCGGCTACCACCGCGCCAACGGCGACGAGGCACGCACCGTGTGCCTGATCCCGTCGTCCGCGCACGGCACCAACGCCGCCTCCGCCGTGATGGCCGGCATGAAGGTCGTCGTGGTCAAGGCCGCCGAGGACGGGTCGGTCGACCTCGACGACCTGCGCGCGCAGTGCGAGGCCCACCGCGACGACCTCGCCGCGATCATGGTCACCTACCCGTCGACGCACGGCGTCTACGAGGACACCATCGCCGAGCTCTGCGAGATCGTGCACGAGCACGGCGGCCAGGTGTACGTCGACGGCGCGAATCTCAACGCCCTGCTGGGCTACGCCCGACCCGGACAGTTCGGCGGGGACGTCTCGCACCTGAACCTGCACAAGACGTTCTGCATCCCGCACGGTGGCGGCGGGCCGGGCGTCGGCCCTGTCGGCGTGCGTGCGCACCTCGCGCCGTACCTCCCCTCCCACCCGATGCACCCCGAGCCCGAGAAGCGCGAGGGCATCGGCCCGATCAGCGCGGCGCCGTACGGCTCGGCCGGCATCCTGCCGATCTCGTGGGCCTACGTGCGGATGATGGGCGCCGACGGGCTGACCCGTGCCACGGCGAGTGCCGTGCTCGCGGCGAACTACGTCGCCAAGCGGCTCGGCGAGCACTTCCCGGTGCTCTACCAGGGGGCCGACGGCCTGGTCGCGCACGAGTGCATCCTCGACGTGCGCGGCATCACCAAGGCGACCGGCGTCACCGTCGACGACGTCGCCAAGAGGCTCATCGACTACGGCTTCCACGCGCCGACGATGTCGTTCCCCGTCGCCGGCACCCTGATGGTCGAGCCCACGGAGTCGGAGGACCTCGGCGAGCTCGACCGGTTCTGCGAGGCGATGATCGCGATCAAGGGCGAGATCGACCGGGTGGCCGCGGGGGAGTGGACCGCCGAGGACTCGCCCCTGCGCGCCGCCCCGCACACCTCCCGGACCCTCGTCGACAAGTGGGAGCGGCCCTACGACCGCGAGGTCGGCGCGTTCCCCGCGGGTCAGGACCCGGACAAGTACTGGCCGCCGGTGGCGCGGGTCGACCAGGCGTACGGCGACCGCAACCTGATCTGCTCCTGCCCGCCGATCGAGGCGTTCGCGGAGTGATCTCCGCGGACGACCTCCAGGAGCGGGTCGCCCGGCTCCAGGGGCGCGGCCGGCTGCCGTCGGTCGTCGCCGGCGTGCTCGAAGGTGGTGCGCTGACGTGGGTCGGCGGCGCGGGCGACGTGGCCGGTTCACCGGTGGACACGCAGTACCGGATCGGCTCCATCACCAAGACCCTGGTCGCGGTCGCCGTGCTGCGACTGCGCGACGCAGGCCTGCTGACGCTCGAGGACCCGATCGGCCGGTTCGTGCCGGAGACCGGGTACGCCGACGCGACGGTGCGCTCGCTGCTCGCCCACGTCTCCGGGATGCAGAGCGAGCCCGTCGGCCCGTGGTGGGAACGCTCGCCGGGCGTGGCGGTCGCAGCCGCTGCTCGCCGCCAACGACGGCTCGGGCCGGGTCGCCGGCACGGGGGAGTACTACCACTACAGCAACCTCGGGTACGCCCTCCTCGGTGAGGCGGTGTCCCGCCTGCGGGGCGCTTCGTGGTGGGACGTGGTGGCTGCGGAGCTGCTCGCGCCACTCGGCATGACGCGGACGGCGTACCTCCCGACGGCGCCGCACGCCCAGGGTCTCAGCGTGCACCACTTCCACGAGACCCTGACCGCCGAGCCGCACCAGGACACGCGGGGGATGTCGCCCGCCGGCCAGGCGTGGAGCACCGTCGCCGATCTTGCGCGCTGGGCGGACTTCCTGGCCACCGGGCACCCGGACGTCCTGGCCCGGACCACGCTCGATGAGATGGCGACCGCGCAGGCGCCCGCGGCCGGGTACGGGCTGGGGCTGCGGCTGATCGAGCTCGACGGGCGACCGCTGACCGGACACACCGGCTCGATGCCGGGGTTCCTCGCCAGCCTGTTCGTGGACCGCGACTCCCGGCGGGGCAGTGTGCTGATGACGAACGCCTTCGGCGGGGCGTCCATGGAGGCCGTCCCCGGCGTGCTGCTCGGCGACGACGTACCTCCCGAGGTCGACCCCTGGCGACCGAACGACTCCGTGCCGGACGCGATCGCCGGTGTGCCCGGGCTCTGGTTCTGGGGCAACACCGCCCTCGAGCTGCGCTGGCACCACGGCCGGCTGCGGCTGCACGAGGTGGGTGAGCCGGAGGACGCCTACGAGTTCGAGGTACGCCCCGACCGCATCGTCGGCACCACCGGCTACCACCGCGGCGAGACCCTGCACGTCCACCGCCGCGACGACGGCAGCGTCAGCCACCTCGTCTGCGCGACCTTCGTCTACACGCGCATCCCCTACGACCCCGACGTCACCATCCCGGGCGGCCACCCCTAGCTCGCCGAGTCGGCGCGATCAGCCGCGCAGCTGAACCGTGGACCCGGTCCGGGCCTTCGACACCACCAGCTGGGTCGGGATCCGGTCACGCATCTCGGCGACGTGGCTCACCACGCCGACCACCCGCCCGCCGTCGCGGAGCGAGTCGAGGGTGTCCATGACGTCGTCCAGGGTGTCGGCGTCGAGGGACCCGAACCCCTCGTCGACGAAGAGGGTGTCCAACGCCGCGCCCCCCACCTCGTGGGTGATCACGTCCGCGAGCCCCAGCGCCAGCGCCAGCGACACCACGAACGTCTCGCCGCCCGACAGCGTTGCCGGGTCGCGGCTCTCGCCGGACCAGTCGTCACGCACCAGCAGGCTCAGGCCGCCACGCCGCTCGCCGGCGCCGCGCCGGCCGGTGTGCTCGAGGGAGTAACGCCGGTCGCTCATCGCGGCCAGCCGCGCGTTGGCCGCCTCGACCACCTGGGAGAGCCGGAACCCGAGGACGTACGCCGACAGCCGCATCTGCAGCCGGTTCTCACCGGACTTCCCCTCGGCGAACGCCGCCAGGCCGGCCACCAGGTCGAGCTCGGCGCGCACCGGGTGCCAGGCGGAGACGGCGACGGTCAGCCGCCCGTCGAGCTGGGCGAGCCGGGTGGCGCGCAGGGTCTCCCGGCGCTCGGCCGCGTGCGTGGTCTCGAGCTCGTCGGCCGCGGCCCGGTGCGCGCCCGAGAGGGCCTCGAGGTCGGGCGCCTCCGCCCGGGAGGCCGCCTCGTGCTCGGCGTCCTCGAGGACCGCCGCGGCAGCGGCCAGGCCGCGGGCATGCTCGTCGAGGGTCGCCTGCAACGCCTCGACCTCGTCGGCCGGGAGGGCTGCAGCCAGGGCCGCGCGCACGTCGGGGAAGCCGGCCTCGTCGGCGGTCGCGGCCAGGGCGTGCTCGGCATCGGCTAGCGCCGCTTCGGCCGCGTCGAGCCTCGAGCAGGCCTCGCGGAGAGACGTCAGGGCACGTGACTGGGATTCGTGATGCGCGACGAGGGACGGTACGTCGTCGTGGCCTTCGCCCAATGCATCGTCGAGCTCGCCCGCCAGAGCGACGAGCCGCTCGGCCATCGCGGCGATGGACGTGTCCAGCCCGGCCGACCGCTCCGCCGACCGCTGGAGGGCCTCCGCGTCGGCGGCTTCGGCCTCGATGGCCGCCAGTGTCGACGTGGCGTCGGCGAGGGCCTGCTGGAGCTGGTCGAGGTCGTCGGTGCCGGCGGCCTGGAAGGCCAGCGCCGCCTGCGTCTCGAGGTCCTTGGCGTGGCCGGCCCTGGCATGCTCCTCGGCCGCGGCGTCGTCGAGCCGCTTGCGCAGCGCCTTCTCGGCGGCGGCGTCCGGCGCGTCCGGGGCCGGTGTCGCGAGGTGCGGATGGTGCTCGGACCCGCAGACCGGGCAGCTGCCGCCCCCGGCGGCCAGCCCGACGGCGATCTCCGCGGCCATCCCGTCGAGCCGGGCCTGCTGCAACGCGACGAGCTCCTCGACCAGCACCAGCCGGGCCGAGACGACACCGTTGAGGTCGAGCTGCGCGGTGACCAGGTCGTTGCGGACCGCGTGGAGGGCGCGGCACGCCTCCACCCGTCGTACGGCGTCGTCCCGGGCCGTCTGCACGGCCGTCAGCCGACCGGCTGCCGCTCTCGCCGAGACGGCCCGCTGCCGCAGGTCGCCGAGGTCCTCCTCGCCACGCGCCGCCCGCGCGGCGGCCAGCCGGGCATCCAGATCGGCGCGCTCGCGCTCGCGCGGCAGCAGGGCGCGAGCCGCCGCGGCGGCGTCCGATGCCTCCGCCGCGCGGTGCGGGACGGAGTCGGTGGTCAGCTCGTCGGGAGGTACGTCGAGCAGGGCCGCCGCGGCGGACCGGTCGAGGTCGACGCGGCGCCGAGCTTCGTCGTGGGCGTCGCGGGCCCGGAGGGCGACCCGGTGCACCGGCCCGACGGCCCGGGCCCGTCCGGCCCCGGCGACGACGTCGCGTGCGGCCGCGACGTCCTCGGCCCGGGCGAGCAGGGCGGCGTGCTGGCGGGTGGCGGCGGCGTGCCGGTCGCGCAGGGCGGCCAGCCCGCGCGCGGCCTCGAGGGCGTCGCGCGCCCCTTCCTCGGCCGCACGCAGGCGTGGGAGCTCGGATGCCAGGGACTCCGACAGGTCGAGGGCGGAGGCCACGAGTCCGGCGCTCCAGTCGAGGGGGGACTCGTCGTCGGCCGGTGCGGATGCCTCGGCCGTCTCGCTGATGCGGTGCACCAGACCGGCGACCACGCGCTCGTGCTCCTGGCTGCGCCGGTGGAGGACGAGGCGACGGTCGCGCAGCCAGGCCTCCACCTGTTCGAAGCGCTCGGTGCGGAACAGCTGTTGCAGGAGCCGGTGACGGTCTTCCGACGAGGCGCGCAGGAACGCCTGGAACCTGCCCTGCGGCAGCATCGCCACCTGGGTGAACTGGGTGAGGTTCATGCCCACCAGGTCGGCGACGAGGTGTCCTGCCTCGTCGAGTCGGGTCGAGAGCGGGAGCCACGCGCCGTCGACCAGCTCGCTGACGACGACCGCCGCCTGTTGGGGCGTGAAGCCCGTGCCGCGCTTCTTGGGGCGCTGCCACCCGGGCGAGCGGACGATGCGGAAACGGCGCCCCGACAGGGTGGCCTCGAGGGAGACGCGGGGCTGGGTCGTGGCGTCGGCCTGGTCGGAACGCAGCCGCTTCGCGTCGTTGCGCTCGCCGGGGACGGCGCCGTACAGGGCGAAGCAGACGGCGTCGAGGACGCTGGTCTTGCCGGCACCCGTCGCCCCCGACAGCAGGAAGAGCCCGGCCGCACTGAGGGCGTCGAAGTCGACGGTCGCGGTGTCGGCGAACGGGCCGAAGGCGGTGACCTCCAGTCGGTGCAGCCGCATCAGCCGGCGCCGACCGTGAGCAAGGTGTCGGTCTCGGGGTCCTCGGCGCACGCGTCGCAGGCCTGCCGGAGCAGTGCGGACTCCCCGGCCGAGGCGGGGGAGCCGCGGAGCTCGAGGACGAAGTCGAGGGCGATGTCGTGGTCGGACCGGGCGCCCGGCCGGGCGCTGGGGACGGCGGGCGCGCCCGCTCGCTCCGGGTCGAAGGCCAGGACCAACGTGTGCGGGAAGCGACGACGCAGACGTTCCATGGGCTGGCTGGGCCGGATCGCGTCGGTGAGGGTGGCGTGCACCCAGCTGCCCTCGGCCGGTTGCAGGGTGGGATCGGCCAGCAGGGTCTCGATCTCTCCTCGCACGCGCGCCAGCGGGCGCGGCACCGGCGCTGCCACGAAGACGGCCGTGACCTGTCCGTCGCCGTCGAGGTCGACCAGCCAGGAACCCTTGGTGTGCTGGGCCTCCGAGAAGGAGTAGGCCAGGGGCGAGCCGCTGTAGCGCACGCGGTCGGTCAGCGTCTGCGCCCCGTGGAGATGGCCCAGGGCGACGTAGTCGATGCCGTCGAACGTCGACGTGGCCACGCGCGAGACGCCTCCGACGCTGATGTCACGCTCGGACTCGCTGGGCTGCCCCCCGGCCACGAAGGCGTGGGCCAGCACCACCGAGCGCGTGCCGGGGGAGCGGGCGCCGAGGTCCCGACGTACCTTCCCCATGGCGGCAGCCAGGGCCGCCTCGTGCGAGCGCACGCGCAGCGACCAGGGCTCGGCGAGCGCCAGCGGGTCGAGGTACGGCAGGCCGTAGACGGCGACCGGCCCGTGGTCGTCGGCAAGCGGGACGGGAGTGCCGACCGTCGCGGCGTCGGTACGGATGAAGACGCCGGCGGCATCGATCAGCCGCGAGCTGAAGCCGAGCCGCTGCGCCGAGTCGTGGTTGCCGCTGGTGAGCACGACCTGCGCACGCGAGTGGGCGAGACGGACCAGGGACTCGTCCGCGAGGCGTACGGCGTCCACCTGCGGGAGCGCGCGGTCGTAGACGTCGCCCGCGACCACGACCAGGTCCACCCGCTCGGACTCGACCACGTCGAGCAGGTGGTCGACGTACGCCGCCTGGTGCGTGAGCATCCCCTCGCGGTGGAACGACCGGCCCAGGTGCCAGTCGGAGGTGTGGAGGATGCGCACGAGACGACGGTAGGAGCAGACGCCGACACAACCCGGGAGCCCACGCCCTGATGTGCGCCCAGGGTACGAAATCACCCGATCAGGCCATAGGCGCGGACGGACCTAGGGGCCAGAGTCCAGGGGAACCCTTGGAGGTACTCGTGCGCGCTCGCCACCAGCTCTCTCGTGGGATCCGGGTCGGCGGCCTCTGCGCCGCGGTCCTGGTCCTCACCGTTCCATCCGCGTCCGCGACCGTCACGGACAACTCCACGGGTACGGCCGTGGACGTGCTCAGCGACCTCGACGCCGACACGATGAACCTGACGTGCTCCGGCGGCGGCAAGGTGCACGTCGAACCACTGGGCACCGATCTGGTCCAGCAGTGCAACCAGACGACGTCCATCACCGTCAGCGGCAACGAGGGGAACGACTCGATCGACCTGTCCGCGCTTCCGGCGTCCAGCTTCCCGGAGCTCAGGGACGTCTCCCTCTCCGGAGGTGCCAACACCGACACGATCATCGGGTCGTTCTTCGGCGACGCCATCACGTCGGACTCCAGCGACCTGATCCTGGGTCTCGGCGGCGACGACCGCATCGACGGCGGTGGCACCATCCAGGCGGGGGACGGCAACGACACCGTGACGAACGCGAACGGCAGCGCGGACCTCGGGCCGGGCGACGACCTGATGACGGCACCTGGCGGCTTGGGCCCGTGGAACGGCGGACCCGGGGAGGACACCTTCTCCTGGGACCTCTCGATCGCGGGGTCGGTGGACATCAACTTCGCGGTCACCGACAGCTCGCTCCACATCGATGCACCCGTGCCGCCCACGCTCGTCGACATCACGAGCACCCAGTTCGAGGTCTACGACATCACGCTGCTGCCGGGTGCCACCCAGAACTGGAACTCCTCGGCCTTCTCGGGCTCCGTGATCGTCACCGGACTCGGCGGCGTCGACAAGATCGTGGCCGGGCCCGGTGACGACTTCCTCGACGGCGGCTCCGGGGCCGACGAGCTGACGGGCGGCGGTGGTTTCGACTTCATCAAGGGCGCCGCAGGCGACGACAAGGTGTTCGTCCAGGACGGTGTCGTGGACCGCGTGAACTGCGGCGACGGTACCGACTCGGTGACCGCCGACGCGAGCGACCTGCTGACCGGGTGCGAGACCGTCCTGCTGCCCCCGGCACCTCCGCCGCCCCCGCCGCCCCCGCCGACTCCTCCGGTCGTTCCCGTGACCGGCGCCGTCAGGGGCCCCAAGACCGTCGAGCAAGGTCAGAAGGCGAAGTTCACGTTCACGTCGTCGACCCCGGGCGCGACATTCCAGTGCAAGGTGGACAAGGGCTCCTGGAAGAAGTGCGCATCTCCCTTCAAGGTGGCGACGACGAAGCTGAAGGCCAGCACGGACGGCACCAAGCACGTGCTCAAGGTGCGCGCCGTACTCGCCGGCGTCGTCGACAAGACCCCGTCCAAGAAGACCTTCAAGGTCCTCAAGCCGTAGGCGTGGGGCGTCGGCTCAGGCGTATCGCACGGTGCGGTCCTCGCGGGTGAACCCGTAGACCCCGAGGCCGGCCTCCCGCGCCAGCGAGACGGCCAGGGACGACGGTGCCCCGACCGCGACCAGGGCGCCGACGCCGGCGGCGACGGCCTTCTGCACCAGCTCGAAGCCCGCACGGCCGCTGACCACCAGGCACGCCTCAGCCGGGTCGGCGCCGGCCAGCACGCGTGCGCCCGTCACCTTGTCGACGGCGTTGTGCCGGCCCACGTCCTCGCGGACCACGAGGAGATCGCCGTCGGCGGTGAACAGGCCGGCGGCGTGTACCCCTCCCGTCCGGCTGAAGACCGCCTGGCCCTCGCGGAGGCGGGCGGGCAGCCGGCGCACGATGTCCGGTGACGGCAGCGGGCCGGTCCAGGCGGTCCTGGCTCCGCGCACGGCGTCGAGCACGGCCGTGACCGAGTCCTTGCCACAGACGCCGCAGGCGGAGGAGCCGGCGCTCATCCCGGTGTGCCGGTGACCGATGTCGGTGGGCCCTGTCAGGGTCACCGTCACGACGTTGAGCTCCTGCTCCGGGGTGAGGTCCTCGTCGGTGCAGTAGGCGATCCCGGCAATCGACGGTCCCGCCGAGGAAGGAGCGGCCATGCCCTCGTGACAACTGAATCCTGCCGCCAGCTCGAAGTCGTGGCCGGGCGTGCGCATCGTCACCCAGACCCGTTGCGGGGGAGACCCGGGCCAGGTCAGCCGGATCTCCAGCGGTTCCTCGGTGGCCAGCCGGTCCTCGCGTTCTCGCTCGGTGCCGTCGCCGAACTCGCGGACCCGGGTCCGGACCGTCGGCCCGGGGCGGTGTGCGCGGTCCAGCGAGACGCGGCTCATCGGTTCCCGTACTTCTGGACGATCGCCAGCCGGTGCTCGAGGTCGGAGGTCTCGTCGACCACCTCGCGTCGCAGCGTGGAGTGCAGGTCGGCGTCGGCCAGCAGCGCGTGCGCCCGCGCGACGGTGTCCGCGGAGATCGCCAGCGACGGGTAGAACTCGCTGGCGGCCGTGCCGAGCATCTGCACGCCGCGGACGGCCACGGTGGCCGGGAGGTCCTCGAAGTACCGCGCGACGTACGGCTCGGTCAGCTCCTCCTGCCCGAGCTGCCAGAGGCCGTCGCCGATGGCGTCGAGGTCGTGGTTGGGCACGTCGACCTCGCCGGTGAATCGTTGCCAGGCCCAGGCCTTGGCCTCGGCGTCGGGAATGGCAGCCAGCGAGCGGGCGTGCATGACCTGGGAGACGGCGGTGGGCTTGTCGGCCAGGGCGGCCGCCAGCTCGTCGCGGTCGGCCCCACCGAGGGTGGCGAGCCGGTACAGCACGCGCCAGCGCAGCTCGAGGTCGAGCTCGAGGCCGGCGGGCAGGGTGTCGGGGCTCAGCCAGCCGCGCAGCTCGTCGGGTGAGGAGCTGGAGGTGACCAGGATGCGGAAGGCCGCGAGCTGGAGCGTGGACCCTTCGGGCGCCGACGCGGCGCGTCGGGCCGCGACCTCGTGCACGCGGGCGAGCGCTGCTCGTGGGTCGGTCGACACCGGGACGACCGAGCCGACCGCCCAGCCGAGGGTGAAGGCGACGCCGTCGTCGGTGTCCTCGCTCGGCATGGCCGCCTCGACCAGGTCGAGGACGTCGGCCGGGTCGAGTTCGGAGAGGTAGAAGCAGTTCCGCACGCTGTTCCACGCACTGGCCCGCAGCAGCGGGTCCTGGGTGGCGGGCAGGGCCGCGGCCAGCCCGCCGAGCGTGGTGGCGTCGACGGTGGTGACCGCCCAGGACTCGAAGTGCGGGTCGATGAGCACCGGCCCCGCACCCACGCGCACCGGCACCTCGTCGGCGTCCACGACCAGGCGGTCGAGCGTCCACCCGCCGTCCGGTGCGTCCGAGGAGGCCACGGTGAGGGTGTGCTCGCGTCGGGCGGGGTGGCCGTCGAGAGGGGTACGGCGCAGGACCTGGGCGGCGCGGTCGAGCTCCAGCCGGTCGGGGCCGGCCGTGAGCAGCCACCCGTCGCGGAATTCCGACAGGTCTCCCGCCCCCGCGCGCTCCCACGCGTCGACCAGGTCGGCCATCGTGGCGTTGCCGTAGCGGTGCTGCTCGAAGTGGTCGGTGACGCCGCGGAAGAACACGTCGTCGCCGACGCGGCTGTTGAGCTGCTTGATGACGACGGCGCCCTTGGCGTAGGAGATGCCGTCGAAGTTCTGCAGCGCCACCGAGGAGTCGCCGGCGCCGTTGCCGGCGACGGGATGCGTGGTCGGGCGCTGGTCGGCGGTCAGCCCCCACTGATGACGCGAGTAGGCGTCGTGCAACCAGGCGTCGGAGAACTCGGTGACGTCGGCGGTGACCCGGGCCCCCATGTACTCGGCGAACGACTCGTTGAGCCACAGGTCGTCCCACCACACCGGCGTGACGATGTCGCCGAACCACATGTGCGCCATCTCGTGGGCGACCACGTTGGCCCGCAGCACGTGCTGGCTGCGGACGGTGCGGCTCTCGAAGATCAGCTCGTCGCGGAACGTCACGCACGCCGCGCTCTCCATGGCGCCGGCGTTGAACTCCGGCACGAACGCCTGGTGGTAGTCGCCGAACGGGTAGCGCATGCCGAACAGCCGGTGGAACTCGTCGAAGCACTGCCCGGTGACCGTGAACAGCTCCTCGGCGTCGTGGTCGAGGTACCGAGCCATCGAGCCGCGCACGCTCAACCCGAGCGGGATGCCGTCGTGCTCGGAGCGAACCACGTGGTACGGCCCGGCGACCAGGGCGATCAGGTACGTCGACAGGGGCAGCGTCGTGGGCAGCTCCCACCGTCCCGGCTCGACCTGGACCGCGGGGGAGTTGCCGATCACCGTCCACTCGCGCGGCGCCCGGACGTGCAGCGTCCACACCGCCTTGAGGTCGGGCTGGTCGAAGCACCCGAAGATGCTCGGCGCCGCGTCGAGGAAGGTCATCGCGTAGACGTAGCTCCGGCCGTCGGCCGGGTCGACGGCGCGGTGCAGACCCTCACCGTCGTTCCGGTAGCGCATCACGGCGTCCACGACGATCCGGTTCTCGCCCGGCTGTGTCGTGACCGGCAGCCGCCCGTGGTCCAGCAGGTCGGTGTCGACCCGCTGGCCGTTGACGGTGACCGACGAGAGGGTCACCGGCTGCACGTCGAGGGACGTCGGCCCACCCTGCGAGACGAAGTCGATCGTGGTCAGCGACCCGAAGGTCTCGTCGCCCGCGTCGAGGTCCAGGGTCACGTCGTACGACGCGACGTCCAGCAGCGCCGCCCGCTCCACCGCCTCGGTGTGCTTCAGGCTCCGTGGAGGACCAGCCGGGTTGTTGTGCGGGCTCACCCGGCAAGACTAGGACGGCCCGGAGATTGCGCACAGGTTCGTGGTGTCGCGGGCAACCAAATGCCCCGAACGGGCGTCAGACTGTCTGCCGCGGGACCACGGGGGTCACGCCGGGAAAGGGAGCGAACCGAATGAGACGTCCACATGTCCCCGTCAGGGCCAAGCTTGCCCTGCTGACCGGTCTGGTGCTGGCCGTGCCGACCGTCGCCGTCCAGACCGGCGCCATCACGGCGGCCAGCTCGGCCGCACCCGTCGGGGACTGCGCGGTGCCGTTCCCCACCGAAGAGGTGACCGGCGGGCAGCTGGTGCACGGCCTGACCGTCACCCAGGGCGTCACGCCCACGGCGTTCACCGGTGAGGTGCTGGGTGTCCTGAAGGACGGCGTGCTGCCCGGCATCGACCTGGTGATGGCGCGGCTCACCTCCGACGAGATCACCCGCGTCGGCGGTATCTGGCAGGGCATGTCGGGCTCGCCCGTGTACGCCGAGGACGGTCGCCTGATCGGCGCCGTCGCCTACGGCTTCTCCTTCGGCGCCTCGCCGGTCGCGGGCATCACGCCGTTCCCGCAGATGCAGGCGGCGCTCAACCGCGGGCTGCCGACGAAGGTGAAGGTGGGCGACAAGACCGCGCGGATGCTCGCCCGCAAGACCGGGGTCAGCAAGTCCGACGCGCAGCAGGGCTTCGAGCAGCTGCCGACGCCGCTCGCCGTCGCGGGTGTCTCGGCCGGCATCCTCAACCGGGAGCGCACCCGCCCGTACCAGCCGGAGTCGGCTTACCCGGTCGGCAACGCCGGCGCGGCCGTGGCTCCCACCGAGGCCAACATCGTGGCCGGCGGGAACCTCGGCGTGACCTACTCCACCGGAGACATCACCCAGGGTGCGTTCGGCACCGTCACCTCGGTCTGCAACGGCCTGGTGCGCGGCTTCGGACACCCGTTCAACCTGCTGGGCGCGACGACGTACGCCATGACGGGCGCGGACACGCTGTACATCCAGGAGGACCCGGTCGGCCCGCCGTTCACGGTGGCGAACTTCGGGGCACCGCTGGGCACCATCAACCAGGACCGCACCACGGGGGTCTCCGGGCCGCTGGGCGTCCTGCCGACCGGCGCCACGGTCACCTCGGTCCTCACCCACGGCACCGCGGTGCGCACCAGCCAGAGCGTGGTCACCATCCAGGAGGCGCTGGCCCAGACGACCAACTACGCGTTGGTCGTGAACCACCAGCGCGTCCTCGACGCCTTCCCGCCCGGCGCGGAGGTGCAGAGCTGGACCATCACCGGCCACCAGGGTGCGACGCCGTTCCTCCTGCGCGGTGGGAACAGGTACGCCGACAGCTACGACATCACCGGCATGGCCCAGTGGGACCTGCCCGACCTCGTGTGGGCCCTCGGGTTCGTGCCGGACGTGACCATCGACGGGGTCGCCGGGTTCTCGACCGTGACCGACGACCCGTCGACGTTCCAGCTGATCCGGGTCGAGCAGCGGGCGAACGGCGAGTGGCTGCGGCTGAACAAGGAGACGCCGGCGCACGTGAAGGCCGGCAAGAAGCTCCGGCTGCGACTGGTGCTGGCGAACCCCGCCGGCAACCAGATGGTGCCGCTGACCTACCGCATCCCGACGAAGGCGGCGGGGCAGAAGGGCCGGCTGTTCCTCAACCCGGGCTTCCCGTTCCCGTTCGAGCAGGACGCGCCGCCCACGACGCTGGCTGGCATCACCAAGATGCTCCGTACCATGGTGCGCACCGACCAGGTGCGCGGCGATCTGTCCTTCTTCTCGGAGTCCGGCGCCATCGAGCGCTCGAAGACGACCGCACCGGCCAACCGGGTCATCAACGGCAGCCGGCGGGTCAAGGTGATCGTCGACTAGGACACGCCTGGTCGAGGAGCTACTCGGAGACGCCCGTCGCGGCCTCGCGGCGGGCGTCTCCGGCCGCCACCAGGTCTCCGGTGGGGGAGACCGCAGCGGCGCCGACGCCCCCGAAGTACATGTGCGGCTCGGCGTACTCATGGCTCGGCAGGCCCGACCGTGCCACCGCGGCCGAGATCTCCGCGTCGCGCTCGTGCTCGACCACGAATCCTTGCTCGACCTCCCGCAGGTGCACACGCGGTGACGCGATCGCCGAGGGCAGGTCGCGGTCGTGGAGGCAGCCCTGGCCGAGCACCAGCATCAGCGCGGTGGTGATCCGGTCGGCACCGGGGGAGCCGATGGCCAGCACCCGCCCGCCGTCGGTCCGCGCGGTCGTCGGCGCCATGTTCGAGGCCAGCCGCGTGCCCGGCGCCAGCGCGTGGATCCCGAGCCGGTTCAGCTCCACCTCGCCGAGGGCGTTGTTGAGGAGGATGCCGGTACCCGGGATGACGAGACCGGCGCTGTAGCCGCTGCTCATCGTGATCGTGCAGGCGTTCCCGTCGGAGTCGACGGCCGAGACGTTCGCGGTCGACGACGATCCCTGCATCGCGGACAGGCCGTGCTCCCCGACACGCGCGAGCAGGTCGGTGCCGTCGGCCTCCAGGTCCTGGGAGAAGTCGTGCACCGACGTCCGGTACGACAGCACCGCCCGCTGGATCTCGATGACGTCGTCCCAGGTCCAGTCCCCGTCCTTCTCGTGGCGACGGGCGAGCTCGCCCAGCATCACCGCGAGCATCGGACCGCCGACCGCGGGTGGCGGGTTGACCGCCACCCGCCAGCCGCCCGCCCTCGTCAGGTGGGCCGGCCGGACGACCGGTTCGTACGACGCGAGGTCGTCCGCCGTGACCAGTCCGCCGTGCTCTGCCATGGACGTCGCCAGAGCCCGGCCCACGTCACCGGTCGAGAACAGGGCAGGGCCCTCGGCGGCCAGGCGTTCCAGGACCTCGGCCAGCGCGAGGTTGGCCCGCTCCTCGCCGCCCTGCAGCAGCGTGCCGCCGTCGCCGGTGACCAGGTCACGGGCCTCCTCGTCCTCGGCGAACAGCGAGTCCGCGACGTACGCCAGGTAGCGCGAGGCGGCCGAGCCCATCGGGTAGGCGCGCGCTGCGTCCGCGGCCGGCTGTACCAGGCGGGCCCAGGGGAGCGCGGCGTACCGCTCCGCCGCCACCGCGAACGACGGGATGATCCCCGGCGTGGCGACCGAGCCGTGACCCGCGAGCATCGTGAGCCCGCCACCGTACCCGGTGACGACCTCGCGGACGCCCCGGCCGAAGCGCGAGGGATCGGCGCCGCGGCCCGGCATCTCGACGTTCCCGTCGACCACGACGGGGTCGCCGTCGGCCGGCCACACGTTGACGTACGCTCCGCCGCCGAAGCTGACCATGCCGGGCTCGGTGGCCAGGGCCACGAACGCGGTTGCGAGGGCAGCATCGACGGCGTTGCCGCCGTCCGCCGCGACGGCGAGGCCCGCCTCCAGGGCCTGGTGACCGGTGGCGGCCACGGCGACGCGACGGTCGGGCACCCCGGAGCTGGCACGGCACCCATCTTGGCCCACCCGGCGGTCAGCTGGCGCGGGGCGGTCCGGGGGCCGCCGTTCGCAGCGGAGGGGGTGTAGCCGCGAACGGCGGCGTCCGCAGGGCCGCCGACAGTCGTCGGCCAGCCTGGGTCTTCACCGTTTCGGGAGGAGACAGCGCACCTGAGAGAGGCGATTCACGCCGCGCGCCCGGGGGACCCCCGTTCGATGTGCTGTCCGGGGCCAATCTACCCGTCGGCCGGCGTTCGTCCATACCCTGCGGGGAGGGGGTTCGCGCCTGGGGTGGGCGGCTACAACCGGACCAGCATCTTGCCGGTGTTCACGCCGCGGTGCAGGTCGAGGAAGGCGTCCACCGCGCTGTCCAGGCCGTCGACGACCGTCTCCCGGTAGCCGAGGCGGCCGTCGGCGAGCCAGGCACCTGCCGTGCGGTAGAACTCGCCGGCCAGGTCGCCGTGGTCGCGGATGATGAACCCGCGGATGCTGATGCGCTTGGTCACGACCAGGAACATGTTGCGCGGGCCCGGGGACGGGTCGGCGTCGTTGTACGTCGCGATGGCACCGCAGGCGGCTACCCGCCCGAAGTCCGCCATCGCGGAGATGGCTGCCTCGAGGTGCTCGCCACCCACGTTGTCGAAGCAGACGTCGATCGGCGGGTGCGCCCGGAGCTGCTCCTCGACGGGGCCGTCGTGGTAGTCGAACGCGACGTCGAAACCGAGCTCGTCGGTGATCCATGCGACCTTCTCGGGCGAACCCGCCGAGCCGATGACCGTGGCCGCGCCGAGCAGCTTGGCCATCTGCCCCACCGCGGAACCCACCGCGCCGGCGGCCCCGGTGACGAAGACTGTCTCGCCCTCCTTCAGGGCGGCGATCCGCGTGAGGCCTACGTACGCCGTCATGCCCGGCATCCCGAGCACACCGAGGTACGCCGAGGCCGGCACCCGGCTCACGTCGACGACCCGTGCCTGTGCCGATTCCAGCAACGCGTGCTCGCGCCACCCCGCCTGGTGCAGCACCGTGGCCCCGACCGGGACGGCCTCGTCGCCGGACGCGAGCACCTCGCCGACCGCGCCACCGTCCATCGGCGCGTCGAGCCGGTACGGCGGCACGTACGACTCGCGGTCGTCCATCCGGCCGCGCATGTACGGGTCCACGGACAGGAAGGTGTTGCGCACCAACAGCTGTCCAGGACCGGGGTCGGGGAGCTCGATCGCGACGGTCCGGAAGTCGTCGTGGCCGGGCCATCCGACGGGGCGGGCAGCGAGGTGGATCTCCCGCGTGGGGGTCGTCATCCCCGGATCCTCGCACTGACCGGGTGACCGCGACAGGTGCCGGAGATCACCATCGCCCCAACTTGGGTGCGGTCTTCTGCATCCGTAGAATGTAAGAGTCGCAGAAGCGACAATGTTCATTACACCGCGTGACCGACACCGGGCCGCAACGGCCCGAAGAAGGATGGGATACCGATGACCTCGCAGCTGTACCTGGCCCGTGGGATCGCCGCCGGAATGATCCACTCCGACCAGGACCCTGCTGTGGTGAGGTCGGCCGAGATCGCCCTGCAGGAGAAGCGCCGCGGCCGTAGCGCGCGGCACGCCCGCTGAGGCCTCCGCTGGTTGAGGAGGGACGAAGTCCCGTCACGAAACCGCGGCCTCCGCTGGTTGAGGAGGGACGAAGTCCCGTCACGAAACCCGCGGCCTCCGCTGGTTGAGGAGGGACGAAGTCCCGTCACGAAACCCCGGCCTCCGGTGGTTGAGGAGGGACGAAGTCCCGTCACGAAACCCCGGCACGAGATCTGGCACGCTGGCGTCCATGACGTCGTCCGACCAGACCACTGACCAGGACCCCGATCCCACCTTCCGCTACGTCGACCTGACCCGGATGGGCAAGGAGCGCTACCTGGCGACAAACCGGCGCGGGGGAGTGCTGCCCATCGGGTCGGGTGACGACCCGGACTTCTCGCCGGTCGAGCTGTTGCTCGCGGCTCTCGCGGGCTGCGCGGCCGTCGACATCGACCTGATCACGGGCAAGCGCGTCGACGCGACGACGTTCGAGATGCGCACGACCGGCCACAAGGTGCGCGACGAGAACGGCAGCCACCTCGTCGACCTGCTGATCCACCTCGACGTGCGCTTCCCCGAGGGTGAGGCCGGCGACCACGCGCGGGCGATGCTCCCGCGGGCGATCCAGCAGACCCGCGACCGGCTCTGCACGGTCGGCCGGACGGTCGCGCTCGGTGAGCCGGTCGAGTACGTCGAGGAGGACCTCTCGGCCCTGGAGATCAGCCGACGGTGACCGACTCGATGGTGACGTCCTCCTTGGGTGCGCCGTCACCCTGGCCGCCGGTCACGCCCTTCTTCGCCACGTCCTCGATGATCTTGACCGCGGCGTCGTCGACCCGGCCGAAGACGGCGTACGCCGGCGGCAGCTGCGAGTCGGCGTACACGATGAAGAACTGGCTGCCGTTGGTGTCCGGGCCCGCGTTGGCCATCGCGAGAGTGCCCGGCCCGTAGGTCTCCGTGCCGTCCAGCTCGTCCGGGAAGGAGTACCCCGGCCCACCCGCACCCGTGCCCGTGGGGTCGCCGCACTGGAGGACGAAGATGCCCGCGGTGGTCATCCGGTGGCACTTGACGTCGTCGAAGTAGCCCTGGTCTGCGAGCGAGACGAACGAGTTGACCGTGCACGGCGTCTTGTCGCGACCGAGGGTGGCCTTCAGGTCGCCCACCGTGGTGCCGATGGTGACGTCGACGTTCCCGGTGTCCGGCGCCTCGGACGACGGCGGGTCGACCTCCTTGGCGGCGCCTGCCGGGTCGGTCGGGTAGTCGCACGAGGTCGTCGACCCGGTGCTCGAGCCGGGGTCGACCGCCACGGAGTTGTCGTCGCCGCCACAGGCGGTCAGGGACAGGGCGGCCACGGCCAGCACGGCCGGGAACAGAGACAGGGGCTTGCGCATGACGCGCCATGGTACGGACGGTTCCCGAGAGGTTCCTGAGGGTCGGACGACCGAAGGTGCGGTTCAGCTGTTGCGTCCCCGCGCGGCGACGGGCCAGGCCACCAGCTCGCCGCCGGTGTCGGCCCAGAGCACGTCGGCGAGGTTCACCGCGACGCACACGTGGTTGGGCACCACCCGCACCCGGCTCCCCACCGGCGGCGGGTCGGCGTACCCCTCGACGACCGCGTGGTGCTCCGACAGCAGCACGATGCGAGCGTCGGGCCGGTCCAGCAGGCGGCCGAAGCCGGAGTTGTACGCCGCCCGGTCGGCACCGAGGGCCTTCGCGCCTGCGTCGAGGACCAGGCGTCCGCCCGCCCGGCTGACGACCGTGGCGTGGCAGGTGAGGGCCAGCTGGTCGACGCCCGCCGAGCCGAGCTCCCACTGCTGCGCGTCGTTGAGCGCGTACACGCCCGGGCGGAGCTCATCGGGGACCCCGGTCGTGAGGCTGGCCTCCAGGGTGGGGGTCGAACCGCCGCTGAGCACTCGGGGCTCGACGTCCCTGGCCCGCAGGGCGTCCGCGGCCACCGTCAGCGCGGCGGCCTCGTCGCGGGCGGCCGCCTCGCGGCCGTCGGGGGAGTAGCCGTGACCCGGGAACGTGAAGACGCCGCGGACGTCGAGTCCGGCGGTGACCGCCACGGCGGCGAGGTCGCCCGCCTCCGCCGGCGCGACCCCGGAACGATGCTGCCCGCTGTCGACCTCGATGAGCACGGCCAGGCCGGGAAGCCGCCGGCCGAGGTTGGCTGCCGACTCGACACCGTCGACGCCGACGCCGACGGACGCGCGCTCGGTGAGGGCGGCCAGCCGGCGAGCGCGGTCGTCGTCGAGCCAGACGGGGTAGGCCACGAAGACCTCCTCGAACCCGCGCTCGACGAAGGCCTCCGCCTCACCGATCGTCGCGACCGTGATGCCGACCGCCCCTGCATCTCGTTGCATCGCGGCGATCTCCGCGCACTTGTGGGTCTTCACATGCGGGCGCAGCGCGACGCCGGCATCGGCTGCCAGTCCCGCCACCCGCTCGACGTTCGCGCGTAGCCGCTCGACGTCGACCACGAGGTACGGCGTGGCAGGCGTGGTCGTCGCGGTCGGCGGCACGGCTTCAAGGTAGCGGCGGTCGGCGACAGGATCGATCAGGAGATGTGAGGTCTCCCGGCGCCGGGGAACACCGTCGGTGGTGCGTTCTACCGTCGCTGCCATGAGCACCTTCACCGACCGTCCGCGCACCGCACTGCTCGTCATCGACGTCCAGAACGGCGTCGTCGAGGACGCCTACCACCGCGACGAGGTGGTCGACAACGTCGCCACCCTGGTCGACAAGGCCCGCGACAGCGACGTCCCCGTCGTGTGGGTCCAGCACCATTCCGGCAACCTGCAGCAGCACACCGAGGCCTGGGAGTACGTCCCGGAGCTGAAGCAGGGCGATGGCGAGGCGGTGGTGCACAAGCGCTACGGCGACTCCTTCGAGGACACCGACCTCGAGGACGTCCTGGCCGCGGCCGGCATCGGCCACCTGGTCGTCGCCGGCGCCCAGAGCGACGCGTGCATCCGCTCGACGATCCACGGCGCGTTCACCCGGGGGTACGACGTCACGCTGGTCTCCGACGCGCACACGACCGAGGACCTCTCCGCGTACGGCGCCGGGACGCCGGACAAGGTCATCGCGCACACCAACCTCTACTGGACCTGGCAGGACGCACCGGGTCGCACCGCCACCGTGCAGCCGACCGCGGAGGTGTCCTTGGGTCCGTAGGACAGAAACGCGCAACTGATGGTTGCGCATTGCCGGCTTCCTGGACTAGCCTCATATGCAACCAAACGTTGCAGGAGGACTGGTCATGGAGTTCGGCACCATCGAGCGCGAGATCTACGTCGAGGCGTCACCCGAGACGGTCTTCGAGGTCGTCAGCAGCCCGGACCACGTCAAGCAGTGGTGGCCGGACGACGCGGCGTACGACCCGACGCCCGGCTCCGCCGGCGAGATCGTGTTCGGCGAGCGGGACGCCGGGGGAGCGGTCGTGGCGTTCACGGTCGTGGACGCGGACCCGCCGCGCTCCTTCGCCTTCCGCTGGACGCATCCGGCCGGCGAGGAAGCCATCGAGGGCAACTCCCTGCTCGTCACGTTCGAGCTGACGCCCAGGGGTCCGGGAACCCTGCTCAAGATGACGGAGTCGGGCTTCCGCGAGATGGGCTGGGAGGTCGCCGTCCTCGAGGAGCAGTACGCCGAGCACGGGATCGGCTGGGACTACTACCTGCCGCGGCTGGCGTCGTACGTCGCCACCCTGGGCACGGGGGAGCGGTCGTGACCACGGCGGTGGCCGACCGGGTCGACGACGACCTGTGGTCGGCGATCGGGGACCCGACCCGCCGGCGGATGCTGGACCTGCTGCTGGACGGCGGCGGCACCGCGACCACGTTGTCCACACACCTGCCCGTGACCCGGCAGGCGGTGGCCAAGCACCTCGGGGTGCTCGACCGGGTGGGCCTGGTCACGGCGGAGCAGGCCGGCCGGGAGAAGCGGTACCGCGTCGACGACGCGCAGCTCGCCCGGGCCGCGGCCCAGCTGAGCGGGGTCGGCAAGGCCTGGGACGCGCGGCTTCAGCGCATCAAGCGGATCGCCGAGGCGATCGAACGCACCCAGCAGGACTGAACGAGATCACGCACCACCACGACAAGGAGAGAAGAAATGGCAGACATCCTGCACCGCATCGGAGTCCAGACTTCCACGCCGGAGAAGGTGTACGACGCCCTCACCACCGTCGGAGGACTCGCCGGATGGTGGACCGACGACACCAAGGCGGCCGACAAGGGCAAGGGGAGCGACGAGGTCGGCGGCGTCGTCGAGTTCCGTTTCCCGCCGGTCGGCGGCTTCGACATGGAGGTCGTCGAGGCGCGGCCCGGCGAGCACCTCACCTGGCGGGTGGCCGACGGCCCCGACGAATGGCTCGGCACGACCATCGACTGGGAGCTCCGCCAGGACGGCGACTACACGATCGTGCTGTTCAAGCACGAGGGCTGGCGCGAGCCGGTCGAGTTCATGCACCACTGCAGCACCAAGTGGGGCCAGTTCCTGATGAGCCTCAAGGCGCTCGTCGAGACCGGCGAAGGCGCGCCCGCACCCCGCGACGTCCAGATCAGCGACTGGCACTGAGTCTCGGAGCGAACGTTCGGGCCCGGGATCGCACGGACTTGGGTGTCCGCGTGGTCCCGGGCACCGGGCCGCCGGGGGACCGGGTCCGACGTGCTCCCAGGCATCTCACTCCACGGTAGTTGACATAATGTCAGTTATCGGCGATTACCCAGGGCGCTGGAGGACGATGTCCTTCAGCTCGATCAGAGCATCGATCCGGTGGCTGGCCTGGGTGAAGTCCTGTGCCTGGGTGAAGGCGTTGTGGACGATGACGCAGTCGATACCGGCTGCCACCGCCGAGGTCAGCCCTCTGGACGAGTCCTCGACCACCAGCGTCTCCTCCGCGGTGGCTCCGAAGCGCTTCAAGCCGGTCAGGTACGGCTCCGGGTGCGGCTTGGCGCGCTGGTAGTCCTCACGGACGAGGACGAAGTCCATGAACTGCCTGATCCGGCGCTTCTCATGGATGACGTCGAAGTCCACGCCCTTGGCAGTCGTGACGATGGCCATGCGGACGTAGGCCGACAGCTCGGCAAGAGCCTCGACGACGCCCTCGATCTCGATGGCTTCCGTTCTCAGGTACTCCTGGTAGTAGGCGTTGCGTACCTCGCGCTGCCTGCTGATGGTCTGCTCGTCGACGCCTGCCGCCCTGGCTTGGGCCCATGTGGCCAGCCCCTGGGTCATGTCCCGGAGGTACTGGTCCTCGTCCAGGGTCAGACCAATGTCCGCCAGGGCCCGTTCTCCGGCTTTGAAGTACCAGAGCTCGGTGTCCACCAGAACGCCGTCGTGATCGAAGAGGATGAACTTCTTCAAGGAAGGTCACGCACCGCCCGACCCGGCCGTGCCTTCCGCGGGCCCGAAGAACACCAGCACGGTCAGGTCCTCGGCGATGTCGTGGAACCGGTGCACCTCGCGAGCCGGCACGAAGAACACCGACCCGGTCGAGACGTCGATCGTCCGGTCGCCGCCGGTGAACCTCGCTCGGCCGGACGTGACGACGTACACCTCGTCCTCGTCGTGGGGATCCTGCGGGTCGGTGGCTCCGGCGCGCAGGCAGTACGTGCCGATGCTCAGGTCCGGGACCGACAGGTGCTCGTCGTACGACGCCCCGCTCGCGTCCGGCACGAACCAGCGCCCGGCGGCCTCGATGATCTCCACGAGCAGCAGCCTGCCAGAGCGGTCAGCCGATGCCGACCGTCTGCCGGTCGGGCTCCACCACACCGACGATGCGATCGACCTCGCGGGAGTACGGGCCGCCGATGTACTTCTCGGCCAGCTCGTCGATGATCGCCCAACCCGCGTCGCCGTCGATCCACTCCACCACGCGCCCGCGCACGATCACCGGTTCGGACGGGTTGTCGGCCGGCGCGATCGAGATCGCGACCCGGGCGTCGCGGCGCAGGTTGCGCGCCTTCTGCGAGTCGGGTCCGGTCAGGAAGACGATCCGGTCGTGGTGGACGCCGACCCACAGCGGCACGCTGTGAGGCGAGCCGTCCGGGAGCACGGTGGCCAAGTGTCCGATGTTGGTCCCCTCGACGGCGCGGCGTACCTTCTCGCGCAGCCTCATCGGACGACCTCGTAGTGCAGGTGGGTCACGCCGGGGGCCGGGACGGCCTCGACGAGCCGCAGCCCGACGTGCTCCGGCAGCTCCTGGAAGAACGGCCGGCCGGCGCCCAGCAGGACCGGCACCTGGTGCAGCACCACTTCGTCGACGAGCCCTGCTCGCAGGGCGTCGGTGAGGGCACCGCCGCCCATGATGCCGACGTCCAGTCCTCCGGCGAGCTCACGAGCGGCGGCGATCGCCTCCTCGATCCCGCTGGTGACCAAGGTCTGCTGGTCGCCCAGTCCGGTCACCGGGCGGTGGCTGAGCACCACGAGCGGCGCCGTCGGGTGCGGGCTGCCGCCACCGAACTGCTCCGAGTCGTCGAACGTACGCCGGCCCGCGACGATCGCGCCGACCCGTCCGGCCAGGGCGTCGAACACCCGCGCGCTCGGCTCGCTCAGCCCGAACCCGTCGAACACGTGGCTGGGCGTGTCGCCGCCGAAGTACCAGTCGAACAGCATCCCCCCATCCCCCAGCCCCCGCCCGGGACCGGGGTCCCGGCCGGTGATGAAGCCGTCCACCGAGACGGCGTGGGCGCTGATGACCTTGCTCATCGCTGACTCACTCCTTGGAGTTTCTTCAAGAGACTCCGTCAACGTAGCACATGGAGTTCCCTGAGGGAACCCCGACCCGCTAGGCTGGCCTCATGCAACGCACCGACTTCAGCGAGATGGCGTGCTCGATCGCCCGGACACTCGACGTCATCGGAGAGCCCTGGTCCCCGCTCGTGCTCCGCGACGTCTGGGTCGGCATCAACCGCTTCGACCAGATCCAGGCCGACCTCGGCATCTCCCGCAAGGTGCTCACCGAACGACTCACCCACCTGGTCGACGCCGGGATCCTGGAGCGCCGGCCCTACGACAAGCGGCCCCGCTACGAGTACGTGCTGACCGCCAAGGGCGCCGAGCTCGTCGACATGCTGATGGTGATGGTCGCCTGGGGCGACAAATGGCTCGCCGGTCCGGCCGGTCCCCCGGTCCTCTACCGCCACCACGCCTGCGGCGAGATCACCCACGTCGAGCTGTGCTGCTCAGGGTGCGGCAAGCCGATGCACGCCGGCGACGTGGACGTGCTGGCCGGCCCCGGTGCCGCCGTCGCCTGAGACGCGGCGTGCCCCGGGACGGCGGTGCGTGAGTGTTGGTCTGGGACGAGCGAACCAACACTGACGCACCGCCGTCCCGCCGAAACCAACCCTCACTCACCGCCACTGGGCCGGAACCGGAGCGGGAACCGGACCGGGCCGGTGTTGCCGGAGACCGGCAGCCACTCACCGGGACCGTCGGCCTCGAGGTCCGGCATCCGCTGAGCGAGCAACGGCAGCGCGACGCTCATGTCGGTGCGGGCGACGAAGTGGCCCAGACAATGGTGGACGCCGCCGCCGAAGCCGCTGTGCGGCGGCCGGTCCGTCGCGGTGATGTCGAACCCGGCTGCGGCACCCATCGCGCGCGGGTCGGTGCCGGACGCGTGTGAGAGCACCTGCACGATGCCGCCCGCAGGGATTCGGAGACCGAACAGGTCGACGTCCTCGATGGCCTCGCGGGTGACCCACGTGACCGTCGGGTTCACCCGCATCACCTCCTCGACGGCCGGGCCGCCCAGCTCGGGTCGTGACGCGAGCAGCGCCCACTGGTCGGGGTGACGCAGGAACGTCTGCAGCGCCAGGCCGAGCTGGTTGCGGGTGGTCTCCATGCCGGCGAACGCGAGGAACACCAGCCCGACGGTCAGCTCGCGCCGGGTCAGCGCCTCGTCCCGGTCCTGCGCCGCCACCAGCGTGCTGACGAGATCGTCTTGAGGGTTCGTACGACGGTCGGCGACGACCGCCTCGACGTACGCCGTCAGCCCCTCGAGCGCCGCCTCGATGCGGGGCAGGTCGTGGCGCAGGTTGATGCCGAACGACTTGCCGAGGTCGTCGGCCCAGTGGGCGACCTGGGCCCACTCCGACTCGGGCAGCCCCAGCAGCAGGCACAGGACGCGAGCGGCGTACGGCTCGGCGAACTCCCCCACGAGCTCGACGCGACCGCGCGGCGCGAACGCGTCGATCAGCTCGTTGGCGATGTCCTGGAACTGCGGCCGCATCGCCTCGATGGCACGACTCCGGAACGCCGGGCCGAGCAGTCGCCGCAGCCGCAAGTGGTCCTCGCCCTCCAGGCTCAGCAGTGTCTCGCGCCACCACTGGACGAACGGCCCGTCGTGCACGCCGTTCTGCGCGGGCCACTTCGCGTTGCCCTGCTGGAACCGGCGGTCCTTGAGCACCGCGCTGCCCTGCTCATAACGCAGGATCGCCCAGCCGTACGGCGTGCGGGCCCACCAGTCCCGCTCACGGGCCTCGTGCACCACCGCGGACGTCACGTCGAACGCGGGGTCGGCCAGGTCGAGGTACACCGGCTCCATCGACTGGCGGGTCGACTGGCCGGTCGACGGGAGGGGCATGCGCGGATGCTACGCGGCCATGAAATCCCTGCCCCGACCCTGTCGAAACGGTGTCGCCCCGTTCGTGGACGTGATGAAGGCATCCACCACCGCAACGAGAGGCACGATCATGTGGGACACCGTCCAGGACAGCAAGGTTCACCTGTCGCACGACCTGCCGTGCCCCGTCTGCGGACACGCCGCGCACTCCTTCCTCGCGTGCAGCGACACCTGCGACTGCGCGCCGACCGTCATGCCGGGCGCCGTTCGGCCCGCTACCCGGCCGATGACCCTGGCCGCGTGAGCCCGACGCCAGGCGTTCGTCCCTCGAGGGTGCCCACGGCCCGAGCCTAGACAGCCGGATCGGGAGCAAGATGGACTCATGGAGTCCTACCCACGCCTGCTGCACACCGCGATCGACACCACGGACTGCCGCGGCCTGGCCGAGTTCTACCGGGAGCTGCTCGGACTGCGGTACCGCCCCGGTGACGAGCCACCGACGGACGGCTCGGTGGACGACGCGGACTGGCTCGTCCTCACCGACGCCGAGGGGAACCGCAAGCTGGCCTTCCAGCAGGTCGACCGGCTCGAGCCGAGCACCTGGCCCGAGCACGACGTGCCGATGCAGCTGCACGTCGACTACACCGTGACGAGCGCGGCAGAGCTCGAGCGCCACAAGGACCGGGCTCTCGGCCTCGGCGCGACGATGCTGCTGGACCGGACCGCCGAAGAGGGCGAGCCGCTGTACGTGCTGGCCGATCCCGCCGGCCACCCCTTCTGCATCTTCGTGGCCTGACGCCATGTCCAGCCGCGGCGCCGCCATCACGCAGGCGCTGCTGGTGGTCGCCGCTGGGGTCGTCGGCGCTCTGGCCGCGGCTCATCTGACCGACCTCGCCCCGTACCGGTACGGCGGCCGCGCGGTGCTCGAGGGTCTCCCGCTGTATGACGCGCACGACCCGGTGAGCGGCCTGCCGTTCACGTACCCGCCCTTCGGCGCGGTCGTGATGGTGCCCCTGGCGCTGATGCCGGTGCACCTGGCGGCCGCGGTGCTGACCTCGGCCAGCACCGCCGCGTTGGCCGCGGTCGTCGTGATATCCCTCTCCGTTCGCCGGCGACGGCTCGCCGCCTGGTCCGTCCCGGTGCTGGTCATCGGCGCACTGGCGCTCGAGCCGGTCTGGCAGAACCTGAGGTTCGGTCAGATCAACGTGCTCCTGATGCTCGCCGTGCTCGTGGACCTGACACGTCCCGGCCGCAAGTACTCCGGCGTCCTCATCGGCGTCGCGGCCGGGATCAAGCTCACGCCGCTCGTCTTCGTCGTGCTGCTCGTCCTCGTCGGCCGGCGCAGCGCCGCGGCCCGCGCCGTCATGGCGTTCGGCGTGACGGTCGCGCTCGGGTTCGCCGTCATGCCCGGGCAGGCCCCGACGTACTGGAGCGACCGCCTCCTCGACGGCAGCCGCGTCGGACCGCCGGCCCTTGCGCACAACCAGTCCGTGTACGGCGCCCTCACCCGTCTCCTCGACGGCCCACCGCCGACGTACCTCTGGCTCGCTCTCGCCGCGCCGATCGCCGCAGCCGTCCTGGCGGTGGCAACGGCCTGGTGGCGACGCGGGGACCCGATGCTCGCGGCGGGGCTCGGTGCGGTGGCGATGCTGCTCGCCTCACCGGTCTCGTGGTCGCACCACTGGGTGTGGTGCGTACCCATCGCGCTCGGGGTCGCCCGGCAGAGCCGGGTCGCGGCCCTCGCGTGGACCGCGGTCTTCGTGGCCCGGCCGATCCTGTGGCCGCCGTGGGGCGAGGGTCGCGAGACGCACTGGAACGCGCTCGACCACCTGGTGGGCAACGCGTACCTCCTGTCCGCCCTCGCCCTTGCGGTCTGGGCGGCGGTGCGCCTGGCCCGCGGGCCTACAGTGGGTGACGTGAGCGACGCGGACATCCAGGGCCGGATCAAGAGCCTGATCGAGCAGGAGCACGAGCTGCGCCAGCGGCTCGGCGCGGGCGAGATCTCCAGCGAGGTCGAGCACGCCGACCTGACGCGCATCGAGGTCGAGCTCGACCAGTGCTGGGACCTGCTCCGCCAGCGCCGCGCCCGGCGCGAGTTCGGCCAGGACCCCGACGAGGCCGCCGTGCGCGACGCCGGCACCGTGGAGAACTACCGAGGCTGACCGGCGACATCCGGGGTCACGCGAGGAACGCCAGCAGCACCCGCGCGATGCCGAACGGCGGCCCGAACGGCAGCGCGAAGCCGATCCAGAAGACGGCCTCGACGGGCAGCAGGGCCAGGGAGTACGCCGCCGCGTGCGGCGCGTCGACCCAGAGCGCCACGGCCACCGCCACCTCAGCCGCGCAGACGACGAGGTACCCGAGGAGAAGCGGGACGCGCGTGGGCAGCCCGACCTTCTCGAACGGCCCGCCGCCGTAGGTCGGGAAACCCAGGAAGGTCCAGATCTCATGGTGCCGCGCGAAGTGCAGCAGGCCGATCGCGCAGGGGATGCCGAAGCCCAGGCCGAGCATCGCCGAGCACAGGGCGGCGACTTTGAGCACCCCTGGATTGTCGGCCCCGCGTCAGGCGGCAGGGAAGCCCGCCGCCAGCGCGGCGTTGCGCAGCATCGACTCGAACAGCTGCTCGCGCGCCTCGTCGCCCATCCAGTCGAACTGGCCGTAGACATCCAGGCAGGTGGCGCCGTGCAGGCTGGCCCACGCGTGGATCATGCCCTGGTACGACGCCGGGCTGATCAGCCCGCCCAGCTCCGGGTGCTTCTCCGCGGCGCAGGCGGCCATCTCCTCCGACACCTCGGTGACCAGCGGCTCGCCCAGCAGCCCGAGCTGAGCGGCGCGGACGAACAGCTGGGACATCTGCGACATCGCGTCGCGGGCGGCTTCCGTGGTCGGCCCCTCCTCCGGGGCGACGTACCCCGGCACCGGCATGCCGAGGATCAGCGCGAACTGAGCCGGCTCGCGCCGCGCCCAGTCGCGGTAGGCCTTGCCCACCGAGATCCAGCGTCCCGCGACGTCATCGGGTTCGTGCCGGTCGCGTGCCTCCGCGACGGCGCTGCCGAGCTCGCGGTAGGCGTCGGCGATCAGGTCGGTGAGCAGGTCGTCCCGGTCGGCGTAGTACCGGTACAGCGCCGGCGGGGTCATCCCCATCTCCTTGGCGATGTCGGTGAACCGCACCTCGGTGGTCCCCTGCGCGCGCATCAGCCCGCGGGCCGTCTCCTTGATCTCCTCGACGGTGGCGGCGCGCTGACGCTCGCGCCGGGTGAGGGTGCCGCTCTCGGTCACGGTCACGGGTGGGTTCGCCTCCCTGGGGCATCCCTGGTGGACGCCGGATGACAATTGCGTAACGCATCTTCACATAGGTGAAAAGACTTGACAAGTGTACGTGGCTTCGTGTTCGTTATGCATCATCACGCTTTCGAAGGAGCATCACTGATGACCGTACTCTCGCCCGGCCGCCCCGTGGGGTCCGACACCCCCGCGCCCCGCGTCGGCCCGCTCGGCCGGCTCGCTCGCGTCACCTTCCGGCGTCGCGGCCGCACCGTGATCGCGTGGCTGCTGGCGCTCGGCGTCGCCGTCGGGTTGGCGATGGCCTTCGGCGGTGAGTTCAAGGCGGACTACTCGGCCCCGGGCTCGGACTCCAAACAGGCACAGACGCTGCTCGAGGACCGCTTCCCGGCCCAGGCGGGTGACACCGTCGACGTCGTCGTCCGCGCCGACGGGGGCGTCCAGTCCCAGCAGCAGGACGTCCAGTCCCTGCTGACCGAGCTCTCCCAGGTGCCGCATGCCGCGGGCGTCTCGGACCCGTTCCAGGACCCGGCCGGTATCAGTCAGGACGGCACCACCCTGGTGGCGCACCTGCGGCTCGACGTCGAGAACCCCGTCGACATGCCGCGCGAGGACAGCCAGCAGATGCTCGACATCGCGAACGCCGCATCGTCGGCGGGCTTCGAGGTCGCCCTGGGTGGGCAGTCGATCCAGCAGGCGGAGCAGGGCGAGATCGGGTCCGAGGGCCTCGGCCTGGCGGCCGCCGCGATCATCCTGTTGCTGATGTTCGGCTCTCTCGTCGCGGCCGGCCTGCCGATCCTGGTCGCCGTGGCCGGGCTCGCCGTGAGCGGCACGCTCACGACCGTCGTCATCTCCTTCGTCGACGCCCCCGACTGGTCGACCTCGCTGGCCACCATGATGGGCATCGGCATCGGCATCGACTACGCCCTGCTGATGGTGACCCGGTTCCGCGAGTGGCGGGCCGTCGGGCTCGACCCCGAGGCCGCCACGGTGGCCACCCTCGACACGGCCGGCCGTTCGGTGATGGTGGCCGGCACCACCGTCGTGATCAGCATGCTCGGCCTGTTCGCGATGGGCCTCTCGTTCATGCGCGGCGCCGCCGTCGTGACGATCATCGGCGTGCTGATCGTGATGGCGGCCAGCGTCACCCTGTTCCCGGCCCTGCTCGGCTACCTCGGCAGGCACATCGACCGGTTGCGGCTGCCCATCGGGCGCGGCCACCAGGTCCAGGTCGCCGCCGGCGGCCACGTCGAGCCGTCCCGCGCCTGGCTCGGGTGGAGCCGTCTCGTCGACCGCCACCGCATCGTCGCCGTCGTCGTCGGCGTGGCCGCGCTGCTCGCCCTGGCCATGCCCTTCCTCGACGTCCGGTTCGGTTTCCCCGACGCCGGCAACAACCGGGAGTCGACCAGCGGACGTCAGGCCTACGACATGCTCGCCGACGGCTTCGGTCCCGGCATGAACGGCCCGCTCCTGCTCGTCGCCGAGCTGCCCGCCGGTTCGGACGCCGGCGCCCTGGATGCGGTCGCCCAGGCGGTCTCCTCGACACCCGGGGTCGCCGCGGTCGCCCCGGCGACGGTCAACCCGGCGGGCGACGCCGCGGTGATGACCGTCGTCCCGACGTCCGGACCGCAGGACCAGGCCTCCGAGGACCTGATCCGCCACCTGCGGGACGACGTGCTGCCTCAGGCGACCGCCGGTTCCGACATGAAGGTCTTCGTCGGCGGCGTCACGGCCACCTCGATCGACAGCACCGACAACATCTCCAAGCGCCTGCCACTGCTGATCGGCGGCGTCGTGCTCTTGTCGATGCTGCTGCTCATCGCGTCGTTCCGCTCGCTCGCGGTCGCCGTGAAGGCAGCCGTGATGAACCTGCTGTCGGTCGCCGCGGCGTACGGCGTCGTGGCGCTCGTCCTCCAGGGCGGCTGGGCCGGGCAACTGGTCGGCATCGACACGCCGACCCGCTCCCCTCGTTCGTGCCCGTCTTGATGTTCGCGGTCCTGTTCGGGCTGTCCATGGACTACGAGGTGTTCCTCGTGAGCCGGATGCGCGAGGGCTGGCTGCGCACGGGCAACAACGAGGAGGCGATCCTCGGCGGTCTCGCCGGCACCGGCCGGGTCATCACCGCGGCGGCAGCGATCATGGTCGCGGTGTTCGCGGCGTTCGTGCCCTCACCGGACGTGGTCCTCAAGGTCATCGGCGTGGGCATGGCTGCGGCCATCTTCATCGACGCCACGGTGGTCAGGATGCTGCTCGTGCCGGCGGTCATGTACCTCCTGGGTCGGGCCAACTGGTGGATGCCCGAGTGGTTGGGCCGGATCCTCCCCGAGCTGCACGTCGAGGGGCACCCGGAGGACCACCTTCCGGCGCCCGCCGAGCCGGCGCCCGCCACCGTCTGACGGACCTGGCTAGGGTCAGCCCGTGCTCGACCTCCCGGACCTCGCGGCCTGGGAGGCGTGGCTCGAGGAGCACCACGAGTCGGCCTCCGAGGTCTGGCTGCGGATCGCCAAGAAGAACTCGGGCCTCGGCTCCCTCTCGATCGGTGACGCCCTCGACGGCGCCCTCTGCTTCGGCTGGATCGACGGGCAGCGCAAGGGGCTCGACGAGAAGTCGTTCCTGCAGCGCTACTGCCCGCGCCGGGCGCGTTCGTCGTGGTCCCAGGTGAACGTCGAGAAGGTCGCGCGCCTGACGGCCGAAGGCAGGATGCGGCCGTCAGGGCTCGCCGAGGTCGAGGCGGCGCGCGCCGACGGCCGGTGGGACGCGGCCTACGAGAGGCAGAGCACCGCGCAGGTTCCCGACGTCCTGGCCGCAGCACTCGCAGGCGATGAGGTGGCCCGGGCGGCGTTCGAGAGGCTGGGGAGGAGCGAGCGGTACGCCGTGTTCCTGCCGATCCTCAAGGCCACCACGCCGGGCGCACGCGAGCGCGAGGTCGCGCGCGCCCTCTCCCGGCTCAGCGCGCCGGGAGCGACGTGACGTCGTACGCCGTGTCCGGCGTCGGCGGCGTGGTGAACCTGGCGTTCGGCAGGTAGAGCCTCGTGCCCCATCGCGCGACCGTCGACGGGACGTCGAGGGCCGTCGAGGTGATCTCCCGCTGCCACACCGCGCTGGTCCCGTCGTCGCTGACGTCGAGCACCGCGACCTTGTCGAGAGTGTTCTGCACGACGTACAGGGTGTGGCCCCGGAGCAGGAGACCGTCGCCGCTGGCCAGCCCGGTGCCTCCCTCGACCGCCGTGGCCACCCCGGTGACGGGGTCGACGCGGTAGAGCGTGCCGTTGGAGGAGTTGATGACGAGCAGGGCACTGCCGTCGGGCGTCCGCTCGATGCCGTTGGCGTTGAACGCCCCGGGTGTCTGCACCCACGCGCCGGTGAGCGGCAGCGTGGTGACCGAGCCGTCGGAGTGCCGGACGCGGTAGAGCTGGGCCTGGAACGAGTCGGTGAACCACGCGGTCTGGCCCATGGCCACGACGTCGTTGATGAACGACGGGTTGGAGGTGAGCGGGACCGTCGCCAGCGTCTCGCCGGTGCGCGGGTCGACGAAGCGTCCGGTGCCGCTCGGTCCTCCGGCCACCCAGAGGCGACCGTGCGCGGCCTCCAGGCCGACCGCCGGCGTGCCGGGCCCCTGGCTGACGACCTCGCCGGCGCCCGTGCGCAGGTTGAGTCGGTAGATGTCGCCGTCGACCAGCGAGCCGACGTACGCCTTGTTGCCGATGGTGGCGATGCCCTCCGGCTGCCAGCCGTCGGGCAGCGGGAGGACGGTCGGCTTGTCGCCCTTCGCCACGCTGGCGGGCCCGAACGGGAGCGCGAGGGCCGCGGCGAGAGCACCGACGATGACGAGGTTCCGGGCACGGGTCATCGCGCCATGCTAACCAGCGCGCGCTCGGGCGGTCTGTCGTACTTCCGTCCAATGGGGGTTGGATGCGCGTATGGACCTGCCCGACCTCGCTCCCCGACCGGGCGACCTCGACCCGGTCGAGACGGCGTCCCGCGACGAGCTGGCCGCGCTCCAGCTGAGCCGGCTCCAGGAGTCCCTGCGCCGTGCGTACGAGCACGTGCCGCACTACCGCCGGGCCTTCGATGAAGCAGGCGTGCACCCGGACGACGTACGGGCCCTCGATGACCTCTCCCGGTTCCCGTTCACCTCGAAGGCGGACCTGCGCGACAACTACCCGTTCGGGATGTTCGCGGTGCCGCGCTCCGAGGTGGTGCGGGTGCATGCCTCGTCGGGCACCACCGGGCGGCCGACCGTCGTCGGCTACACGCGTAACGACATCGACACCTGGGCCGAGGTGATGGCGCGTTCGATCCGGGCGGCCGGCGGGCGGCCGGGGATGGTGTGCCACGTCGCCTACGGCTACGGGCTGTTCACGGGCGGCCTCGGGGCGCACTACGGCGCCGAGCGGCTCGGCTGCACCGTGGTGCCCGTCTCGGGCGGGATGACCGAGCGGCAGGTCACCCTGATCCGGGACTTCGAGCCGCAGGTGATCATGGTGACGCCGTCGTACATGCTGGCGATCCTCGACGAGATGGAGCGCCAGGGCCTCGACCCGGCCGCCTCGTCGCTCAAGGTCGGCATCTTCGGCGCCGAGCCGTGGACCGGCGAGATGCGTCGCGAGGTCGAGGAGCGCGCAGGCATGCACGCCGTCGACATCTACGGGCTGTCGGAGGTGATCGGGCCGGGCGTGGCGCAGGAGTGCGTGGAGACCAAGGACGGGCTGCACGTCTGGGAGGACCACTTCTACCCGGAGGTCGTCGACCCGGAGACGGGTGCGGTGCTGCCCGACGGCGAGCTCGGCGAGCTGGTGTTCACCTCGCTGACCAAGGAGGCGATGCCGGTCGTGAGGTACCGCACCCGCGACCTCACCCGCCTGTTGCCGGGGACGGCACGCACCATGCGGCGGATGGAGAAGATCACCGGGCGCAGCGACGACATGATGATCATCCGCGGGGTGAACCTGTTCCCCACCCAGTTCGAGGAGCTGATCCTCGCGGAGGCCGAGCTGTCGCCGCACTTCCAGTGCGTGCTCACCCGGCCGGGACGGCTCGACGAGCTGACGGTCCGCGTCGAGAGCCGCACGTCGCTGTCTCCCGAGGACGCTGCCGCGCTGGCGGTCCGCGTGGCCGAGCGAGCGAAGGCGACGACGGGTGCCTCGGTGGTGTTCGAGGTGCTCGCGCCGGGTGCCGTCGAGCGCTCCGCCGGCAAGATGCGCAGGATCGTGGACGAGAGATGACCGATCCGGCGGAGCGCGAGCTCCGAGCCGAGGCGCATGTGGCGGCGACGCCCGCCGAGGTGTGGACCGTGCTGGGCGACGTACCGCGGATGGCCGAGCTCTCTCCCGAGCTGGTCCGGATGGTCGCGCTCAAGCCGGGCGGGCTGCGTCAGGGTCAGTGGTACCTCGGCATCAACCGCCGTGGGTACGTCGTGTGGCCGACGCGGAGCACGGTGACCGACGTCGATCCCGCCCGGCTGCTGGCCTGGGACACCCCCACCAGCGGCGCGCGCTGGATCTGGGAGTTGACGCCCGATGCGGACGGCACCCGGGTCGTGCACCGCCGTCCGGTACCCCGCCGCCTGACGTTGCTGACCCGCGTCTTCGCCACCCTGCTCCTCGGAGGTACCGCCCACCACTCCGACGACCTCGAGGCCGACATGGCCCTCTCCGTCGCCCGGTTGAAGAGCGTGGTGGAGGGATAGTCCCCGACGAAAATCACCATCATTCGGGTGTTCGATGATGACGTTCGTCGGGGACTATCCCGACGGACGCGTCTGACACGATGAGTCGATGGACGGGGTCTGAGGGGAGATTCCGCATGTCATCTCGACCGCAGGTACGTCTTGTCCCAGCAACGGTGCCGCTGCTCGAAGCGCTGAAGGACGACCGCACGCTGTTCGGCGAGCTGATCGGCTCGAGCGTCCCGGACGGGTGGCCCGAGTTCCCCGAGGCCGTCGACTTCACCCTGGAGCATCTCGAGAACGCTCCCGAGGCCGACCGCTCATGGTCGATGCAGTTCTTCGTCGACCACGCGGACGGTCGGCTGGTGGGCTCGGGGGGCTTCGCCGGGCCACCCGTCGAGCGGACCGTCGAGATCGGCTACGAGGTTGCCCCGGAGTTCAGGGGCCGCGGGCTTGGTAGTGCCGCTGCCCGGGCGCTGGTCGAACACGCAGTCGCGAGTGGCGAGGTGGACCAGGTCATCGCCCACACGCTGCCGGCTCCGAATCCGTCCACGGGCGTGCTGGTGTCGCTGGGCTTCGAGCACGTCGCCGATCAGGAGGACCCTGAAGTCGGTGCGGTCTGGGAATGGAGACGGACCGGCCTGCCGGTCGAGTAGCCCGCCGGCCGACGCCGAGCCGGCGCTAGACGACGTTCTCGCAGCCGACCAGGCGGTCCTTGGCGTCCGCACGGACCGTGTCCTCGCCGGCGCCGCACAACACCTTGTCGCGCTTGCCGTCGGCGGCGTTGATCCGGTCGTCCCCGCCACCACCGAGCAGCTTGTCGCGGCCACCGCCGCCGACCAGCCGGTCGTCGCCACCCCGGCCGAGCAACCGGTCCGCACCGCCGTTGCCGCGGAGGACGTCCCCGCCGCCACCCCCGTCGACCACGTCCTTGGCCGGGCCCCCCGAGGCCTTGTCGCGGCCCGGACCGCCCCGCAGGCAGTCGGCAGCGCCGAGCCCGGTCAGCCGGTCGTCGCCGCCGAGACCGCTGATCCGGTCGCCGGCAACCGTGCCCGCGAGCACGTCCTTGTGAGCGGTCCCGGTCTGCGGGTTGGCGCAGGCGCCAGGCAGGAGCTGGGTCGGGGGCGGCGGAGGCGTCGCCGGGACGGGCACCGTGACGGGCGCACTGGTCGCCGACGTGGAGCCGGCGTCGTTGGTGGCGGTGACGGTGCAGGACAGCTGGTGGCCCACGTCGGCGGTCACGACGGCGTACGTCGCCCCGGTCGCGCCGGCGATCGGCGCACCGTCGCGGTTCCACCGGTAGGCGAAGCCCACAGGGTCGCCGTCCCAGGTCCCCGTCGAGCAAGCCAGGGACTGTCCGACCACCGGGGAACCGGAGACGACGGGTGGAGCCAGGGCGGCTGGCGCGGCGAGCGTGCTCGCGTACACGTCGCCGCCGCCGTCGGTGTCGCCCGGGTCTGCAGCCCCCGGGGTGTTGAAGAAGACCCGGTTGCCGGACGGCGTCATCCCCTCGTACTCCGCGAAGCCGATGACCCCGGGTGTCACCAGGGTGATCTGTCCGCCCCGGGACTCGTAGATGTCGGTGTCGGTGTCGGTGTCCGTGGGCAGCACCTGGGAGTCGGTGGTCCAGAGCACGCGCGTGCCGTCGGCACTCGCGGCCTGGACCTGGGCGTCGGTGGCGGCGCCGTTGGAGAGCTGGACGAGGGTGCCGTCGACCTCCTGGTAGACGTCCGCCTCAGTGTCGGTGTCGGTCGGCAGCAGCGCGCCGTCGGTCTCGAGGGTGATCCGGCTCCCGTCGGCGGACACCCCGATCAGGAAGGGCTCGGAGGTCCCGCCCGTGGCGCTGGAGACCAGCCGCAGCGCGCCGTCGGTCCAGGCGTAGAGGTCGCTGGTCGCGTCGGTGTCGTCCGCAGTGAGCTGCTCCGGGGTGTCGAAGACCACCGTGTGCCCGTTGGCGGCCATGCCGCCGTCGAAGTGGACGTCCTCCGCGGCGTCGCTGCCGTCGGTGCCGTCCGAGACCAGGGACAGACCACCGGGGCCGGCGAGGTACAGGTCCATCTGCGTGTCGGTGTCGGCCGCGTCGAGGGACTCGTTGGTCCTGATGAGCACCCGGGACGCGTCGGCGGACGCCGCCGCGAAGCCGGAGTCGAAGTCGCCGTTGCCCCCGTTGCTTCCGATGGACAGCAGCGTCACGGCCCCGTTGTCGTTGGCGTACACGTCGTTGCGGTTGTCGGTGTCCGCCGCGGAGAGTCGCTTGCCCGTCGAGACGATCGCGCGCGAGCCGTCCGGCGACACGGCGCCCAGGACGGTGACGATCGCGGGAGCACCGGTCTGCGGCCCCTTCGAGACGAGCCGCGTCTGCCCGTTGAACCGCTCGTACACGTCCAGGAAGCCGTCGGTGTCCTGGGGATCGAACGACTCGTCGGTCAGCCAGTACACGTGGGACCCGTCGGGAGTGGCGCCGGCGAAGTTGACCCCGTCGATCGGGCCGAGGCTGGGGCCGGTCGACTCGAGCGTGACCTGCCCGTCGTGCCAGCGGTAGACGTCGCTCACCCCATCGGTGTCGCCGGCCGCCATCTGCGCCGCGGTCGTGAAGAAGGTCGTCGAACCGTCAGGGGTGTTGCCGTTGTAGAAGGCGGTCGCGGCCGCGTTGGCACCGGTCTCGGTGACCGACACCAGGCGGGTCTGCCCCCCGGACCGGACGTAGGTGTCCTCCGCCGCGTCGGTGTCCGCGGCCACCATCGGCTCGTCGGTCCGGAAGAACACGACCGACCCGTCGGTGGAGGTCCCCCGGTAGAACGTGTTCGGAGCGCCACCCTGCGGGTCCGCGGGACCGGTCGAGATCCACTCCACGGTCCGGTGCTCCGCCGCCACGGAGGTCGCGGTCACGGCAGTGAGGTACGTCGGCACCACCAGCGCCGCCACCAGGACCGTCAGGCGTCGTCCGAGATTCGGCCGCATGGGTTCCCTCCCCCTCACCGCTCCGAGAACGTCACGCTACGCGCATTCCGGACCCGCGAGGACCCCCCAGTCCTGGTCCCTACCGCGTGCGACCCGCCGGTGGCAATAGACGAAATTTTGGCAAATTGCTGACACGTACGGACCAGAGGCTCCTAACGTGGCAGGACAAACCCCCCAACACTGAACTCGCACCCCCCGAAAGGCGAGGTCAATGGCACTCGGCCCCCCCGAGGCGTCTCGTCGCGCGTTGGTGACGTCCGCTGCCGCGGTCGCCGGCACCGGCGTCGCACTCGTGGCCGCCCCGGCGTACGCCGGTGGCAGCAAGAAGCCGCACCGGTACCAGGGCCAGAAGCTGCTCAAGGGTCGCGAGAAGCACCTGGTGTCGCGCTTCAGCTACGGCCTCACGCCGACCCTGGCGACCCAGGTCCGCGCGGCCGGTGGCGCACGCGCCTGGTGGGAGCGACAGCTCACCCCGGCCGCCGTCCCGGATGCCTTCGCCGACCAGCTGCAGTCCTGGTGGCCCACGCTCGGCCAGTCGCCGCAGGACATGTGGGCCGCGGACAAGACCGGCATGATGCGGGCGTTCGGCGTGTGCCAGGACTACCAGCGGTACGTGCTGACCCGCCGCATCTACTCCAACCGCCAGGTCCTGGAGCTGATGACGGAGTTCTGGGAGAACCACCTCAACATCCCTCTGAACGGCGAGCCGTCCTACCTCTTCCGCCGTTCGTACGGCGAGACGTTGCGGTCGCAGGCGTTCGGCAGGTACGAGGACCTGCTGTTCTCCGCCGTCACCCACCCGGCGATGCTCGTCTACCTCGACAACGCGAACTCCACCTCCGAGCACCCCAATGAGAACCTCGGGCGCGAGCTGCTCGAGCTGCACACCGTCGGCATCGGCAACTACACCGAGGACCACGTCAAGGACTCCGCCCGCATCCTCACGGGCTGGCGGGTGGACACCCAGCAGGGCAACAAGACGCCGACCTGGGTCGCGTCGTACATCCCCGGAGACCACTCCGTAGGCCCGGTCAGCGTCATGGGCTTCTCCGACGCGAACGGCGCACCCGACGGCCGCGACCTCACGCGCCGCTACGTCTCCTACCTCGCCCACCACCCGATGACGGCCCGCCGGATCGCCACCAAGCTGGTCCTGAAGTTCGTGCGGGACGACGCTCCCGCGGCGCTGGTCGAGCGGCTCGCGCAGGTCTACCTCGCCAGCGACACCGCGATCGTGCCGGTCCTCCGCGCGCTCATCGACTCGCCCGAGTTCGCGGCCGCCTCTGGTGCGAAGGTGCGCGACGCAGCCGAGGACGTGGTGGCCACCTGGCGCGTGCTCGGCGCCCAGGTGCGCAGGCCCACCAACCCGAACTCGGCCGCCAACGTGCTGCTCTGGCAGAGCGACAACCTCGGTCTGATGCCGTTCATGTGGCCGCGGCCGGACGGCGCTCCCCTCGTCAACGCCCCGTGGTGCACGCCGTCCCGGATGATCGCCAGCTTCGACATGCACCACTCCATGGCCGGCGGCTGGTGGCCCAACAAGTCGCAGGGCATGGTCTACCGGAGCCCGCGCAAGTGGGCGCCGAAGCTGCCCATCCGCCTCGACGAGCTCGTCGACCACCTCAGCCAGCAGCTCCTGCACCAGCACGCCACTCCCGTGCTCGTGAAGGCGTGCTGCCGCGCCGTCGGGTACGACGGCGACGAGAAGATCACCAAGGCACACCCGGTGATGTTCTGGGGGATCCCGTCCCTGCTGACGACGATCCTCGACTCCCCCGACTTCTTCCAAAGGTGACCGGATGACCCTGCCCCACGTCGGGTTCGACCCCGAGGCCTGCTGCGAGGAGTTCGCCAAGATGGCGACCTCGCGCCGCAGCCTGCTGCGGGGTGCCCTGGTCGCCGGGACCACCACGGTGATCGGCGAAGCCGTGATGACGACCGCGGCCGCCGTGCCCGGCCGTACGGCGCGCGCGGTGCTGGTGGTCCTCTCGCTGCGCGGAGCCGCCGACGGCATGAGCCTGGTGGTGCCTCACGGCGACCCCGTCTACTACGAAGCCCGTCCGAAGATCGCGATCCCGCAGGCCTCCCTGCTCGCGCCCGACGGGTTCTTCGGCATGCACCCGGCGCTCGCGCCGCTCATGCCGCTCTGGAGCTCCGGCAAGCTGGGTTGGGTCCACGCCTCCGGCTTGCCGGCCCCTAATCGCTCGCACTTCTCCGCCATGGAGGAGCTCGAGGACGCCGCGCCCGGGTCCGCGACCCGGACGGGCTGGCTCAACCGCCTGATCGGGCTGCCCGACGGCGAGACGTCGCCCATCCAGGCGCTCAACATCGGCACCGGCGTCCCGCCGGCGTCGCTGGCCGGCCCGGCGCCGTACATGAACGCCTCCAAGGTCGAGGACATCCGCCTCGCGGGCGCGGGCAAGGACCGGCACGACAAGCGCCGGCGGTCCCTCGACACGATGTGGCGCGGCCAGCACACGCCCCTCGGCGACGCCACCCGGCGCGCGTTCTCCGTCGTGCAGACCTTCGAGCGCATCAACCGGCCGACGCAGAGCAAGACCAACGCGAGCTACCCGAAGGGTGACCTCGGCAAGTCGTTCGCGAACGCCGCCCGCGTGATCCGCGGCAACATCGGCGTCGAGGTCATCACCATCGACCACGGCAAGTGGGACATGCACTCCGGGCTCGGTGACCTCGGCTGGGGCCAGATGCTCGAGAACGCGACCGAGATGTCGTCGTCGGTCGCGGCCTTCTTCGAGGACCTGGGGCCGCTCGCCGACAACGTCACCCTGGTCGCGCTGAGCGAGTTCGGTCGGCGGGTGCAGGAGAACGTGAACGTCGGCCTCGACCACGGCTACGGCAACGTGATGATGGTTGCCGGCTCGGGCGTCAAGGGCGGCTACTACGCCAAGTGGCCGGGCATCACCAACGAGCTCGACTCCGACCTGCTCGTCACCACGGACTACCGCAGCGTGCTGGCCGAGGTCGTGTCCAGCCGGTTCGGCATGAGCAGCGCGTCGGTCTTCCCGGGGTTCGTCCGCGAACAGGTCGGAGTCATGCTCGGCCAGTAGGTCTCCGGGACCCGCCGCGGGCGATTGCCCGGGGGTCGCCCGCGGCGGGCTACTCGGACCTCACCCCCTGCCCTCGCTCTGCGACGCGCTCGATGATCGTCTCGAGCTCACGGATCGAGGTCGAGGTGTCGACGTGGCGTAGGGCGTGCCAGCCGGCTGCCAGCGCGCCGTCGACGCACCTCTGGCTGTCGTCGAGGAACAGGATCTCGTGCGGCCGGACCCCGAGCCGCTCGGCGGCCAGTGCGTAGACGGCTGGGTCGGGCTTGGCCAGGCCGACCTCGTGGGAGTAGACGATGTCGTCGGTGATGTCCTCGAAGCCGTGGTGGCGCTCGGCCTCGCGCGCTCCGGGGCCGGAGTTGCTGAGGATGCCCGTCTTGCGGCGCCCTCGCTGGGCGGCGAACCAGTCGAACAGCTCCTGGTCGAGCACGCCGCAGTACCACGCCCAGTAGTCGCGCATCAGCTCGTCGGCCTGGTCGTCGGTGAGCGCGAGGTGCCGCTGGAAGTGTGCGCGCACCTCCGCCTCGGTGAGCTCGCCGATCCCCGGGTCGCCGGCGAACGCCGGGATCGCCGCCACCGCTCCCGCGTCGAGCCCGTGCCGCTGTTCGAAGGGCGCGGGGAACACCGAGTCGTCGATCATCTCCAGCACCGACCCGATGTCGAACACGACCGCCTTGATCACCATGGCTGCTGGGACTCCCCCGCTCCCCTGTTGGTTGCCCCACAAGGTTTTCCTTCCTTGGTCGTCACGCCTCGAGACCGCGCTGGCGCATCAGCTCGTCGCGCTTCCACGCGTAGCCGACCATCCAGTGCGGCCGGTAGTCGTAGAAGCGGATGTCGGGGCCCCAGGCGAGCGGTGAGCCGCCGTAGTGGCGCGTCCAGTGCTCGAGCGTCTCCTCCCACCGAGGGTGCTCGCGCGTCAGCGGCAGCGCCCGGCCGTGGCTGAACAGCGCCATCGCCTCGGCATCGATGTGCGCCACGCTGACGGCCGGCCGCGCCTCGAGGTGGCGGGCCTTGGCGGCGGTCCCGCTGGTGCTGAAGCTCCAGGTGGCGTGCAGGAAGTGGCCGTCGAGCGCGCTGATGCGGGGCTCCCCCGCGGCCGTCACCGTCGCCACGCTGAGCACCCGCATGCCGGTGAGCAGTGCGACCAGGTCGGTGGCGGCCAGGAGCCGGTCGCCGTGGATGATGGCCTTGAGGTGGTCCGTCGAGCCGGCGTGCGAGCGGTCGAGCAGCGCCTGCAGCGCGGTCACCTCGGCATCGGTCTCGTACATGCCCTGCCTCCTCAACCGGCATCGTGCCAGCCGCCTCGGACACGCCGCTCGACCGCGTTTGCGTTATCTCACACATGAGATACCTTGATCGGGTGACTACGGACTACAAGGGCCGCATCGGGAACCTCATCCGCGACGCACGCAAGCACCGCGGGCTCACCCAGCAGCAGCTGGCTGAACGGTTGGCCACCAGTCAGAGCGCCGTCAACAGGATCGAGAAGGGCCACCAGAACCTCTCGCTGGAGATGCTGGCCCGGATCGGCGCCGCCCTCGACTCCGAGATCGTCGCCCTCGGCGCGGGCCCGGTGCACCTGCGGGTCACCGGTCCGACCACGCTGTCCGGCTCCATCGACGTCAAGACGTCCAAGAACGCCGGCGTCGCGCTGCTCTGCGCCTCCCTCCTCAACCGCGGTCGCACCATCCTGCGCAGCGTCGCCCGGATCGAGGAGGTCAACCGGCTGCTCGAGGTGCTCGGCAGCCTCGGCGTCCAGACGCGCTGGATCAACGCCGACAACGACCTCGAGATCGTGCCACCCAAGGAGCTCGACCTGAGCCGGATCGACGAGGACGCCGCGCGGCGTACCCGCTCGATCATCATGTTCCTCGGACCTCTCCTGCACCGTGCCGACGCCTTCGAGCTGCCGTACGCCGGCGGCTGCAACCTCGGCACCCGCACGGTCGAGCCGCACATGGCTGCCCTGCGCCCTTTCGGCCTGGAGGTGAAGGCGAGCGACGGCTCGTACCATGCGCGGGTCAACCCGGTGGTCGAGCCGACCCGGCCGATCGTGCTCACCGAGCGCGGCGACACCGTCACCGAGAACGCCCTGATGGCGGCCGCGCTGCACCCCGGCACGACCATCATCCGCAACGCCTCGTCCAACTACATGGTCCAGGACCTGTGCTTCTTCCTGCAGAAGCTCGGCGTGGACGTGGCCGGCGTCGGCACGACCACCCTGACGGTCACCGGCCGCCCGGTGATCGACGTCGATGTCGACTACGCCCCCAGCGAGGACCCGATCGAGGCGATGTCGCTGCTGGCCGCAGCCATCGTCACCGAGTCCGAGATCACCATCCGCCGGGTGCCCGTGGAGTTCCTCGAGATCGAGCTCGCGACGCTGGAGGAGATGGGCTTCCGCTACGACCTCTCCGAGGAGTACGTCGCCCGCAACGAGCACACCCGTCTCGTCGACGTCACCACCCGGCGTTCGATGCTGCACGCGCCCCTCGACAAGATCCACCCGATGCCGTTCCCCGGCCTCAACATCGACAACCTGCCGTTCTTCGCCGTGATCGCGGCCGTGGCCACGGGTCAGACCCTGCTGCACGACTGGGTCTACGAGAACCGCGCCATCTACCTCGTCGAGCTCAACAAGCTCGGCGGCGACGTGAAGCTGCTCGACCCGCACCGGGTGATGATCGAGGGCCCGACCCACTGGTCCGGCGCCGAGGTCGTCTGCCCGCCCGCCCTGCGCCCCGCCGTGGTGATCCTGCTGGCCATGCTCGCCTCCAAGGGCACGAGCGTGCTCCGGTCGACGTACGTCATCCACCGCGGGTACGAAGACCTCGCCGAGCGCCTCAACCAGCTCGGCGCCAACATCGAGCCCTTCAGAGACATCTGACCCCACCATCGCCGAGTCGGCGCATCTGCAGCCCGCATCGGGGCCGAGTCGGCGCATTGCCGGTTCGGCGATTCGTCAAGCGATCCCTCACCGAGCCATCGAGCGGCAGATGCGCCGACTCGAGCTCTTTCGCACCTGCAGATGCGCCGACTCGACCACCGATGGCTAGCCGAAGAGGCTCTCCACCCAGGCGCGGGTGGGCCTCTTGGCCGTACGCGGGGCCTCCATGTCGGCGGTGATGCGCGGGATGGGCATCGTGCCCTGGCTGGCCAACCGGTGCCAGTCGTTCTCGGACTCGACGTAGGAGCCGAGGTCCATCCGCGCCAGGAACACCCCGTGCCCGTCGGGGCAGGAGTACACCTGCCCGGACCCGAGCGGACGTGCGGTCATCTCGGTACCGCACTGCGGGCACGACATGGCGTCGGAGGTCATACGACGACGATAGCCAGCCTGTCGGCCGTCGGGGCAGGGATACTGCAGCCGTGACACCGCGCCGCACGGGTTTCGCCTACCTCGACGCCCACCTCGACCAGCCCGGCGCGGTGCTCGCGTTCGCCCATCGCGGTGGCGCCTACCACCCCGAGATCGAGGGCCTGGAGAACACCATGCAGGCCTTCCGGCATGCGGTCGAGCTCGGCTACGACTACCTCGAGACCGACGTCCACGTCACCAGGGACGGCGTGCTGCTCGCCTTCCACGACACCGTCCTGGACCGAGTGACCGACTCCTCCGGAAGGATCGCGGACCGCACGTACGCCGAGGTACAAGCCGCCCTGATCAACGGCTCGGACCCGGTGCCGACCCTGGCCGAGCTGTTCGACGCCTTCTCCGACGTCCGCTTCAACATCGACCTCAAGGCACCGGGGGCGGTGCCCGCGCTGGCGCGGTTCCTGGAGGAGCGCGGGGCGTGGGACCGGGTGTGCGTCGGGTCGTTCTCCGGCCGCCGGCTGCGGCGCTTCCGCCGCCTCACCGGTGGCCGGGTGGCCACGGCCGCCTCGCCCGGCGAGGTGGTGGCCTACCGCTTCCTCCCCTCCCCCGTCGCCCGCCTCACGGTCCGGGCCCTGTCGCGCGGTCGGCCTCTGGTTCTCCAGGTGCCGCACCGGGCGGGGCGGTTCACGGTCGTCACGCCCGGGCTCGTACGCCGCGCGCACCGGGCCGGCGTCCACGTGCACGTCTGGACCATCGACGACCCCGACGAGATGAAGGTGCTGCTCGAGCGTGGCGTCGACGGGGTGATGACCGATCGCACCGACGTGTTGAAGAACGTCCTGACGGAAGCCGGCCGGTGGCGCGTGCTGCCGTGAGTCGGTCGAGTGACCCGGGAGCGAACTGCGTGCGCCGGATGTGAGCTGAGTGCGTCGGTGCCGTGGTGTCGATGGCCCGATGACCGACCGCACCGACATACTCAGGGCGTACTCACCGGGAGCGGCCGATGGAGGGCGACGTCATGGCCACTGGCCCTACCGATCCAGCACCGGGCATCGCCGACCTCAGGCCCCTGTGGCGGTCGAAGGACCAGAAGGCGTGGTACTGGTACGACTGGGCCAACTCGGCTTTCTACACCACTGTTCTCTCGGTCCTCTTCGCGCCGTACATGGCGACGGTCGCCGGCAAGGCCGCCGGCTGCGTCGACGACGACGACACGTGCAGCAGGACGGTCGACCTGCTCGGCCTGCACCTCGCGGCGGGCTCGCTGCCGTTCTACCTGACCAGCTTCGCCACGATCGCGAGCGCGTTCGTGCTGCCGATCGTCGGCGCGTTCGTGGACCGCTCGCCCCGCAAGAAGTGGCACATGGGCGCCTATGCCTGGGCCGGCTCGTTCTTCTGCGCGCTGCTGTTCTTCATGCAGGGCGACAGCTGGCAGCTGGGTGCGTTCGCGGTCGTGCTGGCGAGCATCCTGGGCGGCTGCTCGCTGGTCTCCTACTACGCGATCCTCGTCGACATCTCCACCGAGGAGGAGCGCGACCACGTCTCCTCGCGCGGCTGGGCGTTCGGGCTACCTCGGCGGCGGCCTGCTCCTGGCCGTGAACCTGGGGATGTTCCTCGGCCACGACGCGATCGGCCTCGAGAAGGGGATGTCCGTCCGGCTCTCGCTGCTCTCGGCGGCGTTGTGGTGGGCGGGCTTCACGATCATCCCGATGGTCCGGCTGCGCAACTACGCCCCCGTCAACGAGGTCGTGGTGGAGGGCACGCTGTTCGAGCGCAGCTTCGGCCAGCTGTTCACCACGCTGAAGGAGATGCGCGGCTTCCCGATGACGCTGACGTTCCTCATCGGCTACCTCTTCTACAACGACGGCATCCAGACCGTCATCTACGCCGCGTCGACCTACGGTTCGAAACAGCTGAAGTTCGGCGACAGCGTGCTGATCGGGACGATCCTGCTCATCCAGTTCGTGGCGTTCGGCGGTGCGCTGTACTTCGGGCGGCTCGCCGCCAAGCACGGCGCGTACCGCGCCATCCTGTGGGGCATCTACGCGTGGATGGTGATCGTCGTGCTCGCGTTGTTCCTGCCGGAGAAGAACGTGCCGCTGTTCATGGCGGTCGCGATCGCGATCGGGATCGTGCTCGGCGGGACTCAGGCGCTGTCGCGCTCGTTCTTCAGCCTGCTCATCCCCCGCGGCCGCGAGGGCGAGTACTTCGCCCTGTACAACGCCGCCGAGCGCGGCACGTCGTGGTTCGGGACGCTGCTGTTCGGCGTGGTCTTCCAGGTCACCGGGTCCTACCGGCCGGCGATCGTGGCGCTGATCATCTTCTTCATCCTCGGCGCGTTCTTCATGCTCCGCCTCGACCCGGCCCGCGGCATCCGCGAGGCGGGCAACCAGGTCCCGTCGGCGGTCTGAGGGACCCCTCCCCCGCGGTCGCTCAGCGGCTGCCATACCCGGCGTACGTCGTGTGACCGCCCTCGCAGGTGGGCCGGAACGAAACGGGCCCCGCTACCGTTGGTAAAGAATGACGGGCCTTGCGCGGCCGCTGCTGCGCGCGCCGACACCGCTGTCGGAGTGAACCGATCCCGTCGTCCATGCGTCATAACGGGGGAACCGGAAGGGATGGTGGCCAAGTGGCAGAGCGCACACTACGGGGAGCGCGCCTCGGGGGCCAGAGCTTCGAGGACGAGCGCGGCATCGAGTTCGCCGCCCGTCAGCAGGTGGGATACCTCTGCTCGAGAGGGCACTCGTTCGAGATCACGATGTCGGTCGAGGCCGACGTGCCGGCGGTCTGGGAGTGCCCGCGCTGCGGCGCCGATGCGCTGAGCACGTCCGGCATCCAGCCCGAGGCCAAGGCCGAGAAGCCGGCGCGTACGCACTGGGACATGCTCCTGGAGCGGCGCTCGGAGAAGGAGCTCGAGGACATCCTCAAGGAGCGTCTCGAGCTTCTCCGCGGAGGCGAGATCGGCCCGGCGCACCTGCACCGCGGCGCCCAGAAGAGCGCGTCGAAGTCGCGTGCGGGATCTCGCTCGGCCGCCAAGAAGCGCGCCGCCAAGAGCGCCTGACGAGCTAGTCGACGACTTCGCCCGGAACGACCGGTCCGTCCGGTCCGGGGCGGGGTCGTTGCTGCGTCGGGCCGCCGACTCCCCCGACGATCATCAGGCGCTTGCTGACCACCTGGGTCAGCAGCCGCCGTGCGACCGGCCGCGTGAACGGCAGGATCAGCAGGATCCCGAGCGCGTCCGTGACGAAACCGGGACTCAACATCAGCGTGCCGCCGATGAGGATGAGCGCCCCGTCGGCCAGCTCCTTGGCCGGCATCCGGCCGCTGTTCAGCGCGGTGGTCAGGGCCTGCCAGGCCCGTCGGCCCTCGTGCTTGATCAGCCAGCCGCCGAGGATCGAGTCGGCGATGAGGAGCAGGATCGTCCACCAGGGGCCGATCACCTGCCCGACCTGGATCAGCACGTAGATCTCGAGGATCGGCATCACCACGAAGGCGATCACGAGCAGCCACGTCACCCAGCGGCGTCGGCGTGCCATCTCTCTCCTTCTTGCGGCTAGCGGCGGAACAGCCGTCGCACCTGCCGGGCCCGCTCCCGCAGGCCCCACCTCGTGATCGACTTCAAGGACTCCTTGGCGACGTCCGGGCTCATCTTGGAGTCTCCTCGCACCCGCTCGATGAACTCGATCGGCACCTCCACGACCTTCAGGCCCGCTTGGAGCGTCCGGTAGGCCATGTCGGTCTGGAACACGTAGCCGGTGCTGCGCACCTGCTCGATGTCGATCTTCTCCAGCGTGGCACGCCGGAACAAGCGGAAGCCCGCGGTGGCGTCCTTCACGGGCATCCCCAGCAGCAGCCGCACGTAGAGGTTGCCGCCACGAGACAGTGCCTCGCGCGACTTCGGCCAGTTGACGATCGAGCCACCGGGGATCCACCGCGAACCGATCACCAGGTCGGCGGTCCGCAGCGCGTCGATCAGCCGCTGCAGCTGCTCGGGCTGGTGCGAACCGTCGGCGTCCATCTCGCCGATCACGTCGTAGCCGGCGTCCAGGGCGACCCTGAAGCCGGCGCGGTACGCCGCGCCCAGGCCGGCCTTCTCCGCGCGGTGCAGGACCGAGACCTGCGCATCGGCCGCTGCCAGCTCGTCGGCGATCCGGCCGGTGCCGTCAGGCGACCCGTCGTCGACGACGAGGACGTCGACACCCGGCTGCGCCTCGCGCAACCGGCCGACGATCCAGGCCAGGTTCTCGGCCTCGTTGTAGGTCGGGACCACCATCACGACCCGTCCGAGGTCGGGAACGGTCACGCGTAGCTCCTGGTCGGGACGGCGGTGGAGGTGTCGTCGTCGGCGGCCTCGTCGGGCCGCGCACCGCGCCGACGATATCCGAGCACGGCCACGAGCGAGGGCCACTACGGTGACGATTCCGGTCGTCCGGCCGACCCAGTGGCCGACGTACGTGCCAGGGCGTGACCGAGGAGTCCAGGGCGATGTCCGCCTCGAGCACCGCGGTGGTCCGCGGCTTCGCTCGGGTGATGAGGCTGCCGTCGGCCGCGATCACACCGGACATGCCGTTGACCGACGCGATCGCCAGCGGCCGGCCGAACTCGATGGCGCGGGCGCGGGAGATCTCGAACTGCTGCTCGATCTGGGCGGTGTGGATGAACATCGCGTTGCTCGTCTGCACCACGGCCATCTCGGCGCCGTGGGTGACCTGCTCGTAGAGCCCGTCGTCGTAGGCGATGTCGAAGCAGATCGCATCGGCGACGGGGATGCCGGCGACCCGGAGCGGTTCCTCCCGGGTGCCGCTGAGCATGTCGCGCGGGATCATGTCGAGCTTGCCGAAGCTGTCGCCGAAGACCTTGCGCCACGGGATGTACTCGCCGAACGGGACCGGGTGCCGCTTGGTGTAGCGGTCCCCCGCGCCGAGGAGCGGGTCCCAGACGACGCCCTGGTTCATGACGTGGTCGGGGCCGGCGTCCACCATCGCGCCGACCAGGATCGGCACCCCGATGGCCGCGACCGCCGCCTGGATACCGCTGCGGGTCTGGCTGTCGGCGAACGGGTCGACGGCCGTGGAGTTCTCCGGCCAGAGGACGAAGTCGGGTCTCGGCTTCCTGCCGGCCGCGACGTCGGCCGCGAGCTGGATGGTCGCCTGGACGTGGTTCTCGGTCACCTGCCTGAAGTCGAGCAGCACGTCGGTGCCGTCTCCCGGCACGTTGCCCTGCACGGCCGCGACCCTCACGGTCCCGTCCGGCTGGGACTGCCACGGCGCGAGGGCGGGCAGCAGCAGCAGGGCGGCCACCGCGACCACGCCGCCGACCGTGACCAGCCGCCGCCCGTCGCGCGGCAGCGAGGGCGGCGAGCAGGGCGCCGACGAGCGCGAGCAGCAGGCTCACCCCGGTCGCCCCGACGTACGCCAGGGCAGGTGCCAGGGGGGTGTCCACGACCGCGAACGCGAGCCGCCCCCAGGGCATCCCGCTGAACGGCCAGCCGCTCCTCAGCACCTCCATCGCCGACCACGCCACGGCCACCCAGACGGGCCAGGCGGGCAGCCTGCGCAGCACCGGCACAGCGGCCCCCAGGAGGCCGTAGAACGCCGCCTCCAGGCCCGAGAGCGCCACCCAGGCGTACAGGTCCACGGCGTGCATCCACCACATCAGCACGTAGCAGTAGGCGACCCCGAACGCGAGGCCCGGCACCCACGCCTGGCGGGGCTTCATGTCCTGCAGCAGGGCGACGTACGCCGCCACCGCGAACGGCAGCACCCAGAACACCCCGACGGGCGGGTACGCGAGGCTCAGGACGACGCCCGCCAGCGCGGCAAGCAGCGTCCGTCGAAGCACGCCGCAAGCGTACGGCGCGGGGTCTCGTGGCAGGCGCTGGTGCGCCTTCCTCGACCACCAGATCTTGCAGAGCACCGGGAGAGGCGCTGGTCCTTCGGACCGACCCAGCCGCGACCGGCTGTCGCGGGCGGGAAGTTATCTGGCGAACCGCGCCTCTCCCGGATTCACCCATCGCGGGGCGGGACCGACCTCCGCGAACCACGTCGAACCGGTGGGTGGCCCCCCACCTTTCGACTCGGCCACTCGGACGTCGGTCCGCCGACACGATCTGCATGGGCGAACCGCAGAACCTTCACTCGCCGGCCGTGCAGTGTCAACCGTCTGTTGACCTGCGCGAACTCGAAAACTCGCAGGTCAGCAAGGGGCGTCTGGTCACCAGAAGTTCACCGGAAATCTCACTGGACGGCGTGTTGCCGGACGACACACCCGGGGTGGTTCAGACCAGTTGATCCAATGCCGTCAAGGAACCACGACGACACCCGTCGCCGTGGTAGCGAGGAGCGGTTCGTCGAGCATGGCGGCGGCACCGGGCGACTCCTCGGTGGCGGCTCCGCGGGCGACGACGTGCACGCTGAAGTCCATGGTCCGGGACCGGGTGCCGACGCGGGTGATCTCGCAGACGATCTCCACCACGTCGCCGGCGCGGACGGGCTGCTTGAACTGGACGTCGGAGTACGACGCGAACAGTCCCTCGTCGCCATCGGTGAGGATGCACATCTCGGTGGCCACGTCGCCGAACAGGCCGAGGCTGTAGGCGCCGTCGACGAGGTTGCCGGCGTAGTGGGCGTGGGAGTACGGCACGTAGCGGCGGTGCACCACTCTCCGTCCGACCTCTGCCGGCATCAGGCGGCCTTCTTCTTCTCGTTGACGAGGCGGTGGACGAGGTACGACGCCACCTCGCCCGGCGTCGTACCGCGGGTGAAGACCCGGTCGACGCCGAGCTCGCCGGCCATCGTCTCGTCGAAGCGCGGGCCGCCGACGATCAGCAGCGGGCGCTTGTCCTCGGGGTAGGACTCGCGGAAGGCCGCCGACATCTCGCGGGTGTTGAGCAGGTGCGCGTCGCGCTGGGTGACGACCTGGGAGACCAGGACGGCGTCGGCCTTCTCCTCACGGGCGCGCTCGACCAGCTGGGGCACCGAGACCTGGGCGCCGAGGTTCACGACCTTGAGCTCGCGGTAGTACTCGAGGCCCTTCTCGCCCGCGAACCCCTTGATGTTGAGGATCGCGTCGATGCCGACGGTGTGGGCGTCGGTGCCGATGCAACCGCCCACCACGACCAGGCGGCGCCGCAGCGCGCTCTTGATCGCGGTGTTGGCCTCCTTGGGCGTCAGCAGCGGGTAGTCGCGCTCGACGACCTCGACCGTGCTCGGGTCGACCAGGTGGTTCACCCGGCCGTAGACGACGAAGAAGGTGAAGCCCTCCCCCATCGGCTTGGCGTGCACGACGAGCGCGGGGTCCATGCCCATCTTGTTGGCCAGCTGGACCGCGGCACCCTCGGCGATCTTGGAGTGCTGGATGGGCAGGGTGAAGGAGAGCTGCACCATGCCGTCGCCGGTGGTGTCGCCGTACGGTCGGATGGGGCCCCCGCTCACTGCACTCCCTCCAGGATCTCGGTGCTGTCGCTGGTCGAGCCGGGCGAGCCGCTAGGCGAGCCCGTGTCGAGACCCCTCATGAACCCTCCAGGATCTCGGTGCTGTCGCTGGTCGAGCCGGGCGAGCCGCTAGGCGAGCCCGTGTCGAGACCCCTCATGAACCCTCCAAGATCTCGGTGCTGTCGCTGGTCGAGCCGGGCGAGCCGCTAGGCGAGCCCGTGTCGAGACCCCTCATGAACCCTCCAGGATCTCGGACGCCGGGTTGTAGTAACCGTGCGCCTTGCGGGCTACGCCTTCGAGCCCACGTCCCTTGTCCGGCGGCCGCTTCATCAGGCCGAAGGTGCCGTCGGCGATCGCGGCGAGCAGCGGCGGGTCTCCCGCGGAGTCCTTGTCGTCCTTGATCTGCTGGAGCAGGTCGATGCTCTCGCCGAGCACCTCGCGGGCGCGGTTGGCGATGAACCCGTCGGGCCGCGGGCGGAAGTCCTCGTGCAGGTTGCCGGCGGCGTTCATGACATAGCGGACGTTCTGCAGGGCCAGGTCGCGGTCGGAGATCCACGGCGTGACGACGGCCTCGGTCATCATGCCGACGAGCAGGATGCCCTGGCCGGTCAGCGCCCCGACGAGGTTGAAGAACCCGTCGAGGAGGAACCCCTTGAAGATGTCGCCGGTCATGTGGCGGGTGGGCGGCATCCACTTCAAGGGCGCGTCGGGGAACAGCTCGCGGGCCAGCATCGCGTGGGCCAGCTCGAGGCGGAACGAGTCGGGGATGTCGGGGTCGATCTCGAAGGCGTGCCCGAGGCCGAGCTGCCAGTCCTCGAGCCCGGCCTCCTTGGCGAAGTACTCGTTGAGGAGCTGGCTGGTCGTCACCGTGTGCGCGGCCTCGACGGCGTCGGCGGTGGTGAGGTAGTTGTCCTCACCGGTGTTGATGATGATGCCGGCGCGGGCGTGGACCTGGCGGCTGAAGCGCTGGTCGACGAACGTGCGGATCGGGTTGATGTCGCGGAAGAGGATCCCGTACATCGAGTCGTTCAGCATCATGTCGAGCCGCTGGAGTCCGGCCAGGGTGGCGATCTCGGGCATGCACAGGCCGGAGGCGTAGTTGGTCAGCCGGACGTACCTGCCGAGCTCCCTCGACGTCTCGTCGAGGGCGGCGCGCATCAGGCGGAAGTTCTCCTGGGTGGCGTAGGTGCCCGCGAAGCCTTCGCGGGTGGCGCCCTCCGGCACGAAGTCGAGCAGGCTCTGTCCGGTCGACCGGATGACCGCGATGATGTCGGCGCCCTCGCGGGCCGCGGCCTGGGCCTGCGGGATGTCCTCGTAGATGTCGCCGGTGGCCACGATCAGGTAGATCCACGGCTTGCGCGGGGCGTCGCCGATCTTCTTGATCATCCGCTCGCGGTCACGGCGGTTGGCGTCGATGGTCCTGATGCCCTTGCTCACCGCTCGCTTGGCGTCGCGGCCGGCCGCGGTGGCGTCCTTGCCGTCGGGCAGCTCGAAGGTGATGGAGCCGGCGCTGGCCTTCTGCGCCAGCGTGAGGAGGTCGTCGGCGTGGCCGCGCCGCAGCGCGTGCCAGACGGGCAGGGCGACGCCGTGCTCGAGGCCGACGTCGGCGCGCACCACGTCGAGCAGCCGGTTGACCCACGGCGTGCCGTCGGGATCGGCTCCGGCGAGGCCGGCCATCCTCAGCGTGGCCCGCTCGACCGAGACGGTGGTGTGCTGCTGGGCGAGCTTGACGATGGGACGTCCGACCTGGCGTGCGAGCGTCCGCGCGCGGCGTACGTCGGCCCTGTCGAGGCCCAGCTGGCCCTGTGAGGCAGCCATCACAACCTCCGCTCGAACAGCCCCCGGACGCCGGCGTCGCCGCGCAGCAGCTCCAGAGCGTACGCCGCGTGGCCGGGCGTGTAGCCGTTGCCGACGAGCATCGTCACGTCGGCCGCCAGGCCCTCGGCGCCGAGCGCGGCAGCGGAGAACGAGGTGGCCATCGAGAAGAAGATGACGGTGCCGCGCTCGGCGGTGGCGAGGATCGCGCCGCCCTCGCAACCGGGCACGTCGACGCAGACGACGGTGACGTCGGCCCCGTGTCCGAGACCACCTCCGGTGGCGTGCACGGCGTCGCGGAGCGCGATCGGGTCGCGGGCGTCGGCGACGACGACCTCGTCGGCCACGCCAGCGTCCTCGAGCAGCTTGCGCTCCTCCTCGGTCGGGACCACGCCGACCGTGCGCTGCGCGCCGGCGTCGCGTGCGGCGGCCAGGCTGAGCGAGCCGGACTTGCCGGCGCCGCCGATGACGGCGACGACAGGCCCAGGCTGTGTCACTGCGTACTGGGCCACGATCCGCTTGGTCATGGCCGGCGCACCGCAGACGTCCATCACGGCGAGGCTGAGGCCCTGCGGCAGGTCGTCGGGGATGACGGCGGCGATCGAGCGGCCGAACAGCACGGCGTACCCGTCGGCGGGCACCTGCTCGGTCTTGCCGTCCCAGTCCGCCAGGCCGTCCTCGATGACGAGCGGCGTCAGGGTGAGGGAGACCAGGGTGGCGATCTTGTCGCCGACGTCCAGGCCGAGCGGCGACTCGGGGCCGACCTCCTCGACGGTGCCGACGAGCATGCCGCCGGAACCGGTCTCGGGGTTCTGCATCTTGCCGCGCGACCGCACGATCTCCAGGACCTCGCGGCGTACGGCGTCCCCGTCGTGCTGATGCTTCTGTTCCAGCTGGCGGAAGCTGGCGGCGTCGAGGTTCAGGCGCTCCACGCGGACGCGCACCTCGTCGGGCCACAGCTCCTTGCGGGTGTCGAGGCGGTCGGCAGCCTGCGGCAGCACCACCCTCGTGTCCAGGACCCGGTGCAACCCGGTCGGATCGCTGGCGCGCACGTCATTCCCCTTGAATTGTCGACCTGGACAGGATTATTTCCGGCCTGTTGCTTGGACAGACCGGAGATCGTCCACCTACAGTGGCACAGTGAGCATCGAAACGTCTATCGAGCGCGCGGAGGCCCAGTTCTCCGGGCAGCCGTACCCCTACCAGCGCGTCGAGCTGGTGGAGCCGGACTGGACCCGCTTCCCCGGCTGGAAGGACGTCACCACCGAGGAGTGGGAGTCCGTCCAGTGGCAGCGCGCCCACTGCGTGAAGAACGTCAAGCAGCTGCGCGAGCTGCTCGGCGACCTCGTCGACGAGCGGTTCTACGCCGACCTCGAGCGCGACCAGGCCGAGCGCGCGACGATGTCGATGCTCGTCCCGCCGCAGATGATGAACACGATGGCGCCCGCCGTCTCGCCCGGCGGCCCCGGCTCGCTGACCGACGCGTTCTACGCCGACCCGGTCCGGCAGTACATGATCCCGGTGTTCAGCGACCGTCGTACGGACTGGCCCTCGCACCCCCACGCGACCCGCGACTCCCTGCACGAGCACGACATGTGGGTGGCCGAGGGGCTGACCCACCGCTACCCCACCAAGGTGCTGGCCGAGCTGCTGCCGACCTGCCCGCAGTACTGCGGCCACTGCACGCGCATGGACCTCGTCGGCAACTCCACGGCGGTCATCGACAAGCTGAAGTTCGTCGGCAAGCCGAACGACCGGCTCGAGTCGATGATGGACTACCTGCGTCGTACTCCCCAGGTACGCGACGTCGTCGTGTCCGGCGGCGACGTGGCCAACATGCCGTGGCCCCGCCTCGAGGCGTGGCTGACCTCGCTGCTCGAGATCGAGAACATCCGCGACGTACGCCTGGCGACCAAGGCGCTGATGGGTCTCCCCCAGCACTGGCTGCAGGACGACGTGGTCGCCGGGATGTCACGCGTCTCCTCGATAGCGCGCTCGCGAGGTGTGTCGATCGCGATCCACACCCACGTCAACCACGCGCAGTCCGTGACGCCGCTGGTCGCGAAGGCGGCCCGCACGATGCTGGACACCGGCATCCGCGACGTACGCAACCAGGGCGTGATCCTCAACGGCGTGAACGCCGACCCGCACGCGCTGCTCGACCTCTGCTTCGCGCTGCTCGATGGCGCGCAGATCATGCCGTACTACTTCTACATGTGCGACATGATCCCCTACTCCGAGCACTGGCGGATCTCGGTCTCCGACGCCCAGAAGCTCCAGCACGCGATCATGGGCTACCTGCCCGGGTTCGCCACGCCGCGCATCGTGTGCGACGTCCCGTTCGTCGGGAAGCGCTGGGTCCACCAGATCGCCGACTACGACACCGAGCGCGGCATCTCCTACTGGACCAAGAACTACCGCACCTCGATCGAGGCCACCGACCCCGAGGCCCTGTCGCGTACGTACGAGTACTACGACCCGATCCACACCCTCCCCGCCGCCGGCCAGCAGTGGTGGCAGCAGCACGGCAACCTCGACGAGTCCGCCCTCAAGGCCGCCGAGGTCGCCGAGGCGAGCCGCCGTACCGCCGCCCTCCAGGCCTACTGAGGGGCGCGGCACGCTGCGGCAGTGATACCCGCTCGAGCGGGTATCCCGGACGTTTGGCGTCGTTGCAACGACGCCAAACAGGCAGGAACGACGCCGAAGATCGCTCGACACAGCGCCTTTCCACAGGCTGACGAGTCCGCTGTTTCGGCTCGCGTCCAAGGGGGATGTCCTTCGCATGAAGGAGCAGGTTCCGCTCGACGGAGTCGTGTGGCTGCGCCGTGACGCGCTGGCCGAGGGCTACAACGACAAGCAGATCGCCAAACTGGTTCGCGCGGGCGATTGGGTGCGGGTACGACGCGGCGCTTACACGTCGGGAGATCGGTGGCGATCCCTGTCGCCTGAGGACCGGCATCGGGTGCTCTGCCGCGCGGTGCTACTGACTGCCCACCCGTCTGCTGCCCTGTCGCACGTCTCTTCAGCCATCGAGTCTGGCGCCGAGACTTGGGGCTTCGACCTCAACGAGGTTCACCTGACGCGCACGGACGGCAAGTCCGGGCGGCGAGAGCACGGAGTGGTTCACCACCGCGGCAGGCTCTTTGAGGATGAGGTCATCCTCCGTAACGGCGTTCGTGTGACGACGGCTCCCCGTGCAGTCGCCGAAACCTGCACGATCGCCGGGGTCGAGCCGGCGTTGACCGTCGCCAACAGCCTTCTCCATCGAGGTGAGGTGTCCAGTGCCGAGCTCGACGCTCACACGGATGCCACGCGCTTGTGGCCGAGGTCCCTGACCACCGAACTGGTCAAGCGGCTCGCAGAGTCTCGCATCGAGTCGGTGGCGGAGTCGCGTGCCCTGTATCTGTTCTGGCACGAGCACATTCCACGCCCAGAGCCGCAGGTCGATGTGTTCGACGAAGCGGGACGCCTCGTCGGGCGTGTCGACTTCCTGTGGGCAAAGTACGGAGTGTTCGGGGAGATGGACGGCAAGCTCAAGTACCTCACCATGCGACGGGAAGGAGAATCGCTCGACGCCTTCCTGCTGCGGGAGAAGCGTCGCGAGGAGGTCATCTGCGCCTTGACCGGCTGGGTCTGCATCAGAATCACGTGGACGGATCTCGCCCGGCCACTGATCCTGGCGCGGCGCATCAATCGACTGCTGGCTTCCCGGGCTCCCCGGCCGGCCTGAGCGCCAACCTTTGGCGTCGTTCCTGCCGCATTGGCGTCGTTGCAACGACGCCAATCGTCTGGGATACCCGCTCGAGCGGGTATCCCAACCGCAGGCCCCTACGACACGGGGCGGTTCTCGTAGGGGGTGGAGAGGACGATGGTGGTGCGGGAGCTGACGTTGGCGGCGCCGCGGATGCGGGCGAGAAGGTCCTCGAGGGCGCTGGGGGTGGCTACCCGTACCTTGAGGATGTAGGACTCGTCGCCGGCGACCGACCAGCACGACTCGATCTCTTGTACGCCGCGGAGTCGGTCGGGGTAGTCGTCGGGCTCGGAGGGGTCGATGGGGGTGATCGAGACGAACGCCGTCAGGGGCAGGCCCATCTGCTCGTGGTCGACCGTCGCGACGTACCCGCGGATCATGCCGCGCTGCTCCAGCCGCTTCACGCGCTGGTGGACGGCGGAGGTGGAGAGTCCGGTGGCCTTGCCGAGGTCGGTGAAAGACATGCGCCCGTCAGCCGCCAACAGCGCGAGGATCTTTCGATCGGTCTTCTCCACAGCGGAAGACTAGTCAGCAACGTGGCACGATGCGCGGGTGAAAACCGACCAGCGGATGATGGTCCTGGACACCGCGAGCCTGTACTTCCGGGCGTTCTTCGGGATCCCCGAGATCCTGGCCGACGACGGCACTCCCGTGAACGCCGTCCGCGGGCTGCTCGACTTCATCAGCCGCCTGGTCGGCCAGTACCGCCCCACCCACCTCGTCTGCGCCTGGGACAACGACTGGCGTCCGCAGTGGCGCGTGGACCTGGTGCCGAGCTACAAGAGCCACCGCGTCGAGTACGTCGTCAAGGGCGACCACCCGTACGTCGAGGAGGTGCCCGACCCGCTCGAGGTCCAGGTGCCGATCATCCAGGCCGTCCTCGAGGCCTTCGGCATCTGCGTGATCGGCAAGGACGGCTACGAGGCCGACGACGTCATCGGCTCCCTCGCCACCCAGGCCGACATGCCGGTCGACGTCGTCACCGGCGACCGCGACCTGTTCCAGCTCGTCGACGACAAGAGCGGCGTCCGGATCCTGTACGTCGCCCGCGGCGTCGGCAACCACGAGCGCATCACCGACCACGTCGTCGTCGAGAAGTACTCCGTGCTCCCCAGCCAGTACGCCGACTTCGCCACCATGCGCGGCGACGCCAGCGACGGACTCCCCGGCGTGGCCGGCGTCGGCGAGAAGACGGCGTCAGCGCTGCTCCTCACGTACGGCGACCTGCGCGGCATCGTCGCCGCCGCGGAGGACCCCGAGTCCGACATGGCCCCCAGCCCCCGCAAGAAGATCCTGGCCGCCGAGGACTACCTGCTGGTCGCCCCGAAGGTGGTCGAGGTCGCCCGCGACATCGAGCTCGGCCGGTACGACGCGACGCTGCCCACCAAGCCGGCCCACCCCCAGCACCTCGAGAAGCTGGCCGAGCACTACAACCTCGGCAGCGCCGTCCCGCGTCTCATCGACGTGCTCGCCGGCTGACGCGCCGAACCGCGACGCCCGACTGGGCGTCGTACAGGCAGGAGGCCGCCATGTCCCGACGCCATGTACTCGCCCTGCTCCTGCCCACCGCCTTGCTCGGGCCCGTCCTTGTCACGCCGCCGGGAATGGCCGCGACGGTGAACCCCGGCAGCATCGCCGGCCGCGTCACCGACCTGGTCGGAGCGCCCCTCCGTGGCATCAGGGTCGAGGTGATCTACAACAACAGCTTCGAGTACGAGGTCGTGGGCCGGGCGTTCACGAACTCACGGGGTCGGTACCGAATCGATGACATCGCGGAGAACGACTACTACTCGGTGCGGTTCATCGACCCAAGTCGTGCGTACGCCACCGAGTACTACGACAACCACCCGAGCGTGACCGGTTCCGACTGGGTGCCTGTGACGCGCGACGAGGTCACCCGCGGCGCGGACGCCCTGCTCGAGCCGGCATCCAGCATCTCCGGCCGGATCACCTCCAGCGACGGCCGACCGGCTCCCGACGGACGGATCAGGCTGTCGGCGGCCCAGGGCCCCTACGCCTACGTCTACCTCGGCGACTACTACCAAGCCGACGCCGAAGGCCGTTTCGCGATCGACCGGTTGCCCGCAGCGACCTACAAGCTGGAGTTCAGCATCCCGGGGGTGGGGACGGACTTCTGGATCGACCAGACGTCCTCCTTGTCCGCGAGCACCCTCGTGCTCGGTGCCGACCAGCACGTCGACGGCCTCGAGGTCGTCATCGGCGCCCCGGACCCGCCGGTCGTCCTCCCGCCGCCGCCCGTGGTCAACCGGATCGCCCCGAGCATCGACGGCACGCCACGCGTGGGACGGCTGCTGACCGGGCACGCCGGGCGGTGGTCACCCGGTCCGGTGGCGAGGACGTTCCAGTGGTACGCCGACGGCCGAGCCATCCAGGGCGCGACCCACCGGCGGTTCAGGGTGACGAAGCACCAGCAGGGCAAGCGCCTCCTCGTCCTCGTCACCGCGCGTGCGCCCGGGTACAACGAGACTCGAGCCGCGTCCCCGCAGACCGACCGTGTGCGGGGCACCCGCTAGCTCAGTCCACGGCTGATCGTCCGGTAGCCGTAGGAGCCCGGCTGCAGCGAGACGGTCACCTGGCCCAGCACGCCGGGCGTCGGTTCGAGCACCACGACCCAGCCGCCTGTGGGGTGCCAGGCGCCGAACGAGGTCGAGTCCGGCTGCGTGGCGTCGACCGTCCCGTAGCTGAACGACCCGCAGTCGTTGGGACTCCCGTAGCACTGGTACCGCCCGTCGACGTTGGCCACCGCCTGCCAGTCACCCGTCATGGTCGCGGCCTCGAGGTGCAGCCGGCGGAGGTCGTACTGTGCGAGGGAGAACGTGGCCAGCACCCACTCCCCCGGCGTCGTCGCGCTGAGCGTCAGCGGTGAACCGTCGAGCGGCATCGGCTGGTCCACCACCCGCACGGCGCGCATCCGGACGCCAGCCGTGAAGCCGGCCTTCGTCGTGGGCACCATCACCCGATAGTGCCCGGTGACCGGCAGCTGCCAGAACGGCTGGTACAGGAGCGGCGGGGGGAGCACCTGGTCACCGTTCGGGTCCAGCAGCATCGGGAACCGGTAGTCCGAGTCGGCCGACTCGCCGGTTCGCTCCAGGGTCACCCACTGGTCGGCCGTGCCGTCGAACTCCACCTGCGTCTCGCGGAGCGCACGGTCACCGTTGGTGATGGTCAGCGGCGCGCCGTCGACCGTCGTGGCGACCCGGATGGCCGACGTCGCGCGCACGCGGATCCGGTCCACGGTGACCACCAGCAACCTCTGCCCCGGCCACACCATCGATGACGACGACGTGCTCAGAGGCAGCGCACCGAAGAAGTTGAAGATCCGGTGCCCAGCCTCGAAGAAGAGCGCCTCGGACTCCGGGAAGTCGGGGCCGCCACCGACGTTGTACCGGCTCAGGTCGGGGAAGAACACCTCGTTCCACACCCCGTACTGCTTGGTGCTGGTCGGGGCCAGCTGGACACGACCCGTTGTCGGGACGCGCAGGGCCACGGCCTGGAGGTAACCACGCCGCGCGGGCAGCCGAACGGAGCGGCCGTCGACCACCACCCGATGCACGACCAGCTTCTCCAGCTGGAGGCGGTGCCGGTACCTCAGGTGGCAGCCGCTGTAGGTGAACACGTACCGTGCCTTGGCAGGGAGCCGCCAGAGCCCGCCGAGCGGCGTCGGCAGGGCGGCACCACCCACCGCGCGCAGGTCGACGGGGCAGCCGTCGTCGGGCTGGAGGCGGACCTTGTCGCCCTTCTGTCCGTGAAAGAGCAGCTGCACGCGGCCCACGCCACGCGGGACGGTCACCGGCCCGTCGCCGTACTCGCGAACCACCCTGATCGCCGTCGTGGCCGCGGCGACGGCCGGGGCCGGCGGGGCGTGCATCGGGAGCAGCGTGGCGACCGCGGCGAAGGCGAGCGTGCGGATCATGGCGGACCTCCTGCTGGTACGACGCCCGGGGAGGACACCGGGTTCGCGCCGGCAGCCGGGATGCGCGCTTGTTCGGTCACTCCACCGCGGTGTAGGCCACCACGCCACGACGAAGGGCCCGTACGACGTCCCGTGCGGACTCGCGGACCGGTCCCGCTCCGGCCGCGTCGGCGACCTGGCCGGCGAGGTCGATGACCTGCTTCATCCAGCGCACGAAGTCGCCCGCGGCCAAGTCGGTCACGCCCAGCACCTCGTCGAGGTCGTCGCCCTCGGCCCACCGGTAGGTCGCCCAGGCGAAGCCGAGGTCGGGCAGCCGGGTGAAGTCGAGGCGATGCTGGCGCTCCAGCGCTTGCACCCGTCCGGCGATGCGGACGAGCTCCTCGATCGCGTGGCCGGTGGGTCCGCCGGGGACACGAGGCGCGTCGTCGTCGGGTCGCCGTGCCTCGAAGACCAGGACCGACAGCGCGGCCGCGACCCCCGAGGTCGGCAGGTCCTCGAAGACACCCGACCGGATCGCCTCGGCGGTGACGAGGTCCAGGTCGGAGTACAGCCGCATCAGTCGCTGGCCGCGTTCGGTCACCCGGACGTCCGCCGGGTCGTCGGTCAGGTAGTCGAGCTCCGTGAGCACCTCGCACACCCGGTCGAACTGCCGGGCCACGGTGTTCGTGCGCTCCTCGACGCGCCGCCGCAGGGTGCGGCTCTCCTTGTCGAGCTTGAACCACCGCTCGGCCCACCGCGCGTGGTCCTCGCGGTCGGGGCAGCCGTGGCAGGGGTGGGCGCGCAGCTCGCGCCGAAGCGCCTCGACCTCGTCGCTGGATCCGTTCCGCTGGTTCCGTGACGAGCGTTGCCCGCCCTCCTCGACCCGCGGATAGGGCGGGGCGAGTCCGTGCGTGCGCGTGCGCAACGCGGAGGCGAGGTCGCGGCGCATCTGCGGGTTCCTGCTGCTGAAGTTCCGTGGCACCTTCAGCCGGGTCAGGGCGACCACGGGCGTCGGGAAGTCGGTGACGCTCAGCCGCCGCGCCTGGCGCTCGGCAGTCACCACCAGCGGGCGCGGGCCGTCACCGGACGCGCCCGGGTCGATCACCACGGCGTACCCGGCGAACTTGCCCGACGGCACCTCGATCACGTCGCCCGGCCTCAGGTCCTCCAGCGAGCGGACGGCCTCCTCGCGCCGGTCGGCCCGGCGCGCCTTGGCGGCGCCTTTCTCGAGCTCGGAGACCTGGTGACGCAGCCGGGCGTACTCCATGAAGTCACCGCGGTCGCAGGTCGCCGCCTCGGCGTACCCGTCCAGCGCCACCTCCGCCTTCCGCAGCTGCCGGGCCAACCCCACGACGGCCTTGTCCGCCTGGAACTGGGCGAACGACAGCTCCAGCAGCTCGCGCGCCCGCTCGCGGCCGAACTGGTGCACCAGGTTGACGGCCATGTTGTACGACGGCGCGAAGCTCGACCGGAGCGGGTAGGTGCGGGTGGACGCGAGGCCGGCGAGCTCCCTCGGGACCATGCCCGGCTGCCAGAGCACCACCCCGTGACCCTCGACGTCGAGGCCACGGCGCCCGGCGCGGCCGGTCAGCTGGGTGTACTCCCCCGGCGTGATGTCGGCGTGCGTCTCGCCGTTCCACTTGTCCAGCTTCTCGATGACGACGGTCCTTGCGGGCATGTTGATGCCCAGGGCCAGCGTCTCGGTGGCGAAGACGACCTTCACCAGCCCGCGCGTGAACAGCTCCTCGACGATCTCCTTGAACGCCGGCAGCATGCCCGCGTGGTGGCTGGCGATGCCGCGGGCCAGGGCGTCGAGGAAGTCGTGGTAGCCGAGCACGAGCAGGTCGTCGGCCGGCAGGTGCCGGGTCGCCTGCTCGACGTACGCCTGGACCTGGTCGCGCTCCTCGGGCGAGTTCAGCCGCAGGTTCGCCCGCGCACACTGCTGGACCGCCGCGTCACAGCCCACCCGGCTGAACACGAACACGATCGCGGGCAGCAACCCGTCCCGGTCCAGGCGGTCGACGACGTCGACCCGGCTCGGGATCCACACACGACGGCCGTTGCCGACCTGGCGACGACCGCCCTGGGCGCCTCGCGGGGCACCCTTGCCGCGCTTGTCCCGCGGCGAGCGCCGGTCCCGGATGCGGGAGCTCGCCCAGTCGTCGCGCGCCAGCTTGACCAGCTCGTCGTTGACCGGGGCGCCCTCCTTCACGAACCCTGCCGCCGCGTCGATGTCGGAGGACGCGAACAGGTCGAGCAGCCGCTTGCCGACCATGACGTGCTGGTAGAGCGGCACCGGCCGCCGCTCCTCGACGATCGTCGAGGTGTCCCCGCGCACCGTCTGCAGCCACTCGCCGAACTCCTCGGCGTTGGATACGGTCGCGGAGAGGGAGACCAGCGCCACCGACTCGGGGAGGTGGATGATCACCTCCTCCCAGACCGCGCCGCGGGACCGGTCGGCGAGGTAGTGCACCTCGTCCATCACCACGAACCCGAGGCCGAGCAGGGTGCGGGACCCGGCGTACAGCATGTTGCGCAGCACCTCGGTCGTCATCACCACGACCGGCGCCTCCCCGTTGATGGTGTTGTCGCCGGTCAGCAGGCCGACCTGGTCGGGTCCGTAGCGCTCGACCAGGTCGTGGAACTTCTGGTTGGAGAGCGCCTTGATCGGGGTCGTGTAGAAGCACTTGCGCCCGGTGGCCAGCGCGAGGTGGACGGCGAACTCCCCCACCACGGTCTTGCCCGAGCCGGTCGGCGCCGCCACCAGCACGCCGTGACCGTCCTCGATCCGGCGGCAGGCCTCGACCTGGAAGCCGTCGAGCTCGAAGGGGTACGCCGCGGCGAAGTCGCGCAGCACCGGGTGCCGTCGGTCTGCGGCGTACGACGCGTAGCGCTCCGCCGGGGAGGGGTCGGTCATGAGAGAACCGTCAGCGCTCCGGGCACGCAGTCGACGGTGATGGGCAGGGCGCCGAACCGCTCCCCGTCGGCGTACGCCACGATCCCGGGGGCAGCGACGGTGACGCTGCGCACCCGGTGGTGCTCGTACTGCGGGTGGGTCACGTGGGTGCCCTTGAAGAGCTTCGGGTAGGTGCGCACGAGACCCGCCTTGCTCATCGGCTTGATGATCACCACGTCCAGCATGCCGTCGTCGAGCAAGGCTCCCTCGGTGATGCGCAGGCCGCCCCCGAACGACGGCCCGTTGCCGACCGCGACGAGCATCGCCTCGAGGCAGCGGTGCTCGCCGTCGAGGTCGAGGGCGTAGGAGAGCGGTTTGAACGTGCGCAGCTCGGCCAGGGTGGCGATGTTGTAGCGCATCTGGCCCTTGGGCCAGGTCATCCGGTTCGCCCGCTCGTTGACGATCGCGTCGAAGCCGGCCGCCATCACGGTGACGAAGTACTTGTCCCCGCTCCTGGCCAGGTCGACGACTCGTGTCCGTCCGGCGAGCACGACGTCCGCGGCGGCGAGCGCGTCGGTGCGCGGCAGGTCGAAGTAGCGGGCCACGTCGTTGCCCGTGCCGGCCGGGATGATGCCCAGCGCCGTCGACGTGCCGGCGACCGCCTGGACGCCGAGATGCACCATCCCGTCGCCGCCGCAGACCACCAGCGCTTCGACGCCGTCCGCCACACACTGGCGAGCCAGGTCCAGGGCCTCCACCGCGTCACGTCCGGCAAGGTTGCGGACCACGAGCCCACCGGCACGCAGCCGCGCCAGCGCCGCGTCGCGCACCCGTCCTCCGCGGCCCTTCCCGGAGGTCGGGTTGGTGAGCAGGGCGATCTCCCGCGCCTGGTCGCTCACGTCAGTGAGCCTAGTGGGCCCGCACTAGTAGACCTGCCCAGAGGACCTGCCCAGAGGACCTGCCTAGAGGACCTGCCCGGTCGACCCGCCTAGCCGCCCAGCCGCAGCAGCACGGAGAAGGACTCGGGACGCGCGCCGACCGCCTTGGCCAGCCGCTCGACGGCCTCCAGGACACGCTCGGCGGTGAAGGTGGTGCCGGGGACGGCGAGCGTCAGCCGGTCGTCGTCGGAGACGAGCAGCACCTGCCCGTGCCGCCAGGCCTGGTGCGCCTGGTGACGCAGCTCGTCGTCGGCCACCGGCTTCGGGTACGCCTCGTCCACCGCGAGCAGGTCGCACGGCAACCCTTCGCCCTCGCCGGCGGTCAGGGTGCCGGCCACCAGGTGGCGGTCGTGGATGCCGTGCTCGGGCGCCCACGTCACCTCGCCCTCGCCCAGCCAGTCGGGCAGGTCGAAGGGATCCACAGGCATGTCCATCAGATCGGGCGCATCAGATCGGGGAGACCTCGTCGTCGTTCCACTGGTCCGTGCTGTTCTGGCCGCGTCCCCGCGCCCGGTCCACGAGCCGGGCCACGATCTCGGCCACGATGAAGAGCACGAGGAGCGGGATGGCCAGCATCAGCATCGAGAACGGGTCGGTCGAGGGGGTGGCGACGGCCGCGAACACGAACGTGCCGATGATGATCCACGGGCGGTAGCGGCCCAGCGCCCGGCCGGAGACGATGCCGGCGAGGTTCAGCAGGATGACGAAGAACGGGATCTCCATGGCCACGCCGAAGATCAGCAGCATCCGGGTGACGAAGGAGAAGTACGCGCCGAAGTCGACCAGGTTCTGCACGTCGTCCGGCACGAACGCGATCAGCACCGAGAGGCCCTTGGGCAGGATGTAGTAGCCCAGGGCGACGCCACCGAAGAACAGCGGCCCGGCGATCGCCGCGACCACCCGCGACCACTTCTTCTCGTGGGCGTGCAGGCCGGGGACGATGAACGCCCAGATCTGGTAGAGCCAGTACGGCGCGGAGACGACGACCGCGGCCACCCCGCAGAGCTTGAGCTGGAGCATCAGGCCGGCGCTGATGCCGTTGGCCACCAGCTCGGAGTTCTCCTCCTGCAGCGTGCCGACGGCGTCGCGGTACGGCGCGGCGACGACGTCGAGGAGCTGGTTGTAGAAGAACAGCGCGGCGATGAACGCGACGACGAGCACGATCGCCGAGCGGATCAGCCGGGCCCGGAACTCTCGCAAGTGGTCGGTGAGCGCCATCCGGCCGTCGGGGCCGACGGCGTACTTGGGCTTGCCACGCAGAAGCTCGAAGACCCACCCGACGGTTGACAAGGCGGGCTACCTGCGGCTGGTCAGGCCGGGTCGTCGCGGTGCTCGGCCGCGCGACGCTCGGCGGCCTGCCGCTCGGTCTCGGCGTCGAGGGTCGGAGGGTTCGCCTGGATCTCGCGCTGCTCCGGGGAACGCTGAGGCTTCACGTCCTCGTCGTCGTCGTCCATGAGGCCCTTGGTCTCGGCCTTGAAGATGCGCAGCGCCCGGCCGCTCCCGCGCGCCAGCTCCGGCAGCTTGGAAGCGCCGAAGAGCAGGACCAGGACGGCCAGGATGAGAGCGATCTCGCCGGGGCCGAGGCCCGCGATCTGGGGCAGCATCACAAAGTTCCTCACGTTGGTGTTGTTCGGAGCCGAGTCTACGCCGGTTTGGTCAGGCCTCGGACTGGTACAGGCTGAGTGTTCGCTGTGCAGTTGCCCGGAAGTCGGCATCGAGCTCGGGGGGTGACACGACGCGGGCGGCCGGCGCCAGCCGCATCAGCAGCCGGCGCAGCCAGCGCTCGTCGGCCACCAGCATGTCGACCTCGATGGTCCCGTCACTCCCGGCGCGGACGTCCTCCACCTGGTAGTACTCCACCATCCAGCGGGCCTGCGGCTGCAGCGCGAGGGTCACCAGAGTGGTCTGCTGGGAGCGCTGGAAGAGCCCGTCGGAGAGGTCGCGAGGAGGCTCGGGAGCCGTCTCGATCGGCGAGTCGAGCACCACCGCCTCGTGGATCCGGTCGAGCCGGAACAGGCGCGGCGCCTCGGCACTGTGGCACCACGCGTCGAGGTACGCCGCGCCGGCGGAGGTGACCACGCCGCGCGGGTCGACCACCCGCTCGGACTCCTCGTCGCGGGCGGGGACGTAGTAGGTCAGCCGGACCTGCCGGCCGCGGGCCACGGCGCTCTCCAGGGACACGCGCAGGCGTGCGAGTCGCGGCGTCGTCGTCCTCGCCCGGCTCGACCAGCGGGGTGCCGCCGGTCTGGGCGGCGGCGGCGGCCTCCAGCTTGGCGAGGGCTCGGTCCACGACCTCGCGGGTGTCCTCGCCGGCACTTCCCCGGAGCGCACGGAGCGCCACGATGATGGCCGAGGCCTCCGTGGGGCTCAGCCGCAGCGGACGGGCCAGGTAGTCGGCGTTCGAGATCCGGATCACGCCGCCCAGGCGCAGCCCACCCTCCTCCTCGGGGTCCCCGAGCGCGTCCAGGTCCACGTCGATCAGGTCGTCGGGGAAGCCGCCGGGCAGGCCGCACATGAACAGCACGCCGAGGTCCTTGACCACCTGCTCGGGGGTGCTCCCGACCGCCGCGGCGGTCTCGTCGAGGCGCACCTCGGGGTGCGAGTGGAGGTACGGCACCAGGGTGAGCAGGCGGGCGACCTGGTCCTTGGCGCCGCTGGCGGCGGACTTCTGGGGTCTCCTCTGAGGGGGCTGCACGACTACGCCGCCCCGACCGTCGCCCGCAGCCGGGAGACGATCTCCTCGCGCAGCTCGGCCGGCGACTCCACGACGGCGTCGGGCCCGAGGGCCAGCAACTCCTCGTCGAGGCGATCGCGGCGGATCACCACGCGGTCCCACGGGCTGTCGGTGTCCGGCCCCGGCACGTCGGGCTCCACGCTCGCGGCGGCCCGGCGCAGGGTCGCACCAGCCCCCTTGCGGACGAGCACGGTCGCCTCCACCACCGCGGGCTGGGGCGCCAGGCGGCGGGTCGTCTCGCGCAGGTCGAGGCCGTCGGGGACGTCGTACGACGCCGGTGCGCCGATCTTGCGCGCGTCGCCGACCACGCGGGAGAGGCGGAAGACCCGCTCCTCACCGCGGTCGGTGTCGAGGCCGAGGACGTACCACCGGCCGGCGTGGCGGACCACGCCCCACGGCTGGAGGTGACGCTGGAGCGGCTGCGGGTAGCCCGGGCGCTGGTAGTCGAACTCGACGGCCTGGCGCTGCTGGGTGGCATCCCAGAACACGTCGAACGCCGGCTCGTCGGCGGAGAGGCGCGGCTCCACGATGTCCAGCGCGGAGACGTCCACCTCGACGCCCGCCGCCGTCAGCTTGCGGACCGCGTCCGTCGTCGCCTCGGCGAGGCGCGCGTGCTCCCACACCCGGGTGGCGAGACCCACGACCGCTGCTTCGTCGGCCGCGAGCCGGATGTCGGGGAGCGCGAACTCGTCCGGCTTGATCCGGTAGCCCGGCTCGTCGTCGAACAGCGGGTCGATGCTGCCGACCTCGATCGGCACGCCGAGGCTGCGCAGCTCCTCCTTGTCGCGCTCGAACATCTTCTCGAAGGCGTCGCGACTGGAGTCGGCGTACAGGATCGTCCGGATCCGCTCCTTGGAGACGTAGTGCCGCTGGACGAGCAGCATGATCAGCAGGTTGAGGAGCCGCTCGCTCTTCCTGCTCGACGATGCCTGCGCGTCCGTGCCGTTCATGCAGCCAGCCTGCTTGACCCGTCAGCCCGCGGCCAGGATGTCGACCACGAAGTAGAGCGTGTCGGTGCCCTTGATGCCCGCGTCCTTGTTGCCGTTCTCGCCGTAGCCGAGGTCCGGCGGGATGGACAGCAGCACCCGGCTGCCGACGGCCTTGCCGACGAGCGCCTGGTCCCAGCCCTTCACCACGGCACCGACGCCGATCTGGAAGGACGTCGGCTCGCCGCGCGAGAAGCTCGAGTCGAACGGCGCGTCCCCGCCGTACACCTGACCCAGGTAGTCCACGACGATCGTCTGGCCCTTCTCCACCGTGGCCCCGTCACCCTGCACGAGCGGAGCGATCCGCAGCCGCGGAGACGGCTCAGGGGTGCCGCTGAAGTCGAGGCTGTCGGGCACGTCCTTCTTCTCGACGATCTCGGGCGTCCAGGACGGCGCGTCCTTGTCGGTGCCCTGCGGCGCGTCGAGCACGCCGCTCACCAGGTCGACGACGACGACAACGCTGTCCTCGTTGCCGATGCCGAGACCGGGGTTGCCGCCCTCACCGAAGGCGTCCGCCGCCGGCGCGGCCACCGCCACCCGGGAGCCGATGGTCTGGCCCTCCATGGCGTCGCGGAACACCTTGCCGACCTGGTCGTTGATGGTGATCAGCTCGGGCTTCTTGTCCTCGTAGGTGTCGAGGGCCTTCTTCTGGGTGAACCCGTTGCCGATCCAGAGGTGGGTGAGCACCTGGTCGTCGGCCCCGACCTTCGGGCCGTCGCCGGTGATGATCGTCTTGGTCTCCACCTTGGAGACGTCGACCCTGCCGCCGAAGGTGACCTTCGGCGAGGTGCCGATGGCGCCCTCGATCGTCACGGTGTCCAGGCCGCCGCCGGACGCGGCGTCGGTGCCGCCGTCGTCGTCGCCGCAGCCGGCGAGGCCGGTCGTCAGCAGGGCCAGCAGGAGCGGGGCGGCCAGCACACGCGCATGCGCGAGCCGTCGGGCGGTACGAGACACAGGGGTTCCTCGAGAGTTCGGTTCAGAAGTGCCCGGTCACCCTACCGATCGACTCATGAGGTTCGAGCACCCCGGGACTTCGTGGGGTGACTTACATGCCGTCGATGAGGCGCTGGACCCGCTCGTCGTACGCGCGGAAGGGGTCCTTGCAGAGCACGGTGCGCTGGGCCTGGTCGTTGAGCTTGAGGTGCACCCAGTCGACGGTGAAGTCGCGGCGGCGCTCCTGGGCCTTGCGGATGAACTCGCCCCGCAGGCGCGCGCGGGTGGTCTGCGGCGGCACCGACTTGGCCTGGAAGATCTTCAGGTCGGAGGTCACCCGGGCCACCGCGCCGCGCTTCTCGAGCAGGTAGTAGAGGCCCCGGCCGCGGTGGATGTCGTGGTAGGCCAGGTCGAGCTGGGCGATCCGGGGGTGACCGAGCGGCAGGCCGTGCTTGGCGCGGTAGCGCTCGATGAGCTTCCACTTGATGACCCAGTCGATCTCGCGGTCGACCAGGCCCAGGTCGTCGGACTCGACCGCCTTGAGGCCCCGCTCCCACAGGTCGAGCGCCTGGTCGAGCACCGGGGAGGAGATCTCGCGGCGGTCGACGAACTGGCGGGCCTTGGAGAGGTACTCGTGCTGGATGTCGAGCGCGCTGGCCTCGCGGCCGTTGGCGAGCCGGACCGTACGACGGCCCGTCATGTCGTGCGAGATCTCGCGGATGGCGCGGATCGGGTTCTCGAGGGTCAGGTCGCGCATGACGACCCCCTCCTCGATCATCCGGAGCACCAGGTCGCAGGAGGCCACCTTGAGCATGGTGGTGGTCTCGCTCATGTTGGAGTCGCCGACGATGACGTGCAGGCGGCGGTACTTCTCGGCGTCGGCATGCGGCTCGTCGCGGGTGTTGATGATCGGCCGCGACCGCGTGGTGGCGCTGGAGACGCCCTCCCAGATGTGCTCGGCCCGCTGGGATACGGCGTACGACGCCCCGCGCGGCGTCTGCGTCACCTTGCCGGCGCCGACGATGATCTGCCGGGTCACCAGGAACGGGATCAGCACGTCGGCCAGGCGGCTGAACTCGCCGGAGCGGCTGACGAGGTAGTTCTCGTGGCAGCCGTAGGAGTTGCCGGCCGAGTCGGTGTTGTTCTTGAACAGGTAGATCTCGCCGGCGATGCCCTCGTCGTGGAGCCGCTGCTCGGCGTCGAGGAGCAGCCCCTCGAGGACCCGCTCCCCCGCCTTGTCGTGCGTGACGAGCTCCGCGATGTCGTCGCACTCGGGCGTGGCGTACTCGGGATGGCTGCCCACGTCGAGGTAGAGGCGGGCGCCGTTGCGGAGGAAGACGTTGCTGCTGCGGCCCCAGCTGACGACCTTGCGGAAGAGGTAGCGGGCGACCTCGTCGGGGCTCAGCCGGCGCTGGCCCTTGAACGTGCACGTGACGCCGTACTCGTTCTCGATGCCGAAGATCCGCCGGTCCACGAGGTCAGCCTACGGCGCGGGTGCCTGCGGGTGGTCCAAGCCGGTGCGCCCGTCTTGCCGGATCCGCCTCGCGGCCCAGCGCGGAGGCGGACCATGACCCCGTGAGCGTCGCGAGTCCGCTGAGCGTCGAGCCGCCCTGGATCGTGCACGAGCTGTCGTCGCAGTGGTTCCTGCCCGCCACCAACGTCGCGGAGCGACTGGCCGACCTGCACCTCGTGGTCGACAGCTGGGTGACGGCCGGGAGCTTCCTGCTGGCGCCTCCGCTCTACCTCGGCGCGCCCGACCATCCGGTGTTCCGCGCGCTCGCGGAGCACGTCCGGGCCAGGCATCCCGACGACCGCAAGGGCTGCTTCGGCTACTGGGACGACGTCGGCAACCGCAACAAGGTGCACGAGCTGCTCCAGCTGCCGTCGTACACGCTCGACGCGTTCCCCGTCCGAGGCCGCATGGACCTGCTGAACGAGGTGCAGCGGCGGTGGCGGTTCCCGCACGCCGAGCGGCCGCACGAGCTGCTGCGCCTCCAGCGCTGGCTGGGCACCTACGGCCCGGACGTGGCGGGGACACGCCGCACGTACGAGGTCGCGCCGCTGGGCCCCGTCAGCTCGGTCGAGAAGTGGCTGATGTCGGGACCGGGCCGGCTGGAGCCGTTCGGGTACGCCGTGACCTTCTCCCCGGACGCCGGGAGGTACGTCGGGGCGCAGGTGCCTCTCGACGCCCGGTCGACCGTCGACCTGGTCGGCGTGGCCACCCGGCCGCTGGGCCGGATGCACCCCGGCGACCTCGTCGTCGTCGCGCTCGCGCCCACTGCCGTGGACGTGCCGGCCCTGGACCGCCTGATGCGGCACGTGTACACGCTGCGCCGCCGGGTCTCAGGGTCGTGCGTGCACGGCCTGCTGGTCGCCGACGGCGCGACCGTCGCCCTGCGCGGCGGCCTGATCGACCAGGGCTTCGACTACGTCTCCCTCTCCGAGCTCGGGTACCGCGACCACCTCGCCCAGCGCCCCGACATCTCCCGCGTCCTCGAGCTCACCGACGGCTCCGTCCCCCACCCCACCTCCCTCGAGGTCGACCTGCCGGTGTGAGGGGCGTGTGGCCCGGGAGGTCGTGACACCCGGTTAACCGGGTATCGCGGACGTTCCTGGGGGTTGCAACCCCCAGGAAGCGGCAGAAACGCCCAGCAAGCTCGGTCAGGCGGGTGGGGCGATCGGGGGGTCGTCGTCCGAGGACGGCGTGACCGTCGGCGGCGGGGACGGTGGGCTCTCGGGGCCGGCGGCCGGTACCGAGGACTCGACCTCGGGCTCGGGGTTCGGCTCGGTCGGGCCACGGTCGCCCAGCAGCTCGCGGAGGCGGGCCGGCAGGATCCGGCTGAACTTCCGGGGCTGGCTGCGAGTCCGGTCGAGGACAGCGACCTCGAGGTCCTCGTCGGGGATCACCCGGTCACCCTCCTCGGTGTGGCCGAGCGCGCCGACCGCGAGGGAGATGGCGTCCACGAGAGAGGCGCCGGGGCTGTAGCGCTCCTCGAGGTACGTCGCGACGACATCGGCCGCGCCACCCATCACGGCGTAGTTGTGCACGTCGGCGACCTGGCCGTCGTACGTCAGCCGGTAGACCTGGTCGTCCTCCGGGCTGTCGCCGATCTCGGCCACGAACAGCTCCACCTCGTACGGCTTCTCGCCGCCGCTGGAGAAGATCGTGCCGAGCGTCTGGGCGTAGGCGTTGGCCAGGCCGCGGCCGGTCACGTCGCGACGGTCGTAGGAGTAGCCGCGCATGTCGGCGAGGCGTACGCCGGCGATGCGGAGGTTCTCGAACTCGTTGTACCTGCCGACCGCGGCGAAGGCGATCCGGTCGTAGATCTCGGAGACCTTGTGCAGCGCCTGGGAGGGGTTCTCGGAGACGAACAACACGCCGTCGGCGTACTGGACCGCGACCACCGAGCGCCCGCGGGCGATGCCCTTGCGCGCGTAGTCGGCGCGGTCCTTCATCAGCTGCTCGGGCGAGACGTAGAAAGGCATGCTCATGACACGGCCGCCTGGGGTCCGTCGGGGCGCTCCATCCGGCCGGCGATCATCCGGTCGGCGATGTCGGCGACCTCGTCGTCGGAGAGCCGGCGGCCACCGTCGGCGGTGATCACGTGGACGACCGGGAAGATGCGCCGGGTGAGGTCGGGCCCGCCGGTCGCGGAGTCGTCGTCGGCGGCGTCGTACAGCGCCTGGATGATCGCCATGACGCAGTCGGACTCGGAGAGGTCGTTGCGGTAGAGCTTCTTCAGTGCGCCGCGCGCGAACAGCGAGCCGGAGCCGACGGAGTGGAAGGCGGTCTCCTCATAGCGACCGCCCGTCACGTCGTAGGAGAAGATCCGGCCGCCGCCGGTCACGAGGTCGAACCCCGCGAACAGCGGGACGACGGCGAGGCCCTGCATCGCCATCCCGAGGTTCGAGCGGATCAGCGCCGCGAGCCGGTTGGCCTTGCCGGCCATGGAGAGCGTGGTGCCCTCGATCTTCTCGTAGTGCTCGAGCTCGGTCTGGAACAGCCGCACCATCTCGACCGCGATGCCGGCCGAGCCGGCGATGCCCACGGCGGAGAACTCGTCGGCCGGGAAGACCTTCTCGATGTCGCGCTGGGCGATGACGTTGCCCATGGTCGCGCGCCGGTCACCGGCCATGATCACGCCACCGGGGTACGTCGCGGCCACGATCGTGGTGCCGTGCGGCGCCAGCTCGGCGGCCTGGCCCGGCGGCAGCGAACGGCGCGACGGGAGCAGGTCGGGCGCCTGGCCGGCGAGGAAGTCGGAGAAGGAGGACGTGCCCGGCACCATGTACGCCGTCGGGATGCGTGCGCTCCCCAGGAACGGGTCGCTCACTGGCCGCCCTTCTGGATGAACGACTTCACGAAGTCCTCCGCGTTCGACTCCAGCACCTCGTCGATCTCGTCGAGGATCGCGTCCACGTCGTCGTCGAGGGCTTCCTTGCGCTCGGCGACGTCGCTCTCGGGGGCCACCTCGTCCTGGGTGGCCTCCTCACTGCTCTTCTTCGGCTGCTTCTGCTCCTGGGCCATGCCTCGACCCTATAGTCACCGCCCTCGGAATCGGCGAGCTTGCGAGCCGAAGCCGAGACGAGGCGGAGAGGTCGAGGAGGCTCGTTCACACCGGAGCGCAGCGACGGGGTGAGCGAGCCGTCCCGAGACACCGTGTCCGAGATATCCCACCGGGTCTCGTGACAGGCGCTAGCGCGCCTTCTTCGACCAACGGAGGGTCAGGAGTGGGTGAGCTCGGCGAACAGCTCGGAGGCGGTGGCGCAGCGGTCGATGAGGTCGCCGACGTGGGCCTTGGAGCCGCGGAGCGGGTCGATGGTGGGGACGCGCTGGAGGGACTCGCGGCCGGGGAGGTCGAAGATGACCGAGTCCCAGGACGCGGCGGCGACCGAGTCGGCGTACTTCTCCAGGCAGCGGCCGCGGAAGTACGCGCGGGTGTCCTCGGGCGGCTCGTGCATGGCGCGCTCGACCTCGGCGTCGGTGAGCAGCCGCTCGATGCGGCCCATGCCGAGGAGCCGGTGGTAGAGGCCCTTCTCGGGCCGGATGTCGGAGTACTGGTAGTCGATCAGCTGGAGCTTGGCGTTGCTCCACTCGAGGCCGTCGCGCGAGCGGTACTGCTCGAGCAGCGACAGCTTCGCGACCCAGTCCAGCTCCTTCGAGCACAGCATCGGGTCGCGCTCGAGCCGGACCAGCACCGACTCCCAGCGGGTCAGCACGTCCTTGGTCTGGGCGTCGGCATCGTCGCCGTAGCGGTCCTCGACGTACTTGCGGGCGAGCTCGAGGAACTCCATCTGCAGGTGTACGGCGGTCAGCTTCCGGCCGTCGTCCATCGTCAGCTGGTACTTGAGCGTGGGGTCGTGGGACACCGCGCGCAGCGACGCGACCGGCGAGTCGACACCGAGGTCGCGGGTGATGAACCGGTCCTCGATCATGGCGAGCACCAGCGCGGCGGTGCCGACCTTGAGGTACGTCGACACCTCGGCCAGGTTCGCGTCCCCGATGATCACGTGCAGGCGGCGGTACTTCTCCGGGTCGGCGTGCGGCTCGTCGCGGGTGTTGATGATCGGCCGCTTGAGCGTCGTCTCGAGGCCGACCTCGACCTCGAAGTAGTCGGCGCGCTGGCTGATCTGGTACCCGTGCTCGCGGCCGTCCTGCCCGATGCCGACGCGACCGGCCCCGCAGATCACCTGACGCGACACGAAGAACGGCGTCAGGTGCCGCACGATGTCGCCGAACGGCGTCGAGCGCCGCATCAGGAAGTTCTCGTGCGCGCCGTACGACGCCCCCTTGTTGTCGGTGTTGTTCTTGTAGAGGTGGATCGGCTGGGTGCCCGGCACCAGGGCTGCCATCCGGGCCGCGTCGAGCATCACCTGCTCCCCCGCCTTGTCCCACAGCACGATGTCGCGGGGGGTGGTCACCTCGGGCGTGGAGTACTCCGGGTGGGCGTGGTCGACGTACAGCCGGGCGCCGTTGGTGAGGATCACGTTCGCCAGGCCCATGTCCTCGTCGGTGAGCTGGCTGGGGTCGGCGACCTGCCGCGACATGTCGAACCCGCGGGCATCACGCAGCGGCGACTCCTCCTCGAAGTCCCAGCGCGCACGGCGCGCCCGGGCGGTCGCGGAGGCGTAGGCGTTGACCACCTGGGAGGAGGCCACCATGTGGTTGGCCATGGGCTGGCCCTGCACGGTCACGCCGTACTCCACCTCAGTGCCCATCACCCGCCGTACGCTCACCCTGAGAGCCTACGACCTCCGCCGACCTCCCCCCGATCGGAAGGACCTCCCCATGGACCCTGTGCAGGCGCAGGTGGACGCCTACAACGCGCGTGACATCGACGCGTTCGTGGCTGCCTACGACTCCGACGTCGTCATCACCGACTCGAACGGCCGGGCGATCATGTCGGGACACGACAGCATCCGGGAGGAGTACGGCGCCCTGTTCGACGCCTCGCCCGACCTGCGCGCCCAGATCCTCGGCCGTGTCGGCGCCGGTGAGTGGACCGTCGACCAGGAGCGCGTCTCGCGGGGTGAGGAGGTCCGTGACGTGCTGGTGGCCTACCACGTCGGGAACGGCCTGATCGACCGGGTCGTGCTGCTGGGCTGAGGGGCATCCTGACAGCGCCCTCCCCTCAGCCCAGCCCCCACGTCACCTCAGGGCGATGTTGACGTAGTACGTCCGCCCGTCGTCCAGGCTCACCCCGACCCGCCAGTAGCTACCCGCCTGCGACTTCTCGGTCTTCCAGTTGTACTGGTACTTCGAGCCGTCCCACGTGTAGGAGCCGCCCACCGTCGCGGAGGCGGTGTACGCCGACTCGTTGACCGCCGCGCTGGTGGCGCTGCCCTTGACCGGGGTCAGCCACTTCGGCGCCGAGACCGTCTGCACGGTCTGCCCGGCGGCGTTGGTCAGCTGGAACTTCATCGGGATCGCCTGGCCGGCGTTGAACACGCTCGTGGACACCCCGGTCTGGTGAGCCGTGTCGTTCACGGGCTGCTGGAAGAGCGTCGCGCCGTACCCGTAGACGACCTGGTAGTGCACCGTGCGGGTGGCGGTGTTGCCGGCCTTGTCGGTCGCGGTCGCCTTCACCTCGAAGGTGCCGACCCCGTTGGCCAGGCCGCCCGTCCGCGTCCACGTCGCCGACCCGGCGACACCGCTGGTGGCGTCGCTGGCCGAGGCCTGGACCGGCGGGACCGCGCCGAGGACATACGTGGCGCCGTCCGCCACTCCTCCGATGGTGACCGAGGGGGCGACGGTGTCGACCTTGACGCCGCTGACCGTGGCCGTGGCCCGGTTGCCCGCGTTGTCGACGGCGGTGCCCGTGACGCTGTTCGGACCCTGGGCCGCCAGGGTGGCGTCGGCCTGGCAGTCGGCGATGCCGCTGAGCGCGTCCTGGCACTCGAACCGCACGGTGACGGGCGCGTTGTACCAGCCGTTCGCGTTGGGGCTCGTGAGCGTCCTGCCGGTGATGGTGGGGAGGGTCTTGTCGACCCGCACCGTCACCGACTGGACCGTCTCGGAGTTCCCCGCCTTGTCGACGCTCCAGTACTCGACCAGGTGGGTGCCCTCGGCCGTGATCGCGACCGAGGTGCCCGACACCGGCGCGCCGCCGTCGACGGCGTACTTCGTCACCGCCACGCCCGAGAGGCCGTCGGCGGCCGTCAGGGTCACGGTGACGTCGGTCTTCCGCCACTCGGCGGGCGCCGTGGCCTGGGTGGCCGGTGCGTGCCGGTCGATCTTGAGGTGGTCCACGGTCGCGGTCCGGGAGTTGCCGGCCTTGTCGTGGACGGTCTCCGTGGCGGCCAGGCTCTCGCCCTCGCCGGTGACCACGCTGTCGGCCGGAGCGTCGCCGTCGAGCCCCGACAGCGCGTCACCTGCCACCCACGCGACCGTGACGTCGCCGCGGTACCAGCCGTTGGCGTTGGGCGCCGTTGTGGCCGACCCGCTGAGCGTGGGGTCGGTCTTGTCGACGTTGATCCCGGCCACGGTGGCGGGGAGGCTGTCGTTGTCGGCGGCGTCCGTGGCGGTGCCGCTCACGCTCTGCGCCTGGCCCTCCCCCAGGGTGCTGGACGAGGGGCAGGACAGCACGCCGGACAGCTCGTCCTGGTCGGCGCACGTGAAGCTCACCGTGACGTCGGACCTGAACCACCCGTGGGCGTTCGGCGACCCCGAGAGCGAGCCGGTGACGGTCGGCCTGGTCTTGTCCAGGCTGACGGTCGCCTCGTCGGCCGCGGTGTTGCCCGCGTTGTCCGTCGCCGTGCCCGGCACCTTCTGCGCCTTGCCCTGGCCCGAGACGGTGACCGGGTCCGAGCAGGACGCGATCCCCGACCCGGTGTCGGTGCAGGTGAAGGTGACCGTCACGTCCGTGCGGTTCCAGCCGCGGACGTTGGGGTCGGGCGCCTGGGTGTGGCCGATGCCGGGCGCCGTCTTGTCGATCCGGACGACGAGGCTGCGGTGCGCCTCCACGTTGCCCGCGACGTCCACGCTCCAGACCTCGAGGGAGTGCACGCCCTCGTCGTCGATGGTCACGCTCGTGCCTTCGGCGGGCGCGCCGTCGTCGAGACGGAAGTACGTCGCCGCGACGCCCGACAGGTTGTCCCCGGCCGTCAGAGTGACGGTCACCGACTGCCGGCTCCACTCCGAGATGTCGGACACCTGGGTCGCGGGTGCGGTCCGGTCGATCTTGACCCCAGCACTGGTCGTGGTGGTCGCGTTCCCGGCCAGGTCGTGGACGGTGGCGCTGGCGGTCAGGCCGGTGCCCTCGCTGGTGATCACGCTGTCGGCGGGCGCTGGTCCGTCCAGCCCCGACAGGCTGTCGTCGGCCGTCCACCGGACGGTGACGTCCCCGCGGTACCACCCGGCGCCGTTGGGGTCGGTCGTCGCCGACCCGCTCAGCGTCGGGGCCGTCTTGTCGACGTTCACCGGCGACACGGTGTCGCTCCGGCTGTTGCCCGCGACGTCGGTGGCCGTGCCGGTGGCGGACTGCCCGCCGCCCTCGGACAGCGTGTCCGGCGCTGAGCAGGACGCGATGCCCGACAGGGCGTCGGCACACGTGTAGCTGACGGTGACGTTGCCGGCGTACCAGCCGTTCCCGTTGGGATCCCGGTCAGGGGTCGCCGAGATCGTGGGCTTGACCGTGTCGATGCTCACCGTGGCGTCGTCGGTGCGCGCGTTGCCGGCGTTGTCGACCGCGGTGCCCGGCACGGGCTGGTCGGCGCCGTCGCTCGCCACATCGACGGGGTCGGGGCAGGACGCGACACCGGACAGCTCGTCCGAGCACTGGTAGCTGACCGTGACGGGCGCGTTGTTCCACCCGGCGCCGTTCGGCGCGGGGGTCACGGTGTGCCCGATGCCCGGCTTGGTGAGGTCGATCTTCACGGTGACGGAGTGGGCCGTCTCGACGTTGCCGGCGACATCGACGCTCCAGAACGTCAGCGTGTGCTCGCCCTCGGTGCTGACCGTGAGCCCGACGCCCTGGACGGGGTCGCCGCCGTCGAGGGCGTGGTAGGTGGCGGCCACGCCGGACAGGCCGTCGGAGGCGCTCAGCGACACCGTCACGGACGTGTTGTTCCATCCCGATGGAGCGTCCGCTCCCGTGACGGGTGCCGTGCGGTCGATGTCGACCGGGCTGCTGTCGGCCGTGGTGCTGTTGCCTGCCTTGTCCGTCACCGTCTCGGTGGCCGTCAGGTCGCTACCCTCCGCCGTGATCGTGCTGTCCGCCGGGGTCGACCGGAGGCCGGACAGGGCGTCCCCGGCTGTCCAAGCGATGGTCACGTCGTCGCGGTACCACCCCTGGCCGTTGGCGGCCGTCGTGGGCTCGCCGCTCAGAGTCGGGGCGGTCTTGTCGACGTCGATGCCGCCCACGGTCGCCGAGTCCGAGTTGCCCGCGGCGTCGGTGGCGGTACCGGTGACGGACTGGCCTGCGCCCTCACCGATCGTCGTGTCCGGCGTCGCGTGGTCGATGCCCGACAGGCTGTCGGACGCGTCGAAGTGCACCGTCACGTCGGTGTTGTTCCATCCGTAGCCGTTGGCGTCGGGAGAGCGGCTGCCCGTGATCGTCGGCTTGGTCTTGTCCAGGCTCACCTTCACCGGGTCGGTGGCGGTGTTCCCGGCGTTGTCCTCCGCGGCGCCGGTGACCAGCTGGTCGCGGCCCTCGGTGTCCACCGTCTGGGGCGTCGTACAGCTGAGCACCCCTGACAGCTCGGCCTGGTCGTCGCAGGTGAAGGTGACCGTCACGTCGGACCTGTTCCAGCCGTTGGCGTTCGGCACCGGGGACAGCTGGTGGGTGATGGTCGGGCTGGTCTTGTCGATCCGGACGGTGACGGTCTGCGCCTGCTCCTCGTTGCCCGCAGCGTCGACGCTGAAGTACGACACCGTGTGCGTGCCCTCGTCGGTGAGGGTGAGGTCCGTCCCGGACTGCCGGGGCCCGCCGTCGACGCTGAAGTACGTCGCCTCGACACCGGACAGCGCGTCGTGCGGGGTGAGCGTGACGTCGACGCTGCTGTTCACCCAGCCGGCCGGGGCCGAGGCATCGGTGTTCGGCGCCGTCTTGTCGATCTTGACCGGCTCGCTCGAGGCGGTCGTGGTGTTGCCGGCCACGTCGGAGACGCTCGCCTGGGCGGTCTTGCCGGTGCCTTCGGTGCTCAGCACCGAGTCGGCAGGCGCCGCGCCGTCGAGCCCCGACAGGGCGTCGAACGCGTGCCAGACCAGCGTGACGTCGGTGTGGTACCAGCCGTTCCCGTTCGGCGCGGTGGTCGGAGCGGCGCTCAGGTCGGGAGCCGTCTTGTCGACGTCGATGTCGCCGACCGTCGCACTGGCGCTGTTGCCCGCGTTGTCGAGCGCGGTCCCCGCGGCCGACTGGTCCTCGCCCTCGGCCAGGACCTGCGGGTCCGTCACCGAGGCGATCCCGGAGAGGGCGTCGTTCGCCGAGAAGGTGACCGTGACGTCGTCCCGGTACCAGCCCGCGCCGTTGGGGGCACGGTCCGGAGACCCGCTGATCGACGGGGCGGTCTTGTCGATGTTGACGGTGGCCGTGGCGTCCGTGCTGTTGCCCGCGTTGTCGGTCGCGGTCCCCTTGACCTTCTGGGCCTGGCCCTCGGTCGTCACCGTCGTCGGATCGGGGCACGACCGCAGCCCGGACAGCGCGGCCTGGTCCTCGCAGGAGAAGCTGACGACGACGTCGGTGTTGTTCCAGCCGGCGGCGTTCTGGTCCGGCGACTGGCTCGGGGTGATGCTGGGCGCCGAGAGGTCGACCTGCACCGTGAAGGAGTGTGCGGCTTCCGTGTTGCCGGCCGCGTCGACCGACCAGTACGACACCGTGTGCACGCCCTCGGTGGCCACGGACACCGAGCTGCCCGGGACCGGGTCCGCGCCGTCGACGGCGTGGTACGTGCGGTCGACTCCCGAGAGGTTGTCCGTCGCCGGGAGACCGACGGTGACCGCACCAGCCACCCAGCCCGTCGGCACGCCGGTCGCGCTGGTCGACGGCGCCGTCCGGTCGATCTTGATGCCGCCGACGGTGGCGGTGGCGGTGTGACCGGCCTTGTCGGTCACGCTCGCGCTGGCCGAGAGCGCCGAGCCCTCACCCGTCACCACGGTGTTCGCGGGGCAGGACACCACGCCCGAGAGGTTGTCGTCGCACGTCCAGTGCACGGTGACGTCGTCGTCGTACCAGCCGTTCGCGTTCGGCGTGCCGAGGACCTCGCCGGTGATGGTCGGCGCGGTCGTGTCGACGCTGACGGACGGGGTGGTGACGGAGTCGCTGTTGCCGGCGGCGTCGGTGGCGGTCGCGGTGAAGGTCTGTGCCGCACCCTCGCCGAAGGTGTGCGCGTGGTCCTGCGTCTTCACACCGGACAGGGCGTCGGTGGCGGTGAAGGTGACCGTCACGTCGTCGCCGTACCACCCGTAGCTGGTGGGCTCGGGCAGCTGGTCGACAGTGATCACAGGCTTGGTCTTGTCGATGCTGACGGTCGCCGGGTCGGACGCGCTGTTGCCGGCGTTGTCGGTGACGGTGCCCGTGACCGTCTGGGCACTGCCCTCCGTGCTCACCGTCTGCGGGCCCGTGCAGGTGGCCACGCCGGAGAGCGCGTCGGAGCACTGGAACGTCACGGTCACGGCGGCGGAGTTCCAGCCGTCGGCGTTGGCCGCGGGGCTCTGCGTGTGGCCGATGGTCGGCGAGGTCTCGTCGATGCCGAAGGAGACCTCTCGGGTCTCCTCGACGTTGCCCGCGACGTCGGTGCTCCAGAAGCGCAGGGTGTGCTGACCCTCGTCGGTGACGGTGATGCTCGTACCACCCGTGACGGGGTGCCCGTCGAGCGAGAAGAGGGTCTTGTCGACTCCGGACAGGGCGTCGTTGGGCGTCAGGGTCAGCGTGACGTCGGTGTTGTTCCATGCCGGTGGCGCCGTGACGGTGGTGACGGGGGCGGTCCGGTCGATCTTGACGGCCGGACTCTGGGCGGAGGTCGAGTTGCCCGCCCGGTCCTTGACCGTCTCGGTCGCAGTCAGGGCGTTGCCCTCTCCGGCGATGGTGGAGTTCGCGAGGCGTGGCCACGATGCCGGACAGCGCGTCGGCGGCCGTCCACGCGATGGCGACGTCCCCGCGGTACCACCCGGCGGCGTTGGGGCTCGTGGTCGGCGCACCGCTGAGGGTCGGGGCGACCTTGTCGATGTTGATGCCGCTGACCGTGGTGCTGGCCGAGTTGTCGGCGTTGTCGGTGGCGGTGCCCGTGACGGACTGGTTCGCCGCGTTCGCCGAGAGGGTGGTCGGCGGGCTCGACGTCTTCACGCCGGACAGGGCGTCGGTCGGGGTGAACGAGACCGTGACGTCGGTGTTGTTCCACCCGTTGGCGTTCGCGGCAGGAGTGCGGGTGCCGATGATGCCCGGGGCGGTCTTGTCGAGCTTGACCTGCACGGAGCCGGTGCCGGTGTTGCCGACGTTGTCGGTCACCGTCGTGGTCCGCGTCACGATCCCGTCGCTCGTCACGGTGTCCGACGAGGGGGTGAGCGTCTTCACACCCGAGCCACCGGAGTCGTTGCCGGTCCAGGTGACGTTCACGTTCGCACGGTTCCAGCCGGCGGCGTTGGGGGCCGGGCTCAAGGTGGCCGAGGCGGTGGGGGCGGTGTTGTCGAGCACGTACGACGCGCTGGCGGCGTCGGTCTGGCCGTTGCAGCCGCTGCCGTTGTTGCCGTTGCCGACGGTGATGTTCGCCGTCTGCAGGCCGTTGCCGCTGCCGGCGGTGACGGGCGGGAACGAGTACGGGCTGGAGCCGGTGGTGATCCGGCCCGTCACCGCGCCGGTCGAGTTGACGCACTTGGTCTTGTCGTCGGTGGTGACCGTGAGGGTCAGCGCCGCGCCCTGCTTGGCATAGAGCGTCCCGTTGCTCGCGGTGAACGTGCCCGAGCCACCGCTGAAGGACGCCGAGAGCACCTCCGCGGCGAGCGTGGGCGCCGCCGTCACGGCGATCGCGACCGACGACAGCGCGGCGGTGGCCGCGGCGAGCACCGCCAGCCGGCGGCGTGCGTGCGATGGACGTGAGTGGACAGCAAGACGCGTCAAGAGACGACCCCCCGGTCGATGCCCCGTGTCGCTCGCTGGCCCCCCGCGCACGACACCCCCGCACGTCGCGGAGGTGGACAGATTGTGCACTTCCCGTCCCTCGGATGGCGGCGGAACCCATAATTGGAGGAAAGACCACAGGGGTGGGCCAGACCATCCCCAGGAAAGGACTAGACGACATGGGGTGGTGGGCCGAGGAGGTCGTACCCCGAGTCACCGACTGGTCACTGCGAGGTCACGAGGTCGGCGAGCTCCGCGGCCGCGTGTGCGAGGGGCTCGAGGGCCGGGTGCTCGAGATCGGCTTCGGGAGCGGACTGAACGCCGAGTGGTACCCACCCAGGGTCGCCCAGGTCGACGCGGTCGACCCGTCCGAGCTCGCCTGGCAGATGTCCGGCGACCGGCGGCTGCGCACGACTGTCCCGGTGGGTCGCGTCGGACGAGACGGCGAGAACATCGGGGTCCGCGACGGCACGTACGACGCCGCGCTGGTCACCTTCACCCTGTGCACGATCCCCGACGCCGGCGCGGCGCTGGACGAGGTGCGCCGAGTCCTCAAGCCGGGCGGCAGCCTCCACTTCCTGGAGCACGGCATCTCCGACGACCCGAAGGTGGCAGCGTGGCAGCGCCGCCTCGAGCCGCTCCAGCGGCGGTTTGCCGGCGGGTGCCACCTGACCCGTGACCCGGCGGTGATGATGGAGGAGGCCGGGCTGCCCGTACGGATGGTGGAGCAGATCGACCTCCCAGGCGGTCCGCGGCCGTTCACGAGCGGCTTCCTGGGCGTCGCCGTACGACCGTGACCCGATGAGCGAGGAGCGAGCCGTGGCCGCGGCCGAGGCCCTCGGGCTGGCGTACGTCGCCACGCGGCACGGTCCCGTGCGCTCCCTCGCCGAGGCGGCGGCCGCGCGCGGCCTGGAGCCGCGACAGGTCGTCAAGACGCTCGTCGTGCGCGTGAGCGACGGCGACCACCGGTTCGTGCTGGTGCCGGGCGACCGGGAGATCGCCTGGCCCAAGCTGCGCGCGCTCCTCGGCGTCAACCGCCTCTCGATGCCACCCGCCGACGAGGCGCGCGAGGTGACGGGCTACGAGCGCGGCACCATCACCCCGCTGGGCAGCCTGCGCGCCCTTCCGGTCGTCGCCGACTCACGCGTCGAGGGCACCGTCTCGATCGGCGGCGGGGCTCACGGGGTCGCGCTGACCGTGGAGGCTGCGTCGCTGCTCGAGGCGCTGGACGCCACGGTCGCGGACGTCACCGACGACGCCTGACCCCGGTCCCGCCAGAGGGCCACCGCGAGGCACAGCGACCAGATGATGGCCAGCAGCGTCAGGTACGCGCCGTACTGCGCCAGGGCCGCCAGCAGGATCGGCACGCCACAGCCGACACCGACCCATCCCACCCACCGGGCGAGCGCGCCGGTCCGCAGCACGGCCACGGAGACCCCCAGGATCATCAGGCCCAGCACGGTCGCCCCGGAGAGGCCGAGCAGGACGTAGTTGACCGCGGTCAGGGCCCGGAGCACGTCGGTGCCGGGCAACGGCTCCCCCATCACGTCGACGAGGTGCCCGACGGCGGCCCGGACGGCGCCGGTGACGAGCCACACGGCCGTCACGGCGGTGGCCATGGTCCGGCCGAACCCCATCCAGGCAGACCCGCGGGCCCCAGCCAGCGTGCCCAGGTGGTTGCGTACGACGGCGAGGCTGACGGCCGCGCCTATCGCGGAGAGACCGGAGAAGACCCCCGACCATCGGTTCGCCGACTCCTGCCACCACGCGAGGAGCTCCGCGTCGCTGGCGTCGTGGGGCACGTCGACGGCGGCGACGGTCCAGAACAGGAAGACGCCGAACAGCACGGCGCCGACGGCCGCGACGCGGCGCTGACTTGTGGCCTGGGTGAGGTTCATGCGTCCAGGCTCGCGGCAACCAGGGGTACGCCGCGTCGAGGCGGCCACCGGAACATGCGTCGGTACCAGCCCTGAACGGCGTCAGTCGTGGCTGCGGTTCTGGAACGCGTGGGCGGCGTTCACGACCGCGATTCCGGCCCAGGAGACGAGGAGTCCGGGCAGCCCACTGATGCTCGCCGAGACGGCGGTGATGGGGATCCCGGCACCGAGCGAGACGATGCCGAGCGCCAGCTGTCGCTTGCCGGCCGCCTCGGCGGTCCGCTGTGCCAGGGAGCGACCGCCGGACGTCGCGGCCACCCGGCGCTGGATCTCCCGCTCCATCCGGTCCGCGAAGGAGTCGACCAGCGCCGCCTCGTAGTCGGCGCCCAGCTCGCCACGGGTGGCGAGGAGTGCTTCGTAGTCGGGTCGTTCGAGCTCGTCGTCCGGCACTGGCACAGGGTTACAGGTACTGGCCGGTGTTGGCCACCGTGTCGATCGACCTGCCCGGCTCGGTGCCCTGCTTGCCGGTGATCAGCGTGCGGATGAAGACGATCCGCTCGCCCTTCTTGCCGGAGATGCGAGCCCAGTCGTCGGGGTTGGTGGTGTTCGGGAGGTCTTCGTTCTCCTTGAACTCGTCCACGCAGGCCTGGAGCATGTGCGAGACCCGGATGCCGTACTGGTCGTGCTCGAGCCGGTCCTTGATCGCCATCTTCTTGGCCCGGTCGACGATGTTCTGGATCATCGCGCCGGAGTTGAAGTCCTTGAAGTACAGGACCTCCTTGTCGCCGTTGGCGTAGGTCACCTCGAGGAAGCGGTTCTCCTCGCTCTCGGTGTACATCCGCTCGACGGTGGCCTGGATCATCGCCGCCACGCACGCGACCCGGTCGCCAGCGAACTCGGCCAGGTCGTCCTCGTGGAGCGGCAGCTCCTGGATCAGGTACTTGCTGAAGATGTCGCGGGCGGACTCGGCGTCGGGGCGTTCGATCTTGATCTTCACGTCCAGTCTGCCGGGCCGCAGGATCGCGGGGTCGATCATGTCCTCGCGGTTGGAGGCACCGATGACGAGCACGTTCTCCAGCGTCTCGACGCCGTCGATCTCGCTGAGCAGCTGCGGGACGATGGTGTTCTCGACGTCGGAGGAGACGCCCGACCCGCGGGTGCGGAACAGGGAGTCCATCTCGTCGAAGAACACGATGACGGGCGTGCCCATGCTGGCCTTCTCACGGGCCCGCTGGAACACCAGCCGGATGTGACGCTCGGTCTCGCCGACGTACTTGTTGAGCAGCTCGGGGCCCTTGATGTTGAGGAAGTAGGACTTCCCCTCCTGGCCCGTCTTCGCGGCGACCTTCTTGGCGAGCGAGTTGGCGACGGCCTTGGCAATCAGGGTCTTGCCGCAGCCGGGCGGGCCGTAGAGCAGCACCCCCTTCGGGGGCTTGAGCCGGTGCTCCTTGAACAGCTCGGGGTGCAGGTACGGCAGCTCGACCGCGTCGCGGATCGCGTCGATCTGGCTGACGAGGCCGCCGATCTGGGTGTAGTCGATGTCGGGCACCTCTTCGAGGACGAGCTCCTCGACCTCGGACTTCGGCACCTTCTCGTAGACGTAGCCGGCCCGGGTGTCCAGCAACAGCGAGTCGCCGGCGCGGATGACGTCGTTGCGCAGCGGCTCGGCGAGGCGGACGACGCGCTCCTCGTCGGCGTTCGCGATGACCAGGGCCCGCTCGCCGTCGGCGAGCAGCTCCTTGAACATCACCACTTCGCCGACCTCCTCGAAGTCGAGGGCGGCCACGACGTTGAGTGCCTCGTTGAGCATGACCTCCTGGCCACGCACGAGCGCGTCGATCTCGACGGACGGGCTGACGTTCACGCGCAGCTTGCGGCCGCCGGTGAACACGTCGATGGAGTCGTCCTCGTTGCGGTTGAGGAACGTGCCGAAGCCGGCCGGGGGCTGGGCGAGCCGGTCGACCTCCTCCTTCAGCTTCATGATCTGGTCGCGGGCCTCGCGCAGCGTCTGGGCGAGGCGCTCGTTCTGGGACGTCACCGCCGAGAGGGAGCGCTGGGTGTCGGCGAGGCGCAGCTCGAGGCCACGGTTGTGGGCCGGACCCTCGCTCAGGCGACGGCGCAGGTCGTGGACCTCGGCCTCGAGGAACCGGACCTGGTTGGCCAGCTCCTCGCGTCCTTCGCCCTGCGGGCTCGAAGCGTCGTGTGAAGTAGGCATCTGTGCGTCACCTCCTGAAATTGACCCTACCCGCGTCCTAGCGTCGCGGAAGTGTGAACAAGAGGGTGTTGGACAGGAATTGATACATCTGTGACCACCGGGCATAGCCCGTTCGGGTCACTCGTCCGCCGGATCGGCCGGTACGCCGGGTGGTCGGGGCCCCACGTAGTCGGGTCCATAGGCGCCCGGTGCCGGCCGCCGGCGCTTGATCGGCGGGGCCTGACCGGGCGCCATCCGGCGTGCGGTGACCAGGAACGCCGTGTGTCCGATCATCGAGTGCCCGGGACGAACCGCCAGTCCCTCGACGTGCCAGTCGCGGACCAGCGACTCCCAGGCCTGCGGTTCGGTGAACCCGCCGTGCACACGGACGGTCTCGACGAACCGGGACAGCTGCGTCGTGGTGGCGACGTACGCGCACAGGACGCCGCCGGGCAGCAGCGCGTCGGCCACGGCGTCCAGACACTCCCACGGCGCGAGCATGTCGAGGATCACCCGGTCGGCACGCTCGCCGGACGCCGGCAGCGCCTCCGCGAGGTCGCCGAGGATGAGCTCCCATGCGGGGTGGGTCCGGCCGTCGCGGGCCTCGAAGAACTGCGTGACGTTGCCCCGGGCGACCTCCGCGAACTCCTCGCGGCGCTCGAAGGACAGCACCCGCCCGTGCGGCCCGACCGCGCGCAGGAGGGAGCAGGTCAGGGCGCCGGACCCGACGCCCGCCTCGACGACGTGCGCGCCCGGGAAGATGTCGGCCATCGCGACGATCTGGGCGGCGTCCTTGGGGTAGATCACCGCCGCCCCGCGGGGCATCGAGACCACGAACTCCGAGAGGAGCGGCCGGAACACCAGGTACTCCCCGCCGCCCGACGAGGTGACCGTGAAGCCCTCCTCCCGGCCGATCAGGTCGTCGTGCTCGAGGTGCCCACGGTTGGAGAAGAAGCGCTTGCCGGCCTCGAGGCAGAAGTTGTGACGCCGGCCCTTGCCGTCGACCAGGCGCACCCACTGGCCCTCGCTCAGCGGCCCGCGGTGCACGCCGGCCCACGCCTCGTGCGGCACGTCGGGCTGGGACATGTTCGCGACCCTAGTGGCCATCCCCGCACGCGTCGGCCAGGGGCCTATCGGCGCTGCCGCGCCTCTTGGAACGCACGCTCCACGTCGGCGGCCGCCAGCACGCCGTACACGCTGCCGTCCTGCTCGAGGAGGAGGTACTCGTGGGCGGGCATCACCGTCATGGCGCGGACCAGGTCCTCCCCGGAGATCCCCGCAGGGAGGGTCATCCCGGGCTCCAGGGTGCGCGCGACGGTGGAGACGGCGACCCACGGCCGGCGCTCCTCGGGCGTGGCGACCAGGGCCGCCTCGCTGACCAGCCCGACCGGGGATCCGGCACCGGTGACCGTGATCAGGCTGCCCGCCTCGGCCTCGCGGGCGCGGCGTACGGCCTCGGCCAGCGGCAGGTCGTCCGGTACGGCGAGCGCCCGGCGGGCGAGCCGGCGCGCGACCAGGGCAGGCATGCTGCCACGGGCCTGCGCGGAGGCGAGTGCCGAGCTGGCGGCGCTCCACAGGAACAGCGCGATCATCCCGGCCAGGAACACGTCGAAGATGTCCGGCGGCGTGCCCAGCACGGGCTCCTGGAACAGCGGCCAGGCCAGCGCGGCCACGGCGACCATCCGGCCGGTCCAGGCCGCGGCGATGGTCCCACGCAGCACGTCACCGGTGACCTGCCAGACGGCAGACTTCAGCACCCGGCCGCCGTCGAGCGGCAGCCCCGGCACCAGGTTCAGCAGCCCGACGATCAGGTTGGCGCCGGCCAACCCCTCGACGGCCATCAGCAGCAGCCCGTCGGGAGTCACGAACCACAGCCCGAGCGCCGCGGCGCCCACGGCCAGGGAGGTCAGCGGGCCGACGACCGCGATCAGGAACTCCTGGCGCGGCGTCCGCGCCTCGCCCTCGATCTGGGTGGCTCCGCCGAGGAAGTGCAGGGTGATCGAGGAGACCTCGAAGCCGAAGTGCTTGGCCATGTAGGCGTGCGACGCCTCGTGCAGCAGGACCGAGAGGTACAGGACGATCGCGAACGCGAAACCGGCGACGTACTTCAGGCTGCCGAGCCCCGGCTCCACCTGGTCCACCCGCGGCGAGACGGTCCAGGCGATGAGCGCCGCGATGATGAACCACGACGACGTGACGAGCACGTCGCTCCCGGCGATCGTGCCCACCTTGAACGTGCCGGGCGGTCGGCCCGCACGCGGGCGCGAAGGTGTCCGGCTCGACCGGTCGGGGGGTTGCTCGGACACGTCCCGAGGCTAGCCGACGGGCCTGTCACTGTCGGTGTCCTCGCCTAGGGTGCGAAGCGTGGCCGTCGAGCAGCAGTCCCCCGCCGAGAGGCGGTCCCTGCGTGTCGACGGCGTGCACGTGCTCGGCGCCCTCTCCCCCAGCCGGGCCTCGGACTTCATGACCTGCCCACTGATGTTCCGGTTCCGCACGATCGACCGGCTGCCCGAGACGTTCTCGGTCGACGCCGTCCGCGGCACGCTGGTGCACAAGGTCCTGGAGGACCTCTTCACCCTCCCGGCCGCCGACCGGACCCCCGAAACGGCCCAGGCGATGCTGGCGCCGACCTGGGACGCTCTCGTCGCCGACCAGCCGACGCTGCCCGACATGTTCGCCGACACCACCGACGACCTCGACTTCGATGCCTGGCTGAAGTCGGCCGGCGACGTGCTCGACCGCTACTTCACCCTCGAGGACCCGCGCCGCCTCGAGCCCGCCGAGCGGGAGCTGTACGTCGAGACGCTGCTCGACTCCAAGCTGCTGCTGCGTGGCTACATCGACCGGCTCGACGTCGCGCCCGACGGAGCCATCAGGATCAGCGACTACAAAACTTCGAGCAGCCCGGTCCCCGACTTCGAGGCCAAGGCCCTGTTCCAGATGAAGTTCTACGCGCTGGCGATCTGGCGGTCGCGCGGCGTCGTGCCCAAGCAGCTGCAGCTCATCTACCTCGGCAACGGCGAGATCCTGAGGTACGAACCCGACGAGGCGGACCTGCTGGCCACCGAGCGCAAGGTGGAGGCTCTGTGGGCGGCGATCCGCGAGGCCGACGAGGCGCGCGAGTGGCAGCCGAACCGGTCACGAGCGTGCGACTGGTGCTCCTTCAAGGCGCTCTGCCCCGCCTGGGGCGGGACTCCGCCACCCGTTCCGCCGCGGAGGCACGCGCTCACACGCGATGACGCTCCGCCCAGAGTGCTGCGCTGGTTCGGTCGGTTACGCCGATGGTGGCGAAGATCGAGGTGAGGTGCGCCTTCACGGTGCGCTCGGTGATGCCGAGCCGCCGGGCGATCTGCTTGTTGGCCAGCCCTTCCCGCACCAGGCCGAGGACCTCGCGCTCGCGCGGAGTCAGGTCCGGCATGTCCGCCGACGGGCGACGGGTGTCGAGCAGCTCGCGGGCGGCGCGGGGGTGGATCGGCGACTCGCCACGCGCTACCGCTCGGATCCCGCCGAGGATGTCGTCGGGCTCGGCGTCCTTGAGCAGGTAGCCGACGGCGCCGGCGTCCAGGGCGCCGACGATCCGCTCGGCGTCGGCGAACGACGTGAGCACCAGGACGTCTGAAAGCTCCTCCTCGACGATCGCCCGCGTGGCGCTCACGCCGTCGACGCCCGGCATCTGGAGGTCCATCAGCACGACGTCGGGCCGGGTCGAGCGAACGACCTCGATGGCCTCGGCCCCGTCGCTGGCCGTACCGACCACGCGCAGGTCGTCGACGCCCGCCAACAGCTGGGTCAGCCCGCCCCGGACCACGGCGTGGTCGTCCACGACCACGATCGTGATCGGCTCGCTGGCATCGCTCTTGCGCGTCACCGGATCCGCACCTCCATCCGTACCTCCGTGCCCTCACCGGGTGTCGACCGTACGTCGAGCCGGCCGCCGGCATCCTGAACCAGGCTGGCGAGCCCGCGCAGACCGAAGCTCGTGGGGTCGCGGTCGCCGTGCGGGTCGAAGCCGTCCCCGTCGTCGGTGACGACCAGCACCAGGCGGTCGTCGGCGCGGTGCACGTCCACCTGCAGCGCGGAGGCGTGCGCGTGGCGGATCGCGTTCCGGACGGCTTCCTGGGCCACCCGCCACACCAGCGCGACCGTCTCGTCGGGCACCGGGCCGAGCTCGGAGACCCGCACGCTGGTCTCGATGTCGGAGGTCGCCGCCGGCGCCGTCAGGTCGGTCAGCGCCGCGGTCAGCCCGTCGGCGTGCAGGTCGGGTGGGTGGATCGAGACCAGCAGCGACCGCAGCGCCTTGAGGCTGGTGCGCAGCGACTGGCCGGCGCTCTGGAGGTCGCCGCGGACGTCGTCGGGCACCCGGGGGTCGCGGCCCACGGCCGTGAGCGAGAACGCCGTACCGGCCAGGTCCTGCACCACCCCGTCGTGGAGGTCGCGGGCGATCCGCCGGCGTTCGGCCTCCGAGGCCGTCATCGAGGCGCGCAGCAGCCGCTCGCGCTCCCGGGCGTTGCGGGTCAGCCGGCGGGTGAGCACCCAGATGATGGGCGTCGCCACGACCAGCATGGCCAGCAGCCCGCCGATGGTGATGCGCTGGAACGGCGCCAGCACCGCGGCCCGCCGCGTCGCCAGGTCGTCGGCGGAGAAGTACACCTCGAACAGCATCGGCTCGCCCTCCGGGGAACGGATCCGCGTGTACACCTCCACCAGCCCGTCGTCGGACTCCTCGTAGCGGTTCTCCGGCTTGCTGAGGTCGGACACCTCGGCCTCCGTGCCGCCGCCCTCCAGGACGCGGGACTCCTCCTCGTCGAGCGGGTACTGAGCCCCGATCAACCGCGTCTCGTCGGAGTACAGGATCGTGCCGTCGCCGCGCCAGATCTTCACCCGCCGTACGTCGCCCACCAGCAGCCGCTCGAGCACCTCGCGGTCGAGCTTGTCGATCGCGCCCGGGTCGCCCTCGACCAGACCCTTGGGGATGGCCGGCTGGGCGACCGACCTGGCCAGCACGCGCGTCACCGTGCGGGCGTCGGCCCTGGCCTCCGTCGCGGCGACCCGGGCGCTCAGGATCGAGGTGGCCACCGAGAGCGCCGCGAAGAGGACCACCGCCACCATGAGGAACTGCGCCACGGGGTTGCGGACGACCCTCACGCCCGAACTCTAGGCAAGAGGGTCACCAGTCGATGGTGCCGCGACACACCTCGCCGGTCTTGAGGCGGACCGCCCGGAACACGCAGTGGTCGGTGCCGGAGAGGTCGACGAGCGATCGGCGTACCTCGAACTCCCCCGACCTGGCGACCATGCGTCCCTGCGCGGAGATGCTGCCGTTGTGCTTGATCTTCCAGCTCCAGGTCTTGCCCGAGGTGGCGTGGTCCACCTTGCCGCGGATCTCGATCCGGTGGTCGTCGTCCCACCGCGCCCGCATCTCCCAGTCGGCGCTGCCCGAGCAGGAGCCCTCCTTGCGCACCTCGTCATCCGAGGCGCTCACGCTCGACGGGAGCGTCGCCGAGACGAGTGCGGCGGCCGCCCCGAGCATCAGTCGCGTGGTCCGCGCGTTCACCACGCCACGGTCGCGCGGCACACCTCGCCGGACCCGGCGTTCACCGCGCGGAAGACGAAGTTGTCGGTGCCCGACTTGTTGCCGGGCTTGCGCTCGACGCTGAACGAGCCGCTGGGACCCGATGTCATGGAGGATCCCTTGGCCACGACGTCGCCGTTGTCCTTGAGCTTCCAGGTCCAGGTCTGGCCGACCTTGTTGCTGTCGATCTCGGCCTCCACCTCGATCCGGCCGTCGTCGGCCTTGGCCTTGATCTTCCAGTCCGTCGAGCCGGAGCACGACCCGGAGCGCTGGTTGGCGTCGTCTCCGCCGGACGCGTGCGCCGGGGCGGCGACGAGCCCGGACAGGGCGAGGGTGGGCACGGCCAGCGCGGCGGCGATCCGTCGGGTGGTCAGCACGAATGTCTCCTCAGTCAGGGAAGTACAGGGTGCGACCAGCCTGCCCGCCCCGGCGTCGTGCCCACCATTGTCGAGAGGTACTAGGACTACCGGTTCGGATCGTTGGTCGAGCCGGGCGAGCGCCAGCGAGCCCGTGTCGAGACCCTGGCTCAGGTCTCGAGGCTCGTCGCTGGCGCTCCTCGCACCTCGACCACCGATTGACGGCGGTCAGCTCTCCGGCGGGTACAGGATGCAGGCGACGTCGACACCGCCGGCGCGGCGGAGCGCGGGTGCGTCGGCGGGCTCGAACTGGACCTCGATGCCGTTGCCGGCGTCGGTGATCTCGCGGACGCCGCTCCACAGCGGCTCGTCGGGGTTCTCGGCCTTGATCCGGTCGAGCAGGGCACGTACCTCACCCGCGCCGCCTGCCCCGACCGTGGCGCTCGTGGTGGGCTGGTCGAGGCCGTCGATGTTCCCGATGACGGCCCTCTCGTCGTCGTACGCCTCGACCCTGCGGGTCCAGTGCTCCTCCAGCAGCGCCTTCAGGTCGCGCGACTCCCAGCCGCAGCCGGCGATGGCCTCGGGACAGCGCGGGTGGAACGAGCAGCCAAGCGGCGGCTCGGCCGCGTCGGGGATCTCGCCGCGCGGGAGGTCGCGCGGCACCATCCGTTCCGGATCGGGCTCGGGGATCGCCTTGAGCAGCGCCTTGGTGTACGGGTGCCGGGGCTGGGCGAAGATCTCCTCGGTGGGACCGATCTCGACGATCCGGCCGAGATACATGATCGCGATCCGGTCGCAGAAGTACTTCGCCGACGCCAGGTCGTGGGTGATGTAGACGTAGGTGAGGCCCATCTCCTGCTTGAGGTCGAGCATCAGCTGCAGGATCTTGGCCCGGACGCTCATGTCGAGCATCGAGACCGGCTCGTCCGCGACGAGCACCTCCGGGTTGAGGATGATCGCCCGGGCGATGACGGCCCGCTGCTTCTGACCGCCGGAGAGGTCCGAGGGGTACTTCGAGAGGAACCGCTCCACGGGCGACAGGCCGACGCGGGTCAGGGCGGCCTCGACCTGCGTGCGCAGCGCCCGGCCGGACGCGATCTTGTGGACCACCAGCGGATGACCCACCGCCTCCTCGATCGTCATCGAGGGGTTGAGGGCCGCGTGCGGGTCCTGGAAGACCATCTGCAGGTCGGTGCGCAGCTGCCGCAGCTCGGCGCCGCGCATCTCCGAGACACGCCGCTCGCCACGGTCTGTCGAGTGATAGGTGATCCGGCCCTCGGTCGCGGGGACGAGGCCGAGCAGCGCTCGTCCGAACGTCGACTTGCCGCTGCCGGACTCGCCGACCAGGCCGAGCACCTCGCCGCGCTTCAGCGAGACCGTGACGCCGTCGACGGCCTTGACTTGGCGGGCCTTCAGACCCAACAGCCGTGACAGAGCGCCGCCCTGGAGCTGGAAGTGGACGGCGAGCTCATCGATGTCGAGGACGGTGTCGGACCGGCCCGAGGGTGCGTTCGTCAGGATCTCAGGCTTCGTCGGCAACGGCGATCTCCTCCCGCTGGAGCGGTGCGCGTTCGGACTCGGGTACGTCGGCGGCCAGGCCGTCCTTGAAGTCTGCGGCCCAGCATTGGGCACGGCTCCCACCCTCGTGCTCACGCTCGACCGGGTGCCGGCTCGCGCAGATGTTCATGGCATCGGGGCAGCGCGGGTGGAAGTGGCAGCCGGACGGAGGCTCCACGAGGTCGGGCGGCGCACCGTCGATGTAGTTGAGACCAGTGGTGCGCAGCGAGATCGTCGACCTCAGCAGCTCTCGTGTGTAGGGGTGCTTGGGCCGCGAGAAGACCTCCCGGGCGTCGCCGATCTCGACGATCTCCCCGGCGTACATCACCGCCACCCGGTCGCACGCCTCCGCGATGATGCCGAGGTTGTGGGTGATCAGCAGGAGCGCGGTGCGGTAGTTCGCGCGCAGGTCGTGGAGGATCCGGATGATCTGCGCCTCGACCAGCACATCCAGTGCCGTGGTCGGCTCGTCGGCCACCACGAACGGCGGCCGCAGCACCAGCGTCAGCGCGATCATCAGCCGCTGGCGCATGCCGCCGGAGAACTCGTGTGGATAGGCGTGGAACCGCGTCGGCGGGATGCCCATCACCCGGAGCACGTCCAGCGATCGCCGTTCGATCTCGGCCTTGCTGATCGACTTGTCGTGGGTCTTGAGGGTCTCGGAGAAGTGCTCACTGATCCGCATCAGCGGGTTCAGCCGGGTGAGCGGCTCCTGGAAGATCATCCCGAGGTCGCGCCCGCGCATGGCGTGCTGCTCCCGGGGCTTCAAGGTGAGCATGTCCGTGCCGCGGAACCTCAGCTCGCCGTCACGTGCGCTGCCCTCGGGCAGCAGCCCGATCAGGCCCCGGCCGAGGGTCGACTTGCCGCACCCGGACTCCCCGACCAGACCCAGGATCTCGCCCTCGTGGAGCTCGAAGCTGACCCCGTCGACGGCCCGGACCGGGCCACGGTCGGTGGCGTACCAGACCCGGAGGTCGCGTGCCTCCAGCACGACGTCGCCGGGCACGTTCACGGGGCCGACCCGCTCGTCCACGATGTCGGTCACGTCGCATCCACCTTCTCCCGGGCCGTGAACTTCACCGGGCGCAGCCGCCGCCGGCGCAGCGCCGGGTTCAGCGTCTCGTTGAGACCCTCGCCCACGAGGGTCAGCGCGGTGATCAGCAGGACGATCGCCAGGCCCGGCCACAGCGCCGGCCACCACACCCCCGCCTGCGCGTCGTCGAGTGCGCGACTGAGGTCGTAGCCCCACTCCGATGCCTCGTTCGGCTGGATGCCGAGACCCAGGAAGCCGAGCGCCGCCAGGGTGCCGACCGCGTCGGCGGCGTTGAGGGTGCCGATCACCGGCACCGACTGGACGACGTTGCCGAACAGGTACTTGCGCATGATGGTCGCCGGCTTCGCCCCGATCGCCCGCGCCGCTTCGACGTACGTCGCCTCGCGCGCGGACACCGTGGTGTTGCGGACCACCCGGAAGTACTGCGGGATGTAGATGGCCACCAGCGACAGCGCAGCGGCGACGATGCCGCTGCCGATCTTGTCGTTGAGCATGAAGGCGAAGATGATCGCCAGCAGCAGGTAGGGCACCGTGTAGATGCAGTCCATGACGAAGACCAGGACCCGGTCCACCCAGCCGCCCAGGAACCCGGAGACCAGGCCGAGCGGCACGCCGATGACCACCGAGAGGATGACCGAGAGCAGCACGACCTCGAGGGCGGTGCGAGCTCCCCACACCACGCGGCTGAAGATGTCGTAGAACTGGTCGTTGGTGCCGAGCAGGTGGCCGCCGCCCGGTGAGGCCAGCTTCTCGAACTTCACGCCGGACGCGTCGCGGGTCTGGTTGAAGTCGAAGGGCGCGATCCACGGCGCGAAGATCGCGAACAGCACGAAGACGACCGACACGATCGCACCGACCAGCAGGATCCACCGGGCGAGTCCCTTGGTGTTCCAGATCTGCCGAAGAAGCCCACGCATGGTCAGTACCTCACTCGGGGGTCGATCAGCCCGTTGATGATGTCGACGGTCACGCTCGTCAGGACCACGATCAGGGCGAAGAACGTGACCAGCCCCTGCACCGCGACGTAGTCGCGGGCGAGGATGTACTTCACGAGCTGTGTGCCGAGTCCCGGCCAGTTGAACGTTCGCTCCGTCAGGATCGCGCCGGCCAGCGTGGCCGCCACCTGGAGGCCGATCACCGTGACCACCGCGACCAACGCGTTGCGGAACGCGTGGCGGCGTACGACGTTGCGCTCGGAGATCCCGCGGGCGCGAGCCGCCTCGACGTAGTCGCCCTTCATCGCCTGGATCACGTTGACCCGCACGAGCCGGATGATCACGCCCGAGAGCAGCAGACCGAGCGTGAAGCACGGGAGCAGGTGGTGCTTGAGCACGTCGGAGATGGCCGTGCCGTCCCCGGCGAAGATCGCGTCGAGCAGCAGGATGTGCGTCTTCGGCTGCACGGTGAAGACCGTGATCGGCGAGGCCATGCCCGAGGTCGGCCAGCGACGGGAACAGCTTGACCACGACGAGCACCAGCATGATGCCGACCCAGAAGATCGGCGCGGCGTAGGTGAGGACGCCGAAGATGCGGATCACGATGTCGCTGGGGGTGTCGCGGTAGCGGCCGGCCAGGCGACCCAGCGGAAGTCCCACGATGATGGCGAAGATGAAGGCGCCGAGCGTGAGCGTGAGCGTGGCGCCGCCGTTGTCGCGGACCAGGTCGAGGACGGGCCGGTTGTCGGAGATCGTCTTGCCGAAGTCGAAGCGGGCGACCTGGCCGAGGTACTCCAGGTACTGGACGATCAGCGGGCGGTCGATGCCGAGGTTGTGGCGACGCACGTCGAGCGCGTCCTCACTGAGCTTGCCGCCGAACGCCGCGCTCACCGGGTCACCGGGCGCCACCCTCAGCAGGAAGAAGACCAGTGTCAGCAGCACCCACATCATGGGGATGACGAGCATGATCCGGATCGCGATGTAGCGCGACAGGGATCCCGAGCCTGAGCTCACGCGGGCAGCCTCCTGACGTTCGAGGTCATCGGACGATGTCTACCGCACATCAAGAGAGGGTGCACACCGTGAGGTGGGCACCCTCTCCTGATCGGTGATGTGTATCAGTTCTTGCTGATCAACCAGAAACGGAAGATGTACGTCGGGTCGAGGGTGTCCTCGACCCCCTGCATGGACGAGTTCGCCACGGCCACGTTCTGCCCGTTCCACGACGGGATCAGCGGCACGTCCTCGGCCACGATGTCCTGGAGCTGGCCGATCTCGTCGGCACGAGCGGTCTCGTCGGTCTCGCCGATCTCCTTGTCGAGGAGCTTGTTGACTTCCTCGTTGGAGTAGTTGTTGGCGAAGAACCCACCGTCACGCACGAACGGCGACAGGTAGTTGTCGGCGTCCAGGAAGTCGGGGTACCAGCCCAGGATGAAGAGGTCGTAGGCCCCTTCCTTGGTGATCGTCTGGTACTCCTCCCAGGCCGCGTCCTCCGTCGTGGCCTCGAACAGGCCGCTGGAGTTCAGCTGGTCGGCCAGCTCGGTGGCCTCGTCGACGGTGTTGGGACCGTAGTGCTCCGGCGGGTAGCCGAGCTTGATCTTCACCGGGGTCTTCACTCCGGCCGCGTCGAGGATCTGCTTGGCCTTGTCGACGCTGGGCTCGCCGTACTTCTCCTGGAAGGAGTCCTTCTGGCCGGTGAAGCCCGGAGGCACGATGGAGTACGCCGGGGTGACGGTGCCCTCGTAGGCGTTGTCCGAGATGGCCTGACGGTCGATGAGCTGCGCCACCGACTGACGGATCGCCTTGTTCTTGCCCACGTCGGTCGAGAACTGCCAGACCCAGTAGCGGAACTCCGAGCCCTTGCCGCGGATGACCTCGGCCTTGCCGTTGCTCTCGATGTCGTTGAGGTCGGTCGGGCTCAGCGTGCGCCACGCGATGTCGACCTGGCCGCCCTCGACGGCGGTCTTCAGCGGGGCCGGGTCGGTGAAGTACTGGATGAAGACCTGCGGTGCCTGCGGGGTCTTGGTGCCCTGGTAGGTCTCGTTGGCCTCGAAGACGGCCTGCTCGCCGGCCTTGTACTGGCTCAGCTTGTAGGGCCCCGAGCCGACCATGTTGTCGATGTCGTCGTCGGCCAGCTTGTCGTCGGCGGGGAAGGTGTCCTCGTCGACGATCGAGTTGCTGGCCGAGGTGATGACCTGCATGAACGTCTGGTCGGGCTGGTTCAGGTGGAACACGACCGTCGTGTCGTCGGGCGTCTCGATGGCGCCGTCGGCCAGGCCGGGCTTGTCCGCGTCACCGTTGCTGATCGAGCCGAGGAGCACCGAGGCGCCGTTGGGGTCGGCGATCTCGATGTTGCGCTTGAACGAGAACAGCACGTCGGACGACGTCAGCTCGTCCCCGTTGGAGAAGGTCGCGCCCTCCGTCAGCTTGCAGGTGATGGTCTGCGGGTCGTCGTACGTGCAGTCGGCCAGGTCGGGCTCCGGGTCGGAGCCGTTGGCCGGGACGGTCATCAGCTGCTGGAAGATGTTGTACTCGATGTTCCACGAGCCGAAGTCGTAGGCACCGGCCGGGTCGACGGACGTCACGGCGTCCGTGGTCCCGAGGATCCAGGAGTTCCCGGTGGCACCGCCACCGTCGCCACCGCCGTCGCCGGTCCCGGTCGAGCTGTCGTCGCCACCGCAGGCGGCCAGGGTGCCCACCAGGGCACTCACCGCGAGCAGGGACCAGAGCTTGTTGCGTTTCACTAACACCCCTTGGGGTCGGGCCCCGGCCGCACGCCGGGGTCGGTACCGCGGCGCAACCTACCCTTTTGCGTCGCCAGGGTCCACGGAGACCGGCCGGGGACGAGGTACCGATCCGGCAACAATCGGTCGAGAGGTCAGCCCGGCACCGGAAGGTTTGCGGCCGTGAGGCCCGCCAACGAGTCCGCGAAGAGCCGTCCCGGAGCCTCCACGATGGCCACGTGGTTGGGCACGCACAGCACGGTGCAGCCCGCGGCCTCGGCCGACCGTGCGCCCGTGTTCGAGTCCTCGATCGCCAGGCAGTCTTCCGGGTCGACCCCGAGCAGTCGGGCGGCCTCGAGGTAGGGGTCCGGGTACGGCTTGCCGCGCGCGACCGCGTCGCCGGTCACCACGGCCGCGAACGAGCCTTCCTCCAGGTGCTCCAGCACCGGTTCCACGAAGCGCAGGTACGACATCGTCACCAGCGCGCACGGCACCCCCGCCCGGTCGAGGTCGGCCAGCAGGTCGAGCGCCCCGTCCCGCCAGGGCACCTCGTGCCGCACCATCTCGATCACGCCGTCGAGGAGCTCCTCGACGATCGCCTCCGGCTCGACGTCGATGCCCATGTGCTCACGGATGTAGTACCCGGACTCCAGCAGGTCGTTGCCGACCAGGTTGAGGGAGTGCTCCTCGTTCCAGGTCCCGCCGTACTTCTCCGCGAGGGCGTACTCGCACTGCATCCAGTACGGCTCGGTGTCCACCAGCGTGCCGTCCATGTCCCAGAGGACGGCGGCGTACGGGCCGTCCGTCGGTCGAGGATCGGTGGTCGAGCCGCCGCGAGGAACGAGCGGCGTGTCGAGACCCGAGCCCTCACTCATCGGGGTCGTAGCCGAGGCTGGGTGAGAGCCAGCGCTCGGCCTCGGTCAGGGTCCAGCCCTTGCGGGCGGCGTACTCCTCGACCTGGTCGCGGCCGATCCGGCCGACGACGAAGTACTGCGACTCCGGGTGCCCGAAGTAGACGCCGGAGACCGAAGCACCCGGCTGCATGGCCATCGACTCCGTCAGCGTCATCCCGGTGGCCTCCTCGACACCGAGGAGGTCCCAGATCGCCTGCTTCTCGGTGTGGTCGGGGCTGGCCGGGTACCCGGGCGCCGGCCGGATGCCGTCGTACCGCTCCTTGATCAGGCCGACGTTGTCGAGCCGCTCGTCGGGGGCGTACCCCCACAGCTCGCGCCGCACCCGCTCGTGCAGCCGCTCGGCGAAGGCCTCGGCCAGGCGGTCGGCCAGCGCCTCCAGGAGGATCGCGCTGTAGTCGTCGAGCTCCTTGCGGAACGCCTGGACCCGCTCGGAGGCACCCTGTCCGGCGGTGACCGCGAACGCGCCGACGTAGTCCTTGAGGCCGGTCTCCTTGGGCGCGACGAAGTCGGCCAGCGAGCGGTTCGGCACGCCGTCGCGGTGCTGGCCCTGCTGGCGCAGCTGGTGCAGCACGACGTGCGGGGTCTGCCGCGACTCGTCGAGGTACACCTCGATGTCGTCGCCGACGGCGTTGGCCGGGAACAGTCCGACCACGCCGTTGGCGGTCAGCCACTGCTCCTCGACGATCTTGTCGAGCATCGCCTGGGCGTCGTCGTAGAGCTTGCGGGCCGCCTCGCTCGTCGCCGGCGTGTTGAGGATGTCCGGGAAGGACCCCTTCATCTCCCAGGCGTTGAAGAACGGCTGCCAGTCGATGTACTTGCGCAGGTCCGCGAGGTCGTAGCCCTGGAAGACGCGCACGTGCTGGGTGTCGCCCGTCTCGGGCTTGGCGACGCCGGGGATCGTCGAGACGGCGTGGTCCTGCTGGAGCAGGAGGTGCGGACGGCGAGGACGGTACGTCGACCAGTCGACGGGCGTGGCCCGCTCGCGGGCCTGCGCCAGGCTGACCATCGGCCGGTCCGACTTGGCGGCGTGCCGGGCCCGCAGCGAGTCGAAGTCGGCCTGCACGTCGTCGAGGAGGCTCTGGCGGCGGTCGTCGCTGAGCAGCTGGGCGGTGATCGGGACCGAGCGCGAGGCGTCCTTCACCCACACCACCGGGCCGTCGTACTTCTGGTCGATCTTGACCGCGGTGTGCGCGCGCGAGGTGGTGGCGCCGCCGATGAGCAGCGGGATGGTGAACTCCTGGCGCTGCATCTCCGAGGCCAGGTTGACCATCTCGTCCAGCGACGGGGTGATCAGGCCGCTGAGGCCGATCACGTCGGCGCCGATCTCGCGAGCGGTGTCGAGGATCTTCTGGGCCGGCACCATCACGCCGAGGTCGATGACCTCGTAGTTGTTGCACTGGAGCACCACGCCGACGATGTTCTTGCCGATGTCGTGGACGTCGCCCTTCACGGTCGCCATCACGATGGTGCCGTTGGTGTCCTTGGCCGTCGCGAGCTCGGGGTTGTCGAGCTTCTCCTGCTCGATGAACGGGATCAGGTAGGCCACGGCCTTCTTCATCACCCGCGCGGACTTCACGACCTGGGGCAGGAACATCTTGCCGGCCCCGAACAGGTCGCCGACGACGTTCATGCCGTCCATCAGCGGACCCTCGATGACCTCGAGTGGTCGTCCGCCGCGCTCGGCGATCTCCTGGCGCAGCTCCTCGGTGTCCGCCTCGACATGGGCGTCGAGCCCCTTCACCAGTGCGTGCGTGATCCGCTCGCCCACCGGCAACGAGCGCCACTCCTCGGCAGTCTCCTCGACCTCGCCGGCGGCCTTGTTGTACTGCTCGGCGATCTCGAGCAGCCGCTCGGCGGCGTCGGGACGGCGGTTGAGGACGACGTCCTCGATGCGCTCGCGCAGCTCGGGCTCGACCTGGTCGTAGACGACCAGTGCGCCGGCGTTCACGATCCCCATGTCGAGGCCGGCCCCGATCGCGTGGAACAGGAACACCGCGTGGATCGCCTCGCGGACCGGGTTGTTGCCGCGGAAGGAGAAGCTCACGTTGGAGATGCCGCCGGACACCTTGGCGCCCGGCAGGTTCGCCTTGATCCAGCGGGTGGCCTCGATGAAGTCCCGGCCGTACGACGCGTGCTCCTCGATGCCGGTCGCGACGGCGAAGACGTTCGGGTCGAAGATGATGTCCTCGGGCGGGAAGCCGACCTGGTCGATGAGCAGGCGGTACGCCCGCTCGCAGATCGCCTTGCGACGGTCGAGGTTGTCGGCCTGGCCGTCCTCGTCGAAGGCCATCACGACCGCGGCCGCGCCGTACTTGCGCACCAGACGGGCGTGCTCGAGGAACTTCTCCTCGCCCTCCTTCATGGAGATGGAGTTCACGATGGCCTTGCCCTGGACGTTCTTGAGGCCGGCCTCGATCACCTCCCACTTGGAGGAGTCGACCATCACGGGGACCCGGCTGATGTCGGGCTCGCTGGCGATCAGCTTGGTGAAGCGGTCCATCGCCGCGACGCCGTCGATCATCCCCTCGTCCATGTTGACGTCGATGACCTGCGCGCCGTTCTCGACCTGCTGGGCGGCCACGGTCAGTCCCGCGTCGTAGTCGCCGGCCTTGATCAGGTTGCGGAACTTCGCCGAGCCGGTGATGTTCGTCCGCTCGCCGACGTTGACGAAGAGGCTGTCGTCGCGGATCTCGAGCGGCTCGAGGCCGGACAGCTTCATGACCGGCTCGATCGTGGGCAGCTCGCGCGGGGCGACGCCCTCGGCCGCGGCCGCGATCGCCGCGATGTGCTCCTGGGTGGTGCCGCAGCAGCCTCCGACCAGGTTGACCAGGCCGCTCCGGGCGAACTCTCCGATGACCGCGGACATGTGCTCCGGCGTCTCGTCGTACTCGCCGAACGCGTTGGGCAGCCCGGCGTTCGGGTGGGTGGAGACGAAGGTGTCGGCGATGCGGGCCAGCTCGGCGACGTACGGGCGGATCTCCTCCGCACCGAGGGCGCAGTTGAGGCCGATCGCGAGCGGCCTGACGTGACGTACCGAGTTCCAGAACGCGGCGGTGACCTGGCCCGAGAGCGTGCGTCCGGACGCGTCGGTGATGGTGCCGGAGACGATGACCGGCCACCGACGGCCGCGCTGCTCGAACAGCGTCTCGACGGCGAAGATCGCGGCCTTGGCGTTCAGGGTGTCGAAGATCGTCTCGATGAGCAGGATGTCCGCGCCGCCGTCGACCAGGCCGCTGGCCTCCTCGAGGTACGCCTCGACGAGCTGGTCGAACGACACGTTGCGGGCGCCCGGGTCGTTCACGTCCGGCGAGATGCTCGCCGTACGCGTGGTCGGACCGAGCGACCCGGCGACGTACCTCGGCCTGTCGGCCGTGGCGACCTCGTCGGCCGTCTCGCGGGCGAGTGCCGCGGCGGCGTGGTTGAGCTCGTAGCAGATGTCCTCCAGGCCGTAGTCGGCCTGGGAGATGCGCGTGCCGTTGAACGTGTTGGTGCAGATGATGTCGGCGCCGGCCTCGAGGTAGGCCCGGTGGATCTCGCGGACCAGGTCGGGCTGGGTCAGCGAGAGGAGGTCGTTGTCGCCGGCCAGGTCGCGGTCGTAGTCCTTCAGCCGTTCGCCGCGGTACTGCGCCTCGTCGAGGCGGTACTGCTGGATCATCGTGCCCATGGCGCCGTCGATGACCAGGATTCGCTCGCGCAGGGCTGCGGAGAGCTCCTCGGTGGCATCGGGGCGGATGGCGCCCTGCGCATCGGCTGGCACGGATCTCCTCGGGCCGGGTGGCTGGTGTCGTCCAGCCTAGGAAGGCCGTCCACGGGGTGGACGCCTTTCCCGCATGGTGACACCGGCCGCGGATCGGCAAGAAATCCCCGAGGCCGGCCGGCCATGGGGACCGGGGTCATAGGGTGGTCGCCGTGATCGAGATCGAGGACGTCCCCGGCCTGGTGGACCCGGTCGTCATCGCGGCCTTCGAGGGCTGGAACGACGCCGCGGACGCCGCTTCGTCGGTGATCGACCATCTCATCAAGGTGTGGGGCGCCCGGATCATCGGCGCCATCGACCCCGAGGAGTTCTACGACTTCCAGGTCAACCGCCCGCTGGTGGGTACCGACGAGCGCGGCCACCGCCAGATCACCTGGCCCAGCACGCAGATCGCGATCGCCAGCCCGCCCGACCTGGAGCGTGACGTGATCCTGATCCGCGGCATCGAGCCGAACATGCGGTGGCGGCAGTTCTGCGCCGAGCTGCTGGCGGCGGCCGACGACCTCGGTGGCCAGATCGTGGTCACGCTCGGCGCCCTGCTCGCCGACACCCCGCACACGCGGCCGGTGCCCGTCACGGGTACGGCGACCGAGCCCGAGCTGGTCGACCGGCTCAAGCTGGAGCAGTCGACGTACGAAGGTCCCACCGGCATCGTCGGGGTGTTCCAGGACGCCTGCGTGCGGCTGGACATCCCGGCCGTCTCGTACTGGGCCGCGGTCCCTCACTACGTCGCGCAGCCGCCGTGCCCGAAGGCGACCCTGGCACTGCTCGGCCGCATCGAGGACCTCCTCGAGGTGAGCATCCCGCTCGGCGACCTGCCCGAGGACGCGCGCGCCTGGGAGCGCGGCGTCGACGAGCTCGCCGAGGAGGACGAGGACATCGCCGAGTACGTGCGGTCGCTCGAGGAGACCCGCGACACCACCGAGCTCCCCGAGGCCTCCGGCGAGGCCATCGCCCGCGAGTTCGAGCGGTACCTCAAGCGCCGCGGCGACGAACAGGCCTGACGTCGACCGTTGGTCGAGGAGGGACGAAGTCCCGTCACGAGACCCGGCGAGAGGTCAGCGGTCCCTTCACCGGGTCTCGCGACGGGCGCTAGCGCGCCCTCCTCGACCAACGGTTGACGTCAGATGAGGCCGAGGGCGGCGTCGACCACCGCCCGTACGACGGCGGGAGACCCGTCCTCGGAGGTGTCGCCCGAGAGCGTCGCGGTGACCCAGGCGTCGATGGCCGCGCAGGCGCGGGGGGCGTCGAGGTCGGCGGCCATGGCGGCGAGCACCTCCTCGACGACCGGGGCGGCCGGCGCGCCGGCACCCTGGGCGAACGCGCGTCGCCAGTCCTCGAGCGTGTCGAGGGCGACCCACAGCTCGGCGTCCTCCCACTCCCAGTCGCCGCGGTAGTGGTGGCGCAGCAGGGTCAGCCGGATCGCCATCGGGTCGACGTCGCTGAGCCGGAGCTGGGAGACGAAGACCAGGTTGCCCTTCGACTTCGACATCTTCTCGCCGTCGAGGCCGACCATCCCGGAGTGCACGTACAGCTGCGCGAACGGCTTCCCGGTCGCCACCTGCGCCTCGTTCGCGCACATCTCGTGGTGCGGGAACACCAGGTCGGAGCCCCCGGCCTGGACGTCGAAGCTCTCGCCGAGCTCGTCCAGGGCGATCGCGGCGCACTCGATGTGCCAGCCCGGCCGGCCGGGCCCGAACGGGCTCTCCCACGACGGCTCCCCGGGCCGCTCGCCGCGCCAGACCACGCAGTCGAGCGGGTCCTTCTTGCCGGGCCGGTCGGGGTCGCCGCCGCGATCGGGGAAGATCCGCAGCATCTCCTCACGGGACAGCCCCGACTCCTCGCCGAACGCCGGGTCGGCGGTCACCGAGAAGTACAGGTCGTCCTCGACCTGGTACACCGCGCCGGCGTCCTGGAGCCTCTGGATCAGCTCGACCACGAGCGGGATCGACTCGACCGCTCCCACGTACTCCGCCGGCGGCAGCACCCGGAGCGCCGTCATGTCCTGGCGGAACAGCTCGGTCTCGCGCTCCGCGAGCTCGACCCAGTCGACGCCGACCTTCGTGGCGCGCTCGAGCAGCGGGTCGTCGACGTCGGTGATGTTCTGCACGTACCTGACCTCGTGGCCGGCCAGCCGCCAGGCGCGCACGAGCAGGTCCCAGGCGACGTACGTCGCCGCGTGGCCCATGTGGGTGGCGTCGTACGGCGTGATGCCGCAGGCGTACAGCCGCGCCGGTCCGGTCGGGTTCGTCGTCACCAGCCCGCCGGTCGCGGTGTCGTGGAGCGCCACCTCGGGCCCCGTGGCCGAGAGCCGGGGCAGGTCCGGAGCGGGCCAGGAACGCATGGCGCCAGCGTAGTCGGGGACCGCGGTCACCCGACCGCACGGGCCACGTGCAGGACGGCGCCCCAATGCCGCCTCAGCAGCCCGTCGGACCGCTCCCCCAGCCGGCGCCGGATCTCGTCGTACAGGTGCTCGCGCTTCGACGCCGCCATCGCGATGTGCCCGGAGAACGTGTCGAGCAGAGCGAGGTAGCCGTCCGCGTCGTACGTCGTCTCCCAGTCGATCTGCTGCACGCCCGTCACCTCGAACAACCCGCTCGCCTCGAGGTCGGCCGTCTCCTCCGGAAGCTCCCCGGGCCCGCGCCAGACATGGTCGTCCGGCACACCCTCACCGATCTCGTCGTACACCTCCTGGATCTCCGTGAAGAACGTGTCGCCGTCCGCGGGCACGACGTGCGCGGCCGACCAGAACGCCAGGTGTCCGCCCGGTCGCAGCACCTCGTGCGCCCGCCGGTAGCGGACGGCGGGGTCGACCCAGTGCCACGCGGTCGCGGCGTACACCAGGTCGAAGGACCGGCCTGCCGGCGGGTACGTCTCGAAGGACGCCGTCACCACCGCCACCCGCGGGTACGCCGCCAGCCGGCGCCGCGCCTCCGCGGCCAGCCCGGCGCCCAGCTCGACCGCCACGATCCGGCAGCCCAACGCGGCCAGCGGCAGGGTCGCCGTCCCCGGCCCGCAGCCGACCTCCAGCAGTCGTGAGTCCGGACCGATGCCGGTAGCCGCGACGAGCGTGTCGAACAGCGCGGCCGGGTACGTCGGCCGCGCGTCGGCGTACGCGGGGGCCACGGTGTCGAAGGTCGCACGGAGCGACTCGCGATCGGTCACGGTGACCCTAGAAGGGTGGCCACGGGATGGCCGGCCAGTCGCCGCGCGGGATGGGCAGCTCCCCGACCCGCAGCAGCCGCGCCACCCGGCGCCGCGTCGCCTCGATCTCGAACGCCGTCAGCAACGGCGCGAGCGCCTCGCCGAGGTCGGCGTCCAGGGCGGCGGCGACGGTGTGCAGGCCGGCCACCTCGTCCTCGTCCAGTGCCCGGCCGGCCCAGCCCCAGAGCACCGTGCGCAGCTTCGGGTCGGTGTGGAAGGAGACGCCGTGGTCCACGCCGTACCGGTGACCCCCGGCCATCGGCAGCACATGGCCGCCCTTGCGGTCGGCGTTGTTCACCGCGACGTCGAAGACGGCCATCCGGCGCAGCGCGGCCGAGTCCTCGTGGACGAGCGCGACGTCGTGGTCGCGCTCGTCGACGCCGTCGAAGACGTGCAGCCAGCCGGGTCGCTCGTTCAGCGACCGGACGACGGTCACCGCCTCTTCCGCGTCGTCCGGCTCCTGCCAGACCTGCACCATGCCGGGGCCGTGCGGCCCGTCGCGCAGGAAGGTCATCGGGACGACGTCCCAGCCGAAGGCCTCGGAGACCAGGTACGCGGCGCGCTCGCGGGCCGCGAGGGTGCCGTCCGGGAAGTCCCACAACGGCCGCTCCCCCGCGATCGGCTTGTAGACGACCGTGACGCCGCAGACCTCCCCCACGAAGGTCGCGTTGGATGCCGGCATCACCCGGCCGTGCAGCTCGAGGTCCCCGTCGCGGAGGTCCGCGCCCGGCTCCCTCACGGCGCGCATGGCCGGTCCGTCATCGCCGTCGCGTCAGACGTCGCGGCGCCGGTGACCGTTGGCACGCACGCACAGGTGTCCGGACGGGTCCATGGGTCCTCCGCAGAACGGGCAGCTCGGCCGGCCGGCCTCGACCACGCGACCCGCACGCAGGGCGAACGCCCGGGCGGTGCCCGGGGTGATCCGGACGAGCAACACCTCCTCGGGCTCCGGCTCCTCGAAGCCGTCCTCGTCCAGGTCGTCCTCACCCTCGGGCACGACCTCGTCGCCGAGCGGGAACACCTCGATGACCACGCGGCTGATGCCGGGGTCCCAGGAGAGGGTCATGGTCCCGGCGCGGAACTCCTCCTCGATCGGCTGCTCGAGCGGCCCCTGGTCGTCGAGGTCGTGCGGTGCCAACGCAGGCACCAGCTCGCCGGACGACCCGTCGTCGAGCACCTGGTCGAGCAGCTCGTCGACCCGCTCGGCGAGGGCGGCTACCTGCTGCTTCTCGAGGGCCACGCTGACCATCCGGGCGCCGGCGCGGGCCTGGATGAAGAAGGTGCGCTGGCCCGGCTCGCCGACGGTGCCGACGACGAACCGCTCAGGCGGGTCGAACTCGTGGATCAGGGGCACGACATCAACCCTATGACGGCGGCGAAGACGGTCCGGAGCCGCCGCCGACCGGGGCATCCGACGGCGCCACCGCCTTCCGCGTGCGGCCCTTCTTCGCCGGCGGCGGGGCCAGCCAGGACAGGTCCCCATCGTGGGTGTTGGTCGCCAGCACGAACGGGCGCGAGGCCGTGTAGCGGACGATGGAGACCGACGCGGGGTCGACGTGGATCCGCTGGAACAGGTCCAGGTGCATGCCCAGCGCGTCGGCGAGCACCGCCTTGACCAGGTCGCCGTGGCTGACCGCCACCCAGACGGCGCCGGCACCGTGCTCCGCCTCCACGGCCGCATCCCGGCGTCGTACGGCGTCCACGACGCGCGCCTGCATCGCCGCCAGCGACTCGCCTCCCGGGAAGTGGGCCGCCGACGGTTGCGTCTGCACCGTCTTCCAGAGCGGGTCCTTGGCCAGCTCCTTCAGGGCGCGACCCTGCCACTCCCCGTAGTCGCACTCGGTCAGCCCGCGGTCCGTGGACACGCGCGGCCGTCCGGGTTGGGCCTTCGCGATCGCCTGCGCGGTCTGCCGGCAGCGCTCGAGCGGGCTGGAGACCACGGCCGCGAGAGGCACGGCCGCCAGCCGGGCCGCAGTCTTGGCGGCCTGCGTCACGCCGGTCTCGTCGAGCCTGACCCCGGCCGTCCGTCCGGCCAGCACGCCGCTCACGTTGGCCGACGTCCGCCCGTGCCGCACCAGGATCACCGTTGCCACGGTCCGGAGGTTAGCCGCCATCGTGGTCACCACCGACCACTAGCGTGGACGACGTGATCGTCGACAGCGCCGTGTACCGCTCCGGTAAGCGCGTCCCGGTTGCCTGCGAGACCCACGACTACGCCGCCCTGCTGGCCGCCGCGCGCGAGCCGCGCGACTTCGTCTGGGTCGGCCTCGCCGAACCCACGCAGCAGGAGCTCTCGGACGTGGCCGCCGCCTTCGGGCTGCACCCGCTGGCGGTCGAGGACGCCCTCAACGCCCACCAGCGACCCAAGCTGGACAGGTACGAGGACAGCCTCTTCCTCGCCCTGCGCACGGTCTGGTACATCGACGCGGACGACGCCGTCGAGAGCGGCGAGATCAACATCTTCATCGGCGAGCGGTACGTCGTGACCGTGCGGCACGGCGAGGGATCGGAGCTGCACACCCGCCGCATCGACCTCGAGCACGACACCAAGGTGCTCGGCCACGGGCCGTCCGCGGTCGTGTACGCCGTGTGCGACCGCGTCGTGGACGACTACGAGGCGGTCGCCGCGTCGCTGCAGGAGGACGTGGACGAGGTCGAGTCCTCGGTGTTCTCCCCGGAGCGCACCAACGACTCGGTGCGGATCTACACCCTCAAGCGGGAGGTGGCCGAGATGCGGCGGGCCGTGTTCCCGCTCAAGGAGCCGATGCGGCAGCTCGGCGACGGCAACGTGGAGGGCATCGACCCCGCGGCGGCGCCGTTCTTCGCCGACGTCTACGACCACGTCGCCCGGACCGCCGAGACGATCGACGAGCTCGACGACCTGCTGACGGCGGCCTTCCAGGGGCACCTGGCACGCATCTCGGTGCAGCAGAACGACGACATGCGCAAGATCGCCGCGGGAGTCGCCCTGGCCGCCGTACCGACGCTGATCGCCGGGGTCTACGGCATGAACTTCACGCACATGCCGGAGCTGGACTGGACCTTCGGCTACCCGTTCGCGCTGGGCCTGATGGCGTTCTTCGTCGCCGCGCTGTGGGTCTTCTTCAAGAAGTCCGGCTGGCTCTAGCAGCCCCCTGCTCTCAGCTGGCCGGCGGCGGGCGGAACCGCTCGTCGAGCCACATCCGCGCCTGGCCGAGGAAGCCCGCGACATCGTGCACCAGGTTGCCGACGGCGTCCTGGGTGCGCCGGAACGTCTCGGTATAGCTGGCGGCCGCCTCCTGCGCGGCGTCGCTGACCTTGGCCGTGGAGTCCTCCTCCCGGCGCGGGTAGGTGCCGCCGAGGATGGTCGTGTACTCCCCCGACTCGGTCCAGCGACGCAGCTCGGCCGCGCGTACGACGGCGAACGGGTGGCTCTGGTTCTCCACCAGGAACACCTTGAGGATCGAGTCGCGGAAGTCCTCGGTCTCGGAGTACTCGTTGCCCTGGGCGAAGAAGGACGTCGCGTCCAGGTCGTCGAGGTGGCCCCCGGACGCCAGCTTCATGTGGAAGCGGGTGGCGGCCGCCGGGTTCTGGCCGGCCAGCAGGCCGGCCCGGTCGGCCGACAGCTCCGACTTGCGCTGCCACTCGAACAGCGCCGCCGTGATGGCCCGGAGGCCGAGGGCGCCGCCGGGGATGGCGTACAGGATCCCGGTCAGGCCGAGGATCCGTCCGAGCAGGGTTCGGTAGACCGAGTGGCCGCTCATGGCGTGGCCGAGCTCGTGGCCGAGGAGGAAGCGCAGCTCGTCCTCGTTCTCGCCGAGCAGCTCGACCATGCCGGAGTTCACCACGATGATCGGCTTGTTCATGCCGATCGTGAAGGCGTTGAAGAACGGGTTGGCCCGGACGTACAGCTCGGGTACGTCCTGGCAGTCGAGGATCACCGCGACGTCCGCCAGCAGCCGGTGCAGCTGGACGAAGTTCCGCTCGTCGGCGCGGACGGCCGAGCCGAGCAGCAGGAGCCGCACCGAGCGTTCGTTGACGAGCCCGGAGAGGGTCTTCAGCAACGTGTCGAAGCCCTTGAGCTTGCGCAGCGCCACCAGGGCGCCCTTGTCGGCGGGGTGCTCCCAGGCCCGCGAGCTGATCCCCGGAAGCACCGTGCGGGCTCGCGCGGGTGTGTTGTCGCCGGTGAGGCCGTCCGAGTCGTCCGCCATGCGGCGAATCCTCACACGCGGGTCAAGTTGCGGTCATCACTCCGGCAGCGAGGAGCACCAGGATCGCGGCGCCGACCACGACGCGGTACGGCACGAACCAGGCGATCGAGTGGTGCGCGACGAACTTCAGCAGCCACGCCACGCTCGCGTAGGCGACCACGAACGCCACCGCCGTGCCCACGACGATCGGGCCGAGGCCGAGCGAGCCGTCGAGCGCGTCCTTGAGCTCGTACAGGCCGGCCGCGAGCAGTGCGGGGATGGAGAGGAAGAAGCTGAGCCGCGTGGCCGCCACCCGGTCGAGGCCGAGGAACAGGCCGGTCGAGATCGTGGCACCCGACCGGGACACGCCCGGCACCAGGGAGACGACCTGCACCAGGCCCACCAGGACCGCGTCGCGGAACGTGAGCTGCTTCTCGCCGCGCTGCTGGGTCGCCACCCGCTCGGCCCACCACATCACGGCGCTCCAGACCACCAGGGCGGCGCCGACCACCCAGAGCGACCGCAGCGGTCCGGTCACCAGGTCCTTGCCCAGCAGTCCCGCGAGCCCGACGGGGATGCTGCCCACGATGACGTACCACCCCATCCGGTGGTCGCGATGGCCGCGCCACTCGGCGTTCACCAGACCGCGGCACCAGGCCGTCGCGATCCGCGCGATGTCGCGTGCGAAGTACACGACGACCGCCGCGATCGCCCCCATCTGGATGACGGCGGTGTACGCCGTCACGGCCGGGTCGTCGAGCTCGAGCCCGAGTGCCTTCTCCGCGATCGTCAGGTGGCCGGTGCTGGAGACAGGCAAGAACTCGGTGAGTCCTTCGACGATGCCGAGGATGACGGCGTCGAGATAGTCCATGGAGGGCTCGTCTGCCTGTCGGTCGGGGGCGGGCCGCGGACCAGCGTAGGGGGTGCTGTCTGGACAGGACCTGACGACGCGCAGGGCCTGCCTTCCCCAGTCGTGGGCGGAGGCTAGGTTGTCCGCATGCACGTGCGGTCCGTCGGCGCCACCGGCCTCAAGGTGTCCCGACTCGGACTGGGCACGATGACGTGGGGCCGCGACACCGACGAGCATGAGGCGCGCGACCAGCTGATCGCGTTCGCCGAGGCCGGCGGCACGCTCGTGGACACGGCGGCGGGGTACGGCGACGGCATGTCCGAGGAGCTGATCGGCGGCCTGATCGGCGACGTGGTGGCCCGCGACGAGATCGTGGTCGCCACCAAGGCCGGCATCTCCCGCCGCACCGGCACGCGGGTCACCAACGCATCCCGCGGGCACCTGCTGGCGACCCTCGACGGCTCGCTGAAACGCCTCGGCGTCGACTACGTGGACCTGTGGCAGGTGCACACCTGGGTCGACGACGCGCCCGTCGAGGAGACGCTGTCGGCCCTCGACACGGCCGTGGCGACCGGCCGGGCGTCGTACGTCGGGGTGTCCAACTACGCCGGCTGGCAGACCGCCCAGGCGGCGACGTGGCAGCGCGCGGTGCCGGGCCGCTCGCCGCTGGCGTCGACACAGATGGAGTACTCCCTGCTCAACCGCACGATCGAGGACGAGGTGCTGCCCGCGGCACGCGCCCTCGGCCTCGGTGTGCTCCCGTGGTCCCCTCTCGGTCGCGGAGTGCTGACCGGGAAGTACCGCACCGGCACACCCGCCGACTCACGGGCGGCGTCCGCGCACTTCTCCGGCTTCGTCAACACCTACCTCGGTCCACGCTCCCAGCGCATCGTCGAGGCCGTGACGAAGGCCGCCGAAGGGCTCGGCTGGAGCGCCCTCGAGGTGGCGCTCGCCTGGGTGCGCGACAGGCCCGGCGTCACGGCGCCCATCGTGGGGGCGCGCACTGCCCAGCAGCTACGGGGCGCGCTCGGGGTGGAGGAGCTGACCCTGCCCGACGAGATCGGGCGTGCCCTCGACGACGTGTCGGCGCCCGGTCAGGCCGAGGACGGCGAGTGACCGTGTCCAGTGCACTCCCCCGTCAGCTGGGTCGGTCGCTGACGCGGGGAGTGGAGTGGGAGTTCCAACGCATCACCTTCGATCGCGAGTTCTCGCGGACCGTGGTGGCCAAGCTGCTCGTCGAGCGAGCCGAGCACGGTGGCTGGGAGCTCGACCGCGTCCGGATCGCGCCCGACGGCACCCGTCGCGTGGTGCTGCGCCGCCGGATCATCCGGGTGCGGGCAACGTTCGGCCCGCCGGTCGTGGCCCCGCCGGCTTAGTGACTCGTCAGCAGGAGACGGGTTCCTCGGCGACGCAGCGGTCGTCCCCGCCGCCCCCGTCCGCGCTGTCCTGGCCGCCCCCGCCGCGCAGGATGTCGTCGCCCGCCGCGCCGGTGAGCTCGTCGTTGCCGGGGCCGCCGACGAGGACGGCGTCGCCCGCAGGCAGGCCGTTGCACCCCTCGTCGTCCACGCGCAGGCGGTCGGCGCCGCCCCGCCCGCGGAGCACGACGTGGCAGGTGCCACCGGCCAGCACGCGCTCGCTGGCGGCGCTGCCCAGGTACCGCACCAGGTCTCCCTGGAGCCCCGTCAGGTCGAACCGCTGGAACGACGACCAGGCGAGCGTGGTGAACCCGTCCATCGTGGCCTCGCCCTCGACGTTGTCGAAGGTCCACTCGCCACTGACGTCGGGCCCGGGCAGCGGCTGGTAGGTGTTCGCACCGGGGCCGCCCGACAGCGAGGCGCCCGAGACGAACCCGTAGGTGACCAGGGCGTCGTCGCCGCCCTCGAGCTGCACCACGTCGGTGTTCACGGCGTTGCTGCTGCCGCTGATCACGTAGTCGTCACCACCGCCGGTCAAGATCACGTCGTGGTCGCCGTCCGAGGTCTGGTTCGACGACTCCTGGCTCCACACCCGGTCCGGACCGTCGCCACCGATGAACGTGTCGTCGCCGAAACCGAGACTGACGAACGACTTGCCCTGGTGGGCGCGCGCTCCCACGAAGTCGTCGCCGGGGCCGGCGTTGACGACGATCGGGCCTCTGCCCGTGATGCAGATCGAGTCGTTGCCGGCGCCGGTGTCGACGCGCGTGGCGCCACCCGTGAGCACGACGTCGTCACCAGCCGTGCCGAGCAGGGTCGGCGCCTCCGCCGAACCCGTGATCGTCGGCGTCCTGCCGTTGCACGATGCCCCCGCCCTGGCGGCGGGCTCCTCCGCCTGTGCGGCGCCGGCCGGCGCCGCGAGGCCCGACGCCCCGGCGAGACCCAGCGCAAGAGCGCATGCGAGCGCCGCCGTGCGAGCCACGGGCGCGTGGCGGCGCGAGGACATGAGTCCGATCCTCCTGTGGGGTCGGGGTGGAGGTCTCATGGGGTCGGATGCAGCGAATCGGTGAAATGTTCGCAGCACCCGGTCGCCGCGGTCGAGAGGTGCGTCACATCCGGCTCAGACCAGGTCCAGGAACCGGTCCATGACCCGCGAGCCGAACTTCAGGGAGTCGATCGGCACCCGCTCGTCCACCCCGTGGAAGAGCGCGGCGAAGTCGAGCTCCTCGGGCAGCCGGAGCGGGGTGAAGCCGTAGGACCGCATCCCGAGCTTGGTGAAGTGCTTGGCGTCGGTGCCCGCACTCATCAGGTACGGCACCACGAGGGCGTCCGGGTCCTCGGTGAGGATGGAGCCGGTCATGGCGTCGACCAGCGCCCCGTCGTACGGCGTCTCCCAGGGCGGCTGGTGCGACACCTTCTCGATCGTGATGTCGTCGCCGCACAGCTCGCGCAGCGTGTCCCAGAACTCGTCCTCGTAGCCCGGCAGGAACCGCCCGTCGACGTAGGCGGATGCCTCGGTCGGGATCACGTTCACCTTGTAACCCGCCTGCAGCATCGTCGGGCTGCAGGTGTTGCGGATGACGGCGCCGATCATCCGGGCGGCGTCGCCGAACTCCTCGACCAGCGCCTCGGCGTTCTCGGGCGTCGCCTCGGTGCCGGCGAGCTCGCCGACAGCGGCCAGCAGGGTGCGCATGCTGGGCGTCAGCCGGACCGGCCACTGGTACGTGCCGATCCGCGCGACCGCCTGGGTCAGCGTGGTCACGGCGTTCTCCCGGTTGAGCATCGAGCCGTGCCCCGCGCGGCCGCGGGCGGTGAGCTTCACCCAGGCCATCCCCTTCTCCGCCGCCTCGATGAGGTAGAGCCGCCGGCCGCGGATCGTGGCGCTGAAGCCGCCGACCTCGCCCACCGCCTCGGAACAGTGCGCCAGCTCGTCGGCGTGGTCCTCCACGAGCGGCTGCGAGCCGCGATGGCCGCCCGCCTCCTCGTCGGCGGTGAAGCACAGGGTGATAGGCCGCTCCGGGAGCGCCCCTGCCCGGGTACGGGCCCGTACGACAGACAGCACCATCGCGTCGAAGTCCTTCATGTCGACCGAGCCGCGGCCCCAGAGCTCACCGTCGTGGATCTCGCCGGAGAACGGGTCCATCTGCCAGTCCTCGGCCACCGCCGGTACCACGTCGAGGTGGCCGTGGATCAGCAGCCCGTTGTCGCCGCGCGCCGGGCCACCCCAGTGTGCGATCACGCTCGCCCGGCCCGGCTCGGACTCGTAGATCGTCGCCTCGATGCCGACCTCGTCGAGCAGCGAGGCGACGTACTCGGCCGCCTTCCGCTCCCCCGGGCCGTCCTCGTCGCCGTAGTTGGACGTGTCCATCCGGATCAGGTCGCGGCAGAGCTCCACGACCTCGCCGGCGGGGTCGTACGCCGCCCCGGAACCCGTCTCCGCGTCGGTCGCCATGGCTTCATCCAAGCACTCGCAGGGACGACTCCCCGGCGGTGGGAACGGCCGAGCAGTGCTCGAAGGCCGTCAGTGGTGTCCGAGGGGGGACTTGAACCCCCACGCCCTAATACGGGCACTAGCACCTCAAGCTAGCGCGTCTGCCAATTCCGCCACCCGGACGAGTGCGGCTGGAAGCGTAGCAAAGCGATTCCGCGTTTCCTGCATCGCCAGCCGGCGTCCGAAGAGTCCCGCCAGCCGCCCGGATCGAGTGTCGTCGGACGCCTGCCGATGGCGGTGTTTCTCAGGTCGTTCGCGTCGCTCGAGGTCTAGATGCTCCTGGCCCGCCGCGGCATCTCGTGACGACCAGCGATCTGGGGTACACACTCGGGTCCTGTCGGATATCCCCAGGTCAGGTGGTCTGGACCAGTCACCCTCATGGGGGGATACCGGAAACGTCCCTCACACCCCGCGGGGCACACTTCTTCCCGCACACTCTTCGTCTGGGGGAAACGAATGCGTGGCAAGAAGTTGCGTTCAGTGCAGGAAAGGTCGGACATGGGAGAGGACCACGACGACCGTGGTGAGTCCACGCCTGCCACCAGGCTGCTGGACGCCCTCGGGCGAGGTGACCTGAACGCCGCCCTCCTGGAGTTCCGGCCGACCACGATCGTGCGGACCGAGGACCGGAGCTGGAGCCTCCAGGGCGAGGAACAGGTGCTGTACGGCCTCGAGGACGCGCTCGACCGCTTCCCGGGGCTGGTCTTCGACTCCCACGCGCGCCACATCGGCCACGGCCAGGTCATCGAGGAGGCCCGGGTCCGCGACCTCGGACCGCTCGACGCGCTCGACGTCCCCTTCGACGACTCCATCGGCGGCTCCGAGGACCGGGATGTCGACGCCTCCGCGCCCGACGCCACCACCGAGCCCGGCGACGGCGCGTCCACGCCCAGCCACCGGTCACTGGTCCTCGACCGCGACTTCGGCAAGAGCGAGACGCCACGGCTCAACATGCCGCTCCGGCTCACGGTGCTCCACGACGACCGGTACGTGCACGAGATCATCCTCAGCTTCCCGCGGGCCCTCCTCCGCTCCGCGCTCGGCCTGCACGTCGACCCGCTCGACATGGCGGTCTCGGAGATCCAGTCGGCGTTCGTGGCTCCTGTCGGGTCCGGGTTCACCACCCACCTGCTGGGCACCAAGCCCGTCCCCGCCTTCGAGCTCGCCCCGGCGCCCCCGGCGCCCCCGGCCCGGGTCCCCGTCGCGGCGCCGGAGCCCGAACCTGAGCCGGAGCCGGAGCTGGAACCGACCCCCGAGCCCGAGCCGGTCGTCGTACCCATGGCGGACTTCGAAGCCGACGCCGACTCCTCCGGCGAGGAGCCGTGGCGGGCAGCGCCGCTCCTCATCCGCGAGGAAGAGCCTCCGCGCAGCCGCGCCCGGATCCTCGTGCCGCTGGTCGTCGTGCTGGTCGCGGCGATCGCCGGCGGGACGTGGTGGCTCGGCCAGGGCGGCTCGACACCCGAGGCCAACGCGAAGCCGAACAAGCCCGGCCACTCCGCCTCGCAGAGCGAGAAGGGCGACACCAAGCCCACGAAGCAGCCGAGCAACACGCCGTCGCCGACGAAGCCGACGAAGCCGACCGCGACGAAGACGGACAAGCCGATCGTCCTGGAGTCGGACCTCGCCTTCGCCAAGAACAGCTCGGCACTGTCGAACGCCGCGAAGTCCAAGATCGGCGAGATCGCCGGCACGATCCGCCGTGCCCGGCTGCACGGGACCGTCACCGTCGACGGCTACACCGACAACCTGGGTTCGGCCGAGTACGGCCTGACGCTGTCCCAGGACCGTGCGCACGCCGTCGCGCAGTACCTGCGCTCGCGCCTCGGTGGCTACTCGATCACGATCAACGCGTTCGGCCACGGCGAGTCGCACCCGATCGCCAGCAACGCCACCGAGGCGGGTCGGCAGAAGAACCGCCGCGTGACCATCACCCTGCCGCAGGCGTGAGCCACGGCAGGTAGCGCGGGCTGGCAGGATCCTTGCGGTGGACGCACGTCCGAGGTTCCGGGTCGGTTTCGTCACCGGTGCGACGCCCGACAAGTGGGCAGGTGCCTGGCGGGAGCGCTACCCCCGCGAACGGCTCGACCTGGTGCCGGTCACCGAGGACGACCAGGAGCTCCTGATCCGAGACGGCAGCCTCGACATGGGGCTGGTCCGCCTGCCGGTGGATCGCGACGGCCTGCACGCCATCCCCTTGTACGACGAGGTGCCGGTGGTCGTGGCCGGCGTCGACCACTTCGTCGCGGCTGCCGAGGAGGTCGACCTGGCCGACCTGGTCGACGAGCAGCTGGTCCGGCCGCACCGCTCGGGATGGGTCCCGTCCGCCGACCAGCTCCCGTGGCCCCCGATGACCGAGCGCGAGGCCGTGGAGACGGTCGCCGCCGGCACGGGAGTGGCGCTGATGCCGATGTCCGTCGCGCGGCTCTACGCCCGCAAGGACGTCGTCCACCGACCGGTAGCCGGCCTCAGCCCGACCACCGTCGCCCTGGCCTGGCTGACGGAGAGCGACGACGAGCGCGCCCAGCGCTTCGTGGGCATCGTCCGCGGCCGCACCGCCCGCAGCTCGCGCTGAACCGGCAAAAGACGACGTCGCCCTGACCTTGGGGGGGATCGGCCAGGGCGACGCCTGTTCTGGGGGGATGGTGCTCTGTGGTGAGGCGGCGGTCCCGTCACCGCCTTCCAGGCTGCCACGGAGAGTCGACGGGTGGGGACGCCGCGCCGGGCCGGCGGCGATCCGGCACGCGCGTCGTCGTGGCGCCCCGTGGCGCCGCGACGTTCGTACGCGCGACGGCGCGCGAGCGCGCCGGTCCGGCTGCGGCGAGATGTGGGGGGCGTCGCATGACGGTCCTTCCGAAGCGGGTGTTCCGCCCTGCACAACGCCCGGAGGGCCAAGAGGTCACGCACCCTAGGCTGATTCGCATGACCCTCCTCGACCCCGGCGGGCCGGCTGTGCTCGCGGCGTCGACCGCGGAGTCGTTCCGGTGGGCGTACGGCTACGACCCCGCCGTGGTCGCCCGGGCGCCCGGGCGGGTGAACCTGATCGGCGAGCACACCGACTACAACGCCGGCCTGTGCCTGCCGGTGGCGCTCCCTCACGCGACGTACGCCGCTGTCTCGCCCCGCGCCGACCGGCTGGTCCGGGTGCGCAGCGCGCAGACCGATGAGCACTGGGAGGGCGAGGGGATCGGGCCGGGCGAGGTCACCGGATGGGCGAGCTACGTCGCCGGGGTCGCGTGGGCACTGCGCGAGGCCGGCCTCGCGGTGCCCGGGCTCGACGTGTGCGTCGACAGCACGGTCCCGCTCGGGGCCGGTCTGTCCTCCTCGGCCGCGCTCGAGTGCTCGGTCGCGGTGGCCATCGCCGAGGTCGTCGGGTGGGAGGAAGCCCCAGAGCATCGACGTCGGCTGGCCCGTGCCTGCATGCGTGCGGAGACCGAGGTGGCCGGTGCGCCGACCGGCGGCATGGACCAGACGGTCGCCATGCTGGCCGAGGCGGGCGCCGCGCTGCTCATCGACTTCCAGGACGACAGCACCCGCTCGGTGCCGCTGGGCCTGGCCGACGCCGGCCTGGCGCTCCTCGTCATCGACACTCGTGTCTCGCACGCGTTGGTCGACGGCGGGTACGGGAGCCGGCGGGCCGACTGCGAGGCGGCCTGCCGGGAGCTGGGTGTGCCCAGCCTGCGCGTCGCCACCCTCGGCGCGGTCGCCGGCATCGCCGACGCGCGGATCCGGCGCCGGGCCCGGCACGTCGTCACCGAGATCGACCGCGTGGCCCGGTCGGTCGAGGCCATCCGGGGCGGTGACTGGCTCGCGCTCGGCGAGATCTTCGCCGCCTCGCACGCCTCGATGCGCGACGACTTCGAGATCTCCTGCCCCGAGCTGGACCTGACGGTGCAGACAGCCGTCGACGCCGGGGCACTGGCGGCCCGGATGACCGGCGGCGGCTTTGGTGGCTCGGCCGTCACGGTGGTGCCGCTGACGGTCGTCGAGGACGTCAGCGCCGCCGTGGCGAAGGCCTTCGAGGCCCAGGGATACGCCACCCCCACGTCCCTGCTGGCCGTCCCCTCGGCCGCCGCCGGTCGCTGCTGACCAGCCTCGACCTGGCCCGGCAGGGCCAGGAAGGACGAGTAGGGGTACTCAGCCGGGCACGGGTACCCACGCGGACGCCGGGCACCACCGCCGGCGGGCACGCTTCCGGCATGAGTACAGCGAACGCGAATCCCAAGAACACCGGCGCCTTCTACATGCAGGCCATCGTCTCTTTCGGCATTGCTCTCTTCGCCGTCATGGTCGCCGTCTACTACCTGCCGGCCGACCCCTGGATCAAGGCGTTCTTCGCGCTCTCGATCTGCTACCTGGTGACCTCCGCCTTCACCCTGGCCAAGGTCATCCGCGACCGCCAGGAGGACGAGATGGTCGTCAGCCGCCTCGACCAGGCCCGGCTCGAGAAGGCCCTCGCCACCCACGACCCCTACAAGAACGTCGCCTCGTAACTCTCTCTTCCGGCACTGTCACACTCTCGGGTGTGACCGAGCACTTGCCCGATCCCGCACTGGTGGTCCTCATCGGACCCGCGGGGTCGGGCAAGTCGCATTTCGCAGCCACCCACTACCGCCGCCACGAGATCGTCTCCACCGACGAGCTCCGGTCCGTCCTCGGCAGCGGTGAGCACGACCTGCCGGCCACCGCCGAGGCCTTCGAGATCCTGGACGTCGTCGTCGCCAGTCGACTGACCCGCGGCCTCACCACAGTGGTCGACACCCTCGGCATGGACCGGGGGCTGCGCCGGCTCTGGATGGAGAGGGCGAGAAGGGCCGGGCTCCCGGTCGTCGCCGTCGTCCTCGACACGCCCCCCGAGGAGACGCGGCGACGCAACGCCGACCGCGCGTACGTCGTCCCGGCGGGTGCCTTGAACCAGCAGCTGCGACGGTTCAAGGAAGTCGTCGCCGAGCTGGACGAGGAGGGCTGGGACGTGATCCACGTCGTCACTCCCGACGCTCCCGTTCTTGTCCCCACACCCGCCCCCGCTCCTGCACCGGCGGAGGACCGCCGGTCATCCCAGGGGCTGCGGGTGATGCTGCAGCTGTCCCGCTTCCCGTGGGGTGAGGACCCCGGTGGTTGGCTTCGCTCGATGGCAGTGGCCGCCGACGAGGCCGGGTTCGCGGGGGTTGCCGTGATGGACCATCTGATCCAGATCCCGCAGGTGGACCGGGCCTGGGAGCCGATCCCCGAGCCCTGGGTCACGCTCGGCCTGGTCGCGGGGCTCGACACGGGGTTGCAGCTCGGCACTCTCGTCACGCCGGTGACCTTCCGGCCTGCCGGCGTCACGGCGAAGGCCGCCGCGACGCTCGACGCGCTCACCGGCGGCCGCGCGTTCGTCGGTGTCGGCGCCGGGTGGTGGGACCGCGAGCACGCGGCGTACGGCCTGCCCTTCCCGCCCGCCCGTGAGCGGCTCGACGCGCTCGAGGCCGGCATCGAGACGATGCGGGCGCTGTGGGCACCGGGCACCAAGAAGTACGCCGGCGAGCGGGTCAGCCTGCCCGAGACGACGAGCTACCCGCGGCCGGCCGGGCGGATCCCGGTCATCGTCGGCGGGAACGGCGAGCGCCGCACACTGGCGATCGCCGCGCGCCTCGGCGACGGCTGCAACCTCCCGTCGAGGTTGGAGGTGCTCGACCACAAGCTCGCCGTGCTGCGGTCGCACCTCGACGCCATCGGGCGGCCGCACGACGACCTCGAGGTCACCGTGCTCGACCTCCCGATCACCGGCGCCGACCGCGACGAGGTGTGGGCGCGGGTCGAGCGGCACCGCGGCCGCACCGACGCGGCGTCGTACGCCGCTCGCAAGCACGCGGGCACCGTGGCGCAGCAGCGCAACCGGTACGGCGAGCTGGCCGACCGCGGCGTCGGAACGGTGTTCGTGTCGACCCCCGACCTCGACGGGCCCGACGCCGTGCTGGCGCTGGCGGGACTGACGGCCTAGGGACACCGATTCGTCAGCGATCCCCCGGGTGCTCGCAGCGGATCGATCTCGGACGAATCGGTGTGGGGGTCGCTACTTCAGCTCGGCGCTGGTCAGCCCGAGCACCCGGCGGGCGACGATGAGCTGCTGGATCTGCTGGGTGCCCTCGAAGATGTCGAGGATCTTGGAGTCGCGTGCCCACTTCTCCAGCAGCTCGCCCTCGGCGTACCCGACCGATCCGCACAGCTCGACACACGACAGCGTGATGTCGGAGCCGACCCGGCCGGCCTTCGCCTTGGCCATGGACGCCTCGAGGGAGTTCGGCTTGCCGTTGTCGGCCATCCACGCGGCCTGGAGCATGAGCAGACGGGCGCCCTCCCAGTCGGCGTCCATCTGGAGGTACTTCGCCGCCGCGGCCGACTGCAGGTGCCCCGGTCGGTCGTAGTCGACGACGACACCCGCCTGCTCGAGCAGGTCGCGGGCCAGGTCGAGCGAGGCGCGCGCGCAGCCGATCGCCATCGCTGCCACGAGTGGGCGGGTGTTGTCGAAGGTCGCCATCGCCCCGCCGAAACCCGCCCTGCTGTCGACCTCGGGTGAGCCCAGGAGGTTCTCGGCCGGGACGCGACAGTCCTCGAACCGGATCGTGGCCGTGTCGGAGGACCTGATTCCCAGCTTGTGCTCGAGCCGCTCGACGGTCATGCCCGGCGTGTCCTTGGGCACCACGAAGCTCTTGATCGCCGCGCGGCCCTGGCTCTTGTCGAGAGTGGCCCAGACGACGACGGCGTCGCAACGGTCGCCCGAGGTGACGAAGATCTTCTCGCCGTTCAGCACGTACTCGTCGCCGTCGAGGACCGCGGTCGTCGCGATGCTGGCGGAGTCGGACCCGGTGCCGGGTTCGGTGATGGCCATGCCGGCCCACACGCCGGCGAACCGTTCCTGCTGCTCGGGAGTCGCCACCGAGGCGATCGCGGAGTTGCCCAGGCCCTGGCGTGGCAAGGAGAGCAGCAGGCCGACGTCGCCCCAGCACATCTCGGCGATGCCGAGCACCGAGGCGAGGTTGGTGCCGTTCTTGACGCGGCCGTCGTCGTCCTCGTCCGTGGCCTTCTCGTCGCGCTTGACGCCCGCCGCGCCGGCGCCGTTGCCGGCGCCGGACTCGGAGAGCCCGTCGATCATGGCGGCGAGGAGGTCCAGCTCCTTCGGGTACTCGTGCTCCGCGGCGTCGTACTTGCGGCTGATCGGCCGCAGCATGTTCATCGCGACCTGGTGGGCCTGGTCGCGCAGCGGCACGAGCTTCTGGGGGTCGTCGAGATGGATCACACCAACACACCGCCTTCCATGACGCCGATCGCCCTGAGGTCGCGGTACCACCGCTCGACGGGGTGCTCCTTGACGAACCCGTGACCGCCGAGCAGCTGGACGCCGTCGAGGCCGATCTTCATGCCCTTGCTGGCGCACAGCTGATGGGCCAGCCCGATCTCGCGCGCGGCGTCCTGCCCGGCGGCGACGCGGGCCGCGGCCTTGTAGGTCAGCAGCCTCATCGCCTGCAGCTCGATCGCGATGTCGGCGACCATGAACGCCACCGACTGCCGGTGCGCGACGGGCTCGCCGAAGGCCTCGCGCTCCTTGACGTACGGCGTCACGTAGTCGAGCACGGCCTGCCCGGTGCCGACGGCCAGGGCGCACCACGCGAGGCGCGAGAGCCGCACACACTCGGCGTACGTTGTGCCGTCCGTGCTGCCGAGCACCGCGTGTTCCGGCACGCGCACGCCATTCAGGACGAGCCGGGTCAGCGAGGCGGCGCGGACACCCATCGCCGGGTCGGCCTCGACGGTCAGGCCGTCGGTGCCGGACTCGACGAGGACCAGGACGTTGTGGCCGTCGAGCCGCGCGCCGACGACGAACAGCTCGGCGCGGGCCCCGAGCGGGACCAGAGACTTCACGCCGTCCAGGACGAGGCCCTCCTCCGTGCGCGCTGCCGTGGTCGCCGGCTCGAGGGCGTCGAAGAGCACCGTGGGCTCCGTCAGCGCGAGCGCGGCGGTGGCGGGCCCGTCCCCCGTGAACGCCGGGAGGTACGTCGCCTGCTGCTCGTCGGTGCCCCACAGCGAGATCGCGGTGGCGACCGAGCCCGGCGCGAGCGCAGCGACGGCGATGCCGAGATCGCCGTGCGCGAGTGCCTCCGCGACGAGGGTGCCCGCCATCGCCGTGCGTTCCTCGGAGAGCCCGCCCAGGGACTCGGGGATCCCGAGGATGGACAGGCCGATCTCGTTGCCCGCCTCGAGCACCTCGTCGGGCGTGGCGCAGGCGGCATCCGCGGCGGCGGCAGCGGGGCGGAGGACCTCGGTGGCGAGCTCGGTGACGACGTCGACGAGCATCTGCTCGTCCTCGGTCGGGGTGAGGTCGAAGACGCCGCCGTTCGCGGAGGTGCCCGGCCGGGCACCGGCGTTGCCCCGCCTGCCGGCGCGGGCGAACGCGCGGCCGGCCGTGGTCGCCGTACGGAAGCCGCCACGGGTGACGGTGAAGACGGCCTTCTCGGTCTGCTTGCGGATGCCGAGGCGGTCGAGGATGTCGCTCTGCGCCAGCTTGTTCATCGCGGCGACGGCGTAGCCGATGGCGTCGCGACCGTCGCGGGAGGAGATCCCACGCCCGTTCGAGGGCCTGGTGGGGGCGGACATGGGCCAACTGTAACTCTGAGTTACAGTTGCCGCCGGGCCGGTGTGCGTGTCTCCGCTCACACGTGCTGGGGGGCCGTGGAGCGGCCGCGCACCGGCCCTTCAATAGGGTCTGCGCCATGACCTCCGACGTCCAGCACGCGCCGTACGGGCGGCTGCCCGAGGGTGGCACCGTGCGGCCGATGACCCGCTGGGGCACGCCGGTCATGCACCGACCGCAGGCACGCGTGACGGAGTACGACGAGGGCTTGCGCGCCCTGGTCGCGGACATGGTGGCGACGATGTACGCCGCGGACGGGGTCGGGCTCGCGGCCTGCCAGGTCGGGGTGGACCTGCGCGTGTTCGTCTTCGACTGCCCCGACTCCAGCGGCGATCGGACCGTCGGCGTCGTGTGCAACCCCGTGGTCACGCTGCCCGAGGGCAAGGACCGCGCGCTGGACGAGGCCGAGGAGGGCTGCCTGTCGTTCCCGGGCGCGTTCGTCGACTGTGCCCGGCCCGACAACGCCCGGGTGACGGGGTTCGGTCTCGACGGCTCGCCGGTGACCTACGACGGTGACGGGCTGCTCGCTCGCTGCCTCCAACACGAGACCGACCACACCCTCGGCACGGTCTTCGCCGACCGCCTCTCCGCCAAGGCCCGCAAGAAGCTGGAGAAGGCTCAGGAGAAGGTCGCCGACGAGTTCCCGCCCGACTGGCCGGTGGGTGCCTGAGATCGGGTCGGGCGGGTCCGGTTGCTTCATCTAGGTATGGAGGCGAGTCCGCACTTCCCCAGGCCCGTGGAGCAGGGGAAGTGCAGGTTCACCTCCATACCTAGATGAAACAACCAACCCCAAGCCCCTAGCCTCAGCGAGTGCCGCCCCGGATCCGCATCGTCCACATCGACCAGCAGACCCACGCCGCGCTGGCGGCCGAGGACCTCGACGAGGCGAACCGGCTCTCGCCAGTACCGCTGGGGCCGGTCTTCGTGACGGACTCGTTCCGCTCGACGTTCGCCCGGCGGGCCACCCAGCTGCTCGAGCACCCGGAGGACGAGCCGTGGGTCACCGGGATCATCTGGGACGACGACCAGGCCGTGGCGGTAGGCGCGGCGGGCTTCCACGGGTCCCCGGACGCCGACGGGATGGTCGAGGTGGGCTACTCCGTCGACCCGGCGTACCGGCGGCGTGGGTACGCCCGCGCGGCCATGCAGGAGCTGCTCGACCGCGCGGTCGCCCACCCGGAGGTACGTGTGCTGCGCGCCACCGTCTCCCCCGACAACGAGCCCTCCCTCAACCTGGTCGAGTCATTCGGTCTCGAGCGCAACGGCGAGCAGTGGGACGAGGAGGACGGCCTCGAGTGGATCTTCGAGATCCCTACCGACGCGCCGTGACGTAGCAGGCGACGGCGGTGGCGGCGGCGACGTTGAGGGAGTCGATGCCGGGGGCCATGGGGATGGTGGCGCGGCGGTCGGCCTGGGTCTCCCAGCGCGCCGACAGGCCGTGACCCTCGCCGCCGAGGACCAGGGCGACCTTGTCGAGGCCGCGGACGGCCTCCTCGATGTCCAGGGCGTCGGGCGCCAGGGTCAGGGCGACGGTGGTGAAGCCGGCTGCCGACAGGTCCGGGAGGGCCGACTCCCACGACGGCAGTCGGGTCCAGGGCAGGGAGAACACCGCCCCCATCGCGACCTTGACCGACCGCCGGTACAACGGGTCCGCGCAGCGCGGCGAGAGCAGCACCGCGTCGAAGCCGAGGGCGGCACCGCTGCGCAGGATCGCGCCGACGTTGGTGTGGTCGACGATGTCCTCGAGCACGAGCACGGACCGCGCGCCGTCGAGCACCGAGGCGACCGACGGGAGCGGCGTACGGCGCAGCGAGGCGAGGGCGCCCCGGTGCACGTGGAAGCCGGTGACCTGCTCGGCCAACGCCTCGGTGAGGACGTAGCACGGCGCGTCGGACCGGTCGAGCACGTCGGCCAGCCCGGAGAGCCAGCGAGGCGCCATCAGGAACGACCGCGGCTCGTACCCCGCCTCGACCGCCCGGCGGACGACCTTCTCCCCCTCGGCCAGGAACAGCCCGTGCTCGGCCTCGAGGTGCTTGCGCAGCGAGACGTCGCGCAGGTCGCGGTAGTCCGCGAGCCGCGGGTCCGCAGCGTCCTCGACCGGGATCAGCTCGGCCACGGGTCGAATGCTGCCGGATGCGCGATCCGCACCACCTCGCCGACCACGATGATCGCCGGTGCCCGGACCGCGTGGGCCTCGATGGCGTCGGCCAGGCCGCCCAGGGTCGCGAGCACGGTGCGCTCGGCCGGCATGGAGCCGTCGCAGACCACGGCGACCGGGGTGGCGGCGTCGCGGCCGCCCTTGACGAGGGCCTCGGCGATCGCGGGGGCGTTCTCCACGGCCATCATCAGCAGCAGGGTGCCCGTCAGCCGCGCGACGGCGTCCCAGTCGACCAGCGAGCCGTCGTGGCCCGGTGGCAGGTGACCGGACAGCACGGTGAAGTCGTGGGCCACACCGCGGTGGGTGACGGGGATGCCGGCGAGGGCGGGTACGGCGACCGGGCTGCTCAGCCCGGGGATCACGGTCACCGGGACGCCGGCCTCGCGGCAGGCGAGCACCTCCTCGTACCCGCGACCGAAGACGAAGCTGTCGCCGCCCTTGAACCGCACCACGCGCTTGCCCTCGAGGGCCCGCGACACGATGACGTCGTTGATCGCCTCCTGGGCGGTGAACCGGCCGCGCGGGATCTTGGCCACGTCGACCAGCTCGGTGGTCGACGGCAGCTCACCGAGCAGGTCGCGCGGGGCCAGCCGGTCGGCCACCACCACGTCGGCCTCCATCAGCGCCTTGCGACCGGCCACCGTCATCAGCTCCGCGTCCCCCGGTCCCCCGCCGACCAGCACCACCCCGGGCGTCTTGTCGCGGTGGTGCGGCGCGGCGATCGTCCCCTCGCGCAGGCCCTCGAGGATCTCGTCGCGGATGGCCGCGGAGTGCCGAGGGTCGCGGCTCCCCATCTCGTTGCTCAGCACGGCCACGGTCACGCCGGAGGAACGGCCGACCGCCGGCGTCCACGCCGTCGCGGCGGTCGCGTCGTCCGCCCGGACGCAGAAGATCCGCCGTGACTCGGCGGCGGCGCTCACCGCGGCGTTGGCCGCGGGGTCGTTCGTCGCGGCGACGACGTACCACGCCTCGTCGAGGTCGGCGTCGAGGAAGCCGCGCCGCTCCCAGGTCACCTCGCCGCCGTCGGCCAGGGCCTCGATCGCCGGCGTCGCCTCCGGCGAGACGACCGTGACGACCGCCCCCGCGGTCAGCAGGCCGGGCACCCGACGCTGCGCGACGTGGCCGGCGCCGACCATCAGCACCCGCCGCCCGGCGAGCCGGAGGCCCGAGGGGTACGGCGGGTGGAGGTCCATCCGCCCATCGTCGCCCATGGTGTGAGGTGCGCGGTTATGTCCCGGAGTTTCGAGACGGGCCTCCGGCGCTCCTCGACCCGAGGGCGGACTAGGTTGGCGTTCATGAGTCTCGACCGACCCGTCACCCCGGACCCGTACCCACTGCTTCCCGCCGTCGACTCCTTCCACGTCGGCAGTGACGACGTCACCGACGGTCAGCCGCTCAAGGACGACCAGGTCGCGGACAAGGGCAACACCTCACCGCACCTGTCGTGGAGCGGTGCGCCCGAGGGCACCAAGAGCTTCACGGTGACCTGTTTCGACCCGGACGCCCCGACGCCCAGCGGTTTCTGGCACTGGGTGCTCGTCGACCTGCCGGCCGACGTCACGTCGCTGGACACCGGCGCAGGCGCCGAGGGCGCGAGCCTGCCGGGCAACGCCTTCATGGTCCGCAACGACGGCAGCCAGCACGCCTTCATGGGCGCCGCTCCGCCGCAGGGCGACCAGGTGCACCGCTACTACTTCGTGGTGCACGCCGTCGGCGAGGACGCTCTCGGCGTCGACTCGGACGCGTCGCCGGCGGTGGTGTCGTTCAACCTCGCGTTCAAGACGCTGGGCCGGGCGATCGTGCACGGCACGTACCAGCACTGATCCGGCCCCCGAGATCGGCAGAGCGTGATCCCGCTGTACGTCTCGGTGGCGACGCGCGCCTTCCGTCGCTACGCGACGTACACCGCGGCGACGCTGGCGGGCATCTTCACCAACTGCGTGTTCGGCGTGATCATCTGCTACGTCTACCTCGCGCTCTGGGACCAGCGCCCGAACGCGGGCGGGTACGACGCCACGGACGCCGTCACGTACGTCTGGCTCGGCCAGGCGATGATCATGACGGTGATGGTCTGGGGCGGCGGGGCGACCAACGACCTTGCCGACCGGATCCGTACCGGTGACGTGGCGTTGGACCTCTACCGGCCGGTGCCCCTGATCGGCTGGTACGCCGCCCAGGACCTCGGCCGGTCGGCCTACCACCTCCTCGCGCGGGGCGTCACGCCGACGATCGTGGGAGCACTGCTCTTCGACATCCGCTTCCCGGCGTCGGTCTGGGCCTGGCTGGGGTTCGCCGCCAGCATCCCCCTGGCCGTGCTGGTGAGCTTCGCGGTCCGGTTCCTCTTCGCCGCCACGGCCTTCTGGCTGCTGGACGCGACGGGGCCGGCGACGCTGGCCTTCGTGCTGGCGGCGTTCTTCAGCGGCCTGACCGTGCCGCTGGTGATCTTCCCGGGCTGGACGCGCGAGGTCGTCCTGGGGCTGCCGTGGGCGTCGTACATCCAGGTGCCCGCGGACATCTGGCTCGGCAAGCGCGAGGGGTGGGACCTGCTCGCAGGCCTTGCCCAGTCCGCCGGGTGGGCGGTCCTCCTGCTCGGCGCCTGTGCGCTGGTGCTGCGGCAGGCAACCCGCCGGGTGGTGGTCCAGGGTGGCTGACCTGATCGGGACATCGGCCCGCGGCTACCGCGACATCGCGGTGATGTGGACGCGCGCGGCGATGGCGTACCCGGCGTCGTTCTGGATGATGGCGGTCAGCGGCTTCGTGCTCGGCGGGCTGGACTTCGTCGGCATCTGGATCATGTTCCACACGATCGACCAGATGGGTGGCTTCGACCTCGGCGAGATCGCGTTCCTGTACGGCGCCACCGGTTTCGGCATCGCGCATCGGCGACCTGGTGGTCGGCCGCATCGAACGGCTCGGCCAGATGATCCGGATGGGCCGGCTCGACGCGATGCTGGTCAAGCCGCTGCCGCTCCTCACGCAGGTGTGCGCCGACGAGTTCGCGCTGCGGCGCTTCGCTCGCGTCTTCCAGGCCTCGGTGGTGCTCGGCGTCGCCTCGACGTTCGTGGCCTGGACACCCGCCAAGGTGCTGGTGACCGTCTCGATGCTGGCATCGGGGTCGGTGATCTTCTGCGCCGTCTTCATCGGCTTCGCCTGCGTCCAGTTCTGGACGATCGACGCCAGCGAGGTCGCCAACGCCTTCACCTACGGCGGCAACACGCTGACGCAGTACCCCATGACCGTCTTCCCGAGAGAGGTCGTCACGTCGTTGACGTTCGTGCTGCCGCTGGCGTTCGTGAACTGGTACCCGGCGTTGTACGTCCTCGACCGGTCCGACCCGTTCGGCTTCCCCGACGCCCTGCGGTTCGCCTCGCCTGCCGCCGCGCTGACGCTGGCCCTCGTGGCCGGCCTGGTGTGGCGCACCGGCGTCCGCCACTACTCGTCGACGGGGAGCTGACCCGATGAGCCAGCCGCTGATCGAGGTACGGGACCTGGAGCGCCGGTTCGCGATCCGCCGCAAGACCGGCCGCTTCTCGCGCTCGCGCGGCGAGGTGGTCGCGGTGCACGACCTGACCTTCGCGATCGAGCCGGGCGAGATGGTCGGCTACATCGGCCCCAACGGCGCGGGCAAGTCGACCACCATCAAGATGATGACCGGCATCCTCGTGCCGACGAGCGGGCACCTCGAGGTCGCCGGCCTCGACCCCAGCCGACGGCGCACCGAGCTGGCGGCGCGGATCGGCGTGGTGTTCGGACAGCGCACCACGCTGTGGTGGGACCTGCCGCTGCGCGACTCCTTCGAGGTGTTGCACAAGATCTACCGCACCGACGCCGGGCGGCACCGCACGAACCTGGCCGAGTACGTCGAGCTGCTCGACCTCGGCGACCTGATGGACACCCCCGTCCGCCAGCTCAGCCTGGGCCAGCGGATGCGCGGGGACATCGTGGCCGCACTGCTCCACGACCCCGAGATCCTGTTCCTGGACGAGCCCACCATCGGGCTCGACGTGATCAGCAAGGGTCGGCTACGCGAGTTCCTTCGTGCGCTCAACACCGCCCGCGGCACCACCCTGGTGCTGACGACCCACGACCTCCAGGACATCGAGGCGCTGTGCCGCCGGGTGATCGTCATCGACCACGGCACTGCGGTCTTCGACGGTGAGCTCGCCGACCTGCACCGTGTCGGCGGCTCCACGCGCACGCTCGTGGTCGACCTGGTCGACGAGGCGCCGCCCATCTCGGTGCCCGGCGCCACGACCCGCAAGGTCGAGGGCCCGCGCCAGTGGCTGTCGTTCCCGGCCGACGCGAGCGCCGCTCCGATCGTCGCGGCCGTCGCGGCGTCGTACGACGTCGCCGACCTCTCCATCCAGGAGCCGGACATCGAGGACGTGATCCGCGACCTCTACTCCCGGTAGAGACCAGCCGTTCGGACGATGGACACGGGGCGACCCGAGCCCCATCATCGGCAGCAGCGTCCGGACCAAGGGGGGACCGATGCGAAGTCGCCTTGCACTGCTGCTCTGCTGTCTGGTCCTCGGGTTCCTTCCACCTGTGTCATCGGCTCGGGCTGCGTCTCCGGCACCGCGTGACTCGGCACCGGTGCTGCCCGCGCTCCCCGCGGACTTCCAGCAGGTCGACGAGCTGACCTGTCCCAGCGCGACCCTGTGCCTGGCCACGGCGTTTCCCAACGATGCCGCCATCGCGGTCGGCACCGGCGACCGCACCACCTGGACCGTGACCACGGTCCCGCACCCGGCCGGCGAGTACACGTTCGTCTCCGACGTCGAGTGCGTGTCGCCGTCGTTCTGCTACGCCTGGGGCATCGCCGGAGCGCCCACCGTGTGGTTCAGCACCGACCCCGCCTCCGGGGTCTGGCAGCGCCAGGTCGTCGGCCCCTATCCGTCGATCAGCGACATCGGGCAGATGACCTGCCCGAGCACGACTCTGTGCGTCGTGACCACCGCCCCCGACCAGAACGGCACCGATCCCGGCCAGGCGTGGGTCACCCAGGACCCTCTGGGCGGCTCGTGGAGCCCCTCGCCGCTCGACGCGATCTATCGTCCGGGCAACATCGACTGCGCCGGCTTCATGTGCGTGCTCGCGGGCCAGTCCAAGGACCTGTCGGTGAACGCCTCCCTGTGGACCACCAGTGACGTCCGGGCCGGCGGATGGACCAGGGTCGAACCGACCTCGCCGTCCGGCGGTGTGGACGGCGTGCGCCGGGTGCGCTGTGTCTCGGCCTCGCTCTGCGTGGTCAACGCGCTCGTCACCTCGGGTGGCGGCGGCACGGTCTTCCTGCACATGGGCTACTTCGCCTCGACCGCGCCGACGACCGGTGCGTGGGACTGGCACGAGGTCGAGGCCGACGCCTACGCCCTCGTCGGCCCGCTCTACTGCCAGACCGCCGGCGAGTGCCTGGTGTACGGCTTTGCCGGGCTCGGGTCCGACCCCGACCCGACCGACGGCACCCCGCCCGTGGCGCTCTTCCAGGGCCAGTACGGTCTCAACCTCAAGGGCCTGACCTGCTTCGACGCGAGCACCTGCCAGGTGTGGGGCTCCGACAGCGGAGCGGCCAGCGCGGGCCCGCTCTACTCCTCCCGGGTCTGGCGCGGCTCCCCGTCCGGCGGGGCCTGGTCCAACCACGTCCTCCCCGTGCCGGCCGGCCACACCGGTGAGGTGCCCGAGGCGGCGACTCTCGCGTGTGCCAACGCCGGCTCCTGCACGGCTGTCGGCGTGCTCACCAACCCCGACTACCCGTACGACGTCACCGACGGCCCCATCGTGTGGACGGCGGGGCCGGACGGGGTCTGGCACGTCGTGGCCGAGGGGTACGCCGACGGCGGCGGAGGCGGGGGCGGCGGGGGTTCGGTCACCAAGGTCTCCACGAAGGTCAGTATCGGCGTCAAACGCACCGTCGTGCCGCACCGGCTCAAGGGCCGGGTGTCGGCGCAGCACGGCTGCCAGAAGGCCCGCCGGGTCAAGGTGATCGGCAAGCTCGGAGTGCCGGCGGTGACCGTGAAGTCGGCACGCGACGGGCGCTGGTCGGTCGGCCTCACGCGGGCGGTCCGGCGGATGCTCGCGCCGAGGGTGAGGGTCAAGGTCGCGGAGAAGACGCGCGCGGGCGGCACCATCAGGTGTCTCGCCGCCACCTCCTCCAAGATCCGCTGGTGACGGGGTCAGGCGAGGGGGGCCTTCAGGGAGAGGGTCACGGGGAGCCGGTCGGGCATGTCGACGGCGAAGCCGCCCTCCGCCAGCCAGGCTGCCGTGACGGGTTCGTCGCGGCGGACGTACGCGAGGCCGACGCAGGCGCCGACGGTGGCGCCGTACGCCGCGCTGGTGACCTGGCCGACCGGCTCGCCGTGCCGGACCACGAGCTCGCCGCCCCAGAGCATCGCGTCGGCGTCGTCGAGCACCAGCGAGACGAGCCGGCGTCGGGGGCCACCCTCTCTCAGCCGGTCGCGGTGGGCGGCGAGCGCCGCGCGGCCCAGGAAGTCCTTCTCACCGCTCAGCGCCGTGGCGAACAGGAGCCCCGCCTCGACCGGCGTGTAGTCGGGCGTGAGCTCCCGGCCGAAGGCCCGGAAGCCCTTCTCGAGCCGGAGCGACTCGATGGCGGAGTATCCGGCGTTCGCGACGCCGAGGTCTGCGCCGTGCTCGTGCAGCGCGTCGAACACGGCGACGGCGTCGGCGTACGGCACGAGCAGCTCCCAGCCGAGCTCGCCGACGTACGTCATCCGGTTCGCCCACACCTCCACGCCCGCGGCCTCGATCACCTGCCCGGTGGCGAACGGGAACGCCTCGTCGCCGAGGTCGGCGTCGGTGAGGCGGGACAGGAGGTCGCGCGACCGCGGCCCCATCACGCCCAGCACCGCGAGCTCGTCGGACCGGTCCGTGATCTCGACGTCGGCGCCGGGCCAGAGGTGCTCGCCGAGCCACGCGAGGTCGCGGACGGTGGTCGCGGCGCTGGACACCACCAGGTACGCCGAGTCGGAGGTCCGCGTCACCGTCACGTCCGACTCGTAGCTGCCCCGCTCGCTGAGCCACGGCGTGTAGACGACGTGCCCGACGGGGACGTCGAGGTCGTTGGCGCAGACCCACTGGAGGGTGTCGAGCGCGGCCGGCCCGCGGACGACGTACTTGCTGAACGACGTCTGGTCGAACACCGCGACCGCCGTGCGGCAGGCGACCTGCTCGGCGGCGCTGTGCTCGACCCAGTCGGGTCTGCTCCAGCGGTAGTCGAGCGGCGGCCCGAAGTACAGCGGGCGCTCCCAGCCGTTGCGGGTGCCGAACGTGGCCCCGGCGTCCCGGACGCGCTCGTGCAGCGGCGAGAGACGTACGTCGCGCGCGGTCTCGGGCTCCCGGTTCGGCCACGGGATCGCGTAGTGCAGGCCGAGGATCTCGGCCACGCGGCTACGCAGCCAGACTTCGTCGGCGGCGTACGGGCCGAACCTGCGCACGTCGACGCCGGTCAGGTCCATCGACGGCGCCCCCTCGACGATCCACTCCGCTAGCGCCCGGCCGGCCCCGCCGGCCGACGCGATGCCGACGGAGTTGAAGCCTGCGCCGACGAAGTACCCCGCGAGGCCCGGCGCCTCCCCCAGCAGGAACTGGTTGTCGGGCGTGAAGCTCTCCGGGCCGTTGTAGAACTTGCGGATGCCGGTGTCCGCGAGCGCCGGGATCCGGGTGATCGCGTTGTCCATCAGCACCGAGAAGTGCTCCCAGTCCTCGTCGAGGAGCTGGAACTCGAACGGGTACGGGATCTGCGACGGCGGCACCCACGGCTTGGCAACCGGCTCGAAGCCGCCGACCACGAGACCGCCGACCTCCTCCTTGACGTAGATGTAGCCGTCGGGGTCGCGCAGGATCGGCAGGTCCGGGCGTACGCCGTCGAGCTGGTCGGTGACCACGTAGAAGTGCTCCGCGGAGTGGAGCGGGACGGTGACGCCGACCTGGTCCCCCAGCGCCTTGGCCCACTGGCCGGCGCAGCTGACGACGACCTCGGCCTCGATGTCACCGGCGTCGGTCCGGACGCCCGTGACACGCAGTGCCCCTCTCGCCCTCGACCGTGTCGACGCCCAGGACGCGCACGTGCTCGTGGACCCGCACCCCGCGGTTCCGCGCGCCCCTGGCCAGCGCGAGGGTGAGGTCGGTCGGGTTGGCGCGGCCGTCCTGCGGCAGCCAGATCGCGCCGAGCAGGTCCTCGGTCGCGATGACCGGCCACTTCTCCAGCGCCTGCGCGGGCGTGAGCATCTCGCAGTCGAGGTCGAACGCCGCCGCGGTGGCAGCCGTGCGCCGGAGCTGGACCATCCGGTCCTCGGTGCGCGCGACGATGAGCCCGCCGCACTGGCGGTACCCGGTCGACAGACCCGTCTCCTGCTCGAGCCCGGCGTACAGCTCGGTGGAGTACTGCACCAGCCGCGTGCCGCTCTCGCTCGCGCGCAGCAGCCCGACCAGTCCTGCGGCGTGCCAGGTGGTGCCGCACGACAGCGTGCCCTGCTCGAGCAGCACCACGTCCTGCCAGCCGAGAAGGGAGAGGTGGTAGGCCGTCGAGCAGCCGATCACGCCGCCGCCGATGATGACGACGCGGGCGCGGTCCGGGAGGTCAGTCACGACACGTCACCGAGGTCTCGACACGGGCTCGCCCAGGGGCTCGCCCGGCTCGACCACCGAAAGACGATCGATGACCCAGCCGGAAGGCCCGGCCCCCTCGACCACCGAAAGACGATCGATGACCCAGCCGGAAGGCCCGGCCCCCTCGACCACCGAAAGACGATCGATCACCCAGCCGGAAGGCCCGGCCCCCTCGACCACCGAAAGACGATCGATCACCCAGCCGGAAGGCCCGGCCCCCTCGACCACCGAAAGACGATCGATCACCCAGCCGGAAGGCCCGGCCCCCTCGACCACCGAAAGACGATCGATGACCCAGCCGGAAGGCCCGGCCCCCTCGACCACCGAAAGACGATCGATGACCCAGCCGGAAGGCCCGGCCCCCTCGACCACCGAAAGACGATCGATGACCCAGCCGGAAGGCCCGGCCCGCTCGACCCGGAAAGAGGATCGCTGGTCGAGCCGTGAGGCCGGCCACGGCCGAGCGTGTCGAGACCACCGCGATCGTCAAGGGCGGCTTCGTGACAGGCGCTAGCGCGCCTTCCTCAACCACCGGAAGCCACGCGATCCAGCAGCGCGTCGAAGCCGTCCGCGGTGAACCGCCGGGCGGCTTTCTCGAACCGTTCCAAGCCCCACTCGTGGAAGTCGAAGTCCAACGGACTGGTGGCGGACTGGATGAAACCCCACAGCGACCAGCCGTACTCCGAACACAACGCCTGGAGCTCGACCCGGGCCCGGAACTGTGCGTCGGCGCCGCCGCGGCTCCACGCGTCGACGAGCTCGTCGGTCTGCTCGATGGTCAGGTCGCACTCCGTCGAGGCGTTGCCGAGCTCGAAGGCCGGGTCGTTGTTGCCCGAGTACTCGTAGTCGATCAGCCAGATGTGCTCACCGTTGTCGATGAAGTTGGCGGCGAGGAGATCGTTGTGACACGGGACCGTCGCGGCGGGCTGTGCCCCCAGCGCGCGGCGTACGCGTTCCCACTGTGGTGCGAACCCGTCGTACCCGGGCGGGAGAGCGAACCCGTGCTCGCGCACCAGGGCGAGGTACCCCGCCTGGCGGGCGAACATGTCGAAGTCGTTGACGAAGCGCGGCCCCAACCCCAGCAGGCGGATCGCGAAGGCGGCCCGGGGGATGACTCCGGGACTCGCGATGGTCTCGTTCGTCAGGGACTTGCCCGGCAGGAAGGTCCTCACCAGCATGCCGAGGTCGGGCCGGTAGTCGACGATGTGCGGGCCGACGTGCGCCTCCGCGGCCGCCCGGGTGTTCGCGAGCTCCGCGTCCCGGTCGATGCCGAGGAGCCCGGCGTCGCTCTGCGCCAGCCGGACGACGAACTGCCCGCTGGCCGACGTCACGCACAGGTTCCGGTTGGTCAGCCCGCCCGGCAGGTCCGCGACGGTGCGCGGACCCGCCAGAGCGGGAACCTGGTCGAGGAGGGCGTCCACCCGGTTCCCGGGCTTCCCGTCGCTCTCCTCGACCATCTCTCCCGGGCCTCTCTCCCGGTCGCTCAGTCGGCAGTCAGCTTCTCGTCACCGAAGGCCTCGATGACTGCGTCGTCGATCGTGTGCTTCGGCCCGGTGAACCAGTGCTTCGCCGACGCGTTCCACCAGATCGTCAGCAGGAGCAGCGCACCGATCGTCACGATCGGCGAGTAGTTGACGAACTTCCACTCGAACTCGTCGCGGAACGGGTTGGCGGCCGGCGTGGTCGGCATCATCAGGTAGAGCGACACGATGACGATCTCCGCGACGGCGATCGGGTTCATCCACTTGTACTTCGACCCGTTGTTCCAGCGTTCCGACGTCGAACTTGTCGCCGTGCCTCCACCGCAGGTAGATCGGGATCGCGAAGGCCAGGTAGAGGCCGATCACGGCGATCGAGGTGACGGCGTAGAAGGCCAGTGGCACCGGCGTGCCGCCGACGTCGACCTTGATCAGTGCCGGGAGGGTCAGGACGGCGCTGGCCACGCCCACCATCACACGGCGTTGGCCGGGACCCGCTTGGGCGTGAGCTTCTTCAGGGTCTCCGAGCCCGGGATGGCGCCGTCGCGGCTGAACGCGAAGGTCATCCGCGAGGCCGAGGTCATGCAGGAGGTGGCGCAGAAGAACTGCGCCGACGCGGAGATGAAGAGCACGAACGTCGCCCAGTTCTTGCCCAGCGCACGCGACGAAGATCGGCTGCGACGCCCAGGCCGGCCAGGGCGTTGTCCGGGTTGCCCTGCGGCGTCGTCCGGGATCGCGAAGACCACGCACAGCAGCAGGACGTAGCCGCCGAGCACCGAGTAGAAGATCGACCGCCAGATGCCCTTGGCCGCGGCCTTGGAGGCCGACTCGGTCTCCTCGGAGAGGTGGGCCGAGGCGTCGAACCCGGTGATCGTGTACTGCGTCAGCAGGAAGCCGAACGGCACGATGAAGAACCAGAACCCCATCGTGCTCGTGCTGCCGTCGGCGTAGCCGGAGTTGTTGAACCGCTCGGTGAAGACGTAGCTGAAGGACTGGTGCTGGTCGGGGACGAGGATCAGGATCAGGACGATGATCGCCGCGCCGGCGACGTGCCACCAGACCGACACGTTGTTCATGACCGCCATCAGGTGGCTGCTGAAGATGTTGAGCACCGCCGCGCCGGCAAGCACCAGCACGAAGATGATGAAGACGCGGGTCAGCGAGTAGTCGCCCGCGTAGGACGTCGGAGTACGTGCTGATCGTGAGGTCGATGAAGGTCGCGCAGCCGTAGGAGACACCCGCCGTGACCGCGACCAGGCCGATCAGGTTGAGCCAGCCGGTGAAGAACCCGGCCGCCGGGCCGCCCAGCTTGGAGGCCCACCAGTAGATGCCGCCGGAGGTCGGGTACGCCGACACCAGCTCCGACATCGTGAAGCCGATGAGCAGGATGAAGGCGCCGAGGATCGGCCACGACCACGAGATCGAGATCGGCCCGCCGTTGTTGAAGCCGGCGCCGAAGTTGGTGAAGCAGCCGGCGAGGATCGAGATGATCGAGAACGAGATCGCGAAGTTGGAGAAGCCGGACCACGAACGGTGCAGGTCCTGGCTGTAGCCGAGCTTGGCCAGGTGCTTCTCGTCGTCGGTCAGCTCCCGGCTTCGGGGTGGTCATGTTGCTTCGGGCATCGGGCACCTTCTGTTCGACGGACCGAGACGAGAGTTCGGAGGCTAGACCCGCGCTCGTTCGGTTGTGAAGATGCGCGCCGCGAAAATTGGTATGAACTCCGACCATTACCCTCTGGTACGCGCGATCGGCCGTGGTGCCAGACTCGGCCCCGTGCTGCCCTCGCCGGGCCCGGTCGACGGACCGGGTCACGACCTCACCGAGGCGGTGCTGCGCCCGGCCCGCGGGTACCACGCCTTCGAGGCGTGCGTCGAGCAGCTGGCGACCACCATCCGGCTCGGCGTCTACCCGCTCGGCAGCACCCTGCCCTCGGAGCGCGAGCTCGCCGAGCGGCTCAACGTGTCGCGCTCGACCCTGCGCGAGGCGATGGCGGCGCTGCGCGAGGCCGGCCTGGTGGAGACGAAGCGCGGCCGTGGTGGTGGCACCGTCGTGACCCTCAAGCCGCGAACGCCGTCGGCCCGGGCGGCCGCCCGGCTCACCGAGGACCGGCGCCAGGAGTGGCTGGACTCGCTGGTCTTCCGGCGGATCGTCGAGCCGGGAGCCGCGAGCCTGGCGGCGAGGGCCCACCTCGACGCCGCGTCGCTCGCCCAGCTCGACGAGGCGCACCAGGCGGTGGCCCAGGCGCGCCGGCCGGCGCAGCACCGGCAGGCCGACTCGCGTTTCCACCTGACCATCGCCGCTCTCACCGGTTCCCCGAGGATGGTGGAGGCGGTCACGTCCGTCCAGGCCACGATGCACGAGATGCTGCTGGCCATCCCCGTGCTGGACGCCAACATCGCCCACTCCGATCGGCAGCACGCCGCACTGGTGCGGGCCATCCACCGGGGCAACCACGACCGTGCCCGTGCGGTCATGGAGGAACACTGCGACGACACCGCCGCGCTGCTGCGCGGACTGCTCGGCTGAGCCGGAAAGGCCTGACGAATGACCCCACCACCCAACGACCGTTACCTGACCCTCGAGCGGCTGCGGCTGATGATCGAGGAGGGGGATGTCGACACGGTCGTGATGGCGTTCACCGACATGCAGGGCCGCCTCCAGGGCAAGCGGCTGCACGGCCGCTACTTCCTGGACGTCGCCCTCGAGCACGGCACGGAGGGCTGCAACTACCTGCTCGCGGTGGACATCGACATGAACACCGTCGACGGCTACGCCATCTCCTCGTGGGAGAAGGGGTACGGCGACATGGAGTTCGTGCCCGACTGGTCGACGCTCCGGCTGCTCACGCACCTGCCGGCCACCGCGATGGTGCAGTGCGACCTGGTCTGGCTCGACCACGCGCCCGTGCCCCAGTCCCCGCGGACCATCCTCAAGACGCAGCTCGACAAGGTCGCCGAGCGCGGCATGGTGGCGCTGGCGGGCACCGAGCTGGAGTTCATCGCCTTCGACACGTCGTACGAGGACGCGCACGACCTCGGCTGGCGCGACCTGCTCCCCGTCAACCAGTACAACGTCGACTACTCCATCCTCGGCACCACCCGGGCGGAGCCCTTGCTGCGCGACATCCGCAACCACATGTACGCCGCCGGGCTCGACGTCGAGGGCGCCAAGGGTGAGTGCAACTTCGGCCAGCACGAGATCGGGTTCCTGTACTCCGACGCGCTGACCACCGCCGACAACCACAGCGTCTACAAGACCGTGGCCAAGGAGATCGCGGCGCAGCGCGGGCAGGCGATCACGTTCATGGCGAAGTACAACCAGCGCGAGGGCAACTCCTGCCACATCCACCTGTCGCTGCGCGGCGAGAACGGCGACGTGGTGTTCTGGGACGACGGCAAGCGGACGCCGCTCTACGACCAGTTCATCGCCGGCGTGCTCGCCACGCTCAGCGACTTCACCCTCCTCTACGCGCCGAACATCAACTCCTACAAGCGGTTCGCTGCGGGGTCGTTCGCCCCGACGGCGGTCGCCTGGGGCATCGACAACCGCACGTGCTCGGTGCGGCTGGTCGGTCACGGACCGAGCGCGCGGATGGAGAACCGCCTCCCCGGCGGCGACGTCAACCCGTACCTCGCCCTCGCCGGCATGCTGGCCGGCGGGCTGCACGGCATCGAGAACGAGCTGCCGCTGGAGGACGCTCTGGCCGGCAACGCCTACGCCTCGGACAAGCCGCACGTGCCGCACACGCTGCACGCCGCGCGCGACCTGTTCGCGGCCTCCGAGATCGCCCGCGCGTGCTTCGGGGACGACGTCGTCGACCACTACGTCAACATGGCCGACGTCGAGCTCGCGGCGTTCGACGCCCACGTCACCGACTGGGAGCTGGCCCGCTCCTTCGAGCGGATGTGAGATGACCACCACGCTGATCAACCCCGCCACCGGGGCCGCGCTGCGGGAGGTGCACTCCACCTCGGCCGAGGAGACGGACGCCGCGATCGAGCGAGCCCACGAGGCGTTCGCGGCCTGGCGGGCGATCGCGCCGGGCGAGCGGGCCCGGCTGCTGCGCTCGTTCGCCGCCGTCGTGGACGCCCACAACGAGGAGCTCGCGCGGCTCGAGGTCGAGAACTCCGGACACACGATCGGCAACGCCCGGTGGGAGGCGGGCAACGTCCGCGACTGCCTCAACTACTACTCCGCCGCGCCGGAGCGGCTGTTCGGGCGTCAGATCCCGGTGGCCGGCGGCGTGGACGTGACGTTCCGCGAGCCGCTCGGCGTGGTCTCGGTGATCGTGCCGTGGAACTTCCCGATGCCCATCGCCGGCTGGGGCTTCGCGCCGGCTCTGGCGGCGGGCAACACGGTGGTCCTCAAGCCCGCCGAGATCACGCCGCTGACCGCGATCCGGATCGCGGAGCTCGCGCTGGAGGCCGGGCTCCCGGAGGGCGTCTTCACCGTGCTGCCTGGCCAGGGCTCGGTCGTCGGCCAGCGCTTCGTCACCCACCCGCTCGTGCGGAAGGTCTGCTTCACCGGCTCGACGGAGGTGGGCAAGCAGATCATGGCCGGCTGCGCCGACCAGGTGAAGCGGGTGACCCTGGAGCTCGGCGGCAAGAGCGCGAACGTGGTGTTCGCCGACGCCGACGTGGCCAAGGCGGCCGCCGCGGCGCCGTACGCCGTCTTCGACAACGCCGGCCAGGACTGCTGCGCACGTTCCCGGATCCTGGTCGAGCGGTCGGCGTACGACGAGTTCGTCGGCCGCCTGGAGACGGCGGTCCGCGGGATGAAGGTGATCGACCCCGGGGACGACGCCAGCGAGATGGGGCCGATGGTCTCGGCCCGGCAGCGGGACTCGGTGCAGGCCTACATCGACGGCGCGAGCGTCGCGTTCCAGGGTGACGCGCCCGGTGGCGACGGCTACTGGCTGCCGCCGACGGTGGTCGAGTCGAAGGCGACCGACGAGGCCGTGTGGCGCGAAGAGGTCTTCGGGCCGGTCGTCGCGGTGATGGCCTTCGAGGACGAGGAGCACGCCGTCGAGCTCGCCAACGACACCGAGTACGGGCTGTCCGGCTCGATCTACACGCGCGACCTCGGCCGCGCGCTGCGGGTGTCGCGGGCGATCGACTCCGGCAACCTCAGCGTGAACTCGCACTCCAGCGTCCGCTACTGGACGCCGTTCGGCGGGTTCAAGCAGTCCGGACTCGGCCGGGAGCTCGGGCCCGACGCCCCGAACGCCTTCACCGAGGAGAAGAACGTCTTCTTCTCCGATGAGTAGGTCTCGACAAGCTCGACCGGCGTGAGTACGAGAGGACATTCCATGACAGGACGCATCGAGGGCAAGGTCGCCGTCGTCACCGGAGGCTGCTCGGGCATCGGCCTGGCGACGGTACGCCGGTTCGCCGAGGAGGGCGCCAAGGTCGTGATCGGTGACCTCAACGCCGAGCGAGGCAAGGAGGTGGTCGAGGAGCTGGGCGGCGCCGAGCACGCGATGTTCGTCGAGGTCGACGTGACCAACAAGGAGCAGGTCGACGCCATGTTCCAGGCGGCCAAGGACACCTACGGCTCGGTCGACATCGCCTTCAACAACGCCGGCATCAGCCCGCCGGAGGACGACTCCATCCTCGACACCGACCTCGAGGCGTGGGAGCTCGTGCAGCGGGTCAACCTGACCAGCGTCTACCTGTGCTGCAAGGCCGCGCTCCCGCACATGCTCGAGCAGGGCTCGGGGTCGATCATCAACACCGCGTCGTTCGTGGCCGTGATGGGCGCGGCGACCAGCCAGATCTCCTACTCCGCCTCGAAGGGCGGCGTCCTGTCAATGTCGCGCGAGCTCGGCGTCCAGTTCGCGCGCCAGGGTGTGCGGGTCAACGCGCTGTGCCCCGGACCGGTGAACACGCCGCTGCTGCGCGAGCTCTTCGCCAAGGACGAGGAGCGCGCCGCCCGGCGGCTGGTGCACGTGCCGATGGGCCGGTTCGGCGAACCCGAGGAGATGGCGAACGCCGTGCTGTTCCTCGCCTCCGACGAGTCGTCGTTCATCACCGCCAACACGTTCCTGGTGGACGGAGGGATCTCCGGGGCCTATGTCACTCCGGTCTGATCAGCGCGCTCGGAACGAGCCTGCGACCACGCGGCCGCTGGTCGGGCTGACGACGTACCGCGAGGAGGCTGCCTGGGGCGTGTGGCGCCATCGGGCGGACGTGCTGCATGCGGAGTACGCCGACGCGATCGTCGCGGCCGGCGGCGTACCGGTCCTGCTCCCGCCCGCATCCGGCTCCGACGTCTCGGCGCGCTCCGTGGTGGCGCGGCTGGACGCCCTCGTGGTGTCCGGTGGCGCGGACGTCGACCCGGCGAGGTACGGCGAGGAGCCGCACGAGCGGACCGCGGGGTGGCGCGAGGACCGCGACGCCTGGGAGACGGCCCTGCTCGCGGCCGCGGCGGAAGCGGACCTGCCCGTGCTCGGCGTGTGCCGGGGCATGCAGCTGATGGCGGTGGCGGCCGGCGGTTCCCTCGACCAGCACACCCCCGACGTGGTCGGCCACGACGAGCACTCCCCCGGCGGCGACCAGTTCGGGCGGTTGACGGTGCGGACCCTCCAGGGCTCGCGGCTCGCGGCCGCCGAGGGTGACGCGGTGCGCGTCGAATGCCACCACCACCAGTCGGTGCGGTCGTTCCCGGGGTACGTCGCCACGGCCTGGGCGCCGGACGAGACGGTCGAGGCGATGGAGACGACCGGTGACCGGTTCTGCGTCGGCGTGCAGTGGCACCCCGAGATGAGCCACGACCAGGCGCTGTTCTCCGCTCTGGTGGCGGCCGCGGCCGAGCGGACGCGCGTGTACCCGGGCCACTGACGCAGCCCGGGCACACCCGTCTCCGGGATCAGTCGCAGAGCACCCGCGCGTCACCCGCGGCGGGCTCGGTGTCAGGGGTGGTGGTGACCTGTGCGAAGTCGATCCGCATCCGGTAGACGCCGGTCACGTCGAAGGTCCGCGGGTCGGACTCTCCGAGGTTGAAGGTCCGGAGGTAGGCGGAGACGCCGTCGTTCCTGACGCCGATCGCGGCCTGACCGCCGGTCTCGGTGCGGTCCGAGAGGCCGAAGGTGGTCTCGAACGTCGTGCACTTGCGACCCAGGGTGTACTCGACGAAACCGGAGTCGAGGAAGCGGTTGACGTACAGGACGTGGTGGTAGGTGTCGCCGTTGATCGGGAGCGAGCTGATGGAGCTGACGCCCTCGCCCGCGCTCGTGTTGAGCTGGTTGAGCCAGCTCCACGCGATCACCTTCACTGCGCGCTCGCGGGACATGTCGGCGAGACCCCGCTCGTCGGTCTTCTTGACCACCCGGTAGACGCGGTCGAGGTGGGTGCTGGGCTTGTCGACGAAGCGGTACTTGCCGTTGGGCTTGACCAGGGCGACGCCGACCTTGCGCCACGTCTTCTTGTCCTCGTACTTCGCCTGGACGACGACCGTGCTGTCCTCCGGTGGCTTCGGCGTGATCGTGCCACTCAGCACGACCTTGTCCTCGTGGGCCGTGACGAGCTTGGCCGAAGCCGTGAGCGTCACCTGGTAGGGGAACGCGGGAGCAGGCTCCACGGCCGTGGCCGGTGAGACCACGCCTGCGAGGGCTGCGCTGAGCGTGAACGCCGAGATGGCAAGACGAGTAGACCTCATGACGACCTCCGATGTGCTGCCCTCACCGCGACGCGGTGTGTTGGTACCGGGTGTGATGCACGTGCGGGCGCTTCGGTTCGGAACGACATTTCCCCAGCGCTCAACGGGGGCCCCGCAGGCCGTCACGCGAGTCCAGCGAGGGTCAGGCCGGCAGGCAGGGCTGCATGATCGAGCGCACCCGGGCAGGGTCGATGTGCGGGTCGTTCAGCTCCTCGACCGTGAGGGACGAGACCAACCGGCCGGCGGCGCAGCGGGCGGTCTCCGTGTCGGCGCCGGTCTTGACCAGCGTCGCCGTGAGGTAGGTGCGACTGATGGCGAGGCTGAGCGCCTCCGATGAACCCCCGGTGGCCTTGCCGGCCGCGTCGGGGCCCGGGTCGCAGGAGGTGAGCAGCAGGCGGGATCCGTGCTTCTCGAGGTGTGCTGCACCCTTCGGCATCTGCCGCACCCACGCGGTGATGGCGGCGCGCATCCGGACGCGGTCGGCCGGCTCGTCGCCGGCGTAGGCGATCGACGCGCAGCTGACACCGTCCTGCTCGTAGGCGACGTACGCGTCCCCGCCCCAGCCCTGCACGGCTGCCAGGGCCTGCTTGGGCGGGATCCGCTCGGACAGCACCATCAGCCAGCCGATCGCGCCGAAGGGACCGTCGTCGAACTTCTCCGCGCCCTTGGGCACCTTCGGCTCCGCCACCTCGAGGACCCCCTGGTGGTCCTCGTAGAAGGTGTACGGGTCGACGAGCTGCTCGTCCGTCGTGGGCGGCACGACGAACAGGCTGTCCACGGCGCCGTCTCCGGCGCGCTGCGCGCCCACCGTCACCATCGCCTCGCCGAAGGCGTACGGCGCGGCCATCAGGGACTTCAGCACCTCCGGGACGTCGGCGGAGTCGTCCTCGAACTGCTTGGTCTCGTCGTTGACGCTCTTCTCCAGCTTCTTGCGTTCGGCCGGGTCGAGAGAGTTGCGCCAGTCGGTCTCGATCCGACGGGCATCGCCTTCGACCACGGCGCGGAAGATGCTCGCGCGGTCCGGGTCGTCCTCGAGATCCTTGAACCAGCCACCGAGGTCGAAGTGCTGGTCCTGCAGCGCATGCGTCAGCTCGTGCACGAGGGTGGAGCGGACGGCGGGGGTGATCTTGGTGCCCCGGACGCGGATGCGCTCGTCCTCGTAGGAGTAGTAGCCGATGATGCCCGCTCCGTTGAGCTGGTTGGTGCTCTCGAACAGGTCGAAGTCGCCCGAGACCACCCCGAGCGAGCGGAGCAGTCCGCTGGCGTTGTCCATCTCCTCGCGGTCCTCGGCACTCAGGTCGGCGTCGTCGGCGGTGACCTCCTTCTGGAAGTCCGCCTCCGGCATGAAGTCGACGTAGACCGGGTGCTCGAACGCGAGGTGACGTTCCTTCTCCACCACGTCCACCAGGTCCTTGACGCGGGGGTCCCACGCGCTCGGATAGTCAGGGCCGCTGGTCACCCGCCACCACACCACCCCAGCGACAGCCGCCGTGACGAGCACCCCCAACGCCACGAGCAGCACGAGCAGGCGGGTCGACCTGGGCGGCGCCTGTGTGTGGGTCGGCGGCGCAGCTCCCGGGAGCCCGCCCGGGTCGGGGCTCGGTACGTCGGCGGTCGGGGTCCAGGTGGGCGGCAGCGGGGAGTGCTCGGTAGGCGAGGACGGAGCGGGGTGTGACCCGTAGGGCATCTCGGAGAGGTGGTCGGGGGCGCCGTACGGGTCCCAGGACCCGTAGTGGTGCGTCTCCCGGGGCGGTTCGGCAACGCCATCGGGCTGCGGGTAGGCGTCGTCGTACCCGCCATCGTCCGTGGCGCCGGCCGCATCCGCGTTCCACCGAGACTTGTCGCTCACCTGGTGAGGGTAGGTGTGCTGCCTGCCACCCGTCCCCGGATCGACTCAGGTCGAGGTCGGGTCATTCCGTGTCCTGGCGGTGCCTGAAGGTCGGTTGGGGAGATGAAACCAACACTCACGCACCGACGCCGGGTCTCGGGCACACTCATCCCATGCCCGAGCGCCCCGACCAGCCTGGACAGGTCGACGACATCCTGGGGCCGCCGTACACGGCCGAGACGATCGACTTCGCCGAGGACGACCAGGGACCGATCTTCACCACGCTCGTCAGGCGGCCAGCCGCCGAGCCGACGAACAAGGCCGTGCTGTACGTGCACGGGTTCAACGACTACTTCTTCAACAAGGACTACGCCGACTGGTGGATTGCGCGCGGCTACGACTTCTACGCGATCGACCTGCGGAGGTACGGCCGGAGCCTGCGCGAGTACCAGACCCCGAACTTCGTCCTCGACATCCGCGAGTACTTCGACGACGTGGACGCGGCGTGGGGCCGGATCACCGACCGCGACGGCCACGACCACGTCATCGCGACCGCGCACTCGACCGGCGGTCTGACCCTCTCGTTGTGGGCCAACGAGGGCGCGGCACACCTGAAGGGCGTCGCCCTGAACTCGCCGTGGCTCGACATGCGCGGCTCGCTGTGGCTGCGCACGGCGGGCACGGCCATGGTCAAGCAGCTCGGCGTCTTCCAGCCGATGCGCGAGATCCCGCGGGAGATCACCACGATCTACGGCGAGAGCCTGCACCGCGACTACGCCGGCGAGTGGGAGTACGACCTGAAGCTCAAGACGCTGGAGTCGTGGCCGGTGTACGCCGGGTGGATGCGCGCCATCCGCAACGCCCATGCCGAGGTGCACGCGGGGCTCGACATCGCCTGCCCCGTTCTGGTGATGAGCTCCGGCGCCACCGTCGACGCGCAGGAGATGAACGACGCCGTGCACGCCAACGACATCGTGCTCGACGTCGCCCAGATCCGCCGCTGGTCGACCGCGCTGGGCCGCCACGTCACCTACGTCGGTATCGAGGGCGCCATGCACGACATCTTCCTCTCCCGGGCGACGCCGCGGGCCCGGGCGTACGACGAGATGGGGCGTTGGCTGGAGGCCTACGTCGACACCCCGCAGAGCTGACCACGTTCTCACGTTCCGACCACGTTCTCGTGCGGCGGCGCCTAGGGTCGCCGCCATGTCTCAGGCGGTCGGGCAGGTCGATCAGATCGAGCACGTGGAGCTGGTGTTCTGCGTGGCGTGGGACCCGCGCACCCGCGCCGTGATCGCGCCGATCGACGAGGAGGAGGCGCGCCGGCTGGATGCCAGCGGCGCCCGCTACGCCGTCGTGATGCTCGTCGCGGGCCGTCTGTGGGGCATCGCCGAGGTCGCGTGGCACCGCAATGCGGCAACGGTCTACCGCATCGACGAGACCGGCCGGCGCACCGGCAGGAGGGACCTGCGGCGCGGGGCCGACGGGCGCGTGAGCGTCATCAAGGACGCGATCTACCGGTACGCCGGACCGGAGAGCCCGGAGTTCGACGAGACGGCGTGGCAGATGGTCGTGACCTACGACCCGAACGGATGGGTCACCACGTCGACCATGGAACACGGACGCGGGGGTGGCAGCTTCGTCCGGCCCGTACTCGGCGAGCCCGGACGCTTCACCTACCGACGCCCCCGGGTCGGTCGCTGGGCCAGGCACGCGGCCACCGAGGACGAGCTGGCCCCGGACATCACCTACGCGGTGCTCGCCGACGTGCCGCCCACCGTCCGGGTCTCACGCCGGAAGCGGCCCGTCGAGAAGCTGCCCCGCCCACTGCCGCCGGGCCCGCTCGCCGAGCTGTTCACGGACGGCTCGACGTTCCACGTCGGGGAGGACGTGGTGACGACGAGCGTGCTGCCGGCCGGCCGGGTCGCCCTGCCGACGGGACGCCTGGTGGCCGCCGACCCGACGTACCTTCCCGACGTGGAGCCCTTCACCACCGAGCTCCCGCCGGGCAGCTACGCGATCGACCTCGCCCTGGTCACCTTCGCGGACCAGGAGCACGTGCGGGTGGCGGCCGCCCGGCTGACGGTGGGCCACGGAACCGCGGCGAGCTGGGAGCCGGCCCTCAAGCCGGGGCAGGACCCGCTCATGCTGGGCGACGGCGAGTTCTACGGGTTCGGTGTGGACGCCGGGCTGGCGGCGTTCTTCGACGCGTCGTACGACGAGGTCCCCGATCCCGACAGCTACCTGGACGTGGACGAGCGGCACCCGCTCGACCTCGACGGCCGGCTGGTCGTCTTCAGGAGCGGCTGGGGAGACGGTTCCTACCCGGCCTGGCTCGGCCATGACGAGAACGGGGCCCTCGTCAGCGTGGTCATCGACTTCATCGTGGTGAGCTGACCAGCTCAGTCGGCGAGCAGGACGACGAGGGCGACCACCCCCACCAGGACGATCACCCCGCGGAGCACGTTCGGGGGCAGCCGCCGGCCGACCGTGGCCCCGATCTGGCCGCCGACGATCGACCCCAGCGCGATGAGGCCCGCGACCGCCCAGTCGACGTCGGCCACGGCGATGAAGATCAACGCGGCGACGGCGTTCACGACCAGTGCGAGCACGTTCTTCGTGGCGTTCTGCCGTTGCAGCGAGTCGGCGACGCCGATGCCGAGCACGGCCATCAGCAGCACGCCCTGCGCGGCGCCGAAGTACCCGCCGTACACGCCCATCACCGCCACCACCGGCCACACCCAGGCGGCGCCGTGCTCGGGGAGCCCGCCGCGGGCCTCGGCACGCGCGGCCACGGCACTCGAGATGCGGGGGCCGAGGACGACGAGCAGCACGCCCAGCCCGACCAGCGCGGGCACGATCGCGTCGAACGCCTCGCCGGGCAGCGACAGGAGCAGCACGGCACCTGCCGCACCGCCCAGCAGTGAGGCAGAACCGAGGCGCACCAGCCGAGCCCGCTGGCCGCGCAGCTCGGCGCGGTAACCCACGACTCCCGACACCGTGCCCGGGACCAGCCCGATGGTGTTGGACACGTTGGCCGTCACCGGTGGGATCCCGAAGGCCAGCAGGGTCGGGAACGTGATCAGCGTGCCGGACCCGACGACGGTGTTGATCGTGCCCGCGGCGCACCCTGCGAGCAGGATCGCCACGACCTCGAACGCCGTCACCTCATGGGGTCGGAGCGGGTGCCGGCGGGTCGCCCGCGTCGCCCGGATCGGCCGGATCAGCCGGAGCGGGCTCGGCCGGCGCGGCAGCCGGCGGTAGCGTGGCCGAGCCCGGGTGGGCGGCGTGCTCCGCCTCGGCGATGGCGTCGGCCACCGCCTTGTTGGTGCTGGCCAGCTCGCCGTCGAGGCCACCGCTGAGGCTGGCGGGCTCGGTCGTGCCGTAGTCGACGCGGTGTCGCACGCCGCCGGTCTTCTGGGGAATGCCGGCGACCTCGTGGATCGAGGAGCCCAGGCCCTCCAGCGCCTTGGTGATCTCGCTCGGGATCACCCACACCTTGTTGGCGTCGCCCTCGGCGATCTTCGGCAGCATCTGGAGGTACTGGTAGGCGAGCAGCGACTGGTCGGGCTGGCCGTCGTGGATCGCCTGGAACACGTTGGTGATGGCCTGCGCCTCACCCTGGGCCCGCAGGATCGCGGACTCGCGGTTGGCCTGGGCCCTCAGGATCAGCGACTCGCGGTCGCCCTCGGCGTTGAGGATCATCGACTGCTTGTTGCCCTCGGCGGTGAGGATCGCGGCCTGACGCTGGCCCTCGGCAGTCAGGATGACGGCGCGCTTCTCGCGGTCCGCGCGCATCTGCTTCTCCATCGAGTCCTTGATCGACGGCGGCGGGTCGATGCCCTTGAGCTCGACGCGGTTGACGCGGATGCCCCACTTGCCGGTGGCCTCGTCGAGGACCCCGCGCAGACCGGAGTTGATCTGGTCGCGGCTGGTCAGCGTCTCCTCGAGGTCCATGCCGCCGACGATGTTGCGCAGCGTGGTCATGGTGAGCTGTTCGATCGCCTGGATGTAGTTGGCGATCTCGTAGGTCGCGGCGACCGGATCGGTCACCTGGAAGTAGATGACGGTGTCGATCGAGACCACGAGGTTGTCCTCGGTGATGACCGGCTGCGGCGGGAAGCTGACGACCTGCTCGCGCAGGTCGATGAGGTAGCGGACTCGGTCGACGAAAGGCACCACCACGTTGAGGCCCGCGGGCAGCGTCTCCTTGTACTTCCCGAACCGCTCGACGATGCCGGCCCGAGCCTGCGGGATGATGCGCACGGTCCTGCTGAGCACCAGGACGATGAACAAGGCGAAGAGGACGAGGGGTACCAGCAGGTACAGGCTCACGGTTGTCTCCCAGTTGGTATTTCGGGTCGGTGAGTGGTCACGGCTCGATCGACGTGTTCGCCGGGTGGACGTAGACGGTCGCGCCCTTCATGGCGAGTACGTCGACGGTCTCGCCGGCCTTGATGGTGAGGGAGTCGTCGTACGGCTGCGCGGTCCAGATCTCGCCCGCGAGCTTGACCCGCCCGGGAGTGTGGCTGGTGACGTCCTCGGTGACGATGGCCTGGCGACCCACCAGCTTGCCGTGCCCCAGCTGCAGGTCGGGGCCGGTCTGGAGGCGCTTGGCGAGGTTGGGGCGGACGACGGCGAGCATCGCGACCGACGCGGCCCCGGCCACCAGGACCTGCAGGATCGCCGGCGCGCCGATGACGCCGGTGATCGCGCCGGCGATGCAGCCGACGGCCAGCATCAACAGGATCAGGTCCAGGCTGAGCAGCTCGGCCGCGCCGAGGGCGACGGCCAGCGCGAGCCAGCCCACCCAGAGGTGGTCGCCGAGCCATTCCATGCCGCAACCCTATCCCGGGCACGCCCGGAAACCCCGAGGTCAGCAGGGGGTTCAGGCCCGGTGCCGCCGGGACCGTCGGCGGGCCGCGTAGCGGCCGGCCTCGTGGGTGAGCACCAGGGGCATCCGGAACGTCGCCGTCAGGTTCGCCTCGGTGATCACCTGCGTCATCGGGCCGATGGCCACGACCTGGCCGTCGCGCATCAGCATCGCGTGGGTGAAGTTCGGCGGGATCTCCTCGACGTGGTGGGAGACCAGCACCGTGGCCGGCGACGACGTGGCCCCGGCGAGCACCGACAGCGTCGAGACCAGGTCCTCGCGGCCCCCGAGGTCGAGCCCGGCGGCGGGCTCGTCGAGCAGGAGCAGCTCGGGGTCGGTCATCAGCGCGCGGGCGATCTGGACGCGCTTGCGCTCGCCCTCGCTGAGCGTGCCGAAGGTACGGTCCGCCAGCCTGCTCGCGCCGACCTCCGCCAGCAGCTCCTCGGCGCGGTCGTAGTCGAGCCCGTCGTAGCTCTCCCGCCAGCGGCCGATGATGCCGTACCCCGCCGAGACGACCACGTCGACGACCTTCTCGTCGCGCGGGATCCGTTCCGCGAGCGCGGCGCTGGTGACGCCGATGCGCGGACGCAGCTCGAAGACGTCGACCGTGCCGAGCACCTCGCCGAGGATCCCGGCGACGCCGTCGGTGGGGTGGATCATCGCCGCCGCCACCTGCAGCAGCGTGGTCTTGCCCGCACCGTTCGGGCCGAGGATCACCCAGCGGTCCGGCTCGTCGACCCGCCACGAGATCCGGTCGATCAGGGTCGCGGCCCCTCGTCTCACCGTCACGTCGGCGAACTCGAGCACGGCGGCGGGCACGCGCCCCACCGTAGCGAAGCGGACCCCACTCGCCGGCGTACGCTCGCGGGCCGTGAGCACCCGTCTTCCCACCGCGCTTCCGCTGTCCGGCCGGCTCGCCTGGTGGGGGACCGCATGGTTGCGTGGGGAGGTCGTCACCGACCTCGCCGTCGACGCGATCATCGGCGACGACGCCACCCACAAGGTCGTCGGCCTCGCCGGCGACGGGGCGGTCGAAGGCATCGCGACCGCGCTGGGCAGCCTGCGCTCCGCGGGCGTGGCCGCCCTCGGTCTGGCCTGGCCCGCCGAAGGCGACCCCGCCGGTCTCGGCGGCCCGCCCGAGCTGAACGCCGCCGCGATCGAGGCGGGCGAGGCAGTGGTGGGCGGTGGTCACGGGCTGGTGCCCGTGCGGGAGGGCGCGGTCGTGTTCTGGCACGCGTACGCCGCCCGGCCGAGGCCGCTGACCGACGTCGGCGAAGCGGACCGTGCCCTGCGCGCGGCCCTGGTCGGCGCCGCGACCGAGCTCGCGGCCCTCGACGTGGCCCGCTGGCGGCCCGAGGTCGCCGACGAGCTGATGAACCTGCGGCGTACCCCCCGTCTCGACGCCCCACCCGGCACGCCGCCGCGGTGCGTCGAGCTCGCGGCCCGCGCACTCCAGGCGGCCGGCATCGTCGGCCTGGCGCTGGCCGACGACGGGGCCGCCGTCAGCGTCGCGGACGCCGACCGGCGACGGGCGGCCCTGCGGGGCCTGGCGACGACCGCGCGCAGCGGCCTGGTGGCGGCGTGCTCGCCGGAGGTGTGGCCGCCCGCGTGACGCTCAGGCCGGCGCCCACACCGCGAGCACGTTGCCACTGTTGTCGGTGAACAGGAACCGGCGGCCGCCCGGGAACTCGTAGGGTCCCTCGGTCACCGCTCCCCCGGCGGCCTCGACCGCGGCCACGCTGGCGTCGAGGTCGTCGGAGTAGAGGATCACCAGCGAGCCGCCCGGCCCCGGAGGCCGGCCGACCCCGAGCCCGCCGACCTCTCCGTCGCCGGCCCGGTTGCGGATGCCGGCGTACTCGTCGCCGTAGTCGTTGAACCGCCACCCGAAGGCCTGCTCGTAGAACGCCTTCGACGCCGCGAGATCGGACACGTTGAGCTCGATGTAGTCGATCGTGTGGTGCGTGTGGGTCATGCTCCGACCGTAGACGCGCCCGCGGACACTGCCTCCGGTCGGCGTGGGCGAGCGTTAGCCTCGCAGACGATGACCGCGCCCGAGGTCCCGGCGACGCCGGAGACGCTGCTGATCACGCTGGTGGGCAAGGACCGACCGGGCGTGACCTCGGCCATCTTCCAGACTCTGTCCCGGGCCGGGGTCGAGGTCGTCGACATCGAGCAGATCGTGCTCCGGCGGCGGCTGATCCTCGGCGTGCTGGTGACCGTGCCACGGGACTGGAAGAGGCTGCGCGACCAGGTCGAGATGGTCGCGAACGACCTCGGCATGACGGTTGACGTGGACCGCGGTGTCGGCGACAACCGGCAGCGCCCCGAGGGTCGCTCCCATGTCACCGTCATCGGCGCGCCGCTGAAGGCCCGCGCCTTCGCCGCGGTTGCCGGGAGGATCGCCGATGCCGGCGCGAACATCGACCGGATCGAGCGGATGGCGCGCTACCCCGTGACCGCCATCGACCTGTTCGTCTCGGGTGCCGACACCGACGCGCTGCGCACCGTGCTGTCGGTCGAGGCCGCCGTGCAGGGGCTGGACATCGCCGTCCAGCCCGCGAACCTCAGCCGTCACGGCATGCGGCTGGTCGTGCTCGACGTGGACTCCACCCTCATCCAGGGCGAGGTCATCGAGATGCTCGCCGCCCACGCCGGCCAGGAGGCGGAGGTCGCCGAGATCACCGAGGCGGCGATGCGCGGCGACCTCGACTTCGAGCAGTCCCTGCGCGACCGCGTCGCGCGGCTGGCCGGGCTCGACGCGGCGGTGCTCGACGACGTGTACCACGACATCGAGCTCACCCCGGGCGTCCGGACGATGGTCCGTACCCTGCGGCGGCTGGGCTACCGCTTCGCCATCGTGTCGGGAGGGTTCAGCCAGGTCACCGACCGGCTGGCGCGCGACCTCGGCATCCACTACTCCCGTGCCAACGAGCTCGAGATCGTCGACGGCAGGCTCACGGGGAAGATCATCGGTCCGGTGGTCGACCGAGCGGGCAAGGCCGACGCACTACGCCAGTTCGCCGCCGACGTCGGCGTACCCCTCTCGGCCGTCGTCGCCATCGGCGACGGTGCCAACGACCTCGACATGCTCAACGCCGCCGGCCTCGGCATCGCCTACAACGCCAAGCCCGTGCTCCGCGAGGCCGCCGACACCTCGGTGAACGTGCCCTACCTCGACGCGATCATGTACATCCTCGGCATCAGCCGCGAGGAGATCGAGGCAGCCGACGCCGCCGAGGGCCTCACCACCCCCGCCCCTCCAATCTGATTCCCGTCGCTGGTCGAGCCCGGAGGCCGGCCACGGCCGACGGTGTCGAGACCTCGCCCGGCTCGACCAACCGCTCGTTGGTCGAGCCCGGAGGCCGGCCACGGCCGACGGTGTCGAGACCCGGTGACGTCACTGGGTCTCGACACGGGCGCTACCCCCGACCGACGTGGAAGGCGACCAGGCGGGCGCCGGCCTCACCGAGGTCGGGCCACGCGCCGTCGTACTCGAAGAGCGCGACGGCGCTGGTCGGGTAGCCCGACAGCATCTCCGCGGACACCGCCGGGTCGGCCTCGCCGTCGTCGAGCAAGGAGGCGAGGTAGGCCATCGTCGGGTTGTGGCCGACCACGATCAGCGACATCGCCTCGGCGGGAGACTCGCGGACCAGGTCGAGAGCAGTCTCCGGCCCCCCGCCGTAGAGGACCTGGGACAGCGACGGCTCGAGATTCCAGCCGCCACCGGAGGCGACGCTCTCCCATGTATCGACCGTGCGCCGCGCCGCCGAGACCAGCGCGTGGTCGGGGATGAAACCCTGCCCGGCGAGCCACGAGCCGGTGTCCGTGGAGTCCACGCGGCCCCGCGCGGCGATCTCCCGCTCGAAGTCCGTGCGGCCCGCCTGCTCGGCCTTCCCGTGGCGCATCACGGCGATACGGCGGCGCGCGACGGCGCCAGGTTGTGGGCCGGGTTGTGGGCCGGGTTGTGGGCCAGATTGTGAGTCCGTGCTCCCCAGGTCCTGCACGTGGACCACTCTGGCACCGGCTAGCCTCCAGTGTCATGCCGGTGACCAGCACGGGACTCCCGCCGACCGGTGGGCCCGGACCACTCCTGGTCATCGGCGGAGCCGAGGACAAGCTCCGCAAGCGCACCATCCTCAAGGAGTTCGTCGGCGCCAGTGGCGGCGCCGATGCTCGCATCGCGCTGATCCCCACGGCCTCGTCGCTCGGCGACGAGGTCGTCGAGGTGTACGACGCCCTCTTCCGGCGGCTGGGGGCCGGTGAGGTGGTGCCCGTCCGGCCCGAGAGCCGCGAGGAGGCGCACGACCCCGACCTCGTCAAGGCCGTCGGTGAGGCGACCGGCGTCTTCATGACCGGCGGCAACCAGCTCAAGCTCTCCGCCATCGTCTGCGGCACCCCGCTCGGCGACGCGATCGTCGAGGCGCACCAGCGCGGCGCGGTCGTCGCCGGCACCTCGGCGGGCGCCAGCATCCAGTCGTCGCACATGGTGGCCTTCGGCGTCGGCGGCGCCACGCCCAAGCAGCGGATGACGCAGGTCGCCGCCGGACTGGGGCTCGTCAAGAGCGCCGTGATCGACCAGCACTTCGACCAGCGCAACCGCTACGGCCGGCTGCTGATGATCGTCGCCCAGTCGCCGCAGCTGCTCGGCATCGGCGTCGACGAGGACACCTGCGCGCTGATCACCGAGGAGCAGGGGCGTGAGCTGTTGCGGGTCATCGGCCGCGGCTCGGTGACGATCCTCGACCCCGCGAACATCGTCTCGAACGCCCACGACGCCAAGCGGTCATCACCGCTGCTCGCCAGCGGCGTGGTGCTGCACGTGCTGCCCGACGGGGCGTCGTTCGACCTCACCTCGCGCACCCTCGTCCCGATGCCGGCGCGGATCGACCCCGAGGACGCCGCCGAGCTCGCCGAGGCACAGCGCGACATGCAGCAGCTGGCCCGGGACATCGCCGCGGCCGACGCCAGCCCGGCCGCGCTCCGTAGACGGCAGGCCCGCCAGCGCACCAAGATCGGAAAGCAGTCCGAGACACCTGAGGGGTGAGCCACCCCAGGACGGAGCCCCGCAACGTGACCGAGCGCCCGACGCCGGACCTGACCATCCTCGAGACGCGGGTCTACCGCGGCGCCAACATCTGGTCCTACGAGCAGGCGATCCATCTGGTGGTCGACCTCGGCCGCCTGGAGGACTTCCCCACCAACACGCTCCCCGGCTTCACCGAGCACCTCCTCGAGATGCTCCCCGGCCTCCAGAACCACTCCTGCTCCCGCGGCCGCCGCGGCGGCTTCGTCGAGCGCCTCAACGAGGGCACCTGGCTGGGCCACGTCACCGAGCACGTCGCGCTGGCACTCCAGCAGGTCGTCGGCCACGACATCCGGCGCGGCAAAACCCGCCAGGTCAAGGGCAGCAAGGGCATCTACAACATCATCTACGGGTACGCCGACGAGCAGGTCGGGCTCGCCGCCGGGCGGCTGGCAGCCCGGCTGGTCAACCACCTCGTGCAGCCCGACCCGGACTTCGACTGGGAGTCCGAGCTCGAGAGCTTCATCCTCCGCGCCGAGCGGACGGCGTTCGGGCCCTCCACGCAGGCGATCCTCGACGAGGCCGTGTCGCGGGACATCCCGTGGATCCGCCTCAACCAGTACTCCCTCGTCCAGCTCGGCCAGGGCGTCCACGCCAAGCGCATCCGCGCGACGATGACGTCGGCGACCTCGGCCATCGCGGTCGACGTCGCCTCCGACAAGGACCTGACGACGCGGCTCCTCGGCGCCGCCGGCCTTCCGGTCCCCAAGCAGGAGTCGGTGCGCAGCCTCGAAGGAGCGGTCGCCGCTGCCAAGCGGGTCGGGTTCCCCGTCGTGGTGAAGCCGCTCGACGGCAACCACGGCCGCGGCGTCTGCCTGGACCTCCAGGACGAGGACGCCGTGCGCGAGGCGTACCCGATCGCCCAGGAGCAGAGCCGGCGCGGCAACGTCATCGTCGAGTCGTTCGTGACCGGCAAGGACTACCGCTGCCTGATCATCGACGGCCGGATGGTCGCCATCGCCGAGCGGGTGCCGGCCCACGTCGTCGGCGACGGCCACTCCACGGTGGAGCACCTGGTCGAGCTCACGAACGCCGACCCGCGCCGCGGCGTCGGGCACGAGAAGGTGCTCACCCGGATCAAGGTCGACGCGGCCGCCCTGGAGGTGCTGGCGGGCCAGGGTCACACCCTGGAGTCGGTCCCCGAGAACGGCGAGATGGTCAAGCTCGCCCTCACCGGGAACATGTCCACGGGCGGCATCTCCATCGACCGCACGTTCGACGCGCACCCCGAGAACGTCGACATCGCCGAGGAGGCCGCCCGCATGGTCGGCCTCGACATCGCGGGCATCGACTTCATCTGTCCCGACATCACCGAGCCGGTGCGGGAGACCGGCGGCGCGATCTGCGAGGTCAACGCCGCCCCCGGCTTCCGGATGCACACGCACCCGACGATCGGCGAGCCACAGTTCATCGCCAAGCCCGTCGTCGACATGCTCTTCCCGCCCGGTGCGACGAGCCGGATCCCGATCGTGGCGGTGACCGGCACCAACGGCAAGACCACCACCAGCCGGATGATCAGCCACGTCTTCAAGGGCATGGGCCGCAAGGTCGGCATGACCTCGACCGACGGCGTGGTGATCGACGAGCGCCTGCTGATCCGCGCCGACGCGTCCGGCCCCCGCAGTGCTCGGATGGTGCTGCAGAACCCGCGGGTCGACTTCGCGGTGTTCGAGGTGGCCCGCGGCGGCATCCTCCGCGAGGGCCTGGGGTACGAACGCAACGACGTGGCGGTCGTCCTCAACGTCCAGCCCGACCACCTCGGCCTGCGCGGCATCGACACCGTCGAACAGCTCGCCGACGTCAAGGCAGTCCTGGTCGAGGCCGTCCCTCGCGACGGGCACGCCGTCCTGAACGCCGACGACCCGCTGGTGCGCGAGATGCGGCGGCGATGCTCGGGCCAGGTCGTCTGGTTCTCCATGGACGACCCCGGCTCCGAGGTCCGGGAGATGATCGAGGCGCACTGCCGCCGCGGGGGCAAGGCGCTCGTGCTCAACCCCTCCGACCGCGGCGAGATGATCGTGGTCAAGCACGGCCGCCGCGAGATGCAGCTCGCCTGGACCCACCTGCTGCCCGCGACGTTCAGCGGCCGGGCCCGGATGAACGTCCAGAACGCGCTGGCGGCCGCCGCGGCGGCGTTCGCGGCCGGCGCTCCCCTTCACGACATCCGCCAGGGCCTCCGCACGTTCTCGACCAACTACTACCTGGCCCCGGGTCGCCTCAACGAGGTCGACGTCAACGGCGTCAACGTGATCGTCGACTACTGCCACAACGCCCCGGCCATGCGTCAGCTCGGCGACTTCGTCGACCGCGTCGGCGACTCCCTGTCGCACGACCTCGCCCGGCCGTCACGGATCGGCGTCATCGCCACCGCCGGCGACCGGCGCGACGAGGACATGCGCGAGCTCGGCGAGATCGCCTCGCGGCACTTCGACGTGGTGATCGTCCGGGAGGACACGAACCTCCGGGGCCGCAAGGCGGGCGAGGTCGCCGGGCTCGTCGTCGAGGGCGTGAAGGCCGGCATGGCCGACGGCGGTCGCTGCAGGCAGGTCGAGGAGGTGCACGACGAGATCAAGGCCGTCCGGCACGCGATGGCCCGGGCCAACGTCGGCGACCTCGTGGTGTTCTGCGTCGACAAGCACCCGGCGGTGATGGCGGAGCTCGAGAACTGGTCGCAGCAGGCGTACGCCGGCGCTGGGGCCAACCCGTCGGCGCCCGCGGCCGACCCGGACTACGTGCCGTCGGAACCGACGCCGGCTGGCTGATGGGGCAACGGCTCGCGGAGCCGGCGCGGGAGACGTCTGTCCCTGGGGCCGTGCTCGGCCTCTGGCACGACGGCGAGGTTGCGGAGATTCAGTGCCCGGTGGGCCGCGGTGCGTCAGGCGTGCTGGGCGATGCGAGCGATTCGGCTTTCGCGCGCGCGTGATCGATGCTTCACTGGCCCGCGGAGGGGTGATGGTCAGCTCACGCATGCTCGGTGCCGTCATGGCCGGCCTGATGGGGCTGCTCGTCAGCGCCTGCGGGAGCCACACGACCTCGGCGCCCATCCCCGAGGGCTCCCCCACTCCCACCACGGCCGCCCCTAGGGCGTCGCCGGCGCCCGCCTCGTGGCGGAGCGTGTCGATCCCCATCAAGGCCTACCGCGGGTGGCGGGGCACCATGACCGACGTACGCCCGTGGTCCGCCGCCGAGGCAGCCGCGCTGCGGGACCGGGTCCGCCGGGCTGGGGAGCAGAGCTGGACTGCCGCCTTCGAGATCGACCACCTGCCCATCGAGGTGGCCCACACGCCCCGTCACGACCGTGTGCGCCTGATGCTGCCGTCGGGCAAGGCCTGGTGGGCCGAGGTACACCTGCTCGACGAGGCCCCGCCGAACGCACCTGGCGGCGCCCTCCCCATCGTGGTCTGCACCCACGGGCAGTACGGCCCGCAGTGCCAGGGCCTGCTCGAGGACCGCGGACCGAGCGACGACCCGTTCCTCGACGGGGCCGTGACGCTCGGGACCGACCTCGCCACCAGGGACGTGCCTCACCTGCTGCTGAACCCGCCCGCCGAGCCGGACCGGGTGTTCCTCGCCCGGGTCGACTCCCCAGCAGGTCCGCTGGACTGCGTCGTCGAGCCACCCGACGGGGTAACCCTGCTCGACCTGGAAGGCGGGCTGCTGATCGGCGGGCCCGCCGTGGCGCCGGGCTACGGCGTGACCTGCGTGGACGGCCGCGGGCTCGTGCTCGTGAGGTCGGGGGCTGAGGCGATCGTGCGACCCCTGATCGAGGCCGACCCGACGCTCCACGCTGACATCACCACGTACCCGGCGGAAGTAGACGGCTACCTGTCCTGAGCGGACGGGTCGTCCGCGACCTCGCGCGCGGCGCGCACCTTGGCGGCCAGCGTCTCGGGGTCGTCGGCGGTGCCGCCGTGCGCGGCGATCCAGTCGTACGCCGCCTGCCGCTCGGCGTGGCACATCAGCCCGACGACGTCCCCGGGCCGTGCCTGCGCGACGAGGGCGGCCAGGGACTCGACCTCGGTGTCGTACGACGCGACGTCCGTCATGCCGACCCGCTCGAGGCCGGCTCGGAGCAGGGCGTCCATCTCGTCCTGGGTGCGCCCCCGGAGGTACCGCTGCTTGTGCCCGATGGCGACGACGTCGGCGTTCATGCCGGCGATCTCGCCGAGCCGTTCGAGCAGGTCGTCCTGGCGGTCGCCGACGGCGCCGAGGCCGAGAAGCAGCCGGGCGCCAGGGCGCCGTACGCCGTTCATGATCTCGACCATCGCGTCGAGGCCCGCCTCGTTGTGGGCGAGGTCCATCACGACCGAGAGGTCACCGATGCTGAAGAAGTTCATCCGGCCCGGGTTGTGCTCGGCGTCGGGGCGGAAGTCCTTGAGCCCGGCCACGACCGTCTCGCGGGGGATCCCGATGGCCAGCGCGGCGGACGCGGCGGCGAGGGTGTTCTCGACGTTGAACCGCGAGAGCCCGGCGAGGGTCATCGGGACGTCGACGAGCTCGACGAGCGGCAGCGCGTCGGAGTTCGGGGTGAGGACACAGACCCAGCCGTCGATGACCGTGGTCACCCGACCGCCGTGGCTGAGGGTCTCGCGGACGGCGGGCGAGTCGGGGTAGCGCGAGAACACCCAGGGCTGCGCACGGATGACCTGCCGCATCGCGAATACGCGCGGGTCGTCGGCGTTCAGGACCGCCCAGCCGCTCTTGCGGGTGATGTGCGGGACGACCGCCTTCACCTCGGCCAGCTGGTCGACGGTGTCGATCCCCTGGAGGCCGAGGTGGTCGGCGGTCACGTTGGTGACCACCGAGACGTCGTTGCGGGTCAGGCCGATCCCCTTGAGCAGGATGCCGCCACGGGCGGTCTCGGTGACCGCGATCTCGATCTGCGGGTGCTCGAGGACCCGGCCCGCGCCGCTGGGGCCGGAGTAGTCGCCCGCCTCGACCAGCTCGCCGTCGATGTAGATGCCGTCGGTGTTGGACCAGCCGACGTGCTTGCCCCAGGTACGCGCGATGTGGGCGATCATCCGGCTCGTCGTGGTCTTGCCGTTCGTGCCGGTGACGGCGATGACCGGGATCTTCGGCGTGATCGTCGTCGGGCCGGCGCCGTCCGGGCTGTCGGCCACGCGCTTCGCGGCCCGTCCCACGGCCTCCTCGACCTCGGCTTGTGGGAGCTCGTCCAGGACCTCGGCGACCGCCCGCCCCATCTCCTCGGCCCGCTCCCTGTGCCGCCAGGGGTACGCGACCACCAGCTGGTGCGCGTCGCTCGTCGACCGCACCCGGACCGCGAGCCTGCTCGTGCCCGACTCGTGGGCCACCGCCCGGACCAGCCGCGCCACCGCCCGCGCCGCGAACCGCTGCCGGAACCCGGTCCCCGGCTCCCCCGGCCGGGCGTTCCGCAGCCCGATCCGGTTGGCGAACCTGGCCGCCCGCTCCGTCGGCACGTCCGCGAGAGCGCTGATGTCCAAGGTCAGCTTGATCGCCGCCCTGGGGAAGTACAGGTTGGGCCCCTCCAGGACCCGGAGCTCGACCAGCGACGTCACGGTCCGCACGCTAGCGGAGCACGTTTCGCCGGGGGTCGCGGTGAGTGAGTGTTGGTTTCGCCGGGGTCGCGGTGAGTGAGTGTTGGTTTCGCCGGGGTCGCGGTGAGTGAGTGTTGGTTTCATCGACGCGAACCAACACTCAGCCACCGCCGACGAGCAGCAACCACCTCGGAGACACGGGAGAAGAGCAGTCGCCACGTGCTCACCGAACTCGGGCGCGGGGCCGTCGTACCCCAGTGCGACGAGGGCGTCGTAGATCTCGAGCACCATCCGACGCGGACGGGCGATCTTCTCCTTGGTGACCTGCACGTACGGGACCGACTCGCGCCGCATCGAGGCGTAGCGATCGATGTCCTTGACGTACTGGCCCCGATCCAGCTGGTGGTGCTCGCCCTCGTACTCCACGACGAGTCCCCACTTCCGGTACACGAGGTCCCCGATCCTGGCAGCGTCCTCCGCGCTGGCCGCGCCCGCGTTGACCTCGGGCACAGGCATCCCGGCGAACCCAGCAGCGCGCGGAGCTCGGACTCGCTGCAGCGACCTCGAGTCGCCGTCGAGGTGGCCAAGGACCCAGAGGGCTTCCTGGGCACCGTCTCGCCACAGATTGTCCAGCGCGAACCGGTACAGCTCGTCCCAATCCATGTGCCCGTTGTGCAGCAGCCAGTCGCCCACCTTGATCGCGTCGATGACCCGAGCCCTGGCGCAGTAGGCGACGAACGCAGCCACCACAGCCACACCGACGTCGTCGAGGGGCGGCATGCGGACCGTGCGGTGCAGGAAGACGTCGTCGAGGTCGAGGTGAAGGTCTCGTGCGTACCACGAAGCGCACCGGATGCCGCGGTCCGTAGTCGAGGCCGAGCAGCTGGATGCGCGTGATGCCTGTGACCCGGGCGTCGTCCGGCAGAGCCAGCACGGCCGCCCGCACTACATCATCGAAGGTCATCACGTGGTCGCGATGACGCCACACTCCCTCGTGGACCCGCACGAACCTGGCTCCGCGGAGCATCTGGTGCGTCACCCCGAGCTCCAGAGCCCGGGCGCGGGTGAACGGTCCGCTGCAAGAGCTCCGCTGGAATCGGATGCACGCAACCCATGACAGACGACCCTGAGGCGTCGCGCACCCACCCTCGACGCCGATCTGTGGACAACCCCCGCGGCGGCGGTGAGCTGAGTGTTGGTTCGACTCGGGCAAACCAACACTCAGCTCACCGCCATCCCGCAGAAACCAACAGTCACTCACCGCTCCCCCGCGATAACCCGGAGCCACGAACTCCGGAGTCGGACAGAATCCACGGGTGTACCTGACCCTGACCAGCACGTCGCGCCCGGCGACCGACCTCGGGTACCTGCTGCACAAGCACCCCGACCGCGCGCAGAGCGTGAGCGTGACGGCGGGTGAGGCGCACGTGTTCTACCCGGAGGCGACCGACGAGCGCTGCACCGTCGCGCTGCTCGTCGAGGTCGACCCGATCGCCCTCGCGCGCGGCAACCGGCGGCGAGGGCCCGGGCCACGGCTGCTGGGCCAGTACGTCAACGACCGCCCGTACGCCGCCTCCTCGATGCTCGCGGTCGCGCTCGGGAGGGCGTTCCGGACGGCGCTCGCGGGGCGGTGCGACGCGCGTCCGGATCTGGTGAACACGGAGCTCGACCTCGAGATCCACGTACCCGCCCTGCCTGCGGACGGCGACCCGGCGTTGGTCACCAGCCTCTTCGAGCCGCTCGGGTGGACCGTCGAGGCCGAGCCGGTACCGCTCGACGACACGATCCCCGAGTGGGGTGCGAGCCGGTACGTCGACCTGCGTCTCATCGGCCGCCAGCGACTGGCAACAGCGCTGTCCCACCTGTACGTCCTCCTGCCCGTACTCGACGGCAGCAAGCACTACTGGGTCACCGACGACGAGATCGACAAGCTGGTCAGGACCGGTGGCGACTGGCTCGCGACGCACCCGATGCGTGACTCGATCCTGCGACGGGCCCTCGCCCACCAGCGCGGGCTCGTCGACACCGCGACCGCCCGGCTGGTCGAGCTCGACGACCGACCCCCGTCCGAAGATGACGGGATCGAGAGCGACGGCGACACCCGGCCGCTCGTCGCACTCCGCCGCGAGGCCGTCCTCGGCGCCCTCGGACAGTCGGGCGCCCGCAGCGTCGTCGACGTGGGCTGCGGCGAGGGAGCCCTGCTTCGAGCGCTGCTCGACACCCCGGCGTACACCGAGATCCTCGGCGTCGACGTCTCCGCGCACGCCCTCGACATCGCCGAACGCCGGCTGCGGCTCGCCACCATGAACGAGCGCCAGCGCGAGCGGATCCGGCTGGTCCAGTCGTCGGTGACCTACCGCGACGACCGGCTCACCGGCTTCGACGCGATGGTGCTGATGGAGGTCGTCGAGCACGTCGACCCGCCGCGGCTGCCCGCCCTCGAGGAGACCGTCTTCGGCCACGCGCGCGCCGGCACCGTCGTGCTCACCACCCCGAACGCCGAGCACAACGTCCGGTACGCCGGCCTCGCCGCCGGCGCCTTCCGCCACGCCGATCACCGCTTCGAGTGGACCCGGTCCGAGCTCCGAGCCTGGGCCGACGCCGTCGCGGCGAACCACGGGTACGACGTCACGTACGCGCCGATCGGCGCCGACGACCCCGAGGTCGGGCCGCCGACGCAGATGGCGGTGTTCACCAGGAGGGACGGGTGACCGAGCTGCGCATCCCCGCGCCGTCCCTCGTCGTCCTCGTCGGCATCTCGGGATCCGGCAAGTCGACATTCGCGGCGCAGCACTTCGGGCGGTACGAGGTGATCTCCAGCGACTTCTGCCGCGGCCTGGTCGCCGACGACGAGAACGACCAGGAGGCGACGAAGGACGCGTTCGACGTGCTCGGCTACATCGTCGGCAAGCGCCTGGAGCGCGGCCGGCTCACCGTCGTCGACGCGACCAACGTCCAGCCGAACGCCCGGCGCCACCTGCTCGGCATCGCCAAGGAGCACGACGTGCTCCCGGTCGCGATCGTGCTCGACGTCCCGGACGGCGCGGCGATCGCGCGCAACGCCGACCGGCCCGACCGGGACTTCGGTGCCGGGGTCGTGAAGCGGCAGTCGTCCCAGCTGCACAAGTCCCTGAACCACCTGGCCAAGGAGGGCTTCCGCCGTGTCCACGTGCTCCACGGTGTGGACGAGATCGCGACCGCGACCGTCGTCCGCGAGCCCCTCCTCAACGACCGTCGCGACGAGCACGGCCCGTTCGACGCGATCGGCGACGTGCACGGGTGCCGGGCCGAGCTGGAGTCGCTGCTGACCACGCTCGGCTACCACCTCGTCCGCGACGACAGCGGGCGCCCGGTCGACGCCGTACCTCCCGACGGACGGCGCGCGATCTTCCTCGGCGACCTCGTCGACCGCGGCCCCGACTCCCCCGGCGTGCTGCGCCTGGTCATGGGCATGGTGACGGCCGGCCACGCCCTCTGCCTGCCCGGCAACCACGAGAACAAGCTCGTCCGCGCGCTGTCGGGACGCCAGGTCCGCGTCAGCCACGGCCTCGAGCGGACCCTCGAGCAGCTGGACGCGGAGGACCCGGCGTTCACCCGCGAGGTCAAGGACTTCTGCGAGGGCCTGGTCGCTCACCTGGTCCTCGACGGCGGCCGCCTCGTGGTGGCCCACGCCGGCCTGAAGGAGGCCTACCACGGCCGCGCGTCGGGCCGGGTGCGCAGCTTCGCCCTGTACGGCGACACCACCGGCGAGACCGATGAGTTCGGTCTGCCGGTGCGCTATCCATGGGCCGAGGACTACCGGGGCCGCGCGATGGTGCTCTACGGCCACACTCCCGTGCCCGAGCCGGTCTGGGTCAACAACACGCTCTGCCTCGACACCGGGTGTGTGTTCGGCGGACGCCTCACCGCGCTCCGCTACCCCGAGAGGGAGATCGTCTCGGTGCCGGCCGAGCGTGTCTGGTACGAACCCGTCAAGCCGCTCGCAGCCGCGACCCGTGAGCGCGATCCCGACCAGCTCGACGCTGGGCATCTTGATATTGGCGACGTGCTCGGCAAGCGCGTCGTGGAGACCGCGCACCACGGCCGGGTCACGATCAAGGACGAGGACGCCGCCGGCGCGCTGGAGGTGATGAGCCGGTGGGCGCTGCGCCCGCAGTACCTCCCGTACCTCCCGCCGACGATGGCCCCGGTGGCCACGTCGCGTCGCGAGGACCTGCTCGAGCACCCCGACGAGGCCTTCGCGGCGTACGCCGACCTCGGCGTCACCGACCTGGTGTGCCAGGAGAAGCACATGGGCTCACGCGCCGTCGTGCTGGTACGCCGGACCGACGACGGGCCGGAGGCTCTCTACACGCGGACGGGACGCACCTTCTTCGACGAGCCCACGACCACGGCCCTCGTCGGCGGCGTCCGCGCCGCGGTCACCGGCGCAGGGCTCTGGGACGAGCTGTCGACCGACTGGCTGCTGCTCGACGCCGAGCTGCTGCCGTGGTCGGCGAAGGCGGCGGGCCTGCTCAAGGACCAGTACGCCGCCACCGGCGCGGCGTCACGCTCCGCGCTGCCCCCGTCCGTCGCCGGTCTCGAGCAGGCGCTCGCCCGCGGCATCGACGTGGCCGACCTGGCCGACCGCACCCGTCAGCGGGCAGCCGCCGCCGCGGCGTTCACCGACGCCTACCGGCGCTACTGCTGGCCGACGGACGGGACCCACGGCGTGCTGCTGGCACCGTTCCAGGTGCTCGCCTCCGAGGGCCGCTCGTGGGCGGACCGCGACCACGGCTGGCACCTCGACGTCGCCGACCGCCTGGTCGCCCAGGACGCCGGCCTGTTCCGGCACCACCCGCCGGCTCGTCGTCGACACCACGAAGCCGGCCTCCCTGGCGACCGGCGTCGCCTGGTGGGAGGAGCTGACGGCCGAGGGCGGCGAGGGCATGGTGGTCAAGCCGCTGGCGAACCTCACCCGGACCGCGAGGGGCCTGGCCCAGCCGGGCCTGAAGGTGCGCGGCCGCGAGTACCTCCGGCTCATCTACGGTCCCGACTACCTCCGCGCCGACCACCTCGCCCGGCTGCGCGACCGCAACCTCCAGCACAAGCGGTCGCTCGCCCTGCGCGAGTACGCCCTCGGACTGGAGTCGCTCGAGCGGTACGTGAACCGCGAGCCACTGTGGCGGGTGCACGAGGCGGTGTTCGCCGTGCTCGCGCTGGAGTCCGAGCCGGTGGACCCGAGGCTGTGAGAAGGGCTCAGGCCCCCATCGCGTGATAGCCGCCGTCGACGTGGATGATCTCGCCGGTCGTCTTGGGCATGAAGTCGCTCAGCACGGCCACCACGGTCTTCGCGGTCGGCTCCAGGTCGTCCAGGTCCCAGCCGAGCGGCGCGCGCTTGGTCCACTCCTCCTCGAACAGCTCGAACCCGGGGATCGCCTTGGCGGCCAGCGTCTTCAGCGCTCCGGCGCTGACCAGGTTCACCCGGATGCCGTGCGGGCCGAGGTCGCGGGCGAGGTAACGGTTGCAGGACTCCAGGGCGCCCTTGGCGAACCCCATCCAGTCGTACCCGGGCCACGCCACGCTCGCGTCGAACGTCATGCCGACCACGCTCGCGCCCGGGCCCATCAGGGGCAGGCAGGCGGTGGTGAGGGACTTGAAGGAGTACGCCGAGACGTGCACCGCCTGCGCGACGTCCTCCCACGGGCCGGTCAGGAACTTGCCGCCCAGGATCGTCTCGGGGTTGCCGTAGGCGATGGAGTGCATCACCCCGTCCAGCCCGTCGACGTGCTCGCGCACGAGGTCGGGCAGCCGCTCGAGGTGGGACTCGTCGGTGACGTCGAGCTCCAGCACCGGAGGCTCGGTCGGCAGCCGCTTGGCGATCCGCTTGGTGATGCCCAGCGCCCGACCGAAGTTGGAGATGAGCACCGTCGCGCCCTGCTCCTGCGCCACCTTGGCGGTGGCGAAGCCGATCGAGGTGTCCAGCGTGACGCCCGCGATGAGGATGCGTTTGCCGTCGAGGATGCCCATGGTCAGTGCCCCATTCCCAGTCCGCCGTCGACCGGTATCACGGCCCCGGTGATGTACGCCGCGCCGTCCGACGCGAGCCAGGTGACCGCCGCGGCGATCTCATCGGTTGTTCCGTAGCGCCCGAGCGGCACCTGCGCCTTGTAGGTGGCCTTCAGGTCGTCGCTCAGCGTGTCGGTCATGTCGGTCTCGATGAACCCCGGCGCGACGACGTTCGCGGTGATGCCGCGCGAGCCGTACTCGCGGGCGATCGACCGCGCCATCCCCACCAGGCCGGCCTTCGACGCGGCGTAGTTGACCTGGCCGCCGGAGCCGAGAAGGCCGACCACGGAGGAGATGAAGACGATCCGGCCGCGCCGCAGCCGCATCATCTTGGACACGGCCCGCTTGGCCAGCCGGAAGGACCCGGTGAGGTTGGTGTCGATGACCGAGGACCAGTCGTCCTCGCTCATCCGCACCAGCAGCGTGTCGGCCGTGATGCCGGCATTGGCCACCAGGATCTCGACCGGCCCGTGGGCCTCCTCGACCTGGACGAACGCGGCCTCGACGGCATCGGCGTCGGTGATGTCGCAGCGCACGTCGAGGCAGCCCTCGGGCGCCCCGCCGCTGCGGCGTGGTCACCGCGACCCGGTCGCCTTGGGCGAGGAACGCCTCGGCGATCGCCCGGCCGATCCCGCGGTTGCCGCCGGTGACGAGCACCGAGCGGCCGGCTTGCTCTCCCTGGTCCGTCACGCCGCTGACGCTAGCGTCAGTCGTCCTCGAGCCGGAAACCGACCTTCATGCCGACCTGGAAGTGCTCCACGTCGCCGTCCTTGACCTGGCCACGCATCTGGGTCACCTCGAACCAGTCGACGTGACGCAGGGTGCGAGCCGCCCGGGCGAGCCCGTTGCGGATCGCCTGGTCGATGCCGTCGGGCGACGTACCGACGATCTCGGTGACGCGGTAGGTGCGGTTCGACACGGGTCCTCCTGAGCAGTGGCCCGCTGGCTGCTCGGGCGCTGGTGGAACGTCGATCGTAGCGACGTACAGTGGAGCCATGGCCCGGCACCAAGCCGGTGAACCGGTGCGTATCACGACCGCGAACGCCAGCCGCGAGGAGGACATTGCGGCGCGCCAGAAGCGCTACCTGCTCGCGATGGGCTTCCGCACCGTGTGCTTCGTGGCCGCGATCTTCGTGCCGTCGGGCTGGCTGCGGGTCGTCCTGATCGTCGCCGCGCTGGTGCTGCCGTACGTCGCCGTGGTGATGGCGAATGCCGGATCCACGAAATCCGACGGATTCGCATTGCTGGACGGGCCATCGGGTGCTCGGCAGCTGCCGCCCGGAACCGATTCCGATTGAACCCGCGGTCAAGACCACCTTTGACAACTGACCAAAGCGTGCCAGAATCTGCGGTGAAGTGCCGGACAGCTTCCCCCGTGGCTGTCCGGCACTTCCTGCTCTTCTGACCGCGGATGCCGACCCGGAGGGACCCGTGAGCGAGCCGCTCGTGTGCTCGGCGAAGGGCTGCCAGGCGGCCGCCGTCTGGGCCCTGGTGTGGAACAACCCGAAGGTGCACACGCCCGAACGCCGCAAGACCTGGCTCGGCTGCGACGAGCACCGTCAGCAGCTCGCCGACTTCCTCGCCGCGCGAGCAGTTCCTGCTCGAGGTCGTGCCGGTCGCCGACGCTCCTCCGGACCCGGGGCCGAACCGCTAGCGGGCTCAGCCGCCGATGGCCGACATCGGTCGGTCGGGCTGCAGGAAGAGCGGGTCGTCGATGCCGTGGCCGGCCCGCTTGGTGGCCATCGCCGCCACCCAGCGGTCGGCGATCTCCTCGTCGCTCGCACCAGCCCGCAACGCGCCGCGCAGGTCCGACTCCTCGCGGGCGAACAGGCAGTTGCGTACCTGGCCGTCGGCCGTCAGCCGGACCCGGTCGCAGTCGCCGCAGAAGGGCCGCGTCACCGAGGCGATCACGCCCACCGTGGCAGGGCCCCCGTCCACCAGGAACAGCTCGGCCGGGGCACTGCCCCGCGGCTCGGTCGCCGGGGTGAGGATGAACTCCTTCTCCAGGCTGGCGAAGATCTCGTCGGCGGTCACCATCTCCATCCGGCTCCAGCCATGCTGGGCGTCGAGCGGCATCTGCTCGATGAAACGGAGCTGGTAGTCGTGCTCGAGGCACCATCGGAGCAGCTCGGGCGCCTCCTCGTCGTTGAGGCCGCGGAGCAGGACGGCGTTGATCTTGATCGGGCCCAGGCCCGCTTCGGCGGCCGCGGCCAGACCGTCGACCACGTCGTGGAGGCGGTCGCGCCGGGTCACGGCGTGGAAGGACTCGGGGCGGACGCTGTCGAGGCTGACGTTGACGCGGTTCATGCCCGCCCGCTTCAACGCGTGGGCGGTCCGGGCGAGGCCCAGCGCGTTGGTGGTCATCGAGATCTCGAGGTCCGGCGAGATCGCTCGGGTGCCGGCGACGATGTCGACGAGGCCGCGGCGTACGAGCGGCTCACCACCCGTGAACCGGACCTCGCGGATGCCGAGCAGTCGGACCCCGATGTCGATCAGCCGGACGATCTCGCTGTCTGTCAGCACGCTCTCGTCGGGCAGCCACTCCAGCCCTTCGGCCGGCATGCAGTAGCTGCACCGCAGGTTGCACCGGTCGGTCAGCGAGACCCGGAGGTCGCTCGCCACCCGGCCGAAGCGGTCGCCCAGGGTGCGGGCAGGCGTCGAGGTCACCGGGCCAGTCTAGGGCGCGTCTCCCAAGTCTCGGCCGGCCGGCGAGCACGGCTAGCCTCGGCGGGTGCGGTCCTGGCGCTTCCTCGTGAGCCGTCGGTGGATCCTGTTCTTCCTGGTGGTCGTGGTGCTGGCGTACGCCACCTGGTGGCTCGGCGAGTGGCAGTTCGGCCGCTTGGAGGACCGCAAGGCCGACAACGCGACCATCACGCGCAACCTGGTCCGACCGGCCGACGACGTCGAGGAGGTGCTGGCGGTCGGGCGGCCCGTCGCCGACGCCGACAGCTGGCGGCACGTCCGCGCCGAGGGGACGTACGACGCCGGGCACACCGTCGTGATCCGCTACCAGACCCGCGACGGTGCGGCAGGCGTCGACGTCGTCGTCCCGTTGGTGACGGCCTCCGGTACCGCCGTCCTGGTCGACCGGGGGTGGGTCGAGACCTCGAACAGCGGCGCCTCGCCGGCCGCCGTGCCGGATCCCCCCGCCGGCCAGGTGCTCTTGTCCGGTTACGTGCGCCAGGACGGCTCGGGCGATGCGACCCGGGTGCGCGACGGCTCAGCCCGGGCGATCTCCAGCGCGGCGATCGGCGCCACGCTCCCGTACCCGGTCTACGGCGGCTTCGTGGAGCTGCAGATGGAGATGCCCGCGGCCGCCGAGCCCCTTGCCCTCGGCGAGCCGCCTGACCTCGGCAACGGACCGCACTTCTTCTACGGGCTCCAGTGGTGGTTCTTCGGGCTGCTGGCTGTCTTCGGCTTCTGCTACCTCGCCTACGACGAGTGGCGGATCCGGACGGGCCGCCGACCACCGCGAGCCCAGGATCAGACCCCGGGTCACACGGCGCGCAGCATCCCGCCGTCGACCGGGAGCATCACCCCGGAGACGAACGACGAGGCCGGCGACAGCAGGAACGCCGCGGCCCGGCCGAACTCCTCCGGCTCGCCGTAGCGGCCCAGCGGGATCTGCGCGATCGCGTTGGCCTTCGCCGCCTCCGCGTCGCCGGACGAGGCGTCGAGCTCGGCGACCCGCTCGGTGCCGACCCGGCCCGGCAGCAGGCCGTTGACGCGGACCCCGCGCGGCCCCTGCTCGTCGGCGAGGGTCTTGGCGACCATGGCGAGCCCCGGCCGCAGTCCGTTGGAGATCGCCAGTCCCGGGATCGGCGCCCGGACCGAGGACGAGAGCACGAAGGCGACCGAGCCGCCCGGCTCGAGCGCCGCGCAGACCTCGCGCGCGATCCGGACCGCACCGAGGAACACCGAGCCGAACGCCTTCTCCCAGTCCGCGTCCGGTGTGCTCGACACGGTGCCCGTCGGCGGGCCGCCGACCGAGATCAGCGCCCCGTCGAGCCGGCCGAACGCGTCCGTGGCGGCCGAGATCAGCCGGCCCGGAGTGTCGGGGTCGCCGTTGTCGGCCTCGACGGTGGCGGCGCCGTGCCCCAGGGCGGCCTTCGCCTCGGCGAGCGACTCGGCGTTGCGGCCCGAGATCACCACCCTGGCGCCGTCGGCGACCAGGGCGTCGGCCGTGGCGCGGCCCAGCCCCCTCGCTCCCCCGGTGACGATGTAGACGCGGTCCCTGAGTCCGAGGTCCATGGCCCCGACCCTAGCCCGGCCGATTCGTCAGGGATCGTCCCGCTCGGAGGACCCGGAGGACCGCTGACGAATCGGTGTGGCGCGCGTCAGGATGCGGCGGTGGGTCGCAGGTCGTCGACGAACTGGGTGCGGTAGAGGTCGGCGTACAGGCCGCCCTCGGCGAGCAGGGAGGCGTGGGTGCCGCGCTGGACGACGCGGCCGTCGTCGATGACCAGGATCTGGTCGGCCTGGCGGATGGTGGAGAGCCGGTGCGCGATGACCAGGCTGGTGCGGCCCTCGAGGGCGGCGTCGAGGGCGCGCTGGACGGCGTACTCGGACTCGGAGTCGAGGTGGGCCGTCGCCTCGTCGAGGACGACGACAGCGGGAGCCTTGAGGAGCAGGCGGGCGATGGCCAGCCGCTGGCGCTCGCCGCCGGACAGCCGGTACCCACGGTCGCCGACCACCGTGTCGAGCCCCTCGGGGAGCGACCGGACGAGCGTGGCGACCTGGGCCGCCTCGAGCGAGGCCCACACGTCGTGGTCGTCGGCGTCCGGGCGGGCGTACAGCAGGTTGGTCCGGATCGTCTCGTGGAACATGTGGGCGTCCTGGGTGACGTAGCCGACGACGTCCTCGAGCGACTCGAGGGTGACCTCGCGGACGTCGTGGCCGCCGACGCGGACGACGCCACCGCCGACGTCGTACAGCCGGGCGACCAGGTGGGTGATGGTGGTCTTGCCGGCGCCCGACGGGCCCACCAGCGCCACCATCTGGCCGGGCTCGGCGGTGAACGTGATGTCGCGCAGCACCTCGCCGGTGTCGCGGGTCTCGGTGCGGGCAACGGACTCGAGGGACGCGAGCGAGACGTCCTCGGCGCGCGGGTACCGGAACGAGACGTGGTCGAACTCCACGCGCGACGCCGTCACGGGCAGCACCACGGCGCCCGGCCGCTCCTGGATCGACGAGGGCAGGTCGAGGACCTCGAAGACCCGCTCGAAGCTCACCAGCGCGGTCATCACGTCGATGCGCACGTTGGACAGTCCCTGGAGCGGCCCGAGCAGGCGCAGCAGCAGGGTCGTCAGCGCCAGCAGGGTGCCGACGGTCAGCTCTCCCTGGATGGCGAGGTAGCCGCCGACGCCGTACACGAGTGCGGTCGCCAGCGACGGCACGGTCATCATGGCGGCGCCGAAGATGCGGGTGATCAGGGAGATCCGGACCCCGAGGTCGCGCACCCTCGCGGCCTTCCCGGCGAACAGCGCGTCCTCCTCGGCACGCCGCCCGAACAGCTTGAGCAGCATCGCGCCACCGACGTTGAACCGCTCGGTCATCACGTTGCCCATCGCGGCGTTGCCGTCCATCTGCTCGCGGGTCAGCCCCGCGAGCTTGCCGCTGACGATGCGGGAGGTGATGAGCAGCATCGGGAACAGCACGAGGCACAGCAGCGTGACCTGCCAGCTCAGCGCGATCATCGCCACGCCCACCACCACGACCGAGATGGCGTTGGAGACGGTGCCGGACAACGTCGAGGTGAACGCTCGCTGGGCGCCGATGACGTCATTGTTGAGCCGCGAGACCAGCGCGCCGGTCTGGGTGCGGGTGAAGAACGCGAGGGACTGTCGCTGGACGTGCGCGAACACCTGGGTGCGGAGGTCGTAGATCAGGCCCTCACCGATGCGGGAGGAGAGCCAGCCGGCAACGACGGCCAGCAATGCGCCGAACACCGCCGTCAGCGCCATCAGCCCGGCCATCCTCAGCACCAGGCCGGTGTCCTTCTGGAGGATGCCGTCGTCGACGATCCGCTGCACGAGCAGCGGCGTGACGATGACCAGGCACGCGTCCACGACCGTCAGCGCCAGGAACACGCTGATCAGCCGACGGTGCGGGCGCGCGAACGCCAGCACCCGCCGGACCGTGCCTCGGTCGACGCGCGAGGGCACGTCGTTGCGGTCGGTGCGCATGTGTCGCCACACCTGACCCATGCCGCTCATGCCTGACACGCGTGACTCCTCGTCCTCGCGGGGGGAACGCCCCCGACACCGACCATTGTTCCTGCCACCGCCGACAGCGCGGCGGGAAAAGGTGGCGCAGGCAGTGGAAGTGCCAGCACTCTCGGGACTGTTCCTCGGTGAAGGAGGTGCGTGTGGACGAGGTCGCGTGGTCCGACGCCGTCGCGCACGAACGCGCCACGGGGTCGGCTGCCGCCGACTTCACCGAGTTCTTCGGGCGGCACTTCCCACGCGTGGCGCGCACGATCCACCACGTCGTCGGTGACCGGGCCGCGGCAGAGGAGATCACCCAGGACGCCTTCCTCGAGCTGCTCAGGAGCTGGGACAAGGTGCGTGCGTACGACCGGCCGGACCTGTGGGTACGCCGGGTCGCGATCCGCAAGGCGCAACGCGAACGGCACCGCACCTGGCGCCGCGCCGACCTCGAGCGGGCCACCCTCCCCGACCAGACGGTCGAGCCGCCGACACCCGCCCCGGAGGTGCTGGCGGCCGTCCGCCGGCTGCCCCTCAAGCAGCGCGCCGTCGTCGTGCTCTTCTACTTCGAGGACCGGCCGATGACCGAGATCGCCGACATCGTCGGCTGCTCGGAGTCCACGGGGTGGAGCCAGCTGCACACGGCCCGCCGCCACCTGGCCAGCGCACTGGCCGAGGAGGTGAGCGACGATGTCCGTTGACGACCGCCTGCGCGAGGCGTTCGGCGAGACCGACCGGAGCTGGGACGAGCAGGTCCCCGCGGCCCTGACCGCCCTCACGGCCCGGCGCCGCCGCGAGAGCGCCGTACGACGCGGGGCCGTCGCCGCCCTGGTCGCCGCCGCCGCGGTTGCCGCCGTTGTGGTGACGGTGTCCCAGCGAGGGGACCAGGAGCCCGTCCCGAGCCCGGAGCCGACCACACCGGCCTCGCCGACCATCGGCGCCGGTTCCGAGCCGAACCCGCTCGACGGGACGTGGGTCTCCGAGCCGGTCACGCGTGCCGACGTCCGCCGGGCCGCGCGGCTCGCCGGCGACCCCGGGGACGCGACCGCGATGCTCGCGGACCTGCCGGCGACTCCGTTCGTGGTGGCCCTCTACGTCGACGGCGACCGCAGCTCGATGCACGCCGTGTTCCGCGTCGGGAGCCGGCCCGAGGAGACCGCCGACGAGGAGAACGTGACGGTCTCGGGCGGGCGACTGGTGATGCAGCCGATGTTCAGCGACGGAGAGAACGTGCACACCTACGTGCTGGAGGGCGGCACGTTGCGCCTCCGGTTCGTCTCGACCACGGAGGGCGAGAGCGAGGGCGTGTCACCCGAGGCGTGGCAACGGCTGATCTACGACACCGCGCTCTTCACGCCAGGGACGTGAGGAAGTCAGACGGCGACGTGGAGGGCACGGGCCCGACGTCAGCCCGGAGCCCTCAGCCGTCGTCGATCTCCAGCCGCAGCCCGGCCAGCGCGTTGCCGACGCCTCGGTGGCCGGACGTGACGAACGCGCCGACCACGCCCGCGACGGCGAGGAGAGCAAGCGCCACCTGCGCGGCAGGGACGGTGACCACCGCGAGCAGCACCAGCGGCACCACGCCGACAAGCAGCTTGACCAGTCGACGCGGCATCGATGGCGGTGTGGTGCGTACGTCCACCACCAGCTCCCCGATCGTCTTGCCGGCCACCAGCACCATCAGGCCCTGTACGAGCAGCGGTACGCCGGCGCGCAGCGCGATCATCGAGGCGGAGTCGGTCGCGGGTCGCTCGTGCTCGGCGAAGACCAGGTACCCGCGCCACACGGCCGCCGCGGCCGTGCCCGCCAGCACCACGAACAGCACGTCGCTGATCGTCGCGGCGAGCCGTCGGCCGGTGGACACGGTCGTCGGCAGCCGACGACTGGCCGTGCCGAGCCGGCGGCGTCTCCGGGCGGCGTACGGGTAGGACAGCACCGCGCCGAGGAGCGCGCCGAGGGTGTTCGTGAGCAGGTCGTCGACGTCGAAGAGCCGGTAGGCGCAGGGGTACACGCCCCAGACGCCGGTGAGCTGGGTGACCTCGATCATCAGCGAGACCGCGAACCCGAGACCGGTCGCGACCACCACGCCGCGGTGCGTGATCAGCCGCACGAACGGCCCGAACGGCAGGAACAGCACCACGTTCAGCACCACCTGCAGGAACGCGCGGTTGCGGAGCAGCTCGCTGGGCGTGCCGAGCCCGGCGTACCCGGCCTGCTCGGCGGCCCGCCGGATGTCGTCGGCGAAGGCCATCAGCCGCGTCTGGGCGTGCTGGCAGGCGTAGTCACCGATGTCGGGCAGCGGCAGCAGCGTGTAGGTCCAGAGCGCGACGCCGTACACCGCCGCCCCACCCAGGACGGTGAGGTCGCCCGGTCCGAGGCGCCCGTCGCGGCGGTACTGCACGGCGGCGACCGGGATGAACAGCAGCACGGCGACCGCCGAGCCCAGGATCAGCGCCGCCAGCGCGTTGGTCCCCTGGTCGCCCACGGCGAGGACCCTAGTGAACCCGGTCGCGCTGCCAGGTCCGTGGCACGCTGGGTCGGTGACCGGACGCCTGGAGAAGACGGTGACCGACTGCCCGGACCATCTCTGCATCGTGCTCGGCTGAGGGGCGCACATGAGATTCCAGGACAGCATCGAGGTCGACGCTTCCCCTGCACGAGTGGAGGTCCACGGGATCATGCGGCACTGCGAGCGGTGAGCCTTCCCGAGCCGGTCCGGCAGGTCACCTCGCACTACCTGGCCCTCGCCGACGAGCGGGTGCCGGGCCTCGTGGAGGGCCTGTACCTGCACGGCTCTCTCGGGTGGGGCGAGTGGTACGACGGCCGCAGCGACGTCGACTTCGTCGCGGTCACGTCGTCCCGGCCCGACGCGGAGGCCGTGGCGACGCTCCGGGACCTGCACGCCGACCACGACGAGTCGTTCCCGCGCCCGTTCCTGAGCGGGCTCTACGTCACCTGGGACGACCTGGCGCGGCCACCGTTCGGAACATCAGCGCTCCCCGGGGTGCTGGAGGGCACGTGGTCCCTCGACCACGGTCCGGACCCCGTCACCTGGCACGAGCTCGCGCACCACGGCGTACATCTGCACGGCCCTCCCCTGGCCGACGTCGACATCCACGCCGACGTGGCCGAGCTGCGGCGCTACTCGCACCGCAACCTGACGGAGTACTGGGAACCGAACGTCGCCCGGTTGGCCGCGCATCGCGAGCGAGCCAGCCGACCCGACCTGGTCGAGTGGTTCGTGCTCGGCATCCCCCGGCTGCACCACGCCATCGCCACCGGCACCCTGACGTCGAAGGACGGCGCCGGGCACTACGCGCTCGAGGAGTTCGGCAGGCAGCGTTGGCGCCCGGTCGTCGCCGAGGCTCTCACCCACCGCGCTCTCGGTGAGGCGTCGGGGATCTGGGCCGGACGCGAGGACGACCTGGCGGGCGACGTGCTGGCCTTCTGCCGGATGGCCATCGAGGCCGGCCTCGCGCTGGGCCCGATCGATGGGCCCGATCGATGAGCCCGGGCGATGAGCCCGGGCGATGAGTCCGGGTGACTGCGGCAGTCTTGGACTCCATGACCACGACCTGCCACGTGTCCATCTCGCTCGACGGGTACCTCGCCGGGCCTGACCAGAGCCTCCAGAACGGCCTCGGCGTGGGCGGCGAACGCCTGCACCAGTGGCACTTCCCCGACGACGGAGAGATGTACGAGAGCGACCTGAAGTCCCGGGAGCACCTGGCCCTCCCGCGCGGGGCGTACGTGATGGGCCGCAACATGTTCGGCCCGGTGCGGGGCGAGTGGAGCACCTGGGAGGGCGAGTGGCGCGGCTGGTGGGGTGACGACCCGCCGTACCACGCGCCCGTCTTCGTGCTCACCCACCACGACCACGACCCCATCGAGATGGAGGGCGGGACGACGTTCCACTTCGTCACCGACGGCTTCAACGAGGCGTACGCCCGTGCCGTCGAGGCCGCCGGCGACCGGGAGGTGCTCATCGCCGGTGGCGCGTCGACGATCCGGCAGGCGTTCGCGGCCGGTGTCCTCGACGAGATCGTCCTGGACATCGCACCCGTGCTGCTCGGTGGTGGCGAGCGCCTCCTGGACGGCGTGACCGATCCCGGCCTGACGCCGGTCGAGGTGATCCACTCGCCTCGGGCGACCCATGTGAAGTACCGCGTCGGCTGAGCCTTCTCGGGCCACTCGCGCCGGGCGGCCATCTGCGGCATGATTGTCTGAACAGTCAGTCAAACGCAGGAGTCCGGATGACCGAGCAGCTGCTCGTGCGGTCCATGGCCGTCCAGGCCGACGGCGTGCTGGCGGTCGAGCTCGTCGATCCCCTGGGACGCGAGCTGCCCTCGTGGGAACCCGGAGCCCACCTGGACGTCCACCTCCGCGACGGGTTGAGCCGTCAGTTCTCCCTGTCGGGCGACCCGCACGACCGCTACCGCTACCGGCTGGGCGTCCTCCGCGAGACCGCCGGCCGCGGCGGGTCGGCGTACGTCCACGACGTGCTCCGTCCCGGCCACACGGTCGGCTACGTCGGCCCGCGCAACCACTTCCGGCTCGAACCGTCGCCGTCGTACCTCTTCGTCGCCGGCGGCATCGGGATCACGCCGATCCTCCCGATGCTGGCGCGCGCGGAGGCGGAGGGCGCGCAGTGGTGCCTCGTGTACGGCGGCCGGGCGGCCGCGTCGATGGCCTTCACCGACGAGCTCGCACGGTACGGCGACCGGGTCACCCTGCACCCGCAGGACCTGCACGGCCTGCTCGACCTCGACGCCCTGCTCGGCAGACCACGGCCCGACACCCTCGTCTACTGCTGCGGGCCCGAGCCCTTGCTGCACGCCGTGGAGGAGCGGATGGCCGCGTGGCCGGCGGACAGCCTGCACCTCGAGCGGTTCGCCGCCCCGGCCCAGCCTGCCCGCGACGTCGCCGACGAGCACGCGGTCGAGGTGGTGCTCGCCGAGTCCGGTCTCAGCGTGACGGTCGGCCCGGACACCTCGATCCTCCAGGCGATCCTGGATGCCGGCGTCGACGTGCTGCACGACTGCCAGGAGGGCATCTGCGGCTCGTGCGAGACCAAGGTCATCGAGGGCGAGGTCGACCACCGCGACTACGTGCTGACGGCGCGGGAGAAGGCCGCCGGCGAGTGCATGATGCTGTGCGTCTCCCGCGCGTGTGGGAAGCGCCTGGTGCTCGGGCTCTAGCCGGCGAGCATCGCGGCCAGGTCGCGGAACCGGCGTACCTGCGCCTCGCCGCTCGTACCGTCGCTGCTCGTCCAGGCTCCTCCCGCGCGCGCCGAGCAGCAGCGCCTTCGTCTCGCGTACGGCGCCCGGCAGCGCCGCGGTCAGCGCGGCCACCAGGTCGGACACGGTGGCGTCGAGCTCGGCGTTCGGGACCACGACGTTCGCGAGCCCGATCGCCATCGCCTCCTCCGCCGACACCATCCTCGCGGTGGCGCAGATCTCCAGGGCCCGCGCGTACCCGACCGCCTCGACGAGCGGCTGGGTGCCGGTCAGGTCCGGGACCAGCCCGAGCGCGGACTCCTTCATACACAGCTGGGCGTCGTCCGCGAGCACGCGCAGGTCGCAGGAGAGGGCGAGCTGGAAGCCGGCGCCGATGGCGTACCCCTGCACGACGGCGACCGACACGAACCGCGGGTCGCGCAGCCAGGTGAAGCCGCGCTGGAACTCCTCGATCGCCGCCGAGGCCTCCTCGTCGGGTAGGGCGACGAGTCCCGCGACCGTCTCGGCCCCGTCAGCAGCGGCCGGGTCGAGCATCGCCCGGTCGAGCCCGGCCGAGAACGACGCGCCCTTGCCCCGCAGCACCACCACCCGTACCTCGTCCGGGATCTCGGCCCCGAGCCGCGCCAGGGTCCGCCACATCAGCGGCGTCTGCGCGTTGCGTACCTCGGGCCGGTCGAGGGTGACCACCGCGACCTCACCCGTGACGTCGTACGCGAGCCCGGCCGCCGTCAGCTCCTCGGGAGTCATGCGCGGAGGGTAACCGCTCGTGACACGCCGATCGCTTGCTGGCTCGTCCGGCTGGGGTGGTTGCTTCATCTAGGTATGTAGGTGAACCCGCACTTCCCCCACTCCACAACCCTGGGGAAGTGAGGATTCGGCTACATACCTAGATGAAGCAACCGCACGTCAGGCCAGCGAGACCAGGTCGGCGTACGACGCGTTCCACAGGTCCTCGACACCGTCCGGGAGGATCAGCACCCGGTCGGGTTCGAGGGCGTGCACGGCGCCCTCGTCGTGGGTGACGAGGACGATCGCGCCCTCGTAGGACCGGATCGCGGCCAGCACCTCCTCGCGGGACAGCGGGTCGAGGTTGTTGGTGGGCTCGTCGAGCAGCAGCACGTTCGCGCTGGAGACGACCAGGATGGCCAGCGCCAGCCGGGTCTTCTCGCCACCCGAGAGCACCCGGGCGGGCTTGGCCGCGTCGTCGCCGCTGAACAGGAACGACCCGAGCACCGACCGGGCCTCGGTGTCGGTGAGCTGGGGCGCGGCCGAGTGCATGTTCTCGAGCACCGTCCGCGAGGTGTCGAGGGTCTCGTGCTCCTGCGCGTAGTAGCCGATCTTCAGCCCGTGCCCGGGCACCACCTCGCCGGTGTCGGGCTTGTCCACCCCGGCCAGCAGGCGCAGCAGCGTCGTCTTCCCGGCGCCGTTCAGGCCGAGGACCACGACGCGCGAGCCGCGGTCGATGGCGAGGTCGACGTCGGTGAACACCTCGAGCGAGCCGAACGACTTCGACAGCTCACTCGCCGTGAGGGGAGTCTTGCCGCACGGGGCCGGGGCGGGGAACTTGATCCGCGCCACGCGGTCGGACCGTCGCTCCGACTCGACGCCGGCCATCAGCCGCTCGGCCCGCTTCATCATCGACTGTGCGGCCTGCGCCTTGGTCGCCTTGGCGCGCATCTTGTTCGCCTGGTCCATCAGTGCGTCGGCCTTGCGCTCGGCGTTCACCCGCTCGCGCTTGCGGCGCCGCTCGTCGGTCTCGCGCTGGGCGAGGTACGCCGACCAGCCCAGGTTGTAGACGTCGATCTCGGCGCGGTTGGCGTCGAGGTGGAGCACCTTGTTGACGGTCGTCTCGAGGAGGCCGGTGTCGTGGCTGATCACCACCAGCCCGCCCTTGTGCGCCTTGAGGAACTCGCGCAGCCAGATGATCGAGTCGGCGTCGAGGTGGTTGGTCGGCTCGTCGAGCAGCAAGGTCTCGGCCCCGGAGAACAGGATCCGCGCCAGCTCGACCCGGCGGCGCTGGCCACCGGAGAGGGTGCGCAGCTGCTGGCCGAGGATGCGGTCCTCGATGCCGAGGCTGTGGGCGATCTGGGCGGCCTCCGACTCAGCGGCGTACCCGCCGCCGGCGTGCAGCTCGGCGTCGGCCCGCTCGTACCTCCGCATCGCCCGCTCGCGGACGGACGGCTTGTCGCTGCCCATCTCCTGCTCGGCCTGCCGGAGACGCCGTACGACGTCGTCCAGGCCACGCGCGGAGAGGATCCGCTCGCGGGAGAGCAGGTCGGGGTCGCCGGTGCGCGGGTCCTGGGGCAGGTAGCCGACGGTGCCGGTGGTCTGCACCGTGCCGGCGGCCGGCAGGCCCTCGCCGGCCAGGATCTTGGTGAGGGTGGTCTTGCCGGCGCCGTTGCGCCCGACGAGGCCGATCTTGTCGCCCGCCGCCACGCGAAAGCTGACGTCCTGCATCAACAGCCTCGCCCCGGCTCGCACCTCGAGGTGTTGGGCGGTGATCATCAGGCTCGTTAGTGTATTGGCCGGGACTCCGGGACCGCCGGGCACCCGTGGGACCACCGAGGCAGCAGGAGACACGATGCGCTTCAACCCGAAGGCCCGGCTCGACACCTCGCGGGTGCGCGACAGCGGCGGCTCGGGTGGTGGCGGCGGCATGGGTGGCGGCGGGATGCGCATCCCGATCCCCGGCGGCACCAAGGCCGGCGGCGGCATCGGCGGCGTCATCGTGATCGTGCTGTTCCTGGTGCTCACCCAGTGCGTCGGCGGGAACACCGGGACACTCCCGGACACCAGTCTCGACGCCTCCCGGATGCAGGGCTCCGACACGGGCCGCTACGACAACTGCAAGACGGGCCAGGACGCCGAGAACAGCACCGACTGCGCGCGCGTGGCGGTCGAGAACTCCCTGACCAGCTACTGGTCCAAGACCCTGCCCGCGCAGAGCGACACACGCTTCGAACCCGAGAGCGGCGTCCAGACGTTCACCGGCTCGGTCGGGACCGACTGCGGCAACGCCTCCTCGGACGTGGGCCCGTTCTACTGCCCGGTCGACAAGACCATCTACCTCGACACCACGTTCTTCGAGGATGTCCTCCAGCAGCAGCTCAACGGCCCCGCGGGTGCCTTCGTCGAGCCCTACGTACTCGCCCACGAGTACGGCCACCACATCCAGAACCTGCTCGGCACCATGGGCCAGGTGCGGACGCAGCAGGGCCCCAACAGCGACTCGGTGCGCCTGGAGCTGCAGGCCGACTGCTATGCCGGCATGTGGGTCAAGAACGCCACCTCGACCGACACCGCCGACGGCGAGCCGCTGATCGTCGACCTGAGCCAGGAGGACATCCAACAGGCTCTGGCCGCGGCGAAGGCGGTCGGTGACGACCGGATCCAGAAGGAGACCACCGGCACCGTCAACCGCGAGCAGTGGACGCACGGCTCCTCGGCGGCCCGGATGAAGTGGTTCCAGACCGGATACACGGAGGGCAGCCTGCAGGCGTGCGACACGTTCTCGCCCGCGACCGTTGAGTAGCAACCTCGTGTGGACCACCGCCCTCCTCGTCCTCGCGCCGACGGCCCTCTTCGTGGGCCTCGTGGTCGTCATCCACCGCGTCCTGCCCCCCGGAGGCGGGTGGCTGCGCTCGATGGAGGACGCGGGAGAGATCTTCAGCACCGTGGGCACCGGCCTGGCGGTGCTGATCGCGTTCCTCATCGTGGCGGCGTTCGGCCACTACCAGAACGCCCGTGACGCCGTCGGCAAGGAGGCGGTCGCGATCCAGCAGCAGTACGTCATGGCCTCCTACTTCGACGAGACCGACAGCGACGAGCTGCGCGGCGACGTCCTCTGCTACGCCCGGGCGGTCGTCGACGACGAGTGGCCGGCCATGCAGCGTGGCACCGAGAGCGAGCTGGTGCAGACCTGGGTGGACCGGATGGACCAGACGATGCGCGAGACACCCGTGAGCAACCAGAAGCAGGTGGAGGCGCTGGCGCACTGGTTCGACGTGAGCACCGACCGCCAGCAGGGCCGGCGCGAGCGGGTGGCGGAGTCCAAGCCGTTCGTGCCCGGCTTCCTGTGGGCGGCACTCATCCTGATCTCGGTCGTCGTGCTGGGGTACCAGCTCTTGATGCTCGACCCGTCGGTGCGCGTGGCCGGGCAGGCCTACAGCATGGCCGCGATGGCGATCACGGTGTTCGCCGCGCTCGCCGTCGTCTACATGGTCGACCGCCCCTTCAACGACCGCGGCGCAGAGATCAGCCACATCCGCGTCGACCGGGCGATCGCCATCATGTCGCGCACCCTGCCCTCGTCGCTGCCGTGCGGCGCGGACGGCACACCGACCCTGGGCTGATTCGTTCTGGGCCGATCGTTGTGGACTGGTCAGGACAGCAGCGCGTCGACCTCGCCGGCCACGCGCTCGAGCGCGCGCAGGTACGGCGCCACGCTCGGGTGGCGGAACTTCGACGCCAGCGCGCCCTCGCCGCCCGCCACGCGGGCCAGCGCCCACTCGGCGCGGCCCATCGCCGTGTACGCCGCCACGATGCGCATCCCGAGCCGCACCTGGTCCTCGGTGGCCAGCGCCTCGGCCCCGACGTCGGCCAACCCCAGCAGGTACGCCTCCAGCAGCGGCTCCGGAGCCTCGCGCGCGCTCGCGACGTGCAGCCCGAGGTCGAGTCCGACCGGTCCGACGCCGATGCTCTGCCAGTCGATGGCCACCACCACGTCGCCCTCGCGGCCGCGGAGGTTCGGCCCGGCGACGTCGCCGTGGTGCGGAACCGGTGGCAGGGCGTCGTACTGCAGGAGGAAGTGCTCGCGCCTGGTCCACAGGCTGTCGGCCAGGTCGGCAGCGCCGGTCCTGGCCAGGGTCGGCCAGCCGCCGCGGCGCTCGGTCCGCTGGAGCCGGCGACGCAGCTGGTCGCGCGAGAGCCACCGCTGGTCGGCGAGGTCGGCGGTGGCGAAGCGGCCGAGCGCGTGCGCGACGAACAGGCCGTTGGTGCCGCCGTCCTCGACCCAGTCCGAGGTGACCGTGATGCCCTCGTCGTCCTCCACCACGGCCGCCGCCGGCCCCCGTACTCCGGGGGTGTCCTCGACGAGGCCGCTCGCAGCGACGTCCGCCTCGCGGCGCCAGTAGGCGAAGTGGGTCGGGTCGCTGAGCTCGGGCGGGTCGTGGGGCGTCGGCCGCCCGAGCCGCTTGACGGCCACGGGCTGGCCGCCCAGCTCGGTCCGCCAGACTCCGACCGTGGATGGTCCCGTGCCGCCCGGGACGGAGAGCCAGCCCGGCTCCGGCTCCCAGGACATGCCCGACCTCATGTCGCGGACGCTAACCGATGTCGCGCTCCCGGAAGCGCCACCACGCGGCCGCGGTGAGGGCCACGGCAACGGCCGTCAGGGTCAGCGCCGGCGCCGGTGCGAAGCCCTCGACGGGCATGGCGGGCAGGTGGGTGTACGGCGAGAGCCCGGTCACGGCCCCCGGGAGGTCGAGCAGCTCACCGAGCTGGCCGAGGGCGAAGAACGCCGCGAGGGCGACCCAGCCGGCCACCGCGAACCTGCTCCCGGCGGCGTACAGCAGCAGCGCCAGTCCCGCGACGGCCCAGACCGCGAAGGACTGGTCGAGGGCAGCGCCGACGAGGCGTCCCAGCGACCCGCCCAGGCCGACTGCGGCTCCGACGCCGGTGACGAGGAGCAGCCAGGTGGCGCCGCCGACCGCGACCGCCGTCGTGGCGAGGAAGGTCCGTGACCGGGAGGTCGCGGTCGCGAGAACCTGTTCGGTGCGGCCGTCGCGCTCGTCGCCGGCGCCGTGCCCGATGACGGCGATGGCGAAGCAGGTCACCACGACGCCCGCGATCGACAGCACCGCTGCGAGCAGGGCGTCCTCCAGGGCGCCCACCCCGCCGAGGCTCTCGATCACCTGCCGGCCGGCGTCCGTGTCGAGCAGGTCACCGACTCCGGGGGCGATCGCGCCCATCACCACGCCCAGTGCGGCGACGCCGACCGTCCAGGACCACAGCATCGTGCGGTGCACCCGCCAGGTGAGCACGAACGCGTCCGCCAGGCGGGGCGACCCGATCGCCGGTCCCGGCCGCGCCGCGACCAGCCCGGAGCCGAGGTCGCGACGGCGCTGCAGCCCGACCGCCACCACGAGCAGGCCGAGTCCGAGGCCGAGATCGAGGAGGAGCACCCACCAGCGCGGGTCGGACCACGCGCGCAGCCGGGTCGACCAGCCGAACGGCGAGAGCCACGAGAGCCACCCGGGCCCGGTGTCGCCGACGACGCGGAGCCCGTACAGCAGTGCGATGCCCGCGCCCGCCAGCGCGGCGCAGGTCCGCGAGCTCGCGGAGACCTGGCAGGCCACGGCGGTGAGCGCCGTCGCCACCCAGGCGATGCCCACCCAGGAGGCCCCGAAGGCGAGCGCCCCGGTCAACGGCAACCCGCCGCCGACGCAGGCGAGCACGCAGAGGGCGCCCAGGACGAGGGAGAGGAGCACGCTCTCGAGCACGGCGGAAGCGAGCAGGGCGTCCCGGCCGATGGCCGTGCCGCCGAGGAGCTCGGCGCGGCCAGACTCCTCCTCGGTGCGGGTGTGGCGGCGGACCAGCACCAGGAAGAGCAGCGCGGCGAACACGGCGTACAGCACGGTGAGCTTGGTCATCGCGAGCTCGCCGGTGCTGTGCACGTCGAGGATGGGTCCGTACAGCGCCACGATCGCGGGGCTGGCGTTGATCGCCTCGGCCGCCTCGACGCGGTCCGCCACCGACGGGTAGAGCGTGTCGGTGGCCGCTGCCGAGGCGTAGACCACCGCGACCAGCACCAGCATCCACACCGGAGCCAGGATGCGGTCCCGGCGCAGCGCCGCGCGGGCGAGCGGCCAGGTGCCGACGTACGCGCTGGTCGTGGTGGTCTTGGTGGTGGTCATCGGGCCGCCACCGCCGGGCGGTAGGCCTCCAGGAACAGCTCCTCGAGCGTCGGCGGCGCGCTGGTGAGGGACCGTACGCCGACCGCGGTCAGCGCCGAGAGCACCTCGGTCATCGCCTCCGGCTCCACCGAGCAGCTCACCGTCGCGCCGTCGACGCGGACGTCCGTCACCCCGGCGATGCGGGCCAGGTCGGGCACCGGGCCGGCCACCTCCGCGACGATCTTGTTGCGCCGCAGGTGCCGGAGGTCGGCGAGCGTGCCGCTCTCCACCGACCGGCCGGCGCGGATGATCGTGACGCGGTCGGCCAGCCGCTCGACCTCGCTGAGGATGTGGCTCGAGAGCAGCACGGTCGCGCCGGCCCCGACCCGCTCGGCCAGGCTGTCGGCGAACACCTCCTCCATCAGCGGGTCCAGGCCGGAGGTGGGCTCGTCGAGCACGAGCAGGTCGACGTCCGCGGCGAAGGCCGCCACCAGCGCCACCTTCTGCCGGTTGCCCTTGGAGTAGGCGCGGCCGCGCTTGGTCGGGTCGAGGTCGAACCGCTCGAGGAGCTCGTCGCGACGGGTGTCGCGTGGCTCGATGCCGCGCATCCGCAGCAGCATGTCGACGGTCTCCCCGCCCGACAGGTTCGGCCACAGGGTCACGTCGCCGGGTACGTAGGCGAGCCGGCGGTGGATCGGCACGCCGTCGGCCCAGGGGTCCATGCCGAAGACGGTCAGCGAGCCGGAGTCCGTGCGGAGCAGGCCCAGCAGCGCGCGGATGGTGGTCGACTTGCCGGCGCCGTTCGGGCCCAGGAAGCCGTGCACCTCGCCGGCGGCGACGGTGAGGTCGAGGCCGTCGAGCGCGCGGGTGGCGCCGAAGGTCTTGACCAGGTTCTCGATGCGGATGAGTGGATCGGTCACCCGTTCACCATACATAGAATTCAGTATTTCCTGAATGTTGTTACACTTCGGGTCATGTCTGCTGCGTCACGTCGCTCGCCCCGACCCCCGGGGCCGGCCGGTGACGTCGCCGCCACCGTGGCCGGGCGCTTCGTGGAGCGGATGGGCGGCGCACTCACCGACGCGGGCCTGCCGCGGCTCCCGTCGCGGGTCTTCGCCGCCCTCGTGGTCGACGACGACGGCCGGATGACCGCCGCCGAGCTCGCGGAGACCCTGGCGGTCAGCCCCGCGGCGGTGTCCGGCGCGGTGAACTTCCTCGCCCAGATCGGGTTCCTGCACCGCGAGCGCGAGCGCGGGTCCCGCAAGGACGTGTACGTCGTCGACGACGACGCCTGGCTGGGCGCCATGATGCGCAAGGACCAGACCTACGTCCCGTTGATGAGCGCGCTCACGACTGCACTCGAGGGGCTCGACGAGGCCGCACCGCCGCGGCACCGGCTGTGGTTGATGCGCGAGTTCCTGGCGTTCGTCGACCAGGAGATGGACGGGCTGGCGCAGCGCTGGATCGTGCGGCGCCGCGAGCTCGAGGCGGACGCCGACACGCGGATCGACGTGGCGCACTGACCCGACGGTCCCGGCGCGCTACGTTGCGGTTGGCGAGCCGTGGGGGGTCGCCGCGACCTCGGGGCGCTCACGATGTCAGCAGGAGCCGTACATGTCCGAGAAGATCGGCCGGCACGCTTCCCGGCTGGTCGTCTACACCGCGCTGATGGGCCGCGACCGGGAGCTGCGCGAGCAGCCGGTCTCGACGAGGTCCACGGCCCACTTCCTGTGTTTCACCGACGACCCAGACCTGCGCAGCGACACGTGGGAGCCGGTCCTGGTCCGACCGCGGCTGCCGGGCGACCCGGTGCGCAGTGAGCGGTACCTGAAGATCGTCGGGCACCCGGAGCTCGGTGGCTACGACCGCAGCCTGTGGGTCGACAACGCCGTCCAGCTGAAGGTTCCGCCCGAGACGTTCGTGGGCAGCTGGCTGGCCGACGCACACGTCGCTGCGCCCCAGCACACGTTCTACCCCAGCGTGCTCGCCGAGGCGCAGTCCAGCATCGACTTCGGCAAGGACGACCATCTGCGGGTCTTCGAGCAGATCGCTCACTACCTCGAGACCTCGCCGGCCACCTTGGAGTCCAACCCGCACTGGACCGGGCTCCTCGCGCGGCGCCGTACGCACACCGTGGAGACCGCCATGGCGCTCTGGTGGGAGCACGTGCTCCGCTACTCCCGCCGCGACCAGCTGTCCTTCGTCGTGACCATGGCGGCTGCGGGCGTGTGGGTGGGCTCGGTGCCGCTGGCCAACCTGCACTCCCCCGTGCACGCCTGGCCGCAGGGTTCGGCCACCCGGCACGGCGACGAGGACCGGGGGCGGGCTGTCCGGGCGCGCGCCGAGATCCAGGCCGCGCTCGGAGACCTGGACGACCCGGACGCCTGGGTCGTCGAGCTCGAGGCGCGTCTGGCCGCCGCGAGCGACGAGGTCCGACGCCTGCACAGGGACGTTCGCGACCAGGCGTAGCGTCCCGAGAGTGGACGCACTCCCCGACGACACCCGACGGTTCCTGCACACCACGGCGCTCCGGCGACAGCGTGAGGGCCGGGTGCCCGGCGTGCTCGCCGCGGTCGCGCGTGGCGGCGAGCTGCTGTGGTGGGAGGGCATCGGCACGGCCGAGGTCGGCACGGACCGGGCGCCGACGCCGGACGACCAGTTCCTGGTCGCCTCCAACACCAAGACGTTCACGGCCGTGATGGTGATGCAGCTGCGCGACGAGGGCCGGCTCACCCTCGACGACCGGATCGGCGACCACCTGGCCGACGTCAGCCACCCGACCACGATCCGCCAGGGGCTGGCGCACGTCTCGGGGCTCCAGCGTGAGCCGGTCGGTGACATCTGGGACACGCTCGTGCAGCCCGACGACGACGAGCTGCTCAAGAACTTCGCCGCGATCGAGCGCGTCGGCCGGCCGCACGACCGCTGGCACTACTCCAACATCGTGTACGCCGTGCTGGGGCGGCTGGTGGGGACGCTCGACGGCCGACCGTGGGCCGAGTCGCTCCGGGTCCGCCTGCTCGACCCGCTCGGGATGACCCGCACGTCGGTCGGCTTCGACGGGGGTCCGCAGGCGCACGGCTACTACGTGTCGCCCTACCACGACGTGCCGCGCCCGGAGCCGGTCGTCGCGACCCGGGCGATGGCACCGTGCGGCGGGTTGGCGAGCACGGCGCGTGACCTCGCCCGCTGGTCGGCGTTCGTCGCCTCGCCCGACGCCTCGATCCTCTCTCCCGACACCATCGAGGAGATGTGCCAGCCGCAGGTCCTCATGGACCCGGACCGGTGGAACGCCGGCATGGGGCTCGGGTTCTTCGTGGTCCGATCAGCTTCCGGCCGCAACTGGGCCGGGCACGACGGCGGCATGCCCGGACACATGACCGGGGTGCACACCCATCGCGAGAGCGGCACCGGCGGGATCGTGCTGATGAACGGCTCGTCGGCGCCCGACCCGACCGAGTTCGCGATGACCCTCGCGGACCGCGTCGTCGACGACGTGCCCACCGACGACGAGCCCTGGCGCCCCGGGACCGAGGTGCCCGAGGAGCTGAAGCCGATCCTCGGCCGGTGGTACTCCGAGGGCCGGCCGTTCACGTTCGCGGTCCGGGAGGGTCGCCTCGAGGCGTCGATGGACTCGGCGCCCGGTCGGGCGCCCTCGGTGTTCGCCGCCGAGGGTCCTGACCTCTACCGCACGGTCTCCGGCCGCGAGCGCGGCGAGCTGCTGCGGGTGACCCGCGACGACGCCGGCCGGGTCCGCGAGATGCACTGGGCGACGTACCTGGTCACCCGCGAGCCGCTGGCGTTCGGCGAGCAGCAGGACTGAGGCGGCGCCTCAGGCGTTGGTCACCTCCACCCGCACGCTCGTCGCGTCGCGGATCGCCTGGTCGAGCACGGCCCGACGTGGGTCGGGTACGGGCAGCCACGGCTCGACGACCGTGAGGCCACGCAGCCGCGGGTCGGCGAGCACCTCGTCGACGGCGGCGTGGTCGCCGCCCGTGACGAGCGGGCCGGGTCGCAGGATCCGGGCGGCGTGGTCGGCGGCCGCCTCGAACGCCTGACGTGCCTGGTTGCCGCGCCGGCGGGCGAACCGCTGCTGGCTCTGGCCGCCCGCCTTGGTCCGGCCCTGCACGTGCCGCTGGCCGATCTTGTGCTCGGCGATCTGCTCTCCGCCCATCCGGGCCACCGCGAAGCCGCCCTTGCGCACGAGCAGCACGCCCCACTCCCCCGGTGTCGCCACCGCAGCCGCGAGCGACGCCGGGTCGGCCGGGCCGTCGTACGACGTCGCGAAGGGCAGCCGGGCCACGAACGCCGACCCGTCCTCCGCGGTCCCCTTCAGGGCGCCGTCGTGGGCCGAGTACGTCGTGGCGCCGTGCCGGGTCTCGAAGTTCGCCACCCAGCGCTCGATGCGCGGGGCCGGTACCGAAACCGTCACGGTGTCCACGACCTCAGTTTCTACATGCCTGGCTGCCTCGGCGCCCCGCCGTACCGCACCGAGGTACGGGTGACGCTGGACGGGACGACGTACGTCGGCACATGTGAGGCCGGCCGTGACGGGCTGAAAGGATGGGGGCATGTCCACCGACGAGTCCCCCCGCCCCGTCGAGACCTGGCTGACCGACATGGACGGCGTGCTCGTCCACGAGGAGGTGCCGATCCCCGGCGCGACCGACTTCGTCGAGGCGCTCAAGGCGTCCGGGCTGCGCTTCCTGGTCCTGACCAACAACTCGATCTTCACCCCGCGGGACCTGCGTGCCCGGCTGCTCGCCAGCGGCATCGACGTGCCCGAGGACGCCATCTGGACCTCGGCCCTGGCCACCGCGCAGTTCCTCGCCGACCAGCGGCCGCACGGGACGGCGTACGTCGTCGGGGAGGCCGGCCTGACCACCGCACTGCACGACATCGGGTACGTGATGACCGACCGCAACCCCGACTACGTCGTGCTCGGCGAGACCCGCACGTACTCCTTCGAGTCGATCACCCGGGCCATCCGGCTGATCGACGAGGGTGCGCGGTTCATCGCGACCAACCCCGACGTCAGCGGCCCGAGCCACCAGGGCAAGCTGCCCGCGACCGGCTCCGTCGCGGCGCTGATCAGCACCGCCACCGGTCGGCAGCCCTACTTCATCGGCAAGCCGAACCCGCTGATGATGCGCAGCGCCCTCAACCGTCTCGAGGCGCACTCCGAGACCACCGTGATGGTCGGCGACAGGATGGACACCGACATCATCAGCGGCCTCGAGGCCGGCCTGCGGACCGTGCTGGTCACCACCGGCTCCACCCGCCCCGAGGACATCGAGCTGTTCCCGTACCGGCCGACGCGGATCTGCGACTCGATCGCCGACCTGGTCGACGACGTGAAGCCGCTGCCTCCCTCGGAGTGACGGGACCCCGATTCGTCTGCGGTCTCGCCTGGAACTCGCCGCTCAGCGTTGCAGACGAATCGCGAAGGGGCGCCTCAGACGTTGAAGCCGAGTGCCCTGAGCTGGTCGCGGCCGTCGTCGGTGATCTTGTCGGGGCCCCACGGGGGCATCCAGACCCAGTTGATGAGGACGTCGTTCACGAGGCCCTCGAGGGCCGAGTTCGTCTGGTCCTGGATCACGTCGGTCAGCGGGCAGGCCGCGGACGTCAGGGTCATGTCGATGACGGCGTTGGTGTCGTCGTCGAGGTGGATGCCGTAGACGAGGCCGAGGTCGACGACGTTGATGCCGAGCTCGGGGTCGACGACGTCCTTCATCGCCTCGGTCACGTCGTCGATCGTCGTCGTGCCGCCACCGGTCGAGCCGGTGGCCTCCGGCACGTCGGGCAGGTCGCTGTGGTCGGTCATCGGGTACCTCCGGAGGTCTCGAGTGGCTGGCCGAGTGCTTGGGCCGTGGCGTCCTTCCAGGCCATCCAGGACAGCAGGGCGCACTTCACGCGCGCGGGGAACTTGGCGACGCCGGCGAACGCGATGCCGTCCTCGAGGGTCTCCTCGTCGGGCACGACCTGGCCCTTGCCCTGCATCAGGGTGAGGAACTCCTCGTGGATGCCCATCGCCTCGTCCACCTGCTTGCCGATCACGAGGTCGGCGAGCACCGACGCCGACGCCTGCGAGATCGAGCAGCCGAGCGCGTCGTACGACACGTCCTCCACGACTCCCTCGGACAGGTGCACGCGCAAGGTCACCTCGTCGCCACAGGTGGGGTTCACGTGGTGCACCTCGGCCTCGAAGGGGTCGCGCAGGCCCTTGTGGTGGGGGTTCTTGTAGTGGTCCAGGATGATCTCCTGGTACAGCGCGTCGAGCTCGGTAGACATCTCTCTCAACTCAACTTGAAGTACGAGCGGGTGTATTCCAGCCCCTCGACGAACGCGTCGATCTCGGCCGGGGTCGTGTAGAGGTACGACGACATCCGGCACGACGCCTGGACGCCGAAGCGCGCGTGCGCGGGCTTCGCGCAGTGGTGGCCGGCCCGGATCGCGATGCCGCGCGAGTCGAGGACCTGCGCGACGTCGTGAGGGTGCACGCCGGCCAGCTCGAAGGCGATCGCGCCGCCCCGCTGCGTGGCGTCGAGCGGGCCGAGGACCCGGACTCCGGCTACGGAGGCGAGGCCCTCGAGGGCGTACGCCGTCACGGCCTGCTCGTGGGCATGCACGGCGTCCATGCCGAGGTGACCGAGGTACTCGACCGCGGCACCGAGCCCGACCGCCTCCACGATCGGCGGGGTGCCGGCCTCGAAGCGGTGCGGGGCCTTGGCGTAGGTCGACCGCTCCATGGTGACGGTCTCGATCATCTCGCCGCCGCCGTGGAAGGGCGGCAGGGCGTTGAGCAGCTCGGGCCTCCCCCACAGCACGCCGATGCCGGTCGGGCCGACGGTCTTGTGCCCGGTGAAGCCGAGGAAGTCGGCGCCCGACGCGATCACGTCGACGGGCAGCTGGGGGACGGCCTGGGCGGCGTCCACGACCACGACCGCGCCGACCTCGTGCGCCCGGTCGGCGATCTGGCGGACGGGGTTGATGGTGCCGAGCATGTTCGAGACCCAGGTCAGCGAGACGACCTTCGTGCGCTCGTTGACCAGCTCGTCGATGTTCGAGAGGTCGAGCCGGCCGTCCTCGGTGATGCCGAACCACCGCAGTGTCGCGCCGGTCCGCTCGGTGAGCAGCTGCCACGGCACGATGTTGGAGTGGTGCTCCATCTCGGTGATGACGACCTCGTCACCGGGGCCGACGCGCAGGTCGCCCTCCGCCCAGGCGAACGTGTTGGACAGCAGGTTCAGGGCCTCGGTGATGTTCTTGGTGAACACCACGCCCTCGCGCTCGGGCGCACCGATGAACGACGCCACCTTGTCGCGAGCCGCCTCGAAGGCCTCCGTGGACTCGGCGCCCAACGTGTGCATCGCGCGGGCGATGTTGGCGTTGTGGCGCTCCAGGTGGTCGACCATCGTGTCGATGACGACCTGGGGCTTCTGGCTGGTGTTCGCCGAGTCGAGGTAGACCAGCGGCTGCCCGTCCGCAACCGTCCGCGCGAGGATCGGGAAGTCCTTGCGGATGACGTCGAGGTCGGGAAGCAGGCCCGTGAGGCTTGTCATCTGGTCTCCTTTCTTCTCACCGGGTCTCGACACGCTCAGGCGCCAGGGCGCCTTCGCGGCTCGACGACCGAAATCGTTGGTCGAGCCCGCGAGCGCCAGCGAGCGGTGTCGAGACCATCGTCAGACCGCCGCGGCCTTGACGTACTTGTCGTACCCGCTCGCCTCGAGCTCGTCGGCGAGCTCGGGGCCGCCCTGGTCGGCGATCCTGCCGTCGACGAAGACGTGCACGAAGTCGGGCTGGATGTAGCGCAGGATCCGCGTGTAGTGCGTGATCAGCAGGACGCCCTTGCCCTCCTTGGCGCGGAAGCGGTTGACGCCCTCGGCGACGATCTTGAGCGCGTCGATGTCGAGGCCGGAGTCGGTCTCGTCGAGGATCGCCATGCCGGGGTCGAGCAGCTCCATCTGGGCGATCTCGTGGCGCTTCTTCTCGCCGCCGGAGAAGCCCTCGTTGACCGAGCGCTGGCCGAACGTCGGGTCGAGGTTGAGCGCCTCGAGCGTCGCGTTGACGTCCTTGACCCAGGTGCGCAGCTTGGGCGCCTCGCCGTCGATCGCCGTCTTGGCGGTGCGCAGGAAGTTGGAGACCGAGACGCCGGGCACCTCGACGGGGTACTGCATCGCCAGGAACAGCCCGGCCCGGGCCCGCTCGTCGACCGTCATCGCCAGCACGTCGTTGCCGTCGAGCGTCACGGTGCCGCTGGTGATGGTGTACTTCGGGTGGCCGGCGACCGAGTAGGCCAGCGTCGACTTGCCGGAGCCGTTGGGGCCCATGATCGCGTGCGTCTCTCCGTCGCGGACGGTCAGGGTGACCCCCTTGAGGATCTCCTTGGGGCCGTCGTCGGTCTCGACCGAGACGCGCAGGTCCTTGATCTCGAGCGTGCTCATTGCGGTGTGACTCCGTTCAGGAAGGTCTCGACGTCGACGTACACATCTGCGGTGCCGTCAGGATTGGCACGTACGTCGACCGGGAAGGTGGCGACCGGCTCGGTCGCGGGGAGGCCGGTGGGCTTGCCGGTGCGCAGGTCGAACCGTGACCCGTGCAGCCAGCACTCGACGGTGCAGTCACCGTCGCTGATCTCGTAGTCGCCCTCGCTCAGCGCCACGCTCGCGTGGCTGCACATGTCCTCGATGGCGAGCACCTCGTCGCCGTGGCGGGCGAGCGCGACGTCCTGGCCGTCGACGGTGACCCCGAGGGCGGCGTCGTCGGTGATCTCGGCCAGGGCGCAGGCGCGTATGAAGGCCATCAGGCGTCCCTCAGCACGTTCTTGGAGAGCTCGGCCTCCACCGTGGCGGCCAGCTGCTCCGCCAGCTCGGGCACCGCTATCCGGCGGATGAGGTCGTTGAAGAACCCGTGCACCACCAGTCGGCGGGCCTCCTTCTCCTCGATGCCGCGCGAGCGGAGGTAGAACAGCTGCTCGTCGTCGAACCGCCCGGTCGCCGAGGCGTGCCCGGCACCCACGATCTCCCCGGTCTCGATCTCGAGGTTCGGCACCGAGTCGGCCTGGCAGCCGTCGGTGAGCACGAGGTTGCGGTTCTCCTCGTAGGTGTCGATGCCCAGGGCCTCCTTGCGGATCAGCACGTTGCCGATCCACACCGTGTGGGCGCCCTGACCCTGCAGCGCGCCCTTGTAGGTCACGCGGCTGCGGGTCTTGGGAGCGTTGTGGTCGACGAACAGCCGGTGCTCGATGTGCTGGCCGGCGTCGGCGAAGTAGAGGCCGAGCATCTCGATGTCGCCGCCCGGGCCGTCGTACGTCGCCGTGGTGTCGTGGCGGACCACGCTGCCGCCGAAGGTGACCGCGACGTGCTTGAGCGCGGCGTCGCGGCCGACCACCGCTCGCTGGGTGCTGTGGTGCACCGCGTCGTCGGCCCAGTCCTGGAGCGTGACGTAGGTCAGTCGCGCACCGTCGCCGACCACGATCTCGACGTTGTCGGCGAACGTCGCCGAGCCCTGGAAGCGCACCACCACGGTGGCAGTGGCGTGGGCGCCGACCTGGACCAGCAGCTGCCGGGCGATGGCCTCGGCCCCGCCGTTGCCGGTGATCGTGATGAAGACCGGCTCAGCCAGCTCGGCATCGGCGGGCACGTCGACGGTGAAGACGCGCCGGGCCGCGGCCCACGTGCGGGCGCTGACCCGGTCGGTGGGCACGAAGCCGCTCAGGCCTCGCACGGACGCAGACACCTCGACGGCCTCGGCACGCACGCCGTCGGGCGCCTCGACCTTGAACTCGTGGTCGTCGCCGGTGAGCGGCGCCTCGTCGTGCAGGCCGCGGAGGCGCTTGAGCGGCGTGAACCGCCACACCTCCTCGCGCCCGGTCGGGACCGGGTGGTCGGCCAGGTCGAAGGAGCCCACCGGGTGCAGGTGGGAGGAGACTTCCAGACCCATCAGCCGACGGCCCCTTCCATCTGCATCTCGATGAGGCGGTTCAGCTCGAGGGCGTACTCCATCGGGAGCTCCTTGGCGATCGGCTCGACGAAGCCGCGGACGATCATCGCCATCGCCTCGTTCTCGGCCATGCCGCGGGACATCAGGTAGAACAGCTGGTCCTCGGAGACCTTCGAGACCGAGGCCTCGTGGCCCATGGAGACGTCGTCCTCGCGGATGTCGACGTACGGGTAGGTGTCGGAGCGGCTGATCTGGTCGACCAGCAGTGCGTCGCACAGCACGTTCGACTTCGAGCCGTAGGCGCCGTCGTTGATCTGGATCAGGCCGCGGTACGACGTCCGCCCGCCGCCGCGGGCCACCGACTTGCTCAGGATGGAGCTGGAGGTGTGCGGCGCCGCGTGCACCATCTTGGCGCCGGCGTCCTGGTGCTGGCCCTCGCCCGCGAAGGCGATCGACAGGGTCTCGCCCTTGGCGTGCTCACCCATGAGGTAGATGGCGGGGTACTTCATCGTCACCTTGGAGCCGATGTTGCCGTCGACCCACTCCATGGTGGCGCCGGCCTCGCAGGTCGCGCGCTTGGTGACGAGGTTGTAGACGTTGTTCGACCAGTTCTGGATGGTCGTGTAGCGGCAGCGGCCGCCCTTCTTCACGATGATCTCGACGACCGCGGAGTGCAGCGAGTCGCTGGAGTAGATCGGGGCGGTGCAGCCCTCGACGTAGTGCACGTAGGCGCCCTCGTCGACGATGATCAGGGTGCGCTCGAACTGGCCCATGTTCTCGGTGTTGATCCGGAAGTAGGCCTGCAGCGGGATGTCGACGTGCACGCCCTTCGGCACGTAGATGAACGAGCCGCCCGACCACACGCTGGTGTTGAGCGCGGCGAACTTGTTGTCGCCGACCGGGATGATGGTGGCGAAGTACTCCTTGAAGAGCTCCTCGTGCTGCTTCAGCGCGGTGTCGGTGTCGACGAAGATGACGCCCTGCTCCTCGAGGTCCTCGCGGATCGAGTGGTAGACGACCTCGGACTCGTACTGCGCCGCGACGCCGGCGACCAGCCGCTGCTTCTCCGCCTCGGGGATGCCGAGCCGGTCGTAGGTGTTCTTGATGTCCTCGGGCAGGTCCTCCCACGAGGCGGCCTGCTTCTCCGAGGAGCGCACGAAGTACTTGATGTTGTCGAAGTCGATGCCATCGAGCTCGGCGCCCCACGTCGGCATCGGCTTGCGGTGGAAGAGCTTGAGGCCCTTCAGGCGCAGGTCGAGCATCCACTGGGGCTCGCTCTTCTTGCTGGAGATGTCGCGGACGACGTCCTCGTTGAGGCCTCGTTGCGCTGTCGCGCCGGCCTCGTCGCTGTCGGCCCAGCCGAACTGGTAGCGCCCGATGCCCTTGAGCTCCGGGTTGAGGTCTTCGATCGACGTCACGTCGTGACCTTCTCTCTCTTCTCGGTGGTGGTGCCGGTTGTCTGTCGGGTGACTTCTCTGGTCACTTGTCTGGTCCCTTGTCGGGGTGCCGGGAGGCACGTGGTGCACACCCCGTCACCGTGCGCGATCGTGGCCAGCCGTTGGACGTGCCGGCCGAGCACCCGGCTGATCGCCGCCGTCTCGGCCTCGCACAGCTGGGGGAACTCGTGGGCGACGTGGGACACCGGGCAGTGCTGCTGGCACAGCTGCTGGCCGACGCTCTGGTCGTCGACCAACGGAAGCTCGCGCACGGAGGCGGCGTAGCCCTCGTCGGTGAACACGCGCGCCAGCGCCTCGGCGGGCGACAGCTGCGGGTCTGCCACCACCACGTCGGCGAAGCGCTCCTCGATGAACGACATCCGCCGGTCGGCGAACGCGCGGACGGCGTCGTCGCCACCGGTCTCGGCCAGGAACCGGAGCGCCTGGACGGCCAGGTCGTCGTACGCCTGGTCGAACCCGTCGCGGCCGGTGTCGGTGAGCGCGAAGACCTTGGCCGGGCGGCCCCGGCCGCGGGCGGCGCCTGCCGGTCGCGGGTCGCGCGCCTCGACCGCCCCCTCGGCCACCAGGTGGTCGAGATGGCGGCGTACGGCGGCCGCTGTCAGGTCGAGCCGCGCGGCGAGCGCCGCGGCGGTCGAGGGGCCCTGCACGAGAATCGACCGGGCCACCCGCTCACGGGTCGACTGACCCATCTCGTCGGCCATCCGGTCGACCTGGTCGAATTCCACAACGTCAGTGTGCCGTTAATGGCTGGGGGCCTTCAAGTAAGGCTCCCCTTACCTGGCCTGGGGTCGGCCCTCGACGGGCTGGGGTGCCGGCCCACGGTTCCTCGGGTGTTCCGTGGTTTCGGCGGTCCCTGGCCAGGCCGGAGCGTAGTCACATGATGAAGACACGCACCCAGAACCGCCTCGCCGTCGTGCTTGCCGCCCTCTGCCTCGTCGTGGCCGCCACCAGCACGTCGTACGCCGCCGGCATGATCACCGGCCGCAACATCAAGAACGGCACGGTCACGACCGCGGACGTCAAGGACAACACCCTCAAGACGAAGGACCTCTCTCCCACGACGAGGGCCGGCCTCCAGGGCACCGCCGGGCCGGCGGGTCCAGCAGGTCCACCGGGGCCGGCCGGACCCTCGGGGCAGCGTGGGCCCGTCGGGCCGCAGGGCGGGACCGGCCCCGTCGGCCCGTCCCAGGCGATCGTCGTCTCCGGCACGGACTTCAGCACCATGGCCGGTGAGGCGAAGCCGGTGATCGGCATGACGCTGCAGCCCGGGTCGTACACGGTCACCGCCAAGACCTTCGGCGAGCGCGTCGGCTCCTCCACCTCGGGGTACTACGCCTGCACCCTGCACGCGCTCGGCATCGTGACCGACTCCAGCATCGCGTCACTCGCCGAGCCGACCTACTGGGCGACGATGACCAACCAGATCGCCTTCACTGCCGGCAGTGAGGTCACGGTGTCTCTCGACTGCTACGGGTCGAACGCGTCGGTGCACGAGAAGAAGCTGTTCGCGATCCGGGTCGGCTCCCTCGAGAAGCAGCCCTGGCCCCCGCCGAACTGAGTCAGACGTCGGTGCGCTTCTTGAAGGCACGCAGCGCGAGAGGGGCCATCACGCCGGTGATCAGGACGGTCCACACGATCGTCGAGATCACCGGATGCTGGAGCGGCAGAGCCAGCTCGTGCTGCGCCGGCGGCAGGGGTGTGCCCCACAGCTCGCGCACTGCCAGCACCAGCGAGGAGATCGGGTTCCACTCGGCGACGACCCTCAGGATCGTCGGCATGTTCTCCGCCGGGGCGAAGGTGTTGGCCAGGAACGTGACCGGGAACATGGTGGCGAACATCAGCCCGTTGACGGCCTCGACCGACCGCATCGTCGCCCCGACGAGGATGCCGACCCAGATCATGGCGAAGCCCCACGCCAGCAGCAGCAGGTAAGCCAGGGCCGCCCGGGCGATTCCGTCGTGGATGCGCCATCCGATGGCCAGGCCGGTCACCGACATGATGACGATGCCGATGCTGGAGTGCAGCAGGCTGGAGATGCTGCGACCCACCAGCACGGCCGCGGGATGGATCGGCAGCGACCGCAGCCGGTCGACGATGCCCTTGTCGATGTCGGCGGTGAGCCCCACGGCGACGATGAACGACGCGAAGGCGATCGTCTGGCCCATGATCCCCGCCATCAGCCACTCGCGGTACTCGCGGGGGTCACCGCCCGTGATGGCGATCGAGCCGCCGAACACGAACGCGAACAGCAGCACGAACATCACCGGCTGGATGGTGACGTCCAGCAACATCTCGGGCATCCGCTTGATGTGGATCAGGTTGCGGCGGGTGATCGCCAGGGACTGGGTGAGCAGCCCGGTCCGGCGGATCTCCGGCCGCTCGAGCCGGGCGAGAGAGATCGTCACGCCATGGCCTCCTCGTCCTGGTCGATCAGCTCTTCGGCACGGTGCCCGGTCAGCCGGAGGAACACGTCGTCGAGGCTCGGCCGCTTCAGCCCCAGGTCGTCGAGCTCGATGCCGCTCCCGTCGAACGCGGCCGCGATCCGAGTCATGTCCCCGAGGCCGCTGGCCGGGGCGCTGAGCTGGCGCGCGCCCTCCTCGACGTGGAACTCCGAGACGACGGTGCGAAGCACCTCCTGGGCCTTGGGCAGGTCGTCGGCGTGGGACACCGTCACCACGACCGCGGCAGCACCGGACTGGTCCTTGAGCTGGAGCGGCGTGCCCTGGGCGATGATCCGGCCGTGGTCGATGACCACGATCTCGTCCGCCAGCTGGTCGGCCTCCTCGAGGTACTGCGTCGTCAGCACCAGCGTCGTGCCGTCGCGGACGAGCTCGCGGAGCACGTCCCACAGCTCGACGCGGCTGCGCGGGTCGAGCCCGGTCGTCGGCTCGTCGAGGAAGAGGACCGGCGGTGTGGCGACCAGGCTGACGGCGAGGTCGAGCCGCCGGCGCATGCCGCCGGAGTAGGTCTTCACGACCCGGTCCGCGGCATCGGAGAGCGAGAAGCGATCGAGGAGGTCGGCGCCGATCCGGGCGCCCGTGGGACGGTCGAGACCGTAGAGGGTGCTCATCAGCGCGATGTTCTCCCGGCCGGTGAGCAGCTCGTCGACCGTGGCGGTCTGCCCCGTGAGGCCCATCGAACGGCGCACGCCGTCGGGGTCGGTGAGCACGTCGTGCCCGGAGACCCGCGCCGTGCCGCTGGTGGGACGGCTGAGCGTCGTCATCATCCGGACGGTCGTGGTCTTGCCGGCGCCGTTGGGCCCGAGCAGGCCGAGGACAGTCCCCTGCGGCACGGCGAAGCTGACGTCGTCCACGGCCACGGTCTCGCCGAAGTGCTTGACGAGATGGTCGGCCTCGACGGCAGGCGGGGAGGGTGGCATGCCCCGACTGTAGGTGGCGGGACCGACACGGCCGACCGCGTTTCCCGCCCGGGGGCTGACGGAGACGCTCTCCGCTCCGGCCGTAGGGTGACGGCATGCCGCCATCGCCGCAGGGGACCTCGATCCTCGGCACGAACGTCCGTCGCGTCGAGGACCGCGAGCTGCTCGTCGGCGCCGGGACGTTCGTCGACAACCGCCAGGACGCGAGCCTCGCCCACGCGGCGTTCGTGCGGTCGCCGTTCGCCCACGCGCGGATCACCTCCATCGACACCTCGGAGGCGGAGCAGGCGCCGGGCGTGATCGGCGTGTTCATCTGCGAGGACCTCGGTAGTGAGCCGCTGCCGGCGTTCGCCGTCATCAACGAGCAGGCGCCGAGGTACGCCCTGGCGCGCGACAAGGCCCGGTACGTCGGCGACGCGGTCGCCCTGGTCGTCGCCGAGACCCGCGCGCAGGCCGTGGACGCGGTCGAGCTGGTCGACGTCGACTACGAGGAGCTGCCGGCCGTCAGCGACGTCGAGGCGGCGCTGGCCCCGGACGCGCCCCTCCAGTTCGAGGAGATCGGCTCCAACGTCGCGGTACGCCGGCACGGCAAGGACCGCTCCGACCCCTTCGAGGGCGCCGACCATGTGACTCGGGTGCGGATGGTCAACCAGCGGATCGCGACCGCGCCCATCGAGGGCAACGCGATCCTGGTGGAGCCGCGCGACGACGGCGGCGTCACCGCGTGGGTCTCGACACAGCACCCGCACATGTCGCGCGACCTGCTCGCCGAGGCGCTCGGCCTGGACAACGACCAGGTGCGGGTGGTGGCCCCGCACGTGGGCGGCGCGTTCGGTGGGAAGGCGGGCATCGGCCCCGACCACGGCGCCGTCGCCCTGGCGGCCGTGAAGCTCGGCCGCGCCGTGAAGTGGAGCGAGACCCGCAGCGAGGCGATGCTCTCGATGCAGGGTCGCGGGCAGGTGCAGTACGCCGAGCTGGGGCTGACCTCCGAGGGCCGCATCGTGGGCCTGAGGCTGCGGATGCTGGGCGAGTGCGGGGCGTACGCCGGGTTCGGCGGCTCGTTCCCGACCGGGTCGACGTACATCATGGCGACCGGCGTCTACGAGGTGCCCGAGCTGAGGTACGACGGCGTCGGCGTGCTCACGAACACGGCGCCCGTGGGTGCGTTCCGCGGGGCCGGTCGGCCCGAGGCCGCCGCCTGCATCGAACGACTGATGGACGTCGCCGCCGACGAGCTCGGCATCGCACCGGAGGAGATCCGGCGCCGCAACTTCATCTCGCCCGAGGCGTTCCCGTACACGACGAAGACGGGCATGAACTACGACAACGGCGACTACGACCTACCCCTGCGCGAGGCGCTGCGGATCGCGGACGTGGAGGGCGCCCGCGCCGAGCAGCGGCGCCGGATCGAGGCCGGCGAGACCCGGCTGCTCGGCATCGGCATGGCGACGTACGTCGAGATCACCGGCTTCGGCGGCAGCGAGTTCGGCCAGGTCGAGATCCACGAGGACGGCACCGCGACGGTCCGGTCCGGCACCTCCGCGCACGGCCAGGGGCACGCCACCAGCTTCTCGATGATCGCCTCCGACCGGCTCGGCATCCCGCTGGAGAACATCCGCTACGAGCAGTCCGACACCGCGATCGTGCCCACGGGCGGCGGCACCGGCGGCTCGCGCTCGCTGCAGATCGGCGGCAACGCCGTCGGCAAGGCCGCCGACGAGCTGCGCGAGAAGGCCGTCGAGCTGGCCGCACGGATGCTGGAGGCGTCACCGGACGACGTGGTCCTCGAGGGCGACTTCAGCGTCGCCGGCGTGCCGGACAGCAAGGTCACCTGGACCGAGCTCGCGGCGTACGCCCACGAGCACGAGGGCGGGCTCGGCGTGGCCACCGACTACAGGCTGCCCAGCGCGACCTTCCCGTTCGGCGCGCACGTCTCGATCGTCGAGGTGGACACCGAGACCGGGCAGGCGCGGCCGTTGCGGCACGTGGCCGTCGACGACTGTGGGCGCATCCTGAACCCGCTGCTGGTCGCCGGGCAACAGCACGGCGGCGCGATCCAGGGCATCTCGCAGGCGCTGTGGGAGGAGATGGTCTACGACGAGAACGGCACGCCGATCACGGCGACGTTCGTCGACTACGCCCTGCCGACGGCCGCCGACGCGATCCAGCTCGAGACCAGCAACACCGAGACGCCGACCCCGGTGAACCCGCTGGGAGCCAAGGGCATCGGTGAGTCGGCCACCATCGGCTCGACGCCCGCGGTGCAGAACGCCGTCGTCGACGCGCTGAGCCACCTCGGCGTCCGTCACATCGACCTGCCCTGTACGCCCGAGCGGGTCTGGCTGGCCATCCAGGGCCAGTCGCCCGACCTGTGGCGCGAGCCGCCGTCGGTCTTCGAGCCGCCGGCCGACCTCGGCGACGAGGAGCCGGAGATGGTCGAGGCCTGACCCGTTCGCCCTTGCCCGCCGGCGTACGGCGGGGGTTGGGTCATCCCTCCTCTTCGGGGTCGGCGCGGACGCCGACCTCGTGGTGTCCTCGATCGTGGCCGCCGCCGCGACCTGACGGCGGCGATGGGCAGGTGCCTACCTAGACTTCGGGCGTGCCCGTCCCCGCCGTCGAGACCGCCGTGGAGATCCGGGGTCTCGTGATGCGGTACGGCGAGGTGCTCGCGGTCGACGGCCTCGACCTGACGATCGACCGCGGGACCATCACCGCCGTGCTCGGACCCAACGGCGCCGGCAAGACGACGACGCTGGAGACCTGCGAGGGGTACCGCAAACCGCAGGCGGGCGTCGTACGGGTGCTCGGGCTGGACCCGGAGGCGTCGCGCGCCGAGCTGCTGCCGCGGATCGGGGTGATGCTCCAGCAGGGCGGCGCGTGGAGCGGGGTGCACGCGATGGAGATGCTGGGCCACGTGGCGTCCCTGCACGCGCACCCGCTCGACGTGGAAGAGCTCGGGCGAAGGCTCGGTCTGCAGGCGTGCGGGCGGACGCCGTACCGGCGCCTCTCCGGCGGCCAGCAGCAACGGCTCGGCCTCGCGATGGCGGTCGTCGGGCGGCCCGAGCTGGTCTTCGTCGACGAGCCGACGGCCGGGATGGACCCTGCCGCGCGCCGGACGACCTGGGAGCTGCTGACCGAGCTGCGGTCGTCGGGCGTGACCGTCGTGCTCACCACGCACTACATCGAGGAGGCCGAGCGGCTGGCCGACCAAGTGCACATCATCGACCGCGGGCGGCTGGTGGTGAGCGGGACGCCGGCGTCGTTGACCGACGGCGGCGTACGCCGGCTGGAGGACGTGTTCCTCGAGAAGACGCACCGGGAGCTCCTGTGACCCTCGACCTCTCCCCGGCCCCGGGGTCGGCCGCGCTCGGCCGGATGGTGCGGGCGCAGGCACGGATGGAGACCCGGCTGCTGCTGCGCAACGGCGAGCAGCTGCTGCTGGCCGTGGTCATCCCGGTGCTGGTCCTGGTCGGCGGCGTCGTCGGCGCCTCGCACGTGGACCTCGGCCTGGCGCACCGCGCGGTCGACGAGCTGACACCCGGGGTGCTGGCCCTGGCGATCATGTCCTCGTCGTTCACCTCGGTGGCGATCGCGACGGGGTTCGAACGGCGGTACGGCGTGCTCAAGCGGCTGGGCGCCACTCCCCTCCCCCGCACGGGCCTGCTGGCCGGCAAGGTGCTGGCGCTGCTGGTGGTCGAGGTGCTCCAGGTCGTGCTGGTCTCGGTGGTCGGCCTCGTTCTCGGATGGTCGCCGGTCGTGTCGTTCGCGGGCGTCGTGGGGTTCCTGCTGGCACTGCTCCTGGGTACGGCGGCGTTCGCGTCGCTCGGCCTGCTGATGGCCGGCGCGCTGCGGGCCGAGGCGACGCTGGCGGCCGCGAACCTGGTGTACCTGCTGCTGCTTGCCGGCGGGGCGGTGGTGCTGCCGAGCTCGTCGTACGGCGGGTTCGGCTCGGTCGCCAAGTGGCTGCCGTCCGGCGCCCTCGGTGACGCGATGAGGTCGGCGCTCATCGACGGGTCGGTGGGCTGGGCCGCGCTGCTGTGCCTGGTGGCGTGGGCGCTGGTGGGCGGGTACCTCACGGCCCGGACGTTCCGGTGGGAGTGACGTCGGCCCTCACGCCCTGGCTGCGGCCGCTGGCGTGGGCGACGCTGGTGGCCAACATCGTGCTGGTCGTGACCGGCGGCGCCGTCCGCCTCACCGGCTCGGGGCTCGGCTGCCCGACCTGGCCGAAGTGCACTTCGACGTCGTTCACCCCGCACGGAGAGCTGGATCTGCACTCCGCGATCGAGTTCGGCAACCGCCTGCTCACCTTCGTGCTGGTGGTCATCGCGGTGGCGACCTTCCTCGCGGCGTGGGGGTCGGGACGCCGCGACCTGCGCAGGCTGTCCGTCGTGCTCGCGCTCGGGATCCCGGCCCAGGCGGTGATCGGCGGCGTCACGGTGCTGACCGACCTGAACCCGTGGGTGGTCTCCTTCCACCTGCTGTGCTCCCTGGCGATCGTCGGGCTCGCGGTGCTGTTCCTGCACCGGCTCGAGTCCCCCGCTCCGGCCGCTCGTTCCGGGCCGGTGGTGGTGCTGGCGTGGCTGACCTTCGCCTCGGCGTGGGCGGTGCTGTACGCCGGGACGGTGGTCACCGGCTCCGGGCCGCACGCCGGCGACGAGGACTCCGCCCGCAACGGGCTCGATCCGCTGCAGGTCAGCCAGCTGCACGCGGACCTGGTGTTCCTCTTCCTCGGGCTGGTCGTCGGCCTGTTCTTCGCCGTCCGCACCGCCGGGTTGTCGACGCGACCGCTGCAGTGGCTGCTGGTCGTGATCGTGCTGCAAGGCTCGGTCGGGTTCGTGCAGTACTTCACCGACCTGCCCATCGTCCTCGTCGGCTTCCACATGCTCGGCGCGGCGCTGGTGTCCGCAACGGTGACCTGGGTGCTGGTGTCGGTGCGCTCGCCGGGCGTCCCGGCCGCCGGGTCCCGGGGCGGCGGTGAGCCTGGCACCGTTTCGGCGCTCGGTACGGTGCCACGCTCACCGCTGCCCGGGGCCGACGCGGGGCGGCGGTGAGGCTGGCACCGTTTCGAAGCCGGCGACGGTGCCACGCTCACCGCTGCCCGGGGCCCGCCTGGTGTCCACGGGCCGGCCTCGCGACGGGCTGATCCACAGCCTCGACAGCAGGCCCGGCGAGACCCGCGGAAATCGCGTGCCATCGAGGCATGCCGTGCTTTCCTCCTGAGCTGATGGCGGGACCGTTCACCCTGGCCCGCTCACGCGAGCTGGGCGTCACGCGGCGCGTGCTGGCCCGGCACTTCAGGCGGCTGCACCATGGCGTCTGGGTGCATCGAGACCACGTGATGACGTCAGCCGATCGGCTGCTCGCCGCACGCCTGGCCCTCCCGGACCGAGCTCAACTCACCGGGATCACACGCCTCCAAGAGCTGGGCCTGCCGTTCGGGCCCGAGGATCCCGATGCGTTTCGTGATCCGCGGCGATCACCATCTGGACCTCGAGGGTGTCTTCCTCCACCGCACCAAGCACCTGCCGCCCACCGACGAGGTCGGCGTGACACCCGCCGCTGCGTTCATCGCGTACTGCGCTCGCGGCCGCGTGATCGACGCCATCAAGGTCGGCGACTGGCTGCTCCGCAACAACCACATGACCATCGACGAGGTGCGGGCGCTGGCACTCCACGAGCTCTGGCGACCGGGTGCACACGAGGCGATCTGGATCCTCGAGCACCTCGACGGCCGAGCCCGGTCGCTGCCCGAGTCCGAGGTGCGGACCCTGCTGGTCGCCGCCGGGATGCCGTGGCCCGCACTGAACGTCGCCGTCGACGACGAGGGACAAGTCGTCTGCGACCTGGTCTACAAGAAGTGGCGGACGGTCGTCGAGCACGAAGGGTGCCAGCACCAGGAGGACCGCCGGCAGTACACCCTCGACCTGGGTCGCTACGCGTGGATGCGAGGCCACGACATCGCGTACGTCCAGTCGACGCACGAGAAGCTCGGCCACCCGCGCTCGCTGGTCGGCGAGGTGTACGTCGTCCTCGTCGGCCGTGGGTACGACGGGCCGCCGCCCGCGTTCGGCGAGCGCTGGGACCGGCTGTTCGTGCGCGTCAGCGCGGCGATCGGCCGCGATCGCGCGGACGCTCAGCGCACGAGCGGGTCGAGCGCCACCGCCACGAACAACAGGGACAGGTAGAGGTTCGAGGAGTGGAACAGCTCCATCGGCCGGATGCGTGCGAGGTCCTCGGTGCCGACCGTACGTCGCCACATGAGCACGGCCTGGAGCAGGAACACCGCACCCAGCACCGACGCGGCGAGCGGGTAGAGCCACCCGGTCGAGGCGACGGGCCACAGCAGCAGTGACACCAGCACCATGGCCACCGAGTACAGGACGATCTGGCGGCCCACCACGACGGCCGGCGCGACGACCGGCAGCATCGGCACGTCGACTCCCGCGTAGTCCTCGCGGTAGCGCAGGGCCAGCGCCCAGGTGTGCGGCGGGGTCCAGAAGAAGACCACGAGGAACAGCACGACGGGCGCCCAGGCGAGCTCGCCGGTGACGGCCGTCCAGCCGATCAGCGCCGGGAAGCAGCCCGCGAGGCCACCCCAGACGATGTTCTGGGTCGTCCGGCGCTTCAGCAGCATCGTGTACACGACGAGGTAGAACGCCTCCGCGGCCAGCGCGAGCAGGGCCGAGAGCGTGTTCACCCAGACCAGTAGCACCACCGTCGCAAGCACCCCGAGCGCGACGCCGAAGACCGTGGCCGCGCGGGCCGAGACGATGTGCCGCGGCAGCGCCCGGCGCCGCGTCCGCCGCATCTGCTCGTCGATGTCGCGGTCGTAGACGCAGTTCAGCGCCGAGGCCGAGCCGGCCGACAGCGTGCCCCCGACCACCGTGGCGACGACCAGGCCGAGCGGCGGCACGCCGGCTGCGGCGAAGAACATCACCGGCACCGTCGTCAGCAGCAGCAGCTCGATGACCCGGGGCTTGGTGAGCCCGACGTACGCCGCCGCGACATCGCGCCAGGTAACCGGCGGGCCGGCAGTCACCCCCGCCGGGGCGGGCTGCCCGACAGCAGCCTCGACGGGCTGCTCGACGTGGGTCACGGGGCTCCTCGGGACGGGCGTCTCGGGCGGGTGGCGGCGGGGTCGAGTCTAGACCTCGGCATGAGTAGGCTCGGAAGGGCCCGAGCGGGTACCTCCCAGGTGCCGCTGACCCGGCGTGACCTGGACAAACGATCGGCAGATGGGGAGACGAAGCCAGTGGCCAAGCTCGACTGGAACGAGACCGACGACCTCGCTGTCGACACCGTCAGGGTGCTGGCGATGGACTCGGTGCAGAAGGTCGGGAACGGCCACCCGGGCACGGCCATGAGCCTGGCCCCCGCGGCGTACCTCCTCTTCCAGAAGGTCATGCGCCACGACCCGTCCGATCCGCACTGGCCGGGCCGCGACCGGTTCGTGCTGTCGTGCGGTCACTCCAGCGTGACGCTGTACATCCAGCTGTACCTCGGCGGCTGGGGCCTCGAGATCGAGGACCTGATGTCGCTGCGCACCTGGGGCAGCAAGACGCCGGGCCACCCCGAGCACGGGCACACGGCCGGCGTCGAGACCACCACCGGCCCGCTCGGCCAGGGCGTCGGCAACGCCGTCGGCATGGCCATGGCCGCCCGCCGCGAGCACGGTCTGCTCGACCCGAACGTCCCGCTCGGCGACTCGCTCTTCGACCACTTCGTGTACGCCCTCGCCTCCGACGGCGACCTCGAGGAGGGCGTGGCGAGCGAGGCGTCGTCGATCGCCGGCACCCAGCAGCTCGGCAACCTGATCCTCATCTACGACGACAACAAGATCTCGATCGAGGACAACACCGACATCGCCTTCAACGAGGACGTCGAGAAGCGCTACGAGGCGTACGGCTGGCACGTCCAGCACGTCGACTGGACCCACGGCGGACACGAGGACGGTGACAGCTACCGCGAGGACGTGCCGGCGTTGTACGACGCGATCCTCAAGGCACAGCGTGTGACCGACAAACCCAGCTTCATCAGGCTCACCACGATCATCGGCTGGCCGGCACCCAACCTCCAGAACACCTTCAAGGCCCACGGCAACGCCCTCGGCGACGAGGAGGTCGCCGCCACGAAGAAGGTGCTCGGGTTCGACCCCAACCAGGCGTTCGAGGTCCCGCCCGCGGTCATCGAGCACACCCGCCGGGCCGTCGAGCGTGGGCAGGCGGCGCGCGCCGAGTGGCAGACGGCGTACGACGCGTGGTCGCGCAAACCGTCGGCGGACGTCGACCTCTACGAGCGGCTCCAGACCCGCACGCTGCCGACCGGCTGGGCCGAGCACCTGCCGACCTTCCCGGCCGACGAGAAGGGGATGGCCACCCGGAAGGCCAGCGGCGGCGTGATCAACGCCATCGCCGAGTACATCCCGGAGCTGTGGGGCGGCTCGGCCGACCTGGCCGAGTCCAACAACACCACCATCGAGGGCGCGCCGTCGTTCATCCCGAGCGACCGCGCGGCCAGGCTGTGGAAGGCCGACCCGCTCGCCGGCCGGGTGCTGCACTTCGGCATCCGCGAGCACGCCATGGGCGCGATCATGAACGGCATCGCCGTCTCCGGCGGCACCCGCGTCTTCGGCGGCACCTTCCTCACCTTCTCCGACTACATGCGCGGCTCGGTGCGGCTCGCGGCCCTGATGGGCCTGCCGGTCACCTACGTGTGGACCCACGACTCGATCGGCCTCGGCGAGGACGGGCCGACCCACCAGCCGATCGAGCACCTCGCGGCGCTGCGAGCGATCCCCGGCCTGGACGTCGTACGCCCCGCCGACGCCAACGAGACCGCGGCCTGCTGGCACGCCGTCCTCGACCACACCGACCGCCCCGCCGGCATCATCCTCACCCGGCAGAACGTGCCGACGTTCCCGCGCGGCGAGGAAGGCTTCAACGACACCGGCAACGTGCGCCGCGGCGGGTACGTCCTGATCGACGCCCCGGGGACGGCCGAGGGTGACGGCCCTCCCGACGTGGTGCTCGTCGGCACGGGTTCCGAGGTCCAGCTGGCGGTCGAGGCGCGCAGGCTCCTCCAGGAGCAGGGCGTGCGCGCTCGCGTCGTCTCGATGCCGTGCCGTGAGTGGTACGACGCCCAGGACGAGGCCTACCGCGAGACCGTCATCCCGCCGACCGTGAAGGCCCGCGTCTCCGTCGAGGCCGGCGTCGCCCAGGGCTGGCGGGAGATCGTCGGCGACCACGGCCGGATCGTCTCCATCGAGCACTACGGCGCCTCCGCCGACTTCGCCCGTATCTTCCGCGAGTTCGGCGTCACGGCCGAGGCCGTCGCCGACGCCGCCCAGGACAGCATCCGCGTCGCCACCCGCTGACTCCCCACCACCCTCAGGAGGGACCACCATGACCGACCGACTGCAGGCCCTGTCCGACGCCGGCGTCTCCATCTGGCTCGACGACCTGTCGCGCGAACGCATCGAGAGCGGCAACCTCACCGACCTGGTGAAGGACCGCCACGTCGTGGGTGTCACCACGAACCCCACGATCTTCGCCGCGGCACTCAAGGACGGCGAGCGGTACGACGACCAGATCCGCCGTCTCGCCGCCGACGGCGCCGACGTGTCGCGCGCGACGTTCGAGCTGACCACCGAGGACGTCCGCAACGCCTGCGACGTGATGCGGCCGACGTACGACGCGCAGCACCAGGACGGCCGCGTCTCGATCGAGGTCGACCCGTTCCTGGCCCACGACACCGACGGCAGCGTGAAGTCCGCCCGCGAGCTGTGGGCGGCCGTCGACAGGCCCAACGTGCTGATCAAGATCCCGGCCACCGATGCCGGCATCCCGGCGATCCGCCAGGCCACCGCGGAGGGGATCAGCGTGAACGTCACCCTGATCTTCGGCGTCAACCGCTACCGCGAGGTGATGGAGGCCTATCTCAGCGGGCTCGAGGATGCGCAGGCGGCCGGCATCGACCTCAGCTCGATCCACTCGGTGGCGTCGTTCTTCGTGTCCCGGGTCGACACCGAGGTGGACAAGCGGCTCGACGCCATCGGCACCGACGAGGCCGACGCCGTCCGGGGCGAGGCCGCCGTGGCCAACGCCCGCCTCGCCTACGCGGCGTTCGAGGAGGTCTTCGGCGGCGAGCGGTGGAGCGCCCTCCGCCAGGCGGGCGCGAACCCCCAGCGCCCGCTGTGGGCGTCCACCGGCGTGAAGGACGAGCGCTACCCCGACACCAAGTACGTCACCGACCTGGTCGTCGCCGACACCGTGAACACGATGCCCGAGAAGACGCTGGAGGCGTTCGCCGACCATGGCGAGCTGGAAGGCGACCGGGTCGTCGACCGGGTCACCGGCAGGGCGGGCGAGGCCCTCGAGGTCTTCGGCAGGCTGGCTGCCCTCGGCATCGACTTCGACGACGTGCTCGCGGTGCTCGAGAGGGAGGCCGTGGAGAAGTTCGAGAAGTCCTGGCAGGAGCTCGTCGATGCGATCGAGGGCCAGCTCGAGCAGGCGCGTTCGTGACCGACGAACAGACCCGGGCGACGGCCTGGAACACGGTCGCCGCCGACCCGTCGAGCGCGGGCGGGGGGACGCACTTCGAGCTCTTCTTCGGCTACCGCGACGAGGCTGCGTACGCCGCGCAGGTCGAGCAGCTGGTCGCCGACCGGTTCGCCAGCCGGCTCGCGGCGAAGGACCACACGCTGTGGGGCCAGGCCGCCGAGGAGGAGTCCGCCAAGCGGCTCGGCTGGGTCGACCTGTCGACCACCAGCCGCCCGCTGGTCGCCGAGATCGGCGCCCTGCGCGATGACCTCCACGGCCGCGGTCTCACCCGCGTCGTGCTGTGCGGCATGGGCGGCTCCTCGCTCGCGCCCGAGGTGATCTGCGGCGCCGCCGGGGTCGACCTGGACGTGCTCGACTCCTCCGATCCCGACTTCGTGCGCACCGCCATCGACAACGACCTGGCTCACACGGTCGTGGTCGTCTCCTCGAAGTCCGGCGGTACGGTCGAGACCGACAGCCAGCGCCGCGCGTACGAGAAGGCGTTCGCCGATGCGGGCATCGACGCACGGGAGCGCATCGTCGTCGTGACCGACCCGGGCTCCCCGCTGGACGCGTCGGCCACCGAGGCGGGCTACCGCGTCTTCCGTGCCGACCCGACCGTGGGCGGTCGGTTCTCCGCCCTCACGGCGTTCGGGCTGGTGCCGAGCGCGCTGGCCGGCGCCGACATCGAGCAGCTGCTCGACGAGGCCGAGGCGATCCGGCCGGTGCTCGAGGCGGACTCGGTGGACAACCCGGGTCTGCGGCTCGGCGCCCTGCTCGGCGTGGCCAACCTGGCCGGCGTCGACAAGCTCGTGCTCTGCAACGCCGAGGCGCCGTACGCCGGCTTCGGCGACTGGGCCGAGCAGCTCATCGCGGAGTCCACCGGCAAGGACGGCAAGGGCGTGCTGCCCGTGATCGTCGAGTCGCCGAAGTCGCCCAACTTCTCCCCCAGCTCGGCCGACGAGGTGCTCGGCAGCTTCGGGCCGGGCTGGCTGTTCGACGACGTCCGCACGAAGTCCGGCTGGGGCGTCAGCGTGGACGCGCCGCTGGGCGCGCAGATGCTGCTGTGGGAGCACGCCACGGCCGTGTGCGGCGCGATCATCGGCATCAACCCGTTCGACCAGCCCGACGTGGAGAGCGCCAAGGAGGCGGCCCGAGGCCTGCTCGACGGCGGCGGGTCGCAGCCTGCGCCGGCCTTCACCGACGGCGCGATCACGGTCTACGCCTCACCCGGCTGGCTCTCCGACCAGGTCGGTAACGTCCACGACGCGGTCATCGCGCTGCTGGCCGGCCTCGACCCGACACACGGGTACGTCGCCGTGCAGGCCTACCTCGACCGCCACCGCGACGGCGCGCTGGCCGACGTCCGCGCGGCCATCGCCGCCGCCACCGAGCGACCGGTCACCTTCGGGTGGGGACCGCGGTTCCTGCACTCCACCGGGCAGTACCACAAGGGCGGCCCGTCGACCGGCGTCTACCTCCAGGTGACCTGCCAGCCCGAGCGCGACCTCGCCGTGCCCGACCGGCCGTTCACGTTCCACGAGTTCCTCACTGCCCAGGCGGTCGGCGACGGCCAGGTGCTCGCGGAGAAGGGCCGTCCGGTGCTGCGGCTGCACCTCGACAGCCCGGCGCACCTGGACGCCGTACGCCAGGCGCTGCAGTGACCCCTGCTGACAGATCCACTGGCTGGACCAACCCGCTCCGCGATCCCGACGACCGACGGCTCCCCCGCATCGCCGGCCCGTGCGGCATGGTGCTGTTCGGGGTCACCGGCGACCTGTCGCGCAAGAAGGTGATGCCGGCGATCTACGACCTGGCCAACCGCGGGCTGCTGCCGCCGGGGTTCAGCCTGGTCGGGTTCGCGCGGCGCGACTGGGCCAACCAGGACTTCGCGACGATCGTGCACAACTCGGTGAAGGAGCACGCGCGTACCGAGTTCCGTGAGGAGGTCTGGAAGCAGCTGGCCGAGGGTTTCCGGTTCGTGCCGGGCGACTTCGACGACGACCAGGCCTTCGCCAACCTGGCGCGCACCATCGACGAGCTCGACGTGGTGCGCGGCACGGACGGCAACCACGCGTTCTACCTCGCCATCCCGCCAGGGTTGTTCGGCAACGTCGTGCAGCAGCTCAAGGAGCACGGGATGGTCACCCCCAGGGCCGGCTCCTGGCGGCGGGTGGTGGTCGAGAAGCCGTTCGGGCACGACCTCGAGTCGGCTCGACAGCTGCAGTCCGTGCTCAGCGACGCGTTCCCCTCCGAGTCGATCTTCCGGATCGACCACTACCTCGGTAAGGAGACCGTGCAGAACATCCTGGCGATGCGGTTCGCCAACGAGATGTTCGAGCCGCTGTGGAACTCCAACTACGTCGACCACGTTCAGATCACGATGGCCGAGGACATCGGCATCGGCGGCCGTGCCGGCTACTACGACGGCATCGGAGCCGCCCGCGACGTGATCCAGAACCACCTCCTCCAGCTGATGGCGCTGGTGGCGATGGAGGAGCCGGTGTCCTTCGACGCCGCCAACCTCCGCGCCGAGAAGCTCAAGGTGCTCCAGTCCGTCACGCTCCCCCGCCGCCTCGACCTGACGACCGCCCGCGGGCAGTACGCCGAAGGCTGGTCCGGCGGCGTGAAGGTGCCCGGCTTCCTCCAGGAGGAGGCCATCAGGCCGCGATCCACGACCGAGACGTACGCCGCCGTCACCCTGCACATCGACAACCGGCGCTGGGCGGGCGTGCCGTTCTACCTCCGCACCGGCAAGCGGCTCGGCCGGCGGGTGACCGAGGTGGCGGTCGTGTTCAAGCCGGCGCCGCACCTGCCGTTCGCCGCGAGCGCCACCGAGGAGCTCACCCGCAACGCGCTGGTGATCCGGGTGCAGCCCGACGAGGGCACCACGCTGCGGTTCGGGGCGAAGGTGCCCGGCACGGCGATGGAGATCCGCGACGTGAACATGGACTTCGCGTACGGCGGCTCGTTCGTCGAGGCGAGCCCGGAGGCGTACGAGCGGCTGATCCTCGACGTACTGCTGGGCGACCCGCCGCTCTTCCCGCACCACGAGGAGGTCGAGCAGTCGTGGATGATCCTCGACCCGATCCTCGACTACTGGGCGCGCAAGGGCGCCCGGCCGGACCAGTACCCGTCCGGCGGCTGGGGGCCGGCATCCGCCGACGCCATGCTGCGCCGCGACGGTCGCGTGTGGAGGAGGCCCTGAACCGATGATCGAGCTCACCGACACCAACTCCTCCGAGATCGCGGCGGCGTTCGTCAGGGACCGGATCCGGGCCGGCAGCCCGGCCATGGGCATGGTGCTGACGCTGATCGTGGTGACCGACAACGACGACGCCGACGTGGCCATGGCGCACGCGAGGGCGGCGTCCAAGGAGCACCCGGCACGAGTGCTGGGCGTGATCCTCGGCGATGCTCGCGGCGCGGCGCAGGTGCACGCCCAGGTCGGCATCGGCCAGGGCTGGACCGGCGAGACCGCCCTCATCTGGCTGCGCGGCGAGGTGGTCAAGCACCCCGACTCCGTCGTGCTGCCGCTGCTCCTGCCCGACTCACCGGTCGCCATCTGGTGGGCGACGAACGCGCCGATGGACCCCGCCGGCGACCCGCTCGGCGCTCTCGCGCAGCGCCGGATCACCGACGCGGCCGCCGTGACGCGAGGCAAGCAGCAGGCCATGCAGACGCTGTGCGCGGCGTACGCGCCCGGCAACACCGACCTCGCCTGGACCCGCCTCACGCCCTGGAGGGCGCTGCTCGCATCGGCGTTGGACCAGTACGAGCTGCGCGTCATCTCCGCGTCGGTCACCGCCGAGCGGATCAGCCCGAGCGCCGACCTGATGGCGACCTGGCTGGCCGAGCGGCTGAAGGTGCGCGTGGAGCGGAAGAGCTCGCGCGGCCCCGGCATCACCGAGATCGTGATGAACACGAAGGACGGGCCGATCACCATCAGCCGCCTCGACGGCAAGCTCGCGACCATCTCCTCCCCCGACCGGCCGGACCGGCCGATCGCCCTCAAGCGGCTGGAGGTCCCGGCGCTGCTGGCCGAGGAGCTGCGCCGGCTGGACGAGGACGACGTGTACGCCTACGTGGCCAAGGCGTTCGCCAAGAAGAGGCCCGCGTGACCGAGCACCCGTCTCCGCGCATCGAGGTCCACGTGGACGCCGAGGACCTGGCCACCGCCGCGGCGGGTGAGCTGATCGCCCGGCTCGCGGACGCCCAGGCCCGGGGCGAGGAGCCGCAGGTCGCGCTGACCGGCGGCACCATCGCCGACCACGTGCACCGCGAACTCGCCCGGATGGGCCCGGACTCCGAGGTGGACTGGGGCCGCGTGGTGCTCTGGTGGGGCGACGAGCGTTTCGTGCCGGCCGACTCCCCGGACCGCAACGCCGGCCAGGCGATGGCGGCGTTCGGCGACCGGCTGGCGTTCGACCCGGCCAAGGTGCACCCGGCGCCGGCCGCGGACGAGGCGGGTTCGGTGGACGAGGCCGCGGCGGCGTACTCCGCCGCCCTGAAGGACCACGGCGCCGGCGCCTTCGAGGTGGTGATGCTGGGCATGGGCCCCGACGGCCACGTCGCGTCCCTGTTCCCCGGCTCCCCGCAGCTCGACGTCGACGACGGGATCGCCGTCGGCGTGACCGACTCTCCCAAGCCCCCGCCCGAGCGGGTCTCGCTCACGTTCGGCGCGCTGAACCGCAGCCGGTCGGTGTGGTTCCTCGTCAGCGGCGAGGAGAAGGCCTCGGCAGTGGCCCAGGCCCTGACCCCCGGTACCGACCTCCACACCATCCCCGCCGCCGGCGTCACCGGCGAGCTCGAGACCATCTGGTTCCTGGACCGGGCGTCGGCGTCCCGTCTGTAGGTCGCACTCGCCGCACTCGTCAGGCGTGAGCCGAGCTGCTAGCAGCGCAGTTGTTCCCAGTGCCCTTCAGACACGACCTCGACGGTGCCGTCGACGCAGACGATGGCGGTCTGGTCATCGATGGCGTACGCAGGGCCGTCGAGCTCAGCCGCCCACTCCTTCGCGCCGGCCAAGGTGTTGTTCGGCATCATCTCGTGATCCAGATGCGGGTAGATGGAGAAGTCGACGACCCCCAAGGTGCGGTCATCAGTCGCGGCCGGCCAGGACACGAAGTCGGCGCCGATGCGCGGCGTCATCACCATGCTCCCGGCGCTCACTCCGACCCAGACCTTGTCCGGTAGTGACGGCAGGAGCTCCGCCAGACCGGATTCGCGCATCCAGTGGCACAGATACGTCGTCTCTCCGCCATCCACCAGCAGCACATCGGCCTCACGCACCCAGGGCACCCACCGCTCCGGATCGATGCTGGGCAACGCGGTGAGCTCGAGGACGCCCACCGACTTCCAGCCCATGCCCGCCATGGGCCGCGGGGGTTCGCCCACGACGAAATCCCGCACTCCCGTCGGCCCGCACATGGGGTTGGGCTGACCCCACTGCGCCGTCGGAACGCACAGGGCGCTGGACTCGGCGATGGGCTTGCCCAGCAGGCCGATCAGTGCATTCTCGATGCTGGGGTTCGTCACCCCTCCGGACGTGAGCAGAAGTTTCACGGTGCCTCCCGTGGCAGTTGTGGTGTCCGCCGTCGGTGTGCGGACCAGAAGCCAGCAGGAAATTCATCGATCATCCGCGAGGGTCTGACTCCCTGTGGGTGCACGGCGCACTCATCGACACGTCCACTCTGCGGCATGAGCGTGCACATCCCCGGCTAGCAGCTGAATCGGTGCTCGTCGTCTACCGAGTGATGTCAGGCGCGGCGAGAAGGGGACTCCTGTCGAAACGCGCGTCCTCGCGGATCAGTGGGTCCGGAGACGCTGGCGTAACCACCCCCGCCCGACCACTCCGCGTTGCGCGGAGTCAACCACCGCAGCAGCCGGCTCCTATGCCGGGAGGCTTGATCGGGCGTAGGTTCGAGGGCCTTCATGCCTTCCTCTGTCTCCTAGGAGGTCCCCGTGGATGCCCCTTATCAGGCCGCGCCAGACGTCCACGTGTTTCCGGCCCACCTACCCCTCCCTGGTGTAGGAGTTCTGCCGATCAATGCCTATTTATTGATGGCCGAGGAGCCGGTCTTGATTGACACCGGCATAGGAGTAGACGGTGATGACTTCCTGGCGGCAGTCGGTTCAGTGGTAGATCTTCAGAGTCTGAAGTGGGTGTGGCTGACGCATGACGACGCCGACCACACCGGAAGTATTCAGCGGATCATGGAGGCAGCGCCGAACGCCACACTTGTCACTCACGCCTTCAGTGCACTGCGGATGGGAACGTGGTGGCCGGTTCCAATGGAGCGGGTACACGCCATACGGTTCGGTGACGAAATTCATGTCGGGGATCGCACGCTGACGGCGGTCGCGCCGCCGCTGTTCGATAGCCCACTTTCGACGGGAGTGCTGGACCGCTCGACGGGCGCATTGTTCAGCGTGGACGCGTTCGGTGCGATCTTGCCCGAGGCGACCCAAGACGCTGCGGACGTGCCGCCGGACGCGCTTGCCGGCGGAATGCTGGCCTGGGCAACCGCGGACTCACCATGGGCACACATCGTCGACGGCGACGACTTCAATCATGTTCTTGACCGAGTCCGCCAGATTCAGCCCAGATGGATCTATTCGTCGCACCTACCAGCCGCCAGCGGCACGCAGCTGGAAGACTTCATCAAAGTCCTCGAAACCGTTCCTGACGCTGAACCGTTCGTGCCACCGAACGCCGAACAGTTCGCGCAGATGATTGAGGCCCTGGGGGAGATGCAACGCGGCGAGCCTGGAGATGAAGCGGTAACGGCTGGCGCCCCTACATAAGAACCGCCCAGCGAGCTTCCTCGGCCTTGTGCTCGGCGCGCCAGTCCGTCGCCCGCTTGTTGCCGGCCATCTGAAGGCCGACGGCCACCGCGCCGACGACGACCGCGGCGATCGCCGCGATGCTCGGCCATCGTCCCGTAGCTGTGGCCGCCCCGCTTGTTCATCCCGCCCGCCATCTGCCGAGCGTGCCAGGGCGCTCCGACACACACGCCAGGCACGCGGATCGCGGCAGATGAGTGCGGCCTTCTCTAGAAGGGTGGGGGTCCAACGATCTCGATGCCGCCGTTCTCTTGAGCGCTCTTCGCGATCCTGGCGAAGTCCACGATGCACGCCGATCCTTCGAAGGGCTCGCTGGCGCCGAGGTAGAAGGGTTCGCACTCGCATGTCGGCTGGATGCCGAGCACCTTGGCCGTTGCGCTCTTGACGACGAAGGCGTGAGGCACACCCGCGGGCACCATGACGAAGTCGCCGGCACCGAGCTCGTGTTCATCGTCATCGATGCGGTACTGAATCTGTCCGTCGAGCACCCACATCGACTCCGAGACCGGGTGAGTGTGGATCGGGGTCCACTTGCCCTCGACCATGTCGACCTCCCACAGGCCGATGTCCTCCTCGGCACTGCTGAGCTTCCAGGTGAACACTCCACCGCCGAAGAACCATCGCTTCTCGCCCTCGCCTGCCCGTCGGATCACCGGCGCGAGCGTCGTCTTTTCGGTCATGTGACACTCCGATCATTCCTGAGACTTGAGTCTTGTAACGAGATTGGCATATCATGACGACCGTGTCAACGGACTACCTCGCGTCGGGTCGCACGCGGCAGAAGCAACGGACCCGCGACCAGCTGATCGCCGCGGCGCGCGAGCTGATCACCGCCGGCGACACGCCCCGTGTCGAGCAGGTCGCGGAGGCTGCCGGAATCTCTCGCCCCACCGCCTACCGCTACTTCGCCTCACAGGCCGAACTTCTCGCCGCGGCATACCCGGAGACAGGAGCCGTGTCCGCCCTTCCCGACCCGCCGCCGGCAGCCCTGGACGAACGCGTGGCCGCCGTTGCCGGATTCGTCATCGGCCGCGTGCAGGAGAGTGAGCCGCAGCAACGTGCGATGCTGCGCCTCTCGCTGGGAGACGTGCCGCACGAGCTGCCGCTACGCCAGGGCCGCGCCATTCCGTGGTTCCTCGAGGCGCTCGAGCCGATGGCCGAGTCGATCGGCGAAGAAGGCGTCCGCCGGCTTGCGTTGGCACTCCGCGCCGCATGTGGCATCGAGACCCGCGTCTGGCTGAGCGACGTCGCCGGACTCGCCCCCGCAGAAGTCAGCGCCCTCCAACAATGGATGGTCGACGCCCTCGCCAAGCAGGCCCTCGAAACACCCCCGACGTAACAGACCCGTGCCCTGATCTCGGCATGAGAGGACGTCAGCACAAAGCCAGTTCAACTACAGACTGGTGCCGAAACTGCGGTCCGCACGGATCGCGGCATGAGCGGATGTTCGCCTCAGTGGCTCACTGGGTGTCGGGCGTGGGGAAGTAGACGGACCAGGTGTCGTCCTGACGAGTCAGATGGACAACGAAGATTGGGTTGGTTGAAGTCGGGTCGTCGTTGCTGACGCACTGCTCATCGCCTCCCTCGGTCGAGCACAACCTGCCGAGAATCACGACCGTCGCGTCGTCACCCTCCACCTTCTCGTCGCCCGCTGACAGGTCATCAGCTCGTGAGTCGGGCTGGTCAGGCGCGTCCGCGACGAAGTCGAACGCATCAAGGCTCGCGGCGGCGACGTAGGCCCGCGCTGCTTCGTAGTCGTGCTGTGTTACTGCGCTCGTGTAGGCGACCGCGGTCTCAGAAGCGGACGCACGGTCGACAGAAGAGGCATGTACCTCGTCGTTGGCGCAGCCCGCTAGAACCGCGACAAGACTGGCGGCAACAGCGATTGTGCGCATGAGCCGCACGCTACGTCACAGGGCGCTCATCGGCCTGCGAGTGGGCCTCGCACCCGGCGGAGAGAAGGGCACCCTTGAACGCACGGGTCGCGGCATGAGCGGATGTTGGTTCGCGCTCAGGAGGATTAGCGCCCTTCCTCGCGGAAGCCGACAATTGCCAGTCAGTGCAGCTCGCAGCGGATCCGCACCTCGGCCACGCACCGGTCGACACCGAGATGGCCGTTGGCGATGTCGTGGCCCGGGCCCCCGTAAAGCTGGTCGCGGCCGTCGTTGCCACGGAGGATGTCGTCGCCTCGATCGCCGAAGAACGTCACGCCGCCGCTTCCCTTCAACCGGTCGCTGCCACGTCCTCCTCTGACCAGCAGACCGGTTGCCGCCAGCGCGTTGTGGAATCCGCCGACCAGCACACGGTCATTGCCACGTCGGCCGTTGACGTGCACCTGCTTGGCGAACGCCTCGATCGTGTCGTCCTGGTCGGTGCCCGTTACGTCGAGGCTGGTCCTGCCGTCGGCGCTCAAGACCTCGACGCCGGCCAGGGTCGTCACAACGCCCTCCGCGTTGCTGGTGGAGCAGGACGCGTCAACGTCAAGCCGGATGACGGCACGGTCACAGTGGTACCCGACGGTGTCGCGGCCACCGCCGACGTCTACTGCTGCCGGCAGGTAACCGTCGAGATAGACCTCGTCGTCACCGCCGCGGGTCGCGACAGCCGTCCCCGTACCTTCGAGGCCGGCGGGCGCGGAGATGTTCAGGATTTCGGCCGCAGCACTGCCCGCGAACGCGACGAGGCTGCCCGGCTGGGCATCCAGGTAGAAGCGGCCAACAGCCGTCCAACCGAGCAGTGTCGTGCCAGCGACACTGGCGTGCTCGGCCACGTTGTCGATGTCGAGCCGGCCGGTCCAACCGCTGCTCAGAAAAAGGCTGTCGGGGTCCGGTCCGTTGTCGATCGTGCCGCCGGCCATCCCGGCGTAGCTGATGGCGTCGCCGCCGGGGCCCGTCGCGATCACGTCGTGGTTGGGGGAGTCGACGGCATCGGTGCCGGAGATGATCGCGTCGCCACCGGCGCCGGTGTCGATGGTGTCGACCTCGGTGTCGTTGTCGCTGGTGCTCCCCGTGGCGTCTGCTCCGTACACGAGCTCGTCGTAGGCGGCGCCGACGAAGTGGTCGGCACCCGTGCCCAGCGCGACCTCCAACCGGGAGAGGAGAGCCGGATTGGTGTACGACAAGTTGAGGACCGTGTCATCGCCTGAACCGGCGCTGACCTTGATCTGGGTGTAGTCGGACAGCTCGGCCGTGTACCCCTCGACCAGGCAGATCGTGTCATTGCCCCCGAGCCCGGCGACCTGGGTGTCGTAGAAGAGGGGGGCGGTGATGACGTCGTCGTCCTCGGTCCCCACGGTGTTGTGTCCTTGCGTCGGCCCCTGAACCGTGACCGGTACGCCGTTGCACGTGATGGGGATCTGCGCGCCCATGGACGGCGCGACGGCGACGAGAGCGCTGACGGCCAAGAGCAGCGGCACTATGGCCTTCAGCAGGCGCGCGCAAGGGTAAAGGCGAGCGAGTTCCACGTCGCGTACGACGCTGTCCGACTGCGATTTGTTCGACCGTCTGCTGGCAGACCCGGACAGACGGCGGACGATGCGCTCTTGTGATCACTGCTCCGGGAGGCGGCATGACGGCGCTCGCTCCGCGGCATGAGCGGACGCGTGGGTGATGTATCTGAGGGCGTACTCGAACCACGCATCGCGGAACGGTGCGCTGTGGCCGAGGTTGCGAAGGGACTGGGGGGAGCGGATGCCGGCCCAGCGACTTAGCGCATACCGGTCATACGGCGCATGAGCGCATCGTAGGTACGGGTCGGCAGCCAGCGGTGCATGAAGAGGAGCGGCTTGGCGCCGGCGCCGACGGCGTAGCGGGTCTTGGGCCGGCGAGCGGTGGCAGCCTTGACGATGGTCTTGGCGATGACGTCGGGGGCTGAGGCACGCTTTGCCGTCGACTCTGACCTGGTGACCTCGGCGACGGACTTCGTCTGCTTGGCGTACGCCCCGGTGCCGGATGTCTCGTCCAGGTGGTCGGCGGCGATCGAGTTAAACTCCGTGGCGATCGCTCCGGGCTCGATGATCACTACGTCGATCCCGAACTCCTTGGTCTCCATTCGGAGGCAGTCGCTGAACGCCTCGAAGGCGAACTTGGTGGCGTGGTACCAGGCGCCGAAGGGGGTGTAGACCTTGCCGCCCATGGAGGTGATGTTGACGATCGTGCCGCTGCGGCTCTCACGCATCCCCGGCAGGACGAGCTGGATGAGCCGGGCGGCACCGAACAGGTTGACGTCGAACTGACGACGCGCCTCCTCCAGCGAGACGTCCTCGACGGCGCCGTAGGAGCCGTAGCCCGCGTTGTTGACCAACACGTCGATGCGACCGGTCTGAGCGAGGATCTGTTTGATCCCGAACGTCGTGGACTCTTCGTCGGTGACGTCCATAGCGAGCGTCTTGATGCCCTGCTTCTGCAGGTGCTCCATCCGGTCGATGCGACGGGCGACCCCGTAGACGATGAAGCCGGCGGCATGGAGACGCAGCGCGGTTGCCTGCCCGATTCCGGATGATGCCCCGGTGACGAGGGCGACCTTCTGTGAAGTTGCTGTGGTCATGGTGAGCTCCTTGGAGTAAGATGAATGCATGTTCAGTTTCTATCATGAACCACAGTTCACCTTTTGGCAAGTGGGGGATTCCGCGTGACTCAGTCTCAGATCCGGCCGGCCAGAGCCGACGCCGTTCGCAACAGGACCAACATCCTGAGCGCGGCGCGGGCACAGATCACCGCGGTGGGCCCGGACGTAGGTATGGAGCAGATCGCCAAAGCTGCCGGAGTCGCCGTCGGCACTCTGTACCGGCACTTCCCGACTAAAACCGACCTGGTCGCCGCCGTTGTTGGCGAGTTCGTGGCGGCAGTCGCTGACCAGTCCGAAGGCGCAGTTGAGCGCATGCAAGCCGGCGGTGCAGCGTTTGATGAACTCGCGGGGCTGCTGAGTGACATCGTCCTCGCGACAGCGACCAATCACGCAGTCAAGGCAGCGGCGGCCGCGCTCAATGCCGATGTCGACGACTCGCAAGACGTCCAGCGGGCACACTCCGCGTTGCAGACGCTGGTTGCGGCGGCCCAAGCCGATGGCTCGGTAAGGACCGATCTCACGATCGACGACTTCTACTTGCTGTTGAGCAACGCTCCAGCGGATCAGACTCCGACCGCCATGGAGCGTTGGGTCGACCTGATCCTCTTCGGGATCAGCGGCCCTGCTGCACGAAGGTAAGGACGCGGCCGGTCACCGAGTTGAGGACCCTTAGCCTCTTGATCGCTTCGCGACGGACGCCGTAATGACGCGCCAGGTTGGCCATGCTCTCGCCTGCTACCCGGCGGTGAATATCGGCTACGCCCGGCACCGCGAACATCCGAGGCTCGGACATCGGCGGAATGGTCAACGACAACGTCCATGGCATGCCGACGTTCAACACCATGTACGTCACCCAGTAGCCACTCTGCGCGGACCCGCGCCGTTGGTGAGGTCCCGCACGCGCTGAGCGACGTGATCCGTCCGCACATCGGCAGAAGAGTGCGCTCCTGTCAGAGTGACGCGTAGGTGGAGTGTCGCTGTCACTGAGTGACACCCAGGCTCCACCTAAGGGTGCCCTGCCGTCCGACGCCTTCAGTCGCCGGGTTTCGAGACGGGCGCTAGCGCGCCCTCCTCAACCAACGGAGGGCGGCGCGGCCTCCTCAACCAACGGAGGGCGGCGCGCCCTCCTCAACCAACGGAGGGCGGCGCGCCCTCCTCAACCAACGGAAGGCGGCACGCCCTCAGAAGACGATGTCGCCGGACTTGCGGCGGGTGCGCAGGAGGGTGAGGGCCTCGTCGAGGATGTCCTTGGCCTCGGCGTCGGAGCGGCGCTCCTTCACGTAGGCGAGGTGCGTCTTGTAGGGCTCGATCCGCGGCGCCGGGGGCGGGTTGTCGGAGTCGAGGGACGCGGGAAGGCCGCACTTGGGGCAGTCCCACGAGTCCGGGACCTGCGCCTCGATGGCGAAGGTGACCACGGAGCGGTGCCCGTGCGAGCAGAAGTACGTCACGGCCTGCCGCGGCGCGGCTTCGCCCCGCTCGGCCTCACCCATGGGGCCCGCCCCGACCCGAGACCCACGGATTGCGTTTCCACCACCAGCCACTGTCGGTGACCCCTTTGCTTGTTCACTTGGCGCTTGCCGATCGGCCCTGGGCCCCCGCAGGCCGGGTGTTGCGTTTGTCAGCCCGAGATGTTCACACCGAGAAGTTCAGTCCGAGTGCCTCACTGGTAGGCCAACAGCAGGCCCAGGGCGACGATGCAGGCGAACCAGATGACACCGATGCCGATGGTCAGCCGGTCGAGGTTCTTCTCCGCCACGGACGATCCTCCCAGAGAGCTCGACACCCCGCCGCCGAACATGTCGGACAGCCCGCCCCCGCGACCCTTGTGCAGCAGGATCAGGCCGATCATGAGCAGGCTCGAGAGCATGAGCAGGATGGTGAAAGCGATCGTCACGAGGAAAAGCCTACGTCACCAGCGTGCCGCGACTCGCAACGACGTCACCGGTTGTTCACAGGACAGGCATGTCGTAGAACCGGCAGATCCCGCCGAACTCGTCGACCTGCAGACTGGCCCCGCCGACGAGGCATCCGTCGACGTCCGCCTTCTCCATGATGCCGGCCACGTTGGCGGCCTTGACGGAGCCGCCGTACAGGATGCGTACGGCGTCCGCGGCGGCATCGCCGTGCACCTCGCGGACGCGCTCGCGGATCGCCGCGCACACCTCCTGGGCGTCGTCCGGAGTGGCCACCTCGCCCGTGCCGATCGCCCACACCGGCTCGTAGGCCACGACCAGACCGCCGACCTGCTCGGCCGAGAAGCCCGCCAGTGACCCGTCGAGCTGGGCCAGCGTGTAGGGCACCTGCTCGCCCTCCTGGCGCACCGGCAGCGGTTCGCCGACGCACACGATCGGCGTCATCCCGGCGCCCAGCGCGGCCCTCGCCTTGGCGTTGACGAGCTCGTCGGACTCCTGGTGGTACTCCCGCCGTTCGGAGTGGCCGACCACCGCGTAGGAGCAGCCCAGCTTCGCCAGCATCGCCGCGGAGATCTCGCCGGTGTAGGCGCCGGCGTCGTGCGCGGAGACGTCCTGGGCGCCGTACCCGATCGAGAGCTGGTCCCCGTCGACGAGCGTCTGCACCGACCTGATGTCGGTGAACGGGGGCAGCACCACGACCTCGGCCTTGGCGTAGTCGTGCTTCTTGTCGTTCAGCGTCCAGGCGAGCTTCTGCAGGAAGACGACGGCCTCCTGGTGGTTGAGGTTCATCTTCCAGTTGCCGGCCATCAGGGGCGTGCGGGACATGCGTCTTCCTATCGCTCGAGGACGGCGATACCCGGGAGCTCCTTGCCCTCCAGGAACTCCAGGCTCGCGCCGCCGCCGGTGGAGATGTGGCCGAAGGCGGCCTCGTCGAAGCCGAGCTGGCGCACGGCCGCGGCAGAGTCTCCGCCGCCGACGACGGACAGGCCGGGCACCTTGGTGAGCGCCTCGGCCACGGCCCGCGTGCCCTCGGCGAACGCCGGCGGTCTCGAACACGCCCATCGGGCCGTTCCAGAACACCGTCTGCGCGTCGGCCAGGGCCGCCGCGAAGGCCTTCCCCGACTCCGGTCCGATGTCCAGGCCGAGGGCGTCGGCAGGGATCTCCTCGGCGGGTACGACGCGGGGCTCCGGCTCGCGGTCCCCGGACGGGAACTCGGTGTCGACGACCACGTCGGTGGGCAACAGGATCTCGACGCCGGACTCCTCGGCCCGCTGGAGGTAGGAACGCACGGTGTCGAGCTGGTCCTCCTCGAGGAGGCTCTTGCCGACCTCGTGGCCCTGGGCCTTGAGGAACGTGAACACCATGCCCCCGCCGATCAGCAGCTTGTCGGCCTTGCCGAGCAGGTTGTCGATGACGCCGAGCTTGTCGGAGACCTTCGAACCGCCGAGCACGACGACGTACGGGCGGGCCGGGTCGACGGTGAGCCGGCGCAGCACCTCGATCTCGGCGGCCACCAGGCCACCCATGGCCGACGGGAGCCGCAGCGCCACGTCGTACACCGAGGCCTGCTTGCGGTGCACCACGCCGAACCCGTCGGAGACGAACGCGTCGGCGAGGCCGGCGAGCTGGCCCGCGAACGACGCCCGAACCTCGTCGTCCTTGCTGGTCTCGCCGGCGTTGAAGCGGACGTTCTCCAGCACGGCGACCTGGCCGTCCTCGAGAGCCGCCACGGTCTCCTGGGCGCTCTCCCCCACCGTGTCGGTGGCGAAGGCGACGTCCTGGCCGAGCAGCTCACCGAGCCGCTCGGCCACCGGACGCAGCGAGTACTTCGGGTTCGGGCTGGCCGTCGGGACGCCCGAGGTGCGCGGTCACGATCACGCGGGCGCCCTTCTCGGCCAGTGCCTTGATGGTCGGCACGCTGGCCCTGATCCGGCCCTCGTCGGTGATCGTGCTTCCGTCGAGCGGGACGTTCAGGTCCGAGCGGACCAGGACCCGCCTGCCCCGGAGGTCCCCGAGGCTCTCGATGCCCGACATCCCGTCAGAGCGTGGCGCCGACGTGGGTGATCAGGTCGGCCAGACGGTTGGAGTAGCCCCACTCGTTGTCGTACCAGCCGATGACCTTGACCTGGTTGCCGATCACCTTCGTCAGCGGCGAGTCGAAGATGCACGACGCCGGGTCGGTGACGATGTCGGTGGACACGATCGGGTCGACGGAGTACTTCAGGAACCGGCCGTCGGCCACCTTCTCCACGGCGGCGTTGACCTCCTCGACCGACGTCTCGCGGCCGGCCTCGAAGGTGAGGTCGGTGGCCGAGCCGGTCGGCACGGGCACGCGGAGCGCGAAGCCGTCGAGCTTGCCCTTGAGCTCGGGCAGGACCAGGCCGATCGCCTTCGCGGCACCCGTCGACGTCGGGACGATGTTGAGGGCCGCGGCGCGGGCGCGGCGCAGGTCCTTGTGGATGTTGTCCTGGAGGTTCTGGTCGGCCGTGTAGGCGTGGATCGTCGTCATCAGACCCTTGACGATCCCGAACTCGTCGTTGAGCGCCTTCGCCATCGGCGCCAGGCAGTTGGTCGTGCACGACGCGTTCGAGATGACCGTGTGCTTCTCGGGGTCGTACAGCTCGTGGTTGACGCCCATCACGATGGTGATGTCCTCGTTCGAGGCGGGCGCCGAGATGATGACCTTCTTGGCGCCGGCGTCCACGTGCGCGTGCGCCTTGGTGGCGTCGGTGAAGAAGCCGGTGGACTCGACGACCACGTCGGCGCCGACGTCGGACCACTTCAGCTGGCTCGGGTCGCGCTCGGCGAACGCCGCGATCTCCTGGTCGCCCACGCTGATCGTGGTCTCGGTCGAGCTCACGTCGGCGTCGAGGCGGCCGAGGATGGAGTCGTACTTGAGCAGGTGCGCGAGCGTCTTGTTGTCGGTGAGGTCGTTGACCCCCACGATCTCGATGTCGGCGCCGGAGGCGCGCACGGCGCGGAAGAAGTTGCGGCCGATCCGGCCGAAGCCGTTGATGCCTACGCGAACAGTCACTGGATGCTCCTTGTCGGTGTGACGGGCGTTCGGTCACCCGTCGGACTGAAGGTCACGGGCGTTCAGTCACCCGCCGTTCGAGCCTAGCGGCAGCGCCCGGGGTCGGATCCGATGGTCCGCCGTACGTCCGGGTAACTTCCGGCAGACCAGTCGGCTCAGCCCTCGTCGGCGAGCATCTCCGGGGTGAGCGACGCCTCGGTGTCCGGGATCCCGAGCTCCTCGGCGCGCTTGTCGGCCATCGCGAGCAGGCGCCGGATGCGACCGGCGATGGCGTCCTTGGTGAGCACCGGGTCGTGGAGCTGGCCGAGCTCCTCGAGCGAGGCCTGCTTGTGCTTGAGGCGCAGGTCGCCGGCCAAGCGCAGGTGGTCGGGTACGTCGTCGGCGAGGATCTCCAGCGCACGCTCGACGCGGGCGCCCGCCGCGACGGCCGCCCGGGCGGAGCGGCGCAGGTTGGCGTCGTCGAAGTTGGCGAGGCGGTTCGCGGTCGCGCGCACCTCGCGGCGCATCCGCCGCTCCTCCCACGCCATCAGGGACTCGTGCGCGCCGAGCCGGGTGAGCAGCTCGCCGATCGCGTCGCCGTCGCGGATCACCACGCGGTCGACACCGCGGACCTCGCGGGCCTTGGCCTGGATGCCGAGCCGACGGGCCACGCCGACGAGCGCGAGCGCGGCCTCGGGGCCGGGGCAGGTCACCTCCAGCGAGGAGGACCGGCCGGGCTCGGTCAGCGAGCCGTGCGCCAGGAAGGCGCCTCGCCAGGCGGCGACGGCGTCGCAGCCGCCTCCCGAGACGACCGCCGGCGGCAGGCCCCGCACCGGGCGACCTCGCTGGTCGAGCAGGCCGGTCTGGCGGGCCAGGGCCTCGCCGTCCTTGACCACACGCACGAGGTAGCGCGAGCCCTTGCGGATGCCGTTGCCCTGCACCATGGCGAACTCGGCCTGGTGGCCGTACACCTCGGCGATGTCCTTGCGCAGCCGGCGGGCCGCGGCGCCCGTGTCCAGCTCGGCCTCGACGACGATCTTCCCGGCCACGATGTGGAGACCACCGGCGAACCGCAACATGGTCGCCACCTCCGCCTTCCGGCAGCAGGTCTTGGTGATCTGCGTGTTGGCGAGCTCCGCCTTCACCTGTCCGGTCATCGCCATGCGGCGAATCCTGCCACGCGCGTCAACGACCCTCGCCGGCCGCCGAGCACGCCGTCCACCTGCTCACCGGCTGAACGTCAGTCAGGCTGCCCCATCACACGGTCGTACGCCGCCGCGAGCCTGATCGGGTCGTGTCGTGGAGACCCGTCGTCGGCCGCGATGTCGGCGAGCACGAGCCGCGCGCCGACGGCCTTCACGGCCGTCTCCAGGGCCTCGCGGTCGGGCACGCTCCGCAGGTCCGCCAGCACGGTGTGGACGTGCAGGTCGGGGGCGTGCTCGAGCAGCGCCGCGAGGTGGTCGGCCGGCTGGAAGCCCGGGGTCTCGTCGAGCTGCGGCGCCAGGTTCAGGACCACGAGGACCTTGCCGCGGGTCTCGACGACGGCCCGGCACAGGTCCGGGACCAGCAGGTGCGGGATCACCGAGGTGAACCAGGAGCCGGGGCCGAGCACCACCCAGTCGGCCGAGCGGACGGCGTCCACGGCTTCCGCGCAGGGACTCGGGTCGGCCGGCTCGAGGGCGACGGACTGGATGGTGCCGCTGCTCGTGGCGACCTCGACCTGGCCACGGACCGTGGTCACGGCGTCCGGTGCCGCCGGGTCGACGCCGCGGACCTGGGCGGTCATCACCAGCGGGGTCAGTGCCATGGGCAGCACCCGTCCCGCCGCGCCGAGCAGGCGGCCGACCCAGTCGAGGGCGCGGACATGGTCGCCGAGCTGTTCCCAGAGCGAGACGATGAGGAGGTTGCCGACGACGTGACCACGCATGTCGCCGTGACCCGCGAACCGGTGCTGCAGCACCTCGGCCCAGGTCTGGCCCCATTCGTCGTCACCGCACAGAGCGGCCAGCGCCATCCGCAGATCTCCCGGAGGAAGCACGCCGAACTCCTCGCGCAGCCGCCCCGAGGAGCCGCCGTCGTCCGCGACGGTCACCACGGCCGTCAGGTCGTCGACCACGTGGCGAAGCGCCGACAGCGAGGCGTGCAGACCGTGACCCCCACCGAGGGCGACCGCGGAGGCGTGCCGTCGAGGAGCCGGCACGCTCACTCGCGTCCGAGGTCGCGATGGATCGTGGCGACGTCGTACCCCGCATCGGCGAGGCGCCGGGAGATCTCCTGGGCCATCGCGACGCTGCGGTGCTTGCCGCCGGTGCAGCCGACGGCGATCGTCATGAACCGCTTGCCCTCCGACAGGTAGCCCATCGCGACTCCCTCCAGGACGGGCAGGTACGCCGCGAGGAACTGCACCGCCCCCGGCTGGCCCTTGACGTAGTCGGCGACGTCGGGGTCCAGGCCGCTCTTGGGCCGCAGCTTGGGCTGCCAGTGCGGGTTCGGCAGGAACCGCATGTCGGCGACGAAGTCGGCGTCGGCCGGGATGCCGTACTTGAACCCGAAGCTGATCACGTTGACCTGCAGCCGGGTGGCGTCCGGGTCGCCGAACGACTCGCGGATCCGGGCCGTCAGCTGGTGCACGTTGAGGTTGGAGGTGTCGATGACCAGGTCGGCGTCGCTGCGCAGGTCGGCGAGGACGGTGCGCTCGCGCTGGAGCCCGTCGAGCAGCCGGCCGGAGCCCTGGAGCGGGTGTGGCCGGCGGGCGGCCTCCTGGCGGCGTACGAGCACGTCGTCGGTGGCGTCGAGGAACAGCAACGTGGTGTGTCGCCCGGTGGCGCCGTGGGCCAGGTTGGCGTGCAACGACTCGAAGAACGCCCCGGACCGTACGTCGACGACCACGCCGATCCGCTGCTCGGGCCCCCGGCTGTCGTCGACGAGCCGCACCACGTTGGCCAGCAACCCCGGCGGCAGGTTGTCGATGACGTAGAAGCCGAGGTCCTCGAGCTCCTTCGCGGCGGTGCTGCGGCCAGCGCCCGTCATGCCGGTGACGACGACGAGCTCGCCGGCCTCGAGCTCTGGGGAGGTCATGGCTCAGCCCTCCTCGATCTCGCCGGTCGCCGTGTTCACGGAGACAGTCTTGCGGGTCGACTGGTCGACCGCAGCCTTGATGGCCAGGGCGGTGCGGTCGCCGATGCCCGGGACCTGCCCGATCTCCTCGACGGTGGCGGCGCGCAGCTTGCGCAGGGAGCCGAAGTACTTCAGCAGGGTCTTGCGGCGTACCTCGCCCAGGCCGGGCACGTCGTCGAGCAGGCTCTCCACCATCGACTTGCTGCGCCGCGATCGGTGGTGGGTGATCGCGAAGCGGTGAGCCTCGTCGCGGACCCGCTGCAGGAGGTACAGCGCCTCGCTCGAGCGGGCCAGGATGACGGGGTCCTCGCGCTCGGGCAGCCAGACCTCCTCCAGCCGCTTGGCGAGGCCGCAGACCGGGATGTCGTCGATGCCGAGCTCGTCGAGGGCCCGCTGGGCGGCGGCGACCTGCGGCGGGCCGCCGTCGACGACGACCAACCCGGGGGCGTAGGCGAACTTGCGCGGCCGGCCCGTCTCGGGGTCGACGAGCATCGGGCCGCTCTCGGTGCTGACCTCGGTCGAGCCGTGCCTGCTCGTCGAGCAGCCGCCGGAACCGGCGGGTGATCACCTCGTGCATCGAGGCGACGTCGTTCTGGCCGTCGACGCCCTTGATGACGAAGCGGCGGTACTCGCTCTTGCGGGCCAGCCCGTCCTCGAAGACCACCATCGAGGCCACCACCTCGGTGCCCTGGAGGTTGGAGATGTCGTAGCACTCGATGCGCAGCGGCACGTCGTCGAGCCGGAGGGCGACCTGGATCTCCTCGAGCGCCTGGTTGCGCGCGGTCAGGTCCGAGGCGCGCTTGGTCTTGTGCATCACCAGCGACTGGCCGGCGTTGCGGGCCACGGTCTCCTGGAGGCTCTTCTTGTCGCCGCGCTGCGGCACCCGTATGCGGACCCGGCTCCCCCGGATGTCGCCCAGCAGCTGCTCGATCGTCTCGTGGTCGGGGGGCAGCCGCGGGACCAGGATCTCGCGCGGGATGTCGTCGCCGTCGGCGCCGCCGTACAGCTGGAGCAGGAAGTCCTCGACCAGCTCGGCCGTGCCGCCCTCCTCCACGCGGTCGGCCACCCAGCCGCGCTGGCCGCGGATCCTGCCGCCGCGCACGTAGAAGATCTGGACCGCGACCTCGAGCGGGTCCTCGGCGAGGGCGATCACGTCGGCGGAGGTCCCGTCGCCGAAGACCACCGCCTGCTTCTCGAGCGCCTTCTCCATCGCACCGAGGTCGTCGCGCAGCCGCGCCGCGCGCTCGAAGTCGAGCGTCTCGGAGGCGGCGTACATCTCGGTGCGCACGCGCTTGATGAACGCCCCCGTGTTGCCGCCGATGAAGTCGCAGAAGTCGTCGACGATCGCGCGGTGGTCCTCCTCGCTGATGTTGCCGACGCAGGGGGCGGAGCACTTCTCGATGTAGCCGAGCAGGCACGGCCGGCCGATCTGGCCGGACCGCTTGAACACGCCGTTGCTGCACGAGCGCATCGGGAAGACCCGGAGGAGCTGGTCGACGGTCTCGCGGATGGCCCAGGCGTGGCTGTAGGGGCCGAAGTACTTGGTGCCCTTGCGCTTCGCGCCGCGCCCCACCATCACCCGCGGGAACTCGTCGCCGACCGTCACCGCGAGCCACGGGTAGGACTTGTCGTCGCGGTACTTGACGTTGTAGCGGGGGTCGAACTCCTTGATCCAGGAGTACTCGAGCTGGAGTGCCTCGACCTCGGTACGCACCACCGTCCACTCGACGCTGGCGCCGCTCGCGACCATCGCCGCGGTGCGCTGGTGGAGGCCGATCGGGTCCTGGAAGTACGACGACAGGCGGGCGCGCAGGTTCTTCGCCTTGCCGACGTAGATCACCCGTCCGCGGGCGTCCCGGAAGCGGTAGACGCCCGGCTGCGTCGGGATCGACCCCGGCGCCGGGCGGTAGTCGTTCACGGGTCGGGCGGGCACGCTCCAACCCTACGGTCGGGTGGGGACGGGGCGTCCGGTGGTCGAGGAGGGCCGAAGGCCCGTCACGAGACCTCGGAACCGGTCCGCTGCCTTGTCACCGGGTCTCGTGACAGGCGCTAGCGCGCCTTCCTCGACCAACAGAGGCTCAGGCGAGGGTGATGGAGCTGCCCTTCACGGTGATCTGCTGCTCGGCGAGGGGCTGGGTGGCGGGCCCGTTGACGACCGAGCCGTCCTCGATCGAGAAGGCGCTGCCGTGGCACTCGCAGTGGATGTCGCCGCCGGAGACCGAGCTGACGATGCAGCCCTGGTGGGTGCACACGGCCGTGAAGCACTTGAACTGACCGGCGCTGGGCTGGGTGACCACGACCTGCTGCTCGGAGAAGATCGTGCCGCCGCCGACCTCGATGTCGGAGGTGGAGGTGAGGGGGCCGGAGCCGCCGGTCCCACCGCCGGAGGCCGAGCCGCCTGGGTCGACGGCCGTCGAGCCGTCCCCGCCCGAACACGCGGCGAGCACGGGCAGGCCGATGCCCACGGTCGCGGCGCCGGCGAGGGCGCGCCGGCGGGTCAGGCGCGGGGGCAGGCGGTCGGGGGCGGTCATGGCTGAGGAGGGTCCCATCGTCGGAAGGCCGTGCCGGCCAGTTGCCTTTTCAACCGTATCCGGGCCATCGGGCCGACCCCACTGTCCGGGGGTACTAGCACCCGATTCACAGGAGGTTCACAGCGGCTACGCCGACTTGCGGGTGGCCTTCCGGGTCGTCGTCTTCCTCGCGGCGGCGCTCTTCGCGGTCGCCTTCCTGGGCGTCGGTGCCGTGGCCGCCGCCTTGCGGGTCCGCCTGGCGGGCTTCGGCTGCCGCGCCTCGCGACCTTCGAGCAGCGGCTTCAGGAACGCGCCGGTGTAGGAGTCGGGGTTGTCCGCGACGTCCTCGGGCGTGCCCTCGGCGATGACGGTGCCGCCGCGCGAGCCACCCTCGGGACCCATGTCGACGATCCAGTCGGAGGTCTTGATGACGTCGAGGTTGTGCTCGATGACCAGCACCGAGTTGCCCTGGTCGACCAGGCGGCCCAGCACCAGCAGCAGCTTGCGGATGTCCTCGAAGTGGAGGCCGGTGGTCGGCTCGTCGAGCACGTACACGGTGCGCCCGGTGGACCGCTTCTGGAGCTCCGAGGAGAGCTTGACCCGCTGGGCCTCGCCGCCGGAGAGGGTGGTCGCGGGCTGACCCAGGCGGACGTAGCCGAGCCCGACCTCGACCAAGGTCTTCATGTGCCGCGCGATCGCGGGGATGGCGGCGAAGAAGTCCACGGCCTCCTCGATCGGCATGTCGAGGATCTCGGCGATCGTCTTGCCCTTGTAGTGCACCTCGAGCGTCTCGCGGTTGTAGCGGGCGCCGTGGCAGACCTCGCACGGGACGTAGACGTCCGGCAGGAAGTTCATCTCGATCTTGATCGTGCCGTCGCCCGAGCAGGCCTCGCAGCGGCCGCCCTTGACGTTGAACGAGAACCGGCCCTGCTGGTACCCGCGCATCTTCGCCTCGGCGGTGGAGGCGAAGAGCTTGCGGATGTGGTCGAAGACCCCGGTGTACGTCGCCGGGTTGGACCGCGGGGTCCGCCCGATCGGCGACTGGTCGACGTGGATCACCTTGTCGACGTGGTCGAGCCCGGTGATCGTCTGGTGGCGGCCGGGCACGGCCCGGGAGTTGTAGATCCGCTTGGCCAGCGAGGTGTAGAGGATGTCGTTGACGAGGGTCGACTTGCCCGACCCGGACACGCCGGTCACCGACACGAAGAGCCCCAAGGGGAACGCCACGTCGATGTCGCGCAGGTTGTGGGCCTTGGCGCCCTTGACGGTGAGCTCGCGGCCGGGCGTCCGGGGGCGGCGTACGGGAGGGACGGGGATCTCACGACGGCCGGAGAGGTACTGCCCGGTCAGCGAGTCGCGGTGCTCGAGCAGTCCCTGGACCGTGCCGGCGTGCACCACCTGGCCGCCGTGCTCGCCGGCGCCCGGACCGATGTCGACGACCCAGTCGGCGTGACGGATGGTGTCCTCGTCGTGCTCGACCACGATCAGGGTGTTGCCGAGGTCCTTGAGGCGGAGAAGGGTCTCGATCAGCCGGTGGTTGTCGCGCTGGTGCAGCCCGATCGACGGCTCGTCGAGGACGTACAGGACGCCGACCAGGCCGGAGCCGATCTGGGTGGCCAGCCGGATCCGCTGGGCCTCGCCGCCGCTCAGGGAGCCGGACGGGCGGTTGAGGGAGAGGTAGTCGAGACCGACGTCGAGCAGGAAGTTGAGCCGCTCGAGGATCTCCTTGAGCACCCGCTCGGCGATCTGCCGCTCGCGGGCGGAGAGGTCGATGGTGCGGAGGTACTCGGCGCACTCGTTGATCGGCAGCGCGCAGACCTCGGCGATGTTCTTGCCGCCGCGGTCGCGGTCGCCGAGCGTCACCGAGACCGACACCGGCTTGAGACGGCGAGCCGTCGCACGCCGGGCAGGGCACCTCGCGCATGAAGCCCTCGAACCGCTCGCGACTGACGTCGGACTCGGCCTCGCGGTGGCGGCGCTCGATGTAGCGCTGCACGCCCTCGAACTCGGCGTAGTAGGCCCGCTCACGGCCGTAGCGGTTGCGGGAGACCACGTGGACCTTGGTCGGGTGGCCGAACAGCAGGGACTTCTGGCCCTTCGCCGGGATGTCCTCCCACGGGGTGTTGAGGTCGAAGCCGAGCTCCTTGCCGAGCGCGTCCATCAGCTTGAGGAAGTAGTCGGCGACGTGCGCCTGGCTCCACGGCTGGATGGCGCCCTCGCCGAGGGTGGCCATCGGGTCGGGCACGACCAGCTCGGGGTCGACCTCCATGCGGGTGCCGAGCCCGTGGCACTCCGGGCAGGCTCCGAAGGGCGAGTTGAAGGAGAACGACCGAGGCTCGAGCTCGTCGGTGTCGATCGGATGGTCGTTGGGGCACGACATCTTCTCGGAGAACCGCTGCTCGCGGGCCGGGTCCTTGGGGTCGACGTCCACGAAGTCGAACACCACCAGCCCCCCGGCGAGGTTGAGCGCGGTCTCCACCGAGTCGGTGAGCCGCCGCTTCGAGGAGGGCTTCACCGACAGGCGGTCGACGACGACCTCGATGGTGTGCTTCTTCTGCTTGTCGAGGGTGGGTGGCTCGTCGAGGGAGTAGGTCTCGCCGTCGACCCTGGCCCGCGAGAAGCCCTGCGTCTGGAGCTGCCGGAAGAGCTCGACGTACTCGCCCTTGCGACCCCGGATGACCGGCGCCAGCACCTGGAAGCGGGAGCCCTCCTCGAGGGCCATCACCCGGTCGACGATCTGCTGCGGCGTCTGCCGCTCGATCGGGGACCCGCAGGTGGGGCAGTGGGGACGTCCGGCGCGGGCGTAGAGCAGTCGGAGGTAGTCGTAGACCTCGGTGATGGTGCCGACCGTGGAGCGGGGGTTCTTGGAGGTGGACTTCTGGTCGATCGACACCGCGGGCGAGAGGCCCTCGATGAAGTCCACGTCGGGCTTGTCCATCTGGCCGAGGAACTGGCGGGCGTACGCCGACAGCGACTCGACGTACCTCCGCTGGCCCTCCGCGAAGATCGTGTCGAACGCCAGGGAGGACTTGCCCGACCCCGAAAGCCCCGTGAAGACGATCAGCGAGTCACGCGGGAGGTCGAGGGAGACGTCCTTGAGATTGTGCTCGCGAGCGCCTCGGATGATGAGCTGATCTGCCACGTGCCCAACCCTCTCACGCACCTCCGACAGCCCTGGTGTCCTTAACCCGGAGGGGTGACGGCCGGCTGGTTGACGGGCGGGCCAGGATGGGGTCATGGCCGCACCTGACGAACCGGATCTGACCCCGCAGGGCGCCTTCGAGCTGCTCCCCGAGGCGACCCACCGGCTGGTCCGGACGGTCGACGGCCTCGACGACGAGGCGCTGGCCGAGCCCAGCGGGCTGCCGGACTGGACCCGCGCCCACGTGGTGGCGCACCTGGCGCTGAACGCCGAGGGGCTGGCCCGGGTCCTCGACGGCAGGGCCGAGGGCCGGCCGACCACCATGTACCCCTCCGATGACCGTCGCGGCGGCGACATCGACGACCTGGCGGCCGCCGACCGGACCGAGCTGCGCGACCGGTTCATGGCCGGCACCACGCGGATCCTCGACGCGGTCGACCGGTTCCCGGACGCGCACTGGCCCGAGTCGTTCGAGCGGACGCCGGGCGGCCGGGTGATCCGGTACGCCGCCGTCCCCGGCATGCGCCTGCGCGAGGTGGAGATCCACCACGTCGACCTGGCCGCCGGCTTCGACCCGCGGGGATGGTCGGACTCGTTCAGCGCGCACCTGATCACCGCGATGGTGAAGCGGCACCCGTCGGACGAGTCGTTCCGGGTGCTCGCCACCGACCTGGCCCGCACCTGGGTGATCGGTGACGACCCCGACGAGACCACGGTCAGCGGCCCGGCCGGCGACCTGGCCTGGTGGCTGACCGGGCGGTACCCCGCCACGTCGCTGACGTGCAGCACCGGCGACCTGCCTGCCGTGAAAGCCTGGTGACATGACGTACACCGGAGAGGTCTCCCCCGGCGGTCCCGCCGACACCCGAGAGGCCGGCGACCTGGTCATCACCAAGGTCGCCGTGGACCCCGAGATGTCCAACAACTGCTACCTGCTGCGCTGCGCCTCGACCGGCGACCAGGTGTTGATCGACGCGGCCGCCGAGCCGTCGACGATCCTCGACCTGGTCGGCGACGGGGGTCTGACCCACGTGATCACCACGCACCAGCACTGGGACCACCACCGCGCCCTGGCCGAGGTGGTCGCGGCGACGGGTGCCGAGGTCGTGGCCGGGGCGCCCGACGCCGACGCGATCACCGAGCAGACCGACGTACCCGTGACGACCCGCGTCGAGGACGGCGACTCCGTGCCGGTCGGGTCCTGCTCACTTCGCGTCATCCGCCTCACCGGCCACACCCCGGGCTCGATCGCGCTCGTGTACGACGACGGATCGGGTTCGCCGCACCTCTTCACCGGCGACTCACTCTTCCCCGGTGGCGTCGGCAACACCCGCGGCAACGCGGACAACTTCACCTCGCTTCTCGACGACGTCGAGGCCAAGGTGTTCGGCGCGCTGCCGGACGAGACGTGGTTCTACCCCGGCCACGGCAACGACTCGACCCTCGGCGCCGAGCGGCCCCACCTCGCCGAGTGGCGCGAGCGCGGCTGGTAGGGGCTCCTCCCATGAAAGTGCCGCCTTGGGGCAAGACCCCGCGCGACAGCATCGAACGGGAGAGTGAGCGCCGAGGCAAGGACAAGGTGGTCTCTGGCTGCATGTCCTTGCTCGGCGGCAAGAGTGCGGATGCCGAGTTGATCTACGCACTCGGCGGTCCTCCGGCGAGCTGGGTCTTCACAGGGGAAGCGTCAGGTCCCGAGTACTGGCTTCGAGTCTGGGCTGCCCGAGGGCTCCTGTGGGCCTGGGACGATGTGGCGCTCCCGTGCATCATGACTGCCCTCGAGGACGATGCGTGGCGCGTGCGCGAGATGGCGTTACGTGTCGTCGCCAAGCACCGACTGGCAGACGCCGCCACCGCGGTCGCCGCTCTTCGCGACGACCCGAACTCCCGCGTGGCCTCAGCCGCGTCGCGCACGCACGCCCGACTGGAGCTCTCAGACCTGTGATGTCCGAGCCTGCGGCGCACCTGGTGCGCCGCAGGCTCGGACATCTTGCTTCGTCCGGGCCCGCGGCCGCCTGACTGGTTGGTCGGCCTCATCCGACCAGCGGGTCGTCGTTTCGCGGTTCGTCTCCGGCGCTCGGCGGCACCAGCAGGACCGACAAGAGGACCGCTACCACGGCCAGGAACGCGTGGACCCGGAACGCCGTCATGGCGACATACTGTCCTCCGTGAGCCGGGCCGCGGAGATCGACGCCCGCATCGAGCGCTGGCGCCCGGAGCTGATGGGCGCGCTCCGCCGCCTGTACGACGACCCGGACGGCGTCGCCGACCGGCTGGTGGCGATCGCCCGTACGGCACACGACAACCGGCCCGCCGAGCTGCACGTACTCGACCAACAAAGGCTCGCCGAGCCCGACTGGTTCCAGCGTCCGGACGCGCTGGGCTACGCGGCGTACGCCGACCGGTTCGGCGAGACCCTCGCCGGCGTGGGTGAGCACGTCGAGCACCTCACCGACCTCGGCGTGACGTACCTGCACCTGATGCCGCTGCTGACCCCGAGGCCGGCGCCGAACGACGGCGGGTACGCCGTCGCCGACTACACCTCGGTCCGCAAGGACCTCGGCGACACCGACGACCTGCGCGACCTCGCGACCACGCTCCGCGAGCGGGGCATCAGCCTGTGCATCGACCTGGTCCTCAACCACACGGCCCGTGAGCACCCCTGGGCCGAGGCCGCCCGCAACGGCGACGCCGAGAAGCGCGGCTACTACCTGGTCTTCCCCGACCGGAACCTCCCGGACCAGTACGAGCAGTCGCTGCCCGAGGTCTTCCCCGACTTCGCGCCGGGGAACTTCACCTGGGACGACGATCTCGACGGCTGGGTCTGGACGACGTTCAACGACTACCAGTGGGACCTGAACTGGGCGAACCCCGCCGTCCTCTGCGAGTTCGCGGAGATCCTGCTGGGCCATGCCAACCTCGGCGTCGAGGTGTTCCGGCTCGACGCGATCGCCTTCCTCTGGAAGCGGATGGGCACCACCTGCCAGAACCAGCCCGAGGTGCACGACCTGACACAGGCGCTGCGCACGGTCGCCCGGATCGCCACACCCGCGGTCCTGTTCAAGGCCGAGGCGATCGTCGGGCCGGCCGACCTGCCGGCGTACCTCGGGACCGGCCAGCACGCCGGCAGGGTCTCCGACCTCGCGTACCACAACAGCCTGATGGTCCAGGTCTGGTCGATGCTGGCTTCCGGCGAGGTCGGCCTGGCGAGCCTCGCCCTCCAGCAGCTCCCGCAGCCGCCGTCGACCACGTCGTGGGTGACGTACCTGCGCTGCCACGACGACATCGGCTGGGCCATCGACGACACCGACGCGTGGCGGGCCGGCCTCAACGGGTTCGCCCACCGGCGCTTCCTCTCCGACTGGTACGCCGGCGCGTACCCCGGCTCCTGGGCGCGCGGCCTGGTCTTCCAGGAGAACCCCGGCACCGGCGACCGGCGCATCAGCGGGTCCCTCGCGTCCCTCGCCGGCCTCGAGTCGGGCGACCCCGGCGCGGTCGCGCGCATCCTGCTCGCGCACGCGGTGGTGCTCGGCTTCGGCGGTCTGCCCGTGCTGTGGATGGGGGACGAGCTCGGCCTCCTCAACGACCAGGGCTGGGCCGACGATCCCGCCCACGCCGCCGACAACCGGTGGGTGCACCGGCCCCGGATGCCCTGGCCCGGGCCGGCCGACACGCACGGCATCCGCGAGGGGCTCGCGCACCTGCTGCGCGTGCGGGCCGCGCTCCCCCACCTGCACGCGGGTCACCCGACGGAGGTGTGGGACCCGCGCGACCCCCGCGTGCTGCTGGTGGTCCGCCGGACTCCTGACGGGCCGCTCCTCGCCGCCGCGAACATGACCGACCGGCCGGCGTCCGTCCCGAGCGAGGTCTTCTACTGGCTCGGGATGGCGGCCGGCGACCTGCACGACCACCTCGCCGGCGACCGTCCGCGGTTCGACGGCGACGGCATCGCGCTGCCGCCGTACACCGCCGCGTGGATCACCGCCGGGCACGTGGCAGTCTGAGCACATGGTTGAAACCGCACCGATCGTCGTCGTCGGGGGCGGGCTCGCCGCCGGCACCGTGGTCACCGAGCTCCGCGAGGGTGGGTACGACGGCCCGCTCGCGCTCTACACCGACGAGGCGCACCCGCCGTACGAGCGCCCGCCGCTCTCCAAGGACTTCCTCCTCGACAAGGGCCCGCTGTCCGCGGCACTGGTCCACCCGGAGGACTGGTACGCCCAGCACGGGGTCGACCTGCACACCTCGACGCGCGTGTCGGCCGTCGACCCGGCACGCCACACGCTGACGGCGGCCGGCAACGAGACGTCGTACTCACAGCTCGTGCTCGCCACCGGGTCCCGGGCCCGGCACCTCCCGCTCGCGGACGACACCGGCGCGGAGGTGCACTACCTGCGGCAGTGGGCCGACGCCGAGCGGCTGCGCGCGGCCCTGACCGAGGGCTCCCGGATCGGCCTCATCGGCGGCGGCTGGATCGGCCTGGAGGTCGCCAGCGCGGCCCGCAAGCACGGCGTCGAGGTCGTCATCCTCGAGATGGCCCCACAGCCCCTTCACGGCGTGCTCGGCGACGAGGTCGCCTCGCTGTTCGCCGACCTGCACCGCGCCCACGGCGTCGACCTGCGCACCGGGGTGAAGATCGACGGCATCCGCGCCACCGACGGAGGCGTGCAGATCGACGTCGACGGCGACCAGGTGAGTGTCGACCGTCTGGTCGTCGGCATCGGTGCGGTCCCCGACGTCACGCTCGCGGAGGCCGCCGGCCTGACGGTGGACAACGGCGTGCGCACCGACGCCCGGCTGCGCACGAGTGCCGAGGAGGTGTACGCCGCCGGCGACATCGCCAACGCCGACCATCCCGTGCTCGGCCACCCCCTTCGCGTCGAGCACTGGGACACCGCGATCCAGCACGGCAAGGTCGTCGCCGCCAACCTGCTGGCAGACCTGAGCGGGGGCACCGAGACCCAGCACGAGGCGCTGCCGTACTTCTTCACCGACCAGTACGACCTGGGCATGGAGTACGTCGGGAACCCCGGGCCGGAGGGCTTCGACCGGGTCGTCGTCCGCGGCACCACGGGCGGCGACGACGGTGGGCTGTTCACGGCCTGGTGGCTACGCGGCAGCAAGGTCGTGGCGGGCATGCACGTCAACGACTGGGACGCCATCGACCAGGTCCGGCGCATCGTCGGCACCGAGGTGGACGCCGACCGCCTCGCCGACGAGGAGATCGCCCTCGCCGAGGTCTGACCGCGACCGACGCGCCGGGCGTGGCTCTTGCCACCGGGCGTGGCTTGCGGAGAGAGTGACCCAGTTCCCCCCCATTCACTCGGTATGAGGAGACCCATGTCTGCGTTGCCCCGCCCTCGCCCCACACGGCAGGGGGCCCGAAGGCTTGCCGGTTCCGTCGCCGCCGGCGCCGTCGTGCTCACGACGGCCCTGGCCTCGACGTCCCTGGCATCGGCCACATCGGCCGACCAGAGCGCCAAGCCCGGCACCCACGAGCGCGCGAACGGCGGCCAGTCCGCGGAGTCGCGCGGCTACTACGACGCCCGCTACGGACGCTCGAGCACTGCCCGGGCCGCCATCGCCCGCAACGCCAGCCGCGCGGCCGGCCGCGGGCCGGCGCGGGCGCTACAGAAGTCGATCCCCGGCAAGGCGGTCTTCGACATCGACGGCACGACCGGCACGGTGCGGATCCTCTCGCGCCTCGACGGCTTCCTGAGCGGCCGCAGCAACGACCCCGCCAAGAAGGTCGCCCTGAAGTTCGTCAAGCAGAATCACGCGGCGCTCGGCCTCACCACCAACGACCTGAAGACGTTCAAGCTCAAGCGCGAGTACGTCGACATCGCCGGGATCCACCACCTGTACTGGATCCAGCGGATCGGCGGCCACACCGTGTTCGGCAACGGCCTCACCGCCGCGGTGACCAAGGAAGGCAAGCTGCTCATGGTCGGCGGCTCGCCGGTCAGCAAGGCTCACCTGCCGGCGCCGAGCAAACCCGAGATCGGCACGGCGGCGGCCGCGATCGCCGACGCCCGCACCCGGCTGGGTGCGACCGACGACCGCGCCGGCAGCACCGACCGGGCGGAGCAGGTCCTGTTCGTGACTGCGCGAGGCACCTATCTCGGGTGGGCGACCACCGTGATGTCGGTCGGCACCCCCGCCACCCAGGTCGTCGACGCCGCGTCCGGACGGTTGCTCTACCGCAACCCGCTGGGCGACGACGCCGGCGGCGAGGGTCTGGCGTACCGCAACTACCCCGGCGCCAAGCGCGGCGGGCAGCAGGTCGCGGTCGGCCTGGTCCGCAACGGCTGGCTGCCCCGCGGTGCCACCAAGCTGTCGGGCAACAACTCGCACACCTACTCCGATGTCAACGACGACAACCACGCCAACCCCAGCGAAGAGATCCACGCGTTCGCCAACAAGCTGGTCCGGTTCGACATCAAGGGCATGCCCTGCAAGGCGACGGTGTGCTCGTGGGACCCCGACAAGCCGTTCTCCTGGAAGACCAACCGCGACCAGAACGGCACCCAGGTCTTCTACTTCGTGAACAAGTTCCACGACCACCTGCTCGCGGCCCCGATCGGCTTCAACGAGGCGGCCGGCAACTTCGAGAACACCAACTCGACCGGCAAGGGCAAGGGACACGACGCCGTCGACACGCAGAGCATGGACGGCGCGAGCACCGCCCACGGCCTGCCCGACGGCGACCACGTGGACAACGCGAACATGAACACCCCGCCCGACGGCACACCGCCGAGGATGCAGATGTACCTCCAGCACCTCCCCGGCACGTCGTACCCCCTCGAGGACCCCTTCACCGCGAACAACTCCGGTGACGAGGCCATGACCGTCTACCACGAGTACACCCACGGCCTCTCGAGCCGCCTGGTGGTCGACGTCAACGGGAACAACACGCTCGGTGCGGTCCAGGCCGGCGCCATGGGTGAGGGGTGGAGCGACTGGTACGCCGCCGACTCGCTCGTCCGGGACGGCCTCTTCGTCGACAAGGCGGGCAAGGCCGACCTCTTCATGTTCCTCTACAACGGCGAGGCCCGGATCCGCACCAATGCGATCGACTGCACGCCGTCGTCCCCGGCTCAGAGCTGCCCGCATGACCCGGCGTCCACCACCGCACGCTCGGGTGGCGGCTACACCTACGCCGACTACGGCAAGGTGATCGGACAGCCCGAGGTGCACGGGGACAGCGAGATCTGGTCCCAGACCCTGTGGGGTCTGCGCGACAAGGTCGGGTCGCGGGTCGCGGAGAGCCTGGTCACCCGCGCCATGGAGCTGGCGCCGGGCAACCCGTCGTACCTCGACATGCGCAACGCGATCCTGCTGGCAGACACCGCGCTCAACGACGGCCACTACCACCAGAAGATCTGGAACGTCTTCGCCAAGCGCGGCATGGGCTTCTTCGCCGGCTCCCTGGGCGGCGACGACGCCGCGCCTGGCGCCAGCCGCAAGACACCCCCGAAGAACGTCGAGACGGGTGTCCTCAGCGGCACGGTGACCGAGCTCGGCACCGGTCTGCCGGTCGCGGGGGTCCCGGTCAGCCTGGCTTTCCAGGGCCTGGGCGTCGCCAACCCGACGGCCATCACGGCTGCCGACGGCACGTACTCGATCGGGCCGGTGCCAGCAGGCACGTACCCGAAGCTGGCCGTCAGCGGGGCGGGTTTCGACCCGATCAGCGCGGCGGTCCAGGTCGGCAAGTCCACGACGGTCCAGAACTTCTCGGTCCGGCGCGACTGGGCGGCGACGAGTGGTGGCGCCAAGGTCGTCGGCTTCAACGGTCCGGACTTCACGGCCTTCGGCTGTGGTCCGGAACAGGCCTTGGACATCTCGCAGGCCACGGGCTGGGGCAGCACGACCGGCAACGACAAGGGCACGCCGACCAACCAGTTCGTGCCCAAGTTCCTCACGGTCGACATGGGTCATCGGGTCAACATCACCCAGTTCTCCGTCGACCCCACCGCGACGTGTGGTGACGGAGGCAGCGCATCGACGGGCAAGTTCCAGATCGAGACCTCGGTCGACGGGGTCGCGTGGACGGTGGCGCTCACGGGCGAGTTCACGGTGGCGGACCAGGGCAAGATGGTGCCGCTGACGCCCACCACCGCGGCCAACGGGGTGCAGTTCGTGAGGTTCACCATCCTGGGCAACCAGACGCCCGACTTCGCGACGAACTGCCCCAACGGCGCTTTCTCCGGCTGCTCGTTCACCGACCTCACCGAGCTGGAGGTCTACGGCACCGCGGCCCCGTAGGCGGCGGACCCGCCACTCGCGGTCGAGCTTGTCGAGACCCTGGGTCTCGACAAGCTCGACCGGCTTGGTCGTTCACGGCACGTCGGCGATCAGCTCACGCAGCACCGCGACATGGGTGGTCACGGCCCTGCGGCCGCGGGCGGTCAGCGACACCCACGTCGTACGGCGCCCCTGGTGCAGGCCCTTGCGGACCTTCACGTAGCCGGCCTCCCCGAGGGCGGACAGGTGCTTGGACAGCACCGAGTCGCTCACCTCGAGGCGGTCGCGCAGCAGCGCGAACTCCGCCTCGGTCACCGCGGTCAGCATGGTGACGAGCTTGAGGCGCGCCGGCGCCTGGAGGTGCCGGTCGAGGTCGGCCATCAGCGCTCGAGCACGAGCAGGACCAGGCCGGCCACCGCCGCGACCACCAGGAGCGCCAGCCACAGGGCCGACTCCCCCGCACCGAGGCGGGCCGGCTCCCGCCGGTAGGCGCGCAGCCAGCGCCGGCCGCTGAGGACGTAGACGACGCCCCCGGCGACCGCGGCGAGCCCGGTCAGCCACCACAGGTCCTGGGCGGACGCAGCGAATGCGACCGCCAACGAGACGGCGTAGCCGAGCGACGCCATGACGGCCGTGCCGCCGATCACCCGGCTGGCGAACCCGCCGACCCGGACGCCGTTCAACCGGGAGAACCGCCACAGCTGCAGGCCGGCTACCACCCCGAACAGCACCACTCCGCCGGCAAGGAGCGCCCACCGGACCCCTCCCACATCCAGGAACGGGACGAGTGCGGTGGTGGCGATCTGGACGGCCACGGCCGCGCCGATCGCCGCGTCGTGGCCGCGCGGGAAGACCACCGACGCGGCCATCTCGTCGCGGGCTCGCTCGGCGTCACGGAGGGCATCGGCCTCTGCTCCACTTTCCATGTTGGAAAGCATGCCTCGTACTTTCCAGTTTGGCAAGTACCGGTGGCGTGAAGATCGTATTCGGTGGAACGCCGGCGGGCGTCGACCTAGCGTGGCCCACTGTGACCCGGCTGCACGCGGACCAGATCGACACCTCGGTGGAGCTCGTCCAGCGGCTGGTCGCCGAGCAGTTCCCGCACTGGGCCGACCTCCCCGTGTCGCGGGTCGCCGAGTTCGGCACCGACCACCACCTCTACCGGCTCGGTGAGGGTCTTGTCGCGCGGATGCCGATCATCGGCTGGGCGGTCGACCAGGCCTACAGCGACGAACGCTGGCTGCCCCGCCTGGCGCCGTACCTGCCCGTCGCCCTCCCGGCGCCCCTGGCCGTCGGCGCTCCCGGCCACGGCTACCCCTTTGCGTGGGTGGTCGTGCCGTGGCTCCCCGGCGCCACCCCCGACGGCACGAACGCCGACCCGTTCACCCTCGCCGAGGACCTGGCCGGCTTCGTGCGCGCGCTGCACCGCATCGACGCCAGCGACGGGCCGCCCAGGACGGGCACCGGGCGCGGCACCCCGCTGGCGGGGCTCGACGAGGGCGTGCGGAGCACCCTCGCCGCGAGCAGCCGGCTGCGGGACATCGCCGACGGGGTGCTGGCGGTGTGGGAGGACGCGGTGAGCGCGCCGGCGTACGACGGCCCGCCGGTCTGGATCCACGGGGACCTCATGGCCGGCAACCTGCTCGTCCGCGACGGCCGGCTGTCGGCCGTCATCGACTGGGGCGGGCTCGGCACCGGCGACCCCGCTCCCGACCTGTGCCCGGGCTTCTGGCTGTTCGAGGGCGAGACCCGGGAGGCGTACAAGCGCGCGGTCGGCTACGACGACGCCGCCTGGCGGCGTGCGCGCGGCTGGATCATCGCGCCGTCGGTCACGGGGGTGGACTACTACGCCGACACGTTCCCGGCCATGGCCCGACGGGGGCTGGACGGGATCCGGGGCGTGATCGAGGACTTCACCTCGGCACAATGAGCCCATGGCCTCCCTGGACAGCTGGACACCCGGCGAGCACCGCGGCGCGGAGGGCACGACGAAGCCGACGTATCGGAAGGGGACCGGCCCGGGCGTCGTGCTGATCCACGAGCTTCCTGGGATCACGCCCAAGGTCGTCGACCTCGGCGACGAGCTCGTCGCTGCCGGCTACACCGTCGTGATGCCCGTGCTCTTCGGCACGCCCGGGCAGGAGATGTCGGCCAGGGCCGTGGCCACCACGATGGCGAGGCTCTGCACGAACGCGGAGTTCACCAAGCTGGCGACCGGACGCACGGCGCCGGTGACCGACTGGCTGCGCGGACTGGCGAGCGAGCTGCACGCCGAGCTGGGCGGTCCGGGCGTCGGGGCCATCGGCATGTGCTTCACGGGCGGGTTCGCGCTCGCGATGATGGTCGACGACACGATCGCCGCGCCCGTCCTGGCGCAGCCCGCGGCGCCGTTCCCGATCGGCAAGCGCCGCAGCGCGGACCTCGGCCTCGCCCCCGTCGACCTGGACGCCGTCGTCGCCCGCGCGAACGACGGCTGCGCCGTGCTCGGCCTGCGCTATGCCGGCGACAAGGCCGTCGGCACCCGCTTCACCCACCTGCGCCGGCTGCTCGGCGACAACTTCCTGGCCGTCGACCTGCCCGGCAAGGGCCACAGCACGCTGACCGAGCACCGCAGCCAGGTGGCCGTGGACGCGGTCCTGGAGTTCTTCGCCGAGCGGCTTCGCGCGTGAGCATGCCGGCCGACCTGCTCGCACACGCGCGGGCGGCCAAGGGCTTCATGCCCGACGACGAGGGGCTGGCCCTGCACGCGCTGGCGATGGAGCGGCTGCCGCACGGACCGGCGCTGGAGGTCGGCACGTACTGCGGCAAGTCGGCGGTCTACCTCGGTGCGGCGGCCCGGGAGGTGGGCGGCACCGTCTTCACCGTCGACCACCACCGCGGCTCGGAGGAGAACCAGGCGGGCTGGGAACATCACGACGCCGCCCTGGTCGACGCCGAGTCGGGGCTGATGGACACCCTGCCGACGTTCCGCCGGACCATCGAGCGGGCCGGCCTCGAGGGCCACGTGGTGGCGGTCGTCGGACCGTCGACGGTGGTCAGTGCGCACTGGAGGACGCCGCTGTCGCTGCTGTTCGTCGACGGAGGCCACGGCGCGCAGCCGGCGACCGACGACTACGAGGGCTGGGCGCCGTGGGTGATGTCGGGTGGGCTGCTGGCCATCCACGACGTGTTCCCCGATCCGGCAGACGGCGGGCGGCCGCCGTACGAGCTGTACCTGCGCGCGCTGGCCGGTGGCTCGTACGCCGAGGACCGCGAGCCGGTGGGCTCGCTGCGGGTGCTACGCCGTACGGCGGGCGGGCCGGGCGAGCCAGTCGGGTGACCCCTCGCTCGCGGGGCAGCCGCACCCGAGAGCGACCGGCTCGAAGGCCGGCACCAGCGTGCGGCCCCTCATGATGTCGGCGCCCGCGGTGATGTCCGAGAGCGCGTCGGCGGCGAGGATCACCGCGGCCGCCGTGTAGGTCGAGTGCTCGCCGGGCCAGTTGACCCCCTCGGGGAAGACGTACCCCGTCCAGTAGCTGCCGTCGGCTTCGCGCAGGTGCTGCATGTCGGCGAACAGCGCAAGCGCCCGCTCGCGGCTCCCGGCCGCCTCGAGCGCCAGCACCAGCTCGCACGTCTCCGCGCCGGTCACCCACGGGTTGGTCGACACACAGCGGATGCCGAGCCCCGGGACGACGAAGTCGTCCCACCGGGCGGCGAGCATCCGGTCGGCGGCCGGCCCGCGGACCGCGCCGCCGAGCACCGGGTAGTACCAGTCCATCGAGAACTGCGACTTGTCGAGGAAGAGGTCCGGATGCGCCGCGATCGCGTGCCGGAGCCGGCCGCCCGCCAGCTCCCAGGCGGGCTGCGGGTCGTCCATCAGCTCGGCGAGGGAGACGCCGGCACGCAGGGCGTGGTGGATGCTCGAGGACGCCGCCAGCAGCGCGTCCTGGTGGACCGTGGCCGGGCGGCCGTCGACCCACTCCTGCGCCCAGGCGATGCCACCGAACGGCAGCTGCATCGAGACCACCCAGTCCAGCCCGCGGCGCACCGCGGGCCAGCACCGGGCCACGAACGCCGCGTCGCGGCGTACCAGCCAGTGGTGCCACACCGCGACCGCGAGGTACGCCGAGAAGTTCGTCTCCCCGCTGGCGTCGACCACCTCGCCGGCGACGTACTTCATCGGCCACGACCCGTCGCGACGCTGGCCCGACAGCACCCACGCGAACGCCCGGTCGGCTGCCTCGCGCTCACCCGCGACGGTGAGGGCCATCGCCGACTCGAGATGGTTCCACACGTCGGCATGCGCGCCGGTGGTCCACGGGATCGCCCCGTCCGGCTCCTGCATCGCGACGATCGAAGCCGCTGAGGCGGTCAGCTCGCCGGCCGACAGGACGGGAGTCAGCACGGCTTGCGGAAGTAGAGGACCAGGCTCTTGCCGATCACCGGGTCGAGCACCCGCTCGGCGAAGCGGGTGGTCCGCGGCTTCTTCATGATGTCCCAGACCAGGAGGCGGTGGTACGCGCGGACGGTGCGGTTGTCGTCGTTCTTCACCCCGACCGCGCACTTGAGCCACCAGTACGGCGAGTGCAGGCCGTGGGCGTACCCCTTGCCGAGCAGCTCCAGCCCGGCGTTCGTGCCTTTGGTGGCGAGCTCCTTGTCGGTGTAGATCCGGATGTGGCCGCCGGGAGTGTCGTGGTACTCGCGGGACAGCTGCCAGCACACGATCTCGGGGAACCATCGCGGCACCGTGATCGCCAGCGTGCCGCCTGGCCGCAGCACCCGCACCAGCTCGTCGAGGGCCTGGATGTCGGCCGGGATGTGCTCGAGCACCTCAGCGGCGACCACCCGGTCGAACTCGCCGTCGGCGAACGGCAGTGCCAGCGCGTCACCCTCCTTGACGTCGGCCTCCGCGCCTTCGGGCACCTCGCCCTCGGCCTTCATCGCGGCGAACAGGTCACGCACCTTCGACAGCTCGTCGGCGTCCTGGTCGAAGGCGATCACGTCGGCGCCGCGGCGGTACATCTCGCACGCGTGCCGGCCGCCCCCGCAGCCCATGTCCAGGGTGCGGTCGCCCGGCAGCAGCCCCAGCCGGTCGAAGTCAACGGTGAGCATCGCGTTCGCTTTCGGTGGTCGAGCCCGTCGCGAGGGACGAGCGACGGTGTCGAGACCCCGCAATGGCCTCCTCGTACGCCGCCGCGGTCGCCGCCGCGACGGCCCGCCAGCTGAACAGCTCATCGACGCGGGCCCGGCCGGCGGCGCCGTACCGGTCCCGGCGCTCCGGGTCGTCGAGCAGCGCGGCCAGCGCTGCGGTCAGCGCGCCCACGTCGCCGGGCGGCACCAGGTCGGCGCACAGGCCGTCCGGTCCGACCACCTCGGGGATGGCGCCCGTGTCGGAGACGACGAGCGGGGTGGCGCAGGCCATCAGCTCGGCCGTCGGCAGCGAGAACCCTTCGTACAGCGACGGCACGCACGCGACCTCGGCGGAACCCATCACCTCGACCAGCTCGGCGTCGCTGATGCCGTGCACGAACCGGACGTGGTCGCGGATCGCGAGCCGGTCGACGATCTGCTCGGTGCGTCCGCCCGGCTGTGGCCTGGTGACGAGCAGCAGCTCGAGGTCGTCGCGCTCGGTGCGCAGCTTGGCGAACGCCTCCAGCAGGGTGGCGATCCCCTTCATCGGGGCGTCGGCGCTGGCCATGGCGACGATGCGGCCGGGCACCCGCGGCGCCGTCGGCGGGCGGAACGCGTCGTCCACGCCGAGCGGGATCACCCGGACACGGGCCGGGTCCACACCGAAGTCGCGGACCGCGTCCCGCTTGCTCGAGGCCGACGGGGTGAGCACCGAGCGGGCCCGGCGGGCGACCTTCGTCTGCATGCGCAGGAAGCCGTACCACCGACGCAGCGTGAGCCGGCGCCGCCAGCCCTCCGCCGCGGCCAGGTCCAGCCGCCGGTCGACCGTGATCGGGTGGTGGATGGACGTCACGACGGGGAGCCCCAGCGCCTCGATGTCGAGCAGGCCGTACGCGAGGACCTGGTTGTCGTGCACCACGTCGAAGTCGCCGACCCGGTCGCGCAGCAGGCGGGCGACGCGGGTGCCGAAGGTCTTCGGCTCGGGGAACCCGGCGAGGCACATCGTCAGGAACTCCTCGACGTCGACCAGGTCGCGGAACTCACCCAGACGCGGCACGCGGAACGGGTCCGGCTCGCGGTACAGGTCGAGGCTGGGCACCTTCGTCAGCCGCACGCCCGGGTCGAGGTCGGGGTACGGCTGGCCGGAGAACACCTCGACGTCGTGGCCGAGCGCGACCAGCTCGCGGCTCAGGTGCCGCACGTAGATGCCCTGGCCGCCGCAGTGCGGCTTGCTGCGGTAGGACAGCAGGGCGATCCGCAGCGACATAGAACGTGTTCCTATCATGGCCCAGGTGAGCGGGAGCGAGCCGGCCGCCCAACGGTCGGCCCAACGGTCGGCCCAGCGGGAGCGCCGGGAACGCATCCTCGACGCGACGGTCGCGCTCGCGTCGAGGGGCGGGTACGACGCCGTCCAGATGCGCGCCGTGGCCGAGGACGCCGACGTCGCGCTCGGCACCCTGTACCGCTACTTCCCCTCCAAGGTGCACCTGCTCGTCTCCGCGCTGGTCCGTGACCTGGAGGTGGCGGAGGCAGCGAGCCGCGACCAACCGCCCGCCGGTGAGACCCCTGCGGAACGGGTCACCGCCCTGCTGGCGACCACCACCGCCCGCATGCAGAAGGACCCACGGCTGACCGAGGCGATGACCCGCGCGTTCATGTTCGCCGACGCCTCAGCCCGCGACGAGATCCGCGCCGTGAGCCGGCTCCTCGTCACCATGCTCACCCGGTCCGTCCGCCCGGCCACCCGCGCCGATGACCAGCCCACCCCCGACGACCTCGCCGCCGCCGCGGTCATCCGCGACGTGTGGCTCGCCGCTCTCGTCGGCTGGGTGACGGGCCGGACGACGGCCGCGGACGTGACGCGATCGCTGGACACCGCCGTGCGCCTGCTGCTGCGATGACTCGTTTCGTGGTGGGGTGGTGGTCACCATGGGCAAGATGAGGGCTGTGCCCATCGACCTGACTGGCTCACCTGCCAGGCAGGCCGCCACGGTGTGGAGTGGCGCATGAACCGTCGGCGCAGGTGTTGGCGAAAGGGCCGACACCGGTTCCACCCGTGGTTCTCCCGTCTGGACGCCCGCTGGTACTGGTGCAGCGGGCGCTGACTCGCGGCTGACCGGACCTAGGTCCCCTCGGACGAGTGCCCCGGGAACACGTGGGCGGTGGGGTCGATGGCAACGGCGGCGTTGTTGACGGCGGTCGCGGCCTCGCCGAACCCGACGGCGATGAGCCGGACCTTGCCGGGGTACTCGGTCACGTCGCCGGCGGCGAAGACGCGGTGCAGGTTGGTGCGCATCGACGCGTCCACGACGATGTGCCGCTTCTGAACCTCGATCCCCCACTGCTGGAGCGGGCCGAGGTCGGCGATGAAGCCGAGAGCGGCGACGACGGCCTGGGCCGGCCGGCGTACGGGGTCGGTCCCGTCCACACTGATCTCGACCTCCTCGACGACACCGTCCCCGAGCAGCGCGGTGACCTGGGCCCTGGTGACGATCTCGACCGACGAGGACGTGACCTGGTCGACGGTGCGTTGGTGGGCCCGGAACGCGTCTCGCCGGTGGACGAGGATCACCGACTTCGCGATCGGCTCGAGGTGCAGCGCCCAGTCGAAGGCGCTGTCGCCGCCGCCGACGATGACGACGTCCTTGCCGGCGTACGGCGCGAAGCTCGGCACGAAGAACTCCATCCCGCGGCCCAGCCAGCCGTCCCCGGCGGGCAGCGGGCGCGGGCTGAACTTGCCGATGCCGGCGGTGACGATCGCGGCGCCGGCGCGGATCCGGGTGCCGTCGTCGAGCTCGATGGTCACGGCGTCGTCGTCGTGGGTGAGCGAGGTGGCGGTGCGGTCGAGGAAGTACTCCGGGTGGGCGCTCGCCGCCTGGTCGACCAGGCCGGCGACCAGGTCGCGGCCCTTGATCGCGGGGAAACCGGCGACGTCGAAGATCATCTTCTCGGGGTACATCGCCGTCACCTGGCCGCCGAGCTCGGGCAGCGAGTCCACCAGCGCGACCCGGAGGCCGCGGAAGCCCGCGTAGTACGTCGCGTAGAGCCCGCTGGGGCCGGCACCGATGATCAGCAGGTCGGTCTCGAGCTCTGTCGTCCCTGGGGCCACGCCCGCGATCCTACGGGCGGCGTCACTTGGTCTCGATCGCCGACACCAGCCATCCGTGGCCGGTCCGCGTCATGGTGATCAGGGTGCGGTACGGCAACGTCACCGGCTCCGAGCCCCGCTCGCTGAGCTGGGAGTCGAGGAAGACCAGCGCCTCCACCTGCTGACTGGTCGCGCGCACGACGCCCGAGGCCACCACCGTGGCCGCGATCTCGCGCCGGCGGTCCTGGAACGTCGGGCGGAGGGCGTCCGCCGTGGCGCGGTACTGCTGCGCGAACTCCGGGGTCATCAGGGTGGTCGCCTGCAGCACCTGCTCGTCGTAGTTGTGATAGCTCGTGGACGTGATCTCGGTCAGCGCCTGCGCGGCCTGGTCGACCACCGACCGCGCCGCGAGGTCGCCCATCACCACCGGCCGGTCCGCGGAGGCGGTGCCGGGTGCGGCGAGCAGGTACCACACCTCGGCGCCGAGGGCACCGACGAGCACCAGCGCCAGAACCGCCAGCGCCCGGCTCCCCAGTCTGGGCATCTCAGCCCACCAGCCGGATGTCGGTGGCCAGCCAGTCGTCGCCGACGGGCACCAGCTGCAGGCGGAGCCGGAGGTCACGGGCCACGGGTTCGCCCTTGGTACGGCGGTCGGCGCGGGTCCCGTGAGTCGCCACCAGGACGGTCGCTCCCGTGGCATCCACGCGCACCACTCCCGACCAGACCACCGACCCCTCGGTGACCGTGCGGTCACGGCGCAGCGCCTTGACGAGCTCGTCGGCGTCGTCGGTGTAGCGGTCCTTGAGCGGGCCCGTCGCCTGCTCGGCGATCCGGGCCAGGTCCTTCCCGGCCGTGTCATGGCGGATGTTCACGAACGCGGTGGCGACCTCGCCCCCTGCGGCCAGCGCGGCGGCGTACCGCTCCTGCCGAGTGGCGCTGCGCTCGCGCGAGTCGCGCGCCTGCGCGACCTGCACGCCGCCGACCACGCAGGCGACCGCCAGCACGGCGACGAGCAGCCACAGCGCGACGGGCGGGCCCTCCCTGGCCTCCCTCACCCGGGCATCGTAGGTGGTGGGGACCCTGCGGTTCGGCAACCCGTTGACGGCGGCGCCGACTCCTAGGATGGCGACCGTGTCGCGGAGCAAGCACAGCGTCCTGGACCCCGACAGCCATCCGGCCACGGGGCTCGCGGGCGCGGTCCGCAGACACCCGTCGGGGATCCTGCTGCTCGCGCAGCTGCTGGCCGTGCTGGCCTACCCGTTCTCGGACGGCAGCACCCTGGGCCGCGCGTTCCTCGGGGCGATCGGCACCTGCGTCGTCCTGATCGCTCTCTGGGCGGTCCGCCGGACGCCCGCCCTCGCCTGGGTGGCGGCGCTCATCGGCGTACCGGCCGTGGTCTTCAGCATCGTGGAGGCTTTCCAGCCGGACCAGGACTGGGTGGTGCTGACCTCGGCGTTGCTGCACGCGCCGTTCTACTTCTACGTCTCCTACGGGATGATCCGGTACCTGTTCCACGACGACCGCGTGACACGCGACGAGCTGTACGCCACCGGGGCGGCGTTCACGGTGGTCGCCTGGGGCTTCGCCTACGTCTTCGTCGCCTGCCAGATCGTCTGGCCGGGATCGTTCGTCGGCGCGGGAGGCCACGAGGCCCACGCGTTCTTCGACCTGCTCTTCCTCTCCTTCACCAACCTGACGAGCGTCGGCCTCTCCGACATCGTCCCCGTGCTCGGTCACGGCCGGTCGCTGGTGATGATCGAGCAGGTCGCCGGAGTGCTGTACGTCGCGCTGGTCGTGGCCCGCCTGGTCGGCCTCACCGTCGCGCGCCAGGCCGGGAAGTCCTAGACGTCCCAGCCCTCCGGGCGCAGCTTCTTCGGTAGTCCGCCCACGACCAGGCGGTAGGACTCGTCGACGGCGTCGAGCAGGTCCTCGTCCGGGATGGCGCCGCCGTACGCGAGGTCGTTCCATCCGGACCGGCCGATGTACGCCATCACGCTGGCGTCGCCGGGGTACCTCTGCAGCCACTCGTCGGCGACCTCGCGGGACCTCCCGCCCTTCACGCCGACGCCGTCCGCACCGAGGAAGGCGAAGATCTTGCCGCGCTCGCCCGGCCCGACCTTGATCACCGGGAGCTCGTGCCCCCAGGGGTTGTCGGCCCAGGCTCCGGGCTTGGCCAGGCAGTAGGACTGCATCCGTCCGACGTCCACATCAGCACCCTAGGACGGGTCTGCCTACGATGACCGGGTGACCGGACCGGAGGTGTGGCGCGAGTTCGACCGCGACCCGCGGCACCCCGCGCACGCGCCGATGCGCGCGTCCGACACCGACCGCGACATCGTCCTGCGCACGCTCGGTGATGCGTACGCCGAAGGCCGGCTCGACCGCGAGGAGTACGACGAGCGGTCCGACGCCGTCACCCAGGCGAAGACCCTCGGCGAGCTGCCCGCGGTGCTGGAGGACCTGGTGCCGTCGACCGCGGTTGTCCCCTACGCCGCCGGTGCGCTCGACACGCGCACGGTGGAGGAGCAAGCCGTCGCCAGGTGGGAGAAGAGCCGCCGCGACGCGTTCATGGGGTTCCTGATCCCGACCGTGATCTGCTGGGTGATCTGGGCGATCACCATGTACGGCGGCTTCCCGTGGCCGGCGTTCCCGACGATCGCGACGGCCCTGCCGATGGTCGGCACGATCGTCCAGAAGAAGGACATCATCGAGTCCAACAAGCGGCGGATCCTGCGCAGGCAGGAGCGGGAGCTCCGACGCCAGCAGGAGAAGGACGTCAAGCGCCAGCGCAAGCAGCTCCCACCGACAACCCCTGGGGAGCTGGGGGCCTAGTCCTCTTCGTCGTCCTCGTCCCCGTCGAGCAGCCCTTCCTTGCGGGCGGCCGCGACGATGCGACGTACGTTCGTCAACGACCCGCAGCCGTCGTCGATCTGCCGGTTGCGCTCGGTGGCGAACTTCTCCCCGAGCTCTTCCTTGACCCGCTCGCCGACCTCCTCGCGTGCGGGGTTGAGGATGGTGAGCTCCTCCTCGGTGAGGTGGTGGTTGACCACCTTGGCCAGCTCCTCGACGGCGTCGTCGAAGGCCTGGGTGTCGGTCCCCTTGAGCTCCAGCACCGCCAGCAGCGCCTCGTGGCCCTCGGCGTGCTCCTCCTCGCCGTGCTCCTCCTCGTGCCCGGTGATCGCGTCCTTGCGGCGCAGCTTCGGGTACACGTGCTTCTCCTCGGCCGTGGCGTGCGCGACGTGCAGCGTCGCGAACGCGTGCCGCACGGCGTCGCGGTCGGAGGTGCTGTCCCGCAGGTCGCGCAGCAGCGCCTCGAACCGCCGGTGGTCCTCGAGGATCAGCTCCACCACGTCGCCGGAGACCGGCCTGCCGAGATCGATCGCCGTCATGGGCTCACCGTACGGGGATCGGCCGGTGCCGATTCGTCAGCGATCCTCCGGGTGGTCGCCGCGGGGAGTCTGCTGACGAATCGCTGGGCCAGGTGTCTGCCGGGTCACTCGCGGGAGAAGCGGCGCGTCAGCGAACGCCGGCCTCCATCATCTGGCGCAGCTCCTTCTTGAGCTCGCTGATCTCGTCGCGCAGCCGGGCAGCCAGCTCGAAGTGCAGCTCGGCGGCCGCGGCCTTCATCTGGTCGTTGAGCTGCTGGATCAGCTCGGCGAGGTCGGAGCTGGGCAGGCCGGCGGTGTCCGGCGCCACCTTGCGGATCTCGGCGACGTCCAGCCGCGACAGGCCGGGCGTGGGCGACTTGCCGCGCGATCGGTCGCCGCGGGCACCGGTGCCCTGCCAGGTCGCCAGCAGCTCCTGGGTGGTCTCGTCCTCGCGCGCGAGCATCTCGGTGATGTCGGCGATCTTCTTGCGCAGCGGGGTCGGGTCGATGCCGTGGGCGGTGTTGTAGGCGACCTGCTTGTCCCGGCGACGGTTGGTCTCGTCGATCGCCTTCTCCATGGAGGGGGTGATCTTGTCGGCGTACATGTGCACCTGGCCCGACACGTTGCGGGCCGCGCGGCCGATCGTCTGGATCAGCGACTTGTCCGAGCGCAGGAAGCCCTCCTTGTCGGCGTCGAGGATCGAGACCAGTGACACCTCGGGGAGGTCGAGGCCCTCGCGCAGCAGGTTGATGCCGACGAGCACGTCGTACTCCCCCAGCCTGAGGTCGCGGAGCAGCTCGATGCGCTTGAGGGTGTCCACCTCGGAGTGGAGGTAGCGGGTGCGGATGCCGGCGTCGAGGAGGTAGTCGGTGAGGTCCTCGGACATCTTCTTGGTCAGGGTGGTGACGAGGATCCGCTCGTTCTTCTCCGTGCGGGTGTTGATCTCGTGGATCAGGTCGTCGATCTGGCCCTTCGTCGGCTTGACGACCACCTCGGGGTCGACCAGCCCGGTCGGCCGGATGATCTGCTCGACGGTGTCTCCCTCGACCTTGTCGAGCTCGTAGTTGCCGGGCGTCGCCGACAGGTAGATGGTCTGGCCGATGCGGTCGAGGAACTCCTCCCAGCGCAGCGGCCGGTTGTCCATCGCGCTCGGCAGCCGGAACCCGTGGTCGACCAGGTTGCGCTTGCGGGACATGTCGCCTTCGTACATCCCGCCGATCTGCGGGACCGCCACGTGCGACTCGTCGACGACCAGGAGGAAGTCCTCGGGGAAGTAGTCGAGCAGGCAGTTCGGGGCACTGCCGCGCGAGCGGCCGTCGATGTGCATCGAGTAGTTCTCGATGCCGGCGCAGGAGCCGACCTGCCGCATCATCTCGATGTCGTACGTCGTGCGCATCCGCAGCCGCTGCGCCTCCAGCAGCTTGCCCTGGCGCTCGAAGAACGCGAGCTGCTCCCCCAGCTCGGCCTCGATGCCGTTGATGGCCCGCTCCATGCGGTCGTGGCCGGCGACGTAGTGGGTCGCCGGGAAGATGTAGAGCTCCTTGTCGTCGGAGATCACCTCCCCGGTCACCGGGTGCAACGTCATCATCCGCTCGATCTCGTCGCCGAAGAACTCGACGCGGATCGCGGCCTCCTCGTAGACCGGGAAGATCTCGAGAGTGTCGCCGCGCACCCGGAACGTGCCGCGGGTGAAGCTCATGTCGTTGCGGGTGTACTGGATCTCGACCAGCCGCCGCAGGATCGAGTCGCGGTCGTGCTCCTGCCCGACCCGCAGCCGCACCATCCGGTCGACGTACTCCTGCGGGGTGCCGAGGCCGTAGATGCACGACACCGTGGACACCACGATCACGTCGCGGCGGGTGAGCAGCGAGTTGGTCGCCGAGTGACGCAGCCGCTCGACCTCCTCGTTGATGGAGGAGTCCTTCTCGATGTAGGTGTCGGTCTGGGGGACGTACGCCTCGGGCTGGTAGTAGTCGTAGTAGGAGACGAAGTACTCGATCGCGTTGTGCGGGAACAGCTGTCGCAGCTCGTTGGCGAACTGCGCCGCGAGTGTCTTGTTGGGCTGCATCACCAGGATCGGCCGCTGGACCTGCTCGGCCACCCACGCCACCGTCGCGGTCTTGCCGGTGCCGGTCGCGCCGAGCAGGACGACGTCCTGCTCACCGCCGTTGATCCGCTTGACGATCTCGGCGATGGCGGTCGGCTGGTCGCCTGAGGGCTGGTAGTCGGAGTCGACGCGGAAGGGAGCCACCCGTCGCTCGAGGTCGGTCACCGGACGCATGTCGCCAGCGTACGAGGGACCGCCGACAGCCTCCCCCTCGAGGGATTCCGGACAGTAACCTTCCGGAACATGAGACACGGTGTGTTCGTGGACGAGACCACGCCGACGGCGCGGGTGCTGATGGTGCTGGAGATGGTGCAGAACTCCCCCGGCATCAGCGGCGACCAGCTGGCCGGGCGGCTCGGGATGACGGACCGGGCGGTGCGGCGGTACGTCGGCCACCTGCGCGAGGCCGGGATCCCGGTGGAGTCGACGCGGGGGAAGTACGGCGGGTATCGCATCGGCCGCGGGATGCGGCTGGCACCCCTGATGTTCACCGCGGCGGAGGCCCTCGAGCTGGTGATGGCGGTGCTCGAAGGACGGCAGACCGACCCCGCCGACCCGGTCGGGCAGGCGGTCGCCAAGATCATCCGGGTCCTCCCGAAGCCGCTGGCCGAACCGGTCGAGGCTCTGGTCAGCACGAGCGGGCGCACGCCCGACGGCCACTCCTCGGCGCCGGACCCGCAGGTCACGGCGGCCGTCGCGCAGGGCTCCGCCGGACGCAAGAGGTTGCGGCTGGGGTACCTCCTGCGGCCCGACCGGCGGGTCGAGATGGACGTCGACCCGTGGGCGGTCGTGGTGCGGTACGGCAAGTGGTACGTCCTCGGCTGGTCGCACACCGCCGACGCGAGCCGCATCCTGCGCCTCGACCGGATCGCCGACGTCGCCGAGCTCGACGAGACGTTCGAGCCGCCCGCCGACCTCGACCCGGTGCGGGCCATCGAGGAGCACCTCTCCCAGGGGTGGCGACACAAGATCGACGTCGAGGTGGACGCCCCCATCGACATGGTGAAGTGGTGGATCCCGCGCAAGCAGGGCCTGCTCACGGCGATCGACGAGCACACGACCAGGATCCAGGCCAGCACCGACGAGCTGGACTGGTACGCCGAGCGGCTGGCGTCCATCCGGGCGCCGTTCCGGGTCGTCGCCCCGGAATCGCTGCGCGACGAGGTCGCCCGGGTCGGGAGACGGATGCTGGCCAGCGCCCTGGCCAACTCCGGCGCCGGTACGTGACGATCGCCCCGTGACCATCCCCTCCGACCCGCCGCGTGTGACCCTCAACGAGGTCGGGGACGTCGTCCTCGACGACGCCCGGCAGCTCCGGGCCCTGGCCGACGGCGTCGCACTCGCGGCGTTCACCTGGCTGCAGAGGAACGGCCCGGCGACGCTCGCGCAGGTGGCCGCCGAGGTGGACTCGGTAGAGGAGCACGTCGCCGCCCGTCTCGAGGTGCTCCGCGATGCCGGCCTGGCCGAGCGCGACAAGGAGCTGTGGCGATCCCCTGGCCGTGGCGTGTTCCTCCAGCTGCCCGAGAACGACCGCGAGGCCGCCGCGGCCGCCCGCACACTCAGCTCCGTCATGCTGCTCGCGGTCGAGCACCTCCCGCGCGAGTGGGTGGCGTCGATCGAGCCGCGCCTCGATGACGCGTGGGCCGGGGCGGCCGGCCTGTTCAACGCCGGCGTCACCCTGACCGCGGCCGAGCTGGACGCCGTCCAGGTGGAGCTGGAGCGAGTCCTCGAGCCGTACCTCAACCGCGCTGCAGAAGACGTGCCCGCCGACGCTCGCCGGGTGCGGGTGCTGGCCTACTTCCTGCCCGACCCGGCCTGAGCGGCCCGCCGAGACGCAGCCCCGGCAGGTCACACCAGCTGGTGGTCGTAGGCCCAGGCGGTCGCGGCGGCCCGCGAGCCGATGTCGAGCTTGGCGTAGATGTTCGACAGGTGCCGGGCGACGGTCTTCTCGCTGAGGAACAGCCGGTCGGCGATGATCCGGTTGGTGAGGCCGGCGGCGACCAGCCGCACGACCTCGACCTCGCGGGCGGTGAGGCCGCCCGCGGTGCGGTGCGGCAAGGCGGCGCGGCGGTCGAGGTCCTCGAGGTCGGGTCGCGCGCCGAGGTGCTCGAACACGAGCCGCGCGGCGTCGTACTCCATCTGGGCCGAGCTCTCGTCGCCCAAGGCCCGGCAGCAGTCACCGATGCGGACCCGCACGCGAGCCCCGTCGTGCGGCATGCCGAGGCCGCGCCAGCCCTCCCACGCCCGCCGGAGGAGAGGCAGTGCGCCGCCCGGGTCGCCCTCGCTGGCGAGGACGGAGGCGGCCACCTCTGCTGCTGTCGCGGAGATCACCGGTACGTCGTGCTCGGCGGCGATCGCCGTGAGCTCGTCGCTGGCGGCCCTGGCGGCCGGGAGGTCGTGAACGGCGAGCATCACCTCGACGTACGTCGCCAGTACCTCGGCCCGGTCGGTGCGCTGGGTCTCCGCGTGCAGTCGCCGCGCCGTCGCCGCGGCGACGTCGAGGCGGCCCTGCGCGAGCCGCATCCTCGTCAGCCCGGGCTCCGGCTGCTGACCCAGTGCGTTGGCCGTGCGGTACGCGTCCTCGGCCTCGTCGTAGGACCCCACCAGCCGGTGCAGCTCGCCGATCGCGTACCACGCCAGCCCGAGGGCCGGCTCGGGCGCCATCTCGCACGCGGACCGGGCTTCGGCCATGGCGTCGCCCCACGAGCCACCCATCGCCATGATCTGTGCCCGGTGCACGAGGCAGAAGCCCCGGTAGGGCACGCCACTGTCGTCGTTGCACCACGAGGCCAGGGCCGCGGTCCACTCGCGGGCCCGGGCCAGGTCCCGCATGTCGAGGCACGCCGCGATCACGCCGCAGTAGGCCATGCCGGTGACCGGCGGGCTCAGCGCGCCTCCGGTCACCTCGAGCATCACGTCGTCGAACACGCGGATCGCGTCGGCCCCACGCCGCATCCCGACCAGGCAGTGACCGACGTCGAGCTGCGCCAGCGTCCAGACGTCCAGCTCGCCCGCCGTCCTCGCGGCGCCGGCACTCCGGCTCGCCAGCTCCAGCGCCTCGTCGAACTCCCCCACCCTCGCCAGCTCGTGTGCCCGGAGCGCATCGAGCGCGAGACCCGGCCCCCGCTGCTGGAGGTCGTGGTCCGCGACCAGGGAGCGGCAGCGTTCGACCCACCCGCTGGCGCGCGCGCCCTCACCGACCTGGGCCGCGGAGAACGCGAGCCAGAACGCGCACGTGGCGGCCTCCTCCCACCTCTCTTCCTCGACACACAGCCGGTAGGCGCGGGTCAGCGCCGCCTCGCTCTCCTCGTCGCGTCCCGCCAGGAACGCGCCGATGGACAGCAGGCGCAGGTCCTCGAGGCCCAGGGCCTGGTGCTGGTCGGCCTCCTGGAGGGCGTCGGTGCAGCTGCCCCAGGCCCGGACGTCGTACGCCGCGCGGCCGCGCAGCAGCGCGCTGTCGCTCACGTCCGCAGGGTACGACCGGTGCGATGAGGCGGTCACTGCACAGAACGACCCATTTCCCCGCGAAGCGGAGTTGGGTCACGCGCCCGACGCGGCGACCCGGCGGCCGTCCCTAGCGTCGCTTGCCATGACCGACACCGAGCTCACCCAGCAGCCTGTCCAGCAGCCCGCCCAGCAGCCTGCCCAGCCTCGTCCCAGCCACGGCGCGTCCGCGCGTCCCCAACGCATCCCGACCGTGATCATCGGCGCGGGCCAGTCCGGCCTGACCACGGCCTACTACCTGGGCCTGGCCGGCCATCGCTGCGTCGTGCTCCACCAGGACGCGCGCGTCGGCGACCAGTGGCGGCACCGCTACGACTCACTGCGCCTGAACACGCCTGCCAAGTACGACCACATCCCGGGCATGACCTGGCCGATGCGCCCCTTCGACTTCCCCACCGGAGCGGACCTGGGCGACCTGCTCGAGGCGTACGTCGCGACGTACGGCATGGACGTCCGGCACGGCACGCACGTGAGCCGCGTCGAGCGGGTCGACGGGCACTTCGTGGTGACCACCAACCGCGGCGTCTTCGAGGCCGACAGCGTGGTCGTCGCCACCGGTGGCGAGCACCACCCGAGCACCCCCGAGGTAGCCCGTTCGCTCGACCCCGGCATCCGGCAGCTGCACTCCAGCGCGTACCGCAACCCCGCGCAGCTGCTGCCCGGCGCGGTGCTCGTGGTCGGCGCGGGCCAGTCGGGCGCCGACATCGCCCTCGAGCTCGCCGGCGCGGGGCACGAGACGTGGCTGTCCGGCAAGCCCGCCGGTGAGATCCCGATCGACATCGACACGCGCAAGGCTCGTGTGCCGGCGGCGGTGCTGTTCTTCCTTGCCCACCATGTCCTCACCACCCGGTGGCCGTGGGGCCGGCGGATGCAGCCGGAGATCCGCCAGGGTGGCGCACCGCTCGTGCGGGTCAAGCTCGCCGACCTCGCAGCTGCGGGCGTGCAGCACCTCGAGGCCCGCACCACCGGCTGCCAGGACGGCAAGCCGATGCTGGAGGACGGCACGGTGCTCGATGTCGCCAACGTCGTCTGGTGCACCGGCTTCCGCCAGGACTTCTCGTTCATCCACCCCTCCGTCCTCGGCGACGACGGCTGGCCGCGGGACGAGGGCGGCGTGGTGCCGGAGCAGCCGGGCCTGTACTTCATGGGCCTGCTCTTCCAGCGGGGCTTCTACTCGATGCTCGTGGGCGGTGCCTGGCGGGACGCCCGTTACATCGCCGACCGGGTGCTCCAACAGGCAAGCGTCCACCCCTAGGCACCGGCCGGGTGCCCTAGCCTGCGTGCATGGCCCGCTTCGTGCTCACCGTCCACGGTGACGACCGGCCCGGCCTTGTCTCGGCCATCTCCGGGGCGATCAGCGCTCGCGGCGGCAGCTGGGAGCACAGCCAGCTGTCGCAAGCCGCCGGCAAGTTCGCCGGCATCGTGGTGGTCTCGGTGCCCGACGCCGAGTCGGACGCCATCATCGAGGACCTGCTCGCCCTGGAGGACGACGGCCTGCACGTGCTCGTCGAGCGGACCGACGAGCCGGTCGAGCGGCCGGCCGTCAGGTTCGAGCTCGAGCTCGTCGGGGCCGACCGACCGGGCATCATCGCCGAGATCTCGGCGCTCCTGGCGGCGAACCGCGTGAGCATCGAGGACCTGGTCACCGAGCTCACCGACGCCCCCATGGCTGGAGGGAAGCTCTTCGAGGCACGAGCCGTGCTCGTGGCACCGGAGTCCGCCAGCATCCACGACCTGCGCGAGGCCCTCGAGAAGCTGGCCGACCGGCTGATGGTCGACGTCCACCTGTCGCTCGACGAGGCCGGTGGACCTGAGCTGCCTGGCTAGATTGGCCGGGTGGCCGGGCCATCCACCGACGAGCGACTGCGCACGGTGATCCGGCGCACCCTGGTCGCGGTCCTCGTCGCGCCGTTCGCGGTGGCCATCGGGCTGACGCTGCTCGACTCGTACCGCCGCCGCGGCAAGAAGGCCAAGCCGTTCCCGACGACGAAGCCGGCGACCGTCTCCGTAGGTCAGGGCGAGGTGACGACGTACACCTTCGGCGCCGACCTGTACGACGACATGCTCGCGGCCATCGAGGGGGCCCAGCGGCAGATCCTGTTCGAGACCTACATCTGGAAGAGCGACGAGGTCGGCCAGCAGTTCAAGGACGCACTGACCGCGGCGGCCGACCGTGGCGTCGAGGTGTACTGCATCTACGACGCGTTCGCGAACCTGGTGGTCTCGCCGGCGTTCAAGCGGTTCCCGAGCAACCTGAAGGTGCTCAAGTACCCCGTCTACACGGCCGGCTGGCGGTTCTTCGACCTGCGCCGCTACGGCCGCGACCACCGCAAGATCCTGGTCGTCGACGACTCGGTCGGCTTCGTGGGCGGGTACAACGTCGGCACGGCGTACGCGACCGAGTGGCGCGACACCCACGTCCGCGTCACCGGGCCTGGGGTGTGGGACCTGAAGCGGGCCTTCGCCGACTTCTGGAACCTCAACCGGCGCAGGCGCTTCGGGCCCAGCGAGCGGCCGCTGCTGCTCGAGACGGCGTCGACGTGGGAGCCGCAGCTGCGCTTCCACCGCAACGTGCCGCGGCTGATGGTGTTCCCCATCCGCGGGATGTATCTCGAGGCGATGGATCGCTCCAGCCGCAACATCTGGATGACCTGTGCGTACTTCATCCCCGACCAGGACTTCGTGGACACCATGACCCGTGCCGCTCGGCGCGGGGTCGACGTACGCCTGCTCCTCCCCCTGAAGTCCAACCACATCGTGGCCGACTGGATCTCCCGCGGCTACTTCTGGCAGCTCCTGCACGCCGGCGTGCGGATCATGCGGTTCCGCGACGCGATGGTGCACGCGAAGACCTGCACGGTCGACGGGTCCTGGTCGACGGTCGGCACGGCGAACGTCGACCGGCTCTCGCTCCGCGGCAACTACGAGATCAACGTCGAGGTGATCGACTCCTCGCTGGCGACGGTCCTGGAGGAGATCTTCACCGTCGACGAGTCCAACTGCCTCGAGCTGACCCTCGACGAGTGGGACGCCCGTGACCTGCACCGCAAGTTCACCGAGTTCGTGCTGGCACCGCTGCGTCCGCTGCTGTGATCGAGCCGTCGAGAGCGGTTTCACCCGGGTAAGTGGTTGCCGCATCTGGCCAAGATGAGGAGACTCGAAGACCACCACCGCAAGCCGTACGGGCGGGGGGAGGTTGCGATGGCAGAGCCGCCGACGTCCTCGGGCACCGTCGATGCGCAGGAGCACGCCCGCGTCCTGAAGAACTTCGTCGACCTGTCCGACCAGTTCTCGGCCGCCAACGAGGTGCTCTCGGCGTTGGGACGTTCGGCCGCCGACCCGGACGCTGTCCTGACGACACTCGTCGAGAGCGCACGTCGGCTCTGCCGGTCACAGGGAGCCCACCTGTACGTGCTGGACGACGACGTCTTCACGATGATCAAGGCGGTCGGGCTGACCGAGGACTCGATCCAGTACTACACCGAGCACCCGATGCCCCTGGACCGGGACTCGCTGGTCGGCCGGGTGGCGCTCGACCAGAGAGCCCAGCAGATCCCCGACGTGCTGGCCGACGCCGCCTACGGCCGGCACGACCTCCAGCGCGTCTCCGGCTATCGCACCATCATGGGAGCGCCGATGCTCCTGGAGGACAAGGTCGTCGGCGCGCTGAACGTGTGGCGACAGGAGGTCGCCCCGTTCGACGAGCGCGAGATGGCCATCGTGTCCGCATTCGCCGCGCAAGCGGCGATCGCGGTGAACACCATCAAGCTGGTCCAGGAGCTGGAGGCCAGAGGTTCCCAGCTGGCGAAGAAGGTGGACGAGCTCGAGGCGCTGCGCGAGGTCGGTGAGGCGGTCAACTCCAGCCTGGACATCGACGACGTGCTGTCCACGATCGCGAAGCACGCCGTCGAGCTCTCGGAGACCGACGGCGGCTCGATCATGGAGTACGTCGAACAGGAGCGCTGCTTCATCGTGCGCAGCGCCTATCGCACGGCGCCCGCCGTCATCGAGCGGCTTCGTTCGATCCGCATCGATGTCGACCAGACTCTCGTGGGACGCGCCGCCCGGGAGCGCCGACCGATCGCCGTGCCGGACCTGGACGCCGTCCCGCTCGACCCGCACCTGCAGATCCTGTACGACGACGGCTGGCGATCACTGGTCGCGGTGCCGATGCTCCGCGAAGGCCGCATCGTCGGGTCGCTCGTCATCCGCCGGAAGCGAACCGGCGACTTCACCGATGACACGGTCGACCTGCTCGAGACGTTTGCGAGCCAGTCGGCCCTCGCGCTGCAGAACGCCCGGCTCTTCCGCGAGCTGAAGGAGCAGAGCCTGGAGCTGGAGCTGGCCAGTCGGCACAAGTCGGAGTTCCTCGCCAGCATGTCCCACGAGCTCAGGACGCCGCTGAACGCGGTGCTCGGGTTCTCCGAGGTGCTCCTCGAGCGGATGTTCGGCGAGCTCAACGAACGGCAGGAGGAGTACCTGCACGACATCCACGGGTCGGGTCGCCACCTGTTGGAGCTCCTCAACGAGATCCTCGACCTCTCGAAGATCGAGGCCGGGAAGATGGCCCTGGAGTACTCGTCCATCGACCTGCGGTCCGTTCTCGAGGAGGCAGCGGCCATGCTGCGCGAGCGGGCAGCCACGCAAGGGGTCGATCTGTCCCTCGACGTCGCCGACGACATCGACGTCGTGCACTCCGACGTGCTCCGCCTCAAGCAGATCGTGCTCAACCTGGTGACCAACGCGGTGAAGTTCACCGGTTCTGGTGGGTCCGTGGTCGTCCGCGCCCGCCGCCGCGGCGCGGACTTCGAGATCACCGTGACCGACAGCGGCATCGGAGTGCCCGAGGCGGACCAGAAGCGGATCTTCGAGTCGTTCCAGCAGGGCGGGCGCGGCAGCTCGCGCGAGGAGGGGACCGGGCTCGGGCTCACGCTCTCCAAGCGCCTGGTCGAGCTCCTCGGTGGCCGCATGTGGCTGGACAGCAAGGTCGGCGTGGGCAGCACGTTCGGCTTCTCCCTGCCCGCAGAGAAGCGGCGAGCGGCGCGACGAGTCCGGTCAGCCGCCCCTGGTGGGCGAGGTGGTCGTCATCGAGGACGACCGGCCGTCGCTCGAGCTGCTGACGGTCTACCTGTCCGGGATGGCCGCCGGCATCACGGTGGCGCGGGACGGTCCGTCGGGCCTCGAGGCGGTCCGCCGGGTGCACCCCGCGGCCGTCCTCCTCGACATCCGGCTCCCGGGGATCGACGGCTGGGCCGTGCTCGAGGCGCTGAAGGCCGACCCCGGGACCCGGGACATCCCCATCATCGTCGCCTCGATCGTCGACGAGCGGGCGCGCGGCGCGGCTCTCGGGGCCGCGGCGTACCTCGTGAAGCCGATCAGCCGGGAAGACCTGAGGGCAGCGCTGACGACCGTCGCGTTCCTGCCCGGATCATCCCGACCGCCGGCTCAGGAGACGGACACGGCACCCATTGCAGGGACGGGCGGATGAACGAGCACACGATCCTGGTCGTCGAGGACAACCCCAAGAACATGAAGCTGATCCGGGCGGTCCTCGAGTTCTCCGGCTACGCCGTGATCGAGGCCCTGTCGGGCGAGGAGGGCGTGCGCCTCGCGGGGGAGGCCTCCCCCGACCTCATCCTGATGGACCTCCAGCTCCCCGGCATCGACGGCGCCGAGGCACTGCGCCAGATCCGGTCGGCCACGGACCAGCCCAGCGTCCCGGTCGTGGCGGTGACGGCCTTCGCGATGTCCGACGACCGCGAGCGGGCCTTCGCGTCGGGCTTCGACGGCTACGTCGAGAAGCCGATCAGCGCCCGCGCGCTTCCCCAGCAGGTCCGAGACTTCATCGAGCTGGGAGGCCGGAAGTGAACGACGCCCCCGCGGCGGCCGCCACGGTGCTGGTCGTCGACGACCAGCCGGCGAACATCAGGCTGCTCGACGCCATCTTGACCCCGCGCGGCTACGACGTCAGGACCGCCGAGTCCGGTGAGGAGGCGCTGAAGGCGATCGCCGACTCCGAGATCGACCTCGTCCTCCTGGACATCGTGATGCCGGGGATGGACGGCTACGAGGTGTGCCGGCGGATCCGCGAGCAGGTCGACACCGCCTACCTGCCGGTCGTGATGGTGACGGCGAGCGGCGACGAGCAGAAGGTCAAGGCCCTGGAGGCGGGCGCCGACGACTTCCTGACCAAGCCGGTCAACCAGAGCGAGCTGCTCGCCCGGGTCGCGTCCCTCGCCCGGATCAAGCGCTACCAGGACACGATCAAGCGCCAGGCCGACGAGCTCACGGCGTGGAACCGAGAGCTGGAGACCCGCGTCGAGACGCAGGTCGACCAGCTCGACCGGATGGGCCGCCTGCGGCGCTTCCTGTCGCCCCAGCTGGCGGAGCTGATCGTCGACTCCGGCGACGAGTCGTTCCTCGAGAGCCACCGCCGCGAGATCGTGGTCGTCTTCTGCGACATGCGCGGCTTCACGCCGTTCGCCGAGTCGAGCGAGCCCGAGGAGGTGATGGGGGTCCTCACCGAGTACCACGAGGCCCTCGGCGACCTGATCTTCCGGTTCGAGGGCACGCTCGAGCGGTTCACGGGCGACGGCCTGATGGTCTTCTTCAACGACCCGGTCCGCTGCGACGACGGGGCCCTGCGGGCGATCCGGATGGGGCTGGCGATGCGCACGCGTGTCCGGGGCCTGGCCGAGGGCTGGGCCAGGCAGGGTCACGACCTCGCGATGAGCGTCGCGATCTCGCAGGGCTACGCGACGATCGGCAAGATCGGCTTCGACGGCCGGTTCGACTACGCCGCGATCGGGAGCGTCACCAACGTGGCGGCCCGGCTGTGCGACATCGCCGAGCCGTGGCAGATCCTCGTCACCGAGCGCGTGTTCTCGACCGCCGGGCCGCTCGTCATCGGCGAGGACGCCGGCACGCGCGAGCTGAAGGGTCTCAGTCGCGGTGTCCGCACGTTCAGCGTCCGAGGCGTCGACAACTCGCGGACCCCGTCGTGACCGGCGACCTGTGGACGGCGGAACCCGCCGGTCCGGACGTGCTGTCCTCCCTCTCCGAGGAGGAGCGCTACGCGCGATTCGACGACCTCCAGGCACGGATGTTCGGCGTGTGGGACTCCATGCGTCTCAACCACGACGACGAGTCGGTCGTGGTCGTCCCCTCGATCACGTTGGATCGGGCCGTGGCGTCCAGCGGCAGCATGACGCAGGCGATGGAGGAACGCTTCCTGTTCCTGCTGATGCTCCTGCGCCAGCCCCGGCTGCGCATGGTCTACGTGACGTCGATGCCGATCGCACCGGAGATCATCGAGTACTACCTGGCCCTCCTCCCCGGTGTGATCCCCAGCCACGCCCGCAGCCGGCTGTCGCTCGTGGCCGTCCACGACTCGTCCGGGCGGTCACTGAGCGAGAAGCTGCTGGAGCGGCCACGCCTGCTGGCCAGGATCGCGTCGATGGTCCCCAACCCCGATCGCTCGCACATCATCCCGTACAACACCACGGAGCTCGAGCGCGACGTCGCCCTCTCGCTGGGCATCCCGATGTACGGCGCCGACCCCCGGCTCGCCCCGCTCGGGTCGAAGACGGGCTGCCGTCGGCTGTTCGCCGAGGTGGGGGTGCCTCATCCACTCGGCGCGGAGGACCTGCACACGCTCGACGACCTGGCCGACGCGCTCGTGTCCATGCGCGCCCAGCGGCCGACCATGGACAGCGCCATCGTCAAGCTCAACGAAGGCGTCTCCGGGTCGGGCAATGCCGTCGTCCGCCTCTCCGGGCTCCCCTCGCCCGGCGCCTCCGACGAGCGACCACAGGTGATGCAGCGGCTGAGAGACATGGAGCTGGAGTCGAAGAAGGTCCCGTTCGAGGTCTACGTCGCCAAGTTCGCCGAGGGCGCCGGCATCGTCGAGGAGCGCATCGTCGGGACCGAGCTGGAGAGCCCGAGCGTGCAGCTGCGGGTGCAGCCCGGAGGCAAGGTCGAGCTGCTCTCGACGCACGACCAGCTGCTGGGTGGGGACAGCGGACAGACCTACCTCGGGTGTGTGTTCCCGGCCGCCCCCGAGTACGCCCGGCTGATCACCCACGACGCCGAGCTGATCGGCCAGCAGCTGGCGCGCGAGGGCGCGCTCGGGAGGTTCGCGGTGGACTTCGTCGTCGTACGGGGCACCGACGGCGGTTGGGCGTCGTACGCGATCGAGCTGAACCTCCGCAAGGGCGGCACGACCCACCCCTTCCTGACCCTGCAGTTCCTCACCGACGGCCGCTACGACCCGACGACGGCGCTCTTCCTGACGCCGCGCGGGCACGAGAAGCACCTGGTCGCCACCGACCATCTGGAGTCCGAGGATCTGCGTGGGCTGATGCCGAGCGACCTGTTCGACATCGTGGCCCGCCACGGCTTGCACTTCGACCAGTCCCGTCAGGTCGGCATCGTCTTCCACATGATCAGCTGCCTCACCGAGCACGGCCGGATCGGGCTCACCGCGGTCGGCGACAGCGCCAAGGAGGCGGACCGGAGGTACCGCGACGCACAACGGATCCTGCTGGAGGAGGCCCGGGCGTCCGTGGAGGAGCGCCCGCTGCCGGTCTGAGCCTGCGGGCCGTGCAGGTCCATCTAGCGACCGAGCGGGCTGGGGAGGTGCGTCGGGAGGGACATCCGCGGGCCGCGGCGAGGGGCCCCGAGTCCGGCCAGGGCGACGTACGCCTGCACACGGCCGCGGTGCGGGCGCCACTCCTCCAGCAGCCCGGCCAGCTCCTCGTCGTCGATGCGGCGGCCGAGCAGCGCCCAACCGACATCCTTGGCGACGTGGTAGTCGCCGAAGCTGACGGCGTCCGCGTCGCCGAACGCGCGCTGCCTCACCTCCGCGCTGGTCCACACGCCGACGCCGGGCAGGGCCCGGAGCTTGGCGTCGGCGTCCTCAGGCGTGATCCGGTCGAGGGCGTCGCCGACCCGGGCGGCGGTGACGAGGGTGCGGGAGCGGTCGGGGCCGATGTGGATCCGCAGCCAGTCCCACGACGGGATGGTGCGGATCCGGTCGGCGCTGGGCTGGAGCCAGATCTTGCGCTCCCGGCCCGGGCCCGGCGCCCGCTCGCCGAAGAAGTGCACCAGGGAGCGGAACCCGGCGAACGCCTCCTTGCCGGTCACCTTCTGCTCGACGATCGACGGGACGAGCGCCTCGAACGGGCGATCAGTGCGGCCGAGCCGCCAGTGAGCGTACCTGCGGTGGATCTCCACGATGACCGGGTGCCGCGGCTCGAACCCGGCCGGGTCGTCGTCGGCGCCGAGCAGCGACGGCACGTGGTCCAGCGCCCAGTCGGCACCGGGACCCCAGGCCTCGGCGTGCACCTCGCCCAGCCCCGGGCGGGCCTGGACGAGCAGGGTGGCCGGCCCGGACGGCGTCCGGATGCCGCGCCAGTGACGGGCGGCCCCGCCGTGCCCCTCGGTCTTGTACGTCGGGTCGCCGCCGCCCCGGCGCTGCTGGCGGAGGATGCCGCCGACGGGGCACGGCCAGTCGGGAGTCCAGACACGCACCCGGCTCGACTCACCCACGTGCCGCACGCTACCCGGGCGGTCCGACTACCTTGTCGGCGTGGAGAACGAGCCCGAGAACGAGCCCGAGAACGTGCCCCAGAATGTGCGCAGCCTCGAGCCCGGCATCGAGCGCGACTTCGGCGCCCAGATGTCGTACGGCGACTACCTGCGGCTCGACCTCCTGCTCGCCGCCCAGCAGCCGCAGAGCCAGCCGCCCCAGCACGACGAGCTGCTGTTCATCGTCCAGCACCAGACCTCCGAGCTGTGGCTCAAGCTGCTGGTCCACGAGCTGCGGTCGGCGCGCTCGCTGCTGGCCACCGACGACCTGTCCCCCGCGCTCAAGCGGCTCGCGCGGGTCAAGCACGTCCAGCACGTGCTCACCGACCAATGGTCGGTGCTGGCGACGATGACGCCGTCGGAGTACGCCCTGATCCGGCCCTTCCTCGCGACATCCTCGGGGTTCCAGTCGGCGCAGTACCGCGAGGTGGAGTTCCTCCTCGGCAACAAGAACGCCGACATGGTCAAGGTGTTCTCGCACGAGCCCTCGGCGCAGGCCGAGCTCGAGGAGCTGCTGCACGAGCCGAGCCTGTACGACGAGTTCCTGGCGTACCTGGCGCGCCGCGGGTACGCCGTACCCGCCTCGCTCCTGGACCGTGACTGGTCCCAGCCCTACCGGCTCGTGCCGGCGCTGGTGGACACCTTCGCGGCCGTGTACGCCGCGCCCGAGGAGCACTGGGGCGTGTACGAGACGTGCGAGGAGCTCGTCGACCTCGAGGACAACTTCCAGGAGTGGCGGTTCCGCCATCTCCAGGTCGTGCAGCGCACGATCGGCCACAAGACCGGCACCGGCGGCTCGTCCGGCGTCGACTTCCTGCGGCGCGCGCTCGACCTGACCTTCTTCCCCGAGCTGTACGAAGTACGGACGCGCATCGGCTCCTGAGCCCGCCCTTCTTCGGGTCGTGTGCCTGAGAACGCGCTATGGCGCGTCCTCAGGCACACGACCCACACATGCCCTGTCGGCGGGCCGGGACAGAATGGCACCGTGCTGCTCGCCCGGATCGTGGAGACCTCGCAGGCCGTGGCGGCCACCCGGTCCCGCAAGGCCAAGGTGGCGGCCCTGGCGGAGGCGTTGAGGGAGGCCGACACCGACGATCTCGAGGTGGTCGTCGCGTACCTCGGCGGCACGCTCCTCCAGCGTCGCACCGGCGTCGGCTGGCGCGGCATCGGCTCGCCGCCGCCTCCGGCGGATGAGCCCAGCCTGACCGTGGCCGAGGTGCACGCGGCCTTCGAGCGAGATCGCCGCGCTGTCGGGGCAGGGCTCCCAGGCGGCCCGGGCCGCGGCCGTCAAGGACCTCCTGGGCCGAGCCACCGCGGACGAGCAGCACTGGCTGCGCGGCGTGATCACGGGCAACGTCCGTCAGGGAGCCCTCGACGCGCTGGTCCAGGAGGGCCTCGCGGCCGCGAGCGGCGCACCGCTCAAGGCCGTGCGGCGTGCCGCGATGCTCGCCGGCGGGACCGTCCCGATGGCGGCGGCGGCGTTCGAGGGAGAGGCCGCGCTCGCCGAGATCGGCCTCGAGGTCGGCCGCCCGGTCCTCCCGATGCTGGCCTCCAGCGCACCGGACGTGGCAGCCGCGATGACCAAGGCCGGCGGAGGCCGGGTCTCCATCGACACCAAGCTCGACGGCATCCGCATCCAGGTCCACAAGGACGGCGACGACGTCCTCATCGCCACCCGCTCGCTCGACGTGATCACCGACCGGCTCCCCGAGGTGGTCGAGATCGTGCGAGCGCTCCCCGCCGACAGGCTCGTCCTCGACGGCGAGGCACTGGCGCTGACCGACGACGGCCGGCCGCGACCGTTCCAGGAGACCGCCTCGCGGACGGCCATGGACAGCGGCGTGCACGTGACGCCGTACTTCTTCGACCTGCTCCACCTCGACGGCACCAACCTCCTGGACAGTCCGGGCACCGAACGCTGGGCCGCCCTCGCCGAGCTCGTCCCGGAGCGCCACCGCACGCCGAGTGTCACCACCGACGATCCCGCCGCGGCGGGCGAGTTCGTGCACCATGCCCTGGCCCTCGGCCACGAGGGCGTCGTCGTGAAGTCGGTCGAGGCGCCGTACGACGCCGGCCGCCGCGGCTCCGCCTGGGTCAAGGTCAAGCCGGTGCACACCCTGGACCTGGTCGTGCTCGCCGTCGAGTGGGGCTCGGGGCGCCGCGAGGGCTGGCTGTCCAACATCCACCTCGGCGCCCGGGCCGACGACGGCGACGGATTCGTGATGCTCGGCAAGACGTTCAAGGGGATGACCGACGAGATGCTGGCCTGGCAGACCGAGCGGTTCACCGACCTGGCGCTCGAGCCGGGCGACGTCAAGGCCCACTACGTCGTCCCGGTCCGCCCCGAGCAGGTCGTCGAGATCGCCTTGGACGGCATCCAGCGGTCGACTCGCTACCCCGGCGGCATCGCGCTCAGGTTTGCGCGCGTTGTCAGGTACCGCGACGACAAGTCGCCCGACGAGGCCGACACCCTGGCCATGGTGAAGGAGATGTTCGGCCCATGAGGCTGGGCGTGCATCTGCCGTTGGCCGACTTCGGGGATGGCTCGTCGAGCCTCGCGGGGCTCACGGCGTACGTGCGGGAAGCCCGGGACCTCGGGTTCGTCACGGTCTCGGCGAACGACCACCTCTTCTGGCGACATCCCTGGCTCGACGGCCCCACCGCGCTCGCCGGGGTGATGGCCGAGGCCGGGGACATGGTCCTCGCCACCAGCATCACCTTGCCGGTGGTGCGCCATCCCGTGGTGGTCGCCAAGACGCTGTCGACGCTGGCGGCTCTCGCCGAGGGGCCGGTCGTCGGAGGGCTGGGACCGGGGTCGAGCCGGGTGGACTACGACGCCGTGGGCGTCCCGTTCGAGGAGCGCTGGGCTCGCTTCGACGAGGCCATGCGGTGCGTGGCGTCCTTGGTCCGCGGCGAGCCGACGGAAGCCGGTCGCTTCTACACGGACGTTCCCCGCCTGGCGCCGCTCCCCGACCGGCACCCGCAGATCTGGTTCGGCGCATGGAGCTCGGACCGCAGGATCGCGGCCACAGCTCCGATCGCCGACGGCTGGATGGCGTCGGCCTACAACGCCACCCCCGACCAGTACGCCGAGGCGCGTTCCCGCCTCGACGGACATCTGCAGCGGGCCGGCCGCGACCCCGAGACCTTCCCGGACGCCGTCGCCACCGCCTGGCTCTACGTGACCGAGAGCCGTGACGAGGCCGAGCGGGTGCTCGACGACATCCTCGCTCCCACCCTCGGCCGCGACCCTGCAGAGCTGGGGCACCTGCCGATCGGGAGCCCCGAGCACTGCTCACAGGCGCTCGCCGCGTACGCCGCCGCCGGCGCCCGGGAAGTACTGCTCTGGCCGATCCGCGACCCCATCGTCCAGCTGGAGCGCGTGGCGACAGCCGTCGGGTTCGCCTGAAGCATCGCGCTCGGGTTCGCGCCCGTGAGCGAGACTGACCGTCATGAACAACCTGAAGCGGTTCACGGTCTGCAAGCTGGCGGGCCACCACTGGGGGAAGGTCGCCTATCCCCCGACGGCCGACGGTGAAGCCACGGGTACCTTCCTGCGCTGCGTGCGGTGTGGCAAGGAGAACCACGAGGCAGGAACGCATGCCCGTGGCGGAGGTGGCGCCATCGTCTAGTCCGGGCTGAGCCGGCGGCAGGCTCGGTCGTCGCCCCCGTTTCAGTGCCGGCCTCGGATTCTGCTCCTGGAACCCGAGGGCGCGCGGCGGTGTAGACAGGCTGGCAGCCGCGGGAGGGACCTCTCACCTGGACACCGAGCCGGAGGACACCGAGATCGTCGCCCGGGTGTGCGCCGGCGACACGGAGGCCTACGCACGCCTGGTGGAGCGGCATGCCCGGATGGCGATCCGGACAGCGGCCCTGCTCGGAGCCGGCGCGGACGCGGAGGACGTGGTGCAGGAGGCATTCGTGAAGGCGTACGCCGCTCTCGGCAGCGTGCGTCCCGGCGCGCCGTTCCGTCCGTGGTTGCTGCGGATCGTGGCCAACGAGACCCGCAACCTGCACCGTGGCACGGGCCGGCGCTCGGCCCGCGAACGGCGGGCCTGGCAGCGTTCCGAACCGCTCGTCCTCGCAAGGCCCGACGACCCCGCGGACGCCGTGCTCGACGTCGAGCGCCGGGCCACCCTGGTGCGCGGACTCGCCGTGCTCCCTGGGCCGCAGCGTGACGTGGTGGTCTGCCGCTACCTGCTCGACCTGGACGAGGCGGAGACGGCGGCCGTGCTCGGGTGGCCGCGGGGCACGGTCAAGTCGCGACTGCACCGGGCGCTGCGCCGCCTGCAGGCAAGCCTCGACGACGTACCGGACTCGACGCGCGACGGAGCTGACGCCCCATGACCGACCACGAAGCCCTGGTCCACGACCTGATGCTGCTGGGTCGAGGTGCCTCCGTGCCGGGACCGTCCGCCGACCTCGCACGGAGCGTCCTGGACCGCGTCGAACCGCTGCCGACTCCCGCCACCTCGGGGCCGTCCCACTGGTCCCGACGCCTTGTCGACCTCGGGTCGTCGTGGCGACGGCGGGCGGTGGTCGCCGGGGTAGCCGTGCTCGTGGCCCTGCTGGCCACGCCACCCGTCCGGGCCGCCGTCGCCGACTGGTTCGGGTTCGCGGGGGTCATCGTCCAGCGCGGTCCGTCCCGTGGCGACGAGGCGCCGCCACCACCACCGGTGGAGGGTCGGATGACCGTCGTCGAAGCGGCCGGCCTGGTCGACTTCGTCCTGCTGGTGCCGGCCGACCTCGGCGAGCCCGACGCGGTCGATGTCTCCGAGGACCGGGTGATCGTCTCGATGAGCTGGTCCACCGCGGAGGGCGTCGTACGCCTCGACCAGTTCGACGGCCGGCTCGACTTCGCGATGGCCAAGACGTCGCCGGGCGTCGAGTACGCCGCGGTCGGAGGCACCGACGGGCTGTGGTTCGAGAGGCCGCACGACGTGGTGATCCTCGACGACGAGGGCAGGCCCCGGACGGAGTCCGCACGGTTGGCGGGCCACACCCTGATCTGGCCGGTCGGGGACGTCACGATGCGGTTGGAAGGCGACCTCAGCCTCGCGCGTGCGGTCGAGATCGGCGAGTCCGCCACGCCGTACGAGGACTGACCCCATGCGCGGGAACCCGCTCCGCCCTCGGCGGTGTACCACGAGCATGCGTACCGACCTCGCCCGAAGTGCTGGGCTCACCGCCGCCTTGTTGTCCGCGCTCCTGCTCACGGCCGCACCTGCGGCGGCCAAGGGTGGGCCCACGAGCGCTCTGCTGTCCGTGCCGGGGGCCGGGACGACCTCCTCGCTCTACTACACCGATCCCGAGTACGACGAGCTCGCCGGCCTCGTCGGCATGAACGAACCGGGCGGCACCTTCGACGGGGAGAAGGGCGGCGCCGGCCACGAGCTGGGCGCAGGCGTCACCGTCACCTGGCTGATCCACGACGTGAGCCCCTGGCGGGTGGACCGGATCTACCTGGGCGGGAAGGACGGTCCCTGGATCTCGACGCAGGCCTGGGACGGGACGACGCCGATGTGGGGCAGCCCCGTCGTGTGGCACCAGCCGGCCGACGGTGCCCGGCTCGCCGAGCTGCTCGGCGAGCTCGGCCTCGGGACCGAGGCGTCGAAGGACCCCGGGTTCGACGGGGTCGCCGGAGCACCCGTCAGCAACGCGCCTGCCGCAGCCGCGAGCGAACCGACGACAGCGGCTGGCGACGCGTGGATCGACGCGCTCGGCGGGGCCGCGGGCGGGCTCGCTGTCGGAGCGCTGTTGACCCTGATGTGGACCAGGCGCCGGCGCGGAAACGACGTCGAGCAACCGCAGCCGTCCCGCCCGGGCTCCGATGGGTACGCCGAGGTGCTCTCCCGCTGACCTGGCAGAAATTCTGCTCTCATCGCGAACTGGTGGGTGCGAGGTGTCGATCGGAGGCTTCCTCGCGCGCCGATCTGGCACGAGGTCATCCACCCGGTGGCCCGCCTACCAGGAGGTCATCATGAGTCACCCCATCGTGCACGCAGAGATCCGCTCGAGCGACCCGGACGCCACCCGCGCCTTCTTCGGTGAGCTGTTCGGCTGGACCTACCCGACGGAGGGTGCCTACCCCGGCTACACCTTCGTCGACACCGGTGTGCCGGACGCCCTCTACACCGCCATCAGCCCCCTCCAGGGCGACAGCGACCTGGTCACGTTCTTCGTCGGTGTCGACGACATGGCCGACGCGATCGCCAACGCGACCCGCCTCGGCGGGCGCGTCGTGCAGGAGCCGGTCAACGTCCCCGGCGTCTCGTTCGCGCTGATCGCCGACCCGCTGGACCACATCGTCGGGCTGGCGCAACAGCTCTGAGCGGGGGCGGCCCTCCCTCACTCGGGGAGGGCCGCAGGCCTCGGTCGCTGCGCCCTAGCATGAGCCCGTGCCAGCCCCGTCCGAGTCCAGCGGCCGTCGTACGGCGGCCGCGGCGCGCCGCCGGGCACGTGAGGCGGAGATCGTCGCGGCGACCCGGGCGCTGTTCGACGACAAGGGGGTGCGCGAGGCCTACATCGACGACATCGCCCGGGCGGTGGGGGTCAACCGGGCGATCGTCTACCGGCACTTCACCGGCAAGGAGGACCTCTTCGCGCTGACCATGGTCAGCTACCTCGACGAGCTCGCCGTACAGCTCGAGTCCGCCGCCCGGAAGGCGCGCACCCCCGAGACCCGGCTGACGGCCGTCGTGACGACGTTCGCGGACTACGCCCTCGGGCACCCGGCGTTCGTCGACTGCGCGCAGGCATTGATGCGGCGGCCCGGAACCGAGCTGCTCGACGAGGTCTCCGAGCGTGCCCTGCTCAAGCTCGGCCGTGGGATGGCGGCGTGCCTGCGCAGCCTGGCCGGCGTCATCGAGGACGGCGTCGCCGCCGGTGACTTCAAGGTCAAGGACGCCACCCTGCTGGCCAACACGCTGTACGCCAGCGGCCTCGGCGCCCTGATGCTCGCCCGCTCCGGCCTGGTGATCCGCGAGTCCGCGCCCGGCGTACCCGTCGTCGGCGAGATCACGGCCGACCAGGTCAAGCAGCACATGGTCGCGACCGCCCTGGCCGCCGCCCGAGGGCGGATCTAGTCTCGAAACCTCACCGCGGCCGCTGTTCGAGTGCATCGACGCGCGAGCTGTAACAGCACGTTCGTTCGACTCCACGGCCGTTCGAACAGTAGGGAAGAGCGACAAACGTGCTGTTACAGCACCCGGGCCGACAGCGACAGCCAGGCACACCGGGCCCGCAGGGGGAACGGTCTAGCGCTCCAGGATCGCCACCACGCCCTGGCCACCGGCGGCGCAGATGGAGACCAGCGCGCGCCCGGAGCCCTGCTGGGCGAGCAGCTTGGCGGCCACGTTGACGATCCGGCCGCCGGTCGCGGCGAACGGGTGCCCGGCCGCCAAGGACGAGCCGTTGACGTTGAGGCGGGTCCGGTCGATCGGGCCGAGAGGGTTGTCGAGGCCCAGGCGCTCCTTGCAGAAGACCGGGTCCTCCCAGGCCTTCAGCGTCGCCAGCACCTGGGACGCGAACGCCTCGTGGATCTCGTAGAAGTCGAAGTCCTGCAGCGACAGCCGCTCGCGCTCCAGCATCCGGGGCACGGCGTACGCCGGCGCCATCAGCAGGCCCTCGCCGCCGTGCACGTAGTCGACGGCGGCCGTCTCCGAGGCGACCAGGTAGGCCAGCGGCTCCAGGCCACGCGTCGACGCCCAGTCCTCCGAGGCGAGCAGCACCGCCGAGGCGCCGTCGGTGAGCGGCGTGGAGTTGCCGGCCGTCATGGTGGCGGCCTCGCCGCGGCCGAACACCGGCTTGAGGGTGGCGAGCTTCTCGAGCGAGGAGTCCGGTCGCAGGTTCTGGTCCCGCTCCAGCCCGCGGAACGCCGTCACCTGGTCGTCGAGGAACCCGGCGTCGTACGCCGCCGCGAGGTGCTGGTGCGACGCGACCGCCAGCGCGTCCTGCTCCTCGCGGCCGATCTTCCACTCCAGCGCGGTCAGGGCGGCGTGCTCGCCCATCGACAGGCCGGTGCGCGGCTCGCCGTTCTTCGGGATGTCGAGGCCGATGTCACCCGGTCGGATCTGCGACAGCGCCGTCAGCCGGGCGCGCATGTCGCGGGCACTGTTCACCCGGACCAGCTTCTTGCGCAGCGCGTCGCTGATCGCCACCGGCGCGTCGGACGTCGTGTCCGTACCTCCCGCGATCCCCACGTCGATCTGGCCCAGGGCGATCTTGTTGCCGACCTGGATGGTCGCCTGGAGGCCGGTGCCGCACGCCTGCTGGATGTCGGTCGCGGGCGTCTCGGGCGCCAGCCTGGAGCCGAGGACGCTCTCGCGGACCAGGTTGAAGTCGCGGGCGTGCTTGAGCACGGCACCGGCCACGACCTCGCCGACCCGCTCCCCCTCGAGACCGAAGCGGACGGCCAGCCCGTCGAGCGTCGCGGTGAGCATGTCCTGGTTCGAGGCGTCGGCGTACGCGCCGTTGGACCGTGCGAACGGGATGCGGTTGCCGCCGAGGACGGCGACCCGACGGGGGGCAGAGCTGCGAGGAGCCATGTGTCTATGGTGGTCGAGGAGCACGCCGCAGCCAATGCCGTGAGGGGCAGATCACGAAAGGTGGACTCGGAGTGTCACAGACAGTTACACCTGAGCCGTGACCGACCGCTACCAGGACTTCGTCCAGTCCCCCATCGGCAGGTTCCTCGCCAAGAACCTCGGCCTGCCGGCTCCCGTCCCCCTGCTCCGGTACGCCGACGGCGACCCTCTCGTCACCGGCACCGTCCTCACCGCCGGCAACGGCCGCCTGGTCGAGTCGTTGCCCGGGCTGCTCGACGCGATCGGCGCCACGCACACGCAGGTCGCAGACCCCGACGCGCGCTACCGCGGGCTCGTCGTGGACGCCACCGGCATCACCGACTCGTCCCGGCTGGGCCTGCTGCGCGACGTCTTCGGTCCCTTGATGCGCAGCCTGGAGTCCTGCCCGCGACTGGTCGTGATCGGCACGCCACCGGAGACCGTCGAAGGGTCGGAGCGCGTGGCGCAGCGCGCCCTCGAGGGCTTCACCCGGTCGCTCGGCAAGGAGGTCGGCCGCGGCGGCACGAGCCAGCTCGTGTACGTCGCCGAAGGCGCCGAGGGAGCCGTGCTCTCCACCCTTGCCTTCCTGCTGTCGCCGAAGTCGGCGTACGTCTCCGGCCAGGTGATCCGGATCGGCACCACGCCGGACCACACGGGCGCCGTCGACGTCGACGACTGGCTGCGGCCGTTGGCCGGCAAGGTCGCCCTCGTGACGGGCGCCAGCCGCGGCATCGGGGAGCAGATCGCGCGCGTGCTGCACCGTGACGGCGCCACGGTGATCGGCGTCGACGTCCCGCAGGCGGCCGACTCGCTGGTCCGGCTCACCAACGAGCTCGACGGCGACTACCTCGCCCTCGACATCACGGCGAAGGACGCCCCGCAGCGGATCGCCCACCACGTGCTCACCGGTGAGCACGGCGGCGTCGACATCGTGGTGCACAACGCCGGCATCACCCGCGACAAGAGGCTCGCGAACATGGCCGAGGACCGGTGGGACTCGGTCATCGGCGTCAACCTGACCGCGCCCGAGCGGATCACCCGCGAGCTGCTGGACCAGAAGGCGATCCGCGCCAACGGCCGCATCGTCGGCGTCGCCTCGATCGCCGGCATCGCCGGCAACGTCGGCCAGACCAACTACGCCACCTCGAAGGCCGGCGTCATCGGTCTGGTGGACTGCGTTGCGGGACGACCTGCCCGACGGCATCACGGTGAACGCCGTCGCGCCCGGCTTCATCGAGACCCAGATGACCGCCGCCGTGCCGTTCGCGACGCGCGAGGTCGGCCGCCGGCTCAACTCGATGAGCCAGGGTGGCCTGCCGGTGGACGTGGCCGAGACCATCGCCTGGCTCGCCAGCCCCGGATCGACCGCCGTCAACGGCAACGTGGTGCGGGTGTGCGGCCAGATGATGCTGGGCGCGTGATGGACGAGCGCGTGGTGGACGGTGGCGCAGGCATCACCACCCTCGTCCGGGCCGCCCTGCCCGCAGTGCCCGTGGTCAACCTGCTGCCGGGCATCCGCAAGACCGGCGGCGGCGACCTCGAGAGCCTCGCCTACCGACGGCAGCCGCTCGAGATCCGGCGGGAGCACGTCGCGGCGTACGCCGCCGTGTGCGGCTTCCCGGAGAAGGACACGGTCCCGCTGACGTACCCGCACGTCCTCGGCTTCCCCCTGCACCTGCGCGTGATGGCAGACCCGGCGTTCCCGTTCCCGGCGATCGGCAGCGTGCACCTGACGAACGCCATCACCGCCTACCGGCCGATCGCGATCGGCGAGACCGTCGAGGTGAGCGTGCGGCCCGAGAACCTCCGGCCGCACGCCAAGGGCCGCACCGTCGACTTCGTGACCGAGCTCGCCGCGGCCGGCGAGGTCGTCTGGGAGAGCCGCTCGACGTACCTGCGGCTCGGCCGGCCCGACGACCAGGCCACCGACGCCCCGGCCGCGCAGGTGTACGACGAGGTCGACACCGCCGGCGTGACGTGGCCGCTGCCCGGCGACCTCGGTCGCCGGTACGCCGCCGTCTCCGGCGACCGGAACCCGATCCACCTCTACTCGCTGACGGCCAAGGCGCTCGGGTTCAAGCGGCAGATCGCACACGGCATGTGGTCCAAGGCCCGCTGTGTCGCCGCTTTGGAGAACCGCCTGCCCGACACGGTCACCGTCGAGGTCGCGTTCAAGAAGCCGATCTTCCTGCCGGGCAGCGTCTCCTTCGCCGCCAAGCCGACCGACACCGGCTTCGCGTTCACCCTCACCGATCCGCGGTCCGGCGCCCCGCACCTCCAGGGCCGCGCGACGCGGGGCTAGCCGGACGACTGGGGCAGCTCCATCTCCAGCTCGATCTCGTCGCGCAGCGGGATGTCGTAGGCACCCGTGGCCGGGATCTCCGGCTTCAGCCGCTCGCGGCTGAGGTCGACGGCACCCGGCCGGAGCTCGGCGAGCACGAACCCGCGCCGCTGGTAGAAGCGCAGCGCGTCGACGTTGTCGTTGGTGGTCACCACGTGCAGCACGTGGCAGCCGGCGGCGCGGGCCAGCCGGCGTACCTCGGCGAGGAGAGCGGAGCCGGTCCCGGCGTGCCGTACCGAGGCGTGCAGGGTGAGCAGCTCGCAGCGGTCGCCGGCGACGATGTACGTCGCGACGGCGGACAGCACGCCCTCCGTCCAGGCCAGCACCATCGGGTGGTCGAGCGTCTCGACGAGCTCGCCGCGGCGCGCCGCCCGCAGCGCGTTGACGTCGCGCAGGAAGGCCTCGACCGCGCCGCGATCCTCGGGCCGAGCCGCCCTCAGCTCCACGTCGCCTCAGCCGCGCGGTGAGCCATAGGCCCGGGTGACCGACTTCTGCATCGGCGCCGTCGGCGCGGCGGCGATCCGCTGGAAGAACGTCGCCGTCCCCGGTCGCCAGACGCCCAGGTCGGTGCGGCCGTTGCCGTCCCAGTCGCCGGCGACGGGCAGGTCTCCGGGCAGGCCGTAGACGACGCGGGAGAGCCAGACCAGTCCGTTGGCGTCCTGGACGCGCAGGGTGAACCTCGCCTTGGTGATGTCGTAGACGCCGAGGTCGGTGATGCCGTCGCCGTTCCAGTCGCCGGTCACCGGGATGTCGCTGGCCTTGCCGAGCCGCACGGGGAAGGAGTGGCCGTCGGGCTTGCGCAACCGGAACACGTTGCTGTCGGCCTTGCGGACGCCGACGTCGGTGAGGTGGTCGCCGTTCCAGTCACCGGCAACCGGCAGGTCGCTGCGGTTGCCCATCTGGAAGACGACGGTGCCGCTGGCGAGGTCGAGGTAGAAGCTGCGGTCGCTGGACCGTCGTACGCCGAGGTTCAGGACGCCGTCGCCGTCCCAGTCCCCGACGACCGGCGTGTCGGTGCCGACGCCGAACGGCACCACGACCGGGCCGGCCGGCTGGCTGATCTGGAAGGTCGCGGTGGCCCGGTCGAAGACCGCGAGCTCGGCGATGCCGTCGCCGATGAAGTTGCCCGCCAGCGGGACGTCGGGGCAGTTCAGCGACTGCTGGGTGCTGCCGAACGCGAACTCCGCGCCGTGGAAGTACGGCGCGAGGTCCTTGCCGTTGAGCCGTTCCTCGAAGTGCAGGTGCGGGCCGGTCGCGTTGCCCGTGTCGCCCACGGTGCCGAGCAGCTGACCCTGGTCGACCACCTGCCCGAGCCCGACCGCGACCGAGGAGAGGTGGCCGTAGAGGCTCGACTCGCCGTTCCCGTGGTCGATCACGACGTACCGCCCGTAACCGCGCGTCCCGTTCGGCTCGGCCGTGGAGACCACGCCGGCCGCCGCGGCCACCACCGCGTCACCGATGTCGTCGGTGCGGTTCCAGTCCACGGCGTAGCGGCTGGGGCTGTGGCTCGGCCGCGTGGTGCCGGTCCACGACTCGCTGCACGGGAACGGCATCTCGTACGCCGTGAGGGGCGCCGCGCCCGCGGGTGAGGCCGTCAGGACGAGCGCGCCGACGGCGGCGAGCGCGGCCGAGGCCAGCAGGGGGCGGGGAAGTCGCATGTGACGCACCTCAGGAGGGTTCCGGGGAAGAACGGTGCTGTCGGAAGCGAGTCACTCAGGCCACACGCGTCACACCAGCGCTCAACCGTAACCAGGTCTCGGCGTGTCTGTCACGAAACTACAACGTTGTAGTGCTAATGGAGGCGTTTTGCCCAATTCGATGGTCGAGCGAGGGAGCCCTCAGCCCCGCATCCGGATCAGGCCCTCCTGGGCCACGGTGGCGACCAGGGTGCCGTCCTGGGTGAACACCCGCGCCAGGGCCAGCCCGCGGGCGCCGGAGGCCGACGGCGACCACTGGTCGTAGAGCCACCACTCGTCGGCGCGGAACGGTCGGTGGAACCAGATCGAGTGGTCCAGCGAAGCCGGTTGCAGCCGCGGGTCGCCGATCGTCACGCCGTGGCCGACCAGGGTGGCGCCGAGCAGGGTCATGTCGCTGGCGTAGGTGAAGGAGGCCAGGTGCTCGGCGGCGTCGTCGCCGAGCCTGCCGTTGACGCGGATCCAGAGCTGGGCCCGGGCCGGCCGCGACGGGTCGTCGGTCAGGTTGTGGTCGGAGTTGCCGAGGTACTTGACCTCCAGCGCCGCCCACTCGCGGGCGAAGCTCTCCGAGGTCTGGCCGCGGCCCTTCGCCAGCTCGGCGAAGTCGATGCCGTGCTCCGGGCCGGCCACCACGGGCATCGTGTCCTGGTGCTCGAACCCGTCCTCGAGCCGCTGGAAGTTGGCGGTCATGAAGTAGATCGGGTGGCCGTGCTGGCGCGCCACGATCCGCCGCGTGGAGAAGGAACGTCCGTCCCGGAGCCGCTCCACGTCGTAGATGATCGGCACCGCCGTGTCCCCCGGCCGGAGGAAGTAGGAGTGCAGCGAGTGCACGTGCAGGTCGTCGGCCGTGGTCCGGATGCCGGCGATCAGGGCCTGCGCGGCCACCTGGCCGCCGAAGACCCGCTGACGCTCGGTGTCCGGCTGGCGGCCACGGAACAGGTCGACGTCCAGGCTCTCGATGTCGAGCAGCTCGACGAGCTCGTCGGCGGAGGCCGGCATCAGTTGTCGGTGGGGTTGTCCGGCCGGTCGAGCCCGGCCAGGAACTGCTCGAACTGCAGGCCGATCTCCTCGCCGGTCGGCAGCGGCTGGTCCCCGGCCAGCAGGCTGCTGCCGCTCTCCTCGGCGCGGGTGAACGCGTCGTACTGCTGCTCGAGGGCGCTGACGACCTCGTTGACCTCCTCGTTGGCGGCGAGGTAGCGGGTGATCTCGGCCTCCCGCTCGTCGGCCTCCTCGTGCAGGGCGGTGAGGTCGACGGTGAGGCGGCCGGCCTTCTCGACGTGCTCGAGGAGCGCGGCGGAGGCCCGGGGGTACTCCAGCTGGGCGAGGTAGTGCGGGATGTGCGCGACGAAGCCGAGCGCGTCGTGGCCCCACTCCCCCAGCCGCACCTCGAGCAGCGCCTGCGCGCTCGACGGGATGCGCAGCTCCCCGCGCCACCGGCTGTCGCCCGAGATCAGCTCGACGTTGTTGGCGTGCTGGGTGACCGCGATCGGGCGGGTGTGCGGGACGGCCATCGGCACGGCGCCCATGCCGACCACCCGGGTGACGCCGAACCGCTCGACCACCTCGCGGACGGCCAGCGCGAACGCCTCCCAGCGGATGTCGGGCTCGGGGCCGTGCAGCAGGAGGTACGGCGTGCCGCCGGTGTCGTGCAGCAGCCGGACGACCAGCCGTGGCGCGTCGTAGGACTCGTAGTGGTCGCGCACGAACGACATCGCCGGCCGGCGGGCGCGGTAGTCGTGCAGCTCGTCGACGTCGAACGTCGCGACGACGGGGCCGTCGGACAGGTCGACCAGGTGCCGGGCCGCGCGGGCGGCGGCGTTGCCGGCGTCGAGGAAGCCGTCGAGGACCAGGACCAAGGTCAGCGAGGAGACATCGGAGTCGTCGAGACCGGGGACCTCGTCGACGATGTGCACCAGCCGCTGCGCCATGCTCCCCAGCCTAGTGACCGGCCAGTTCCTCCAGGAGCGGGACGGCCGCCGCGACGGACGGCAGCGCGTCGATCTCCCGGCGCACCGACCGTGCCCGCTCGAGCATCGCCTGGTCGGTCAGTGCGTCGGTGACGCACTTCCGGACCTCCTCCGGCGTCACGCTCGCCGCGTCCAGGGTGACCGCGACGCCGAGGTCGGCGGCGCGGTCGGCGTTGTGCGGCTGGTCCGCGCCGAGCGGGGTGAGCACCGACGGCAGGCCGTGCTCCAGGGCTCCCATCAGGCTGCCCGAGCCACCGTGCGAGACCACCAGGGCGCACCGCGGCAGCACGTCGGCCTGCGGCACGAACTGCTCGATCGCGACGTGGGCCGGTTGCGGCCCGAAGTCGGCCGGGTCGACGGTCCGGCCGACGGTGACCAGCACGTCGGCAGGTACGCCGGCAACGCCGGCGATCAGTCGGTCGAGCAGGTCCCCGGAGCCGGTGTTGAAGACGGTCCCGAGGGTGACGTAGACGAGGCCGCCATGCCCCTCAGGCGCGACCTCTCGCGGGCGGTAGGTGAACGTCGTGACCGGCAACGGCGCCGACGGGTCACGGAACGACGGCGGGAACGGCGACAGCACCAGGTCCCTGGACAGCGTGGCGAGTGTGGGATCGGGGGCGAGCCCGTGCTCGCGCCGGATCTCCTCCAGCCGCGGCGTGACCAGCTCGGGTTGCTGGAGCGTGCCGGCGGCCAGGACCAGCGCGGTCGCGCACGGGATGCCGGCCAGCTCGGTGGCCATGGAGGTGCCGAAGTCCGTCTCGTCGCGCACCACGACGTCGGGGCGCCAGGCCTCGATGTGTGCGCCGACGGCCACGACGTGCCGGCGGGCACCCTTGTCGGCGAAGTTCTCCGCGAACTCGACCTCGGTGTCTCGACGCACGACCGGTTCCGTCCGCGTCAGGTCGCGGGCGGTGGCCTCGAGCGCCGGCGGCGGGTCGCTGGTCGGCAGCGCCAGGAAGCCTGCCGAGGTCACCCGCGCCATCTGGCCGCCCGACCCGGCGATGGCGACCTCGTGACCGGCAGCGGCCACCGCCCGCGCCACGGGCAGCAGCGGGTCGAGATGGCCGGAGCCTCCGACGAAGGTGAAGAGTGCGCGCACGCGGTCCGTCAGCGCGAGTAGTCCGGCGCAGGCACGCCCTCCCCGCGGCCGACCCGGCTGTTCTTGTAGCCGTACAGGAAGTAGATCCCGAAGCCGAGCACCATCCAGATGAGGAACCGGAGCCAGGTCTCGACGGTCAGGTTGAGCATCAGGAACAGGCAGATCGCGGCCGACAGCCAGGGCACGTACGGCGAGCCGGGGACGCGGAAGGACCGCTCCAGGTCGCTCCGGCGGTTGCGCAGGATCGGGATGGCGATCGAGACCAGGAAGAACGCCGTCAGCGTGCCGATGTTGACCATCTCCTCGAGCCGCCCCACCGGTGTCAGCGAGGCGACGAAGGCGACGATCACACCGATCGCCAGGGTGATCCGGATGGGCGTGCCGGTCTTCGGACTCACGTGACCGATGGCCTGCGGCATCAGGTTGTCGCGGCTCATCGCGAAGGTGACCCGGACGGCGCCGATCATCAGCGTCATCACCACCGTCGTCAGGCCGGCCACCGCGCCCGCGGAGATCAGCGTGGCGTAGCCGTCCTTGCCCTGGTCGATGAACGCCTGGGCGAGTGCCGCGTCCGGGTTGATGTCCTTGTAGTTGACCATGCCGGTGATCACGAGTGCGACCGCGACGTACAGGATCGTGCAGATCACCAGCGAGCCGATGATGCCGCGAGGCAGGTCCTTCTGGGGGTGGGCGGCCTCCTCGGCGGTGGTCGCGACCACGTCGAAGCCGATGTAGGCGAAGAACACCAGCGAGGCCGCGAAGATCACGCCGCCGACGCCGTACGCCGCCGGGCTGCCCGTGATCAGCTGGATCAGCGGGGTGTGCAGCGTCTCCCCGCCGCCCTCCGCCGGCACCGACGGCGGGATGAAGGGGTGGTAGTTGTCGGTGTCGATGAAGCCGATGCCCGCCACGATCACGAACAGGACGATGAACAGCTTGACCGCGACCAGCACCAGGTTGACGCGGAGCGACTCCTTGATGCCGTAGGCGACCAGCGCGGTGAGGATGATGACCAGGAGGAAGGCCGCGAGGTTGAAGTCGTCGCCGTACCCGAGCCCGGACGGCCAGGTGATCCCGATCTGGTCGAGGAACGTCTCGAAGTACGACGCCCAGCCCTGCGCCACCACGGACGCGCCCAGCATCATCTCGAGCAGCAGGTCCCAGCCGATGATCCAGGCGATGATCTCGCCCAGGGTGGCGTAGGAGAACGTGTACGCCGACCCGGACACCGGCACGGTCGAGGCGAACTCGGCGTAGCAGAGGGCCGCGAGCCCGCAGCAGACCGCCGCGAGCACGAACGACAGGGCGACGCCCGGACCGGCGTTCGCCTGGGCGACGCGGCCGGTCAGGGTGAAGATGCCGGCGCCGATGATCACGCCGACGCCGAACACCGTCAGGTCGAGGGCGGTCAGCCGTCGCTTGAGCTTGAACTCCGGGTCCTCGGTGTCGGCGAGGGACTGCTCGATGCTCTTGGTCCGGAAGACGTCCATTTCGCGACCCTAGTGGCCCGGCACATCTCCCTGTCCAGGCCCGGACCGCTGGTTGACTACCCACCGTGACCGACCTGGGGCCCTGGGATCCGCTGGCCCCCGAAGGCGTCGCCGAGGTCCTCGCTGACCTGTCGTCACCGTGGTGGCTCGCCGGCGGGTACGCCGTCGAACGCGCGGTCGGCGAGGCCTTCCGCCCGCACGGCGACCTCGACGTGCTGGTGCTCCGACCTTCTCTGCTGCACGTCCAGGAGACCCTCGCCGGATGGGACCTGCACGCCGCCGACCCGCCGGGGACGCTGCGTCGCTGGGCGTCCGGCGAGGCCCTGCCGCCGGCGATCCACGACATCTTCTGCCGGCGTACACCGTCCTCGCCCTGGAGCTTCCAGCTCATGGTCGACGAGGTCGCCGGCGACGACTGGGTGTTCCGGCGGGACCCGCGGGTACGCCGACCCATCGACTCGCTGGCCGGTCCCGCCTCGCGTCCCGGCCTGCCCGTGCTGGCGCCGGAGGTGCAGCTGCTCTACAAGAGCGGAGCCGGCCGGGAACCTGTACGGCGGCCGAAGGACGAGGCGGACTTCGACGCGCTGCTGCCGGTGCTCGACCGGGAGCGGCTCGACTGGCTGCGGGAGGCGATTGCGCTCACGTCGCCGGGCCACCCATGGCTGGAGCGGCTCAGCTGACTCCCCAGAGCGCCGCCACGTGACGGCTGTCGGTGCCGCAGCAACCGCCCAGCACTCTGAGGTTGGGGAGCCGTGCCCGCAGGGCGTCGGTCCCGGCGCGGAGCTCGGCCGGATCGCCCTCGTCGAGCTCCGGCGCCTCGTCCAGCTCGGCGTGCGACATCCGGGAGGCGTTGGGCCGCAGGCCCTCGATCCGGCCCCACGGTCCGTCCCCGTCGAGCCCCGGAGCGACGTGCGTCGGGTGGGCGCAGTTGACCACGTAGTAGTCGGGTGGCGCCGCCGCATCGACCCGCTCGATCGAGTCCCGCAACGTGGTGCCGTCCGGCAGCCGGCCGTCGGTCTCGACCGTGAAGCCGACCGCGACGGGCAGCCCGGCGTCGCGCGCGGCACGCACGAAGCCGATCGCCTCGCCGGCTCCGGTCAGGGTCAGCGCGGTGACCTGGTCCGCGCCGGCGGCCGCCGCCGACCGGGCCTGGGCCGCGTGGTACTCCGCCGCCTCGTCGGGATCCGCGTCCTCCCCCGCGACGTAGCCGTCGCCGCGCGGGCCGTGCAGGCCCCCGACCCTGATGTCGGCGATGCCGAGCTCGGCGGCGTAGCGGTCACGGAGCTCCTGCATCAGCCCGATCGCCGAACGGTTGACGCGGTCGAGCGCCGCGGCGTCGTACCCGACGACGGCCGCCCAGTCCGGGTTCGCCCGCCACGTCGGCGACTCGAGCAGCAGGCCGACCCCCGCCCTCGCGGCCACGTCGGCGTACCCGTCGTAGTAGCGGGTCAGCAGCTCGCGCCCACGATCGTCCTCGACCAGCGGGAACGCCGCGAACTCTGGCAGGTCCACGCCGTGGTGGAAGATCAGGTCGGTCTCGAGACCGCCGTCGGTGACGAACTGGGTCATGGCTGTTTCTAGCAGTCCTCTTGACTCCGGGTCTCCACCCTGTTAAAAACCAACTAGTTATCTAACTGCTTGGTTATCAAAGGAGACCGACATGACCACCACGACCACCCTCAACGCCGGCGAGATGCGGCTCGAGATGGTGAACATCCCCGTCACCGACATCGACCGGGCGCGCGACTTCTACGTCGAGCAGTGCGGCTGGGAGCTGATCACCGACCACGTCCAGATGGACGACATGCGGATCGTGCAGATCGTGCCGCCCGGCTCGCACTGCGGGATCCTGCTCGGCCGCAACATCCCGGACATCACCGACATGGCGGCCGGGTCGCAGAAGGGCATCCACCTGGTGGTGCCCGACGTGGCGGCAGCCCGCGACCAGCTGCTCGGCAAGGGCGTCGAGATGGGCGAGATCCAGGACCTCGGCGGCGTGCTCTACTCCCGGTTCGAGGACCCTGACGGCAACATGTGGCTCCTGCAGCAGTGGCCGCACGGAGGGACGCACGACTACTCATGACCACGATCGCGATCGATGCGCCGGCACGTGACCCGCTCAGCCTGGTGTTCGGGGCGCTGGCCGACCCGACGAGGCGGGCGATCCTGGCGCGGTTGAAGCGAGGCCCCGCCACCGTCGGCGACCTCGGCGAGCCGTTCGCCATGTCCGGCCCGGCCGTCTCCAAGCACCTGCGGGTGCTGGAGAAAGCCGGGCTCGTCAGCCGGTCGCGGGTCGCCCAGTCCCGGCCCGCGACCCTCGAGGCCGCGCCGTTGGAACAGGTGGCAGCGTGGGCCGAGGAGTTCCGCCAGTTCTGGGACGAGCGCTTCGACCGTCTCGACGACTATCTGGCCACCATGACGGATGACGACGACGAAGAGGGGGACACGTGAGGCTCCCCTGGCCGGCCACCTTCGCTGTCGCCACGCCCGACGACACCTCCATCCTGGTCCGCCGCGAGTTCGGCGCCCCTCCCGCACGCGTCTGGCGGGCGATGACCGAGCCCGCGCACATGAGGCGCTGGCTGGGCGACCCGGACTTCCCGCTGACCACGTGCGAGATGGACGTCCGCGTCGGCGGTCGGTACCGCTGGGTGTTCGGCTCGGGCGAGCGGTCGATGGGCGTCTCCGGCAGCTTCGATGAGGTCGACTCTCCGCGCCTCCTGGTCTCGACCGAGAAGTTCGACGACTTCCCGGGCCCCAGCACCAACACGCTCGTCCTCTCGGCCCTGGGCGACGACCGGACGGCCATGTCCCTCGAGGTCCGCTACCCCGACCGCGAGATCCGGGACGGGTGGGTTGCTTCCGGGATGACCGACGGCCTGGGCCAGGGCTACGAGCGGCTCGACGAGGTGCTGGCGGCCGACTAGGAGCGGTCGGCCTCGACCGACTCGGCGGCCGGCTGGCCCTGGAGGGCGGCCATGTCCTCGACGATCCCGCGGGCCAGCGCCTGGGGCGCCAGGCCGACGCGCTCGAGGATCACCGCGCGCTTGGCGTGGCCGAGGAACTCCTGCGGGATGCCGTGCAGCCGGAACGGCGTCGTCACGCCGGCGTCGTTCAGGGCCGTCAGCAGCATCGCACCGCAGCCGCCGACGCGGCCGTTGTCCTCGAGGCTGACCACGAGCCGGTGCTCCCGCGCCAGGTCGACGAGCGCCGGGTCGACCGGCTTGACCCAGCGCGGGTCGACGACCGTGACGCCGACGCCCTGGGCGACCAGGCGCTGGCCGACGTCGACGGCGGTGGTGGCCATGGCGCCGTGCGACACGATCAGCACGTCGTGGGTGCCGTTGCGGACCAGTACGTCGCAGCCGCCGCGCTTGCCGACCGCCCCGATGTCGGCCGGCGTCGCGCCCTTCGGGAAGCGGACGACGGTCGGGGCGTCGGACACCTCGACGGCCTCGTCCAGCAGCTCGCGGAGGCGGGCCGGGTCGCGGGGTGCGGCCAGCCTCAGGCCCGGGACCACCTGGAGGATCGACATGTCCCACATGCCGTTGTGGCTGGCGCCGTCGTCGCCGGTCACGCCGGCGCGGTCGAGCACGAACGTCACGCCGCACTTGTGCAGCGCGACGTCCATCAGCACCTGGTCGAAGGCCCGGTTGAGGAACGTCGCGTAGAGCGCCACCACCGGGTGCAGCCCGCCCATCGCCAGGCCCGCGGCCGAGGTGGCGGCGTGCTGCTCGGCGATGCCGACGTCGAAGGTGCGGTCGGGGAACCTCGACTGGAAGTGGTGCAGCCCGACCGGGTGCATCATCGCCGCGGTGATCGCGACGACGTCCGGCCGGCGCTCCCCGAGGTGGACCATCTCGTCGGCGAACACGTCGGTCCAGATCCGCTCGCGCGGGTTCTCGACGCCGCTGTCCACGTCGAACGGTCCGGGCGAGTGGAACTGGTCGGCCTCGTGCAGCTCGGCGGCGTCGTACCCGAAGCCCTTGCGGGTGATCGCGTGCACGATCACCGGCCCGTTGAAGCCCTTCGCCTGCGCCAGCACCCGCTCGAGCGCTGCGCGGTCGTGACCGTCGACCGGCCCCACGTACTTCAGGCCGAGGTCCTCGAAGAGGCCCTGCGGCGCCAGGGCGTCCTTGAGGCCCTTCTTCATCGCGTGGAGGGCGTCGTACGCCGCGTGCCCGACACCCGGGACGGCGTTCAGCCGCTTCTTCACCGCGTCGAGCATCGGCTCGTACCTCGGGTTGGTGCGCAACCGCGTCAGCGCGGTCGTCAGCCCGCCGATGGTCGGGGTGTACGAGCGGCCGTTGTCGTTGACGACGATGACCAGCCTGCTCTGCGGCGAGACCGCGATGTTGTTGAGCGCCTCCCAGGCCATCCCGCCGGTGAGCGCCCCGTCGCCGATCACGGCCACGACGTGCCGGTCCTCCCCGCGGATGGCGTAGGCCTTGGCCAGCCCGTCGGCGTACGACAGCGACGTGGACGCGTGGGAGTTCTCGACGATGTCGTGGTCGGACTCCGCCTGGCTGGGGTACCCGCTCACGCCGCCCTCCTGGCGGAGCTTCGCGAAGCCCTCGAGGCGGCCCGTCAGGAGCTTGTGCACGTAGGCCTGGTGGCCGGTGTCGAAGACCACCCGGTCGCGCGGCGAGTCGAAGACCCGGTGGATCGCCACGGTGAGCTCGACGACGCCCAGGTTGGGCCCGAGGTGGCCTCCGGTCCGCGCACAGGTCCGGACGAGGAAGTCGCGGATCTCGGAGGCCAGCTCGTCGAGCTCGGGTGCCGTCAGCTCCCGCAGGTCGCGGGGGGACGAGATCTGCTCCAGACGCACCCGTTCACTGTAACGAGCATTCGGTGGTCGAGCCGGGCGAGCCCCTGGGCGAGCCCGTGTCGAGACCGCGCAACGTGACAGCGGTCTCGACACGCTCGGCCGTGGCCGGCCTCGCGGCTCGACCAGCGACACTCAGGGCCCCAGCATTCGGCGGTCGAGCCGGCGAGCCCCTCGACCAGCGATACTCACGGCCTCAGCACGTAGAACCGGAAGACGTCGTGCTCGATGGCGGCGACGTCCACGTGCGAGAAGCCGGCCCGGGCGGCGTACTCGCGCAGCGTCGCCGGCCGGAGCAGTGCCCCGGTCGCGGCCGAGCCGTCTTGCGAGCGGCCGACCGGCAGGCAGTGGAGCACGCTGGAGGCCGCCAGCAGGCGTTCCACCTCGCTACCGCCGGGCGCGAACTCGTCCTCGGCCCGCTCGTCGACGACCACCACGACCCCGCCGGGCCGCAGCGCAGCACGGACCGCCGCCAGCGACTCGACCGGGTGGGCCAGGTCGTGGAGCGCCTCGAGGTAGAAGGCGACGTCGTACGACGCCGGCTCGAGCGGCGCATCCGCATCGGCCACCTCGAACCGGACCCGGTCCGCGACGCCCGCCCCCTCGGCGTTCGCCCGGGCGTCCATCACCGACGCGTCGTCGCTGTCGACGCCGAGCACCTCGAGGGCGGGGTACGCCGCCGCGAGCGCCACCGACGACCAGCCCACGCCGCACCCCAGGTCGAGCGCCCGCGCGCCGGGTCGTGCGAGCAGGTCTCCGACGCCGGGCAGCGCCGGCACCCATTCCTGGGTCAGCTGGTCGAGCCACCCGCCGCGGTTGAACAGGCCCTGGCCGAGGCGGACGTCGTCGCCGTACGCGCCGAAGGGGATGCCCCCGCCGGTGCGGTACACCTCGGGGAGCCGCCCGAGCACCTCGCCGACGCCGCCCATCAGCAGGGCCATGGCGCCGACGTACAGCGGCGAGGCGTCGTCGCCGAAGCTGGCCGCCTGCTCGGCGTCGAGGCCGTAGACCCGGGCCGAGCCGTCTCCGGGCTCGACGACGGTGACCAGGCCGGCGATGGCCTGTTGCTCCAGCCATTCGCGGGCGTAGCGCTCGTCGATGCCGGTCGCCTGCGCGAGCCCGGCGGCGGTACGCGGGGTGTCCAGGGAGTCGTACAGCCCGAGCCGCACGCCGAGGTGGATCGTCGAGAGCTCCAGCGCTCCGAGCAGGCTCTCGAAGACGCGGCCGGTCACCGCCCCGGTGACCTCCTGGGTCGCGGTCATCGGACGACCTCCGCCTGGCGTGCGCCGAGCGCGCCGGTCTCCTCGACCACGCGGGCCTCGGTCGCGGCGTCCCAGTTGCCGGAGCAGGTGATGGAGAGGCGCTGGATCTTGCCCTCCCGGAGGGTGGCGAGCATCAGGCCGGCCACCAGTGACGGGGTCCCGTGGGTGCGGTAGGCGTACTCGACGACGAACCCCTCGAACGTCGCCTGGGACTGCCACCGCTCGATGTCGCGGCCGGGCGCCTCGTCGCGCAGCGCCCGCTCGAGCCGGGCGATGCCGTTGGACCGCATCCGGCCGTGCGGCACCAGGATGTCGAGGTCGACGTCGTCGGCGAAGGTGTGGTCGGCCACCGTCGAGGTCTCCAACGTGGCACGCAGCTCGTCCTCGCCGGCGTTCCATGCGGGCGTGGCCGGCTCGAGGTTCGAGAAGACGACGTCGCCGGTCGACAGCGCCATCGCCTCCCGGGCGAAGGCATCGGTCTCCGGGAGGTGGGAGTTCCGCATCGCCGACTCGTAGTCGTCGAACCAGTCCAGGGCCACGTACCGGCCGGGCTGGTCGCGGTCGGCGTAGAGCTGCCCGCCCACGCCGGTGCGCTTGCCGGCCGAGTCCCGGACCCACCGCCGCTCGCGGGCGTGGAACTCCTCGATCCGGTCGGTGGTGAACGTGATGATCTGCAGGAACGTCATGGCCGTGCCTTTCGGGTGGGTTTGCTGTCATCCCTCAGGCGTGGGAACGGGCCTCACGATGTGGGCCGGGCCTCCGACACGACGTCCCACGACACCGGGCGCTCGGGCGAGTACGAGCAGAACGTGCCCGTCCGCACCGAGGCCCGGAGGTGCCGGCCGAGGTCGGGGTGCGCCTGCTCGACACGCGCCAGCGCGTCCCGGATCCGCGAGGTGACGGTGGTCCGGGCCCTCTCGGCCGGGTCGCCCGCGCGCCGCGGCCGGCCGTCGAGACCGTACGCGCCGGTGAGCTCCGCCACCAGGAACTCGCGCTCCTCGGTGGCCCGCGCGAGCCCCTCGGCGTCGCCGTCGGCCTCGGCGTCCGCGATCCGACCGTCGAGGTCGGTCAGCCGTTGGCGGTACGCCGCCCGGGCGCGGTCGTCGAGCAGCTCGCCGAGGTCGCCCTGGAGAGGCGCCGCGCCGGGCGCCGGGGCGACCAGGTCGAGCACGTGCACCTCCTCGCCCGGGCGGGCCAGGAGCCGCGCCAGGTCGGCCATCCCCTTGACGGCGGGCAGGTCGGCACCCCGACCGCGGAACGAGACCGACCAGCCGGCGGCGGTACGCCGCCAGTCGCCCGTCTCGGCCCGGTCACCGGACGGCGCCTCGCTCCCCTCGAGCAGACCGTCGACCAGGTCGACCCGCGCGCGGATGCCGGCCCGCTCGTAGAACGCGCGGGCCTCCCGCAGCAGTCGCTGCCGGTGCTCGGCGTCGCCGGGAGCCCCACGGCGGCGCAACAGCTCGGCGTACTGCCGCTGGGTGTTCGCGACCGGGAGCGGCCCGATCCCGGCGTTGGCGACGAGCGCCCGATCGAAGTGGCCGGCCGCTGCGTCGAGGTCGCCGGCGAGCATGGCCAGGTTGCCCAGCGTGCGCTCGACGGACCCCGACAGGCCCGCGCCGATGCCGTCGACGAGGAACAGGGCGGCGTACGGCGCGAGCGCCGCGTGCATCAACGCTGCCGGCTCGCCGCGGACGTCGCTCTCGAGGAGGCCCTCGGTGATGTTGTGGAGGTTCGGCAGCCACTCGTTGTCGCGGGGCAGCTCCCCGAGCAGGCGCGGCAGGTGCGGCACGGCGCCCAGCCGGACTTCGTGGGGCTGGCCGTGGTAGAGCGCCACGACGCCGCCGCCGTCGGGAGCGAGCTCGATGAACTCGGTGAACGTCGCCAGGATCTCGGTCATCATCTCGGCCGTGGACCCGCGCTCGATGAGGGTCCAGGCCCGCTGCACGACGCCGAGCACCCACGCGTTCCGGCTGTCGGCCGGGCCGGCGTACGCCGTCACCTCGTCGGCCCGGCGGGCCATCGCGTCGAGGTCGCCCGCCACTTGCGCGGCCACGCCCCGCCACAGCGGGACGTACCAGGCGTACTGCGGCTGGCCGAGCCGTTCCGCCAGCGCGGTGAAGTCGCGGACGTCGGCGTCGGCTTCTCTCATCGCGCCGCGTTCCCACCGCGCGACCACCCGCAGCCGCAGTCCCAGCAGCTCCAGGCCGGCGTCGCCCAGGGTCCGCGCGGCGCCGACGATCTCGGTCGCCTCCGCCTCTCGGAGCGCGACGTGGTCGGGTCCGGCGTAGGCGTCGCAGTGCGCGGCGAGGGCGGAGCCCAACGCGCGCAGGTCGCCGGTCGCGCGGGCGAGGGCCACGGCCTCGTCGGCGAGCGTGGGGATGCGGTCGGCGTCCTCGGTGTAGGCGAGGCCGACGGCCAGGCGGGCCATCAGGTGCACGCGCAGTGCGGGCTCATCGTGGCCGAGAGCGCCCAGCGCCTCGCCGAGCAGGGCGTTCTGCTCGCGGTCGACCAGCCGCACCTCGAAGCCACCCAGCCCGGCGGCGAAGCCGAGGGCGGCGTCGGCGAGGCCGACCGCGTCTCCGGCCCGGCGTGCCAGCTCGGCCGCCTCGCGGTAGTGGAGCCGCGCGCCGTCCAGGTCGCCCGCGTCGAGGACGGCGGCCCCGGCGCCGCGCAGCAACCGCGGCCGGGCGGGTTCGCCGGGTGAGACCAGGTCGAGGGCCTGGCGGTACAGCCGGGCGGCGTCCTCCCATGCCTGGGCCTCGTGAGCGACCCGCGCCGCGTGCTCGGTGGCGTCGACGACCCGGTCACGGTCGGCCAGGGGCAGTGCACGCTGGAGATGGCCGGCGACCTCGGCGGCGGCCAGTCCTGGCATTCCGGCGGCGGCCAGGTGCAGCACGCGGCGGTGGGCGGCCGGCGTGGCGTCGTACACCGCGTCGCGGACCAGGGCGTGCGAGAGCACCAGCCGGTCACCGTCCTGGGCGGCCAGCCCGTGGGCGACGAGCGCGTCGAGCGCGCCGACGAACGCCTCGGGTGCGAGGTCGGCCAGCGTCCGCACGCGGTCGAGCGCGGCCTCGGGTCCGAGCACGGCCGCCACCGTGAGGGCCTGCTGCGCCGGCTGGGGCAGCCGGGCCACCCGGCGGCGGATCGTGCCCTGCGCGGTGTCCGGCACCATCTCCGAGACGGCCGCTCCCCGCGCCGCCGCCAGGCGCGCCATCTCGGAGACGAACAGGGGGTTGCCGCCGGTCCGCGCGGCGACCGATGCCGCCTCCTCGGCGCCGATCCGCTGGCCACCCGTCGCGGCGACCAGGGCGGCGACGTCGTCGGCGGCCAGGCCGGCCAGTGGCCAGGACTCCCCCGCCGCGGCGATCTCCGCGGCGAGCACGTCGCGGTCCGAACCGGCCGTCACCTCGTGGTCGCGCCAGCCACAGACCACGAGCACGGGTCGGCTCGCCAGGCCGGGCAGCAGGAAGCGCAGCAGGTGCAGGCTGCCGGGGTCGGCCCAGTGCAGGTCGTCGAGCACCACCACGACCGGGAACTCCGCGGCCAGCCCGTCGAGCACGGCCAGCACCCCGTCGAACAACGGGAAACGGTTGGCCGGCTGGTCCTGCTCGGCCGGCGATACGGGGTCGGCCGGCTCCACGAGGTCGACCGCCCGCCGCGCCCGCGGCCCGCCGAGCGCGAGCAGGGCCTGGGGGTCGCCGGCCGCGGCCTGGCGCAGCACCTGGGTCCACGGCCAGAACGCCGGCGCCCCCACGGCCTCGTCGGCGGCCGTGCCGCGCAGCACCGTCGCGCCGGTGCGGGCCGCCCGGTCGGCGACCTCGCGCAGCACGGTGGTCTTGCCGATGCCGGCGTCGCCCCGCAGCCAGAGCAGGCCGCCGCGCCCCTCACGCAGCGCGCCCAGCAGGACGTCGGCGCGCTCGAGGACCCCGGCTCGTCCCAGCAGCACGCGATCAGGCTAGTGAGCGGCCGCCAGGTCCCTGTAGACGTCGGAGGCGAGGAAGGCCGGGATGATCACCGCCGCCGCGTTGGACAGCGGCAGGCCGGCGAGCTCGGCCGGGTCGACGAACACGATGCGCCGACCCTCGTGGCAGACGATGTCGGCGTCGGTCAGGTGCGTGGCGGCGACGTACACGGCCATCCGGTCGAAGGTGCCGTACGCCGCCCGGTGGTCGACGGTGAACTCGCGCCAGAACGCCAGTCCACCGGGCTCGACCACGACGTCGGTCTCCTCGGCGAGCTCGCGGTACGCCGCCGGCTCGAAGTCCTCGCCGGGGTCGAGGTGACCGCCCACCAGGCCCCACTTCTCGGGGTCGATCGCCGGGTACTCGTCCCGCTCCTGGAGCAGCACCCAGCCACGCCGGTCGACGAGCACGACGCCCGAGAAACGGTGCCCATCGACCACGCGGCCAGCCTACAAACGCGCGGTGTAGCGGCGGCCACGGATCGCCTCCTCGACCAGCCCGACGGCCCGGCGGACCCCGACGAGGCGGGCCTGCTCGAGCTGCCAGGTCTGCACCGCCGCGTCGACGACGTCGAGGTCGGCCACGTCGCGCAGGTCGGCCCGGGTCTCGCTGAGCCCACGGGCCGCGGCCGACTGGCCGGCCTCGACGTGCAGCACCGCGAACCTGGCCAGCACGACCAGGTGCCGCCGCAGACCCGGGTAACCCCGCCAGTCGGCCGGGCACAGGTCGAGCAGCCACTCCGCGGCGGTGTGCTCCCAGCCCGGGGCTCCCGGCGGTCGCACCTCCCGCGGCCACCCGGGCGGCGCGAACCCCTCGGTGCCGGGCGTCCGCGAGATTCCTTCGCCCGACCGCTTCTCCTCGTGCACGAATCCCCACGCCATCTCGCCAGTGTCGATCGAACAGGTGTTCGAAGTCAATGAGCCGAGCGGCCGAGCATGAGGAACGAATGCTCGGTGTGGGCTCGGCCAGGTCGAGCGAGCGACGCGACCGAGGAACGAGGTCGCGCGAGCGCGTCGAGACCCGGTGAGAGGTCAGTCGACCGGTTGCGGGGTCTCGACACGGGCTCGCTGGCGCTCGCCCGGCTCGACCACCGAGAGACGGGGTCTCGACACGGGCTCGCTGGCGCTCGCCCGGCTCGACCACCGAAGGCCGGGGTTCGACACGGGCTCGCTGGCGCTCGCCCGGCTCGACCAGCGAACGGTGAAGGTACGTTTCCCGCCATGGAGATCCGCGGTCTCGGCTTCCGCACCGACCTCGCCCTGCTGGAGATCTCGGGCACCCAGCTCACCGACCGCGGCGACCACATCGTCGTACGGACGCCCGACAACCCGACGTTCTGGTGGGGCAACTTCCTGCTGCTCGCCGCTCCCCCCGCCGACCGCGACGACGCGCAGCGCTGGCTGGACATGTTCGAGGCAGAGTTCCCTGGCGCCGAGCACCGCGCGATCGGCCTCGACGGCCCGGACGTCACGCCGACCGACCCGGCGCCGTTCCGTGCACTCGGCCTGGAGTCGGAGACGTCGAGCGTGATGACCGCGACCTCGGTGCACGAGCCGCCGCGGCCGAACACCGAGGCGACGTACCGGCCGCTGGAGTCCGACGCGGACTGGGAACAGCAGGTCGAGCTGACGATCGTGGGCGAGACGATCGGCTACAGCCGCGAGTTCGTGGAGCCGCGCACGGCGGCGTACCGGCGACTGGTCGAGGGTGGCCACGGGCAGTACTGGGGAGCGTTCGAGGACGGCCGGCTGCTCTCGTCCATGGGCCTGTTCCGGGCCAGCCCGGGTCTGGCGAGGTTCCAGACCGTGAAGACCCACCCCGACGCCCGTGGGCGGGGTCTCGCCGGCACCCTGGTGCACCGGATCAGCGAGCTCGGGTTCGCCGACCTCGAGGCGGAGACGCTCGTGATGGTGGCCGACCCGGAGTACCTCGCGATCCGCGTCTACCGCAGCGTCGGGTTCGCCGACACCGAGGTGCAGGTGGCCGTGGAGAAGAAGCCCACGGAGTGACCAGCGAGTGACGCTCTCAGGGTCGAACCCCGAGAGTTTCTCGGGGTCCACTCAGGTCTGGGGTAGGGCGTCTCCCCGAAGCGGTGAGGGCCTCCGCTGACACAGGCTGAGGCCCATGATCACCGTCTCCCACCTGACCAAGACGTACCGCGGCTTCCGCGCCGTCGACGACGTCACCTTCACCGCGCAGCCCGGCCGGGTCACCGGCTTCCTGGGCCCCAACGGCGCCGGCAAGTCCACGACCATGCGGATCATGGTCGGGCTCACCCCGGCGTCCTCCGGCGAGGCCACCATCTTCGGCCGCCACTTCTCCGAGCTGCCCAACCCGGGGCGTGAGGTCGGCGTGCTGCTCGACGCGTCGGCGCAGCACGCCGGCCGCACCGGCCGCGAGATCCTCACCCTGGCCCAGCGCACCATGCGGATGCCGAAGGGCAGGGTCGAGGAGATGCTCGACGTCGTCAGCCTGACCGACGAGGAGGCGGGCCGCCGGGTCCGCGACTACTCCCTCGGCATGCGCCAGCGCCTCGGCATCGCGGCCGCCCTGATCGGCGACCCCGAGGTGCTGATCCTCGACGAGCCGGCCAACGGCCTGGACCCGGCCGGCATCCGCTGGATGCGCGACCTGCTGCGCGGGTACGCCGACCACGGCGGCACCGTGCTGCTCTCCAGCCACCTGCTGCACGAGATCGAGGTCATCGCCGACGACCTCGTCGTGATCGGGCAGGGCCGCGTGGTCGCGCAAGGCACCAAGCACGAGCTGCTCGAGGCCGCCGGCACGTACGTGCGGGCTGGCGACAACGCGACCCTGGCCACCGCCCTGGTGGCCGCCGGTCACCCCACCGAGCAGTCGCAGGCCGGACTGCGCACCGAGGCCACCGCCGAGGAGGTCGGCGCCGTGGCCCTGGCCGCCGGCATCGCCCTGCGCGAGCTGCGGCCCGCCGACGGCGCAGGTCTCGAGGAGATGTTCCTCGCCCTCACCGCCGACACCCAGCGTGACGACACCAACGTTCCCGAAGGAGCAGCAGCATGAGTACCGCAACGATCCCCGTCACCACCTCCACGGTGGAGCGGCCCACGCACGCCGAGCGCCCGACGTACGCCCCCATCCCGATGCGCACGGTCATGGGCGTCGAGGTCCGCAAGATGTTCAACACGCGGTCCGGCTTCTGGTTGATGGCCAGCGTCGTCATCCTGGCCGTCATCGCGACCGGGGCGGTCATCCTGTTCGCCCCGAACGACGAGATCACCTACGACAGCTTCGCCGGCGCCATCGGCATCCCGATGACGATCATCCTTCCGATCATCGCGGCCCTCTCGATCACCAGCGAGTGGAGCCAGCGCACCGGGCTCACGACGTTCACGATGGTGCCCAGCCGCAGCCGCGTGGTGATGGCCAAGCTGGTCGACACCGTGCTGATCGGCATCGCCTCGATCCTGGTCGCGCTCGCCGTCGGGGCGCTCGGCAACGTCATCGGCAGTCAGCTGGCCGGAGTGCCGACGACCTGGGACATGACCGTCAGCGAGGTCCTCTACATCCTCGCCGGCAACGGGCTCGGCCTGCTGATGGGCTTCACCCTCGGCGTGCTGTTCCGCAACTCGGCGGCGGCCATCGTCGGCTACTTCGTCTACGCGATGGTGCTCCCGACCCTGTCGGGCCTGCTGGCCGGCGCCCAGGACTGGTACGCCGACGCGCAGCGCTGGGTGGACTTCCAGTTCAACCAGACAGGTCTCTTCGACGGCGGCTTCGACGCCAAGGACTGGGCCTCTCTCGCCGTCACCGGCACCATCTGGCTGCTCGTCCCGCTCGCCTTCGGGCTCTGGCGGGTGCTGCGGTCCGAGGTGAAGTGAAACTGTCGACGAAGGGACGTTTCACCACAACTGAATAGTCAGGGGACGATCCATGGCCGGGCGATAGCGTCCGGCCATGGACCTGTTCGACGAGGTGGTCACCCTCGCACGCGACCTGATCCGGCTGGACACCATGAACTCGCTCGGGGTCTACCTCGGCAACGAGACGCTGGTCGCCCGGCACCTGGCGGAGTACCTCGGCGAGGCCGGCATCGAGTGCGAGCTGGTGGCCAAGCCGGACAACGACCACCGCGCCAACCTGGTTGGCCGGATCCCAGGCACCGATCCTGACGCACCGAGCCTGGCCTTCGTGGGGCACACCGACGTCGTCCCCGTCGACGTACGCGACTGGACCCACCCGCCGTTCGAGGCGGTGGTCGACGACGACGGCTACCTGTGGGGCCGCGGCGCGCTGGACATGAAGGGCGAGGTCGCGGCCCGGGCGGTGGCCATGAAGGAGCTGGCCCGGTCCGGCTTCCGGCCACGCGGCGACCTGTGGTTCCTCGCCGTCGCCGACGAGGAGGACGGGATGGCCGACGTCGGGATGCGCTGGCTGCTCGAGGCCCGCCGCGACATCAAGCCGTCGATGAGCGTCAACGAAGGCGGCGGCGAACGGTTCGAGCTGACCGACGGCCGCGTGCTGACCACTGTGGGCATCGGCGAGAAGGGCACGTTCCCCGCCCGCGTCACGGCCCTCGGCCAGGCCGGCCACGGCAGCATGCCGACCGTCGGCGACAACGCGGTCCCACACTTGGGCGAGGTGCTGGCCCGCGTCGGCCGCGGCCTCCCCGACCCGGCGACGCACCCGCTGGTCGACACCATGCTCCGCGTCCTCCTCGGCGACTCGTACGCCGCCGGCGATGACCTTCCCGCCGCGCTGGCCGCCGCCGGGGCCCTGCATCCGGAGCTCGAGCACTACCTGCCCGCACTGGCCGGCACGACGATGGCGCCGACGATGGTCGGAGCCTCCGACAAGCGCAACGTGATGCCCAGCCGGGCCTGGGTCGAGCTGGACTGCCGAATCCTCCCCGGCACGTCGAAGGCCGACGTCGAGTCGGCCGTCCGGGCGCGGCTCGGCGACGGACTGCACTACGACCTCTCCTGGCCCGAGCCGCTTATCGCCGGCAGCGCGTCCCCGCCCGACGGACCCGTCGTGGATGCCGTGCGCTCCTTCCTGAAGAGCGAGGGCGTCGAGTCCGAAGTGCTGCCGACCCTGGGTACGGGGTTCACCGACTCCGTGTACCTCCGTGCCGCGGCCGGCACGGCGGCGTACGGGTTCTCACCGTTCCTCACCACACCGCAGGACGTGATGCTCGAGGGCTACCACAACGCCGACGAGCGGGTGCACGTCGACGACCTGTTCACCTCGGTCCGCTTCCACCTCCACCTCGCGAAGGCGCTGCTCTCATGAGGGCGCGCGACCTCGGCATCGTCATCGGCACGCTGGAGCCCGGCGAGCACGACGCGATCACCGACGTGAGCGGCGTGCGGGTCGGCCACACGACCGTGATCGAGGGCGACGACGTCCGCACCGGCGTGACGGTCGTCGTCCCGCACGACGGCAACGTGTGGAGCGACCCGGTCTACGCGGCGTACCACCGTCTCAACGGCAACGGCGAGATGACCGGTCTCCCCTGGCTCGAGGAGGTCGGCCTCCTGCACTCCGCGATCGGCATCACCAACACCCACAGCGTCGGGGTCGTGCGCGACGCCCTGGTCGAGCTCGAGGTCGAAGCGGTCGGCCGCGACGCCGAGGCCTGGGCGCTGCCCGTGGTGGCGGAGACGTGGGACGGCACGCTCAACGACGTCAACGGCTTCCACATCACCGCGGAGCACGCCAAGGCTGCCTTCGACACCGCGGCGGGCGGCCCGGTTGCGGAGGGTTCGGTCGGTGGCGGAACCGGGATGATCTGCCACGACTTCAAGGGCGGGATCGGTACGGCGTCGCGGCGAGCCGACGAGTACACCGTTGGTGTGCTCGTGCAGGCGAACCACGGCCGGCGCGAGCGGTTCAGTGTGAACGGCGTGCCCGTCGGGCTCGAGGTCGGGCTCGACGTGGTGCCGGGGGCCGATGCCTCGCCGCCGCCCGGCAGCGGCTCGATCATCGGGATCGTCGCGACCGACGCGCCGCTGCTGCCGATGCAGTGCCGGCGGCTGGCCCAACGGGCGTCGTTCGGCGTCGCCCGCACCGGTGGCGTCGGGGAGAACTCCAGCGGCGACCTCTTCCTCGCCTTCGCGACCGGCAACCGTGGGTTCGAGCGGTTCGGTCTGGTCGACGCACCGACGGTCGCGGAGGTCCGCACCCTCGCGAATGCCGCGATGAACCCGCTCTTCGACGCCGTGGTCGAGGCGACCGAGGAGGCGATCCTGAACGCGATCCTGGCCTCGCCGACGATGCGTTCGCACGGTCGCGTGGCGCACGCCCTGCCGCACGACCTGCTGCTGGCTGTGCTGGCGAAGTACGGGCGGCCGGCTACGCCTCCGCGCTAACGGCGAACCCGACCCGGTGGGCCAGCGGGCGGTCGTTATCTCTGCGTCGGTCCCATGACCTGAGTGTGACTCCGGTGGATCTGAGGGGTCGAGTGACTTGATCTGAGGGGTTGCTCCCGATCCGCGGTGGGCGACCTCAGCAACAGCCTGAGGTCACCGATCAACCCACCACCAAGGAGCAAGAGATGAACACCAAGCAGATCACCCGGACCGCGACCTTCTTCGCCACCGCCATCATGGCCGCATCGGTCTCCGCAACCGCTCCAGCCTTCGCGGAGCACGCCGTCGACGACGGCGGCGCCGGCCAGGTCACGTCCTGGACCGTCCCGTTCGACGCCATCGGCGGCCGGACCATGGCCCAGTACGTCGCGGACCACCAGGCCGCGTACTTCCCCGGGGCTCAGTCCTGACCGCTGAGCATCCGTCGCGGGTTGTCCACCAGCAGCTGCGTGCGGTCGGCTTCGTCGAAGCCGGCCGCGCGCAGCTTCTCTGCGAACGTGGTGACGACGTACGCATAGCCCGGCCCGCCCATCGCGGCGTAGTCGCTGCGCAGGCAGACATCCTGGCTGAGCAGGACCTGGCCGAGGAACCCGTGGTCGGCGAGGCTCCGTAGCCAGCCCAGGCGTTGGTGGGTGTCCCATTCGTGCACCCCCTGCACGGTGTCGAACTGGACCCACGCGCCGCGTGCGGCCAGGGACAGGTGGTAGTCGTGGTCGGGCACCATGTCGCAGTGCCCGATCACGACGCGGCGCGGGTCGACGCCCTCCTCCGCGAGCAGGTCGAGCTGGGCGGTGCCGACCGGCCAGCGGGCGGCGTGCGTGGTGATGGTCAGGCCGGTACGCCGATGGGCGCGGGCCGCCGCCCGGAACGACCTCTCCTCGGCCGCCGAGATGAACCGGTCGCAGCCGATCTCGCCGATGATCCCGGCCCGCACGCCGTCGGTGCCTTCCTCGATGTCTCGCACGATCAGGTCGGCCACCGCGTCGGTGGACAGCTCGTCGAGCTCCGGCGGGAAGTACGCCCGGCGGTAGAAGCCGGCGCCGCGGACGATGTGCAACCCGGTCGGCCTCGGACGATCGCGCGCAGCGCCGGCCGGGTCGCCGCGCAGGCCGCCGGAGGTGACGTCGACCAGCGTGCGGCCGCCCGCGTCGGCGTACCTCCTCAGCTCGGTCTCCGCGAGAGCCGGGTCGTTGAGGAGGCCGTCGCCGCGGTACTCGCGCGTCAGGTCGAGGAAGACGTGCTCGTGCGGCAGCGTCACGCCCAGGTCCTCGGCGGCCACCGGGCCGGTCACGGTCATCACGTCGGTCACGCTGGACCTCCTTTTGGGGCAATCCTGCTGCAACAATCCGCGCGTGCGGGAGATGGACTTCGGTGGTCGAGCCGCCGCGAGGGACGAGCGGCGTGTCGAGACCCGGATCGTCATGTCCGACGGGGTCGCGCTCGCCGCGACGCTCTACCTCCCAGACACTCCGGACCCGCAACCGTGCCTGCTCGAAGCACTCCCCTACCGCAAGGACGACCTGACGTCGTCGTACGCCGCGTCGTACGAGGTCCTCCGGGATCAGCACCGGTACGCCGCGTGCCGGCTCGACCTGCGTGGCACCGGGTCGTCGGGCGGCGCGGCGCTGGACGAGTACCAGCCCGCCGAGCAGCGCGACCTGGCCGAGGTGATCGCCTGGCTGGCCGCGCAGAAGTGGTGCGACGGGCAGGTCGGCATGTGGGGGACGTCGTACTCCGGGTTCAACTCCCTGCAGATGGCGTGCGAGCAGCCGCCGGCGCTGAAGGCGATCTGTGCGATCTACGCCACCGACGACCGGTGGACCGACGACGTGCACTGGCGCGGCGGGGCGCTGCGGCTCGTCGACCTGGTCGACTACGACCACTACATGACGGCGATGAACGTGCTGCCGCCCGTACCCGAGCTGTGGGGCGACGGCTGGGATGCCGAATGGCTCCGGCGCCTCGAGACCCACGAGCCGTGGGTGCTGACCTGGCTGCGCGAGTCGACGCACGGGCGGTACTGGGACCACGGCTCGGTGCGGCTGGGCGGGACGTCGGCGGGGTACGAGCGGATCCGGATCCCGACGATGATCGTCGCAGGCTGGGCGGACGGGTACCGCAACAACACCTTCCGGACCGTCGCGCACCTCGCAGCCCAGGGCACGCCGCACCGACTGCTCGCCGGGCCGTGGGCGCATGCCGACCCGACGACCGCGATGCCCGGGCCCAGGATCGACTTCGACACCGAGCTGGCCGGCTGGTTCGACCACTGGCTGCGCGGCGTGGGCTCGCACGAGGACGGCTGCGACGTGTTCGTGCGGACCTCGACGCGCCCCGAGCCGGACCTCGACCTGCACGAGGGGTACTGGCTGCGGCTGCCGTCGGTGCCGCCGGTCTCGGTCGTGCACATGCTGCTGCCGGGGCCGCACTCGCTGCCCGTCATCCCCGACGTCGGCACCGCCGCCTGGATCGACTGCGCTGGCCACCTCCCCTGGGGGCTGTCGGGAGACCAACGCCTCGACGACGCGCGCTCGCTGGTCTGGGACCGCGAACCACCCACCGCGCCGGTCGTGGGCCACCCCCGGCTCCGAGTACGGGTATCGGCGGACCAGCCGGCCGCCTCCCTGTCGGTGAAGCTCTGCGACGTCTTCGCCGACGGGACCTCCGCCCTGGTCAGCCGCGGTTCGCTCGACCTCGCCTTCCGCGGCTCCGTGCACGGTGCGCCGGTCCCACTGGAGCCGGGCACGGCGTACGACGTCGAGGTCGAGCTGGACGCCTGTGCCTACCAGTGGTCACCCGGCCAGGTGCTGCGTGTCAGCGTCGCCGGCACCGACTGGCCCAACACGGTCGCTCCCCCGCACCCCGTCACGCTGACCGTGCACGAGGCCGTGATCGAGCTGCCGGTGCTGGAGGGCACGTGGGCCGCACGGTCGTTCGCTGCAGGCGCTGCGCACTCGACGGAGTCGCCCGAGGGCGTCTCCTGGGAGATCCACGACGACGTGCTGCGACGGGTGACCACGGCGCGCACGATGTCGGTCTCGGAGTACGACACGCCGTACGACGGCCGCGCCATGGAGGACTACCGCGGCGAGGTGAGCGTCGACCGGCGCACCTTCGCCCAGCAGGCGCACGCCGACACGACGTTCGAGCTGTCCTGGCCGGGCGTGGACATCCGGGTGCGCTCGGTGATGGACGTCGACATCGTCGACGGCCAGGTCGCCGCGACGATCCGCACCGTCGCGGAGCGCGACGGTGCGGTCGTCAGCGACCGGTCCTGGGAGCAGGTCAGGCGAGCTTGGTGAAGCGGTTCTGCGGTCCCGGTGCCACCGGCCCCGCGTCGTGGAGGTAGGCGGCGAGCGCGTCGACGTCGAAGCCCGGGGCGTAGACGCGGCCGGTGCCGTTCCTCAGGTTGGTGAACCCGTCACCGCCGTTGGCCAGGAAGTCGTTGGTCGTCACCTGGTAGCTGGCGGTCGGGTCGATGGGGACGCCGTTCAGCCTCATGTCCAGCACCCGGTCGCCGAAGGCCCTCGTCGAGTCGTAGCTGTAGGTGAAGCCGTTGGAGACCTGGAGGAAGAGCAGCGAACTGCGGTGGGTGCCCGGCCACTGCTGCTCCAGCACGTCCTTGATCTGCGCGCCGGTGAAGGTCTGCGTGGTGACCAGGTTGTTGAACGGCTGCACGGTGAACGCCTCGCCGTACGTGATCTGGCCGGGCGCCTCGCCACCCGGGGAGCTCGCGAAGCTGAGATCAGCACGGATGCCGCCGGGGTTCATGAAGGCGATCTGCGCGCCCGCAGACACCTTGGTGTACGCCAGCTGCGCGTCGGCGATCACGTCTCCCAGCGCACTCTCGCCCGCAGGGCTCGTGGCCCGGGTGATGTCGGCGGTGATGGACCCGACGATGCGGTTGGCGAGCGGCGCGACGGCGGTGCGGTACTTGTCGAGCAGCAGCTTGGTCGCGGCGTCGACCCGCGCCGGGTTGCGCACGAAGTTGCCTTGCGCGTCCCGCTGGTAGCTGCCGTCGGCGAGCTTGATGCCGTTCTCCACCGTCACGTTCTTCGCCGAGATGCTGGTGAAGTCGTCGGACTTCTTGCTCAACGTCGCGGAGATGTCGGTCACCAGGACCCCGGCCGTGCCGGCGCTGGTGGCCACGATCGGGTCACCCTCGGAGTTCGGGAGGGAGCAGACGTACGGCCGGTGAGTGTGCCCGGAGACGACGAGGTCGAACTCGGGGTCGAGACCGGCCACGATGTCGACCAGGGCGCCGGCGAAGTTCGCGCACCCCGACGGGTCGATGACGGCCGGTGGCGCGGCCTGCGCCCCGCCCTCGTGGAGGAGCAGGACGATCGCCTTGACGCCCTTCCCCTCCAGCTCCGCGGCGTACTTGTTCGCGGTCTCGACCTCGTCGAGGAAGTCGACGGTGGTGATGCCGGCCGGGTTCACGATGCCGGGAGTGCCCTCGAGGGTCATGCCGATGAAGCCCACGCGAACGCCCTGGACCACGCGCGTCGTGTAGGCCGGAAGGATCGGCTTGTGGGTGGTCTTGTCGACGACGTTGGCCGCGAGGTACGGGAAGTCGGCGCCGACGAACGGGTCGCCGTCCTGGCAGCCGTCGGTCGGGTGACAACCGCCGTTCTGCATCCGCAGCAGCTCGGTGACCCCCTCGTCGAACTCGTGGTTGCCGACGGACGTGACGTCCAGCTTCAACAGGTTCAGCGTCTCGATCGTCGGCTCGTCGTGGAACGCGGCGCTCAGCAGGGGCGAGGCTCCGATCATGTCGCCGGCACCCACCGTCAAGGTCTTCTGGCCCTTCGCCTCGGCGTCCGCGCGCAGGTCATTGAGCTCGGTGGCGAGGAACTCGGCCCCGCCCGCCGGCACGCCGTTGACCAGGCCGGCGCTGCCCGTCGGCGGGTCGAGCGCCCCGTGGAAGTCGTTGAACGCGAAGAAGCGCGCCTTGGCGACGTCGCCCTTGTTGGTGTCGGGCTTCGCGGCGACCGACGCACCCGTGCCGGCGACGCCGACGGCGGTCACTCCCATCGCGATCAGGGAGAGCGCCATCGCCTGGCGCCACATGCGCCGTTCTGTCGTCATGTGCGTGCCTTCCGTTCGGCGACCGAGACCTCCACCGACATTTGCAGCGTGGCGCAGCACGGTCAAGGAAAACCCGTCCGGGCCTGGGGCAGGCGGGCTCACCCGGCGAGCACGTAGTCGACCCGGATGGTCAGCCCGTGGTACCTGACGAGGGCAGGTGGGCCCGAGCCGTAGGTGTGCCCGGTGGGTGTGGTGGTGGTGACGTGGTGGCCGGACGAGTCCGGCGAGGGTCTGGCCCGCCACCTTGGTGCCTGCTTGGCGTGGTTGCAGGCCTGGCACAGACCCTGGCCGTTCTCGGCGTCGGTCGGCCCGCCTTCCGCCTGAGCCTCGGCGTGGTCGCGATGCCGGATCGGGGCGTCGCACCAGGGCGTGCGGCAGACCTGGTCGCGCAGCACGATGAACCTGCCCAGGCTGTTGCGGAACAGGCGAGCCCGAGAGTCCATGTCCACGAGCTGTCCGCTCGTGGGATGGGCGTACAGCCGGCGCAGCCACACCTTCTCGTCGCGTGAGCAGGCGCCAGCGACGATCTCGCGCGCCAGCTCGGCGGGGACCGGGCCGAAACCATCGACGTGCGCCGGCTCGTCGCTCTCACCGAACAGCGCTCGGTCGGTCATCACCAGGCCCAGCTCGACGCTCGGCCCACTCGTGGCCTCACGGTTCGGCGCCCCGGCCAGCATCGATGCCACGAGGGTGTCGGCCATCACCTGACCCTTGGAGCGCGGGTCGCCCGTCGCACGCGCGGAGTCGGCCTCGCTCGTGAGCGCGACGAACGCCGCGACGCCGTCCTTGACGGGGAGCAGTGCCGTCAGCCAGGCCATCGCGTCCGGCGCGGGGCGCAGGGTCACGTTGCGGTCGGACTCCGCCCTGCGACGCCGGGCGACGTACGACTCCGGGTCGAGCCGGTAGGCCTCCTTCTGACAGGCCATCGCCAGCTCTCGATCGCCCATGCGCTCGACCGCGTCGGCGTCGCCGGCAACGGCCGCGTCCACCGCGGCGCGGTCCTCGCGGGTCAGGCAAGCGGTCTCGCGGGCGATCAGCGTCGCCTTCCACTCGGTGATGCGCCCACGCGCGCCAGGCCTCCCACGTGCACGGCAGCTCCGCTGGCACGATCTTCGCCAGGCCCAGGTGTCGCTGGCCGCGGTGGGGTGACTCGCGCCGGGCGAGGGCGACCTGCGCGCCGACGCCACGGCCCTGCTGCGCGGCGGGGATGCCCGCGCACCGCTGCTCCTCCCGCTGCGACTCGTCGAGCTCGGCTGCCACCGACGCTTGCGCCGCCGTCGTCACGCAGCCCAGCTCCTCCAACACCCGGATGAGGTCGATCCGCCCCGGGTCGTCGAGCCCGCTCGGACCCGCCAACGCGCTCGAGAGGTCCCGCACCCAGCCACTCACCGTGGACGGATCCAGGACCGAGGAATCCGAGAGTTGTTCGAACATGTGTTCGAATCGTCTCATGGAGCCCGCCTCTGCGCAAGCGTGCATTCACCGACGACACCGACGCAGGCCACGCCCTACCGTGACGGGATGAGCGACCTTCGCCAGCGGGTCGACGACCTGGCGGCCGAGCGCGACTTCCACGGCGTCGTCCGCCTCGACCGGCACGGCGTCGTCGAGCTGGAGGCGGCGTACGGGCTGGCGGACCGCGCGCACGCGATCCCGATGACGCCGGCCACGCAGCTGGGGATGGCGAGCGGGTCCAAGACCTTCACCGCCCTCGTCGTGATGCGGCTCGTCGAGGAGGGCAAGCTCGAGCTGTCCACGACGGCGCGCGAGGTGCTGGGCACGGACCTCCCCCTGATCGCCGACGACGTGACGATCGAGCACCTGCTCGCGCACCGCTCCGGGATCGGGGACTACCTCGACGAGGACACGATGGACAGCGAGGACTACCCGATGCCGGTGCCGGTGCAGCGGCTCGTCACGACCGAGGACTTCCTGCCGATCCTCGACGGGCACCCGACGAAGTTCCCGGCGGGCGAGCGCTTCAGCTACTGCAACGGCGGGTACGTCGTGCTGGCGCTGCTCGCCGAACGGGTCGGCGGCCGCAGCTACCACGACCTGGTCCGCGAGCTGGTCATCGGCCCGGCAGGGCTGACCCACACCGACTTCATCCGGACCGACTCGTTGCCGGGGTCGGTGGCGACGGGGTACGTCGTGGTGGACGGGCAGTGGCGCACGAACGTCTTCCACCTTCCCGTGGTCGCGACGGGGGACGGCGGGGCGTACACGACGGTCGCCGACCTGGCGACGTTCTGGTCGGCCCTGATGGCCGGCCGGATCGTCGGGGAGGAGTCGCTGCGCCAGATGCGGACACCGCGCAGCGAGCCGGTCGAGGGCGAGTCACGCTGCTACGGCCTGGGCCTCTGGCTGACGGCCGACTCCCCCGCCGTCACGATGTCCGGCGGCGACGCCGGCGTATCACTGTGGTCCCGCCACGACCCGGCCACGGGCACCACGGCCACGGTCATCGGCACCACGATGGACGGGGCCTGGCCGCTCACCGACGTCGTCGAGTCAGCTCTGTGACCGCAGGCCGTCGACCCGGGCCAGCAGGGCGGTTCGCTCGTCGGCCGTGAGAGGTACGCCGAGCTCGTCCAGGAAGTCGCCGAGCTCGCCGTCCAGCAGCGCACGGTGCTCGGTCGGGGCACCGGGCCGTCGTACGGTCACGGTCTCGTGCGTGAGCGCCACGTGGCGTCCGTCGAGGTGCTTGGTGAGCATCAGCATGTTCCGGAAGTGGATCGTCGGGTAGGTGCTGGTGAAGTGGTGGCCGGTCGCGAGGTCGATGGGCGTCACCGCCAGCTCGTCGTGGGTGTGCATCAGCTCCCAGTGCTTGTCGCGCCAGCGCTCGAGGGCCCAGCCCCGGCCGGACCCGACGGCGACGGAACGGAGACGGTAGTGCCAACCGCCGTACTCGTCCTCGGCACCGTCCACGAGCGAGATCGGCCGCAGCACACTCATGCCGAAACCGGGGTCGGCCAGCAGCTCGGCGCCGTCGAGCCGCACCCGGACCACGCAGTGCGTCCGCGCCGCCAGGGCCGGGTCGCCGACGCGGCCGAGATGGCGCTCGACGTCGTAGCCCAGCCGCTCCAGGGCCGCCGCGAACAGGGCGCCGTGCTCGAAGCAGTACCCACCCCGGCCACGCCCGACGAACTTCTCCTGCACGGCGGCGAGATGCACGCCCGGGTGCTGGTCGAGCAGGACGTCGATGTTGTCGAAGGTGAAGGTCCGCACGTGCGCCTCGTGCAGGGCGTCCAGTGCCGCGCGCGACGGTGGCAGGGCTGGTACGCCGACCCGGGCGAGGTACGCGTCGAGGTCCAGGTCCTCGACCTGCCACGGGCTCTCGTCGCTCATGGCGCGATTCAACACCTCGCCGCGGACCGTCAGCGGCGTCGGGCGAGCGTCACGCCGTCGGCCACCGGCAGCAGGCACACGGTGACCCGCTCGTCTCCGGCGAGCTTGACGTTGAGCGCCTGGAGCGCGCGGGTGTCCTCGTCGTCGGCGTCCTCGTCGAGGACCCGCCCGCCCCACAGCATGTTGTCGAAGACGATCAGGCCGCCACGCCGGACCAGTCGCAGCAGCTGTTCGTAGTAGCCGTCGTACCCGCTCTTGTCGGCGTCGACGAAGGCGAAGTCGAACGCATCCTCCTCGCCGTCCGCGAGCAGCTGGTCGAGAGTGTCGGCGGCGGACCCGAGGCGGAGGTCGACCTTGTCCGCCACACCGGCCTCGCCCCAGTACCTGCGCGCGATCGAGGTCCACTCCTCCGACACGTCGCAGCACACGACCCGACCCTCGGGCGGGAGCGCGAGCGCGACGGCAGTGGAGGAGTACCCGGTGAAGGTGCCGACCTCGACGCACCGGCGCGCGCCCATGAGCTCGACGAGGAACGCCAGGAACGCACCTTGCTCAGGCGCGATCTGCATCCGGTGCTGGGGCAGGGCCGCCGTCTCCTCCCGCAACCGGGCGAGGACCTCAGGCTCCCGCGTCCCGTGCTCGACGATGTATGCGGCGAGCTGGTCAGAGATCCCGATGGTCTTGTTCGTCACGGCTCGACTCTAGGACCCGGTCCAGCTCGGTCAGTCTTGCCCGCGCGAACCGGCGGATGAATCATGCAAGCCGTGGACCCTCTACCTGCCTACCTGATAGCGATCCTCGCGGCGGTCGCAGGGCCGGTCGGCGTGTCCCTGGGTTGGTGGCTCGGGCGGCGTGGTGAGCGTGAACGGCAGGGTCGCGAGGAGCGGAAGAGTGCGTATCTCGCCTTCGTCCGGGCGTCGATCCGCTACCGCAACGCCGATGACGCCACGGCGCGCCGCACCCTCCGCGACGAGCGATGGGCCGCCCTGGCGGAGGTCACGCTGGTGGCACCGCCGCGCATCGTCCAGGCGGCGGCGTACATGGTCTCGACGGGAGACCGGCTGCTCGACGAGACCCTCACCCACGACCGGCGTCTCGCCACAGTGCAGGAGATGTGGGACAACAACGTCAACTTCACCCGGCTCGCGCGCGCGGACCTCGGGGTCGGTTCCGCCGATCCCTTCGCGGGGTTGGAGGCGAGCATCGGTGAGGCCCCCATCTCGTTCGGGCGGCCGACGAAGGCGCCCGGAGAGGCCGACCCGAGCTAGTCACACCAGCCAGTGGGCCTGGTACGACGGGTCGGTGAGCGCCGGCCGGTCGAGGCGGAAGGCGGCGATGTCGGAGGTCGTGGCGCCGTCCACGGCCAGGTCGGCCAGGATCCGCCCGAACGTCGGCGCGAACTTGAAGGCGTGCGCAGCGCCGAGGCCGACGACGACGGACCCGTGGCCGGGGACCGGAGCGAGCACGAAGTCGCGGTCCGGGGTGAGGGTGTACTGGCAGCGGATCGAGCGCACCGGTTCGCCGGACTCGGGCAGCACCGAGGCCATGAACGACGCCAGCCGCTCGAGCATCGCGGCGTCCGGCTCGGAGGTGCGGGAGAAGGGATCCGAGGTGTCGATCACCGGCCCGCCGCAGTCCTGTGCGGCCTTGACGGTGGGCTCGCCGTAGCAGGGGAAGCCGTAGAACGACGGGTCGTCCATCCAGATCCACAGCGGCAGGTGGTGCGGCGCGAAGCTGCCGGGCCGGCTGGGGGCGAAGTACGTCGCCTGCTCCAGCGTCGTCTCCAGCGGCAGTCCGACGTCGAGGCCGGCCAGCACCTCGTTGGTCCAGGCGTCCGCGCACACGACCACGCGGTCGGCGGTGAGCCCGGCACCGTCCAGCTCCACCTCGACCCGGCCACCACGGTCGGACAGCGCCAGCACGCGCGCCGAACCGCGCAGCTCGGCGCCCGCCGCGACGGCCAGCTTCTGCATCAGGGCCGTGGTGCGGGCGGCAGGCACGATCGCGCCGCGATCCTGGTACAGCCCGACGGTCCCCGAGGGCAGCGAGAACTGCGGCCACCGACGCACGATCTCCGCGTCGTCGAGCATCTCGTAGCCGATCCCGACCTCGTCCAGCGACGAGGTGTAGTCCGCCGACGGGATGGCCGGCGACGGCGGGAACAGGTCGAGCCCGCCGGTGACCGTGACCAGCTGCTCGCCGGACCAGCGCTCGAGCTCCGCCCAGTCGGCGTACGCCTCCTGGGTCAGCCGGACGTATGCCGGCGTGTGGTAGCTGTGCCGCAGGATCCGCGAGGAGTCGTGCGAGGCCCCGCGCCGGTGACCGAGCTCGAACCGCTCCAGCCCGAGCACCCGCTGCCCGCGCCGCGCGAGGTGCATCGCCGCCGAGGAGCCGAGGGCGCCGAGGCCGACGACCACGACGTCCCAGTCCGGTGGTCGAGCCGGTCGAGACTCAGCCATCCGACAACCGGGGCAGCAGCCAGCGCCGGATGTCCGCGCTGTCGTCCTCCATCGGCGCGAACCAGCCGTGCGTGTAGGCGCGCGAGGACATCCCGCGCTGCACGGACTCGCAGATCGCCCAGTCCTGCTTGTTCACCAGGTCCCAGAAGTCGCCGGCGTCGGACGGGTCGAAGTCGTCGGCCTCGACCGCGTCGCGCGCGAAGAGCAGCGAGCACGCGATGCGCGTCCGGTCGACGGCCACCGGCTGCAGCACGAACGCCGCCACGTGGTCGGCCGAGCAGGACAGCATCAGGTTCGGGTAGACGAGCTCGCCCTTGTGCCGCACCTTCTCGGCCTCGGACAGGCCCGGCAACGGCGAGCGGTTCGTGGTACCGGTCATCGTGAACGTCCACGCACCCTCGCGGTGCGGGATGCCGTCCTCCCACGCCAGGTCCGTACCTCCCCCGCCGAAGGCGGGCACCAGCCGCACCAGCTCGGGGTGCACCGGCCCGCAGTGGTAGCACTCGTTGTAGTTCTCGGCGAGCACCTTCCAGTTGGCGGCGACGTCGTAGGTGTAGGTCACCCCGGTCGCCAGCGAGCCCATGTCGTAGTTGCCCAGGTTGGCCGCTGCTCTCGCGACGCCCTCGCCGAAGTCCTCGGCCGAAGCGGGCGTCAGGTGCACGAACACGAACCCCGCCCACTCCGCGACTCCCACCGGATGGAGGGAGAAGTCGGCCGGCTCGATCTCGACGCCGTCGGTGTGCGGTGCCTTGAGCAGACGGCCGGCGAGCGAGTAGGTCCACGAGTGGTACGGGCAGCGCAGCGCACCCACCGCCGAGCACACCGGCTCCGCGCCCGGCTCCCGCGGCACCAGCTGTGACCCGCGGTGCCGGCACACGTTGTACGCCGCGTGGAGACCGTCGTCGTCGCGCGTCAGCACGATCGACTCACCGACCACGTCGACGACGGCCAGCCGACCGGGCTCGTCGAGGCCCAGGTCGGAGGTCCGCCCGGCGCAGGTCCACGACGAGAACAGCACCCGCTCCCGCTCGGTCGCCCACGTCGCTGGGTCGACGTACATCTCCCGCGGCAGCGCCGCCTGCAGGCCGGTCATGGGTGGGCCGACTCCTGTGCCGGCTGTTGGGCCGCCACCAGGTGGCACGCCGTGTGGTGTCCGCCGGACGCCGGCAGGATCGTCAGCGGGGTCTCCAGGCAGGCGTCGGCCACCGCGGCCGCGGAGCCGTCGGCGAGAGCAGGGCAGCGCGGGTGGAACCGGCAGCCCTGCGGGATGCGGGTCGGGTCGGGCACCTCGCCGCGGAGCACGACGGCATCCATGTGGTCGATCTCCGGGACGACGGACAGCAGCGCCCGCGTGTACGGGTGCCGGGGGTCGCGGAGCACGTCCTCGGTGGGGCCGGCCTCGACGACGCGTCCGAGGTACATCACCGCGATCCGGTCGGCGATGTTCCACGCCAGGCCGAGGTCGTGGGTGACCACCAGCACGCCGAGCCCGAGGTCGCGGCGCAGGTTGAGCAGCAGCGCGAGGATCTCGCCCCGGATCGAGGCATCGAGCGAGGAGACCGGCTCGTCCGCCACCAGCAGCTGGGGCGACATCGCCAGCGCCCCGGCGATGAGCACGCGTTGACGTTGGCCACCCGACAGCTCGTGCGGGTAGCGCAGGAAGAGGCGCTCCGGCGGGCGCAGCCCGGCGGACGAGAGGGCGGCGGCCACGAGCTGCGACTCCGTGCGGCCCTCGGGATCCGACGCGTCCAGCCGGTGCAGGCGGATGCCCTCGGCGACGGAGTCGTAGACGGTGTGCCGCGGGTTCAGCGCGCCGGCCGGGTCCTGGAGCACCAGCTGGACCCGGCGCCGGAACGCCCGCAGCCCACGTGCGGAGCGGTCCAGCGGGGACCCGTCGAGGAGCACCTCGCCCGCCGCCGGCCACTCGAGCCCGAGCAGCGCCCGCGCCAAGGTGGTCTTCCCCGACCCCGACTCCCCCACCAGCGCGACGATCTCCCCGGATCGCACGGTGAGGTCGACCCCGTCGACGGCCCGCGCGACCGGCCCGCCGCGACCCTGGAACCGCACGCTGAGGCCACGGGCCTCCAGCAGCGCGTCGCTCATCGTCCCTCCACCAGCAGGCAGGCCGCCGCGCGGCCGGCCTCGTCGCGGCGCAGCTCCGGGTCGACGCGGTCGCAGTCGTCGAACCGCCGCGGGCAGCGCGGGTGGAACGAGCAGCCCGACGGCAGGTCGGCGGGATCGGGCGGGTCGCCCGCGAGTCCGGCGGGAGCGAACCGCGCCTCCGGGTCACCGATGCGGGGGAACGACGCCGAGAGCGCGGCGGCGTACGGGTGCAGCGGGTCGGTGAAGACCTTGCCGGCGGGACCGTGCTCGATCACGCGGCCGGCGTACATCACCGCGATCCGGTCGCAGATGTCGGCCAGCACCGAGAGGTCGTGGCTGATGATCAGCAGCCCGACGCCGAGCTCGGAGACCAGCTGCTTGAGCACGCCGAGCACCTGGGCCTGCACCATCACGTCCAGCGCGGTGGTGGGCTCGTCGGCGACGATCAGCCGCGGCGCGCACGCCAGGGCCATCGCGATCATCACGCGCTGCCGTTGTCCGCCCGAGAGCTGGTGGGGGTACGCGCGGGCCCGCGCGGGTGGCAGACCCACCTGGTCGAGCAGCTCCCCGACCTGGCTCTGCAGGCTCCTGTCGGACAGCCCCGGCGAGTGCAGCCGGATGGGCTCCGCGATCTGGGCGCCGACCCGCTGGACCGGGTTGAGGGAGTGCAGCGCGCCCTGGAAGACCATCGAGGCCCCGGCCCACCTCACCGCCCGGAGGTCGCCCCACCGCATGGTCTGCACGTCGGCGCCCTCGAACAGCACCCGGCCCGTCACCTTCGCCGACGGCGGCTGGAGCCGCAGGATCGTCGCGGCCAGCGTCGACTTGCCGCAGCCGGACTCGCCGGCCACGCCGACGACCTCGCCGGCGTCGACCGACAGGGAGACGCCTCGTACGGCGGGTACGTCGCCGCCCGCTGTGCGATAGGTGACCGAGACGTCTTCGAACTCCAGGAGGCCCGTCATCGCCGTGCCCCCAGCCGCGGGTTGAGGACCTCTTCGAGCGCCTGTCCGACGAGGGTGAAGCTGAGCACGACCAGCACGACGCAGACCCCGGGCGGGACGATGAACCACCAGGCGCCGGTGGTGATGGCGCCGACGCCGAAGGCCTGGTCGAGCATCGAGCCCCACGACACCCGCGTCGGGTCACCGAGGCCGAGGAAGCTCAGGGTGGTCTCGGTCAGGATCGCGACGGCGACGGTGAGCGTCGTGTTGGCGAAGACCATCGGCATCACGTTGGGGAGGATGTGCCGGCGGATCTGGTGGGCGGAGCCGGCACCGAGCACCCGGGCCCGCTCGAGGTAGGGCCGCTCGCGGATGGTCAGCGTCTGGCTGCGGATCAGCAGGGCCGTGCCCGGCCAGGACGTCACACCGATCACGATCACGATGTTCACCAGCGAGCGACCCAGGACGGTGGCCATCACGATCGCCAGTGGCAGGAACGGGATCACCAGGAACCACTCGGTGAGCCGGAAGAGGATCGCGCCGGGCCAGCCCTCGAAGTACCCCGCCATCAGCCCGATCAGCGTGCCGAGGACCATCGAGATCAGGGTCGCGGCCAGGCCCACGAACAGCGAGATCCGCGAGCCCCAGATGAGCAGGGTCAGCACCGAGCGGCCCTTGTCGTCGGTGCCCAGCCAGTACTCCCCCGACGGCGGCTCGAGCACGCCGCCGGTCGCCTTGGTGACCTCCAGCCCCTCGCTCGGCGCGAGCAACGGGGCCAGCAAGGCGATGGCGATGAAGAGACCGAGGATCGTCAGCCCGATCAGCCCCGCCCGGTGGGTTCGGAAGGTGGCCCAGCCACGAGACCACGCCTCACGGCGGCGCCGGCGCGCCAGCGACCGGGCGGAGACGGCGGCGGACGTCGTACTCATGATCCGCACTCTCGGGTCGAGCAGCCCGTACAGCAGGTTGGCGGCGAGGTTGGCCAGGATCACGCCCACCGACGCGATCAGGAAGGTGCCCTGGAGCACCCAGTAGTCGGGCACCGACAGGGCCTCGGTCGCCAGCAGCCCGAGGCCGGGGATGGAGAACACCGTCTCGACCGTGATCGCACCGGACACCACGAAGCCGATGTTGAGCGCCACGATCGTGGTCGTGGGCAGCAGCGCGTTGCGGACGGCGTGCCGGTCACGCACCTGCACGTCGCGCAGTCCCTTGGCCCGGGCCGTCGTCAGGTAGTCCTCCCCCAGCTCGTCGAGCAGCGAGCTGCGCATGATCAGCGCGTAGTCGGCCAGGTAGGCCAGCGTCAGCGTGACCACGGGGAGGGTCAGATGTCGGATCGTGTCGAGCACGCCGGCGACCGACGACGGGTCGACGTCGACCGAGTGCAGGCCCCCTGTCGGGAAGAACCCCGGGATCGGACCGATCCCCACGGCGAAGGCCGCGATGAGCAGCAGCCCCAGCCACCACTCGGGCATGGCGTACAGCGTCAGGGACGCGCCGGTGGAGACGTTGTCGAAGGTGCCGCCGCGCTTCCACGCGCCGCGGATGCCCAGCCAGACGCCGATCACGGTGGCCAGGATCGTCGACGAGCCGACCAGCAGGATCGTCGGCCACATCCGGTCGACGATCAGGTCACTGACCGGGACCCGGTAGCGCAGCGAGATCCCGAAGTCACCGGTCAAGGTGTTCTTCAGGAACGTCACGAACTGCTGCGGAAGGGGCTGGTCCAGGCCGTAGGTGCGGTTGAACTCCTCGAGCTGCTCGGGCGTCGAGAACCGGCCGCGGCCGAGCGTGCGCGCCGGGTCTCCGGGCATCACCCGGAACAGGAAGAAGCTCACCACCAGCATGAACGCCAGGCTGCCGAGCGCCCCGAGGCACTTCGACAGCACGTACCTCGCGTAGCTGCCCTGCCGTGCCGCACCGACGTCCCCGAGATCCCCGTGCTGCGTCCCGGAGGCGACGAGCGTCATTCGCGGTCGTCCACGGTGGCCCGACGCCGCATCAGCACGAACCCGCCCGCTACCACCGCAAGGCCCGCGGCGACGCCGATGCCGATCATCGCGCCGGTGTTGCTCCCGCCGTCGTCACTTCCACCGGAGCCGCCACTGCCGCCGGTCGAGGTGTCCACCGCGCCGGCAGCGTTCGGCACGCCGTCGCAGTCGCCCGCGTCGGCGGCCGGCCGGACGTTCAGGTAGTTCGCGCCGCCGTACTGCTGGATCCACACGCCGCCCGGGTCCGGCTGCGGCTCGAAGCAGGCGAACCGGTCGCTGCGGAAGGCCTCGCCGATCGAGGAGTACGCCGTGACGAGGTACGGCGCCTGGTCGTAGAGGATCTCCTGCATCTGCTTGACCATGTCCTGGCGCTTGGCGTCGTCCATCTCGACGTGCTGCTGCTGGTACAGCGCGTCGTAGTCGGCGTCGCAGAACCACGAGTCCGACCAGTTGCCGCGCTGCCCGCAGGTCAGGTAGCTCAGCATCGAGTCCGGGTCCGGCTCGACGTACCAGCCCCACTCGAAGGCGTCGAAGTCGCCGTCGAGGATGACGCTGGTCAGCTTGCTCGACTCGAAGGTCACCACCTCGGAGTCGATGTCGAGGTCGGCCAGCCACTCCTTGAAGAAGTCCATGACGTCCAGCGACGTCTGGGAGTCGCTGCGGGCGGCGAGCCGCAGCTTGCCGATCGGGTCGCCGTTGGGCATCGTCCGCTTGCCGTCGGCGCCGACGACGTACCCCGCCTCGTCCAGCAGCTGGCCCGCCTTGTCGAGGTCGAAGGCGAAGGCGTCCGGGTCGTCGGACTGCCACTGGTAGGCGGGATAGGCCGGCGGGATGATCGTCGTCCCCGGCTTGCCGCCACCCTGGTAGACGGTGCGGATCAGCTGATCGCGGTCGATGGCGAAGTTCAGCGCGAACCGGAACTTCGGGTCGAGCACGGCGGGGTTCGGGTCGCCCATCGGCTTGCCGGTGTCCAGGTCGACCGAGCCGGTGTTGAACGCGATCTCGTCGTACGACGGGGAGTCGCCGTTCTGGGCCGTGATGCCCTCCTTGCCCTCGAGCGACTTCACCTGGAGAGCCGAGATCTCGTCGACGAAGTCGATCTCGCCCTTGATCAGCGCCTGCACGGCCGGGTCCTCGCTCTTGAAGACCCGGAAGACGACTTCGTCCACGTGCGGCGCCCCGCCCCAGTAGTCGGGGTTGGCCTCGAAGCGGTACGTCGAGCCGCCCGCGGTCCCTTCCACCAGCCGGAACGACCCGGAGCCGACGACGGGCTGGCCGTCGGTGGGCTCGTTGGCGAACGACTTCACGTCCTTCTCCGAGACGTCCTTCCAGATGTGCTCGGGCACGATCGGGATCGGCAGCAGCGGCAGCACGGCGTTCGGCTTCTTGAGCGTGAGCACGACGGTCGCGTCGTCGGTGGCCTCGATGGACTGCACGCCCAGCAGGTACGACGACCAGGTCGCGGCCTCCGGACCGCCGTCGAGCACGCGGTTGTAGGTGTAGGCGACGTCGTTGGCGGTCAGCGGCTCGCCGTCGGACCAGTTCACGCCCTCGCGCATGTGGAAGGTCCACGTCAAGCCGTCGTCGGAGGTGTCCCAGTCCGTGGCGAGCGCCGGGGCCGGCGACATGTCCTTCATGGAGTAGCCGACCAGGTAGTCGTACATGAGGGCCCACATCTCGTACGACTCGCCCTCGATGCCGAGGAACGGGTTGAACGAGTCGACCTCGTTGGTGAGGCCGACCGTGAACGTGCCGCCGTCGGCCGCCGCGGCCGGCGCCGGGGGCAGAGCCGCGGCGGGAAGCAGTGCGGTGGCGACCAGTGCGAGGGCCGCGACCAGGCGAGTACGTTGCCGCCCGTGCCTTCCGCTGACGCCCTGCCCGACCGGCCTCCCGTCGCCCGACGCGTCCCGCACGAGCACGTCCAGCACGGCGTCGTCCGGAGCGACCCCTACGCGTGGATGGGCGACGACGAACCCGAGGAGCATCCGGAGCTGATGGCGCACCTGACGGCCGAGCGCGCGTGGTACGACGTGTCGACGGCTCATCTGGACTCCCTGTCCTCGCGGCTGCGCTCCGAGATGGAGGCGCGGGTGCCCGAGCGGCAGCGGTCGAGCACCTGGTCTCGGATGCGCTTTTCCTACTACACCGAGACCGCGAAAAACAGGGACTACCCGGTCATCTGGCGAGAAAGTCGTCACGATCTGGCCACGTCTGCCACGAAATCCGCGGCGGAGGTGGTGCTGGACGTCAACACCCTGGACGCCGGGACCGGCTACCTCGACCTCGGACTGTCGATCGTCTCCCCCGATGAGCACCTGCTGGCCTACAGCATCGACACCGCGGGCGACGAGCGGTTCGTGCTGCGCTTCCGCGACCTGCGCACCGGCCAGGACCTGCCGGACACCATCGAGGAGGTCGGCTACTCGGGCGCCTGGACCGCCGACTCCTCGACCTTCCTCTACACCGTGCCCGACCAGGCGTGGCGGCACGACCGGGTGCGCGCGCACCGGCTCGGCACTCCCGTGGGCGACGACCGGGACGTGATCGTCGAGGACGACCGGAGGTTCGAAGTGACCGTCCGGCTGACCCGCAGCGAGCAGGCCATCGTGCTGCACAGCGAGAGCCGCGAGACCAGCGAGGCGTGGTACGTCGATCCCACCGACCCGGCGCTCGTGCCACGCTCGCTCGGCGGCCGTCGCGACGGCGTGATCTACAGCGCCGAGCACGTGATGGACGGCGGCTTCCTCGTCGTCACCAACGACGACGCGACGGAGTTCCGGCTGGTGCGCTGCCCCGTCCCGGGACCCGACGGACAGGACCACGAGTCCTGGGTCGAGGCCAGGCCCGAGGACGCGACCGAGCGGCTCGACCGCGTCGACGCGTTCGCCCGCCATGTCGTCGCGTCGTACCGGCACGCCGGCGACAACACCCTGCGGATCCTGGACGCCGACGACCTCGCCGGGCCCGGCCGGGTGGTCACCAGCCGGTTCCCCGGCGGCGAGCTCTGGCTGGGCCGCAACACCCGGTACGACGCGACGTCGGTCGCCGTCTCCGACGAGTCACTGACCGAACCGGTCGTGCACGCGTCGGTCTCGCTCGCCGACGGGACGGTGACCGACGACCACCGCGACGAGGCTCCGGGCCACGACCCAGCGGCGTACGTGACGGAAGTGCGGTCGTTCCCCTCGGCGGACAGCACGCCCGTGCCGGCGACGATCGTGCGGCACCGCGACACCCCGCTCGACGGCACGGCACCGGCGGTGCTGTTCGGGTACGGCGCGTACGAGTACGCCTGGGAGCGCGAGTGGGAGGAGCCGCTCCCGTCGCTCCTGGACCGCGGCGTGGTCTTCGTGCGCACCCACATCCGTGGCGGCGGCGAGGGCGGTCGCCGCTGGTGGCTCGACGGGCGGCTGCGCGTCAAGCAGCACTCGTTCGACGACCACGTCGCGGTCGCCGACGGGCTGGCGGCCGCGGGACTGGTCGACCCGGACCGGATCGTCTCGCGGGGGCTGAGCGCCGGCGGGCTGCTGCAGGGCGTTGTCTTCACCCAACGGCCCGACCGGTGGCGGGCGGTCGTCGCCGAGGTGCCGTTCGTCGACGTGGTCACCGCGATGTCCGACGACTCCCTCCCCCTGACCGTCAACGAGTGGGAGGAGTGGGGCGACCCGCGGGACCGCGCGGACTTCGACGCGATGGTCGCCTACTCGCCGTACGACAACCCCGCCCCGACCGGCGTGCGCCCGGACCTGCTGGTGACGGGCGCGGTCCACGACACGCGCGTGCTCGTGCGGGAGCCGGCCAAGTGGGTGGCCAGGCTCCGCGAGACCGACCCCGAGTGGTCGCCCCGCTGTCTCTTCCGGGCCGAGACCGGCACCGGCTCCCACGTCGGGCCGAGCGGCCGGCTCGACCACCTCAGGTACGAGGCGGAGGTCGCCGCGTGGATCCTGGACCGGCTGGGTCTCAGCTGAGGATCGTCAGCCGGACCTAACCCTTGCGGAGGTTCCTCAGCACGTACTGCATGATCCCGCCGTTGCGGTAGTAGTTCGCCTCGCCCGGGGTGTCGATCCGGACCACCGCGTCGAACTCCGTGTCGTCGGCCTTGACCCTGACAGTGCGGGGCGTGCTGCCGTCGTTGAGCGCCGTCACGCCGGTGATCGAGAACGTCTCCTCGCCGGTGAGGCCGAGCGACTCGGCGGTCTCGCCGTCGGGGTACTGCAGCGGCAGCACGCCCATGCCGATCAGGTTGGACCGGTGGATCCGCTCGTAGGACTCGGCGATCACGGCCTTGACGCCCAGCAACGCGGTGCCCTTGGCGGCCCAGTCGCGCGAGGAGCCGGAGCCGTACTCCTTGCCGGACAGCACGACCAGCGGCGTACCGGCCTCGAGGTAGTGCTCGGACGCCTCGTAGACCGACGTCACCTCGCCGTCGGCGGTGAAGTCGCGGGTGAACCCGCCCTCGGTGCCCGGGGCGAGCTGGTTGCGCAGCCGGATGTTGGCGAACGTGCCGCGGATCATCACCTCGTGGTTGCCGCGGCGCGAGCCGTAGGAGTTGAAGTCCCGCTGCTCGACACCGTGCTCGCCGAGGTACCGGCCGGCGGGCGAGTCCTTCTTGATCGCACCCGCCGGGCTGATGTGGTCGGTGGTCACCGAGTCGCCGAGCTTGAGCAGCACGCGAGCGCCGTCGATGTCGGTGACCGGCTCGGGCTCGTCGGGCATGCCGTCGAAGTACGGCGGCTTCCGCACGTATGTCGACTCGGCGTCCCACGCGAACGTGTCGCCGTCCGGTGTGGGCAGGGACCGCCACGCCTCGTCGCCCGCGAACACGTCGGCGTAGTCGCTGGTGAACATGTCGGAGCTGATCGCCGAGGCGATGACCTCCTCGATCTCCGCCGGCGTCGGCCAGATGTCGCGCATGAACACGTCGTTGCCGTCGGTGTCCCGGCCCAGCGGGTCGTTGAAGAGGTCGACGTCCATCGAGCCGGCCAGCGCGTAGGCGACGACGAGCGGCGGGGACGCGAGGTAGTTCATCTTCACGTCGGGGTTGATCCGGCCCTCGAAGTTGCGGTTGCCCGACAGCACGGAGACGACGGCGAGGTCGTTGTCGTTGACGGCCTTGCTGACCTCGGGGATGAGCGGGCCGGAGTTGCCGATGCAGGTGGTGCAGCCGTACCCGACGAGGTTGAAGCCGAGCTTGTCGAGGTACGGCGTCAGGCCGGACTTCTCGTAGTAGTCGCTGACGACCTTCGAGCCTGGCGCGAGCGTCGTCTTGACCCAGGGCTTGCGCTGCAGCCCCTTCTCGACGGCCTTCTTCGCGAGAAGGGCGGCGCCGATCATGACCGACGGGTTGGACGTGTTGGTGCACGACGTGATCGCCGCGATGGCGACCGCGCCGTGGTCGACCTCGCACGTCGTGCCGTCGATGGTGATGGTCGCGGGGCTGGACGGGCGGCCGCCACCCGTGCGGGCGGCGCTCAGCCCATTTCTCGGGAGGTGGTCGGTCGGCTCGGCCGAGCCGTTGCCGCCGCTGTGGGACGGCGAGTCCGAGGCCGGGAAGGACTCCGCGACCGACTCGTCGTACCCCTCCTCGGCGTCGGACTCGTCGACGTAGTCGGCGAGCGCTGCGCGGAAGGACTCCTTGGCGTCGGACAGCGCGACGCGGTCCTGCGGGCGCTTGGGGCCGGCCAGGCTCGGCACCACGGTGGAGAGGTCGAGCTCGAGCTTCTCGGAGAACCGCGGCTCGGCGTCCGGGTCGTGCCAGAGGCCCTGCTCCTTGGCGTAGGCCTCGACCAGCGCCAGCTGCTCGTCGGGGCGGCCGGTGAGCTTGAGGTAGTCGATGGTCTGCTGGTCGATCGGGAAGACCGCGATGGTCGAGCCGAACTCCGGGCTCATGTTGCCGATCGTGGCCCGGTTGGCCAGCGGCAGCACGGAGACGCCGGGGCCGTAGAACTCCACGAACTTCCCGACCACGCCGTGCTTGCGCAGCATCTCGGTGATGGTGAGGACCAGGTCCGTGGCGGTCGCGCCCTCGTGCAGGTCGCCGCTCAGCTTGAAGCCGACCACGCGCGGGATGAGCATGCTGACCGGCTGGCCTAGCATCGCGGCCTCGGCCTCGATGCCGCCGACGCCCCAGCCGACCACGCCGATGCCGTTGACCATCGTGGTGTGGGAGTCGGTCCCGACGCAGGTGTCGGGGTACGCCACCGTGGTGCCGTCGGCGCCCTCCCGCGTGAACACGACGCGGGCGAGGTGCTCGATGTTGACCTGGTGGACGATGCCGGTGCCCGGTGGGACGACCTTGAAGTCGGTGAAGGCGTCCTGGCCCCAGCGCAGGAACTGGTAGCGCTCGCGGTTGCGCTCGTACTCGATCTCGACGTTGCGCTCGAACGCCTCCGGCGTGCCGAAGACGTCGGCGATGACCGAGTGGTCGATGACCATCTCGGCCGGGGCGAGCGGGTTGATCTTGGTCGCGTCGCCGCCGAGGTCGGCCATCGCCTCGCGCATGGTCGCCAGGTCGACGATGCACGGCACGCCGGTGAAGTCCTGCATGAGCACGCGCGCCGGCGTGAACTGGATCTCCTTGTCGGGCTCGGCGTCGGCGTCCCAGCCAGCGAGCGCCCTGATGTGGTCGGCGGTGATGTCGGCGCCGTCCTCGGTGCGCAGCAGGTTCTCCAGCAGCACCTTCAGGCTGAACGGCAGGCTCTCGACGTCGAGCCCGTCGCCGGTGACGGCGGCCAACCGGTAGATCTCGTAGGCGTGGCCGCCCACGTCGAGCGTGCTCTTGGCGCCGAAGCTGTCCTGACTGGCCATCCGTGGTCTCCTCGATGAGTCCGTTGGTCCGCGTGCCATCTTGCCGCTGCCCGGCGGAGGTGTCGAAGGCAGGTGCGCCGGGCAGGACAAGTATCTTGATATCAAGATACATGACGTCGAGCCTCCCGGCCACCCGGGCTGGGGCAGCGGCGCTGACGGCTCGCTCCTACCTAGGCCCGTCTGGCCCTGAGCCGGCCAGGGCACCACCGGTGTACTCGGCCTCGTCGGTGACCTCGCGGACCACCGCCCACGAGGCGGGAAGCTCGTGATCCGGTCCGTCGCCGACGTCGATCTCGGCGATCACCGAGCCGTCGTCATGGACGTCGACGGCGACCGTCGTGCCGTCGTACGGCACGAGCGTGCGGGTCTTGCGGAGGACAGCTCCCGGGAGCCCGGACAGCACTTCCCACTCGGCGTCGTCGAGGTAGAGAGAGGTGTGTGCCACCTCGCGCGCGCCCTCGCCCACCCGCACCTTGTGGCCGAGCTTGCGCACGATCGTGCCGTCGGTCTCCGTCACCTCTCGGAGCCGCAGCCTCGTCCCGGTCAGGTAGCGATCGACGATCCGTACCTGACGGGCGTCATCGGGGAACGGCGGCACCCCATCGAGCAGCCAACGTCGCTCGCGCTCGACGGTCGCGTACTTGAGCGGGTGCATACGCCCAGTCTCGCTTCTTGCTTCGGCTACGACGGAGCCTCGGTGGCTGAGTGTTGGTTTCCGGCTCGAGAACCAACACTCAGGCACCGCGCCTCCGACACCGGGCTCGTACCCCATCGACGCTGCGGCCGAAGCAGCCCTCCTCGCCGTTTTGGATCGTCGGCTGCGGTCGCCGACAGCTACATGGGCTACGACCGCGACAGCGAGCAGGGTCCCTGGCTGTTCAACCGGTTGGTACGCCCCTTCCACCGGCGCTCCGGCTACGTCGCGATGTCCCAGGTCGGACCCGTCGACCGGAAGGAGAAGACGGTGCTTGGCGACGGCCCCTTCCAGACCCTCGACCATCCCGACCGGTCCGGATCGTCAGTCGGCCACCAGCAGCGCCTGGGGTGCAGCCGCCTTCATGCGGGTCTCCAGCCAGGTCAGGACGGTCGACACGTCGGCCGAGCACTGGTCCACCGTGGCCACCAGGTCGGAGTCCCGGTTCCCCTTCGCCGCCTGGCCCACGAGGGTCCAGGCCTGCTGGAGGTACGTCGCGAGCAGGTAGAGGTCGAGGAGGTCGCGCAAGAGCCCCACCCCGCCCGAGCGGACCTCGCCCAACGGCTCGGCGTGTAGTCGTTCGGGAGGTCCACCGGGATGCTCGTAGCGCGCCACGAACGGGCGCAGCCGGTCGCGATGCGCGTCGTACTTCTGTGCGAGCTGGAGGGCGGTGTGGTGGACGTCCGCCTCTTCGGCATGGCCGCCGGCCACGATCCGCAGCGACTCGGCCAAGGCGCCGGACCCCTCGTCGAGCAGGTCGAGGTAGGTCGCGAGATGCATCTCAGCCTCCGTCTCCGGTCGCCTTCGAGACCCGAACGGCTCCGCTCTTGAACGTCGGCTGCTTGGAGACCGGGTCCCAGGCGGTGATGGTCAGCTCGTTGGCCGCCCGTGGCCGGTCGCTGCGCCGGGGCGGCTGGTCAGCGTCGGGCACGGGATCGAGGTCGCCGTAGTGGAAGGGCACGAACACCGTCCCGCGCCGGATGCCGGTGACGCGCACGGGTACGACGACCCGGCCGCGCACCGACTCGACGACGGCCAGGTCACCCTCGGCCACCCCGCAGGAGGCTGCGTCGTCCGCGTGCATTTCCACCCAGGCGTCGGGAGCGGCCTCGGCCAGCGCGCGAACCCGCCCGGTCTTGGTGCGGGTGTGGAAGTGGTGCACCGCGCGACCGGTGGTCAGCCGCAACGGGTAGGTGCCGTCCGGGTCTTCGGGCGGCGGCGTCCACGGAACCGCCTTGAGTCGGGCGCGGCCGTCCGCGCGGGCCGCGGCGTGCTGCTCGGCGGTGACCGCACCGCCGGTGGAGAGGTCGTGCCCGTAGGTCTCGCAGTAGTCGTGGGCGGTGCCGAACTCGTGGTCGGTATAGAGCCGCTCGGTCCCGCCCGGCGCGTCGGCCGTCACCGGCCACTGCACGGCACCGCGCTCGCGGAGCATCTCGTAGCTCAGCCCGGAGTAGTCGCAGGGCCGCCCGCGGGAGCACTCCCGCCACGCTTCGAACGCATCCCCGGGCGTCTCCCATCGCGGGATCGGCCTGCCGCTCCGGTCGGTGAAGCCCATCCGTCGCGCGTAGTCGACCCAGATGTCCAGGTCGCTGCGGGCCTCGCCGGGCGGCTCGACGGCCTGGTCGCTGAGGTGCACGGTGCGGTCGACGTTGGTGTAGGTGCCCGTCCGCTCGCCCCAGAGCGCGGCTGGCAGCACCACGTCGGCGAGCTCGGTCGTCTCGGTCGGGTAGCCGTCGTTGACGACCAGGAACACCGTGTCCGAGGAGAGCACCTCGCGGGCGCGGGCCAGCTCCGGCAGCGACACCGCCGGGTTGGTCCCGGCGACCCAGAGGAAGCCGATCGAGCCCTGCTCGACGTACCGCAGGATCTGCATGACGTGGGTGGGGTCGGCCCAGTGCGGGATGGTCATCGGGTCGACGTCCCAGAGCTCGGCCAGCTCGCGGACGTGCGCCTCGTTCTGCCAGTTGCGGAAGCCCGGCAGGTCGCCGTCGGCGCCGGCCTCCCGGTTGTTCTGCGCCGTCGGCTGGCCGTTCATCTGGAGGATGCCGGCGCCGGGGCGGCCCAGCATCCCGCGCAGCAGGTGGAGGTTGTTGACACCGACGGCGGCGGCGGTGGCCTGGTGGGACTGGTAGAAGCCCTGGAGCACGGTGGAGAGCACGGCGTGGCTGGTGCCGAACACCTCGGCGGCGGCCTCGACGTCGCGAGCCTCGACGCCGCAGATTTCCGCGACCCGCCGTGGGTCGTACTCATCGACCGCCGCGGCGAGTGCGTCGAAGCCAAGGGTGTGGGCGCCGACGTACTTGTGGTCCACCCAGTCACGGTGGATCAGCTCGCGCGTCAGTCCGTTGGTCAGGGCGAGGTTGGTGCCCGGCTTGACGGCGAGGTGCACCTCGGACCGTTCGGCGACCGGCGTACGGCGCGGGTCCACCGTCACGTGCCGCGGCGGGTCCGAGCCGTCGAGACGGTCGAGCATGCGGGACCACAGGACCGTCTGGGTGGCCGCCACGTTGTGACCGAAGCTGAACAGCGCGTCGCAGTGGTCGACGTCGGTGTAGGAGCCTGGCTGCCCGTCGGTGCCGAACGACTCCTTCAGTGAGGCTGCCGCGGTCGCCGTGCAGAGACGGGTGTTGCCGTCCATGTGCGGGGTGCCGATGCCGGCCTTCCCGATGACGGCGAGGGTGTAGTACTCCTCGAGCATCAGCTGCCCCGACGTGTAGAAGGCATGCGACAACGGACCCTTCTCGTCGAGCAGGCGGCGGGATGCGTCCACGACGCGTGACATCGCCTCGTCCCACGACGTCTCGACGAGACGGCCGCCCTGCCGGACCAGCGGCCGCGTCAGGCGACCGACCCGCTCGCCGCGCCACCCGTAGAGACCCTTGGGGCCGAGGCGACCGTGGTTGACCCGGTCGCTGACCCGGCCGCGCACGCCGACCATACGGCCGCCCTTGACCGCGATGTCGAGCCCGCAGCCGTTGCTGCACAGCAGGCACGCCGAGTGCACCCAGCGCTCCACGTCCTCGGGCCCGAGGCCGTCGTCGAGCTCGATGTCGCCACGTTCGGGCCACGCCTCGCCCGCGCCGTACGGCGTCCGGTCGCCCCAGACGTCGTCGATCCGGCCGTTCATTGGCCGGGGGTTCATTGGTCCGCGTGCTCGGCCAGCTCTGACTGCAGGTCGGACTTGCCCTTGCTGGACGCGCCCTCGAGCCCGATGTTCGCCGCCTGCTGCTGGAGGTCGGACTTGGTGATGTCGTCGGGCGTTTCCCCGAGGTGCTGCTCCCTGCTCGTGGCGAAGCTGTCGGCGAGCTCCTGCAGCCGATCGGGCTGCAGCCCCTTGCGCATGCCCGGCAGGACCTTGCTCTCCTCCTCCTCGACGTGGTGGGTGACCGCCTCGACCAGCTCGGAGAGTGCCGACTCGAAGTCGGGCGAGTCAGGGTCCGTGTCCGCCAGCCGGGCCAGCAGCTGGTCGGCCAACAGGTGGTCCTGCATGATCAGGTCGACGACATCGGGCATGGCGATCCTCCAATTCGGTCTGCGGAAGGTACTGGTACCCCCGCCGCGGTCATCGATGCACGCGGACCTACGGCTCTCGGGCCGTGGCACCGCGAGGCCCACAACCCAGGAGGTGCCATCCCCAGCAAGTCCGCGGGTCCCTTGGGAACCGCGGCGTCTGGTGTGGACCATGCGGGGTACTTGGACCGTTGTGACGTCACTGTGGCTGGACCGGCCTGCACTTCGCCCTGCGGACCCGCTCACCGACGCCTACGACGACGTGGTGGTCGGCGCCGGGATCACGGGGCTCGTCACCGGCCTGCTGCTGGCGCGGGCCGGCCGCCGGGTCGCGGTCCTCGATGCGCGCGAGGTCGGAGCGGGCACCACCGGCCACAGCACCGCCAAGCTCTCCCTGCTCCAAGGCACTCGGCTCTCCCACATCCTCGAACGGCAGTCCCGACGCGTTGCCGAGGCCTACGTGGAGGCGAACCGCGAGGGCCAGGCATGGTTGCTCCGTTTCTGCGACGACCATGGCGTCCCTGTCCAGCGCCGCGACGCCGTGACCTACGCCGGTGACACAGGTGACTCGTTGCGCGGGGCGAGGGAGGAGCACGAGGCCGCCACGTCGCTCGGCCTCCCTGTGCGGTGGGTGGACGACCTGTTCACCCCCTTCCCCAGCTACGGCGGGACGGTCCTGTCCGACCAGGCCCAGTTCGACCCTCTCGACGTCCTGGCCGCGCTCGTGGATGAGTTGCGCCTGGCCGGCGGCTCGATGAGCACGGGTAGGCGGATGGTTGGATGCTCGACATCTGCGCCGCTGCAGGTCTCGCTCGATGACGGCACCACGGTGCAGTGTGAGCACCTGGTGCTGGCGACCGGAATCCCGGTCCTGGACCGCGGCCTGTACTTCGCCAAGGTCGAACCGCAGCGTTCCTACGCCCTCGCCTTCGACCATCCGGACCCGCTGCCGATGATGATGCTTTCGGCCGGGTCCCCGTCCCGGTCGATCCGGGACGCCCCCGGAACAGCAAGCCGTGACCGCCTCCTCGTGGGCGGCGAGGGCCACGTGGTCGGCCGTACGCAGTCCGAGGCCGAGCACCTCGAGAGGCTGCGGGAGTGGACTGCCGACTACTTCCCCGATGCCGAGGAAACGCACGCCTGGTCGGCCCAGGACTACGCCTCCCACGACGGGGTGCCCTTCGTCGGGCGCATGCCCCGGGGTGGAAACCGCATCTATGTCGCGACCGGCTTCGCCAAGTGGGGCATGACCAATGGCGTGGCGGCCGCGCGCGCCGTCTCCGCCGAGATCCTCGGCCGACCGCCTTCGTGGACCGTGCCGATGTCGCGGCGAGCGACCCGCCCCAGCGGAGCGCTCCAGATCGCCAGGATCAACTCCGCCGTGGGGGCACAACTGGCCAGCGGTCTGGCCCGCGCAGAGCTGCATCCGCTGGCCGATGTGGAGGAAGGCGACGCGGACGTGGGTCGGGACGGTCTGGTCCCCACGGGCGTCTCAAACGTCGATGGACGCCGATGTGCCGTGGTGGCGCTGTGCACGCACCTTGGTGGCGTCCTGAGCTGGAACGACGCCGAAGGTTCCTGGGACTGCCCGCTCCACGGCTCCCGCTTCACCCCCGGCGGCGCGGTCATCGAGGGGCCAGCGACCAAGCCATTGCGGCGCAGGAGGCTCCAGTAGCGCCACGCATTCGACGTGGTGGGTCATCGGGAACAGGTCGAACGCTCGCAGGTCGGTGAGCGCGTAGCCGTGCTCGGCGAACACCGCGACGTCACGGGCGAGGGCGGCCGGGTCGCAGGCGACGTACGCCGCGGCGCGGGGCGCGCGGTCCACGACCTGCTCGACGACGGTCCGGCGCGCACCTTCGCGCGGCGGGTCGAGCACGACGAGGTCGAACGGCTCGTCCAGGGAGGACGCCAGGACGGCGGCCACGTCTCCCTGCAGCACCCGCACCCCAGGCGGCAGGTTCGTCGCGGCGACCCGGGCCGCCGCGGGATGTCCCTCCACGGCGACCACCCGGTCGGCACCGGCGAGGTCGGCGACGAAGGCGGTGAAGAGCCCGACGCCGGCGTACAGGTCCAGCACCCGCTCCCCGGGTTGCGGATCGAGCATGGCGAGCACCGTCTCCACCAGGACACGGGGTGCGCCGGGATGGACCTGCCAGAAGCCGTCGCCGGGCATCCGGAACTCGTGACGCCGCCCGGCGGCCTCGACGACCTCGTGGTCGGGCGGCGTCTCGGCACCGGGTGCTGCGATGAGGCAGTCGTCGACCGGCACGAGGTCGTGAGAACGGTGCTTGCGCATCGCCGTACCGCCGCCGGCCAGGTGGGCGAACCTTGTCCGGGTCCGCCACCGCAGGCCGTCCAGGTCCCCAGGCACCGCCTCGACGGTGACCGCGCGATCGAGGCCGGCGAGCCGGCGCAGCTGTTCGGACACCACCGCCGCCTTCAGCGCGCGCTGCCGGACGAGGGACACGTGCTGGAAGTCGCAGCCGCCGCACAACCCCGGACCCGCGACGGGGCACGGCGCCGCGACCCGGTCGGGCGAGGCCTCCAGCACCGCGACCGCGTCGGCGCGCCAGAACCGGTCTCCGTCGGTGCCCTCGGTGACCTCGACCTCGACCCGCTCCCCGGGGATCGAGTGCCGGACGAAGACGACCCGGCCCTCGTCGAGCCGGGCCACGCAGTGCCCGCCGTGGGCCACCGGTCCGACGTCGACGACGAACCGCTCCCCTACCCGCGAGACGCCGCGGCGGGCACGGTTCCGCGGTCGCCTTGTCACGACCGGCCATCCTGCCAGTGCGCGCGGGAGCGGGTCAGACCAGCGGGAGGACGGCGACCACCCGACCGCCCGCCAAGGTCGGCCCGGCAGTCAGGGAGCCACCGAGCTCGGCGGCACGCTCCCTCATCGACGCGGTGCCGACACCCGACGTCCAGGACCCGTCGGCACGGCCGTCGTCGGCTATCTCGATGCGCAGACCGTCCGGCCCGACGCCCAGGGTCACGACGGCCGTCGTCCCCTGGGAATGCCGGGCGACGTTCGTGAGGGCCTCGACCACGATGCGGTACGCCGCCACCTCGACGGCCGCGGACAGCGCGGGCAGCTCCCGGGGCACGACGAGCTCGACGAGGAGCGGACCGCCGTCACGCGCGCGGAGCCCGGTCGACTGCTGCCGGAGGGCCGGCACCAGACCGAGCTCGTCGAGCGCGGGCGGGCGCATCGCGTAGACCAGCCGCCTGATGTCCTCGATGGCGGTCGTCGTGTCGGCGCGCAGCTGCTTGAGCAGGGCGTCGGCCGCCTCGGGGTCGCTGCGGACAAGGTTGCGGGCGGCGTCGGAGGTGAACGCGATGCCGGACAGCCGCGGGCCCAGCCCGTCGTGGAGGTCGCGCCGCAGCCGTCGGCGCTCCTCCTCGATGGCGGTGATGGCGGTCTCGCGGGACTCCTGGAGGTCGGCCGCGAGCGCCCGGGCCCGCATCGTCTGGGCCAGCAGCGGCGCGACCAGGCGCAGTACGTGCTCGTCGCCTGCCGACAGCCCCAGGTCGCCCGGCCGCAGCCCGACCACCAGCTCCGCGCCGCCGCCCTCCAGCGGGAAGGCGCGGGTGTGCGTGTCAGCCGTCCCCGACTCGATGGTCTCCTGGCCGTCGGCGCGCAGAGCGGCGTACGGCAGCACCAGCGCGGCCCGGATCGCCCGCAGCGCCTGCTCCGGGTCGTCGCCCACTCGTCCGGCGACGCGGCTCGCGGCGTCGAGCGGGTCGGGCCGCTGGCCGAACAGGAGCTCGTCGATCACGCCGCGGAGCACGACCTGGAGCGGTCCGAAGCCGAGGGCGGTGAGCACGCCGACGACGGCCAGGGCACCCACCGGCGGCACCGAGCCGCCGACGATCTCGAGCACCGCGGCTGCGCCGGCGAACACCGAGATGTAGGTGACCACGGCGACGCCGAGCACCACGGCGCGGACCACCACGCCGCGCACGTCGACGATGTCGGGCAGCACCACGCCGACGTACAGCGCCGGACCCACCACCGCGAGCACCACCATCAGCGGCTCGATGCCGCCGGACTCGGTGGCGAAGCTGGCGATGCCGAGCACGAGGCCCGCGGCCACCACCGTCAACGACATCCAGACGAGGGCCCGGCGCTCGGCACCGGACGACGTCTCGGTGCGCCACCACGTGTGCGCGACCAGCACCATGGTGGAGGCCAGGGCGAGGTTGCCGACCACGTCCGCTTCGCGCCAGGCGAGGGCCGAGACGCCCAGCCCCAGCAGGACGACGTACGACGCCAGGTCGATCGGCGAACGGCGCACGGAGGGGTACGTCGCCAGGGCCAGCGGCCCGGTCAGCATCCCCGCCACGGCGAAGAGGACCCCGGCAGCGCCGGACCGGTCGTCCGCGTCGACGGCGACCGCCCCGAGCACGAGCAGGCCCATAGCCAGCACGAGCACGCCGGCGACCTGGGCGCGGCGGACGAGGACCAGGGCCACGCCGCTGCCGACGAAGGAGAGCGCCGCCACGGTCAGCTCCACCGCCAGGACGTGGCCGAGCATCGGCTACCGCGTCCCGCCCAGGCCGCCCTCACGAGCCCGGATGATGGCGGCCGCCCGGTCGGCCACTTCGAGCTTGGCGAAGATCGCGGTCAGGTGGTTGCTCACGGTCTTGGGAGACAGGAACAGCTCGCCGGCGATGTCGGCCGTACGGCGGCCGTCGGCCAGCAGCGTGAGGATGTCTCGCTCGCGCTCGGTGAGCTCCGGGAACGGCTGGCCTGCGGGCGCCTCCGGCACCGGCGGCGAGGCGAAGTACCCCAGCACTCGCGAGGCGATGCCCGGCCCGAAGATCGCCTGGCCCGACGCGACGGCACGGATCGCGCCGACGATCTCGTCCTGGTCGGCCCCCTTGAGGAGGTACCCACGGGCGCCGGCCTGCATCGCGGTGAAGACGGTTGCGTCGTCGTCGTACATCGTCAGCACCAGCACGGCCGTCTCGGGCGCCACCTCCCGCACCCGGCGGGTGGCCTCGACGCCGTCGATGCCGGGCATCCGGATGTCCACGAGGAGCACGTCGGGACGCGTCAGCTGCACCTCGCGGACGGCGGCCTCACCGTCGTCGGCCTCCCCCACGACCTCGAAGCCGTCGATGGTGGACAGCAGCGCGCGCAGCCCGCCGCGGACGACCGGGTGGTCGTCGGCGATCACCACGGACAGCGTCATGCCCCCATGATGGGGCCGCGATGCCCGCCCGGACCGGGAACTCCTTCCCGGATCGTCGCTGACGCCGGGAACCTCTCCGGGTGACAATGCCGAGGTCCGGGGAACCCCGCCCCGCCCATCGTGGACGCACCACACCGTCACACGAAGGAGAACACCGATGTCCGCCACCTCGACCCGCCAGAAGGTCGGCCTGGTCATCGCCGGGCTGATCAACCTCGGCAACATCCCCAGCGTCTTCACGCCCACGCCGGACGGCGAGGTCGGGCCGCCCTACGCGGTCCTGCTGCTCGCCAGCGTGCTGGGGGTGATCGGCCTCGTGGCCACCGTGCTCGCCTGGCGCGGCAACAACGCCGCCCTGCGAGTGGCGGCCGGTGCGCTGGTCATCAACGTGCTCACCTCGCTGCCGGCGTTCTTCGTCGACGTGCCCGCGTTCATCAAGGCCCTCGTCGCCCTCTCGGTCGTGGTCACCATGATCGCGCTCGTCCTGATGTTCTCGCCCGCCCGCCGGCCCGTGCCGGCCATGGACTGAGGAGCGCCGCCATGATCGCCGTCGTCACCGTCCTGACCGCCTTCGCGCTCGGCTACTTCATGAAGTCGCGCCTGGCCGCCAACACGACGTACGCCGTGGCGTACCTGTGGGCCTTCACCTACCAGACCCTCTACCTCACCCTCGACTCGTTCGGCGGCACCAGCGACAGTCCGGCCTTCGAGCCGCAGTCCTTCCCGCTCTCCTACGGACTGGTCACCCTGGCGATCTTCGGGGTCGGCTTCTCGCTGGTCGAGGCAGGTCGCCGGGTCCGCGCCCGCAAGGCCCGCAAGGCCCGCAAGCCCGAGATCGTCCCCGTCTAGCGCTGGATCTGGCGGTCCGAGGCGCGGTCCTCCACGCGACCGCGCCTCAGGTCGCCGGCGCGCACCCGGTCGCGTTCGCCACGACCGCGGGCGATCTCGCTCGAGCGCAGCTGGTACGGCACGGAGGTGACCATCACGCCCGGCGTGAACAGCAGCCGGCCCTTGAGCCGCAGGGCCGTCTGGTTGTGCAGCAGCTGCTCCCACCAGCGGCCCACGACGTACTCGGGGATGTAGACCGCGACGACCCCGCGCGGGTTGGCGTTGCGGATCTGCGTGGCGTAGTCGACGACCGGCTTGACCACCTCGCGGTACGGCGAGAACAGCACCTTCAGCGGGACGCCGAGGTTGCGCTCGTCCCACTCCTGGAGCAGCCGGTCGGTGGACTGCGGGTCGCTGGCGACGTACACGCCCTCCAGCACGTTGGGCCGGGTCGCCTTCGCGAACGCGAGCGCCCGCAGGGTGGGCTTGTGGAGCTTCGAGACCAGGACGATGGCGTGCACCCGGGTCGGCATCACCTTGTCCTCCTCCTCGGCCGCGAGCTCGTGCTGCACGTTGTCGTAGTGGCGGCGGATCGCCCGCATGATCACGAAGAACACGACCATCGCGAGGATGGTGATCCACGCGCCGGCGAGGAACTTGGTGATCAGCACGATCACGAGCACGACGGCCGTGAAGGTCAGGCCGATGGCGTTGATGGCGCGCGAGCGGTACATGCGGGCCCGGCTCGCCGCGTCCTTCTCCGTCTTCAGCAACCGGGTCCAGTGCCGGATCATGCCGAGCTGGCTGAGGTTGAAGGAGACGAAGACGCCGACGATGTAGAGCTGGATCAGCCGGGTGGTCTCGGCGTTGAACACCTGGATCAGCAGGATCGCCATCAGGGCGAGGAACACGATGCCGTTGCTGTAGGCCAGCCGGTCACCGCGCGAGCCGAGTGCCCGCGGCGCGTAGCCGTCCTGCGCCAGGATCGAGCCGAGCACCGGGAACCCGTTGAACGCCGTGTTGGCCGCGAGCACCAGGATCACGCCGGTGACCGCGACCACGAAGTAGAAGCCGGGCGTGAAGTCGCTGAAGACGGCCCTGGCGATCTGGGCGATCACGGCGTGCTGGTCGTAGCCCTTCTCCAGCGGCTGGCCGTTCCTGGTGAGCCGGCCCATGTCGTGCGGGTCGACGTACTTCAGCCCCATCTGCTTGGCCAGCACGATGACGCTCAGCATCATGGTGATCGCGATCGCGCCGAGCAGCAGCAGCGTGGTGGCGGCGTTCTTGCTCTTGGGCCGCTTGAACGCGGGCACGCCGTTGGAGATGGCCTCGACGCCGGTGAGCGCCGCGCAGCCTGACGAGAAGGCTCGGGCCAGCAGGAACAGCAGTGCGAACGTCGTCAGCGACCCCTCGTAGCCGGGCGCCTTCGCGATGTCGAGATCGGCGCTCTCCACGTCGGGCAGGTTGCCCGAGGCCAGCCGGACCAGGCCGAAGGCGCACATGCCGAGGATCGCGGCCATGAAGGCATAGGTCGGGAACGCGAAGAAGGTGCCCGACTCGCGGATGCCCCTGAGGTTGATCGCCGCCAGCACGATCACCAGCACGGTCGCGAACGTCGCCTCGTGCCCGCTCAGCGCGTCGACCGCCGAGGCGGCGTACTGGGCGCCCGACGAGATCGACACGGCCACGGTGAGCACGTAGTCGACGAGCAGGGCGCTCGCCACCGTGGTGCCGGCCGTACGGCCGAGGTTGACGGTGGCCACCTCGTAGTCGCCGCCGCCGGAGGGGTAGGCGTGCACGGTCTGCCGGTACGACGCCACGACGGCCGCCAGCACGAGGGCGACGGCGATGCCGATCTTCCAGGACCAGACGTAGGCCGACGCGCCGGCCAGCGACAACATGATGAAGACCTCGTCCGGCGCATAGGCGACCGAGGACAGCGCGTCGCTGGCGAAGACGGGCAGGGCGATCCGCTTCGGCAACAGGGTCTCGCCAAGCTGAGAGCTGCGGAGCTTCTGGCCGAGGAGGATCCGCTTGGCGACGTCGCCGACACCCACGAGCGAACAGGATACGGTTCAACCGTGCATGTGGTGATCATGGGCTGCGGCCGTGTCGGCTCCACGCTGGCCCGCAGCCTCGAGGACCGCAACCACACGGTCTCGATCATCGACAGCGACCCCGATGCGTTCCGGCGGCTTGGACCGGCGTTCAACGGCGACAAGGTCACCGGTTACGGCTTCGAGCAGATCGTCCTGGAGAAGGCCGGCATCCGACGCGCGGACGCGTTCGCCGCCGTGTCCAGCGGCGACAACTCCAACATCATCGCCGCGCGTGTCGCGCGCGAGACCTTCGGCATCCAGCAGGTCGTGGCCCGGATCTACGACCCCGGCCGCGCGGAGGTCTACCAGCGCCTGGGCATCACGACGGTGGCGACCGTGAAGTGGACCGCCGACCAGGTGCTGCGCCGGATCCTGCCGGCCGGAGCGGAGCCGGACTTCCGGGACCCTTCCGGCACCATCCGGGTCGACCAGGTGCCCGTGCCGTCGGTGTGGATCGGCCAGAAGACCTACAACTTCCAGGTGCAGTCCAACAGCCGGATCGCCTGGATCGACCGGCTCGGCGAGGGCATGCTGCCGACCCGCGAGTCGGTCATCCAGGAGGGCGACCTGCTGCACCTGGTGATGCGAGAGGAGAACGCCGCCGAGGTGTTCGCCGTCATCAACAAGGGCCCCGAGGAGCACTGATCACCCGATGAGGGTTGCCATCGCCGGAGCCGGGGCCGTCGGCCGCTCGGTCGCCCAGGAGCTGATCACCAACGGCCACCAGGTGCTGCTGATCGACCGGGACCCGGTCTCCATCAAGCCGGACCGGGTGCCCGAGGCAGAGTGGCTGCTCGCCGACGCCTGCGAGATGTCCTCGCTCGAGGAGGCTCGCCTCGACCAGTGCGACGTCGTGATCGCCGCGACCGGGGACGACAAGGCCAACCTCGTCACCGCCCTGCTGGCCAAGACCGAGTTCGGGGTGCCGCGCACCGTCGGCCGGGTGAACCACCCCAACAACGAGTGGCTGTTCACCGAGGCCTGGGGCGTCGACGTCAGCGTCTCGACGCCCCGCATCATGTCGGCACTGGTCGAGGAGGCGGTCTCCGTCGGCGACCTGGTGCGGCTGTTCACCTTCCGCCAGGGCAACGCCAACCTGGTCGAGCTCACGCTGCCCGAGGACTCGCCGTACGTCGGCAAGCCCGCCGGCCTGATCCCCTTCCCGGAGAACTGCGCACTGGTCTCGATCCTGCGCGACGGCCAGGTCTACACCCCGGACGCCGACCAGCCGATCGAGTCCGGCGACGAGCTGCTGTTCGTGGCCGGCGCCGAGGTCGAGGACGCCCTCGAGCGGATGCTCGCCCCGGGCAGCCACGGGGGCTAGCCGGCTCGTTGGTCGAGGAAGGCGCGCTGGCGCTTGTCACGAGACCCGATGACCCGCCCCGGTGGTCGAGGAAGGCGCGCTAGCGCCTGTCACGAGACCCGGCAGCGGAACTCGTGGTGACCCCTGACCACTCGGCCCGCCCGAACGAACCACCATCAACTCCGTGACGCGGCATCGAAACCCGTCATGCGGATGAGCTTGGCTGGCACGCCAGCGACGACCGCGTCAGCGGGTACGTCTCTGGTCACCACGGCGCCCGCACCCACTATCGCGCCGTCGCCGATTGTCACGCCTGGGACGACCGTCACACTTGCTCCGAGCCACACGTTGCGGCCGATCACGACTGGCGCCGGAAGCATGTTCGCCCGTCTGCTGGGGTCGACCTCGTGATTGAGCGTCGTCAGCGTGCTGCCGTGGCCGATCAGCGTGCCGTTCCCGATCGTGATACCTCCGGTGTCCTGGAAGCGGCATCCGAAGTTGATGAAGACCCCTTTGCCGAGGGTCAGGTTCTTGCCGAACTCGCTGTAAAAGGGTGGGAATACCGCAACCGTGTTGTCCACGGTCCTGCCGGTTAGTCGACTCAGTAGTGCCCGCACCTCCTCGGGGCTGCGGTAGCCCGTGTTCATCTCGGCGACCGTCCGCAACGCCTCGTCGGCGGCATCGGACATGAACGAGTGTGCCTCCGAGCCGACCTCGATCAACACGCCGCGGTTCACATGGTCAAGGAAGTCCTGAAGGTCCATACCGGATCTTGGCACTCCGTTGCTCGCACTGAACTCATGACATCTGTGATCGGAGCGCACATGCCGACCAGCGCGGTTGGACCCTCAAGGGAATCCGAATCCAGGACTCGGTCGAGGCGACGGAGTCGCGCGAGGTCGACGTGCTGGCCTCCCAGCTCGCGAGGAGGGCGAGCGCGTCCTGGCTCGGTCGCCCACCGCGACCCGTCCAGCAGCCTCGGCCACGACACCTGAGCACCCGCGAGGACCAACCACGGCGTCTCGACCACAACTTCCTGTCGCGCTGACCAAGCAGCCCAGACCTCACCCGCAGGTTCCGCGACCTTCCCGACAACGTCGAGATGCTCGTTGAGCGTGGGTGACCCGCGAGCAGCACACCCCCCGCCTCAGAGCTTGCTTGACCTAGCGACCAGAAACGTCCTCTCATGCCGTGTTCCGCATGCACGTGCCCATGAGCGGCTGCTCGTTTGGTTCTGCTAGCCGTCCAAGAGACTCTGTCGTCCATGGACGACGTCCAAGCGCTCAGGTACCGCTATCCAGACGGCACCGTGCAAGCCGTGCTGCCGATGCACGTCGTCACAGCCAACGAGTGGCAGGTGGTCGGCTGGACGCCAAGCGGAACAGCGACCCGCTACTGGGCTACCGCCGACGGGCGGGACCCGCGCCAGATCCCCCTGCATGAACGCTTCCAAGGACCGCTGTTCAACGCCGCATCTACCTGGACAGGTTCGGTGCTACGTGTCATCCCGTACAGCGAGCCCTATCAGGTGCTCCACTTCTGGGACGAGAGCGGTGAGTTCGCCTGCTGGTACATCAACCTCGAGACTCCCAAGACGCGCGTGGGTCACTTCCTCGATTCCGTGGACCTGCACCTGGACGTCATCGTCGACCCGAGTGGTGATCACAGTTGGAAGGATGCAGACGAAGTGGTAGCAGCACTCGGCACCGCTCATCTCGACGCAGCGGATCTCGTCGTCGCCCGCGAAGCTGTCGTCGGCCTTCTGAGCGGGCCAGAGGCGCTGATGGAGACGATCGGCGACTGGCGGGCGTTCGAACCAGACCCGGCCTGGCAAGTACCTCTGCCGTTGCCGGATGACTGGCGCACCTGACGCACTTCTGCGCGGCTGTTACCGATTCCCACCGCCGAACATGCGGCGGAACCGGTCGGCCATCGACCTCGTCGGCTTGATCTCTACCAGGGTCGACCCGTCGGGCGGGGGAAGGTTGCCCGCCTGTTCCGCGGAAAGTGTCGTACGGACGTAGGTGGTGTAGATCGACTCGACCTGATCGGCGTCGACGAACCGTGTCCCTTCCGCCGTCTGGACCACGATGCCGTCGAACACCGCGACCTTCTCGTCCACCAGCACAGCCTGGACCGTGGCGAAGTGGTGCCCGTCGCTCGTCTGCACCGGCGTGCCCGGCTGGAGCGCGGTGTAGGCGATGGGGTGACCGTGCGCTTCAGACATGCGGCAACCCTACGGCGGCCCAGCAATGGCGGCGCCGACGTCGTCACGCACTCAACTGGCAGCCGCGATGAGGGCTTCCGTCCCCACTGGCAGGCACAGTGTCGGCACACACGCTTGAATCAGCAGGGCCACGACGGCCAGCTGCAGACCAGTCGGCAAGGAGCGATGTGATGAGCGAAGCGTTCTACTCGCACGCGAAGCTCTACGACCTCATGTATCCCAGCGGCGGACCCGGCGCGGATTTCTACCGCGCCGAGGCCGATCGGCCGGGCGGGCGTGTCCTGGAGCTCGGGTGCGGCACCGGGCACAAGTTGATCCCCATCGCGTCCGACGGGCATCCGTGCGTCGGCCTGGACTTCTCATCGGACATGCTGGCCGAGGCTCGCCACAAGGCGGACGAGCGCGGAGTAGCGGTGGAGTGGGTGCACGGCGACATGCGGGACTTCGACCTGGGCCGCACCTTCGACTTCGCGTTCATCGCGGCCAACTCCCTGCTGCACCTGCACGACGCCAAGGACCTGGTGAGCTGCTTCCGATCGGTCCGGCGACACCTGGCACCTGGCGCGCGCTTCGCCTTCGACGTCTTCAACCCGAGCCCGCGCCTCCTGGCCGAAGCCGACGGCGTACGGCGCACGCGGGAGTCGTTGTCGTTCACCGATCCCGACCGTGGCGACGTGCGCGTCGATGTCGCTGAGACCTACGACGCACTGGCGCAAGTGACCCGCGGAACGTGGCACCTCTCGACTGACTCCGAGCCCGACTTCATCGTCCTGCCGCTGGAGATCAGGAGCATCTTCCCGCAAGAGCTGCCGCTGCTCATCTCGCTCGGCGGGCTACGGCTCATCGATCGCTTTGGTGACTGGTCGCGTCAACCGTTCAGCGGGGCTGAGCCGCTCCAGCTCTGCATCTGCGAGTCCGCCTGATCCAAGCCGAGAGCACGGCCTCGCCACACGGGACGTCGTCCTTCCGCGACCGACGGGGCGAATCCCCTGTGGAGACAGGGGATTCTCGAGGAGGCGGTGTCGGTGGTCGGTGCTTGACTTTGTGCCATGACCACCACGCCGCTGGACCCGCGTTCGCGGGTGTTGGACGCCGCGACCGGGGCGGTGGCGGCGCGGGCGGCGGCCGATGTGGCGTTGCTGGTGGCGGCCGCGGAGTGGGCGTTGTTGCATCCGGCGACCGAGGCGACCGGGTACGCCGGGTTCGGCGAGGACCTGCTGTTCGGTGAGGCGTTGCTGCCGTTGGCCGGGGAGGGGGCGCCGCTGGTGGCGGAGTTCGCGCCGGCCGAGCTGGCCGCGGTGCTGGGCTGGTCGACGCTGACGGTGCAGCAGCTGATGGCCGACGCGCTGGAGGCCAAGACCCGGCTGCCACGGGTCTGGGATCTGGTCCTGTCCGGCCGGATCCCGGTGCGGATCGCCCGGTACATCGCCGAGCAGACCCACGACCTCGACGTGGAGTCGGCCCGGGAGGCCGACCGGATGCTCGTGGTCGACCCAGAGCATCTGTCCCGGCGGGTCGCGAAGCGGCTGGTCGATGAGATCCGGCTCTACCACGACCCCGACCGCGCGGCCGCGGACGAACAACAAGCCTTGGCGGCGCGGAAGGTCGAGCTCCGGCCCGGCACCACGCCGGCGACCAGCGAGGTGGTGATGTGTCTGGACACCGCGGACGCCGAAGCCTTCGACCGGACAGTCTCCGAGGTGGCCGAGGCCCTCAAACGTCTGGGTGACGGCGACCAGCTGGACGTCCGCCGGGCGCGTGCGGTCGGGGTGCTCGCCGACCCCCAGGCCGCCCTGGACCTCCTGGCCACCGGTCGGCGGCCCCACACCGGTCGCCGGGGTAGGGCCGAACTGTTCGTGCACGTCGACCTCGCGACGCTGGCCGACCTGGCCGTGTCCGGGCTGACCGGCGGCGTCTACGACGAACGCCACGGCGTGGCCACCACAGAGCTCATCAAGACCTGGCTCATCGGTTGGCTCGGGCCCGAGGCGAAGCTGGTCGTCAAGCCGGTCCTCGACCGCAACGACCCCGACACCCTCGGTGCCGTGGACGGGCACGACCCCACCGACCCGATGGCCGACCACGTGCGGCTCCGCGACCCGTGCTGCGTCTTCCCCGGCTGCCGCCGACCGTCCCGAGCCTGCGACCTCGACCACATCGATCCGTACATCCCGCCCGATGACGGCGGACCACCCGGCCAGACCAGTCCCGAGCATCTGGCGCCGCTGTGCCGACACCACCACCGCGTCAAGACCCACGGCCGGTGGACCTACCGACGCCTTCCCGACGGCAGCTACCGCTGGACCACACCCACCGGACGCACCATCGTGGTTCCGGGGTCTCGTGACGGGCGCTAGCACGCCCTCCTCGACCACCGGACCGCCGACGGGCGGGTGGTCATCGGGTCCCGGACGAAAGGTCCTTCTCGAACCAGCACCGCGCCCAGGGGTTGTCGTTGTACGGCGCGATGGCGCGGTAGCCCGCCCGCTCGTACATCGCGATCGCCTCGTGCAGCACGTCGTTGGTGTCCAGCCGGACCAGGACGTGCCCACGGTCGCGCGCCCGGTCCTCCAGGTGCCGCAGCAACCGGGCGCCGAGGCCGGCGCCGCGCCAGCCGTCGTGCACCCACATCCTCTTGATCTCGGCCGCGCCGTCGGGGAGCCGTTGCACTCCCCCGCAGGCCACCGGTTCGCCATCGCTGGTGGCGACCACGAAGAACCCGTCCGGCGGTGCCATCGAGGCGGCGTCCTCCTGCCAGGCGTCGCCCGGCTCGAAGCCGAACCGCTCGCCGATCTCGGCGAAGTACGCCGCCATGGCCTGCACCGCCCGGGGGTCCGTCGGCTCGGTCGCCTCGATGCGGACGGTGGCGGCGCGCACGAGCAGGTCGGCGGTCGCCAGCGCCTCGGTGAGCCGGTCCCGCTGCCGTTCGCTCAGCGGCGCCACCAGCCGCTGGGCGAGCTCCTCGGACCGTTCGTCCAGCCGCCTCCACGCCGTTCGCCCGCGACGCGTCAGCGTGACCCGGCGCCGGCGGCGGTCCTCGGGGTCGGGACGGACCTCGACGAGGGCGTCGGCCTCCAGCGAGCGCAGCAGACGGCTGAGGTAGCCCGCATCCAGGCCGAGCCGGTCGCGCAGCTCCCGGACGGTCGCACCGTCGTCGCCTACCTCGAACAGCAGCCGGGACGGCCCGAGCGGCCGGCCCATGCCGAGGAAGGACTCGTCCAGCGCGCCGATCCGCTGGGTGTAGGTGCGGTTGAACCGGCGCAGCGTCGCCGTCCCCTCGTCCGGAGCCATTCTCTGACTTTAGTCAGAGAGTTCGACGGCCGCCAGCACCCTAGAGTGCTGACGTGGCCTCCTCTCGGAACACCCTCGCGATCACCAACGCCCACGTCGTGCCGGTCGAGGGCGACCCCTACGACGGCACAGTCGTGGTCACCGACGGAACCATCTCCGCGGTCGGCCCGAAGGCGAAGCCGCCCAAGCGCGCGGAGATCGTCGACGCCGAGGGCGGCTGGGTGTTGCCCGGGTTCGTCGACGCCCATACCCACGTCGGCGTGTGGAACGAGGGCGAGGGCTGGTCGGGCCAGGACACCAACGAGATGACCGACCCGGTGACCGCGCAGGTGCGCGCGCTGGACGCGATCTACCCCGGCGACCTCGGCTTCACCGACGCGCTGTCGGGCGGGATCACCACGGTCTGCATCAACCCCGGCTCGGGCAACGTGATCGGCGGCCACTGCGTCGCCGTGCACACCTCCGGCCGGACGGTCGACGAGATGGTGCTGCGCTCCCCGGCGGGGATCAAGTCTGCGCTCGGCGAGAACCCCAAGCGCGTGTACGGCGACCAGAAGAAGGCGCCCTCGACCCGGCTCGGGACGGCCGCGGTGATGCGCGAGGCGTTCGTGGCCGCGCAGAACTACCAGGCCAAGGTGGCTGCCGCGAAGAAGGAGAAGAAGCCCTTCGACGGCCGCGACCTCAAGCTCGAGGCGCTCGCGATGGTGCTGGACCGCGAGATCCCGTGGCGGCAGCACTCCCACCGCGCCGACGACATCGCGACGGCTATGCGGATCGCGGACGAGTTCGGGTACGAGCTCGTCCTGGACCACGGCACCGAGGCGCACCTGATCGCCGACCTGGTCGCGGCGAAGGGCATCCCGGTCCTCATCGGCCCTCTGATCGTCAGCCGCAGCAAGGTCGAGGTGCGCAACCGCTCGACGGTCAATCCGGGCCTGCTCGCCAAGGCCGGCGTCGAGATCTCGATCATCACCGATCACCCGGTCTGCCCGATCGCCTACCTCGTCCACCAGGCGACGCTGGCGGTCAAGGACGGCCTCGACCGCGATACGGCGCTTCGGGCGATCACGATCAACCCGGCCCGGGTGCTCGGCCTGGCGGACCGGATCGGCTCCCTGGAGACGGGCAAGCTCGCCGACCTCGCGATCTGGTCCGGCGACCCGCTCGACGTGATGCAGCGCGCGCTGAAGGTGTACGTCGAGGGGCGCGAGGTCTACGCCTTCGAGGGACCTTCGCCCGCGTAGCCCACCGGCGTGTGGTTGCGGCTGAGCAGCCAGACCATGCCCGCGAGGCAGGCCAGCTGGAGCGGCCAGCCCATCGCGATCTTCAGGACGCCGAGCGCCGCCACGGCCGTGCTGGTCGAGATCGTGTCGGAGTGTCCCGCCAGCCAGATGGGCGCCTGCACGACGACCCGCAGGATGCACGGCAGCGCGAGCAGGTAGGTGAGCTTGGTGCAGAGCCGGACCACCTGCCTGTCCTGGTGCCAGGCGGTCGGGTCGCCGGTGACGCTGCCGACCATGAAGCCGACGAGGGGCCAGCCGATCAGGCAGGTGAACACGAAGAGCACGCCGTACGCCGTGTTGTAGAGGAGGCCGGGCAGGAAGTAGGCGAGCGCCTGGTCGTCGGCGTCGCCCCCGCGGCTGGCCGCGATCCGCACGAACAGCCAGCCGATGCCGATGCCGAAGATCGCGTTGAGGACGAACTGCGGCGTCGACCGCTGCACCAGCCGGACCGCCAGCAGCACGCCGGCCGTACCGAGACTGACCAGCAGGGCCAGCAGGAGCTCCCGCGTCGTCAGCCACAGGATCGTGAACGCGATCGTCGGCACCGCCGCCTCGACCATCCCGCGCCGCCCGCCCAGGGCGGTGGCCAGCTGCCGGCGGACCACGGCCTCGACCGTCTCCACCGTGGGCTCGAGGTGCGGCTCGGCGGTCGGGTCGGCGGGCTGGCCGGCGGGTTGGCCGGCGGGTTGATCGGTCATGCGCGGAGCTCGTAACGGGGGTTGTACATCACCCGGACGCCGTCCTGGTTGCCGATCCGCCCCTCGACCTCGAGCGCGCGGCCCGGGCTGATGCCGGTGATCTGACGCCGGCCCAGCCAGACCAGCGTGATCGCCCCGGAGCCGTCGAAGAGCTCGGCCTCCAGGGCGGGTACGCCGCCGCGGGGGCGCAGCGTCACCGTGCGCAGGGTGCCGCTGAGCTGGACGCGGACGCGGTCGGGTGCGTCCGAGATCGTGGTCAGGCCGGACTCCGCCACGGTACGACGCAGCTCGCGGGCGTGCTGGTCGGAGCTGCTCGCCCACCGGCTGAGAGTGCGCCGCAGCCGGCTCTTCCGGCGGCCGTCGGACCCGGGCTCGGGCTCGGGCTCGGGCCAGGCGTCCTCCTCGGACACCTCCTTGATGCGCGCCTCGGCCTCCTCGTCGGGGCCGGGTACGTCGTCGGGTACCGCGTCGGGTACGTCGGCGGCACCCTCGTCGGAGGCGGACACGCTCAGCCGCCGGTCTTGCGCGCGTCGGGCGGCAACGTCAAGGCGAGCGGGTCGCCGACCGGCATGGCGTGCGAGCCGCGGCGGACCGCGACCGTGGCGAGGGCGTCCTCGAACGCCGTACCGGCCTCGGGCTCGACGGCCGGCCGGCCGAGCAGGGTGGCGCGCAACAGCCACCGGGGACCGTTGATGCCGATCACCCGCGTCGGCTGGAGGGCGGACTTGCCGTCCGGGAGCGTGACGGGCATCTGGCAGGCGAGCTCGGTGCCGAACCGGCCCTCCTGCTCGGTGGCGGTGCCGCCCCGCTTGCCGAGGTCGGCGGCGATCTGCGGGCGCACCTCGCTCCACAGGTCGCCGTTGCGGGGCGCGGCGAAGACCCGCAGCTCGAGGGCGCCGTCGGGACCGGCGAACATCACCGACTGGACCGACCCGGTCGTCTCGTCGACCTGGAGCTGGAGCTCGGTGCCGTCGACGGGGAGCAGCAGGAGGGCACCGAGGTCGACCCTGCCCTCGGTGTCGGCCAGGTCCTCGGCGTCGAACGGCCCAGTGCCGGGGTCGCCCGCGTCCGAGGGCTGGTCGGTGCCCTCGACGTCCTCGTCGAGCGACTCGTCGGCAGCCTTGCGGCGGAACTTCACGCGCGTCCTTCCTGCTGGGTCTCGTGCCCGTCTCCCGAAACGTCCTCGGGCCGGCCGAAACCTCCGGTAGAACCGTATCCCCCGGCTCCGCGCGCGGAGTCGGGCAGTTTCTCCACCTCGACGAAGTGGGCCCTCTCGACCCGCTGCACGACCAGCTGCGCCACCCGGTCGCCACGCCGCAGCTCGACGGACTCGGTGCGGTCGTGGTTGACCAGTAGCACGGTGACCTCGCCGCGGTAGCCGGAGTCGACCGTGCCCGGGGTGTTCACGATCGAGACCCCGTGCCGAGCGGCGAGACCGGAGCGCGGCTGCACGAACGCGACGTACCCCTCCGGCAGGGCGAGCGAGATCCCCGTGGGCACCATGGTGCGCTCCCCCGGCGCCAGGGTGACGTCGACCGTCGTGAGCAGGTCGGCGCCCGCGTCGCCGGGGTGGGCGTAGGCCGGCAGCGGCAGGTCGGGGTCGAGCCGGACGACCTGGACGTCGAGCGGCGCGGGCTGGTCGGACACGGGCTGGACGGACACGGGCCGGACCATACCCGGCCCCGGACCGCCCCCTACCCTGGCGCCTGTGCCCGACCCCAAGCCCGTGGAGTACGCCGAGCGCCTCTCGGTCCCGCTCCGCTGGTGGGCGCAGGGGGTGATGCTGCTGGCGACGTTCTGGCTGGCGTTCGTGGTTGCCATCCCCGGCGCCCTCCCGTGGCTGCTCACCGGGGCGATGGGAGCCCTGCTGGTGCTGGCACTGGCGTCGTACGGGTCGGCGCGGCTGAGCGTCTCCGCCGGCGAGTTCCACGCCGGCCGGGCCCGGATCGGGCTGGAGCACCTCGGCCCGGCCGAGGCCCTGGACGCCGACGCGGCCCGGCTCGCCATGGGCGCCGACGCCGACGCCCGCGCGTTCCTCGTGCTGCGCCCCTACCTGAAGCGGGCGGTGCGCGTCGGCGTGGTCGACCCCGCCGACCCGACGCCGTACTGGCTGGTGGGCTCCCGGCACCCGGACGCCCTGGCCGCCGCCCTCAACGCCGGCCGTACGCCGACCTCGGGGTGAGGTGGGCACCGGTCCGCCTGACTAGGCTGACCGGCATGGCAGAAGGTGGCTCGAAGGTCTGGACGCTGTTCTCGCTCGTGTCCGCGCTCGGCGCGGCGGCGCTGGCGAAGAAGGCGATCAACACGTCCTGGCGCGCCGCCACCGGCAAGAACCCGCCCTCGAACCCCGCCGACCCGGACGTCGACGTCTGGGAGGCGGTGCTCTGGGCCGCTGTCAGCGGCACGTTCGTCGCCCTGGCCCGGATGATGGCCCAGCGCAAGGCAGCGTCCTACTACGTGAAGTCCAAGGGAGAGCTGCCGCCGCAGCTGCAGAAGGGCGACGAGGTACCGGCGACGACGACGAGCTGAAATGCAAGCACGCCACCGCTGCCCGGGGGCGGCGGTGGCGTGGAGCGATCGAACGGCTATGCGGCGCAGTCGCGGCAGATGAGCTTCCGCTCGTCGGCGAGCTGGCTGCGGTGGTGGACCAGGAAGCAGCTCATGCAGGTGAACTCGTCCTCCTGCCGAGGCATCACCTCGACGGCGAGCTCCTCGTGGGAGAGGTCGGCGCCCGGCAGCTCGAACGACTCGGCGGCCTCCGCCTCGTCCTCGTCGACCTTGCCGGAGTTCTTGTCGTGCCGCCGCGCCTTGAGCTCTTCGATGCTCTCCTCTGACTGGTCCTCCTCGCTCTTGCGAGGGGCGTCGTAGTCGGTTGCCATGTCTTCCTCGTACTCCTGGTGGGTGTGCCCTGGGTGTGGCTGGGGGGGTGTGGCGTGGGGGGTGTGCGCCGGTGTGGTGCTGGTCGTCTCGTGAGGGGTGATGCGTCGTGGTCCGCGGACGCGGCGGGGCAGATTGTGCACCATGCCGTGGTCGTTGCGCGACGCGGTATCACCTGTGTCTCATGAACGGCGTCCGAACACGGTCCGCCGCCGTGATATTCCCGCCCACCAGATGGCCCACCCGCGCGGGTCCGGACCCTGTCTACGTGGTGTCGGAGCCGCGTTCAAGGGAGAGGAAGCCCGCCTGCGTCACGGCGGCCAGGAACTCGTCGAACCCGTGCTCCGGAGCGGCCACCATTGCTGGGGTTCCGTAGGCGCCGGGATGGAGCTCGGTCCGTACGCCGGCCTGGCTCGCGATGAAGGCGCCGGCGGCGTAGTCCCACAGCTGGACCCCCTCCTCGACGTACGCGTCGGCGGTGCCCTCGGCGAGGTGGCAGAGGTCGAGGGCGCACGAGCCCAGGCGCCGGATGTCACGCACCTCGGGCAGCAGCCGGGCCACCGCCTGGGCCTGGACGGCCCGCTTGGCGGCGTCGTACCCGAAGCCGGTGATCACCAGGCGACGGTGTAGCGGCGCCGGGCCACGAGCGCTGATGGGGACGCCGTTGCGGCGGGCGTCGCCGGGGGTGGCGACGTACTCGACCCCGGTCGCGGCGTTGACCACGACGCCGGCGACCACGTCGCCCTCGACCTCGGCGGCGATGGAGACGGAGTACTCCGGCAGCCCGTAGAGGAAGTTCACGGTGCCGTCGATCGGGTCCACGATCCAGCGGACGCCGGACGTGCCGGCGGTGGTGCCCTCCTCCTCGCCGAGCACCTCGTCGTGCGGGCGGCGCGCAGCGATGATCGAGCGGATCAGCGCCTCGCTCTCGCGGTCCGGCTTGGTGACGACGTCGACGTCACTCGTCTTGGTGTCCGCGACGGAGACGTCGTGCGTGCGGCGCTCGCGCACCAGAGCGGCCGCCGCGCGGGCAGCCTCCAGCGCCAGGTCGCGCAGCTGGGCCTCGACCCCGAGGAAGACACTGTCGAGCGGGCTCACCGCACGAGCCTGGGCGGCGACTGCGGGCCGCCGACCACGGGTTGCTCGCCGCGCGGGTTGGGGCAGCATCCCGCGGCACACAGGTCCGGCGCGGCCATCAGCCCGCCGACGGCGACCCGCGGCACCTCTTCGCCGCGCTCGGTCGCGGCACGCTCGATCAGCAGCTCACGCGGCAGGCCCACGAACCGCGGGTCGATGCCGGGCGTCGCGGCCCGGCTGATCGGGAAGGACAGCCGCTCGGCCGTCGCGGCCGCCTCGGTGTCGAGGTCGTAGATGACCTCCATGTGGTCGGAGACGAAGCCGATCGGCACCAGCACCGCGGCGCTCGCGCCGTCCTTGGCGAGCTCCTCGAGGTAGTCGTTGACGTCCGGCTCCAGCCACGGCACCTGAGGCGGCCCGGACCGCGAGCAGAAGACGAGCCGGGACGGATGCTTGCGGGCGACCTCCTGCCGGACCCGCTCGGCCACGACGGTCGCCGAGGAGCGGTGCTGGCCGAGGTACGCGCGACCCCAGGGCCCGCTGCGCTCGTTCATGTCGGTCGGGATCGAGTGGGTGACGAAGACCAGGTGGGCGCCGTTGCGGACGTCCTCCGGCAGCTCGGCGAGAGCTGCCAGGGTGGCGTCGACGACCGGCTCGATGAACCGCGGGTGGTTGAAGTAGGCCCGAAGCCGGTCCAGCCGCGGAGCGCCGGGCACTGCCTGCGCGGCGCGGGCGAGGTCCTCGCGGTACTGGCGGCAGGAGGAGTACGACGAGTAGGCCGACGTCAGGAAGCAGGCGGCCCGCGTGATGCCGTCGTCCGTCATCTGCTGGACGGTGTCGGTGAGGTACGGGTCCCAGTTGCGGTTGCCCCAGTAGACCGGCAGGTCGAGCCCGGCGCCGGCCAGGTCCTCCCGGATGACGGTCAGCAGGGCGCGGTTCTGGTCGTTGATCGGCGAGCGCCCGCCGAACAGGTGGTAGTGCTCGCCCACCTCCTCCAGACGCTCGCGCGGGATGCCGCGCCCGCGGGTGACGTTCTCCAGGAACGGGATGACGTCCTCGGGTCCCTCGGGCCCGCCGAACGACACCAGCACGAGGGCGTCGTACGGCGACACGTCGGGGGTCATGGCCACCATCGTAGGGAGGGACCTCGAGGGCGGGCGCCGATGTTCCCCAGGTCGGTCCTTGCGCCTAGCCTGCACAGGCCATGCTCACCACCTACCGGCGCATCCTGGCCGTCCGCGGCGCGGCCCTGTTCAGCGCCACCGGACTGGTGGCCCGGCTGCCGATCTCGATGCAGGGCCTGGGCATCGTGCTGCTGGTCGTCGGGGTCACCGACTCCTACGGGTACGCCGGGACCGTGGCGGGCGCGACGACCATCGCGAACGCTGCTGCGACGGTGATCCAGGGGCGCGCCATCGACCGGCTCGGCCAACGCCGGGTCCTGCCCGCGCTGATCGTGACGTGGGGCCTGGCCCTCGGGCTCCTGGTCGCCTCGGTGCACGGCGAGTGGCCCCGCTGGACGGCCTTCGCCTTCGCCGTGGTGGCCGGGTCGATGCTGCCGCCGGTCGGCACGAGCGTGCGGGCGCGGTGGTCGCACGTGCTCGACGACCCACGGCAGGTGCAGACGGCATACGCCCTGGAGTCCGTGGTCGACGAGGCCGTGTTCATCACCGGTCCGATCCTGGTCACGTTCCTGGCGACGGCGTGGGATCCGGTGGCCGGCCTCGCCGCGGCGGTCCTGGCCGGCGTCGGCGGCACGCTGTTCCTGGCCTCGCAGCGCGCGACCGAACCGCCCGCCCACCCGCGCGTGGTGGAGGTCGCGGACCGGCCGCAGATGCCCTGGCGCATCGTCATCCCGCTCGCGGTGGTGGCGCTCGCGCTCGGCTCGCTGTTCGGCTCGGCCGAGGTGACGACGGTCGCGTTCGCCGAGGAGCGCGGCCAGGAAGGGGCCACCGGCGTGCTGCTGGCCTTCTGGGCGCTCGGCAGCTTGCTGGCCGGGGTGGTCACCGGGGCCGTGCACTGGGTGAAGGGCCCGTCGTTCCGGCTGAAGGTCGGGACCGTGGCACTGGCCGCCGGCATGACGCCGCTCGGGCTGATCGGGCCGCCGTGGCTGATGGCGGTCGCGCTGTTCCTGGCCGGGTTCGCGATCGCACCCTCGCTGATCGCGACGCTGTCACTGGTCGAGCAGTCGGTGCCGTCGGCGCGGCTCATGGAAGGGATGGCCTTCGTGCACACCGGGCTGGCCGCCGGGCTGGCGCCGGGCGCGGCTCTGAGCGGCGTGGTGGTCGACGCGGCGGGCGCCTCCCCGGCGTACCTCGTCTCCGCGGGTGCCGGCGTGGTCGCCGCGCTGGCGGCGCAGACGCTGCCGCGACGTCCCGGCAGACCGATCGTGGTGCTGGACGACACCCGGGCGAGGTAGCCGGGCCGCGGGGCGCCGCGGGCGTAGGCTCGGCGCCACCGGAGCAGGAGCAAGGAGAGCAGACAGCTGATGGTGCACCTCACCCTCGCGGGACTCAGCGAGGACGGGAAGTGCGTGCTGCTCGTGAGCGATGCAGGGGTGGAGTTCACCCTCGACGTCGACGCGAAGCTCCGGGCCGCCCTGCGCGGCGACCACGCCCGCCTCGGCCAGTTGGAGATACAGATGGACAGCGTGCTGCGACCCCGAGACATCCAGGCCCGGATCCGCGCCGGCGAGACCCCCGACTCCGTGGCCGCCACGGCGCAGACGACGGTCGAGAAGATCATGCCGTACGCCGCACCGGTGCTCGCCGAGCGCGAGCACGTCGCGCAGCGGGCCCAGCGTGCCTCCATCCGACGGGCGGCGGCGTCCGGCGGAGCGTCCGCGGGCAGTCGCACCCTCGGCGACGCGATCGCCGTGCACCTGCGCGCGCAGAACGTCGACCCGGGCGGAGTCGTCTGGGATGCCTGGCGCCGCGAGGACGGCCGGTGGACGCTGACCGCGGGGTACGCCGTCACCGACCGGCAGGGCGAGGCGGCGTTCACCTTCGACGCGCCCGGCAACTACGTCTCGGCCGACGACGACGACGCCCGGTGGCTGATCGGCGACACCGTGGCCGGGCCCGCCCCGCAGCGTTCCGTCGAGACGCCGGCCCAGGACGACCTGGCCACGGTCCGACGGCGCCGCCTGGCCGCCGTACCTCCCGACGAGCTGCCCCTGGGCGAGGACGCCATCGACCTGGTCACCGAGGAGCCGTACGCCGAGCCGGACGAGTCCTCCGCCCTGGGAGCCGAGGCTCCGGTGGAGGCCTACCTCGACGACGTCGAGCCGCTGACGCACACCTCCGAGCTCGACCGCGTCGAGGACGAGGACGTCGAGGACGGGCCGGACTCCCGGGCCGACGAGCCGCCCGGGCGTCCCGCCAAGCGCAAGGGCCGGGCGTCCGTGCCGAGCTGGGACGAGATCATGTTCGGCGGCGGCAAGCACGACTGACCCGTCCGTCGAGGGGTCTGTCGGTCCCCGCGGCTAGCGTCGCGCCATGGGCTCCGACGTCCTCGTCCCCGAGACCTGGGTGCTGCGCCTGGCCGACATCGCGCTCGCCCTGCCCGACGCCTACCAGGAGGAGGCGTGGGTCGGCGAGCGCTGGCGCGTGCGGGGCCGGACGTTCGCGCACGTGCTGCCCGTCGAGGAGGGCCGCCCGCAGGCGTACTCGCGGGCCGTGGGGAGCAGCGGCCCCCACATCGTGATGACCTTCCGCGCCGACCCCGACGAGCTCGAGGCGATCGCCCGGTCGGGGCCGCGCTACTTCAAGGCGCGCTGGGGGCGCGACGTCGGGGGCGTCGTGATCGACGACGACATCGACTGGGAGGAGATCCGCGAGCTGGTCATCGACAGCTACTGCCGGCTGGCGCCGCAGAAGCTGGTCAGGCTGGTGGACCGGCCACCGGCCGGTCCGGGTCGCTGACCCAGTCGCTCCACGAACCGGCATACAACGCGGCCGGCACCCGGGCCACCGCCATCGCGAGGAGGTCGTGGCAGGCGGTCACGCCCGAGCCGCAGTACGCCGCCACGTCGGCGCCGGCGACCGCGCCCACGGCGGCGTAGGTGCGGCGCAGCTCGTCGGGGCTCCTGAACCTGCCGTCGGGACCCAGGTTGTCGTTGGTCGGGACGTTGACCGCGCCGGGGACGTGGCCGGCGACCGGGTCGATCGGCTCGTGCTCGCCGGCGTACCTCTCGTGGGCCCGCGCGTCGACGAGCACCTCGACCTCCAGGACGTCCTCGGTGTCGACCACGGGCAGGTGGCCAGGGTCGGCGGTGAAGTCGCCGTGCTCGGCTGCGACCTGGCCCCGCTCGCTCGGACCGCCGGCGTCGAGCCAGGCCGCGAGGCCGCCGTCCAGGACCCGCACGTCGGAGTGGCCGTGGTACCTCAGCAACCACCATGCCCGGGCCGCGCCGCGGCCGCCCCAGTCGTCGTACGCCACCACCGCGCGGTCGTCGCGCACGCCCGCGCGCCGCATCGCCTTCTCGAAGTCCTCGGTGGCCGGCAGCGGGTGGCGGCCGCCGGGCTCGCCGGACTTGGCGGGTGGTGCGGCGAGGTCGTCGTCGACGTCGACGTACACGGCGCCGGGCAGGTGGCCCGCCTCGTACGCCGGGCGGCCGTCGGAGACGCCGGTCTGGTAGCGGACATCGAGGAGGGTGACCGAGCCCGGGTCGTCGGCCAGCCGTGCCGCCAGGTCGCGAGCGGAGACGAGGGGGGACGTCATGGGAACATCCTGACCTGTCGAGGTCGTGTGACAGGATCACGACCCGTGGCTGAGCTCCAGTTCTTCACCGGCACGATGGACTCCGGAAAGAGCACCCTGGCGCTCCAGACCAACCACAACCACGCCGCTCGCGGGCTGCACGGCCGGATCTTCACCACCCACGACCGGGCCGGCGAGTCGATCATCTCCAGCCGGCTGGGGCTCCAGCACGAGGCGATCGAGGTCGACCCGGGCTTCAACTTCTGGCGGTACGTCGTCGACTCGCTGACCCAGGGCGGCCGGATCGACTACCTGGTCTGCGACGAGGCGCAGTTCTTCACCGCCGACCAGATCGACCAGCTCGCCCGGATCGTCGACGAGCTCCAGATCGATGTCTTCGCCTTCGGCATCCTGACCGACTTCCGGTCGACGTTGTTCGAGGGCAGCGCACGCCTCGTCGAGCTCGCCGACCGGATGCACGTGCTCCAGGTCGAGGCGCTCTGCTGGTGCGGCAAGCGCGCCACCCACAACGCCCGTACCGAGAACGGCGTGATGGTCGTCGAGGGCGAGGTGATCGTCGTCGGCGACGTCGACGAGGCCGGCCAGGCCCCCGCCGACGTGGCGTACGAGGTGCTCTGCCGCCAGCACCACCGCCGCCGCCTCACCGCCGCCCGCGCCCAAGCCGTCTCCCTGGCCGCCGAGCCGCTGCCGTTCGGGTAGCACTCGGGCTGGTCAGTCGACCAGCATCGGGATGAGCATCTCGTCCGGCGTGAGCGAGCCGTGCAGGCCGACGAGGGTCGCCTCGTAGGCGAAGTCGACCGTCGAGATGACCGCGTGGTTGCGGCGGCAGGCGACGAGCACGTCGCCGATCCGGGGCAGCACGGCCGGCTCGACAGCCCCGAACCAGCCCGCGGGCGATCGCGTCCTCGCGGGTGAGCACCTCGGCGCGGTCCGCGAGCACGGAGGTCCAGGTGGCGGCCACGTCGGCGACGGCGCCGTTGCGGCAGTACAGGTGCCGGAACCTCGCCTCCCCACCCATCAGGGCCAGGCCGTCGCGCAGCTCGAGCTGGCTGTCGACGTCGACCCGCGCGGACTTCGGCGAGTCGACCATGCCGTGGTCGGCGACGACCATCAGGCGTACGTCGGCGGGCAGCGCCTCGCGGAGCTGCTCGGCCTGGGCGTCGACCATCGCGAGCTGCTGGAGCCACTGCTCCGACAAGACGCCGTACCGGTGTCCGGTCCAGTCGAGGTCGCCGTCGTACACGTAGGTCAGCGAGGGCCGCTCGGACGACGCCGCCACGGCCGCCGCGATCCGCTCACCGACGCGGTCGGCGCCCACGAAGTCCGCGCCGCGGTGCGCGGCGACCGTGAGGCCGCTCTCCCGGAACTCGCGCTTGTTGATCACCGTCACCGACGCGCCGTTGAGCCGCAGCCCGGTGAACGCGGTCGCGTGCGGCTGCCACTCCTTGGGGTCCACGCTCTTGTCCCAGAACAAGGCGTTCAGCAGCCGGTTGGTGCCCGGGATGCGCGAGGTGAAACCGACCAGGCCGTGCGCGCCCGGGGGCAGGCCGGTGCCCAGCGAGCTCAGGCTGGTGGCCGTCGTCGACGGCACACCGGCGGTCCCGGGCCGTTGGGCGGCGAGCATCGAGGAGAGGTACGGCGCCGCCTGGGCGTGCCGCTCGACGAGCAGGGCGCCGAGCCCGTCGACGAGGAACACGACGTACGCCGCGGCCTCCGGCAGCACCAACGGGTCCTCGCCGACGACCGCGAGGCCCGGGCGCACCTTCACCCCGATCGCCGCGCCCACCGCGGGCACGACGTCGCCGAGCGAGCGACTCCCGTACGCGGGCTCGACGAAGGCGGGTTCGACCGGCGCGGGATCGCTCACGCGGTCTGCGTGCGCGCCGACAGCGACGCGGCGAACGCCAGCAGGGCGTCGACGGCGTCGGACCCCTCGGCCGTGGCCGAGGCGCGGATGCTGAAGTCGTCGGAGGCCAGCACGCCGGTGTAGCCGTGGTCGGCCTCGCAGTCCGGGTCCTGGCAGGCGGCCGGTTCGAGGTCGATCCTGCTGACCCCGCCCCAGCCGATGGTGACGACCGCCTCGGCGGCCGGCGCCGGGCCGGAGGTGGGGTTGGTGACCATCCGGGTGATGACCACCGACTTCACCGACGACAGCGAGATGGCCTCGGTCGAGGTGGAGGTGTACGGCTCGGCGATCAGGTCGTCGGCGGCGTGCTCGTCGGTGTGCGCCACGACCAGCCGACTGGGCGTCAGCACGACCACGGTCAGGTGACGGCGGATCTCGTCGCGGTCGAACGTCGGCTCGTGGTGCACGTAGAACGACACGACGTCCTCGCCCGCCACCGCTCCCGTGACGCCGTCGGCGACGACGTCGGGGTAGTAGCCGGTGTGGTGGATCGCCTCGCGCAGGTCGAGCGCGCGGTCGCGATCGTGGGTACGCATGAGCGCCAGTCTGGCACGCACCCCACGTCAGGCCACGCGCGTCTCCACCATCTCCCAGTTGACCTCCCAGGTCGCCCCGTCGTCGGTCGAGAAGGCCTGCTCCCAGCCGGCCTTCTCGAGCGAGTGCACCGTCCAGCGGAACCGGCACAGGATCGGCACCCCGTGGTGCACGTCCTCGGCCACGAACTCCCCCACCCCGTCCACGAACCGCCCGCGGACCGGGGCGGTGTCCCAGCCGAGGTACCGCGAGTCGAACCAGTGCAGCCGCCACTCGCCGGCCCCCACGTCGTACGTCCGGAACGTCATGCCGCGGTACGACGCCCCGTCGACGCCGGTCAGCCCGCCCTCGTCGACGCTGACCAGCCCGTTGAGATGGGTGCGCGCCTCGAACGTCGACTCGAAGTCGTCCCAGTCGGTGCAGCCGGTCAGCCGCGACCGCAGCTTGTGGTGCTGGACGTGCCACGTGCCGGTGAGGAAGTCGAAGTCCGTGGTGTGCTTCTCGACGTGGTCCTGCGGCACCGGCCGGGGCTCGTCCGCCGTGCGGGTGAACCGCATCTCCCAGTTCTTCTCCCAGGTGTGCTCGTCGTCGAAGGAGTACGCCTGCTGCCAGCGCGCCGACGTCGGCGTGATCTGGTCCCACTCGTAGGTCATCCGCGTCGGCCGCCCGTCCTGGCCCGAAATCGATGCAGCCTCGTCGCCCACCAGGCGGCAGCGCGGACCGTCCGGTCCCTCCTCGAACGAGCCCATGACCGGCGGGCCGACGAGACCGTCGCGGCTGCTCACCCAGCGGATCTCCCACTCGCCGCGCTCCGGCACGAACACGCGGATCGAGAGTCCCGACTGGCCGGCGGACGGAAACGTGATCTCGTCGAGGCTCACGCCGCCGTCGAGGAGGCGGTACGCCGCCGCCTCGCTGCCCCCGCTGGTCGCCCACTGGGCGCTGCCTGGGCTGCCGGTGGGCGGAGCCACGAGGCGGTGGTGCTCCACGTCCCAGGTGCCGGCGAGGAAGTCGAAGTCCGTCGAGATGTCAGTCATGCACCCACGTTCGCACCCAAACCTGACATCTTCTGTCAGTCATTGTCGGCGGTCTCGTCTACCGTCCCCGACATGCGCTCCAGCCGCCTCGTCTCGGTCCTGATGCTCCTCCAGGCACGCCCCCGGGTCACCGCGCGCGAGCTGGCTCGCGAGCTCGATGTGTCGCTACGCACCGTCTACCGCGACGTCGAGGCGCTCGCCGCGGCGGGCATCCCCGTGTACGCCGAGCAGGGCCGCGCGGGCGGCTACCAGCTGGTCGACGGCTACCGCACCCGCCTGACCGGGCTCACCGAGGACGAAGCCCTCTCGCTGTTCATGGTCGGCCTGCCCGGCCCCGCCGCCGCGCTCGGCCTCAGCGCCGAGGCGGCCTCCGCGGAGCGCAAGCTGCTCGCCGCGCTCGGTCCCGAGCAGCGGGTCCGCGCGGGCCTGCTGCGCGACCGGTTCAGCCTCGACACGTCCACGTGGTACCACCCCGCCGAGCAGCCCCCGCACCTCGCTGCCCTCGCCGAGGCCGTGCTCGCGGACCGGGTCGTCGACATCGCCTACCGGCGCTGGGAGGCGCCGCGCGAGGTGGAGCGCCGGCTGGCGCCGTACGGCCTGGTCCTCAAGAACGGCACCTGGTACCTCGCCGCGGCGCCCGCCGATCAGTCCGACGGCCCGGTGCGCACCTACCGCGTCTCCAACGTGCTGCGCCTGGCGCCCACCGACGACCGGTTCGAGCGGCCGTCGGACTTCCGGCTGGGCGAGTGGTGGGCCGAGCACCTCGATGCCTTCGACCAGCGCCGGCTGAGCCGCACCGCCGTCGTGCGCCTCTCCCCCGGCTTCGTGCGAAGCCTGCCAGACCTCTCCGACGCCGCCCTGCGCCGCGCTGCCACCGGCGTCGCACCCGACGACGACGGCTGGACGACCGTCCGGCTCCCGGTCGAGCGCGACGAGATGGCGGCCCGCCAGCTGCTGCCGTTCGCCGCCGCCGTCGAGGTGGTCTCACCGGACAGCCTGCGCGACCTGCTGACCGAGAAGGCACGGGCGCTGCTCGACCTCTACGGCGGCGTCGGTGGGCGCACCTAGCCTGCACTGTCGCCAGTCGTCGCCCTCAGCGGCGGGCGACGTCCGTCAGCAGCGCCAGCCCCGGCTCGATGACGTCCGCGTCGCCGACGACGACCTGCACCATGGAGGCGGGTGCGAGCATCCGGGCGGCCGCTTCCATCACCTCGTCGGTCGTCACGGCGGCCAGCCGCAGGGGGTACTCCTGCAGCCAGTCGACGCGCATCCCGTCGGCCAGGAAGTCGGTCAGCGTCTCGGCGAGGCCGGCTTGGGTGGCGGTGCCGAGGGCGAGGGTGCCGACGAGGTACTGGACGGTCGACTCGAGCTCCTCGGGATTCGGCGGCAGCGCCGCGATCCGGCCGAGCTCGTAGAGCACCTCGACCAGTGCCGGCGCGGTCACCTCGGTGGCGACGTCGGCCGAGACGACCACCCGGGAGTCGCCGCGGGTGATCCGGATCGAGCTGTGCGGGCTGTAGGTGTAGCCCTTGTCCTCGCGGATGTTCATGGTCAGCCGCGAGGAGAAGTAGCCACCGAAGATGCCGTTGGCGACCTGGGCCGCGGCGTACGTCGGGTCGTTGCGGCGGGGCGCCGAGCCGCCCACCCGGATGTTCGACTGCACCGCACCCGGCCTGTCGACGAGCAGCAACGGCTCACGTGGCAGGTCGGGGACCCGGGCCACGTCGGCGCCGCGCCCCTCGGCCTGCCAGCCGGCGAGTGCCTTCTCCACCTGGTCGAGGGCGCGCGCGGGCGTCATGTCGCCGACGACCACGAGCAGGCTGCCGGCCGGCAACAACCGGCGCCGGTGCGCGGCCTTCAGCGAGCCCGGCGAGACCGCCGCGATCTCGTCCGGGGTCGGGATCGACCGCCCGTAGACGTGGTCGCCGTACCTCCGCTTCAGCCACGCCTCGTCGGCCGTGGTGCCGGGCTGTGAGAGCGCGCGGCGCACGTGGTCGGCCAGGCGGCCGGCCTCCCGCTCGACCGCAGCCTTGGGGTACGCCGGGTCGGTGAGCACGTCGGCAAGCAGGCCGAGCAGGTCCCCGAGTCCGGACCGCAGCGCCTCGCCGGACATGGACATGCCGTCGACGCCGTCGTCGACCCGCAGGCCGCCGCCGATGGTCTGGAGGGCTTCGGCGATCTCGCTCTGCGAGCGGCCTCCCGCACCCATCATCATGCTGCGGCCGAGCACGGAGACCCGGGCGAGGTCGGAGTCGCGGCGGATCGCGTTGGGCACGCGCAGGCGGACGTGGACCAGCGGCACGCTGGCGCGGCGTACGGCGACCACGCGGAGGCCGTTGGGCAGCACCCGCTCGGCCACCGAGGGAAGGCGCTGCTTGCGCGGCTTGGTCAGGGCGGGGACGGGCTGCGGTCCCCTGGCGCGTGGGCTCATTGCTGGGCACCTCCGGCGACGAGGTCGAGGCGGGCACGGACGTCGGGTCTCAGGGTGCCTGCGGCCGCGGCCACCTGGTCGGCGGTGACCTCGTCGAGAAGGTCGGGCATCTCCTCGGCCAGCTCGGCGCGGCCGCGCTGCTGCTCGTACGACGCCATGGCGAGGGTCCGCCTCAGCAGGTTGTCGCCGCCCTGCAGCAGGGCCGACCGCAGCCGGGCGGTGACCCGGGTCAGCTCGTCGGCCGCCACCCCGTCGGTGGCCAGGCGGTCGAGCTCCTCGTCGACCGCGGCGACGACCTTGTCGGTGGGCACGTCGCCGGGGTGGTGGCCCTCGATCACGAACGCGCACGGGTTGCGCACGTCGAAGGCGTCCTCCATCAGGCCGAGGTGGCAGCCGATGTCGGTGGCGAGGCGGTCGTCCTGGATCAGCCGGCGTCGCAGCCGGGACGCGTCGCCGGTGGCCAGCGCTGCGGCCACGACGACGTACGGCAGGTAGGCGTCGAGGTCGACCGGGTCCGGCACCCGCCAGCCGAGCGCGACCGCGGGCGCCGGTGCGGCCTCGTCGTGCTGCTCGCCCCGTCGCTCGGACGTCGGCGCCGGCTCGTCGAAGTCGGGGCGCTCGGGTACGGCGCGCCTGGGGACCGGGTCGAAGTGGCGGTGCACGAGCTCGAGCGCCTGGTCGGTGTCGAAGTCACCGCTGACCGCCAGCACGGCGTTGCCCGGGCGCGTAGTACTTGTCGAAGAAGTCGCGGGCGTCCTCGAGCGTCGCGCTCTCGAGGTCGGCGAAGGAGCCGTAGCCGTCGTGGGCGTTGGACCACGACTCGTAGAGGACCGGCGCGAGGGTCAGCCAGGGGAACCCGCCGTACGGCTCGTTGAGGACGTTGACCCGGATCTCCTCCTTGACCACCGCGATCTGGTTGGCCAGGTTCTCCTCGGTGACGGCAGGCCAGCCCATCCGGTCGGCCTCGAGGAAGAGCGCGCGGTCCAGGGCGTTGGACGGCAGCATCTCGTAGTAGTTGGTGTAGTCCAGGCGCGTCGAGCCGTTGAGGACGCCACCCGACGCCGAGATCAGCTGGACCAGCTCCATCTTTCCCAGCGACGCCGAGCCCTGGAACATCAGGTGCTCGAAGAGGTGCGCGAAGCCGGTGCGGCCCTGGGGCTCCGACCGGATGCCGACGTCGTAGTAGACGGCGACCGCCACCACCGGCGCGGACCGGTCGGGGGCGAGCACGACGCGGAGACCGTTGCGGAGCTTGGCGCGTTCGATCGAGTGGGACGGTGCCATGCGGCGACCGTACAGAACTCAGCCAGGCAAGGTGTCTGCGAGGTCGGGCAGCCGACGGACGAACCAGTCCGAGCGCGGGTCGGCCACGGGCTCCACTCGTCCGGTCGCCGTGAGGACGCTGAGGTCCTCGGCGCCGGCGAGCACCAGGGACAGGTCGAGGGATGCGATCTGCGGGATGTCGTGCTGGAGCTGGGCGACGCGCTGCACGAGCAGCTCGACGGCGCCGACGTCGACCGCCTCGCTGCCGCGGTAGCCGAACAGCAACGGCGCGGCCTTGATCTCGCGGAGCATGGCGGCGGCGTCCCGCTCCCCCAGCGGCGGGATGCGGAACGAGCGGTCCTCGAGCAGCTCGGTCAGCGGCCCGGAGATGCCGAACGAGACGACCGGACCGAACAGCGGGTCCTCGATGCTGGCCACGGACACCGGGATGCCGGGCGGCGCGTTCTTCTGCACCACGAAGCCGGCGGTCCCGGGGTCGGTGATGATCTCGTTCAGCGCTCGCCAGGCCTGCCGCATCTCGGTCTGGTTGTCGATGTTGCGCCACACGTGGGCCAGGTCCGGACGCTCGCGCAGCCGGTCGGTGGTCGCCTTGAGGACGACGTCCCACCCGAGCTCGCGCGCGGCGCGCTGGGCCTCCCTCATGCTGTCGACCGGCACCGACTGCCACAGGTCAATGCCGTAGAAGGCCACCAGGGTCCGCAGCTCGTCCTGGTCGAGGTCGCGGCCGTCGGGGTGGTCGATGAGCAGCTTGTTGACGAAGCCCTTCGCCCCGGCCATGTCGACGGCCTCGAGGGTGGCGGCCGGGCCGTTCGGCGTGCGCAGCCACACGGCGTACCCGACGACGGAGGCGAGCGCCCGGACGGCGGACTCGATGGCGGGGTACGACGGCACCGAGCCGCGGCCGGCGCTCGACCCGGCCACGTCGGGCACGCGCAGCAGCTCGGGCACGCCCTCCGCGCCCAGGAACGAGGAGACGATCGGCTTGTCGGACTGCTCGCCGACCGCGGCCAGCAACCGGGCGACGTCCTCGCCCGACGTGTTGATCGGCGGGACGTAGACCGCCACGACGGAGTCGACCTCGGGATCGTCGATGGCCGCGTCGAGAGCGTCCTCGAAGTCGTCGGCGGTGGCGTCGGCGCCCAGCGAGACCGACCGGTTGACCACCAGCCCGACCGCCGAGGCGGCGTCGGCGGCCAGCAGCCCGATGGCGTCGCTGTTGCCGACGATCGCGACCCGGCGACCGCGCGGGAGCGGCTGGTGCGCGAGCAGCTGCGCCACGTCGAACATCTCGTCGAGGGTGTCGACCTGGATGACACCGGCCTGGCGGAACATCGCGTCGACGGCCCGCTGGAGGAGCCGCGATCTGGCGGACGATCTGGCCCATCGGGACGCCCTGGGTGGTACGTCCCGACCGGACGGCGATGATCGGCTTGCGCAGCGAGACCCGTCGGGCGATGCGGCTGAACTTGCGCGGGTTGCCGATGGACTCGAGGTAGAGGAGCACGACCTCGGTGGCGTCGTCCTCCTCCCAGTACTGGAGGACGTCGTTGCCCGAGACGTCCGCGCGGTTGCCCGCGCTGACGAACGTCGAGAGGCCGAGGCCGCGGTTGGTGACCTTCTCGAGGATGGCGGAGCCGAGCGCGCCGGACTGGCAGAAGAACCCCGCGCGCCCGCGGGCCGGGATGTGGCTCGACAGCGAGGCGTTGAGCTGGACGGCCGGGTCGGTGTTGATGATGCCGAGGCAGTTGGGCCCGACCAGCCGCAGGCCGTAGGAGCGGCACAGCCCGAGCAGCCGCCGCTGCCGCTGCCGGCCCTCCTCGCCGGTCTCGGCGAAACCGGAGGAGATCACGACCAGGCCGTGCACCCCCTTGTTGGCGCAGTCGAGCACGACGTCCTGCACCGACTCGGCAGGGACCGCGACGATCGCGATGTCGACGTCATCGTCGATCTCGCTCACCGACGCGTGCGACGGCATGCCGGAGACGGACCGGGCGCGGTCGTTCACGACGTACACGCGGCCGGTGTAGTCACCGAGCACCAGGTGCCGGACCAGGGCCTGGCCGATGGTGTCCTGCCGTCGGCTCGCGCCGATCACCGCGACCGAGCGCGGGTTGAAGAACGTCTCGATCGACTTCCATTCGGCGCGGTGCTCGCGGGTGGCCATCACCCCGGCGGCCGTGTCGGTGTTGGCGATCGGGAACTCCAGCGTCATCACGCCGTCCTCGACGTCGCTGACCAGGCGGTAGCCGGCGTCCCGGAAGGTCTGGATCATCCGCTCGTTGTCGGGCAGCACCTCCGCGACGAAACGCTCGAACCCGCGCTCACGGCCCGCTTGGGCGAGGTGCTCGAGAAGCAGCTGTCCGATGCCCCGGCCCTGCTGGGAGTCCTCGACGAGGAACGCCACCTCGGCCGCGCCCGAGTCGTCCCCTTCGTAGCTGCCCAGCGCGATCATCCGCTGCTGGAGCGTGACCACGAACGCCACCCGCTGCACGTGGTCGACGTGGGTGAACCGCTGCACGTCGCGCTCGGCCAGCTTGGGCATGGCGGTGAAGAACCGGAAGTACTTGGACTGGTCGGAGACGCGGTCGTAGAACTCGACGAGCAGGTCACCGTCGTCGACCCGGATCGGCCGGATGTGGGCGGTGTGCCCGTCGCGGAGCAGGACGTCGGCCTCCCAGTGCCGAGGGGCGGCATGCTCCTCGACCTGCTGCGGGATGGGGGGTGACGTCACCGGGGCAATCTACCGAGCGACGCGAGCTGACAGCGCCGCGATGTCGCCCGGACCGGTGCCACAGCAGCCGCCGACGTACCTCACCCCGGCAGCGAGCCAGCGGTCGACGAGGTCGAGGTCGAGCGGGTCGCCGTACGTCCAGGTCTTGGCGGTGGCGTCCCAGCTGCCGCCGCGGTTCGGGTAGGCGACGGCGGGCAGCCCGGTCGCCGCGACGGCGGCCCTCACCGCACCGAGCACGTCGGCCTGGTCGGAGCAGTTGACGCCGGCGGCGACGAGCGCGCGGCAGCCGTCGAGCACGGCGTACGCCGCCACCAGCGGCTGGCCCGCGGCGGTGCTCGAGCCGCGGACCGAGTAGCTGAACCAGGCCGGCACGTCGACGTCGTCGAGGAGGGCGACCAGGACCTCGGCCTCGTCGGTGTCGGGGATCGTCTCGACCGCGAGCAGGTCGGGGCCGGCCTCCGCGAGCAGCTCGATCCGCGGGGCGTGGAAGGCGCGGAGCTTGGCGGCGGGCACGCCGTAGCGCCCGGTGTACTCCGAGCCGTCGGCGAGGTACGCGCCGTACGGGCCGACGGACGCCGCCACGAGCATCCCCGGCCGGTCGTCGGCGAGCTCGTCGCGGACGTCCTGCGCGATCCTGACGCTCCGGGTGATCAGCCGGCGGGCCTCGTCGGCGTCGTACCCCGCGTCGACCAGCCCCGGCACGCTGGCCTGGTAGCTCGCGGTCGTCGCGACCTGCGCGCCGGCCTCGAAGAACGCACGGTGCGCCGCGGCGATCCGCTCGGGCTCCTCCCCCAGCAGCCGCGCGGTCCACAGCGCTCCGGTCAGGTCCGCGCCTTGTTGTTCGAGCGCTGTCGACAGCCCGCCGTCGAGCACCAGGGGCGCGGCACCGGCGCGGAGGGCGACCATCGGCCCATTCTCCCGCACGGAGACGCGGCAAAAGTTCCCGGGCGACGCGGGTCCGCGGTCCTGGGTAGCGGGGCCGTCCGTACGGCACCCTGGGTGGGTGCTCACCGGCGCGGGCGACCCGACTCCGTCCCACCGCGCCCGTCGCCCCCATCAGGGCCGGTTGCGTCGTGCCCGGACGGTGCGCGGCGCGCTGGGCGTGACAGTGCTCGGTGCGGTGCTGCCCGGCGCCGGCATCCTCTGGACCGGTCGCATGCTGGGCTACGTCCTGATGGTCCCGGCCTTCGGAGGCGCGGTGTACTTCGTGGCCGCGATGCCGGGCCTGCACACCGTGGTCGCGCTGGCCACCGACCCCGGCCGCCTGCGCGGCGCGTCGGTCGTGCTCGGCGTCGTGCTGGCCGTGTGGACGGTCAACGTGCTGGCGACGTACTTCTGGGCCCGGCCGAAGCGTGCGGCCCGCGGGCCGAGCGTGGCGGCAGGAGTGCTCGTGGCGCTCGCGTGCGTCGCGGCGGCGCTGCCCGTCGTCCAGACGATGCGGTACGCCACGACGCAGGCCGACCTCGTCGAGACGCTGTTCACCGCCAACCGGACCGCGACCGCGCCGCGCGGCATCAGCGAGGAGGACCCGTGGGGCGGCCGCGAGCACGTGAGCATCCTGCTGCTCGGCGGCGACGGCTCGGTCACCCGCGAGGGCGTCCGGACCGACTCGGTCATGCTCCTCACGATGAACACCAGGACCGGGCGTTCGGTCATGTTCAGCCTCCCGCGCAACATGATGTACGCCCAGTTCCCGGCGGACAGCCCGCTGCACGACGCCTTCCCCGACGGCTTCACGGCCCTGGGCGATGCGTCCAACGGGATGCTCAACGCGGTCTACGGACAGGTGCCGGCGAGGTACCCAGGCATCCTCGGCGACTCCGACAACGAGGGCGCCGACGCGCTGAAGCAAGCGGTTGCGGGCAGCCTGGGCGTGGACGTCGACTACTACGTCCTGGTCAACCTGCTCGGCTTCCAGCAGGTCGTCGACGCGATGGGCGGCGTCACCGTCAACGTGAACGAGCCCGTGGCGATCAACGGCGACACCGACCGTGGGATCCCGCCCACGGGCTACATCGAGCCCGGCCCTGACCAGCACCTCGACGGCTTCCACGCCCTGTGGTTCAGCCGCGGCCGGTGGGGCTCCGACGACTACGAGAGGATGCTGCGCCAGCGCTGCATGGTCGGCGCCCTGATCGACGCGGCAGACCCGGTCACCCTGGTCCGTAACTACCTCGACCTCGCCCAGGCCGGCAAGGAGATCGTGCGGACCGACATCCCGCGGTCGGTGCTCCCGGCGCTGGTCAACCTCGGGCTCAGGGTCAAGGACCACCGGGTCCGCTCCGTCGCCTTCGTCGCGTCCGACCGGTTCTTCTCCGGCGACCCCGACTACGCCTGGATGCAGGAGTCCGTACGCCGCGCCATGGACGCCCTGGACCGCCCGCGGGGAGGAGGCGGTCGCCCGAGCACCGAGCCCGACCCCGGCGACGCGGTCGACGTGAGCGACAGCTGCGCGTACCACCCGGTCGCCTGATCCCGCCCTCCAGGTACGGGACCGGCTGGTCCGGCGAGCCCGCCACCGAACCGTCGGTGCAGCCGGGGAGAATGCGCCCATGGCACGGCGGACGACGAAGCAGGACCTCCCCGACGACTTCGAGGAGCACATTCTCGAGATCAACGTCGGGGACGAGATGAGGGCCTCGTTCCTCGAGTACGCCTACTCGGTCATCTACTCCCGAGCCCTTCCCGACGCCCGCGACGGACTGAAGCCCGTGCAGCGGCGGATCCTCTACACGATGGCCGACATGGGTCTCCGCCCCGACCGCGGGCACGTCAAGAGCGCCCGCGTGGTCGGCGAGGTGATGGGCCGCCTCCACCCCCACGGCGATGGCGCGATCTACGACGCCCTCGTGCGGATGGCGCAGCCCTGGTCGATGCGGCTGCCGACGATCGACGGCCACGGCAACTTCGGATCTCCTGACGACCCGCCGGCAGCGATGCGCTACTGCGTCACCGGTGACACACACGTCCGGCTGGCGGACGGCCGCTCGGTGCGTATCGACCGCCTGGTCGAGCTCCCGGACGACTCCGAGGCCGAAGCCGACTTCGAGGTCGTCAACAAGGATGGGAAGGCCGTTCCCGTCAGCCGGGTCTTCAACTCCGGCGAGCACCCGGTCAAGCGACTGGTGACGAAGAGCGGACACACCATCCGGGGAAGCCACAACCACCCGGTGCTGTGCCTGCTTCCGGTGGCCGGCGTTCCGATGTTCCAGTGGTTGCGCCTGGACGAGATCACGCCGGGGACAGTGGTCTGTCTGGCGCGCAACGCCTGGGTCACGGCCGTCCCGATGGCCGACGAGATGATGCTGGGCAGCTTGCTCGGCGGATGGGTTTCCGAGGGATTCGTGTCTGAGAGGCGAGCCGGTTTCAACAACACCGATCGCGAGTATTTTCGATACGTCCTCGAGGCCTACGACAAGTACGTCGGTGGGCCCAGATACGTCTACTCGCGGACGCTTCGCAGCTCGCAGCGGGAGATCCATGAGCTCGATGTCCAGAACCTGACCCATCTCATGACCAGTCCGCTCGCCGACCTCGTCGGATTGAAAGCGGCTCAGAAGGTCGTCCCCGAGATGGTGTGGGAGGGCACGCCCGGACTCAAGCGCGCGTTCCTCATGGCGTTGTTCGAGGGGGACGGAGGGCTTCGGCCCGCCAACGACAAATCGCTCACCGTCCAGTACTCCACGTACAGCGAAGAGCTGTCTCACGGGATCCAGGAGCTACTACTGGAGTTCGGGGTGCACAGCAACCTGACCCGGTACTCACGCGGTGAGTACCGCATCGTCGTCTCCGGCTTGCACAACCTGCACGCGTTCGCCGAGCGCGTTGGCTTCCTCACGGCCAAGCGACGACGGCTCGAGTACCTGCTGCGTGACCTCCCGCGCTACAAGCACCGCCTCACCCGGGACCGGGCGCCATACGTAGCCGACTACGTGCGCAACTCGCTCGGCGCCGGTCGAGGGACCGGGAAGACCTGGCTGCTCCAGCACAACTTCGACCGTTTCGAGCGTTGGCAGTCCGACCGAAGCCTCATCGTGTCCAAGTTCAAGGACCCGGAGACGCTGGCAGTGGTCGCCTCGATCATGGACTCCGGCTACCGCTTCGTCGAAGCCACGAGCGTCGAGGACTGCGCTCCGGAAACTGTCTACTCCATCCGCGTGGACAGCGACGACCATTCCTTCCTCGCCGGCGGCTTCGTGAACCACAACACGGAATGCCGGATGGCCCCTCCGGCGACCGCGATGACCGACGGCATCGGCGAGGACACCGTCGACTTCCGTCCCAACTACGACTCCCGCGAGACCGAGCCGAGCGTGCTGCCGGCGGCGATCCCCCACCTGGTCGTCAACGGCGCGACCGGCATCGCGGTCGGCATGGCCACCAACTGCGCCCCGCACAACCTGGTCGAGGTCGTCCAGGCGCTGCGCCACCTGATCAAGAGGCCGGACGCCAGCCTCGAGGACCTGATGCGCTTCATCCCGGGTCCGGACCTGCCGACCGGCGGCAAGATCGTCGGGCTCGACGGCGTCAAGGAGGCCTACGAGACCGGTCGCGGCACGTTCCGGATGCGGGCCACGGCCCGGGTGGAGTCGCTCGGCCGGCGCAAGGGCATCGTGGTGACCGAGCTGCCGTACGGCGTCGGCACCGAGAAGGTCGTCGAGCGCATCAAGACCCTGGTCCAGGGCAAGAAGCTCCTGGGCATCTCCGACATCAAGGACCTCACCGACCGCGAGAAGGGCCTGCGGCTGGTGATCGAGGTGAAGAACGGCTTCCACCCCGAGGCGCTGCTCGAGCAGCTCTACCGCCAGACGCCGATGGAGGACTCCTTCGGCATCAACGCGGTCGCCCTGGTCGACGGTCAGCCGCGCACCCTCGGCCTCCAGGAGCTGCTGCGCGTCTTCCTCGACCACCGCTTCGAGGTCGTACGCCGCCGCTCGGTCTACCGCCGGGGCAAGGCGGCCGATCGCCTGCACCTCGTCCACGGCCTGCTGGTGGCGATCCTCGACATCGACGAGGTCATCCAGCTGATCCGCGGCAGCGACAACGCCGCCGCCGCCAAGGAGCGGCTGATCCAGGTCTTCGACCTCAGCGACATCCAGGCCGACTACATCCTGGAGATGCCGCTGCGCCGGCTCACCAAGTTCTCCCGGATCGAGCTGGAGAAGGAGCAGTCGGAGCTCGAGCGCACCATCGAGGGTCTCGACGCGATCATCGGCGACGAGCACCTGCGGTGGAACGTCGTCTCCGACGAGCTCGCCGAGGTCGCCAAGACCTACGGCACCCCGCGTCGTACCGTCCTGCTCGGCGCACCCGTACCCACGCTGACCACCTCGAACACCGAGATCGAGGACGACCCGTGCTTCGTGCTGCTGTCCTCGGCGGGCCTCGTGGCGCGGACGGCCAGCGACGAGCCGCTCGGCCGCGGCGGCGACCGGGCCAACCACGACGTGGTGGTCTCGGTCGTCCGCAGCACGGCGCGCGGCGAGATCGGCGTGCTGACCTCGGCCGGGCGCGTCAAGCGCCTGAGCGTGCTCGAGGTCTCGGCCGTGCTGCCGCCGTCGGCCAACGACCCCAACCTGAACGGCTGCATCCAGCTCTCGGAGCTGGTCACGTTCGAGCCGGGCGAGCGACCGCTCGCGCTGACCGCCCTCGACACCGACGGGCCGGGGCTCGCCCTCGGCACCCGGCAGGGCGTCGTGAAGCGGGTCAACCCCGAGGTGCTCACCAACCGCGACGAGTGGGAGGTGATCGGCCTCAAGGAGGGTGACGAGGTCGTCGGTGCCGTCGACCTGGTCACCGGCACCGAGACGCTCTGCTTCATCACCACCGACGCTCAGCTGCTGCACTTCGGTGCCGACGGGGTGCGCCCCCAGGGGCGCTCCGGCGGCGGGATGGCCGGCGTCCGCCTCAATGCCGGCGAGCGGGTCGCCTGGTTCGGCGCGCTCGACCCCGCGGCGGGTGAGGGAGCGGTGGTGGTGACCGCCTCCGGCTCCGCCACCGCGCTGCCCGGCACCGAGCCCGGCGCGTTGAAGGTGACGCCGTTCCCGGAGTACCCACCCAAGGGCCGCGCGACCGGCGGCGTGCGCTGCCACCGCTTCCTCAAGGGCGAGGACACGCTCGTGCTCGCCTGGGCCGGCGCGGCGCCGGCGCGGGCTGCCGCGGCCAGCGGCGCCCCGGTCGACCTGCCCGAGGCCACCGGCCGGCGCGACGGCTCCGGCACGCCCGGCACCCAGCCCATCGCCGCCGTCGCCGGACCGGTCGCTTCGGCCGCGGCGGGCCTCTCCGTTGTGACAGGCTGACGCCCGTGCTGACCCCCCGAGCAGCCATCGGCGCCGCGGTGCTGACCCTGGCGGTCTCCGCCTGCAGCGGCGACGGCGACAGCGGTCCGAAGGCCGACGACCAGACGCCCGAGGAGGTCGTCGCGACGGCCCAGCAGAAGCTCACCGAGACTTCGGGCGTCGCCCTCACGCTGTCCACCGACGACCTGCCCGAGGGCATCAACGCGATCCAGAAGGCCGTCGGCGTGGCCACCGACGCCCCGGCGTTCGACGGCGCACTGACCGTCCTGCTCACCGGGCAGGCGTTCGAGGTCCCCGTCATCGCCGTCGACGACGTGGTCTGCGCCCAGATCCCGCTCACCCCGGGGTGGTCCGACGTCGACCCGGAGGAGTACGGCGCTCCCGACCCGGCCGGCTTCCTCTCGCCCGACGACGGGTTCGCCGCCATCCTGGGCGCGGCCACCGGGCTCGAGAAGGGCGACAGCGTCCGTGGCGGGGCCAACAACGACGAGATCCTGACGACCTACTCCGGCTCGGTCCCGGGCAAGGTCGTCGACAAGGTGATCCCGGGAGCGTCCGGCGACTTCGACCTCTCCACCCAGATCACCGACGACGGCGAGCTCCGTGAGATGGACCTGACCGGCGTCTTCTACTCCGGCGCCGACCCGAACACCTACACCGTCGGCTTCGACGACTACGGCACCACGAAGGACGTCCAGGCCCCGTGCCCATGATGGCGGCACGGCCGCGCACGCTCCTGGCGCTGGCGGCCGTCGCGGTCGCCTTCGCCGCCGCCGACACCTACGTCGTGGTGCTGGCGCTGCCGGAGATGATGGCCGCCGTCGGCGTGCCGATCGACCAGCTCCAGAAGGCCGCGCCGATCGTCTCCGGCTTCCTGCTCGGGTACGTCGCGATGCTGCCGCTCATCGGCCGGATCGCCGACCTCCGCGGCCGGGTGCCCGTCCTGGTCGCGGCCCTCGTCGTCTTCGCGGCCGGCTCGCTGCTCACGGCGCTCGCCTACGACATGCCCACCATGGTGCTGGGCCGGTTCCTCCAGGGCGTGGGCGGCGGCGGGCTGGTGCCGGCCACGCTCGCGCTGGTCGCCGACCTCTACCCCGTCGAGCGCCGCGGCGTCCCGCTGGGCGTCGTCTCCGCGGTGCAGGAGATCGGCAGCGTGCTCGGCCCCCTCTTCGGCGCGGTCGTGCTGTCGGTCGCCGACTGGCGGTTCATCTTCGCGATCAACCTGCTGGTCGGCCTGGTGCTGGCGGCCGCCGTACGCCGCCTCGCCGGGGGCACCGCCACCGGCGACCCGCCACCTGCCGGCCGTGTCGACTGGCCGGGCGGCCTGCTGCTCCTGCTCACCCTGGCCGCGGGCGCCCTGGTGTTCCTCCAGCCGCCACCGCTGCTGCGCGACCTCACGTGGGGCGAGCTGTTCGTCCCGTTCACGGGCCAGTCCCGCTGGGCCACGCCGATCGGCGCCGTCACGGTCGTCGCGGCGTTGCTGTTCGTGGTCCGCACCCTGACAGCCGGCCGCCCCCTGCTCGACGTACGCCCCTGGCGGGGCATCGCGCGGGAGGCCGACCTGACCGGAGCGCTCCTGCTGGCCGCGGCCCTGTCCGGCGTCGTCCTCGCCTTCGCCACCGCCGACCCGCGGGTGGAGGTGTTCTCGGACCGCGGGGTCTGGTACCTCGCCGGCGGCGCCGTGGCGGCGGTGGTCTTCGCCCTGCACCTCCGGCGCGCCGACAACCCGATCTTCCCCACAGGAGCACTGCGACGCACCCCCGCATGGGGATCGCTGGCCGTGAGCTTCTTCGTCGGGGCGGCCCTGATCGCGGCGCTCATCGACATCCCGATCTTCGCCCGCACCACCGTGTACGCCGACTCCCAGCTGATGGCCGCGCTGGTGCTGGTGCGTTTCCTCGTCGCCCTGCCCGTGGGCGCCGTGCTCGGCGGGTACCTCACCCACCGGCTGCCCGCCGGGGTCGTGACCGCGATCGGCATGGCGTTCGCCGCGGTCGGCTTCGTCTGGATGAGCTCCTGGCACCTGGAGACGCTCGAGCACGCGTCGGCCACGTTGCCGTTGGTGATCGGCGGCTTCGGCTTCGGGCTGGCCCTTGCGCCCGTCAACGCGGCGGTGCTCGCCTCGACCGACCACGAGGTGCACGGACTGGCGACCGCCAGCGTGGTGGTGGCCCGGATGGTCGGCATGCTGGTCGGCATCTCGGCGCTGACGACCATCGGCCTGCGCCGCTACTACGCCGAGCAGAAGGACATGCCGAACGTCCGCGTGGTCTGCGAGGGCAAGAGCCGGTGCAAGGCGTTCACGTTGCTGCTCAAGGAGGCCGGTATCGCCCAGGAGCACACCGTCTTCCTGGGGGCCGCCGTGTGCGCGGTGGTCGCCGGCCTGCTCGCCCTGGCGCTGTTCCGCTCGGCCGCCACCCGGGCCATCGACGCGGGCACCCTGCTCCGCGCCGGCGGCTGACGGCTAGGCTCGCGGATCGTGGGCCACGAGTTCGACGACCTGCTCGCCGCCAACGCGGAGTTCGCCGCCCACTTCACGGGCGGTGACTTCGACGGCATCGCCCACGCCGGCGTCGCGATCGTCACCTGTATGGACAGTCGGATCGACCCGCTGCGCATGCTCGGCCTCGAGCACGGCGACGCCAAGATCTTCCGCAACCCCGGCGGCCGGGTGACGGCGCCGGCGGTCGAGGCGCTCGTGCTCGGCGTGCACCTGCTGAACGTGAACCGCATCCTGGTCATCCCGCACACCCGCTGCGCGATGACGGCTTCCACCCAGGAGGAGCTGCGCGAGAGCGTCGGCCGCTCCGCCGGCCAGGACGTCACGTGGCAGGAGTTCGAGGTCGTCGAGGACCAGATGGCCGCCCTCGACGAGGACGTCGCCAAGATCCGCTCCCACCCGCTGATCCCGGACACCGTCAAGGTGGGCGGCTTCCTGTACGACGTCGACACCGGCCGCATCGAACGCAAGGTCTAGCCGCGCCGGGGTAGACCCTGGACACTTGTCCCCATGCGCCTGCTGGAACGGGAGCTGCAGCTCAGGGCACTCCACGACTACGCCGCCGACGCCCGCGCGGGCGACGGCCGGCTGGTGCTCGTGTCCGGCGAGGCAGGGATCGGCAAGTCCAGCCTCGTCGACGCTTTCGTGGGCGAGGTCGACGACGCCCGGGTCGCCTGGAGCGCGTGCGACGGCGCCTTCACCCCCTCCGCGCTCGGCCCGCTGCAGGATCTCGCCGACCAGTGGGGCGGTGCCATCCGGGTCACCACGACCGAAGGCGTGCCGCGCGACGCCCGGTTCGCGGCCCTCCTCGGCGACCTTCGCGAGCACGACGGGCTGTCGGTGCTGGTGCTGGAGGACCTGCACTTCGCCGACGAAGCCACCCTCGACCTGGTCGGCCATCTCGCCCGGCGCCTGCGCGGCGTGCGGGCGCTGGTCGTGGCGACGTACCGCGACGACGGCCTTGCCGAGAACCGTGCCCTCCGCGAGACCCTCGGCGAGGCGTCCAGCCAGCGCTCGACGCGTCGCATCGCGCTGCCGGAACTGACGTCGGCGGCGGTGGTGTCGCTCAGCGCGGGCAGCGGGCTGCACGCGGAGGAGGTACACGCCCTCACCGGCGGCAACCCCTTTTTCGTCAGTGAGATCCTCCGCAGCCCGGGCGAGGCGCTCCCGGCGTCGGCCCGCGACGCGGTGCTGGCCCGGGCCGCGCGGCTCTCCCCCGCCGGCCGCGCCGTGCTGGACACCGCGGCGTTGGTCGGGGAGCGTGTCGAGCCGGCTCTGCTCGCGGCGGTGACCGGCGCCGACGTCGACGTCCTGGACGAGCCCGTCGCGGCGGGGCTGCTGGTCGTCGAGGACGGCCGCGTCAGGTTCCGCCACGAGATCGCCCGCCGCGCCGTCGAGCAGGAGGTCGGGCCGCACCGGGCGGCCACCGTGCACGCGCTGATCCTGACCGAGCTCGGACGTCTGGGAGTCGCCGACGATGCGCGCCTGGCCCACCACGCCGAGGGCGCCCTCGACGCCGAGGCGGCCCTCCGCCACGCGCGGCGGGCGGGCGACCGCTCCGCCGCGCTCGCGTCGCGGCGCGAGGCGATCACGCAGTACGGACGGGCGCTCCGGTTCGTGCCACAGGACCGGTCGCTTGTCCGCGCCGACCTTCTCGACAAGCTTGCGGGCCAGCTGTCCGTCCTGGACCAGTGGGGACCGGCCGCCGTCGCGATGGAGGAGTCGGTCGCGCTGTGGCGGGCCGGCGGGGTCCCGCTCCGGGAGGGCGACACCCTGCGCCACCTGTCGCTGGCCTACTACCGACTGTGCCGGGGAGCCGAGCAGCGCGCGGCCGCCGAGCAGGCACTGGCCGTGCTGGAGCCGCTCGGCCCCTCGCGCGAGCTGGCCTGGGCTCTGTCCCGGCTGGCCGGCGAGTTCATGGACGGCGACCAGACCGACCGGTGCATCGACCTCGCTTCCCGCGCCCTGGCGATGGCTCAGGACCTGGACCTGCCCGACGTCGCCAGCGACGCGCTGAACACGCTCTCGTGCGTGGAGTACGTCCGCAGCGACGACTGGTACGACCTCATCCAAGAGGCCCTCGGGCTGGCCCTGCGGCACGGGCTGTCGGAGCAGGCGGGCCGTGGCTACGCCAACATCCAGGAGCTGCTCGTCGACTCGATGCGGTACGCCGAGGCCGAGCAGCTGTTTCGTGAGGGCATGGCCTACTGCGAGGAGCACGACAACCGCACCTCCGGCCTGTGCCTGGCCGGCGGCCAGGCCGGCGTGCTGGCGGTCACCGGACGATGGGACGAGGTCGAGGAGATCTCCACCGGGCCACTGAGCGGCGACCGCTCCTCACCGATCAACCGGGTCACCTTCCTCGTGCCCCTGGGCCTCACGAGGGCCCGGCGTGGCGTGGCCGGGGTCTGGGAATGTCTCGACGAGGCGGCGGCGTCCACGAACGCCTCCGGCATGCCGGCCTACGCGAGCATCTGCCGGACAGCGCGGGCGGAGGCCCGGTGGCTGGCGGGCGAGCAGGAGCAGGCACTGGCCGAGCTGGAGCTGGCGGCCGGCTACGCGCACGAGTGCGTCTCGGAGCGCCCGAGCGTCGCGCTGGCCCGCTGGCGGATCACCGGCGAGATCGGCCCGGAGGCCTCCGACCTGCCCGCCCCGCACGCCGCGGAGCTGAAGGGCGACTCCCGCGAGGCCGCACGACTGTGGGACGAGCTCGACCGTCCCTACGACGCCGCGATGGCGTTGCTCGGCTCCTGCGACGAGGAGGACCTCCTCGGGGCGCTCGAGCGGCTGGACGCCCTCGGCGCGGCACCGGCCGCCGCGATGGCGCGCCGCAAGCTACGCGCCGCCGGTGCCCGCGTCGTACCTTCCGGGCCGCGTCCCGCCACCCGCGAGCACCCCCGTGGCCTGACCGCCCGCGAGCAAGAGGTGCTGGCCCTGCTCGCCGAGGGGCTCAGCGACCAGGACATCGCGGACCGGCTGGTGATCTCCCCGCGCACGGTGCACCACCACGTGGGCGCCGTCCTTGCCAAGCTCGGCGTGGCCAACCGTCAGGAGGCCGCGGCCACCTACGAGAGAGATAGGCACTCGCTCGCCCGGCATGGGTAGTCGCTACCGATCCGCCGCACCCCTCGCGATTCCTAGGTTCGTGGTCGTCATCAATGACCACCACCACCAAGGAGATTGCAATGCCGCTCTACATGGATGTCCACCACTTGGGTGAGGCCGTCACCCTCGACGACGTCGCCAAGGCCCACGTCGCCGACCTGCAGCACCAGGCCAAGTACGACGTGAAGTACCTGCGCTACTGGGTCGACGAGGCCAAGGGAGAGATCTTCTGCCTTGTCGAGGCCCCGGACCCGGAGGCCGCCAACACCGTCCACCGCGAGGCCCACGGCCTCGTGGCCGACGAGGTGCACCTGGTCCGAGAGGGCTCGTGATGAACTGGCGTGCCACTGCCGCCACGGCCACCGCTGCCGCCCTCGCGGCCGCAGTGCTCAGCACGGCCGCACCGTCGTCCGCGTCACCTGCCTGGCTCGACCAGGTGCGTGACGCCACGCAGTCCTACCAGTCGCTGAAGACGGCCAAGGCCGACGGCTACGGCAAGCTCAAGGACGCCGACGGCATCGCCTGCATCGACATGCCCGGTGAGGGCGGGATGGGCGTGCACTTCGTCAACGGCGACCTGGTCGGCGACGCCGAGGTCAACGGCGACACCCCCGAGCTGCTGGTCTACGACCCGACGCCGGACGGGATGAAGCTGGTCGCGCTGGAGTACGTCGTGTTCAAGAAGGCCTGGAAGGCCGAGCACGCGACCGGGCGGCCGGAGCTGTTCGGCCAGAAGTACGAGCTCGTCAAGGCCGGCAACCGTTACGGACTGCCGGCGTTCTACGAGCTCCACGTCTGGGCCTGGAAGAAGAACCCCTCGGGGATGTTCAACGACTGGAACCCGCGCGTCACCTGCTGATCGCGGTCCGGCCGGCGGCCCGCGGGGGGTGCGGGCGCTCGGGGTGGCGGCGAGTGAGTGTTGGTTTCCGGGTACGGAGCCAACACCCACTCACCGCTCCTGGTCGTCTGCGGACCCGTAGACGTTGGCCAGCACCAGGCCGAGGCCGGCGCCGATGGTGGCGCCCAGGAGGTTGCGGACCACGTCGTCCCCCTGGCAGCTCCCGTTGCCCAGCAGCCCCTGCGTCACCTCGATCAGCACGCACGCGGCGGCGCCGACCAGGAACACCGGCCAGAACCGGCGCCAGGCGTACGCGGCCGCGATCCCGAACGGCACCAGCATGAGCACGTTGAGCACACCCTCGGCGTCGGTCACCGGCAGGCCCAGGCCGCCGGTGCAACCACGCCAGTCCACCGACAACCCGGGCGTGACCCGCGCCAGCGTCACGGCCAGCGCCAGGCTGAGGGCCGCGGCGGCCGCCCGCCCGGCGTACAAGCGGTCGCGCGGCCATCCGGCCGCCCGCGCCATCCGGGATGCTTGCGTCATGGTGCCCACGCACAGCAGCGCGAACGCCACCCAGACGTTCGGCTGCCGCAGGATGCTCCCCGCGACGGCCAGCAGGTCAGCCACGGTCCGCCGTCAGGCGTCGAGCGCCTCGACGTCGACGTCGTAGGCTCCCTGGACCAGGAACTCCTTGCGCGGCGCGACGTCGGAGCCCATCAGCAGCTCGAAGACCTGGGCCGCCTCGTCGGCATCGTCGATGGTGAGCTTGCGCAGCGTGCGGTGGCGCGGGTCCATGGTGGTCTCCGCCAGCTGGTCGGCGTCCATCTCGCCGAGGCCCTTGTAGCGCTGGACCGGGTCCTTCCAGCGGACGCCCTTCTTGGTCAGCTCCGCCAGCCGGCGCTGCAGCTCGTCGTCGGAGTAGGTGTAGAGGTACTTCTCCATGCCCTTCTTCGGGTTGCTGATCTCGATGCGGTGCAGCGGGGGGACGGCCGAGAAGATGCGGCCCTTCTCGATCAGCTCGGGCATGTACTTGAAGAACAGCGTCGCCAGCAGGCAACGGATGTGCGCCCCGTCGGAGTCGGCGTCGGCCATGAAGATGATCCGGCCGTAGCGGGTGGCGTCGAGGTCGAAGGTACGCCCGGAGCCGGCGCCGACGACCTGGATGATCGAGGCGCACTCGGTGTTCTTCAGCATGTCGCCGACCGAGGCCTTCTGGACGTTGAGGATCTTGCCGCGGATAGGGAGCAGGGCCTGGAACTCGGAGTTGCGGGCGAGCTTGGCGGTGCCCAGCGCCGAGTCCCCCTCGACGATGAACAGCTCCGTGCGCTCGTTGTCGGCGGCCCGGCAGTCGGCGAGCTTGGACGGCAGCGCCGAGGACTCCAAGGCGTTCTTGCGGCGCTGGGTCTCCTTGTGCTGGCGGGCGGCGATACGCGTCTTGGACGCCGCGACGACCTTCTCCATCACCAGCCGGGCCTGGGCCTTCTCGGCGCGCTTGGTGGAGGTGAGGAAGCGCTTCAGCTCCGCGGAGACGACCTTGCGAACCGAGGTGCGCACCTGGGGCGTGCCGAGGATCTCCTTGGTCTGCCCCTCGAACTGCGGCTCGGCCTGCCGCACGGTCACCACCGCGGTCATGCCCTCCAGCACGTCGTCCTTGATGACGTCGGTGTCGCCGACCTTCAGCGCCTTGGTCGTGCGCATCACGTCGTTGAAGGTCTTGGTGATCGCCTGCTCGAAGCCGCTGACGTGGGTGCCGCCCTTGGGCGTGGCGATCACGTTGACGAACGAGCGCAGCTCGGTGTCGTAGCCGGTGCCCCACCGGATCGCGATGTCGATGCCGAGCTCGCGCTCGACCTCCTGGGGCGTCATGTGGCCCTTCTCGTCGAGCATGGGCACGGTCTCGGTAAAGGTGTCGCTGCCCTGCAGCCGGATCACCTCGGTGACCGGCTCGTCGTGGGCCAGGAACTCGGCGAACTCGGCGATGCCGCCGTCGTGGCGGAACTTCTCCTCGACCGGGGTGTCGCCGCGCAGGTCGCGGATCACCAGCTCGAGGCCGGGGACGATGAACGACGTCTGGCGGGCGCGGCCGAGCAGGCCCTCGATCTCGAACCGGGCGTCCTTGGTGAAGATCTGGCGGTCCGGCCAGAAGCGGATGTGGGTGCCGGTCCTGGCCTTCGCGACCCGGCCGCCCTTGCGGGAGAGACCGGACTTCGGGCTGAACCCGGCCTCCGGGCCGTCGGTGTCGAAGACGCCCGGAACGCCGCGACGGAAGCTGATGCCCTGTTGGGAGGGCGAGCGGTCGACGTCGATGTCCATCCGCGCCGACAACGCGTTGACCACCGAGAGCCCCACGCCGTGCAGGCCGCCGGTGGCGACGTACGAGCCGCCGCCGAACTTGCCGCCGGCATGCAGCTTGGTGGCCACCACCTCGACGCCGGGGAGCCCGGTCTTGGGCTCCTTGTCGGTCGGGATGCCCCGCCCGTCGTCGTGCACCTCGGCCGACCCGTCCGGGTGCAGCGTCACCTGGACGGTGTGTGCGGCGCCGGCCAGCGCCTCGTCGACGCCGTTGTCGATGATCTCCCACAGGCACTGCATGAGCCCGCGCGTGTCGGTGGAGCCGATGTACATGCCCGGCCGCTTGCGCACCGCCTCGAGGCCCTCGAGGACGAGGAGGTGGACGGCGTTGTAGGTGTTGTCGGCGATCGTCGGGCTCCTGCGGTCGTGCGCTGCTCCTGGGTTCCCAACCTACCCGCGGCCACCGACGGCTCGGGGCTGCCACGCCTGACCCGGACCTGACCTGGGCCTGACCTGGGCCCGTCCCGAGCCTGTCCAGACCGGCCGCGACACGCCGGGCGTCGTACGCCGACCGTGTCCTGGCCGGTCACACGGCGGGTCTACCGTGGTTGATGTCACGAAGTGGGGACGATCGGGTACCGGATGTACGAATCCTCCCCGGAAACTCGGCGAGGCAGGCAAACTCGTCACCAGGGGGGAACCGCCCATCCACGAGGGGTCGTTCCGACGAATGAGAAATGGCAAGCCGTACGACTACCACGTGTTTGGGTGAGGTGTTCTGGCAACGAGATCGGCGAGACCGATGACAGGGAATGTTGGCCCCGGTCGGTACGTTGACCAGACACCGATAGATAGAAATGAGGCCGAAGTGACCACTGCCGTTGCCCCTGGATCTGCCGCCCTCAGCGCGGCCGACCGCTGCGACCGCTGCGGGGCGCAGGCCTACCTCAAGGTCGAGCTTCAAAGCGGTGGTGAGCTGCACTTCTGCGCCCACCACGCCCGCGAGCACGGCGACGCCCTGAAGGCGGTCGCCGCTCACGTGATCGACGAGACACACCGCCTCGCGGACGAGCCCGCCTCGGCCGCCCCGGACGAGCGCTGACTCACCCACCGACAGCACGACGGCCCCGGACCTGATGGTCCGGGGCCGTTGTCTAGGGTGGCGCGGGTGAGCCCGGTGGAGGTGCTGGTCGCCCTGGCGATCCTGGTGGGCCTCGTCGGCGTCCTGGTGCCGATCCTCCCGGGTCTGGTCATCGTCCTGGCGGCCATCCTCGTCTGGGCGCTCGACGAGGGCTCCGGCACGGCCTGGGTCGTCTTCGCGATCGCCACCGTCGTGCTCCTTGTCGGCACCGTGGTGAAGTACGTCGTCCCGGGACGCCGCCTCAAGACCGCCGGCATCCCCGCCTCCACGCAGTGGACGGGAGTGGCTCTCGGCGTCGTCGGCTTCTTCGTGATCCCCGTCGTCGGGCTGTTCATCGGCTTCGTGCTGGGCGTCTACCTCGCGGAGCACCGGCGCGTCGGCGCCGCCGCGGCGTGGCCCTCGACCCGGCAGGCGCTGAAGGCCGTCGGCGTCAGCATCCTCATCGAGCTCGCCGCGGGCATCGTGGCGGCCCTCGTCTGGTTCGTCGGCGCCCTCGTCACCTGATGGCCACCTGATGGCGGTCCTTCTCAGCCTGCTCGCCGCGCTGTCGTACGGTTTCGCGGACTTCTTCGGAGGCCTGACGAGCAAACGCGCCAGCGCCTGGAGTGTCGCGATGCTCGTCTCGGTGACCGGATCGGTCCTGGTCCTGGCGAGCGCCGCCGTCGTGGGAGGCGACCCCACCGGCACGGACCTGTGGTGGGGCGCGGCCGCCGGGGTCGGCAACGGCTTCGGGACGCTGTTCCTCTACCGCGGCCTCGCATCGGGCCGGATGGGCGTCGTGGCGCCCATCAGCGGCGTCGGCGCGGCCGTCATCCCGGTCGTCGTCGGCGTGCTGCTCGGCGAGCGCCCGGAGGCGCTCGTGTGGTCGGGCATGGTGCTGGCGCTGCCGGCCATCTGGCTGGTGGCGCGCGAACCCACCGGCCGGTCCGTGGCCGCGCCCGGAGGGCTCGTCGACGGCAGCCTGGCGGGGCTGGGCTTCGGCTTCCTCTTCGTGGCCCTCGGCCAGGTCTCCGACGACGCCGGCCTGCTGCCTCTGGGTGTCAACCAGGTCGTCTCCGCCGTGGTCATCGTCCTGGTCGCGAGCGCGCTGCGGCAGCCGTGGCGACCCCGTCGGCCGGCAGCCGTGGGCAGCTCGATCGCAGGTGTCCTCAGCGCCGTGGCCACCATCTGCTTCCTGCTGGCGACCCGCGAGGGCTACCTCAGCATCGCCGCCGTGGTGACGTCGCTCTACCCGGCGTTCACCGTCGTGCTTGCGGCCACCGTGCTCGGCGAGCACGTCCACCGCGCACAGGCAGCGGGGCTGCTGCTGTGCGCGGTGGCCGTCTCGCTGGTCGCCGCGGGCTGAGCCCGGCCTTACGGCGCCGCCGCCGCCAGACCGTTGGTGATCACCACGTCGGCCGCGCGGACATAGGCGATCCGGTGGCCGAACCAGATCTGGTAGTACTTGTCCGCCCCGAGCACCTGGACGCAGTCCGGCTGCACCGAGCAGCTGAACGTCGTCGCGCGGTAGTAGTCGGTCTGGATCTTCTTGTCAGCCAGCACGTAGGCCTGCCCCGGCTGGATCGCGTACTGCAGGGGCGTGACGGTCTGGTACGGGATCCCGGTGGGGTACGCCGTCTGCTCCGGGTAGGCGCGGCCGTACACCGGCACCGCGGCCCCCGTGCCCGACCACACGACCTGGCCGCGCGACGGCAGCAGCACCGGGTCGGCGACCGGGTTGTAGATCCACGCCTGCTGGCCGAGGTACCAGACCGCGGTCCAGTCGCCCAGCGTCTCGGCGACCAGGAACTTCTGGCCGGCCGCCGCTCGAGCGCCGATGTCGTCGACCCGCATGGTCGACGGGGTGCCGTTGGGGTGCAGGCCGATGTCGGCGACCAGCGGGCTGGTGGCGTCGGGAGCGGTGTAGAGGTAGACGAAGTTGGTGCCCTGGGCCGCGCACGGGACCGTCGGCGCGTTGACGAGGTCGTCGCAGCCGGTCACCGGCTGGATGTTGTCCGCGAAGCCCGGCGCGACTGTCACCACGTCGCTGGCGCCGCGACGGTCGGCCCGGATCGGGGCGCCCAGCAGGTCGAAGTAGTGCTGCCAGTCCCAGTACGGGCCCGGGTCCCAGTGCATCCCCGCGACGGTGGACGGGATGGTGCCCGGCACCTGGTCGTGGCCGATGACGTGCGCACGGTCGAGTGGCACGCCGTACTCGGCCGCGAGGTGCTTCACCAGCGTGGAGCTGTTCTGGTAGAGCGCCTCGGTGTACCACGACGCCCCGTCCGCGGCGAAACCCTCCTGCTCGATGCCGACCGAGTGCATGTTCACGTACCAGTTGCCGGCGTGCCAGGCGACCTCCCGGTTGTTGACGTGCTGGGCGATGTGGCCGTCGGCCGACCGGATCGTGTAGTGCCACGACACGTAGGTGGGATCGCTGACCAGCTCGAGCGTCTTGTCGTACGTCGCCTCGGTGTCGTGCAGGAGGATGTACTGGATCTTCCCGGTGCGCGGCCGGTCGGCGAGGTCGTGGTTGCCGTAGTCGTCGGCGGCGGGGCCGTACTTCTCGTACGGCGCGGGGTACCACTCGCAGCCCAGGCTCGGCGGGCAGTCGGGCACCTCGGTGCCGGTGACGGTGAGCCCGAGGCCGGCCACGGCCTGGACGTCCACGCGCGCCGACGGGGTCGGCCGCAACGTCATCCGCTGGCCGTCGTTGGTGGTGCGGGCCTGGCCTTCGCGGATCACGCGGAAGACCTGCTGGGCGAAGCGCAGGGCGGACGCCTGGTCGTCGGCGCCGCTGTAGCGGGCCACCGAGGCCGACCACTCGCCGAGGCTCTTCGCGCCGCCGGCCTGGCTCTGGTAGCTCGCCAGCACGGCGGCGCCGCCGCAGATGTTCGCCACGTCGTCGGACTTCAGGCTGTCCTTCGCGATGCCCGTCAGCCTGCTCGCCGTGGCCATCGTGCTCAGCGCGTCCTTGCCGATGCGCTCGCGGGTCGCGCTGGCCCGGGCCTGTCGCTGCCGGTCGGCCCGGCTGCCGTCGCCCTTGCCCATCGCGTGCTCCGCGGGTGCCGGAGCGATGGCATCGGGCGACGTGAGGTGCATGGGGCCGTACCCGGCCGACGTACTGGGCGATGACCCGTGGTCGTCCCACCGGGACTCCATGAACGAGACGCCCAGCAGGATCGACTCCGGCACGCCGCTGCGCTCCGAGGCGCGGGCGAAGACTGCCTGCCGGTCAGACGTGCCCGCCAGGCACGAGGACCAGTCGGTGGCCTGGGCCGGGGTGCCGGTCAGCGTGGTGAAGGTGGCGGCCACCAGGCCGGCCGCCGTGGCGAGGCCCACCCATGTGGACGCGCGCGGGGATCGCGACACATTTCCTCCCGAGAACGAGTGTCAGACACCGGCACCGCCGGCGCCGTTCGACCCTAGTCCCGACTAGGCCAATGGTCTAGCCCTACCCCAGGTCGGGAGCTCAGTCGAGGTAGTCGCGCAGCACCTGCGAGCGACTCGGGTGGCGCAGCTTGGACATCGTCTTCGACTCGATCTGACGGATCCGCTCGCGGGTCACGCCGTAGACCTTGCCGATCTCGTCGAGGGTCTTGGGCTGGCCGTCGGTGAGGCCGAACCGCATCGAGACGACTCCCGCCTCGCGCTCGGAGAGCGTGTCGAGGACGGCGTGCAGCTGCTCCTGCAGGAGCGTGAACGACACCGCGTCGGCCGGGACGATCGCCTCGGAGTCCTCGATCAGGTCGCCGAACTCGGAGTCGCCGTCCTCGCCGAGCGGGGTGTGCAGCGAGATCGGCTCGCGGCCGTACTTCTGGACCTCGATGACCTTCTCGGGGGTCATGTCGAGCTCCTTGGCGAGCTCCTCCGGCGTGGGCTCGCGGCCCAGGTCCTGGAGCATCTGGCGCTGCACGCGCGCGAGCTTGTTGATGACCTCGACCATGTGCACCGGGATGCGGATGGTGCGGGCCTGGTCGGCCATCGCCCGGGTGATCGCCTGGCGGATCCACCAGGTGGCGTAGGTGGAGAACTTGTAGCCCTTGGTGTAGTCGAACTTCTCGACCGCACGGATCAGGCCGAGGTTGCCCTCCTGGATCAGGTCGAGGAACAGCATGCCTCGGCCGGTGTACCGCTTGGCCAGCGAGACGACCAGGCGCAGGTTGGCCTCGAGCAGGTGGTTCTTCGCGCGGCGCCCGTCCTCGGCGATCCACTCGAGCTCTTCCTCGAGCTTCACCGAGAGCTTGCCGCCCTTGCCGAGCTTCTCCTCGGAGAACAGACCGGCCTCGATCCTCTTGGCGAGCTCGACCTCCATCTCCGCGTTGAGGAGGGGCACCTTGCCGATCTGCTTGAGGTAGTCCTTGACCGGGTCGGCGGTGGCACCGGCCACCATGACCTGCTGCTCGGGCTCGTCGGTGTCGTCGGCCTCGGAGACGACGAAGCCGCTCGAGGCCTCCTTCTCGTCCTCCACGATCGAGGGGTCGGTGGCGACGGCCTTCTCGAACTCCTCGTCGGGGAGGTCGGGCAGGACCTTCTTGCCGTCCGGCCCGATCACGACCTCCGCCGCCGCGGGAGCCTCAGGGGCCGCCGCCTCGGCCGGCTCGGCATCCTTCGCCGCGGTCTTCTTGGCGGGCGCCTTCGCCGCGGTCTTGGCCGCCGGCTTGTCGGCTGCGCCGGCCGCGGTCTTCTTCGCCGGCGCCTTCTTGGCCGGCCCGGCCTTCGCGGTCTTCGCCGTGGTGGCCTTCTTGGTCGTCGTCGCCGCGAAGACGCGGGCGTCGACCGGAAGCACGACCGAGATGCCCAGCCCGGCGAGGTGGGTCATCAGCGCCTTGAGGTGGCGCGGCTCGACGCCGGCCTGCTCCGTCGCGCGACGCACCTCGTCAGGGGTGAGGCTTCCGGAGGGCCTCGCCTGCGCGACCAGGGCCTGGATGGCTGGATGGGCGAGAACGCCCGGGGGAGGAGTCTTTCGCGCGTTCGAGGACACGAACACCTCTCGTCAAGGGACTTCGGGGCGCGGCAAGTCCCGCTGTCGTCAAGAGCCGCGCTGTCATTCTGCCACGGCGGTGGTGGCGATCCGAACCGAGGGCTACCCGGCGGACGGGGGCATTCGTCGCCGCGGCCAGGCCCGCTGGAGAGTTTGCGGCCCCGCCCGGTCTGGAGGCCGGGCGGGGCGCAGGTTGCAGATTGGTATCCCCCAAACGCCATGCCCCCCCACGGCGTGGACATCCCCCTGCTCCAACCAGGAAACGACTCGCCCGGCCTCTTGCCAACCCCAGGGTGCGGACCATTTTGACGCGAGAAGATAGTCATCGGGCACGCGAGGCACTAGGCGCTGGCTGCGGCCTTCTTGGCCTTCTTGTAGTCACGGACCTTCTGCAGCGACCCGGGGTCGGTGACGTCGGCCACCGAGCGGAAGCCGTCCTCGGCGTAGTCGCCCACCGCCGCCTCCCAGCCCTCGGGCCGGACGTCGAGCTGCTTGGCCAGCAACGCGGTGAAGATCTGGGCCTTCTGCTTGCCGAACCCCGGCAGTGCCATCACCCGCGCCAGCAGGTCGGCCCCGGACGCCGCCTCGGTCCACAGGCGCTCGGCCCGGCCGCCGTACGTCTCGGTCACGATCCCCGCCAGCGTCTGCACGCGTCCGGCCATCGACCGGCCGTACCGGTGGATCGCCGGCGGAGTCGACGCCATCACGGCGAACTCCTCCGGGTCCGCCGCCGCGATCGCCGCCGGGTCCAGGGTGCCGAAGCGGTCGAGGATCTTCGCCGGCCCGCGGAATGCATGCTCCATCGGGTACTGCTGGTCGAGCAGCATCCCCACCAGGAGGGCGAACGGGTCGTCGGTCAGGACCTGGTCGGCGTGGTCGTCGCCGGTGATGTGGAGGGCCATAGGGCCAGCATGCCCCACGTCCCGGGGGCAGGGTCGTCAGTCGCCGGCCTTGACGGCCAGCACGGCGCAGTGGGCGTCGAGCAGGATCCGCTGGGCGTTGCTGCCGAGGATCAGCTTGCCGACCGGCGAGCGGCGGCGCAGGCCGATGACGATCAGGTCGGCGCCGTTGGCCTCGGCGATGCTGATCAGGTCCTCGGCCGGCTCGAAGCCGCGGACGAGCTGGCGGACGTCGAAGTCGACACCGGACCCCTCGAGCTTGGCCTTGACCGCCGCCATCGTCGCGTCGTCCTTGGTGGAGTCCTCCTGGTCGTACTCGCGACCGCCACGGTGGGAGTTGACGACGACCAGCGTCGCGTTGCGGAGCTTCGCCTCCTCGATGGCCCGGTCGAGCGCGGCGTCGCCCTCGGGCTTGGGCACGTATCCCACGACGATGGTCCCCATTGGCTCTCCCTCGGGTCTGCGGCCGGCTTCCGCGCGGCTCCCTGACCGGCACCGTAGCGCGTGCCCGCCGGGCGCGGGAACCTGTGGAGGCGCGACGCCGACCCCCGCGGACTGGGGCATCGTGATCGGGTGTCCCCGGTCGAGGAGCCGCTGTCCCGGGCCGACCTGGCCCTGCTGCGCCGTCTCGTGCTCGAGCACAAGGCCGCCGAGCGGCGGCTCCGCTTCCCGAGCGTGCTCCACCTCGGCGGGCCGGGCCGGCCGGAGGTGGGCCGGGTGGTCGAGGACACCGATGCCGGACCCCAGGCACGGCTCGACCACGCCCTGCGCTGCGACCTGCTCGAGGCGCTGTTGCGTCGCGCGGGCGACCGGCAGGTGATGACCTGGCTGACCCGGTCCGGCCCGCTCGACGTGCAGGACCTCGACCTGGGGTGGCTGCGGGCCGTCTCGGCGGTGAACGGCGAGACGGACCGCTCGCTGGTGTTCCTCGTGGTCACCCGCGACGGGTGGCGCGACCCGCAGTCCGGCGTCGGCCGCACGTGGCGCCGCGTGCGCCAGCGCTGAGCGGGCCGCGCAGCCGGGTCAGTCCCAGGTGTGCACCGGCTCGTTGGAGTGCATCCGGTCGCGGTACTCCAGCAGCACGTGCCGCAGCGCGTCCCACCGGTCCTCGCCGGACCGGTCGGCCATCCGGCGCACGAACCACTCCGCTCCGTTGACGCCGGTCAGGCAGCGCTGCTCGATGATGTCCAGCAGCCGGTCGGACTCCGCGGCCGGCGCGCCCCACGAGTCGAGACCCTGCTTGGCGAGCGGCAGCAGCCGGCGCAGGGTCAGCTCCGTCGCACGTACCTGCCCCACGCCCGGCCAGTAGACCTCCGTGTCGATGCCGTACTCGGCGGCCGCCTCGAAGTTCTCCTCCGCCGCCTTGAACGACATCTGCGACCACAGCGGCCGGTCGCTCTCGGCGAGCGTCCGCACCAGCCCGAAGTAGAACGCCGCGTTGGCCACCAGGTCGGCGACGGTCGGCCCGGCGGGCAGCACCCGGTTCTCCACGCGCAGGTGAGGGCGGCCGCCCTGGATGTCGTACACCGGCCGGTTCCAGCGGTAGATCGTGCCGTTGTGCAGGCGCAGCTCGGAGAGCTGCGGAGTGCCGCCGGCGTCGAACACCGCGACCGGGTCCTCCTCGTCGGTGATCGGCAGCAACGCCGGGAAGTAGCGGACGTTCTCCTCGAACAGGTCGAAGACCGACGTGATCCACCGCTCCCCGAACCAGACCCGTGGCCGCACCCCCTGTGCCTTGAGCTCCTCGCTGCGCGTGTCGGCGGCCTGCTCGAACATCGGGATCCGCGTCTCGCGCCACAGCTCCTTGCCCAGGGCGTAGGGAGAGTTGGCACCCACGGCCAGCAGGATCGCCGAGACGGCCTGGGAGGCGTTCCAGTACGCCGCGAACTGGTCGGGTGAGGTCTGCACGTGGAACTGCGTGCTGGTGCACGCGGCCTCCGGCAGGATCGAGTCGGCCGTGGTGACCAGGCGCTCCGGGCCGGAGATGTCGATCTGGATGTCCTCGCCGCGGGCGGCGAGGATCTGCTCGCTGATCAGCCGGTATCGCGGGTTGGCGCTCATGTGGCTGGGGCTGAGGTGGCCGTCCGCGAGGGTCGGCAGGATGCCGATCATCACCATGTGCGCGCCGACCTCCGACGACTTGGCCTCGGCGTCGTTGAGGCTGCGGCGCAGGTTCGCCTCGAAGGTCGCCAGGCCACCCTCGCGGAGCTTGGCCGGTGGCACGTTGATCTCGACGTTGAACTGCCCGAGCTCGGTCTGGAACGCCGGGTCGGCGATCGCCGCGAGAGCCTCGGCGTTCTTGAGCGCTGGGTCGCCGAGCTCGTCGACGAGGTTGAGCTCCACCTCCAGGCCGGTCATCGGGTCGTCGGTGTCGAAGACGTGCTCGCTGAGCATCCGGGCGAAGGTGTCGAGACAGCGGTGCACCTTCTCGCGGTAGCGGGTGCGGTCGGCGCGCGAGAACTCCTGTGCTTCGACGTCTTCGCCCATGTCGGCACCCTAGGGCGGATGCCCCGCCACGGGGAGTGCCCGACCAGGTGATGGCAGGCGGCTCACCGCCGCTCCCACACCGACGGCGGGAGCGCCTGCTCCAAGGCCTCGGCCACGACGCCGGCCAGGCTGCACGGCGGGTCGTCCTCCGCGGCCCGCTCCAGGGCGCACCACGCCAGCGCCCCGTCGCCGGCGAGCCAGGCGAGGAAGGCCAGCACCGAGGCGGCCGGCGCCAGCAGGCCGGCCGGCGCCGCCCGGACCAAGGCCGACCAGACACCGAGGCTCCGCTCGGCCGTACGCCGGTCGACCCCGGCCATCGCGGCATCACGCCCCTCGGGCTCCGAGACCGCCAGCAGCAGCCGGGCGGCCGTCGCGGCCTCCGGCACGGCGGCATCCTCGGCCAGCCGCGCGACGAGGGCGGGCAGCCACGCCAGGTCGTGCGTCGCGACCGGGTCGCGGAGCTCGTCGAGCGCGTCGGCAACGGCTCGGGTCGCCCCGGGGTCGGCAGCGACCGTCGCCGCCAGCTCAGCACGCGAGGCGCGAGTCACCCGACCGGATGCCACCGACTCGGCCGTGAAGAGGTGGCCCGTCACGTCGTAGGGCACCCCAGGCTGCTCGGGCTCCGACCCGTCGAGCGAGACAGGGAACCACTGCCGGCCGTCGCTGCGGAGCACGTCGACCACATCGATGCCACGGTCGAGGAACGTGTCCGCCAGAACGGCGGCGCACGAGCGGGCAGCGTCCGCGTCGGAGGTGTACAGCACGAAGAGGACCCGTCCGACGCGGTGCCGCTCAGCGGGGCCGACAAGCGCCTCCGCGGCGTCGCGCCGGTCCGGGTCGGTCAGCGGGAGGTCGAGTCGCGCATGGAAGGCCTCGGCCGCCTCGAACGTCAGCATCACCACCGAGTCCTCGGGGGCGAAACCCAGTACAACCGGCACCATGGCCAGCACGTCCTCGGGCGTCCGGGCGGTCATGCTCGGCAGCGGGTGATCGGTGGATGTCGTCATGGCGTGGACGCTCCCCAGCGGCACCGACACTCACGCCTCGCCGCGAGGCGCCCTGTGGAAAGGGGTGTCCGGAGCCGTCCGGTGGACGGAAACCGGGCCCCGGAACGGACGGGAACGGCGCTAGCGTGGCGACGTGCTCACCCTCGACCAGGTCCTGACCTTCGGTCTCGCCGCGCTGATCCTGATCGCCATCCCCGGCCCCAGCGTGGTCTTCGTGATCGGCCGCGCGCTGGCCTACGGCCGCGGCGTGGCGCTGGCCAGCGTCGCCGGCAACTCCCTGGGCCTGCTGACCATCGTGGTGCTGGTGGCGCTCGGTCTCGGCGTGATCGTGCAGGAGTCCATCGTGGTCTTCCAGGTGCTCAAGCTCGCGGGCGCGGCGTACCTCGTGTACCTCGGCGTCGAGGCGGTCCGCCGGCGCAGGGAGTTCCTCGCCCGGGACGACGACACGGCCGTGGCGGGCAAGCCGATGACCTGGCGGCGCGCCGTCCGGCAGGGGTACGTCGTCGGCGTCTCCAACCCGAAGGCCTACATGATCCTGGCCGCCGTCCTCCCCCAGTTCGTGGACCGCGGGGCCGGGCACATCCAGCTCCAGCTCCTCCTGCTCGGCCTGCTGGCCTTCGCCATCGGCATGGTCTCCGACAGCACCTGGGCGATCGTGGCCAGCCAGCTCCGCTCGTGGTTCATGAGCTCGCCGCGTCGCGGCGAGGCGATGGGCGCCGTCGGCGGCCTCTCCATGATCGGGCTCGGCGTCGGCCTCGCGGTGACGGGCGAGAGCACGCGCTGAGGGTGCCGCCGGTTAGGTTGCCGCCATGCGTGCGGTGGCGTCGGTGCTGCACCTCGACCTGGACGCGTTCTTCGCGGCGGTCGAGCAGCGCGACAAGCCGTCCCTGCGCGGCAAGCCGGTGGTCGTCGGCGGCGTGGGCGGGCGCGGCGTGGTCTCGACGGCGTCGTACGAAGCCAGGAAGTACGGCGTGCGCTCGGCCATGTCGACCCGCGAGGCGCGGTCCCGGTGCCCGCACGCGGCCTTCCTGAGCGGCCGCTTCCACGCCTACCGCGACGCGAGCGAGAAGGTGATGGCCGTGCTCCGCGCGACCTCGCCGCTGGTCGAGCCGCTGTCGCTCGACGAGGCGTTCGTGGACCTCGCGGCCGCGGGGCTGGCCGACCTGGAGATCTCCACGGTCACCGAGGTCGCCGAGCGGCTCCGCGCCGAGGTCGCGGAGGTGACCGGTGGCCTGACGGCCTCGGTCGGGGTCGCCACGTCGAAGTTCATGGCCAAGGTCGCCAGCGACCTCGACAAGCCCGACGGCCTGGTCGTCGTACCTCCCGGTGCCGAGATGGACCTGCTGCGACCCATGCACGTCTCGGTGATCCCCGGCGTCGGCCCGGCGACCACCGAACGCCTGCGCCGGGCCGGCATCCAGACGGTCGCCGACCTCGAGGCGATCAGCGAGGACGAGCTGGTCCGGATGCTCGGCAGCGCCCACGGCCACGGCCTGCACGTGTTCGCGCACGCCGAGGACGACCGCCCCGTCGTGCCCGAGCGGGAGACCAAGTCGGTCAGCGTGGAGGGGACCTACGACACCGACCTGACCGACCGCAAGCTGATGGCCGCGCTGCTGACCCGACAGGCCCGCAACGTCGCCGACCGGCTCCGGGCCAACGGGCTGGCGGGCCGGACGATCACGATCAAGGTCCGGCTGCACGACTTCACCACCATCAGCCGGTCCTCGACGCTCGGCTCCCCCACCGACACCGCCGCGACCATCGCCCGGCTCGCCGTCGGCCTGCTCCAGGACCTCGACACCACCGGTGGCGTCCGCCTGCTCGGCGTCGGCGTCTCCGGGCTGGCGGACTGGATCCAGGAGGACCTGTTCGGCGACACCGAGGACGACGTCGAGGAGCCCGCGGCCGACCTCGACGCCGGTCTCGATGCCGACGCGCCCTCGACGGCCGGCGCGAAGGCCACGACCCACACCTGGGCGCCCGGCATGGACGTCGAGCACGCGGAGATGGGCCGGGGCTGGGTCTGGGGATCGGGCCGCGGCGTCGTGACCGTGCGGTTCGAGACCTCCGCGACGCAGCCGGGCCCGGTGCGCAGCTACCCCATCGACGACCCCGACCTCCAACCCTGGCGACCGACGACGGTGGACGGGGCTACAGTGCCGGACATGCACGAACGACATCGCTGACAACGCCCCAGGGCCACCCCCTCCAGGGGCCGGCCCGACTCGTTCACCTGGCGGGTGGTCGCGTACGCCGCGCTGCGCGAGCTCATCCCCGTCTTCCCGGTCTATGCCCTGCTGTTCCTCGACGCGGGGCTGTCCACCGGGCAGATCTCCTCGCTGCTGGTCATCTGGTCGGCCACGCACGTCGTCCTCGAGGTGCCGTCGGGTGCCTGGGCCGACACCGTGTCGCGCCGCCGGCTGCTCGTGCTCGGCTCCGCCCTCTACGGCTGTTGCTTCGCGCTCTGGTCGGCCGTGCCGACGTACGCCGCGTTCGCCGGCGGCTTCGTGCTGTGGGGGCTGAGCGGCTCGCTGGTCTCGGGCACCTACGAGGCGTACGTCCACGACCACCTCTACGCACGCGGACGCGAGGCGTCCTACCGGAAGGTGATCGCCGCGGGAGAGACCGGCGCGCTGGTGCTGAACCTGGTCGCGACCGCGGCGGCCGCGCCGATCGTCGCGCTCTGGGGGCTCACCGGCGCCGGATGGGCGAGCGTCGCCGTCTGCATGGTGGCCACGGGCCTCGCAGTGCGCCTTCCCGCCGACGCCCCACGCTCGCACGTCGATCCCGACGCCGCGCCCGGTGAGGAGGAGCCCGGGCTCGGGTACGTCGGGATGCTCAAGGCCGGGCTCGCCGAGTCCCTGCACCCGACCGTCGCCCGCGCGGTGCTGCTGGCGGCGGCGGTGCCGGCGTTCCTCGCCTTCGACGAGTACTTCGGCCTGCTCGCCGACGGCCTGGGCGTCCCGCTGACGGTGATCCCGCTCCTGGTCGCCCTGACCGTGGCCGCGCAGGCGGTCGGCTCCGCGCTGGCACCACGGCTCCCCCTGCACCGGCTGGGCCCGGTGCTGGTGGGCGCCGGACTCCTCGTCGCAGCCGGCGCCGCGCTCCAGCGGCCGGCGGGCTTCGTCGCCGTCGCCGTCGGGTACGGCGCGCTCCAGGCCGCCATCGTCGTCGCCGAGACCGACCTCCAGCACCGCATCCACGGCGCCGCCCGCGCGACGGTGACGTCGGTGAGCGGGCTGCTCAGCGAGCTCGGCGCGATCGCGCTGTACGGCTTCGTGGCCGTCGGCTCCGGGGTCGCGTCGATGCCCGCACTGATCACGGTGCTCGCCCTGCTGGTGGTGGTGCTGGGCACTGCCGGCGCGGCGGCTTACCCGGCGACCTGGCGGAAGCCGACCGGCTCCCCCGGCCGCAGCTGAGCGCACTGCCAGAGGTCCTCGGTCAGGACCACCCCGATGACCGGGTACCCGCCCGTCGTCGGATGGTCGGCCAGGAACACCAGAGGCTGCCCGTCGGGCGGCACCTGCACGGCGCCGAGCACCAGCCCCTCGCTCGGGAGCTCGTCGTCCCGGGAGCGCTCGAGCGCCTCGCCGGACAGCCGCAGCGCGACGCGGTTGGAGTCGGCCGCGACGGTCCAGGTCCGCTCGGCCAGCCGTCGTACGCCGCCGGCGACCCAGTCGTCCCGCTGACCCGCCGTCACCCGGAGCACGCCGTCGGCGTTCGTCACCCGCGGCGCGTCGACGGGACGCGGCCGGCGACCGGCCCCGACCGGCAGCACGTCGCCGTCGGCCAACGGTGGACGACCCAGCCCGGAGAGGGTGTCGGTGGACCGCGACCCGAGCACCCGCTCGCTCCGGACGCCACCGGACACGGCGACGTAGCCGCGCACGCCGGTGCGAGCCGGGCCGACCCGCAGCACCGAGCCGGCCGGCAGCGACACGGGCTCGCCCCACGCGGCGCCGTGCCCGTCGACCAGCACCTCGGCACCCGCGCCCGCGACCGCGACGACGAGCGCCACGTCGGCGCGCAGCGTCACGCCGCCCGCGGTGGTCTCGAGCAGGGCCGCGCCCGAGCCGTTGCCGACCAGCCGGTTGGCGAGTCGCGCGGCGGGCGCGTCGAGGAACCCCGAGTGCGGCACGCCGAGGTGCGCGAGGCCGGGCCGGCCGGCGTCCTGGACCGTGGTCAGCGGCCCGGCGTCGAGGACGGTCAACGTCCGCGTCATCAGGCCTCCGTGAAGCGCACGCGGGTGCCGGGCGTGAGCAGGGCCGGCTGCTCGCGGCCGGGGTCCCAGAGCGTCGCCTCCGTCCGGCCGAGCAGCCGCCAGCCGCCGGGTGACGCGGACGGGTACACCCCGGCGTACTGCCCCGCGAGCCCCACCGACCCGGCCGGCACCTTCGCGCGCGGCCGGTCGAGCCGCGGCACGGCCAGCTCGGGCGGCAGGCCGGTGCAGTACGCGAAACCCGGGGAGAACCCGATGAACGCCACCGTGAAGTCCGTGCCGGTGTGGGTGGCCACCGCCTCCGCGCGGGTCATCCCCCAGCGACGCGCGACGTCGTCGAGGTCCTCGCCGTCGTACGTCGTCGGCAGCTCGACCTCCTCCCCTGCATCGGCCTCGGCGCGGTCGGACGGACTCCAGGCGGCGAGGTACGTGCGGGCCGCCTCCACGTCCCGCAGCCCGTCCAGCAGCACCGTCGCCGCGCCGGGAACCAGGTCCCGGCAGACGACGGCGTGCCTCAGGTCGGCGTACAGGGAGGGCACGTCGGCAGGGTCCGCGGGCTCGGCCAGGAGGGCCGAGGGGCCGGCCGGGAGCACCTGCATGTCAGCGAGTATTCACCGCCGCGTGGCCTCGATCGGTTGCGAGCCGCGGCGCGGGCCGGTCACGATGTCCGGGAAAGAGTGAGGGGCCCAGCGATGGTATGAGCATCGCAGGGCCCCTCGGCTTGACTTCGTTGGGTGACGCCTCCGTCGATCCGACTCTCTGCTCCGTTCCCGTCGACCCCGTCACCGGGCCGCCGCCGCTCTCCGCCTCCGAAGAGGTGAACCGCGGTGTGGAACTTTGCTCCTGTCCGATCCCCAACCCCCCGCAAGCGGTGAGTTGGTAGGGAGAGTTCTACGTGGCCCGGAGCACCCCGCACAAGGGGTCGTCCCGAACTATTTCGACGAACTTCGCCGTCCCCAGAGCCGTCCACAGACACGCCCGAGCTCGTCCACAGTCCACGATCGACGCTCCACAGAAAGCGACATCTGGCTGTGGAGAAGCGGTCTAGCCGTCCGAGGGCCGGGCCAGCGCCCGGGCGATCTCGCCGGCCAGCCGGACGTTGTTCTCGTACACCGCCACGTTGACGTCCAGGCTCCGTCCTCCGGTCGCCTTCTGGACGTGGTCGAGGAGGTACGGCGTGGCGTCGTGGCCGCCGATCCCGGCGGCGTCCATGGCCGCGAGCGCCTCGCCCAGCACGCGGTCGTGCTCGGCCGGGTCGAGCTGGTGCTCGGCGGGCACCGGGTTGGCGACCAGGATCGCGCCGGGGACGCCCAGCGCGGCGCGCGCCCGGACCAGGTCGGCGGCCTGCTCGGGGCTGTCGACGGCGTAGTCGATCGCGAACCCGGAGTCGGCGAGGTAGAAGCCCGGGAACCGCCTGGTCCGGTAGCCGACCAGGGTGATCGACAGCGTCTCGAGCCGCTCGAGACTGGCGCCGACGTCGAGGATCGACTTCACGCCCGCCGAGACCATCAGGATCGGCGTCCGGGCGAGCACCGGGAGGTCCGCCGACTCGTCGAAGGTCTCCGACGCTCCGCGGTGCACCCCACCCAGGCCACCGGTCGCGAACACCGCGATCCCCGCCCTCGCCGCCAGGAACGCGGTGCCGGCCACGGTCGTGCCGCCCGAACGACCCTGGGCGGCGGCGACGGGAAGGTCCCGCAGGCTGACCTTGATCACGTCGTCGGTCGCGGCCAGCGCCTCGATCTGGTCCGCGCCGAGGCCGACCGTGGCCACGCCCTCGACGACCCCGATCGTCGCGGCCACCACGCCTGCCGCACGCAGGTCGTCCTCGGCCTCGAGGGCCACCTGGACGTTGCGCGGCCGCGGCAGCCCGTGGGTGAAGATCGTGGACTCCAGGGCCACGACCGGCGCACCCGCCGCCACGGCCTCCCGGACGTGCTCGGCCACCACCAGGCCCGTCACCACGGCGCCACCAGCACCAGCCCGGCGTCCGTGAGCGCCCGTCGTACGGCCCGGGCCGCCTCGACGGCGCCCGGGCTGTCGCCGTGCACACACACGGAGTCCACGGTGCCCGCCAGCCGGACGGCCTGGGCGGCGATCGCGTCGACGTCCTCGATGAGGGCGCCCGGCTCCTCGCGCGGGACCAGGCGGTCGCCGCGGTAGGCGCGGTCGGCGAACCCCTCCTGGTACGTCGCCCGGCCGGCGTCCGCGGCCAGGTCCAGGAACGCTCCCGGCTGGCCGAGGACGGGCAGGTGGCCCGAGCCGGCCAGCACGGCGGCCGCCTGGTCGGGGTCGTCGCGGACCCGGTGGTAGAGCGCACCGTGCGGCTTCAGGTACGACACGACCGCGCCCTCCGACACGGCGATCTCGCCGAGCGTTCCGACCTGGTCGGCCACCTGCTCGGCGAGCACGTCCGCGGGCACGTCGCGGGCCACCCGGCCGAAGTGCTCGCGGTCCTCGTAGGAGACCTGCGCGCCCACCGCGACGCCGAGCCGGGCTGCCTCCGCGCACACCGCCCGCATGGTCACCGGGGTGCCGGCGTGGTAGCCACAGGCGACATTTGCGCTGGTCACGAGGCCGAGGAGGGCCGGATCGTCGGTCACCTCCTCGCCGAGGTCGGCGTTCAGGTCGATCGTGCGGACGCTCACCGGGGGAACGTATCGCCCCCACCCTCCCGGGGTACCCCTGAGAAGTCCCTGAGAGTTCGGGGGAACGGCAACTCGGAGGGGCCCTCGCACGTCTGTTCTGGTGACGGTTCCGAAGTACCGGTAGCGGACATACCGAAGGAATCTTCGGACCCCGTCGGACGTTGGCAAAGTGTGACGGCTCGGGTGCCGTCACCGACAGCAGGAAGAGGATCCCCATGGCTACTCGCACCACTACTGCCGGGACCCGCGAGATCGAGGGTCGCGACAGCGTCGGCCTGTACCTCGACGAGATCGCCCGCAACCCCCTGCTGGACGCCGAGACCGAGGTCGAGCTCTCCAAGACCATCGAGGCCGGCCTGATGGCCGAGCACCTGCTGGCCAGCGGCCGCGTCGGCCGCCGGAAGGGCGGTGCCCCCGGCTACGCCTCGAAGGAGGAGCTGGAGTGGCTCGCCGAGGAGGGCCGCAAGGCCGTCGACCAGTTCATCACCGCGAACCTGCGCCTGGTCGTGTCGATCGCGCGCAAGTACGGTCGCGCCCAGATGCCGATGCTCGACCTGATCCAGGAGGGCAACACCGGCCTCATCCGCGCGGTCGAGAAGTTCGACTACACCAAGGGCTACAAGTTCTCCACCTACGCCACCTGGTGGGTCCGCCAGGCCATCACGCGTGGCATCGCGCAGCAGGCACGCGTGGTCCGGCTGCCCGTCCACGTGGTCGAGGAGCTCAACCAGGTCGGCAGCGCCCGGCGCACGCTCGAGCGGCAGCTGGGCCGCGAGCCCGACCCGCAGGAGATCGCCACCGAGCTCGGCATGGACATCGACCGGGTCCTCGACCTGATGTCGTGGGGCCGTGACCACGTCAGCCTCGACACCCCGGTGGACGAGGACGGCGACACCTCGCTCGGCGACCTGATGGCCCAGGAGACCACCCCGGGTCCGGATCTCAGCTTCCTCGACACCGAGGCGCGCGAGCGGCTCGACGCCCTCGTCGACACCCTCGACGAGCGGGCCGCGGACATCATCCGGTCGAGGTACGGACTCACCGACGGGCGCCAGCACAAGCTGGCCGACATCGGCGCCAAGCACGGCATCTCCGCCGAGCGGGTCCGCCAGCTCGAGCGGGAGGCCCTCCAGAAGCTGCGCAGGTTGGGAGACCCCGACCTCGCGGCGTAGGCTTGACAGCGTCAGCCGGGTCGGGGATTCCCGGCTAGGGAACGTGGACCGACCGTAAGGTCGGTCCATGTTCCATTTCGGGCCCGCCCTCGCGGCGGTGGCCGCGCTGCTGGCAGCTCCTCACCCGGCCCCGGTCGCCCTCGCCCCTCCGACGCCCGGCCCCGTGCCGGTACCCAAGGAGGCCAGGGCCGTCGACACGACGCATCCCGACCGGTGGGTCGGCTCCGGCACCCCGGCGAGCTGCACCTCACGGGCCGTCGTACGAGCCGTCGCCAAGGGCGGCGTGATCGCCTTCCGGTGCGGACCCGACCCGGTCACCATCGAGATGGACGAGACCGCGAAGGTGGTCAACACCAGCAAGCGCGTGGTCCTCGACGGCGGCGGGCTGGTGACCCTCAGCGGCGGCGGTGAGCGCCGGATCCTCTACCAGAACACCTGCGACAAGAGGCAGACCTGGACCACCTCGCACTGCGACGACCAGGCGAGCCCACGGTTGGTCGTGCAGCGGCTGACGCTCATCGGCGGGAACTCCACCGGCGAGACGTACGACGGCGGTGGCGGCGGCGCCATCTTCGTCCGGGGCGGCCGGCTCAAGATCGTCGACTCGGTGTTCGGCGACAACACGTGCGACAAGACCGGCCCGGACCTCGGGGGCGCCGCGGTGCGTGCCCTGTCCCAGCACCACGGGCTGCCGGTGTACGTCGTCGGCAGCACGTTCACCGGCGGCCGGTGCAGCAACGGCTCGGCGCTGAGCAGCATCGGCGTGTCCTGGTCGGTCTACAACTCGACCTTCACCGGCAACCGCGCCATCGGACACGGCGCGAACCCCGCGCGGCCGGGAAGCCCGGGCGGCGGGTCCGGTGGCGCGATCTACGCCGACGGCAACGACTTCACCGTGCTGGTGGCCGGGTCGACGATCACCGACAACCGGGCCCGCGAGGGCGGCGGGGCGATCTTCTTCGTCAGCAACGACCGCACCGGCGACCTGGTGATCCGCTCCTCGACGCTGAAGCGGAACCCGAGCGACGGCTTCGAGAACTCTCCCGGCATCTACTTCCTCGGCCGGCACCAGGTGATCGAGGACTCCGTCGTCAGGTGAGAGCCCGGTAGACCTCCTCGACCCGCGCCCGCAGGTCGTCGAAGGTGCCGGTGTTGTCGACGACGTACGTCGCGACCGCGAGGCGCTCCTCCCGGCTCGCCTGGGCGGCGATCCGGGCAAGCGCGTCCTCCTCGGACATCCCCCGGATCCGGACCATCCGGTCGACCTGGACCTCGGCAGGTACGTCGACCACGACGACCGCGTCGAAGCTCGCCGCCTGCCCGGTCTCGGTGAGCAGCGGGATGTCGTGCACGACCACGGCATCGGGGGGTGCGGCGGCCTCGATCTCGGCCGCCCGTGCGCGCACCAGCGGATGGATGATCGCCTCGAGTGCGCGGCGGCGCTCGGGGTCGGCGAAGACGAGCGCGCCGAGCCGTGGCCGGTCAAGGGCGCCGTCGGGGCCGAGCACGTCCGGGCCGAACTCCTCCACGACGGCCGCCAGGCCGTCGGTGCCGGGAGCCACCACGTCGCGCGCGAGGAGGTCGGCGTCGACCACGACCGCGCCGAGCTCGGCGAGCATCGCCGACACGGTGCTCTTGCCGGAGGCGACTCCCCCGGTCAGGCCGACCCTGGTCACTGTTGCTCCAGCAGGATCCTCAGGATCCGGTCCAGGTGCTGGCGGTCGCGGTCGCCCAGCACCGCGAGGAACCGCTCGGACTGTTCGCGCCGGACCCGGTCCACCTCGGCCAGCTCGGTCTGTGCCGCCTCGGTCGGCCGCACCAGGATCGCCCGGCGGTCGTCGGGGTCGGGAGCCCGCTCGACGAGGCCACGGGCCTCCAGGGCGTCGACGACCTCGGTGGCTGAGCGGGCCGCGATGTGCAGCCGCTCGGCCAGCGCCGAGGGACGCACCGAGCCGCACTCCATCACCGTCCGCAGGGCGCGGGCCTGCGACGGGGTCACGTCGGCGTCCAGCAGCGCAGCCGCGAACTCGCGCCGCAACCGGCGCGCCGTACCGAACAGCAGGTCGCCGGTCGTCTCGCTCACGTCGCCAGCATAGCGCCAGTTTGCCTGGCTGCCTCATGTTGAGGTACCCTCAGCATATCGCATGAACAGAAACGAGGTGGTCACGTGGATGACCTCACCCTGACCCGCCGCGGTGGCCGCGGCACCACCCGTCCCGACCCCACGCAGATCCGGGCGGACAAGCGGCAGCTCGCGGACTCCCCCGTCTCCCTGCGCCGGATCGCCCGCCTGCTCGCGCCCTTCAAGGGCCGTCTCGGCGTGGTCGTCGGCCTGATCGTCGCGAGCTCCGCCATCGGACTGGCCCAGCCCTTCCTGATCCGGCGGATGATCGACGACGCGCTCCCCCGGCAGGACGTCGACCTGCTGCTCTGGCTGGTCGGCGGCATGGTCGGCGTCGCGGCCGCCACCGCGATGATCGGCGTGGTCCAGACCTGGCTGTCGACGTCGGTCGGCCAGCAGGTCATGCACGACCTGCGCACCGGCCTGTTCGACCGGCTCCAGCGCCAGTCCGTCGGCTTCTTCACCCAGGCCCGCGGCGGTGAGGTCCAGTCGCGCCTGACCAACGACATCAACGGCGTGCAGAGCGTCGTCACCTCCACCGCGACGTCGATCGCCTCCAACGTCACCGTCGTGGTCGGCACGGCCGTCGCGATGGCCGCACTGTCGTGGCGGCTGTCCCTGCTCTCCCTGCTCGTGCTGCCGCCCGCGATCTGGCTGAGCCGCCGCGTGGCCCGGCTGCGCCACCAGATCACGACCGAGCGCCAGCGCCGGCTCGCCGACCTCAACGTCCAGATCGAGGAGACGCTGTCGGTGAGCGGCGCGCTGCTGACGCGCACCCTGGGCGCCGCGTCACGGATGTCCGACCGGTTCACCGCCACCTCGCACGACCTGGTCGACCTCCAGATCCGGTCCATGCTGGCCGGCCGCTGGCGGATGGCGACCATGACCGTGGTCTTCGCCGCGATCCCGGCCGCGATCTACCTGGTCGCCGGCCTGCCCGCGACCTCCGGGGGGATGACGATCGGCACGCTGGTCGCGTTCACCGCGCTCCAGGGCACGCTGTTCCGCCCGCTGATGGGCCTGCTGAACGTCGGCGTCGACGTCACCGCGTCGCTCGCGCTGTTCAGCCGGATCTTCGAGTACCAGGACCTGCCCATCGACATCGACGACCCCGCCGAGCCCGTCGACCTGGGCGAGGTACGCGGCGACGTCACCCTCGAGGGCGTCACGTTCTCCTACGACGGCGGGACGGACGTCCTGCACGGCATCGACCTGCACGTAGCCTCCGGCACCAGCCTCGCCCTCGTCGGCGAGACCGGCAGCGGCAAGACCACCCTCGCCGGGCTGGTCGCGCGCCTGCACGACCCGACCGGCGGCCGGGTGCTGCTCGACGGCGTCGACCTGCGCGACGTACGGCTCGCCGACCTGGCGGACGCCGTCGGCGTGGTCAGCCAGGACACCTACCTCCTGCACGCCTCGGTGCGTGAGAACCTGCGGCACGCACGCCCGGACGCGACCGACGCCGAGATCGAGGACGCCTGCCGGGAGGCCCGGATCCACGACGTGATCGCCGGCCTGCCCGACGGCTACGACACCGTCGTCGGCGCCCGCGGGCACCGGTTCTCCGGCGGCGAGCAGCAGCGGCTGGCCATCGCCCGCACGCTGCTCCGCGACCCGGCGGTGCTCGTCCTCGACGAGGCCACGAGCGCGCTGGACAACGGCACCGAGCGCGCCGTCCAGGCCGCCCTCGACACCGCCGCCCGCGGCCGGACCACGATCACCATCGCCCACCGGCTCTCCACGATCCGTGACGCCGACCAGATCGCCGTGCTGGACCACGGGCGCGTCGTGGAGCTCGGCACGCACGACGAGCTGGTCGCCCTCGGCGGCCGGTACGCCGACCTGCTGGGCGCCCGCGACCTGGTCGCGGCCGCCTGAGTCAGGCGGTGCGGGAGAACGTCCGCCGGTACTGCTGAGGCGAGACGCCGCGGACCCGGGTGAAGTGGTGGCGCAGTGCGGCGGCGTTGCCGAAACCGACCTGGTCGGCGATCCACTCCACCGAGGAGTCGGTCTCCTCGAGCAGCTGCTCGGCACGCAGCACCCGCTGCTGGGTCACCCACGAGTGCGGGGTGGCCCCGGTCTCGGCGCGGAAGCGGCGGGCAAAGGTCCGCGGTGACATCAGCGACTTGCGCGCGAGCGTGGGCACGTCGAGGTCGTCGTCGAGGTTGCGCAGGATCCACTCCAGGAGCGGTCCGAAGGTCTCGGTGTCGCAGTCGGGCACCGCCCGCTCGATGAACTGGGCCTGGCCACCGTCGCGGTGCGGTGGCACCACGATGCGGCGGGCGACGCTGGCCGCCACCCGGGCGCCGTACAGGTCGCGCATCAGGTGCAGCGATGCGTCGATGCCGGCGGCCGAGCCGGCGCCGGTGAGGATGTTGCCGTCGTGGCAGTAGAGGACGTCGGGGCGCACCTTCGCCTCGGGGTACATCTCCTCCAGGACGTCGGTGTAGCGCCAGTGCGTCGTGCACTCGCGGCCGTCGAGGAGCCCGGCAGCGCCGAGCTCGAACGTGCCCGAGCAGTGGGCGTACAGCATCGCGCCGCGGGCGTCCGCGGCCTTGACGACCTCGATCACGGCGGGGTCGTGGTTGAGGAAGTCGTGGTGCGGGGCCAGGCAGATCAGGTCGGCGTCCGCCGCCGCCTCCAGCCCGCGCTCGACGAACAGGTCGTAGTCGGAGCGCCCCTTCACCCGGCCGGGGCGCGGCGTGCAGATCCGGAAGTCGAAGACCGGCGTGCGGTCCTCGGGGTGCTCGGGCTCGCCCCAGACCTCCACCAGCGAACCGAGCCCGAACGGCTCGACCTGGTCCTGGACGATCACCGCCACGGTCTTGACCGGCGGGAGCACACTGGAGGCAGCACTGGAATCAATACTGGGCACAACACTGGGAACAATGCTGGGCACGACCTGCTTGAGCTGTGGCACGCCGCCATCCTGACGGATTGTTGGCAGAAAATCAACCATACATGGCATTCCTGCCACTCGTGGCGGGAACACGACGAAGGCACAATTACTGCCATGACCTACCTCATCATCATCCTCGTGATCGCGGCGGCCATGGCCGTCAAGACGATCGACCTGCTCCTCCACGACGGACGCGGCCCCGCCGCCCCGCCCCGGTCCCACCTCCAGGACCCGCAGTTCACCGCTCCCGCTGCCGGCCGGTGAGTCGCCCACCGAGAGCCGAAGACGACGAAGCCCGGTCACCGCGAAGGTGACCGGGCTTCGTGCTGTCCGGCGTCAGTTGCCGCCGGTGAGCTTCTCGCGGAGCGCCTGCAGCGCCTCGTCGGAGGCCAGGCTGCCCGAGGTCTCCGCCTCGGGAGCCTCCTCGTCGCCGGTGGCGGAGTCCGAGGAGTACGTCGTCGGCTCGGCCGCAGCGATCTCGGCCTGCTTGGCCTCGGCCTGCTGCTTGACGTGCGCCTCCCAGCGCTCGTGCGCCTTGGCGTACTGCTCCTCCCAGAGCGCGCGCTGCTCGTCGAAGCCCTCGAGCCACTCGCCCGTCTCGGGGTCGAAGCCGTCGGGGTAGACGTAGTTGCCCTCGGCGTCGTACGTCGCCGCCATGCCGTACAGCGTCGGGTCGAACTCCTCGACGTCGGAGGCGGTGGCGGTGTCGTTGGCCTGCTTCAGCGACAGCGAGATCCGGCGACGCTCGAGGTCGATGTCGATGATCTTGACCATCACCTCGTCGTCGACCTGGACGACCTGCTCGGGGATCTCCACGTGGCGCTCGGCCAGCTCGGAGATGTGCACCAGGCCCTCGATGCCCTCCTCGACACGGACGAACGAGCCGAAGGGCACCAGCTTGGTGACCTTGCCCGGCACGATCTGACCGATCTGGTGGGTGCGGGCGAAGTGCTGCCAGGGGTCCTCCTGCGTCGCCTTGAGCGACAGCGAGACCCGCTCGCGGTCCATGTCCACGTCCAGCACCTCGACGGTGACCTCGTCACCGACGGCGACGACCTCCGAGGGGTGGTCGATGTGCTTCCAGGAAAGCTCGGAGACGTGCACCAGGCCGTCGACGCCGCCGAGGTCCACGAACGCACCGAAGTTGACGATCGAGGACACGACGCCCTTGCGGATCTGGCCCTTCTGGAGCTGGGTCAGGAAGCCGTGGCGCACCTCGGACTGGGTCTGCTCCAGCCAGGCGCGGCGCGACAGGACCACGTTGTTGCGGTTCTTGTCGAGCTCGATGATCTTCGCCTCGAGCGTCTGGCCGACGTACGGCTGCAGGTCGCGGACGCGACGCATCTCCACCAGGGACGCCGGCAGGAAGCCGCGCAGGCCGATGTCCAGGATCAGGCCGCCCTTGACGACCTCGATGACGGTGCCCTCGACGACGCCGTCCTCCTCCTTGACCTGCTCGATGGTGCCCCAGGCCCGCTCGTACTGAGCGCGCTTCTTGGACAGGATCAGACGGCCTTCCTTGTCCTCCTTCTGGAGGACCAGGGCCTCGACCTTGTCGCCGACGGCGACGACCTCGTTGGGGTCGACGTCGTGCTTGATCGACAGCTCGCGCGAGGGGATGACGCCCTCGGTCTTGTAGCCGATGTCGAGCAGGACCTCGTCCCGGTCGACCTTGACGATGGTGCCCTCAACGATGTCACCGTCGTTGAAGTACTTGATGGTCTCGTCGATCGCGGCGAGGAAGTCTTCCTCCGAGCCGATGTCGTTGACGGCCACCTGGGGCGCGTCGTGCTCAGCAATCATGGAGGCGTAGGTGCTGCTCGTCATAGGGAAAAGGGTTTCCTTGGTGGACAGATGTCGTGCGGGCACGCGCAGAAGTCCTGTTCACTACCGAGGTGCGGCCCCGAGGGAAGCTCAGCGGCTGAGTCCGGTGGGGCAATCGCGATAGCGAGCCGTGATCCGCTCGGTCCGGGAACCGGCAGACAACTGGCGCAGTTCGCGAGTCTACGCGCGCCGCGGAGCGCTGGTCCAACCGGCGTACCCTCGCTCCGTGACGGCTGACGTGCCTCCGGAGGCCCTCCATCCGAGCGTACGCGTCGAACGCCGGCCCGTCAGCGAGGCCGAGTCGCGTCGCGCCAACGGGCCCGACTGGGACCGGTACGCCGATGAGTACCAGGCCACGCACGGCGAGTTCCTCGGCGACGCCGGCTTCGTGTGGGGTCCCGAGGGGCACACCGAGGCCGACCTCGGCGTGCTCGGCGACGTCGCGGGGCTCGACGTCCTGGAGGTCGGCTCGGGCGCCGGCCAGTGCTCCCGCTGGGTGCGGTCGCAGGGCGGCCGTCCGGTGGGTCTCGACCTCTCCTTCCGGCAGCTCCAGCACTCCCGACGCCTCGACGACCACTCCGGGCTCGCGGTACCCAGCGTCCTGGGCACCGCCACGCACCTGCCGTTCGCCGCGGCGTCGTTCGACGTCGTCTTCTGCTCCTTCGGCGCGCTCCAGTTCGTCGCCGACATCGGCGACGCGATCGCGGAGTCGGCCCGGGTGCTGCGCCCCGGCGGGCGGTTCGCCTTCTCGATCACCCACCCCACCCGCTGGATGTTCCCCGACGACCCGAGCGAGGCCGGGCTGCTCGCGAGCCAGTCCTACTGGGACCGCAGGCCGTACGTCGAGATCGACGACGAGACGGGCCTGGTGGCGTACGTCGAGCACCACCGCACGCTGGGCGACTGGGTGGCGCTGCTCGCCGGCCACGGCTTCGTCATCGACACCCTCCTGGAGCCCGAGTGGCCGGCCGGGCACGACCGCGTGTGGGGCGGCTGGTCAGGGGTGCGCGGCCGGCTGACGCCGGGAACGGCCATCTTCGGCACGCGGCTGCTCCTTCCCCACGGAGGTGGCGCGCCCTAACGTGAAGCGGGTCACTCCTCTCTCTCGGGCTTGTGAAGGAGACCCCCATGACCCGCGTCCGCTCGTTCCTGGTGGCGGCCCTTGCCACCTGCTGCGCCGTTCTCACCGTCCTCGTCGGGCCGGCCCCGGCCCAGGCCGCCGCACCGTCGTACGTGGCCCTGGGTGACTCGTACGCCTCGGGGACCGGCACCCGCTCCTACATCAGCGACGGCACCAGCTGCCAGCGCTCGACGTACGCCTATCCCCCACTGATCGCCGCCGCCCGCGGCTACGCGCTGAACTTCCGTGCCTGCTCCGGCGCGAGGATCGCCGACGTCACCAGCGGCCAGCTGCCCGCGCTGACGGCGACCACGAGCTACGTGACCATCTCGGTCGGCGGCAACGACGCCGGCTTCGCCGATGTGCTGACCGAGTGCGCGCTGCCCGGCTGGGCCTCCGACTGCAACGGCGCCATCGACGGCGCGGTGGGCTACATCCAGACCACCATGCCCGGCCAGCTCGCCGCGCTGTACGCCGACATCCGGACCCGAGCCCCGTCAGCCGTCGTCGTGGTCGTCGGCTACCCGCGCATCTTCAACGGCGAGGACTGCAACGCCCTGACGTGGTTCAGCCCGAGCGAGGAGTCCCGGCTCAACGCGACCGCCGACCTGATCAACGCGACCACCGCCGCCCAGGCAGCTGCCGCCGGCTTCGGGTTCGCCGACCCGACGACGCCGTTCGTCGGGCACGCCGTGTGCGACAGCCCCGAGTGGCTCAACGGGCTGTCCTACCCGATCTCCGAGAGCTACCACCCCAACCGCTCGGGTCACGCCTCCGGCTACACGCCCGTCGTCAGCCCGGTCCTCACGGGCTCCCTGGTCACCGTCACCCGCTCGGTGCTCGCCGCCGCGAAGGACACCGCCCGCGACCAGGCAACGCTGCAGCGGTCGTACGCCGCCGCGGACTCGCGCATCGAGCCGGAGTCGTTCCGCGCACCCGATCTCCGCTCGCCGCAGGTGCGCGCGGCCGCGAAGCGACACGGCATCGACCTCGACCGGTGGCTGGCGCGGCGCGGCCTCTGAGCCGCGCCGCTCAGGCGCTGGTGGTCGCTCGGTGCGTGGTGTCGCCGGAGGACGGGGTGCCGGTCGAACCACCGCTGCTGCGGCCACCGCGGGCGGTCAGGAAGAGACCGGCCAGCAGCAGCGGGATGCCGACGATGTAGCCGATCAGGGGGACGGTGTCGCGGACCAGGTTGAGCTTGTCGCGGTTCGACTTCGCGTCATCGACGCTGTCCTTTACCTCGTCCTCGGTGAACGCGAGGTCGAGGGTGATGAAGTTGTCGCCCTCGTCGGTCGTCTGCACCATGTGGTAGCTCTGGTTGACGATCGACCCCGTCACCGGCTCGATCCAGATCGTCTTGTCGTTGCTGTAGGTGCCCTGGACGCCGTCGGTCACTTCGTACGGCGCGTCGGTGATGACCGCGTGGAACTTGTAGGTCTCGATGCCGTCGAGCTCCTCGGTCCCTTCGTACTCCGCGTCGACGACCTGGCCCACGTTGTCGTCCCAGTAGGGGTAGGTCTCCTTCTCGACGTCGAAGGGCCACTTGTTCTGGAGACCCTCCCGCTCGGTCGCCGACGGCGGGAGGTACTTCGGGTCGTTGACGGCGAGCGCCGTGACCCTGTCGGTGGCGAAGTCCTCGACGCTGGCAGAGATGAGCCGCTCGTCCGGGTCGTCGGCGTTGACGCACGACGGCGCGTCGTCACGGTCGAAGATGAGGCAGCTCGAGCTGACGAACACCACCACGTCGCCGTCGGACTTCGCGGAGTCCGACCGCGTGAGCTGGGTGCCCTTCACCGGCTCCGCCGGGTCCGCACCCACGGCCGCCTCGCCGGAGGCGTTGGTGGTGGAGTCGACGTCGAGCGGCGTCTTCATCAGGGCGCCGGGCGCGTAGAACTGCGCCAACAGCGCCAACGTGACGAGGAAGCCACCGAGACCGGCGAGCACCATCCCCAACTTCCGCACGGTTACCTCCCAGTAGCACGGAGCAAGACTGGGGAACAGTAGCAGCGCCGAGCATGGCGCGGTTGCTGGCGAGTCGCGGCCTTCGAGGCGGTTTAGGGTCTCCCCGTGACCGACACGACCACGAGGCCCGGCGGGCGGCGTCTCGACGCTGTCGACGGCGTCCGCGGCGTCGCGATCGTGCTGGTCGTCCTCTCCCACGGGTGGCAGCTGTGGCCCGTCGACTGGATCGACGCCCATGACCTGGTGCGCCCGTTCTTCCGCAGCGGCAACACCGCCGTCACCGCCTTCCTGGTCGCGTCGGGCTTCCTCACCTACCAGGTGCTGAGCTCGCGCGGCGGCATCACCGAGATGCGCCCGGCCGTGAGCTTCGTGCGGCGGCTGCTGCGCGTCGGCCCCAGCCTGTGGGCCATGTTGGCGGTCATCATGGTGGTGACCACCTTCGACTCGACGGACGAGACGTCCAAGGGCGACAACCTGGCGTCCGTGGGTCACGTGCTCACCTACACCTGGAACTGGTACGTCCAGGGGAACCTGCTCACCTCACGCCCCGACTTCGGCCACCTCTGGTACCTGTCGGTCGACATGCAGGCCTTCGTCATCTGCGTGGCACTGCTGTACATGATGCGCCGCCGGCCGGTCGGTGTCCTCTTCGTCCTTGCCGGTTTCCTGGTCCTGCTCACGTGGTGGCGATTCCACGTGGCCGACACCGAGTTCGTCTTCCAGGTCCTGGTTCGTACGACGGCCCGGATGGACGCCTTCGTCGTCGGGGTGCTCCTCGGGGCCGCGCTCCCCCTGGTGCGCAAGCACGCGACGTACACGCCCCGCACGGTGAACCTGGTGGGGCTGGCGGCACTGGTCGCGCTCGTCCCCCTGTTCTTCTACTGCTCGACCGACGACCGGTTCCTGCACTGGGGCGTCACCCTGCTCGAGCTCGACCTCGCGGTGCTGTTCGGGGCGGTCGCCCTCGGTGCCCGCGGCCGAGGGATCGGCGCGGTCTCGACCCGACCGTTGGTCTTCCTCGGCCGGCACTCGCTGCTGCTCTACATCTGGCACTACCCCGTGTTCGTCTTCACCGAGCGGCACACGCCCGACCTGTCGTGGGAGCTGCGGACGGTCATCGCGATGGCGGCCACCGTCGTCGTGTGCCTGCTCGCCCACGTCCTCGTGGAACGCCGGGCGCAGGCCCTGCTGCGGCAGCCCTGGTGGGGACGGCTCGACGCCGGCGTAGCCGCACAGGCGCGGCTGGCGACCCAGTCCCTCGGCCGGGTGGTCCGCGAGCGGGTCAGGCCCGGCAGATCGTGAACTCGCCCCCGGCGTCGAAGGCGATCTGGAGCTCCGCCAGCTGCGCCGACGTGGCGATGTAGACCGGTTGGCCGGGCACGACGGGCCAGGTGCGGGGCTCCATCTGGGGTTCTCCCTCGCGGGTGACACGCGTGTGGATCGTCCCGCTGTTGCTCGTCACCGCGATCTGGCCTCCCTCGAGGCTGGACAGCGTGATGAACGGCGCGCCCGACGCCGTCTCGTAGGTGCGGCACCCGAAGTCCTGGCTCAGCGGCCGGTCGAAGTCACCGGACCGGATGCCGGCGGGCGGCCCCATGTTGAAGGTCTCGGCACCGACCCCGACGTACATCAGGTTCTCGGTCTGCAGCCGGTCCAGGTCGCTCGGGATCCCGATGCCGAGCTTGGAACGCAGCTCCGGTTGCGCCAGCCGCACGAGGTCCTGCCCCCGGACGAAGAGCACGGGGACCTCGGGAGTGAGCATGCGCTCGCCCAGGTCCGTGGCGACCAGCGTGCCGCGCAGGTACGTCGAGTACCTCGCCGCGACGGCGTCGGTGAACCTCGAGGTCTGGCGCTCGGTGTCGATGCCGTTGACGGTCGCGGCCGCCAGCCCGACCACCGAGAGGACGGCCACGACGACCCTTGTCGGACCCAGGACGTCGCGGGCCCGGCGACTCGCGGCGTCGAGGGTCAGGCCGAGAGCGGGGACGAGCATGGTGAGGATGACGTAGCGGTACCGTCCCACGCTCATGTTCTCGACGCCGAACTGCGCGTTGGCGAGCACGCTGAGGCAGGTCTGAGTCGCCGCCGCCGCGATCCCGGCGAGCGCCCATGCCCGTAGGAGCGGCGAGCCCACCCGGGCCAGCACCGCGGTGACAACTACGCAGATCGTCAGCAGCACCCCAGCGCCCGGGATCGCCACCACGTCGCCGAGAGGCAGCACCAGGACGGACAAGGCGTTGCGGGGCAGGTCCAGCAGGATGTCACCGGTGACGTGCGCCCGGCCCCCGTGGCGCCCCCAGCCCAGGAACCAGACGGCGAACACCGCGGCCGGGAGCAGGACGACGCGCAGGCTGGCGCGCCACCCCTGGGACCCGAGCAGGAAGAGCCCGACCAGCAGGAGGGCGATGACGCTCGTGATCGAGATCCCGAGCGCGATCGTCAGCAGGCCGCACGAGACCCACCGAGCCCACGCACGGTCGGGCCGGTGCACCAGCAGGTTCAGGGAGAGCAGCGCCAGTGCCAGGGGGGAGGTGAGTGCGAACGGCGGGTCGCTGAGCCAGGCGTCGCCCGCCGTGCCGTACCAGAGCAGCAGCCAGACAGGGACCAGGGCGACCCACGGGCCGACGCCGAGCCGGCGGAGCAGGGTGTACAGCAGGGTGCAGATCAGGAGGTGGGTCAAGATGGCGGGGAGGATGTAGGGGAGATAGCTGTGCAGTCCGAAGATCCACCACAGCACGATGTAGAGCGGCATGAGCACGGGCTGCCAGTGACCGGCGTACACCGCGAAGATGCTGGTGTGGTCGCCCGACACGCCACCGCGTGAGGCGATGTAGTAGAGGCCGTCGACCCCCAGAAAGCCGTTCCTCGTCCAGTACAGCGAGAGCACGAGCTGGACCAGCAGCCCGAGGAGCAGGACGGCCACGGGCGGCGTGCTGTGACGGCGGACCCGCGCCCGAAACCGTTCGGCCCGCCCGGCCGGACGCGGGCCGGCCACCTCAGCGACGGCGGCGGAGCCGGTCAAGGCGCTCGAGGATGCGGTGCGCGGCATCGTCGGAGATCCTCAGGCGTCGCTTGGCGCGGTCGTAGAGGTCGAGGGCGACGCGGTCGGCGTCGATGGCCACCCGCTTGAGGCCGTCCTGCGGCCGCGCGCGGTAGTTGGTCGCGCGGCGTACGGGCGCCTCTTCCTCGGTGAAGTAGTAGAGCGCCATCGACCGGCGGGCCATGCCCGGCGGGCAGGTGAGGCCGTCGGGATGCCCGTGGAAGGTGTCCTCGGCGGTGGTGAACACGAGCATCCGGTTGCCCCGAGGGGTGACCGCGGCCTGGCGACCGGTCATCTCCCGGTCCCACAGCTCGAGCTCCCCGCCCCACTCCTCGCGCCACTCCTCGTTGAGGTACAGGAGGATGTTCACGCGCCGGGCCCAGTTCTCGTTGACGTGGTGCGTGGTGAAGTCGGCGTGCACGTTGAGGTGGCCGCCCCGCAGGGTCTGGTGCAGGCCGCCGCCGTCCATCGACCAGTCCGGGATCAGGTGCTCGATGCCGGTCAGCTCCTCGAGGAACTGCACGAACTCGGGTGAGGTGAGCTCGCGCGCTGTCTCGCGCAGGCTGTCGGCCCAGGTGTCGGGGTAGACGTTGCAGTACTTCGTCTCGTTGACGTGCAGGTAGCCCTTCCAGAACGGGTCGTCGATGGCCGGGAACTGGTCGAGGGCCTCGCGGAAGCAGCCGGCCGCAGCACGTCCTCGAGGACGATGTGCGGGAACGGGCGCGCCGCGGCGTACTCCTTGCTCTTGACCTCGAGGTCGGTCCGGAGCGCGTCCAGGTCCACGCGGCTCAGGGCAGTCATGCGGCGCATCATGTCACGCAGTCGTGCGCCGCCGTCGGCGGCCACAACGGTCTACACTCTCGCCTGACCTCGGGAACGTACCTGCCAGTAACCGACCGCGGTCCCGACGGAAGGACCCCGCCGATGCCCGGCACGCCACCGGCGAACGACGCTCCTCGCGTCGGCGTCCTCGTGGTCGCCTACAACGCGGGCACGACGCTCGCCCGCACCCTGTCGCGGCTCCCGCAGTCCTTCGCCGACAGCGTGGAGAGCATCCTGGTCTGCGACGACGCGAGCGCCGACGACACCTACGACGTCGGCCTGGCGTTCGCGAGCAAGTCGCCCCTGCCGCTCACGATCGTCCGGCACGAGCGGAACCTCGGCTACGGCGGCAACCAGAAGGCCGGCTATGCCTGGGCGATGAAGCACGGGCTGGACGTCGTGGTCCTGCTGCACGGTGACGGGCAGTACGCCCCGGAGTGCATCGAGGACATCGTCGAGCCGCTGCGCTCGGGTGCCGCCGACGCGGTGTTCGGCTCGCGGATGCTCGAGAAGGGTGCGGCGCGGCGCGGCGGCATGCCGGCGTACAAGTACCTCGGCAACCGGATGCTCACCGCCTTCCAGAACGGCCTGACCGGGCTCGACCTCAGCGAGTGGCACAGCGGCTACCGCGCCTACCGCGTCGACGCCCTGGCCGACATCGAGCTGAGCGTAGCTGTCCGACGGTTTCGACTTCGACACCGAGATCATCCTGGCCCTCGCGCGGCTGGAGAAGCGCATCGTCGAGGTGCCCATCCCGACCTACTACGGCGACGAGATCTGCTACGTCAACGGCGTCGCCTACGCCCGCGACGTCACCGCCGACGTGGTGCGCGACTGGGCCAACCGGCGCGGGTTCGGCGGCGGCGTGGCGTCGACGGAGTCCGACGAGTACGCCCTCAAGACTGTCCAGGGATCCCACGCCGTGCTGTTGGGCTGGCTGCAGCAACGGCCTCCCTCGCGGGTGCTGGATGCCGGGTGCTTCGACGGGAAGTTCGCCGAGCTGGCACGTCGTCAGGGTCACCACGTGACCGGTCTGGACCGACAGAAGCACGAGGGTGTCGCCGACCGGCTCGACGTCTTCGTCGAGGCCGACCTCAACGAGACCCTGCCCGAGCTCGACGGGCCGTACGACGTCGTGGTGGCCGGTGACATCCTGGAGCACGTCGTCGAGCCGCACCTGCTGCTCGCCGACCTCGTCCGTCAGGTCGCCCCCGGCGGGGAGATCCTGGTCTCGGTGCCGAACTTCGGGCACTGGTACCCCCGCGGGCGCATCGCGCTGGGCCGGTTCGACTACGACCAGCGCGGCCCGCTCGACCGCGGGCACATCCGGTTCTTCACGCGGGACACGATCGAGACGCTCATCGAGTCCTGCGGCCTGCGGATCCGCGAGCGGCGTACCGTCGGCACCCCCTTCGACACCCTGGCCGGCTCCCAGGGGTCGCGGGCCCGTGTGGTCCGCGCTGCCACTCGCACAGACGAGGTGATGACCCGCGTATGGCCACGGATGTTCGGCTACCAGTTCCTGTACCGCCTCGTACCCAGCTGAGCCCCGCGCAGACCTACCGCCGTCGTCAGTACCTCAGCACCGCGTCCGGGCTCGCGGTCGGCGGTGCCGCCTTCTTCCTGACCCTGCTGGACTACGGCACGAACCTCGGCGCGCACGGCCCTGGCGGGAGGGATCTTCTCCGGGTTCTTCGACGCGCAGGCACGAGCCCTGCTCGACGGTCACCTGGACATCCCGCCGTCCAGCCTCGGCATCGAGGGCTTCGTCCACGACGGCAAGACCTACACGTACTTCCCGCCGTGGCCGGCCGTGCTGCGCCTCCCCGTCCTGATGACCACCCACGAGTTCGACAACAAGCTGACGGTCGTCTCGATGGCGCTGGCCTGGGTGGTGTTCGCGGTGATAGCCGTCAAGCTGGTGTGGCTGCTGGTCGGCCGCGTCGGGTTCGCCGACCACCTGCCGCGCGGCGTGGCGGCCCTCGTCGCGCTGTTCGTGGCGTGCGCGACGGGCGGCACGTTCCTGACCTACGACGCCGGCCAGCCGTGGGTCTACCACGAGGTCTACATGTGGGCGGTCGCCGGCGCGCGTCGGCGGGATCTACTGGCTGGCGCGGCTGATGCTGGAACCGGACACGCACAGCGCGTGGTGGCTCTTCGTGTTCGCGCTCATCGCCGTCGGCTCTCGGGCGACCGAGGGCTGGGCGATCTCGCTGGTGACGATGCTCGCCGCCGTGGTGCTGCTGGTCAGGAGGAAGGACCCCGAGCGGCGGCGGCTGTGGTGGCGCGTGATGCTCGCCGGCGCGATCCCGCTGGCGGTGTCGATCGCCATCAACATGGCGAAGTTCGACGCCATCTACATCTTCCCGCTCCAGGACCAGGTCTGGACGCAGGTCAACGAGCAGCGCCGGATCGCCCTGGAACGCAACGGCGGCTCGCTCACCGGCCCGCAGTTCTTCACCACGTCCTTCATGGCCTACCTCCGGCTCGACGGCGTCCGGTTCGTCGACTACTTCCCGTGGATCACGCTCCCCGCCCATGCCGCGAAGGCCTACAACGGCGCCTACCCGGACCAGGTCTACCGGACCGGCAGCGCCCCGTCGTTCATGCCCCTGTTCGCGGTGATGCTGCTGGTCTCGATGGTCGCATCCCTGCGGCGACGGGCCTCGCGGGTGCTGGCGGCGATGCGCCTGCCCCTGCTGGCCTCGGTGCTGGTGACCGGCGGCGTGATGGGCTACGGCTACTACTCCACGCGGTACACCAGCGACTTCGTGCCGGCGTTCGTGCTGGGCGGCGCCATCGGCACGGCGCTGCTGGCCCGGTGGCTGGATCGCCGGCCGCGCTGGGTCGTCCCGGCCGTGTCCGCGGTGGCGGCCCTGACGGCGTTCTCCCTGGCTGCCCAGATGTCGATCGGCATGGTGGTGGCGTCCTACATCCACCGCGGCGAGCCGCTGCTGCGGTACGTCGAGTGGCAGCACCGCTGGAGCCCCGACGCCCAGGCGGGCCTGGTCAGCAGGATCTCCGGCCTGCCGTCCGGCGGCGACACCGACGACCTGGCGATCCGCGGCGACTGCGACGCGCTGTACATCAACACCGGCGACACGTACGAGCCGTGGCTGCCCGTCTTCGAGCGGGACCGGGTCCTGGTGCTCACGCCGACCGCGGACCTCGCGCCCGGCCTGGCCGACATCGTCACCGTCCGCGGACGGCTGACCGGCGGGGTCAAGGTGCAGGTCAGCGCCCGCGACCGGCTGCGGTTCATCGTCGACAACGGGGCGGACCAGGTGGTCGGTCCGTGGCTGGAGTTCCCCACCAACGGCGGGATCCGGCTCGGCATCCGCAACCTCATCGACCTCGGGTACTACGAGTTCGACAGCTCGCCCGGCCCGATCGGCGGCTACATCCCCTCGGTCTACTTCGACGAGAGCTGGGACTCCCTGCCCGCGCTGCTGACCACCACCACCGACACCGAACCGCTGTCCCGCCTCGGGCTCTCGATGGAGGAGCAGCCCGGGCTGCCCGTCGCCGTCTGCACCGACCTGCTGCGTCGGGCGAGCGGCTGAGGTGCGCGTCCTCTTCCTCTCCTGGCGGGACACCACGCATCCCGACGGGGGCGGCTCGGAGGTGTACGTCGAGCAGGTGGCGGCCGGCCTGGCGGCGCGCGGTCACGACGTGACCGTGTGGTGCGCTGCCCACCCCGGTGCTGCCGACGTGACCGTGCGGGACGGGTTCCGCGTCGTCCGCCGCGGTGGCCGGCTGACGGTCTACCTGCACGGCCTGGCGTACCTCCTCTCGCCGGCCGGGCGGCGTACGGACGCGGTCGTGGACGTCGTCAACGGGCTGCCGTTCGCGGCGCCGCTGGTGCGCCGGCGCGGGCTGGTGGCGCTGGTCCACCACCTGCACCGCGAGCAGTGGCGGATCATCTACCCCGGTTTCGCCGGCCGCGTCGGCTGGTTCGTGGAGTCCCGGGTGGTGCCGCGGCTCTACCGGCGGGTCCCCTTCGTGACGGTCTCGCAGGCGAGCCGCCGCGACCTCGCCTCGGTGGGGGTCGACGCCGGCCGGGTCTCGGTCATCCGCAACGGCACGCCGCCGCTGCCGTCGCCGCGGCTGCCGAGGTCGTCGACTCCCCGGATCTGCGTGCTCTCCCGGCTGGTCCCGCACAAGCGGATCGAGCAGGTGCTCGCCCTCGTCGATGAACTGCGTGTCCGGCACCCCGGGCTGGTGCTCGACCTGGTGGGCGACGGCTGGTGGGCAGGAGAGCTCGACGCGGAGACCACGCGACGCGGGCTGGGCGACGCGGTGGTCCGTCACGGCCGCGTCGACGAGCAGACCAAGGCCGACCTCCTGGGCCGGGCCTGGCTGATGGTGCTGCCCTCGGTGAAGGAGGGCTGGGGCATCGCGGTGATGGAGGCTGCCGCGGCCGGGACGCCGACGGTCGCCTACACGTCGGCGGGCGGCACGGCCGAGTCGGTGGTCGACGATGTCACCGGCGTGCTGGTGCACGACGAGGCGTCGCTGCGGGCGGCTGTGGACGACCTGCTGCGGGATCCGGCGCGGCGTGAACGCCTCGGCGAGGCGGCGCGCGAGCGTGCGGCGACCTTCGGCTGGGACGAGGCCGCGGCCGGGATGGAGCGAGTGCTGCGGGCGGCCTACTCGCCGTAGACGATCGGGGCCTGCTCGGAGGGGTTCTGGTCAGGACCCGCTGTCTGTGACTGCACGAGCCCGAACATCGCCAGGAACGCCAGCACACCACCGATGATCGGTGTGGCGATCAGGCTGGGAATGTTGGGCATGCGGGCTCCCTCCGGCTCGTGGCAGGCGCAGCCTAACAGGCCCGGCGCCGCCTCGCGGCCAGCCCGATCGCGACGCCGAACCCGCCCAGTCCGGCCACCGCCCAGAGCACGTCCAGGGCCGCCACGAACCAGTCGTCCAGGTCACGCAGGCCGGTCGAACCGGGGCCGCTGTCGCCTCCCGGCAACCGGTAGAGCCCGACATGATCGCCGTCGACCATGACCTCGGCGCCGGACAGGTCGATGTCGGCCGCGCCCGGCTGGTCGCGGTAGACGAGCACCCAGCCGACGCCGAGGCCGGCCAGCCGCGACATCACGGGCCCGTCACCTGCCAGCACGCTGCCCACCTCGGCGGCCTCCCGGTCCTCGCCGGCGACTGTGCCACTCGGGACTTCGAGGCTGTCGGCGACGAGCGCCGGGTGCGAGGTCCAGCGCGGCAGCGGGTCGGCGGCGGACAGGTCGTTGCCCCAGGAGAACTCGCGGTACGACGTCCACGGGGCTGTCGCCACGAAACCCGGCCCGTCGTCCCGGTCGAGGACCGCCACTGCATCGGCCAGGTCGGCGGGGTAGCGGACGGGATCCAGGGCCGCCCAGGTGCCTCCGGCGGCGTCCGGCAGCAGGAGGACCGGGACGAGCGCCAGCAGCATGGGGAGCAGTCGGGACAGGTCGGCGTCCCGGCGACGGAGCGTGGCGGTGGCCCGCGCGGCGGCCGCGCCCGCGCACGCGGCGACCATGACGACGTACGGCATCAGCCACTTCTGGCCGTCGCGGAGCAGGCCGGCACCAGGTACGTGCTGGACGGCCCACCCGAGCGCGCTGTCGCCGCCCGGCAGGTGCGCGGCGCCCGCGAGCAGCAGCCCGACGGCCGCGGCCACGACGAGCGCCGGCTCGCGGCGGAGGACCGTGCGGCCGCCGGCCAGGAGCGCGACCACGACCACGAGAGTGAGGACGTGGCCGAGGACGCCGCCCAGCGAGCCGGGCACCTCGAACGGGCTCCACAGTCCGCCGGTGCCGAGAAGCGTCGGCCAGACACCCCCCGCGCGCTCGGCCCGGGCGGCGAAGGCCGCGACGCCGCCCGGGTCGCTGGTCGTGACCGACGTGCCCAGCACGCCGGCGGCCAGCCACGGCAGCTGCGCCAGGACGGCGATGAGCAGCCACCACGCGGCCAACGCCCGGTCGCGCCCGCGGGCCAGGGACACGGCGAGGGCGACCGCGGCCACCAGCACGAGGGTCGCTCCCCCGGTCGGCGTCAGCGAGCCCAGCCAGGTCCACGCCACCACGGCCGGCCGAGCCCGGCGCCGGAGGGCCGGGAGCACCCAGAACAGGGCGGCGTACCCGGCCAGCAACGCCCACTGCCCGAGGGCGAGCCGCTCGACGACGTACGGGTTCCAGACGGCGGCGACCGCCGCCACGCACCGCGCGGCGGCAGGTACGTCGGGGAGCAGGTCGGCGAGCAGGCGGTGGGCGCCAAGCCCGGCCAGGAGCAGCACGCCGGCGACGGCCACCCGGAAGACCACCGCGCCGTCCACGACGGACGTCGCGGCAGCGACCACCGCGTCGAGCGGGACCGCGCGAGGTACGGCGGCGCCCATGCCGATGGCGTCCAGGGTCCAGGGTTGGCGGGGCGTGAAGACCATGTCGCGCGCGAGCCCGTACCCGCCGCCGGTCCACATGGGCCAGGTCAGTGCGAGCACGGCAAGCGCGGCCAGCCCGTCGGGCAGGACCCGCGAGGACGCACGAGGCACGGGCCCACCTTTCCTATGCTCACGACCGATGGCATTGAACACCTTCGACGACGTGTGGCCCCGCATCGCGCCCATCGGCGGCTGGCTGACCCGGGACCAGGCGCGGGTGCTGCACGACGCCGCGCTCGACCTCCGGGCCGGTGCGACGGTCGTCGAGATCGGCTCGCACCAGGGCCGCTCGACGCTGGCCCTCGCACTCGCCCGGCCGGACGTCACGGTGGTGGCGATCGACCCGTTCCGGGCGGGCGGGATGTTCGGCGGGCCCGCGACGCGTGAGGTGTTCGAGGACAACCTGCGGCGGGCCGAGGTCCGGGACCGGGTCGACCACGTGGGCGAACCGAGCGGCGACGTACGACGAGGGTGGCGAAGGCCGGTCGACCTGGTGTTCGTGGACGGCAAGCACGACGTGTGGAGCACCAGGACGGACTTGGGCTGGGCCGGGCTGCTGCCGCCCGGCGGCCGGGTGCTGGTGCACGACAGCTTCTCCTCGATCGGCGTGACGCTGGCCCTGCTGGCGTTCGTACTGCCGTCCCGGCGGCTGAGGTACGTCGGCAGGGTGGGCAGCCTGGCCACGTTCGAGCGGGCCCGTCCGGCGGCCCGGGACCGCTGGGCGATGGTCACCGAGCTGCCGTGGTGGCTGCGCAACGTCGGCGTGAAGGTGCTCCTCCGGCTGCGGCTGCGACCGCTCGCGCGGCTGGCCGGCCACCACGACACGGCCGACCCCTACTGACGCGGCCCCGCGATGAGCCGACCGCGTGTCCGGCCGATTAGGGTGACGCGGTGACGTCAACCCAGCGCCCGGCGAGCATCCGCCACCGGGGCGCGTCCGTCGCCATCGCGATGGCCGGGATGAACGTCGCGACGTACATCTTCACGGCGCTCGCGGCGCGGGTCCTCGGACCACAGTCGTACGGCGCCCTCGCCTCCCTGCTGGCCGTGCTGCTGGTGATCTCGGTGATCCAGCTCGGCATCCAGACGACGGCCGCCCGCCGGATCGCCGCCGACCCGCGTCACGTCGGGCAGATCGAGCGCGAGATCCTCTCGCTGACCTACCGCTCGGCCGCGGTCGTCGGCGTGGCGCTGCTGCTGCTGACACCGGTCATCGACCGCCTGCTCAAGCTCGACAGCCTCGCCACCGCGTCCCTGGTCGCGCTGACCGCCGTCCCGCTGACGATCGTCGGCGGCCAGCTCGGCGTGCTCCAGGGCGAGCGCCGCTGGTGGCCGGTGTCGATCGTCTACCTGGCCTGCGGGGTGCCCCGCCTGGTGATCGGCACGGCGCTGATCCTGTGGAGGCCGACCGAGGTCGCCGCGATGACCGGCGTCTTCCTCGGCACGGTCGTCCCCGTGCTCTTCGGCGCCTACGCCCTGCGCCGCAAGCGCAAGCCCGGCCGCACCAGCGAGCACCACTCGACGCGGCCGATCGTCAAGGAGATCCTCTCGAACTCCCAGACGCTGCTGGCGTTCCTGGCGCTGATGAACTGCGACGTGATCGTCGCCCGCAACGTCCTCGACGGCCACGTCGCCGGCTTGTACGCCGGCGGGCTGATCCTCACCAAGGCGCTGCTGTTCCTGCCGCAGTTCGTCGTGGTGGTCGCGTTCCCCTCGATGTCCACCGCTCACGAACGGCGCGGGGCGCTGATGCGCGGACTCACGCTCGTCCTCGGCCTGGGTGTGGCCGGCGTGCTGGGCTGCGCCGTGCTTCCCAAGCTCGCGCTGATCTTCGTCGGCGGGAACGAGTACGCCGAGATCGACCGGCTGTGGCTCTTCGCCGTGCTCGGCACGGTGCTGTCGCTGCTGCAGCTGCTGATCTACTCGGTGCTGGCGCGGCAGGGCACCCGCTCGGTCTACTTCGTCTGGCTGGCGCTGGTCGCCGTACTCGTTGTCGGCTCGCAGGCCTCGACCCTCGACGGCCTGCTGCTCTCGGTGGTCACCATCGACACGGTGCTCTTCCTGGTCCTGCTGACAATCAGCCTGCGCCGCCTCCGCAGCCCCGTCGTCGGCGAGGAGCCACCGCCCGAAGCGGTGATGTGAGGGCGCGCGTCAGTGCGCCGCCTCGTGCCAGCTGTGGCCCGTGCCGATCGACACGTCCAGAGGGACGGCGAGGCTCGCCGCGCCGCCCATCTGCTCGCGGACCAGCGCCTCGAGGTCGTCGCGCTCGCCGGGGAAGACCTCGAACACGAGCTCGTCGTGGACCTGGAGCAGCATCCGCGACCGAAGTCCGGCTCGGACGGTCGCCTCGTGGACACGGAGCATGGCCACCTTGATCACGTCGGCCGCGGAGCCCTGGATGGGGGCGTTGAGCGCCATCCGCTCCGCCATCTCGCGCCGCTGGCGGTTGTCGGAGGTCAGGTCCGGGAGGTAGCGACGCCGGCCGAGGATGGTCTCGGTGTACCCCGTGCGGCGGGCCTCGTCGACCACGCTCGAGAGGTAGTCGCGGACGCCGCCGAACGTCTCGAAGTACTCGTCCATCAGCACCTGTGCCTCACTCGGGTGGATGCGCAGCTGCGCACCGAGGCCGAAGGCCGAGAGCCCGTAGGCGAGCCCGTAGTTCATCGCCTTGATCTTCGCGCGCTGCCCCGGGGTGACGTCGTCGGCCGGCACGTCGAAGACGCGCGAGGCCGTGATCGAGTGGAAGTCGCGCCCCGACTGGAACGCCTCGATCAGCGCGGCGTCCTCCGACAGGTCGGCCATGATCCGCATCTCGATCTGGCTGTAGTCGGCCGTCATCAGGCACTCGTAGCCGTCGCCCACGATGAAGCCTTCACGGATCCGCCGGCCCTCCTCGGTGCGGATCGGGATGTTCTGGAGGTTCGGCTCGGTCGAGGACAGCCGGCCGGTTGCCGCGATCAGCTGGTTGAACGTGGTGTGGATGCGGCCGTCGTCGGCGACGGTCTTGAGCAGCCCCTCGATGGTCTGCCGCAGCCGCGCGACGTCGCGGTGGCGCAACAAGGCCGTGAGGAACTGGCCGCCGGGGGTGTCCGGATCCACCTTGGTCAGCAGGCCGACAAGCGCGTCGGCGTCGGTGGTGTACCCGGTCTTGGTGCGCTTGGTCTTGGGCATGCCGAGCTCGTCGAACAGCACCCCCTGGAGCTGCTTGGGCGAGCCGAGGTTGATCTCCTTGCCGATCGCGGCGTACGCCGCCTCGGCCGCCAGCTTCACGCCGCCGGCGAACTCGGCCTCCAGCGACTGGAGGTGGTCGATGTCGACGGCGATGCCGGTCTGCTCCATCAGCGCCAGCAGGTCGATCAGCGGCAGCTCGACGTCGGCGAGCAGCTGCTTGCCGCCACGCTCCTCGATCTCGTTGTCGAGGGCGTCGGCGAGGTCGACCACGGCGCGGGCGTGCAGCATGGCGGTGTCGGTCGCGTCGGACGACGCCGAGTCGTCGAGCGCGTCGAACGTCAGCTGGCCGTCGTCGGTGACCCCCTGCTTGAGCTCGCGCTTGAGGTAGCGCAGGGTCAGGTCGGCCAGGTCGTAGGAACGCTGGTCGGGGCGGGCGAGGTACGCCGCCAGCGCGGTGTCGCTCTCGAGCCCGCGCAGCGGCCACCCGCGAGCGGCCAGCGCGAGCATCGGGCCCTTGGCGTCGTGCAGCACCTTGGTGCGGGTCACGTCGTCGAACCAGGTGACCAGCGCGGCGTCGTCCTCCGGTGAGACCTCGCCGGCGTCGAGCCAGGCCCCGGTGCCGTCGGCGGCCGCGAACGCGACCGACCAGACCTCGCCGGTGCCCGAGCCCCAGCGGCCCTGGACGGTGACGCCGGTGCGCCCCTGCGACGTGTGCTCGGTCAGCCAGGCCCCTGCCTCGCCCGGGGCCAGCCGGGTGCCGGCGAGCTCGAACCCGGACTCGTCGATCTCCTCGTGCTGCACGTCCCACGACTCCAGCAGCCGCTCGCGCAGCACCCGGAACTCCAGGGAGTCGAAGAGGGTGTGCACGAGCTGGCGGTCCCACGACTCCGCCTGGAGGTCCTCGGGAGCGAGCTCGAGGTCCAGGTCGCGGACCAGCTCGTTGAGCTGGCGGTTGCGGATCACGTCGCCGAGGTGCTCGCGCAGCGCCTCGCCCTTCTTGCCGGTGATCTTGTCGGCGTGGGTGATGACGTTGTCGAGGCCGTCGTACTCCTTCAGCCAGCGGGCGGCGAACCCCGGCCCGACGCCCGGCACGCCGGGCAGGTTGTCGGACGTCTCTCCCACGATGGCCGCGAGGTCGGGGTAACGCGCCGGCGAGACGCCGTACCTCGCCTCGACCGCGGCCGGGGTCATCCGCGCCAGCTCGGAGACGCCACGCATGGGGTAGAGGACGGTGGACCGGTCGGTCACGAGCTGGAAGGCGTCGCGGTCCCCCGACAGGATCAGCACCTCGAAGTCCTCGTCGGCCAGCGCCTGCGTGACCAGTGTGGCGATGATGTCGTCGGCTTCGAAGCCGTCCTTGCGCAGGTGCTTGATCTTGAGGGCGTCGAGGACCTCGTCGATCAGCGGCAGCTGGCTGGAGAACTCGTCGGGGGTCTTGTTGCGCTTCGCCTTGTACTCGGAGTACTGCTCCAGGCGGAAGGTGTGCCGCGACTTGTCGAACGCCACTCCGATGTGGGTCGGCTGCTCGTCGCGCAGCACGTTGATGAGCATCGAGGTGAACCCGAAGACCGCGTTGGTGAACTGCCCGGTGGTGGTCGAGAAGTTCTCCACCGGGAGGGCGAAGAAGGCGCGGTAGGCGAGCGAGTGGCCGTCGAGGAGCAGGAGCCGTTTGTTCTGGTCGGGCACCGTCCGACTCTAGTCACGCCCACCGACAGTGAGACCCGCGCTCTCCCTCCCCGTCTGCTGTTCACTGGTGTCGTGGCGATGGGTGGGCAGCGCTTCAGGAGGGCGCGGCTGGCTGACGGGTTGGCTGGCGGTACGCAGGTGGCGTACGCGCTGACCGGCTCGGGACCGTTGCTCCTGGTGGCGCCCGGCTGGCTCAGCCATCTCGAGCTCGGCTGGTCGATCCCGCCCGAGCGGATGTTCCACGAGGCACTGTCGTCGGGACGCACCCTCGTCCGCTACGACCGGCCGGGCTGCGGCCTGTCGGACGCCTACGACGGGCCTCGGACGATGGCGCTCGAGCTGGCCACGATCAGGGCGGTGACCGAGGCGCTCGGTGCCACCCGCTTCGACCTGCTGGGCTGGTCGCTCGGCGCCGCCGTGGCCGCGCAGTGGGCGGCGGACGAGCCCCAGTCCGTCTCGCGGCTGGTGCTGTACGGCGGCTGGACGACCGGTGACGCGATCGGCGACGAGGACAGCAGGCGGCACGTGCTCGGGCTGCTGGCCACGCACTGGGGACTGGGATCCGACCTGCTCACCGACCTGTTCGCCCCCGAGACCGACGCCGGCACCCGCCGTGCCCTGGCCCAGTACCAGCGCGCCGCGTCCTCGGCCGAGACGGCGGTCGCGCTGCTCACGCTGGCCTACGAGCTCGACGTACGTCCCGCACTTGCCGGCATCACGGCCCCGACCCTCGTGCTGCACCGGACCGGCGACCGCGCGGTGCCCGTCGCGCAGAGCGTGGTGCTCGCCGAAGGGATCCCGGACGCCCAGCTCGTGCAGCTCGAGGGCCGGTCGCACCTGCCGGCGATGGGCGACTCCCAGGCCGTCGTCGACGAGGTACGGCGCTTCCTGGGGCTCCCGCGGCTGCGCCGGTCGGTGCCCACGAGCCTCACTCCCCGCCAGACCGAGGTGGCCGCCCTGGTCGCCGACGGCCTCACGAACCGCGAGCTGGCGGAGCGCCTGGGCATCTCCGAGCGGTCGGCGGAGTCGCACCTGGAGCGGATCCGGCTGCGCCTCGGGTTCAGGTCGCGATCGCAGGTCGCCGCCTGGTACGTCGCCCAAGTGCGGTAGTTCCACGGCTGCGGCCCGACTTGGGGACGCCCGAGCATGGACAGCGTGTCCAGACGTCCTGTCTCCCTGTTCCTGTCAGCCCTTGCGTGGCTGGGCTTCGTCGCCATCACCGTGTGGACCGTCGGGTTCCTTGCCGGGGTCACCGTGTCCCGCGACGTGGACGGGCCGGCGCGCTCGGCCACATGGCCGGCGGTGGCCGCCGACCTGGCCGTCCTCGGACTCTTCGCCGTCCAGCACTCCGTGATGGCGCGCCGCCCGGTCAAGGCGTGGCTGCGCCGCCGGATCCCCGCGTCGCTCGAGCGCACGACGTACGTGCTCGCGACCGACGTGTGCCTCGCCCTGCTGCTGGTCCTGTGGCAACCCTTCGGCGGCCAGGTCTGGCAGGTGCACGGTACGGCGGCCGTCGTCCTGTGGTCGCTCTGCGCGGCGGGCTGGGTCCTGGCGATCGGCGCGACGTTCGCGGTCGACCACCTGGAGCTCACCGGGCTGCGGCAGGCGGGCTGGGCCTCTCCCCTCCCGCCATCGGAGTCCGCGGAGCTGGAGGTCGGCGGCCTGCACGCCCTGGTCAGGCACCCGCTGATGACCGGGCTGCTGCTGGCCTTCTGGGTGACTCCGGACATGGGCGCCTCGCACCTGCTCTTCGCTGCCGCATCGACGGCCTACATCGCCGTCGGCCTCAGGTTCGAGGAACGCGACCTGCGTCGCTCGTTCGGGGCGTCGTACGACGCGTACGCCGCGCGCGTCCCCGCGTTGCTGCCACGACTCCCCGTCAGACGGACCCCGGTGTCGTCCCCGGTCCGGTGAGACTGCCCAGGATCAGCGCGGCGTCCTCGTTCCCGGGATCGAGGTCGAGGGCACGGCGCAGGAGGCTCCTCGCCGGGTCGAGGTGCCCGTCGACCTGATGGGCCCATCCCGTCATCGTCCAGGCAGCGGAGGAGTCCGGACGCAGCTCGGTCCACAGCTGCAGGAGGGGCCAGACCATGGCGGTGCGGTGCAGCTCGATGGCTCCCCACACGGCGTCCTCGAACCCTTCGTCGTCGAGGTCGAGCTCGGCCGGCTCGCCGGCGGCCAGCCGGTGGAACGCCGCGACCGCGGCCTCCTGCCCCGACGTCGCGAGCGTCCGGGCCACCGGGCCGACGACCGGCGGCATGAGGGCACGCATCTCTGCCACCCCCTCGCCCGGCGCGGCGACGTCGGCCAGGGCGAGATCGAGCGCCGCTCTCGCCAGGGGCCCGGTAGGGACGGTGTTGGAGTTGGCCAGCAGGACGACCCCAGCCCGCCGCTCAGGCACCAGCACGAGCTTCGACCCGAAGCCCGGGTCCGCACCGCTGTGGCTCAGCGTCCGGTGTCCGCCGTACCTCCCCACGGCCCAGCCGAGCGCCATCGCCTCCTCCCAGGGTGGCTGGCCCACGCTCACCACCGGCCGCGACATCAGGTCGACCAGCCCGGCGTCCAGCCGACCCGGCTCGACGTGGGCCACGATCCACCGACACATCTCGACCAGGTTGGAGTGCAGGGTCGAGCTCGGCGCATGGCGCCGGGTGTACGGATAGGCGCCCTCGGGCACCGACAGCGGCATCCCCACGTGCGGTGAGGCAGCCAGGTCCGCGGGCACCTCGCTGCGCAGGAAGGTGCTCGTCCGCATCCCCAGCGGGTCCAGGACGTGCTGCCGCATGGCGGCCTCGAACGTCGTGCCCGTGACCCTGCTCAGCAGCAGGCCGAGGAGCTCGTAGCCGGCGTTCGAGTAGGAGTACGCCGACCCGGGATCCGCCTTCAGCCGCCAGCCCGACATGCTGCGAGCGAAGTCGCTGAGGGCCTCGTCGCCGAGCTGAGGGTCGTGCCAGCCGTACTCCGCGACGTCGGGGAGACCGCTCGTGTGGCTCAACAGACCTCGGGCCGTGACCTCTCCCGCCCGACCGTCGGCCAGCGTGAGCTCGGGCACCCAGTCCGTGATCGGGGCATCCAGGTCGACCAGGGGCACGACCGCGGTCGCGACGAACGGCTTGGAGACCGACGCCAGGTGGAACATCGTCTCGGGCGTGACCGGCGCACCGCTCCCGACGTCCCGGACGCCGAACCCGCGCGAGACGACCTCCTCGTCGCGCACCACCGCCACGGCCACGCCGGCCGCGTCGTGGGAGCCGAGGAAGGTCTCGACCAGCGGCCACAAGCCGTCCTCCACGGCGCTCGCGAAGGCGGCTCGCAGCCATCGCTATCCCTTCTCTGCGCCGGCGTTCGCACCCTGGGTGAAGAACCTCTGGAACACCACGAACACCATCGCGGTCGGAATGGTCATCAGCAAGGCCGCCGCCATCCGGATCGGGAACTGGTTGCCCGCGCCCAGGCTGCCGGACGTCAGGCCCGCCACGCCACGAGTCAGGGTGTACAGGTCGGGGTTGTTGGTGGCGATGATGAAGTGGGCCAGCTCGTTCCAGGACGCCTGGAAGGACAGGATCGTCAGGGTGATCAGGGCCGGCTTGGACATCGGCAGCACCACCGACCAGAAGATCCGGAACGTCCCCGCCCCGTCGATCCGGGCCGCCTCCTCCACCGACACCGGGATGCTCTCGAAGAACTGCTTCATGATGAACACGCCGGCCGCGTCGGCGACGAGCGGCAGGATCAGCGCCGGGTAGGTGTTGTAGATGCTCAGGTAGTTCAGGACCAGGAACTTCGGGATCAGCAGCACGACGCCCGGCACGGCCATCACCGCGATGACGGCGTTGAAGACTCCCGACCGGCCGCGGAACCGGAGTCGCGCGAGGGAGTACCCCGCGAGCGAGTCGAAGAAGACGCGGCCGGCCGTCACGAACACCGACACGATGACCGAGTTGGTGAACCACAGGGCGAAGTCGGACTGGAACAGCTTGTCCAGCGCGGCCGTGGTGAACGGGTCCGGCGTCAGGGTGAGCGGGTGCGCGACGGCGTCCGGGTTCGTCTTGAACGCCGTCACCAGCTGCACCACGAACGGGTACACGTAGAGCAGCGCGAAGAACACCAGCGCGCCGTACACGAGGGCCTTCTTGCCCGCGCCCGACCGGTGCACGGTGAGACCGCTGTCCGTGAGGCTCATGTCGTCACCTCCGCACGCGTACGCCGCCGTTGCTGACCCCGCTGTCGACGCAGGGCCTTCTTGAGGGCCCACTCGTCCTTGTCGCGCAGGAACCAGCGCTGGATGGCCGCCAGCACCAGGATCAGCGCGAACAGCAGGAAGGCGATGGCCGCGCCCTGTCCCCAGTGCTGCTGGTTGAACGCCGCCTGGTAGCTCAGGTACGCCGGGGTGAGGGTCGTCTTGGCCGGGCCGCCCTGGGTCATCACGTACATCTGGTCGAAGACCTGCCAGGTGCCGATCAGGCCGAGGGTGAGGACCAGGATGATCGTCGGCCGCAGGTGCGGGACGGTGACGTTGCGGAACACGCCCCACTTGGTGGCGCCGTCGACCATGGCGGCCTCCTCGACGTCGGTCGGGAGGTCCTGGAGCGCGGCGAGGAACATCAGCATGAACGTGCCCGCGGTCGTCCAGATGACCTGCATCATGATCGCGCTCAGGGCCACGCTCGGCCCGGCTATCCAGTCCCACCAGGACAGGCCGAGCACCTGGTGGTCGGCCAGGGCGGACGGCGGGCTGTCGATGTCCCAGAGTCCGATCCCGTTGCCGAGCAGGTGGATCAGCCCGCGCGAGTCGGCGAACCAGGTGGGCCCGTTGATGCCGACGGTGTCCAGCGCCTGGTTGACGGCGCCGGTGCCGGTGAAGAGGTAGAGGAAGACGAGCGAGATGGCCACCGAGGAGACGACCGACGGGAAGTAGAACGCCGTACGGAAGAACGTGCGGCCCTTGAGGAACCGCTGGTTGACGATCACCGCCAGCAGCAGGGCGAGCACGGTCTGCAGCGGCACCACACCAACGACGTAGTAGAAGGTGTTGCGCAACGACAGCATGAAGTCCTGGCGGCTGAGCCCGGGCTCGCTGAGCAGCGGCGTGTAGTTGTCGGTCCCCACGAAGCCGACCTCGCCGGCGAACGGGCTGCCACGGCCCGTCCAGTCGCTCACCGAGACCCAGAGGGCCATCAGGATCGGCAGCACCAGGAACAGGCCCAGTACCACGATCATCGGCGTCACGAACAGCCAGCCGGACCCGCCTTGGCGGGCCAGGCTGCGGCCGGCCCGATGCGATGCCCGCGCCGGGCGGGGAGGCCCCGTGGTCGGGGCCTCCTCGCCGGCGTCGGTGAGCGGTGTCTCCGTGGGAGAGCTCACGAGGGCCTACCGGTCACTCACTGGCCCAGTACTCATTGGCCCAGCGCGGCGTCGGCGTTGGTGTCGAACGACTTGGCCACCTTCTCGAGGTCGGCGCCCTTGAAGTCCTCCAGCTGGGAGTTGATGTCCGAGATCACCTGGTCCATCCCCGGGGCGGTGATCGGGCCGTGGCCGTAGTCGCCGCCCGCGATGAAGGGCTGGTCCTCGGGGTAGGCCGACTCGTAGTCGCCCGATGCGCTCTCGCGGCTCGGCATCACGCCGAAGGCGTCGGCGTTGGCCATCTGCTGCTCGTCGGTGGTCAGGAAGTCCACCAGCTCGACGGCCTGCTCCTGCGCCTTGGACTGGGCCGCGATGCCCCAGCACTGGGTGAAGAGCAGGGTGCCTTCGCCTGCCGGCCCGGCGGGCATCGGCGCGACCTGGTACTTCACGTCCGGGTAGTCGTTGGTCATGGCGCCCTTGATCCAGTTGCCCTCGATCGTCATCGCGGCCTTGCCGGTGCCGAAGGCCTCGCCGCCCCAGCCGGCGTCCAGGTCGCTGGACATCGCGAAGCTGCCCTTCTTCAGGTTGTCCTGGACGTACTGCAGGGCGTCGAGCACCTCCGGGCTGTCGGCGGTGCCCTCGGTGTTGTCGGCGTTGAGCCACCAACCGCCGTTGCCGACCACGAACGCGCCGGCGCGGTCGATGCCCGGGCCGATGGCCAGGCCGACCTGGTCGCCGGTCGTCAGCTTCTCGGCGACGCTGGCGAGCTGGTCCCAGTCGGTGGGGATGTCGGCGTCGGTCAGGCCCGCCTTCTTCCAGGCGTCGGTGTTGATCTCGAGGGCGATCGTCGAGAAGTCCTTGGGCGCACACTGGAGGGCGCCGTCGAAGGTGAAGGTGTCCCGCAGCGACTGGTAGAAGTCGTCCGGGTTGTCGACCTGGTCGCCGTAGGCGTAGAGGCTGCCGTTGCTGGCGTAGTTCGCGAACTGTGAGGCGTCGAGGTAGAAGACGTCGGGTGGGTTGCCGCCCGCGAAGCCCTGGGCGAGCTCCTGGTTCATGTCGCTGGCCACGGTCACCTTGACGGTGTTGCCGGTGTCGTCGCCCCACTTCTTGACGGCGTCCTGGACCGCGGCCGTCTCGGCGTCGCCCGAGGAGGCGATCAGCATGTTCAAGGTGACCGGCCCGTCGGCCGAGCTCCCCTCGCCGTCACCGGACCCGCCGGAGTCGCTGTCGAAGCCGCCACCGCCGCACGCGGACAGCGCGAGCCCCGCCGCCACCGCGGTCGCCAGGAGCAGACTCTTCCTGTTCGCCCTGCTCTTCATCGGGTTCTCCTCTTTCTCCATCTCGGGGGCATCCAAAGGTGTGGGCCAAACTGTGAGTACGTCGTGTCAGCGGGCAGTGCTCGCCCGTGCGGTCAGCCCGGGGTGCAGCAGCACGCCGTCGTCGCGCTGCTCGTCACCCGCCAGGGCTTCGTGCACCAGCGCCAGCGCGTGGCCCGCGACGGCTGCCAGCGACTGGGAGACCGAGGTGAGTCCGTGCATACGGGCGAGCTCGGAGTCGTCGAAGCCGACGATGCCGATGTCGGTGCCGGGCTCGAGGCCCGCACGCCAGGCGGCGTGCAGCACGGCGACGGCGTGGAGGTCGGTCACGCACACCACGGCGCCGCCGGCACCGACGGCGGCCACGACCTCGTCGGCCACCCGGCGTACGCCGGCCAGCTCGTCGGGCCCGGACCGGTCGGGACCTGGGTCCCGACCGGCCGCGAGACACCCGTCCTGCCACCCGCTGCGCCGAGCGTCCGCCACGACCGAGACCCCGTCAGGAGAGCCGAGGTAGCCGATCGTCGCGTAGCCGGATGCGACGCAGTGCGCCACGGCCAGTCCCGTGCCGTGGTGCCCGTCGATGTCGACCCAGCGGGTGAACGCCGGGTCGTCCCAGACCCGGCCGAAGGACGCGAAGGGGATGCCCTGGTCGCGCAGCCAGGCGGGCCGCGGGTCGCCGGCATGGGTGTCGGCGAGGACGAAGGCATCGACGACCCGGCCGCGCCACAGGTGCTGGTAGCTCTCCAGGGTCGGGGTGTGCGTCGGCGACCCGAAGGTCACCATGTGGAAGGCGTGGCCCGGCGCCGCGAGGGTGAGCTCGGCGACGAACGGCGCCATCACGGCGTTGTGGTACTCCGCGCCGAGGGCGTTCAGCTCGACCCCGATGGCGCCGGCCCGGCTGGCCTGCAGCGACTGGGCCGCGGACGAAGGGCGGTAGCCGAGCCGCAGGATCTCGGCCTGCACGCGGCTCAGCGTCTCGGGGGCCACCCGCTCCGGGTGCCGCAGCACGTTGGTGACCGTCTGACGGGAGACCTGCGCGGCCTCGGCGACGGTGTTCACGTTGACCCGGCCGCCGCCCACGGCACGCGGCGGGACACTCGACGGGGCCCGCGTCGCGCCGCCGGTCTCGTTCACACCGTCTCCCGAGGTCTTTGAACCTTCACCATTCGCCTGCTAGCAGTTTGAAGGTTCAAATGAGTACGGTGTGGACTGTGCTCCCCGTCACAACGGATGTCAAGAGCTCTCTCGGGACCCCTCGTGTCGGCCCGACCTGAGGACTCCGGCCGCCAGCCGTGGCTGCACGACCTGGAGATCGCCGCGCACGGCAACCTCACCTGCCTCAGCGACCGGTCCGGCGACCTGGACTCCCCCGGCACCGGCCTGTTCGTCGACGACCGCCGGGTGCTGACCCGCTGGACGCTGACCGCGGAGGGTCAGCGACCGGTGCGGGTCTCTGCCCACACCAGCGGGGCGACCACCCGGGTGCTGTCGGTCGCCCGCAACCTGGGCGACGAGGGCCCGGACCCGACCATCGAGGTGCATCGCCGACGGCTCCTGGTGGACGAAGGGCTGCGTGAGGAGGTGTCGGTCGTCTCGCGCTGGGACCGGCCGTTGCGCTGCCGGCTGCGCCTGGAGGCCGCTGGCGACGGCGCCGAGCTCCGCAGCATCAAGGCCGGCCACGGCCCCCGCGACCTGCTGACGGTGACGGCCGACGGCGACGGCCTGGCCTGGCGCGACTCCCGTCACGAGACCCGGGTCCGGCTCCGGGGCGCGACCGCGGAGGTCGGCGAGGACGGCGTGGGCGCGCTGGTCTGGGACGCCGAGATCCCGGCGGGCGGACGGCAGGAGTGGACCGTCGAGGTCGCTCGTACGCCGCACCTCCGGCACCGGCTTCGACGCCAACCCGGGGGGTCACCTCGTCGACTGGCACGACGTCAGCGCGCGGGCCACGGACCGCCGGCTCGACCTGGTGGTGGAGCACGCGTTCGCCGATCTCGGCGAGCTGGTGCTCGCCGACCCGGACTCCCCCGGCGACGGGTTCGCGGCCGCGGGCACGCCGTGGTACCTCACCCTGTTCGGGCGGGACTCCCTGTGGGCTGCCCGCCTCACGCTGCCGTTCGGCACTGACCTGGCGGCCGGCACCCTGCGCACCCTGGCCCGCCGGCAGGGCCGCGTCGACGACCCGGCCACCGAGGAGCAGCCGGGCAAGATCCTCCACGAGGTGCGCGGCGCCCCCGTCGACGACCCGCGCGACGCCCACCTGCCGCCGCTCTACTACGGCACGGTCGACGCCACCCCGCTGTGGGTCGGCCTGCTGCACGACGCCTGGCAGTGGGGGCTGGACGCGGCCGTCGTCCGCGAGCTCGGCCCGCCCCTGGACGCCGCGCTGGGCTGGGTACGTCGAGCCGCGGCGGACAGCGCCGACGGCTTCCTGAGGTACGTGGACGCCACCGGCACCGGCCTGTCGAACCAGGGCTGGAAGGACTCCGGCGACGCCATGCGGCGGCGCGACGGCACGATCGCGGCCGCGCCGATCGCGCTGGTCGAGACCCAGGCGTACGCCGTGGCCGCCGCGAACGGCGCCGCGGACCTGCGCGAGGCGGTCCTCGAGGAGGACGGCGCGGAGCTGCGTGCCTGGGCGGACGACCTCGCCGGCACGGGTGCGCGAGCGGTTCTGGGTCGAGGACGCCGACGGGCGCTACCTGGCCATGGCGCTGGACGGCGACGGGGCTCCCGTCGACGGCGTGGGCAGCAACATGGGCCACGTGCTGGGCACCGGTGTGCTGAGCGAGGCGGAGAGCGCCCTGGTGGCCGGCCGGCTCACCGGTCCGGACCTGTTGGGGCCGTTCGGGATCGGCACCCTGGGCCGCGCCAACCCGGCGTACAACCCGATCGGGTACCACACTGGGTCCGTGTGGACCCACGACACCGCGATCTCCGCCCTCGGACTGGTGCGCGACGGTCACGCCGGAGAGGCGGCCGGCGTGCTCCGGGCCCTGGTGGACGCGGCGACGCACTTCGACTTCCGCTTCCCCGAGCTGTTCGGCGGCAGCCCGGAGTCCGGCCTGCCCGTGCCGTACCCCGCGTCCTGCCGCCCACAGGCGTGGTCGGCCGCCTCGGCCGGCGCGCTCGTCACCGCGAGCCTGGGGTTGCAGGCGGACGTGCCCGGTGGCCGGCTCGCCGTTCGGCCGATGCGCCCCGCGCCCTTCGGCGACCTCCGGGTCCGCGGGTTGCGGGTGCGGGGCGAGGCGGTCGAGGTCGACGTGGACGGCGACGGCGGGGTCCTGGACGTCAGGGCCCCTGGCTGGCTGGACGTGGAGGTCGGTTGAGGTGAAGGTTCCCGCCGGTCTGATCAGCTCCCCGCGGTTCTGGCACGACCCCGAGGCGCGCGCCTGGCTCGACCGGCTGCCGGCCGCGGTGGACGAGATGTGCATGGCGTGGAGCCTCCGGGTGGACGGTCAGCCGCGGCACGGCTCGCACGCGCTGGTCGTGCCGGTCGAGTCACCGGAGGGTCCGGCGGCCCTGCGCCTCACGGTGCCGGGGCCGAACGCGGCGAGCGACGTGCGTGCCCTGCGGTTCTGGGGCGGCGGCGCCGCGGTGGCGGTCCGCCGTGCCCTCGACGACGGGTCCGTCATGCTCCTGGAACGCCTGGATGGCGACCGCCCGCTCTCCGGGCGCCCGACCGGCGAGGTGGCCGAGGTGCTCGGCGGGCTGGTGGGGAGCCTGGCCGTCGGCTCGCCGCCGGACGACGTGGCGTCGACCGCCGACGAGGCCCTGGACCTCGCCGAGCGTGGCCGGTCCCGGTGGCACGCGGCCGGGCGGCCGGTGCCGGCCGAGGTGCTCGGCGCGGCGGTCGGGCTCGCCGCCGAGCTGGCCGAGGGCGACCCCGGCCTCGCCGTGGACGGGGACCTGCACGCCGACCAGGTGCTGCCGGACTCCTCCGGGACCTGGCGCGTCGTCGACCCGTTGCTGATGCGCGGCGACCCGACGTACGACCTCGCGCGCGTCGTGTGGACCACCGTGGACCGGCTCGGCGACGCCGACGCGATCTTGAGGTTCACCGACCGACTGGTCGGCGCGACCGGTCTGGACCGGTCCCGCGCGGAGGCGTGGCTGATCGTGCGCACCGTCGCCTACTGGCTGTGGTGCCTCGAGGCAGGGCTGACCGATGACCCGGCGCGGTGCGCGCGGGTCATCGCGGCGTTCACCGAGGACTAGCCGACGCCCGAGGAGCTGGCCTCCTGCCGCCGCATGGAGCGGCGGACGGCAAGCACGTGCGTGAGGTGCCGGGTCGGCCGGGCCACCGGTAGCCGTTGGGCCGCGAGCTTGGCGCGTACGGCGGTCGTCGGGGCGATCCGGAGGGTCGCCATCGGGCCCAGGCTCAGGCGCGCCATGAAGCGGTTGGCGTCGCGGGCGCCCGAGGTGGCGGCCGTCGCGACGTGCGCCGCTCCGCACTCCTCGGCGAAGGTGACGGCGGCGTCCATCAGGGCGCGACCGACGCCGTGGCGGCGGTACTCCGGGAAGACCGTCGGCGACATGACCTGCACAGACAGGTCCAGGTTGAGGGGGGTGATGGTGCACAGCCGGAGGTGGACCCCACCGGCCAGCTCACCGTCGTACTCGGCCACGACCAGCCGCTGGTCGGGGTCGGCGGCGGCCGACTCGACGACCCGCAGCATGTCGGCGACGTGGTCTGTCTCGTCCCCTCGGCGGAGGACATCGACCCAGAGCTCGGCCAGACGTGCCACGTCGGCGAGATTCGCGTCTCTCAGGTACACCAGCGACCGGCTCATACTTCGCCTCCAGGCCCAGGTCGAACGGCAGCTCCCACCCCCGTGGACAACCGCTCCCGGGTGACCCTAGCGGCCCGAGCGGGTGTTGTCCCTAGAGTCCCGAGAACCGGTGGTCGACCGCCGGGCCGTTGCGGGCGACGTACGGGCGCGGAAATGGACTTTCACCCGTCCTTTGGGCTCGCCGCGACGGTGATTGACGTAACGGTTCGCTAACGACAGGGTTCGGTGTGCAGTCCCGCACCGATGCCGGTTTACGGTGACCACGCTGACCCAACCCTGACCTTTCCGACTGGGGTCGTGGCAGCGGTGATCGTGCACCCGAAAGAAAGGTCCCACCCGTGAGTCGTACCAAACCCCTGACCTGGGCCAAGGTCATGGCTGGCACCGCCGTGCTCGCCCTGTCCCTGGCTGCTTGTGGTTCCGACGACAGCAGCTCTCCCGAGGCCACCGACACCAACACGCCGGCGGAGTCGAGCTCCGCTCCGACGGAGGAGTCGAGCGCCCCGGCCGAAACCTTCACCAACGACAAGTGCAAGGGCAACCAGACCAGCGCCGACACGCTGCGCGTCGGCGGCATCCTGCCCCTGACCGGCAACCTGGCCTACCTCGGCCCGCCGGAGATCTCCGGCGTCGGCCTCGCTGTCTCCGAGATCAATGCCGCTGGGGCGGGCCTCACCGCCTGCCACGACATCCAGGACTCCGGCGACTCCACCGACATGTCGATCTCGTCGGCCTCGGCCCAGACGCTGATCGCCAGCAAGCCGTCGGTCGTCATCGGTGCGGCGTCCTCCTCGGTCTCGCTGAACGTCGTCGACTCCTTCGGCGACAGCAAGATCGTCGAGATCTCGCCCGCGAACACCGCGATCGACCTGAGCGGTTACTCGGACTGGTACTTCCGTACCGCTCCCCCGGACACCATCCAGGGTGCGGCGCTCGGCCAGCTGGTCTCCTCTGACGGCTACCAGAAGATCGCCTTCCTGGTGTTCAACGACACCTACGGCACCGGTCTTCGTGACGCGGTCGAGTCCACCATCACCGGTGGCGGCGGCCAGTGCGTCTACGGCTGCAAGGGTGACGGCGACGAGTTCCCGGCCGGCCAGACCACGTTCTCGACCGAGGTCGGCGCGGCTCTCGCGTCCAACCCGGACGCGATCATCATCCTGGCGTTCGACGAGACCAAGGCGATCGTGCCTGAGCTCGCGAACCAGGGCTGGGACATGTCCAAGACGTACTACTCCGACGGCAACACCGCGGACTACAGCAAGGACTTCCCGAAGGGCCTGCTCGAGGGCGCCCAGGGCACCATCCCCGGCGCTCTCCCGTCCGACGACTTCAAGGCCCGCCTCAACGGCTGGTACCAGTCGGCCGAAGGCTCGGAGCTCAGCGACTACGCCTACGGCCCCGAGTCCTACGACGCGACCATCCTGGCCGCGCTCGCAGCGCTCAAGGGTGGCGACACCACCTCGGCGACCATCCAGAAGAACCTGCCCGCCGTGTCGGGTTCCACCGGTGGCACCGAGTGCGCGACGTTCGCGGAGTGCGCCGAGATTCTCGCGGGCGGTGAGGACGTCCACTACACCGGTCCTTCGGGCATCGGTCCGTTCAACAAGCAGAACGACCCGTCGTCGGCCTTCGTCAACATCTACAAGTACGACAACGCCAACAAGAACATCTACTCCGCGACTGTGGAGGGTTCCGTCGAGTGACCTGACGGTTCAGTTCGTCGGCAAAGGCCCCGGGTTCGCCCGGGGCCTTTGTTGTGCAGTCGCCTGCGGCGGCTGTGTCGATTCGCCTGCGGCGGGGCTTGGTGGCCGTCGTCGCCGGCGGCTGCGCGAGAAGGCCCCGCCGCCTACCCACTCGTCGCTCGTCCCTCACGACGAGCCGCCAGACCCACCACGGCGGCGGGGCCTCCTCGCTCCGCCGCTGGCGCTCCGGTCACCGGAGGGTAGTGGGAAAGACTCTCGGGGCTGGCCGGCCACCGCATGCGATTCGTCAGTGGTCTCCCCGCGCCGACCACCCGCAGGAACGCTGACGAATCGCTGGGGGACGCCTTTGCCTACTGATTCGAGGATGGCTGCCCCGAGACCCCCTCACCATCGGGCCGTGAGCGGTGGACGGCGGGCCGGGCCTGCCCTCCGGGGGCTAAGGCGCAGGCGCCCGGAGTCAGCAACCACCCACGGGCAAGGACCACAGGAGGGCGCCGCCCCGCCCTGTCCCCCGGAGGGCAGAGCGCGGACCACCGTCCAGCGGTCGCAACCCAAGCCCGCCGCAGGCGACAGATCCCAAGAGCCGCCGCAGGCGAAAGCCCCCGCAGGCGAACCAAATCCGCAACCACGGACAACGATGAGGCGAACGCGTCAGGCAGGGCCCTCGACGTGCTTGCCGTCCTGGTGGGCGTGGTGGGGGTGGTCGTGGCCGAGCGCCTTGTCGTGCTCGTGGCCCGCGGGCAGGTCCGTGCGGGCCTCGTCGACCTCCTTCTCGAGCGTCCCGAGGTACAGCTCGATGACCTTGGGGTCCTTGGCCAGCTCCCGGCCGGTGCCGGTGTAGGCGTCGCGGCCCTGGTCGAGCACGTACCCGCGGTCACAGATCTGCAGGCAGCGGCGGGCGTTCTGCTCCACCATCACCACGCACACGCCGGTCTTGTTGATGTGGCGGGTCCGGAGGAACGTCTCGTCCTGGCGTACCGGTGACAGGCCGGCCGACGGCTCGTCGAGCAGCAGCACCGACGGCTCCATCATCAACGCCCGGGCCATGGCCAGCGACTGACGCTCGCCGCCGGAGAGCGCGCCCGCGCGCTGGTTGCGACGGTCGTGGAGGACCGGGAAGAGCTCCCACATGGCCGTGAGCCGGTCGCCGAGCTTCGCCGGTCGCAGGAAGAGCCCCATCCGGAGGTTCTCCTCGATCGTCAGCGATGGAAAGACGTTGTTCGTCTGCGGCACGAAACCGACGCCGATCTCGACCAGCCGGTTGGCCTTCAGGTTGGTGATGTCCTTGCCTTCGAGGGTGACCTGGCCCGAGTGCACTCGCACCAGGCCGAAGATCGCCTTCAGGAGCGTGGACTTGCCGGCGCCGTTGGGACCGATGATGCCGATCATCTCGCCCGGGTAGGCCACCAGGCTGCAGCCGTTGAGGATGTTCACCCCGGGCAGGTAGCCCGCGACGATGTCCTTGGCCTCGATGACCGCGTCGGTACGCGGCTGCGGTGCGGTCATCGCACCGGTCTTGGTCTCGGTCACTGGTTCTCCTGCTCCTCGCGCTGGGCTTCCTCGGCTGCGACCTCCTGGGCCATCTCCTCGAGGGCCTCCTCGGAGAGCAGCGAGTCGTCGCCCAGGTCGGTGTCGTGGTGGGCACCGAGGTAGGCGTCGATGACGGCCGGGTTGGACATCACCGAGTCGGCTGGGCCCTCGGCGACGATGCGCCCTTCGGCCATCACCACCACCCAGTCGGAGATGTGGCGTACGACGTGCATGTCGTGCTCGACGAAGAGCACGGTCATCCCCTCGTCGCGGAGGGTCTGGATGTGACCCAGCAGGGACTGCGTGAGAGCGGGGTTCACACCGGCCATCGGCTCGTCGAGCATGATCATCGTCGGGTCGCTCATCAACGCCCGGGCCATCTCGAGCAGCTTGCGCTGGCCGCCCGAGAGGCTGCCGGCGTAGTCGTCCCTCTTGGCGTAGAGCTTGAAGCGGTCGAGCAGCTCGTAGGCCTTGTGCTCGATCGCCTTCTCCTGCGACGCCCATGATGACTTGAACACCGAGGTGAGCAGGTTCTCGCCACGCTGTCCGCGGGCGCCCAGCATCATGTTGTCCATCACCGTCATCCGGTTGAGGGACTTGGTCAGCTGGAAGGTACGCACCATGCCGGCCAACGCCACCGAGGACGCCGATGTCTTGTCGAGCTTGCGGCCCTCGAAGGACCAGTGCGCGCCGGACCTCGCCGAGGTCGGTTTGTCGAAGCCGGTGATCAGGTTGAAGAAGGTCGTCTTGCCGGCACCGTTGGGCCCGATCAGCGCGGTGATGATGCCGCGCTGGACCTCGAGGTGCTCGACGTGGACGGCCGTCATGCCGCCGAAGTTGCGGATGATGTGGTCGACCTCGAGGATCGCGTCGGGCTTCTTCGAGCCGGGCTCCGGCGACACCCCGGCCATCAGGGCCCGGCGTGCTTCGGGGTCGGCCAGGTTGCTGGCCCCCGTCACTGTCGTGTCAGACATTGAAGCGCAGCTCTCTCTTGTCGCCGAGGATCCCTTGTGGTCGGAAGATCACCAGCAGCATCAGCGCCACGCCGACGCAGATCCACGCGAACTGGGCGGTCTGCGCGGTGTTCATGATGCTGTTGGGCACCACGGCATCCGACGTCCCCTGCACGAAGATGCGCAGCGCGAAGAAGAGGATCGCGCCGATCACCGGCCCGAAGACCGTCGCGGCGCCGCCGAGAAGCATCGCGGTCCAGCAGAAGAACGTGAGCGAGCGGCCCATCGCGTCCGGCTGCATCGACGTCGGCAGGATGTAGACCATGCCGGCCAGCGCGCCGAACAGACCGCCGATGATCAGGGCCTGCATCTTGATCGCGAAGACGTTCTTGCCGAGGCTGCGGATCGCGTCCTCGTCCTCGCGGATGCCGCGCAGGAGGCGCCCCCACGGGCTCCGGGCCAGCAGGAACACGACGTACGTGCAGATCGCCACCAGCAGCCAGGCCACGAACCGGACCCACCAGCCGTTCACACCGGTGGCCTGGAGGGTAGGTAGCCAACCGCCCAGGTCGAAGGTGCCGCTACCGAAGAACGACAGGTTGGTGAAGGGGTCGCGGTACTGGGAGCCGGGGATGCCCTGGGCAGCGCCCGTGAAGTCCTCGAGCTTGGCCAGGCGTCCGCTGTATCTGAGGATCTCGGCCGCCGAGATCGTCACGATCGCCAGATAGTCGCCTCGGAGCTTCAGGGTCGGCACGCCGAGGATGAGGGCGAAGACGAACGCCGCCAGGAAGCCGAGCAGGATGCCGACCGGCATCGGCAGGCCCTTCCAGATGGAGATCGCGAAGCCGTACGCGCCCAGCATCATGAAGCCCGACTGGCCCATGTTCAGCAGGCCGGTGTAGCCGAAGTGCACGTTCAGGCCGATGATGGCGATCGCCACCGCCGCGGTCTGCGCCGAGAGGGACTCCCGCAGCATGTTGCGGCCGATGGCCCCGACGGTGCCGGGTGCCAGCTTGGCGACCAGCATGACCACGATGAAGTAGCCGATGAAGATGACGGCGGCGATCATGATCCGCCGCTGCGGCGGCGGCCCTCCGGGGTCGTTGGGGTCGTAGACGCCGGCGGCGGTGTCACCGGCCTGCGCCTGGTCCGGGGTCGGGATGGACTCGGAGACGGTAGACATGTTGGTTCCTTCCCTGTCGGCCTCAGCCGACCCGCTCTGCGCGCCCCAGGAGGCCCTGCGGGCGCACCATGAGCAAGAGGATGAGGATCAAGAGTGCGGAGGCGTACTTCAGGTCACCCGGAGCCCCGAAGACCGGCGCCAGCTCGACGACCAGGCCGATGACCAGCGAGCCGACCAGCGCACCGAACGCCGTACCGAGGCCACCCAGGGTGACCGCGGCGAACAGCAGCAGCAGGATCTGGAGGCCGGAGTCCCAGCGCATGCCGTGCTGGATGACCAGCGAGTAGAGGATCCCGGAGAGGCCGGCCAGGCCCGCCGAGACCGTCCAGACCAGCCGGATCACCCGGTCGACGTCGATGCCGGAGGCCGAGGCGAGGGCCGGGTTGTCCGAGACCGCTCGGGTGGCGCGGCCGATGCGGGTCCGCAGCAGCGCGTAGCCGACCGCGGCGATGACGACGAGCGAGACGATCATCGCGAGGAGGTCGAGCGAGTTGTAGGTGATCGGCCCGACGGAGTGCGGGCTCGGGTCGGAGAGCACGATCTTCACGGTGTCGGCGGCGATGAAGTACTGGTAGACGTACTGCAGCGACAGCGCCAGGCCGATGGTCACGATCATCATCTGCGCGAGGCCGAGACCGCGTCGGCGCAAGGGTTTCCAGATGATCACGTCCTGGAGGAAGCCCGTCCCCGCACACACCAGCACCACGAGGGCGCAGCCCAGCCAGACGTTGACGCCCCACTGGTTGACCACCAGGAACCCGAGCATGCCGCCCATGGTCACCTGCTCGGCGTGGGCGAAGTTCGAGAGACCGGTGGTGCCGTAGATCAGGGAGAGGCCGATCGACGCGAGCGCGAGCAGCAGTCCCAGACGGATGCCGCTGAAGGTGCTCTTGAAGATGCGGTCCGAGGTCGAGATCGAGGCGCTGTAGTCGCCGGTCCGGATGCCGAAGGCGACGGCCTTGCCCTGGGTCAGGTTGGCGATCGTCACCGTCACCTTGCCCGCGCCGCCGGTGACGCCGACGCCGTCGGGCAGGGTCTCGGGGTCGACCTCGGCGGTGTACTCGCCCGGCTCGAGGATCGTGACGCTCCACTTGCCGGCGTCGTCGCTGGTGGCGATCTCGTCGAACCCGTTGGGGCCGGTGACGTGCACGTCGACGCCCGGGACGACGTCCTTCTCCGTGCGGATGGTGCCGCTGATGCAGCCCTTGTCGGCCGAGCCCGCGAAGCACGTCTCGGCGCCTGCGGGCGAGGCGGACGCGATGAGCGCCAAGGGGACGAGTAACGCGGCGAGGACCCACCCGATGATCCGTGAACCTGACCTTCTCGGCCGCTTCGGCCGCCCTCGGTCGTGGACGGTGCGAGCTGGGCTCACGCGGGCCTCCCCACAATCTTCTCCATGGGGCGCCGGCCAGGCGGGCCGACGCTTTGCGCGCAGTCTAAGGGCGTGTCGGCGTGACGGGCACCACCTGATCAGCGGTTTGCGATGCCGGGTCCGTGCGCGATCACGCCGTCCGCGACCTGGCGCATGCTCAGCCGCAGGTCCATGGCCGTCTTCTGGATCCAGCGGAAGGCGTCCGGCTCGCTGAGCCCGAGGTCGCGCTGGAGCACGCTCTTGGCACGCTCGACCGCCTTGCGCGTCTCCAGCCGCTCGGTCAGGTCGGCGACCTCCGCCTCCAGCGCCGTCACCTCGGCGAAGCGGCTGACCGCCATCTCGATGGCCGGCGCGAGGTCCGACTGGGAGAACGGCTTGACGAGGTACGCCATCGCGCCGGCGTCGCGGGCTCGCTCCACAAGGTCTCGCTGGGAGAACGCCGTCAGCATCACCACCGGTGCGATCCGCTGCGCGGCGATCCGCTCGGCGGCGGCAATGCCATCGAGCACCGGCATCTGGACGTCCAGGATCACCAGGTCCGGCCGCTCCCGCTCGGCCAGCTCGACCGCCTGCTGCCCGTCGGCGGCCTGGCCGACCACGTCGTACCCCTCGTCGGCCAGCATCTCGGCCAGGTCCATCCGGATGAGCGCCTCGTCCTCGGCGATGACGACCCGGACCCGCTTCTGGCTCACGCCGTCAGGCTATCGGGGCTCCCCGTGACCGCCCCGCGGCCCTTCCGTCAGGCCGTGATCGCCGGCCGGTTCCGCCGGGCGGCTACTTCCTCGACGTACAGCTCGATCTCGATCCGCTCCAGGCGGGCCCGGCTGCAGGCGACGGCCGCCAGGCGGGCGTTCTCCAGGGCCACCTGCTGCCTGTCGTGTCCCCAGCTGGTCAGCGCACTCCACGGCGTCCACATGGCTCACTCCCTCCGTCGAAAGGCTAACTCTACTAAGTCGATAGACAATTGTCCAAAGCGAGTTCCCGGAGGTGCTCCGCTACCGTTGCTCCCCCCGGCCGGGTTGGTGGAATCGGCAGACACGGCGCCCTCAAAAGGCGTTGCTCGAAAGAGCGTGTGGGTTCAAGTCCCACACCCGGCACTGTCGGTGGTAGGCGGGACCATGGTTTTGATGTCCCACGTCCGATCGACCCAGACGGTGGCCAGTGCATTGGCCGCCTCAGACTCGGGCATGCCCGACGCCGAGAACGCGGAGCAACATGGCGTCGCGATCAAAACGATCCGGCGCTGGCGCCGCCTTTACCAACGGCGGGGCCTCTCGCGCGGCCAACAGCACCTCGCACCGCCCTGCCCTCGATGCGATGGTGCGATGCTGGACGATCCGGCCTACGCCGAACTGCTGGGTTGGTACTTGGGAGATGGCCACATCTCCGCCGAACGACGTGGTGTGTTCGCCCTGCACATCTACAACGACGTCCGCTACGTCGAGCTGAACGAGCACATCAAGCACCTCATGCGGAGCGTCAAGCCCGGGGGCCGGCCGCACATGCGGCAGACGGCGGGCTGCGTGAACACCACGGTGTCGTGGAAGCACTGGCCGTGCCTGTTTCCTCAGCACGGTCCCGGTCGCAAGCACGAGCGCCTCATCGCCCTTGAGCCGTGGCAGGAGCGGATCGTCCGGGACCATCCGGAAGACCTGCTACGCGGGCTGTTCCACTCGGACGGCTCGCGGACGAACAACTGGGCGACCCGGACGGTGGCGGGTGATCGCAAGCGCTATGAGTACCCGCGCTGGGAATTCGTCAACCGGTCCGACGACATCCTGGCGATCTGCACCGATGCCCTCGACCTGATGGGCCTCCACTGGACCCGGCCCCGGATCAACGCGATCTCCGTTGCCCGGCGCGACGACGTGCGACGGCTCGACGAGGCCATCGGCCCCAAACGCTGACGAGCTCAGCGGTGGTACGCCGGGGCGACCTCGTTGACGGCGTCGCCCATCTGGTGGACGCGGAGGGCGTTGGTGGAGCCGGGGATGCCGGGCGGGCTGCCGGCGATGATGACGACGGTGTCGCCCTCGACGACGCGGCCGATGTCGAGCAGCTGCTCGTCGACCTGGCGGACCATCTCGTCGGTGTGCTCGACGTTGATCGTCTTGAAGGTCTCCACGCCCCAGGACATCGCCAGCTGCGAGCGCGTCGAGTCGAGCGGGGTGAAGGCCAGCACGGGGATGTGGGTGCGGATCATGGCCAGCCGGCGGGCGGAGTCGCCGCTCTGCGTGAAGGCCACGATGTAGCGAGCGCCGCTGCGCTCGGCCACGTCGACGGCGGCCTTGGCGATGATCCCGCCGCGGCTGGCGTCGTTCCAGTCGATGGCGGCCATGTGGGCGAGTCCGTGGTCCTCGGTCGACTCGATGATCCGGGCCATCGTCTCGACGGCCACGATCGGGTACGCCCCGACGCTCGTCTCCCCCGAGAGCATCACCGCGTCGGCGCCGTCGAGGACGGCGTTGGCGACGTCCGAGGCCTCGGCGCGGGTGGGGCGGGGGTTCTCGATCATCGACTCGAGCATCTGGGTCGCCACGATCACCGGCTTCGCCCGGCGACGGGCCTTGTCGATGACGAGCTTCTGGTGGACCGGCACGTCCTCGAGCGGGCACTCGACGCCGAGGTCGCCACGCGCGACCATCACGCCGTCGAACGCCTCCACGATGCCGTCGATCTGCTCCAGCGCCTGGGGCTTCTCGATCTTGGCGATGACGGGGAGGCGCCGGCTCTCCTCGTCCATGATCTTGTGCACGTCGTCGACGTCGGCCGCGCTGCGCACGAAGCTCAGCGCCACGAAGTCCACGCCCATCCGCAGCGCCCAGCGCAGGTCCTCGATGTCCTTCTCCGACATCGCAGGGACGGACACGGCCACACCGGGCAGGTTGATGCCCTTGTTGTCGCTGACCTTGCCAGGGACCACCACCGTCGTGCGCACGTCCTGACCGTCGACCGCGTCGACGACCAGCCGTACCTTCCCGTCGTCGATGAGGATCGGGTCACCCTCCTCGACGTCGCCGGGGAGGCCGTCGTACGTCGTCCCGCACTCGGTCGCGTCACCCGGCACGTCGCGCGTGGTGATCGTGAACGACGCACCCTTCTTCAGCTTCACCGGGCCGTCGGCGAACTTGGCGAGCCGGATCTTGGGCCCCTGGAGGTCGGCGAAGATGCCGACGCCGTGCCCGCTCTCGTCCGACATCTGCCGGACGAGGCGGTAGTTCACCTCGTGGTCCGCATAGGTCCCGTGGCTCATGTTCAGCCGCGCGACGTCCATCCCGGCGGCCACCAGCTCGCGGATCTTCTCCGCACCGGCGACGGCGGGACCCAGGGTGCAGACGATCTTGGCTCTACGCACCCCGCCACAGTAGCGAACCTTGGAACGTTCCAAGGTGGTGCTCGCCAGACGACCGGCGGACTATCGTGGAGCCGGGCTTCGGGACGGCGGAGGTGGTGCCATGAACGCGGTGGCCCAGGTCGCGGCGCTGGTCGGCGCGCTGGCCTACGTGGGAACGGCGCCGCTCGAGCTGTTCCTCTTCGACCGCCCGTCCGTCCGGAAGTTCCTGCGCGTCGAGGCCGACAACATCGACGACGTGCGCATGTGGGCTTTCGTCGTCGGCTTCCGCAACGTGCTGGCGGGTGTCGGCACGATCGTCGGGCTCGTCATCCTGCACACCGGCGACGAGGCCGTCGGCGAGGCCGTCGTGATCACGTCGTGCGCCTACATGCTGCTGGCCAGCCTGGCGATGGGTGTCGCGGATGCGCTGGGCCACTGGCGGCCGCGCGGGGGGAGCGTGATCGGCACGACCGCGTCCAGCCTCCCGCCGCTGGTGGCCCTGGTGGCCGCGGCCGTGTGACCTCGACGCTCAGACGGTCAGCGGACGCGCCGTGGGCGGGATCGGCGAGGGCAGGGCGGTCGAGCCGGTCAGGTACTCGTCCACGGCGGCCGCCGCGGCCCTCCCCTCCGCGATCGCCCAGACGATCAGCGACTGGCCGCGACCGCAGTCCCCGGCCACGAAGACACCGTCGACCGAGGAGGCGTACGACGCGTCGCGGCGCACGTTGCCCCGCTCGTCGAGCTCGCAGCCGAGGTCCTCGACCAGGCCCGCGGTCTGCGGCCCGGTGAAGCCCATCGCGAGCAGCACCAGGTCGGCCGGGATCTCCCGCTCCGTCCCGGGCACCTCGACCGGGCGACCACCTTCGAAGACGACGTCCACGAGCCGGAGCGCCCGGACGTTGCCGTCCGGGGTCGCGAGGAACTCCTGCGTGGACACGGCGTACACCCGGTCCCCTGCCTCCTCGTGGGCCGAGGAGACGCGGAAGATCATCGGGTACGTCGGCCACGGCTGGCCGGCCGGCCGGTCACCGGGGGGTTCGGGCAGGATCTCCAGCTGCGTGATCGACGCGGCACCCTGCCGGGTCGACGTACCCAGGCAGTCGGCGCCGGTGTCGCCGCCGCCGATGATCACCACGTGCTTGCCCTCGGCGGTGACCTGGTCCTCCAACTCCTGGCCCGACAACAGACCGAGCGAGGCACGGTTCGACGGCGGCAGGAACTCCATCGCCTGGAGGATGCCGCCCAGCTCGCGTCCGGGGGCCGCCAGGTCGCGCGGGATGGTGGCGCCGAGGGCGAGCACGATCGCGTCGTACCTGTCCTGCAGCTGCCCGGCCGTCAGGTCGACGCCGACCTCGACGCCGGCGCGGAAGACCGTGCCCTCGCGGCGCATCTGGTCCAGGCGCTTGTCGAGGACGGCCTTCTCCATCTTGAACTCGGGGATGCCGTACCTCAGCAGGCCGCCGATCTTGTCCGCCCGCTCGTACACCGCCACCGTGTGACCGGCGCGCGTCAGCTGCTGGGCCGCGGCCAGCCCGGCCGGCCCGGAGCCGATCACCGCGACCGTGTTGCCGGAGAGCCACTCGGGCGGCTGCGGCCGCACGTACCCGGACTCCCAGGCCTTGTCGATGATCGCGACCTCGACGTTCTTGATCGTGACCGGATCCTGGTTGATACCCAGGACGCACGCCGTCTCGCACGGCGCCGGGCACAGCCGCCCGGTGAACTCCGGGAAGTTGTTCGTGGCGTGCAGCCGGTCCATTGCGCCGTCCCAGTCGCCGCGCCAGACCAGGTCGTTCCACTCCGGGATGATGTTGCCGAGCGGGCAGCCCTGGTGGCAGAAGGGGATTCCGCAGTCCATGCACCGGCCGGCCTGCGTGGAGATGATCGGCAGCAGCGCCCGGCCGACGCCGCCGGGGTAGACCTCGTGCCAGTCGTTGATCCGCTCCTCGACCGGCCGCCGCTGGGCGACCTCGCGGTCGTGGTGGAGGAAGCCCTTGGGGTCAGCCATGCAGCACCGCCATGATCCGCGCCTCCGCCTCGTGGTCGTCGAGGCCGTCCTCGATCGCCTCGGCCTTCGCCTCGAGCACCCGCTTGTAGTCGCTGGGCATCACCTCGGTGAACCTCGCCAGCGCGGCCGGCCAGTCGGCCAGCAGCGCCTCGGCGACCGCGGAGCCGGTCTCCTCGTGGTGGCGCCGCACCAGGCCGCGCAGCTCCTCGGCAGTCTCGCCCTCGACCGGCCCGAGCTCGACGAGCTCGGGGTTGACCCGGCCCTCGTCGAGGTCGAGCACGAAGGCGTACCCACCCGACATCCCGGCCGCGAAGTTGCGACCGGTCGGGCCGAGCACGACGGCACGGCCACCGGTCATGTACTCGCAGCCGTGATCGCCGACCCCCTCGACCACCGCGGTGGCACCGGAGTTGCGCACGCAGAACCGCTCCCCCACCTGCCCGCGCAGGAAGATCTCGCCGCCCGTGGCGCCGTACCCGATGACGTTGCCCGCGATGATCTGCTCCTCCGCGGCGAACGTCGCCGACCGGTCGGGCCGGACGATGATCCGCCCGCCGGAGAGGCCCTTGCCGAGGTAGTCGTTGGCGTCGCCCTCGAGCCGCAGCGTGATGCCGCGCGGCACGAACGCGCCGAACGACTGCCCCGCCGACCCGGTCAGGGTCAGGTCGATGGTGTCGTCGGGCAGCCCGGCGCCGGCGTACCTCTTGGTCACCTCGTGGCCGAGGATCGTGCCGACGGTGCGGTTCACGTTGCGCACCGGCAGGCTCGCCCGCACCGGCTCGCCGCGCTCGAGTGCGTCCTCGGCGAGCGCGACGAGCTCGTTGTCGAGCGCCTTGTCGAGGCCGTGGTCCTGGCTCTTCGTGCAGCGCGGGTCCTGGTCGGGGAAGACGTCCTGGTACGCCGGCACGTGCAGCACCGGGGTCAGGTCCAGGCCCGCGGCCTTCCAGTGGTCCACCGCCTCGGCGACGTCGAGCGCGTCGGCCCGGCCGATGGCCTCCTCGATGCTGCGGAAGCCCAGCTGGGCGAGCAGCTCGCGGACCTCCTGGGCGATGTACTCGAAGAAGGTGACCACGAACTCCGGCTTGCCGGTGAACCGCTCGCGGAGCACGGGGTTCTGGGTGGCCACGCCGACCGGGCAGGTGTCCAGGTGGCAGACCCGCATCATGATGCAGCCGCTGACCACCAACGGCGCCGTCGCGAAGCCGAACTCCTCGGCGCCCAGCAGGGCCGCGATCATGACGTCGCGGCCGGTCTTGAGCTGGCCGTCGGTCTGCACCACGATCCGGTCGCGCAGCCCGTTGAGCAGCAGCGTCTGCTGGGTCTCGGCGAGGCCGAGCTCCCAGGGACCGCCGGCGTGCTTGAGCGAGGTGAGCGGCGAGGCGCCGGTGCCGCCGTCGTGGCCGGAGATCAGCACCACGTCGGCGTGCGCCTTGGAGACGCCGGCCGCGACCGTCCCGACACCGACCTCGGCCACCAGCTTCACGTGGATCCGCGCCGCCGGGTTGGCGTTCTTGAGGTCGTGGATGAGCTGCTTGAGGTCCTCGATGGAGTAGATGTCGTGGTGCGGCGGCGGGCTGATCAGACCCACGCCGGGAGTGGAGTACCGCGTGCGCGCGACCCACGGGTAGACCTTGTGGCCGGGCAGCTGGCCGCCCTCCCCCGGCTTGGCGCCCTGGGCCATCTTGATCTGGATGTCGTCGGCGTTGGTGAGGTACTCCGACGTCACGCCGAAGCGGCCCGACGCGACCTGCTTGATCGAGCTGCGGCGTTCGGGGTCGTGCAACCGGTCGGCGTCCTCGCCGCCCTCACCGGTGTTGGACTTCGCGCCGATCCGGTTCATCGCGATCGCCAGCGTCTCGTGGGCCTCCTGGCTGATCGAGCCGTACGACATCGCGCCGGTCGAGAACCGCTTGACGATCGACTCGACGGGCTCGACCTCGTCGATGTCGATCGGCTCCCTCTCCCGGAACCGGAACAGCCCGCGCAGCGTCATCAGCCGCTGCGACTGCTCGTCGACGCGCGCGGTGTACTGCTTGAAGACGTCGTAGCGCCCCGCCCGCGTGGCGTGCTGCAGCCGGAACACGGTGTCCGGGTCGAACAGGTGCGGCTCGCCGTCGCGGCGCCACTGGTACTCCCCGCCGGTGTCCAGCTCGCGGTGTGCGGGGGAGATGCCGCCGCGGGGGTACGCCGTGGCGTGGCGGCGGGCGACCTCCTCGGCGATCACGTCGAGCCCGACGCCGCCGAGCTTGGAGGTGGTGCCGGTGAAGTAGCGGTCGACGACGTCGGTGGCCAGGCCGACCGCCTCGAAGATCTGGGCACCCGTGTACGACGCGACCGTGGAGACGCCCATCTTCGACATCACTTTGAGCACGCCCTTGCCGAGCGCCTTGATGAGGTGCTTGACGGCGACCTCCGGCTCGACCTTCACGTAGAAGCCGTCGCGGGCCAGGTCCTCGACGGACTCCATGGCGAGGTACGGGTTGACGGCGGCGGCGCCGTACCCGATCAGCAGCGCCACGTGGTGCACCTCGCGGACGTCGCCGGTCTCGACGAGCAGGCCGACCTGGGTGCGCGTCTTCTCGCGCACCAGGTGGTGGTGGACGGCGCCGGTGAGCAGCAGCGACGGGATCGGCGCGAGCTCGGCCGTCGAGTGCCGGTCGGACAGCACGATGATGCGGGCGCCGTCGGCGATCGCAGCAGAGATCTCGACGCAGATCTCGTCGAGGCGGCGCGCCAGCGCCTCGCCACCGCCCTCGACGTCGTACAGGCCGCGGGCCACGTGCGTGACGAACCCGGGCATGTCGCCGTCGCGGTTGATGTGGCGGATCTTGGCGAGGTCGTCATTGGAGAAGACCGGGAACGGCAGCTGCACCTGGCGGCACGACGCCGGCGTCGGGTCGAGGAGGTTGGCCTCCGGGCCGATGCTGCCGGCGAGCGAGGTGACCAGCTCCTCGCGGATCGCGTCGAGGGGCGGGTTGGTCACCTGGGCGAAGAGCTGGCTGAAGTAGTCGAAGAGCATCCGCGGCTTGTCGCTGAGCGCCGCGATCGGGCTGTCGGTTCCCATCGACCCGATCGGCTCGGCCCCCGTGTTGGCCATCGGCGTGAGCAGGATCCGCAGCTCCTCCTCGGTGTAGCCGAAGATCTGCTGGCGACGGGTCACCGAGGAGTGGGTGTGCACGATGTGCTCGCGCTCGGGGACGTCGCCGAGGTGCACCATGCCGGCGTGCAGCCACTCGTCGTACGGGTGCTCGGCGGCGAGCTCGGACTTGATCTCCTCGTCCTCGATGATGCGGTTCTCGTCGGTGTCGACGAGGAACATGCGGCCCGGCTGGAGGCGGCCCTTGCGGACGATCGTCGCCGGGTCGAGGTCGAGCACGCCGACCTCGGAAGCGAGCACGACGAGGCCGTCGTTCGTGACCCAGTAGCGCGAGGGGCGCAGGCCGTTGCGGTCGAGGACGGCGCCGATCTGCGACCCGTCGGTGAAGACCACGCAGGCGGGCCCGTCCCAGGGCTCCATCACCGAGGCGTGGAACGCGTAGAAGGCACGCCGCTGGGCGTCCATCTCGGCGTGGTTCTCCCAGGCCTCCGGGATCATCATCAGCACGGCGTGCGGCAGGGAACGGCCACCGAGGTGGAGCAGCTCGAGCACCTCGTCGAAGGACGCGGAGTCGGAGGCGCCCGGGGTACAGATCGGGAACAGCCGGTCCAGGTCGCCCGGGATCAGGTCGGAGGCGAGCAGCGCCTCCCGCGCCCGCATCCAGTTGCGGTTGCCCATCACCGTGTTGATCTCGCCGTTGTGCGCGATGAAGCGGAACGGGTGCGCGAGCGGCCAGCTCGGGAACGTGTTGGTCGAGAACCGCGAGTGCACGACGGCCAGCGCGGAGGCGACCCGCTCGTCGGCCAGGTCGGGGAAGAAGCTGTCGAGCTGGTCGGTGGTGAGCATCCCCTTGTAGACGAGGGTGCGCGAGGAGAGGGACGGGAAGTAGACGTCGGCCTCCTTCTCCGCGCGCTTGCGCAGGCAGAACGCCTGGCGCTCCAGGGCCATCCCCGCGACCCGTGAGCCGGCGCCGGCCACGAACACCTGCACGAACCTCGGCATCGCGCTGCGCGCCATCGCGCCGAGCGCGTCGGCCTGCACCGGCACCTCGCGCCAGCCGAGCACGGCCAGGCCCTCCTCGCCCGCGAGCTCCTCGATCCGGTGACGTGCCTTGTCGAGGCTGTCGGGGTCGTCGGCGTCACCGGCGAAGAAGCCCGTGCCGACGGCGTACGAGTGCGCGGGCGGCAGGTCGAAGTCGACCACCTCGCGCAGGAACGCGTCGGGGACCTGCAGCAGGATCCCGGCCCCGTCGCCGGAGTTGACCTCGGCGCCCGCGGCGCCGCGGTGGTCGAGGTTGCGCAGGGCGGTGAGCGCCTGGTCGACGATCGTGCGGCTCGGTACGCCGGTCAGCGTCGCCACGAACGCCACGCCACAGGCGTCGTGCTCGAAGCGTGGGTCGTACAGGCCCTGCTGGGGGTGTGCCAACGGTGCACGCATGGCGGGGGGCTCCCGTCGTGGTCGTCTGCCGCGGTGGTCAGGTGCTGGCGCGCGTGGTGGAGGGGACGACACTGGCCCCGGGAGCGCCAATCTAACAACTGGCGACCGGTCCGCCAGGTCACGCGCCCACAGACCGGACAGCCATCTGCTTGTCGATCTCGGTCAACCCGCGCCACGCTGAGACGTCTGATCCATCGTGGAAGCCGTCGGCCACCAGCTCGAGGCGGGCACCGTGCGCGAATCCGAGGGGTTCGGACGGACCGTCGCCGTGTCGAACCTGTTCCTGGCCCACCACCGCCGGCTGGTGGGCCTCGCAGCGCTGCTCGTCGACGACCGGGAGACCGCCGAGGATGTCGTCCAGGAGGCGTTCGTCGGCCTGCACCGCCGGTGGAGCCACCTGCGCGACCCGGGTTCCGCGGTCGCCTACCTGAACAAGGCCGTGGTCAACGGCGGACGCGACCGGCTCCGGCACGGCCGCAGGGTCGTCGTCGCGCTCCCCCGTCTGGTCCCCGTTCCCGAAGGGCGGTCATCCGCCGAGCAGGACGCCGTCGAGCACGACGAGGCCGAACGTCTGTGGCAGGCCGTCAGGGCGCTACCTGCCCGGCAACGGCAGGTGCTCGTCCTGCGCTACTACCTCGAGCAGAGCGAGGCGGAGATCGCCGAGACGCTCGAGGTGTCCCGCGGCTCGGTCAAGAAGCACGCGAGCCGCGGCCTGGCCGCCCTTGCCCGCACCCTGGAGGCGGCGACGTGAACACCGAACAGCTGGAACGTCGGCTCGGCGAGGTCCTGCAGCACCACGCGGAGGAAGCCATGGAGAGCACCGACACCCGGACCGGCCTCGAGACCCTGGAACGCGTGGTCCAGCACGACTCGAGCCGGCGCCGGCTGACGCGCGGGGCAGGCATCCTGGCGCTCGCTGCCGGCGTCGTCGTAGCCACGATCGTGGTCGGCACCAGCGATGACGGGTCGCGGACCCCTTCGCCCACCGGAGAACCCGGCACCTCGACCTCAGAGGTGGCGACCGACTTCCTCGCTGCCTTCACGGCCCACGACCTGGCGCGTGCCAAGACGTACCTCGCGCCGGGCGCCCACCTCACGATCTGGTCTGCCCCGCGGGACATCGACTGGATGACCCGACAGGCGCGCTGGTTGGAGGCCACCGGGTTCGTGGCCACACCTGGGCCCTGCACGGCAAAGGGACCGACGACGGTCGTGTGCACGTTCGACTACCACGGCTTCGGCTCACAGCGGCTCGGGCGTGGGCCGTTCACGGACACGCTGGTGCTCACCGTCGAGGACGGTCACGTCGTCGACGGCATCCTGACAACGACCGGGGGGCCCGACGGCTTTGCCTCGCAGATGTGGCGCCCCTTCTCCGGGTGGGTGTCCACGAACCACCCCGCCGAAGCCGCCGTGATGTACGCGGACTGGCCGAGCCTGAGCAAGGCGGCGATCAGCGACCGTGCCATCCGGGTGTGGGTCAGGTTGCTCGGCAAGTACCAGGACGCGGTCGAGCGGGGTCAGGCCGACTGAGGAGCCACCCGCTCGTTCACGCCCCCAGTCGATTCGTCTGTGTCGGCTCAGCGGCAGACGCCAGGTCAGACCGCAGACGAATCGGTGTCGGTGTCCGTCTCGGCCTCGCTGCGCTCGGCCTCGACGTACACCGACTCCTCACGGCCCAGACGTCGGCGGCCGACCCAGACGAAGTACGTCGCGGCGGCGACGAACAGCACGATCGAGGTCCAGACGTTCAGGCGCAGGCCGAGGACGTTGTTCAGCTGCACGGTGTCGATGCGGAGCATCTCGGTCCAGGCGCGGCCGAGGGTGTAGCCCATCACGTACAGGGCGAGCACCCGGCCGTGGCCGAGCTGGTAGCGCCGGTCGAGCCAGATGATCACGGCGAAGGCGAGCAGGTTCCAGACGAACTCATAGAGGAACGTCGGGTGGAAGGTGGCGAAGTCCTCGTACCCCGGCGGCCGGAAGTCGGGAGCGATCCTCAGTCCCCACGGCAGGTCGGTGGGCTTGCCGAACAGCTCCTGGTTGAACCAGTTGCCCCAGCGTCCGATGGCCTGCGCGACCAGCACGCCCGGCGCCAGCGCATCGGCCATCGGCAGCCACTTGATGCCGCGCAGCCGGCAGGCGATCAGCACGCCGACCGCTCCCAGGGCGATCGCCCCCCACACGCCGAGGCCGCCCCGCCAGATGTACAGCGCCTCGATCGGGTGGCCGCCCTTGCCGAAGTACAGGTCGTTGTCGGTGATCACGTGGTAGATCCGCCCGCCGACCACGCCGAACGGGACCGCCCACACCGAGACGTCCGCGACCTCGCCCGGCTGACCGCCACGGGCCACCCAGCGCTTCTCGCCGATCCAGATCGCGGCGATGATCCCGACGATGATCGACAGGGCGTACCCGCGGATCGGCACCGGCCCGAGGTGCCACACGGCCTGGCTGGGGCTCGGGATCGAGAGGACGACGATGTCCGGGAGCGAGGAGAGCATGGGCGCGTCCTAGGTGTCCAGCAGCTGGTGGATGTCGGAGGCGAACTGCGTGGCGGACGTGCCTTGGGTCCAGACGATCGGCACCTCGTCCTTGCCGTCGATGCCGAGGACCGCGGTGCCGTGCGTGACGTCGTACCCGCCGCTCGGCAGCTTGTGCCCGTGGTCGACGGAGACGGCCAGGCCCTTCCCGACGGTGATGATGTCCGGGAGGGGGCCGGTGAGGCCGATGAACGAGGAGTCGAACCGGTCGAGGTAGTTGCGCAGCACCTGCTCGGTGTCGCGGCTCGGGTCGGTGGTCACGAACACCACGTCGACGTCGGCGCGGTCGTCGTCGTCGAGCCGGGTGACCGCCGAGGCCAGCGTGGACATCACGAGGGTGCACACGTCGGGGCAGTGGGTGTAGCCGAAGAACACCAGCGTCAGGCGCTTGTCGGTGCTGTCCGCGAGCGAGTACGACGCCCCGTCGGTCGCGATGAGCGGCGTCGGCGGCACGAGGTACGGCTGGTCGAGCACGGCACCCGTGAGCGCCCCGTCATCGCCTCCGCACCCCCCGAGCACGAGCACGAGCGGGAGCAGCGCCGCGGCGAGGACGCCGCGAGCCCTACCGGCCACGGCGCACCCCGTCCGCCAGGTCGGCGGTGAGCACCCCGAGGGCCGCCACCCCGGCCGCCGGGTCGTCGGGGTGGTCGAGCAGGGTCCGCACGAACGCGCTGCCGACGATCACCCCGTCGGCGTACGACGCCACCTCGGCCGCCTGGTCGCCGTTGCTGACGCCGAGCCCGACGGCCACCGGGAGGTCGGTCCCCAGGTCGGCGATGGCGGCCCTGGTGCGCTCGACGAGCGGGCCCGCGAGCTCGCTGGTCGTGGCGCGGGCGCCGGTCACCCCCATCACGGCGGTGGCGTAGACGAAGCCGCGACAGGCGGCCACCGTCATCCGGACGCGCTCGTCGGTCGACGACGGCGCCACCAGGAAGACCTTGTCGAGGCCGTGGGCGTCGGCGGCGGCCACCCAGTCCGTGCGGGCGTCGGGGGTGATGTCCGGCGTGATGAGGCCTGCTCCCCCGGCGGAGGCGAGGTCGCCGGCGAACCGGTCGACGCCGTACCGCTCGACGGGGTTCCAGTAGGTCATCACGAGCGTGGGCGTGCCGGTGGCGGCCACGGCCTCGACGGTGGCCAGCACGTCGCGGGTGCGCACGCCGTTGTCCAACGCCTGCTGGGCGGCGGTCTGGATCGTCGGACCGTCCATCACGGGGTCGCTGTAGGGCAGCCCGATCTCGATCGCGTCGCAGCCGGAGTCGACGAGCGCCTTCAGCGCGTCGATGCCGCGCTCGACGGTGGGGAAGCCGGCGGGCAGGTACCCCACCAGCGCGGCCCGGCCGTCGGCCCTGGCCTTCTCGAACGCGACCGACACGGTCTGCACGGTCACTTCTGGCCGCCGAGGTCGAACCAGTCGAGAGCGGTCTCCATGTCCTTGTCGCCCCGGCCGCTGAGGTTGACCAGGATGATCGCCTCGGGCCCCTTCTCCGCCGCCAGCCGCCTGCCGACCTCGACCGCCCCGGCCACCGCGTGCGCGGACTCGATCGCCGGGATGATGCCCTCGGTACGGCTCAGCAGCGCGAGAGCCTCCATCGCCTCGGCGTCGGTGACCGGCGTGTACGTCGCCCGGCCGGTCGAGGCGAGGTGCGCGTGCTGCGGGCCCACGCCGGGGTAGTCGAGCCCGGCGGAGATCGAGTGCGACTCGATGGTCTGGCCGTCCTCGTCCTGGAGCACGTAGGTCCGCGCGCCGTGCAGCACGCCGTCCGCACCGGCATGGATGGTCGCGGCGTGGCGACCGGTGTCGACCCCCTCGCCGCCCGGCTCGAAGCCGTGGATCTCGACCTCGGCGTCCCCGAGGAACGCCTGGAACAGGCCGATCGCGTTCGAGCCGCCGCCCACGCACGCCGCGATCGCGTCGGGCAGCCGCCCGTACTGCTCGAGGCACTGGGCGCGGGCCTCGTCGCCGATGCCGCGCGCGAAGTCGCGGACCATGCTCGGGAACGGGTGCGGCCCGGCGGCGGTCCCGAAGAGGTACGCCGTGTGGTCGACGCTGGCGACCCAGTCGCGGAACGCCTCGTTGATGGCGTCCTTGAGCGTGCCGCTGCCGGTGTCGACCGGTACGACGGTGGCGCCGAGCAGCCGCATCCGGACGACGTTGAGTGCCTGGCGCTTCATGTCGACCGAGCCCATGTACACGGTGCAGTCGAGGCCGAAGTACGCCGCGGCCGTGGCACTGGCGACGCCGTGCTGGCCGGCGCCCGTCTCGGCGATCACCCGGGTCTTGCCCATCCGTCGGGTGAGCAGCGCCTGACCCAGCACGTTGCGGATCTTGTGCGCGCCGGTGTGGTTGAGGTCCTCGCGCTTGAGCAGCACCCGGCAGCCGACCTGCTCGGAGAGGCGGGTCGCTTCGTACAGAGGGCTCGGCACGTTGGCGTAGTCGCGCAGGATCGCGTCGAACTCGGCCCGGAAGGACTCGTCGGCCATCGCGTCCTGCCAGGCCACGGTCAGCTCGTCGAGCGCGGCGACCAGCGCCTCGGGCATGTAGCGGCCGCCCCACTGCTGGGCGCCGGCGTCGCCGAACCAGCCGTCGCGGTCGGCGTCCCAGGAGGACTCGGTGGTCATCGACCCGCCTCCCTCATGGCGCGAACGGCGGCCTCGGGGTCGCCGTCGCGCACCAGCGCCTCCCCGACCAGGACCACGCGGGCGCCGTCGGCGACGTAGCGTGCGACGTCGCCGGGGCCGGTGATGCCGGACTCGGCCACGAGCACCCGGTCCTGGGGCACCAGCGGCGTGACCTTCGCGAAGGTCGCCTCGTCCACCTCGAGGGTCTTCAGGTTGCGGGCGTTCACGCCGATCAGCTCGGCGCCGAGGTCGATGGCGCGCTCGGTCTCGGGCTCGTCGTGCACCTCGACCAGCACGGTCAGCCCGAGGTCGCGGGCCTGGTCGTGCAGGCGTCGCAGCTCGTCGTCCGCGAGGGCCGCGACGATGAGAAGGGCCAGGTCGGCGCCGGCGGCCCGGGCCTCGAGCAGCTGGTAGCCGTCGACGATGAAGTCCTTGCGCAGCAGCGGGGTGTCGACGGCCGCGCGGACCGCACGCAGGTCGTCGAGGCTGCCGCCGAACCGGCGCTGCTCGGTGAGCACGCTGATGGCGGCGGCCCCGCCGGCGGCGTACGCCGTGGCGAGCGCCGCGGGGTCCGGGATCGCCGCCAGGTCGCCCCTGCTCGGGCTGCGCCGCTTCACCTCGGCGATCACGCTGACCGACGGCGCGCGGAAGTCCGGCATCGGGTCGCGCGGCGCCGGGGCGTCGGCGAGCGCGGCGCGCAGGTCGGCTTCGGGGACCTCCGCCCGGCGCCGGGTGAGGTCGTCGCGGACGCCGACGACGATCTCGTCGAGCACGGACATGCGGAAAAGCCTCTCATCCCAGGACAACACGGGCGGAGGCGCGTCCAGTCAGTCGTTCATGCCCATCTTGGCCATCACCACGAAGACCACCAGCGAGGCGACGCCGATGGCCACGCCGACCCAGAACACGGCGATGCTGACCGGGTCGAGCATGAGCCCGACGCCGCCGACGACGAACCCGACCATCGCCACCGTGACGGCGGTCCAGGCTGCGGGAGTGTTGCCGTGGTGGGCCATACGTGCTCCTTGCGCGAGGCGGCCGGTCGGGGTCCGGCGACAGTCTAGGGGTCCGCGCGCCGCCGATCGGGAAGGGTCGGGTCGCGTCCTTCGTCCATGGCCTTCCAGAGGTCGAGGCCGGTCTCCTCGCGGGGTGCCGGCGCCGATCCGGGTGCGTCGTACCGGCTGCCCATCTCCGGCCACGCCGGAGCCAGGCGGACGGCCGCGACCGTGGCGACGACGGCCAGGACGGCGCACACGAGGTAGGTCCAGTACCACGCAGTCGACCCCGTGGTCAGGGAGTCAGCGCCCAGCTCGGCGAGATCGTCGCGAAGGCCGTCGGTGGCGGACCGGAACCCCAGCACCGCGGTCGCCACCATGCCGACCGAGGTGGCCACCCCGACGCACGCGATGACGCGCCTGACCCGGCCCCGGGTCACCAGCACCACGCCCCAGCAGGCCAGGAGCACCAACGCCAGCGCGCCGCCCAGCGGGACGGTGGCGGTGTCGTCGCCGGTGATCGTCAGGAGTGAGTGATCGCCCTTCCCCGTCCCCGTCCACGCCACCCAGGCCCGGTTGCCTGCCACCGCCGCCAGCCCCCCGGACGCGAGACCGGCCAGCACGACCGGCGCGAACGTCCGACGAGGCTCAGCCATCGGCGGCAAACAGCAGGTCGGAGTCGAAGCAGCTCCGGGACCCCGTGTGGCAGGCGGGCCCCTCCTGGTCGACCTTGACCAGCAGCGTGTCTGCGTCGCAGTCGAGCCGGACCTCCTTGACCCACTGGCGGTGGCCGGACGTCTCGCCCTTGACCCAGTACTCCTGGCGGCTGCGGCTCCAGAACGTCGCCCGCCCGCTCGTCAGCGTCCGGGCCAGCGCCTCGTCGTCCATCCAGCCCAGCATCAGCACCTCGCCGGTGTCGTGCTGCTGCACGACAGCGGGCACGAGCCCGTCGGCGGACCGCTTGAGGCGGCCGGCGACGGCGGGGTCCAGGGACGTCACGCGGACCAGTCTCTCAGCCGGTCGGTGAGCCCTGCTGCGCGATCCAGCTGGCGTGCAGGCCGGCGTACACGCTGCCCTCCTGCCGGACCAGGTCGGCGTGCGGCCCGCGCTGGACGATCCGGCCGCGGTCGACGACGACCACCTCGTCGGCGTTCTCGGCGGTCGAGAGCCGGTGCGCGATCGTGACGGAGGTCCGCCCGCGCATCAGCCGCTCGAGCGCGAGGCCGATGCGCATCTCGAGAGCGGGGTCGACGGCCGACGTGGCCTCGTCGAGCACCAGCAGGTCGGGGTCGGCGAGCTGGGCGCGCAGCAGGGCCACGAGCTGGCGCTCGCCCGCCGAGAGCGACTCGCCCCGCTGGCCGACCTGGGTCTGCAGGCCGCGGGGCAGGCTCTCCAGCCAGTCGGTCAGACCGAGCTCCTCGACGGCGAACAGCATGTAGGCGTCGGTTGCTTCGAGCAGCCCGTAGCGCAGGTTGGCCGCCAGGGTGTCGTCGAACAGGAAGCCTTCCTGGGGGACGAGCACGACGCTCTGCCGCAGCGACCTCTGGGCGACCTTCTTCAGGTCGACGCCGTCGAGCCGGACCGTCCCCGAGGTCGGGTCCATGAGCCGGGTCAGCAGCTTGGCGAACGTCGACTTGCCCGAGCCGGTCTCGCCGACGATCGCCAGCCGCGTGCCGGCGCCGATCTCGAGGTCGACGTCGCGGAGCACGAGCGGGCCGTCCGGATAGGCGAAGTCGACGTGCTCGAAGCGGACGTCGATCGGTCCACGGGGCAGCACCGCACCGTCGGGACCCGGGTCGACGAGGTCGGCCGGCGTCTCGAGGATGCCGATGACCCGTCGCCAGCCCGCGATGGCGTTCTGGGCGTCGGTCAGGATCTGGGTGCCCATCTGGACCGGGCCCACGAACAGCGACACCAGGAAGGCGAAGGCCAGCACCTCGCCGGAGGTGAGGTCGCCGGCGAAGCCGAGCAGCACGCCGATCACGATCACGCCCGCGTTGGCGAGGCCGGCGGAGACGCCGCCCAGGGAGAACGAGAACGCCGTGAACCCCTGCGCGCGGGTGCTGGCCGCCTTGAACTCGTCGATCGCCTCGTCGATGCGTGCCTGGGTGCGAGCCTCGACGGCGTACGAGCGGACCACGGCCGCGCCGACGACCGGCTCGGAGATGGCCGACAACAACACGCCGACCTGCCGGCGGACCATGCCGTAGGCGGCCGACAGCTTGCGCTGGAAGTAGCGCAGCGACAAGAACAGCGGCGCGAAGGCGACCCACACGACGAGCGCGAGCTGCCAGGAGTAGAGGACCATCACCACGGTCGCGACGAGCACCTGGCCGATGCTGACGATGAAGAGCAGCCCGCCGAACACCAGGAACTGGCTGACCTGGTCGACGTCGCTGGTGACCCGGGAGACCAGGGCGCCCCGTCGCTCGGTGTTCTGGGTGAGCAGCGGCAGGTCGTGGACGTGGCGGAACGCCTTGATGCGCAGCGTGGCCAGGCCGCGCTCGGAGGTGGTGAACAGGCGCGAGGTCATCAGGTACGACGCGAAGCTCGCGACCCCGATCGCCACGGCGGCCAGCAGTCCCATCACCACCGTGAAGCCGACGTCCGGGCCGCCCTTGCCGTGGATGCCGTGGTCGAGGGTCTGCTGCACCGCCACGGGGACCACGACCTGGCCGACCGACGCCAGCACGGCGAGCAGGAGGGTGACGCGGATGCCCTCGGTCAGCTCGGGCGAGAACGCCACACCGCGGCGGATGGTGTCGATCGCACCGATGTCCTCGCCGCTGTCCATCTGGGTGCCCGAGTTGCCGAGTGCGCTCACGACGCGTCACCCGCCTCCGCAGACTCCCTGGCCTGCTCATAGGCGTTGACGAGCCGGGCGTACGCCGGACTGCCGGCCAGCAGCTCCTCGTGGGTGCCGCGCGCGGCGACCCGTCCGTCCTCGAGGTGCACGACCTCGTCGGCCAGCCCGATGGTGGCCTTGCGGTAGGCGACGACCACGAGAGTGGACTCCGCGGCCCCGGACCGCAGGGCGCCGAGGATCCGCGCCTCGACCTCGGGGTCGACCGCGGAGGTCGCGTCGTCGAGCACCAGCAGGCGCGGTCGGCGGACCAGGGCCCGGGCCAGGGAGATGCGCTGGCGCTGGCCGCCGGAGAGCGACGTGCCCCGCTCGCCGAGCTTGGTGTCGAGGCTGTCGGGCAGGGCCGCGACGAAACCGTCGGCCTGGGCGACGCGCAGCGCCTCCCAGACGTCCGCGTCGGAGATGTCGGCCCCGAGGGTGACGTTGCCGCGGACGGTGTCGTCGAACAGGAACGCCGACTGCGGCACCACGGCCACCGCGTCGGCGAGCGCGCCGTGGGCGAGGTCGCGCAGGTCGATGCCCTCGACCCGGATCACGCCCCGGTCGGGGTCGACAAGCCTGGTGAGCAGCGTGGTCAGGGTGCTCTTGCCCGCAGCGGTCGCGCCGACGACGGCCACCGTGCGGCCCGGGTCGACGGTGAACGACACGTCCTCGAGCACCGGTTGGTCGGGGTCGTAGGCGTAGCCGACGTGCTCCAGCTCCAGGCGGGCGCCGGCGCGCGACCCGTTCGGGGCCGGCGGCAGCGAGCGGTCGCCGTACGGCATCTCACCGGTCGCCTCGAGCACGGCCGAGACGCGGCGGAAGCCGACGACGCTGCGCGGGAACTCGCCCAGCAGCCAGCCGATCGACCGGATCGGGAAGGACACGATGGTCAGCAGGTAGGAGACGGTGACGACGTCGCCGGCCACCGACTGGCCGTTGAGCACGCGGGAGACCCCGACCGCCAGCACGAGCAGCACGCCGAGGTTGGGCAGCGCCGCGAGAGCGGGGTCGAACGCCGCCCGGATCCGGCCGGCGCGGATGTTGACGTCGCGGAGCTCCTCGGCCTTGGCCGCGAAGCGCCTGGTCTCCTCGCTCTCGCGGCCGAGCGTCTTGACCACCATCGCCCCGTCGAACGACTCGTGGGCGATCTCGCTGACCTCGGCGCGCAGCTGCTGGGCCCGCGTCATGAGTGGCGAGGCGAGGCGTTGGTAGAGCAGGTTGGCGGCGACCACGGCCGGGAAGACCAGCAGCCCGACGATCGCCAGCACGAGGTCGGCGAGCAGCATCTGGACGACGGCGATGACCATCATCGCCACCGTGCCGACGGCCATCGGCAGCGGCGCGATCGGGCCCCACGCGGCCTCGACGTCGGAGTTGGCGTTGGAGAGCAGCTGCCCGGTGGGGTGTCGCTGGTGCCACTCCATCGGCAGGCGGAGGTACTGGCGGGTGACGTCGCGGCGGTAGTGGGCCTGCATCCTGTACTGCATGACGCCGGCTCCGAGCCGTCGGGCCACGATGCCCACGGCCCGGAGGATGGCGACGCCGAGGAACAGGGCGACGACCGCGACGAGCAGCCCGCTGCCGATCTCGCCGTCCCGGAAGGCGGGCAGGACGACGTGGTCGGTCGCCCACCCGAGCACCCAGGCGTCGGCGACGGTCAGCGCGCCGAACAGGAGGCTCCCGAGCGTGGACAGCGCGAAGATGCCCCGCTCCCGCTTGATCGCGACCCAGAGGACGGCGAAGCCCTCGCGAGTGGTCGCTCCCTCGCTCACCCAGCCTCCTCCGCCAGCCCCCGCTCCGGGCAACTCGCCCGGCTGGCCACGCTATTCCCTGACGCCGACGCCGCCGGAATCCTCACGGCGCGGATCGAACGGTCCAGTCAGGGGACGCGGTCCATAGGCGTGCCCGTCCGCAACGCCTTAGGCTCCGGCCATGCCAGGGTTGCCCCCACTCCGCGCAGAGTACGTGCGGATGGAGCGCCAGGCCCTCTGCGAGACCGCCCGCAGCGTCGGCCCGAAGGCGCCCACGCTCTGCGAGGGCTGGGACGTGAAGGACCTGATCTGTCACATGCTCGTCCGCGAGAGCAGCGTGCTGGGGGCACTCGGGATCGCCCTCTCTCCGCTGTCCGGGCTGACGGAGAAGGAGATGGCGAGACTGAAGAAGCAGCCGTTCGAGCGACTCGTCGAACGGCTCCGGAAGAACCGTCTCTCCTTCTACGCGCTGCCGCCGGTCGACGCTGCCTTCAACACCCTGGAGCTCTTCGTGCACCACGAGGACATCCGGAGGGCACAGGCCGGCTGGCGGCGGCGCAGCCTCCCCCAGGACGCCCCCGACGTGCTCTGGAAGGCCCTGCGCTCGCAGGGCACCGCGCTGGTCCGCTCGGCCGGCGTGCCCGTGGTCGTCCGGCGCACCGACACCGACGAGACGTCGACGTTCATGCCGGGCAGCGACCCGGTCGAGCTGAGCGGTCCGGTGACCGAGATCGTCTTCTACCTGCACGGCCGGGACCAGGTGCGCGAGATCGCCTTCGCCGGGCCGGACGAGAGGGTGGCCAAGCTCCGCCGCGCGAGCCTGGGGACGTTCTAGGGAACCGCCGGTCGTGAAGGCCAGCGAAGCTCACCCACTCAACGCACGGGATGCCCGGTTTCGGCCAAAGCGGACTTGACCTCGGCGATGGTCAGCGTGCCGAAGTGGAAGACGCTCGCGGCGAGCACGGCGTCGGCTCCCGCGTCGACGGCCGGCGGGAAGTGCGCGGCCGCCCCGGCGCCACCGCTCGCGATCACCGGGACCGTGACCTCGCGGCGTACGGCGCGGATCAGGTCGAGGTCGAAGCCCTCCCGCGTGCCGTCCGCGTCCATCGCGTTGAGGAGGATCTCCCCCGCGCCGAGGTCGCAGGCCTGCCTGGCCCAGGCGATCGCGTCGAGGCCCGCGGACTTCCGGCCCCCGTGGGTGGTCACCTCGAAGCCGGAGTCCGTGTCCCGCGCCCGGCGGGCGTCCACGGACAGCACGAGGACCTGGCTGCCGAACCGGTCGGCGATCTCGGCGACCAGTTCCGGGCGGTGGATCGCGGCGGTGTTGACCGCGATCTTGTCGGCGCCGGCCCGCAGGAGGGTGTCGACGTCGTCGGTGGTGGAGATGCCGCCGCCGACCGTCAGCGGGATGAAGACCTGCTCGGCTGTCCGGCTGACGATGTCGAGGGTGGTGGCGCGGCCCTCGTGGGAGGCCGAGATGTCGAGAAACGTGAGCTCGTCGGCGCCCTGCTCGTCGTAGAGCGCGGCCAGCTCGACCGGGTCCCCCGCGTCGCGCAGCTGCTGGAAGTTCACGCCCTTGACCACCCGGCCGCCGTCGACGTCCAGGCACGGGATGACACGTACGGCGAGGGTCATGGCTGGTCCGCTCCTCGGGTCAGCTCCAGGGCCTTGGTGAGCGTGAACCTGCCTTCGTAGAGAGCCGTGCCGATGATCGCGCCCTCGACGCCGATCTCGACCAGGCCCATCAGCGCCTCGAGGTCCGCCAGCTCGGTGATGCCGCCGCTCGCGACCAGCGGCCGCTCCGTCGCCGCGGCGACGTCTCGCAGCAGCTGCAGGTTGGGGCCCTGGAACATGCCGTCCTTGTCGACGTCGGTGACCACGTACCTCGCGCAGCCCTCCTGGTCGAGCCGCGCGAGCACGTCGTACAGGTCGCCGCCCTCGCGGGTCCAGCCACGTGCGGCCAGGGTGCGGCCACGTACGTCGAGCCCGACGGCGACCCGGTCCCCCCAGTCCGCGATCGCGCGGGCGCACCACTCCGGCGTCTCCAGGGCGGCGGTGCCGATGTTGACCCGGCGGCAGCCCGTCGCCATCGCGGCCGCCAGCGACTCGTCGTCGCGGATCCCGCCGCTCATCTCCACGTCGATGTCGAGCCGGCCGACGATCTCGGCCTGCAGCTCGCGGTTGTGCCCGCGCCCGAAGGCCGCGTCGAGGTCGACCAGGTGGATCCACTCCGCGCCGGCCTCCTGCCAGCGCAGGGCCGCGGCCACCGGGTCGCCGAACCGCTTCTCCGATCCCGCCACGCCCTGGACGAGCTGGACGGCCTGCCCGTCCGCGATGTCCACGGCGGGCAGCAGCTGGAGGTACGACGGCACGGTGACTCCTACGAGCGGCGGACGACGAGGTGGAGGACGGGAGCGAGCAGGAGGCTGACGACGGCGGCGCCGAAACGGGCCTCCCAGTCGGGGCGCACGATCCAGACCAGGACGTTGAGGGCGACCAGGATGGCGATCGTCGCCGCGACCTCCTTGCGCCGGCGGGCGGCGAGCTCCCCGGGCAGCAGGCGGGCCCGCGGCAGCAGGCCGGTGAACCGCTGGCGGCGGGCCGCCGACCGGGCGCGGCGCTCGGCGTCGCGGGCGCGCGCCGCGGCCCGGACAGCCGTCTCGCGCTCGCGCTCGGCGCGGCGGCGGGCGCGTTCCTTGCTCACAGGGTGCCGACCCAGTTGCGCAGCAGCCCGGCCCCGGCGTCGCCGGACTTCTCGGGGTGGAACTGGGTGGCCGACGAGAGGCCCGTTCTCGACCGCTGCGACGAACCGGTCGCCGCCGTGCTCCGCCCAGGTGACGAGCGGGGCCCGGGTGCGGTCGTGGGTGACGAGCTCCCAGTGCCGGACGGCGTAGGAGTGCACGAAGTAGAAACGCTCCGCCGACAACCCGTCGAAGAGCACCGAGTCCTCGGGCGCCTCGACCGTGTTCCACCCCATGTGCGGCACGATCGGCGCCTGCAGCCGTTCGACGACGCCGGGCCACTCGTCGCAGCCGGCCGTCTCCACGCCGTGCTCGACCCCCCGCTCGAACAGCACCTGCATGCCCACGCAGATGCCGAGCACCGGACGGCCGCCGGCGAGGCGGCGGCCGATCACCTCGTGACCCGCGGACGGCGCGCAGCCCGGCCATGCACGCCGCGAACGCGCCGACGCCGGGCACGACCAACCCGTCCGCCTCCTGCGCGGCGGCCCGGTCCGCCGTGAGCGTCACCTCCGCGCCGGCCCGTTCGAGGGCGCGCACGGCCGAGCGCACGTTGCCCGACCCGTAGTCGAGCACCACCACTTGCTTCATGGAGCCTCTAGAGGGAGCCCTTGGTCGACGGCACGCCGGTCTCCCGCGGGTCGAGCGCGACCGCGTCGCGGAAGGCCCGGGCGAACGCCTTGAACTGCGCCTCCACGAGGTGGTGGGGGTCGCGGCCGGACAGCACGCGGACGTGCAGGGCGAGCTGGGCGTGGAAGGCGAGCGTCTCGAAGACGTGCCGGGTCAGCGAGCCCAGGTACTGGTCGCCGACCAGCACGTACGCCTGGCGGTCCGGCTCGCCGGTGTGCACGCAGTACGGCCGGCCGGAGACGTCCACGACCGCCTGCACCAGGGCCTCGTCCAACGGCACGGTGGCGTCGCCGAACCGCCGGATGCCGGCCTTGTCGCCGAGAGCCTCGCGCAGAGCGTCGCCGAGCGCGATCGCGGTGTCCTCGACGGTGTGGTGCGCGTCGACGTGCGTGTCGCCGTTCGTGTGCACGACGAGGTCCACCAGTGCGTGGCGGGCGAAGGAGGCGAGCATGTGGTCGTAGAACCCGATCCCGGTCGAGACGTCGGATCGGCCCGAGCCGTCGAGGTCGACCTCGACGTGGACCTTGGACTCCTTGGTCTCCCGGTCCACCACGGCGGTGCGTGTCATCGCGTCTCCTCCAGTCGCGCCGACCCCATCATCTCAACACGGCCCAGCGCGGTCAGTGCGTCCCTGAATGCTGCCATCTCTTGCGGCGTACCGATGGAGACCCGCAGCCAGCCGTCCGGTCCGGTCTCCCGGATCAGCACCCCGCGGTCGAGCAGCCCCTGCCAGACGGCGTGCCGGTCGGCGTACCTCCCGAAGAGCACGAAGTTGGCGTCGCTCTCGGCGACCTCCAGCCCCTGGTCGGCCAGCCACGCGGCCGTCGCGTCCCGCTCGGTGCGCAGCTCGTCGACCCGGGCGAGCAGCTCGCCGGCGTGCCGGAGCGCCGCCAGCGCGGCCGCCTGGGTGAGGGCGCTGAGGTGGTACGGCAGCCGGACCACGCGGATGGCGTCGCCGATCTCCGGCGCCGCGGCTAGGTACCCCAGCCGGGCCCCGGCGAACGCGAACGCCTTGCTCATCGTGCGCGTGACGACCAGGTTGCGCCGCGACGGCAGCAGCTCCAGCGCACTCGGTGTGCCGGCACGGCGGAACTCGGCGTACGCCTCGTCGACGACCACCAGCCCGTCCCCGCCCGACTCGTCGGCCGCTTCGCAGAGCGCCTCGACGACGTCCAGCGGCAGCGAGGTCCCGGTCGGGTTGTTGGGCGACGGGAGCAGCACGACGCTCGGCCGGTGGTCGAGCACCAGGGCGCGGGCGTGGCCTGGGTCGAGCGCGAAGTCGGACTCGCGCCGGCCGGCGACCCACGCCGTGCCGGTGTCGCGGGCGTACTCGGGGTACATGGAGTACGTCGGCGCGAAGCTGAGCGCCGTCCGGCCGGGGCCGCCGAACGCCTGGAGCAGGTGCAGCATCACCTCGTTGGAGCCGTTGGCCGCCCAGACCTGCTGGGGGGTGACGTCGTGGCCGCCGTCGGAGGAGAGGTACGTCGCCAGGGCGGCCCGCAGCTCGGTGAACTCGCGGTCGGGGTAGCGGTTCAGGCCGCCCGCGACCGCGGCGACCGACGCGGCGATGTCGTCGACGACCGCCTGCGAGGGCGGGTACGGGTTCTCGTTGACGTTGAGCGTCACGGGGACGTCGAGCTGGGGAGCGCCGTACGGGGCGAGGCCGCGCAGGTCCTCGCGCAGGGGCGGGAAGATCATGGCCGGCTCACGTGTCGAGTCGCACGCGGACCGCGGCGCCGTGGGCGGGCAGGTCCTCGGCCTCAGCGAGGGCGACGACGTGGCCGGCCACCTCGGCGAGCGCGTCGCGGTCGTACTCGACCACGTGCACGGCCTTGAGGAACGCGCGCACCGAGAGCCCGGAGGAGTGACAGGCGCAGCCGCCGGTCGGCAGCACGTGGTTGGAGCCGGCGCAGTAGTCGCCCAGCGAGACCGGCGCGAAGGGGCCGACGAAGACCGCACCCGCGTTGCGGACGCGGGCGGCCCACGCGGCGGCGTCGTCGGTGTGGATCTCGAGGTGCTCCGCGGCGTAGGCGTCCACCACGGCGAGCCCCTGCTCGAGGTCGTCGACCAGCACGATCGCCGACTGACGGGCGGTCAGCGAGGTCCGGATCCGCTCGGTGTGCCGGGTGGCGAAGACCTGCTTCTCCAGCTCGGCCTCGACGTCGTCGGCGAGCCGCTCGCTGGGCGTCACCAGCACGGCGGCGGCCAGGACGTCGTGCTCGGCCTGGCTGACCAGGTCGGCGGCGACGTACGCCGCGTCGGCGCTGTCGTCGGCAAGTACGGCGATCTCGGTGGGTCCGGCCTCGGCGTCGATGCCGACGACGCCCTTGAGCAGCCGCTTCGCGGCGACGGTGTGGATCGAGCCGGGGCCGGTCACCAGGTCGACCCGTTCGCACGGACCGGCGCCGTAGGCGAACATCGCGATCGCCTGCGCGCCGCCGACGGCGTACACCTCCTCGACGCCGAGCAGGGCGCAGGCGGCCAGGATCGTGGGGTGCGGCAGCCCGCCGTGGTCCCGCTGCGGGGACGACGTCAGCGCGATCGAGCCGACGCCGGCGACCTGCGCCGGCACGACGTTCATCACGACGCTGGACACGAGCGGTGCCACGCCACCGGGGACGTACAGACCGACGCGGCCCACCGGGACCATCCGGTGCGTCACCGTCGCGGTGCCGTACGTCGTCACCGTGTCGGCCTCCCGCTCGGCCTCGCAGGAGGCCCGCAGCCGGCGGATCGACTCCTCCAGGCCCGCCCGGACGTCCGGGTCGAGGGCGGCGAGGGCGGCGGTCAGCGCCTGTCTCGGCACGGCGATGTCGTCGGCGACGACGCCGTCGAAGCGCTCGGACAGCTCAAGGATCGCCTCGACCCCGCGGGTGCGGACGGCCTCGCAGATCGGCCGGACGACGTGCAGCGCGGCCTCGACGTCGAAGTCCGCGCGGGGGACGGCCGCGCGGTAGTCGAAGGGCGCGGAAGCGCCACGCAGGTCGATCCGCCGCATCATGGGCCCCGAGTCTAGGAGCGGCGCGGCCGCGCACCGGCCGGGGTGCCGGGCCGTGGACGCCTTCTCCGTGGTCGAGCCGCCGCGAGGAACGCCGTCTCCGGGTTAGGGTCGAGCCGTGGCGACGACGCTGCCGATGTTCCCGCTCAACGCGGTGCTGTTCCCCGGCGTCAGCATGCCGCTCACGGTCTTCGAGGACCGTTACCGCGCGCTGGTGCACCATCTGCTCCGCGTCGATCCCGACGAGCGGTACTTCGGATCGGTCGGCATCCGCGAGGGGTACGAGGTCGGCGAGCACGGCGCGCAGTCGCTGTTCCGGATCGGCTGCCGGGTGAAGATGACCGACGTCGAGTCGCTCCCGGACGGCACGTTCACCCTGGTGGCGGTCGGCATGGACCGGATCTCGCTGGAGCACCTCGACGTCACCGGCGCCTACCCCGTGGGCCAGGTCGAGGAGCGGCCCGAGGCGCCCAGCACGGTGTCCGCGGACGTCGTGGAGCGCGCGGTCGCGACGTTCACGGCGTACCGCGTCGTGCTCGCCGAGTACCGCGACGACCCGTACCCGTACCCACTGCCCCGCGACCCGGCGTACCTCTCCTGGACGCTGGCGGCGGTCGCCCCGCTCCCCCTGCACGAGCGGCAGGCGCTGCTCGAGGCCGAGGACGCCGGGGTGCGGCTGTCGATGGTGACCGACCTGCTCCGCACCGAGCTGCGCGCCATGAACGTGATCCCGTCGCTGCCGGCCACCGAGGTGGCGCGGACGCGCTGGTCGCCGAATTGACCCCGGCGGTCGTCGCCCTCACCAAGGCCGGGATCGGGCACACCCTCCACGAGTACGACCACGATCCGCGGGCCGCGTCGTTCGGCCTCGAGGCGGCCGAGGCCCTGGGGCTCGACCCCGACCGGGTCTTCAAGACCCTGCTCGCCGACCTCGACGGCTCGCTGGTGGTCGCCGTGGTGCCGGTCTCCGGCAAGCTCGACCTCAAGGCGCTCGCCCGGGCGCTCGGCGGCAGCAAGGCCGTCATGGCGGACTCGAGAGCGGCCGAGCGGGCAACCGGCTACGTGACCGGCGGCATCTCGCCGGTCGGGCAGAAGCGCCGGCACCGCACGGTGGTCGACGAGAGTGCGACGGCGTACGACGTGGTGTACGTGTCGGCGGGCAGGCGCGGGCTGGACATGGGGATCGCCCCGGCGGACCTGGTCTCGGTCACCGGGGCGATCCTCGCGGCCATCAGTCGGTGCTGATCCTCAGCACCGAGTGGGTCCAGTCGTCGTCCTGCCAGGCGGTGATCCCGAACCCGGCCAGCGGCCTGAGGTTCTCGGTGACCGTCGGGTCGTCGTCACCGGCGACCCGGAGGAGCCAGTCGTCGCCGGCGTTGAAGTTGACGAAGAGCACCACGCTGGCCTGGTCGGACTCGCGGACGACGTCCTTGTAGACGTCGTTGTCGCCCAGGCTGCCGCGCTTGAGCACCTCGGCCCGGTAGTCGGCGTTCGGGCCGACGACGATGATGTCCCCGTCGCTGTCGGAGGCGAGGAAGTCCTCGAGCGTGGCGTCCTGCGCGACGATCTTGTCGAGCACGGCACGGACGCCGTCCGGGTCGCCCTTGACCTTCACTGCCACCGGGATGTCGGTGCCGTCGCTGGAGTTGAAGAACGCCTCCGGGTCGAAGTCGGAGCCGAAGGACAGGGCCGCCGACTCACCGAGCAGGGTCTCCGCGTCCTGCGGGAAGTCCAGACCGGTCGCCTCGGACGCCTCCTTCATCAGGTCGGCAGTGGTCATGTCACCACCGGCGAAGGACGCCATCTGGTCCACGACCTCGGTCAGCCAGCCGGGCTGGAAGCCCGCGCCGATGGCCGCCGCCGTGTCCGAGGGCAGGGTCTCGAGGACGTCGCTGCCGCGGTCGGAACCGTAGAACGCGCGCGGCACCAGGCCGGTGTCGCCGGCGCTCTCGACCTCGAGCGCGCCGTCGTCGAAGCGGACGGTGACGGCCAGACCCTTGAAGTTCTTCAGGGTGTCGGCGAACGGGTTGCCGCCGCCTCCCTGGGGCTCGAGCGTGTCGCCGCCGCCGAGCAGGTCGGTACCGGTGAGGTCCTGCTCGATCTCGCCGGCGAGTCCGCCGACGCCACCCATGCTGTCGGCGAGGTACTGACCCGCCTCCGGGGCGGCGTACAGGCTGACGATGCCGGCCGAGCCGGCAGCCGCGGTGAGCTCCTTGAACTCGGGGTCGTCCGCGAGGGTGCCCTCGTCGGCCTGGTCGACGACCGCCTGGGCGGCCTTCTGGTCCTCGGCGACCACGGCCCAGTCGCCGTCGATCACCCAGCCGCCCGAGACGTCGGAGGAGCCTTCGGTGCCGCAGTCGCGGAGCTTCTCGAGGCCGCGGTTCGCGTCGTCGGCGTCCTTGACCTGGACGACCACGACGATCTCCGGGTCGTCGGCGCCGGTGTCCACGGCGGCGACCGCCATCCGCGAGCCGAGCCAGGGCTCGACGTCCTTGCCGTAGTCGAGGTCGCACTGCTCGGCGACGTCGAGCTCGTCGAACAGCTTCTCGCGGATGTCGTCGTCGGCGTCGAGGCCGAGCTCTTCCTTGAACGCCGGGAACTTGTTCAGCGTGCGCAGCGCCTCGATCTTCTGGCCGCCGCTCGGGTCGAGGTCGATGCTGGCGTAGCCGATCGTGCTCGCCGGCAGGGCCTCGGCGGGCTGGGCACCGGTGGCAAAGAACTGCGCGGCGGCCCAGGCGCCGACGCCGACCAGGGCGAGCGCCGCTACGCCGCCACCGATGAGGAGGCCGCGCTTGCGACCACCGCCTCCAGGGGCCGGCACGGGGGTCTCGGGCGGCAGCGGCGAACCGCCTCCGGCCTCGAGGTACTCCGGGCCGGCCGGCTGCGGCGGCCCGGGTGGGTAGGTGTCGGACACTGGACTTCCCCCGTTGGTTTGGGCGGCGCCGTCGGGGCGCTGCTTGCCGTGATTCGGACGGGAAGCCTACCCGCGGGGTTCCGCGCCCAACCCTGCTTCGCGCGACTTGCCCGGGAAAGATCGTGTAAATGACGGCCAGCGCCGCCAGCGTCCCGAAGCTGAACGCGAGCCGGGGGCTCAGGCCCGTCACGCGCAACGCGCTGGGCAGCCGTTTCTGGTCGGCCGTCGTCTTGGCGACCTCGTGCGGGTCGGCCGGTCCCAGGCCCTGCCCGACCATGATCATCAGCCACGCGGCGAGCGCCGACCCGGCCACGGCCACGATGACGGTCACCAGGGGGCGACGGCCACCGAGGATCGCGGCAGTCCCGCCGAGCAGCAGACCGGCGCCTCCCGCGATCAGGACGTACAGGCCAGTCCCGGCGAAGTCGCCCCGCAGCGCGTCGGAGTTGGCGTACCACTGGTGCCCGAACACCACGCCCATGTCGGGCGACCACAGCTGGTGCCAGAGCCAACCTGCGACCACTCCCACGACACCGTATGCCGCCAGCACACCGACGGCGAAGAGCCCGAGGCCGCGCAGATCGACCCCCGGTGAGCGGGAGCGGCGGGGTGCCAGTGGTCGGCCGGTGTTCGGCTCCGTCACCCGGTCAGACATCCGGGTCCAAGGAGCTGTTTGAGGTCGGCGAACAGCGCCGGCGTCGGCGTCACGCGCAGTCGCTCGTCGAGGCGCAGCACGGTCGTGGACGTGCGGGCCAGCAGCTTGAGCTGGACCTCGGTCATCCCCGGATGGGTGCCGAGCACCTCCTTGAGCTGCTCGACCACCGGCGGCGTACACCTGGTCGACGGCAGGCTGATCACGACCGGACCGGACGGCCCGTCCGAGAGGTCAGGGATCGTCACCTCCTGCGCCTTGATCGTCGGCGTCTCCTTCTCCCGGGACAGGAAGCCCCGGACGGTGATGATGGCGTCCTCGACGAGGTAGGTGCTGGCCAGCTGGTAGACGCTCGGCCACATCATCACCTCGATGCCGCCGTCGAGGTCCTCGAGGGTGACGATCGCCCAGGAGTCGCCCTTCTTGGTGATCTTGCGCTGCACCGAGGTCACCAGCCCGCTGATCGTCACGGGGGTGTTGTCGGGGCGTTCCTCGTCGAGCAACAGCTGGCCGATGGTGGCGTCGGTGCCCTGCGCGAGCACGTGCTCGAGGCCCAGCAGCGGGTGGTCGGAGACGTACAGTCCGAGCATCTCCCGCTCGTGGCCGAGCAGGGTCATCTTGTCCCACTCGTCGATGTCGGGGACGGTCACCGAGATGCCGAAGCCGCTGCCGCCGCCACCGTCCAGGCCGTCGAGCCCGGCGAACAGGCTGTCCTGGCCGATGGCCTCGTTGCGCTTGATGTCGACGTACTGGTCGACGGCGCTCTCGTGGATCGCCACCAGCGCCCGACGCTTGTGCTTCATCTCGTCGAACGCGCCCGCCTTGACCAGCGACTCGATGACGCGCTTGTTGCAGACCAGCGCGGGCACCTTGTCCATGAAGTCGTTGAAGTCGGCGAACCGGCCCTTCTCCTCCCGCGCCTCGACGACGCCCGTCACGACGTTGTGGCCGACGTTGCGGATCGCGGTGAGGCCGAAGCGGATGTCGGTCATCACCGGCGTGAAGTTGGTCGCCGACTCGTTGACGTCGGGCGGCAGCACCTGGATCTTCATCCGGCGGCACTCGTTGAGGTAGATCGCCATCTTGTCCTTGTCGTCCTTCACCGACGTCAGGAGCGCGGCCATGTACTCCGCCGGGTAGTTGGCCTTCAGGTAGGCGGTCCAGTAGGAGACCAGGCCGTACGCCGCGGAGTGCGCCTTGTTGAAGGCGTAGTCGGAGAACGGCAGCAGCGCGTCCCACAGCGCCTTGATCGCGCCCTCGGAGAAGCCGTTGGCGCGCATCCCGTCGTGGTACGGGACGTACTCGGCGTCCAGGATCTCCTTCTTCTTCTTGCCCATCGCCTTGCGCAGCAGGTCGGCCTGGCCGAGGGAGTACCCGGCGACCTTCCTCACGATGGCCATCACCTGCTCCTGGTAGACCAGCAGGCCGTAGGTCTCGTCGAGGATCTCGGCCAGCGGCTCGGCGAGCTCCGGGTGGATGGGCACGACGGGCTCGCGGCCGGTCTTGCGGCGGGCGTACTTGTTGTGGGAGTCCATGCCCATCGGGCCCGGCCGGTAGAGGGCGCCGACCGCGGAGATGTCGGCGAACTGGTCGGGTCGCATCGAGCGCAGCAGCGCGCGCATCGGGCCGCCGTCGAGCTGGAAGACGCCGAGCGTCTCGCCCTTCTGGAGCAGGGAGTACGTCGCCGGGTCGTCGAGGCCGAGCTCCTCGAGGACGATCGTCTCGCCGCGGTTGGCGGCGATGTTGTTGACGCAGTCGTCGAGGACCGTGAGGTTGCGCAGGCCCAGGAAGTCCATCTTGATCAGGCCCAGCGACTCGCACGTGGGGTAGTCGAACTGGGTGATCATCGCCCCGTCGGCGGGCCGCTTGAGCATCGGGATGATGTCGAGGAGCGGCTCGCTGGACATGATCACGCCGGCGGCGTGCACGCCCCACTGGCGCTTGAGGCCCTCGATGCCGATCGCGGTGTCGACCACGCGGCGTACGTCGGGGTCGGACTCGACCAGCGAGCGGAACTCGCCCGCCTCGCTGTAGCGCCGGTGCTCGGGGTTGAAGAGCTCCTGGAGCGGGACGTCCTTGCCCATCACCGCCGGTGGCATCGCCTTGGTGACCCGGTCGCCCATCGCGAAGGGGTAGCCGAGGATGCGGGAGGAGTCCTTGATCGCCTGCTTGGACTTGATCGTCCCGTAGGTGACGATCATCGAGACACGGTCCTCGCCGTACTTGTCGGAGACGTACTTGATGACCTCGCCGCGGCGACGCTCGTCGAAGTCGATGTCGAAGTCGGGCATCGAGACGCGGTCGGGGTTCAGGAACCGCTCGAACAGCAGCCCGTGGACGATCGGGTCGAGGTCGGTGATGCGCAGGGCGTAGGCGACGATCGAGCCCGCGCCGGACCCGCGGCCGGGGCCCACCCGGATGCCGTTGTCCTTGGCCCAGTTGATGAAGTCGGCGACGACGAGGAAGTAGCCGCTGAAACCCATCTGGGTGATCACGCCGAGCTCGAACTCCGCGCGGCTGCGGTGCTCGTCGGGGATGCCGCCGGGGTAGCGGACCCGCAGCCCCCGCTCGACCTCCTTGACCATCCAGGACGTCTCGTCCTCGCCCGGCGGGCAGGGGAACCGCGGCATGAACGTGCCGTTGCCCTCGGTGAAGGTGACGTCGCAGCGCTCGGCGATCAGCAGCGTGTTGTCGCACGCCTCGGGCAAGCCGTGGCGGTCGGCCCACAGCCCGCGCATCTCGGCCGGCGTCTTGAGGTAGTAGTCGGTGCCGGAGAAGGCGAACCGCTGACCCGGTCCGTCGCCCGCCGGCACGTCCATGGTCGAGCCGGAGTTGATGCAGAGCAGGTGCTCCTGGGACGGCGCGTCCTTCTGGTCGACGTAGTGCGAGTCGTTGGTGGCCAGCAGCGGGATCTGCAGGTCCTTCGCCAGGCGCAGCAGGCCGTCGCGGACGCGCTTCTCCAGCGGCAGGTCGTGGTCCATCAGCTCGAGGAAGTAGCTCTCCCGGCCGAAGATGTCCTGGTGGTCGGCGGCCGCCTGGCGGGCCGCCTCGTAGTTGCCGTAGCGCAGGTGCACCTGCACCTCGCCGGACGGGCAGCCGGTGGTCGCGATGATGCCCTTGCTGTACTGGGCGAGCAGCTCGCGGTCGAGGCGGGGCTGCTTGAAGAACCCGTCGCGCCAGGCGCCGGTGGAGAGCCGGAACAGGTTGTGCATGCCCTCCGTCGACTCCGAGAGCAGCGTCATGTGGGTGTAGGCGCCACGGTTGGAGACGTCGTCGGAGCCGCCGTCGTAGAAGTTGACGCCCTTGCGCTCGAAGCGGGAGATGTTGGGGGCGGCGTACGCCTCCATGCCGATGATCGGCTTGACCCCCGCCGCCTTGCACGCCTTGTAGAACTCGTAGGCGCCGAACACGTTGCCGTGGTCGGTCATCGCGATGGCGGGCATGCCGAGCTCGGCGGTGCGCTGCGCCAGCGGGGTGAGCCGCGCGGCGCCGTCGAGCATGGAGTACTCGGTGTGGACGTGCAGGTGGACGAAGGAGTCGCGGTCACCTGTCGTCATCGCGGGTCGGAGCTCCTCAGGTCGGTGCGTCGTGCGGGCGTGGCAGAGCGGCGGCGGCCGGGCTGACCGGTCGAATGGGCAACTCCTGAGGGAAGACCGTCAGCCTAACTGGACCGCATTCCAATCGTGGCACCACGCGCCGACAGTCATCTCAAGCTGCCACATGTCGCGCCAGCCAGCGGCAGGCGAGGGAGTTGCAGTAGCGGATCGGACCGAGGTGATACTCACGGTGATCCACGTCCACGGCTTCAAGAAGCTCAGCCAGCTCCGCTTCGGACTTCGCGCAGGCTTCCAGCTGCTCATGGAACAAGCGCGCACCCCAATAGTGCCGTGAGCGCCAGTACGTCGGAACGTCGTCGTCATGACTCATGGCAAAGGATTCTCCGCATCGAGACCGACACCCAAGACCGTCATCCACAGGCACACGACTTGCTCTTGCGCGCAGTTGCGCTGTGTGCCCGGGCTTCCACGGCCAGGCGGCGCGGGCTGCTCCAGATCGAAGCCGGCAACTCGAGGAGTGACTGACACGATGCTCGTATCTGCCATCTCGCGGCGCGCAACTACGGCAGTTCGGACGATTTCCACCCGAATACGGCCCAATTCTGGCGAACTGCCGTCGTCAGGCGCTCGTCGCCACGGCTTGCGACGCGATACGGGCTGGATCCCTCAGGAGTCACGTGCCGCGTCGAGGCTCTCGGTGACGATCGCGTGCACGATCCGGGCCAGGCGGTCGGGGCCGAGCTCGGGGGCGGCGCGGGCCATCCGCTCGGCGATCTCGCGCTCCCTGGCGGCGTCGCGGTCCGTGGAGTCCTTGACGTCCTGGACGACGCGGGTCAACGCCGCACGCCGGGCCAGCAGGTCGGCGAGCGCGTCGTCCACCTCGTCGATGAGCCCGCGGAAGAAGGCGACCGGGTCGGCACCCGGCCACGCCATCTTCACGTCCGGTGCCTTCTCCTCGTTCGCCGAGCCGTCGGTGCGCTCGAGCTCGACGAACCCGTGCCGTTGCGTAGAAGGCGCGCGCCCGGACATTGGTCTCGAAGACCCACAGGCAGAAGCCGTCGGGCTGGTCGGCCTTCGCCGCGTCGAGCAGGGTCGAGCCGATGCCCCTCCCGGCGGCGTCCGGGTGGACGTAGATGTCGTCGAGCCAGGCGCCCTTGAGCTCGGCGAAGCCCAGCACCTCGCCGGCCTGCTCGGCAACCCACAACCGGCGCTCGTCGGGAGCGAGCCGCCACGTCGCGACGTACGCCCGCACCTCGTCGGGGGTGTGCACGCTCGCCGGCATGGCGGGCACGGCGGCCGCGCGGGCCGCGATGAAGACCTCCGCGACTGCGGGCAGGTCGGCCGGTTCGCCGGGCCGGATGGTCAGGTCGTCAGTGCTCATCACGGATGATGTCGAGGGCGGCGGCCAGGTCGTCGGGGTACGTCGACTCGTACTCGACGTACTCGCCGGTGTCGGGGTGCTCGAACCCCAGCCGCATCGCGTGCAGCCACTGGCGCTGCAGACCCAGCCTCGCGGAGAGCGTCGGGTCGGCGCCGTAGGTGAGGTCGCCGACGCACGGGTGCTTCAGCGCGGCCATGTGCACCCGGATCTGGTGCGTCCGGCCGGTCTCGAGGTGCACCTCCAGCAGCGATGCGAAGCGGTGTGCCTCGAGGGTGCTGTAGTGCGTGACGCTGTGGCGGCCGTCGGCCATCACGGCGTACTTGTAGTCGGCCTTCGGGTGCCGGCCGATCGGGGCGTCGATCGTGCCCTCGAGCGGGTCCGGGTGACCCTGCACCAGTGCGTGGTAGACCTTGTCGACCTTGCGGTGGCGGAAGGCGTTCTTGAGCACCGAGTACGCCCGCTCGCCCTTGCAGATCACCATCACGCCGGACGTGCCGACGTCGAGGCGCTGCACGATCCCTTGGCGCTCGGACGCGCCGCTGGTGGCGATCCGGAAGCCGGCAGCCGTGAGGTGACCGACCACGGTCGGCCCGGTCCAGCCGGGCGACGGATGTACGGCGACCCCGACGGGCTTGTCGATCACCACGATCGAGTCGTCGTCGTGGACGATCTTGATGCCCTCCACGATCTCCGGGACCACCTCGAGCGGGTCGGCCATCGACGGGATGGCGACCTCGAGCAGGGTGCCGGGCACGAGCCGGTCGCTCTTCGCGACGGCGCCGCCGTCGATGGACACGTGCCCACCGCTGATCAGGTCGGCGGCGCGCGTGCGCGAGAGTCCGAAGAGCCGGGCCATCGCGGCGTCGATGCGCTCGCCCGCCATCGCGTCGGGCACCGTCAGCGCCCGGTGGTCGACCGCGGTCATGACCGACCGCGGCTTCCGTCGAGCCGGACGTTGCGGAAGGCCTGCAGCAGGATGAGTCCGGCGGCGACGTCGATGCAGACGTCGGCGACGTTGAACACCGGCCAGTGCGGGATCATGAACAGGTCGACGACGTGCCCCCGCAGCGGACCGGGATCGCGGAAGATCCGGTCGGTGAGGTTGCCGCCGATGCCGGCGAGCAGGAGCCCGAGCGCGACCGCCCAGAGCTGGTTGCCCACCTTCCGCGCGAACCACAGCACCACGCACACCGCGACGATCGCCACCAGGCTGAAGACGACGGTGAACTCCGTGCCGGTGCTGAACGCCGCTCCCGGGTTGCGCACCAGGTGCAGCACGAACCAGTCACCGAGCACCTCGATGTCGCCGCGCGAGAGGCGCTCGACTGCCCAGGTCTTGGCGCCGATGTCGACGGCGTACGCCGCCAGGGCGACGAGGGCGAAGACACTGCGGGCCGAGCGTCGACCGGTGGACTTCGTGCCGGACCGGCCTGTGTCGCTCGAGGTCAGCGACGCTCCTCGCGCTGCTTGCATGTCATGCACAGTGTGGCACGCGGGAAGGCCATCGCTCGCATCTTGCCGATGGGGTTCCCGCAGGACTCACAGATGCCGTACGTGCCGTCGGCGATGCGGGCCAGGGCGCGGTCGATCTGGGCCAGCTTCTCGCGCTCGTTCTGCACGACGATGATCTCCTGGTCGCGCTCGAAGCTGGTCGCGCCCATGTCGGCCTGGTCGTGCCCGGCGCCGTCCCCGGCGTCGCGCATCAGCGCGTCGAGCTCGGCCTCCTGGCCGGAGAGCGTGCGCACCACCCGGTCGCGGTCGGAGTGCAGCTCGGAGAGGACCTCCTTGATCTCGGCCTTGGTCCAGGCCTCCTCGCCCTCCTTGACGACCAGCGTCCGCGGCGCTGCGCGCCGAGGCGCAGCGGCCTTCCTGGTCGGCCGGGTCGCGACCGACGTACCCGCCGTGCGGGCCGGTGCCGTCTTCTTCGCCGGGGCCTTCTTCGCGGGGGCCTTCTTCGCGGCCGCCTTCTTCGTCACGGCCTTCCTGGCCGGGGCCTTCTTCGCCGGAGCAGCCTTCTTCGTCACGGCCTTCTTGGCGGGGGCCTTCTTCGCGGCCACCTTCTTGGCGGGCGCCTTCTTGGCCGGCGCCTTCTTGGCCGGGGCCGCCTTCTTGGTCACGGCCTTCTTCGCCGGAGCCTTCTTGGCAGCCACCTTCTTCGCCGGGGCGGCCTTCTTCGTGACGGCCTTCTTGGCGGGCGCGGCCTTCTTGGCCACCACCTTGGCGGCCTTCTTGACAGGGGCGGCCTTCTTCGCGGGAGCCGCCTTCTTGGCGGTACGGGTGGCCGTGGTCTTCCTGGTGGAGGTGCGAGCCATCGCGGTGCCGGCCTTCCTGGGCCTGGTGGTGGCGCCGTTGGAGTCCGGCGGGCCACGTTTGTGCGTCGGAGGGTAACGCCCCGGCAGGGGCTACTCAAACAGGCTCGCCACGGAAGACGCCCGCCCACCCCAGGGGTGGACGGGCGTCTAGCCCGAACGGGTGAAGCTGACAGAGCTCCTAGTTGTCGTCCTCGCCGAGGATCGAGCGCAGTCGCTTGGGCTGAGGTTGCTCTCCCTCGCCCGACGGCGCGGCGATGTCGCCGCTGTTGAGGAGCTCCAGCTGCTGGGTGAAGTAGCTGCGCAGCCGGGAGCGGTACTCGCGCTCGAACTGCCGGAGGTTCTCGACCTCCAGGTTGAGCTTCTCCTGCTCCTTCTCCAGGTCGCCGAACATGATCTGGCGCTTCTGGGCGGTCTCGGAGTCGAGCATCTGGGCACGGCTGCGTGCGTCGGCCTCGACGCGGTCGGCGTTCGACTTGGACTCCGACTCGAGGCGCTCGGCCTTGGTGCGCGCCTCGCCGATGATCTTGTCGGCTTGGTTCTTGGCGTCGTCGACGAGCTCGTCGGCGTTGCGGGTGGCGAGCTCGAGCAGGCGGGCCGCGGCGTTGGACGCCTCGGGCACGGTCTCGACGCGGATCGTCTCGATCGGGGTCTGGGCCACCGCCGCCACCGGCTCGGGCATCGGCTCCGGCTCCGGCTCGGGCTCCGGTTCGGGCTCGGGCTCCGGCTCGGGACTCGCCGCGACGTACGGCTCGGGCTCGGGCTGCGTGAAGCCGCCGCCACCGCCCTGCTGGGCGGACGCGAGCTTGGTGCGCAGCTCGTCGTTCTCCTTCGTCAGGCGGGCGAGCTCGGCCTCTACCTCGTCGAGGAACTGGTCCACCTCGCCCATGTCGTAGCCCTCGCGCAGCCGGACGGGCGTAAAGCGCTTGTTACTCACGTCCTCAGGCGTCAGCGGCATGACCTCACCCAATTCATGTCAGGAGCAGTTTCTGTCGGTGTGAACCATAGCGCCCTTGGGACCCACGGGCGCTCACCCGTCACTAGAGCAGCAGGCTCCGGTTGACGCGCAGCAGGATGTAGGCCCCGACGAACACCAACAGCATGCTGAGATCGAGGGCAAAGTTGCCAATCCGCAGCGGCGGGATCACGCGGCGCAGGGCCTTGATAGGCGGATCCGTCACCGAGTAGACGGCCTCGAGAGCCACCAGCAGCACCCCGCGAGGTGCCCACGACCGGGCGAAGACCTGGACCCATTCGGTGACGAAGCGCACCCACATGAAGGCGATGAAGAACCACAGGATGTACTCGATCGTGTAGCCGACGACGGTCACGCGCGCCCTTCAGCTCTCGGGGCCGATTCCTGGTGACGTGGTCCGGAGTCAGCTCTGGTTGAAGAACCCGTTCTCGGCGATCCGCTCCTTGTCCTCGGCGGCGACCGAGACGTTGGGCGGCGAGAGCAGGAACACCTTGTTGGTGACGCGCTCGATCGTGCCACGGGTGGCAAAGACCAGGCCGGCCGCGAAGTCGACCAGGCGCTTGGCATCGGAGTCGTCCATCTCCGAGAGGTTCATGATCACCGGCGTGCCCTCGCGGAAGTTCTCACCGACCGTGCGCGCCTCGTTGTACGTACGCGGGTGCAGCGTGGTGATCTTGGACAGCTCCGCGACCACTCCGCCGGCCGGCACCGGCGTGGGCCGGCGGCGCTCCGCGAGGTCGGAGACCGCGGCGGGACGGCTGTCCCGCAGGACCGGGGCCGACTGGCCGACGGCGGTCCGCTCGTAGAGGTCCTCGTCGAGCTCGTCGTCGTAGCGGCCGGTGTCCTCGAGGAGGCCGAGGTACTCGCCGATCTTGCGCATCGCGCCGCTCATGGTCGCTTCCTCCGGGTTCCGGTGTTCCGGTCACTGGCCGGGGCCCGCGACAAGCGGGCTCCGGTGATGTTGACATTACTTGTTCCGAGGCCTCGGACCGAGGACCGCGGTGCCCAACCGCACGTGTGTCGCGCCGGCGGTGACGGCGGCCTCCAGGTCGGCGCTCATCCCGGCCGACAGCCAGGTCGCTTCCGGGTGTCCGGCCAGGAACTCCTCGCGGATCGTGGCCAGCCGGGCGTACGCCGGAACCGGGTCCTCGCCCAGCGGCGCGACGGCCATCAGACCACGGAGCCGGAGCATGCCGGCCTCGTCGACCGCCGCTGCCAGGGCGCCGAGCTCGGAGGCGTCGGCGCCCGACCGGCCGTCGCGCCCGGGTGGGTCCAGGCTGACCTGCAGGAGCACGTCGACCCCCGACGACCCGTGGGAGCGCTGGTGGGCGCCGCGGTTGAGACCCCCGACGACCTTGACGCGGTCGACGGACTCGACGACGTCGGCGTACGACGCCACGGCCGCGGCCTTGTTGCTCTGCAGGCCGCCGATGAAGTGCCACCGCAGGTCCAGGTCGGCGCAGAGTGCCGCCTTGTCCTGGGCCTCCTGGTGGCGGTTCTCCCCCACGTCGGTGACGCCCAGCCCGGCCAGCAGGCGAACGTCGGAGGCCGGGAAGAACTTGGTGACGGCGACGAGCGTGACGTCCCCCGGGTCGCGGCCGGCGGCGGAGGCGGCGGCCTCGATGCGGCGGCGTACGGCGTCCAGGTTGGCGGCGAGCTCGTCGCGGCGTTCGCTCATGCGCGCGCCATCCGGATCACGCCGGCCTGTCGGCCGGAGGTGAGGCGGTCGCGCCGGTAGGAGTAGAGGTCGGGCGACTCGCGCGTGCAGACGGACAGGTCGACGCAGTCGACTCCCTCGTCGGCGAGCTGGGACCTGATGCCGGCCCCGATGTCGACGGACGGCGTCCCCCACGACGTGGTGGCCAGGCTGGCCGGCACCGCGGCAGCGACGTCTTCCTGCATCTGCTGGGGAACCTCGTAGCAGCGGCCGCACACGTGCGGGCCGAGCCAGGCGGTGATGTCACGCGCGCCCAGGTCGCGCATGCGCGCGATGGTCGCGGGCACCACGCCGACGACCAGCCCCGGCCGGCCGGCGTGGCAGCCGCCGATGACGCCGGCCTCCGCGTCGGCGAACAGCACCATCGCGCAGTCGGCGCCGCGCACCATCAGCGTCATCCCCGGCTGGTCGGTCACCACGCCGTCGGCGCGGGCGTGGAGGTGGCCGTAGAGCTCGGTCGAGGGCCCCTCGGGGCCGACGTACGCGACGTCGTTGCCGTGCACCTGGCTCAGGCACGCCACCGGGTCACCGGGGGCGAAGTCCTCGCCGAGCAAGCGGTGGTTCTCGGCCAGGGCGTCCGGGTCGTCGCCGGACCAGGCGAGGTTCAGCGAGTCGAAGGGCGCACGACTGACCCCGCCGTGCCGGTCCGTGAAGGCCAGCGCGACGGGGCCATGGGTCAGTCGCGAGGAGTACAAGCAGCTCCTACTTGAGGAAGTCCGGCACGTCGAGGTCGTCGTCGTCGAACTGCATCGGGCGCGGCTCGCGCGGTGTGCTCGGCGTGGTCGGCTGCTCCTGGCGGACGCTGGCGCCGACGGGCTGGGGCCGGCGGGACTCGGGCGGGGAGGCCGGCGCCTTCTGCTTCTCCGCCGCGAGCGCCTGGGCGGCCCGGCGGGTCTCCTCCTGGGTCTGCTGCGCCTGCGTGCGCTTGAAGCCCGACTCGGCCTCGCGGCGCTTGGGCTGACCACCGTCGAAGCCCGCGGCGATCACCGTCACCCGCACCTCGTCGCCCAGCGCATCGTCGATCGTGGCGCCGAAGATGATGTTCGCCTCGGGGTGCGCGGACTGGGAGACCAGCGCGGCCGCCTCGTTGATCTCGAACAGACCGAGGTCCGAGCCACCCGCGATCGAGAGCAGCACGCCGTGGGCGCCGTCGATGCTCGCCTCGAGGAGCGGGCTGGACACCGCCATCTCGGCCGCGGCCACCGAACGATCCTCGCCCCGAGCCGAGCCGATGCCCATCAGCGCCGAGCCGGCGTTCGCCATCACGGACTTCACGTCGGCGAAGTCCAGGTTGATCAGGCCGGGAGTGGTGATGAGGTCGGTGATGCCCGAGACACCTTGCAGCAGCACCTGGTCGGCCTGCTTGAAGGCGTCGAGCACGGACACGCTCCGGTCCGAGATCGACAGCAGCCGGTCGTTCGGGATCACGATGAGGGTGTCGACCTCTTCGCGGAGCCGGGCGATGCCCTCCTCGGCGGAGTTGGCGCGGCGACGGCCCTCGAACGCGAACGGCCGGGTCACGACGCCGATCGTCAGGGCACCCAGCGACCGCGCGATGCGGGCCACGACCGGGGCACCGCCCGTGCCCGTGCCGCCGCCCTCGCCCGCGGTCACGAACACCATGTCGGCGCCCTTCATGACCTCTTCGATCTCGTCGGCGTGGTCCTCGGAGGCCTGCTTGCCGACCTCGGGGTTGGCGCCCGCGCCGAGACCCCGCGTCAGCTCGCGGCCGATGTCGAGCTTGACGTCGGCGTCGCTCATGAGGAGGGCCTGGGCGTCGGTGTTGATGGCGATGAACTCCACGCCCTTCAACCCGACCTCGATCATCCGGTTGACGGCGTTCACGCCACCGCCACCGATGCCCACGACCTTGATGATGGCCAGGTAGTTCTGCGCTGCTGCCACGGCGGATGCGCCCTTCGCTGAGTGGTCTGTCGGGATGTGGTCGTGCGTGCTGTCGGGGAAGACTGCTCGGCGAGTCCTGAACTCTCACCCTCACGCTGAGGGTTATAGTTATGTCAACCTCGTCGTGTCCATGACAGTAGGCAGCCGTGTGGCGCCGATGGCGCAGACACGCCGCGGTTTGCCGACATCCGGACGAAAACATCGGGCCGGGTGCACCCCCCCGTGCCCCGGCCCGACGTTCCCCCTGTGAGAACTGTGAAGAGCGCGCTCCACCGCCCCTGATACATCCCGCCGCCCCTGGTGGTCGAGGTGGGCGCACCCGCGGTGGTCGAGGAGGGCGCACGCCGCGGGGGCGACTCGGCCGCCAGTGAAGCCGCCCCTCGGCGCGCGCCCCATCGGCAGGAGCGAGCGGATCGCGGCAGATCAGGACGTTTCGCGGGAAACCATGGTGTCGGTGGCCGGTGAAATAGTGAGGACCCGTCGAGGTGGTGGGTGGACGGCGGTAGTCGGTCTCGGGCGCCGCCCGCACACTCACGGTCGACGCAAGGACCAAAGCGAGGAGTGACTGGACATGACCGGGGTCCACGACGTGACGCCTGTGGTGCGCCTCAGGAGTGTCGAAGACCGGGATCTCGACGTCTTCTTTGACCACCAGGCGGATCCGCAGGCGGTCGAGATGGCGGCGTTTCCCGCTCGCGACAAGGATCAGTTCGCGGCGCACTGGGCGAAGCTCCGCGCCGACGACACCCTCGTCGTGCGCACCATCGTTGCGGACGGCATGGTGGCGGGCAACATCGGCAGCTGGCCGGAGAATGGGCAGCAACTACTCGGCTACTGGGTCGGACGCGAGTGGTGGGGCCGCGGCGTCGCGACACAGGCGCTCGCCCTGCTCGTGGAGGAGGTGTCGATCCGGCCGCTGTGCGCCCATGTCGTGGTGCACAACGTCGGCTCGATCCGCGTCCTGGAGAAATGTGGCTTCCGGCGCGATCCCGTGCAGGAGGCGAAGGCGGCGGCGCCCGACGACGCCATCGAGGAGCTCATCTTCGTGCTGAACGCGTGAGGTCAGCGCCACGTGGCGTCCGGCGAGCCTGGCTCGACGCGCTGGCATCGGCAAGACCGTGCTTCCCTCTCGGCGTGAGCCTTCTCGACCACCGAAGCGGGCGGGCGTCAGGGGGTGCAGGCGGCGGGGTTCTGTTCGGGGCAGGTGGCGGGTTGGGAGGGGACGGAGACGTCGTAGATCTTGGCGGGCTGGCGGAGCAGCTTGAGCAGTACCTCGGCCTTGAGGGCGGAGTCGTCGGAGCTGCCCCAGAGCACGATGCGCTGGTCCTTGAGGACCAGGGTGATCTGGTCGACCGTGAGGACCTCGACGTGGTCGACCATCGCCGACAGCTCCTTGGGCAGCGCCGAGACCACGGTGGCGGCCTCGCGGAGCGCGTCGGGGGTGGTGGCGGAGGTGGAGCTGATGCGGGGCAGGCCGGGCGGGGGCTTCGCGTAGTCGGTGAACACGACGCCCTCGGCGTCCAGGCCGCGGAGCCGGCCGCCGATCTCGATGACGGCGACGGCGACGCGCTCCTGGATCTTGATCTGCACGGCGTCGGGCCACTCACGCGACACGTCGACCGACCGCACCTCGGCCCGCGCCCGCAGCCGCGCGGCGATCGCGCCGACGTCGAGTCGGGCCAGCTGCTCGCCGGCAGGTACCTTCGCGGTCTCCAGCACCTCCTGGCGCGACAGCAGGTGCTGACCCTGCACATCGACGCGCTGCACGGTCAGCAGCGTGGAGAAGTAGACGAGCCAGATGCCGCCGGCGACGAGGGCGACGACGAGCACGGCCGCCACGACGTACCGCCACGCCAGCCAGCGGCGGCGCCACTGCCGCCTCGTGAACCGCTTCCGCGACCGCAGCGCGGTGCGTTCGGTGGTGTCGACCGGGTCGCGGCGCGTCAGCCCTCTCACGCGTCGGCCCCGAGGATCTCCAGTACCTGCGGGCCGACGGCCGTCACACTTCCTGCGCCGAGCGTGAGCACCAGGTCCCCGATTCGAGCACGCGCGGCGAGCTCGGCCGCCGCCTCCTCGAGGCCAGGCGCGAACGCGACGTCCTCGGCAGGGAGAGGTACGGCGTCCGCCACCAGCCGACCCGTCACGTCCGGGTCGGCGGCCTCGCGGGCGACGTACACGTCGAGGACCACGACCTCGTCGGCGGCGCCGAGTGCGGCGCCCATTGCCGCGCCGAACTCGCGGGTACGGGAGACCAGGTGCGGCTGGAACGCGACCACGAGCCGCCCCTCCCCCGCGATCGCGCGTGCCGCCTCGAGGTCGGCGGCGATCTCGGCGGGGTGGTGCGCGTAGCTGTCGTAGACGCGTACGCCGCCGGCCTCGCCCTTGGCCTCCATCCGGCGGCCCGAGCCGGTGAAGGCCTCGAGCCCGTCGCGCAGCCCGGCGAACGGGTACCCCAGCTCGAGGCCCGCGACCAGCGCTGCCAGCGCGTCGATGACGTAGTGCCGCCCGGGGATGCGGAGCCGGACCCGGCCCAGGGCGTCGCCGTCGCGCACGACCGAGAAGGACGAGGTCGCGCCCTCGAAGGACACGTCTGTCGCGCGGACATCGGCGTCCCGGGCCTCGCCGACGGTGACGACGCGATGGCCGGCCGCACGCGCATGCTCCGCCAGGTCTCGTGCACCGGGGTCGTCGACGCAGCAGACGATGAAACCGTCGGCGTCCACGGTGGCGGCGAACTCGTCGAACGCCTTGCGGTACGCCGCTTCACTCCCCCACACGTCGAGGTGGTCGGCGGCGACGTTGGTGACCACCGCGGCGTACGGGCGGTACACCAGGAAGGCGCCGTCGCTCTCGTCGGCCTCGGCGATGAACAGGTCACCGCTCCCCACCTCGGCGTTGTGACCGGTGGCCGCGAGCACCCCGCCGACGGCGTACGTCGGGTCGGCGCCGGCCGCGACGAGGGCGGAGGTGAGCAGGGAGGTCGTCGTGGTCTTGCCGTGGGTGCCGGACACGGCCACCACGCGGCGCCCGGCCATCACCGCCCACAGCCCGGCGGAGCGCGGCAGGATCCGCAGCCCGCGCCGCTTCCCCTCGAGCACCTCGGCGTTGTCCTCGTGCGCGGCCGTGGTGACCACGAGCGTGTCGGCGTCGCCGACGTGCTCGGCGGCGTAGCCGAGGTGACAGGTGACGCCGAGCTCGCGGAGCCCGGCGAGGAACGGCGTGTCGTTGTCGTCGCTGCCGGTCACGGGGAGACCGCGCGCGGCCATGATCCGGGCGATGGCGGACAGGGCGGCGCCGCCGATGCCGACGAAGTGCACGCGACCGAGCTCCTCCGCGGGGAGGAGGACGTCCGGCACGGGGATCCTCATCCGCCGGCCACCTCGAGCACGATCCTGGCCAACCGCTCGTCGGCGTCCCGCGGCACCAGCCCTGCCGCCGCGGCGCCCATCGCCGCCAGCCGCGCCGTGTCGGCGGCCAGGGACGGGACGTGGCTGGCCACCCAGGCCGAGGTGAGCTCGGCGTCGGAGAGGAGCAGCGCTCCCCCGGCGTCGACGACCGGGCGGGCGTTGTGCTCCTGCTCGCCGTTGCCGATCGGGAGCGGCACGAAGATGGCCGGCAGCCCCACGGCCGCGGCCTCGATGACGCTGTTGGCGCCGCCGCGCGAGAGCACCAGGTCGGCGGCCGCGTACGCCAAGTCCATCCGGTCGACGAACGGCAGCACGGCGTACGGCACCTCGGTCCGCGCGGGCGTCGCCTCGCCCTGCGGTCCCACCACGTGCAGCACCTGGACGCCTGCCCCAGCGAGCGCCTCCGAGGCGCCGGACACCGCCTGGTTGAGCCGCCGCGCGCCCTGGGAGCCGCCGGTGACCAGCAGCGTGGGCCGGTCTGGGTCGAGGTCGAAGAAGCGCCGGGCCTCGGCACGGAGCGCGGCCCTGTCGAGCTCACGGATCATCGCGCGCAGGGGCAACCCGACGTACTCGGCCTTCGGCAGCGGCGTGTCCGGGAACGACACCGCGACCCGCTGCGCGATCCGCGCGCCGGCCTTGTTGGCCAGGCCGGGTCTGGCGTTCTGCTCGTGGATGACGATCGGCACCTTGCGGCGCCGGGCGGCGAGGTACGCCGGCATCGAGACGTACCCGCCGAAGCCGACGACGACCTCGGCACCGGTCCGCTCCAGCACCCGCGCGGTGTCACGTACGGCGCCGCGCAGCCGGCCCGGGACCTTGAGCAGGTCGACGTTCGGCCTGCGCGGCATCGGGACGGGCGGGATCAGCTCGAGGGCGTATCCCGCCTCGGGGACGACCCGCGTCTCCAGGCCGCGCGCCGTGCCGAGGCAGGTGATCTCGACGTCGGGAGCCAGCCGGCGCAGGGCGTCGGCCGTGGCCAGCAAGGGAGAGGTGTGCCCGGCGGTGCCGCCGCCGGCCAGGAGTACGCGCATGTCGTGGACGAGCCTAGGGCGGCGACGTCACAGGCCCCGGCCCGGTACCCGGCCGGCGGAGAGGCCCGCCGACCGCGACCGCCTCCGCTGGCGCAGCGCCGCGGCCGCCTCGGGCTCGCGGCGCGCGAACCCCACGAGCAGGCCCAGCGCGACCAGCGAGGGCACCAGCGCCGAGCCGCCGTAGGAGACCAGCGGCAGCGGGATGCCGATCACGGGCAGCAGCGCCAGCACCATGCCGACGTTGATCATCATCTGGCCGAGCAGCCACACGACGATGCCGAAGGACATGTAGCGGACGAAGGGGTCGGCGGTGTGGGTGGCCACCCGGATCGCGGCGTAGGCGATGGTGACGAAGAGGGCGATGACCAGGAGCGTGCCGACCAGGCCGAGCTCCTCACCCAGCACCGCGAAGATGAAGTCGGTGTGCGCCTCGGGCAGGGTGCCCCACTTCTGCTGGCTGGCGCCGATGCCCTGGCCGAACAGCCCGCCGCTCGACAGGGCGTACAGACCGTGTGCGGGTTGCCAGCCGGCGGTGAGGTAGTCGTTGAAGGGGTCGACGAACGTGGTGATGCGGCCCAGGCGCTCCTGGTTGGTCGTGGCCAGGAAGATCGCCAGCACGCTGACGACCGAGATGCTGAACGCGAAGAACCGGGCCGGTGCGCCGACCACCCACAGCATCCCCAGCAGGATGGCGAACAGCACCAACGCCGTGCCGAGGTCCTTGCCGAAGACGACCAGCCCGGTGGCGATCAGGAGGCCGGGCACGACCGGGATCATGATCTGGTGGGTGCTGGCCAGCCGCCGGTCCTTGTTGGCGTAGACGTGGGCGGCCCACAGGATCAGCGCCAGCTTCGCGATCTCGGACGGCTGGATCACGATCGGGCCGAGCGCGAGCCAGTTCGTGTTGCCGTTGCGCTCCACGCCGAGGAACGCGGTCAGCAGCAGCAGCGTCAGGGAGACGGCGTAGCCGGGGTAGGCCAGTCGCCGGATCCAGCGCAACGGCAGCCGGCTGGCGACCCACGCGCACGGGATGCCGATCGCCACCCAGAGCAGCTGCTTCTCGACGATGGAGTAGGAGTCGTCGTAGACGCGGAAGGAGTACACGCTCGACGCGCTGAGCACCATGATCAGGCCGATGGTGAGCAGCAGCGCCGACGCGCCGAGCAGCAGGTAGTAGGACGTCAGCGGCCGGTCGAGCGCGTGCCGCAGGGCCGAGGTCCAGGTGCGCAGGCCGGAGAGGCGGGTACGGCGCGGCGTGGCCGGCGCCTCGGTGACCTGGCGGACCGACGGGGTGCTCGTCGTCATGGTCCCCCTTCGGTCAGCCGGCCGTCAGTCTGGTCGGCCGGTCCTGCGTCGTACGGCGTCGGCGAACGCGTCGCCGCGCTCGCCGTAGTTGCTGAACATGTCCTGGGAGGCGCAGCCGGGAGCCAGCAGCACCGTGTCGCCGGGTCGGGCCAGTCGGGCGGCTGCCTCCACGACCCGCTCCATCGGGCCGGTTCCTGGTTGGTCGTGAGGCTCAGTCTCTCCGCCGCCGATGTCGATGACGGGCACATCGGGTGCGTGTCGCCCAAGTGCGTCGGCGATGACATCGCGGTCCTGCCCGAGGAGCACCACGCCGCGCAGCCGGCCGCGGACCGCCGTCACCAGGTCGTCGAAACGAGCGCCCTTCGCGAGCCCGCCGGCGACCCACACGACGGGGTCGAAGGCCTGCAGCGAGGACTGCGCGGCATGCGGGTTGGTCGCCTTCGAGTCGTCGACCCACGTCACCTCGTCGACGACCGCGACGGTCTGGATGCGGTGTCCGTCGATCCGGAACGACCGCAGCCCGTCGCGGACGGCGGCCTGCGGGACGCCGTGGGCCCGCGCCAGGGCCGCGGCCGCGAGGGCGTTCGCCACGACGTGGGGCGCCGGTGACGGCAGGTCGGCCACGGCACACAGCTCCGCCGCGCTGGTCTGGCGCTCGGCGATGAAGGCCCGGTCGACGAGGAGGTCCTCCACGACGCCGACCATCCCGACGGCCGGCGTACCCAGGGTGAAGCCGACGGCGCGGGCACCCTCGACGACATCGGCCTCGCGGACCAGCCGCTCGGTCTCGGAGTCGGCGGCGTTGTAGATGCAGGCGGCCTGCACACGCTCGTAGATCCGGCCCTTGTCGGCGGCGTAGTCGGCCATCGCCGTGGGGCCGGTGTACCAGTCGAGGTGGTCCTCGGCGAGGTTCAGCACCACGGCCGCCTCGGCACTGATCGACTGCGTGTAGTGGAGCTGGAAGCTGGACAGCTCGACGGCGAGCACGTCGTACGGCGTGGGGTCCATCACCGCTTCGGTGACCGGGCGTCCGACGTTGCCGACGGCCGCGCTGCGCAGCCCGGCGGCCGTGAGGATCGAGTCGAGCATCTGCACGGTCGTGGTCTTGCCGTTGGTGCCGGTGACCGCCAGCCAGGGCGCGGGGTGCCCGGTGCTCGGGTTCGCGTCGCGCAGCCGCCAGGCGAGCTCGACCTCGCCCCAGACAGGCACGCCTCGGGCGTAGGCCTGGGCGAGAAGGGGCGCCGACGGCTTCCAGCCCGGGGACACGACCAGCAGGTCCGCCTCGTCCGGCAGCTCCGCGGTCGCGCCCGGTCCCAGCCGCACGTGGGCGCCGAGCACCTCGAGGAGCGTGGCCTCCTCCAGCTTGCCGTCGGCGCTGTCGTCCAGGGCCGTGACCTTCGCGCCGATGTGGGTCAGGTTGTCGGCGGCGGCGAACCCCGAGACCCCGAAGCCGGCGACGACCGCACGGACGCCCGACCAGTCGTCGTGGCGACCGAGGTGACTGACGTTCACGACGCGGCTTCGTGGGGTGACATCAGGCTCCGATCACCCACTGGGCGTAGAAGACGCCGAGGCCGGCGGCGACGCACAGGCCGGTGATGATCCAGAACCGGATGACCACCGTGATCTGCTCCCAGCCGAGCTGCTCGAAGTGGTGCTGCAGCGGCGCGATCCGGAACACGCGGTGCCCGGGGCCGACCCGGAAGATCGAGCGCACGAAGCCGAAGCGGCGCGAGGCCTTGAAGAAGCTGACCTGGATCATCACCGACAAGGTGATGACGACGAACAGGCCGCCGACGATGAGCAGCAACAGCTCGGTGCGCGTCAGGATGGCGAGCCCGGCCAGCGCGCCGCCCAGGCCGAGGGAGCCGGTGTCGCCCATGAAGATGGCGGCGGGCGAGGCGTTCCACCACAGGAACCCGAAGCAGGCGCCCATGAGTGCCGCGGACACGACCGCGAGGTCGAGCGGGTCGCGCACCTCGTAGCAGGTGGCGCCACCCGCGGTCGCGCAGCTCTGGTTGTTCTGCCAGATGTTCACCAGCGTGTAGGCGCCGAACACCATCACCGACGCCCCGGTGGCGAGGCCGTCGAGCCCGTCGGCCAGGTTCACGGCGTTGCTGGTGCCGGTGATGATGAGCCAGAACAGCACGATGGCCAGGACCGACGGCAGGGCCAGCCACTGGATGTCGCGCAGGAAGGAGATGTGCGTCGACGCCGGGGTGTTGCCGCGCGAGTCGGCCAGCTCGTGCCAGAGGGCCAGCGTGCCGAAGAGGATCGACATCACGGTCTGACCGATGATCTTGGCGCGGCTGCGCAGGCCGATGCTGTTCTGCCGGCTGATCTTCAGGTAGTCGTCGAGGAACCCGACGAAGCCGATGCCGACGAAGAGGAACAGGAGCAGCAGCGCCGACGCGGACGGCTTGCTCTGGGTGATGATCTTCGCCGCGAAGTAGCCCACGACCACCGAGAACATGATGACCAGGCCACCCATGGTCGGCGTGCCCTGCTTGGTGTGGTGGCTGGTCGGACCGTCGTCGCGGATCGGCTGGCCGAAGCCGAGCCGGGTGAACCAGGTGATCGCCAACCGGGTGCCCAGGAGCGAGATCAGCAGCGCGAGACCGCCGCCGAACAGGACCGATCTCATCGGCTCCCTTCCTCCGCTTCCGGCTGACTGTCGAGCAGGCTGTCCGCAACTGACTCCAGCGCCGCTCCCCTGGATGCCTTCACGAGGACCACATCGCCGGCGGCAGCATTGTTCCGTACCCAGCCCACCGCCTCGTCACGCCCCACCGGGGTGAGGGCGGTCCCGTGCCACTGTGGTACGGCGGCCGCACCGGCCGCGATTCCCGCCGCCTCGGCGCCGACGGCCACGATGACGTCGACCCCGCGCTCCGCGGCGTACCTCCCGACGTCACGGTGGTCGGCCTCGCTGGCCTCCCCGAGCTCGAGCATCACGCCGAGCACGGCGACGGTGCGGGCCTTCCGGCGCGCGCCGATCGCGACGAGGGCGTCCAGCGCCGCCCGCATCGAGGCGGGGTTGGCGTTGTAGGCGTCGTTGACGACGACCAGACCGTCGGCTCGCTCGTGCATCTCCATCCGCCAGCGCGAGGCCGGCACGGCCTCCGTGAGGGACTGCGCACAGTGCCCGAGGTCGGCGCCGGCGGCGAGCGCCATCGCTGCTGCGGCGACGGCGTTCGGCACCTGGTGGGCACCGGACTGCGTCAGCGACACGGGGTGCCACTCGCCCGCGTGACCCAGCTCGAAGGACGGGCGGCCGAGGTCGTCCAGCCGAACCTCCCGCCAGCGGACATCGCCCTCCTCCCCGAACGTCAGCACCTCAGCGGTCGTGCGGTCGCGCATCGCGGCGACCAGCGCGTCGCCGGCGTTCAGCACTGCCGTGCCGTCAGGCCGGAGAGCCTCGACCAGCTCGCCCTTGGCCTGGGCGATGGCCTCACGGGAGCCGAACTCCCCGAGGTGCGCCGTGCCGACGTTCAGCACGCCGGCAACGTCGGGCGGCGCGATCCGGCACAGCTCGGCCAGGTGCCCGATCCCGCGCGCGCCCATCTCGACGACGAGGTACTCGGTGGCGGTCGTGCAGCGGAGCACGGTGAGAGGGACGCCCAGCTCGTTGTTCAGGTTGCCGACGGTCGCCACCGTCTCGCCGACGCCGGCCAGCACCTGCCCGAGATAGTCCTTGGTGCCCGTCTTGCCCTGCGACCCCGTGAGGGCCAGGACCGTCGGCCGGACCGTGTCGACCACGTGCCGGGCCAGCCGGGCCAGGGCGTCCTCGACGTCGTCGACCACGACGGTCGGGGCCGCGGTCTTGCGGGTGCCGAGCACGGCCACGGCCTCACCCTCGACCGCGGAGGCGGCGAAGTCGTGGCCGTCGACGCGCTCGCCGACGATGGCCACGAACAGCCCGCCAGGCGCGGGGTCGCGGTTGTCGCGGAAGGCATCACCCGTCACGGTGACCGAAGGGTCGCCGACGACCTCGCCGCGGACCACGCCGGCGATCTCGGCGAGCGTCATCGGGATCACTGCGCCATCACTCCTGCGCCGCCAGCTCGTCCCTCAGGATCTGAAGGACCACCTCGCGGTCGTCGAACGCGTGCACCACGCCGGCCACCTCCTGGCCGGTCTCGTGGCCCTTGCCCGCCACCAGGACGACGTCGCCGGCCCGGGCGCGGGCGAGGGCTTCGCGGATCGCCGTACGCCGGTCGCCGACCTCGACGACCTCGGCCGACCCCTCGCCGGTGCCGGCCAGGACCGCCGCGCGGATGGCGGCCGGGTCCTCGCCACGCGGGTTGTCGTCGGTGACGACCAGGACGTCGGCGGCTTCGGCGGCGATGGCGCCCATCAGCGGCCGCTTGCCGGGGTCGCGCTCTCCCCCGGCGCCCAGCACCACGATCACCCGGCCGTCGGTCAGCGGGCGCAGCGCGGCGATCGCGGCGGCGACCGCGTCGGGCTTGTGGGCGTAGTCGACGACCACGGTGAAGTCCTGGCCCGCGTCGACGAGCTCGAGCCGGCCGGGCACTCCCCCGCCGGTGGCCATCGCCTCGGCGACCGCGGTGAGGTCGTAGCCGAGCATCGCGGAGCCCGCGAGCGCGGCCAGCGCGTTGGCGACGTTGTAGTCGCCCGGCAGCGGGCAGCCGGCCGGCACCCGCAGACCCTCCGGCCCCTCGACCACGAACGTCGACCCGCCAGGCGCCGCCTCCAGCTCGACAGCCCGCCAGTCGGCGTCGCGGCCCGAGGCAGAGAAGGAGGAGAGCGGTACGCCGCCACGCCGGAGCAACCGTTGCCCGTGCTCGTCGTCGGCGTTGACCAGTCCCACCCGGCAGCGTTCGGGGGTGAACAACGTCGCCTTCGCCTGGAAGTAGTCCTCCTCGTCGGCGTGGAAGTCCAGGTGGTCGCGCCCGAGGTTGGTGAACACCGCGACGTCGAACACGACCCCGTCGACACGGCCCTGCACCAGCGCGTGACTGGAGACCTCCATCGCGCACGCCTGCACCTCGCGCTCACGCATCATCGCGAAGAGCCCATGCAGGTCCGGCGCCTCCGGGGTGGTCAGCGTCGTCTTGATCTCCTCGCCGTCGACGCGGGTGCCGACCGTGCCGACGACGGCGGCGCGGACACCCGCGCGCTGGAGCGCGCTCTCCGCGAGCCGGGTGGTCGTGGTCTTGCCCTGCGTGCCGGTGACGCCGAGCAGCCGCAGTGACGCGGCCGGGTCGCCGTACACATGAGCCGCGAAGCGGCCGAGCAGCGCGCGCGGTGCCGTGACCGACAACACCGGCATGCCGGGCGGAGCGTGCGCGACTCCCTCGGCGTCGGTCAGCACCGCGACGGCCCCGGACGCGAAGGCGTCGGCGGCGAACTCGATGCCGTGGGACCGACTGCCGGGCAGGGCGACGTAGACGTCCCCCGGGACCACGCGCTGCGAGGCGAGCGTGACGCCGGTGGCCTCGCCATCAAGCGAACCGCGCGCGAGAGACGCGGGGTCGGCCGCGGCCAGCCAGTCGGCCAGCTCGGTCAGGGGGTGGCGTGGCGGGTGCCGCGGACGGCCTACGGGTGCGTCGGTCAGCGAATCACCCATTGGGCGAGGCTACTTGTCCGGGCCTCCACGTCGTCGGGATGTGCGAGGGTGCGGTGCCCGTCGGCGGCACGCCGTAACGACGCAGCGCGTAGCTCATGATCTTCGCGAACGCCGGGCCGCCGACCGAGCCGCCGCCCCCGCCGTTGCGCGGGTTCTGCACCACGACGTACACCGTGAACCGCGGCTTGTCGGCCGGCGCGAAGCCGGCGAACGAGACGGTGAACGTGCCGTTGTAGCACCCGCAGACGGGGCCGACGCGCTGGGCGGTGCCGGTCTTGCCGGCGACCCGGTAGCCGGGGATCTGCGCGGCCGGCGCGACACCCACGTCGGGGTCGACGACGCGCTCCATCATCAGCGACATCTGGTGGGCGGCGTTCTTGCTGACCACGCGCTCGGTCGTGGCCGTGTCGGTGCCGACGGTGATGCCGTCGTCGGTGACGGCCGTGCCCCGGACCAGGCTGGGCGAGACGCGGACGCCACCGTTGGCGATGGTGTTCACCGCGGCGGCCATCTGCAGGGCGTTCACCGAGAGCGACTGGCCGAAGGCGATGCGGTCCTGGGTCATCGAGGTCCAGATGCTCGGGTCGGGCAGGATGCCCTGGGTCTCGCCGGCCACCCCGACGTTCGTCCGCTGGCCGAGACCGAACTTCGTCAGGTAGCCGCGGAGCTGCCCCGTCTCGAAGTTGCGGGACGCGAGTGCCGTGCCGATGTTGGAGGACTGCGCGATCACGCCGGCGAGCGTCATGTGCAGGGTGCCGTGGCCGAACCAGTCGTGGATCACCCGGTCGCCGCTGGGCAGGCTCGGCGGCACGGTCACGTGCGTGCCCATGGTGGCCTTGCCGGCGTCGATGAGGGCGCTCAGGGTGAGCACCTTCTCGACCGAGCCCGGTTCGTAGACGTCCGTCATGGCCCGGGAGACGCGGTCCTTCTGGGGCGCGGCCTGGGGGTTACGCGCGTCGAACGTCGGGTCGTCACCGAGAGCGAGCACCTCTCCGGTCCTGCTGTCCATCACGATGGCGAACGCCGAGTCGGCGCGCGCGTCCTCGCGGGTCTGACGGAGCACGCGCTGGACGTACCACTGCAGGTCCAGGTCGATCGTGGTGTGCAGGTCCTCGCCGTTGACCGGTGGCCTGACCGTGGCGCTGCCGAGCGGGATGCGGTTGCCGTCTCCGACGGCGAAGCGCTCCGACCCGTCGTGGCCGGCGAGCTGGTTGTCGAACGTCGCCTCGAAGCCGGCGAGCGGCTCGTCGATGCCCATGAAGCCGACCAGGTTGGCGGCCACGTCGCCGGCCGGGTAGTCGCGGACGGGGTCGTGCCGGGTGTCGAGCCCTTCGTAACCTGCCTCCCTCGCGGCGGCGACGACGGACTCGGCCTTGCTCGCCGGCACCCGCCGGGCGATGTAGGAGAACCGCTTGTCCTTCAGGCGCAGGGCCTTGAGGGTCTCGAAGTAGTCGACGCCGAGGCGGGACGACAGGAACTTGGCGAGCTCCGGGGCCTTGGCCCGCGTCATCTGCGGGTCGGCCACCACCATCTCGCCGTCGACGGAGTCGGCCAGCGGCCGGCCGTTCCGGTCCAGGATGTCGCCGCGCTCGGCGGGCAGGTCGACGGTGACGGTGCCCTCGGCGGCCGCCATCGCGGCGTACGCGCCGGGGTCGACACCCTGGAGCTGCACCAGCCGAGCGCCGAAGAGCGACAGCACCATCGCGATCACCAGGAAGCCGAACCGCAGACGCAGCTGCGGCGAGCCGCGCAGGCTGCCCCTCGGGTTGGCGCGCGATCGGGAGACCGGACGACGCATCAGGGAAGGTCTCCTCAGCCGTTGCCGTGGTGGTGGTTCTTGTTCTTACCGTGCCCGTGCTTGTTCTTCCCGGAGGCGGAGCCCGTGTCGGTGGGGGTCACCGTGACGGTGACGACGTTCGGGGCGGGGTCCAGGACCGCCGGCTTCTTCGGCGCACGGGGCAGCAGCCGGAGCGGGTCCTCGCGGGTGGCCGGTGCGGGCGTGCCGAGCACCTTGCCGTCGGAGAGGCGGAGGAACGCCGGCGCCGCCGGGATCACCATGCCCATGCCCTGCGCCTCCCGGGCCACGCGCTGCGGGTCGCGGAGCACGTCGAGCTCCATCCGCAGCGCCTGCTCGCGCGCGTTCAGCGTGGTCGCCTGCTGCTCCAGGGTCGTGGTGGTGAAGGCCGCCTGCTGCATGGAGGTGTTGAACATCAGCAGCCCGATCACGCCCGCGAGCAGCACGAAGGACACCAGCATCACGAACGGCACCGGGCTGGTCCGCGTTCGCGCCCGGGGTACGACCGTGAGGCGGGCCCGGTGCAGGGCCGCACCGGCGAGACCGGAGAGCGGACCGGAGACCCGGCCGACCGTCCCGGTCGCGCGGATCCTGCCCGACCTGATCTGGAACGCAGGACTGCTCATGACGTGGCGACTCCTCGGTGGTGCGGGGAAGGGGTGAGTCGTTCGAGGGCGCGCAGCCGTACCGAGGCGGCCCGCGGGTTGTGGTCGACCTCGGCAGCGTCGGCCTTCTCGGCACCGCGGGTGACCAGGCGGAAGGCGGGCTCGTGGCCGGCCGGGATGAAGGGCAGGTCCTCGGGGACGTCGCTGCGGACGGCATCGGCGAAGGCCCGCTTCACCAGCCGGTCCTCCAGCGAGTGGTAGGCCTCGACCACGACGCGACCGCCCACCGCGATGGCGTCGATGGCCGCGGGCAGCGCGCGGCGGAGCACGGCGAGCTCCTCGTTGACCTCCATCCGGAGGGCCTGGAACGTGCGCTTGGCCGGGTGCCCGCCGGTACGCCGCGCGGGCGCCGGGATGGCGTCGTACAGGAGCTCGACGAGCCGGCCCGAGGTGGTGAAGGGCTGCGACTCGCGGGCCCGGACCACCGCGTTGGCGATCTGGCGGGCGAACCGCTCCTCGCCGTACTCGCGCAGCACGCGCGCCAGGTCGGCCGCGGCGTAGGTGTTGAGGACGTCGGCGGCCGTCGGACCGGTGCCGCTGCCGTCCATCCGCATGTCGAGTGGCGCGTCCTCGCGGTAGGCGAAGCCACGCTCGACCACGTCGAGCTGGAGGGAGGAGACGCCGAGGTCGAACAGCACTCCGTCGACGGCGTCGAGCCCGAGGTCGTCCAACACGTCGGGGATCTCGTCGTAGACGGCGTGGACGCCGGTGAAGCGGGCGCCGTACGCCGCCAGCCGCTCGCCGGCCAGGGCCAGCGCCTGCGGGTCGCGGTCGATGCCGACGACGCGGGCGAGCTCGCACCGCTCGAGCACGGCCTCGGTGTGGCCGCCGAGGCCCAGCGTCGCGTCGACCAGGACGGCCCCGTCGTGGTCGAGGGAAGGAGCCAGCAACGCAACGACCCGGTCCAGTAGGACCGGGACGTGGAACGAGTCACTCATCTCGCCGGCTCAACGTCCCCAGTGGGCCAGCAGGACGAGTGCTCCGGCGAGGGTGAGGGACGTGGCCGCGGAGAACGCCATCAGCGCCACGGCCTCGCGGGCCTGGTGGCGCACCCTGACCACCGGCTTGGGGCCCGGGGTGTGCGCGAGCGGCGTGATGCTCATGTCTCGACCCTTGCTGGCTGGTGGAGCGATGTGGTGCGGGGAAACCAGCAGCGCCTCGTCCGGTCAGGCCCCCGCCCGCTGGTCGCGGTGGGGAACTCACCGTCTGGAGCCGGGGAAGGTGCCCCAGAAGGTGATCGATCGGTGGCCAGCGGGCTGAGACCTCGCCGGACGAGACGCTGTGGAGTTGAGTGGTGAGTGGGTGGGCCGTGCGGGTCACAGACCCGGGAAGACCTCTTCGCTGATGTCGGCGAACGTCTCCTGGTTCTGCGAGTTGTAGGACTCCCAGCGCTCGGGGTCCCAGATCTCGATCCGGTTGATCACGCCGAGCACCATCACGTCCTTGGTCAGCGAGGCGTACTCCCGCTGGATCGGGGTGATGGTGATGCGGCCCTGCTTGTCGGGGGTGTCCTGGTTGGCGTTCGCACCCAGGAACCGGCCGTAGTCGCGGGCGCCCTTGACGGTGATGGGCGCCGCCTGGACCCGAGAGGCGATCTCGGCGAAGTCGGCGAGCTTGTAGACGGTGAGACAGCGCTCCTGCCCCGTCGTCACCACGAGCCCCGCCATCAGTTCCTCCCTGAACTTCGCCGGGAGGAACAGACGGCCCTTCTCGTCGAGCTTGGGGGTGTAGGTGCCCAGGAACATCCCGTGCCCTCCACTTTCCCTCCGCCATCCTCCACTTTGCGCCACTGTACCCCACTTTGCCCCACCGTCAACCACATTCGCCCCACGTCGCACCCCCATCGGGGATAGGAGGGGTCGGTTAGGCTCGGGTCAGCAGCCTGGGAATCCGCAACCAAACCGTGATCGGCGGAGTCAGAGGCTCGGACGGGTCGGCGCGTAGGTTTCTCCCAGCGCCCCACCCGGCCGGATTGGTGGGGCGAACGTGTCCTCACCGGAGACTGGGAAAGGGACAGCACGTGGAAGCCACGGAGACCGACGTTCGGGGTGGTGCGACCGGCGGATCCAGCGGATCCGGCGGCTCCACCGGCACCGGAGGCGCCGATCTGGAGACCCTGACCCGGGTCGTCGAGCGGGTCCGCTCCAACATCAAGAAGGTGATCGAGGGCAAGCCCGACGTGATCACCACGACGCTCATCGGCCTGCTGGCCGAAGGCCACCTCCTCATCGAGGACGTGCCGGGCGTCGGCAAGACGATGCTGTGCAAGTCGCTGGCCCGGAGCATCGAGTGCACCGTGCGCCGCATCCAGTTCACCCCGGACCTGCTGCCCTCCGACGTGACCGGCGTGTCGGTGTTCAACCAGAACACCCGGGAGTTCGAGTTCCGCCCCGGTGGCGTGTTCGCGAACATCGTGGTGGGCGACGAGATCAACCGCGCCTCGCCGAAGACCCAGTCCGCGTTGCTGGAGTGCATGGAGGAGCACCAGGTCACCGTCGACAACTCGACCTACCACCTGGAGTCGCCGTTCATGGTGATCGCGACCCAGAACCCCATCGAGATGGAGGGCACCTACGCCCTCCCCGAGGCGCAGCGCGACCGGTTCATGCTGCGGCTGTCGGTGGGCTACCCGGTCGAGGCGTCGGAGATCGCGATGCTCAACTCGCACACCCAGACCAACCCCCTCGACGACCTCGAGCCCGTCACCGACGCCGCCGAGATCCGCAAGCTGATCGGCATCGTGCACCAGGTCTACGTCTCCGACGCCGTGCAGCGGTACGCCGTCGCGCTGACGTCGGCGACCCGGCGTTCGGAGGAGCTCAACCTGGGCGCCTCACCTCGCGCCACGCTGCACCTGGTGCGGGCCGCCAAGGCGAGCGCCGCGCTGTCCGGTCGCGACTACGTGCTCCCGGACGACGTGCGCACGCTGGCCCGCCAGGTGCTGGCCCACCGGCTGCTGCCGAGCGTGGAGGCCTCGATGAGCGGCCGCAACACCGGCACCATCCTCGACGGCATCGTCGCTCAGGTGCCGGTGCCCGAGGGCGCTAGGTAGTGCAGCCCGGTGCGTGAGGCGCTCAGTGGTCTGACCGTCCGCGGACGGGCGTTCGTCGCCGCCGGCATCACCGCCATCCTCTGCGCCGTCCTGCTCGGCCAGGACGCCCTGACCCGCGTCGGCGTCCTGGTGCTAGCCCTGCCGCTCGTGACGGCGTACGTCCTGGGCCGCAGCCGGTACCGGCTCGCCCTGGTGCGCACGCTCTCCCCGCAGATCGTCACGGCGGGCCAGCCGGCCCGGCTCAACCTGACCCTGACCAACGAGGGCAAGACGCCGAGCGGTGCGCTGCTGCTCGAGGACCAGGTGCCGTACGTGCTGGGCACCCGCCCGAGGTTCGTCCTCGACGGCATCGGCCAGGGCTGGCGCCGCCACGCGTCGTACCAGGTGCGCTCCGACGTCCGCGGCAAGTTCGAGATCGGCCCGATGAGCGTTCGGGTCAGTGACCCCTTCGGCCTCGTCGAGCTGGGCCGCGCGTTCCACACCACCGTCTCGCTCACCGTCACCCCGCGCACCGTCCCGCTCCCCCAGATCCCGCTGGGCGGCGCCTGGACCGGGTCGGGCGACAACCGGCCGCGCGCGTTCGCGACCGGTAGCGCGGAGGACGTCACGGTCCGCGAGTACCGCCGCGGCGACGAGCTGCGCCGGGTGCACTGGCGGAGCTCGGCGAAGATGGGCGAGCTGATGGTGCGCCGCGAGGAGCAGCCCTGGCAGTCACGCGCCACCCTCTTCCTCGACAACCGGCTGCGCGCGCACCGCGGCCAGGGCATCGCCTCCTCGCTCGAGGCTGCCGTGTCGGCGGCGGCGTCCATCGCCGTGCACCTGAGCCAGCGCGGCTTCATGGTGCGCTTCGTGACCGCCGCCGGCGAGGACCCCAACAACGCCTGGCACTACCGCGACGCCGACCTCAACACCGCCCCCCTCCTCGAGGCGCTCGCCGTCGTCGAGGCCACCCAGCAACCACGTCTGGACACCGGGTGGCTTGCCGAGGCGTCCCAAGGCGGGCTGATCGTGGCGGTCGTGGGCGGCCTCGAGGAGCACGACCTGCCGGTGCTGCGGCGGATGCACCACCACGCGGCCGCGAGCCTGGCGCTCGCGCTCGACGTGGACGCCTGGACCGGGACCATCCGCCAGACCAGCGGCGGTGCGACGGCGATCCTGACCCAGCAGGGCTGGCGGGCGGTACGGCTGAGTCCCCGGGACCGCTTGGAGACGGTGTGGCAGGACCTCGGGCGCACCGCCCGGTCGCTGCCGCGCGGTGAGGTGAGAGAACAGGTGGTCGTGTCATGACCTCGACGACGTTCTCCTACCGCCGCCCGCTGGGGCGGATGCGCGGCGGCCTGCGCGACGCGCTGGTGCTCGCGTTCGTGGCGTCCTGCACCACCTGGTTCGCCCTGCTCTCCTGGAAGGGCTTCGCCCTCGGCTGGGGCGGCTTCATGGGGCCGCTGGTGTTGGTGGCGGTCGCGGTCGCGACGAGTGGTGCCCTGCTCCGCTGGCTGCGAGTGCCCGGCCCACTGGTGGTGCTCGCCCAGCTCGTCATCGTCGGCGTCGTGGTCTCCGTGCAGCTGACGGGGGAGCCGCTGCCGATCGGCGACGCGTGGGTCCAGCTCAAGGCCGTGTTCACCGACGCCTCGGCGACCGCGCAGGCGTACCGCGCGCCGGTGCCCCGCGGTGTACCTCCCATCGACCCGATCCTGATCTCCGGCGGCGCCGCCTGCATGCTGCTCGTCGACATCGCCGTCGGCACTCTGCGCCGCGTGCCGCTCGCCGGGCTACCGCTGCTGACGATCTACAGCGTCCCCGTCAGCCTGCTCGGCAACGGCGTCTCCTGGATCATCTTCACCATCACGACCATCGGCTTCCTGGTGATGCTCTACCTCCAGGAGAGCCGTCAGATCGCCCGCTGGGGCAGGCCGCTGGGCCAGGACGCGAGCGCCGACCCGAGCAGCTTCGGCGTCAGCAACGGCGCGCTCCGCTCCTCGGCGGGTGCGATCGGCGGCGTGGCCACGGCGATGGCCATCGTGGTCCCGATCTTCGTGCCGTCCTTCGGCCTGCACCTGTTCGGCAACGGGTTCGGTCCGGGGGACGGCGACCAGATCAAGATCGAGAACCCGATGACCGACCTCAAGCGCGACCTCCAGCGGGGCGAGGACGTCAACATGCTGACCGTGGTCACCGACGATCCCAACCCGACGTACCTCCGCATCGCCGTGCTGAACCGGTTCTCCGACAACGAGTGGACCTCGGGTGACCGGAAGGCGCCGACCGACCAGCGGGCGTTCGGCGAGCTGCCTCCCATCACCGGCCTCGTCGGCACCGTGCCCAGGAAGACGTTCGACTACGACGTCAGGATCGACCACAACTTCGACTCGACGTGGCTGCCGACCGAGGCGCCGATCTCCCGGATCAACGCCGCCCCGGGCGACTGGCGCTACGACCTGAGCACGATGGACTTCATGGCGTTCGACCACAGCACGAACACCCAGGGCATGCACTACACGATGACCGCCGTGAAGCCCGAGTACGACCCCGTGCAGATGGCTCGGGCCAGCTCCGCGACGGACCTCGCCGGCACCCAGTTCACCGACCTGCCGGACGGACTGCCCTCCATCGTCAGCTCGCAGGCGCTCGCGGTCACCGCCGACCAGCCGAGCAAGTACCAGAAGGCCGTGGCCTTGCAGGACTGGTTCCGCAAGGACGGCGGTTTCACCTACTCGCTGGCCAACGCGCCGGGCGGCAACGGCAGCGACGCCCTCGAGGCGTTCCTCACCGAGGGCAAGGGTGGCCGCACCGGCTACTGCGAGCAGTTCGCCTCGGCGATGGCGGTCATGGCCCGGACCCTCAACATCCCGGCCCGGGTGGCTATCGGCTTCCTCAGTCCAGACCCGGTCGCGAAGAACACCTACGTCTTCAGCGCGCATGACATGCACGCGTGGCCGGAGCTGTACTTCGCAGGGGCGGGCTGGGTCAGGTTCGAGCCCACTCCGGCAACGGCCGCGGGCGACACGACGGCCCCCGACTACACGAACTACGTGTTCCCGGACGCGCCCGACGACCTGCCGAGCTCCGGGGCCACCTCACAAGAGGTCGATCGGCCCACGGCGCCCAGCGACGCCAAGGAGCAGAACCCTCAGGACCAGGCCGGGGCCGGCGGCTCGGGCTTCGACGTCCCGTGGCGCGGGGTCCTCATCGGCTTCGCCGTCGTGGCACTGCTGGTTGCGCTCTCGTTCGTGCCGCGGCTGGTGCGCCGCCGCCGTCGCGATCGTCGCCTCGTCGAAGGCCCCGAGCCCGTGTGGATGGAGCTGCGCGACACCGTCGTCGACCTCGGCCTGACGTGGCCGGCCGGTCGGTCACCGCGGGAGACCGGGTCCTACCTCGTGCACTACTTCGGCCGCCCCGCCGGCAGCGACCCGTCCACCCGGCCGCGGCACGGCGTCGACGTCTCACCCGAGGGCGAGTCGGCGCTCGGCCGCATCGTGGCGACCATCGAGCAGCAGCGGTACGCCCGTCCCGGCAGCGACCAGGCCGCGATCCTCAAGGCCGACGCCGAGACGGTGATCGAGGCGCTGTTCGGCGGCGTGTCCAGCCGGACCCGGCGGCGTGCCGAGTGGCTGCCTCGCTCCCTGCTGGTCTCGCGCCGCCGCCCGTCGCTCAGGGATTCCTCGCCCGAGGAGACGAGGTACGGCGGCGTGGTCGACCACGTCGGCGGCTGACAGCTGATCCCGGGTCCTCGCAAGCTCGGCCCGGGCGGCGCTCAGAAGCCGTTGTCCTCGCGGCGGCGGCGCCAGCGCTCCTCCATGCGCTCCATGAAGGAGCCGGTCTTCTGGGAGGTGTGCCGCTGGCGGCGGGGCCGGCCGGTGCGGCCGCCCTCGATGACGGTGAAGCCGCCACGGCTCGTCGAGCCGGTGGGGCGGGCGGCTTCGCCGCCTGTCACTCCGCGCTGCCCCCGAAGCACGGTGAGCCCGATCGTCGCCGAGACCAGCATGATCACGAAGCCGACGATGCCGATCACCGGGATCTCGGCGATGACGCCGGCCATCAGCACGACGATGCCGCCGACGAAGACGACGCCGGCGAGGATCGCCTTGCGTCGTGCGGACTGCCGCAGGGTGGTGCCGCGGAGCGTGGAGGCGAACTTCGGGTCCTCCTCGACGAGAGCGCGCTCCATCTGCTCGAGCAGTCGCAGCTCTTCCTCGGAGAGCGGCACGGTTGCCTCCTGAGGGCGCCGGGGGTCCGCCGGTGTGGCCTGTTCTCGCCAGTCTAGGCAGCGGCCGGGGTGTTCGGTAGCGGGGTGGAGAAATTCTCAGGCTCGGGTTCCGCGTGAGGTTGGTGGGACTCAGGTGAGCAGGCTGGCGGGCCGGATCGCGTCGGACCCGAACCGGAACCGGGCCTCGTCCACCGCCCTGTCGGCGTCGGACCAGCCGTGCTCCCGCTCCCCCAGCACGAGCTGGCGGTGCACGGTCTCGCGGGGCACCAGCCCCTCGACCCGGACTCCCACGAGCCGGATCCGGGCCCGCTGCAGCCCGAGGGCGTCGTACAGGCGGACGGCGGTGCGGTGCACCTCGTGGGTGACGTCGGTGGCCTCGGGGATCGTCTTGGAGCGGGTGATGGTGGTGAAGTCGGCGAACCGGACGGTGATCGTCACCGTGCGGCCGGCGACGCCGGCGGTGCGCATCCGGCGGGTCACCCGGCCGGTCAGCTTGAGCAGCTCGCGGGTGATCACGTCGCGGTCGTCGGTGTCGCGGCCGAAGGTCTCGTTGGCGCCCATGGACTTCTCGGGGTCGTCGGCGGTGGCGCGTGGCGTGAGCTCGCGGCGGTCGGTGCCCCACGCCAGCTCGTGGAGGTGGCTGCCGAGCGAGTCGCCGACCGCCCGCTGGAGGGTCGCCAGCGGGGTGTGCGCGAGGTCGCCGACGGTGACCAGGCCGAAGCGGAGCAGCAGGTCGCTGGTCTTCTCCCCCACGCCCCACAGCTCGCCGACCCCCATCGGGTGCAGGAAGGAGGTGATCGCCTCGGGAGGTACGACGACCACGCCGTCCGGCTTGGCACGCCGGCTCGCCAGCTTGGCCAGCGAGACCGTCGCGGCCACCCCGACCGAGCAGGTGATGCCCTGCTCGTCGTGCACCACCGCCCGGAGCCGCTCGGCGATCTCCAGCGGGCTGCCGAGCCGCTTGGCCGACCCACGGACGTCGAGGAACGCCTCGTCGAGCGAGACCGCCTCCACCAACGGGGTGACCCGGCGGAAGGTCTCCATCACCGCCCGGGACACGACGGTGAACTCGTCGTAGCTCGGAGAGACCACCACCGCCTGCGGGCACAGCCGCCGGGCACGAGTGCCGGGCATGCCGGACCGGACGCCGTACTCGCGAGCCAGGTAGTTCGCCGACAACACCACCCCGCGGCCACCGCCGCCGACGATCACGGGCACGTGCCACAGCTCGGGGCGTTCTCTCACGGCCACTGATGCGTAGAAGGCGTCCATGTCGACGTGCAGGATCGGGCACGCGAAAGACGCGTCAGCGGCTTTCACGTGCCCGATCCTGCCGTCGACATGGACAAGAGCCGAGTCGGCGCACTTTCGTGGAGGAGCGCAGCGGGGGAGCGAAAATGCACCGCCTCGGCGAGGTGGAAAGCAGCCCGCAGGGACAGGAGACACGGACCGGTGACCTGCAGATGCGCCGACTCGACGCCGCTCAGACCTGCGTTTGCGCCGACTCGGCGACTAACGAGTAGCCAGCACGTGCACCTGGGTAGCCAGGGGGAGGTACTCGGGGCGGCCGGCGACGGCGCGCTCGAGGTCGACGAGGGCGGCGGTGGCGCCGGGTTCGAGGTCGAGCAGCGAACCGGGGACCAGGTCGGCGAAGACCCGGATGGCATGGGTGGCCTCGACGGTGAAGCCGGCGTCGGCGAGCGCCGCGGTGACCTCGTCGGCGGTGTAGCGGCGGCCGGACCGCCCCGCCGCAGTGGGGTCGTCGAGCAGAGCCAGCGCCTGCTGGAAGTGGCCGGCCATCGCGCGGGCGACCACGGCGGCGTGCCGCTGGGCGACGAGCAGGCTGAGCAGGCCGCCGTCGCGGAGCACGCCGGCGATGGTGCGCAGCGCGGCGGCGGGGTCGGGCACCACCTCGAGCACGCCGTGGCACAGCACCACGTCGGCGGACCCGGATGCGACGTGCTCGCCGAGGTCGGTGAGGTCACCTTGCACACCGGTGACCAGATCGGCGACGCCGGCCTCGTCGGCGCGCCGGTCGAGGGCCGCGAGCGCGTCCGGACTCGGGTCGACGACGGTGACCGGGTGGCCCTGCTGGGCGAGCCGGACCGCGAACCCACCGGTGCCGCCGCCGATGTCGAGGACCCGGGCCCGGGCCATGTCACCGTCCTCGAGCCTGCCCTGGACGGCGTCCCAGACGACGCCGGTGCGGACGGTCGACATGGCGCCCAGCCTAGGGGGGTCATGGGGAGGCTCATCCGGGGCTCCCGGGACTGCGGTGCCACAGCTTGCGGGCGACCTCTTTGACGGCCTCGCCGGCCGGCTTCACGTCGGCGTAGGGAGACATCTGGAAGCCGCTGGAGTGCACCAGCACCCGGCTGCGGACGGGCGCGGGGCTGTCGCCGGTCGTCTCCTGCTCGACGCCGACGCCGGAGTAGCCCTCCGGCACCCGGGCGAGGTGCTCGCGGACGGCGGCCATCCCGTGCCCGCGCCAGATCGCGTGCAGCTCGGGCAGCTCCCAGGCGCCGGTGGCGCGCAGGGAGACGCCGCGGCGGCCGGTACGGCGCAGCTCGCCGCGGACGACCAGCAGCCAGGAGCCGAACACGGTGGCGGCGTACGGGCCCTGGGCGTCCTCGAAGAACGTCGCGTCGACCGGGCCGGTGCCGTCGTCGAGGGTGAGGAAGACGACCCGGCGGCCGGAGCGGATCGGCGGGGTCTGGGTGGCGACCTTGACGCCGGCGACCAGCAGCTCGGCCTTGCTGCGGCGGCTCAGCAGGTCCTTGCTGCGAGTGGCGCCGAGCTCGTCGAGGAAGGAGGCGTAGGTGTCGACCACGTGGCGGCTGACGTCGAGGCCGAGGATCTCCAGCTCGGCGCGCATCCGGTCCTCGGCCGTCATCTCGGGCAGCCCGGTGACGGTCTCGCGGGGCTCGTCGCCGAGGGTGAAGGCGAGCTGGACCGAGTCGACCGGTCGCGGCGGCGGGGTGTCCTGTGCCTGGGCTGAGGCGCGCGCCCAGACGCCCTGCTCGGCGAGCGGGTGGCGCTCGGGCAGCGAGCCGGACTCCTGCTCACGGGCCCTCGGGTCGGTGCTGTTGCGGAGGGCGGCGGCCTCGGCGCGACGAGCGGCGGGCCGCAGCCCGCGGCCGCGCAGGCCGCGGCCCTGGGCGCGGTCGAGCGCCCGGGCATGGCGGTCGAGCTGGGCGACCTGGAGCAGCAGGTCGCGGCGGGTGATCCGGCCGCGGCGGCGGACCTCGGGACCGCTGGCGCCACCGCTGCCCCAGCCGATGTCGTAGAGGGAGTCGAAGCCGCCGGCCAGCACCAGCCGCTCCACGATCGGCCGGGACACCTGGGCGCGGTGCCAGAAGTCGGTCAGCGAACCGTACGGCTGACCCTCGGACCTGGCGGCCACGATCCGGTCGACCTCGCCCTCGTTGATGCCCTTCACCTCGGCCAGCGCGAGGCGGATCCCCCAGGCGGTGCCGTCGGGGACGCCGGTGGCGGGGACGGGCGGCGGCTCGGTGGCGACCGGGGTCTCGGGATCGAGCCACTCGACGACGTACTCCTTCTCCGAGGCGTTGACGTCGAGGCCGAGCACCGTGATGCCGCACTGGCGGGCGTCGTCGAGGATCAGCCGCTTGGGGTACATGCCCGGGTCGTGGGTGAGCACGCCGGCCAGGAAGTGCGCCGGCCAGTGCGCCTTGAGCCATGCGGACTGGAAGGTCGGCAGCGCGAACGCCGCGGCGTGCGCCTTGCAGAACCCGAACGACGCGAACGCCTCGAGGATCTTCCAGATGCCCTCGACGACCGGCAGGGAGTAGCCGCGGCCGAGCGACTGGGGGTAGAACCACTGCTTCGTCTCGGCCATCCCCTCGACGTCGCCGAGGGCGCGGCGGCGCTCGTCGGCCTCGGCGTAGGTGACCCCGGCGAACCGGGCGATGATCTCGATGACGTGCTCGTGGAAGACCACCACGCCCTGGGTGTCCTCGAGGATCGGGCGGAGGTCGTCGTGGAGGTACGTCGGGGACTTCCAGCCCTGCTTGGACTCCAGGTAGGGGGTGATCATGTCGCTCTTCACCGGACCCGGCCGGAACAGCGAGATGTCGGTGATGATGTCGTCGAAGCTGTCGATGCCGGACTTGCCGACCAGCTCGCGCTGGCCGGGCGACTCGATCTGGAAGACCCCGAGGGTCTTGGCGGCCGAGATCATCCGGTAGGTGTCGTCGTCCTCGAACCGCACCTGCTCCTGGTCGTCGAGGTCGATCCCGACGCCGGTGGTGCCGCTGATCAGCTCGACGGCGTGGGCCATCGAGGACTGCATACGGATGCCGAGCACGTCGAGCTTGAGCAGGCCGAGCTCCTCGACGTCGTCCTTGTCGAACTGGCTCATCGGGAACCCCGCGAAGCTCGCCTCCACGGGCGTGCGGTCGAGCAGGGTGGTGTCGGAGAGCAGCACCCCGCACGGGTGCACGGCGATGTGGCGGGGCAGCCCGTCGAGCCGCTCGACCAGGCCGAACATCAGGTCGAGCCGCTCGGCGTCGATGCCGCTGGCGCGCAGCTCGGGCAGCTCGCGCAGGGCGATGCGGGCGTCGCGGGCGCGGATGTGCGGGAACGCCTTGGCGATGGTGTCGATCTCCAGCGGCGGCATGCCGAGGGCGGCGCCGACGTCGCGGACGGCGTGGCGGACGCGGTAGGTGTCCATCATCGAGACGCACACGCAGCGCTCGCCGCCGAACTTGTCGAGGATCGCCTCGTAGATCTCGGTACGCCGGGCGGACTCCACGTCGACGTCGATGTCGGGCAGCGAGGCCCGCAGCGGCGAGAGGAACCGCTCCATCAGCAGGGTGTGGCGGATCGGGTCGATGCCGGAGACGCCGAGGAGGTAGTTGACCAGGCTGCCCGCACCGGACCCGCGCGCCGCGCACCGCACCCCGCGCTCGCGGATCAGGTCGGTGACGTCGGCGACGGTGAGGAAGTACGACGCGTAGCCGAGGCCGCGGATCAGCTCGAGCTCGTCGTCGAGGCGCTTCCAGATGCGCTGCCGCGGGGCCGAGCCGTAACGGTCGCCGACCGCGCCCTCGCAGCGGGCGCGCAGCACCGCGTCGGCCTGCTCCGCGGCGACGTCCAGCTCGGGGAAGTGCACCTCGCCGAGGCCGAGGTCGGCGCGGGAGTCGAGAGCGCAGGAGTCGGCGACGGCGCGGGTCCGGGCGAGCAGCCGGTGCCCGGCCGTCAACCCGTCCTCGAACCCGGCCGACCTGGCGATCTCCTCGGCCACCTCGAGCATCTGCTTGCCGGACTTGAGGAACCCCTCGGCGTTCGCCCGGTCGAGGTGCCGCTTGTCGAGGGCGACCAGCCGGCGGGAGGCGTCGAGGACGTCGATGGTCGGGGCGTCGCGGCGGTCGGCGTACCGGACGGCGTTGGTGAGGACCGAGCCGACGCCCTCGCGGTGGGCGAGGCCGGCCATCCGGGCGGCGTGCGGAGCAGAGCCTGGCCCCCACTCGCCGGTCCCGCTGGGTCCCGTCCGGCCCAGCCGATGGGAGACCAGCTCGACGTGGAGGTGCCCGGGCGGGAGGACCTCGCGCCAGGGGGCGAGGGCGGCGCGGGCCAGGTCGTCGCGCCGGCGGCCGACGGCCGCGCCGACCTCGGAGCCGGGGCCGAGCAGCACGGTCACGTTGCCCTCGGCCAGCCACGGCGCGAGCAGGTCGAGGGTGGCGACCGGGCGGCCGCGCTCGCCGGCGAGGTGCACCGCCGAGACCAACCGGCAGATCGCCGCCCAGCCGGCCCGCCCGCCGCCGGGTCCGCCGGCCGAGGCGAGCAGGGTGACCCGGGGCAGGCTGTCCCAGGTCGGGTCGCGGAACTCGCCGCCGCGGGTGGGCGTGCGGGACCGCGACCGGCGTGGGTCACCGGCGCCGGCCACCGGCTGGTAGGCGAGGTCGACGCCGAGCACCGGCCGGATGTCGGCGGCCCGGCAGGCCTGGGCGAACTTCACCGCGCCGTAGGTGCCGTCCCGGTCGGTCAGCGCCAGGGTGTCCATCTCCTGCTCGGCGGCGCGCTCCACCAGCACGTGCGGGTGGGAGGCGCCGTGCTGGAGGGAGTAGCCGGACGCGACGCGGAGGTGGACGAAGGGGTCCACGGCCGGGCCTCAGCCCACGCGGGCGACGGGCCCGCTGTGGGGCAGGTGCGGCGCGAGCCCGAGGGACTGCTCGATCACCCCGAGGAACCGGTCGGCGTCGCGGAGCAGGTCGTCGGCCTCGCGCTCGGTGACCGCGCGGGTGGAGCCCGCCTCGGCGGCGGCCCGCTTGGTGGCGCCGGCGGCGAAGAACGTCGCCCACTCGGCCAGCTCGGGCGCCACCTCGGCGAGCAGCACCCAGGCGTTCTTCTGGCGGCGGCCACGGGTCGGAGCCGGGTGCGCACGAGCGGCCAGCAGGGCCGCCGCGGCCCGGAGTGCCGCGACGTGGGCGCAGGCGTAACGGGTCGGCACGTCGGTGGCCGCCATCGCCTCGCTGAGCGACTCGGCCGCGCGGGCGAGGTAGGAGTGGGTGGTCGCCGGCAGGGCGTAGGGGTTCATCGGCTGGTTCATCGCTGGTCATCGGCTGGGTCATCGGACTCACCCCTCAGTCCACACAACCGACGAGCTGCCAGGTGCCGTCGGACCAGTCGAAGGACAGATCGAACACGCCGCCGTTGCTGCTGTCGCCGGCCTCGACCCGCCAGAACTCGCGCTCCCCCAGCAGGTCCACGGTCCTGTCACCGGGTCTCGTGACAGGCGCTAGCGCGCCTTCCTCGACCAACGGTGCTCCGGTGTCGTCCGTACCGATCGCCGCCCGGGCGCCGGCGGACTGCCACCACGAGCCGGTCTCCACCCAGTGGGCGAGCACCGCCCGCACCTTCCACAGCTTGCCCCGCCACAAGAACTGCTCGGGACCCTCCAGGTCGCTGATCAGGCCCTTGCGGACCTCCACGGGGTCGTCGTACCGCCGCATCGCCACTCCACCTCTCGCCGGCTCTCGACCCTGGCCGACCCGGCGGGGAGCGGGGTCGAGGTCGCCCCCGCCGGATCGGATCGAACAGGTGTTCGACTACGAGAACAGTACCCCTCGCCACCGACAGGGCGTCAAGAAGGAACGGCCATGGGTGCCGGCAATGGCGCAATTGCGCCGAAACTGCACATCCCTACGCCAGAAATCTGCAGAAACCGCGCAATTGCACGATTCCCCGCGACGGCTCGCCTCGACCAGCGAGCAGCTCAGACCGGCTCGTCGACGTCCGCGTGGTGGGTCAGCCAGGCGCCGCGGACGAACTCGGTGGTGTCCGGATGCGCGAGGAGGGCGAGGAAGGCGACGTCGACCAGGATGGTGACCACGCAGAGCACCACGAACACGGCGGGTGGGTCCTCGCGGAACGCGATCAGGCCGGCGCCGAGGCCGATCAGCAGGGAGACGGCGGCCAGCGAGAGGCGGGCCCATTCGTACCCCTCGCGGAAGAACACGCGGAGCACGCCCAGCAGGCCCAGCATCACGATGAACATCACCACGACCACGGGCACGAACGCCGGGATGGAGATGGAGCTGGCCCTCAGCGCGTCGATGCCGCCCGACTCGATGATCTCCCGGGCGCCGGGGTTGCGCTCGGCCCACGCCCGGATCAGGTCGTCCTCGAGCAGCACGGTGAGCACGGTGCCGAGCCCCATCAGGCCCACCAGCGCTCCGAGGGCACGCTGGGCGTAGACCATCGACGCCGGCCACTGCCGCCCCATGCACCCTCCTCCCGTCGTCCCCCGCACCCGACACTAGGGTGCGGCTCATGCCAGCCGAGTCACCGGCCGAACCCGCTGCGATCGCCCGCTTCCGGGACGAGCACGCTGCCCGCGGAGGTGCGGGCGAGATCGTCATTCTTCCAGAGTCGGTGCACACCGCGGCACTCGCGGCGGCCGCCCTCGGCTGCGAGGTCGGGGCGATCGCGAACAGCCTGCTCTTCGACGCGGGCGGCTCGCCCGTCCTGATCCTCACCTCGGGCTCGCACCGCGTGGACACCGCGCTCACGGCCGAGCGGATCGGCGTCGAGAAGCTGAAGCGGGCCACCCCGGAGTTCGTCCGCGAGCACACCGGCCAGGTGATCGGCGGCGTCTCCCCCATCGCCCACCCGACGCCCGTGCCGACGTACCTGGACACCGAGCTGCGGCAGTACGACGTCGTGTGGGCCGCCGCGGGCCATCCCGCGGCCGTCTACTCCACGACGTACGACGAGCTGCTCGCCATGACCGCAGCAGCAGAGATCGAGGTCGAGTGATGGAGCTCTGGCTGAACCCCGCCTGCTCGAAGTGCCGCGTCGCGGTCGAGGAGCTGGAGGCGGCGGGCGTCGAGCTCACCGTCCGGCGCTACCTCGACGACCCGCCGGACGAGGCGACGCTGCGCGAGGTGGTCGCCCGGCTCGGCCTGGAGCCGTGGGACATCGCCCGGCCCCAGGAGACCAAGGAGGAGGGCGTCGACCTCCCGCGGGACGGCGAGCACCGTGACGAGTGGTACGCCGCCCTCGCGGCGCATCCGCGCATCATCCAGCGCCCGATCATCACGGCCGCTGACGGCACCACCGTCGTCGGACGCGACGCCGAGTCGCTGGCCAAGGTGATCGCGGCGGAGTCGTAGTGGACTCCCTGCCGCTGGTCTTCTCGAGCGGCTGGGCCAGTGGCGTCAACGCCTACCTCGTCGTGCTCGTCCTCGGCATCGCCGACCGCGTCAACCCGACGGCGGAGGTCCCGGACGCGCTGCACCGGTGGGACGTCCTGGGCGTGGCGTTCTTCCTGTACGCCATGGAGTTCGTCGCCGACAAGATCCCCTTCATCGACTCGGCCTGGGACGTCGTCTCCACGGCGATCCGGCCGACGGCCGGCGCCGTGATCGGCGTGCTCATGGCCGGTGACGCGGACTCCCTCGACCAGGCCGTGCTGGGAGTGGTGGGCGGCGGCACGGCGCTGCTGTCGCACCTGGTGAAGGCCGGCGGCCGCCTGGCGATCAACTCCTCACCGGAGCCGGTGACCAACATCGGCGCGAGCATCGCCGAGGACATCACCGTCCTTGCCCTCGTGTGGTTCGCGATCGAGCACCCGCGGGCCGCGGCCGCCGTCGCCGCCGTGCTCCTCGTCCTCGGGCTGGTGATGCTCTACGTCATCTCGAAGCTCGTGCGCCGCGGCTGGCGGCGCTGGAGGCGGCGGGATGGCACGGACAAGCCGGGGCCGCTCAGCCCAGCGCCGCCCGCAGGATGATCGAGGCGCCCGAGACGACGCAGAACACCAGCATCGCGACCCGCAGCCGGCTGCCGTCGAGCCGGCGGATCACCGGCCCGGACAGGAGATAGCCCGCGACCAGGAACGGCACGAAGATCGCCCCCCACTGCAGCTGGGTCCGCGTCAGCTGGTCGGCCACGACCAGTCCGCTCAGGGACGCCAGTGACCCGACCGTGAAGAACCCAGCCAACGTGGCGCGGATCCGGGCCGGGTCGGCGTACTGGAGCGTCATCGCCACGAACGGACCGCCCACCGCCGCCGCCGTCGCCGAGATCCCGGTCAGCATCCCGGCCAGGAACAGGTTGCGCGGCCGCGCCTCGAACTCCGGCGCCCACACCGAGGCGAGCGCGACCACCAGCACGAGAACGCCGACGAGCAGCGCGATCAGCCGCGGGCTCGACACCGCCACCACCCAGACGCCGACCGGTGTCAGCAGCAGCCGGCCCGCGAGGGCCGACCGCAGGCTCACCCAGTCGACGTCGCGCCAGCGCGACGCCAGCTGCATCACCGGCATCACGAAGCCGCACACCAGCATCGAGCCGGGCATCAGCTCCGGCGCCGCCCAGATCACGAACGGCGCGGCCACGACCACGATCCCGAAGCCCACGCTGCCCTGCACGACCGCGCCGAGCAGCACGGCGCCGCCGAGGAGCAGCACCAGGCCGAGGCTGGGGTCAGGCACCCGCGGGACGCTAGTGGTCACCACTAGCGTGGCGCGATGGACCTGACGGATCGCGGGACGCGCGATGCCCTGGCCGACCGCCTGATGGAGCGGTACGCCGACCGGCCGGTCGTGATCGGTCCCGGGATCCTCGCGGCGCGCACCGAGCTCGTCGCGTGGGTGCGTGAGGTCGGCGGGTCGGTGCTCTGCCTGGCCTACGCGCGCGGCGCCGGACCGAAGCCGGCCGACGACGACTGCCTCGTGGTGGACCTCGAGACGCCGCCGACGGCGAACGTGACCGAGGAGATGCGTGTCCTCGACCACCTCGCCCGCCACCTGCCGGCGCACGCGGTCGCGGCCGTCGAGGCGTTCGACCCCCGGCGTCGGGGCGTCTGGGTGGGCGGGCCGTTCGTGACCACCGACGAGCCGATCCTCGGACGGCCGGTGGTGTCCGGCCGGCCGCGCGCGTACCTCGCCCTCGAGGACAAGATGATCGCCGACGACATCTGGGACGCCGCGGGCGTCGACCGGGCGCCGTACGAGATCGTGGCGACCGACCCGGCCATCCTGGCGGAGGCGACCCGGCGGCTGGCGGGTCCGCTCGGCGCCGTCTGGTCGGGCGACACCCGGGAGGGCTTCAACGGGGGCGGCGACTACGTGCGCTGGGTCCGCGACGAGGCGGACCAGGCGCGTGCGCTGGCCTTCTTCCTCCCGCGATGCGACCGGGTGCGGGTGATGCCGTTCCTCGACGGCGTGCCGTGCTCCATCCACGGCCTCGTCCTGCCCGACGGCACGGCCGTGCTGGTGCCGGTGGAGATCTCCGTCCTGCGCGACGAGGAAGCGCGCACGTTCCGGTACGGCGGCCTGTCGACGTACTGGCAGCCGTCCGACGCCGACCGCCAGGACATGCGCGAGGCGGCCCGTCGCGTCGGCGAGCACCTGCGGGCGGCGTACGGCTACCGCGGCGCGTTCGGCGTCGACGGCGTGCTCACGGCCGACGGCTTCCGGCCGACCGAGCTCAACAGCCGTCCCTCCGCCGGCTGGACCCAGGTGACGCAGATCGACCGCAAGCTCTTCTCGCTGCTGCAGGACGCGATCGTGATCGGCGAGGACCCCGGGGTCCGGGTCGCCGACGTCGAGGCGCTGCTGCCGCTCGTCGAGGCCGATCCCAGCGGACGGCCGGTGGCGCTGGCCAAGGACGTCCTGGTCGGCGACGTCACCGAGGCGCTCTCGTGGGACGGCGAGCGGTTCGACATCGCCGACCCCGGCGTCGAGACCGGCAACGTGCTCGTCATGGCGGACACGCCCGTGGGACTGTTCGCGAAGGTGCAGCCGTGCACGGCGCTGCGCCCCGGCGTCCGGCTCGCCACCGTCAACCTGGCGCTGTACGACCTGCTGCTCCGCGAGTTCGGCGTGGACCTGGGGAACCTGTCGATCGCGCCCGACCTGCGCTGACCGGTCTCGACGGGCTCGACCGGCGTTGGGTCGCCGTCTGCGGACCGGCGAGGATGGCGACATGGCGCGGGTGGTCGTGGTCGGGGGCGGGTACGGCGGGATGGCCGCCGCCGCGCGACTCGCCAAGCTCGGCCACGCGGTGACGCTGCTGGAGCGTGCGGACCGGCTCGGCGGCGCCCTGGTCCCCGTCGAGAGGGACGGCTTCACCTGGGACGGCGGGCCCGGCTTCACCCTGCTGCCCGCCGTCGTGCGCGACCTGTTCCGCAAGACCGGGCGACCGCTCGACCGCGAGCTCGAGCTGGTGGAGCTCGACGTCCTTCGCGAGCACCGGTTCGCGGACGGGTCGTCGGTGCGGCTGCCGTTCGGCTCGCGCGCCGGCCAGATCTCGGCGGTCGAGGGCCTCGGCACCGGCCTGGGCCGGCGGTGGGCGGACCACGTGCAGGCCTACGCCGAGGACTGGGAGGTGCTGCGTCGTGAGTACCTCGAGCGGCCCTGGGACCCCGACCACCTGCCCGCGCCGCTGGCGGAACGACTGCGCAGCCGGGAGTCGCTGGCCCGTCGGGTGCGCCGCCTGAAGGACGACCGGCTCCGGCTGATGGCGGTCGCATCCGGCGGTCGCCGAGGGCCACGAGCCACGGGACGTGCCCGCGTGGGCCGGGGTGACGGCGTACGTCGAGCAGCGGTTCGGCGCCTGGGCCGTGACCGGCGGGATGGCCGCGCTCGCCGACGCCCTGACCGCCCGGCTGGCGACACGGAAGGTGGAGGTGCGCACCGGTACGGATGTCCGCGACCTCGTGCTGCGCGCGGGCCGGGTGGCGGCGGTCGCCACGGCGGACGGGGACGTCGACGCCGACGTGGTGGTCGTGGCCTGCGATCCCCGGCGGCTGCCGACGCTCGCGGAGCACGTGGGCCGGACGATGCCGTCGATGCCACCCGTCGTGTGCCACCTCGGTCTCGAGGGAGACCTCCCCGACATGGCGCACGAGACGGTGCTGCACGGCTCGGTCAAGGAGCCCACGATCACCATGCGGTCCGCCGGCGCAGCATGGACGCTGCTCGGCCGTGGCCGGATCGACGAGGACCTGGTGACGGCGCTGGTGCGCCGCGGCATCGACGTCCGGCCGCAGGTGGTGACGAGGGTCGACCGCTCCCCCCGCGACCTGGTGGAGGCCTGGGGCGGGTCGCCGTACGGCGTGCTCTGGCAGGGCCGGATGACCGCCTTCCGGAGGCTGGGACCGGCCACGCCGGTGACGGGCGTGTACGCCGCCGGGGCGCACGCGACGCCGGGCGCCGGGCTGCCGTACGTCGGGTTGTCGGCCGCGCTGGTGGCCCAGCTGGTCGGACCCGCCTGACCCAGGATCAGACCAGCGAGAACGTCACCGTCACGCTGCTCGCGACCGTGGCCTCGCCCGGCTGGATCGCCCCGGCCTTCGCCTCGCGCGACATCGCCACGTCCGAGAAGGGGAGCACCGGCGCGGCGCCGCCCTCGACCATGGCCTGCACCCCCTCCACACGCTCCCCCGCGAGCTCGGCGAGGTGGCTGGCACGGGCGACGGCGTCGGCGTACGCCGCAGCGCGTGCCTTGGTCAGCGCCCGCGCGGCGTCGCCGATCTCGAGCCCGATGTTCTCCACCTGGAGCCGGTCGCCGACCCGGGTGGCGAGCTCGCTGAGCATCGCGCCGGCCTTGTCCATGTCGGTGCAGGAGATGGACAGGCCGTGCCGCGCCTCGAAGCCGGACTGCTTGCCCTCGTTGTCGTAGGCGGGCCACACGTTGAGCGACGCGGACTGGATCCGGCTCGGGTCGGTGTGCTCGCGGGCGACGGCGACGATCTCGTCGGCGGCCGAGCCGGCGCCGGCCAGCGCCTCGGACACCCCGGCCGCGCGGTGACTGGCCGCGACGCGGACGACGACGGTGTCGGGGACCTCGCGTGCGATCCCCTGACCGGTGACGGTGACGGTGCGCATGCCGGCGAGACTAGCCGCGCGCGGTCAGGCCGTGATGCGCAGCGCCTCGAAGATCTCCAGGGTGGCCCGGGAGCGGTTGAGGGTGTAGAAGTGCAGGCCCGGTGCGCCGAGCTCGAGAACCTCCTCGCAGAGCTCGGTGGCGACCTGGACGCCGACCCGGCGCACGTCGGCCGGCTCCTCGAGGCCGTCGAACCGCGAGGCCACCTCGTCGGGCAGCAGCGCCCCGGACAGCTCGGCCATCCGGGCGACCTGGCGCAGGTTCGTGATCGGCATGATCCCCGGCAGGATCGGGATGTCGCAGCCGAGCGCGCGCACGCGCGCGACCAGCTCGGCGTAGTCGGAGGACCGGAAGAACAGCTGGGTCACCGCGAACTCCGCGCCGGCGTCGGCCTTGGCCACCAGGACACGCGCGTCGGCGTCGCGGGACGGGGCCGAAGGATGGCCCTCCGGGAAGGCGGCCACGCCGATGCTGAAGTCACCCAGCTCACGGGCCAGGGCCACGAGCTCGGTGGCGTAGGTGAAACCGCCCGGGGTCGGGGTCCACTCGGCGCGCGGTCCCTCCTTGGGGTCACCCCGCAGGGCGAGCACGTCGCGGACGCCGGCGTCGTGGTAGGAGCGCAGGATGTCGACGAGCTCGTCGCGGGTGTGGCCCACGCAGGTGAGGTGCCCCATGGCGCGCAGGGAGGTCTCGCGGGCGATCCGTCCGGTGATCGCGACGGTGGTGTCGCGGGTGGTGCCGCCGGCGCCGTACGTCACGGACACGAAGGTCGGGTGGTAGGGCTCGAGATCCCGGATCGCCGACCAGAGCTGCTCGACACCGGCCTCGTCCTTGGGCGGCATGAACTCGAAGGAGATCGAGCGCTCGCCGTCGCGGATCAGCTGGCCGATGCTGCGCTCGTCCCTGGGCCCGTCTCCGGGCTCGCCCTTGGGCCCGTCCGTGCGATCGTCCTCGCGCGCGCCGTTCGTCTCCCCCATGACCATGCCCGCCAGTTTAGGGATTGCGGCGCGCCACTAGCCTCGAACCCATGAACTCGTGGGACGGGAGCGGCTTCCGCGAGCGGGTGCAGAAGGCCCTCGACGAGTTCCTCGACCAGATGGCCGAACGGCTCGCGCCGCTCGGTCCCGACGCCGCCCTGCTCCTCGAGGAGGCGCGTCGGTCGGTCTCCGGGGGCAAGAGGTTCCGCGCGGCCTTCTGCTGGTGGGGCTACCGGACGGTCGCGCCCGACGTGGCCGACGAGGAGGCGTTGCTGCGCGCCTGCGCGGCGCTGGAGATGCTGCACGCCAGCGCCCTGGTCCACGACGACTACATGGACGCCTCCGACACCCGTCGCGGCCGGCCGGCGACGCACCGCGCGTTCGCGAGCGCCCACCGGTCGGCGTCGTGGCGCGGCGACCCGGAGCAGTACGGCGCCTCGGCGGCGATCCTGCTGGGCGACCTGCTGCTCGCCTGGTCCGACGAGCTGCTGCGGACGTGCGGCCTCCCGCCGGAGCGGGTAGGGCCGGCGCTCGACGTCTTCGACAGGTGCCGGACCGAGGTGATCACCGGCCAGTTCCTCGACGTCTCGGTCCAGGCCCGCGGCACGGCCGACGTCGACGCCGCGATGACCGTGCTCCGCTACAAGTCGGCCAAGTACTCCGTCGAGCGACCCCTCCACATCGGCGCCACGCTCGCCGGCGCGACGCCGGAGCGGCTGGCCGAGCTGACGGCGTACGGCCTTCCCCTCGGCGAGGCGTTCCAGCTCCGCGACGACCTCCTCGGGGTGTACGGCGACCCGGCCGCCACCGGCAAGCCCGCCGGCGACGACCTGGTCGAGGGCAAGCGCACGGTCCTGGTCGCCCTCGCGCTCGACGGCGCGGCCGAAGCCGACGCGGCCCGGCTGGACGCCGCGCTCGGCACCTCCCTGTCGGAGACCGACGTCGCCGACCTGCGCCGGGTGATCGACTCCTCCGGCGCCCATGCCCAGATCGAGCAGGTCATCGACGAGCTGGTCGCGCTGTCGCTGGCCAAGCTGGACGCCTCCTCCGCCGCCGAGCCCGCCCGCGACGTGCTCCGCCAGCTCGCCGCCGCCGCGACCGACCGGGTGGTCTGAGGTTGCCGTCGCACCCGCTGGCGCCGCCATTGGTCACAAACGCCAGGTGGGAGCGCTTCCAACGTGGCGTTTGGGACCAAACGCCGCGAGCGGCGCGGCGTGTCAGTCCAGCGAGGGCACGCCCTGGACGTCGGGGCCGTCGCCGCGGAGGACCACCACGAAGGGGCCGCCCCGCTCGGCGTTGACGCGGCCGCCGAGGACGGACAGCGCGACGGAGAACGCACGCTGGTCCTGGCGGGCGAACGGTCCCCAGCCGTCCCAGAGGAGCAGCCAGCCCTCGCTGTCGCCGGCGACGATGTCGCCGAGACAGTCGGCGAGGGCGTCGAAGTTCTGCCCGTAGTGCTCGGGGAACTTCATCGCCTCGCCGGCGGCGCGCAGGAAGTCGGCCTTGGTCTCGCCGTGCCAGCCGTCGATGTGCGCGAAGTGCCACCCCGCGTGCTCGACGGTGTGCTGCACGTCCCCGTCCTTGAAGTGGCCGTGCCACCGGTAGATACCGGGGTCCTTGCGGTGGGCCAGCAGCGCTGCGAGTCCGCTCATCGTCGGATCCTCTCGAACGATCGGTAGTGGTCGTCGGTCCAGTAGTACTCGGTCGGCTCGTCGCGGGGGCCACCGGTCACGATCCGGCGGGCGCGCGGTCCTCCGAGCCCGGCCCTCAGAACGCCATGGCCTGCGCGCGGCGCTTGACCTCCGTGCCGCGGTTCTCCCGCAGCGCGTCGATGGGACGGCCGGGCAGGTCGTCGTCAAGGAACAGCCAGGCGATGATCTCGCGGTCGTCGTACCCGTTGTCGTGCATCAGCGTCAGCAGCCCGGACAGGCCCTTGACGACGAGGCCGTCCTGGATGAACGCCGCGGGCACCTGCTGTCCCGCGCCCGGCGACGGCACAGCAGCCGCGAGGTCGTGGTCGCGGATCATCGTGCGGACCCGCGACACGGGCAGGCCCAGCAGCTCGGCGGCGCCGTGCCAGTCGACCCACTCGTCGACCAGGGCGGCCAGGTCCATCATGGCCAGGGGTTGCTCGGACATGGGAGAACTCTGTCACGGGCAGCGAGGGGTCAGGGAGCCACGCCCCAGTCGGGTGCGAAGGGGAAGAGCCCGTCGACGTGAGACAGCTGGCTGGCGTGCGTGCCGTCCGGCCGGATCGTCCACAGCTGGGTGTCCCCGGAGCGCCGGTACCCGACGAAGCGGCAGTAGACGAGCTTGCTGCCGTCCGGTGCCCAGGAAGGGCGGAAGGACGCGGCGAACTGGGCGTGGATGCGGTTGCTGTGCGTGAGCCGGGTGATCCGCCCGCCCTGTGCCGGCACGGTCGCGACGTCCGCGCGTTTGCCGTCGGGCGAGTCCCAGTAGGTGTTGAAGGCGATCGTCGTGCCGTCCGGCGACCAGTCCGGGCTCGCGGCGTCGAGGCGGTACGGCGTGAGTCGCCGCAGTCCCGTCCCGTCCGCGCGCACCGTGAAGATGGCCGCGAGACGGTCGCTGAGCACCCGGGTGAACGCCAGGGTCGTCCCGTCGGGGGACCACTGCGACTCGGTGTCGAAGGCCTTCGTGGTCCGCGGCGCGGTGGTGAGCCGGTGTGCGCCACTGCCGTCGGCGTTGGCGACGTAGATGCCGTGCGCCTTCGGGTCGGGGTTGCCGGCGTCCTGGTCGAAGGAGATGAGGGAGCCGTCGGCTGAGTACGCCGGGTCGCCGTTGTAGCGACCGACTCCGAGCGGGAGCTCGGTGAGGCCGGTGCCGTCGGCCTGGATCGTGAACAGGGTGACGTGGGTGAAGCCAGGAGGCCCGAACTGCGTCGGCGCGTCGAAGGCGATGGTGCGACCGTCGGGTGCGAAGGCCGGGCTCTCGGCCCCGACGTGGCCGCGCTTGCGCAGGTGCAGGTGCGTGACCTGCCGCAGGTGGCTGCCGTCGGCCGCGACCGTGTAGATCTGTTCCCTGTCTCCGTTCCACCCCTGGAAGACGATCCGCCCGTTGACGGGCGCGCTCGCGGACGGCTCCGCGCTGACGGCCGTCGCCGGAGCGGGGATCGAGGAGGCGCCGACCAACGCGGCGAAGACCGTGACGAGGAGCGTGCTGCGCATGCCGGTGACGCTAAGGACGCGAGGCCCGGTGCGGCATCGTGGCCAGTACCGAACCGGGATGCGTGGTGACCCGCGCCACGCCGGGGTGGTCGTGATGGGCGACCGCGAGCGCGGCTCCGTACGATGGGTCCACCGGACACTTCCCCGACCGGTGCACAGGAGGGTCGAGTGCAGTCAGATGGGCGCGCCCCGCGGAGCAGCGCCGTGATGAGCGACCCCATCGTCGGGAAGGTCGTCGACGGCCGCTACCGCATCGGCCCGCGCATCGCCCGGGGCGGGATGGCCAGCGTGTACGAGGCCACCGACCTCCGGCTCGACCGGATCTGCGCCGTGAAGGTGATGCACCCGGGGCTCGGCGACGACGAGGAGTTCGCGGCCCGCTTCGTGCGCGAGGCCCGCTCGGCCGCGCGCCTCGACCACCCCAACGTGGTCGCGGTCTTCGACCAGGGGGCCGACGACGGCACGGTGTTCCTGGTGATGGAGTACGTCGCCGGGCACACGCTGCGCGACGTCGTCCGCAAGGAGAGCCCGATGTCGCCGGCCAAGGCGCTCGCGCTGGTCGAGCCGGTGCTCTCGGCGCTCGCGCACGCGCACCGGGCCGGGCTGATCCACCGCGACGTGAAGCCCGAGAACGTCCTGATCGCCGACGACGGCCGGGTCAAGGTCGCGGACTTCGGGCTGGCCAAGGCCGTCAGCGCCGACACCCAGCACACCGCCACGGGTGGGGTCCTGATCGGCACGGTGTCCTACCTGGCCCCCGAGCTGGTCGTCGACGGCCGCTCCGACGCGCGCGCCGACGTGTACGCCGTCGGCGTGCTGCTCTACGAGCTGCTCACCGGCACCAAGCCGCACGAGGGCGAGTCGCCGATCGCGGTCGCCTACAAGCACGTGCACGAGGACGTCCCGCCGCCGTCGCGGACGGTCCCCGAGATCCCGGCGTACGTCGACGCACTCGTCGCCCGCGCCACGGCCCGCGACCTGGACCAGCGGCCTGCCGACGCCGGCGTGCTGCTGCACCAGGTGCACCGGGTCGGGCAGGCGGTGCGCGCAGGGGTGCGCGAGGACGAGGAGCTGGCGCGTGACCTGGCACTGAGCCGGCCGGCGGCTCCGGTCGAGACCTTCGACACCGAGCCGGACCCGTTCGACGTCGACGAGTTCGCACGGATGGTGGCGACCGAGGTCGCTGCCCCCGAGGAGGCACCCGCGGTGGCGACCCGGACCACGACGCTCGAGCGCCGCCCGGTCCCGCCGCCGCCACACCGACCCACCGGCGGCGTCGCACGGATCACGAAGGTCCGCCGCCCGCGCCGCTCCCGCAAGGGCCCGCTGCTCCTGCTGCTCTCACTGCTGCTCGTCGCCGGTGCCGGCGTGGGCGCGTGGTGGTTCGGGTGGGAGCGCTACACCTCCGCGCCGGGCGTGATCGGGATGGCGCAGAAACAGGCCGAGAAGAAGCTCGACGCCGCCGGCCTCGACGTCGAGGTCGGCGACCCGGCGTACTCCGAGACGGTTCCGGCCGGGCGCGTGCTCGGCGCCGATCCCTCGGCCGGCGCCCGGATCCTCGACGGTGGCACGGTCACGCTGACCATCTCGCTCGGCAAGGAGCGGTACGACGTACCGGTCACCAAGAACCTCAGCGAGGACGCCGCGCAGGACGCCCTGCTCGCTGCGCACCTGGCGTTCGGCAAGGCGATCGGTCGCTGGTCCGAGACGGTGCCGGAGGGCACCGTCCTGCACAGCGATCCGGCCGTCGGCCAGACGCTGCGTCCCGGCACCGTCGTCGACCTCTATGTGAGCAAGGGCCGCAAGCCGCTGTCCGTGACCGACTGGACGGGCCGTGACTTCGTGGAGGCGCGGACCGCGCTGCAGCGCAAGGGGTTCGAGGTCACATCCACGGAGGAGTACTCGGACTCGGTGCCGCAGGGCGACGTCATCTCGCAGTCGCCCCACGACGGCACGCTCTTCCGCGGCGACGAGGTCTCGTTCGTGGTCTCCAAGGGCCCCGAGCTGATCGAGGTGCCCGGCGGGCTGGTCGCGTCCGGCTGGGAGGTGGCCCAGCAGACCCTCGAGGCGGCCGGCTTCCAGGTCGAGGTGCAGCACATCGACAACTACCTCGGACTCGGGTTCGTCTACAGCGTCGACCCGGGGTCGGGCACGGAGATCCCGAAGGGGTCCACGGTCACCCTCTGGTTGATCTGAGGCAGGGCCGATCGAGTTGGCGCGGCGTACGACGCTGCTCGCCACCCTGGCGCTGCTGGCGATCACGGCCGGGTGGGGCAGCACGTTCTTCCTGATCAAGGACCTCCTCGACCGGGTGCCGACGCTGGACTTCCTGGCCGTCCGGTTCTCCATCGCCGCGGTGGCGCTGCTGCTGATGGCGCCGCGCGCGCTCGGCAAGCTGACGCGCGACTCCCGCCGGCACGCGGTCGTGCTCGGCCTGCTCTACGGCTTCGGCCAGATCCTCCAGACGGCGGGGTTGGCGCACACTCCCGCCAGCGTGTCCGGCTTCATCACCGGCCTGTACGTCGTCGCCACGCCGCTGTTCGCCGCCGTACTGCTCCGCACCCGGATCACGCCCCTCACCTGGGGCGCCGTGCTGCTCGCGGTCACCGGCCTCGCGGTGCTCACCCTCGACGGCTTCTCGGTGGGGTACGGCGAGGCGCTCACCTTCGTGGCCGCGATGCTCTACGCGCTCCACATCGTCGGGCTCGGCGCGTGGTCCGACCCGGGCCAGGCCATGGGGCTGGCGATCATCCAGCTGCTGGTGATCGCGGTCGTCTGCCTGGTGTGCACCGCGCCCGACGGCATCGTGCTGCCCGAACGCGGCTCCGACTGGGCCGCCGTCCTCTACATGGCCCTGGTTCCAGGGGCACTGGGGGTCGTCGGCCAGACCTGGGCACAGTCGCACCTGACCCCCACCCGCACCGCGATCGTGATGAGCATGGAGCCGGTGTTCGCCGCGTTCTTCGCCGTCCTGCTCGGCGGCGAGTCGCTGACGGTGCGGATGCTCTTCGGCGGCGCTCTGGTGCTCGGCGCGATGCTCGTCGTCGAGCTCGGACCCCGGCGCAAGCTCGAGGGCGAGGTCACCCACCTCGTCACCTAGGTATGTAGCCGAATCTGCACACCCCTCGAGCTATGGGCCCGGGGAAGTGCGGGTTCACCTACATACCTAGATGAAACCCGCGGGGCTGGTGCCTGCCTCCGGTTGACGGCGTAGCGCGGCATGGTCCTACATTTGCGGGTTGACACCCGAGGGAGGCACGGGCGATGACCACCACCTGCGCACGGTGTGGCGCCGAGGTCGGCGACGCCGCTGCCTGCCCCCAGTGCGGTCAGATGGTCCTCTCGCCCCAGTCCGCCGGCGACTGGCGCACCGACACGGCCGAGCGTGTCCCCGTGCGCGGTCCGGTCGAGCCGGCGCCGGCGGCCTCGACGCCCGGGCCGCCGCGCTTCCCGATGTACGCCGACGAGGCCGGGGAGAGCGTCTCGGCCCACGTGGAGCCCAACCTCCCGCCCGCGCCGTACCCCTCCGGGCCCGACCGCCTCGACGCCTACGGCCCGGTCGACCCCCACGACCAGGACGACGACGAGGGCGGTGCCCCGGCGTGGCTGCCGTGGGCGATCCTGGCGCTGGTCATGGTGCTCGTCGCCGTGGGCGGCATCTGGCTGCTGCTCTCCCCCGGTGGCGACGAGCGCTCGGCCGACGACCCGGCACCGTCCCTGTCCGTACCCGCCCAGAAGCAGGACACCTCGTCCCCGGCGGAGTCGTCGAGCGCGGCCGAGAGCGACGCCTCCTCGCCGGCCGAGACCGAGAGTGCTCCGACCACCGGGGACCCGGTCGACGTCGCGAACCAGGCCACGGCCACGGCGCCGCGCACCGCACCGCCGAACGAGGACGCCTTCGGCAACCGGACGACGTACGTCGCCGCGAACATGCTCGACGGCAGCCCCACCACCTGCTGGCGGATGGCCGGCGACGGCACCGGCACCGACCTGACCTTCACCCTCGCCGGACCGACCACCCTGACGCGGGTCGGGCTGATCAACGGCTACGCGAAGAACGCCCTGGTCGGGGGACGCAACCTCAACTGGTACATCGGCAACCGCCGGGTGCTGTCCGCCCAGTGGGTCTTCGACGACGGGACCACCGTCGACCAGCCGCTCGGCTCGACCAAGCAGATGCAGACGATCGACCTCGGCACCCCGGTCGCCACCTCCACCGTCACGTTGCGACTGGTATCCGTCAGCGCGCCCGGCACCGGCCGGTCGGCGCGCAACTACACCGCCGTCAGCGAGGTCAGCTTCGTCGGCACCCCGTCCGCCTGACGGTCACAGGCCGGACAGCACCGACGCCGCCTGCTTCGCGTCGGTGGCCGTGACGCCGAGGTGGGTGACCAGCCGGACTGTCCGCGGACCGACCGCCGAGACGAGCACGCCCTCGTCACGTGCGGCGGCCACGAACTCGGCCGCATCCGGCCGGTCGACGACCACGATGTTGGTGTCCACGCCGGCCGGGTCGGCTCCGCACGCCTCGGCGAGCAGCCGGGCATGCGCGTGGTCGTCGGCGAGCCGATCGACGTGGTGGTCGAGGGCGTACGCCGCGGCGGCGGCCAGCACGCCCACCTGGCGCATCCCGCCGCCCAGCCGCTTGCGCCACACCCGGGCCTCGGCGATCGCGGCCTCCGAGCCGACCATCATCGAGCCCACGGGGGCGCCGAGACCCTTGGAGAAGCAGACGCTGAGCACGTCCGCGACCGCGCCGTACGCCGCCAGCGGGGTGCCCGAGGCGACGTGCGCGTTCCACAGCCGGGCGCCGTCGAGGTGCAGGGCGACCCCGGAAGCCGACGCCCACGACCGGAGCGCCTCGAGGTCGGCGAGGGGCAGTACCGCTCCCCCGGCGAAGTTGTGGGTGTTCTCGACCGAGACGGCCGTGGTGCGCACGAAGAACGGGCCCATGTCGGGGGCGAACAGCCCCGAGATGGCGGCCAGGTCGACCTGGCCGCGGGGCGAGGTCCAGGTGCGCATGGTGATGCCCGCCACCGCGCCGTGGGCGCCGAGCTCGGCGCGGGCGATGTGGGCCGAGGACTCGCAGAGCACCTCCTGGCCCGGCGCCACCAGCGAGCGCACGGCCAGCAGGTTCGCCAGCGAGCCGGTGGGCGTGAACAGCGCGGCCTCGTGACCGAACAGCCCGGCCACCCGCTCCTGCAGGGCGTTGACGGTCGGGTCCTCGCCGTACACGTCGTCGCCGACCTCGGCCGTGGCCATCGCGGCCCGCATCTCGTCGGTCGGGCGGGTGACGGTGTCGCTGCGCAGGTCGATCAGGTCGGGCACGCGCCCATCAGACCACGAGGCCGTCTAGCGTCTTCCCATGCCCTCGATCGACGACGTGACGTGGCCGGTGTCGACCGAACGACTCTCGTTCCGGCCCGCCGAGGAGACCGACGCCGCGGCGTTCCACGCCTATCGCCGGCTCCCCGAGGTCTCGGACTGGCTGCCGAGGCTGTCCACCGACCTGGCCGCGGTGGTGGAGCGGTTCGAGGACGACGACTTCCGCCGCCTCACCCTGGTGATCGAGGTGGACGGACAGGTCGTGGGCGACCTCTACCTCAACATCTCCGACTGCTGGGCCCAGGCCGAGGTCCAGGACTCGACCCCCATCGCGCAGGCCGAGATCGGCTGGGCCCTGAGCCCGGACCACCAGGGCAAGGGCCTGGCGTTCGAGGCGGTGCAGCGGCTCGTCGCCGTCTGCTTCGAGGACCTGGGTCTGCGGCGGGTGTTCGCCACCTGCTTCGCCGACAACACCGGCTCCTGGCACCTGATGGAGAAGCTCGGCATGCGCCGGGAGTCGCACACGGTCAAGGACTCACTGCACCGCGACCGGGGCTGGGTGGACGGCTACACCTACGCGCTCCTCGCCGACGAGTGGAGAGCGGGGCGCTGACGCACCACGGCCGCCCGGTGGTCACCGGACGGCCGTGGCAGGGAGTGCTGCGTCAGCGGGGTGTCAGGCCACCGCCGCCGCGTTGTAGACGCTCTGGATGACCGAGCCGAAGTACGGGCCCCACAGGACGTTCGGGACGCCGGTGTAGCCGAAGCTGGTCACCGAGTTCAGCGAGCCGCCGGTGATCCAGCCGCCACCGGACGAGCCACCGGTCATGTCGCAGGACAGACCCTGGTCCTGGCTGCCGCCGAAGGTGTCCTGCACCACGGTGCCCGAGCACGACCACAGCGTCTCGCCGTTGAACGGGCTCGCGGCCGGGTAGCCGTACGCCGTGTAGCTCAGCCCGCGGGCCAGGTTGAACGCGATCGGGAAGCTGCCGACCACCTGGGTCAGGCTCTGGCCCGACCCGTTCTCGGCCATCACCGCGAACGCCGCGTCGTAGTTGAAGTCACCGGAGTTCGCCCACGCGCTCGTGGTGTACAGCGTCTCCGCGGTCCAGGTGCCGTAGGGCGCGGAGCCGTTGTTGTACGCCGGCACGAAGGCGAAGTTGGTCGCGAACGCGCCCGGGCCCTCGTTGACGCAGTGGCCGGCCGTGGTGACCACGTCGCCGTTGGAGCTGTTGGTGGCCGTGCCCGAGCAGACGTAGTTCACGCCGCCGAGGGTGAAGAACACCTTGCCGAAGCGGGGCTGCGGGGCCTCCGGCACTGCCGAGGCAGCGGCGCGGGGCCTCTTGGCCGCGGCGTTGGTCGCGGTCTTGGTGGCGTCGAGCGGTACGGCGGACGTCATCCGCTCCGGGGTCCAGTAGTCGACGATCCGCTGCCGTTCGGCCTTGGTGGTGGCTACGGCGTGCTTGGTGAGCGTGACGCTCGCGCCGTCCGGGGAGACGGCGACCGCCGTACCAGCCGGGGTCATCGTGAGTGCCAAGCCGGTGCCCAGGCTGACAGTCAGGGCGAGACCGGACATGGCCGTGCGTAACCTCATACGGGATTCCTCCTCTTGGGTCCCCCCGAGAAAGGACACCCGGACGAAGGAGTCGCCCGGGGCGGGGAACCCCGCGGACGCTACGCGCGACTACTCGCGGGTAATACACCCCCAGGTGTGCAGGTGCGTCATACGCAACAGCCACGCGTCAGGGCAGCCGCAGGGCCGGCGACCAGCCCGACGTCTTGGCGCCCTTCAACGTCCGCGCCCGGGCCTGCCAGGACCCCGAGCCCGGGTCGAACCGGCCGGAGCCGGCGGTGGTGGAGTGCTTGTACGACGTCCACGTCGTGCTGCCCACGCGCCTCACCTGCACGTCGTACGAGCGGTGCTTCGGGTTCTTGCCCGCCAGCCAGCGCAGCTTCCATCCGTCCTTGACCGAACCGGTCGCGGCCATCGGCACCGTCACGCGGCCGCGCATCATCGGGTGGAAGGAGCAGTGGTAGGTGAACGAGCCGGCAGACGGGAACCGGATGCTGCGGCTGGCGCCGCCCGACGCAGGGCCGGTGTCGAAGAAGCCCTGGTCGGAGGTGGCGGTGTGGGAGATGGAGTCCTTGAACGTCCAGGTGACCGTCTCGCCCAGCCCGACCTTCACCCCCGAGGGGCCGAACGCCATGTTCACGACGGTGACGTTCGCGCCGGCCGCGGTCGCGGGCACCGAGGCGACGAGCGGGAAGAGCAGCACGGCCAGCAGGCCGAGGACGCGGGAAGCCTTCATGACCGCCCGTACGTCGAGGGAAGCGGGTCGGTTCAGGCTGGCTTCATGCCTGGCGGAGCATCTCGGCGACCAGGAACGCCAGCTCCAGGGACTGGACCCGGTTGAGGCGAGGGTCGCAGACCGACTCGTAGCGGCTGGCGAGGTCGATCTCGGCGAGCTCCTCCCCGCCGCCGACGCACTCCGTGACGTCGTCGCCGGTGAGCTCGACGTGGATGCCGCCGGGCCAGGTGCCGAGCGCCCGGTGCACGTCGAAGAAGCCCTGCACCTCCGCGATCACGTCGTCGAACCTCCGGGTCTTGTGGCCCGAGGACGCCTCGAAGGTGTTGCCGTGCATCGGGTCGCACACCCACACGACGTCGACGCCCGCGGCGGTGACCTTCTCGACCAGGTCGGGCAGCCCGTCGCGGATGCGGTCGGCGCCGAACCGCGTCACGAACGTCAGCCGCCCGGGCTCGTTGTCGGGGTTGAGCCGGCCGGCCAGCGCGATGGCGTCGTCGGGGGTGGTGGTCGGGCCGAGCTTGACGCCGATCGGGTTGCGGATGTGGCGGAAGAGCTCGACGTGCGCGCCACCCAGCTGGCGGGTCCGCTCGCCGATCCAGACGAAGTGGGCCGAGACGTCGTACGGCGTGCCGGTGCGGCTGTCGATGCGGGTCAGGGCGTGCTCGTAGTCGAGGACCAGGCCCTCGTGGCAGGTGTGGAAGTCGACGCGGTGGAACTCGTCGGGGTCGGCCCCGATCGCCTGCATGAAGGTGAGCGCCCGCTCGATCTCGTTGGCCAGCCGCTCGTAGCGCTGGCCGACGCTCGACTCCTTGACGAAGTCGGTGTTCCAGGTGTGCACCTGGCGCAGGTCGGCGTAGCCGCCGGTCACGAAGGCGCGCACCAGGTTCAGCGTGGCTGCCGAGGAGTGGTAGACCTCGACGAGCCGGGCCGGATCGTGCTGACGCGAATCGGCGGTGAACTCGAAGCCGTTGACGGCGTCGCCACGGTAGGCCGGCAGGGTGACCCCGTCGCGCGTCTCGAAGTCGGAGGACCGCGGCTTGGCGTACTGGCCCGCGAGGCGGCCCACCTTCACGACCGGCACCGACGCGGCGTAGGTGAGCACGACCGCCATCTGGAGCAGCACCCGCAGCTTGTTGCGGATGTTGTCGGCGGTGTTCCCCGAGAACGTCTCTGCGCAGTCGCCGCCCTGCAGCACGAACGCCTTGCGGCGGGCCACCGCGGCCAGCTTGGCCTTGAGGTCGTCGCACTCCCCCGCGAACACCAGCGGCGGCATCGTCCGCAGCTTGGCGATGGCGGCGTCGACGGATGCCGGGTCGGGGTACGACGGCTGCTGGGCGGCGCCGAGGGCGTGCAGCTCGGCCAGGGAGGGCACCACGCCCTCGGTGGCCACGTGCTCGCCGGCAGGTGGAATCACCCGCTCAGGGTACGCGGACGCCACCCTGACTCCCGGATGGGCCGCGTCCCCGCGGACGCTGGGGTCAGCCGCCGACGGCCGTCCAGACGACGACCATCGCCAGCATCGCGGCGCCGAGGACGATGCCGGTGACCGACGCCCACCCGGTCCCGGCGCGGTTGCGGAGAGCGGTCGCGCCGAGCACGACGGCCAGCAGCGCGACCGGCAGGCCCCACACGTAGCCCTCGCCGGGCAGGCCGCTGTCCCAGGTCAGGATCGAGCCCGGGACCGACAGGATGCCGAGGACGAGGGCGACGTACGGCAGCCGGCTGGTCGTGGCCGCGACGTCGACGGCGGGATGGGTGCTGGTCATGGTGGGCTCCTGGTGTGTGGGTGGTGCCCACCACGCTACGAATCCGGGGTACCTCGCCGCATCGAGGCGAGCACCACACCCGCCGTGCGTGCTGCCACCGAGCGACCCGGCTCAGGGTCGGCTCAGGGGCCGCGACTGCAGGTACGACAGCACCGCCAGCACCCGGCGGTGTCCGTCGCCGTCGGACTGCAGGCCCAGCTTGATGAACACGCTGCGGGTGTGGCTCTCGACGGTGCGCTCGGTGAGGACCAGCCGTTCGGCGATGCCGGCGTTGGTGAGACCCTCCGCCATCAGGCCCAGCACCTCACGCTCCCGTGCGCTCAGCCGGGCGAGCGCGTCGTCGTCGCGGCGGACCAGGGTCGCCACGAGGTCGGGGTCCAGCGCGGAGCCGCCGGACGCCACCCGCTGCGCCGCGTCGAGGAACTCGGACACGTCCAGGACCCGGTCCTTGAGCAGGTACCCGAACCCGCGGCCCGAGACCAGGTCGACCACGCCGCCGTACACGTGCTGGGAGAGCATCAGCACGCCGACCTGCGGGTGCTTCTCGCGCACCCAGCGCGCGACCTCGAGCCCCTCCTCGGTGTGGGTCGGCGGCATCCGGATGTCGGCCACCAGCAGGTCCGGCACGGTGTCCGCGACGGCCGTTCGGGCCTCGTCCGCATCGCCGGCGAGCCCGACGACGTCGTGGCCGGCGTCGCGGAACAGCCGCGCGAGCCCTTCGCGCAGCAGCGCCTGGTCCTCCGCGACGACTACCCGCACGGCAGCTCCGCCCGCACCCGCGTGCCGCCGTCGGGCGGGCTGTCGATGGTCAAGGTGCCGCCGAGTGCGGCCACCCGGTCGGTCATCCCGGCGAGCCCGCTGCCGGGCACGGCCACCGCGCCGCCCGGGCCGTCGTCGCTGACGACCACGACCAGCCGCCCGTCGATGCGGTCGGCCAGCACCTCGATGAGGGCCGGCGTGGCGTGCTTGAGGGCGTTGGCGAGGGCCTCGCTGACGACGAAGTACGCCGCCGTCTCGATGTCGGAGCCGAACCGTTCGTCGGTCACGTCCAGCACGGTCCGTACCGGGGCCCGCCCGGCGAGCTCGGAGAGCGCCGGGGCGAGCCCGGCGTCGAGGGTGGCCGGCCGGACGCCGTGGGCCAGCTCGCGCAGCTCACGGATCGCCGCGCCCAGGCGGCGTACGGACTCGTCGAGCTGGTGCTGCACCGGCGAGCCAGGGTCGAGGCCGGCCTGGAGGTGACGCAGGTCGAGCCCGATCGCCACGAGCTGCTGCTGGGCGCCGTCGTGGAGGTCGCGCTCGAGCCGGCGCCGCTCGTCCATGGCCGCCGTGACGATGCGCGCCCGGGAGTGCTCCACCTCCGCGAGCTGGCGGCGTACCTCGACTCGGAGCCGCGCTATCTCGATCGCCAGGCCTGCCCGGACGAGCAGGCGCTCGAGCTCGCGGCGTACGGCGGCCCGGTCGGTGTGCAGGACCGTCCCGAGCTGCAGGTCCCCACGGCGCACCGGGGTGCGGCCCCGAGGTTCCTCAGGGAGGTCGCGGACGAGGTCACCCCGGGCGTCGGCGTGGGACTGCGAACCGGGAAGCCAGTAGTAGAGGCGGAGGGCGGGGTCGCCGGCCGCGGCGGCGAGCGTCTCGTCGACGGCCTCCGGCTCGACCCGGCCCGCCCGCAGGTCGGCGAGGAAGTCGTCCACGCGCTGCTCCCCCGACCACCGCCGCGGGTTGAAGGCCTTCTCGACGCGACCTTGGACCAGGGCGCGGACGGGCCGGAAGGCCAGTGCCACCGCCAGCGTCGCGGAAGCGGTCGTGACCGGGCTGCCTCCACCGATCAGCACACCGCCGAGGACGATGACTGCGGCGAAGGTCGCACCCAGGACCACCGTCAGGGTCGCGTAGACGACGGTCGTCGAGACCACCCGGTCGACGTCGTACAGCCGGTACCGCAGCACTGCGACGCCGATGCTCGCGGGTAAGGCGATGAACAGCAGCTCGAAGGGCAACCAGGTCGCCAGCCCCGACGAGTCGTGGGTGTTGTCCAGGAACGTCGAGCTGAGGATCGCTACCGGGAGCAGGCAGCCGGCCAGCGCGATCCACTTGAGCTGGCGCCGCACCAGGGCGTCGGACCGCCGGTACCTGAGCACCAGCGACGCCGCCGCCAGCAGCAGCGTGACCGTCATGCCCAGCAGGCCCAGGCCCAGCGCCGCGTGCACGGGCGCGGGAAGAACGTCGTACGACGTCATGTCCTGGAAGGGCCGGTCCAGCCGCTCCCCGCCCAGCATGCCGTTGACCGTCGTCGCGGTGAAGGAGACGACGCCGAGCACCACGACCCATCGCCAGCGGCGCGAGAGCAGCGTGCCGTTCGGCAGCAGCAGGAGGAGGAGCACGAAGGGCGCGAACAGCACGGGCCAGCCGTGGGTGTCCCACACCGCCGCGAGGCGGGCGCCGGGGAGGTTGGCGTGGCTGGTCGGCGAGTACGAGTACCCGGCGTACGTCGAGGCGAACCCGAAGGTCAGCAGGACCAGCCAGTTGGCCAACAGCAGCCACCCGATCGCACCGCCGGCCCGGCGGAGCACGAGCAGCCAGCCGACCGCGAACGACGACAACAGCACCGGGGCGAACAGGAGCAGCTCGCCGAGTCCGCCGGCGTACCAGCCGCTGGCATGCTCGGCCCGGAGGTCGACCGCAGAGCCCACGACGTACAGCAGCGCGGCCGTGCCCGCGAGCACCCACCGCGTCCGCATGACGCTGATGGTCCGCCCTGCGGGAGGCAGCGGCAACCGTGCTGGTACCAACTGTTGGTCGAGGAGGTTGCCCTGGCTACTACCCGTTGGTCGAGGAGGTTGCGCTAGCAACGCTCCCTGTTGGTCGAGGAGGTTGCGCTAGCAACCGTCACGAGACCCGGTGAGCCAATCGGTCCTACTCCTCCATGTGCTCGATGTCGCGGAACCCGGTCTTCTTGGCGCGGATGCCGCGGTTGGTCATCCAGGTGATCGCCCACAGGACGATGCCGAGGACCAGCAGCCCGCCGGCGATCTTGTACTGGATCATCTGCTCCGACGTCCGCGCCCACGGCCCGGCCAGGAAGAAGCACGACGCGGCGCCGACGTACGGCAGGAATGTCGGCGTCCGGAAGTGCTCGTGCTCGACGGTGCTCCGGCGCAGGATCAACAGCGCGATGTTCACCACGGTGAACACGCAGAGCAGCAAGAGCGCGGTGGTGCCACCCAGGTCGGTGACCGTCTTGGCGCCGTCGGCGGACGCGTTGGCGCGGACCACGAAGAAGATCAGGCCGAAGGCGATCGCGGTCGTGACGAGGATGGCGACCCACGGCGTACGTCGCTTGGCATGCACCTCGCCGAACACGCGCGGCAGGACGTCCTGGTTGGCCAGGCCGTACAGCAGCCGGCTGGCCATCAGCATGTTGATCAGCGCGGAGTTGGCGACCGCGAACATCCCGATGAACGGGAAGATCTGGTCGAACGGCAGGTCCGGTGCGCCGGCCGCGACGACCTGGGTCAGGGCCTGACCCTTGTCGGGGTTCGTCAGGTCTCCGACGGGCACCAGCGCGACCGCCGTGATGGACACGAGGATGTAGATCGTGCCCGTGACGCCGAGGCCGGTGAGCATCATCTTCGGAAAGTCGCGGACCGGGTCGGTGCACTCCTCGGCCATGTTGACCGAGTCCTCGAAGCCGACCATCGCGAAGAAGGCCAGGGACGTCGCGGCCGTCACCGCGAAGAACACGCCCCGGTCGTCCGAGCTCTCGAACACCACCACCCGGGAGAAGTCCGCGTTGCCCTGGGTGACCGCCCAGAGGCCGACCATGATGATCAGCAGCAGGCCGGACAGCTCGACCAGGGTGAGCACGACGTTGGCCTTGACGCTCTCGCCGACGCCGCGGAAGTTCACCGCCGCGACCAGCGCCATGAACGCCAGTGCGAGCACCATCAGGCCGGTGCCGCCGGCCTCGAACCCGAGGTCGAAGCCGTCGTTGAGGAAGCCGGCGAACGCGTTGCTCGCCGTGGACGCGCTGGTGATCCCGGAGCACATGACGGTGAACGCGACGAGGAACGTGAAGAAGTGGATGCCGAACGCCTTGTGCGTGTAGAGCGCGGCGCCGGCGGCCTGGGGGTACTTCGTGACGAGCTCGAGGTACGACATCGCCGTGATGGTCGCGACGACGAAGGCCACCAGGAACGGCGCCCACGCGGCGCCGCCGACCTCGCCGGCCACCTGCCCGGTGAGCGCGTAGACCCCGGTCCCGAGGATGTCGCCGACGATGAACAGCAGGAGCAGCTTGGGCCCCATCACCCGGAGCAGGTCCGGTTCGTCGGCGTTGACGTCGTAGCCGCCGGTGGGATGCGTCGTGCTCATGGGCGCTCCTGGTCCGAGGTGACAGGTGTCGTCATCGTTCCCCAGATCGCCCCGGATATCCACGACCCCGGCGCCCCCGGTGGTCGAGGAAGCGCGCGCGCCGACTCCGTTGTTTCATCTAGGTATGGAGGCGAGCCGTCACTTCCCTGGGGTTGCGACCGACGGGAAGTGCGGGTTCGTCTCCATACCTAGATGAACCAACCGCAGCGAGGCGAGGTCAGTCGGTGAGGCGCGGCAAGGGGTTCGGGCCGGTCGCGGTCAGGAGCCGCTGGGGCACCCAGTCGTCGACGTGATGGAACCCATCGTCGAACGGCCCAGCATCGAGCTCAACGGATGCTCTCAGTGAAAGTCGATAGAACTTCACGTGGGTGAAGTCCTCGAACAAGATGTAGACGGGGTCGGGTGTGCTGTGAGGGCCCTGGAACTGCTGACCCGTCAATACGGGCTTGTGGGCTGCGACGAACGCGTCGAACGTGTCGCCGACCACGACGCCGAGGTGCTCCAACCCCATCTTGTAGACGCGCTGGTGCACAGGCGGGATGAGCTCGATGAGCGGGACGACCTTGCCGTCGAGGACTTCGAGCGGCTCGGCGGGAACGATCAAGGAGATCGGGCGGCCGTTCCACACGTTCTCGCGATTCGCGATCGCGTGGCGTTCGAGCAGTGTCCGCACGTGCGCGTACTGGTCCCACTCCGGTACGCGAACGGCGAGGTGGCTGAGCGGATACGGGTCGATGTCGATGCCCCGGGCGAGCAAGCGGTCGTGCTGCTGCGCGGCGAACGCCCGATAGTCCCCGATGATGTCGCCCACCGGATCGGCCACCGCCGCCTCCTCCCGGCCGCCATCGTACGGCGGGCTGGGCGGCGGACGCCTAGGCCGCCCCTCCCCAGACGTCCGGCCGCGATGTGGGCACCGTCGTGGTTCCGGAGTCTCGCGACGGTCGCTGTGGGTGTGGGGGTCGTCGTCTCCCCCGGAACTAGTCGAGGTGCTCGACGTCGTCCCAGATGTCCGCCCAGGGGCGGAGCGGGTCGCGGCAGACGGCGATCGGCTGTCCCTGTTCCTCGTTCGCGACATCGACGCCGTTGTCGAGCCGGTCGACCACGTCACACGACGTGAAGCTGCCGCTCAGCTCGGGCTGCTGCCCGCCGACGACCAGGACCACCGTCGTCGAGTCGGGCGGTCGGCCGAGGTCGGCGAGGGTGTTGTGGCCGGAGTACACGGGAGGCAGGCCCTCGCCGAAGCGCACCAGCGCACCAGCCTCCCCGTAGTTGCTCGCCACGATCACGGCACCGGCGCGCTCGTCGTCAGGCAGGCCGGCGTACGCCGCCTCGACCTGCTCCACGTACCTCGGCCAGCCGACGGAGTCGGCGGCCAGCAGGTTGATGTCAGGGACGGGCGTACTGCCCACCACCGAGAGCGGGAGCAGCGGCAGCGAGATGACGGCGCTGATGGCCGTGTTGAGCACCAGCCACGGCCACGCGAGCCGGACACCGGCGGCACAGCCAGCGGCGAAGATCACCATCAGCAGGAACGTCGGGTAGTGCGGCTGGCTGCCACCGACGAACGTGAACACGACGACCACCCCGAACGCCGGCACCAGGAACCGCACCGGCCGCCACTCGGGCCGCCGCCACAGCTCCACCAGCCCCCGGCCCCAGACCCACACCAGCGGCGGGCCCAGCACGATCACCAGGAACACCCACATGAACCACCGGACCTCGCCGGCGTTGTGCTCGCTCAGCGCCGCGCCCATCCGGAGCTGGGGCAGGTCGTGCGTCGCCTGGTAGACGAGGTTGGGCAGCGTCACGAGCAGCGCGAGCAGCCCGCCGCCCAGCACGTACGGCGACCGGAGCCGCGAGCGCGGCCCGACCAGCAGCAGGCCCACCACGATGCCGACGAGCAGCACCGCGATGAGCAGCTTGACGTACGCCGCCAGGCCGGCCACCACGCCCGCGACCAGCCAGAGCCGGGGCCGGTTGCGCAGCTCGGCGCGGACCACCAGCCACGTCACCAGCGGCCAGGTCACCAGCTCGGGCGTCGAGGTCAGGAAGACGTGGCCGAACGTCAGGCAGGCCGCGGTGCCGGCGTACGCGACGGCAGCGAAGCCCTGCGCCCGCCCGTCGCCACCGAGCTCGCGGACGAGCAGCCCCAGCACGACGACGGATGCCGCGGCACACAGCGTCGCCGGGAACCGCACCAGCACCGCGCTGTCCCCCAGTGATCCGAGGGCGTGCGCGAGGAGGGGCACGAGCGGCGGCTGGTCGACGTACCCCCAGGCGGGCGGCAGCATCGCGAAGTACAGCTCGTCGCGGTCCCACCCGTAGAACGGCGAGCACACCGTGAGCACGACGGCGACGAGGCCGGCGACGAGCCAGACGGTCCGTGCCAGTGGCGCCATGCCCACTGTCTAGCCGAAGAAGACCTCGGCCTCGGCATATTCGTCCGGGCTCACCAGCTTCAGCTCGCCGGTGCCCTCGATGAGCTTGACCCGCTCGATGTTCTTGCCGCGCAGGGCGACCATCACGCCGAAGTCGCCGTCGGCCACGGCGTCGATGGCATGCAGGCCGAAGCGCGTGGCCAACCAGCGGTCGAACGCCGTGGGCGTGCCGCCGCGCTGGATGTGTCCGAGCACCACGGCGCGGGACTCGGCGCCGGTGCGCTGCTCGATCTCGCGGGCAAGACGGTCGCCGATGCCGCCGAGCCGGACGTGCCCGAAGGCGTCGAGCTCGTTGGAGACCAGGGTCATGTCGCCGCCGTCCTTGGGCATCGCGCCCTCGGAGACCACGATGATCGGGGCGTACTGCGTCTCGAACCGCTTCTTGACGTGCTCGCAGACCGCGTCGATGTCGAAGGGCTGCTCGGGGATCAGCACCGTGCTGGCGCCGCCGGCGATGCCCGCGTGCAGGGCGATCCAGCCCGCGTGGCGGCCCATCACCTCGACGACCAGCACCCGGTGGTGGGACTCGGCCGTGGTGTGCAGCCGGTCGATCGCCTCGGTGGCGACGTTGACCGCGGTGTCGAAGCCGAAGGTGAAGTCGGTGCCCGAGAGGTCGTTGTCGATGGTCTTCGGCACGCCGACGACGTCGACGCCGAGGTCGGCGAGCTTGGTGGCCACGCCGAGGGTGTCCTCGCCACCGATCGCGACGAGCGCCTCGACGCCCTCGGCGGCCAGGTTCTCCTTGATGCGCTCGACGCCGCCGTCGATCTTGAACGGGTTGGTGCGGCTGGACCCGAGGATGGTGCCGCCGCGCGGCAGGATGCCCCGGCACTGCTTGATCCCGAGGTTCATCGTCAGGCCCTCGAGGGGTCCCTTCCAGCCGTCGCGGTACCCGACGAACTCGAAGCCGTGCACCTTGACGCCCTTGCGGACGACGGCGCGGATGACGGCGTTGAGGCCGGGACAGTCCCCGCCTCCGGTGAGCACTCCGACCTTCACGGTGCGACCTTCCAGTTGGATCGTTCAAGAGCCTGTCGAGCCTAGGGCAGTCGGGCACGGCCCGTCACCCGTCGTCGTACTGCGGACGGGCTGGCAGTGTCTAGACAGATTTCCCCGAACTTCTGCGAAATCGGTCGTGAGGTGACAGTCTTGGCGACGGATCCGGGGGGATCCGAAGAGAGACCGATCTGGGGGGATCATGTCGCTCGTCTGCGCCGTACCGTCGTTCACCGACCTCGCTGCCGTCACCGGCCAGGACGTCATCGTGATCGGATCCGGATACTCCGCCGCGCGGTTGCGCCTCGACAAGGTGCTGCCCGTACGCCGCGGCAAGGCGATCTTCTTCCGTGCCCTGCTCAGCGGCGACGCGGAGACCTACGTCCGCAACGGCACGCACCTGACCAAGGTCGGCGACTTCCTGGTCCGCCTGCGCCTGGTGCGCGTGGTGGCCGACGACGGCACCGAGTACTACGAGGCCCACGCGCAGGCCCACCTCGACCAGCTCGAGCGCGCGGCCAGCTGATCCGTGACGCGTCGGCGCTGACTTCCGCTGTGTCGTCTCGGATGCCATATGCTGCGGAACCAACGTCCCGGTGGTCTCGTGCGCCTCCTCGGCGTGATCTGCGCGAGTCCTGGGACCCGTTGCGGACCGGACGGCGACCTTACGCCAGGCGGCCTCCAGATCCTGATGCCGTCCAGTCTGTGGGTCGGCGCCATCACCGCTTGCCGTCGTTCGCCACGTGGGCGTACACCTGGTCGGCCCGTCCCACCTCGGCGTCGACGCGCACGCGTACTGGGTCGCTGGCCGGCGTCGCTCGACCCCTACGGCCTCACGCCCGCGCGAAATCGACGCGGTGCTGCTACTCGCCGGTCTTCGTCGTGGTATGCGCGGTCGCTGCCCTGCCGCCCTGGCCGGTCTTCTTGGCGCGGGATGGGTCGCTCGCCGGACGCACTCGGCGTTCTGGTGGCTGTCGGCGCCCGTTGCCCTGGCGGTGGCGAGTGCCGGTGCTGGCGGCCTGCTGTGCCAGCCGTACTCCTGGGCAACATCAACCCCCTGCTTGTGTCGTAAGTCACGGTGCTGGCGCTGACGGGGTCGGCGTCGTGGACGAGCTGTGCCTCCGCCCTGACGAAGATCACGCCGGTCGCTCGTGCCCGTTGCGTGGTGGCTGGGACGACGGCGAGTGGCGTCGCGTCGTCGGAGGCGGTGCCTCTCTGACGCGTCGTTCTTGTGAGCGGCGGCGTACGCGCTAGATCCCGGCCTGTGGTCGGCAGTGGATCGGCTTTCTTGTCGAGTCACTCCGGACGACAGCCACTCGAGGATCGTCCAGCTCGTCCTCGCCGCGGGCGCTGGCTGTGTGGGCGAGCGAGGTCACGGTCGGCTCGTGGATGGCCGGCGTCGCGTTCTACCTGTTGCTGCCGATGGGGTCCTGCGGCTCTCGCGTGACGCTGATGGTGCTGCCCCGGCTCCTCCTGGGAGGCGTCGTGCGTCTCGCGCGGCGTCGAGGCGTCAGGCGGTCACGGCCTCCGCTCGGTTCGTGACCACCCGGCCGGCGTGGTCGAGCCGGCGGCGCATGGGCATCGTCATGGCCGCGCCGGCCAGCGCGATCGCGGCCATGCCGAACCACGCCGGCAGGCTGCCGAGGTCGAGCAGCCAGGCGTACAGCAGCGGGGCGACGCCGGTCGCCACGTTCCAGGACAGCTGGTACGTCGCCAGGTACCGCCCGCGCAGCGCCGCCGGCGGCGACTCCGCGGCCAGCGTCGCCAGCACCGGCCCGGACACCAGCTCCCCCAGCGTGTAGACGACGGCCGCCCCGAGAACCAGGGCGATGGCCGCCATCGTGCCGAACGGTTGCGCGCCCAGCAGGACGAGGAACGACGCGGCCGAGAGCACCAGCCCCAGGGCCACGATCCGCGACCGCACCGCCCCGGTCATCCGGGCCACGACCAGCCCCTGGCCCACCCCGATCATCAGGGTGTTGATCACGAAGACACTCGCGGAGACCCAGCCGGGCAGGCCGAGCATCTCCACGACGTACACGGGGATCGCGACGTTCAGGGCGGCCGAGGCCATGGCGTAGCAGAAGTTGGTCGCCACCAGCCAGCGGTAGCCCCGGTCGCGCAGCACCGTCCCCCAGCCGCCCACGACCTCGGCCGGGTCGGCGTGACTCGCCGGTTCCGACTCGTGGGCACGGACGCCGGTCATGAGCACGAAGGACAGCAGGTACGACGCCGCGTTGAGCAGCGCGACCGCGTAGTAGAGCCAGGTCGCGTCGACCGTGAGCGCCGCCCCGGCCACCACGCCGCCGACGGCGAAGCCGGCGTTGCGCAGCGCGCCGAGGAACCCGAACCACTTCTCCCGCTCCCCCGGCGGCGAGATCAGGGTGACCATCGGTGCGTACGAGCCCCAGAAGGCGGTGCGGCCGATCACCGATGCGCTGACCACCAGTGCCACCGACCACACGTGGTCGGCGAACGGGTACAGCACGAAGCTCGCGGCCTGCAGCGCGTTGCCCGCCTGGAGCACGTTCTTCGAGCCGAAGCGATCGACCTGCTGCCCGACCACCACGGCCACGGGCAGCGACAGCAGCGAGGCCAGCGACAGGGCCAGGCCAACCTGGACGAGCGACAGATCGGTGGTGGCGAGGAAGAAGATCATCGAGACCGGCATCCACACCCCGGACCCGACGGCGTCGATGCCGATCGCCGTCACGAACCGTCGGTGGTCACCCACCGCGGGGAACCCCAGCCTCTGCAGCACCTCCGCGACCTCGACTGTCGCGCGTGCGCAACCGGCTCGAGACCCGCGCGTCTCGAACGGGCTCGGTGTCGGCCCCGCAAACGGCTGTCGAGACCTCGCCGCTCGACCAGCGAAACAGCCTCGCTAAGGTCCCGTCATGACCTTCTCGATCGTGGCCCGGTCCGCCGACGGCGAGTCGTGGGGCGTGGCAGTGGCCTCCAAGTTCCTGGCCGTGGGTTCGGCGGTACCGGCCGCCGTCGCCGGCGTCGGCGCCATCGCGACCCAGGCCGACGCGAACGTCGCCTACAAGGGCCAGGCGCTCGCGCACCTCGACGACGGCGCGACCGCGTCGGTGGCGATCCAGCGGCTGATCGAGGACGACCCGGGCCGCGACGCCCGCCAGATCGGCATCGTCGACGTGGACGGTGGGTCGGCCAGCCACACGGGCCACGCCTGCATGGACTGGGCCGGGAGCCTCACCGGCGAGGGGTACGCCATCCAGGGCAACATCCTGGCCGGCGAGGACGTCGTGCTGGCGATGGAGGCGGCCTGGGACACGAGCGACGACGACGCCCCGCTCGGCCGCCGGCTGCTCGCGGCGCTGACCGCCGGGGACGACGCCGGTGGCGACAAGCGGGGCCGGCAGTCGGCCGCGCTGCTCGTCGTCCGCGACGGGGCCGGGTACGGCGGCCTCGACGACATCGCCGTCGACCTCCGGGTCGACGACCACGCCGACCCCGTCACCGAGCTCGCCCGGCTGCTCGACCTCAACGACCTCTACCTGACCGCCTCCACCGAGGAGGAGAAGGTCTTCCTCACCGACGAGCAGAAGCGGGAGGTCGACGAGAAGGTCAAGGCGCTCGGCTTCCCCGACCTGAACGCCTGGGTCGGCACGGAGAACTACGAGATGCGGGCCGACCCGCACGGCGAGTGGCTCGACGAAAGGGTGCTGGAGATCCTGCGCGGCTCCCAGGCGTCATGACGGTCCTCGCGATCGACGCCGGCACCACCGGCGTCACCGCACTGGTCGTGGACGACGGCGGGAACGGTGGTGGCCAAGGGCTACCAGGAGTTCGCCCAGCACTTCCCGAAGCCCGGGTGGGTCGAGCACGCGGCGGAGGAGATCTGGCAGGCCACCCTCGAGGCGGTCCGCGACGTGCTCACCAAGGTCGATGCGAGCGAGCTCCGGGCCGTCGGCATCACCAACCAGCGCGAGACGGTCGTGCTCTGGGACCGGGAGACCCTGGGGTCGCCGAGGCGGGCGATCGTCTGGCAGGACCGTCGTACGGCCGACATCTGCGAGCGGCTGCGGGCCGAGGGCCACGAGGAGCGGGTCGCCGAGCTCACCGGTCTCCGGCTCGACCCGTACTTCTCCGGCACCAAGCTGGTGTGGCTCGACGGAGAACGAGCCGCACACGTGGGCGCTGGTGGAGTCGGGGAGGTACGCCGTCGGCACGGTCGACTCCTACCTCATCGCCCGGATGACCCGAGGGACGTGGCACGTCACCGACGTCTCGAACGCCTCCCGCACCCTGCTCTTCGACCTCGGTGCCGGCGACTGGAGCGACGAGCTGTGCGCGCTGTTCGGGGTCCCCCGCGACGCCCTGCCCGACCTCGTCCCGAACTGGGGCGAGGTGGCGACCACCGAGCCGGCGGTGTTCTGCGACCGTCAGCCTGCCGATCGCGGGCATCGCCGGGGACCAGCAGTCGGCGCTGTTCGGGCAGACGTGCTTCGACCCCGGGGACGCCAAGTGCACCTACGGCACCGGGTCGTTCATCCTGACCAACACCGGGACGACGCTGGAGCGCTCGGACGCCGGTCTGTTGTCGACCGCGGCCTGGCGCTCGCCGGACGGCGAGCTCACCTACGCGCTGGAGGGCGCGATCTTCGTGACGGGCGCGGCCGTGCAGTGGCTGCGCGACGGCCTGCAGATCGTCGGTTCCGCCGCCGAGACGGCCGCGGTCGCGGCGACGGTCGAGGACAGCGACGGCGTGGTGTTCGTGCCCGCGCTGACCGGGCTGGGCGCCCCGCACTGGGACCCGCACGCGCGCGGCACCATCATCGGCATCACCCGCGGCACCACCCGCGCCCATCTGGTCCGGGCCACGCTGGAGGCGATCGCGTTCGAGGTCCGCGACGTGCTGGAGACGATGCCCGCCGACGCCGATGCCCCTCTCCGGGTCGACGGCGGCGCCTCGGCCAACGACCTGCTCTGCCAGATCCAGGCCGACCAGGTCGGCCGGCCGGTCCAGCGCCCTCGCATCGTGGAGACCACCGGCCTCGGCGCGGCGTTCCTCGCCGGCCTCGGCGTCGGCGTGTGGGACTCCGCCGACGACCTCCGCGAGACCTGGCAGCTCGACCGGTCCTTCGATCCCGCCTCCGACCGGACGAAGGCCGACGCCGCCCACGCCCTGTGGCTGAAGGCCGTGGAAAGGTCCAAAGACTGGGCCTGATCGGCAGCCGCCTGGGAGACTGGAGTCATGTCCGAGCGGCTCGTCTTCGACGGTGACTGCGGCTTCTGCACGACGTCGGCCAACTGGCTGGCGAAGGGCGACCGCGTCGAGGTCGTGCCGTGGCAGTTCCTCGACCTCGACGATGTCGGGCTCACCCTCGACCAGGTGGCGACGTCGGTCTGGTGGCTGCGCGACGACCGGCCGGTCGAGCACTCCTCGCGAGCGATCGGCCGGGCACTGGTCGCGCGCGGCTCGGTGTGGGCTCTGGCGGGACGGATCCTGCTCGTGCCGGCCGTGCGTCCGCTCGCGGACGCGGTGTACCGCCTCGTCGCACGCAACCGGCACCGGATGCCGGGCGGCACTCCGGTCTGCCGGATCCGCTGACGACCGGTGGTCGAGGAGGGCCGTCAAGGCCCGTCACGAAACCACCGCCAGCCGGTCCTACCGCTTCTTCTTGCGGAGCCGTTCCACCGCTGACTCGGCCTGCTCGCTGGCCTGCTCGGCCTTGCGGAGCGCCGTACGGGCCTCCGTGCGTGCCTCCTCGGCGTCGTCGAGCTCCTCCTCCAGCTCCTCGGAGGTCTCCTCGAGCTGGGCGATCGCCCGTTGGTGCTCCTCGATCTCGCCCTGGAGCTGCAACGAGCGGGCCTCGAGCTCGGTGACGGCGCCGTCGCTCTCGTCGTACGTCGCCCGGGCCGCCTCCTCGGCCGCCGCGGCCGCCTCCAGGCCGGCCTCGGCGGCGGCGAGCCGTTTGGCGTCGGCGTCCGGGTCGGGCACGACCTTGAGGTCCGGCCGACCGGTCGGCTGCTCGGGCGCCGCCGGCGCCGAGGTGGCCGAGAACCCGAGCGCCTCGGGCAGGGCCACCGCCGCACCCGCCATCGACTCCCCCACGCCGGTGCTGGCCATGGCCGTGACGAGGAGGCCGCTGCGGAGCGCCTTGGCGCAGTCGGGGTCCAGCATGGCGGCGGTCAGCGACGCCTCGACCTGGTCGGCGACCGCCTGGGTCACCTTGGTGCCGAGCGTCCCGGCGACACCTCGCGCGCGGGTGGTGACGGCGGCGGTCAGCTGGCGACGTTGCTTGGTCAGCTCGCGCAGCTCCTTGCCGTCCAGCGACTGCGGCGGCGTCGCGGAGCGCGGCACCGACGGCCAGCACCTGGTCGACCTGCTCGGTCTCGTGCCGCACCAGCATGTTCACGACCCAGGCGGCCACCGTCGGCTTCTTCAGTGCCTTGACCGGTGCCGCCAGGTCGCTGCCCTTCAGCTCCTTCGCCTTGGCGTCCCGCGCGGGCGTGAAGTCGTTCATCGACAGGCCGTACAGCTCGTCGGCGATGTCCAGCAGGTCGTCGCTCATGATCGCGTGCGCCATGAACTCGCGGTGCAGCGTGAGCTGCCGGTCGAACAGCGAACGCAGCTCGTCGTCGTCGACACCGGCGAGCGACAGGCCGCACTCGTCGGCGATCGCGCCGCGCCAGTCGTCGTACGTCGTCAGCTCGGTCTCCGTCTGGCCGTCCGGGGTGATCCGATGGCTCAGGCAGCCGCGGACGACGTCGACGTGGTCCGGCATCCGGCGCTGCACCACCAGCACCCTCGCGAACCGGCCGTCGGGAGGCGTCGACAGCGCGGCGTGGCCGCTCGGCGATCTCGCTCGATCGTCGGCGTCCCGGCCACCTCGACGCCGGAGAACGACCCGGTGGTGTCGGCCCGGAACGACCAGCCGTCGTCACGTACCTCCGTGATCGCGTAGTGGAACCCGCCCTGCTCGTAGCTCGCCGGCGACCAGTGGCAGCGGGTCGCCGATCGCGTCCCCGAGGCCGGCATCCGGCCACCACTCGCCACCGGGGTTCTCGTCGGTCGGCAGGCCGGAGACGACCAGCACGAGGTGGTTGAGCGCGCCGGTCCACCGGTCGTCGTCGGTGGTCCACACGTGGCCCGCCCGCCGGGTCAGGTCGTACCCGAGGTCGACCAGCACCGTCTCGAGGGCGCCGTTCTGGTGGAAGCAGTACCCCGCCCGTCCGACGCGCACGACCCGGGCCAACGAGTCGAGCCGGCGCCACCGACGGCGGCCGGCCGAGCATGATCTCCAGGTTCTCGTAGGGGACCGCGGCGAGGTGGCGGCGGTGCAGCTCGGTCAGCGTCCTCGACGCGAGACGCCGGGCGGTCGTCGTACCCCAGGAAGGTGAGGTACGACTCGACGAGCTCGCTCATCTCGTCATCGAGACCCTGCTCGATGGCGTAGCGGGTGAGCTCGACGCGGTTGTGCATCTGCAGCTTGCGCAGGGTGTTCTGCACGTGGTTCTGGACGGTGCGGTGGGAGATCACCAGCCGCTCCGCGATGTCCCGGTAGGAGACGCCCTTCGCGACCATCTTCAGCACCTCCGTCTCCCGGTCGGTGAGCTCCGGCGTCGCGGGGTCCCTGCTCGCCGGCTCGGACATCCGCCGGAACTCCCCGAGCACCAGCCCGGCCAGCCCCGGTGTGAACACCGTGTCCCCCGCGGCCACCCGGCGTACGGCGTCCACCAGCTCGCGGCTCTGCGCCGACTTCATCAGGTAGCCCGTCGCGCCCGCCTTGACCGCCTCGCAGCACGTCGTCCTGCTCGCCGGACGCCGAGAGGATCAGCACGCGGGCCGACGGGTCCTGCTCGAGGACCCGGGCGGTGACCTCGACGCCGTTCGGGCCCGGGATCTGGAGGTCGAGCACCACGACCTGGGGGCGGGCGGCGGGAAAGCGCGCCAGGGCCTGGTCGCCGTCGGCGGCCACCGCGACCACGTCGAAGCCGGCCGCGATCAGGTCGCGCTCCACGGCGTCGCGCCACATGGGGTGGTCGTCGACCACCATCACGCGCGTGCGTGGCTGGGCCTTCTCCTGGGCCTCCTCCTGGGCCTCATCGGTCATGGCGGGCACCCTAACGCCGTCACCGGTCTCCGGGCCGCTGGTAGCGCCCTCGCCGATGGGTCAACGCCTCGTCCTCGCCGATGGTGACGTCCTCGAGCACGCACGTGGCGAGCGACGACCAGCCGACGGGCACCGTGGACTCCAGCCGTACGCCGGCCCACGTCGTCGCGCTCCCCAGTCGCGGTCCCCAGGTCGTGGCCACGAACTGGGCCTGGCGGAACGGGCCGCCGGGTGCGGGCGACGTACCGGCGAAGACGTCGGCCAGCTCCCGTTCCTCCCAGGTGAGGACCGAGACGACGGCCAGGCCTGTCGAGCCCAGCGTGCTGGCCAGGTCGCTGTCCGGGTCCAGCAGCGCCAGCAGCCGCGGCGGCTCGCCGGGCGCCACCAGCAACGAGGTCACCGTGAGTCCGGCCCACTCGAACACGTCGTCGCCGCTGCCCGAGGTCCACAGCGTCACGGCCCCACCCAGCCGTCCCCGGAGCTGGCGCACCGGGTCCGCCTCGGGATCCCGGAACGGGTGCTCGGAGTGGATGGTCACGGGGCGAGCCTAGGACTCACAGTCGCCGCCAACTCGCCGTGTCGGCCGACTCCGCGTGCGAACATGAGCGCGCATCCCGACCCTGGAGGATCCGTGCCCGCAGAGGAACCCGAGGCCGAGCCGGCACTCGATCCGCGGCGGGCCTGGATCGACGCCGTCGTGCGTGGTGCCTGGCGGTCCTGGTCCTCGGCTGCCTGCGCTCGCCGTTGGCGAGCGCTGGAGCGACGTCCGCGAGCAGCCTCGGCACCGTGTCCGTACCCGTCATCCTCGGTGCGTGGGCGATCGTGACGGTCGCCCTGCTCGGGTCCGTGGCGGGCGTGGGACGCCGTGGTCGCCGACCTCGGCACCGGGTTCCCGTGGCGCACCTCGGCCGAGATCTTCTACGTCGGCGCAGCTCGGCAAGTACGTGCCCGGCGCCATCTGGCCGCTCGTGCTCAGATGCGGCTTGGGCGGCGCGCCGGCGTGACGCGGACCCAGATCGCCGTGTCGTTCGTCGTCACGCTTGTCCAGGGCATGGCGACCGGGATTCTGGTCGGGCTGCTCGCGCTCCCGGCGCTGCTCGATCAGCTCGGCCGCACTGGGCCTGGGGTCTGCTGCTGGTGCCCGTGGCCGCCGGCGCTGCTGGTCCCGGTCGTCGCCTCAGCGCGGGGTACGCGGTCTGCTCCGTGTGGCGCGGGCGACCGTGCGGCGGACCTTCGCACTGTCGGGTCGCCGCCGACGCGTCGGGCGATGACGGCCTACTGCGTTCTTCTGGGCGGTCGCGCGGCCTCCACGTCTGGCTGCTCGTGGTCGCCCTCGGCGGAGACCCGGCGCGAGCCTGCCCGTGAGCATTGGGGCCTTGGCGCTGGCGATGGGTCTCGGGCCCGCTGTCGTCTTCCTGCCGGCGGGCGTCGGCGTCCGCGAGGCCGTGCTCGTTGCCGCCCTGACGACGGTGCTGACACTGCCGGACGCCATCGCCGTCGCTCTGGTGTCCCGGGCGCTCGTCGTGCTCGGCGACGCACGCTGGGGCTGTTCGCCTTCGTGGCGGCGCGACGGGAGCCCGCGAGGAACGCGGGCGGCGCCGTAGCTGACCGAGTCAGTCCGCGGCGTGGCGACCAGCGATGAGTCCGGTCCCCTGGTCGGGCCGACGCCGCTGGAGCGAACCGGAAGGGCAGGGTACCGACCTCGATCGCGCGGCCGCTCGACGGTCCTGCCGGGCTGGAAGGTCCGGCCGCTCGCCGCCGTGCGCTGCTCGATGGCGAGATCGCGTCAGCCGACGCAGCCGTCGGGCACCGAGACTGTTCCGCACGCCCTCCAGGGCGTAGGAGAGGGGCCACCCGTAGCGCGTCATCGACACGACCTCAGGCCGGCCTCGCGAGCCACGGCGGCCAGCGCCGCTTCGTCGTATCGGCGGAAGTGCCCGGCCAGCTCGTCCAGCGGGCCGAAGCGCTCTGGTCCGCCGGCACCGACAACAGGACGTGACCGCCGGAGCCAGCCGTCCGGCCCACTGCGTCAGCGCGGCGACGTCGTCCTCGATGTGCTCGAGCACCTCGAAGGCGCACACGAGGTCGAACGTCGCCCGGGCTCGAGGTCGTCGACGGTGCCGTTGACGACGGTGCCGCCGCGCGGCTCGATCCGCGCTCCGGGCGATCGCGAAGGACTCGGCGTCCGGCTCGACACCGACGTACTCGGCCGCGCGCGCGAGCCGAGCACCCGACGGCTCCCTGCCCGCAGCCGACCTCGAGCATCGTCGCGGGAGCCAGGTCGTCGACGATGCGGGCCACGACGTCGTAGCGGAGCCGGGCGCGGATCGCCAGGGGCGGCAGGTCGCCGTCCTCCTCGAGCCAGCGGCTCATGACGACATCGTCGCGATCGTCTGACGCTGCGCGTGTCGACGCCCGGAGCACCTGCAGCAGCGCGGCCAGCGGGCGACCGCGGCGGTGGAACGCGTCGGCCGCCGCGCAGCCGCGGCCTCGCGCAGCCGGGCCACCTCGCCGGTCGACCGGCCAGCGCCGGCGAGCGCGTCGGCCAGGGCCACGTCGTCGGCCGGCGGAACCAGCACGGCCGCGTCGCCGAGCGGCGGCGCTGCGGGGCGGTGTCGCTGGTGACGAGAGCACATCCGGCGGCGGCGCCCTGGTAGATCTTCGTCGGCACCACGGTGAGCGCCTTCTCGGTGTCACCGAAGATCCGAGGCAGACGTCGTGGTCCGCGACCAGCCGCGGGCAGCTCGTCGATCGGCACCCAGTCGTGCCAGGTGACGTCGCCACGGTCCGGCCAGGATGCGTCGTACCTCGGCGTGGTCCTGGCCCGTGCCCAGCAGCGTGACAGCGAGGAGTACCCTCGTCGAGCCGGGCGAGCGCCCGGGCGATCGTCGTCGTGCCCTGGAGGGGGTGAAGGAGCCGAAGAAGACCACGCGGAGCGGCGCCCGCTCGCGGGTAGCCTCGACGGCCTGTCGCGGCCGTCGAACCACTCCGCGTGGCGCCGACCGGCACGACGACGGCGCGGCTCCGGACCTCGGCGGGCAGCGGGCAGCGCTCTCGTCGGTGTCGACCACGACGATGTCGGCGGCCCCGGTGCGCGAGTCTGTCGAGCACCGCAGCAGTCGAGCTTCGCGCCGCCGCGCTCGCCGCGGTCGCGCGCGGTGCCGGCGGCCGAGACCAGGTAGTCCAGGACGATCGGTCGTCCGCGGCCAGCGCAGCCGGGCCAGCAGGACGTCGAAGTGGCCCAGGTAGGGCACCAGCACGGCATCGGCGCGGCCGACGCCCGGCTGCGGCCGAGCGAGCGTCAGCCAGCAGCCGGGCGAGCCGGCCGGCAGGCGCCGGCAGGCCGCCAGGGCTGCTGGAGGATGGCGACGCGTCGGCGGTCCCCAGGTCGCAGGGGCGCGTTGACCTCGGGCGACGTCGAAGCCGTGCTCCGCGAGTCCGTCGACCAGGACGGCTGCACGCGGGTGCACGTCAGCGTCGTAGGTCCCGAAGACGACGACTCGCATCGGAGCAGCGTAGGGCGTGGGGCGCGGTCAGGAACCGACGACGCGCATCCGGGGGGCTCCGTCGTCGCCGTCCGCGCGCTCGACTTCGAAGCGGGCCCTTTTGGTGTGCTCGAGGTTGGCCTCGATGAGGATCCGGTTGGTGCGGATGAGGTCGGAGATGATGCCGAGCATCACGCACAGGAACGACGAGATCAGCAGCACCGCGCCGAGGATCAGGGACTGCAGGTGCCCGCCGCCCTCGCCCGACGGCGACGAGCACGGCGTACCGCACGAACGGCACCAGGCCGAGGACGGCGAGGACGCCGAGACCCAGCCGAAGATCACGTACGGCTTGTACATGATGTAGGCGCGGACGATGGCCGCGGCCGACTTCAACACGTGCTGCCGGGTCGACGTGAAGAGCCGCGACTCGCGGGTCTTCGGGTTGGTGACGATCGGGACAGACTCGATGCTGCAGCCGCTTGTTGCCGGCCTGGATGATCGTCTCCATGCAGTAGCTGAAGCGGGTGACCGTGTTCAGCCGCATCAGGCTGTCGCGCGAGTAGGCGCGGAAGCCGCTCGCCGCGTCGGGGAGCTCGGTGCCGGCGGCCCGGTTGACGACCCGGCTGCCGAGCTTCTGCAGCGCCTTCTTGGCGGGGAGAAGTGCTCGACGAGGTGCACCTGGCGGTCGGCGATGACGATGTCGGCGCGACCCTCGACGATCGGGCGGACCAGGTCGGGGATGCGCTCCTGCGGGTACTGGTTGTCGCCGTCGGTGTTGACGACGATGTCGGCGCCGATGCTCGAGGGCGTAGTTGACGCCGTCGTGGAAGGAGCGGGCCAGGCCCTGGTTGCGGGCGTGCCGCACGAAGTGGGTGACGCCGTGCGCGCGGGCGACCTCGACGGTGCGGTCGGTGGAGCCGTCGTCGATGACCACGATGACGATCTCGTCGATGCCCTCGATCGCGCGCGGGATCGACTGCAGCACGAGGGGGAGGGTCTCCTCCTCGTTCAGGCACGGAACCTGCACCACGAGCTTCAACGGAGCCCCATGATCGATGACGGACGAGCCGGCCGAGGGCAGTGAAGGTATCGCGCAGCATCGCTCGGGAGCTTTCGAGGAAACGCGACGTGCCCGCATCTGCGGAATCCCCATGCCTGGCAGCGGGATCAGAATCGGCGGCAGGAGACGCGGCCATCGCCGAGCGAAGACAGAAGGAAAGCCCGGTCGTGCCATCACCGGCAGCGACGAGGATCGCCCAATACCCAGTGCGACCCAAGTCGGGGAGCCTCCCGGCATCGTCGACGCTGATCCCGGTCGCCTGTGTCGATCGCCTTCGTCGTGTACGCTGCGACGGCGTGGACCACCGGTCAGCCTCGACGTGTACTCGGCGAACTTCGCGTCTTGGCGGATCGCGACATCGGGAGCCCCGTGGTTCGACGGGCTCGCCCTCCCCGGCCTCGACGACAGCCCGATCGGTCGTCTGGGTCATGGAGGCAGCCAACGGCCACACGGCTCATCGGACGTTCCCCCGGCGTGATCGCGCGGGCCTCCCGGCGTACTGGATCATCGGCCGAGGACACTTCGGCAGCCTTCCCGGCGCACTCACGGCCTCCGCGATGACCGCCGTGACCCTGGTCCTGCCTGTACGTCACACTGCGAAGATGTCGGACGATCCGCAGCCTGCTCGCAGTGGGGATTCGGGTTAACCACGCCCATGTGGAGCGTGGCGCAAACGGTATCTGGCCGCACACGATCACCGTCCTCGGCATCGCGGGCATGGCGTGGGCGACCGATCGCGACGCTGGTGGCTGGTCGGGCTCTTCGGTGGTGTCATCCTGTGGGGGCGGCTCACGCCGCCGTCATCGTCGCCATCGTGGGCCTCGTTCTGAGCTGGCGTCGGCGCGATCCGCCATCGCGCTCCAGGTCGGCGCGTCAGCGGGACCTTCCTCGGACTGATGTGCGCGTGGACCAGTGGATGTACGGAACCTGGGATCCCACGGCGTCCTACGACACATCCGCCTCGAGGGCTATGCCGAGGACCACAAGTTCGGCGTCGTCAACCAGCTGGGGATGTGGGTCTCGCCCGATCGCGGGATCCTCGTGTGGACGCCGCTCATCCTGGTGCTATTCCCATCGCTGTGGCGCTCGTGGACACGTCAGCCTGACTGGGCCAAGGCCTTCCTCGGCGGCGGCTCGTTTACACCCTCCTCCAGGCGACCTCAACCGGTTCAGCGGCGGGGACCAGTACTACGGCTACCGCCTGACACTCGAGTTCCTCGCCTGCGCCACGCCGGCCTTCGTGGTTGCCAGCCAGTGGATGGGACGCGGTGGCTCTCAAGCTGGTGTACCACTTCGTCGCCTTCCAAGTGGTCGCCATCGCGATCGGGGCGGTGCGCGACAACGCGTTCGTGATCAACTGCGACGATGCGTGGACAAAGAACGCGTTCGTCGAGGCCTTCGCGAGGCCCCCGTTCAGGTGGGGCTGATTCTCGCAGTCGCACTCACCTACGCCGTGCTCCTCGACACCACCCGCTGGTCTCTCTCCTCCAAGAGGCCGCCACCGACCCAGGCGAGCGCCCTTATGACCGCGGGCCACGCCGAGATCGAGACAGGCAAGTAGTCCAGTACCGCTGACGCTCGTCACGGAAGGACGCGGGCCCCTGCAGCGGCGGTCTCGATCGTGCGAGTGTCCGCGCGCCAGCGCTCCGCACCGCGTGCACAGCACGAGTGCCGCGAACGCGGCCGCCGCGCCAGCGAGGACATCCGCCAGGTAGTGCTCACCCAGGTAGACCAGCGAGAACGACATGGCCATCGGGTAAAGGAGGAACAGCCACCGCCAGCCGCCGGTGAACCGTTGTACGGCGTACATGGCCACGAGGAATGCCACGCCGGCATGAAGGGACGGCATGGCCGCCACCGCGTTGCCCGCCCACGCCGCAGGGTCGGCTTCGCCGAGCCCGCCGGGCCGGGGACCGATCCAGGCTCTGGCCGAGAGACGCAGCACGTCGTGGGGAAGGCGGCCCTCGGCCGATGCCATCCACGGCGGAGCCGTGGGGATGAGGACATAGCAGATGAGGGAGAAGAAGGTGAGGGACGAGGTAGCGCCGCATCGCAGCTCGCGGAACTCCTGTCGGTTGCGAAGCCAAAAGACGACCGCCAGGGTCAGCCCCACGGTGAAGTGGCTCATCCAGACAATGATGGCGGCCCGGTCATACCACTGAGGCGCTGTCGACGGATCGCAGGGCGACCCGCAAAGGACGGACTGCAGCCGTCGCCGATGGGGTGTCACCGAAGCCCAACCAGACGTCGACGCCTGATCGGCTCCGAGTAGCGCACCGGCATGCCAAGGTCGTCCGCGATCTCGCGGCTGTAGAAGTAGAGCATCAGCAGCACGAGAGGGACCGCACCAGTCCCGGACGAAGCGCCAAATGAGGATCGGCCGCGCCTCGATGCGCCACGCGACGGCCAGCAGCCACATCCAGGCGAAGACCGAGAAATAGTCCTCCGGCCAACCGCGGAAAGTGACGATCGTCAGGAACGTTGCGGCGAATACCGACAACGCGATCACACGGGCGAGAGGTCTGGTCTCCGGCCCGACCGGGCGCGCCCGAGCAGGCGTCTCCGGGACGATGTCGGTCGTCATGGCGAGAACAGTAAAGACCTTGCGCCGTTCATCGGGCGGTTTCAGCTGGATTTGTCGACGCGGCTAGGCACCGTCAGCTCCCACTCCGTCCCGTAGCTCCCGGAGCTGACATCGGCGGTCCCGCCCAGGTCCCGGATGCGGCCACGGATCGACTCCGAGACGCCCAGCCGCCCGTCGTCGACGGCGGCCTCCAGGCGACCGGCCGGGATGCCCGGGCCCTCGTCGCGCACCGAGACGACGACGCGATCGGGGAACGCCTCGAGGAGGACCCAGGAGGGCGCGCTGCGGCCGACGTGGACGAGGGTGTTGGAGATGCACGCGCTGACGGCGGCGACGATCTCGTCGACCGCGTGCGGCGTCATCGGGACGGGGATCCCGGGGAGGGAGACCGTGACGTTGCCGTGCTCCTCGAAACGGGCGAGCTCGAGGGCCAGGTCGACCCGGCCCTGGGCGTCGCCGAACTCGGGGGGCACCATCGAGTCCTGGGCGCGGATCAGGGCGCGCAGCCGGGTCTCCTGCTCGCCGGCCAGCCTGCCGAGCTCCGCGGCCTCGCCGCCGAGCTCGCCGCCACGGCGTTGCACGAGTGCGAGTACCTGCAGCACGCCGTCGTGCACCGCTCGGGCGAGCCGGGCGCGCTCGGTCTGCGTCGCCGTGACCCGCTCCGCCTCGGCCACCGTCATCGCCGAGCGCTGGAGCGTGTCGGCGACGTACCCCACGATCGGGCCGCCGATCATCAGCAGGAACAGGTTGCCGTAGTTGCTCTGCGTGAACGTGTTGCGGATCAGCAGGTCGACCAGGCACAGCGCGACGGCGGCCACCAGGCCGCCGGCCCACCGCCACCGGATCGCCCAGGCGAACATGGCGCCCATCACCCAGAACCCCGCCACCGTGGCGTTGAAGTCGGGCCCCTTCAGCCACGGCGTGACGCCCAGTCCGATGAGCGCGACGACGAGGTCGGCGAACAGCAGCGGCGGAGTACGCCGGGACCTCTCCTGGTAGGCCCAGATCGCGAACGCGGTCCACGCCGCGAGGCCCAGCACCACCAGCACGCCGGCGAGCGGGTGCTCGAAGTTGTCGCGTCGCAGGACGTTCAGACCGACGGTGTTGACGATCAGCACGACGCGCAGGACCGCGAGGGCGCGGAACAGCCGGTCCTGTACCGCCTGCGCCGCCGGGTCGTCGTACGACGCGAGGAGCGAGCCGGTCAGGACGCCTTCTTCTGCTCGGCCTCGGGGCCGCCGGACGATCCGGGCTCGGCGACGGGGAGGTCGGCGACGTCCTTCTTGGCCTTGGCGGCGAGCTCCTTGGCCTTCGAGGCGTAGGTGTCGACGTACTCCTGGCCGGAGAGCCGCATGATCTCGTACATGATCTCGTCGGTGACCGAACGCAGGATGTAACGGTCGTTCTCCATGCCCTCGTAGCGGCTGAAGTCGAGCGGCTGGCCGAACCTGACCAGCGGCCGGGTGAAGCGGCCGAACTTCTTGCCGGGCGGGGCGACGACGTTGGTGCCGACGACCGCGACCGGGATCACCGGCACCATGGTCTCCAGCGCGAGCCGTGCGACGCCGGTCTTGCCGCGGTAGAGCCTCCCGTCGTGGGAGCGGGTGCCCTCCGGGTAGATGCCGAACAGCTCACCGTCGGCCAGGATCTTGCGGGCCGACGACAGGGCGCCTTCCGCGGTCGAGCCGGACGCCCGGTCGATCGGCACCTGCCCGGCGCCGGAGAAGAACTTCTTCTGGAACCAGCCCTTGATGCCCGGGGTGGTGAAGTACTCCGCCTTGGCGACGAACGTGACCCGCCTCGGCAGGGTCAGCGGCATGAACATCCAGTCGGAGTACGAGAGGTGGTTGCTGGCCAGGATCGCCGCTCCCTCGTCGGGCACGTTCTCGGCACCTTCGACGACGGGACGGAAGATGATGCGCAGGAACGGGCCGAGCGCGATCCACTTCAAGAACCAGTAGAACAACCGCCACCTCCTCCCGTACGCATCCGTCACGCAGCCTAGCCCCACGACTGACGACCTTCGCCCTGCGAGCGCCGTCAGCCGAGGGGCTGACCCGCTGGTGCAGAATCCCTCCATGACGCCGTCCACCCCGCTTCCCGCGCTGGCCCGCGAGACCCTCTCCGCGCCGGCCCGGCCCGAGCTGACCGGCGGGCGCCGCGTCGGCGTGCTGCTCAGCCACGGCATCACCGGCAACCCGACGTCCATGACCCCGTGGGGTCAGTACCTCGCCGAGCGGGGGTACGCCGTCGAGGTGCCGCTGCTGCCCGGTCACGGCACCACGTGGGAGGAGGCCAACACGACGCGCTGGGACGACTGGTACGGCACCATCAACCGGGCCTTCGACAAGCTGCGCGGCGAGGTCGACAGCGTGGTGGTCGGCGGCCTGTCGATGGGTGGCGCCGTCGTCCTGCGTCTCGCGGCCGACCGGGGCGACCAGGTGTCGGGCATCGTCGTCGTGAACCCCGCCCTGGCCAGCCGCCGCAAGGACCTGCTCGCGCTGCCGTGCTCAAGCACGTCGTGGGCGGCTTCCCGGCGATCGGCAACGACATCAAGAAGCCGGGCGGCAACGAGTACCCCTACCCCAAGACCCCGCTCAAGGCGATGCACTCCTTCGTGCAGCAGTGGAAGCCGCTGATCGCCGACCTGCCGCGCATCACCCAGCCGCTGCTCCTGTTCCGCTCCGTCGACGACCACGTCGTGGACTCCTCGTCGGTCCCGATCATCACCAGCCGGGTGTCCAGCCGCGACGTCACCGAGCGGCTGCTCGAGGACAGCTTCCACGTCGCGACCCTCGACAACGACGCCCCGCTGATCTTCGAGGAGTCGGCGGCGTTCGTGGCGCGAGTGACCGCGGATACGCCGGCGCGCTGACCGGCCTCCCGACGTACGGTAGAGCCGTGAGCGGGCAGAACGAGGACGCCGCCTGGCGGGAGATCATCGCCAACTACGGCGACCGCCCCGTCCTCGACCCGGACGCCGCGGCGCAGGCGGCCGCCCCCGAGCCGCGGGACGAGCCCGACCACCACCCCGAGCTGGCCACCGAGGACACCTGGCTCGACGACTCGTTCGTGCCGCCTCCTCCGCCGCCGCTGCCCCGCCTGCCCCGCGACCGGCTGCTCGCCTGGGCCGGCGTCTTCCTCTCGCCGCTGATCCTGTTGGTCGCCACGGTCTTCCAGCTCCACCTGCCGACGCTCGTCGCCTGGCTCCTCATCGGCAGCTTCCTGGGCGGCTTCGGCTACCTCGTCTCCCAGATGCCCCGCGGCCCGAGAGACCCGTTCGACGACGGCGCGCGTCTCTGATCACAGGTCGAGCTCTGATCGTTGGTCGAGCCGGGCGAGCGCCAGCGAGCCCGTGTCGAGACCCGACTCGCGAAGGTCTCGACACGCTCGGCCGTGGCCGGCCTCACGGCTCGACCACCGAAACCCAGAGCCAAGGTCTGCCGTGGTCGAGGCCGGGCGAGCGGTCTCGACACGGAGCCCTCCGTGGTCGAGACCGGTGACGACTCGCGAAGGTCTCGACACGCTCGGCCGTGGCCGGCCTCACGGCTCGACCACCGAAACCCAGAGCCAATTCGGTGGTCGAGCCGGGCGAGCGCCAGCGAGCCCGTGTCGAGACCGGGTGACCGACTCGCGAAGGTCTCGACACGCTCGGCCGTGGCCGGCCTCACGGCTCGACCACCGAAACTCAGAGCCCCGAGCTAGCGCGTCTCTGATCGGTGGTCCGCTGGTGGTTGAGGAAGGCGCGCTAGCGCCTGTCACGAAACCCCCGGTACCGGACCTCGTCTCGCTACCGGGGTTTCGTGACGGGACTTCGTCCCTCCTCAACCAACGGGGAGGTTTCGTGACGGGACTTCGTCCCTCCTCAACCAACGGGGAGGTTTCGTGACGGGACCTCGGCCCTTCTCAACCACCGGTGAGGATCCCGCGCGCCAGCAAGGCGGCGCCGACGAGGCCGGCGCGGGGGCCGAGGGAGGCGGGCACCACGGGAGGGATGACGCGGTCATCGGCGCCCACCAGGGACCGGGCCAGGGCGGCGCGAGCCGGGTCGAGGAGCAGGCGACCGGCGGCGGAGACGCCGCCGCCGACCACGAGCAGCTCGGGGTCGAGCGAGGCGACGAGGTTCGCCAGCCCCACGCCGAGCCAGTCGCCGACCGAGCCGAAGGCCGCCAGCGCGACGGCGTCGCCGCCAGCCGCGGCCTCGGTGACCATCGGGCCGGTGAGCGCGCCGGGGTCGCCGTCGGTGGCGGCGGTGAGCGCCGGCGAGGCGCCCAGCCGGCCCCGCGCGTGACGGACCAGCGCGTTCCCGCTGCAGTACTGCTCCCAGCAGCCGCTCCGTCCGCACTCGCAGGGCAGGCCGTCAGGCACGACCTGCTGGTGGCCGAACTCCCCTGCCATGCCACCCGCCCCGCGCCAGAGGTCCGGGCCGAAGAGGAGCGCGCCGCCGATGCCCGTACCGAGCGTGACCAGGACCGTGGACGACGAGCCGCGGGCGGCGCCGTACGCCGCCTCGGCCAACGCCGTGCAGTTGGCGTCGTTGTCCATGATCACCGGCACGCCCCACCGGGCCGACAGCCGGGCGACCACGTCCTCGCCGTGCCACGGCAGATGCGGGGCGAACAGCACGCGGGTGCGGGTCACGTCGACGAACCCCGCCGCCGCGAGCCCGACCGCTTCGAGCGGCTCGTCGTGGGCCACCTCGTGCACGGCCTCGGTGAGCGCGTTCTCGACGAGGTGCGCGGGCACCCGCCGGCCGGGCGTCACGTGGAGGGCCGTCCGGCGTACCTCCCCCTCCGCGGTCACCTCGCCGGCCAGCACCTTGCTGCCGCCGATGTCGACCCCGACGATCACTGGCGACTCATCGGTGCCGGGCCAGGTCGGCCGCGCCGATCAGGCCGGCCCGGTTGCCGAGCCGGGCGAGCCGGATCTCCGCGAGCGGGCGGTGACCGCGACCGGTGAGCTGACGCCCGAACGCCGTGCGGATCGGGTCGAGCAGCAGGTCGCCGGCGGCGCTGACGCCACCGCCGATGACGACGACCGCGGGGTCGAGCACGGCCGCGAGCGACGCGATGCCGTCCCCGAGCCAGGTGCCGAGCACGACGAGCTGCTCGACGCAGAAGGGGTCGCCGGCCTGCGCGCCTTCGGTGACCAGTGGCCCGGTGATCGCCGCGGGATCGCCGCCGGCCCGGTCGAGGAGGTCACGAGCGAGCAGCGACCCCGCCGATGCCGCCGCCCTGGCCTCGCGTACCAGGGCCGACCCGCTGCCGTAGGACTCCAGGCAGCCGCGGTTCCCGCAGCCGCAGAGGATGCCGTCGGGCACCACGCGCATGTGCCCGATCTCGCCGCCGACGCCGAAGGCGCCGCGGTGCAGCAGTCCGTCGAGGACGACGCCGCCGCCGACGCCGGTGCCGACCGTCACCAGCAGCAGGTCGTCGACGTCCTCGCCTGCGCCGTACCGGAACTCGCCCCATGCGGCGGCGTTCGCGTCGTTCTCGACCACGACCGGGAGCCCGACGCGCGCCTCGAGCTCGGCGCGGAGGTCGAGGTCGCGCCAGGCCAGGTTGGGGGCGAACATCACCACCGACCGGGCCTTGTCGATGTAGCCGGCCGCGCCCACCCCGACCGCCTCCACGCGGTGCCGGCCGGTCAGGTCGACGACGAGCCGGGTGATGGCTTCCTCGATCGCGGCGACGTCGGTGGCGGGCGAGACGACCCGCAGCTCCTCGAGGACGTTGCCCTCCTCGTCGACGACGCCACCCAGGATCTTGGTACCGCCGACGTCGATGCCGATGGTCAGGCTCACCCCTCGTCCTCCTCGGGCCAGTCGTCGTCGTGACAGGTCGATGTGCTCGACGCCGGACTTCGCGCGGTCCGGCGGGCTGGTGGCGAGCAGCGCGGCGGCGGCCTGGGCGAGCGAGGTCGCCGCCGTGGTCAGGTGCTCGCGTACCTCCGGGGACGCGGCTCGGTACGACCTGGACGGCCCGGCAGACCGGGCACCACCGGCACTCCTCCGCGTCGGTGGCGAGTGCTCGTCGACGTCGTGGGCGCAGCGCTCCCGAGCCCGTCGCCCAGGTGCGAGCCGCCGTGCTCCCGCGCCCAGTCGGCGACGGCGCCGAGCAGCTTGGCCGCCTCCTCGGCGGCGCTGCCGACGGGCTCGTCGAGAGGTTCGTTCATCCTCCGGCCCTCTCGTTCGCTCCTCCACGAACCGCACCTGCAGCTCGCCGCCCGTGAGGCCGTCATCACCCGGGCGCCGGTGACCCGGTGCCGGGCCAGCCCGGCGGGCACGGTGAGGAGACGACGATACGGCCCCACGGTCACCACCAGCTCGTCGCCGTTGCGCGCGAGATCGACGTCGGTCGCGCGTCACACCCGGAAGCGCCAGGTGCAGCACGGCGCCGCGCGGCGTCGCGGGTGACGCCGGAACGGGCCCGTCGCCGTCGGGTACGGCGAGCGGGTCGGCGCCGTCGTACGCCTCGGCGGCCAGGGCCGTCGAGCGCCGGCACGCCGACGGGCTCGCCGGGGCGGTACTCCGACGCGCCAGAGCGGGCAGCCCCGCGAACGACTGCGCCGACCTCCTCGAGCACGGCGTCCTGGGCGACAGCACCCAGCCCGCCCGCCAGTCGTCGGCGCCCGCGGCCGGGAAGACCCGGTTGGCGAGGACGCCGTCGACGCGGTACCCGAACAGGGACAGCGTGGTGTACGAGCGCCGGGCCTCGGCGAGCACCACTGCCTCCGGCGTGAGCACCAGCCGCACCGTCGACTCCGGCCCGGTGAGCAGGGTGCGCACCTCGTCGAGCTCCGCGTGCAGCCGCTCGATCGCGTCGAAGACCGAGTCGCCGGGCATCGGCACGCCGGCGGCTCGGGTGAGCACCGGCCGGAGCGCCTTGACCACCCGGCGCTCGAGGGGGAAGCACCCGCTGCATGTACCAGCCGAGCGCCTCGGGCAGGGCGAGCAGCCGGAGCGTCTCGGCCGTCGGCGCGCAGTCGACGACGACCACGTCCCACCGCCCGACGCGGCGTGCAGCCGCAGCTCCAGCAGCGCCAGCACCTCCTCGGCGCCCGGGATCACGGTCAGCTCCTCGGCGGCGACCGGGTCGACGCCCGGCGACGTCGAGCACCGAGAGCAGGTACCGCTGGATGTCGGCCCAGGACTGCTCGAACCGCAGCTGGGCGTCGACCTGCTGGACCCACAGCCTGTCGGCGACCTCGACCGGCTCGCTCAGCGAGCGCGCGTCCCGCGCGAGCCCGAACGCGTCGGCCAGCGAGTGGGCGGCGTCGGTCGACAGCACCAGCGTCCGGTGCCCGGCCGCGGCGGCGAGGGCCGCCGTACCGGCCGCGAGCGTGGACTTGCCGACGCCGCCCTTGCCCGTGAAGAGGAGGACCCGCACAGGCGCCGTCAGGCGAGGGACTCGACGCGCTGCTTGAGCCCCTTCAGCGCGGTGTCGATGAGGATCTTCTCGCCCTTGCGCTTGATCATGCCGATCAGCGGGATCGAGACGTCGAGCGCCAGGCGGTAGGTCACCTCGGTGGAGCCGTCGCCGCGGTCGGACGAGGACGTACGCACCGTCGAGCGCGCGCAGCATCTTGCCCTCGGCCAGGGTCCAGGAGACGTCGCGGTCGCCGTTCCAGGTGTACGCCAGGGTGTACTCGTCCTTGATCGGCGCCACGTCGAGGGCGAAGAAGACCTCGCTCGGCGCGGCCGCTCGGGCTGCTCGCGCGGACCGTCGCCTCCTTGACGCCCTTGGCCCAGGCGGGTACGCCGGGAAGTCCGCGATCACGTCCATGACGGCCGCCGGCGGCGCGTCGATCACGATCGAGGAGGAGGTCTGCTCGGCCATCGGCTCGTGGAGCCTAGCCGATCGGCCACGCTCCGACCGGGCGGTAGCCTCGCCCCGGATCAGCGCCCCGAGTCCGCAGGAGAGGCGTGCGTGAGTTCTCCACTCCCCTGACGGTCGCCGTGCCGGCGACCGGCAACCTCACCGACGACGTGGTCCGCAACGCCGCGGAGGCGCCGGACGCCGTGGTGTTCGCGCGGCGCCGCGCGGGCTCCGACGAATGGCACGACGTCACGGCGGCCGAGTTCCTGGCCGAGGTCCGTGACGTCGCCAAGGGACTGGTCGCCGCCGGCGTCGAGCCCGGCGACCGGGTGGCCCTGATCTCGCGCACCAGGTACGAGTGGACGCTCGTCGACTACGCGATCTGGTTCGCCGGCGCGGTGTCGGTGCCGGTCTACGAGACGTCCTCGGCCGAGCAGGTGGGGCACATCCTGCGCGACTCCGGCGCCCGCGCCGTGGTCGCCGAGGGGCCGGTCCACCTGACCCGGATCGCCGAGGTACGGGCCGACCTCGAGGAGCTGCGGCATGTCTGGTCGATCGAGGACAACGCCGTCGCGGTGCTGACCCGCCTCGGCGCCGACATCGCCGACGCCGACCTCGAGACGCGGCGTACGACGGCCACCCCCTCGACCTGGCCACGATCATCTACACCTCCGGGACGACCGGCCGCCCCAAGGGCTGCATGCTCACGCACGGCAACCTCATGACCGAGGTGGGCGTGGCCGTCGCCCGAGCTCGAGGAGCTGTTCGTCCCGGACGACGCGGCGACGCTTGCTGTTCCTGCCCCTCGCCCACGTGTTCGCCCGGGTCATCCAGGTCGGGCTCGGTGCGGGCGCGGGTCCGGCTCGGCCACAGTGCCGACATGTGCAGACCTGGTGCGCGACCTCGGCACAGTTCCAGCCGACGTTCGTGCTCGCCGTACCCCGGGTGTTCGAGAAGGTGTTCAACACCGCCTCCCAGAACGCCACCGCCGACGGGCGCGGCCGGGTCTTCGAGCGGGCGGCCGAGGTGGCGATCGCCTGGTCGCGCGGCCTGGACTCGGGCGAGGCCGGGCGTCGCCGGTGGTCCGGGCCCAGCACGCGGCGTTCTCCCGGCTGGTCTACGGACGGCTGCGGACGGCTCTCGGGGGCCGGTGCGAGTACGCCGTGTCCGGCGGCGCTCCGCTCGGCGAACGGCTCGGGCCACTTCTACCGCGGCATCGGCCTGACGGTGCTCGAGGGCTACGGGCTGACGGAGACCACGGCTGCGCTCACCGTGAACACGCCCGGCGCGGTCAAGATCGGCACGGTCGGGCGGCCGCTGCCCGGCACGTCGGTCCGGGTCGCCGACGACGGGGAGCTGCTGTTCTTCGGCGGCCAGGTGTTCGCGGGGTACTGGCCGGGGGACGGCGCGGCCGAGGTCGCCACCGCCGAAGTCTTGGAGCGTGACGGCTGGTTCCACACCGGCGACGTCGGCGAGATCGACGACGAGGGGTTCGTGCGGATCACCGGGCGCAAGAAGGAGATCCTGGTGACCGCCGGCGGCAAGAACGTCGCACCGGCGCTCCTCGAGGACCGGCTGCGCGCCCATGCCCTGGTCAGCCAGTGCATGGTCGTCGGCGACGGCCGCCCGTTCATCGGGGCCCTCGTCACCCTCGACAGGACGCGGTCGCCGCCTGGGCCACCGCGCACGGCGAAGACGACCGTGGTCGCCGACCTCGTCGACGACCCCGACCTCCGTGCCGAGATCGACGACGGCCGTCGAGGACGCGAACAGGGCCGTCTCGAAGGCCGAGTCGATCCGCAAGTACGTCCTGCTCCCGGACGACTGGACCGAGGAGGGCGGCCAGCTCACCCCGAGCCTCAAGCTGAAGCGCGACGTGGTGATGCGCGAGCATCGCGACGACGTGGCCGAGCTCTACGAGACCTGATCGCTGGGGGGGCCTAGTGCGCCGGGAGCCAGACGTCCTGGCAGCGCGGCGGGTCCTGGGGATCCACGGCACGGAAGAGCTGGAACTTCTCCAGGAGCAGAGGCAGCCGCACGCCGTCGCTCCCGTCCAGTGTTGTCTCCGTCCCGGTCTCGTCCCGGACCACGACGGAGCTCGACGGGTGCCGGGCCAGGAAGTCCAGCAGGTTGCGCTCGGGCACGAGATAGCCACGGTCGGCGTACCTCCGGAGCTCCTCGTCGTCCGACTCGACCACGGTCAGCAAGTGGTCCTGGACGTGGGTGAGCTGCAGGGTGTCCCGGACGACCAGGTGGTTGGACTCCCCGGCCACCGTGGACAGGTTGGCGTACATGTTGAAGCCGTAGGCCGTCTTCAGCTCCAGGTAGGGCGTCAGTCCGTTGGCGACGACCAGCCCGACGAGCACCCAGGCGACCGGGCCCGGCAGCCTCATCGGGCGGGCACGGGCCCAGGCCACCGCGGGCCACGCGCGCGATCAGCCAGGCCGCGAACGGGAACCAGACCACGAACGGCAGCACCTGGAGCACCGCGCCCGTCCCGCCCACCTCGGGACCGACGGCAGCCGCCACGACGACGGCACAGACGGCGACCGCGCCCGCCAAGGGCAGTGACATCCGGGCGGCTCTCGCCTCGAGGTCAGCGGTCGTCTCCTCGGGAAGGAAGAGGCACAGGAGCACGACCAGCACCGAGGTGAAGTCGTAGAAGTGCTGGTCCAGGTCCAGGGAGATGGCGGTGTGGAAACCCAGTGCCACCAGCACCCCGATGCGCCGGGTGCGCGTGAACGCCAGCAGGATCGGCACCGACGTCTCGGTGGCGATCGGCCCGATGACCAGGAGCCAGCCGAGGAGGGTGCCGTGCTCGACGCTCGGCAGCCCGAAGGAGCCCAGCGACTGGTTGGCGTAGAAGAGGCCGCACGAGGCGACCGGGTCGAGGAACCCGGTGTTGTACTTGGCGAACGCGGCGAAGCAGTAGAAGCCGAGCAGTACCCAGCGGCCGGTCACCGCCAGCCACGGCCACGGATCGGACCGGGTGAGCGACCCCAGGACCGCCAGCGACACGAAGCCCATCAGCAGCCAGTGGTTGCTGAGGAACGGCGCCTCGAACCAGATCGAGACCAGCACCAGCGCGGCGCACGCTCCCAGCAGGACGCCGGCCGGGCTTGAGGACAAGGGCCAGCGCGAGCAGGCCAAGCACGGCCGAGGTGACGACCAGGCCGGTGCCGCCGTCGAAGGCGCCGGTGGGCCGGCGGGTTACCGGCCAGGTGCGCGACCACGGCGATGCCGAAGGTACGGGCGAACCACGACCACGAGGGGCTCATGGGAACCGAGGTCCCTGCTGCGTGCCGCGATCGAGTCACTCGTTGCTCCGCTTCGGTTCCGTGCTGCTGCGCTCCGCACGGTATCGCCGCGCCGGGGCCGAGTTCGGCTTTTCGCGACGTTGTGTCGAAGGGGCGATGGCAGCGTCGTCGCCGTCCGCGCCCCGAGATTTTACGAAAAGCCCCACGATCCTCAGACGCGCCTTTACGATTCGTGAGGCGACCTGCCCGTACCGCGGCGGGCCGCCAAGACAAGCCACACACCACTCCACACGTCGTCCGCTCAACCACTCACACGCCACACTCAGCGCTGGGGGGTGCTGGGTCGACCGCCAGGCTCCGAAAGGGTCAACGCCGATGGATCGTCGCAGGATCCTCCTTCTCATCGCCGCAATCGTCGCCGCACTCGGCACACTCCTCGTCTTCCTCTACGTCCGCACGGCCGACGCCCGCGCGCAGGACAGTGTGGACGCCGTCCAGGTGCTCACCGCCACCCAGCCGATCGCCTCGGGAGAGAGCTACAACGACGCTCTCGCCGCCGGCAAGATCGCGCCCAAGGGCGTCGCTCGCAGCCAGCTCCTCGCCAACGTCCAGACGAGTCCGGACGCCCTCAAGGACACCGTCGCGCTGCAGAACATCCTCCCGGGTGAGCAGATCGTCGCCGACAAGTTCGGCGCGAACGTGCCGAGGTCGTCTCGCCGCTGGGCATCCCCGAGAACAAGATGGCCATCTCGGTCAACCTGACCGACCCGGACCGCGTTGCCGGCTTCGTCAACCCGGGCTCCGAGGTGGCGATCTTCGTCACCTCCACGAGCGGTGACCAGGGCAACAAGACCAAGCTCCTCCTCCAGCGGGTCACCGTGCTCGGCGTCGGCAGCACCACGCCCGTCACCACGACCACCACCGCCGAGGACGGCACGCAGCAGACCGAACAGCTGCCGCGCACCCTGTTGACTCTCGCCCTGACCCAGGACGAAGCGCAGAAGGTGATCCTGGCCTCGAAGACCTTCGACGTCACGTTCGCGCTGCTGACCAAGCAGAGCGCCGTGCAAGACAGTCCCGAGACCACCAGCACCGACGTGCTTCCGTGACCAACGCTTCATTCGGAAGGTAGGCCATGCCCGTCATCGTCGATGCCGACAGCGGCAGCGTTCGCCGACTCCTCGGCGCACTGCCGCCGGGGTGCCAGTCCGTCGACTCAACCGACCGGCTGCTCCCGTGGTTGTCACAGCACCAGGACGAGTACGTCGTGGTGCTGGGTCCCAGCGTCAGGTTCGACGATGCGGTCGCGGTCTGCGAGGGGCTGCGCGTCAGCCGCCCGATGACGGGTGTGGTGCTGGTCCGCGAGAACTTCGACACCCAGACGCTCGCGCGGGCCATGCAGGCCGGCGCGCGCGAGGTCGTCGCCCTGAACGACCTGGACAGCATCGCCGGCGCGGTCACCCGTGCTCACCAGTTCTCGGTGGCGTTGCGTGGCCCGGCGGCTGCCGAGCACCACGGCACCGCGATCTCGGTGTTCTCGCCGAAGGGTGGCGTCGGCAAGACCACCATCGCGGTCAACCTGGCACTGGCCCTGACGGACAAGGGCAACCGCCAGGTGTGCCTGGTCGACTTCGACCTGGCTTTCGGTGACGTCGCCATCACCCTGCAGCTGTTCCCGACCCACACGATCGAGCACGCCATCGGGTCCGAGGACAACGTCGACGTGGCGCTCCTCGACTCGTTGCTCGCGCGCTACCAGGACTCCCTCAAGGTCCTGCCCGCGCCGAGCCACCCCGACGTGCGCGACCGCATCAGCCCGACGCTGATCAGCCAGACGATCAACACCTTGCGCACGATGTTCGACTACGTCGTGATCGACACCGCCCCGGCCTTCGACGAGCAGACGCTCACGGTGCTGGAGGAGAGCGACGAGTGCGTGATCATCGCGACGCTCGACGTGCCCACCCTGAAGAACGTGAAGGTGGCGCTCGACACCCTCGAGATGCTCAACATCGGGCGCGGCCACCGCAACCTCCTGCTCAACCGCGCCGACGACGCCGTGGGCATCGACGCCCAGAAGGTGGAGTCGATCCTCGGGATGACCATCTCCACCCAGATCACCACGTCCATCGACATCGCGGCCTCGACGAACTCCGGTGTGCCGATCCTGACCTCGTCGCCGAACCACCCGTCCAGCGCGGCGATCCGCAACCTGGCCGCCACGTTCGCGGGTGACCCCGTGTCTCCGGTCGGCACGCCTGGCCGCCACATCGACGACGAGGGCGAGCGGCGCTCGCGGCTCTTCAGGATCCGGAGGTAGCCCGACCTCGCCACCCCCTCCCTCCCCCCTCCCCGATGAGCAGCCTCGCCGAGCGCCTGGCCGCCGCCCGCCGTCAAGCGGAGCAGGCGTCCCAGACCACCCAGACCGATCCCACCGCCGACCCGTCTTCGGGTGGTCCTGCGGCCCCTCCCGGCGCGACCGGTGCCCCCGACGCGGGCACGACACCGCCCGGGAACGGTCACCAGGCAGCCGGCCACTCCGCCGGCGCGACAGGTGCCGGGACCGCAGGGGGTGGCCACTCGGCGGCTGCGAGTGCCGCCGACGCCGAGGCGCGCAGGCGCCAGGCTCCCAAGGTGGCGGAGCCGGTGTCGCGTCGTCGTGGCGCGAGCTCCGACCAGGAGCGCATCGAGGAGATCAAGGGCCACGTCCACACCGAGCTCGTCAAGCAGCTCGGCCCGCACCTGTACGCCGCCGACGTCGACCAGGCCGACCTCGAGAGCCGCGTCCGCCAGGTCCTCGGTGACGTGCTGTCCCAGCAGGAACGGCCGATCAGCAACGCCGACCGGCAGCGGATCACCCAGGAGATCTCCGACGACATCCTGGGCTACGGCCCGATCGAGCCGTTCCTTCGCGACATCGAGGTCACCGAGGTCATGGTCAACGGCTTCGACTCGATCTACCTCGAGCGTGACGGGCGGCTGACCCCGGTCAAGGCTCAGTTCAGCGACGAGGCCCACCTGCGCCGGACGATCGACAAGATCGTCTCCCGCATCGGCCGCCGCGTCGACGAGTCCAGCCCGATGGTGGACGCCCGTCTTCCCGACGGCAGCCGCGTCAACGCGGTCATCCCGCCGCTCGCGATCGACGGCTCCTGCCTGACGATCCGTAAGTTCGCCGCCGACCCGCTGACGGTGCACAACCTCATCGACTTCGGCTCGATCTCGGACAAGACGGCCGACTTCCTCGACGCCTGCGTCCGGGGCCGGCTCAACATCATCGTGTCCGGGAGCACCGGCGCCGGCAAGACGACCACGCTCAACGTGCTGTCGTCGTTCATCCCGGGAGACGAGCGCATCGTCACCATCGAGGACGCCGCGGAGCTCCAGCTCAAGCAGGACCACGTGGTCCGACTGGAGTCGCGCCCCACAACATCGAGGGCAAGGGCGCGGTGAGCATCCGCGACCTGGTCAAGAACGCCCTGCGCATGCGCCCCGACCGCATCATCGTCGGTGAGGTTCGCGACGCCTCCGCGCTCGACATGCTCCAGGCCATGAACACCGGCCACGACGGCTCGATCTGTACTCTCCACTCCAACGGGCCGCGAGACACGCTCGCCCGCATGGAGACGATGGTGCTGATGGCCGGCATGGACCTCCCCGTCCGGGCGATCCGCGAGCAGGTGGCCTCCGCGGTCGACCTGATCGTGCACCAGACCCGCTTCAAGGACGGCTCGCGCCGGGTCACGCACGTCACCGAGGTCGAGTCCATGGAGGGCGACGTGATCACCCTCCAGGACATCTTCGTCTACGACCACTCCGCCGGCTTCGACCACCAGGGCCGTGCCCTCGGTGGCCTGATCCCGACCGGCCTCCGGCCGAAGTTCCTGGAGAAGATGACGCACTCGAACGTGACGGTCGACCCGCTGATCTTCTCCCGAGGCGCGCGATGATCCCTCAGCTCCTGGTGCTTGCCCTCGCCGTGCCGTCCTGGTCGCTGTACGCCGGCCTGGGCGCCGTGGGTCTGGGCCTTCTCGGGGTGCTCACCATGGCAGTGCCGCGAGAGCGTGCCCTGACCGCCGAGGAGACGGTGAACCTCTACACCTCGGGCCGCACCGGCGGGGCCAGAGCGGCCGCTGCCCAGCAGGACAACCTGGCCACCGCCAAGTCGGCGGCTGCCGGGCTCCTCCGACGCAACCGCAGCCTCGAGATGCGCATCAACGCGAGGCTGGAGGGTGCTGGAAGCCAGTTCAACGCGTCGGAGTGGCTGCTGCTGCACGTCGGCATCACCCTCACCGCCGGGTTCGTGGGAACCGTCATCGGTGGCGGGAACCTCCCGGTCGGCGTCCTCTTCCTCGCCTTCGGGGCGATCATCCCCTGGATGTACCTCGGCATCCGCCGGTCCCGGCGTCGCAAGGCCTTCAACACCTCCCTCCCGGACACGCTCCAGCTGATGTCCGGCTCCCTGATGGCCGGCCTCTCCCTGGCCCAGGCCATCGACACGATCGTCCGCGAGGGCTCCGAGCCGATCTCGTCGGAGTTCCGGCGCGTTCTCGTCGAGACGCGGCTGGGAGTCAGCCTCGAGACCGCCCTGTCGGGCGTCGGTGAGCGCTACGAAAGCAAGGACTTCGAGTGGGTCGTGATGGCGATCAACATCCAGCGCCAGGTCGGCGGCAACCTCGCCGAGCTGCTCGACACCGTGGCCGGCACCATCCGGGAGCGCGAGTACATGCGCCGCCAGGTCGCTGCTCTGGCGGCGGAGGGCAAGCTCTCGGCGTTCGTCCTCGGCGGACTCCCGCCGCTGTTCCTGATCTACCTGGTGATGACCAAGTGGGACTACGTCAGCGTGCTGTTCACTCGTCCGCTCGGGTGGATGATGATGGGCGGCGGCGCAGCGATCCTCATCGTCGGCGCGTTCTGGATGTCCCGCATCGTGAAGGTCGAGGTCTGAGTCATGACGATGCTCTTCATCATGGGCGCCCTCCTGGTGTTCACCTCTCTCATCCTGGTCGGCTCCGCGATCCGCAACGCCGCGCCGAGCTCGGGCGTGGCACGGTCGCTGGAGCTCATCGAGGCGATGACCACCGCGCCCAGCGAGCTGACCCGCGAGCTCGACAAGTCGTTCAGCGAGCGCGTCCTCGTCCCCCTGCAGAACCGGTTCACCGGTATCGGCCGCCGCCTGTCGGGCGCCGACAGCGCTGAGCGCATCCGTCGCAAGCTGGACTTCGCCGGCAACCCCGCCGGCTGGACCGTCGACAGGGTGCTCAGCGGCAAGGTCGTCGGTGCGATCGGCGGGTTCGCGGGAGGCCTGCTGTTCTCCTTCATGCTCGGCAGCACCGGCACCAAGGCCCTCGTGATCATCGGCGTCACGCTCGCCGGCTTCTTCGCGCCGAGCATGTACCTGTACCAGAAGGGCTACGACCGCAAGAACCGCATCCAGCGCGAGCTCCCGGACGCCATCGACCTGCTCACCATCTCGGTGGAGTCCGGTCTCGGCTTCGACGCCGCGGTGCAGCAGGTCGCACGCAACACCGAGGGTCCGCTCGCCGAGGAGTTCTCCCGCGTCCTCCGGGAGATGCAGATCGGCTCGTCCCGCGGTGAGGCGCTGCGCTCTCTGGCCGAGCGGTCCAACCTCCCGGAGCTGCGGTCGTTCGTGAGCTCCATGGTGCAGGCGGACGCCTTCGGTATCCCGATCGCCAACGTCCTCCGGGTCCAGTCATCGGAGATGCGGGTCAAGCGTCGCCAGCGGGCCGAGGAGAAGGCCCAGCAGGTGCCGGTCAAGATGACCATCCCGCTGATCTTCTGCATCCTGCCCGCGCTGTTCATGCATCGTCATGGGTCCTGCGGTGATCCACATCATGGACAACTTTGCTTCCCACGTGAAATGATGTTCGCCCAGCCCCGCGGGTACGGCCTGCTGGCCGGGACCACCCGCGCCATCGCCCTCGTGGCCATGATCGTGGCTGGCTGCTCTCCCGGGACGCCACCGGCTGCTGGCCGCGGTTGCCTTCGGTGCCATCTGGGGTGCCGCGACCGTGGCCGAGGGATCGCTCCCGCCGCGGCTGTGGATCATCGCCGCCGAGGCCATGCTCATCGGCCTCGTTGCGGCGGCCGCGATGACGATCTCGCTGCAGGTGCTCACCGTTCTCGCGTTCCCGCCGTTGACCGCCGCTCTCCGACGTGGTCCACGTGGCGCGGTGGTGTCCCTCGTCGGCGAGCTCGGCGCCTTGGCAGCGGCGGCCTTCCTGATCTCCGGCAAGATCGCCCAGGAAGCCGTCAGCACCGCCGTCACCTGGTCGATCTTCAGCCTGGGCCTGGGTCTCATCGGGTGCTTCGTGCACGCCAGCGTCCTGAGGGAACCGAACCCGCTCGACTCCTACCGGGACGCCCAGCGCCTCATCAGGGAGCTCATCGGACTGTCCGGAAGCCTCAACCGCGGGCTCGAGCCGGTCACCCTGGCCGCCGCCATCGCCAACGCCGTGCACGACGAGCTGCCGGTCCGCGGGCTGGTCGTGCACGTCCCGCGCGGTGAACAGCTGACGCCGATCATCAACGACCACACCGGCGGTCAGGACGAAGTGGCCATGGTGGCAGCGCTTGCCGAACAGGCCTTCGACCGCGAGGCGATCCTGGTGGACGAGCAGGCCTTCGCACTCCCACTCAGCAGCGACGGCGGCACCGTCGCGGTGATCTCCGGCTTCCTGTCCCCCGGGCTCGACCCGGAGGCGCTGGGCCTGGACCACACCTTGAGAGAGCTGGCGGCCCGGCTCGAGCCGGACATCGTCCACCTCGACACCGCCCTGCTCTTCACCGCCTTCCGTGACGCCGCGACAGCCGAGGAACGCCGCCGGCTGGCCCGCGAGATGCACGACGGCGTCGCCCAGGAGATGGCGTCGCTCGGCTACCTCGTCGACGACCTGATGGCCGAGGCCACGTCCCACGAGCTGCGCCTTCGCCTCCAGGTGCTCCGCGAGCGGCTCAGCGCCGTCGTCGGCGAGGTACGCCGTTCGGTGCAGACCCTGCGCACCGACGTCGGGGCGAGTCAGTCGCTCGGAACCGCGATCGGCTCCCTGGCCCGTCATCTCAGCGCCGGGTCAGGGGTCCCCATCCAGGTGACGCTCGACGAGAGCACCCAGCGCCTGCGTCCCGAGGTCGAGGCCGAGCTGCTCCGGATCGCGCAAGAGGCGATGAACAACGCAGTGCGTCACGCCGAGGCCAGCCTGATCGAGGTCCAGTGCTCCGTCGCCCCGCCGATGGCGGAGATCATCGTCTCCGACGACGGTCGGGGCGTCCGCGGCCGCCGCGAGGACTCGCACGGGCTGGAGATCATGGCGGAGCGCGCTCGACTCATCGAAGGCCAGCTGACCGTCCAGGCGCGCGAGCCGCGGGGCACCGTGGTGAGCGTGCACGTGGGCCAGGACCGGCCGGACACCGCGCGGGGGCCTCAGACCCCCTCCGTGGCCGCGACACGTGTCCTGCAGCCCTGATCCGGTGTTCCACCGCACCGTATGACAGGCTTGACGCCATGACCGCCCCCGCGTCAGAGCAACAGGTGCGCGTCCTGGTCGTCGACGACCACGAGCTGATCCGGCAAGGACTCGTCGGTGCGTTCGGTCGCGAGCCGGGCATGACCGTCGTGGGCGAGGCCGAGAACGTCGACCAGGCGCTCAAGTCCTACGAGGCGCACCACCCCGACGTCGTGGTGACCGACCTCCAGCTGCCCGACGGGACCGGCCTCGACATCATCCGCGCCATCCGCAAGGGGAACCAGAAGGCCGGCCTGGTCGTGGTGACGATGCACTCGGGGGACGAGCAGATCTTCGCCGCCATGGAGGCCGGCGCGTCCGCCTTCGTCGGGAAGGACGCCCCGAGCGCCGAGGTCGTGAAGGCAGCACGCCACGCCGTGGTCGCGCCGCGGTCGTTCCTGTGCGCCGGGCTCGTCGGCGCGATGATGCGACGCGCATCGGCCGAGTCGACGCGGTTGTCCGACCGCGAGCACCAGGTCCTGGTCCTGCTGGCGGACGGTCTGGGCGCCGGCCAGATCGCCGCCAAGCTCTACCTCAGCGAGTCGACGGCGAAGTCCCACATCGCCCGGATCTACCAAAAACTCGGTGCCAGCAACCGCGCTCAGGCGCTGGTGACCGCCATGCGGATCGGGCTGCTCTCCAGCCTGCCCAGCCGCGACCTGCGCGACTGAGCCCGCGAAGCACATTCTGCCTGGTCAGGACCGAATTTCGGCATTCTTCTGCAGACCCCGGAGAACCAGGGAAACATAGTCCGAAAGGACTACTCGACAGCAGTCGTTCACCCGATTCGGCGGGGGTACAGGTCGGGGAAACTTTTCTCCGGAGGCCTCCGGCCTTCTCGACTCGAAATCCCCTTCACCTAGGAGAAACAGAAATGCTGGACTACCTCCGCATCATGCTGAACGCCCGCCTCGCCAAGATGGACGAGCGTGGCGCGTCCGCCGTCGAGTACGGCCTGCTGGTCGCCGGCATCGCGGCCGTCATCGTCGGCATCGTGTTCGTCCTCGGCGGTCACCTCAGCGACGCCTTCCAGACGACCGACGACTCGATCTCCAACTGATCGCAGTCGCAGCGCTTCACCGTGGCCGTGGGCTTGGTACCTGCCAGGCCCACGGCCACTACCATCCATAGGAGCCGATCATGCACGACCCGTCCCCCCTGGTCCGCGGGCTGCTGCTCCGCTTGACCATTGCGGTCAGTCGTCCGCGTGGATCTGAGCGTGGGGCTTCCGCGGTCGAGTACGGCCTGATGGTCGCCGGCATCGCCGCGGTCATCGTCGGGATCGTCTTCATCTTTGGTCAAGACATCCTGGCGAACCTCTTCCAGTCGACGTGTGACTCGATCACCCAGAACATGGGCGGCTGCTAGCCGAGCCGCCTTCGGTCCGACAGCCACCCGGCGACCGCGATCCTCTCACGCGTCGTCGGGTGGCTGCCGAACCAGAACTGGGACCACGCCGGTCCCGACAAGTCCGACAGCGACCGGACCGCCAGTTGTCGCTGAACCTCGATGAACGCCCTCGGGTCCTTGGTGGCCACGAGGGCGTCGACGTCTGCACGGGTCTCGATCCGCCTGCTGATCCCGTTCTGGATCGGGCTGGCCAGCAGCCCCGCTATCGCCACCAGGGCCAGGACCCTCGGCACGACCGCCGGGTCCGCGGCCCTTCGTTCGTCCCCGGCCGTCTCACGACGTCGCCCGGCAAGCACCAGGCCCAGCAGCCCCATGCCCATGACGGCGCCGGCGGCCCCCAGCAGCGAGCCGGTCAGCACGTCGTCGTGACGTGCGTGCCCCAGCTCGTGGGCGACGACCGAGAGCACCTGGTCCTCCGGCACGTCGCGCACCAGGTTGTCGTAGAGCACCACCCGCCGCGTGCCGCCGAACCCTGACACGTAGGCGTTCAGCGTCGTCGTACGCCTCGACGCGTCCGCCTCCAGCACGTCGTCGACGTGCACGCCCTCCTCGGCCGCCAGGCGGAGCACTCCGGACCTCAACGACCCGTCCGGGAGCGGTGTGAAGGTGTTGAACAGTGGCTCGACGACGACCGGGTAGACGAACGACCCGAGCATCACGAGCACGACCGCGATCCCGCCCGCAACGGCCGGCCACCAGGTGCGCCAGCGCCGCGCCGTACCGACCACGACGAGCACCACGAGGCTGGTGGCGACGACGTTGACCAGCCAGGACACCGCGACGTCGCGCAGCCAGTCCGGCCAGGCCTGCGTGGACAGCCCGTACGACACCCGCCTGCGGTAGCCGACCCACGCGAAGGGCAGCGTGGAGAGCCGGCCCACCAGGTTGAACGCCGCGACGCCGAGCACGACCCGGACCCACCACCACCCAGGCAGCCTCCCGACGAGGCGAAGGCCGGCGCGCGTGAAGCCCAGCCAGCAGGTCACCGCCAGCGACACCACCAGCGAGGCGTAGCCGATGATCCTGCCCGGCCCGGCGTAGTCCTCGGCGCGCGCCAGCTGGGCCGGGCTCAGGATCGTGTCGGGCGCCGGCAGGGAGGTCGGGCCGCCGCCCGGCACCGGATGCCAGGGCACCAGGGCGGCCGCGAGAGCGACGAAGGCGACCGCTCCGACGAGGGCGACGGCGGCGGCCACCCGTCGTTCGCGCGTCACCCGACCAGTCTCTCAGCCGTTCCGAGGACCTCTCACCGGGCCAGCGCGGCCAGCCGCCGCTGCCAGAGCCGGGTCAGCTCCGGCTCGGTCAGTCCGAAGCGAGCACGCAGCGCGGCAGCCAAGGTGTCCCCGCCGTCGAGGTCGTCGTAGAGCCCCACGAGCGCACCCTCGCCACCACGTTCGGCGAGCAGCACGCAGGCAAGCCAGGCGCTCTCGTACGTCGCGCCGAGGTGCGTCGTCCCCGTGTCGAACTCGGCGGCGCCGGGCAGCGTGTCCGGAGGGCCGTCCCGGCGCACCTGACCGATGATCTGCGCCGCGCTGGTGGTCACGGGCAGGTCGACGTCCCTGAGGGCCACGTAGTCGGCGAACCCTTCCAGCAGCCAGGTCGGCACCGTGCTCCGGGCGGCGTCCGTGGCCACGTGCACGGCCTCGTGGCTGAGCACCACCTGGGCGCCGGTCGGGCGGAGCCGGTCGAAGACGTCGGGGTTGACGAACACGTGGACGGGCGCATCGCCGGTCGTCGAGCCGTCGACGGGCGCGGTCACCGCCGCGATGCCGTGGGTGTGGCCCGGCTCGGCGTCCAGAGCCCGGTCGAGGTCCGCGCTCGATGCCGGGACCTCGACGACCAGTCGCGACCTCCAGCGGGGCAGAACGCGATGGACCACCGCGACCGCGGTCCTGGCAAGCCGTCCGAAACGGGCCGCCTGGGAGCGGGCCAGCGCGCCCTCCCCTGCCGCCACGACCAGCACACCCGCGGAGCGCCGGACCACCAGCGGACCCGTGAGCCAGAGCGGCACCCGGCCGGAGTCCCCCGCGCCGAAGCCGGTGACAGCGACCCGTCCGCCGCCCGCCGGGGCGAAGTCGACGAGTACCTCCGCGCTCGCGCGATCGGTGCCGTTGTCACCGCGGTAGCGCCAGGTGGCGGCCACCGCACCCGCCCAGGACCCGTCCGCCGCGACGCCACCGGACTCGTCGACGTAGCGCAGGGTCGGCCGGATGCCGAGCCTGCCGCCGTTGCGGGCGACGGCTCGGAGCAGGGCCGCCGCGAGGCTGTCACCCGCCGGCGCGAGCGCCGCGGCCGCCTCCTGGTCCCCGTCCGCGACCGCGTCGGCGAGGTCCTGCAGCGCCACCGCCGCCTGGGCGGGCTCCGCAGCGGCCACGGGCGGACCCGACGGCGCGGCGACGTACGACGGGTCGCGGACGAGCGCCCACGTCACTCCGCCTGCCGCGACCGCACCAAGCAAGAGGCCGGCCACCCAACGACGTGGGTGACCGGCCGTGTCGCGTCGCGGGTCAGCCAGGGCGGACCGCGCCGGAGTACGGCATCGAGAACACTCCGGCCACGAGGACGCCGGTGCCGGGGTTGGCGGCGTGGACGATCAGGCCGTTGCCGATGTAGATGCCGACGTGGCTGATCGGGCTGTAGTAGAAGACGAGGTCACCCGGCTGGAGGTCGCTGGACGAGACGTGCGGGCCGGAGCCGAACTGAGCGCTCGAGGAGTGGGGCAGGCCCACGCCCGCCTGGGCCCACGACATCATCGTGAGGCCGGAGCAGTCGAAGGCGCTCGGCCCGGCCGCACCGTAGACGTAGGCGTCGCCGACCTGGGCCAGGGCGTACCCGACGGCCGCGGCCGCACGGCCCGAGACGGGCACGTTCGAGGGCAGCCGCACGGTGCCGCTGCGGGAGGCGAGCAGCTCCTGCCGCTCCTCCTCCTTGAGGGTCGCGAGCTGGTCCTTGGCCTCGGCGAGCTTCTCGTCGATGGTGGCCTTCTCGTCGGCCAGCTGCTTCTCGAGCGCCGCCATCTGCGCGCGGCGGTCGTCGGTCGCGGACTGGCGGATGTCGAGGGCCTTCAGCTCGGTGGCGTAGTCGGCGAACAGCTGTGACTGGATGTCGTTGTAGGCCGACATGGTGGTCAGCTGCGACAGGAACCCGCGCGGGTCGTCGGACACGACGGCCTGGCCGACCGCCGACAGGCTGGTGCCTTCGTACTGGCTGACGATGGAGTCCTGGACCTGCTCGCGGACCGTCGTCAGGCGACCGTCCTGGCGGTCCTGGTCGGCCTGGAGGGCGCCGAGGTCCTTGCGCAGCTCGTCGAGCTCCACCTTCGCCTCGTTGTACCGCTCCGAGGCCTGCTCGGCCTGGTGGTAGAGACGGTCGACGCGGGTCTGCACGTCGTCGATCGTGGGTTCGGCCTGCGCCGGCGACGACGGCACGGAGCCGATCGCGATGGCGAGGAGGACTCCCGAAATGGCGGCAGTGGTACGCCTCCGACCGTTCAGCACGAGCGGGCGGTCTCCCTTGTCTGTCGTACGCCTACCGGGTGAGCTGACGGGTTCGGGCACGACATGCCCTACCCCTCTTCCTTGGCGGCCCGGTCGGTCGACCTGGCTGCCAGTCTCGGAGGGGATTCACCCCAGGTGGGTTGGTTCCCCGGCTCCCGGCCACCCAGAGTGATCACCACGGATCACACTCGGAGGCCCGGACTCAGCGCGATGCCCGCGCGGACCCTGGTGGTCCACTTCCACGAGCACCTGAGCGCCACACACTAGCGATGCTCTGGCCGACCGTCCAAACGTCAACCGGGGTGTCCGCGATCCGGTAGCAGATCCGGTGCCCGCTCCGGCTTCGGACGCCGTCGCACGCGTCACGATCGTCACACCAGGCCCATCCGTCCCGTGACTGGTCACGCTCATGCCGACTCGATCTCCGGAGCCGTGACGGGCTGCACGAGCCGCAGCGGAGGGACCAGCCCGCCGGCGGCGAGGACGTCGAGCGCCCGGCACGCCTCGTCGTCGAAGGTCAGCTCCGGGGGCGGGCCGAGCAGCACGGTCACCACGCAGTCGCCACACGCCGGGCCCCGCACCAGGCAGGTGTCGCAGTCGATCCTCGTCGTCATGGTCAGGACCCTGCCACCGACCACCGACATACCCCCTGGCGCCGTGGTCAGGGGTGGATGTTCACCTGGGTCAGGACGAGCTCGCCACCGACCTCGTCCGGCGCCAGGCTCACGACGAGTCGGTTCTCGCCGAGGCCACCGGCGACGGAGGCATCGACCTCGGCCACGATCGAGTCCGGGCGGCGGACCGACGGCTCGACGGGAGTGTTGTTGACCCACAGCTGGGTCCCATCGCCGAACTCCCCCTCCAGCTCCACCTGCAAGGCCTGACCGGTCCATCCCTCCGGCATCTCGAAGCCGAAGCTCCCCCGGGCTTCGCGCAGCCTGACTCCTGGACGCGTCGGATCGGCGGTCCAGCCACCCAGCAGGTACTCCGCCCCGGTGCCGTCCGAGCTGAACGTCACGCCCGCGTCCGGGTACCGCTCGAGGACCAGGTCACACGTGGCGACCGTGCTGAGCACCACGTGACTGAAGTAGCGCCACCTCTCGACGCTCCCCTGTTCGCGACAGTTCGCGCCTGGGGTCGCGCCCCTGCTGAACAGACCAACGAACGTCGGGCTGACGTCGTACCGGTCGGCGTCGGAGTCGCCCAGGTGGTACGGCATGAGGTTTCCCGCCGGATCGAACCGGCAGTCGGCGCTGCTCTCGGCCAGTGGCCGGCCGGTCGCGGGAAGGGTGCGCAGGGTGTCCCCCTGCTCGGACGCGTCGGGGTAGCACACCACGAACTCGTCGCTCGGCACCTGCGGCAGCAGCTCTCGGTACGACACGCGCCAGTAGTCGCCGCTGGGGACCGCGCCCATCGCGACCGCTTGTGGCGCGACGTAGGCGTAGGCGTACGGGAAGAGCTGCACCTGCACCATCGTCGGCACCGCCAGCGCCACCGACCACAGCAGGATCGCGACGCCTCGCGCGCGACCCGAGCTCTGGCTCGACGTCCGTGAGGAAGTGCCGCCACCCGACGGTCAACAGCAGGGCGACCGCCGGGCAGGCGAACAGCACCTGGCGGAGGTCGTCGTACATCAGCGACTGCTTGGCCACGGCCAGCACGGGAAGCAGCAGTGCCTGCAGCCCGACCAGCACCATGACGCTCAGCTGAGCGCTGGGCCGCGGCAGCCGACGTGGCAGGGCGGTAGCGCAGCCGAGCAGGCCGATCAGCAGCAGGAGAGGGGGCATCAGGACCAAGACCCGCACCGGCAGGTAGAACCAGGTCCCGCTGCCGTGCCACTCGACGTTGCCGGCGTAGCCGGCCGATCCCTTCACCGATCCGAGAAGCCATTCGTCCGGTCGGAGGAAGAACGTCGGATAGGTGAGCACGAGGACGAGATAGGCCAGCCCACCCGCGACCACCACCGGCACGAGGCGCCGGACACCGAAGCGGCGGGGGGAACCGGCCGGTTCATGACCCAGCACAAGCGCGGCGAGCGCGGCGCTGGCCGCCAGGCCTGGCCAGAGGCCGGGCCTCGTGCCCACCGCGAGCACGAGACCGCCGGCCAGGCAGAGCGTGGGCAGCACCTGTTTCCGCCACGCCGACTGCCGCGCGAAGATCAGCTCGACCAGGCCCAGCGTCACCAGGGTGTAGCCCGTCGCGGCCGGGACGTCCTTGAAGTCGAACATCGACAGGCCCGTCCACATCGGGATGGCCGTCAACGTCCCAGCGGCGACGATCCCCCACCGGGCCGAACCGAAGAGGCGTCGACCGAGCAGCGCCACCGCGACGACCGCCAACAACGCGAGGACGCCCACCACCAGGTGGCGCGATGGTGTAAGCAGAGACAGATGTGCCGAGACCGCCGGCCGGGTCGACGCCGACGATCCGGCCGACCCCGTGCATGAGCTGGGTGGCCACCGCTCCGTACACGTACTTGTCGGTGACCCACGCGCCCGGCTCGGACCCGTCGAAGTCGTCGTCGAGCAGGTACCACCCGTGATGCTCGAGGTTGGAGTAGCGCATGACGTGCACGGGCTCGTCGGTGGAGATCCCGACGCGCCACGCCCCGACGAGCACCATGACCGCCCCGGCGACCACGACGGCTGCTGCCACCCATACCAGGATCCGTGGCGGCGCAACGTGCGCCCGCGGGACGACCGGTGGAGCGCCTGCCTCGGAGCCGGGGGGCGAGACGGACTCGGTCGACTGGTGTGTCTGGATCACGGGTGCGTGGCGCGGTCTCGGTTGCGGGCGTGGACGATCAGCTCGGCCAAGAGGCCGAACAGAGCCAGCTGGAGCCCGACGAGCGTCAACAGGACTCCCGCGAGCAGCAGCGGCCGGTCACCGATCGCGGCGCCGGTGATCTTGTCCACCGTCAGGTAGCCGAGCACCACGACACCGAGGAAGAAGCAGATCGCGCCGACCCCGCCGAACAGGTGCGAGGGGCGGTTCTCGTAGGACAGCAGGAAGCGCACGGTCACCAGGTCGGAGAACCCGCGCCAGAAGCGGGCCAAGCCGTACTTGCTCTTGCCGCTGATCCGAGGGTGGTGCTGGACGGCCTCCTCGGTGACGCGGTACCCGAGATCGTGCGCGATGACCGTCAGGTAGCGGTGCATCTCGCCGTACATCATCGGGGTCACGTCGCGGGCGACGTCCGCCGTCATCACCTTGTAGCCGGAGTTGAAGTCACGTCCCGGCGCACCGGACAGCATGCCGGTGGCGCGGTTGTAGAGCTTCGAGGTGTTGCGCTTGATGAAGCGGTCCTGGCGCATCAGGCGGGCGCCGGTGACGAGGTCGGCTCCTTGCTCGAGGCGGGCGACCAGGCGCGGCAGCTCGTCGGGGTCGTCCTGCCCGTCCGCGTCCATCATCACGACGATCGAGGCGCCCTCGTCCACCGCTCGCCCGAAGCCCCGCTGCAAGGCGGCCGCCTTGCCCTGGTTGTGGCGGAGGGATTCCACGTCCACGCCGGGCCAGGCCGCCTTCAGGTCCTCCATGACCTCGCGGGTGCCGTCCGTCGAGCCGTCGTCGATCACGAGGACGCGACCCCCATCGCCGAGGGACTCGAGCGTCTTGACGATGCGAGGCACCACGACCTGAAGGTTCTCGGCCTCGTTGAGGGCCGGGACGATCACCCAGATCATCGAATCTCTCCTTCGTGGACAACGGGGCCCAGTGTCACACCGGGGAAAGTGCGTCGTCCGGCAAACCGGGAGTTTGGTAAAGACCTGACGCTGGGGGGCCAGGGGTCGCGCCTAGCCCTGGGGTAGCAGGGCGAGCAGGGACTGTGCCGACGCGGGCCGGGCACCGGCTCGCTTGATGTCCCGCACCACCTCCTGGTCGTCGGTCACGACGACCACGGTGCGTCCCACCGGCTCGGCCGCGACCAGGTCGCGGATCACGTCGTCGGCGATCACGTCGGGTGGGCTGAAGACGACCTTGACGCCGCGCGGCGCAGCGACGACGGGGCGGTTGGTGAGCCGTGCTGCGTCGAAGACGACGGTGGTCTCCGCGCCGGTCCGGGACACGACGGGAGCGAGGGCGCGCAGGAGCCGTTGGCGCTGTGACTCCAGCGACGACTCCGGCCAGGCCGACTTGCTGACGTTGTAGCCGTCGATGATCAGCCGGGAACGCGGCAGCGTGAGCACCTGCTCGAGCATGGCGGCGCTGCCGGGTCCGGCAGACCCGACGGCTCGGCTGTCGCTCTCGGCGAGGGTCGCCTCGACCCGGTCGGCAGGTGCGCCCTCCACGGCGGGCAGTGCGAGCTCGCGGCGCAGGCCGGACGCGGCGTCGATCACGGCGTCGAGCAGCAGCCGCGCTCGCACGGTCGCCTCGTCGCGGTCGGCGCGGGACGTACGCCGCGACGCGGCGTCCTCCGCCTCCAGCTGCTCCACCCTGGCGCGCAGCCGGCGCAGCTCCTTGTCCTGTCCGGCCTCGAGCGCTGCCGCCCTCGCCCGCGCCTCTTCGGCCAGCCCCAGGGCCTGCTCGGCGGCCGCGCGCGCCTCACGCTCGGCCGTGCGGGCGTCGCCCAGCTTGCGACGCAGCGTCGCGTTGTCCGCCTTGTAGCCGACGACCTCGCTGCGCGCCTTCGCGCGGGCGTCCTTGAGCGCGGCCTCCGCCTCGGCCAGCTTGCCCCGCAGCCGGTCGAGCCCCGCCTCCTCGCGCTCGGCCGCTCGCACGTCGGCCCGGTCGGCGACGACCGTGCTCGCCCGGGCCACCAGCTCCGACCATGAGTCGCCCCGCTCGAGCCAGGCGCGGGCAGCCGCATCCACCTCGTCGTCGCGGGCGGGCCGCGCCGCGACCTGCACCGAGATCCGCTCCCGCAGGTCGTCGTCGCCCAACGCGGTGGCGATCGCGCTACCGCCCAGCCGGGTCCGCCGCGCGGGCGCGAAGTCGGCGACGTGGCGCAACGCGGCCGGCAGCCCCGCGACCTGGGGCAGCGCCTCGGCCGCCAGGGACACCACGCGGGTGCGTACGGCGTCGGGAAGGTCGGCGAGGTCCGTCGGCTCGTGGGGCGACGAGGCGGGCGGCACGGGCTCGGTCACCATGGCCAGTACTCGTCCTCAGCCGGCCTCGGCACGGGGCACGGTCTCGATCGCATCGGACCGCCCACACCACCGGCAGGTCACCGACTCGATGCTCTGGTCCCGCACCTCGGTGTCCTCGACGGCGGGCTCCCCGGCCAGGTCCACGTGCCAGAACTCGACGGTCGCGCGAGCTGCGGACGACGTCGAACCGGGTGAGGTTCCCGCAGCCACCGCAACGCCAGCGCTCGTCACGGCTCGGCAGTGTCGGTGCGGCCATCGCTCCTCCTGACGTCCTCGGCGGCCGAGCGTCTCTTCACTCAAGCGTATTCCGCGCGGCCTGCGCGGGATTGTCGGCGACCGCGTCTACCGTCCGAGACATGGGACTCCTCGCCGGCGTACGCGCCATCCAGGGTGCCCAGGCTGACCGGGCGCGCTGGGAGCCGCAACGCACTTTCGACGAGCTCGGCCGGCCGCTGCGCGAGATGACGTTCTGCGTCGTCGACCTCGAGACCACCGGCGGATCCGCCGAGGCGGGCTCGATGATCACCGAGATCGGTGCGGTGAAGGTGCGCGGCGGTGAGGTGCTCGGCGAGTTCCAGACCCTGGTCAACCCCCACACCGCGATCCCGCCGTTCATCGCCGTGCTGACCGGGATCACCAACTCGATGGTGGCCGACGCTCCGCCGATCGAGTCGGCGCTGCCGTCCTTCCTCGAGTTCGCAGCGGGGTGCGTGCTCGTCGCGCACAACGCGCCGTTCGACGTCGGCTTCCTGCGGCACTTCGCGGAGCTCCAGGGGCGAGCGTGGCCGCGCTTCGAGGTGCTCGACACCGCGCTTCTCGCCCGCCGTGTCATCAACCGCGACGACGCCCCCAACTGCAAGCTGTCCTCCCTGGCCAAGGTCTTCCACTCCTCGACCACGCCCAACCATCGGGCCCTCTCCGATGCGCGCGCGACCGTCGACGTGCTCCACGGGCTGATGGAGCGGCTCGGCGGGTTGGGCGTGCACACCCTCGAGGAGCTGCAGACCTTCTCCTCCCGGGTCAGCCCGGCGGTGCGCCGCAAGCGGCACCTGGCCGAGCACCTGCCCCACTCCCCCGGCGTCTACCTGTTCCGCGACGAGACCCGCCGGGTCCTCTACATCGGCACCTCGCGCGACCTGCGTGCACGGGTGCGCTCCTACTTCACGTCGTCGGAGACGCGCAGCCGGATGGGCGAGATGGTCGGGCTGGCGAGCGAGGTCACCGGCATCGAGTGCGCCACGCCACTGGAGGCCGAGGTGCGCGAGCTGCGACTGATCGCCGAGCACAAGCCCCGCTACAACCGCCGGTCGCGCTTTCCCGAGAAGGTCTCCTTCATCAAGCTGACCGCCGAGGCGTGGCCTCGTCTCTCGTTGGTGAAGCGCGTCCTCGACGACGGCGCCGACTACCTCGGACCGTTCCGCTCCCGCCGCGCCGCGGAGCAGTGCCTCGCGGCGCTCCACGACACCTTCCCCGTCCGCCAGTGCTCCGACCGGATGGGCAAGCACTCCTCGAGGGCGCCGTGCGTGCTCGCGGAGATGGGCCGCTGCCTCTCGCCGTGCGACGGCAGCGTCGACCCCTCGACGTACGGTGCCGTCGTGCGGCAGCTGCGCGACAGCCTGCTGCGCAGCCCCGAGGAGGTGGTCGACGCCATCAACCGACGGATGTCCGACCTGGCCACCCATCAACGGTTCGAGGAGGCCGGCGTGCACCGTGACCGGCTCGCGGCGTTCGTGCGCGCCGCTGCCCGCACGCAGCGGTTGACCGCGCTCACCCGGCTCCCCGAGGTGGTCGCCGCCCGCCGCGAGGACGACGGTCGATGGGCCGTCCACGTCGTGCGCCACGGTCGCCTGGCCGCTGCGGGTGTCATCCCCCCGGGCACCGACGCCCAGCAGTACGTCCAGGAGCTGCGCGCCGACGCCGAGACCGTGGTGACGCAACCGGGACCCGTGCCGTCGGCCACCGCCGAGGAGACCGAGCGGATCCTGCGCTGGCTGGAGTCCCCAGGGGTGCGACTCGTCGACGTCGCGGGTGAGTGGACCTGCCCGGTCGCGGGCGCCACCAGGCACCTGGCGCTCCACGACGCCGTCAACCAGAGCCGGCTGACGCTGGTGCCGTTCGACGAACGACGGGCCATCTCGACGGTGCACCAGCCGGCCCGCTAGCGATCGCGTTTGCGCGATTGCCTCGCGGCGGGATGGGCGTTCGCCTACCGTCGCTGTGTGGCCGACGTCCCTCTGCGCAGGCGCCTGGCACGAGACGCGTTCCTCGTGCTGGCGGCGTACCTGGCCATCCGCGCGGTGCTGATGACCGGTTGGTACGGCATCGGCTGGGATGCGCACGCCTACTTCGTGTCGTGGTCCGGCGGCCTGTACGAGGAGCTGCCGAGGTCCATCGACGCCTACAACTACAGCCCGCTGTTCGCCCAGGTCGTGTGGCCGCTGACACTGCTGCCCTGGCCGGTCTTCTGCGCGGTGTTCATCGGCGCGGCCGGACTGGGGATCGCCTGGCTCGTCCGGCCGCTCCCGCGACTGCTCGGCGTCGGCGTCTGGCTGGCCTGCCTGCCGGAGATCCTCTCGGGCAACATCTTCTGGCTGCTGGCCCTGATGGCCGTCCTCGGGCTGACCCGCGGAAGCCCCTGGTGCGTGGCGGCCTTCACGAAGGTCCTGCCCTGCCTCGGGCCGGTGTGGTTCCTGGCGCGCGGCGAGTGGCGCCGACTCGCCGGCTTCGTCACCGTCGCCGCCGTGCTGCTCGCGGTGTCCGTCGCCGTCAGTCCCGGAGAGTGGTCGGCCTGGATCGACTTCCTCCGCGACAGCGCGGGCGACGCCTCGGGCAAGGTCTACCTCGCCCCGTGGTCTTCACCTTCCCGCTGGTCGTCCGCTTCCCGTTGGGTCTGGCGCTCGTCCTCGTCGCCGCCCGCACGAACCGGCCGTGGCTCCTGCCGGTCTCGATGGTGCTCGCCAGCCCGGTCGTGGGCTGGGGGACGTTCGCCCTGCTCGCGGCCATCCCGCGCCTGCTCGGGGACGGCGACAGGTCCGTGCTGCCGGGGCAGCCGTCCACGCGAAGGGCGGCCGTAGGCTGACCCCGTGATCACCGCCATCGTCTTCGTCAAGGCCGACGTCGCCCGGATCCCCGAGGTCGCCGAGGCGATCGCGGCGCTGGACGGGGTCTCCGAGGTCTACTCGGTGACCGGCCAGGTCGACCTGATCGTGATGGTGCGCGTCCGCGCCCACGAGGACGTCGCCGCGGTCGTCGCCGACCAGCTCAACAAGGTGCCCGGCGTGACCTCGACCGAGACGCACATCGCCTTCCGGGCGTACTCCCGCCACGACCTGGAGTCGGCGTTCTCCCTGGGCCTCGAGTGACCCTGCGCCCCGAGCGAGTCCGGGGCCGAGAAAGTCGGGCTCATTTTCGGTAAAGAACCACGGCATCCACTGTTCTTTACCGATACTGGCGCGGACATTGTCTGTCTCCGGGAGGACCCCCCGTGCTCGTCCACCGTTCCGCGCTTCGCGCCCTGGCGTCGACGACTGCCCTGGCGGCGCTGACCGTCGCCGGCCTGGCCGTCACCGTCGCGCCCGCCTCGGCCCTGGTCGCACCCGGCGGCCTGAAGAGCAGCATCGCCAACTCGAGCACGGCCATCCTCTCGTGGAGCTCGGTCGCCAAGGCCACCAGCTACGAGGTGCAGGTCGACTCCGCGTCGAGCTTCTCCTCCCCCGACTACACGTTCAAGACGACCAACACCAAGGCCGTCCCGAGCAAGAACCTCGTCCCCGGCAAGAACTTCTGGCGCGTCCGCGCCGTCAACGGCAGCAAGCAGTCGGAGTGGGTCGGGGACTCCTTCCAGATCGCGCCGGTGACCACGCCGATCCCGCTCGCTCCGGGCGACGGCGCGACGCTGGCGCAGCCCGACAGCCCGCCCCTGCTCCAGTGGAGCAGCAGCCAGGGCGCGGTGTCCTACACCGTGACCGTCGACGGCGACGCCGACATGATCGGCGCCAAGTCCTACACCACCAAGACGACCTCACTGGTCGTGCCCGACCCGCTGACCGTGGGCGACTGGTACTGGCAGGTCACCGCCGTCAAGGGCCCCGGCCTCGTCAGCCTTCCCTCGAGTGTCGTCCGCTTCGACATCACACCGCTGGCCCAGCCGCAGATCACCTACCCGGCCAACGACGTCAACCAGCAGATCGAGGACGTCGTCGTCGACTGGACCCCGGTGGCCGGCGCGCAGTCCTACGACGTCCAGATCGCGCTCGACGCCAGCTTCAACAACATCGCCAACTCCGTCACCAAGGTGAGCAGCACGCGGTACTCCCCCCCCGTCACGCTCAACAGCGACCAGTTCTGGTGGCGGGTGCGCGCCGTCGACCAGGCCGGACAGCCCACACCGTGGACCGAGTCCCTGTTCGGCTTCAAGCGGCAGTGGCCGGACACCCCGCAGGCCGTGTTCCCCTTGGGTACGTCGGGCACGCCCGGCTCGACCGGCACGAAGCCCTTCTTCCAGTGGACCCCGGTCCAGCACGCGTCGAGCTACGAGCTCGACGTGTCGACGAACGCCAACTTCTCGCCCGGTGTGACCAAGACCTGCCCGACGGCGGCCACGACCTACACCCCGCGTAATGCCACCGACTGCATGTACCCGCCGGGGACCACCGTCTACTGGCGGGTCCGACCCATCGACGGCCCCTACCCCGTGTCGACGGGTCTCCCGGGCCTCTACTCGACGCCACAGGTCGTCGTCACCACCGCACCGGCCACCAATGGCGGCGCGTGGGACAACCAGGCCCAGGTCACCGGCCTCAGGATCGGGCTGGACGGTCAGGCAGCCACCAGCGCCGGCGGCTGCACGCCCGCCAGCCTGGGTGACATCTGCGACAACGTGCCGAGCACGCCGACGCTCTCCTGGGATCCGGTGCCCGGCGCGCATGCGTACGTCGTCTACTACGCGCAGGACGAGAACTTCACCACGACCGAGATCCCGAGCGCTCCGGTCACCTACAACACCGTCTTCCAGCTGCGCCTGAACAACTCCCAGGCCCAGCTGCCCGACAGCCAGGCCGGCTCGGCGTACTACTGGCACGTCCTCCCGTGCGTGAGCACAAGCCTCAGCGACTGCGGACCCGATCCGCTGTCTCACGTAACGCTGCCCGACACCCGGGCCTTCCGGAAGGCCTCCCCGGCCGTCACGGGTCTCACCTCGAGCGACCCGAGCGCCAACGACATCACCTTCAGCTGGCAGGACTACAACGACACGAACCAGGGCACGCTCTGGAACAGCGAGTTCGGCAACCAGTCGGCCAAGAACTACCGGATCCAGGTCGACAACGAGCCGTCGTTCGCCTCGCCGATCGACACGCGCGTCGTCGACCAGGCGACCGTCACGGCCTACGACAGGCTCTATCCCGAAGGCACGTACTTCTGGCGCGTCCAGGCCATCGACTTCGAGGACCACGGCCTCACCTGGTCGCAGCCGGCGACGTTCACCAAGTCGACGCCTGCCATCGTGCCGAGCTCGCCGGTCGGCGGGGTGACGGTGTCCGGCACGACCCCGTTCCGGTGGGCGGCCCAGGCGTTCGCGTCCACCTACACGGTCGAGGTCTACCGGAACAACGACCACACGTTCAGCACGGCCAACCGGGTGTTCAGCGGCCACCGTGAAGACCGCCGCCTACACGCCGACCTCGCCGATCCCGGCATCGGCCCAGCCATACGTGTGGCGGGTGCGCAAGCAGGACTCGTCCGGCAACCCCGGACCGTGGTCGGCGGCGCAGTCGTTCCTGTCCAGCGGCGTCGCGCCGAACCTCTTGCAGCCGAAGGCCGGCATCTGGCTCAAGAACGCCGGCTCCCTCTTCCAGTGGACCGAGGTCCCCGGGGCAGCGAGCTACACGCTGGACATCGGCGGGTCCAAGACCTCGAGCTACGACACCGTCGCGACGGCCTACGCGCCCACGGCTCAGGCGAGCGGCAAGTACACCTGGGAGGTCACGGCGTTCGACGGCGCCGGCAACCCGCTGGCGACGAGCGCGACCAGGAAGTACCAGGTCGACGCCACGGCCCCGATCGTCAAGAAGCTGACGCCAGCCGACGACGAGCTCAAGCCGACGTCGACCATCAAGGCGACGTTCAGCGAGAAGGTGCGCGGGATCTCCAAGAAGTCGATCAAGCTGTACTGGCTCAAGGGCGAGAAGCAGAAGAAGGTCAAGGTCGCCGTCAAGGTGACCGTCGCCAAGAAGGGCAAGATGGCTGTGGTCGACCCGAAGGGGCGGCTCAAGCCCGGCGACTACCTCGTCACGTTCTCCACCAAGCTGATCAAGGACGTCCACGGCAACCACCTGGCGGCCAGCTCGGTCGCGTCGCGGGCGCGGTCGACGGTGGCGTTGAGGATCGAGTGACCGGCGGGCCGGGCGGGGTCGGGGCAGTAGCCTCGCGCCGTGACCTGGCTTGCCGACCACTGGCTGGACCTGTTCGGATGGGCCGGCTCAGCGCTGCTGATCCTCTCGCTGCTCCAGGCGCGGGTGCTGCGCTTCCGGGTGCTCAACCTGGTGGCGGGGCTGATGCTGGTGGCCTTCAACGCGATGGTCGGGGTGTGGCCGATGGTCGCGATGAACCTCGCGACCAGCGCCATCAACGTGTGGTTCATCCGGCGGCTGTTCCTCGACCGGCACGACGGTGCGGCCTTCCGCGTGCTGGCGGTGAAGTCCGACGACGCGTACCTGGCCCACATGCTGGGCGTGCACCGCGCCGACGTCGAGCGATACCAACCGGACTTCTCCTGGGACGGCGTCCCTCGGGAGGACCGCCGACCGTTCCTGATCCTGAGAGGTGACGAGACCGTGGGTGTCGTGATCATCCGGACCGAGGGCAGCGAGGCCCACGTGGAGCTGGACTACGTGACGAAGCGCTTCCGCGACTTCTCCCCCGGCGAGTTCGTGTGGCGCGAGAGCGGGTTGCTCCGGGACCTGGGGATCCGGCGCGTGATCACGTCCCCGACGATGATGGACCCGTACTACGCCCGCGTCGGTTTCCGCCGCGAGGGCGCGTCGTACGTGCTGGCGGTGTGAGCCGAGTGACCACGGAGAACCTGACGATGACCGTCCCGGAGGAGTCGGCGCCCGTCCAGCCGTCCGCGCGCGAGGCGTCCCCACCGATGGTCGTGCTGCGGTTCGTGCTGCCCGTCGATCGTCCTGCTCGGGATGTTCGGCGTGCTGACCAACCACGCCAAGGACCCGCTGGCCAACACCGACACCTACTTCCACCTGCGCTTCGGTCATGAGTTCCTGCACGGCGCGTGGTCGCTGTGGAACCCGGGCAGCGTGACGACGTTCGGCACCAACGACTGGGTGCCAACCCAGTGGCTGCCGCAGGTCGTGATGGCCCAGTTCGAGGACTGGTTCGGACTCGCGGGAGTGGCGTGGCTGTCGGGGGTGATGTACCTCGGGCTCGCCTACACCGTCTGGACGATCGCCCGGCGCTACGTCAGCCCGCTCGGGGCCGTCCCGATCGCCATCGTGGCCATCCTGGCGTCCTCGCCGAGCATGTCGATGCGTCCGCAGGTCCTCAGCTACGTGTTCATCGCGCTCACGACGTACGCCTGGATCCGCACACGTGAGGACGGCCGCGCGCGCTGGTGGCTGGTGCCGCTCACGTGGCTGTGGGTGATGGTCCACGGCATGTGGTCGATCGGGATCATCATCGGCTTCGTGGCGGTGCTCGGCATCGCCCTGGACCGCGCCGTGCCGCGCCGCCAGTGGCTGCGGCTGGCGGCGATCCCGCCGCTCTCGGCCGTGGCCGCCGCGCTGACGCCTGTCGGGCCGGCGATGTACTCCGCCGTGCTCCAGGTGAACAGCCGTGGCAAGTACTTCGCGGAGTGGCAGCCGCCGGACTTCCGCGACGCCAACTGCATCGCGCTGGTGATCCTCCTCGGACTCGTCCTGCTCCGCTGGTCCCGCATGAAGACGACGGTTCCCTGGACGGAGTTCCTCCTCGTGCTGCTGGCGGGTGGCTGGGCTCTCTACACCCAGCGCACGGTCACCGTGGCCGCGATGATGCTCGTGCCGTTCGCGGCGATGGCCACCCAGACCGGGCTGAAGGTCTACTACGCCGTCTCGCGCAAGGAGCGGTGGCTCGGTTCTGGGCGGCGCCGCCGCCTGCCTGGTGGTGCTGGCCTTCCTGGTCCCGCGGACGGCCGACCAGCCTCCCGCCGAGCACGAACCCGACTGGTACGCCACCACCCTGGCCGACCTTCCGGACGGCACCCCCGTGCTCAACGACTGGGGCGAGGGCGGCTACCTGATGTGGCGGTTCCCGAAGCTGGACTTCGTGATGAACGGGTACGGCGACCTGTTCACCGATGCCGAGCTGGCGCGCAACTACCAGATGGATGGCGCCCTGCCGGGCTGGGACCGGACCGTCGAGGGGCTCGGGGTGGAGTACGCCCTGCTGCGTCCCGGGAGCAGGCTCGCCTACAACCTCGAGCACACCGAGGGCTGGACCGTGACCGAGCGGAGCCCGACGATCATGCTGCTCGAGCCACCCGCCGACTGATCGGCTTCCGCACCGACCGGACCGCGCCGTTCGGGGGTGAGACGACGCGGTCCGCAGGCCTTCGAGCCCAAGGAGAGTCGAGCTCCCCGCGGCTCCCGGTGCCCGATTCCAGTGTGACTCAGACGCTGGCCGCGATCCAGCGGTCGAGGGTCGCGCCGGCGGCCCCGGAGTCCACGGCGTCGCGCGCCTTGGCGAACCCCGCGGCCAGCGCATCGTCCACGGACCCGGCCGGGTCGTCGTACACCGCCAGGGCGGCGCCGGCGTTCAGCAGTACGGCGTCGCGGACGGGTCCGGGGTCACCGGCCAGCACGCGGCGGACGACCGCGGCGTTGTGCGCGGCATCGCCGCCGCGCAGCGCCTCCCCCGAGCTCGGCGCCAGGCCCAGCGCAGCCGGGTCGACGGTGGCGCTGCGCACCTCTCCCGCGTGGACCACCCAGACCGAGGAGGTGGTGGTCGTGGTCAGCTCGTCCAGGCCGTCGTCGCCGCGGAACACCCAGGCATCGACCCCGCGCGCGGCGAAGACGCCGGCCATCAGCGGAGCCATCCGCGGGTCGGCGCAGCCGACGGCCTGCGCCGCCGGCCGGGTGGGGTTGGCGAGCGGTCCGAGGATGTTGAACGTCGTGCCGACCCCGAGCTCGCGGCGAGGGGCGGCGGTGTGCCGCATCGCGGGGTTGAAGGCCGCGGCGAAGCAGAAGGTGATGCCGGCCTCCTCGGCCACCGCGGCGACCCGCTCGGGATCCAGGTCGAGGCGGATGCCGAGCGCCTCCAGGACGTCGGCGCTGCCCGACTGCGAGGAGGCCGACCGGTTGCCGTGCTTGACGACCTTGGCGCCGGCTCCGGCCGCGACGATCGCCGCCATCGTCGAGATGTTCACGCTCATCGAGCGGTCGCCGCCGGTGCCGACGACATCCAGGAGCCGGCCGGGTACGGCGATGCGGGTGCGGGCGGCGTACATCGCGTCGGCGAGGCCGGTGACCTCGTCGACGGTCTCGCCCTTGGCCTTCAGGCCGATCGCGAAGCCGGCGATCTGGGCGGGCGTCGCCTCACCCGCGAGGATCTCGCCCATCGCCCACGCGGTCTGCTCGCTCGACAGGTCCGTGCGCGCGATGAGCGCCGCGAGCACCTCGGGCCAGGCCGTCATGAGGCGGTGACGCCGCGGTCAGTCGCCGGCGTGGACGGCGGGCACGCGCGCGCGCAGCAGCCCGACCACGGCCTCGGCCAGCCGCAGCGGGTCGATCGGGTGCGAGACGGCGGCCTCGGCGCGCGACCAGGTGGCGAGCCAGGCGTCCTGCGGGCGACCGGTCAGCACCAGCACGGGCGGGCAGTGGTAGATCTCGTCCTTGAGCTGCTTGGCGATGCCCATCCCGCCGGCCGGCACGGCCTCGCCGTCGAGGATGGCCAGGTCGATGCTGCCGCCGTCCATGTGCTGGATGACGACGGGCTCGGTGGCGACCTCGACGTACGTCAGCTCGGGCAGGTCGGGGTGCGGACGGCGGCCGAGAGCCAGGATCACCTGCTGGCGGGTGTTGATGTCGTCGCTGTACACGAGGACCTTCAACGGCTTGGCTTCGGTCACGTCGCGCATGTTACCGGGGCTCGACGTGGTTCCTGGCCCTGGTCTCGAGGAGGTCCAACCGGCGGTCCTCGCGCTCGCCTTCCTTCATCGAGGAGCGGACCCACTGCACGAACAGCACGCCGAACACCAGGAGGCCGATGAGGTCGCCGGAGGCCCAGAGGATGCCGCCGGCGAGGTGCTGGTCGTCGGCAGGGTCGGGCAGCCAGGTGCCGAGGTCGCCACGGTGCAGGGCGGGATACCACTCACCCCCGATCAGGTCCGTCTGGCCCATGATCGTGACGCCCAGGAACGCGTGGAACGGCAGCGTGAGCAGCATCAGGAGCATCCGGAACGGGTACGCCACCCGGCCCGGCACCGGGTCCACGCCGACCAGTGGCCAGAAGAACAGCGACCCGACCACGACCAGGTGGACGTGCATCAGCTCGTGCACGAGCTCCGACTGGAGCGAGGCGTCGTACCAGCCGGAGAAGTACAGCGCCCACGGCGAGACGATGTAGAGGACCAGTGTGAGCGGCGGGAAGGTGAGCACCTTGCCGACCCGCGAGTGCAGGACCGCGAGCAGCCAGCGGCGCGGTCGCGCCGGGAGGGTGCGCAGCGCGAGCGTCACCGGCGCCGACAGCGCCACCAGGAGGGGCACGAGCATCGACAGGATCATGTGCTGGACCATGTGCACGCTCAGCAGCGTCGTGTCGTAGGCCGCCAGGCCGGACTGGGTGGCCAGCACGAACGCCAGGATCCCGCCCGCGAAGGCCACCGAGCGGCCGACCGGCCAGCGGTCGCCCCGGGCGCTGAGGCGGTTGACACCGAGGGCGTACAGGCCCGCGGCGGACAGCGTGAGCAGGGCCAGCGCGGGCGCCAGCTCCCACACCGTGAAGGTGGTTCCGAGCGTGAACCGGGGCAGGTAGTCGCTCGTGTGCATCGGCACCACCGAGGCCACCACGGGCGCGACATCCACGATCCCGAGAATAGGTGCCCGATTGTCAGGGGGTCGGGGTGGTCACGGAGAGCCCTATCGACATAATGAGCGGGTGGCGACAGCTCAAGCGATCCCGGCCTCTCGGCTGCACGGACATCACGACCGGCCGAGCATGGTCAGCGTGGGCACCATCATCTGGTTGTCCAGCGAGCTGATGTTCTTTGCCGCCCTGTTCGCGTCGTACTTCACCATCCGCGCCGTCAGCCCCGATCTGTGGGCCCTGAACACCGAGAAGCTCAACGTCCCGTTCGCCTCGGTCAACACCACGATCCTGGTGCTGTCGTCGCTGACCTGCCAGCTCGGGGTCTTCGCGGCCGAGCGCGGGCAGGTCGGCCGCCGCGGCGGGGTGCTCGACGTGCCGAAGTGGGGCCTGCGCGAGTGGTTCATCCTGACCTACTTCATGGGTGCGGTGTTCATCGCGGGTCAGGCCACCGAGTACGTCTCGCTCGTCCAGGAGGGCACCACCATCCAGGACTCGGCGTACGGCTCGATGTTCTACCTGACGACCGGGTTCCACGGCCTGCACGTGACCGGCGGCCTGGTGGCCTTCCTGTTCGTCCTGGGCCGGACGTACGTCGCCAAGCGGTTCACCCATGAGCAGGCCGTCAGCGCGATCGTGGTGTCGTACTACTGGCACTTCGTCGACGTCGTGTGGATCGGCCTGTTCTTCACCATCTACGTCATCCAGTAGCCCCACCAACGTTCCTGGCCACCTGCCCGCTCCGATAAGAGGACCCTGATCGTGCGCCTTCTGAATCGCTCCGCAGGTCGTCTCTCGCGGCTACGCCGCCGCCCGCTGGCGGGTCTCGCGGTACTGCTGCTCGGCCTGCTGCTGACCGGTTCGCTGTACTCCGTGCTGGCGCCGGCCCAGGCCGGCAGCGCGGAGGCGGACTCCGCGCTCGTCGCCAAGGGTCGCGACCTGTTCATCGTCAGCTGCGCCACCTGCCACGGCCAGAACGGCGAGGGCATCCGCACCAACCGTGACGACAAGATCCTCGGCCCGAGCCTGATCGGCGTGGGCGCGGCGGCGGTCGACTTCCAGGTCGGCACCGGCCGGATGCCGATGGCGCAGCCGGGCTCCCAGGCCCAGCGCAAGGCGCCGGTCTTCGACGAGGACGAGGTCGCTGCGCTGGCGGCGTACGTCGCCTCGCTCGGCGTCGGCCCGGCGATCCCGGACGAAGCGGACTACAGCCTCGACGGGCTCAGCGCCGAGGAGCGCGAGGAGGCCGTCGTCAACGGCGGGCAGATCTTCCTCACCAACTGCACGGCGTGCCACAACTTCGAGGGTTCCGGCGGCGCGATGCCCCGCGGCGGCTACGCGCCCAAGATCCGCGGCGTCGCGGCGAAGTACATCTACGAGGCCATGCTCACCGGCCCGCAGGCGATGGACACGTTCTCCAACGGCAACCTGTCGCCTGATGAGAAGCGCGACGTGATCGCCTACCTGCAGTCCTTGGAGGACCAGCCCAGCTACAGCGGGTTCGGACTCGGCGGCCTGGGTCCGGTGAGCGAGGGGCTGTTCGCGTGGCTCGTCGGCATCGGCGCCTGCGTCGGCTTCGCGGTCTGGATCGCCGCCCATACCACCCGGACGAGCAAGAGTAAGGTCGAAGCGTGAGCGGTCACGACAACCTCCCGGCCGTCCCGGAGGGTGACGAGCCCATCCCGAACCCCGGTCTCCCCGCTCACCAGTGGCGTCCCACGGACGTCGACCCACGCGCCGAGAAGCGTGCGGAGCGCCAGGTCGCGGGCCTGTTCGGGCTCGCGACGCTCGCACTGCTCGGCTTCTTCGTCTCCTACTTCGTCTACCAGGTCGGCGACGACTGGGACACGATCGGCGGGCTCGGCGCCTCGAACCTGATGCTCGGCGGCACCCTCGGCATCGCCTTCCTCTGCATCGGCATCGGGCTGATCCACTGGGCGCGCAAGCTGATGACCGACCACGAGATCGTCGAGCTGCGCCACCCAGCCGCATCCAGCGAGAAGGACCGCACGGAGACCGTCGGCATGGTCATGCAGGGTCTCGACGACTCCGGGATCGGACGCCGGCCGCTGGTGCGCAACAGCCTGCTCGGCGCGCTGGGCCTGGTCGGCCTCGCACCGATCCTGATGCTGCGCGACCTGGGCCCGCTGCCGCACGACAAGCTCTTCCACACCATCTGGAAGCCCGGCATGCGGGTGGTCCGCGACGTCGTCTACACCCCGATCAAGGTCTCCGACCTCGAGATCGGGGACCTGGTCAACTGCGAGCCCGAGGCGCTCGCGAACGGCGGGCCTGACGGTGAGCCGCTCGAGGGCGTGGAGCTCCAGATCGCCAAGTCCAAGGGTGCGGTGATCCTGCTCCGCATGGAGCCCGACGACATCACGCCGGCGAAGGGCCGCGAGAACTGGTCGGTGCAGGGCATCGTCTGCTTCTCCAAGATCTGCACCCACGTCGGGTGCCCGATCTCGTTGAACGAACGCACCACCCACCACCTGCTCTGCCCGTGCCACCAGTCGACCTTCGACCTGGCCGACAACGGCAAGGTCATCTTCGGTCCCGCCGCCCGTCCCCTCCCCCAGCTGCCCATCGAGGTGGACGACGAGGGCTACCTGGTGGCGCAGAGCGACTTCACCGAACCCGTCGGGCCCAGCTTCTGGGAGCGTGGATAGACATCATGAGCATCGACACCAGCAAGATCGCGAGCACCAACGCCACCACGCCCGCGAAGGCCGCCAAGCCGAACCCGGTCGGCGCGGCCGCGTCGTACCTCGACGACCGCACCGGCCTGGCCACGGCCATGAAGAAGCAGGTGCGCAAGGTCTTCCCGGACCACTGGTCCTTCATGCTCGGCGAGATCGCGCTGTGGAGCTTCGTCATCCTGCTGCTCACCGGCGTGTTCCTGACGCTGTGGTTCACGCCGAGCATGGGCGAGACGACGTACGAAGGCTCCTACGACCAGCTGCGCGGCATCCACATGTCGGAGGCGTACGCCTCGACGCTGAACATCTCCTTCGACGTGCGCGGCGGCCTGCTGATGCGCCAGATGCACCACTGGGCGGCGATGCTGTTCGTGGCCGCGATGATGGTGCACCTGCTGCGCGTCTTCTTCACGGGCGCGCACCGCAAGCCCCGCGAGCTGAACTGGGTCGTCGGCTGCCTGCTGCTGATCCTGGGCACGCTCGAGGGCTTCACGGGCTACTCCCTGCCCGACGACCTGCTCTCCGGCACCGGCATCCGCGCCGCGGACGGCTTCATCAAGGCCTCTCCCGTGGTCGGCACCTACATGTCGTTCTTCCTGTTCGGTGGTGAGTTCCCGGGTGAGCTGATCATCCCGCGCTTCTTCACCATCCACGTGCTGCTGATCCCCGGCATCCTGCTGGCGCTGGTCGGCGCGCACATGGTCCTGCTCGTCTACCACAAGCACACCCAGTGGCCCGGCCCCGGCCGCACCGAGCAGAACGTCGTCGGCTACCCGCTGCTCCCGATCTACGCCGCCAAGGCCGGCGGGTTCTTCTTCATCGTCTTCGGCGTGGTCGCCATGATGGGCGCGCTCCTGTCGATCAACCCGGTGTGGAAGTACGGGCCCTACGACCCGTCGAAGGTGACGGCGGGCTCCCAGCCCGACTGGTACATGGGCTGGCCGGACGGTGCCCTGCGCATCATGCCCGGCATCGAGACCCATATCTTCGGCATCACGATCAGCTGGAACGTGATGCTGCCGATCCTGATCCTGCCGGTGGTGGCCTTCATGCTTCTGCTGGTGCTGCCGTTCATCGAGGCCTGGATCACCGGCGACAAGCGCGACCACCAGATCCTCCAACGGCCGCGCAACGCGCCGAGCCGAACGGCGTTCATGGTCGGTCTGATGACGTTCTACGGGCTCTTCTGGGCCGCCGGCGGCAACGACATCATCGCGATCAAGCTGCACATGAGCATCAACCACATCACCTACTTCATGCGGGTCGCGGTGTTCGTGGGTCCGGTGATCGCGTTCTTCATCACCCGGCGCTGGTGCATCTCCTTGCAGCGGGCCGACAACAACATGCTGCTGCACGGCTACGAGTCCGGGATCATCATGCGGTCGGCCGAGGGAGGGTACAGCGAGCGGCACCTGCCCATCAGCGAGGACCGCGCCTACACCCTCACCGTGCGCCAGCGCGACGAGGTGTTCACGCCGGGCTCCGGGGTCGACGAGAACGGCGTCGCGGCCCGCGGCACCATGCTCGACAAGCTGCGCGGGCGCCTGTCCACGCTGATGTTCGCCGACAACGTCCAGAAGCCGACCCGCGAGGAGCTCGAGGACGCCCGGCACCACGCCGAGCACGAGCACGCCCTCCAGGCCGGCCTCGACCACCCGGCGTCGGGTCACGAGTTCGACGACCACGCCCTGCGTACCGCCGACGAGGTCCCGCTGCGTGGGGCCGGTACCGGCTCGATGGGCGGCGGCTCGGGCGGCTCCGGCGGTCAGCACGACGACGCCGACGAGCAGCCCGGCCACTAGACGACCACCGATTCGTCAGCGATCCTCCGGGTACCCGTAGCGGGGCGATCGCTGACGAATCGGCCTGCCCGCACAGGGCCCGAGGACCGAGCCAGGCGGGCTACTTGAGCGCGGAGCCCTTGGCGTACGTCGCGAACGACTCGTTCCAGTCGCCGTAGCCGTTGGTGAACTCCATCGGGCGGTCGGTGCCGGTGTACTCGACGACGTCACCGCGCTTGGAGATGGAGTACAGCCAGCCGGCGTTGGCGGTGCTCATGCCGGTGCAGCCGTGCGAGACGTTGGCGTAGCCCTGGGAGCCGACCGACCACGGGGCGGCGTGGATGAACTCGCCGGAGTAGGTCACGCGCATGGCGTACTCGACGTCGTCGAGGTCGTAGTACTCGGGGTTGTTCTTGGAAATGCCGATGGTCTCGGAGTTCATCCGGTGGTGGCGGAACTTCTCGATGATCACCTTCACCCCCGAGCGGGTGATGAAGCCGGGCTTGCCGGTCGTGATCGGGATGGTCCGCAGCAGCTGGCCGTTGCTGAACACCTGCATCTGGTGGGTCTGCGCGTTGACCTTGTAGACGTTGGCGGACCCGACGTGGAACTGCACGTGCCGGTCCTCCTGGCCGAAGATCCCGGCGCCGGCCGGCACGCTGTTGATGTCGACGTCGACGGACACGTCGGTGCCGGCACGCCAGTAGGACTTCGGGCGCCAGTGCACCTCGTGGTCGCTGATCCAGTGCCAGGCTCCGGGCTGCTTGGGGGTCGAGGTCACCTTGAGGTGCTTCTCGATGTTCGCCTTGTCGGTCACGGCCACGTCGAACGACACGATCACGGGCATCCCGACGCCGACCGTCTCGCCGGAGAGCGGCGCCACGGAGGGGTAGGTCTGCTGGTCGAGCGTCAGGTCGACGGTCCGGAAGGACGACTGCTTGGTGACGTCGGTGCCGTCAGTACGGCGGGCGACGGTGGTCACGGCGTACGCCGTGCCCGGCTCGAGCAGCGCTCCGGCGACCCAGGTCACCTTGTCGCCGGACAGCTTGCCCGGTACCGCGCCCTCGGCCGAGGCCACCGTGACCTTGCGCAGCGTCCCGTTCTCGGCCTCGATCGTGAGCCGGGTGTCGACGGGCACGTCGCTCGCACCCTTGGTCACGTTGGACATCAGCTTCACCGGCGGGACGGCCGGTTCGGTCTCCCCCGGCGTCTCGGGCGTGCTGTCGCCGGACTGGGCGGCACCCGGCTCGCCGGCGGCATCCGGCGTCCCGGTGTTCTCGTTGCACCCGGCGAGCGCCGTCGCGACGGTGCACGTCAACACGACGGCGAGCAGGCGTGAGCGGCGTAGGACCATGCTGATGGGACTCCCGATGAACGGTAAAGGTTGCCGATCCAGCGTAACCCGGCCGCGGGCTCAGACCGATTCACCGACGTCGTGGCGGACGCGCCACTGATCGGAGGTCTCAGTGGGCGTGCTCGCCCTTGTAGTACTCGAACACGAGGCCGCTGAGCGCCAGGGCACCCAGGAACGCCCCGATGATGAACAGCCACCAGGCGTGGATCGCGATCCCGTAGGCCATCACCGCGAGCGTGGCGCCGCACCACATCGGCCACCAGGAGTACGGCGGGAAGAAGCCCAGCTCGCCGGCCCCGTCGGCGACCTCGGCGTCGGTGCGGTCCTCGGGGCGAGGGTCCATCCGCGCCGCGTGGAAGCCGAGGTACAGGGTGATCATCGCGACCAGCAGCGTCGTCATCACCAGGGCGGAGGTGCCCGTCCAGTCCTTGGAGATCAGCCAGTAGGCGGGGGCCACGATGACGAAGAAGGCCGTGGAGAGCCCGAAGATCCAGGCTTCGATCTTCATCGGGTGTCGCCCTCCTGGTGGTCGTCGGGACTTTCCTCGGTGACCACGGCGCCGCGGTCCTCGAGCAGCTCCTCGCGGCCGTCCATGTCGGGGGCGTCCGCGAAACGGCCCTTGCGGGCAGCCTCGTTGTGCGCCAGCTCGATCGCGGCGACCTCCGGGTGGTGCAGGTCGAAGGCCGGCGACTCCGAGCGGATGCGTGGGATCGTCTCGAAGTTGTGACGCGGTGGCGGGCTGCTGGTGGCCCACTCGAGCGACCGACCCCAGCCCCACGGGTCGTCCTTCTCGACGAGCGGCGCCCGGCGGGTGATCCAGACGTTGTAGAGGAACGGCAGCGTGGACGCGCCCAGGATGAAGGCGCCGATGGTGGAGATCTGGTTGAGGGTCGTGAAGCCGTCGTCCGGCAGGTAGTCGGCGTAGCGGCGGGGCATGCCCTCGACGCCGAGCCAGTGCTGGACGAGGAAGGTCGTGTGGAAGCCGATGAACAGCAGCCAGAAGTGCAGCTTGCCGAGCCGCTCGTCGAGCATCCGGCCGGTGATCTTGGGCCACCAGAAGTAGAACCCCGCGAACATCGCGAACACCACAGTGCCGAACACGACGTAGTGGAAGTGCGCGACCACGAAGTAGGAGTCCGACACGTGGAAGTCCAGCGGCGGGCTGGCCAGGATGATGCCGGTCAGGCCACCGAACAGGAACGTCGTCAGGAAGCCCATCGACCAGAGCATGGGCGTGTCGAAGGTGATAGACCCGCCCCAGAGCGTGCCTATCCAGTTGAAGAACTTTACTCCCGTCGGCACGGCGATCAGGAACGTCATGCCGGAGAAGAACGGCAGGTCGACCGCGCCGGTGACGAACATGTGGTGGGCCCACACCGCCATCGACAAGATGGCGATGCCCAGAGTGGCGCCGACCAGGCCGACGTAGCCGAAGATCGGCTTGCGGCTGAAGACCGGCAGGATCTCGGTGATGATGCCGAAGAACGGCAGCGCGATGATGTAGACCTCGGGATGCCCGAAGAACCAGAACAGGTGCTGCCACAAGATGGCGCCGCCATGGGCGGTGTCGAACACGTGGGCGCCGAGCAGGCGGTCGGCCTCGAGCGACAACAGGGCGCCGGCGAGCACGGGGAACGCGATCAGCACGAGCAGCGACGTGACGAGGGTGTTCCACACGAAGATGGGCATCCGGAACATGGTCATGCCAGGCGCGCGCATGCAGATGATCGTCGTCATGAAGTTGACCGCGCCGAGGATGGTGCCCAGGCCGGCCATCCACAGACCCATCACCCACAGGTCACCGCCGACGCCGGGCGACCGTACGGCGTCCGAGAGCGGCGTGTAGGCGAACCAGCCGAAGTCGGCAGCTCCCTGGGGCGTCAGGAACCCGGAGGCGGCGATCAGGCTGCCGAACAGGAACAGCCAGTAGGACAGCATGTTCAGCCGCGGGAACGCGACGTCGGGCGAGCCGATCTGCAGGGGCATGATCGCGTTGCCGAAGCCGAAGAACAGCGGGGTGGCGAACAGCAGCAGCATGATCGTGCCGTGCATGGTGAACAGCTGGTTGTAGAGCTCGTCGTTCACGACCTGCTGGCCCGGGTAGGCCAGCTCGGAGCGCATGATCATGGCCATCAGGCCGGCGATCAGGAACCAGCCGAACGACGTGGCGAGGTACAGGTTGCCGATCACCTTGTGGTCGGTGGTGGTGATGACCCGGACGATCTGCTGCCCGAGCGGGCGGCGCGGGCTGACCTGGAACGTGGACCGGGCTGCGGTGGTGGTCATTCGGTGGTCCCCTCGGGCTCGTCCAGTCCCGCCTGGGTGTAGGCGTTCTGGCCGCCGATCAGCGGCTCGTCGGAGGTGTGGCCGGCTTCCTCGAGCCCCTGCAGGTAGGTGTCGAAGTCGTCGGTGCTGACGACCTTGACGTTGAAGAGCATCCGCGAGTGGTAGACGCCGCAGAGCTCGTAGCACTTGCCGCGGTAGTCGCCGATGGTCGTGGGCGTGATGCGGTAGTGGTTCTCGCGGCCCGGGATGACGTCCATCTTCATCAGGAACCCGGGCACACCGAAGTCGTGGATGACGTCCGGCGAGCGCAGCTGGAACTCCGTGGTCTCGCCGACCGGCAGCACGAGCGTCGGGATGTACGACGCCGTGCCGGCCTCCCACACGTTCGGGGAGTCGACGGCGTCCTCATCCACGTAGTTGAAGGTCCACTGCCACTGCTGGCCGGTGACGAACACGGTGTGGTCGGGCTCGCCCTCGTCGTCGAGCACGATGTTCTGGGTGTCGACGGTGTGGACGAAGAACACGACCACCATCACCACGGGCGCGATCGTGTAGAAGATCTCGAGCGGCAGGTTGTAGCGGGTCTGCACGGGGACCTCGGGGTCACCGGGCGCGGCGACGGTAGCGCCACATGGCCCAGAACATCAGACCCCAGACGATGCCGCCGGTGATCAGGGCGGCCACCCAGGACCAGCGCCAGAGGTTGAAGATGTGCTTCCCCTGCTCGGACCCGGGGTCCGGCATGGCGAGGTTCTTCCAATCGTGCTGGCTCTGTTCCGAGCAGCCCGTGAGGACGACCGCTGAGGCCAGCACCGCTGCCAGCAACGCGAGGCGGACCAGCTTCGCCTTCGGTCGCCGGGACGTTCCGCCAGCCGATCGGTTGGGGGTCTTGTCACCCACGCAACGCAGCCTTCCCTCGTGACAGCACGGTCAACGGCAGACTAGCCGAATCGTGCCGCGGAATCGCGGGTGGGTACCCGCCGTCGGACCGTTAGATTCGCAGGCATGACAGGGGCGGCTGCGGACCCACGCACGGGCCCACGCACGGGCCCACCCGCGGACCCGGCGACCTACCTGGACGCCGCGTCGTCCGAACCGCTGCACCCGGCCGCTCGCGAGGCCCTGCTGGCGGCGCTGGACCAGGGGTACGCCGACCCGCGCCGGCTGCACCGGGCCGGCCGCTCCGCACGCCTGCTGCTCGACAACGCCCGGGCCGCGGTGGCAGAAGCCCTCGACGTGCGCGCTGACGAGGTCACCTTCACCTCCTCGGGTACCCAGGCGGTGCATCTCGGCCTGCTCGGGCTGCACCGCGGGGTCCGCGGCGGCGGCGCCGTCGCGTACAGCGCCGTCGAGCACTCCGCGGTGCTGCACGCCGCCGCCTGGGCGGGCGAGGCGGCTGCCCTGCCCGTCGACCGGCTCGGGCGTGTCGAGGTCGCCGCTCCCCCGGCCGGTACCTCCGTGCTCGCCGTCCAGGCGGCCAACCACGAGGTCGGCACCGTGCAGCCCGTCACCGAGATGGCCGCGGCAGCGGGCGGCGTACCTCTCTTCATGGACGCCTGCGCGTCCGCCGGTCGGCTGCCCCTGCCGGACGGGTGGAGCGGCAGCCGCCGCGTCCGCCCACAAGTGGGGCGGTCCGGCGGGCGTCGGCGTGCTGCTGGTCCGGAAAGGCGCGCGCTGGCGGCCGCCGTTCCCGGTCGACGAACGGATCGACGAGCGCTCACCCGGCTTCGAGAACGTACCCGCCGCGCTCGCTGCGGCGGCGGCGCTCCAGGCCGTGGTGGCCGAGCGCGACGCGGTCGGGGTGCGGCAGCGGGCGCTGATCGACGACGTACGCCGCCGGGTCGCCGCGATCCCCGACGTCGACGTGGTCGGCGACCCGGAGGCCCGGCTCCCCCACCTGGTCACCTTCTCGTGCCTCTACGTCGACGGGGAGGCGCTCGTCACCGAGCTGGACCGCCTCGGCTTCGCGGTGGCCAGCGGTTCCGCGTGCACGGCCTCGACCCTGACCCCCAGCCACGTGCTCGCGGCCATGGGGGCCCTCACCCACGGCAACGTGCGCGTCTCGCTGACCCGTGACGCGACCCAGGAGCAGGTCCACGGGTTCCTCGACGTCCTGCCCGGCGTCGTCGACCGGCTGCGCGCGGAGGTCGGCCAGTGAGAAGTCGACCAGTGAAGGAGGCAGCGTGATGGAGGTCGAGCTGGACTGCCGCGAAGGTCTCTGCCCGCTCCCCGTCATCGAGCTGGCGAAGGCGATGCGCGGGGTCGCCGTGGGAGACGTGGTCGCGGTGGTCGCGACCGATCCCGCGGCGGCCGTCGACATCGCGGCGTGGTGCCGGATGAAGGAGCAGGAGTACCTGGGCGCCGACACCGCCGAGGACGGGACTCCCCGCTACCGCGTGCGCCGGGTGACCTGAGGGGTCAGGTGAGGTGCGGCGAGATGTCCGTCGCGGCCTCGATGCCGTAGGAGTCCTCGACCCGCTTGACGAACTCGCTCGGGGTGAAGTCGTACTCCTGGGTGCCGATCGTCTCGACGACGTACGCCGCGAGCACGCAGCCCATCTGCGCGGCCCGCTCGTGCCCCAGCCCCCACTCGAGCGCGGCCAGGAAGCCGCCGCGGAACGCGTCGCCGACGCCCGTCGGCTCGACGGCGACCACGTCCTTCGCGGCCGCCACCACGATGTCGTCGTGGCCGCGCTGGCGGATGCGGACGCCGTCCTTGCCGAGCGTGGTCACCTGCACGCCGACCCGGTCGAGGACCTCCTGGGCCGACCAGCCGGTCTTGGACTGGATCATGTGGGACTCGTACTCGTTGGAGAACAGGTACGCCGCGCCGTCGATCAGGTCACGGATCAGCTCGCCGTCGCTGAAGGCCAGCTGTTGGCTCGGGTCGGCGATGAACGGGTAGCCGCGCTGCCGGCACTCCGACGTGTGCCGCAGCATGCCGTCGGGGTCGTCGGCGGAGATCAGCACGAACGTCGGCTCGCCGACCCGGTCGGCGATCGGCTTGAGCTCGATCAGGCGGGCCTCGCTCATCGCGCCGGGGTAGAACGACGCGAACTGCGCCATCGTGGTGTCGGTGGTGCACACGAACCGCGCGGTGTGGCGGGTGTCGGAGATCCGCACCGACGAGCAGTCGACGTTGTGGCGCTCCAGCCAGGACCGGTAGTCGGCGAAGTCGTCGCCGGCCGCCCCCACCAGCACCGGGGACAGGCCCAGCATGCCGAGGCCGAAGCACATGTTCGGGGCGACGCCCCCGCGGCGGATCTCGAGCTCGTCGACGAGGAAGGAGACCGACAGCTTGTCGAGCTGCTCGACGACGAGCGAGTCGCGGAACTTGCCCCCGAACGTCATCAGGTGGTCGGTGGCGATCGATCCGCAGATCAGCAGGGACACGTCGGGACACCCTACCGGCGCGCGGCGGAGGCGCCCATTTCCTGGCTCTACCCGCGAGTAGCCCCTAGCGTCGCGTTCATGGCCGACATGTACGCCGATGCCCGCGCCGCCCGCGACCACCTGCGTCTCGAGCGTGCCGCCCGCGCCGCCGTCCGGCCGGCGCCGAGCCTGACGTACGACGACTTCCCCCGCGAGGTGCCCAAGCGCGAGATCCGCGTGGACGAGGCCGCCCAGCGGATCGCGAACGCGCTGCACCTGCATCTCGACTGACCGGTCCGGCATGGAGCCGCGTGTCTCCTGGCCCGAGCTGATGGCGGCGACGTCCCTGGCGGCCGACACCGGGATGGGACTTCCGCTGGAGACCGGGCTGGCGACCTGCCTGGTGGCGATGGGGCTGGCCGGGCGCCTCGGGCTCGATGCGGGCCGGCTGCGGCGCACGTACCACTTGTCGCTGCTCCAGCACATCGGCTGCACCGCGGCCAGCGCGACCGTCGCCGACGTCGTCGGCGACGAGCTGCTGATGCGCGAACACGCCTCGATCGTGGACTTCTCCGACCAGCGCCAGATGCTGCGGATGATGATCGGCCACGTGGCCCGCGCGAACTCGCCGGCGGCGCGACCGTTCGCGTTGGTCCGGGCCTTTGCGGGCGGCTCCCGGATCATGGCCACGGCGGACGACATCTGCGAGGCGGCGGTGCTCCTCGGTACCCGCTGCGGCTACGCCGGCGACGCATCCGACGACCTCGCCACCGTGTACGAGAGCTGGGACGGCTCGGGCATCCCCGGCAAGCGGTCCGGTGAGCAGATCCCGGTCCCGACGCGGGTCGTCCAGGTGGCGACGCTCGCGGTCAACGCCGACCGCCTGCTCGGGACGGACGCGGCCGTCGCGCTGCTGCGGGGGCGCAGTGGCCGCGTGCTGGCGCCCGACGTGGTGGACGCCTTCCTCGACGACCCGGCGACCCTGCTCGCGCCGCTGCGCACCTCCGACTCGCTGTGGGAGGCCACCATGGCCGCCGAACCCGGGGCGCCGGAGGTCGCCGACGACGCCGACGTGGACGACGCGCTCGCTGCCCTGGGCGACTTCGCCGACCTCAAGTCGCACTACCTGGTGGGCCACTCCCGAGGAGTGGCAGAGCTCGGCGCCGCCGCGGCCCGCGAGTTCGGCCTGCCCGCGACGACGGTGGCGCTGGTACGCCGCGCCGGCCACGTCCACGACATCGGCCGGGTTGCCGTCTCCTCGGGCATCTGGGACGCCGCCCGGCCGTTGAAGCCGGACGAGGCGGAGAAGGTCCGGCTGCACCCCTACTACACCCAGCAGGTCCTGTCGCGGACGCCGTACCTGCGCACGCTCGCGGACGTCGCGTCCTGCCACCACGAGCGGCTGGACGGCAGCGGGTACTACCGGGGCCTGCGTGGGTCCGCGCTGTCGGCGCCGGCGCGGGTGCTGGCGGCGGCGGACGCATACCGCACCAAGACCGAACCCCGGCCGCACCGCGCGGCGTACCCACCCGGCGAGGCGGCGACGTACGTGCGGGCCGAGGCCGCGGCCGGCCGTCTCGACGCGCACGCGGTCGAGGCCGTCGTCTCCGCGGCGGGACTCCCCGCGACATCGGTCACGGCGCAGCGGCTGACCCCGCGCGAGATCGAGATCCTGCGCGAGGTGGCCCGGGGCGGCTCGATGCGCGAGATCGCCCGCTCGCTGGTGATCAGCCCGAAGACGGTCGACGGGCATCTCCAGCGCATCTACCCGAAGATCGGCGTCTCGACACGGACCGGCGCGACCATCTACGCACTCGAGCACGGCCTGCTCGACCAGGTGGGGGAGAACTCCCCGTAGTGGCGCGGTCTCCCGGGCCGCACGCTGGTGGACACCAACCGACACGTCGTGTCGACACCCACCAGGAGGAACCATGGGCACCCTGCTCGACCTCGTCCAGCAGCACTACCGCAACAACGAACGCGGCGACCTCGACGCGATCGACGAGCTCTTCGACGCGGACGTCGAGACCGTCATCCCCGGCGGCACCCTCAAGGGCGTCGAGGAGTTCCGGGGCCTCGGCGAGTCGTTCAGGACCGCCATGTCGGAGCCACGTCACGAGATCATCCGCTCCTTCGAGGCCGGCGACACGATCGTCGTCGAGGGCGTCTTCTCCGGGCGGCACACCGGGCCGATGGTCACCCCCGCGGGCACCATCCCGGCGAGTGGCAACGCCGTCTCGTTCTCGTACGCCGACTTCCTGCAGGTGCGCGACGGCAAGTGCGTGTCACACCGCATCTACTGGGACAACGCCGGCCTGATGGCGCAGCTGGGCTGACACCCCGGCTCAGTGACCCGTCAGTGACCTGTCAGTGGAACGAGTCGCCGCAGGCGCAGGAGCCGGTGGCGTTGGGGTTGTCGATGGTGAACCCCTGCTTCTCGATGGAGTCGACGAAGTCGATCATGGCGCCGTTGAGGTAGGGCACGCTCATCCGGTCGACCACGACGGCCACGCCGTCGAAGTCGGTCACCACGTCGCCGTCGAGGGTCCGCTCGTCGAAGAACAGCTGGTACCGCAGGCCCGAGCAACCCCCGGGCTGCACGGAGATACGCAGCTGGAGGTCGTCACGACCCTCCTGGTCGAGCAGGCTCTTCACCTTGGTGGCGGCGACCGAGCTCAGGTTGATCTGGTCGGCGCGGCGCTCTTCGGTGGTCTGAACCGTCTCGGTCATCGGCTATGGCTCCTTCGTCGCGGACGGGTGCATCGGGTCCTACAGGGCTCAATAGTCCCACACGCGCGGTTATTCCGAGGCATCCGGCGCAGCCACGGGACGGCTACCGCGACCAGGTACGCGCGACCCGCTCCGCCAGGTCCGCCAGCGCCGCGGCGGGCTCGGCGAACGAGCGCTCCTCCCCCACCAGGTCGACCGTGGCGTAGGCGGACTCGACGCCGAGGGCGCGCATCTCGCGCGAACCCACCAGCACCCGTCCGGCGAGGGCCACGCAGGGCCGGAGCGCCGCGGCGGCGACCTGGGCCACGCCGTACGGCACCTTCCCGGCCCGGCTGGAGAAGTCGAAGGCGCCTTCGCCGGTGAGCACCAGGTCGGCCTCCGCGGCCCGCGCGGCCAGCCCGGTGGCGGCGGCCACCACGTCGAACCCGGGCTTGCGGTCCGCGCCCAGGGCGAGCAGGGCGAAGCCCAGGCCGCCGGCGGCGCCGGCACCGGGCAGCAGGGAGGTACGCCGGTCGGCCGCGGCGGCGTACTCCTCGAGCCACCCGTCCACGGCGAGGATCCGGTCCTCGGCGAGGCCCTTCTGCGGGCCGAAGGTCTTGGCCGCGCCGAACATCCCGGTCAGGGCGTTGTCGACGTCGCTCGCGGCGACCAGCGTCGCGCCGTCGAGGCGCTTGCGGCACGCGGTGATGTCCACCCGAGTGACGCCCGCGAGGGCCGCCGGCCCGGCGTCGAGCGGGCGGTCCGCCTCCGCGCCGAGGGCCGCGAGGAGGCCGGCGCCGCCGTCGGTCGTGCCGCTGCCGCCCAGCCCCACGACGACGTCGCGGGCGCCGGCCTCGAGCGCCGCGAGCACCAGCTCGCCCACACCGCGGGTGCTGGACTCCTCCGGACGCTCCTTCTGCGTCAGGTGCAGCCCGCACGCCTGGGCGCTCTCGACGTACGCCGTCTCGCCCACCAGCAGCACGGTGGCCGGCGTCGGCGTGCCGAAGGGTCCGGCGACCGTGGTGGCCAGGACCTCGCCGCCGAGTGCCTCGTGGAGGACGTCGACGAACCCCGGTCCGCCGTCGGCCATCGGCGCCAGGTCGAGGATGTCCGTGGGCGCCTGCCTGCGCCATCCGGTCGCGATCGCCTCCGCGGCCTCGACGGCCGTCAGGGTGCCGGCGAACTTGTCGGGGGCCACCAGGACGCGCACGGCGTCATCCAACCAGGCTCAGCACCAGGAGAAGCGCGCCGCCCAACCCCGCCACGGTGCGGACATGGTTGCCGCGCTGCCAGGGGCCGGAGTACGCCGCCCACGCCTGCGCCGCGTCCGGGCCTTCGGGGTCGACGTCGGCCAGGGCGTTGTTGCGGGGGATGTGGAAGCCGCCGGTGATCACGATGCTGGCGAGGAAGCCGGCGCAGCCCGCGATCGCGAGCATCGATGACGTGACGTCGTCGCCCCGCAGCACCGACACGATCGCGAGCACCGCGACTGCGACGCTGAGCAGCGAGGTGCCCACCATGACCGCGACCAGCGGTGGGCGCGGCGCGGCCAGGTTGATCTCCTGCATGGCGACCAGCGCGGTCCGGGCGGGGGCCCTGTCCAGCGCGTGCATGACGAATGCCGAGAAGGCGAACATGGCGCCGCCGAAGGTGGCGGAGCCGAGGGCGGTGGCGATGGTGAGGGTGGTGGTTGCGGTGTCCATGACGACCATTCCACCCGGATAGGTCGAGACGATCCATGGTTGATCGGGTCATATCCATATGAATTCGTCTAACCTGGCCTCGTGGACCCGCTCTCGGCCCTGCTCGACGCGCCCCGCGCCCGCGACGCGTTCGTGCTCCGGGTCTCGATGGCCGCTCCGTGGGCGATCCGCGTCCAGGACGAGGCCGCGCTGACGGTGGTCGCGATGGCGCGGGGACGCTCCGTGTGGGAGCGGTCGGGCGAGACCTTCGCGCTGGCGGTCGGCGACGTGGTGCTGCTGACCGAGCGGACGCCGTACGACATCTCCGACGAGCCGGGCCGGGCGCCGTTCGCGATCATCCAGCCCGGCAACCGGCCGGAGACGCCGGACGGGAACGAGCTGTCGGTGCCGCTGACCCAGGGCGTCCGGCGCTGGGGCAACAGCGCGGACGGACCCGACGAGATGCTGGTCGGCAACTACGGGGACGTCGGCGAGGCGGGGCGGCGGCTGCTGTCGGTACTGCCGCCGACGGTGGTGCTGCGGGCGACCGACTGGCGCTCCCCGCTCGTGCCGCTGCTGCTGGAGGAGCTCGCCCACGAGGGGGTGGGGCAGGCGAGCCTGCTCGACCGGCTGCTCGACGCGTTGGTGGTGTCAGCGGTCCGACAGTGGGCGGTGACCCGGGGCGACGCCGCGCCGGCCTGGCTGGACGCGGCGGCCGACCCGGTCGTCGCCGACGTGCTCACGCTCCTGCACGAGCGGCCGAGCGAGCCGTGGTCGCTGGTCTCGCTGGCGCGAGCGGCGGGCGTCTCCCGCGCGGCCCTGGCGCGGCGGTTCCGCGACCGGGTCGGGGAGTCGCCGATGGCCTACCTTGCCGGCTGGCGGATGGCGCTCGCGGCCGACCGGCTGCGCGGCAGCACGGACACCGTCGCCCGGATCGCGGCGGGAGTCGGGTACCCGAGCCCCTTCTCCTTCAGCACCGCCTTCAAGCGTGTCTACGGCCTCAGCCCGACGGCGTACCGCTCGCCCTCCCTTGGCTAGGTTGCTCGGGTGAGCGACGCCCGGATCCGTCCGATGCGGGCCGAGGACGTCGTGGCGGCCGAGCGGCTCAGCTCCGCGGCCTTCTACGAGGTCGACCGACGGTTGGTCCGGCGCGACGACCCCGATCCCGAGCCGCGCTCGCCCGAGCGTGGCGAGCAGTGGGTCGCGCGCACGCTGCACTACCTCGGCACGGATCCCGGTGGCTGCTGGGTCGCCGAGGTCGACGGGGAGATGGTCGGGTTCGCGACCTCGTTCAACCGCGAGCTGATGTGGATCCTGGCGTCGTACGCCGTCCTGCCCGGGCAGCAGGGGCAGGGCATCGGCAGCGCGCTGCTCGCCGCGGCGCTGCACCACGGCCGCGGCTGCCTGCGCGGGATGCTGTCGGCGTCCTCGGACCCCAGGGCGGTCCGGCGCTACCGCGCCGCCGGCTTCTCCTTGCACCCGCAGCTGCACCTGACGGGGGTCCTCGACCGGTCCGAGATCCCGGTCATCGAGAAGGTGCGGGACGGCTCGGCGTCCGACTTCGAGCTGATGAACTCCATCGACCGCCGGATCCGCGGCGCGGCGCACGGTCCCGACCACGCCCTGCTGCTGCGGCTGTTCCGCCTGGTGGTCTCCGACACCTCGACCGGCAGCGGGTACGCCTTCCACGCCACCGACGGGACGCCGATGCTGCTCGCGGCGACCAACAAGCGTACGGCGACCCGGTTGCTGTGGGAGTGCCTCGCGGCCTCGGGCGAGCGGGCCTTCGTCCCGCACGTGACGGCCGCCAACGAGTGGGCGATCGACGTCGGTCTCGCGGGCCGGCTCGACCTCGAGCAGCGCGGGTACCTCGGGCTGCGCAACATGCGTCCGCCGGCGCCGTACCTGCACCACGGCTCGCTGCTGTAGCGGTGCGTGAGTGTTGGTTTCTGCGGGGCGGCGGTGCGTGAGTGTTGGTTCCAGCCGCGCGGACCAACACTGACTCACCGCCGCCCCGCGTTCGCCCCGGGGCGAGCGCTCCGACTGCACGACTACGATTTCGGCATGAGCACCACGGTCGACCTGCCCCTGCTCCCGCTGGGCCGGGGCACGGACCTCTCCTCCGAGCGCGGCGTGGAGTGCCCCGGCGACCTGCCGGCGGCCTCCGACCCGGACCTGGTGGCGCGGGCGCGCGCGGCCAAGGAGGCGCTGGGCTCACGGGTGTTCGTGCTCGGTCACCACTACCAGCGCGACGAGGTCATCCAGTTCGCCGACGTCACCGGCGACTCGTTCAAGCTCGCGCGCGACGCAGCCGGGCGGCCGGAGGCGGAGTTCATCGTCTTCTGCGGCGTGCACTTCATGGCGGAGTCGGCCGACATCCTGACCGCCCCGTCGCAGAAGGTGATCCTGCCCGACCTCGCCGCCGGCTGCTCGATGGCCGACATGGCGCGCCTCGGCCAAGTCGAGGACGCGTGGGACGCGATGACCGAGGCAGGCGTCGCATCCTCCGTCGTACCGATCACCTACATGAACTCCTCGGCCGACATCAAGGCGTTCTGCGGCCGCAACGGCGGCGCCGTCTGTACGTCGTCCAACGCGGAGTCCGCCCTCGACTGGGCCTTCGCCCAGCACGGTGAGGACACCAAGGTGTTCTTCCTCCCCGACCAGCACCTGGGCCGCAACACCGCCGTGCTCCAGATGGGCCTGACGCTCGACGACTGCGTCGTGTGGGACCCCCGCCAGCCGAACGGCGGCCTGACGGTCGAGCAGCTGCGCGACGCGAAGATGATCCTGTGGCGCGGGCACTGCTCGGTGCACGGCCGGTTCTCCCCCGACACCGTCGACGACCTGCGCGCCACCATCCCCGGCATCAACATCCTGGTGCACCCCGAGTGCGTGCACGAGGTGGTGCTGAAGGCCGACCTCGTCGGGTCGACGGAGTTCATCATCAAGACCGTCGAGGCCGCGCCGGCCGGCTCCGCCTGGGCGATCGGCACCGAGCTCAACCTCGTCAAGCGGCTCGCCGCCGCCCATCCCGACAAGCGGATCGTCTTCCTCGACAAGACCGTCTGCTACTGCTCGACGATGAACCGCATCGACCTCCCCCACTTCGTGTGGGCGATGGAGTCGCTGGTCCAGGGCGTCGTGGTCAACCACGTCCAGGTCGACCCCGACACCGAGCACTGGGCCCAGGTGGCCCTCCAGCGGATGCTCGACCTGCCCGGGAAGTCGCACCGCGACTGAGTTCGTGGCCGAGCTGCGGCCGACGCGGGGCGGCGGTGAGCCTGGCACCGTTTCGGAGCCGGCCGCGGTGCCACCCTCACCGCCGCCCGGGCCCCGCCACGCTTCCACAGCGCGGCCCGACATATCCGGACGCGAACCGTCCGGACATCGCACTAGCGTGCTCCCCATGACCATGCTCTCCGGAGAACAGATCACCGACGCCGCACTCGCCGACTGGCGCAAGCTCGCCCAGGGCCTCCACGCGAGGTACGTCGTCGCCGACTTCGCCGCCGGGGCCCGGCTGCTCGCCGCCGTCGCGGAGCTGGGCGAGGAGCTCGGCGACCACCTGCGGGCGACGGTCGGCGACGGGTACGTCGACCTCAAGCTCATCACCCTCGACGCGATCTACCGCGACGGGGACGGGGACGAGCACGTCGTGGAGTGGGTGACCCAGCGCGACGTCGACCTGGCGCTGCGGATCACCGAGATCGCGGCGGAACTGGGAGCCCGCTCCGACACCGCCGGCATCACGAACGTCGAGCTCGCCCTGGACACCGCGCACGAGGACCGACTGGCACCGTTCTGGTCGGCGCTGCTGACCGGCGGCCAGGAGTCCCGCGGCCGCGGCACCATCGGCAACGACGTCCGCGACGCCGCCGGTCGGGTGCCGTACCTGTGGTTCCAGGAGACCGACGAGCACGAGACCCCGCGCCAGCGCTTCCACCTCGACGTGTTCGTGCCTCGCGAGCACGCCGAGGCGAGGATCGCGGCGGCCGTGGAAGCCGGCGGCGTCGTCGTCAGCGAGGAGGACGGCTTCACCATCCTCGCCGACGCGGACGGCAACAAGGCGTGCGTCTCCCTGTCCTAGCAGCAGTCCACGCGCGAGGTCCCTACGCTGCGACCCGTGAGAGCCGTCGTGTACGACGCCGTGGGGGCGCTCCCGAGAGTCATGGACATCGCCGACCCGGTCTGCCCCGCCGACGGGGTCGTCCTCGAGGTCGGGGCCACGGGCGTGTGCCGGTCCGACTGGCACGCGTGGCAGGGCCATGAGGTGGTGCGTCTGCCGCACGTCCCGGGCCATGAGCTGGCCGGCACGGTCCGCGAGGTCGGGCCGGAAGTCTCCCGCTGGCGGGTCGGCGACAGGGTGACCGTGCCGTTCGTACTCGGCTGTGGCACGTGTGAGCTGTGCCTGGCCGGTGAGGCGCAGGTCTGCCCCGACCAGGAACAGCCGGGCTTCACCCTGCCCGGCTCGTTCGCGGAACGGGTCGCCCTCCCCCGAGCCGACGCGAACCTGGTCGGCCTGCCCGACACCCTCTCGTTCGTGGCCGCTGCCTCACTCGGCTGCCGGTTCGCCACGGCGTACCGGGCGGTGGTCACCCACGGCGAGGCGCGGGCTGGCCAGTGGGTGGCGGTGCACGGCTGCGGCGGCGTCGGGCTGTCGGCGGTCATGATCGCCGCGTCTCTCGGCGCCCGCGTGGTCGCCGTCGACGTCAGTACGACGGCGCTGGACGCCGCCCGCGACCTCGGCGCCGAGATCGTCGTCAGTGCGGGAGACGGGGCAGACATGTCGGCCAGGGTCCGCGAGGCGACAGGAGGCGGCGCGCACGTCTCGGTCGACGCGCTCGGCATGGCGTCGGTGGTGGCCGCGGCCATCGCCGGCCTGCGCCCGCGAGGCAGGCACGTGCAGGTCGGACTGCTGCACGGCGACGAGGTCCGGGCGGCGGTGCCGATGGACCTGGTCATCGCGCGCGAGATCGCCGTCCTCGGCTCGCACGGCATGCCCGCCGTCGACTACCCGGGCCTGCTCGAGCTCGTCACGAGCGGCAGGCTGGACCCGGAGCGGCTGGTACGCCGGCGGGTCGGCCTCGACGAGGCCGGCGCGGCGCTGGCCGAGATGAGTGGTCCGACCCCGCCCGGCATCACCGTCGTCGAGCCCTAGCGCGTCGTCACAGGCCGGGGGCTCCCCACAGCGCGAACCAGCGCGACAGGTCGGTCTCCATCGGGAGCTCGCCGCTGAGCTGGTCGCGCACCGAGATCTCCAGCAGGTTGTCGCGTGTCTTCCCGTCGGGGTTCGGGGCGAACGCGTAGAAGGTGCCCTGCTTGTAGAGGTACACCAGCCCGACCCGGCGGCCGGCAGGGTCGGTGAACGGGACCACCGAGCACAGCAACCCGGAGGCGAACCCCTGCGTCTCCAGGCTGGTGTTCACCGCGTGCAGGTCGGTACAGAGACCGGAGGTGTCCTCGGGAGCCCGACGCACCACGACCCAGGTGAACCCGAAGCCGTCCTCGGTCACGTCCACTTCCGGCGCCTGCGGGTCCTCGCGGATCAGGGCGACCACCTCGTCGCGGGTCTCCGCGAACGCCGCCCCGGCGGCGGACCGGAAGCACACCGAGCCGGTGCCGGTCGGCAGGAAGCCCGCGGCCGTCTGCAGCGTGATCGCGGCGTTCGGCACGTTGAAGAGGGCGTCGAGGTTGTTCGGCTTGGCTCGCGACCGTCCGGTGATCGAGTCCCAGATCTTCACGCGCGCCCTCAGCTGGGCCGCGCCAGCTCGGCCTGGATCTTGGCGAGCTGCTCGAGCCGCTGCTCCAGCGAGGGGTGGGTCGAGGTGAGGGTCTTCAGCGACGCCCCCGAGATGGCCGGGGCGATGAAGAACGCGTTCATCGCCTGGCTGGCACGCAGGTCCTTCTGCGGGATGGCCGCCATCTCGCCGGTGATCTTCTGCAACGCCGACGCCAGGGCCTGCGGGCGCATCGTCAGGTAGGCGCCGGCCCGGTCGGCGCACAGCTCGCGGTACCGCGACAGCAGGCGCAGCAGGAAGAAGCTGATGGCATAGACGACGAGACTGAGGACCACGGCAATCAGGACGGCGGGAGCGCCGCCGTTGTTGCTGCGCCGGCCGAGGAACCCGAACCCGCCCCAGGCCGCACCCCGGGTCATCATCCCGGCGATGATGCCGGCCGAGGAAGCCAGGGTCATCACCAGCACGTCGCGGTGCGCGACGTGGGACAGCTCGTGGGCGAGCACGCCCTCGAGCTCCTCGGCGGTGAGCTTGCCGAGGATGCCCGTCGTCACGCAGACCACGGCTCGCTCGGGCGAGCGACCGGTCGCGAAGGCATTGGGGATGTCGAGGTCGGCCACGCCGACACGCGGCTTCGGCATGTCGGCCATGGCGCACAGCCGGTCGATCATGCCGTGCAGCTCGGGCGCCTCTTCCGGTGTCACCTCGCGCGCCCGCATGGCGCGCATGGCCACCTTGTCGGAGGACCACCACTGGTAGAACGCGATGCCGATGCCGGCCAGGCCGATGAGGATCGCGTAACCGGGGAAGGCGTACATCAGGATCACGACGAGCGCGACGAACCCGGCGCCGAGCAGGAACATGACCGTGGTCATGCGGACGGTCAGTCCGGTGTCGCGGATGAAACGGGAGTGGGCCACGAGGCAATTCTCCCAGGGTCGTGGTTGAGAGATCGCTGAGAAGGTCAGCCGGGGATGAGCCCGTCGTCGCCGAGCAGGTCGCGCACCTCGTCGACGCTGGCGCCGGCCGGGGGCAGGATCAGGTCGGACTCGTCGAGGGAGTCGGGGTCGTGGGCGGCGCCGGCGGAGCGTACGGCGTCGTGCAGCGCGGTCAGCGCGGTCGCGAGGGCCGTCTCGTCACCGGCCTCGACGGCCGCCTCCACCGCCGCGTCCAGCGCGTTGAGCCGCTCGAGCGCGCCGTCGTCGACGTCGTACTGTCCCTCGCCGAGGATCCGGACGATCACGGCCGACCCTCCTGCGCGGAGCCTTCCTCCTGCGGCTGCTCGACGGGCGTCTCGCTGCCGGTCTGCATCGGCTGCTCGGCCGGCGTGGCCGTCCCGAGCGCGCCCGCGGACGACGGCCCCTCGATCGCGCCGCCGTGGCTGGCGGCCTTCAACCGCGCCAGCTCGGACTCGACGTCGGACGTGGAGCTCATCGCCTCGAGCTCGCGGGTGATGTCGTCCTGGCCGCCGATCGCCGTCATGTCGTCGAGGGCGCCCGAGGCGATCAGCTCGTCGACGGCGCTGGCCCGGGCCTGCATCTGGGCGGTCTTGTCCTCGGCGCGCTGGATGGCCAGGCCGACGTCGCCCATCTCCTCGCCGATCCCGGCGACGGCCTCGTTGATGCGGCTTTGGGCCTCGGCCGCCGTGTAGGTCGCCTTGATGGTCTCCTTGCGGGTCCGGAACGCCTCCACCTTCGCCGACAGCCGCTGCTGGGCGAGGGTGAGCTTCTCCTCCTCGCCCTGGAGCTGGGCCAGCTGCACCTGCAGGTCGGAGATCTGGGTGGTCAGGCCGGACTTGCGGGTCAGCGCCTCGCGGGCGAGGTCCTCGCGGTCCACCCCGATCGCCTTCTCGGCCTGCCCCTGCAGCTTCGTGGCCTGCTGCTCCAGCTGGCCGATCTGCAGCTCCACGCGCTTGCGGCTGGTGGCCACGTCGGCCACGCCGCGGCGTACCTTCACCAGGAGCTCGGTCTGCCGCTGGTAGCTGTAGTCGAGCATCTCGCGGGGGTCCTCCGCGCGGTCGAGAGCCTTGTTGGCCTTCGACCGGAAGATCAAGGTCATGCGCTGCCAGACACCCATCGCGGGGGTCCTCCCTCTGGGTCGAGCCGTCGGTCCATCTCGTCAGTTGTCCCTTCACCCTAGGCCCCACGGTCAACCTGGGGCGAGGCGGTTGGCCAGTAGGATCGGCGGGTCACCACCGCCCACACCCGAAGGCACATCGTGTTCCGTCGCACCAAGTCCGAGACCCCGCCCGTCGACACGGACACGACGTCCAAGCCGGAGGGCAAGGGTCGGCCCACGCCGAGCCGCAAGGAGGCCGAGGCGGCCGCCAGGGCGCGTGCGAAGACGCCCCGGACCCGCAAGGAGCTCGCGGCCCAGCAGAAGCTGCAGCGCAGCGAGAGCAGCGCGAAGATGCGCCAGGCGATGCGGACCGGCGACGAGCGGTACCTCCCGGCGCGCGACCGCGGCCCGGTCAAGCACTTCATCCGCGACTACGTCGACAGCAGGTTCTCGTTCGTCGAGCTGATGATCCCGGTGCTGCTCGTGACGACGGTGATGGCGTGGTCCGGCAGCGCCACCGTCGCGTCGTACGGCAACGCCATCCTGCTCGGCATGCTGCTGCTCATCGTGGTCGACATGCTGCGGCTGCGGTCCAAGCTCAAGCGCGAGGTCGCCACCCGGTTCCCCGACGAGCCGACGAAGGGCATCACGTACTACGCCGTGATGCGGTCCCTGCAGATGAAGTTCATGCGGCTGCCCAAGTCCCAGGTCAAGATCGGCCAGAGGCTCCCCGAGCGCTACCGGTGACCCCACCGTGAACCCCGGCTTCGGCTGGGGTCTGGTCGCGGGACTCGGAGCGGCGGCGCTGTTCGGCGTCGCCGCCGTCGTGCAGGCCCATGCCGTACGCCGCCAGCCGCGCCGCGCGCACGGCCTGGTCGACTTCGTGCGTGACTCGATCCGGGACCCCTGGACGCTCGGGGTCGTGGCGGCGTACCTCGCGGGCTTCGTCCTGCACGTGGTCGCCATCTGGGGGCTCCCGCTGTACCTCGCCCAGGCCACGGTGGCGATGTCACTTCCGGTGACGGCCGTGACGTCGATCGTGCTCCGCGAACGGCTGCGGGCGGTGCACTGGTCGGCCGTCGGGCTGGTGTCCGTGGGGCTGGTGCTGCTCTCGGTGGGGTCAGGAGACCCCGGCGAGCTGTTCACCTCGGTGTGGTTCGCGGTGGCCCTGTGGGCGGGAGTGGTGGTCCTCCTCCTCGCGGCACGGGTCGGCGTGCACTGGCCCGGTGGCGTGATCGCCGCCCTCGCGGGCCTCGGCTACACCGGCTCGGCCGTGGCCGTCCGGGGCGCGGAGTCCGCGAGCGACGCGGTCGGTATCGCCGCCGGCCTGACGGTCGGGGTCTACGGGCTGCTCGGCTTCTGGCTGTACTCCGTGGCGCTGGACCGCACACCGGTCTCCGCCGCGTCGGCACCGCTGATCGTGGTGCAGACGTTCGTGCCGTCGCTGATCGGCGTGGCCCTCCTGGGCGACGGGGTGCGTGAGGGTTGGTGGCCGGGCATCGCGCTCGGCCTGGTGCTCTCGACGGTGGGCGCGATCGTGCTGAGCGGCGACCCGATCGCCAGCCCGGTGACCGGGGAAGCACAAGAGCCTCAGGCGTCGTAGTCGAGGACTACCTTCTCGCTCGCGGGGTGGGACTGGCAGGTCAGCACGTACCCCTTCTCGATCTCCTCGGGCTCCAGCGCGTAGTTGACGTCCATCGCGACCTCGCCCTCGACCAGCAGGGCCCGGCAGGTGCCGCAGACTCCGCCGCGGCAGGCGAACGGCAGGTCCGAGCGCACCCGCAGCGCGGCCTCGAGGACTCCGACGTCGTCGGGCCGGAGGTCGAGCTCGGAGGTGCGCCCGTCGAGCTTGATCGTGACGTGGGCGGCGCCCTCGGGCGCACCCTCGATAGCGGCGACGGGCTTGCGCGGCACGGGGTCGGCGTGGAACAGCTCGGTGTGCACGGCGCTGCTCGCGACGCCCTCCTCGAGCAGCGTCTCGCGCAGGTCGATGACCATCTGCTGCGGGCCGCAGAGGAACCACGCGTCCACGTCGTCGGGCGGCACCAGCTCGCGGAGGATCCGCCGCAGCCGCTCACCGTCGAGCCGCCCGGACAGGAGCTCGACGTCCTGCTGCTCCCGGGAGAGCACGTGCAACAGCTGGAACCGGTCCGGGTAGCGGTCCTTCAGGTCGTGCACCTCGTCGAGGAACATCACGCTGCGATGGGTCCGGTTCGCGTAGATCAGCGTGACGTCGGCGTAGGGCTCCTCCTCCAGGAGCGCGGTGATGATCGACAGCACGGGGGTGATGCCGGATCCGGCCGCGATGGCGACGTACGTGCGCTTGGCATCCGGGTCGGGCACGACGGTGAACCGGCCGGCGGGAGTCATCACCTCCAGCTCGTCGCCGACCTCGAGCCCGGCGAGGACTCCTTCACTGAACGCGCCACCCGGCAGCTTCTTGACGCCGACGCGCAGCAGCCGGGTGGAGGGCGCGGTGAAGATCGAGAAGCTGCGCCGCTTCTCGTCCGACCCGCGGATGGACAGGTGCTGGCCGGCGACGAAGGCGTACTCCTCCCGGAGGTCCTCGGGCACCTCGAACGTCAGGGCGACGGAGTCGTCGGTCAGGTCGTCGATCGCCGCGACACGCAGCGAGTGGAAGATCGGCATGCCTTACAGCGGCTTGAAGTGGTCGAAGGGCTCCTGGCACGCGCGGCACACCCACAGCGACTTGCAGGCGGTCGACCCGAAACGGCTGGTCTCGCGGGTGTCGGGGCTGCCGCACTGCGGGCAGCGCACGGAGAGCGACAGACCGACCGGCCCGGTGCTGTCGCGCGTCGGGGACGGCGGGGCGATGCCGTACGCCGCGAGCTTGCCGAGGCCGGCCGACGAGATGTCGTCGGTGGTCCAGGCGGGCGACAGCACGAACTCGACGTCGACGTGCTGGTAGCCGGCGCGGGTCAGCCGGTCGACCACGTCGTCGGCGATGGCGTCCATGGCCGGGCAGCCGGAGTAGGTGGGGGTGACCTGGACGTGCACCCAGCCGCGGTCGTCCTCGCTGACGTCGCGCAGGATGCCGAGGTCCTCGATCGTGACGACGGGGATCTCCGGGTCGGGCACCTCGGCCGCGAGGGTCCAGGCGCGGCCGTGAAGCGTGTCGGTCACCATCTCGCCCCCGGGTGCGAGCGAGTGAGGTGCTGCATCTCGGCGAGCAGGTAGCCGAGCTGCTCGGTGTGCCGCCCCTGGCGTCCACCGCCGAGCCGCGGCGCGACGTCGGGCACCACGAGGGTCGCCTCGTCGACGACCTTCGCGATCCGCTCGAGCACCGCTGACCGGAACGCGGTCGGGTCGGCGGCCACACCGGACTCCACGAGCGACGGGTCCACCGGGCCGAACAGCTCCTCGACGAACGGCCACTCGGCGTCCAGCGCCGCCTGCATCCGGGCGTGGGACTCCTCGGTGCCGTCGCCCAGCCGGACGACCCAGTGGTGGGCGTGGTCGAGGTGGTAGGCGACCTCCTTGACGGCCTTGCCGGCGACCCCGGCGAGCACGTCGTCGGCGCTGGCCAGCAGGGCGGCGTACAGCTCCGACTGGTAGCTGCTGAGCACCAGCAGCCGCGCCATGGCCACCCCGAAGTCGGTCTGCGGGCGCTCGACGAGGTGGACGCAGCGGAAGTCGCGCTCGTCGCGCCAGTAGGCCAGGTCGTCCTCGCTGCGGCCGTCTCCCTCGAGTGCTCCGGCGTGCTGGAGGAGCGACCTTGCCTGGCCGAGCTGGTCGAGGCCGATGTTGGCCAGCGCGACATCCTCCTCGAGCTCCGGCGCGCGGCTGATCCACCAGCCCATCCGTTGCGCGGTGACCAGGGCGTCGTCGGCCAGGCCGAGCACATAGTCGACGTGGGGGGTCACAGGTGCTCCACGCCTTCGGGGACGTCGTAGAACGTCGGGTGCCGGTAGACCTTGTCGCCGGCCGGGTCGAAGAACGCGTCGCGCTCGTCGGGGCTCGAGGCGGTGATCTCGCTCGACGGGACGACCCAGATGGAGACGCCCTCGTTGCGGCGGGTGAACACGTCGCGGGCGTTGCGCAGCGCGATCTCGGCGTCGGCGGCGTGCAAGGAGCCGGCGTGCACGTGGTTCAGACCGCGGCGCGAGCGGATGAAGACCTCCCAGAGGGGAGTCGCCGGAGTGCTCACGCGACCGCCGCCGCCCGCTTCTCGGCGTACGCCGCGGCGGCCTCGCGCACCCAGGCGCCGTCGTCGTGGGCCTTCACCTTGTGCGCCATCCGCTCGGCGTTGCAGGGACCGTTGCCCTTGACGACCTCGAAGAGCTCGGTGAAGTCGATCTCGCCGAAGTCGTAGTGGCCACGCTCCTCGTTCCACCGGATCTCGGGGTCGGGCAGGCTCAGGCCCAGCGCCTCGGACTGCGGCACCGTCATGTCCACGAACCGCTGGCGCAGGTCGTCGTTGGAGAACCGCTTGATGCCCCACGCCATCGACTGGGCGGAGTTCGGGGAGTCGTCGTCGGGCGGGCCGAACATCATCAGGGACGGCCACCAGTAGCGGTCGACGGCGTCCTGGGCCATCGCCCGCTGCGCGGGCGAGCCGTGGGAGAGGGTCCAGAGGATCTCGAAGCCCTGCCGCTGGTGGAAGGACTCCTCCTTGCAGACCCTCACCATCGCGCGGGAGTACGGGCCGTAGGAGCACCGGCACAGCGGCACCTGGTTGGTGATCGCGGCGCCGTCGACCAGCCAGCCGATCGCGCCCACGTCCGCCCAGGTGAGGGTCGGGTAGTTGAAGATCGAGGAGTACTTCTGACGTCCGCTGTGCAGCTGGTCGATCAGGTCGGCCCGGTCGACGCCGAGCGTCTCGGCGGCGGAGTACAGGTAGAGCCCGTGGCCGGCCTCGTCCTGGACCTTGGCCATCAGGATCGCCTTGCGCTTGAGCGACGGGGCGCGGCTGATCCAGTTCCCCTCGGGCTGCATGCCGATGATCTCGGAGTGGGCGTGCTGCGCGATCTGGCGGATCAGCGTCTTGCGGTACGCCTCCGGCATGTCGTCGCGTGGCTCGACGCGGTCCTCCTCGGCCAGCAGCTCCACGAAGGACTCGGGGTCGAGGTCCGCGGGGCCGGGCGGCATCTGCGGCCGCCGCCGGTTCTCCGCGTCGGGCGTGCCGAAGTCGTTGCCGTACACAGCTGCCACGGTACCAGCAGGTATGACACTTTCCTGCATCGATGACGGGTGTCTGTAACACGGCTCGACGGTTGGGAGGATGTCCCCGTGAGCTCCCCCACCGCCGACGTGTCCGTCCGGGTTGCGTGGGCGGACGACGCACCCGCGGTCGCCGCCGTCCAGGCGCGCGCCTGGGGGGCGACGTACGCCGGCGTGCTCCCCGCCGAGGCGCTCGCGCTCGATCCCGAGGCGACCGCGGCGGCCTGGGCCGAGGCCATGCGCCGGCCGGGAGACGCCCGCAACCGAGTGCTGGTCGCGCTCGAACGCAACCGCGTCGTCGGCTTCGCCGTGGTCTCCCCGGCGGCTGACCCCGACTGCGACCCGGTGGTCGACGCCGAGCTGCAGGAGCTGACGGTCGACGCCGACGAACGCGGACGCGGCCACGGTTCGCGGTTGCTCCAGGCCGTGGTCGACACCCTGCGCGCGGACGGCTTCGGGCGTGCCGTCACGTGGACGATGGCGGCCGATGATGACCCTCTTCGCAGGTTCCTCGCCGACGCGGGCTGGGGGCCGGACTCGGCCCACCGCGAGCTGGACCTCGACGGCACCGGGTCGACGACGGTCCGGCAGGTCCGGCTGCACACCGCGCTCTGACGGGCCTCGTCAAGCATTCAACTGGTCTAGTCCGGAGGATGTCGGTAGGTACGCCGCCGCTCCCGTGGACCGGAACCGTTTTACGTTGCTGCACGCCCCTACTCGCTCGGATACGGAGAACACGCATGCAAGAAAGCAAGCGACGCCTGCGCGTCAGCCCCTCGCTCATCATCTCCATCGTCGCGCTCCTCCTTGCGACCAGCGCCGGCGCCTACGCCGTGACGGTCGCGCCGAAGAACTCGGTGGTGTCGAAGTCCATCAAGAACGGCCAGGTCAAGGGCTTGGATATCGCCAGGAATGCGGTGAACTCCAAGAAGATCAAGGACGGCCAGATCGGACTGAACGATCTGTCCGCCGCGACGGTCGGCAGCTTCTACACCAAGGCGCAGTCCGATGCGAACTACTACACCAAGGTGCAGTCCGATGCGAACTACTTCACCAAGGCCCAGTCGGACGCGAAGTATGCGCCGTCTATCAAGCTGCTGCGAGGCTCCTTCTTCGCCGGTGGGACTTCGCCGGCTGGCAGCGTTCTGATCTCCGGTGGAGCGATCTCGTTCGGCGTCACCTTTTCGGCTGCCCCGACGCCCCACTACATCCCAGTGGGTGCCCCGGTACCGGTTGGCTGCCTTGGCGACGCGAACAACCCGGACGCGCTGCCCGGACACCTGTGCCTCTTCGAGACCTTGGCCACGAACGTGACCGCGAACCGCGGAACGCTGGACAACTCGGGTGGCATCGGGAGCACTCCGTTCGGGGCGGGAGTGTTCGGGTTCAGTGTCGCTGCCGGCCAGGCTCACATGCTGGGGACGTGGGCGGCTCGGCCGATTAGCCTGGTTGCGACCGCATCTCCCGTGAACCCGGGTGCACACTCATCGGGGAGTGGCGGACTCATTCCCTGAGACACCTCGAGCTACACGACACCACGCGACGAGGGCGGGTCCGGCCATTCACGGCCGGGCCCGGCCTTGATTTCATGGCGTGGTCGGCAACGATGGAGTCAGCGCATGCGGCTCGGGCCGCTCGGAGATCGGAGGGCACCATGCTGGGTCCATTGCCGTACTTCCACCGCGTCGTGGTCATCGTGGCCGTGCTGATGACGGCGGTCGCCTCCGGCGCGTGGATCGCCCACTTCACCGCCGTGCCCATCGCGGTCGGCGCGGGGGCCGTCGTCGGCGGTCTCACGGGACTCGGCGTCGCCTACGCATTGGTCCACCCGGCCACGCACACCGGTCACCAGCTGCAGCCGGCTCGCACGCGACGCCGGTGAGCGAGCCGCCGGCCGAGCGCAACGTCCTCGGCGAGGCGCTCCATCTGTGCGGGACCGAGCCGATGACGGGCTTCTACCGCGACGGCGACTGCCGGTGCGGACCCGAGGACCAGGGCCTGCACGCGGTGTGCGCGGTGATGACCCCGGAGTTCCTGGAGCACCAGCGCGACGTGGGCAACGACCTCGTCACGCCCCGCCCGGAGTGGCACTTCCCCGGCCTCGTCCCGGGCGACCGGTGGTGCGTGGTGGCCGTGCGCTGGTTGCAGGCCTACCGCGACGGCGCGCCGGCGCCGGTGGTGCTGGCCTCGACGAGTGAGCGCGCGCTCGAGGTGGTGCCGCTCGAGCTGCTCGCCGAGCACTCGGTCGACGTACCGACCGACGCCAGCTCGCTGGAGGGCTGAGCGGCGGAGGGGGTCGATCCACACCAGCGGCGCGCCGTCGTCCGGGACAGCCTGGGCGTCGGCGTGGCTACGGGTGTGTACGGCGCGTCGTTCGGCGCCCTCGGGGCGACGAGCGGCCTGTCCGTGCTGCAGACGTGCGCGATGTCGCTGCTGGTGTTCACCGGGGCGTCCCAGTTCGCGTTCATCGGCGTGGTCGCGTCGGGAGGCAGCCCGATCTCGGGCTCGCTCACCGCCCTGCTCCTCGGCACGCGCAACACCCTCTACGGTCTCCGGCTCGCACCTCTGCTCGCGTTCGGCCGGGGGCGCCGGCTCGCCTCCGCCCACCTGGTCATCGACGAGTCGACGGCGATGTCGGTGACGCGCGAGAGCACGGCGCTGGCGCGGGTCGGCTTCTACTGGACCGGCGTGAGCATCTTCCTGCTCTGGAACCTCTTCACCGCCCTGGGCGCCATCGCCGGGAGCACGCTCGGCGACCCGCGTGACTTCGGTCTCGATGCCGCCGTCGGCGCCGCGTTCCTGGCGTTGCTGTGGCCACGGCTGAAACGCAGGAGCAACATCGGCGTCGGCGCGGCGGCGGCCGCCGTCGCCCTCGTCCTGGTGCCGGTCACCGCCGCCGGCGTGCCCGTGCTGGCGGCGGGTGGCGTCGCCCTGCTGGCCGGTGTGCTCCTCCGCACCCGTGAGACGGCTCCGTCGTGACCTGGCTCGCGATCCTGCTCGCCGGGCTCGGGTGCTGGGTGCTGAAGGCGGCCGGACTGTCCGTGCCGTCCCGCATCCTTGAGAAGCCGCTGGTCGAGCGGGTGGCCGACCTGATCCCGGTCGCCCTGCTGTCCGCGCTCATCGCGGTGCAGGTGTTCACGACCGCTCACCGGCTGACCCTCGACGCCCGGGCTCTCGGGCTCGGCGTCGCGGTCGTGCTGCTGGTCCTGCGCGCGCCGTTCCTGGTGGTCGTCTTCGGTGCCGCCCTGGCCGCCGCGCTGGTCCGCCTCGTCGCGTGATCGGGTCGTGTGCCTGAGGACGCGCCATAGCGCGTCCTCAGGCACACGACCCGGACCTCCGGCGGCCTGCGTCGGTGGTGAGACGGCCCGGACGGGGCGAGCCGTCCGGGCCGTTTCGCGGTGCTCGCGTGTTCAGTTCACCGAGACCGCGCTCCAGGCAGCGGCGACGGCGTTGTACTGCGCCGACCCGGCGCCGTACAGGTCCCGGGCCGCGTTGAGCGAGGCCGTCCGGGCGCCGGCGTAGTTGGTGCTGGAGGTCATGTAGACCGTGAGGGCGCGGTACCAGATCTTCCCCGCGGCGTCCCGGCCGATGCCGGTCACCGTCGACCCGTTGCAGGTCGAGGAGTTGTGGGTGACGCCCCCGATGACCTTCGAGCCGGAGCCCTCCGACAACAGGTAGAAGAAGTGGTTGCCGACGCCCGAGGAGTAGTGGACGTCGAGGTTGCCCACACCGGAGCTCCAGCAGTTCGCCGAGCTGCCGTCGGACGACGGGTTGTCCATGCGACGGAAGCCGACGTGGTGCGCCAGGTCGAACTCCTCGCCGATCAGGTAGTCACCCGGGTCGTTGGCGTTGTTGGCGAAGAACTCGACCAGCGTGCCGAAGATGTCGGACGTCGACTCGTTGAGGCCGCCGGACTCCCCGGAGTAGGTGAGGTTCGCGGAGTGCTCGGTGACGCCGTGGCTCATCTCGTGGCCGGCCACGTCGAGGGAGACCAGCGGGCCGTAGCTGACGCCGTCCCCGTCGCCGTACGTCATCTTGGTGCCGTCCCAGAACGCGTTGACGTAGTTGGAGCCGTAGTGCACCCGGTTGAACGAGCCGGCGCCGGTGCCGAAGATGCCGTTCCGGCCGTGCGTGGTCTTGTAGTAGTCCCACGTCATGTTCGTGCCGTACTGCGCGTCGACGGCGGCCGACTCACGGCTGCTGGTCGTGCCGTTGCCGAACAGGTTGTCCGGGCTGGTGAAGAGCGTGCCCGCGGAGCAGCCGTAGCCGAAGTACTGGCAGAGAACTGAGTCGGACTTGTTGTTCATGTCGGTCGTGTACGTGCCGCCGCGGGTCGGGTCCTTGAGCTGGTACGTCGACCCGGACAGCGTCAGCTGGAGCGGGACGGTCCCGCTGTACAGCGACTGGCCGGAGCCGTCGACGGTCTCGATGCCCTCCTCGCGGCGCAGCAGCGCGCCGGTCTTCGCGTCGACGTACGACGCCATCCGGCTGGGCGTTCCGTCGGTTCGCCGCCCGGCGCTCATCACCTGCCACGCGAGGCGCGGCGTGCCGGAGGTCGCGTCGACGACGAGCCGGGGCTTGCCGAGGGTGCGGAGGTTCGTGATGGCCCGGGTGGCGGCCATCGGCGCGCCGGCGATCGCGCGAGCACGGTCGGCGGTGAGCCGCGCGGTGGTCCCGGTGCGGACGGGGGTCCGCAGGGTCTGGCTGACACCGCGCCAGGCGCCCGCGGGACTGCGGTGCACGACGAGGTCCCCGCCGAGGACGCGGAGGCCGTGGTAGGTCCGGTTCATCCGGACGTGGCTGGTGCCGTCGGGGTCGACGATGCGGCCGGTCACCACGAAGCCGGTGCCGCGGCTGTCGAGGGCGGCTGTCGGGTGGGCCGCGAGCGCGCGGAGTGCGGCGGCCGCCGAGCGGTCGGTCGTGCCTCCGGCCTGGGCCTGGCTGCCGGCGGTGGCGGCCTGGAGCCCGAGCGTGCCGACGGCCAGCGCCGTGGCGGCGGCGAGGCCGAGGTTCGTGCGGAAGGTCCTGCGCATGGTTGTCCTGTCGTCCGAGGGGTGTTCCCTTGACACCCTGCTCGGGCTCAACGAGCGGAGGAAGATCTGGCTACTACCAGGTATGTGCACTGCACAAACGTGCAGATCGCGCCCGGATCAGGCCAGGTCCAGGTAGTGCTCCAGCCCGACCGTGAGGCCGGGGTGGTCGGCGACGCCCCGGATGCCGGCCAGCACACCGGGCACGAAGCTGGCCCGGTCCAGGGAGTCGTGCCGGATGGTGAGCGTCTCCCCCGGGCCGCCGAGCAGCACCTCCTGGTGGGCGACCAGGCCGCGCACCCGCTGGCTGTGCACCCGGATGCCGTCGACGTCGGCGCCGCGGGCGCCGTCGAGACCGCCGGCCGTGGCATCGGGCACCGGCCCGAGACCTGCCTCGCGCCGGGCGGCGGCGACGAGCTCCGCCGTACGCCGGGCGGTACCTGACGGCGCGTCGGCCTTGTCGGGATGGTGCATCTCGACGATCTCGACCGACTCGAAGTGCGGGGCCGCCAGCTCGGCGAACCGCATCATCAGGAGGGCGCCGATGGAGAAGTTGGGAGCGACCAGGACGCCGGTCTTGTCGTTGCCGGCGTCGGTGAGCAGGCGGCGTACGGTCTCCAGGCGTTCGGCGTCGAAGCCGGTCGTGCCGACGACGGCGTGGATGCCGTGCCGGATGCAGTGCTCGAGGTCGGTCATGACCGCGTCAGGATGCGTGAAGTCGACCGCGACCTGGGTGTCGGCGGCCTCGAGCGAGCCCAGGTCGTCGCCGACGTCGACCTGGGCGACGAGCTCCATGCCGGCGGTCTCGTCGACGGCGCGGCAGATCTCCGAGCCGACCTTGCCGCGCGCCCCGATCACGCCGACCCTGATGCTCTCGATCACGTGGGCCAACCTAGCGCTGGAGTCTGGCAGGCTGGGGGCATGGCGAAGACGCTGATCCCGCCTCGTATCCGCTGGGCCGTCGACCTGATGGATCCCCAGCCGAACGACAGCATCCTCGAGATCGGGTGCGGCCCCGGTGCCGGGGCGGAGCTGATCTGCGAGCGGCTGGAGACCGGCAAGCTGTTCGCCATCGACCGCTCGGAGTCCGGTGTCGACCGGACCAAGCGGCGCTGCGCCAAGTACGTCGAGGCGGGCCGGCTCACCGTCCGGCAGATCGACCTGGCCACCCTGCGCGTCCCGGTGAAGCGGCTGCAACAAGGTCTTCGCGTTCAACGTGAACCTGTTCTGGGTCCGCAAGTGCGCCGACGAGGTCGCCCTCCTGCACGAGCGGGTGCTCCCCGGCGGCGCGGTGTACCTCTTCTACGAGGCCAACCAGCCCGAGCTCGTCCCCAACGTCGTCACCAAGGCCTCCAAGGCCCTCACCGACGGCGGCTTCCGGGTCTCCCTCGTCGACCAGAAGGCCCCACCCGTCGTCGCCATCATCGGCAAGCGCTGAGCCCTCTCGCCGGTCGAGCCCGCGAGCGCCCAGCGGGCGGTGTCGGCGGTCGGCCCCGCGCTGTAACAGCACGTTCGTCGCTCTTCCCTACCGTTCGAACAGGTGAGGAGTTGAACGAACGTGCTGTTACAGCTCGTACGCCGTCGGGTCAGGCCGAGCGGGCAACGGTCAGGTGGGCGAGGTCGGAGATGTCGGTCCCGTAGGCCGCGCACGTCGCGTCGTACTCGCGGCGGAGGCGCTCCTTGGCGACCTCCCGCCGCATGCCCCAGTAGTCGGCCCACACGAGGCGGGACATGCCGAGGCGATAGCCGCGCAGCCAATCCTCGCGCTGCTTCTCCTCCCACACGACGCGATCGGCACTCATGACCGCGAGTCCCCCGCGCTCGACGGGCAGATACTTGGTGAAGCCGTCGCACTCGAACAGGTGCCGGCCGACCCGCATGTCGCATCGTGCACGTCGAGACCCGTCGACGATCTCGAACTGGGTCTGCACCGGACCCAAGCCGAACTCGTTGAGAAGGATCCGGCCCAGGGTCTCGTTGACACTTTCGGCGCCTGGGTCAGAGTCCTGGATGGCCGCGCGAACGACCGTCACCTCGGGCCAGCACACCATCGGTGCGACGGCCTCCCACAGCGCGCCGAGACCAGCCCCGAGCTGACGGGCCGAGTCGCAGGCAACGGGCCGTGGACGTAGCCGTGCTCCCGAGCGATGTCCACCGCCGTCCGTGCCGCGTCAAGGACGGGTACGCCGTCGACCACGACGACCTGGTGGTCGGAATATGAGGCGACGTGGCGCTTGACGCCGTGCATCACCTTGCCCGTCCACGGGGTACGCCTGGTGATGTGGATGACGGCCTCGTCCGGAGCCAGGATCGGCATCTCGAGCTCGCGGGCTGCGCACTCGTGGCTCAGGACGTGAGCCGCTCTCGCCTGCAGGTGCGCCGCCCTGGCCCGCATCCGCTCGCGGCCGTCGTACACGTTGAGTGCTCGCCACAAGTCGCCGGGCATGTAGACCCCGCGCCTGACCAGCACCCACGTCCCCGTGCGGACCAACCCGGCAATGTGGGCGCTCGAGATCCCGAGGTCGAGTGCCTGCCGCCGGGTGATCAGCCCACGCTGCCGGGCCAGGACAGCTGCAAGGCCCGGGTGACCTTCGAATCCGTGCATGCGCCAACGGTGCTCGACCTGGGAGGTGCTTGTCCGACGTCGGCCCTACCCCTGTGGATGAAGTCTCCCGAACCACTCCTGTGGGCCGCTTGTGGGCTCCGGCACGTGGCCTTCGGCAGATGTAACAGCACGTTCGTTCGCCTCCCCGACCGTTCAAACGAGCGACAAGTACGACGAACGTGCTGATACAGCTGAGCCGGGCCGGCAGCTACGGGGCGACGATGGCGAGGATCTCGGGCTGGGAGAAGAGCTCCTTGGCGAGCAGTCGTACGTCGTCGAGGGTGACGGCGTCGATGCGCTCGATGACCTCGTCGATCGAGAGGAGCGGGTCGCCGACCAGCTCGCCCTTGCCGAGACGGGACATCCGGGAGCCGGAGTCCTCGAGGCCGAGGACGAGGCCGCCGCGGAGCTGACCCTTGCCGCGCTGGAGCTCGTCGTCGGTGAGGCCGTCGGCGGAGACGCGGGCGAGCTCGGCACGGACGACGGCCAGCACCTCGTCGAGCTTCGCCGGCAGGCAGCCGACCGAGACGCCGACCAGGCCGGCGTCGGCGTGGTGGGAGGCGAAGGAGAACACCGAGTACGCGAGGCCGCGCTTCTCGCGGACCTCCTGGAACAGCCGTGACGACGTACCCCCGCCGAGCGCGGTGTTCAGCACGCCCAGCGCGAAGCGCCGGTCGTCGCCGCGCGGGACGCCGTTGACGCCCAGCACCAGGTTGACCTGCTCGAAGGGACGCTTGGCCGACGCCGAGCCCGAGATCCCGCGCCGAGTGCGGCCCCGGCGTGGGGACGCGGGAACGGCGGCGTCGTCGGAGAGGAAGCCGTTGCGGGCGAAGGCCTTCTTCACGCGACGTACGCAGGTCGCATGGTCGAGGTTGCCGGCGATCGACACGACCATGTGCGGCGCGGCGTAGTGGCGCTTGTAGAACCGCCAGACCTGGTCGCGGGTCATCGCCTTGATCGAGTCGTCGGTACCCGCGATCGGACGGCCCAGGGGCGAGTCGCCGTACGCCTGTGACGCGAACAGGTTGTGCACCACGTCGTCGGGGTCGTCGTCGTGCATCGCGATCTCGTCGAGGATCACGTCGCGCTCGGCCTCGACGTCCTCGGCCGTGATCGTCGAGGACGTGATCATGTCGCCGAGCACGTCGATCGCCAGCGGCAGGTCCTCGTCGAGCACCCGCGCGTGGAAGCAGGTGTACTCCTTGGAGGTGAAGGCGTTGAACTCCCCACCCACCGCGTCGAGGGCCACCGAGATGTCCAGCGCCGAGCGCTCGGCCGTCCCCTTGAACAGCAGGTGCTCGAGGAAGTGCGAGCAGCCATGCAGGGCCGGTGTCTCGTCACGGGACCCGACGTCGACCCACACCCCGATGCTGGCCGAGCGTGCGCCGGCGACCTGCTCGCTGATCACGCGCAGGCCGCCGGGCAGGACCGTACGCCGCACCAGCGACGTCACCTGCCCGGCGCTGTTGCGAACCGTCTTGAGGGTGCGGGTGCTCACTCCTCGTCGGAGCCGGGGTCGGGCGTCGCGACGGGTTGGCCAGCTGATGGGTCGGCGTCGACGGAAGGCTCGGACTTCGCGTCCTCCTCGACCACCGGCACCAGCGACAGCTTGCCGCGGTCGTCGATCTCGGCGATCTGGACCTGGATCTTCTGGCCGACCGAGACGACGTCCTCGACGTTGTCGACCCGCTTGCCGCCGACCAGGGCCCGCAGCTTGGTGATGTGCAGCAGGCCGTCCTTGCCGGGCAGCAGCGAGACGAACGCACCGAAGTTCGTCGTCTTCACGACGGTGCCGAGGTAGCGCTCGCCGACCTCGGGCATCGTCGGGTTGGCGATCGCGTTGACGGCGTTCTTCGCGGCCTCGGCCGCCTCGCCGTTGGTGGCACCGATGTAGATGGTGCCGTCGTCCTCGATCGTCAGCTGGGCGCCGGTGTCGTCCTGGATCTGGTTGATCACCTTGCCCTTGGGGCCGATGACCTCGCCGATCTTGTCCACGGGGATCTTGATGGTGATGATCCGCGGGGCGTAGATCGACATCTCCTCGGGCGCGTCGATGGCCTCGGCCATCACGTCGAGGATCGCCAGACGGGCGTCACGGGCCTGGGTCAGCGCCGACGCCAGCACCTCGGCGGGGATGCCGTCGAGCTTGGTGTCGAGCTGGAGCGCGGTCACGAACTCACGCGTGCCGGCGACCTTGAAGTCCATGTCGCCGTAGGCGTCCTCGGCTCCCAGGATGTCGGTCAGCGCGACGTACGACGTCTGGCCGTCGACCTCGCCGGAGATCAGGCCCATCGCGATGCCGGCCACGGGGGCCTTCAGCGGGACACCGGCCTGGAGAAGGGAAAGCGTCGAGGCGCAGACCGAGCCCATCGAGGTGGAGCCGTTGGAGCCCATGGCCTCGGAGAGCTGCCGGATGGCGTAGGGGAACTCCTCGCGCGTCGGCAGCACCGGCAGCAGCGCCCGTCGGGCCAGGGCACCGTGTCCGACCTCGCGCCGCTTGGGCGAGCCCACGCGGCCGGTCTCACCGGTGGAGAAGGGCGGGAACACGTACTTGTGCATGTAGCGCCGCGCCTTCTCCGGCGACAGGGTGTCGAGCTTCTGCTCGAGGGTCAGCATGTTCAGCGTGGTGACACCCAGGATCTGGGTCTCGCCGCGCTCGAAGAGCGCCGAGCCGTGGACGCGCGGGATCACGGCGACCTCGGCGTGCAGCGGACGGATGTCGGCCAGGCCGCGGCCGTCGATGCGGACCTTGTCGCGCAGCACGCGCTCGCGGACCAGGGCCTTGTTCAGCGAGCGGAACGCCGCGCCGATCTCCTTCTCGCGACCCTCGAACTCGGGGCCGACCTTCTCGAGGACGACGGCCTTGATGGCGTCGAGGCGCTCCTCGCGGTCCTGCTTGCCGGCGATCTGCAGGGCGACGGCGGTGTCGTCCTTCGCAGCGGCCTCGACGGCGGCGTACACGTCGTCCTCGTAGTCGAGGAAGACCGGGAACTCCATGACCGGCTTGGCGGCCTCGGCGGCCAGCTGCGACTGCGCCTCGCACAGCTGCTTGATGAACGGCTTGGCGGCGTCGAGCCCGCCGGCGACGATCTCCTCGGTCGGCGCCTGGGCGCCGGACTGGACGAGGTTCCACGTCTGCTCGGTGGCCTCGGCCTCGACCATCATGATCGCGACGTCGCCGGTCTCGGTGACGCGGCCGGCGACGACCATGTCGAACGTCGCGTCCTCGAGCTGGCCGTGGGACGGGAACGCCACCCACTGGCCCTCGATCAGGGCGACGCGGACGCCGCCGACGGGACCGGAGAACGGCAGGCCGGAGAGCTGGGTCGACAGCGACGCGGCGTTGATCGCCAGCACGTCGTACGGCATGGCCGGGTCGAGCGACAGGACCGTGATGACGACCTGGACCTCGTTGCGCAGGCCCTTCTTGAACGTCGGGCGCAGCGGGCGGTCGATCAGGCGGCAGGTGAGGATGGCGTCCTCACCGGGACGACCCTCGCTGCGGAAGAACGAGCCAGGGATCTGGCCCACGGCGTACATCCGCTCCTCGACGTCGATCGTCAGCGGGAAGAAGTCGAACTGGTCCTTGGGCGTCTTGCCGGCCGTGGTGGCCGACAGCAGCATGGTCTCGTCGTCGAGGTACGCCGTGACGGACCCAGCCGCCTGACGGGCCAGCAGGCCGGTCTCGAACTTGACGGTGCGAGTGCCGTGCTTGCCGTTGTCGATGACGGCCTCGACCGCGGAGATGATCGGTTCGGTGTGAGTCTGAGCCACGAAAGGCTCTCCTATCTGTGCGCGGAGCGATCCCGCGACATGACCCGCGGCTTCCCCGCCTGGTGGCGGAGGCCGGTCTTCGATCGAGATCCGCAGAGCGCCCGAACGGCGTTCTGAAAATCACTACCGAGGACCGGAGGGCTGTCTCGCGGATCGCTCCTGGACTTGTTTTCTAGTTGAAATGTAGCGAAGGGCCCACGATGTGGGCCCTTCATGACGTCAGCGGCGCAGGCCGAGACGCTCGACGATCGAGCGGTAGCGCTCGATCTCGGTCTTCTGCAGGTAGTTGAGCAGACGCCGGCGCTGACCCACGAGGAGCAGCAGCCCGCGACGGCTGTGGTGGTCGTGCTTGTGCATCTTGAGGTGCTCGGTGAGGTGCGCGATGCGGTGGCTCAGCAGCGCGATCTGCACCTCGGGGGAACCGGTGTCACCCTCGGTCGTGGCGTACTCGGCGATGATCTTCTTCTTGGTCTCCGCGTCGGTTCCGATCGACATGCGGGGCTCCTCTCGGTTCTCGTTGCGCGGCGCGCCGGGGCCTGTTCACCCGGGCACTGGAATCCGCGGCCGCTTCACGGCGTGTCGCCGGTCCTCGAAGGGGTCCGGACAACCGGGAAAGGCTATCAGCGGGCCTGCGGACGCTCTAATTGACGAGCGGCGGGGGGCGGCCGTCCCTACGGTCTCCCCATGGACGTCACCCTGGTCGAGGTCGACCCGATGGACCCGGCCAACGAGTCGTTGATCCACGCCATGTACGACGTCTCGGCGGCCGCGCGGGCCGACCGGCCGTTCGAGGTGTGGGCGCCGTGGGCCACGGCGTACGCGACGTGGACGACCGCTCGCGACGACATGGACGAGGTGCTGTGGTCGGCGACTGCCGACGGCCAGGTGGTCGGCATGGCCAGCCTGGCGCTGCCCAACCTCGACAACCAGCACGTGGCCGAGGCCTCGTTCTTCGTGCACCCCGACCATCGCCGGCGTGGGATCGGCACCGCCCTGCTCACGGCCATCGCCGAGCGGAGTCGCGCGGCCGGCCGCACCGTGCTGTTGACCGCGCCGTACTCCCCCGTCGACCGGCCCGGCCCGGGCGAGGCGTTCCTGACCAGCCGCGGGTTCGAGCTGGGCATCGCCGAGATGTCGCGGGTGTGCGACCTCGACGAGTCCGCGCCCGGCTGGCCGGCCCTGGCCGCGGAGGCCGCGGCGCACCACGCCGAGTACCGCTTCGAGCCGTGGCAGGACCGCGTCCCCGAGCCGCTCGTCGAGGGGTACTGCCAGATGGGCGAGGCCTTCAACAGCCAGGCTCCCCTGGGCGACCTGGACCTCGAGGACGAGGTCTGGACGCCCGAACGCGTCGCCGGTCGCGACGAGCGGTTCCTGGCGACCGGCCGCCACCAGTTCGGCGTCCTCTCGTACGCCGCCGACGGCACGTGCGTGGCCACGACCGAGCTGTTCGTCAACGACGCCGCGTCGTGGCGTGCCCTCCAGGGCGGCACCCTGGTGATTCCGGGCCATCGCGGCCACCGGCTCGGGCTCGTCATGAAGCTCATCAACCTGCAGGCCGTGCGCGAACGGTTCCCCGGATGCCGCTACGTCTTCACCGCCGTGGCCGGTGTGAACGCCCCGATGAACGCCGTCAACGACCTCCTCGGGTTCCGCGACGTCGAGCGCACGCTGGAGATGCAGCTGCGGTTGTGACCCCCGGTGGTTGAGGAGGGACGAAGTCCCGTCACGAAACCCCGCGACAAGGCCGCGGGTCTCTCGCCGGGTCTCGTGACAGGCGCTAGCGCGCCTTCCTCGACCACCAGCAGGCTTTCCGGTGGTTGAGGAGGGACGAAGTCCCGTCACGAAACCCGGCACTCCTCCTACGGTCGTCGTCCCAGCACGTACAGCCGGTCGGTCTCGACCTCGCCCTCGAGCGGCCCGCGGAGGTACCACTCCACGTCGACCAGCCCGGCCGCCCTGATCGCAGCCACCACCACGTCGGGGTCGTGCAGCACGAAGTCGACGTCCACCGGCTGGTCCATCAGCTCGTCGGCGTGATGCACCTCGGCACCGGCGTGCAGGGCGAGTGCGAGCCAGCCGCCGGGCGCGATGACGCGGGCGAGCGACGCGACGGCCGGCGCGAGCTCGGAGCCCGCGAGGTGGACCAGGGCGTACCACGCCGTGACGGCCGCCCAGCCCGACGCGGCCGGCGGCCGGAGCAGGTCCGTCAGGTTGCCGACCGTGAAGGTCAGGTGCGGGAACAGCTCGCGCGCCTGCGCCACCATGCCGGGCGAGAGGTCGACCCCGGTGACGTCCGCGCCGGCGGCGGCGAGATGACCGGCCACATGACCGGGGCCGGTCCCGACGTCGACGACCGGCCCGCCGTCGGCCAGCGCTGCGACGCGGTCGAGCAGCCAGCGGTCGAACGGCTTGCGGTCCAGCTCGTGCCCGAGGCGGTCGGCGTACGCCGCCGCAACGGCGTCGTAGGCCGCCCGGACCTTCGCGTCGCGGGTGGCCCGTCCCTCGGCGAGCACGCTCTCGCGGTCCACGGCCGGCGCGGTCGGGGCCGCGGGGCCGTCGCCCTCGACCGGCCCCAGCAGGTGCACCCACCGGCGGTCCTGCTGGCCCGGCCGGCGTTCGAGCTCATGTACCAGCGGCGTCGGCCGTTCATCCGTCGGCGCCGCCAGCCGGCGCAGCACGGCCTCGACCTCTTCCCGGTCGGAGAACGAGTGCAGCCGTTCGGTGCGGGTCCTCAGCTCTCCGGGTGCTTGGGGGCCGCGGAGCAGCAGCACGGTGACGAGCGCGCGCTCGTCGGGCTCGAGGGCGAGCCGCTCCTCGAGCAGCTGGTGGTACTTCAAGGTGCGCGGTCCGCGGTCCGCCCAGACCACCCGGACGAGACCACGGTCCTTCAGGCTCTTCATCCGCTCGACCAGCATCTGCTCGTCGTAGTCGGTCACCGGGTCGCGGCTGCTCGTCTGGTTGCACGCGGTCCGCAAGGCGTTGAGCGTCATCGGGTAGCTCGCCGGCACCGTGACCTGCTTCTCCAGCAAGCTGCCCAGCACCCGCTGGTCCACCGCGTCCAGGTCGAGGTCGTCGGTCACAGGCACAGACTACGAACGCCGTGGCGCCGAGTCGGCGCTGGTGCTGCCGGCGGCTAGGCCACAGCGTCCGAGTTCGACCCCGTGGCCTCGAGCCTGGCGGCGATGGGGTCGAGCAGGGCGATCAGCTCGTCGAGCTCGAGCGGCTCGAGCCCGCGGTACGGAGCTTCGGCGAGGGCGTCGGTCTGGGACTCGATCCGGGTCTTGGTCGCACGCCCTGCCTCGGTGAAGTGGCCGGAGGCATCGAGGAGGCCGCGGTTGCGCAGGCCGTCCATGACCTCGGCCAGGCGGGCCTCGGGGAGGTGGTGGATCCGGCCGAACGACTCCGCCGGGTAGATGCCCCTGTCGAGGGCGTTGAGCACGTGGGCCTCGGTCCCGCCGATCCGTTCGGACACCAGCGCAGCGATGTGGCCGTCCCCGCGGTGCTCGCGGAGCATGTTGGCCGCGTGCCAGAGCCGGGCGACGGGCTCCTCGGGCATCGGGAGCGCGCGGAGGGCGGCGTACATCACCCGTCCTTCGGTCGGGGCGCTGGTCGATGCCTTGGCGAGGAGCTCGGCGGAGCGCGCGAACCCGGGAGTCTCGACGAGGTCGCCGAGGATGTTTCGCAGCGCCGCCACACACCCCTGCTCGCGCGCGGCGTGCGCAGCTTCGGGAGTGGTCTTGTTCCAGACCTTGGGGATGTGGCGGGCCACCTCACCGTCCGCGAAGTTGTAGAAGGCCGCGTGGACCACCTCGGCCGGGACCCGACCGAGCGGCGCGGAGCGTCCCGCGAAGTAGCCGTCCCAGTAGCTGCGGAAGCCGAGCGCGGCCATCGCGTCGTTGGGCTCCGGTGACGAGAAGTTGACCATCGAGATCGGCTCGGTGAGCTCGAAGAGACGGCGGGCAACGGGCTCCGCATGCTGCATGGGTGCTCTCCTGTGGTCGTGGCGGCCCCTCGTGGGCGACCCCTCGTCAGTGCTACGAACGGGTCGGCCGCAATCAGACAACATCGTGGTGATCCTCCCCGACGCCTGCTACGCGTCCCACGTGCGCAGGGTGGGCCGATAGGTCAGCTCCGTGATGTGGGAGTCGAGGGTCCGGCTCTCGAGCAGCTCCAGGTCGAAGTCGGCCGCTCCCGCGAAGATCGGCTCGTCCCCGGTCTGGCCGGCGATCACCGGGTACACCGTCAGCTGCACGCGGTCGACCAGCCCTGCCGCCAAGAGGGCCCGATTGAGCATCAGGCTGCCGTGCGAGCGCAACGGGACGTCGGACTCCTCCTTGAGCCGGCCGACGATCTCGACCGCGTCCCCGCTGAGGACCGTTGCGTCCGGCCAGTCGAGAGGCTCCTGCAGCGTCGAGGAGACGACGTACGTCGGCAGGCTCCGCATCCGGTCCACCCACGCGTCGCGGACGTCGTCGCCCTCGCTGCTGGCAGCGAACATCCCCGCGAAGGCACGGTAGGTGTTGGCTCCGAAGACCATCCGCTGCTCGCCGTCGTACGTCGCGAACCGGTGGTCGAGCAGCTCGGGGCCCTGCTTGCCCCAGTAACCGCCCCAGTCGCCCGGGGGTGCGTAGGAGCTGAACCCGTCGATGCTGGAGAAGATGTCGAAGGTATAGGTCGCTGTCATGCCACTACCGACAACATCTGCCGCGCGAAATCATCGGTACGCGCATATCCCTTGGCTCGCCACCCTCCTGACCAGGCACCATCGCACGCGTGCCCCTGCCCACTCCCACGCTGTCCACCGCTCGCCTGCGATTGCGCCCCTTCGACAGCGCGGATGCCGATGACCTGTTCGCGCTGCACAGCAATGCCCACGTGCTGCGCTACTGGGACTCACCGCCGTGGAGCGAGCCTGCGCGCGCCGAGCGCTTCATCGCCAGGTGCCGCCAGATCGCGGAGGAGGGCAGCGGGGCGCGGCTGGCCATCGATCGCGGCTCCGACGGAGCCTTCCTCGGCTGGTGCAGTCTGACCCGATGGAACCCTGACTACCGCAGCGCGTCGATGGGCTACTGCCTCGGCGAAGCCGCCTGGGGCCACGGCTACGCGACGGAGGCAGCGCGCGCACTGCTGCAGTGGGCCTTCGAGACGCTGGACCTGAACAGGGTCCAGGCCGAGACCGACACCCGCAACGTCGCATCCGCCCGCGTCCTGGAGAAGCTCGGGTTCGAGCGTGAAGGCACGTTGCGCGAGGACTGCATCGTGAACGGCGAGGTCTCGGACTCCTGGGTGTACGGGCTGCTCGAGCGTCAGTGGCGCCCGCTTTGACCAGCGGTCCCGGCAACCGACCGTGCACCTGCCCGTGCAGTACGGTCCCCGGTCATGGCCTCGGACAGGTTCGTTCCCGTTGACTTCGATCCGCCGACGTCACTGGTCAACGAGGAGTTCCGCCTCGAGCCGCTGGGCCCGCAGCACAACGAGGCCGACCATGCGGCCTGGATGTCGAGCATCGAACACATCCGCTCGACGCCCAGCTACCAGGAAAGTCGCTGGCCGCCTCCCAACGGCATGACGCTCGAGGAGAACCTCTCCGACCTTCGCCAACACGCAGACGACTTCGCGCGACGCGCCGGTTTCACGTTCACGGTCCTGGACCCGGGCGACGGCGACGTCATCGGCTGCGTCTACCTGTACCCCTCGGCCTCCGAGGAGTGGGACGTGAGGGCGAAGTCCTGGGTGCGGGCCGACCGGGCGAGCCTCGACGTGCCGCTCGCCGACGCCGTCGCCCGGTGGCTGGCAACCGACTGGCCCTGGGACCGTGTCGACCGTTGCGGTCGACCCTGAGTGGATGGTCGCCAGCGGCCCGCGTAGCGCGAGTCAGGCGTCCAGTCGACCGGCCGCTGCGAGCACCCGCATCGCGTTGAGGGTCACCATCAGGTTGGGCTCGCCCGCCGGACCCCACTCGACGACCTCCGGAGTGACCCGGCTTCCGGCAGGCCGCCACCACTGCGCCTGGGCGTTCCAGCGACCGTCGGGCCGTCGTCTGTCCTGCAGCAGGTCCAGGGCATCCGAGGCCCGGGGATCCGTGGCCTTGCCGCTGCGAGCGATGACGAGCAGGGCGGAGAGCACGTCGTAGTGCCAGTACGACGGATAGGGGGTCGACAGCCATCGTGCGTTGATGGGCTTGCCCGTGCCCGCCCGGCGGAAGACGCGGTGCTGCAGGAAGAGCTCGACGGCCCGATCAGCGGCCCGACGGGCGCCCTGGTGACCGGTGGCCACGGCGTACTCGTGGAGACCCCACGCCGTGCAACCGGTCTCGTGGAACGACGACCGGTGCCCGTCAGCCTGGTTGTCGCAGTTCCAGCCACCGTCGGGCCACTGCCAGGAGATGATCGCCTCGGCCAGCTGTGCTGTCCGCGGGTCATCGGCAAGCCCGAGCCGCGTGCAGGCGCCCAGCGCGTTGCCGTGGATGCTGGCGTGTGACCGCGGCAGACCGTCGACCACGCGGGGCGGATATCTCAGGTCGTCGACGATCCAGGCCAGCACGTGCTCGGCCGCGGCGGCCACCCTGGGATCGTCCGGCGGCGCATCGAGCTCGGCGAGCGACACCAGCCGCCAGTGCGCCCCGGTCCACTTGCGATACGGGTCCCGCCCGAACCCGCCGTCGTCCCGTTGTCCGGCCAGCAGCGCGGACACCCACGGGCCCTGCGGGATGGCCGACCGGTCGGCTGTCGAGTCCTCCCCCAGCAGGTCCCGGCGGGTCAGGTGACGCACCGCCGGCTCAGGCGCCCCGAGCAGCCACGCGATCGCGGCGGCAGCACCGTCGTCCACGCCGCCCAGCATCGCAGAAGCTTCCGGGCGGGATCGAGCCCACCGGCGTGGCTCAGGCGGTGGGCGGCGGGTCGCTCTGGGTGCGCTTCTCGGTCGTGGTCTGGGTGCCGTCGGAGTGGGTCGTGGTGGCCACGCTGCTGGCGCCGCGTGCCCGGTTGTTCTGCATGGCGACGAGCACGATGACCAGGGCGCCGCACCCGGCCAGGATCCAGCCGATCAGCGTCAGGTTGATCGCGTCGATGCGGTCCTGGACGGCCAGCGCGAAGATCAAGCCGATGGCGAGCAGGAAGACGCCCAGTCCGTATCCCATGGTGATCCCTTCCGATGGCCGCCCCGCTGACGGCGTCAGCCGCAGGATAGCCCGCCTCACCCCTGCCCGTCCGGACGCCGTGCCATGGTCGGCTGCCCCACAGCGCCCCGAGCTGTAACAGCACGTTCGTTGCACCTGATGACCGTTCGAACGCGCGCATAGTCGATCGAACGTGCTGTTACAGCTCTGACAGGATGGGGCGGTGCCCACCCGCCTCGGTGTCTGCAACCTCTGCGAGGCGATCTGCGGCCTCGAGCTGACGATCGAGGGCGACGGACCCGCCGCCCGGGTCACCGCCATCAAGGGCAGTCCCACCGACCCGCTCTCCCGCGGCTACATCTGCCCCAAGGGTGTGTCGCTGGCCGACGTGCACGCCGACCCCGACCGGCTGCGCCGCCCCGTACGCCGCGTCGGCGAGGGCGCCGACGCCGAGTGGGTGGAGATCGGCTGGGACGAGGCGCTCGACCGGGTGGCCGACGGGCTGGCGCGGGCGGTCAACGAGCACGGCCGGGACGCGGTCGGCGTCTACCTCGGCAACCCGAACGCCCACGCGCTGGGTTCGGCGACGCACGGGCTGGCGATGGTGAAGACGCTGCGGACCCGCAACCGCTTCAGCGCCTCCTCGGTCGACCAGATCCCGCACCAGCTGGTCGCCTGGCAGCTGTACGGCCACCAGCTCCTGCTGCCGATCCCCGACATCGACCGGACGTCGTACTTCCTGGTCTTCGGCGCCAACCCGATGGCCTCGAACGGCTCGCTGATGACGGTGCCCGACTTCCCGAACCGGCTGCGTGCACTGAAGGCACGCGGCGGCCGGATGGTCGTGGTCGACCCGCGCCGCACCGAGACCGCCAAGGCGGCCGACGAGCACCACTTCATCAGGCCGGGGTCCGACGCGGTCGTGGTGCTGGCGATGGTCCGCACGCTCTTCGAGGAGGGCCTGACGAGGCCGGCGCCGTACGTCGACCGGGTCGACCGGGTCCGCGAGCTCGTCGAGCCGTTCACGCCTGAGGCCGCCGAGCAGGTCAGCGGCATCCCGGCCGACGACGTACGACGCCTGGCCCGCGAGCTCGCCGCGGCCGACGGTGGCGCGGCGTACGGCCGGATCGGTGTCTCGACGACGGGGTTCGGATCGCTGGCGCAGTGGGGCATCCAGTGCCTCAACATCCTGACCGGCCACTTCGACCACCCCGGCGGTGTGCTGTTCACCGAGCCGGCGGTCGACTTCGTCGCGCGGCGGTTCGTCGGCCCCGGTCACTACGACCTGTGGCGGAGCCGGGTGCGGGGCGCGCCTGAGTACGGCGGCGAGCTGCCCGCCGCGGTGATGCGCGAGGAGATCGAGACGCCCGGCGACGGACAGGTCCGGGCGATGCTCACCATCGCCGGCAACCCGGTGCTGTCCACGCCGGACGGCCGCCGCCTCGGCGAGGCCTTCGCCGGGCTCGACTTCATGGCCGCGATCGACATCTACGTCAACGAGACCACGCGGCATGCCGAGGTGATCCTGCCGCCGACCACCGCGCTCGAGCGCGACCACTACGACATCGTGTTCCACGGCCTGGCTGTCCGGAACACCGCGCGGTTCACTCCTGCCGCCCTGCCGAAGCCGGCCGGCGCGATGCACGACCACGAGATCTACCGCGAGCTCGCGCTGCGGCTGCAGCGCCGGCTCGTCCGTCGGACACCGTTGCGGGCACGCCTCAGGCAGCGCGCGCGCCTCGCCGTCTCCCCCACCCAGGTGCTCGCGGGGCTGCTCCGCACCAACGGCGTGACCACGCTGAAAAAGCTGCGTGAGCACCCCGAGGGCATCGACCTGGGCCCGCTGCGGCCGACGATGCCCGAGCGCCTCCAGACGAAGAACCACCGCATCGACCTGGCACCCGACCTCGTGGTCGGCGACCTCCCCCGGCTGACGACCTGGCTCGCGTCCCAGCTCGACCAGCCGGCCGACGGGCTGCTGCTGATCGGGCGGCGGCACAAGCAGGACAACAACGCGTGGTTCCACAACATCGAGCGCGTCAACCGCGGCCGCCCACGGCACCAGCTGCTGATGCATCCCGACGACCTGGTCTCCCGCGGCATCGAGGACGGCACGCTGGTGACGGTGACGTCGCGGGTCGGCACGGTCACCGTCGATGTGCAGGCAACCGACGACATGATGCGCGGGGTGGTCTCGCTCCCGCACGGCTACGGTCACCAGGTCGACGGCACGCGACTCACCCGCGCCACGAAGGTGCCAGGCGTCTCCATCAACGACCTCACCGACCCCGACGCCCTCGACCTCTCCGGCAACGCGGCGCTCAGCGGTGTGCCCGTGACGGTCTCTCCCGCGTGACCCCCCATCACACGGACGCCGCCGAGACCTCGCGCGACGACGAGGGCGCCACGTGGGAGATCCGCCGTGGCGGCACGGTCCTGGGCACGGCCGGGGCGAGGGTACGCCGCGGTGGAACGCTGCTGAACCGGCTCGACGTCCCGGTGGCCGACGCCGCCGACGCGTTCGACGCGGTGCTGGAGGCGCTGCGTGAGCGTGGCGAGGAGTCGGTCGGGCTCGAGGTGCGCACCGACGACCCCGTGCTCACCGCGGCGGTCGACGGCCGTGGGTTGCGGCTCGGCGCCACCCAGATGCTGCTCGACCTCTCCCACCCGGTCCCCGAGCCGGCGCGGGTGACGTTGCGGCCGATGAGCCAGGAGGAGTTCGGGGAGTACCGCAGTCACCTGGTGACGGCGTACGCCCAGGACCTCGTCGACTCCGGCGCGTTCACCGACCAGGCCGCCGCCCTCGAGGCCTCCGAGGAGTCGGCCCAGGACCTGTTGCCACACGGCGTCGACTCGGCGGGGCAGCACCTCTGGACGCCGTACGACGACGACGTCCCGCTCGGCATCCTCTGGATCTTCGTGGACGGCCCGAGCGGGTTCATCTACGACATCGAGGTACGCGAGGACCAGCGCCGCCGCGGTTACGGGCGGGAGGTGCTGGACGCCGCGGCCCGGGCCGCGGCCGACCTCGGCGCGCGCGAGCTGGGTCTCAACGTCTTCGGGTTCAACGAGGGCGCGCGGGCGCTGTACGAGAAGGCGGGCTACACCACCACCCAGCGGACCTACCGGATCACGTTCTAGCCGTCCAGGTGCGCGAGCACGGCGGCCCGGCCGGCGGCCGGGTCGGGAGCCGCGAGCGCGATCTCGGCCATCTCGCGGCACTGCAGCGAGGTGACCGTGGCGAGGCGGGCGCCGACGGCCTTGACGGCCGCGGCGGCCATCGACAGCGACGTGACGCCCATGCCGACGAGGCAGCACGCGAGCAGTGGATCGGCCGCGGCCTCGCCGCACACGCCGACGGGCTTGCCGGCCTGCTTGCCGGCCTCGGCGGTGATCGCGATGAGGTGCAGGACGGCGGGCTGCCAGGGGTCGGTGAGGTGCGCCAGGTCGGTGGCCATCCGGTCGGCGGCCATGGCGTACTGGGTCAGGTCGTTGGTCCCGATCGACAAGAAGTCGACGACCTCGAGGAAGCGGTGCGCCAGCAGTGCGGCCGACGGGATCTCGACCATCACTCCCGCCTTCAGCCCGCGCGTGCGGACCTGGTCGGCGAAGTCGGACGCCTCGGCGACGGTGGCGACCATCGGGGCCATCACCCAGGTCTCGGTGCCGGCGCGGTCGGCCGCGCCCTTGATGCCGTCGAGCTGGTGCTCCAGCAGCGCGGGCTTGGCCCACGCCAGTCGCAGGCCACGCACGCCGAGGGCGGGGTTCTCCTCGCCCTCCATCGTGGCGAACGCGATCGGCTTGTCCGAGCCGGCGTCGAGGGTGCGTACGACGACGTACTGCCCCTCGCCGAAGGGCTCGAGCACCTCGGCGTAGATGTCGACCTGCTCCTCGACCGACGGCTCGTCCTGGCGGTTGAGGAAGCACAGCTCGGTACGGAACAGCCCGACGCCCTCGACCGGCTGCAGCACGGCCTTGCGGGCCGACTCGCCGTCGGCGACGTTGGCGAGCAGCTTGACCGGGTTGCCGTCCTTGGTGCGTCCGGGTCCGGCCCACGCAGCCAGGGCCGCGCGCTGCTCGCGGTCCGCCTCCACCTTGCGGTCGGCTTCGTCGGCGTCGGGGTCGGTGTCGACGGTGCCGGCGGTGCCGTCGACGAGCAGCCGGGTGCCGTTGGCGAGCTCCAGGGCACCGGCGGTGCCGACGACGCACGGGATGGCCAGCTGACGGGCGATGATCGCGGTGTGGCTGGTCGGGCCGCCCTTCTCGGTGACCAGCGCCATCACGATGGCGGCGTCCAGGCCCGCAGTGTCGGCGGGTGCGAGGTCCTCGGCGACGAGCACGACGGGTGTGTCGGGCAGGGAGACGCCGGGCTCCGGCTCACCCACGAGGTGGGCGACGAGGCGACGTTCGATGTCGCGGAGGTCGGTGGCCCGCTCGGCCATCAGCCCGCCCATGCTGGTGAACACGGCCACGAACTGCTCGACGGCCGCGTGCACCGCGGCCACGATCGGGGCACCGCCGGTGAGTGACTTCTTGACCGCCCCGCGCAGGCCCTTGTCCCGCGCCAGCCCGGCACTGGCCGCGAGCACCTCGGCGGCGGCGCCGGATGCCCTCTCCGCCTTCGCCGCGAATCGGCCGGACACCGTCTCGGCCGCGGCGTCGTACGCCGCGAGCGCCGCGTCGGCGTCGGCGTACCCGCCGTCGCCGAACCGCTCGATGGCCACCGGGTCCACCTCGCCCCGGACCAGGAGCGCGGGGGCGTGGGCCACCCCTGGGACGACCGGCGTGCCCTGCAAGTGCGTCATGTGGGCATTCAACAGCGCGCTTGCTTGACAGTCAACATATTCGGGCGTAGAACAACACAAACGCAGATCCAAATCCACACTCCACCCAGGGGAGCTCGTGTACGCCGCGGAGCGCCAGCAGGCCATCATCCAGCTGGTGCGCGAGCGCGGGCGGATCTCCGTGGTCGAGCTCGCCGATCGCTACGAGGTGACCACCGAGACGGTACGCCGCGACCTGTCCGTACTCGAGGACCGGCACCTGGTCCGGCGCGTCCATGGCGGCGCGGTGTCCGCCGACGCGCTCACCCTGATCGAAGCCGGCCTGCCCGACCGGGACGTGTCGCGCATCGAGCAGAAGCAGCGCATCGCGGCCGCCGCCGTCGACCTCCTCCCCCGGGCCGACTCGACGGTGATCATCGACGCCGGCAGCACGACCGTGCGGCTGAGCCGGATGCTCCCACCGAACCTGCGGATGACCGTGATCACCCACGCGGTGCCGATCGCGGCCCAGCTCGCAGGTGCGCCCCAGATCGAGCTGCACCTGCTGCCCGGCCGGGTACGCCGGCACACGCACGCCGCGGTCGGCCCCGAGACCATCGAGGCCTTGGACCAGATCCGTGCCGATCTCGCGTTCGTCGGCACCAACGGGCTGACCCCCGAGCACGGCCTGTCCACGCCGGACCGGACCGAGGCGGCGGTGAAGCGGGCCATCATCAGCCGTGCGCGTCGTACGGTCGTGCTCGCCGACTCCAGCAAGGTCGGCGTGGAGCGGACGGTCAAGTTCGCCGAGCTGTCCGACGTCGACGCCCTCGTCACCGACAAGGAGATCTCTGCCAGTGACCGAAGAGCCATCGAGAAGGCCGGGGTCGAGGTGATCACCGCATGACCGTGCCGCTGATCCTGACCCTCACCCCCAACCCGAGCAACGACCGCACCGTGACCCTCGCCGGCCCCCTCGAGCGCGGCGCGGTGCAGCGTCTGCTCTCGGTGACGATGCAGGCAGGCGGCAAGGGAGTGAACATCTCCCGCGCCGCGGTCTCCGCCGGACTGAGCACCGAGGCCGTCTTCCCGGCACGCCCGGACGACCCGTTCGTCACCGAGCTCACCCGGGCCGGGATCGCCTGCTCGCCGGCGCCGGCCGCCGGCGACGTACGCATCAACCTGGCGATCACCGAACCGGACGGCACCACCACCAAGCTCAACAGTCCGGGATCCACCGTCGACGCCGGCCACCTGGACGACCTGGCCGCGACGCTGCTCGACCGCGCCGCGAACGCCACCTGGGTGGTGCTCGCCGGCTCGTTGCCACCCGGGGCGCCCGACGGCTGGTACGCCGAGCTGGTGCGCGCCCTGCGCACCACCCCGGCCAAGGTCGCGGTCGACACCAGCGAGGGGCCGTTGGCCGCGCTGGTGAAGGCGCTGCCCGACGCCGCACCGGACCTGATGAAGCCGAACGGCGAGGAGCTCGCTTCGTTCGTCGGCGGTGACGAGACGACGTACGAGACAGAGCCGGCGACCGCTGCCACCGCCGCCCTCCAGCTGGTCGACCGCGGGGTCGGCGCCGTGCTCGTGACGCTTGGCGGCGCGGGCGCCGTGCTGGTCACCCGTGACGGCGCCTGGCACGCCACGCCGCCGCCGACCACCGTCGTCAGCACCGTCGGTGCGGGCGACTCCAGCCTTTTCGGCTACCTGCTCGGCGACGTCCGCGGCGGGACTCCCGAGGAGCGGCTGGCCCTGGCCGTCGCCTACGGCAGCGCGGCCGCCTCCTTACCAGGAACGACCATTCCTGAGCCCGACCACACACATCCTGAGCACGTGCTGGTGAAGTCGGTCACATCAGTGGAGTCTTAGGGGCATGCCAGCCCTGATCACCGATGACCTCGTCCGACTCGACGCCGACCTCGGGAGCGACAAACACGACGTCATCCGTGCGATGGCAGGCATCGTGGCCGACGCCGGGCGCGCCGTGGATGTCAACCAGCTCGCCGACGACGCCCTGGCCCGCGAGGCCACCGCCGCGACCGGGCTCAACGGCGGCATCGCCATCCCGCACTGCCGCAGCGCCGGCGTGGAGATCCCGACACTGGCCTTCGCCCGGCTCTCCCCCGGCGTCGAGTTCGGCGCCAAGGACGGGCCTGCCGATCTCGCCTTCCTGATCGCGGCACCCGCCGGCGGCGACGCCTCCCACCTCAAGCTGCTCGCCAAGCTGGCCCGGGCGCTGGTGAAGAAGGAGTTCACCGACAGCCTGCGAGCGGCGACCACGCCCGCCCAGGTCGTCGAGCTCGTGAGTGGTGTGGTCGGCGACGAGGCACCGGCAGCCACGCCTGCCGCGGCCACGCCGGCCTCCGCCGCGACTCCGACCGCACCGGACGCGAAGCCGTCCCTCGTCGCGGTGACGGCGTGTCCCACTGGGATCGCGCACACCTACATGGCCGCCGAGGCGCTCGAGGCCGCCGCGGCCCGGGCCGGCGTCGAGATCCACGTCGAGACCCAGGGCTCCGCCGGTGCGACCCCGCTCGCCCGCGAGACCATCGCCGCCGCCGGCGCGGTCATCTTCGCCGTCGACGTGGGCGTGCGCGACCGCGCTCGCTTCGCCGGGCTGCCCGTCGTGAACTCCGGCGTCAAGCGGCCCATCGACGACGGCGACGCGATGATCGCCGAGGCGATCCGCAACGCCGCCGACCCGAACGCCCCGCGTGTCGAGGGCACGGCCGGGGGTGGCGACGCGGGCCACACGTCCGGGGCCGCAGAGTCCTGGGGCAGCCACGCGCGTCGCGTGCTCATGACCGGTGTCTCGTACATGATCCCGTTCGTCGCCGCCGGCGGTCTGTTGATCGCCTTGAGCTTCCTCTTCGGCGGCTACGAGATCGTCAACCCGTTCGGCGAGATCGTCGCCCACAACACCCTGTTCAACCTGCCGGACGTTGACGCGTCCGGCCTGGACCACGCACTGTTCGGCTCCGGGTTCTTCGCCTACCTCGGCGCCATCTTCTTCGTCATCGGCAAGACGGCGTTCGCGTTCTTCGTGCCGGCGCTGGCCGGCTACATCGCCTACGCGATCGCCGACCGTCCCGGCATCGCGCCCGGGTTCGTGATGGGTGGCCTCGCCGCCAACATCGGCGGGTTCACCGACGCCGACGGCTCGGGGCTGCCGGCCACCGGCTTCCTCGGCGCCATCGTCGGCGGCGTGCTGGCCGGCATCATCGCCAAGTGGATCACCGGGTGGAAGGTGCCCAGCTGGGCGCGCGGCCTGATGCCCGTACTGGTCATCCCCCTCCTCACCAGCATCCTCGCCGGCCTGGTCATGCTCGTCGTGCTGGGTCGCCCGATCAGCTGGCTCATGGACAAGCTGACCAGCGGGCTGAACGACATGAGCGGCTCCAGCGCTGTCCTCCTCGGCATCGTGCTCGGCCTGATGATGGCGTTCGACATGGGCGGACCTCTCAACAAGGTGGCCTACAGCTTCGCGGCGGCCGGGGTCGGTGCCGCAGCAACCGCTGCCGCCGATGACCCGCGGCTGAAGATCATGGCCGCGGTCATGCTCGCCGGCATGGTGCCGCCGATCGCGCTCGCGCTCGCGACCGTCGTACGACCGCACCTGTTCAACATCCCCGAGCGCGAGAACGGCAAGGCGGGCTGGCTGCTCGGGGCGTCGTTCATCACGGAGGGGGCGATCCCGTTCGCGGCGGCCGACCCGTTGCGCGTCATCCCGTCGATCATGCTTGGAAGCGCCGTGACCGGGGCGCTCTCAGAAGCCTTGAACGTCTCGGTACGTGCGCCGCACGGCGGCATCTTCGTGCTGTTCGCCGTGCACAACATCGCCGGGTACCTCTTTGCCCTGCTGGCGGGAGTGCTCGTGGGCGCCGCCGCGGTGATGGTCGCCAAGACCGTCTGGCCCGCCAACGACGAGGACATCGTCCCCGTCGGCTGAGTCCCGCTGAGATCCGTCCACCAACACGAAGGAGCACCATGCCCACCAAGACCGTCGTCGTCGGTTCCGCCGTCGGCCTCCACGCCCGTCCCGCCGCGATCATCTCCGAGGCGGCCGGCGAGCTCGATGCCGAGGTGACGCTGGCCACCCCCGGCGGTGACCCGGTGGACGCAAGCTCGGCCCTGATGATCATGACGCTGGGCGCCGGGAAGGGCGACAGCGTCGAGGTCACCTCCGACAGCCAGGACGCCGTCGACAAGATCGCCGCCCTGGTCGAGCAGGACCTGGACGCCTAGGACGCGCCTTCCCCAGGAGTGCGCTGGAGCTCGCGGTAGCAGATCCGGGCGCCGACCACTCGGGCGAGCTCACGCTCGATCTCGGTGAAGAACTGCGCGCGGTAGTTGGTGTCCATCACGGCGTACACCGTGAAGTACAGGCCGCTGAACGCCGCCAGGAACACCGAGACGCGTGCCAGCTCGCTGCTGACCAGGTGCTGTCCGAGGTCGTAGTGCGGCGTGCCCGCGGTCGTCACCCAGGTGCTGATCACCGCGTCGTCGATCGCGACCACCCCGAAGATCACGAAGAACGCGAACACGGCGACGGCGAGCAGCAGCACCTGCACGGCCTGGGCCACGAGCAGGGCCAGCACCAGGTTGAACTTCTGCAGCCCGGTCACCTGGGCCTGGGCCTGCAGGTCGACGCCCTCGTCGACCAGCCGCCGCGCCGTCGGAGCCAGCGGCGTGTCCCCGGTGACGTCGAGCAGCGTCTCGGCGGTGATCTCGTCGTCGAACAGGTCGAGCTCCTCGTCGAGACGCGCCAGCAGGAACCCGGTCGCCGCCACGCCGAAGAACAGCACGGCGGTCCAGAGCACGCCCGCATCCATGGCCGACGTCACCTGCCAGACCTCGGTGTTGATGAAGAGGAACGTCACGAACAGCAGCAGCATCGGCAGGGCGCGCGTGGCCAGCGGGAACAGCAGCCCGAGGCTGGCGAAGGCGCGCCGGAGGGCCCAGCCGGCGATGTCGTGCATGCGGAGGACGACGAGGGCGTACGCCGCCACGAGACCGAGCAGCAACCAGCAGGTCGTCGCGAAGCCGAAGGACAGCGACGCGCTGGCCAGGCCGATGCCCACGCCGGCCGCGGCCGCGACGACGAGCGCGCCCGCCAACACCACCACGACCCGCGAGCGCGACAGCCGGGACTGCACCTTGGCGCGGACGCCGTCCACGAAGTACGGCAGCCCGTGCGCGAGGAACCACCGCTCGGCATCACGGGCCGCGGCGGCGCGGACGTCGGCCATCGGTCGCCTCAGCCCGCCAGCAGGTCGCGGGTACGAGCGACGTCGTCGTGCATCTGCGCGACCAGGTCCTCGACCGAGTCGAAGCGGACCATCCCGCGCAGGCGGTCCACGAACTCCACCTCCACCTCCACGTCGTAGAGGGTCAGGTCTTCGCGGTCGAGCACGTAGCTCTCCACGCGACGCTCGCGCGGCCCGTCGAAGGTCGGGTTGGTGCCGACGCTGATCGCGGCGGGGAACCGTTCGCCGGTGTCCAGCCGTCGCAACCACCCGGCGTACACGCCGTCGGCGGGTACGCCGCCGCCGGCACCGACGGGCACGTTCGCGGTCGGGAAGCCGAGCTCGCGGCCGCGCCGCTCGCCGCGGACGACCACGCCGCGGACCGTCACCGGTCGACCGAGCGCCTCCGCCGCGCCCGCGACGTCACCGGCGGCCAGACAGGTCCGGACGTACGTCGAGGACCACACCTGCGGGCCGCCGTCGAGCTCGACGCCCTCGACGGTGAAGTCGCGCGACAGTCCGGCGGAGGTCAACATCGCCACGTCGCCCGAGGCCCGGTGGCCGAACCGGAAGTTCGTGCCGACGACGACAGCAGCGGCGTGCAGGACGTCGACCAACACCCGGTCGACGAACTCCTCGGGTGACCAGCTCGCGATCTCCCGGGAGAAGGGCAGCACCAGGACCGCGGCGGCGCCGGCCTCGCCGAGCAGGGCGGCGCGTTCCTCGATCGTGGTCAGCGTGACCGGCGCGTGCTCGGGCCGGAGCACGGCCATCGGGTGCGGGTCGAACGTGACAGCCACGACCATCAGGTCACGCTCGGCAGCGATCTCCGCGGCCCGCGCCAGGACGCGGCGGTGGCCGAGGTGGACGCCGTCGAAGTTGCCGATCACCACGGCGGTGCGGCGCAGGTCCCCGGGGACCTCGTCGAACGCACGCCAGATCTGCACGGTGGGAAGACTAGCGACGCGGTTCAGACGAAGACGGCAACGGCCCGGGCCCGACCGTCGCGCGGTTCGTAGAGGGCCAGGAACTCCCCCGCCGGGTCGAACAGCGCGGTGAGGCCGGCGAGGTCGAGGTCGAGCGCCCTGCCGACACGTACGTCGCTCGCCTGCTCGTCGCCGAGGTCGAGAGCATCGAACGACGTCCGCGCGGCGTCGGCGATCGAGACGGTCGCGAAGTCGTCGGCCAGCTCGTCGAGGGTACGTGCGAGCGTCAGGTCATAGGGTCCGACGGCCGTACGACGCAGCGCGGTCAGGTGGCCGCCCACCCCGAGTGCGGCGCCGAGGTCGCGAGCGATCGCCCGGATGTAGGTGCCGCTCGAGCAGCGCACGGCGATGTCGAGGTCGACCGTCTCCGCGCCCGCCCGGACGTCGTGCACGACGAGCTCGTGCACGGTCACCGTGCGCGGCTCGAGGGCGACGTCCTCGCCCGCACGGACGCGGGCGTAGGCACGCCTGCCGTCGACCTTGATGGCCGAGACGGCCGACGGCACCTGCTCGATCGTGCCGACCTGCAGCGCAGCCGCTGCCCGGACGGTCGGCTCGTCCAGGCCGGAGGTGGAGACCCGCGCGGTCACCTCGCCCTCGGCATCGTCGGTCGTGGTGGCGACGCCGAGCCGCACCGTGGCGTCGTACGCCTTCTCGGTGAGCATCAGGTGGCCGAGCAGCCGGGTCGCCCGCTCGACGCCGAGCACCAGCACGCCGGTGGCCATCGGGTCGAGGGTGCCGGCGTGCCCGACCTTGCGGGTGCCGGCCAGGCGGCGGACCCGGGCGACGACGTCGTGCGACGTCATCCCCCCGGGCTTGTCGACGACGACCAGCCCGGACGCCAGGTCCGGGGGTCACTCGCCCTCGTCGTCCTCGTCGAGGTCGTCGTCCTCGCGGGGCTTCTTGTACGGGTCGGGCTCGCCGGCGTAGGTCTTGCCCTCGCGGACCGCAGCCACCTCGGCATCCGACAGTCGGGCCTGGGCGAGCACCTCGTCGAGGTGACGGGCCGCTTCGGGGATCTCGTCGGGCACGAACGTCAGCGACGGTGCGTGCCGCATGCCGAGCTGCTTGGCCACCTCGGAGCGCAGCAGGCCCTTGGCCGACTCCAGCGCGGCCGCGGTGCTCGCGTAGTCGGCGTCCTCGCCGAGCACGGTGTAGAAGATCGTCGCCTGCTGGCTGTCGCCGGTGAGCCGGACGTCGGTGATGGTCATGAACCCGAGACGCGGGTCCTTGATCCGCCGCTCCAGCATCTCGGCCACGAGCACCTGGATCCGATCGGCGATCTTGCGCACACGCGGGTTTGCCATGGGTTCTTCCTATCAACGGTGAGGGTCTCGACAAGCTCGACGGCGTCGGTCGAGCTTGTCGAGACCACTACGGTCGCTACGACCTGGGGATCTCCCGCATCTCGAAGGCCTCGACGATGTCGCCCTCCTTGATGTCCTGGAAGTTCCGCAGCACCAGGCCGCACTCGAAGCCCTCGCGGACCTCGGACGCGTCGTCCTTCTCCCGCTTCAGCGAGGCGAGGTCTAGGTTGTCGGCGACCACCGCACCGTCGCGGATGACGCGCACCTTCGCGTTGCGGCGGATGACTCCGTCGATGACCATGCAGCCGGCGATGTTGCCGATCTTCGACGAGCGGAAGATCGCGCGGATCTCCGCCTGGCCGAGGGTCGACTCCTCGAACTCCGGCTTGAGCATGCCCTTCAGGGCGGCCTCGATCTCGTCGATCGCCTGGTAGATCACCGTGTAGTAGCGGATCTCCACGCCCTCGCGGTCGGCCAGCTCCGTCGCCTTGCCCTGAGGGCGGACGTTGAAGCCGATGATGATCGCGTCGGAGGCGGCGGCCAGGTCGACGTTGGTCTCCGTGATCGCACCGACACCGCGGTCGATGACGCGCAGCGACACCTCGTCGCCCACGTCGATCTTGGCCAGGGCGTCCTCGAGCGCCTCGACCGAACCGGACACGTCGCCCTTGAGGATGAGGTTGAGCTCCTGGCTCTCGCCCTTCTCCATGGAGGCCATGAAGTCCTCGAGGGTACGGCGCACGCGGTAGCGGGCCTGGTTGGCGGCACGCTCGCGCGCCTCGCGCTTCTCGGCGATCTGGCGGGCCATCCGGTCGTCGTCGACGACGATGAAGTTCTGCCCGGCGCCGGGGACGGCGGACAGACCCAGCACCATCGCGGGACGCGAGGGGTCGGCCTCCTCGATCGGGTCGCCGTGCTCGTCGATCATGGCGCGGACACGGCCGTGGGCCGGACCGGCGACGATCGAGTCGCCGACCCGCAGCGTGCCGCGCTGCACGAGCACGGTCGCGACGGGGCCACGGCCCTTGTCGAGGTGTGCCTCGATGACGAGGCCCTGGGCGTCCTGGGTCGGGTTCGCCCGCAGGTCCAGGGACGCGTCGGCGGTCAGCACGATCGCCTCGAGCAGCTTGTCGAGGTTGAGCTCGGACTTGGCCGAGACGTCGACGAACATCGCGTCGCCGCCGTACTCCTCGGGCACCAGGCCGTACTCGGTCAGCTGGCCGCGGACCTTGGTCGGGTCGGCGTCCGGCTTGTCGATCTTGTTGACCGCCACCACGATCGGCACACCGGCCGCCTTGGCGTGGTTGAGCGCCTCGATGGTCTGCGGCATCACGCCGTCGTCGGCCGCGACCACCAGGACCGCGATGTCGGACGACTTCGAGCCACGGGCACGCATGGCGGTGAACGCCTCGTGGCCCGGGGTGTCGATGAAGGTGATGCGACGGTCGTCGCCGTCGACCTCGGTCGCGACCTGGTAGGCGCCGATGTGCTGGGTGATGCCACCGGCCTCCTTGTCGACGACGTTGGCGTTGCGCAGTGCATCGAGGAGCTTGGTCTTTCCGTGGTCGACGTGACCCATGACGGTCACGACCGGCGGACGGATGACCAGGTCTGCCTCGTCACCCTCGTCCTCACCGAACTCCAGGTCGAAGGACTCGAGCAGCTCGCGGTCCTCGTCCTCGGGGGACACGATCTGGACGACGTAGTTGAGCTCCTCGCCGATCAGCTCCAGCGTCTCGGCGTTGACCGACTCGGTGGCCGTCACCATCTCGCCGAGCGAGAACAGCATCTGCACGAGCGCAGCAGCGTCGACGCCGATCTTCTCCGCGAAGTCGGTCAGCGACGCACCGCGGGCCAGGCGAACGGTCTCGCCGTTGCCCTTGCGGACGCGCACGCCACCGATCGTCGGCGCCTCCATCTGCTCGAACTCTTGGCGACGAGCGCGCTTCGACTTGCGACCGCGACGCGATGGGCCACCCGGACGCCCGAAGGCACCCTGGGTCTGGCCGCGGCCACCGCGGCCCTGACCGGGACGGCCACCGCCGCCACCGGGGCCGAAGCCGCCGGGGCGACCGCCGCCGGGAGCTCCGGCGCCTGCGCCGGCGCCGGCACGGCCGGGAGCACCGGTGCGACCGGGCGCTCCGCCTCGGCCAGGACCGCCGGCACCACGGCTGCTGGGACCGGCGCCGAAGGCGGCCGGAGACTTGGGCATCATCGCCGGGTTGGGACGCGGCATGCCGGGACGACCCTCGCCACGACCGGCCGGCGGGCGCGGCGGACGCTGGTCACCACCCTCGACGACCTCGCGCTCGGGACTGGGCGCCGGACGGCGACCCATGCCCTGGCTGGAGGCGAACGGGTTGTTGCCCGGGCGCGGCGAGCCCGGACGGCCGACCGGCCGGGGAGCCGGCGCCTTGGGACGCGGGGCACTGCCGTTGGTGGCGTCGCCACCATCGCCGGGTTCGGCTACCGGGGCCGGAGCCTCGGTAGGTGCCGCGGAGGCGGCGGGCGCCTCGGGCGTGGCCGAGGTACGCGGCCCGGGCCGCGGCGACTCCGTCGGGGCGGGCGCCTCGACAGCTGCCGGGGCCGGGGCCTCGACGGGCTCGGCAACCGCTTCGGCAGCGGGCTGTGCGGCGGCCGCCGGCTTCGCGGCCGGCTTCTTCGCCTCGGCCGGCGCGGCGGCGGGCTTGTCGGTGACGACGGTCGCAGACTTGGCAGCCAGCAACGCGTCGCCGTACTGCTTCTTGAACTTCATCTCGACGGGAAGCTCGATCGTCGAGGAAGGCGACTTGACGAACTCGCCCATCTCCTTCAGCTTCTCGAGCACTTCCTTGCTCTCGATGCCATAGGTCTTGGCGAGCTCATGAACTCGGGTCTTGGCCACTTCTCTCCTCCTGGCCGCCACCCGGTTCGGGGTTCAGCGACCGTTACTTCAGATGTACAGGCAGGTGTTTCGGGCTCATCGCGAGGTACTCATCGAGTGCTCATGAGCTGCTGCTCCAGTTTCTGTCGGTCGTGTCGTGTGTCAGTCGTTCTCGAGCGAGGTGCTCACGCACCAGTACGTCGGTGAGCGCCACCGAGACCCGCAGGGCCCGGGTGAACGCCCGCCGCCGGACCGCCAGGTCGAGGCACTCGACGGTGGGGTGCAGGTGCGCCCCTCGTCCGGGTGCCCGACCGTCGGGATCGGGACGAACGGCCGGCTGACCTTCCGCATCCGAGCCGGCGACCACGCGCAACAACTCGCTCTTCGCGGCCCGCTGCCGACACCCGATGCACGTCCGGACCGGGCCCAAGGGCGTGTCCAGTGCAGGGGAGATCGACGGGCGAACCACTGCCGTCGAGTCTAGCGGCTGGCCCCGGCGATGCCGAACCGGGCGGCGCGGTGGCACCGGACGACCCGTCGACCGTCAGTCGTCCGGATCATCAGGCCACCGTCCGGAAGGTTTACCAACGAGGGGCTTCCCCTCAGGACGACGAGAGCCGTACGTTGCTCGACGGCCGTCGCGAGCATGCATCTGCGGAACCGTTCGCGAGGGCCGGTCGTGATCATCCGTCGATCATCCAATCGGGAGCTCAAGTGAAGAGTTCGAGAAGTTCTGCGCGGCCTATCGCCGTGGCGCTGGCTACCGCCGTCGCCGCGGTGGTGCCGCTGGCCGGTGTCTCGGCACCGGCATCGATGGGGGCATCCGGAAAGGCGGCCGCCCCCAGCAAGGTTGCTGACAAGGCGACCATCGTCCCAGGGCGCTACATCGTGATGACCAAGGGCGCGGCGCTGTCCAGCTACCGCGGCGGCGTCACCGGCATGCCACGCACCCGGCCGATGGCAGGCCACAAGCTGAACGTGCGCACCGCCGCCGCGAGGCAGTACCGGAAGCACCTGCTCGCCGGACACCGCACCGTGCTGGCTCGTGCGGGCGTCCCCCGTCGGGCCAACCTCCACGACTACTCGGTCGCGTTCAATGGTTTCTCGGCCAGGCTGACCAAGGCACAGGCGCAGAGGCTCGGCCGCACCCGCGGCGTCCTCAAGGTCTGGCCGGTCGAGATGCGCACCAGCGACACGGTGTCGACGCCGAACTTCCTGGGGCTCGACGGCTCCACCGGTGTGTGGCAGAAGCAGTTCGGCGGCAATGCCAACGCCGGTCGCGGCATCATCGTCGCCGACCTCGACTCCGGCATCTGGCCCGAGAACCCGTCGTTCGCCCCGCTCGCCTCGACGCCCGATCAGGCCCTCATCAACGCCAAGTGGCATGGCATCTGCGACCCGGGCGTGCAGCAGCCGATCTCCTGCAACAACAAGCTCATCGGAGCCCGCTACTACGGGGCTTCGTTCGGGAACAGGCTCACCGACGACTTCAACTCGCCCCGTGACTTCAACGGACACGGCTCGCACACGGCCAGCACCGCAGCCGGCAACCACGGCGTCCCGGTCGTCATCAACGGGATCCCGTTCGGTGACGCCTCGGGCATGGCTCCGGCCGCCCGCATCGCTGTCTACAAGGTCCTCTGGGAGAACCTTGCAGCGGGCAACGCGTCCGGCACGACCGCGGGCATCGTGGCCGCCATCGACGACGCGGTCGCCGACGGCGCCGACGTCATCAACTACAGCATCTCCGGATCTTCGACATCGATCGTGAGCCCCGACGAGATCGCCTTCCTCGGTGCCGCTGATGCCGGCGTGTTCGTGTCCGCCTCAGCGGGCAACTCCGGCCCCGGCGCCAGCACGGTTGCCCACAACGCGCCGTGGGAGATGACCGTCGCGGCGAGCACGCACGACCGGGGTGCCGTCAAGACGGTTACGCTCGGCAACGGAGCGTCGTACCAGGGCCTCGGATACGGAGCCGCGGTGCCCACCTCGCCGATCGTCAGCTCGACGGTTTCCGGTGTCACCGGAGCGGACCCGACCAAGGCGACCCAGTGCTGGTCGAAGGCCAGCAACGGCGGAACCGCGGTGCTGGACCCGGCCAAGGTCACGGGCAAGATCGTGATGTGCACCCGCGGAGTCAACGCCCGGGTCGACAAGAGCCTCGCCGTGAAGGAGGCCGGCGGCATCGGCATGGTCCTGATCGACACGCCGGGCGCTTCGCCGACGGCCGACTTCCACTCGGTGCCGAGCATCCACGTCAACTTCGCCGACGGTCAGCAGGTCAAGACCTACGTCGACGCGAACGTGGACACCGCCACGGCGTCGATCTCGGCCACGGACAGCTCGCCTGTCGAGGCGCCCTCCATGGCGGGCTTCAGCTCCGCGGGCCCGGCTCTTGCCGGCGGCGGTGACCTGCTGAAGCCGGACATCACCGCGCCGGGCGTCAGTGTCATCGCGGCTGTCGCGCCCCCGGGCAACGGCGGCTTCGACTTCAACTCCTACGACGGCACCTCGATGGCGGCGCCTCACATCACCGGCATCGCGGCGCTGATCAAGCAGAAGCACCCGTCGTGGTCGCCGATGTGGATCAAGTCCGCGATCATGACGACCGCCACCACGCTGACCAACCGGGGCAACCCGATCCAGCGCGCAGGAGTGGCGGCCACGCCGCTCGACTACGGTTCCGGGCACGTCCAGCCCGCGCCGGCGTTCGACCCCGGTCTGGTCTACGACTCCTCGTTCGACGACTGGGCCGCGTACATCTGTGCCATCGGCCAGCTCAGCGAGGCGACCTGCGCGTCGTTCCCGTCGATCGACCCGAGTGACTTCAACTCCCCGAGCATCGCCATCGGCGCGCTGCCCGGGAAGCAGACGGTCACCCGGACCTTCACCAACACCTCGCCGAACCAGGCGTCGCAGTTCAAGGCGACGATCCAGGCGCCGCCGGGCATGACGGTGACGGTCAACGACGACAAGATCACCGTGCCCCCGATGCAGTCGCGGTCCTACAAGCTGACGATCACCAGGACCAACGCCGCGTTCAGCCAGTGGGCGTTCGGCTCGATCACCTGGACCGACAAGCGCGGTCACTCGGTGCGCAGCCCGATCGCGGTCCGGCCCGTCGTCGGGGCGGTGCCGTCCGCCGTCACCGGCAACGGCCAGTCCGGTTCGACGGCGCTCAGCGTCACGCCCGGTTACGACGGCACCCTGACGGCGTCGGTGAGCGGGCTGGTGCCGGCCACCGTCGACACCACGGCGCCCACGGCCGCGGGTGCCACGGCGAACGTGACGGTCACCATCCCGGCCGACACGACGTACGCCAGGTTCGCGACGTACGACGCGGACTACGCACCCGGCACCGACGTCGACATCCTGGTCAAGCTCGGTGCGACGACCGTCGGTTCGAGCGGCGGCGCGACTGCGGAGGAGTCGGTCAACCTGGAGAACCCGGCCCCGGGTACGTACACCGTCCAGGTGACGTACTTCGCGGGTGCGACGCCCACCCTCGCTATGAAGCTCAACAGCTTCGCGCTGGGGACGGCCTCGGCCGGCAACATGACGGCGACACCGGCGTCGCAGACGGTCACCGCCGCCACGCCGACCACCGTCACGGCCGCCTGGTCGGGGCTGCAGGCGAACACCCGCTACCTCGGGGCCGTGAACTTCGGTGACGGCACCAGCACCTTCGGCAGGACGCTCGTCAGCATCCTTCCGTGAGGTAGCGCAGCACCATTCCGGGGCCCGGGTCGCGTCAGCGACCCGGGCCTTCGGCTGTCGGTGGCCGCGTCGGCCTTCGCTGTCGGTGGTCGAGCCGGGCGAGCGCCAGCGCCTGTCGGTGGTCGAGCCGGGCGAGCGCCAGCGGCTGTCGGTGGTCGAGCCGGGCGAGCGCCAGCGGCTGTCGGTGGTCGAGCCGGGCGAGCGCCAGCGCCTCTCGGTGGTCGAGCCGGGCGAGCGCCAGCGCCTCTCGGTGGTCGAGCCGGGCGAGCGCCAGCGAGCCCGTGTCGAGACCCCGGATGACATGTGGCTTCTTCACTCACCGGGTTTCGACGCGCTCGCGCGACTTCGTTCCTCAGTCGCGTCGCTTGCTCAACCTGGCCGAGCCCACGCGGCGAGCTCGTTCCTCACTCGCCGCTGCTCGTCTCACCTCAACCAACGGGGGCTTCGCTCTGCTCCTCGTCGCTGCGGATGTCGATCCGCCACCCGGTGAGCCGGGCGGCGAGGCGGGCGTTCTGGCCCTCCTTGCCGATCGCCAGCGACAGCTGGAAGTCGGGCACCACGACGCGGGCGCTCTTGGCGTCGGCGTCCACGACGGTGACCGAGTTGACCCGCGCCGGCGACAGGGCGTGGGCCACCAGCTCGGAGGGGTCGTCGGACCAGTCGACGATGTCGATCTTCTCGCCGTGCAGCTCTGCCATCACGTTGCGGACCCGCTGACCCATCGGGCCGATGCAGGCACCCTTCGCGTTCACCCCGGACTGCGTCGAGCGGACGGCGATCTTGGTGCGGTGCCCGGCCTCGCGGGCGATCGCCGCGATCTCGACCGTGCCGTCGGCGATCTCGGGCACCTCGAGCGCGAACAGCTTCTTCACCAGGTTGGGATGGGACCGCGACAGCGTCACCTGCGGGCCACGCATGCCCTTGCGCACCGAGATGACCAGGCACTTGATCCGCGCGCCGTGCTCGTAGCGCTCCCCCGGCGCGCGCTCGCCCATCGGCAGCAGGGCTTCGAGCTTGCCGAGGTCGACCATCACGTCGTCGGGGTTGCGACCCTGCTGGATCACGCCCGAGACGATGTCGCCCTCCTTGCCGGAGAACTCGCCGTACCGGATGTCGTCCTCGGCGTCGCGCAGCCGCTGCAGCATGATCTGCTTCGCCGTCGTCGCGGCGATGCGGCCGAAGCCGTCGGGGGTGTCGTCGTACTCCCCGACCGGGTTGCCCTCGTCGTCGAGCTCGGAGGCGAACACGGTCACGTGCCCGCTGCGCCGGTCGAGCTGGACGCGGGCGTTCTCCTGGGCGCCGGGCGTCTTGTGGTACGCCGTGAGGAGGGCCTGCTCGATCGCCTCGACGAGGACGTCGAAGGAGATCTCCTTCTCCCGCTCGAGCATCCGCAGGATGCTCAGGTCGATGTCCACTACGCCTCCCGGTGCTTGTCGTCGGTCCCCTTGCGGTTGAACTCCACCTGGACCAGCGCCTTGGCCACCTCGCCGAAGCCCAGCGTGTGCGCGCTCCCGGAGACGTCGAGGGTGACCCGGTCGTCGTCGCTCTCGCCGATACGGCCCGTCAGGGTCTGGCCGTCGGTGGTGGTGACCTTGACCAGTCGGTCGTGGTTGCGACGCCAGTGCCGCGGCAGCGTGAGCGGACGGTCGACGCCGCGCGAGGTCACCTCGAGGGTGTACGGCGCCTCGCCCATCGCGTCGGTGTCGTCGATCGCCCGCGACACCTCGCGGGCGGCCTCGGCGATGTCGTCGAGCGTCACGCCGCCGTCCCGGTCGACGGCGACGCGCAGCACGCGGCGCTTGCCGGCGGGGGTGAGCTCCACCGCCTCGAGGTCGAGACCGAGGGCGTCCAGGGGGTCGGCAACGGCCGCAGTGATGCGGTCGTGGGTCGCCCTGTCATGTCCTTGGCTCACGGGCTACCGACCTCCTGTGCTGTTGTCGACCACCACGATAGCGGCCGGTCATCACGCGACGACCCGCCGATAGGGTCGCGGCGTGAAAGCCACCCGGCGGACGACCGTGAGCGCGTCGGGTGTCGCTGTGCTGGGTCTGGCGGGGTGCACCGGAGACGACTCCCAGCCTCGGTCAGGGGACGCGTCGTCGTCCGTGGCGGCCACCGAGACGGCGTCCCCGGACCCCGATCGAGTGGCGCTGGACCGCGCGGTGACGATCACCACCACCCTGCTGGCGGAGCTCTCGAACGCCCCCGACCCCGGCGGGCAGCTGGCCGCGTTGCACACCGCCCACCTGACCGCCTTGGACCGGGCGGCCGGTCCGTCGGCCGCTGCCACGCCCAGCCCCCTGCCGCCCGCGGGCCGCATCACCCGTCAGCGACTGCGCCGCCTCGAAGGAGCCGCGCAGCGCGAGCTCGCCCACCTCGCCCAGGAGGCCGCGAGCGGCGCCCTCGCCCGGCTCCTCGCGAGCATGTCGGCGGGTATCGCCGCCCACCTCGCCCTGGGCGACCGGCTCGCACCGTGACTCCGGTCGACGCCCTGCAGACCGCGCTCGCGGCCGAGCACGCCGCGCTCTACGTGTACGGCGCCCTGGGCGCCCGCACCTCGGAGTCGGGCACGCCGGTGCTGTTCGCGCAGGTGGCCGACGCCTATGCCACCCACCGCGCGTGGCGCGACCTCCTGACGAGCCGGCTGGTCGACGAGGGGGCCGAGCCGACGCCGGCCGCGGCGACGTACGAGCTCCCGGACACGGCGCCGACGCCCGCCGGAGTGGCGCGTGCCGCGATCGAGATCGAGCGACGGTGTGCGGACACCTATGCGTTCGTGGTGGCGAACACCGCGGAGCAGGACCGGACGTGGGCCATCGGGGCGCTCACCCGCTCGGCGGTACGCCGGGTGGCGTTCGGCGGCGCCCCCGAGGCGCTCCCCGGAGCGGCCGACCTGGCCTGAGCGCGACGCGAGCCGGGCACACAGGAAAGCGGTCCGCGATCTCCGGCACCGAGGAATTCCCGAGACATTCCCCGACACCGGAAGTCGCGGACCGCTGTGGGTGCCCTGACTTCCGAAGGGCTGTTCGTCCCGGGATGTGGGGGTGGGACGAACTGCCCTCTTGCGAAATCATGCAAGACAGTCGCCCGCTAGGCGAACGATTCGATCCCTCAAGTTTGTGCAGTGCACAAACTTGCAGAACCCGGTAAAGGAATGCTCACCACCGGGCCACGACGTCCGGGATCTCCGCGAGGCTCTGCACCACGGCGTCGGGCTCGCCCTCGGTGTGGCCGACCTGCTCGCGCGGGATGTTGCTGAGAGGGATGTGGATCGCGCGCAGACCCGCCTGCTGGGCACCCCAGACGTCGTCGAAGAGCCGGTCGCCGACGTACACGCAGCGACCGGGGTCGCTGGCCCCGACTGCGGCGATCGCCGCGACGAAGGCCTGCGTGGCCGGCTTCGTCCACGGGATCTCGGAGGTGTAGACGTCACCGTCGATGAGGTCGAGCACGCCGTCGCGCTCGAAGAACCCGCGGTGCCACTCGCGGGGCCAGATGGTGTTGGAGAGCACGCCGACCTTGATGCCACGGTCGCGCAACGTCTCGAACAGCGGCCGCACCTCGGGGTCGGTGGTCGTGTGCGGCACCCAGAAGTCGTAGTAGGCCTCGAGCAGGTCCGGGTCGTGGTCGAGCCCTGCCTCGGTGAACAGGTCGGCGATCGTCGCGCTCTGCTGATGGTCGCGGCTGCGCCCCCAGATGGCGTTGCCCGCCTGGTGCAACCGCGCCCCGAGGTCGTCGGCGACCGGGTGCTCGTCGGCGTCGTCGCGGTGGACGACCGCCTGCGCCAGCGCCAGTGACTCGGCATGGAAGTCCACGTCGTGCCACCGCGTCAGGGTTCCGCCCCAGTCGAAGATCACCGCGTCCACCGCCACGGGCGCCAACCTAACGGCAGCGGATGACAGCATGGCTGGGGTGACGGAGTCTCGGGCGTACGGCGCCGCCGCGCGCTGGCTGCACTGGGTCACCGTCCTGGCACTCGTCGCGCAGTTCACGATCGGGTACGCCATGGACGTCGACGACTCCGGCCACGGGCGAGGGCTGCTGCCTCGCATGCACTGACAGCGCCCCGGTGGTTGAGGAGGGCCACCAAGGCCCGTCACGAAACCTCCCGGGTCTCGTGAAGGTCGCTAGCGCGACCTCCTCGACCAACCCGTTCACGACTGGTGGACGTCGAGCCTCATCGCCCGGCTGGCGAGGTCGACGAGCGGACCCAGGGCGACGATGACGGCGATGGTGCCGACGCCGATGGTCGCGTCCAGCAGCCAGCCGACCAGGGCACCGCCGCCCTGTACGAGGCTGTAGCTCCAACGGAACGGCACCGGCGGGTCCCAGGCCAGCGCCGCCGCCTCGGTGGGGCCGGCGCCGGTGTTGCTGCCGAGGTACGCCGCCACGCCGGCGGCCAGCACCGGGAACGCCAGGACCAGCAGCGCGATCCTGCCGGTCAGACCGTCCGGCGTGTTCCAGGCGTCGAGCAGGACCGAGACCGTCACGCCCACGATGAGGACCTGCGCCACGGTGCCGAGCCCGGGGCGCACCCCACGGGCGGCGGCCATGATGACGAAGACCAGGCCGACGAACGCGTTGACGACCCAGAAGGAGACGTCGAGGGTCCGCGCGATCCCGTTGACGAGGGTGGAGTACCCGTCGGAGCCGAGGTCGGCGGTCAGCAGCATCGCGACACCCACGCCGAGCACCAGGCAACCCCCGACGAGGAGGCTCGTCTGTCGTACGGAGGGCACGCCCCGGTCAGCCGCGGACGAGAGCAGCCAGGTGGTCGGCGGCCTTGCCGACCGGTACGTCGCTGCGCTCGCCGGATGCGCGGTCCCTGACCTCGACGACGCCGTCCGCGAGCCCGCGGCCCACGGTGACGATGGTCGGGACGCCGATCATCTCGGCGTCCTTGAACTTCACACCCGGGCTGGCCTTGCGGTCGTCGTACATCACCGTCACCCCTCGTGCCGACAGGTCCTCGGACAGCCGGTCGGCGGCCGCGAAGACCGCCTCGTCCTTGCCGGCGGCCACGATGTGCACGTCGGCCGGCGCGACCTCCCGCGGCCAGCACAGGCCCAGCTCGTCGAGGGTGTTCTCGGCGATGGCGGCGACGGCTCGCGACGGCCCGATGCCGTAGGAGCCCATGGTGACGGTGACGAGCTTGCCATTCTCGTCGAGCACCTGGAGGCCGAGGGCGTCGGCGTACTTGCGGCCGAGCTGGAAGATGTGGCCCATCTCGATACCGCGCGCGGACTCGAGCGTCCCGCCGTCGCCGTTCGGACAGGGGTCTCCGTCGCGGACGTCGCCCACGTCGATGACGCCGTCGCCGGAGAAGTCGCGGCCGGCGACCAGGTCGATCACGTGGCTGCCGGCGACGTCGGCGCCGGTCACCCACCGGGTGCCCTCGACGACGCGGGGGTCGAGCAGGAAGCGGACGCCGGCGGGCTTCTTCTCGCCGAGCGAGCCGGGGCCGATGTAGCCCTTGGCGAGCGTGGGCCGCGCCGCGAAGTCGGCCTCGCCGAAGGGCTCGAAGACCACGCCCTCACCGAGCTTGGCCTCCAACCGCTTGGCGTCGACCTCGCGGTCGCCCGGGAGGCCGATCGCCAGCGCCTCGGTGGCGCCGTCGGGGTAGCGCACCGAGAAGACCACGTTCTTCAGGGTGTCGCCGGCGGCCCAGGGCCGCTCGTCGCGGGGGAACTTCTCGTTGAGGTGGTCGACCAGCGTGTCGATGGTCGGGGTGTCGGGCGTCTGCTCCGCGTGGGCGGCCGGCGCGTCGTCGTAGGCGATGGCGGCGGGCGCGGGCGTGTCGACTGCCTCGACGTTGGCGGCGTAGTCGCACCGCGTGCAGCGGACGTAGGTGTCCTCGCCGACCGCAGCCTTGGCGAGGAACTCCTCGGACTTCGAGCCGCCCATGGCACCGGCCTCGGCCTTGACGATGACGTACTCGAAGCCGAGGCGGTCGAAGATCCGGATGTAGGCGTCGCGGTGGGCCTGGTACGAGCGGTCGAGACCCGCGTCGTCGATGTCGAAGGAGTAGGAGTCCTTCATCACGAACTCGCGGCCACGCAGGATGCCGGCCCGGGGACGCGCCTCGTCGCGGTACTTGTTCTGGATCTGGTAGATCCAGAGCGGAAGGTCCTTGTACGACGAGTACATGTCCTTCACCACGAGCGTGAACATCTCCTCGTGCGTGGGCCCGAGCAGGTAGTCGTTGCCCTTGCGGTCCTGGAGGCGGAAGATGCCGTCGCCGTACTCGGTCCAGCGTCCGCTGGCCTCGTAGGGCTCGCGGGGCAGGAGCGCTGGGAACAGCAGCTCCTGGGCGCCGATGGCGTCCATCTCGTCGCGGACGATGTTCTCGATCCTGCGCAGCACGCGCAGGCCCAGCGGCAGCCAGGTGTAGATGCCGGGGGCGTTGCGTCGGATGTACCCGGCGCGCACGAGCAACCTGTGGCTCGGGACCTCCGCGTCCGCCGGGTCCTCGCGCAAGGTGCGGACGAAGAGGCTGGACAGGCGAAGGATCATGGCCGAAAGGCTACTTGTGTGGTGGAGTTGCCCGCACACGAGTAACCGTGCCATCGATGGGGAGAGGACCAGATGCGCAGACTGCTGACGACCACGACCGCCCTGCTCGCCCTCGCCGCGCCGCTGCTGGCTGTGGCCGCCGCGGATGCCGCCGAGACCATCCCCATCAAGCCGGGCACCCTGTCCCGTGGCCTCGACATCAGCGGTGCTCACCTGGACGGGACGACCATCGTCGACGGGGATGTCTCGGTGACGATCAAGCGCCCGAACGTGATCCTGTACGGCAAGTGGAACGACTTCTACATCGCGGCCACCGGCAACAGCCAGTGGGACAAGGTCAAGCTCGTCCAGGTCGCCGCCGACGGCAGCGTCAAGGTGCTCCGTGAGCTCATCGACCCGTTCACCGCCGTCCTGGACCCGGAGAACGACCAGATCGCCTATTCCTACGGCGACTCGACGCAGAAGCCGACGCTGGCGGTCTACGACCTCGGCCTGAAGAAGGAGGTCGACGTCCACGCGTTCGCCTCCTTGCCCACGCTCCTCGCCTTCGACGACGGGGTGATGGTGGCGTCGTTCGGTGACTTCAAGGTCAAGACGCTCACGTGGAACACCGTGACCGGCGAGGTCGAGAAGGTGATCTCGAAGCGGTCGAACTACGCCAGCCTCGCCCACGACCTGCTCGGCTTCTTCAACAAGGACCCGTTCGTCGGCGGCTGCCAGGTCCTCGCGCACCTCAGCGATCCGACCGACGTCTTGTGGACGAACTGCGATGAGCGCATCGACGCGGTCTCCCCGGACGGCAGGCGGGTCGCGAACATCCCGCTGCTCAGCGACGGCATCGGCCCCGCCGACATCGTGCTGCGGAGGATCAACGGTCAGGAGCTCGCGCACTACACGATCGCCGGGCACTTCGGCGCGGTCTGGTGGGAGACCCCGACCAAGCTGCTGTTCGACGCGACCGGCAAGACCACGGCGGCCACGGTGCGGTGCAAGGTCGCCGACTGCAACCGCGCGACCGACCTGAGGCCGCCCGAGGACCTGTGAGCGTCAGGTGATCCGGGTCGCTCGCCAGGCGGCCCGGACCATCGGCCACTGCAAGGGCAATCGCGCGGGTCTCGACACGGGCTCGACCAGGGGCTCGCCCGGCTCGACCACCGAAAGGCTCGCTGGTCGAGCCCGTTGGTTGAGGAGGGCCGCCAGGCCCGTCACGAAACCCGGTGACCGGACCATTGACCTCTCACGGGGTTTCGTGACGGCGCTGACGCGCCTCCTCAACCACCGGAGGGGCGCTCAGAACATGATGGTGCTGAAGGTGTCCGTACGCCGGAAGCCGACCTTGTCGTACGCGCGGCGGGCGGGCTCGTTCCACTCGTTGACGTACAGCGACACGGTCGGGGCGACGGTGCGGCGTACGTGGGCGACCACGGCGGCCATGCCGCCGGCGGCGAGGCCGTGGCCGCGGAGGTCGGGGTGCACCCAGACGCCCTGTACCTGGGCGTTGCTGGGCGTGGCGAAGGCGACCTCGGCCTTGAAGACGACCCGGCCGTGCTCGTAGCGGGCGAACGACCAGCCGAACTGGATCAGCTGGCGGACCCGGGCGCGGTACCCCTCCGCCGCGCCACCGAGCTCGGGCGAGACGCCCAGCTCCTCGGTGTACATCGCGACGCAGGCGGGATAGAGCGCGGTGAAGTCCTCGGGCCGGGACGGGCGGACGAGCGGGTCGGGGTCCACCAGCGGGTCGGCGTCGGCGACCAGGTGCGGCTGCTGCCAGCGACACTCGCGCGGCGGACCCCAGGTGTCGCCGAGGATCTCCCAGAGGCCGCGGACGGCGGGCTCCGGGCCGACGACCGTCGAGACGGTCCGGCCGCGACGCAACAGCCGCTCGCCGAAGGCCTGCACGTCACTCTCGTCGGCCTCGACCGGCACCAGGTTGGCGCCCACGTGGCAGGCCGCGACCAGCTCGCCGTCGACGTACCTGCCCCAGACCTCGCCGCCGAGCAGGCGCGGCTCGAGCCGGGTGGTCCGGGCGCGGTGCGCGGCGAAGACGTTGACCGTGGGGTTCCGGTCGGTGAGGGCGAGGAAGTCGGCGACGTCGGAGCCTCCCAAGGGGCGCACCCCTGACCTCGTCGTCGTGCGCACGGCGAGAGCCTACGCCGCGCCGGCGGTCCCTAGGCTGACGCTCGTGAAGCCCGTCGAGGTCGCCGTCGCCGCCCTCGCGGGAGTGACCACGCCGCGCGTCGCCGTCGTGGTGCGTGGCGCGCGCGAGGGCCTGGTCGACCACCTCTCGAGTGCCCTCCCGGAGGCTCACGTCGAGCCCCTCGACGTCGACGCCGGCATGGCAGCGGTGCACCTCGCCCTGACCTCCGGCCGGCCGTGGGACCTGGTGCTCGACGTCGCGGGCGGCAAGGGCGCCGCGCGGCGCTGGCCGGTGCTGCTCCATCACGTACGTCGCGGCGGGAGGCTGGCGGTCCGGCCGCCGGGGCATGCCAAGCAGCTCGGGCGGTCCGTTCGCCGGGTCCTGGACGCGCAGGCAGTCGGTGTAGCGGCGCCGACACCGGGCCGCGACCGGCGTGACAACCCCGAGCGTGACCTGGCGGCCCTCGCCGCGTCGACCGGCGACCTCCGCATCGAGGACGGCTGGTTGCAGGCGACGAGTCTCGTGGCCACGCTCGCCAAGGTCCCCGAGCTCGAGGCCGACGCCTTCCTGTCCGGCCGACCCGATGCGGGACGGGTGCTCACCACGGTGCCCGGTCTCGGGTTCGAGTCGCGGTGCATCCTGCGGGCCAGCGGCGAGGTACGCCTGCCCCGCGTGCTCACCGCTCCCCCGATGTCGCTGCGCGAGTACGACCACGTCACCTGTCTGGGCCGGCAGGCGGCGTACGGCGACGGCTTCGTGCTGCCGGAGAGCTACCGCCACCCCTTCAAGCGACGCCTGCGCAACGTCGCGTTCGCCGAGTGGGCGCCGCGTTTCGTCCGCGAGCCCGAGCCGGCCACCGCGCGTCTCGACGGGGCGCACTACCTGCTCGACAGCTACGTGCCCGGTCACTTCGGGCACGCCCTCACCGACCAGCTCGGCCACCTCTGGGGCTGGCAGGCGGCCCTCGAACGCCACCCGGACCTCCGGGCGCTGGTGTTCGCGAAGCCGGGCGAGGCGCTCGCCGCGTGGGAGTGGGACCTGCTGGCTGCCGGCGGGATCGCACGCGACCGCGTCGTCGTCGCCCGGGAGCCGACGCGCGTCGAACGGCTGGTGGCGACCTCGCCGATGTTCGGGATGCCGGCCTACGTCCACCCGGCACTCGCCACGACGTACGCCGTCGTCGGCTCCGCCTTGTCGGACCAGGCAGTCGGAGGCCCCGGTCCGCTGCGGTTGTTCTGCACGCGCCGCCCGGGTAAGCGCACCTGCCACAACGCCCCGGAGGTCGAGTCCCTGTTCGCCGACCACGGCTTCACCGTGGTCCATCCCGAGGACCACCCTCTCGCCGAGCAGGTGCGCATGGTGCGCGACGCCGAGGTGGTGGCGGGCTTCGCGGGCAGCGGGATGTTCCAGATCGCGCTGGCGGGCGGCCCCAAGCACGTGATCCTGGTGGGCTCGGAGTCGTACACGGCCAGCAACGAGTACCTGATCTCGTCGGTCGTGGGGCACCGGCTCGACCTGGTGCTGTGCCGGCCCGACGTGCCGAAGGCGGGGCACCGGTTCGACAACGCGTCGTACCAGTCCGACTTCCTCTACGACGACGCCCGCGAAGGGGTGTTCCTGCGCTCGGTCCTGGACGAACTGTCCGGTGACGGGGAACAACCGGAGTCGGCCTTCGGTTACCGGCGAACGTGACCGAGACCCGGATCGAACGCTCCACGATCGGGCTGCGCAGCGAGCGCGGGCCGATCCTCCTGTCGGTCATGCTGGCGACCGGCCTGGTCGCCATCGACTCGACGATCCTGGCGACCGCCGTGCCGTCGGTGGTCCGCGACCTCGGCGGCTTCTCCCAGTTCCCGTGGCTGTTCTCCATCTACCTGCTGGCGCAGGCGGTCACGGTGCCGCTGTACGGCAAGTTCGCTGACCTCGTCGGGCGCAAGCCGATGATGATGCTCGGCATCGCGATCTTCCTGGTCGCCTCGGTGCTCTGCGGCCTCGCCTGGTCGATGGTGTCGCTGATCGTCTTCAGGGCCCTGCAGGGGCTGGGCGCCGGCGCCGTGCTGCCGATGGGCCAGACGATCATCGGCGATGTCTACTCGGTGGCGGAGCGGGCGAAGGTGACGGGGTACGTCGCCGGGGTCTGGGCCGCGTCCTCGGTGATCGGCCCGACGCTGGGCGGGGTCTTCTCCGACTACATCTCCTGGCGCTGGATCTTCTTCGTCAACATCCCCATCGCGATCGCCGCGATGCTGGTCCTCCAGCGCAGCTTCGAGGAGTCGGTGGAGCGTCGGCGCCACCGGATCGACTACGCGGGCGCCACCCTGCTCGCCGTCGGCGCATCGCTGCTGATCCTCGGCCTGCTCGAGGGCGGAGTCGCGTGGTCGTGGTCGTCACCCGCGAGCGTCGCGGTGCTCGCGTCGTCCGCCGCGCTGCTCGTCGCGTTCGGCTTCGTAGAGGCACGAGCGGCCGAGCCGATCCTGCCGCTGTGGGTCTTCCGCCTGCGGGTGCTCAACGGCGCCAATGCCACGTCCCTCTGCGTGGGCGTCATCCTGATCGGGTTGACGTCGTATGTGCCGCTCTACGCGCAGGCGGTGCTCGGGCACGGCGCCGTCATCGCGGGCTTCGCGGTCGCCGCCCTCACGCTGGGGTGGCCGATCGCCGCCTCCCTGTCGGGCCGCATCTACCTGCCCCTGGGGTTCCGCAACTGTGCGCTGTTCGGCACGCTCTTCGCGATCGGCGGGGCGGCCGTGCTGCTGACCGTCACCCCCGACAGCTCGGTGTGGCGGATCGCCTTCGGGTGCTGGGTGATCGGCCTGGGCATGGGCTTCATCGCCTCGCCCGTCCTGATCGCCGCCCAGCAGGCCTCGGACTGGCAGACGCGTGGCGTCGTGACCGGCACCAACCTCTTCGCCCGATCGGTGGGCAGCGCGGTCGGCGTGGCGGTCTTCGGCGCCATCGCGAACGCCGCGGTCACGTCCCGCGTCGGGGCCGCGCACGAGGACCTCGAGCACCTGCCGGCCGCCGTGCTGGCTCCGGCGATCCACGACGTATACGTCGCATCGGCCGTGTTCGCCGTGCTCGTCGTGCTGACGGTGCTGGTGCTGCCGCGCGACATCTCGACCGAGACCCGCACCGGCTGACGACTCAGCCGAACCTGGCCGGGTCGAAGAGCCCGATCGGGTGCGTGGTGCTGCCGTCGAGCGCGAGGTCGGCCAGGATCTCCCCCATCACGGGCACGAACTTGAACCCGTGCCCCGAGAACCCGCACGCGATCGCGACGTTCTCGTGCTCCGGGTGCAGACCGACGACGAAGTGGTGGTCGGGCGTGGTCGTGTAGAGGCACGCGATCGCGCGGAGGAACGTCCCCGGGAGGTCCGGCAGCAGCGGGCGCACCAGATCGGCGACCTCGCGCGCCTCGTCCCCGGACACGAAGCGGTCGACGAGGTCAGGGTCGGTCTCCGGCCCTCGATGGTGCAGCCCGATCTTGACCCCGCCGTCCTCGTCGAGGCACGGGAACCCGTACGGACTCAGGCCCGGACGTTCCCACACGAAGACGGGTTGGGTGCCGAGGGCGTACGCCGCGAGGTCGCCCGAGGGCCGGAACCAGAACACCGCCTGCCTGCTGACCAGCAACGGCAGCCGGAGGTCCGCCAGCTGCTTCGGGGCCCATGCGCCCGGCGTGACCACCAGCCTGTCGGCCTCGATCGTGCCGCTCGGCGTGACGACCCGGACGCCCCCGTCGTCGGCGGACCAGGCGAGCGCCATGCCGCCCGCCCACATGTCGGCCCCGGCCTCGCGCGCCCGTCGCCAGTGCGCCAGCACCGTGCGCTCGGGACGGACGAACCCGCTGCGCTCCTCGTAGACGCCGACCTCGTCGTCCTCGGGTGCGAACGCCGGGAACCGCTTGCGGATCTCGGCCGCGTCGAGCACCTCGTGCGGCAGGCCGTGCTGGCGGGCGCTGGCCAGCGAGCCGGCGACCGCGTCGGTGGTCGGCCGGCCCAGGAAGAGCCCGCCGGTGAGCCGGAAGATGCCCGGGTCCTCGCGCTCCAGGTCCTCCCACAGCTCATAGGCGCGCTGCAGCAGGGGCACGTACGCCGGGTCCTCGAAGTACGCCTGCCGGATGATCCGTGACTCGCCGTGGCTCGACCCCTTGTCGTGCCCGGGCACGAACTGCTCGAGACACACCACCTCGGCACCCCGCCGGGCGAGGTGCGCGGCGGCGGCGCTGCCCATGCCGCCGAGCCCGAGCACGATCACCTTCGTCATGGTCGGGAGCGTAGGCCGCACCCGCCGACCCGGCGCGTCTGCAGACCGAAATCTGGCCGAGTCGGCACATCTGCAGACCGAAGTCAGGTCGAGTCGGCGCAAAGGCCGGCGCAGAGCCTCAGGGCTCTCGTCTGCTGCTTACCGGCCGGACGTCCTGGGCTGCAGACGCGCCGACTCGACGTCCGACACGTCTGCAGACGCGCCGACTCGGGGTCAGGAGACGCTCACGCTGGCGCCGGCACCTTCGACCGGCTCCATCTCCTCGGCGATGCGCATGGCCTCCTCGATGAGGGTCTCCACGATCTGGGACTCGGGGACGGTCTTGATGACCTCGCCCTTGACGAAGATCTGGCCCTTGCCGTTGCCCGAGGCGACGCCGAGGTCGGCCTCGCGGGCCTCGCCGGGGCCGTTGACCACGCAGCCCATGACCGCGACGCGGAGGGGTACCTCGAGACCGTCGAGGCCGGCCGTGACCTGCTCGGCGAGCGTGTAGACGTCGACCTGGGCGCGGCCGCACGACGGGCAGGAGACGATCTCGAGGCGGCGCGGCTTGAGGTTGAGTGACTCGAGGATCTGGAGGCCGACCTTGACCTCCTCGACCGGGGGCGCTGAGAGCGAGACGCGGATGGTGTCGCCGATGCCCTTGCCCAGCAGGGCGCCGAACGCGACCGAGGACTTGATGGTGCCCTGGAAGGCCGGCCCCGCCTCGGTGACGCCGAGGTGCAGCGGCCAGTCGCCGGCCTCGGCCAGCAGCTCGTAGGCGCGCACCATCACGACCGGGTCGTTGTGCTTGACCGAGATCTTGAAGTCGTGGAAGTCGTGCTCCTCGAAGAGCCCGGCCTCCCACACGGCACTCTCGACGAGGGCCTCGGGGGTCGCCTTGCCGTACTTGTCGAGGATCCGCTTGTCGAGGGACCCGGCGTTGACGCCGATGCGGATGCTGGTGCCGTGGTCCTTCGCGGCCTGCGCGATCTCCTTGACCTGGTCGTCGAACTTGCGGATGTTGCCGGGGTTCACGCGGACGGCGGCACAGCCCGCCTCGATGGCGGCATAGACGTACTTCGGCTGGAAGTGGATGTCGGCGATCACCGGGATCTGCGAGTGCTGCGCGATCTCCGGCAGCGCGTCGGCGTCGTCCTGGCTCGGGCAGGCGACGCGGACGATGTCGCAGCCGGTCGCGGTGAGCTCGGCGATCTGCTGGAGGGTCGCGTTGACGTCGGAGGTCAGCGTGGTCGTCATCGACTGGACCGAGATCGGGAAGTCGCTGCCGACCCCGACCTTGCCCACCTGGATCTGACGGGTCTGGCGCCGGGGAGCCAGCACCGGCGGCGGCGCTTCGGGCATGCCGAGGCTGATCGCGGTCATGCGGTCAGGCTACCGACGGGGTGCGTGCGAGACGCATTCGCGACCCTGGAGGTCGAGGAGGTGGCGCAGCAACCGTCACGAGACCACCGCTCGCGTGGCATCGGGTCTCGTGACAGGCGCCAGGGCGCCTTCCTCGACCAGCAGTGCTCAGGACTCGATGTGCAGCGGCACGACGAGGTCGCCGACGATCAGGACGACGCCCATGATGAGCATGGCGACGGCGACGACGTACGCGACCGGCAACAGCTTGGCGACGTCGACGTAGCCGGGGTCGGGGCGGCCGCGGAGCCGGGCCGCCGCGCGGCGGGCGGCCTCCCACAACGCGCCGGCGATGTGGCCGCCGTCGAGAGGCAGCAGCGGGAGGAAGTTGAACATCCCGATGAAGAAGTTGAACCCGGCGACCAGCATCAGCAGGAAGACGACCTTCTCGCCGACCGGGAAGTCGTCGTGTGCGGCGGTCTCGCCGGCGATGCGGCCGCCCCCGACGATGCTCACCGGACTGTCGGGCGAGCGGTCCTCGAGCCCCACGATGGCCTTGGCGACGCCCCAGACCTTCACGGGCAGCTTGCCGAGGGCCACGACGGTGTCCTTGGTCATCCGGCCCATCTGCTGCAGGGTGTAGAGCGGTCCGCCGCGCGTGATGGCGACGTGGGCCACCGGCGTCACGCCGAGGAAGCCGACCTGGGTCAGGGCGAGATCGGTGGTGGACGTGGGCCGCGCCTGGACCGTCGTGTTCGTGGTGCCCGTCAGGGCCTTGCCGTTGCGCTCGTAGCCGATCACGGCCGCGCCCGCGTCGTTGCCGCGGATCAGGTCGCGCAGCTGGCTCCAGCTCGTGATCTCGGTGCCGTTGAAGCTGGTGACGACGTCACCCGGTCGCAACCCCGCCTCGTAGGCAGGCGTCGGCGGGTCGTCGGGTCGACAGGCGCGGCCCTCCTCGACGTACGGGACGACGCATCTGGAGACCGAGTCGATGACGGGCTTGCCGGCGTCGGGCTCGAGCGTGCGACTGCCGTACGTCGAGAAGACGCCGAGGAAGATGATGAACGCGATCAGGATGTTCACCGACGGCCCGCCGGCCATCACGATGACCTTCTTCCACCACGCCAACTTGTAGAACAACCGGTCGGCGTCGCCGGGCTTGACGTGCTCCCACTCGGCCGCGCGCGCGTCGGAGATGAGCTGGGTGAACATGCCGGTGTTGGACTTGCGGACCTTGACGACCTTGTTGCCCTCGGAGTCGTAGGTCACCTCGTCGGCCACGCCGTCGACGGTCGGCGGCAGCATCCCGACGATCTTGACGTACCCGCCGAGGGGGATGGCCTTGACGCCGTACTCCGTCTCGCCGCGCTGACGGCTCCACACGGTCGGCCCGAAGCCGATGAAGTACTGCGTCACCTTCCCGCCGAACTTCTTCGCCGGGATCATGTGGCCGAGCTCGTGGAGGCCGATCGAGACCAGGATGGCCACCACGAAGACGACCACCCCGAGGGTGTAGTAGACGGCGCTCACTCGGTGCTCTTGCCTCTTCTTCGTTCCCGGGTCAGGTTCCGACGAGGCGGGTGGCCTCGCTGCGTGCCCAGGCGTCGGCGGCAAGGACGTCGTCGACGGTGAGCTGCTCCCCCGAGGGTACGTCGTGCGCGGCGAGCACGTCCGCGATCGTCGGTACGATCCGCCGGAACTCCAGACGTCCCGCCCGGAACGCCTCGACCGCGATCTCGTTCGCCGCGTTGTAGACAGCGGGCGCCGTGCCTCCCGTCTGACCCGCGTGCCGCGCCAGCGAGACCGATGGGAACGCCTCGTCGTCGAGCGGGAAGAACTCCCATGTCTCGGCTCGGGTCCAGTCGACTGCGGGTGCCGTGTCGGGCACCCGGTCGGGCCACGCGAGGCCCAGCGCGATGGGGATCAGCATGGTCGGCGGGCTGGCCTGCACCAGCGTCGAGCCGTCGACGAACTCGACCATCGAGTGCACCACGCTCGTCGGGTGAACCACGACCTCGATCCGGTCGAAGGGGATCCCGAAGAGCAGGTGTGCCTCGATCACCTCGAGGCCCTTGTTCACGAGGGTGGCGGAGTTGATGGTGACGACCGGGCCCATGTCCCACGTCGGGTGCGCGAGCGCTTCGTCGACCGTCACGCCGGCGAGCTCCTCGGACGTGCGGCCGCGGAACGGCCCGCCGCTGGCGGTGAGCACCAGGCGGCGTACCTCCGCCGGCAGGCCACCCCGCAGGCACTGGGCGAGAGCCGAGTGCTCGGAGTCGACGGGCACGATCTGTCCGGGCTTGGCGCGGCTCGTGACCACCGGGCCGCCGATGATCAGCGACTCCTTGTTGGCGAGCGCCAGCGTGTTGCCGGCGTCGAGGGCGCTGAGTGTGGGCCGGAGGCCGACGGCGCCGGTGATGCCGTTGAGCACCACGTCGCAGTCCAGGGCGGCCGCCTCGATCGACGCCTCCTCGCCCAGGCCGTGGAAGGTCGGGGCCCACTCGGCGACCTGCTCGTCGTACAGGTCGCGGTTGCTGCCCCCGGCCGTCAACGCGACGACCCGGAACCGGTCCGGGTTGGCGCGGCAGACGTCGAGGGCCTGGGTGCCGATCGACCCGGTCGACCCGAGGACGACGACGCGGCGCGGCTCGCTCACGCGGTCATCCTGACGGACTCGCCGGCCGCCAGCGCGGCGATGGCTTCGAACGGCCAGCCCGAGGCCCGGCCCTCGAGGACGTCGAGGGCGCTCAGCGTGCGGCCGTCGGCGACGTACGCCGGAGCGGTCGCGGGCACCTCGACGGACGGCGCCGGGTCCGCGCGTCCGGCACGGAGCAGGACGTCCCAGTCGAGGTCGTCGTGGGGTTCCGGCGCGTCCTTGCGGATGACAGCACGCGGCTGGTCGTCGGTTCCCGACAGGACGACGACGCCGGAACCGTCGTCCGGGGCGGGCTCGATGACGTGGAGTGCCCCCACCCTCGCTGACGCCAGCGCGGCCACCAAGGCAGCGCGGTTGGCCGACATCCGTGCCACCACCTGGTCGCCGGGCCCGACACCGAACGCGCGCAGGACGCCGCCGAACGCCGCCACGTCCTCGAGCAGGCGGGCGAACGTCAGCTCCCTGCCGTCGAGAAGGGCTGCCTCATCTGCCCGGCCGTGCACCACGTGCCGGTCGAGGGCGTTGAAGCAGAGGTTCAGCGTGCCGTCCGCGGCGCCGGGCGCGCTCGGACGATGGATCCAGTCGATCTCCACGGCTCCAGCCTCTCGTACGGCACTAGATTGGCCGCATGACCCAGACCCTCGCGGGCGGCCCGACGCTGCCCCAGGAACGCCGCCTCGTCACCGCCATCCCCGGCCCGCGTTCGGCCGAGCTGCTCGCGCGCAAGAAGGCCGCCGTGGCCGACGGTGTCGGCACCACGCTGCCGGTGTTCGTCGAGGCCGCCGGCGGCGGCGTGATCATCGACGCCGACGGCAACTCCCTGATCGACCTGGGCTCGGGGATCGCGGTGGTGTCGGTCGGCAACGCGGCGCCGGCGGTGGTGCGCGGCGTGCAGGACCAGGTGGCACGGTTCACGCACACCTGCTTCATGGTCACGCCGTACGCCGGGTACGTCGAGGTCTGCGAGGCGTTGGCCGAGCTGACTCCCGGCTCGCACGCCAAGAAGAGCGCCTTGTTCAACTCCGGCGCCGAAGCGGTCGAGAACGCCGTCAAGATCGCCCGCGTCGCAACCGGTCGCGACGCGGTCGGCGTGTTCGACCACGCGTACCACGGCCGCACCAACCTGACGATGGCGATGACGGCCAAGAACATGCCGTACAAGAACGGGTTCGGCCCGTTCGCCTCCGAGGTCTACCGCGCCCCGATGTCCTACCCGTACCGCGACGGGCTCTCCGGCGAGGAGGCCGCCGCCCGCGCGATCGACCAGCTCGACAAGCAGGTCGGCGTGGCCAACCTCGCGTGCATCGTGATCGAGCCGATCCTCGGCGAGGGAGGGTTCATCGAGCCGGCTCCCGGGTTCCTGCCCGCCCTGTCCGCCTGGGCGACCGCGAACGGTGTGGTGTTCGTCGCCGACGAGATCCAGTCCGGGTTCTGCCGGACCGGCTCGTGGTTCGCCTGCGACCACGAGGGCGTGGTTCCCGACCTGGTGACCACCGCCAAGGGCATCGCCGGCGGGCTTCCGCTCGCCGGCGTCACCGGCCGCGCCGAGCTGATGGACAGCGTCCACGTCGGCGGCCTCGGCGGCACGTACGGCGGCAACCCGGTCGCCTGCGCCGCCGCCCTCGGCTCGATCAGCGAGATGAAGGAGCACTCCCTCGACGCCCGCGCGCTGGAGATCGGCACGCTGATCCGCGGGCGGCTCGAGAAGCTCGCCGCCGAGCACCCCGTGATCGCGGACATCCGCGGCCGCGGCGCCATGCAGGCCATCGAGCTGTGCACCCCGGGCACGCAGGAGCCGGACGCCGCCCGCGCGGCCGCCGTGTCGGCGTACTGCCACAAGTCCGGGGTCGTCACCCTGACGTGCGGGACCTGGGGCAACGTCTTCCGCTTCCTCCCACCCCTCGCCATCTCCAACGCCCTCCTCGACGAGGCCTTCGACGTGGTCGCGGAAGCCTTCGCGGCGACCGCCTGACCTAGATCTGATCGCTGGTCGAGCCCGCGAGCGCCAGCGAGCGGTGTCGAGACCCCACTTCCGGGGTCTCGACTCGGGCTCGCCCAGGGGCTCGCCCGGCTCGACCAACGAGGGGGGTCGATAGCCTGGCGGGCGTGGCGAGTCCCGTAGGCGTGCTGACCGAGCGGTTCCGGCGCGCGCTGGGGAAGGCGTTCGGCGAGGAGTACGCCGACGCGGACCCGGTCATCCGGCCGAGCCAGTTCGCGGACTTCCAGGCGAACGCCGCGCTGGCCCTCGCCAAGAGGATCGGCGAGCAGCCGCGGGTCGTGGCGCAGCGCATCGTCGAGGCGCTCGACCTGGACGGCGTGGCCGGAGAGCCCGAGATCAGCGGGCCGGGGTTCGTGAACGTCCGGCTCGACCCGGCGTGGATCGCAGCGGAGGTCAGCGGCCTGGACGACCGTCTCGGCGTACCTCGCCAGGAACGGCAGACGATCCCGGTCGACTACTCGGCCCCGAACGTCGCCAAGGAGATGCACGTCGGGCACCTGCGCACCACCGTGGTCGGCGACGCGCTCGTCCGTACGCTGGAGCACCTCGGCCACCACGTGATCCGGCAGAACCACGTCGGCGACTGGGGTACGCCGTTCGGGATGCTCATCGAGCACCTGCTCGTCGTCGGCGAGGACTCGGACCAGGCGCGGCTGCTGGTCACCGATCCCAACGCGTTCTACGCCGCGGCGAACGCCGAGTTCCAAGGTGACCCGGAGTTCGCGACGCGGGCGCGAGCGCGCGTCGTCGCGCTCCAGGCCGGCGACGCCGACACCCTGCGCCTCTGGGACGAGCTGGTCGACCTGTCCAAGCAGTACTTCAACCGCATCTACTCGACGCTCGGCATCACCCTGACCGACGCCGACCTGGCCGGCGAGTCGACGTACAACGACGAGCTCGCCCAGATCTGCGACGAGCTCGAGGCCGCCGGCCTGGCGACGATGAGCGACGGCGCGCTGTGCGTGTTCCTCGACGGCTACACCGGGCGTGAGGGCAAGCCGCAACCGCTGATCATCCGCAAGTCCGACGGCGGCTACGGCTACGCGACGACCGACCTCGCCACGATCCGGCACCGTGTGCGCGATCTGCACGCCGACCGCATCCTCTACGTCATCGGCGCGCCCCAGGCCCTGCACCTCAACATGGTCTGGGACACCGCCCGCAAGGCGGGCTGGCTGCCGGATGACATCGAGGTCGTACACGTCAAGATCGGCAACGTGCTCGGAGCGGACCGCAAGATCCTGCGTACCCGCTCCGGCAGACCGCTCAAGCTGATGGAGCTCCTCGAGGAGGCGGTCGCACACGCGCGGGCCGTGGTCGACGAGGCACGTCCCGACCTCGACGAGGGCATCCGGGCGGCGATCGCGCCGCAGGTCGGCATCGGCGCGGTCAAGTACGCCGACCTCTCGGTCGCCCACGACAGCGAGTACGTCTTCGACCTCGAGCGGATGGTCTCGCTGCACGGCAACACCGGCCCCTACCTGCAGTACGCCGCCGCGCGGATCCGCTCCATCTTCCGCACCGCCGGCATCTCGCCGGAGCAGGCAGACGCCCCCATCACCCTGACCGAGCCCGCCGAGCGCGCGCTCGCGCTGGCCCTCCTCGACTTCGGCGACGTGGTCGTCCAGGTCGCCGACGCCCTCGAGCCGCACCGCCTCTGCACGTACCTGTTCGACCTCGCCCAGCACTTCTCCGCCTTCTACGAGCAGTGCCCGGTGCTCAAGGCCGACACCGAGGCGCGTGCTTCCCGTCTCGCTCTCTGCGCCGCGACCCTCGCCGTCCTCGACCAGGGCCTCGACCTCCTCGGGATCGGCCGTCCCGAGCAGATGTGAACGGCCTGGTCTGGTACGTCGCCTACGGCTCCAACCTGTCGCGGGACCGCTTCGCCTGCTACCTGCAGGGCGGACGGCCCGTGGGCGCCCGGCGCAGCTATCCCGGCTGCCGCGACCGGACCCCACCCCGGGCGGTGGTGGGCCTGCGACTCCCGGGCCGCATCGGCTTCGGAGGCAGCTCGACGGTCTGGGGTGGCGGGCTCGCGTTCCTCGACAGCGAGGCCGACGGCGAGGTGGTGGCTCGCGGCTACCTGGTGGGCGCCGACCAGCTCGACGAGGTGCATGCCCTGGAGCGGCGGTACGACGCCAGGTCGACCGTCGGCCACCGGGACGGCCTGGCGATGGTCGCCCTCACCAGCACCGAGCACCACACGCCGGCGGCCCCGAGCGCGCCGTACCTCCGCACGATCGTGACCGGTCTCACCGACGGGCTGCTCGACGCGGACGCGGCGATCGCCTACCTCCTGGCCGCTTCCGGGGTCGACCTCCTCTGGGATGACGAGTCGATCCGCGCGCTGGCGGAACAGCCCGCCACGGGTCGTGGTTGACCCGAGGTGACGTCCCCCGCGCTGTCCGTGCTCGACCTCGTGCCCGTCCGGAGCGACCAGACGACGAGCGACGCCCTGGCCGCGACCCGCTCGCTGGCGCGGGTGGCCGACGAGCTCGGCTACCGGAGGTACTGGCTGGCCGAGCACCACAACATGCCGGCCGTCGCCGCGACGAACCCGCCCGTGCTGATCGCGATGGTGGCCGCGGAGACAGAGCGGATCCGGGTCGGGTCGGGCGGCGTGATGCTGCCGAACCACGCGCCGCTCGTCGTCGCCGAGCAGTTCGCCCTGCTGGAGGCCGCGCACCCCGGGCGGATCGACCTGGGTCTCGGGCGAGCTCCCGGCACCGACCCGGTGACGGCGTGGGCGCTGCGTCACGGCGGCGGTGGCGTCGAGGCCGACGCGGCGGAGCACTTCCCGACGTACGTCGACCACATCATCACGATGATGTCGCCCGGCGGTGCGGGCCTGGACGTCGGCGGCCGGCTGCACGCCCTGAACGCCACGCCGCATGCCGTGGGCACACCGACGGTCTGGCTGCTCGGCTCGTCGGACTTCTCGGCGAGGCTGGCCGCACAGAAGGGCCTGCCGTTCGTGTTCGCCCACCACTTCTCGGGCCAGGGCACGGCCGAGGCGCTGGCGTTGTACCGCCAGACCTACGTCCCGTCCGAGGGCCACCCGGAGCCGCAGACGTTCCTGACCGTCAACGCGGTCGTGGCCGAGACACAGGAGGAGGCCGACCGGCTCGCGCTGCCCAACCTGCTCGCCATGGTCGCCCTCCGCACGGGCCAGCCCCTGACGGCTCAGGCCCTGGTCGAGGACGCCGAGGCCCGGGGCCTCGCCGAGGAGCACCAGGGCCTCGCGCACGCCATGCTCGGGCGCTGGGTCATCGGCACGCCGGACACCGCCGCCAAGCAGGTGCGCGAGCTCGCCACGACGTACGACGTCGACGAGGTGATGCTGCACCCGGTCGCGGGCGCCGTCACCGGCGCGCCCGCCGACCGCTCGCCCGCCCGAGAGGACACGCTGCGACTGCTGGTCGAGGCCCTTCGAGCGTGATGTCGAGGATCGCGTTCCGGCTCCGTCCCTGGCGTGAAAGCCACGACCACGACCACGGAGGATGGACACCATGACCCACCTACGAAGCTTCGACCACGTCGGGATCACCGTCGACGACCTCGACGCCGCTCTCGAGTTCTTCCTCGGGCTCGGCCTCGAGCTCGAGGGCCGCACGGAGCTCGAGGACGAGTTCCTCGACACGGTGAGCGGCATCCCCAACTCCCGGACGGACGTCGCGATGGTCCGGGTGCCCGGCGGGGACACCACCCTGGAGCTCTGCACGTTCATCCGCCCGGACGTCGTCCCCGGCTCGCCGACGGCCATGGCCAACGAGGTCGGCATCCGCAACGTCTGCTTCCAGGTCGACGACCTCCCGGCGCTGGTCGAGAAGCTCGCAGCGGACGGGTACGGGCTGGTCGGCGGGATCGGCGAGTACCAGGACGTCTGGCGGATGGCCTATGTCCGCGGACCCGAAGGCATCGTCGTCGCCCTGGCCGAGCGCCTGGACGGCTGACGTCTTCCTGCTGGTCGAGGAAGTTGCGCCTTCCTCGACCCACGGCTCAGTCGAGCTCCATCTGCCCCCACGGTGACCCGTACTCGGTCAGCAGGTCGAGGAACGGCACGGCGTCGAAGGCCTCGGGCCCGAGGATGCCGGCGCCCGACCAGGTGCCGCGCGACAGCAGCTCGAGTGCGACGACGGGGTTGATCGCGGTCTGCCAGACCACGCACTGGTGGCCGTACTCCGCCATCGTCTGCTCGTTGTCGACCACGTGGTAGAGGTACGTCGACCTCGGCTCGCCGTCCTTGCCCTTGCCGGTGACCCACAGGCCGGCGCAGGTCTTGCCCTTCATCCGCGGGCCCGACCGTCGCCGGGTCCGGCAGCACGGCGGCGACCACGTCGCGGGGGCTGACCTCGACGCCCTTGACCCGGACCTTCTCGGTGCGGTCGAGGCCGAGGGTGTTGAGCACCTTGAGGATGTTGATGAACTCGTCGCCGAGGCCGTACTTGAACGTCGCCCGCTTGCAGTCGACCCAGCGCGGCATCAGGAGCACCTCCTCGTGCTCGACGTTCACGCACTCGACGGGCCCGATCCCCTCGGGGAAGTCGAAGACCTCCGGCTCGGAGAAGGGTGCCGTCGTGTGCCAGGCCCCGTCCTCCCACACGACGGGCGGGTTGAGGCACTCCTCGATCGTGGTCCACATCGAGAACGACGGCGCGAAGATCTCGTTGCCGTCGTCGTCGGTGACCGTCAGGTTGGCGCCGTCGCGGGTGCCGAGCTCGTCGATCTCGGAGAACAGGTGGTCGGCGGCGTACCTCGCGAACACGTCGGAGAGACCCGGCTCCACGCCGATGCCCACGAGCGCCAGCCGGCCCGCGGTCTCCCAGTCGCCGGCGACGGCGAACTGCTCGTCGCCGAGCTTCACGCCCGTCTTCTCGTACGGCGCCTCGGGGTGCGGCCTCACAGCGACATGGCCATGTCGAGGTAGTCGGCGCCGGCCTCGAACGCGCCGTTGAAGATCGACATGTTGAAGACCGGGTCGACGGCGTTCATCACGTGGGTGATGCCGTGCTCACGGACCAGTGCCGCGACGGACTCCTGGGACGACGCGTCGACCTGCGCACCGACGTACCGCTCGTCCTGGGCCGCCGCCTTCTCCGCGCGGGCCGGGTCGTAGTCGGCGATGACGATCTGCTCGAAGAAGTCGCGGCGGGCCGCGATCGACGCGAATGCGGCGCCCACGCCCCCGGCGCCGACGAGGAGGATCTTCACAGATGGCCTTTCCAGTCACGAGGTCTCGACACGAGCTCGCTGGCGCTCGCCCGGCTCGACCAGCGAACGTTCGGTGGTCGAGCCGCCGCGAGGAACGAGCGGCGTGTCGAGACCTCCGGGCTAGGGATCACTCGCCGATGTAGTGCATGACGTGCTTGAGGCGGGTGTAGTCCTCGAAGCCGTAGACCGAGAGGTCCTTGCCGTACCCGGAGTGCTTGAACCCGCCGTGCGGCATCTCGGAGATGAACGGGATGTGCGTGTTGACCCAGACGCAGCCGAAGTCGAGCTTCTTCGACATCCGCATCGCCCGGCCGTGGTCCTTGGTCCACACCGAGGAGGCGAGGCCGTACTGGACGCCGTTGGCCCAGGCGAGCGCCTCGGCCTCGTCGGAGAACTTCTGCACGGTGATCACCGGGCCGAAGATCTCGGTCTGGATCTGCTCGTCGTCCTGCTTGAGGCCGGACAGCACCGTGGGCTCGTAGAAGTACCCGGCCTCGCCCTGCTGGTGACCGCCGGTGTTGAGGGTGGCGTGGTCGGGCAGCCGGTCGACCATGCCCGACACGTGCGCGAGCTGGTTGGAGTTGTTGACCGGCCCGTAGAGCACGTCCTCGTCGTCGGGCATGCCGGTCTTGGTGTTCTTCGCCTGCTCGGTGAGCGCGGCGACGAAGTCGTCGTGCACCCGGGGCGCCGCGATGACCCGGGTGGCTGCCGTGCAGTCCTGACCGGCGTTGAAGTAGCCGGCGACGGCGATGGCCTCGGCAGCCTTCTCGACGTCGGCGTCGTCGAAGATCACCACGGGCGCCTTGCCGCCGAGCTCCAGGTGGACCTTCTTGAGGTCCGCGGAGGCGGACTTCGCGACCTCCATGCCCGCTCGTACCGAGCCGGTGATGGCGACCATCTGCGGCGTCTTGTGCTCGATCAGCGCCCGGCCGGTGTCGCGGTCGCCGCAGACGACGTTGAGCACGCCCGGCGGCAGGAACTCCTGGGCCAGCTCGGCCAGCAGCGTCGAGGACGCCGGCGTGGTGTCGGACGGCTTGAGCACGATGGTGTTGCCCGCGGCCAGCGCCGGCGCGATCTTCCAGATCATCATCAGCAGCGGGTAGTTCCAGGGCGTCACCTGGCCGATGACGCCGATCGGCTCCCGACGCACGTACGACGTGTGGTCGGCCATGTACTCCCCGGCCGAGCGGCCCTCCAGGATCCGCGCCGCACCCGCGAAGAACCGGAAGTGGTCGGAGGCATAGGGCATCTCCTCCGACATGGTCAGGCCCAGCGGCTTGCCGGTGTCCTTGCTCTCGACGGCGTTGATCTCCTCGGCGCGCGCATCGATGGCGTCGGCGATCTTGAGGAGCGCGGTCGACGCGGTCCTGGGGCGTGCTGTCGCCCCAGCCCTCGAACGCGGCGGCCGCGGCGCCGTACGCCTGGTCGACGTCGTCGGCGCCGGACATCGGCGCCGTCGCGTAGACCTCGCCGGTGGTCGGGTCGATGACGTCGTACCGCTCGCCCGACACGCTGTCGACGAGCTTGCCGTTGACGACGTTCTTGAAAGCCTGGTCGGCCATGCTGTATCCCCTCAGGAAAGCCTCATGTGATGGGGGGAGCCTAGCGACGGATCCTGCGATTCTGTAGGGAGCCAAGCGACGGAAACCCTCGTCGCAGGAGCCACACAACACGAGAACCGCACATCGGCGCGCGTCGAGGCAGCGGATCCGCACACCAGGGCCGCGAGGAGAGCGATGCGCGACGAGTGGGTCCGCGGCCGGTGGGTCAAGCCGGCGGGCATCGCGGTGAGCGCCGCGGCGTACGTCGCGCTCCTGGTGTGGCTCGACCTGCACGGTCACATCGACGTCGCCGCGTGGATGCTGGTGCTCGGCCTGCTGGTCCTCGTCGGCCTGGCCGTGTGGGAGTGGCGTCGTCACCACCGCCGGATCGCTGCCGGGCTCGTCGTGGGCGCGCTGGTCGTGGTCGGCGCCACCGCGTGGTACGGCCTGAGCCTCAACGGCAAGATCGCCGCCATCCCCCGGATCAGCACCAGCCCGCTGAAGACCAACGAGGACCAGCGACCGCCCAAGGCGCCCAACAAGGCCGTCAACATCCTGCTGATGGGCGCCGACAACCCGCAGCGGCTGGTGAAGAAGCCGACCGTCGCCGAGCTGCTGCAGGACGGCAAGTGGGACCCCGGCGCCTACCGCAGCGACACGATGATGGTGGTGCACATCCCGGCCGACCGGAAGACGGCGTACGTCGTGTCCGTGCCGCGTGACTCCTACGTCCCGATCTACGACGACGAGGGCAACGAGCACGACCGCAACAAGATCAACGCCGCGTTCGCCGAGTACGGGCCGTTCGGCACCTGGCGCACCATCGAGAACCTCAGCGGCGTGCACATCGACCACATGGCCGTCATCGACTACGCCGGGTTCAACGACCTCACCGACGCGATCGGCGGCGTGGACGTGTTCGTGCCGCAGACGGTCTACGACAGCCAGCAGGACCAGGAGTGGACCGAGGGCTGGCACCACGTCCAGGGCGAGCTCGCCCTCAAGTACGTGCGGATGCGGCACGGTCTCCTCGAGGGCGACTTCGACCGGATCGACCGCCAGCAGAACTTCCTGCGCGCCGTCCTCCAGAAGACGCTGTCCGACGGCACCATCGGCAACCCGTTCAAGTTCAACAAGGTGCTCGGCGCCATCACGAACCACCTGGCCGTCGACGCCGACTGGTCGACCAAGGACCTGCGCAACCTGGCCCTGAGCCTGCGCGGCATCGACAGCAAGAAGGTCCGGTTCATGACGCTGCCGCTGCTCCGCTACCAGGACATCCCGGGCGTCGGCAGCTCCAACATCATCAACGAGCAGGCCGCGAAGGTGCTCTGGCAGGCCGTCCTCGACGACAAGGTCGGCCCGTACCTCAAGGAGCACCCGCAGGACGAGCTCCCCGATCCCAAAGACGTGAGCTGAGCAGCAGCGCGCGAGGAACGAGCGCGCGCACCTGGTGGTTGAGGAAGGCGCGCACCTGGTGGTTGAGGAAGGCGCGACTGGTGGTTGAGGAGGCGCGCTGTGCACGAAACCCGGCGAGCCAAGTCGGCTGCCTGTGCCGGGGTTTCGTGACGGGACTTCGTCCCTCCTCAACCACCGGTGGCGTAGACGACCTCGCCGTCGATCCACGTCGAGGCGACGCGCGTGGCCCCGATCTGGTCGGCCGGCCCGGCGAAGGGGTCGCGGTCGAGCACGACCAGGTCGGCAGCGGCACCCGGCTCGAGCACGCCGGCCCCGTCGACCTCGTCGCGCCGGTTGATCCACGCCGACCCCGACGTGTACGCCGCGAAGGCGGTCTCCAGGTCGAGCGCCTGCTCGGGCAGGAACGGCTCACCGCCCTCCTCGCCGTGCGCGGTGCGGTTGACCGCGACGTGCATGGCGGCGAGCGGGTCGGGCGTGCTGACCGGCCAGTCACTGCCCATCACCAGCCGGGCGCCGGCGCGGTGCAGGTCGCCGAACGGGTACTGCCACGCGGCCCGCTCCGGGCCCGAGGAACGGCAGCGTCAGCTCGGTCATCTGCTCGTCCTCGTAGGCCCACAACGCCTGGGCGTTCGCGGCCACGCCGAGAGCGGCGAAACGGCGTACGTCGTCGGGGTGGATCACCTGCAGGTGCGCGATGTGATGACGACGCTCGGCGGTCGAGCCCTCGAACGCGTCCAGCGCCTCGCGCGTCGCCCGGTCGCCGATGGCGTGCACGTGCACCTGGAAGCCGGCCCCGTCCAGCGCCGTCACGACGCCGCGGAGGGCGCCGGCCTCGACGAACGAGTGTCCGCGGTTGTCGGTCTCGCGGCCGTCGGCGTCGAGGTACGGCGTGAGCATCGCCGCCGTGTGGTTCTCGGCAACGCCGTCCTGCATGATCTTGACCGCCGTCGCCCGGAACCGTCCCCCGCCGATGGCCTCGCGTCGCTCGACCAGGTCGGCCACCTGCTCCAGCCCACGGTCGCGCTCCCACCAGAGCGCCCCCACGACGTGCGAGCGGAGGTCGCCGTTGGCGGCCGCCTTCGCGTACGTCGACCCTGGGTCGTCGAAGCCCGAGTACGCGCCGACGATGGCGTCCTGCCACGCCGTGACGCCGAAGGAGTGGAGGTACCGCTGCCCCTCCATCAGGGCGGCGTAGTTGTCCGCACCCGAGGTGCGGGGGCAGTGCTGCGACACCAGCGCCGTGGCGCCCTCCTGCAACATTCCGCTCGGCCGGCCGCTCGCATCGCGTTCGATCCGGCCGTCGGGCGGGTCAGGGTGTCCGCGGTCCAGGCCCGCGATCTCGAGGGCGCGGCTGTTGACCCAGGCGCCGTGGAGGTCGCTGTTGGGGAGGAACACCGGCCGGTCGGGCACGACCTCGTCGAGGTCGGCCGCCGTGGGCGAGCCGCCGGGGAACGCCGACATCGCCCAGCCGCCGCCCAGGATCCACTCGAGGTCCGGGTGAGCGTCGGCGTACGCGCCTGATCGCGGCGAGGTACTCCTCGCGCGTCGACACCTCCGACAGGTCGCACCGAAGCCGCTCCAGCCCGCCCTGGATCGGGTGCACGTGCGCATCGGTGAAACCGGGACAGACCAGTCCGCCAGCGAGATCGACCACCCCGGTGGTCGAGGAAGGCGCCCTGGAGCCTGTCACGAGACCCCCGGCACCACCTCGACGACCCGACCGTCCTCGACCAGCACGTCGGACCGCCCGAGGTACCGGTGCCCGTCGAAGACGGCACCGTCGACGAACGCGACGGAGCCCATCAACGCCCTTCCAGCAACGGCCCGGCCGGGTCGTGGGAGATGCCGACCTTGCGAACCGCCAGGCCGGAGAGAGCCTCCAGGCAGACCCGGTTGGCGAGGTACGCCGTGATCTCGGCGTGGTCGTACGGCGGGGACACCTCGACCACGTCGATGCCCGCCACGGGCAGCTCGCGGCAGATGCGGCGTACGGCGTCGAGCAGCTCGCGCGAGGAGAGCCCGCCGGGCTCGGGGGTGCCGGTGCCCGGGGCGTGGCCGGGGTCGCAGACGTCGATGTCGACCGAGAGGAACACCGCGTCGCAGTCGTCCATGGCGATCTCGAACGCCTCGTCGAGGCAGGCCTCCAGCCCGCGCTTGCCGATCTCGGTCATCTCGTAGGAGCGCATGTCCTGCTCGGCCATCCAGGCCAGCGTCTCGGGTCCGGGCCAGTAGCCGCGGAGCCCGACCTGGAGGAACCGGTCGCCGCGCAGCGCGCCCGACTCGATGAGCCGGCGCATCGGCTGGCCGTGGCCGTACAGCGAGCCGAACTCGATGTCCCCCGTGTCCGCGTGCGCGTCGAAGTGGATCATCGACACCCGGCCGAAGCCGAGGTGCCGGGCCACGCCGGTGGCGTCCGGGAGTGCGATCGAGTGGTCGCCGCCGAGGACGAGGGGTACGGCGCCGGCCGACGCGACGGCGTACACCGCCTCCTCCAGCGCCCCGAGCGCCCGCTCGATCTCCCCGGGCGGCATCTCCACGTCGCCGGCGTCGACCACCTTGACGTCCTGGAGCGCGTCGACACGCAGGGCCATGTGCGGCCGGGAGCCGTCCTGGGGGAGGTAGTCGGTCTGCCGGATCGCCATCGGGCCGAAGCGGGTGCCGGGCCGGTTCGACGTACCTCCGTCGAACGGCGCCCCGATGACCACCACGTCGGCGGCGGCCAGTGCGTCCGCGTCGTCGAGGTCGACCCGGTCGACCCCGAGGAAGGTGATGTCCGGACCGAACTGGGCGCCGTACCGCGTCATGAGGGTGTGTCTATCAGGCGGCCGTGTCGCGCGCACGCTTCGGATTTCGCGGCGAAACCGCTCGAACGCCACGGATTCACTTGCCGCATCCTCATGCGGGACGGCAAGATGGTCGGGAGACTGGGAACCACCCGTCTCATCCACCAACGCGCCCTACGAGGACACCGATAACCATGCCGAGCGATCCCACCGCTCCGTACTCCGACGAGGAGTTCACCCGGCTCCAGGCTGCCGGCCGCGACCACCTGTGGCTGCACTTCTCGCGCCACTCCGTCTACGAGCAGGGCGAGATGCCCGTGATCGTGCGCGGTGAGGGTCCCTACCTGTACGACGCCAAGGGCAAGCGCTACCTCGACGGCCTCGCCGGCCTGTTCGTCAGTCAGCTCGGCCACGGCCGCACCGACCTCGCCGAGGCCGCCGCCAAGCAGGCCTCGCAGCTGGCCTTCATGCCGCTGTGGTCCTACGCCCACCCGATGGCGATGGAGCTCGCGGAGCGGATCGCGAACTACGCACCCGGCGACCTCAACCGGGTGTTCTTCACCAGCGGCGGCGGCGAGGCGGTCGAGACCGCCTGGAAGCTCGCCAAGAACTACTTCAAGCTCACGGGCAAGCCCACCAAGCACAAGGTGATCAGCCGTCGGATCGCCTACCACGGCACCCCGCAGGGCGCGCTCTCGATCACCGGCCTGCCGATGATGAAGGCGCAGTTCGAGCCGCTCGTACCCTCGACGTTCCGGGTGCCGAACACCAACTTCTACCGCGCTCCCGAGCGGTTCCAGACCGGTGCGGCGGGTGACCTGGAAGCGTTCGGTCGCTGGGCCGCCGACGAGATCGCCGTCGCCATCGAGAACGAGGGCGCCGACACCGTCGCCGCCGTCTTCCTGGAGCCCGTGCAGAACTCCGGCGGCTGCTTCCCGCCCCCGCCCGGCTACTTCCAGCGGGTCCGCGAGATCTGCGACGAGTACGACGTGCTGCTGGTCTCCGACGAGGTCATCTGCGCGTTCGGACGCCTCGGCCACATGTTCGGCGCCGAACGCTACGGCTACCAGCCCGACATGATCACCTGCGCCAAGGGCCTGACGTCGGGGTACGCCCCGCTCGGCGCGATGATCGCCACCGACCGGCTGATGGAGCCGTTCCTGCAGGGCCACACCTCCTTCGCCCACGGCTACACCTTCGGCGGGCACCCGGTCTCGTGCGCCGTCGCGATGGCGAACCTCGACATCTTCGAGAACGAGAAGATCAACGAGCACGTCCGCGACACCGAGGGGGCGTTCCGCGCGACCCTCGAGCAGCTCCTCGACCTGCCGATCGTCGGCGACGTCCGCGGCGACGGGTACTTCTACGGCATCGAGCTGGTCAAGGACAAGACGACCCGGGAGACCTTCGACGACGCCGAGTCCGAGCGCCTGCTCCGCGGCTTCCTGTCCAAGGCGCTGTACGACGCGGGCCTCTACTGCCGCGCCGACGACCGCGGCGACCCGGTCATCCAGCTCTCGCCGCCGCTGATCTGCGACCAGGCCCACTTCGACGAGATGGAGCAGATCCTCCGCGTGGTCCTCGACAAGGCCGCCACCCTGATCTGAGGCGCCAGCGCAGCGCAGACCGCGGTGCGTGAGTGTTGGTTCCGTTCGAGGAAACCAACACTCAGCCACCGCTACCCGGCCGACCCCGGGTGGCGGTGACCTACGGTCGCTTCCAGGCCGAAACGACCCAGGCTCACGACCGGCCGACCCGGTGGCGGTGACCTACGGTCGCTTCCGAGGCCGAAAACCGACCCAGGCTCACCGCCACCCAGGCCGACCCGGGGGTGGCGGTGCGTGAGGGTTGGTTCGCCTCGAGGAAACCAACACATCACGCACCGCGAGCCCGCACCGAGCACTGCCAGGCCGTGCGGGCGGCACGCTAGGGCCGGTGTACGGCGCGCACCACCGCGTCGACCCGGTCCCGGCCGCGGCACGGGGCCACAGCGCCTCTGCCCCGTGCCCCACAGCCCGCGTCGAGGGCACGCCCCGCCGGCAGTGCCGCGACCTCGGCGAGCAGGTGGTGGTTGGGTGGCCGCCGGGCCAGCTGGTCCCCGTGGTCCCGCAGTGCCCGGGCCCAGCGGCTCTCCCACGAGTCCCGGTCGTACGACGCGCCGGCCACGTGCCTAGTTCGCCAGCGCGCGCGTCCGGGCCCGGTTGCGGGCCTCGCCGGCCAGCACGATCGCGATCGAGATGACGAACATCAGCGTGCCGATCACGTTGACCTGCATCGGCACGCCGCGCTGGGCGACACCCCAGACGTACAGCGGGAACGTGGTCGTCGTACCGGAGTTCAGGTTCGTGACGATGAAGTCGTCGAACGACAGCGAGAAGCTCAGCAGCGCCGCCCCCAGGATGCCGGGGAAGACCAGCGGGAAGGTGACCTTCCAGAAGGTCTGCGACGGCGTGGCGTAGAGGTCGGCCGCCGCCTGTTCGAGGACGTCGCTCATGCCTGCTAGTCGGGCTCTCACGGTGACGACCACGAACGAGATGCAGAACATGATGTGCGCGATCAGGATCGTGAAGAAGCCGAGGCTGCCGCCGAAACCGGCCGCCACGAACAGGGCCAGCAACGAGGAGCCCATCACGATCTCGGGAGTCGCCATCGGCAGGAAGATCAGCAGGTTCATCGTCGACCTGCCCGCGAACTCGTACCGGACCAGCGCGAAGGCCATCAGGGTGCCGAGGACCGTCGCCACCACGGTCGCGAGCAGGCCGATCTCGATCGACCGGCCGACGGCCGAGCACATCGACGGGTCCTCGCAGGGGTGCAGCCAGTTGTCGAGCGTGAAGGCGTCGAAGCGGTAGACCAGCCGGCTCCTGGGCGCGTTGAAGCTCATCAGTACGACGATCGCGATCGGGACGAAGGTGTACGCCAGCACGATCAGACCGAGGATCAGGACCAGGTTGCGTCGTGCCCCAGCGAGAAGACCAGTCATCAGAGGAGCTCCTCCGTCCCGGCCCGGCGGACGTAGATGAGCACCATCGCCACGATGAGCAGCATCAGGATCATCGAAAGGGCGCCCGCCGCCGGGTAGTTGTTCGCGTCGGTGAACAGGCTCTGGATGACGTTGCCGACCATCCGCTGGTTCGGGCTCCCGAGCAGCTCGGAGTTGATGTAGTCGCCGGCCGCCGGGATGAACGTCAGCAGCGTGCCGGAGATGACGCCGGGCAGGGAGAGCGGCCAGGTCACCTTGAAGAAGCCCACGATCGGCGAGGAGTAGAGGTCGCTGCTCGCCTCGATCAGGCGTGGGTCGATCTTGTCGACGCTGGCGAACAGGGGCAGGACCATGAACGGCAGGAAGTTGTAGGTCAGACCCGCGATCACCGCGAACGGCGTGGCCAGCAGCCGCCCGTCGCTCCCGAGGATGTGCACGAACTGGAGGGTGTTCACGATCAGGCCGTCGTCGGCCAGGATCAGCTTCCAGGACAGCGTGCGCACGAGGAAGCTGGTGAAGAACGGCGCGATCACCAGCACCAGCATCAGGTTCTTCCAGCGGCCCGACTTGAACGCGATGGCGTACGCCAGCACGTAGCCGAGCACCAGGCACAGCAGCGTTGCCAGGCCGGCGTACCAGAGCGAGCGCAGCAGCGGCGTCCAGAAGTTGCTCAGCGCGTCGGGGTAGTTGGAGAACACCCAGTCCATGTCGTAGCCGCCGTACACCGACCCGCCCGGGTCGTAGAGGCTGGTGGCAACGAGCGAGTAGAACGGGATGACGAAGAAGAGGGCCAGCCAGATGACACCGGGGATCAGCAGCAGGTACCCGGTACGGCCGTGACGCCGCATCAGTCGGACTTCTGGGCGCCGGCCGAAGCGTCCTGGCTGCGGTCGAGGAGGAAGGCGTACTCGGGTCGCCACGAGAGCTCGACCTTGTCGCCGGTCCGGAACAGCTTGCGGCGCCCGGTGTTCTGCTCGAAGACCACGAGCTCCTGACCCCAGGGCATCTTCACCAGGTACGTCGTCGACACCCCGCTGAAGGACACGTCGGTGACCACGCCGCCGGGGATGGTGTTGCCCGGGGCGTCGAGCGCCTCCCCCTCGTCGCCGATCAGCACCTTCTCCGGCCGGATCCCGACCCAGCCCTCACCGCCGTCGGTGTGCGCCCGGTCGGCGTTGACGGACACCCCGATGCCATGCATGTCGACGCTGATCTGGTCGCCGGAGCGGCCGGTGATCTTGCCCTCGATCAGGTTGGTCTGGCCCAGGAAGTTGGCCACGAACGTGGTGCGCGGGTTCTCGTACAGCTCCTCGGGGGCGCCCATCTGCTCGATCACGCCGGCGTTCATCACCGCGATGGTGTCGGCCATCGTCATGGCCTCCTCCTGGTCGTGGGTGACGTGGATGAAGGTCAGGCCGACGTCGGTCTGGATCCGCTTCAGCTCGACCTGCATCGAACGCCGCAGCTTCAGGTCCAGGGCACCCAGCGGCTCGTCGAGCAGCAGCACCTCCGGATGGTTGACCAACGCGCGCGCCAGCGCGACTCGCTGCTGCTGGCCACCGGAGAGCTGGACCGGCTTCTTGCGGGCCTGGCTGCCGAGCTCGACCAGCTCGAGCATGTCGTTGACCTGCTTGTCGACGTCGGCCTTCTTGCGGCGGCGCAGGCCGAAGGCGACGTTCTCGAAGATGTCGAGGTGCGGGAACAACGCGTAGCTCTGGAAGACGGTGTTCACCGGGCGCCGGTAGGGCTTGGCGTAGGTGATGTCCTGTCCGGCCAGGGTGATCGTGCCCGATGTCGGCGTCTCCAGACCTGCGACCATGCGCAGCGTCGTGGTCTTGCCGCATCCCGACGGACCGAGCAGCGCGAAGAACGCCCCCGCCGGCACGTCGAGGTCGATCGACTTCACGGCGGTGAAGTTCGCGAACTCCTTGGTCAGCTGCCGGAGCTCGAGGCCCGAGCCTCCACCACCCCCCGACGTACCCGACGCCGGCTCCGAGGCGCTGTTCGTGGAGGGGTCAGCCACCTGTGACATCGGACCAGTCTCCTTCGTACTGAGTGATCTGGTTCTCGCTGAGGGCCATGAAGTCGAAGGTCTTCGACAGCGTGTCCTCGTCGGGGAAGATCAGCTGGTTGTCGACGAGGGAGGGGTCGATCTTCTCCATCTCCTCGCGGGCGCCCTTGACCGGGCAGATGTAGTTCACCCAGGCCGCGAGCTTCGCGGCCACCTCGGGCTCGTAGTAGTAGTTGATCCAGGCCTCGGCGTTCGCCTGGTGGGTCGCCTGGTTGGGGATGAGCATGTTGTCGCTCCAGAGCGACAGGCCCTCCTCCGGCGTCACGAACTTGATGTCGGGGTTGTCGAACTGGGCCTGGATGACGTCGCCGGACCAGGCCTCGCAGGCCAGGATGTTGCCGGCCGTCAGGTCCTGGATGTACTCGTTGCCGGTGAAGGCGCGTACCTGGCCGCCCTGCACGACACTGCGCAGCTTGTCGATCGCGTTGGCCCACTCGTCGTCGGTGAACTTGGTGGGGTTGGCGCCGGTGACCTTGAGCAGGAACCCCATCGTGTCGCGCATCTCCGAGAGCAAGGTGATCTTGCCCTTGAGGTCCGAGCGCGTCAGCAGGTCCTCGAACGAGCCGACCTCGTCGACCTTGGCCGCGTTGTAGGCGATGCCGGTCAGGCCGCTCTGCCACGGCGCGTGGTAGGTCAGGTCGGGGTCCCAGGCCTTGCCCTGGAGTGGCTTGATCAGGTTCTCGTGGAGGTTCGGGACCGTGCTCGCGTCCAGCGGCTGGATCCACCCGAGGTCGATCATCCGGGCGGCCATCCAGTCGGTCAGCATGAACATGTCGCGCTTGACCGTCTCGCAGGCCCCGAGCTGGTTGCGGACCTTGGCGAAGAACTCGGCGTTGTCGTTGACGTCGTCGGTGTACTTCACCGTGATGCCGGTCTGCTGCTCGAAGACGTCGCGGGTGTTGGTCGGCCCGTCGGCCCGGGGGTCGATGTAGGCCGGCCAGTTCGACACGATGAGCTTCTTGTCGGTGGCCGACACATCGGTCGCCGCACAGTCGGCGGGGTTCTGCTTCGCGCCGGAGGTGCCGAACAACGGCAGGGCGGCGATGCTGGCGACCCCGAAGACGGCGCCACCCGCGCCGCGGATCAGTGTGCGCCGTCCGAGACGAGGCGATCGGGACGGCTCCGCGTAGTCCGGCATGGGCCCCCTTCCGAACCGGATCGCCTCAGGGTGGCGCCGGTTGTCGATGCGGATCGTGTCAGACCATCCGGGCTACGACAAGCGATCCCGTCGGCGTGGTGGCGACGTACGACGGATTCATGATCGGGGCTCGAAGGGCCTGCCTTGCCACGGTAGTCGCGCCAAGCGGCCTCGTCACACCTCGTGTGTCGCCTTTGCCCCAGGGGATGGGTGATGCCACCCTGGGGCCGTGAGACCCGCAAGCGACCTCTGCGCCGCCCCCCCGCCCAGGACCTGCCGATGAGCCGCGGCAAACGGTCGCAGATAGCTCTCGACGAGGTCTCCAAGGCGATCATCGAGCAGCTCCAGCAGGACGGCAGGCGGTCGTACGCCGCCATCGGCAAGGTCGTGGGCCTGTCCGAGGCCGCGGTGCGGCAGCGCGTGCAGCGGCTGACCGAGAGCGGCATCATCCAGGTGGTTGCCGTCACCGACCCCCTCCAGCTGGGCTTCGCCCGTCAGGCGATGGTCGGCATCCGGGCCAAGGGCGACCTCGAGACCGTGGCGGAGGCGCTCGGCGAGCTCGACGAGGTCGACTACGTCGTCATCACGGCCGGCACCTACGACATCCTGGTCGAGGTGGTCTGCGAGAGCGACGACCACCTGCTCGAGCTGCTGTCCGCCAGGCTGCGGACCATCCCGAACATCGAGAGCACCGAGACGTTCATGTACCTCAAGCTGCACAAGCAGACCTACTCCTGGGGCGTGCGCTGAACGACCAGCCCGCGACCGGCCCTCGGGACTACCGGTCGTTGTCCTGGTGGCACGAGTCGACGCCGTCGGACTGGACGCCACGCCCGGCCCTCCCCGGCGACCTCGACGCGGACGTGGCCGTCGTCGGTGCCGGCTTCACCGGCCTGTGGACCGCCTACTACCTCGCCGAGGCCGACCCGACCATGCGCATCGTGGTGCTGGAGTCGGAGGTGGCGGGCTTCGGGGCGTCCGGCCGCAACGGCGGCTGGTGCTCGGCGCTCTTCCCGGCCTCCCTCGACACCCTCGCCGGCCTGCGCGACGGCTCAGCCGGTCCGGACCGGGACGGCGCCCTGGCCCAGCACGCAGCAATGCGCGCCACCGTCGACGAGGTCGGCCGGGTCGTCGCCGACGAGGGCATCGACGCGCACTGGGCCAAGGGCGGCACGATCGTGCTCGCTCGCTCCCGCGCCCAGCTGACGCGGGCGAAGGCCGAGGTCGCCCACGCGCGTCGCTGGGGACTGCCGGAGGACGACGTCCGCCTGCTCGGCGGCCAGGAGGCCCGCTCCGTGCTCGCGGCCACGCACGTCCGCGGGGCGACGTACACGCCGGACTGCGCCGCCATCCACCCCGGCCGGCTCGTCACCGGCCTGGCCGCGGCCGTCGAGCGGCGCGGGGTGACGATCCACGAGCAGACGCCCGTCACCCGCATCGACCGCGGCCGGGCCAGGACGGCGTACGGCGACGTGCGCGCCGGCGTGGTGGTCCGGGCCACCGAGGGCTACACGCGTTCGCTGCGTGGCCGGCGGCGCGAGCTCGCGCCGGTCTACTCGCTGATCATCGCCACCGAGCCGCTGCCTCCCGAGACGTGGGAGCGGATCGGCCTTCGGCGCCGCGAGACCTTCTCCGACCACCGGCACGTGATCGTCTACGGCCAGCGCACCGCCGACGACCGCCTGGTCTTCGGAGGGCGCGGCGCGCCGTACCACTTCGGGTCGGCCATCAAGCCCGGCTTCGACCGCAACGACCGGGTCTTCGCGGCGTTGCGCGCGACGCTGGTGGACCTGTTCCCCGTCCTGTCGACGGCACGGATCACCCACGCCTGGGGCGGCGCCCTCGGCGTCCCGCGCGACTGGTGCGCGTCCGTGGGGCTCGACGGCGAGACGGGGCTGGCCTGGGCAGGCGGGTACGTCGGCGACGGTGTCAGCACCACCAACCTCGCGGGCCGTACGCTGCGCGACCTGGTCCTCGGCCGCACCACCGACCTGACCCGGCTGCCCTGGGTGGGACACCGGTCGAGGCGCTGGGAGCCGGAGCCGCTGCGCTGGCTCGGCGCGAACGCCGGCCTCCGGGCGATGGGGCTGGCCGACGTCGAGGAGCGCATCACCGGCCGGCCGAGCGCCGTGGCCCGGGCGATGTCGCCGTTGCTGGGCGGGCACTAGGTCCTTCCGTGCGACTCGGCCACCCACTCCTCGTCCTCGCGCTGCTCCCGCTCGGGCTGGTGGCCCCGGCGGCTGCTCGTCCTCTCCCCCAGGTCGGTCTGCGGGTCGATGCCACCGTGGCCGAGGGCGACACGACGCGGGTGATCGTGACCCTGGACCGCGCCGCCCGTCGCGCGGTCACCGTGCGACTCGACACCAGGAGTGCGCACGCGCGCTCGATCGCCGACTACACCCCGCTCCACCAGACGGTGACCATCCCGGCAGGACGGCTTCACGTCGGATTCGTGGTGAACACCGTCACCGACGGGTTGGACGAGCCGGGCGAGGGCTTCGTGGTGCGGCTCAGCGCACCCGACAACGCGGTGCTCGCCGCCGCCCGGGAGACGGTGGTCATCGAGGACCGCGACCCGCGGCCGCGGGTGCGGCCGCAGGACGCGACGGTCCTCGAACCGTCGACCAGGAACCAGCTCGGCTTCACCGAGGTCCGGCTCTCGGCGCCCAGCGGCCGCCGGGTCGTGGTCCACCTGGCCACCAGGCCGGGGACGGCCACGGTGGCGGACTTCGTGCCCCTGAACCCCGTGGTGGTCTTCGCGCCCGGCCAGACCAGCCAGCCGGTGAGCGTCGAGGTGCTCCCTGACGACCGGGTCGAGGGTCCCGAGACCGTCCGCCTCGTCGTGACGTCCACCCGACATGCCCGCCCACCGAACCGTCCCGCCGTGATCACGATCGAGGACGCCGACTCCTGACATCATGGACGGCATGGAGGACGTCCCGGACTCGCCGGCAGGCACGCTGCCGATCGTCCAGCTGTCCTCGGCCGGCCAGACGTACGTCGCCGTCGTGGCCCTGCTCGCCCTGGTGAGCACCCTGGCCGACGGCCGCGCCTGGTACGTCGCGCTCGTCGTGCTCACCCTGCCGCTCACGCCCGTGGCGCTGTGGGTCGGCTTCTACGCAGCCCTCGCCGTCGGCGCCGTGGTCGGGAGCGGTCCCGAGGCCCTGTCGTGGCCGGTCAGCCTCGCCTGGGTGGCGGTGTGGTCACTGACCGCCTGGCTCAACGCACGGATGCTCGAGAAGGTGCTCCGGCGCGGCTGGGCCGGCCACTGGCTGCCGACCCCCGACGACGCCTGACCACCCTGGTGGTCGAAGAGGTTTCGTGACAGGCGCCAAGGCGCCTTCCTCAACCACCAGAGACAGGCGCGAGGGCGCCTTCCTCACAGAGGTCGCGTCACCACCCTGGTGGTTGAGGAGGTTGCGCTAGCAACCGTCACGAAACCACGACCACCGAAGTCGCGAGGTTTCGTGACAGGCGCCAGGGCGCCTTCCTCAACCACCAGAGGACGCGTCAGAAACCGTTGTCGGCCGTACGCTCCGGGCGCGCGGAGGTGAACAGCCAGGCGCTGAAGAACCCGTCGAGGTCGAGACCCGAGACCTGCTCGGCCAGCGCCTGGAACTCCTCGGTGCTGCCGTCGCGGCCCGCGTGGTCGGCCGTCCAGGTGCGCACGATCGCCCAGAACTGGTCCTCACCGACCCGGTGCCTCAGCGCCTGGAGCGTCATCGCGCCGCGGTCGTAGACGGGCGGGGCGAAGATGTCCGACGACCCAGGGTCGCCGATGTGCAGGTTCCAGAACGAGTCGTCCGGACCGGCCGCCTGCCACGACGACTCCAGCCACTGCTGGGCCACCTGGCCGCCGTGCGTCTCGTCGTACCTGATCGCCATGAAGGAGGCGAACCCCTCGTTGAGCCAGATGTCGCGCCACTCGTGGACCGCCACCGAGTCGCCGAACCACTGGTGCGCGAGCTCGTGCACGAGCAGATCGGTCGCACCGGGGCCGATGGACGGGTACGTCGGCCGGGTCTGGTTCTCGAGGGCGAACCCGGGCGACAGGCTGGTCACCAGGCCGCCGGTCTGGTCGAACGGGTAGGGCCCGACCTGGCGCGCCAGCCAAGCGACGATCCGGGGCGTCTTCTCGAGCATCGTCATCGACGCGCGTCGCTCGCCCGAGGAGAGGTTGCGGGAGACCGCCACCAGCCAGGGCAGCCCCCGGTACTTGCCCTGGGAGACGTCGTAGTCGCCGGCGGCGAAGAACGCGAGGTACGGCACCATCGGCTCGTCGGCGACCCAGTGGTACGTCGTCGCGTGGCGGTGCCGGTCCCGGGCGATGAGCCGGCCGTTGGCGATCACCTTCTTCCCGCGCGGCACGGTGATCTTGATGTCCATGAGGGCCTTGTCCTGCGGGTGGTCGTTGCTGGGGAACCACCAGGGCGCCATGTGCGGCTGGTTCATGGCGACGACCTCGTCGTGGCTCGCCAGCCAGTTGTGCTCCCCGAGGTAGCCGTAGCGCGCCGGGAACCCGGCGTACCGGACCATCACGTGCGCCTTGTCGCCCGCACGGATCGGGGCCTTCGGCTCGACCGTGAGCTCGTGGGCGTTCTCCGACTGGTCGTAGACCGCCGGACGCCCGTCCACCGTCACGCTGTGCACCGGCAGCAGGAAGTCCAGGTTGAACGTCTTGAGGTCCTCGGTCGCCCGCAAGGTGACCCGTGTGTGACCGCGTACCTTCCGGCCGGCGAACCAGTAGCGGTCCTGGATCTGGTACCGCAGCACGTCGATGCCGCCGTTGCCGTCGAGCGGGAAGTACGCGTCGCCGATGCCGTCCGCGCCCCGGACCGCAGCGGTCCGACGGTGTGGCTCGGACCCCGACGACGGCGCCGAACCGACTAGGAGGGCCAGCACGGCAGCGATGCCGACGAGACGGCTGGTCGAGGTCACCGGTGGACCCTAACGGTTAATCACTTGGTGCCCACCGCCCCGGCCTGTCACACTCGCCACGGCCGCCGGAACCGCGCGTGCCCCAGACAGCAGTTCTTTTCCGAGAGGAGCGTGACATGTCGATCACTGCCCTTGGCCTGTCCTCGACAAGCCTGTCCTCTCACCTCTGGAGCACTCACCGCAATGTCTTCGAACCGCGAGTTCCCGCCCTTCTGGGCCACGCCTGACGCCTACCGCTCAGGACCCGCCGATGCCCTCGAGGGCATCGACCCCATCTTCACCTTCGACTTCCGCAGCTACGACGAGATCGGCGACGGCCAGCGCTGGACCACCTGGTACGACGTCGACCCGCTCTGCCGCGGTCCGGAGCCACGTCCCTCGTGGGTCGTGGACTCCCGCGGTGCCGTCGACACCGAGCTCGGCATCCTGAAGACCGGCAAGGAGGCCGACGTCTTCCTGGTCGAGCGAGCCGACCCGCACGACCCCGACAGCGGGGTGGTGATGGCCGCCAAGCGCTACCGCGACAGGGACCACCGCAGCTTCCACCGGTCGGCGTCCTACGCCGAGGGGCGCAGCGTCAAGCGGTCCCGCGACGAGCGCGCGCTCAAGCGCAAGAGCACCTACGGACGTCTTGTCGCCGCAGGCGAATGGGCCGTCGCCGAGTGGGACGCGCTCAAGCGCCTCTGGACGCTCGGCGCCGCTGTCCCCTACCCCGTGCAGATCGACGGCATGGAGATCCTGATGGAGTGGATCACCTTCGAGGGCGAGACCGCCCCCCGGCTTGCGCAGACCCGACCGGACCGGGACCTGCTGGAGTCCTACTACGACCAGGTCCGCGAGTTCCTCGCCACCCTGGTGCAGGACGGGATCGTGCACGGCGACCTCTCGGCGTACAACATCCTCGCCAAGGGCGACCGCCTCGTCGTCATCGACCTGCCGCAGATCGTCGACCTGGTCGGCAACCCCAACGGCATGGACTTCCTGCTCCGCGACTGCACCAACATCTGCGGATGGTTCAAGGCCCGTGGGCTGCCGGTCGACGAGCAGGAGCTGTTCGGTGAGCTGATGGCGCACGCCTTCTGACCGTCCAGGTCTGGCAGCGGAGTGGCCTGTCAGCGTGGACGAAAGGCGAGCTCGCCGCCCGGGTGCGACATACCCCCGTTCCACTCGCCCCATGCTGCAGGGGTGGAGCATCCACGTCGCACCCGGGTGACGAAGCGTGTTGGCGCTGCGTCGACCGGCGAACTGTCAACAGGATGACTCCGCGGGGGGCTATGGCGCATCGCCCTTTCGGCCGGGAAATAGCCCGTTCGTGCCATGCCAACCTGGGGGTGATCGGCCGATGTAGTTTGCCGACGTGAGGCGGAGCCGCGGGCGCGGGGTGCAGGTCGACTCGCTGGCCGACTTCGACAGCCGCATCGCCGCCGGCGCCACGTCGCTGCGTGGCTGGCGGATCCGGACCGTCGATCTCACGGGCCGCTCGGCCGAGCTGCACGACCTGCGCGTGTCCGGCGCCCTCTTCCTCGGCTGCCGGTTCGCCCCGGGCGAGGCGGAGCTGCTCGAGGCCCGCGGCGCGATCGTGCTCCGGCGGCTGCCCGCTGCGCCGGTCGACGTGCACCGCCATCGCCTGTACCGGCCCCGCGACCTGTACGACGCCCCGGCGTACGCCGACAGCCTCGACGCCCGCGCGTACGCCTGGTCCCAGACCGACCACGACCGCGACGCCTCGCTCGCCAAGGCGCTGCACGACCACGCGATCGACGAGGCCCTGGCCGACTGGGTGCGCGACCGCCGGCTCGTGGGCGTGATGGGCGGGCACGCCCTGGAACGCGGCACGGACGAGTACCGGGACGCGGCCCTGCTCGGGCTCCAGCTGGGCGGCACACGCGGGGTCGCGACCGGTGGCGGCCCGGGTGCGATGGAGGCGGCCAACCTCGGCGGGTACGTTGCCGGGCTGGGCTCCCCCGACGCCGCGCTCGCCGAGGCCCTCGACCTGCTGGCCGCGGCGCCGTCGTTCCGGCCCTCGGTGGACGCGTGGGTGCGGGCGGCCTTCGCGGTCACCGAGCGACTCCCCGGCGGCGCCGACACGCTCGGCATCCCGACCTGGTTCTACGGCCACGAGCCCTCGAACGTGCTCGCCACCGCCATCGCCAAGTACGTGCGGAACGCCCAGCGGGAGGCCGTGCTGCTCGAGGTCTGCCACGCCGGCATCGTGTTCCTGCCCGGCGCCGGCGGCACGGTCCAGGAGGTGTTCCAGGACGCCTGCGAGAACTACTACGCCGACGAGTCCTCGGTGGCTCCGATGGTGCTGGTCGGTCGCACGTACTGGACCGACGACCTGCCTGCCTGGCCGCTGCTGAAGCGGCTCGCCCGCGGCCGCCCCATGGAGCCGCACGTGCACCTGGTCGACGGCATCGACGAGGCCGCGGCCCTCTTCGACCCCGGCTCGGTGGTCGAGCCGCCGAGCCGCTAGGCGAGGCGTGAGACCAGGCGTGCCGTCGCGGTCTCGACACGGGCTCGCTGGCGCTCGCCCGGCTCGACCAACGATCACGCGCTCGGTGGTCGAGCCGCCGAGCCGCTAGGCGAGGCGTGTCGAGACCTGGCCCGGCTCGACCAACGATCACGCACTCGGTGGTCGAGCCGCCGAGCCGCTAGGCGAGGCGTGTCGAGACCAGGCGTGCCGTCGCGGTCTCGACACGGGCTCGCTGGCGCTCGCCCGGCTCGACCAACGATCACGCGCTCGGTGGTCGAGCCGCCGAGCCGCTAGGCGAGGCGTGTCGAGACCTGGCGTGCCGTCGCGGGGTCTCGACACGGGCTCGCTGGCGCTCGCCCGGCTCGACCAACGATCACGCGCTCGGTGGTCGAGCGCCCAGCGGCACGAGGTAGGACCGCTCCTCGCCGTACATCTCGAAGCCGGCGCGGCGCAGGATCGGGCCGGACGTCTCGACCCGGCCCTTGACCAGGCCCATCGTGGCGCCGCGCTCGACGCCACGTCGAAGCCGGGCGTCGAGGACGGCCCGGTAGGCGCCGCGGCCACGGGCCTCCTCGCGCACGGCGCCGGCCCAGAGTCGGGCCACGCCGTCGACGATCGAGACTCCCCCGCAGCCGACGGGGACGCCGTCGAGGTAGGCGACCACCGAGCCGTTGCCCGACTCGGCATCCTTCTGCGCGCGCTCGAGCTCGGCGAGGATCTCGTCCTCGGGCGGCAGGGAGTCGCCGAAGACGTCGGCGCTGACCTGCAGGTTGTCGCGCATCGTCGGCAGGTCGGTCGCCCACCTGGTCTCGAGCCCGTCGAGCGGTCCCAGGTCGGGCACCCCGTCGGCGAGGTCGAGAGCGAGCACCGCGAGCGTCTCGTCGAGCACGCCGCCTCGCTCCCGGAACACCTCGTCGAGCGACGGGTCGTTGTGCAGCTTGACCCAGCAGCTGACCTCGGGCACCCCGAACTCGCGGGCCCGCTCCATCATCTCGTCGACCACCTCGCCGGCGGGGCGCTGCGGGTCGAAGCGCATCAGCTCCAGGGGGATGCTGAACCACGCCGGCATCCGCAGCAAGAGGTACTCGTCGGTCTCCACCTGGGTGGCGTTCGGCGGGATCCAGATCCAGGCCCGGCAGGCGGCTGCCACGACCTCGGCCGGGATGGTCACGACTCGGTCGCCGCCAGCTGGCCGCAGGCGCCGTCGATCTCGCGGCCGCGGGTGTCGCGGACGGTCGTCGGGATGCCGTGCGACTCCAGGCGCCGGACGAACTCGCGCTCGTCGGCGGGGTCGGAGGCAGTCCACTTCGAACCGGGCGTCGGGTTGAGCGGGATCAGGTTGACGTGTACCCAGCCCCAGTCGCCGTACCCGTTGAGAACCTCGGCGAGCAGGTCGGCGCGCCAGCCCTGGTCGTTGATGCCTCGCATCATGGCGTACTCGATGGAGACCCGGCGCCTGGTGACCTTCGCGTAGTTCCAGGCCGCCGCGACGGTCTCGGCGACGGAGAAGCGGGTGTTGATCGGCACCAGCTCGTTGCGCAGCTCGTCGTCGGGCGCGTGGAGGCTCAGCGCCAGCGTGACCGGGATGCCCTCCTCGGTCAGCTGGTTGATGCGCGGCACCAGGCCGACCGTCGACACGGTGACCCCGCGTGCGGACATGCCCAGGCCGGCCGGGGACGGGTCGGTCAGGCGGCGTACGGCGCCGGTCACCGCCTTGTAGTTGGCGAGCGGCTCACCCATGCCCATGAAGACGACGTTGGAGACGCGGCCCGGGCCGCCCGGGACCTCACCGCGGGCCAGCGACCGGGCGCCGGCGACGACCTGCTCGACGATCTCGCCGGTCGACATGTTGCGCTCGAGGCCGCCCTGCCCGGTGGCGCAGAACGGGCACGCCATGCCGCAGCCGGCCTGGCTCGAGACGCACATCGTCACCCGGTCCGGGTAGCGCATCAGCACCGACTCGACGAGGGCGCCGTCGAACAGCTTCCACAGCGTCTTGCGGGTGGTGCCGCGGTCGGCCTCGAGGGTGCGCAGCGGCGTCATCAGGTGCGGCAGCAGCACGGAGACGAGCTCGTCGCGCTGCGCGGCCGGCAGGTCGGTCATCTCGGCGGGGTCGTCGACGAGGCGTCCGAAGTAGTGCGTCGAGAGCTGCTTGGCCCGGAAGCCCGGCAGTCCCATCTCCTCGAGCAGCGCCTTGCGGCCGGTCTCGTCGAGGTCGGCGAGGTGCCGCGGCGGCTTGGCGCGGCCGCGGGGGGCGTTCATGACGAGCGGGAGCGGCGTCACTCCCTGCGGTGCTTCGGACATCACCGTCGAGTATCCCGGCTCCGCGGACGTCGGCCCAATGCGCGGCTACTGGTCGCGCTGCACCATGTACCAGATCACCAGGGCCGCTACGCCGAGCACGACCACGGCGGTCACCGCCATGCCGAAGCACATGTAGCGACCGAACCGGCGGGTCCGGTGGGAGCTCAGCAGCGCGATCGGCACGGCGAGCGACACCAGCACGAGCGGGAACAGGTCGTTGGTGGTCTCGTCGTCGACGACCAGGTGGAGGAGGCCGACGAACACGGCCGGCACGAGCACGACGTACAGGAGCCCGGTGAAGAAGCCGGTCAGCGCGGTGAACGTCGGGTGGTCGCGGTGCCACCAGTCGGGCTGGCGCTCCTCCTTCTCGGCGGCGCGCAGGTCCTTGACGGCTGCGTTCATCGTCGCGCTCCCGTCACAAGCCGCTGAGCATCGCCGAGCAGAGGCTGGACAGGCCGATGGACGAGATCGCCGTGCCGATGAGAAGTCCGACCGCCCAGGGCCGCGTCGCCCGCCAGATGAGCAGCGGCGCGGGCACGACCAGCGGGGCCACCGCCGCGAACACCAGGAAGGAGTCGCCGCTGCCCGACCCGGCCGCGAACGAGAACACGGCCACGATCCACAGGAAGAAGCCGCCGAAGAGCCCGATCACGACACCGAGGACGGTCTTGACCGCCGACGACATCCCGCCCGAGTCGATCGGCTGGTACGGCGCCATGTTGGCGCCGCCGTACGGGTTCGGCTGGTAGGGCGGTGGTGGCTGTGCGGGCGGAGGTCCCGGCGGCTGCCACCACTCGTCGGGTGGCTGCTCGTCGGGTGGTTGGGTCATGGGTCACGGGGTCCTCCCGGGGGGCGGGGTACCTCCAGGCTACGGCGGCGGGCACCCTGCCCGTGGCATCACCACGCAATCCACGGCACCCAGAACGACCCCGAGGAGACCGCCCACACCAGGCCGGCGAGGCCCGCGGCGGCGAGCACTCCGAGGTAGGCGAGGACGTTGCGGGTGTCCCCGAGCAGGCACCGCGAGCGGAGCAGGCCGGCTCGGCGGGCCTTCAGGTAGCCGGCGATGCCGAGCACCGCGAAGAACGTCAGCGCCACCGGGCCGAGCACCCAGCCGAGCAGGGCGATCGTCGCGAAGATGCACAGGCGGAGCGGGTCGTACGGCCCTGACGGTCCATCTGCGGGCGCACGCTCGGGCTCGACCAGGCGCGGGTCGCTCATCGGACCGGCTCCACCAGGGGCAGGCCCTTCGCCGTGGAGATCCGGCTCGCCGACAGCGGCGCCCACGCCTGGACCGCGCAGAACGGCGCGCACTGGTGGTCGCCGGACTCGCCTCCTGCCGATGACCTGACGGTGGCCACGTGCACGCAGCACTGCGTGAGCCGCTCCTCGATCATCGTGTTCATGTCCATGAACGGCTTGACGGTCACCCGCAGCACCCGCTCCCCCAGCATCGCCCGCATCCGCTTGCGCTGACCGGGCAGGGAGCCGGTGGCCAGCGCCGTCAGCGTGCCGATCCCGATGTCGCAGTTGGTGCAGATGTCGCGCCAGATGGTGCTCATCGACGGGTGCGAGAGGCTGGACTGCTCGGAGAGAAGATCGAGCAGGGAGTCCTTGACGACGTGCTTCAAGGCCGCCGGGATGGTGTCGTCGGCGATCCGGTTGGCGAGCAGGTCCGGCTCGAGGTCGAGCCACTGCTTGAGACGGTCGTGCCCGATGAGCGACGTCAGCGACTGCCAGGTCCCCGAGTCGTCGCGCAGCAGGTACCCGACCGAGCAGCAGTGCGGGTGCGAGCACGGCAGGGCCGTCAGGTCGCGCCAGGTCACCTGGCCGGCGGTCTGCTCCTCCAGCCGCGCCAGGACACCGGTGTGGGTGAGCCGGTCGAGCGGGTCGATGGCGCCGGAGCGGCCACTGCCGAAGACCGGCTGGATCGTCACGCCGCCGACGTACGGCGTGGTGAGCGCCCGCTTGATCACCAGCCCGATCTCGTCGTCGTTCACCCCCAGGGTCGCGGTCATGGTCAGGGTGGTGAAGACGCCGTTGGCGGAGAGGCGCTCGATCGCCTTCTCCTTGAACCGCCGGATGTCGGCACCGCGGTGGTACGTCGAGGCTTCGGCCGACTCGCCGTCGTACTGGAGGTAGACCTCGACGCGCTCGCGGTGCCTCGCCAGCAGCGCGAGCAGGTCGTCGTCCTGCGCGATGCGCAGGCCATTGGTGTTGACGAGCACCCGGACGATGGGCCGCTCGGTGACGGCGTCGAGGAGCTCGGCGAGGTAGGGGTAGAGGGTCGGTTCACCACCGGAGAGCATCAGCACGTCGATGCGCCCGTTCTCGCGGGAGAGGCGGGTGTCGACGGAGGCGAGCACCTCCGCCAACGGTGCGACCGAGGCGCGGGCCGGCGAGGACTCGGCGAAGCAGGTCGGGCACTTGAGGTTGCAGTGGTCGAGCAGGTCCTCGAGCAGGATGCAGGTGTGCTGGGTCTGCATCTCGGGCAGGCCGTCGGTGTACGCCGCGGGGACGGGCTTGAAGTTCCCGCGGACGTCGGGTTCGTGGCGCTTGGTCGGCGCGGTCCACTGCTCGAGGTACCGCAGGATCTCCGGCGACTCGTCGTACAGCGTGCGCACCAGCCCGTGGGTCGCGCAGCCGCGCTCGAGCCAGATCCGGCCGTCGCGCTCGACCAGCCAGCCGGAGAGGCGGTGGACCTCCTCGAGCGGACGGTCCGGCCGCTCCTCGTGGCAGACCGGGCAGAACGCGTTGACGTAGCGGTGGATCCGGTCGCCGCGCAGCGGCATGCCGCTCATCTGAGGCTTTCTTGAGGGACGCCGGTCGAGCTTGTCGAGACCACCATGGCGCCACGATAAGCGCCGCGCCGGATCTGCCAGACGATGCGGGCGAGCACGAGCGGGATGGTGGCCAGCAGGAACAGCTGCGGGCGGGTGAGACCCTCCCAGGCCACGTCGTTGCCACGCACGAACTCCACCAGGAACCGGAAGACGGCGTACGCCGCGACGTACCAGATGAACGTCTCGCCCGGCGGCAGGTTGCGGTGCCGGAGCCACCACCAGATCGCGGCGAAGGCCAGCAGGTGGAAGGCGATCTCGTAGACGAAGGACGGATGCAGGGGTACGCCGGCGGGCGAGCCGGTCCGGGCGGCGGCCGCCCGGTCGAGGGTGATGCCCCAGGCGTGCCCCGTGGGGGTGCCGGGCTGCTCGGTGAGCAGGCAGCCGATCCGGCCGACGGCCATGCCGAGGGCGACGGCGGGGGCGAACAGGTCGCCGGTGCGGGACCGGTAGCCGGTCAGGCGCTTGGCCACGTGGACGCCGAGCCAGGCGCCGACCAGGCCGCCGAGGATGGAGCGGTTGCCGTAGAGCCACTGCTCCGCGAACGACGCGTTCTGGCGGAGGTCGACGTGCTGGAGCCAGGTGCCCAGCCGCATGAAGATGGCGCCACCGACGAGAGCGCCCATGACGACGTACAGGATCCGCTCGTCGGTCTGGCCACGACGACGGGCCTCGTGGACGAAGACCAGGCCGGCGGCCAGCACCCCCAGGAGCACGAAGAAGCCGTGGGTGCCCAGGGGGAGATCGACGCCGAGGAGGTCGCCGAGGGTCGGGTACATGCGGGGTCAGGCGCCGATGTTGGAGACGATCAGGGAGCCGCAGAAGCCCGCCAGTGCGATGGTGCCGATGGCCAGCCCCATCACGAAGCCGGCCGCCGCCTGACGAGTGCGACGCAGGCAGAGCAGGAGGATGGAGACGGGCAGCGGCAGGACGAAGAGCACGAACACCAGCAGGTCGGGGGGTCCGTCAGCGGAGTTCTCGAAGCTCAGCACCACGATGAACACGACGAACATCCACGCGAACGTGGCGACGAAGCCCAGCACGATGCCGAGCACCACCATGTGCCCCTTGACCTCGTGCGGCTCGCGCGGCTCGCGTGGGGCGCCGTACGGGTTGCTCACGCGGGACAGCGTGTCAGAAGACGGCGTAGTGGAGCAGCAACCAGATGGGCGCGATCGTGGCGAGCAGGGAGTCGAGACGGTCCATCAGGCCGCCGTGCCCCGGCACGACCTGGCTCATGTCCTTGATGCCGAGGTCGCGCTTGATCACCGACTCACACAGGTCGCCGAGGGTGGCCATCACCACGGTGATCAGGCCGAGGGCGACCCCGACCCACCAGTCGCCGTCGAGCATCCAGACGACCAGGCCGACTCCGACGGCCACGCAGAACACCAGCGAGCCCGCGAACCCCTCCCACGACTTCTTGGGTGAGATGACCGGCGCCATCGGGTGCCTGCCGAACAGCACGCCGGCGATGTACCCGCCGATGTCCGAGGCGATGGTGACGAGGATGAACACCACGATGCCCTTGACCCCGTCGTCCCAGCGGTCGAAGTCCCAGGCGCCTCCCTCGGCGAGCAGCAGGGCGACGAACGAGCCGAGGAAGGGCACGTACACGAGGACGAAGACGGACGCGGTCGCGTTCTGCACGTACCCGGGTACGCCGCGGCGGAGCAGCCACAGCATGGTGACCAGCGCGGTGACCGCGGTCGCGGTGACCAGGGCCGGAGCCCCGGAGAAGTACGCGACGACGACCATCACCACACCGCCGAGCATCAGCGGCTGCTCGGGCACGTCGATGCCCTTGGCGAGCAGACCGCGGTGCAGCTCCCAGATCGCGACGACCACGGCCGCCGCGACGATGAACATGAAGGCCGTCTTCCAGAACGCCAGCGACAGCGCGATGGCGGCCAGCAGCACCACGGCCGACGCGACGGCGGCAGGGAGGTCACGCCCGGCGCGCCCGTGGTCCTTCTGTCCCGGCTGTGGGGGTGGCGGCCCCGGCGGGGTGTCGGCCTGGGTCACGGGAGTCCTGCCTCAGACCTCGAGGAGCTCGGCTTCCTTGTGCTTGAGGAGGTCGTCGATCTTGTCGGTGTGCGTCTTGGTCATGGCGTCGAGGCGCTTCTCCGCACCGGTGACGTCGTCCTTGCCGGCATCGCCGTCCTTCTCGAGCTTCTCCAAACCCTGCTTGGCGTGGCGGCGCAGGTTGCGGATCGCGACCCGGCCGTCCTCGGCCTTGGTACGGGCGACCTTGATGTACTCCTTGCGGCGCTCCTCGGTCAGCTCCGGGAAAACGCAGCGCAGCACCTTGCCGTCGTTCGCGGGGTTCACACCGAGGTCGGAGTCGCGGATGGCCTTCTCGATGTTGCCGATCGCGCCCATGTCGTACGGCGAGATCAGGATGATCCGCGCCTCGGGCGAGTTGAACGACGCGAGCTGCTGGATCGGCGTGGGGGTGCCGTAGTAGTCGACCAGGATCTTGTTGAACATGTTCGGGTTGGCGCGCCCGGCACGGATCGCAGCGAACTCCTCGCGGGTCGCCTCGACCGACTTGTCCATCTTGCTGTCGGCCTCGTTGAGGATGTCGTTGATCACCGGGTGCTCCTTGCTGTCAGCGGGTCGTGAGCGGGGCGGCGGACCGCCTGGGGTGGCTCAGCCGGCGCTCACGAGCGTGCCAATCCTCTCACCTCGGACGATGCGCAGGATTGCACCCTCGTCCTCGGCCCCGAAGACGATCAGCGGCATGTTGTTCTCCATGCAGAGGGCGAACGCCGTCGCGTCGGCGATGCGCAGACCCTGCTGCAGGGCCTCGCCGAACGACACCTCGTCGTACTTCACGGCGTTCGGGTCGTGCTTGGGATCGGCGGAGTACACGCCGTCGACACCCTGCTTGGCCATCAGCACGACCTCGCAGTGGGTCTCCAGCGCGCGTTGGGCGGCGACCGTGTCGGTGGAGAAGAACGGCATGCCGGCACCGGCGCCGAAGATCACGACGCGGCCCTTCTCCATGTGACGGATCGCCCGGAGAGGGATGTACGGCTCTGCGATCTGGCCCATCGTGATCGCCGTCTGCACGCGCGTCTGGATGCCCTCCTTCTCCAGGAAGTCCTGGAGCGCCAAGCAGTTCATCACCGTGCCGAGCATGCCCATGTAGTCGGCGCGGGCGCGGTCCATGCCCCGCTGCTGCATCTGGGCGCCGCGGAAGAAGTTGCCGCCGCCGACCACGACCGCGATCTGGACTCCGGTGTTGGAGACGGCGGCGATCTCGCGTGCGACCTGTTGCACGACGTCGAGGTCGACACCGACGCGCCCTCCGCCGAACACCTCGCCGGAGAGCTTGAGCAGGACCCGGTGGTACGTCGTCACGCGGCGGCGTTCCTTCCCGTAGCAGGCAGAGAGAAGGCCGGTCGCGATGCTCGTGGCTGAGTCATCGCAACCGGCCTCCTCGACGTCAGGGGCGAACCTATCCGATCAGGCCCGCTCGATCACGCCCGGACCGACTCAGGCACCGACCTCGAAACGGGCGAACCGCTTGAGTGTCGTGCCCGCCTCGTCGAGGACGGCCTTGACCGTCTTCTTGTTCTCGGTGACCGAGGGCTGCTCCAGCAGGACGACGTCCTTGAAGAAGCCGTTCAGCCGGCCCTCGGTGATCTTGGCGATCGCCTGCTCGGGCTTGCCCTCCTCGCGGGAGGTGGCCTCGGCGATCTCGCGCTCCTTGGCCACCACGTCGGCGGGCACCTCGTCCCGGGTGAGGTACTGCGGGCGCATCGCCGCGACCTGCATCGCCGCACCGCGGGCGGCGTCGGCGTCGCCGTCGTACTCGACGAGGACGCCCACCGCCGGCGGCAGGTCGGCCGCCCGCTTGTGCAGGTAGGCGACGACCGGGCCGTCGAAGTGGACGTACTGACCGAGCTCGATCTTCTCGCCGATCGAGATCGCGAGGCTCTCGACGAGCTCGCCGACGGTCTCGTCGCCGACGGCCACGGCCTTGAGCGCCTCGACGTCGGCCGGCTTGGCCTCCGACGCGGCGTCCGCGATCTTCTGCGCCGCGACGACGAAGTCCTCGCCCTTGGCCACGAAGTCGGTCTCGCACTTGAGCTCGACCAGCACGCCGGGGGCGTGGGCGACCAGGCCCGCGGAGGCCTCGCGCTCGGCGCCACGCTTGGCGGCCTTGGCCGCACCCTTGGTGCGCAGGATGTCGATCGCGGCGTCGAAGTCGCCGTCGGCCTCCTCGAGCGCCTTCTTGCAGTCCATCATGCCGGCGCCGGTCATCTCCCGGAGCTTCTTGACGTCAGCGGCGGTGAAGCTAGCCATGAGTGTGTCCTCGAACTTCCTCGAAGCGGTGGTGGTGGGTCAGGCCTTCGCCTCGTCGGCGGCCTCGTCGGCGGCCTCGTCGGCCGGGGTCTCCTCGGCGGCGGGGGCCTCGACGGCAGGCTCCTCGACGACCGGGGCCTCCTCGGCGACCGGCTCCTCGACAGCCGGGGCCTCGACAGCCGGGGCCTCCTCGACAGCCGGAGCCTGCTCGGCGACCGGCTCCTCGACGGCAGGCTCCTCGACAGCCGGGGCCTCCTCGGCGACCGGCTCCTCGGCGACCGGCTCCTCGGCGACCGGCTCCTCGACAGCCGGGACCTCGTCGGCGACAGGCGCGCCAGGGGCGACAGGCGAGTCAGGGGCGACAGGCGAGTCAGGGGCGACAGGCTCCTCGGCGACCGGCGCCTCGGCGGCCTCAGCAGCAGGCGCCTCGGCGTCGCCGCCCAACAGCTCGCGCTCCCAGTCGGCCAGCGGCTCTTCGGCGCCGGCCTCGGCGCCCTCGACCTTGACGCCCGAACGGGCGATCAGGCCCTCGGCGACGGCGTCGGCGACCACGCGGGTCAGCAGCCCGACCGCACGGATCGCGTCGTCGTTGCCCGGGATCGGGAAGTCGACCAGGTCGGGGTCGCAGTTGGAGTCCAGGATGCCCACGATCGGGATGCGCAGCTTGCGCGCCTCCTCGACGGCGAGGTGCTCCTTGTTGGTGTCGACGATCCAGACGGCGGCCGGCGTACGCGTCATCTCGCGGATGCCGCCGAGCGACTTGTCGAGCTTGTCGCGCTCGCGGCGCATCTGGAGGAGCTCCTTCTTCGTACGTCCCGAACCGGCGACGTCATCGAAGTCGACCTCGTCGAGCTCCTTGAGGCGGTTGATCCGCTGGTGCACGGTCTGGAAGTTGGTCAGCATCCCGCCGAGCCACCGCTGGTTGACGTAGGGCATCCCGACGCGCATCGCCTGCTCGGCGATCGCCTCCTGGGCCTGCTTCTTGGTGCCCACGAACATGATCGTGCCGCCCTTGGCGACGGTCTCCTTGATGAAGGCGTAGGACCGGTCGATGTAGGCCAGCGACTGCTGCAGGTCGATGATGTAGATGCCGTTGCGCTCGGTCATGATGAAGCGCTTCATCTTCGGGTTCCAGCGACGGGTCTGGTGACCGAAGTGGACGCCGCTCTCGAGGAGCTGGCGCATGGTGACGACTGCCATTGAGGTTCTCCTGGGTGGGGAGCACACCTCCGTCCGCTCGTCCTTGAAGCAGGACCAGCCGGGAGTGTTCTCCTGTTGTTTTCAGTTCCGTGCGGCCGGCGGGTGTCGGTCGCCCTGACGCCTGCACGAGGTCCGACCCGGATCTGCCTGGTGGCTCGGCCGGGACCGAGGAGCCTCGTCCACGGGCGATCGGTGCCCCAGAAGTCAGAGCGCCGTCGTGGTCTGCGGACGTGCGAAGTCAGCTCCCGGAGGAGCCGCTGGTGCCAGGGTACGCCGCGTGGCCATGGTCCGCGAATCGAGCGGCCAGCCATCCTCCGGGGCCCGGTCAGCGTCAACAGGGGCCGTTCCCGCCGCCTTTCTCCCCAGGCACTCGCATCACCGGGGCCTGGTGTCCCCGGGACGTCGCATCCTCGCTGATATGACCTCCCTGTGCCGGCTCGTGGCGGTGGCGCTGGCCACACTGGTGCTGGTCGGCGTCTCCGTCACGGCCACCCCTGCCGTCGCGGACGGGACCGACCCCGTCGGGGTCTGGCCGCTGCAGCCCGAGCCCGAGGTGGTGCGCGGCTTCGACCCACCGGATGTGGTCTGGGGCGCCGGACACCGCGGCGTGGATCTCCTCGGCACACCGGGTCAGGCCGTGCACGCGCCCCTGCCCGGCACCGTCTCGTTCGCCGGCGTGCTGGCCGGCCGGGGCGTCGTGGTGGTCGACCACGGGGACACTCGCACGACCTACGAGCCGGTCACGTCCTCGGTCGGCGTCGGCACCGTCGTCGATACGGGCACCGTCATCGGCACCCTCCAGACCGGCGGCTCACACTGTCCGCCGCGGGCCTGCCTGCACTGGGGCTGGAAGCAGGGCGAGACGTATCTCGACCCGCTCCGTCTCGTCGGCGCCGGGCCGGTCCGGCTGCTGCCGCTGTGGCGGGACCAGCCGCTGCCGGTGGTCGCTCGGCCGTTCCTGGCGGTGCCGGCGCTCATCAACCCGTACGCGTCGGTGATCGCCGCGTGGGCGGCGTACGTCCTCGGGCGCTCGCCGCCCGTCACGCCCGGGGGTGGGCCTGCTGGTAGGCCCGTCTCAGCCGGTCGGTGGTGACGTGCGTGTAGAGCTGCGTGGTCGCCAGCGACGCGTGGCCGAGCATCTCCTGGACGGCGCGCAGGTCCGCGCCACCCTCGAGCAGGTGCGTGGCAGCGGTGTGACGCAGGCCGTGGGGTCCGATGTCGGGAGCACCCGGCACCTCCGCGATCCGCCGGTGTACCAGCGTCCTGACCGCGCGCTGGTCGATCCGGCGGCCCCGCGCGCCGAGGAACAGCGCCGCCCCGGCCCCGTCGGCCAGCAGCGCGGGCCGCCCGTGGGACACCCAGCTGTCGACCGCGCGGGCGGCCGGGTGGCCGAACGGCACGCTGCGCTCCTTGCGCCCCTTGCCGAACACCCGGACCAGGTTGCGCTCGCGGTCCACGTCGTCGAGGTCGAGGGCCACGAGCTCGCCGACGCGGATCCCGGTGGCGTACAGCAGCTCGAGCATGGCCGCGTCGCGCAGGCCGACCGGGCTGCCGTCGTCTGCCGCGGCCGCGGCATTGCCCACCAGCTCGGCGGCTTCGTCAGCGCGGAGCACCGGCGGGAGCGGACGCAGCGCCTTGGGCGAGCCCAGGCTGGCCCCGTTGTCCGCGGCGGCGCGGCCGGTTCGCGCCAGCCAGGCCGTGAACACGCGCGCGGCCGTCGCGCGTCGCGCAAGGGTCGTGCGCGAGCGGCCCGTGACCTGCTGGTTGGCCAGCCAGCTCCTCAGCGTCCGCAGGTCGAGGTCGTCGAGCTCGGTGCGACCGAGCCTGCCGGCGTGTACGACCAGGCTCGTGACATCACCCAGGTAGGCCCGGACGGTGTGCGCGCTGAGGTCGCGTTCGACCGCCAGATGTCGTTCGAAGGCGGCCAGGGCCGCGGACATCGGCTCGGACAGGTGCTCGTCCGAGGTATCGGAACGAGTCCGGCTCACCCAGCCGAGCGTAGTGCGCGGCGACCCGGAACCCGCGGAACGCGGGTGCGCCCGTCGAGGTGCCGCTGGATGACCCGGTCGACCTGGCGGTCGATGCCCCACGCACGTTCGAACTGGGCGACCGTCATGGTCGCCAGCTGCTCGCGGACGAGGTGCAGCAAGTCGTCGGCGTGACTGCGCGTGCCTGCGTCGACGTTCACGACGAAGGCGCCGTCCGTCCGACGGATCACGGCGAGCATGCCGATGCTGGAGCGCCGGCCGCGAATCCTCGCGGCGGCGGAGAGAACGGTGCCCAAAGCGCGGGCGACCCGTCCATGACGGTGCCCGATGGCTGAGGGCGTGACCACGGTAGCTGCGTATTCAGACCGTGCTCGGGGGGAGAGCGCAGAGGTCATGGCCCCATCGTAGGAACTTCTGGGGTGTCCGCAGGCGAAACCGGATCATTGATGGCACGGATCCGCCAGCCGCCGTCGACGGTCTCGACGAGGCCGTGGCGCTCCAGTCGCACCAGGGCCGCATGGACGTCGAAGAGCCCGATGCCGGCGGTGCGCGAGATCGACACCACGCCGGCAGCCCGACGGAGCGGGACGGCCTCCAACACCTGGCGTTCGCGGTCGGCCAGGAGGTCGCGACTGGTGGTCCGGCCCCGCCGGGGACGGTCGAGGTGCTCGCCACTTGCGCCGACCATCTCGAGCACCTCCGCCGCGGTGGTGACCAGAGTTGCCGCGCCCGTGCGCACCAGCTGGTGGACGCCCTCGGACTGGGCCGCCGTCACCGGGCCCGGCACGCCCATCAGTGGGCGGTGGAGCCGGGCGGCCCAGCCGGCCGTGTTGAGTGCCCCGCTCCGGGCGGCGGCCTCGACCACGACGGTGCCGGCGGTGAGCGCCGCGATCAGGCGGTTGCGGGTCAGGAAGCGGATGCGTGTCGGTGACCGGCCCGGGGCCAGCTCCGAGATCACCGCGCAGGTCTCGCCGAGGTGGTCGAGCAGCGGCCGGTGGGTGGCCGGATAGGCGCGGTCGACGCCACACGCCAGCACTGCGACAGTCCGCCCGCCTGCGGCGAGCGCCCCGCGGTGGGCGGCCTGGTCGATCCCATAGGCGGCGCCGGAGACCACGGAGTAGCCCTCGTGGACGAGGCCGGCGGCGATCTCGGCGGCCGCCGACGTGCCGTAGGTGGTGGCGGACCGGGATCCGACGACGGCTACCGAGCGCTCGAGCTCGTCGAGTCGCATCGGCCCGCGCACCCACATGCCGAGAGGCGGCCCGCCGCGTTCGTGCAGGCTCTCCGAGGTCAGCAGGTCGTCGAGACGGGCCGGCCACTCGTCGTCGCCCGGGATGACGAACCGGAAGCCTTGCCGCTCCGCGCGAGCGAGGTCGCGGCTTGCGTCGACGGCGCCGAGCCTCGCCGCGACGTCGTCCCCGAGGCCGCCGCGGGGGCCGCGCTCTTCGAGAAGGTGGTCACGGAGAGCGACGGCTCCGAGCTGGGCCACGAGCGAGACGATGCGCAGGTCGCCGGGCTCGCCCAGGGTGCCGAGTGCCACCCTGGCCAGCCGATCGGCCTGCCGATCGGGCCCGGCGCTCATCCGGCCCGCCTCCGCAGGCTGGCGTCGAGGAGCGGCTCTCCGAGGCGGAGCCGCAACGCGCACTCGAGCTGGGCGAAGCCGGGCTGCACGACGCCGTCGAGATCCGCGACCGTCCACGCGAGGCGGTGCACCCGGGTGGCGCCCCGGCGGGTCAGCCGGCCGACGGAGATCTCCTTGTCGACCCGCTGCTGGAGCTCGGTGGCCAATGGCCACTCGCGCGCGAGCACCGGCCCTGGAGCGTGGGAGTTGAGTCGCCAGCTGCGGCCGACGTATCGCTCGGCCTGCCGCTGGCGAGCCGCGGCCACTCGCGTCCGCACCTGCTCGGAGGACTCGCGCGGGGCGAAGAGGTCGTTGCGCTCACTGGGCGATACCGGCTCCACGTGCCGGGTGATGTCCACCCGGTCGGTGATGGGCCCGGTGATCTTGGCGCGGTAGTGGCGACGCGCCGCCTCGACACAGTCGCACGAGTTGGCCTGCGCCCTGGCGTGGAAGTTGCCGCACGGGCAGGGGTTGCAGGCCATCACGACCAGGCCGCGGGCCGGGAAGGTGGCGCTGTCCTCGCCGCGGGTGATCGTGACCTCGCCGCTCTCGAGTGGCTGCCGCAGGGCTTCGATGACGTCGGAGCGGAACAGCGGGAACTCGTCGAGGAAGAGCACGCCGTTGTGGGCGCGGCTGACGTCGCCGGGCCGCACCCGGCCGGTGCCGCCGCCCAGGATGCCCACCCGGCTGGCGTCGTGGTGAGGCGCGAAGAACGGCGGCCGGACGATCAGGTCGTCGCCGGGAGCCAGGGCGCCGGCCAGGGAGTGGATCGCCGTCAGCTCGAGGGACTCCTCGGCATCGAGGTCGGGCAGGATCCCGGGGAGGCGCTCGGCCAGGGTCGTCTTGCCCGCGCCTTTGGGGCCGATCAGCATCACGTGGTGACCGCCGGCAGCCGCGACCTCGAGCGCGAACTTCGCGTCGGCCATGCCGTCCACGTCGTCGAGGTCGAGCTCGTCGAGCCGCGTGCTGCCGCGCCAGGCCAGCAGGCTCCCGGACGCCGGCCCCGCCACCGGTGGAGCGTCGGGCACCTCGTCGCCGTTGAGCAGGGCGACCACCTGGGCCAGCGAGCGCAGGCCGTAGACGGACACGCCGGGGACCATCGCCGCCTCGCGCACCTGGGGCTCCGGCACGAAGACCCGCGTGATGCCGTGGTGAGACGCGGCCAGCACCATCGGGAGCACGCCCGGAACGGCCCGCAGGCCGCCGGAGAGGGTGAGCTCGCCGACGAAGAGCGCGCCGGTGATGTCGGCGGTGATCTTGCCGTGCGCCGCCAGCACCGCCACCGCCATCGCGAGGTCGAAGTGCGTGCCCCGCTTGGCCAGGTCGGCCGGGGAGAGCAGGATCGTGATCCGCTTGCTCGCCGGCCACTCGAGCCCGCTGTTGACGATGGCCATCCGACAGCGCTCGCGGGCCTCGTTGATGGCCACGTCCGCCCGCCCGACCACGGTGGTCCCGACGACGCCGCTCGACACGTCGGCCTGGACCTCGATGAGGTGACCGGTCACCCCGAGCAGCCAGGTGGTGTACGCCGTGGCGACGCCCATCAGCCGATCCCGCGCACGTGCTCGACGACGGAGGGTCCCTTCGGCGGCCTGGTCACCGCCACCAGGTCGATGCGGACGTCGCGCGGGTCGGCGGCATGCAGGGCCAGCCACTCCTCGGCCACCTGTCGCAGCCGGGCCACCTTCGCGTCGTCCACCGCCTCGTGCGGAAGGCCGCACGCGTCGGTGGTGCGCGTCTTCACCTCGCACACGACGAGCACGTCGCCGTCGCGCAGCAGCAGGTCGATCTCACCGGTCGAGGTCTGCCAGTTGCGCTCGAGCAGCACCATCCCGCCGCTGGTCAGCTCGCGGGCGGCGAGGGTCTCGCCGTACCGCCCGAGTCCCTGCTTGGTGTGGTCGGGCTCAGGGGCCGCATGGTCTGTCGAGGTCATGTCGACCACGATCCGTCGGTCCTCCGACAGGCCGGTGGGCGTGTCTGGTGGGCTGTGGATCAGGCGTGCCGGACCGTCACGTGTGGAGACAAACCGGGCCCACGAACGGGGTGGTCCCTACTTGGTCAGGTGCAGGTCCTGGGGCAGACCGCTGCCGGCGTTCTTCGCGTCGAGGACGTTGAGACACGACTGGTTGCCGACGGAGCTGACACCACCGATGACGACCGTGCCGCCACTCACCTGGAAGCAGGAGTTGCCGTTGAAGCTCGTCGTGGACTTCAGCGCATAGACGTTCCCGGTCACGTCCGGGAAGGAGTCACCGTTGCCCTGCAGCGAAAGGGCATTCGTGTTGTTCCTCGCGTAGATGATGGCGAATCCGGCGGGCCAGCCAGCCGGGAAGCCCGACGGGAGTGGTGTGGTGCTCGGAGCGACCAGCTTGTTGATGTCGCCGTTCTTGATGTCGAGGAGGCCGTTCGGGCTCGCGAAGAAGAGCGTGACCGGTTGTCCGTTGCTGGTCAGGTGGGAGCCGGTGTTCTGGAAGGTGAGTGCTCCCGTGAACACGTAGGCCCCCGACTGGAGCACACAGGTCTCGTTCTTGATGTTGTAGCTGACGTAGATGCCGGGGCCTTGGGTGCACGGGTTGCCGCTGGCGCCCTTGTTGCTCAGGCCGGTATAGGGCGAGCTGGGCAGAGTCACGCTCGCGAACGGATCCGTGATGTGAGGACCTGCCGTCCAGTCAGGGGTGGCGTGAGCCTGCGAGAGTCCCGAGACGGTGCCGGAGATCGTGATCGAGGAGGTGGCGTTCCAGTTGCTGTTGGGCCCGGTCGACACGTTGCCGTCGACGTAGATGTCACCACCGGTCACCGAGAAGTCGGTGTTGTTCGTGTTCACCGGACCCAGGACGCACAGCGCGCAGATCCCGGCACCCACGCTGTACGCGGCCGCTGCCGTCCCCGCGGTGGTGATGGACCCGGAGCCCCCGACGAGACGGCCGAAGGGTGAGCTGGACGTGCCCGTCGCGCCGTACGTGACCTGCACACCCGTGCCTTTGCAGGACACGTTCGTGATGTTGCCGGTGCTCGCCGTGCCCTGCGGGTAGTTCTGGGTGAACAGCGAGTCTGCAGCGGTCTCGGCGAGGGCGCGTATGTTCGCGTTGGCCGCCACAGGGTTGTTCGGGTCGTTGCCGGGCACCGTGCACAAGCCCTGGTACTGGGTCTTGTAGATCGAGTCCGCGGCCAGTGCCGCAGCATCGGCGGCCGTGGAGAGCTGTCGCTTGGTCGTGTAGGCCATGCCGAAGTCGACGGTGAAGGCGGCGATCCCGGTCAAGGCGAGGGCCACGACAGACCGCGATGATGGCCACCGCGCCACGCTCGTCCCGTGTTCTCACTTGAACTCGCATCGGTATACCCCCCTTCCGGTCAGGGTGCTCGGCAGAGGGATCAACGGCACTGGTGAGGAGGGACTGAAGGTGAGCGTCACGTAGACATTCGTCCCCACGGCCTGCGTCTTGCAGGGTTGGATGGTCCCTCCGCCGGAGCACGCGGCGACTGCGGTCGCCGCGGTCAGGCCGCGCTTCACCGAGACGGTGGCGCTGCTCCCGCTCATCCCGATGGTGGAGGCGTTGTCCTGTGCCAGCGAGGTGATCTGGGCACAGGTCGTGCCTTCGATCACCCCGGACCGCGCAGCCTGACGCGCAGAGTTGCTCAGGCTCAGCGTCTGCGCGAAGACCATCCCGTAGACGATGATCCCGAAGACGATCAGCAAGAGGAACGGCACGACCAGGGCGAACTCGACGGCCGAGGCACCCCGTTGATCGCGGCGCCCGCGCAGGCCGGCGCGCGCGGACGCGCTCGCATCCGCCTGCCGTCGTTCATCCATCGTCGTGCGCATCTACGACATCCCCGTTCCCGTCGGACGACCAGTGATCGTCGTTCGGAGCGTACGGATGAAAGGTGCTTCAGATGACGCGATGTCGGGCAAAATTCCGACTGGTCTATACGGCCACCACGACCACCAGCCGCGCCACGCCTGCGCCCTCAAGGGCGCGTCGAGCGGGGGTCGGTCAACCGAGGGTACGTTCGGCCGGTGCCCGACGTAACGCCGGGTGGCGCAAAATCCCCACGGTCTAGACCTACTCATCATGCAGGTCTGGGCAGACGAGCCGCCGGACCGCCACGACCAACAACGCCGTCCCACGCGAGGCACCGACTGGTGGGTCAGTCCTGCGAGTGACGGCGTTGTCGACGGATCAGCTGTGACGCAGCCCGTCAGTTGACGAGCAGCGGAACCTTGGCCCCGCTTCCGGTGTAGTTCACTGTGCCGTTCTTGACCGGCGGGGTGGGCAGCGCGTTGGCGTTGAGGAAGATCACCTGGATCGAGGCCACGCCGTTGTTGTCGGTGGTGACGCCGTTGGCCGTGGAACCCGGTCCGTCGCCCTTCACGGAGGACGGAGGCTGGTCGGTGATGAAGCAGGGCCGGAAGTCGATGATCTGGTACTTGTTGCTGCCGCCGTTGGCGGGCTGGACCTTGCAGCACCGGGACGTAGCCGAAGCGCGGCGAGTCGTAGATGGCCGACGAGATCAGCGGACCGCCCGAGTACGTCGCGTTGTCGACGTCGGAGACGTGCGTCGTGCTATTGGTGAAGAAGCAGGTGAGCACGTCGTTGTTGATGCTCTGCGCCCTTGAGGACGGTGGTCGCCTCGACGTGCCGCCCGGCGCCGCACTTGGTTGCGCCTCGAGGCTTGAGCAGGTACTGATTTCCTCCCACTGCCGAGGAGCCCAGTCCGAGGAAGCCACCCGTAGCCACGTTGGCCGACATGCCGGTGTCGGTGTCCACGCAGTTGGTGCCATCGGTGTTCCACAGCACCGTCGTCGTCTGCGACGACGAGCACGTGCCGTCGGCCGGGCCGCCGGCGGGGTAGATCGCGAGCGTGTTGGTCGAGGCCGAGAGCCACGTTGGCCGCCCCGACCTTGTCCCACGCCGTTGTACGGCGGTGTGACGAGCAAGAGCGTGCCGAAGTTGCCGGACGAGGATCCCTGCCCACAGACGAGGGGCGGCGTGCCGATGGTCAACTTCGGGGCGTTGAGCGTCTGGTTGTTGCCGTTGCCGACATAGACGGTGGACCAGGTGCCGCCCTTCTTGACGCGGATGTACCAGTAGGTCTGCACACCGGTGACGCCGCGGGTCTGGTCGGGCAGGTCGTTGAGGTGGATCGAGGTGCCGGCGCCGTTGATCGTGAACGTGCCCGTGGCGGCCACGACAGGCGGGGGACCTGCGGTCGCATTGCCGGACTCGAAGAAGCCGACATCGGTGACACCGGTGAGGTTCGTGCCGGTGATGTCGATGGGCTGAAACGTCCCGCTCGCGGTGCCCGCAGGATAGAAGTTGGGCGTCACAGCCGTCAGGGTGGCGTTGTTGGTGTCGTTGGGCAGGTACAGCATGAGCGGAGCGGCCGAGTTGCCGTTGTTGGGCTGCTGCAGCGTCTGTGGGCCGTAGTCGCACCCGGTGAACGCATAGAACGGCAGCGTCGACAACTTCGGCGACCGGATCTCCACGGTGGACACGCCACGAACGTCCTTCCCGTTGACGCCCAGGACCTGGCGAACCCGTAGTCCACGTGCCGTGGGGGCGAGATCAGCGAGAGCTGGTTCTTGTTGAAGTTGCGATGTATTTGCCCGCGCTGTTCTTCTTCGGGCGGCCGTAGACGACCTCACCGTTAGGGCATAGCAGTCGGTCCACTCGGTGGTGAAAGTGGTCGCGCTGCGGGGGTGCCCAGCTGCTGCGCCAGGTTCGCGGCCGATGTCCTTCACCGCCTGGTCGGCGGCAGCTGCCTTGGGTCCGCGTACGAGGCGGTGCTGCAGGTCGCGCTAGAGGTGGCCGGAAGATTGGCGCCGGAGATGCCTGCGCCCGCCAGCGTCGCCAGATCGGTGTCCTTCTGCCGCTCCCGCTTCTGCACGAAGGCGTTGCCGAGGTCGACGCTCAGGGCGCCCGATGATGAACATCATGATGATCATCAGCGCGAAGATGATGGCGACGGCGCCCTGCTTCGTCACGCTCGACGACATCATCAGCAGCCTCCAGCCATCGCCGTGACGTCCTCGATGCGCGCGGTTGCCGACCGGGTCACGTTGCCACCGTTCGGAATGGAGATCAGGGGAAAGTGCATGTCGACGGTGGGGAACGTCGCGGTCAGGGTGACGGTGCCGCCTATCTCGCCAGGCGAAGAGGCGCTGGTCACCCCGTCCGCCTTGGTGTAGGTCCGTGCGACGGTGACGCCCGATGCCGACGAGGCCGTCGTGGCGGCCCCGAGCCGGCCGTACACCAGGGACTGCACCGCGCTGGCGCTCTGGCAGTCACCCACCGCCATGCGCCGGTTGCCTCACCGACCGCGGACGTGCCGGACTGCATCGCGTAGAAGTAGAAGCCGTACTGGATGAGCCCCACGATGAGCAGGATGAAAATAGCGGGACGATGAGCGCGAACTCCACCGCGGCGGCCCCGCCCTGGTCACGCCGTCGACGCATCGTGCGAAGTCGCGCTACCACGTGTCCTCCAGGTCGACGTCCCGTGCACGTCCGTGAGCAAGGGACGTACTAGAGGAATGGTAGGGAGTCGCATCATCCGATCGGCCATCATGGACAACTCTTGACTACTACGTCTAGACGTTCGAAATAACGATGAAACCCGCGTCAACTTCCGGCTCTGACGAACGTCGCTAGACCTTCGGAGGGTCGATTTCCGCAGGGCTCAGCTCCTCGACGTTCACGTCCTTGAAGGTCAGCACCTTGACGTTCTTGGCGAAGCGGGCGGGGCGGTACATGTCCCACACCCAGGCGTCGGTCATCGAGACCTCGAAGAACACGTCGCCGGACTCGGTGCGGGCCTTCACGTCGACCTGGTTGCAGAGGTAGAAGCGGCGGTCGGTCTCCACGACGTACTTGAAGATGCCGACCACGTCGCGGTACTCGCGGTAGAGCGTGAGCTCCATCTCGGTCTCGTACTTCTCGAGGTCCTCGGCGCTCATGCTGACTCCCCTCGCTCGCCGGCGACGTCCGACTCCCGACGTTAGTGCTTCCGACCAGCTCGCGTCGAGGGGCGGCTCGAGTCCCCGGCCGGCGCGCGCGGACGTTGACGAAGCGCATCCGGTGGACGGGCGAGGGGCCGTGCTCGATCAAGCGCCGCCGCGTGGCCGTCGGTGACATAGCCCTTGTGGGTCTTGAAGTCGTACGCCGGCCACTCGTCGTGCAGCTCGGCACATGATGCGGTCGCGGGTGACCTTCGCCAGCACCGATCCGGCGGCGATGCAGGCGGCGACGCGGTCACCCTTCCAGACCGCCAGTCCGGGGACACCGAGCCCGTCGACGGGGAAGCCGTCGGTGAGCACGTAGTCGGGAGCCACGTCGAGCAGCGCGACGGCCCGACGCAGGGCCTCGACGTTGGCGACGTGCATGCCGAGCCGGTCGCACTCCTCGGACTCGATGACGACGACCGACCAGCGAGAGCGCGCGCCGGACGATCTGGTCGTAGCACGCGCTCGCGGGCCTTCTCGGTCAGCAGCTTGGAGTCGGCGAGCCCCGGCACGATCCCCGCCTTGGTGTCGGGCAGGATCGCGGCGCCGGCAACCAGCGGCCCGGCGCAGGCACCCCGGCCGGCCTCGTCGGCGCCGGCGATCCGGACGAGCCCGACGCGTCGCAGCGCCCGCTCGTACCCGTAGAGGCCGGCGTCGCTGCGCACGGTGCGCTCCGCGTGGGAGGGCGCTCACGGCTCGATCACTGGTCGGCGTCGGCGCACGTCCGCGAAGCGTGTCGGGGCGGTGCAGCCAATGGAAGTGCTCGTCGTGGCCAGAGCAGCACGAAGACCTTGCCGACCACCAGGTCGGCGGGGACGAACTCGTCGCCGTGGCACGCAGTCGGTCTGGTTCGCCGAGCAGATGTGCACGGTCGAGTCGGCGGAGTGCGACCGGTTGTCGCCCATCACGAAGATCGTGCCCTTCCGGCACCGGGCCGGCCTGCCAACCGCGGTCGCAGGGGATCATCGGGCCGTAGCACGGCTGCGCCGTCCGTGCGGGCGTAGTCCTTCTCGTTCAGCGGGACGCCGTTGACCAGGATCCTGCCCTCGTCGTCGCAGCAGTTGATGACGTCGCCGGCCACGCCGATGACCCGCTTCACCAGGTGCCCACCGGAGGGGTAGAGCCCGATCTTGGCCATCAGCTTGGTCACGGCGTTCGGGGGGCCGACCGACTCGGCGCGGCGCAGCCAGCCGCCGGGATCCTTGAAGACCACGACGTCGCCACGCTGCGGGCGTACCTCCGAACCAGTACGACACCTTCTGCACCAGGATCCGGTCGTTGCGGACCAGGCCCGGCTCCATCGACTCCGACGGGATGTAGAACGCCTGGACCAGCAGCGCCTTGATGAGGATCGCCAGGCCGAGCGCGATCGCGAGCAGCAGGATGGTCTCCTGCCACAACGGCAGGTGCTTCTTGGCTGGTCGGCTCCTCGCCTCGAGCTGCGCGGAGCCGTCGGCGCGCTCGGTGGTCACCGAGTGAGCCTAACCACTGCCGTGAGGCGCTCAACGCTGCTGGTCAGCCCGGCGTCGGGCACGTCGGTCGAAGTCGTTCGGGTCGGTGCAGCCAGCGGAAGTGGCTGGCCGGCCACAGCAGCGACGAAGCACCTTGCCGACCACCAGGTCCACGGGGACGTACGCCTCGTCCGGGTCGTGGCACGTCGCCGACCGCGCAGGTGGTACGACGAGTCCGCGGAGTGGTTGCGGTTGTCGCCCATGACGAAGATCGTGCCCTCCGGCACCGGGCCGGCCTTCCAGTGGCAGTCGGGGATCATCGGCCCGAAACAGTCGCCGCCGCCCTTGCGGGCGTACGCCTTCTCGTCGAGCGGGACGCCGTTGACCTCGATCCGGCCCTGGTCGTCGCAGCAGCGGATCGTGTCGCCCGCGACGCCGATCACCCGCTTCACCAGGTGCCCGCCCGAGGGGTACAGGCCGACCTTGGCCATCAGCTTGGTGATCCGGCGTTGGCGGGTCCCACGATGTCCTCGTCGCGGCAGCCAGCCGCCCGGGTCCTTGAAGACCACGACGTCCCCGCGCTGCGGCGTACCTCCGAACCAGTACGACACCTTCTGCACCAGGATCCGGTCGTTGCGGACCAGTCCCGGCTCCATCGACTCCGACGGGATGTAGAAGGCCTGGACGAGCACGCGCCTTGATGAGGATCGCCAGGCTCAGGGCGACAGCGAGCAGCAGGATGCGTCTCCTGCCACAGGGGCAGCTGTTTCTTGGTGTTCTCGTTCCTCCAGCTCGACCGAGCCGTCGGGATGCTCGGTGGTCACCGGGGACGCTGCAGCGGGGTGCCGAGCCGGGCGCGCTCAGGCCTCGCGGCGCTCCTTGATCTTCGCGGCCTTGCCGCGCAGGTTGCGCAGGTAGTAGAGCTTGGCGCGGCGGACGTCGCCGCGGGTGACGACCTCGATGGTCTCGAAGATCGGCGAGTGGAGCGGGAAGGTCCGCTCGACACCGACGCCGAAGGAGACCTTGCGGACGGTGAAGGTGCGGCCCACGCCGGAGCCGTGCACGCGGATCACCACGCCCTGGAAGATCTGGACGCGGGAGCGGGAGCCCTCGACGACCTTCACGTGCACCTTGACGGTGTCACCGGCCCGGAACTCGGGGAGGTCGTCGCGCTTGCGGGCGTTGCCCAGGTCGGCGACGGCAGAGAAGTTCTTGACGGTCATGGTCTCTCCTCACGGTTGCCACAGGTCAGCCGCGGATCGATGCGGTGTGTAGTTGATGTTCGGAGCCCAGTCGCTGCGTGGCCGGCGGCGTCAGCGCCCCCTGTGGCAGGTGCCCGACGCAGGTCCCTCCGGATGCCAGATCCGGGGCGACCCTTCGGCCGACTGGGCCGAGGGGCAAGTCTGCCAGAGATCACTCCGTCGCCGAAATCCGTCCGTCCCGTCGGACCTTCACCATCGACACGACGCCGGGAGACGGGCTCCCCGTGAGCCGGTACCCCGCCTTCTTGTACAGCCGCTGGTTGCGCTTGCTCCCCGCGCCGGTGAAGAGGGCGTACGACGTCGCCTCGGCCGGCGCGGCCGCCTCGACGGCCTCCAGCAGGCCACGGCCGAGCCCACGGCCCTGCAGGTCGGGCGCGACCATCAGCGCGACCGACGTGCCAGGCCTCGTCGCGCAGCACCCCGCGGACGGCCCCGACCAGCCGCCCATGGGACCGCGCGACCAGCACCACGCCTTCACCGATCCAGGCCCGCACGTCGTCGAGCGACTCCTCCAGCGCCGGGATCGGCACGCCCGGGTTCGCCTGCTCCTCCTGGAGCCAGCAGGCGCGCTGCAGGGTGAGCAGCTCGCCGGCGTCGCCGGGCTCGACCGGGCGCACCACGACGTCGTCGAGGAGCACCGACGGCGAGAGGAGGTCGGGCCGTCGCTGCGCCGTACGCCGCTCCGACTGCTCCTGGCGCCACCGAGCGATCGGCGCCGTGGTCGCCGCTCAGCAGCACGGGAGGTACGTCGAGGCCGCGCCAGGACGCGGGCTTGGTGTACACCGGCGCCTCCAGCAGCCCGTCCTCGTGGGACTCCTCGCACCAGCGACTCGGCGTTGCCCATGAAGCCGGGCAGCAGCCGCGATCACCGCCTCGCAGATCGCGAGCGCGGCCACCTCGCCGCCGTTCAGCACGTAGTCGCCCACCGACAGCTCGCGCACCTCGAACCGGGACGCGGCGTCGTCGACGACCCGCTGGTCGATCCCCTCGTACCTCCCGCACGCGAACACCAGGTGCTCGCGGGTCGCCAGGTCCCGCGCCGTCTGCCTGGGTGAACCGCTCCCCCGCCGGCGTCGGCACCACGAGGGTTGCGCCCGCGGGGCCGACCTCGACCGAGTCGAGCGCCTCGCCCCATGGCTCCGGCTTCATCACCATGCCGGCCCCGCCGCCGTACGGCGTGTCGTCGACCGTGCGGTGTCGGTCACGGGTCCAGTCCCGCAGGTCGTGGACGGCGATGTCGAGGAGCCCGCTCTCGCGTGCCTTCCCGGCCAGGGACAGCTCGAGGGCGTCGAGGTAGGCGGGGAAGATGGAGAAGACGTCGATCCGCACCTCAGCCCTCCGGCAGCTCGTCGGGGTACGGCGCCACCAGGCCCGGCCGGTCCGCGACCACGACGCGCCCGGCGGCCAGGTCGACCTCGGGGACCAGCGCGGCGACGAACGGCACCAGCGTCGGCCGGCCGTCGCTCGCGCGCACCTGCAACAGGTCCTGGGCACCGTGCACGACGCCGGTGACCTCACCGATCGCGGTGCCCTCGAGGTCGTCGACCCGCAACCCGACCAGCTGGTGGTCGTAGAACTCGTCGGGGTCCTCAGGCGTCGCGTCGGCCGGTACGTCGGCGAGCAGCAACGTGCCGCGCGCACCCTCGGCGGCGGTCCGGTCCCCGAGCTCGGCGAACCTCACCAGCAGGGTCGTCTGGTGCCACCGCAGGGAGGCGATCTCGAGGCTGGTCAGGCCGCTGGCGGAGCCGCGCGGTGGCTCGGCGGCCAGCATGGCGCCCACGACGAAGCGGCGTTCGGGCTCGTCGGTGCGCACCTCCACGGTCACCTCGCCGCGGAGGCCGTGCGGCTTCCCGATCCGGCCCACGACGACCTCGACGGTCTGCTCGCCCGGCATGTCCTTCGGCACGCCCGTCAATCTATTGGCCGTCGCGTCGTCAGCCGGAAATGCCGACCGGGCGCCACCCCACCATGGGGTGACGCCCGGTCGGACGTCGCTCGATGCGATCAGCGGCCGCGGTCGACGTCCACGAAGTCGATGCGCGCTCCGCCGCGGCCCGCCAGCGCGCCGATGACGGTGCGGAAGGCGGTGGCGGTGCGGCCGTGACGGCCGATCACCTTGCCGAGGTCGTCGGGGTGCACGCGCACCTCGAGGATCGAGCCCCGGCGCAGCTGCTTGTCTCGGACCGTGACGTGGTCGGGGTTGTCGACCACGCCGCGGACCAGGTGCTCGAGCGCTTCGGCCAGCATCATGCTCAGGACTCGGGCTTGTCGTCGGTCTCGGTCTCGGCGGTCTCGGCGGCGTCGGCGGCACCCTCGGGGGTCTCGTCGGCGGGCACCGGAGCCGGGGCCTGCTCGGCCGGAGCCTCGGCAGCGGAGCCTCCTCGGCCGGAACCTCGGCAGCGGGCGCCTCCTCGGCGGGAGCCACGGCAGCCGGGGCCTCCTCGGCGGGAGCCTCGGCAGGAGCGGCCTTCTTGGCCGCCCGGCGGGTCACCGCCTCGGCCTTCGGCTCGCTGGCGGCGTCCTTGAGCGCCTCGTTGAAGATCTCGAGCTTGTCGCGCTTGGGCTCCTTGACCTTGAGCGTGCCCTCGGTGCCCGGCAGGCCCTTGAACCTCTGCCAGTCACCGGTGATCTTCAGGATCTGCTCGACGGCCTCGGTCGGCTGGGCACCCACGCCCAGCCAGTACTGCGCCCGGTCGGTGACGACGTCGATGTACGACGGGTCCTCCTTGGGGTGGTACTTGCCGATCTCCTCGATCACCCTGCCGTCGCGCTTCTTGCGGGAGTCGACGACGACGATGCGGTACTGCGGCACCCGGATCTTGCCCAGGCGCTTCAAACGGATCTTGACGGCCACGTCTGTGGTGTCTCCTCGAATGTGGTGGTGGTGAGGCTCCGGGACCAGGTGGGGACCGGGTCGGAGGTCTCGGGGCGCCGTACGCGGGGTGGGATGAGAGGGTCCAGCCCCGCACGGAACTCAGCGCGTCATTCTGCCAGAGCCCCCCAGGAGCGGGCTGAATCGGCGCTACCTTCCTGCCGATGAGCGAGCCGACCGAGGTGCCCGCCGGGCAACCGTACGCACAACCACCGCCGGGATGGCCGTACGGCGACCCGCCGCGGCCGGCATCGACGAAGCCGGCCGACGAGAAGCCACGTCGCATCTCGCGCAAGGCGTGGTACCTCCTCGGGACCGGGCTGATCGTCCTCGGCTTCGTGCTGATGCTGGTCTTCATCGGGATCGCGGTCACCTCGGGCTTCCGGGTCTTCTCCGACGCGGTCGACATCCCGGTCCCCGGGGCCAGCCAGGTCGACCTGCCTCCCGGCAAGGAGCGGATGATCTGGGCACGGCCCGGCGACAGCCGCAGCTGCTCGACGACCGACACCAGCGGCGCGGACCTGCCGATCGACACCGACGTCAGCGTCAGCGTCGACATCAACGGCGACGAGTGGGTGGGTGTCGGGAAGTTCCGCACCGGCAACGGGCACGTGGTCGTCGAGTGCGACGGCACCGACGGCGTCCTGCGCATCGCCCACGTCTTCGGCGGGTGGGGGTTCGTCGGCTCGATCCTCGGCGCGGTCCTCGCGCCGTTCGTCTTCGGCTTCGCCGGGGCGGGCGTGCTGGCGGTGACCGGCGCGCGCCACTACCGAGCCAGCCGCCGATGAGCGCGCCTCACGACGTCTGGTCCACCTGGTCCGCCGCCGTCGGGTAGCCGGGACAGACCGGCTCGTCGTACGCCTCGGGGTCGCCGAAGAACGTCTCCCACTCGCCGTACGTCGGGTTCCGTCCGGCGATCCGGCAGAGCGCCTCGGCCATCGCCGCCGGGCGAAGGTCCCACGCGACGACGCCGGGTCCGGAGTTGACCAGGAGCTGCTCGCCGTCGGGCCGCAGCCAGCCCTCGACCTCTCCCGCCGGTGCCTGCGAGCCGATGGGGTCGCCGTACCGCTCCCCACCGGGCCAGTCGAACAGGTGCAGGGTCTGGTCGCGCGAGGTCACCAGAGCGAGTCGGCCGCGCGCATCGATCTGGACCGACGAGGCGTCGTCGCGGACCCGCGGGAAGCTGATGTCCGGTGTCGCGAACATCCCGGAGTAGACGGCAACCGCGCCGGTCTGGCCGGCCGTCAGGATTCGGTCGTCCGGGGCGATGGTCACCTGCGACATGTTGGCGAGCCCGCGGCCTTGAGGCGTTCCCGTCGCGGTGTCGAGCTCGGTGGTGCGCCACGACTCGGCCGGGCCCGCGTAGCCGGCGTTCCGTGCCGTGACGAGCACGCGCACCTCGTCGGAGACCACGCGCGCATCGGCGGCGTCCTCGAAGACCGGCAGCTCGGGGCCGAACGGGCGTCCGGTCTCGGGCGAGAAGCCACGTACGACAGTCGTGGAGCCGAGCGCGGTCACCGCCCAGGCCCGGTCGTCGGACCCGCGGAAGACGCGGTCGACGCGGCCGGACAGGAGCGGCTTGACCCGGCCGGACACGAGGTCGACCAGCGCGGCCCGACGGCCGGCGACACCGATGATCGTGGGCGTCAGCCAGGACGCTCGGCCCTCGACGGGCAACCGGCGCACGAGTCGGCCGTCGGCCTCGAACACCTCGGACCGGCCGTTGCGGGTCGCCAGGAAGCGGCGGCCCGTGGGGTCGAAGCCCGCCGCAACGGCGTCCGGCAGCATCAGCTCGGCTCCAGGTCCCGAACCGTCGAGGCGCCACACGGCGTACGACAGCTGGCGCAGGCCTCCTTGGTACAGCAGCTCGGAGCCGTCCGCGGCGGTGACGACAGTCAGGTCGCCACCGCCACCCAGCTGCGAGTCGAGCTGCCGGCCGGTCGGCTCGCCATCACGCAGGTCGCGCTCGGTCACCACCCCTCCGTCGGTGCCGCAGAGCACCGAGCGACCAGGCACGGACACCGCCAGCGACGCGCAGCCACTCGTCGCCGACCGGGGCCCGTCCACCCCACGCCAGAGCTCCCGCCCGGTCGCGAGCTCGACCGCCGCCTGCCCGGACGCACCCGCTCCGGTCAGCACCCCGCCGGCGACCACGAGAGCGCGCTCCACCGAGCCCGCAGGCAGTTGCCAGGTACGGCGGGTCCGCAGCGTCCGCGCGGAGACCTCGCGGACCAGGCCGTCGGGTCGGCCGACGTACAGCCACCGGCCACCGAAGACCACGCTCGCGCCACCGACCGGACCCGCGGCCAGCGCCCTGCCCGTGACGGCGTCCCACGTCACCAGCCGCCATCGGTCCCCGGACGGTGCCACCGCCGCCACCATCCGGCCGTTCGCACTGATCGCGACGTCGCTGGTGCCAGAAGGAGCGCGCCAGGCGGGACGCAGGAACCTCTCATGGGCGATGTCGACGACCGCCAGGAGCCAGCACACCGTCCGGCAGCGGGAGTCGAACGGTCCGTTGAGCAGCTGCACGGCTCGGGATCCATCGGCGCTGACCTCGAGCTCACTCGGGCCCCCGCGAGCCGGGTCCTCCCGTTGGAAGGTGGCCGGCGGTCGCTCGCTGGACGGGTCCAGCAGCACGACCGCGTTGCCCGACGACGCCAACAACCGGCCGTCCGGCACCGCAGCGACCGCCAACGGAGACACTCCTATCGACAGCGACCGGTATCCCAGGAACCCCGGCGACGCGGTGACGTTGCTCAGGAGTGCCGACTCCGCTTGTCTGTCGGGATCCTGGCGCCAGGCAAGCACCGCCAGGAGGGCAGCCAGGCTCCGGTCGGTAGAGCGCAGCGCGAGCGACCGCGCGACCAGGGCGTCGTGGCCGGCCTGCCGGGCGGAGCGGGTGGCGTCGTCACGACCGGCCGCGGCATCGCGACTGCTGTCGACCGCTGCCAGGCCGGCCGCTCCGGCCGCCAGCAGGAGCACCACCGTGGCGGCGACGAGGGCCCGCAGGCGCTGGTTCTGGGCGCGCTGCCGACGACTCTCGGCGGCGAGCTGTCGTACCTGGGTGTCGGCGACAGCCGTGGAGGTCTCGAGGAACGCGCGTTCCGGGTCGACGAGGGGCTCCCGGGTCCGATCGAGCCATTCGACGGCAGCCGCCAACCGGGCCCCCCGGTAGAGCTCGCTGTCGGCGCGGTCGAGCGCCTCCCAGCCGGCGGCCGCCAGCGCCAGGTGCTGACGGATCCGCTGCCCCGACCGGTCCTCGTCCAACCACGCCTGCAGCCGCGGCCACGCCCGCACCAGTGCCTCGTGCGCCAGGTCGTAGCCCCCGTCCCGGGAGGTGACCAGGCGGGCGCGGACCAGCACGTCGAGCAGCCGGCGGCGGACGGGGTCCAACACCTCCACGACGGACGCCGGAAGCGGCGTACGGGATGCCTCGCCGCCCTCCGACAGGGCTGCCATCCGCAGCATCAGCCAGCGCAGGTCACCGCGCTCGTCGGGACTCAACGCGTCGTAGAGCCGCTCCGCGGACGCGGCCACGGCGTCACGGATGCCACCGGCGAGCCGGTAGCCCTCGACGGTGAGCAGGCCGCCCTCCCGGCGCTGCCACGTCTCGGTCAGCGCGTGCGAGAGCAGGGGCAGTGCGCCGGGCTGCCCGTCGGCGTCCTGCAGCACCAGGTCGACGAGTCCGGGCTCGAGCCGCAGTCCGGCGACGCGAGCCGGCCCTTCCACCACCTCACGGAGTCCCTCACCGGTCAGCGGAGCGACCAGGTGCAGGCCGCGTTCGGCCAGCCGTGCCAGCTCCGGGTCGGTGCCGAGACCCGCGACGTGGTCGCCCCGTACGACGATCACCACGGGCGCCGAGCCGAGCGCGTACCGCGCCAGGTCGCCCAGCCAGGGGCGCGCGTAGGCCGCGCCACCCAAGGTGAACGTCTCCTCGAACTGGTCCACCACCAGCACGGGGTCCGTGGCCCGGCGGTGCCGCGCGGTGGCCATGGCCGCGCCACCGTCCGTGCCGGGGGTGAACACCTCCACGGAGCGCCCCATCCGCCGGAGCGCCGGCACCAGACCGGCCTGCACCAGGGAGGACTTGCCCGAGCCCGACGGCCCCGTGACGACCAGGAGGGGCGACTCCTCGAGCCGGGCCACGCAGGCGGCAACATCCAGGTCGCGCGCGAAGAACGTCTCGCCGTCGCCGTCGCCGTACGGCGCCAGACCCTTCCAGGGACAGACCTGGTCGGTCAGCCTGGCCTCGTGCTCGGCCGCGAGGGCCGGATCCTGCCCGAGGATGCGGGCTTCGAGGGCGACCAGGTCCGATCCCGGGTCGAGGCCCAGCTCCTGGCCGAGCGCGCGGCGAGCCGACCGGATCGACGCGAGGGCGTCAGCCTGCCGCCCGGCGCGGTACTGCGCCAGCGCGAGCACCGCCCAGCGGCGCTCCCGGAAAGGTTGCTGCCCGGCCAGCACCGTGCCGTCCGTCGCGACGCCCGCGTGATCCCCGGTGTCCAGCCGCGCTTGTAGCAGGTCCTCCTCGGCCACCAACCGCAGCTGTCCCAGGCGGACCGCCTCCAGCCGTCCCGGTAGCCAGTCCTCCAGGTCCGCGAGTGCCGGTCCGCGCCAGAGGGCCAAGGCGTCGACCAGCAGCGGGATCGCCCGTTCCGGGGTCCGGAGCGCGATGTGCTCCTGGGCGCGCTTGACGAGGTCCTCGAACTCCTGGGCGTCGGCGGTGACCAGGTCGGGAAGCAGCCGGTAGCCACCGGCCGCCGTCTCGATGGTGTCCGCGCCCAGCACCCGACGCAGCCGGCTGACGCAGCCCTGCACCACCTTCGCCGCCGACGCCGGAGGAGCCTCGCCCCACAGGGCGTCGGCCAGGACATCCGCCTCGACGCGGTTCCCGATGGACAGGGCGAGAGCCGAGACGACGACCCGGTCGCGGGGCCCGAGCGCCGGCGCCGCGCCGTCGACCTCGAGTGGTCCGAGCACCCTCAGCCGGCGCATGGGGCCAAGTGTCCGGCCCCGGCGGAGAAGAGGTCAATCGGGCCGATACCCGACTGATACCGCCGTGGCAGGGGGCTGATACCCGCCGACCCGAGAGTCGGACCCGAGCCCGACCTCCGGGCCCGACCTCACAAGGAGAACACCGAGATGAAGAAGCTCCTCAGCACCGCGTCCCTGACCATCGCCGCCGCGGCGGCGCTGTCCGCTCTGGTCGCCCCCTCGTCGGGAGCCGGCGTGAGCCAGCAGTACACGACGTACGACCACCCCGCCCTGCCCTGTCACCTCTCGGAGGAGGCCGTCGCCAACTGGGGGGAGACGAGCGCACACCTGCCGCAGGCGTGCACGTACGGCCCGGCACACGAGTAGCCGAGCGCTAGGGGGTCGGTGGCTCGGAGAACGGCATCCGGACCTCGTACACCCCGTCTTCGAGCTCTCGCTCGAGGACGTACCCGACGCCGCGGCGGAAGACCTTCATCATGCCGAGGTTGTTCATCAGCACGTCGGCGGTGAAACCGCGGACGCCGTGCTCCCGGGCGTACTCGATCGTCCGCGCGTGCAGGGCAGTGGCGAGGCCGCTGCCCTGCCAGCCGGGCTCGACCATGTAGGCGACATCGGCGAACCCGTCGCGCGGGTCGACGTAGTAGCTGCTGGTGGCCACGATCCGCTCGTGCTCGGCCTGCCCCGTGACGGCCGCGAAGGCCATGTCCTTCTCGTAGTCGACGTTGCAGAGGTGGTCGGCCGCACGGTCGGTGAGTGAGCGGAGCTTCAGGAAGAAGCGCGTCTGGATGTCCTCCTCGGGCATCCGGTGGAACAGCTCCTGCAGTCCGCTGCGGTCCACCGCGCGGGTCGGCCGCAACAGCACCGTGCGGCCGTCGCGCAGCGTCACCTCGCGCTCCTCCTCGACCGGGTAGGCCGTGGTGCTGCGCAGCTGCTGCATCGGCGAGACGATCCCGTGGTCGCGCGCTTGCTCCAGCAGCAGGGCACGGTCGTCGGGATGGGCGATCTCGATGAGGGCCAGGGCGCGCTCGGCGAGGGTCTTCCCGAACAGGTACGCCGTGCCGTACTCGGTCACCACCCAGCGCACCAGCGCGCGTGCCAGGGCGACGGGCTCGTCGGGCCCCAGCGCGACCCGGACCGCGGGCGCACCCGCCGGCGTCCGGGACGTCATGCAGATCACGGGCGTCCCCCGGACGGAGCGCAGCGCGCCCCGGTGGAAGTCCGGTCCGGCCGCCAGGCCGCCGTACAGCTGTCCGTCGAGGCGCTCGGTGCAGACCTGTCCCGACAGGTCGATCGAGAACGCCTGGGTCACCGACACCATCCGCTCGTTCCGGCCGATCGCCACCGGGTCGCACACCTTGTCGATCGAGAGCAGGGCGAAGCGGTCGTCGGAGTCCAGCAGGTCGTACAACCGCCGGGTGCCCATGGCCCAGCTGCCGACGACCGGGCCGACGATCACGCCCTTGTCCACGAGGTCGACGACCGCGTCGGTGAGCACCTCGGACAGCACGGCCAGGTCGTGCCGGTTGCCGAGGTGCTCGAGCATCTGGTTCGGCACTCGACCGAGGCCGATCTGGAGGGTCGACTTGTCATCGATGAGGCGGGCGACGTAGCGGGCGATCTGCTCGGCGACGCCCTCGATGGGCGGATGGACGTACTCGGTGACCGGGGTGTCGACGGGCACCATGTGGTCGATCCGCTCCACCGGGATCCGGCTGTCCCCGCGGGTGCGCGGCATCGCCGGGTTCACCTCGGCGATCACGGTCTTGGCGGCCAGCACGGCGGCGAGGGTGATGTCGACCGAGACGCCGAGGCTGCAGGTGCCGTCGTCCTCCGGAGGGGCGACCTGCACCAGGGCGACGTCCAGGGGCAGGTGCCCGTCGGTGAACATGCTCGGGACGTCGGCCAGCGAGATCGGCACATACTCGACGGCGGAACGGGGCTCGAGGTCACGCACGTCGCTGCCGACGTAGAAGACGCGGTGCCGGTACGACGTCCACGAAGGTCCGTCGCTCGACTCCCCGACCCGGTCCGTCAGCCCGTGCACGAGGGTCACGTCCGGTGGCGGGTCCGCGAGCGCCTCGAGCGCCTGCACGATGGCGCGCGGCGTGGCGCACGCCGAGCCCACGAACACGCGGGCACCGGGCCGGATGAGGCGGGCCGCCTCCGCGGGCGTCAGCGTCGCCATCAGGCCACGACCACCCCGCGCAGCACCACCCGTGCGGGCGCGAGCAGCACGGACAGGTCGGTGAGCGGGTCGCGGTCGTAGACCACGAAGTCCGCGGGCGCACCCTCGTCGAGTCCGGCGTTCCAGCCGAGCCACTGACGCGCCCGCCAGGACGCCGCGCCCAGGGCGTAGTCCGCGGGCATGCCGAGGTCGGCCATCGCCACCACTTCTCCGGCCAGGTTGCCGTGGCGGCTGACGCCGCCGCCGTCCGAGCCGGCGTAGAGGGGGATGCCGGCGTCGTAGGCCGCCATGATCGTCGCGCGCCGCCGGGCGTGGAGGTCGGTCATGGTCGCGGCATACGCCGGGAAGCGGGCCGCGCCCGCCTCGGCGTACTCCGGGAACTTGTCGAGCTGCATCACCGTCGGCACCAGCGAGGTGCCGCGGGCCACCATCGCGGCGATCAGGCCCTCGTCGAGCCCGGTGCCGTGCTCGATGCAGTCGATGCCGGCCTCGATCAGGCCGGGGAGCACGGCCGCGCCGAAGCAGTGGGCCGTCACCCTGGCGCCCTGCTCGTGGGCCGCGGCGATCGCCTCGGCGAAGGCCTCCGCCGGGAACGACGGAGCCAGGTCGCCCTCCTCACGGGAGATCCAGTCGCCGACGAGCTTGACCCAGCCGTCGCCGGCCCGGGCCTCGCGCGCGGCGGCCTCGGCGAGCTCGCCCGGCTCCAGCTCGTCGGCGTAGTTGCGGATGTAGCGCTTGGTGCGCGCGAGGTGGCGGCCGCAGCGGATCAGGCGGGGCAGGTCGTCGCGGTCGTGCATCCAGCGGGTGTCGGCCGCCGACCCGGCGTCGCGGATCAGCAAGGCCCCGGCGTCGCGGTCCTCGACCGCCTGGGCCTCGGCCTCGTCGTCGGGGACGGCGCCGTGGTCGTCGAGCCCGATGTGGCAGTGCGCGTCGACCAGTCCGGGGACGATCCAGCCCTCGGCCGCCGTCTCGGCACCCGCCCGGGGCTCGAGCGTGATGCGGCCGTCGACGACGTACAGGTCGCGCACCTCGCCATCCGGGAGGACCGGTCCACGAAATCGGAGGTTCGACGCCACGTTCCTGAACGTATCCCCTCGCGGCATGAGGGCGCCCGGATAGCCTCGGAGGGTGAGCAGCTTCCGAGAGACCGTCCTGGTGCGGCACCGCCGCAACTGGATCCTGCTCGCACGTTTCGGGGCGGTGGGCGCCTCCGGCGTGGTGGTCAACATGTTCGCGCTGATCGTGGCCTACAAGCTCGGCCCGTCCCACCAGCAGGCGATCGTGGGACTGCCGTTCAGCGACTTCAACGTCCGCTGGTACCACCTCTACTCCACCATCGCGTTCGTCGTCGCCAACCTCTGGAACTTCCAGCTCAACCGCACGTGGACGTTCCAGACCTCGCGGCACGCACCCTGGTGGCGCGAGTACTGGCCCTTCCTCGCGGTGGGCGCGCTCGGCCAGGCCGTCGGCCTGGTGGTGCTGACCCTGCTGATGCACCCGGGCTCACCGGTGTCGCTGTCGACGTCGGTCTTCGACGACTCGACGGGGTTCCGCACCCGCCTCTACTGGGCCCAGCTGATCGTGATCGCGCTGGTCACCCCGGTGTCGTTCGTCCTCAACAAGCTCTGGACCTTCAAGGCCGTCCGCGACCTGCACCGCCAGGAGCGCGAGGAGCGAGCCCGCGACCTCATCGGCCGCTAGTACGCCCGACCGTGTCGCCGCGTCAAATCGGGATTTCGCCCGGCTCAGCCGAGCTGGTCGAGCAGCCAGCCCGGGCCGACGACGTGGGCGCCGACGCCCTCGAGCCGCGCCTTCAGCATCCGGTCGGCGGTCACGGCGGTGACGACGTGGCCGGCCTCGCGGAGCGCGGCGGCCTCCGCGACGATCGTGTCGTCGCCCTCTCCGGGGGCGTGGGTGACCCTGACATGGGCATCGACGCCGCGGCGTACGCCGCCCTTCGCCGCGCCCTCGAGGACCAGCACGACCTCGTCGTGGGAGAGGTCGGCGACGAGCAGCCGCTCGTGGAGGCGTCGAGCGGCGCCGCGCGCGGTCCTTCCACCAGCCGTCGGGGCGGCTGCCGACGACGTTGGCCCCGTCGACGACGAGCACCCTCACGTGAGGTACTTGCCGAGCAGGGCACGACGCGGGGCCGTGGCCGTCAGCGGGGCGTGCCTCATGAGAACCCACGCTATAGACCCGAATTCCCACCCGTGCAACGGCCGCCGACCTTGCCGTCGATGCGCGAGCCAGCCGACTAGGCTGACGCGATGTTCTTCGACGAGCATGCGCGCTTCCTGGACACGAGCCAGACGGCCAACCAGCTCAGCCGTCTGAACTGGCGTCATCGGGCCATCATCGAGGACAACGCAGACCTGCTCGACGGCAGCAGGGTGCTCGACATCGCCAGCCATGACGGCCGTTGGAGCTTCGCTGCTCTGCATGCCGGCGCCGACCATGTCATCGGCATCGAGGGCAGGCCGGAGCTCGTGGCCCACGCCAACGAGACGATGGCGTTGTACGAGGTTCCGGAGGGGAAGTACCGGTTCGTTGCTGCCGACGTTCTGGATGCGCTGGCCGGCGACCACGGAATCCGGGTCGACGTCGTGCTGTGCCTCGGCTTCCTCTACCACACGCTGCGCTATCCCGAGGTGTTCAACGGCATCCGCTCGACCGGCGCTCGGCACCTCATCATCGACACTGCGGTGGCGAGCCACCAGGACCGGGTGGTCAGGCTGCTTGCCGAGGACGTGAACCGCGAGAGTGCCGCCATCGACAGCCCCCAGAGTCACCAGGGCAGGGTGCTGACGGGAAAGCCGAGCGCGGCCGCGCTGGACTACATGCTGACAACGTTCGGCTTCGAGGTCATCAAACGCTTCGACTGGCCGGGGACGCTCCCCGAAGATGTCCGAGCGGTGGGTGTCTACCGGGAACGGAAGCGGGTCACGTGGGTGGCCAGGTCCACCAGCTGACGCGGATCGACGGTCCCCATGGGTTCAGGTGTGAGGGCGCACCACCAAGCCCGTCTCGCTACTTGAGGTACTTGCTGAAGTCCTTCGGCAGTTCGAGAGCGGCAGCGGCCTTCTCGTAGTCGATCTCCTCGCCGTCGGGGTTGCCGAACGGGTTGCCACCGCCCGCGGCTGCCTTCTCGTGCTTGGCCTTCTCCTGGGCGGCGGCCTTCGCCGGGTTGCCCGAGACACGGCGGCCCTTGGCCGGCTTCGCCTTGGCCTTCGGCTTGCGGCCTCCCATCGGGCCGCCTGGGATGCCGGGCATCCCGGGCAGGCTGGGCATGCCGCCCTTGGCGAACGACATCATCATCTTCCGCGCCTCGAAGAACCGGTCGACGAGGTTGTTGACGTCGGCGACCTGGCGGCCGGAGCCCTTCGCGATGCGCGCCCGGCGGGACCCGTCGATGAGCTTGGGGTTGGTCCGCTCGGCCGGCGTCATCGACCGGATGATGGCCTGGATGCGGTCGATCTCGCGCTCGTCGAAGTTCTCGAGCTGCTCGCGGAACTGACCCATCCCGGGCAGCATGCCCATGATCTTCTGCATCGACCCGAGCTTGCGGACCTGCTGCATCTGCTCGAGGAAGTCGTCGAGGGTGAACTCGCCGCCCTTGCCCGTCAGCTTCTCCGCGGCCTTGAGCGCCTGCTCCTGGTCGAAGGCCTTCTCGGCCTGCTCGATCAGGGTGAGTACGTCGCCCATGTCGAGGATGCGCGAGGCCATCCGGTCGGGGTGGAAGACGTCGAAGTCGGTCACCGTCTCGCCGGCGGAGGCGAACATGACCGGGCGGCCGGTGATCGAGGCGATCGAGAGGGCGGCACCACCGCGGGCGTCGCCGTCGAGCTTGGTCAGCACCACGCCGTCGTACCCGACCCCGTCGAGGAACGCCTGGGCCGTGGTGACGGCGTCCTGGCCGATCATCGCGTCGACGACGAAGAGCACCTCGTCGGGCTGGACCGCGTCGCGGATCGCGACGGCCTGGGCCATCATCTCGGCGTCGACGCCGAGGCGGCCGGCGGTGTCGACGATGACGACGTCGTGCAGCTTGCGCTTGGCCTCGTCGATCGAGGCGCGGGCGACCGCGACCGGGTCGCCGACGCCGTTGCCGGGCTCGGGTGCGAAGACGGGCACGCCGGCGCGCTCGCCGTTCACCTGCAGCTGGGTGACGGCGTTCGGGCGCTGGAGGTCGGCCGCGACGAGGATCGGCGTACGGCCCTGCTCCTTGAGCCAGTGGGCCAGCTTCGCGGCCAGGGTCGTCTTGCCGGCGCCCTGGAGGCCGGCGAGCATGATCACGGTCGGGCCGGACTTGGCGAACCTCAGCCGCCGCGTCTCGCCGCCGAGGATGTTGACGAGCTCCTCGTTGACGATCTTGACGATCTGCTGGGCGGGGTTCAGCGCCTGGCTGACCTCCTCGCCGCGGGCGCGCTCCTTGACGGCGGCCACGAAGTCCTTGACCACGGGCAGGGCGACGTCGGCCTCGAGCAGGGCGATCCGGATCTCGCGAGCGGTGGCGTCGATGTCGGCCTCGGAGAGCCGGCCCTTGCCGCGCAGGTTCTTGAAGGCGTCGGTGAGGCGGTCGGAGAGCGTGGCGAACAAGATGGTCCTTCGGGGAGGCTGGTCACGACGTCGGGGGCAACGACCTCCAAGGTTAGGTCATCGGTCCTTGAGCGGGGCCATTCCGGCCGTCACTCGGGAGGCGTGCGGTCAGCTGTTGTCGGCGGCAGACTGCGCGCCGTCCGGATGCGGCGGGCGGGGTTCGAGTGACGGCGGGCCGGGGGTGTCGGAACTGGCGCATTTGCGCGGTTTCCGCACATTTCCGTGGCCGAAAGCTGCAGTTCTGGCGCAATTGCGTGATTACCGCACCCCAGATGCGGGCGTGCTGGGGCTGAGGGCGTCGCGGAGGGCGTGGGCGGCCTCGGATGCGCGGAGGTCGGAGAGCGGGCCGGCGGAGGACTCCTGGACGTAGAAGACGTCGACGGCCTGCGGGCCGAGGGTGTCGACGTGGGCGGAGCGGACCGAGACGTCCTGGGCAGCGAGCGCGGCGCAGGCGACGTACAGCACGCCGATCCGGTCGGCCGCCCGTACCTCGATCACCGTCGCCTGCGTGGACGCCTCGGGGCGCACGACGACCGTCGGCGCGAGGCCTTCGCCGATGCCCCGCCGCAGCCGCTCGGCCGGGTCCACCCGCCCGGAGGCGATCGCGTCGAACCGCTGCCGCAGCACCGCCGGGTCGAGGTGTTCCTCGGCCACGTCCCAGACCGAGACGCCGACGTCGCCCTGGTTCCAGGCCCGAGCGGCGCGGACCGGCGCACGCTGCATCGCGAACAGTGCGGCCGCATCCGCCAGCAGCCCCACCCGGTCGGGCGCCAGCACGGTGACCCGCGCGCCGTGGTCGCCCGGCTCCACCTCGATGCAGAACCCGCCCCGCCGCACGGCCCTCGGTACGGCGACCTCGGCGGCTACGTGGACCCTTGGCCGCTCCCCCACCTCGGCGCCGGCGAACGCGGCGGCCGCCCGGCCACCGACGGCATCGACCAGGCTCGCGCGCCAGGCCGACCATGCCTTCGGCGCGGTGGCCCGGGCGTCCGCCTCGGTCAGGGCCCGGAGCAGGGAGAGCGCCTCGCCACTGCCGACGCGGTCGACGACGTACGTCGCCGTGGCCGGGTCGTCCGGGTCGCGGGTGGTCGCGGTCTCGGCGAGCAGCAGGTGGCGGCGTACCAGCGTGCCGACCAGGTCGACCCCATGGTCGTCGAACCCCATCCGGGCCGCGATGGCCCGCGCGATCGGCTCGCCGGCGACGCTGTGCTCGGTCAGCTCGCCCTTGCCGATGTCGTGCAGCAGGGCGGCCACCATCAGCACGTCGGGGCGGGCGACATGGCGGATCAGCGACGACGCCTCGATGCAGGTCTCGACGACGTGCCGGTCGACGGTGAACCGGTGGATCACCGACGCGTGCGGCAGCAGCCGGATCCGCTCCCACTCGGGCAGCAGCCGCTCCAGGGCGCCGGTCTCCTCGAGCGTCTCCCACACCGCGCGCAGCCCAGGACCGGAGGCGAGCAGCCTCACGAACAGGTGACGCGCGTCGTCGGGCCACGGCGCGGGCAGGTCCGGGCTCTCCCGTACCAGCCGGGCCGCGGTGGCCGGGGCCAGCTCGACGTCGCGTTCCGCCGCGAGCGCCGCGGCCCGCAGCAGCAGCAACGGGTCGCGGACGGGGTCCGCCTCCGCTGACAGCACCACCTCGCCGGCGGCGAGGGCGACGCCCGGCGCGAGCGCCTCGAGCACCGGCCGGCGGGGCCCGGTGACCGAGGCGGGCCGCGCGAGCACGGCGTCGGTACGCCGCCACGTGAGCCGCGAGAGGTGCGCGATCCGCCGACCCAGCTCGCGCAGGTGTCGCTGCACGGCGACGGCGTCCGCGAGCCCCAGGCCGGGCGCCAGCTCGGCCCAGGTGTCGGGACCGACCCGGTCGGTGGCCCGCCCGGAGACGTCGTGCAGCACGTCGCGGGCGTCGAGCAGCGCCAGCCGGCTGCGCTCGAGGTCGACGTGCGGCACGTCGACGAGCCAGGTGGCGACCAGCGCCTTGAGCACGGTCGCGTCGCGCAGCCCACCCTCGGCCTCCTTCAGGTCCGGCACCGACACGTGCGCCAGCTCGCCCATGAGCTCATGACGGGAGTCCACCATCCGCCGCAGCTCGGGCAGCCGGTCGCGCGCCGTACGCCGCCACCGCGCCAGCACCTGCGTGCGCAGCCTCAGGGTCACCCCGGGGTCGCCGGCGACGTGCCGGACGTCCAGCAGCCCCAGGGCGACTCGCAGGTCGGCCTCGGCCACGTGAAGCATCCCGGTCAGCGTCCGCACCGAGTGGTCGAGCGCGGCACCGGAGTCCCAGAGCGGGTACCAGACCTGCTCCGCGCCCGCTCCCAGGTCGACGTCGTCGTCCCCCACCAACACGACGTCGAGATCGGACCCCGGCGCGAGCTCCGACCGCCCGTACCCGCCCACGGCAACCAGGGCGGCCCCGTGCTCGGGCAGCCCGGCCGCGGCGAAGGCCGCCGCGCACATGGCGTCGGCGGCCTCCGTCCGGACCTGTCGTGCCCCCGCGGTCACGCAGGCGTCTAGATGGCGGCCTGGTCGCGGTCGCCGGTGCGCACCCGGACCACCGTGTCGACGGGGCTGACCCAGACCTTGCCGTCGCCGATCCGGCCGGTCTGCGCCGTCTTCACGATGATGCCGAGCACGTCGTCCGCGTCCTCGTCGTCGACCACGATCTCGATGCGGATCTTCGGCACCAGCGCGATGTCGTACTCCGCGCCCCGGTAGACCTCGGTATGGCCCTTCTGCCGGCCGTAGCCGCTGACCTCGCTGACCGTCATGCCCGTGACGCCGAAGGTCTCCAGCGCCTCGCGGACGTCGTCCCACTTGTGCGGCTTGATCACCGCGGTGATGAGCTTCATGCGTTGGCTCCTTCGGGAACGGAGGGCTTGGCGGACACGATGCCACCACCGGAGCCCAGCATTCGAGCGCCGGACTGGCCGACCAGGTCGTACCCGGTCTCGCCGTGCTGGACATAGTCGATGCCCTCGGCCTCGTGGTCGTCCTCGAGACGCCAGCCGATGGTGGCCTTGATCCCGAGCGCGATCACCAGCGTGACGGCGCCCGACCAGAGGATGGCGGACAGGGCCGTGAGGATCTGCACGACGAGCGGCTTGATGCCGCCGCCGTAGAAGAGCCCGTCGATGGCGCCAGGCGCCGCCGCCGAGGACAGCAGTCCGATCAGCACCGTGCCGACGATGCCGCCGACCAGGTGGACGCCGACGACGTCGAGCGAGTCGTCGTACCCGAACTTGTACTTCAGCCCGACGGCGTACGCGCAGAGCGCTCCGGCGACGGCGCCGATGATCATGGCCCCGTAGATGTCGACCGCGCCGCAGGACGGCGTGATGGCGACGAGTCCGGCGACCACGCCGGAGGCCGCGCCGAGCGACGTGGCGTGGCCGTCGCGGAAGCGCTCGACGGCGATCCAGGCGAGCATCGCCGCACAGGTGGCGAGCGTGGTGTTGATCCAGGTGACGCCGGTCTCGGACATGAACTGGGCGATGTCCTTCTCGCCGCCGTCCCCTGCGACGAAGACGATCGACCCGACGTTGAAGCCGAACCAGCCGAACCACAGCAGGCCGGCGCCGATCATGGTCAGCGGCAGGTTGTGCGGCCGAATGGCCTCCTTGCCGAAGCCCAGGCGCTTGCCGATCACCAGGGCGAGGACCAGGCCTGCGACGCCGGCGTTGATGTGCACGACCGTGCCGCCGGCGTAGTCCTGCGGGAAGACGTTGGCGACGCCGTCGGTGACGCCGAAGAGCTTGGCCGAGAGGCCGTTGGGGTTCAGCCCGGACAGGAAGCCGCCACCCCACACCATGTGGGCCAGCGGGAAGTAGGAGAGCGTGATCCAGATCGGCACGAACACCATCCACGCCGAGAACTTCACGCGGTCGGCGATCGCGCCGCTGATGAGCGCGGCGGTGATGACGGCGAAGGTCATCTGGAAGGCGACGTACACGTACTGGTCGTAGCCGACGCCGTCGAGGCCGAAGGCGTCGAACGGGTTGCCGAACAGGGTGCCGACGTCGCCACCGGCGAACGACATCGACCAGCCCCAGAGGACGTAGACGATGGCGACGATGCCGAGCGCCCCGAACGACATCATCATCATGTTGAGCACGGACTTCGAACGGCTCATGCCGCCGTAGAACAGGGCCAGCGCCGGGGTGGTCATCATCAGGACGAGCGATGCTGCCACCAGCATGAAGGCGTAGTAGCCGTCCATGGAACCTCCAGGTAGCGGAACGGTTGTGTGCGGGCGGAGCATGCGTCGACGTCGTTGTCGCACCGCTCCCCGATTGCCGAGAAGCCTCACGAGGCGAGGTTTCGAGGTACGCCGCGACACGTTTCGGGGAGGAAACGAAACCGCCCAGGGCTGTTACATCCGTGTGAACGGCGACGGCGCGCGGTTCCGGGTCCCGGGGTTCGCTAGCGTGGCCGGGTGAGCCGTTTGGCCGTGATGGCCCACTACGACCACCGCGGTGGCCTCGGCCCGCACGTCCGCCGCCAGGTGGAGTCCGTCGCCGCGGCGGTGGACCGACTCCTCGTGGTGTCCGCGGCCGACCTCACCGACGAGTCGCGCGCCTGGCTGACCGAGCACGCCGAGCTGACGGAACGACCCAACTACGGCTACGACTTCTCCAGCTACCAGGTGGGCCTGCACCGGGCGGGTGACCTGTCGGCGTACGACGAGGTCGTGATCTGCAACGACACCTATGTGCCCGTGAAGCCGTACGCCGAGATCTTCGCCGCGATGGCCGACGAGCCCGTCGACTTCTGGGGGCTGACCCGCACCGAACGCGTGGCGCCCCACGTGCAGAGCTTCTTCGTGGCGTTCCGGCCGTGGGTCGTCGGCTCCGCGACCTTCCGACGGTTCTGGACCGGCCTCGACCCGCTTTCCACCCGGCGGCAGGTCATCATGCAGCACGAGGTCGGCCTCAGCGGCGGCCTGCACTGCGCGGGCTTCCGGTCGGGGGCGTACTTCCGGGAGACCGAGGCCGACCAGCGGCTGGCCCGCCGGCGGGTGCGGTGGTGGGCGATGCACCGCCAGGGGGCGGAGCGCAACCGGGCCGGCGCGGAGAAGCGGCGCGAGTGGGCGCGCGAGCCCTGGAACCCGTCGGCCGCGCTCGCCGACCGCGCGCTGGACGGCGGCCGGCTGCCGTACGTCAAGCTCGACACCCTGCGCTACGACCCGTACGGCCTCGGCGCCGAGAAGCTGCTGACGTACTGCGAGCAGCAGCTCCCCGAGGCGTTCGCGGGCGTCCGCGAGTTCATGGCCGACACGGCGGCGTTCTATCCGCCGCGGCCGACCGAGAAGCTGCGCCCCACGCCGCCGACCATGATGCCGCTGCGCCGCCAGGTGGAGTACCGCCGTGTCCCCTGACCGCAGCAGGCCGGCCGCTAGGGCGACGAGCAGGTCCGCCGTGCGCGAGGCCGTGCTGGCCTCCGGGCTCCTCGACCGCGACTGGGTCGGCGCCCAGGTCGGAGTCGTGTACGCCTCGGACGAGGATGCCGCCGACCGCTACCTCGACGGCGAGGGCGACTGCTCGCCGCACCCGCTCTTCGAGGGTGCCTGGTACGCCGCGTCGAAGGCGCGCAGCGAGCGTGGCCAGGACCCGTTGCTCGACCTCCTCGAGGACGCCCGTGCCGGCGTCCGGGTCTCGCCGCACCCGCTGGTCGACATCGACCGCATCGTGTCCCAGCACCGCAAGGCCGCCGAGGACCCGCGCGGCCCGCTGTCGTGGTGGGTCGGGCACGCCGAGGAGTCCTCGCAGGTGCCGGTCCCCGACGGCGTGCCGCCGGTGACCTGGGGCAAGCTGCGCGCCGACGCGCTGGAGGCGGCCGCGAGGCGGGCTGATACCGCTGCCGTCCGCCTGGTGCCGCGGCGTACGAGAACCCGGCCCGAGTCCGGGATGTTGCCCCCAGCGCCCCTGGTCGAGGGCACCGACCCGCTGGTGACGGTCGTCCTCGCCGTCCGCGACGACGGGCCGCGACTGCGCCAGGTCGTCGACGCGGTGCAGGCCCAGAGCTTCGCGTCGTGGGAGCTGGTCGTGGTCGACAGTGGCTCGGCCGACGACACGTCCGCGGTCCTCGCCGGCATCGCGGCGTTCGAGCCCCGCGTCGTGGCGGTCACCGTGCCCCGCGGCGAGCAGGGCAGCCTGGCCCGCGCGCGCAACGCCGGGCTCGAGAAGGCGCGCGGGAAGTACGTCGCGTTCGCGGACGTGCGCCACACCTGGGACCCGGACTTCCTCGGCGCGATGCTGGGGCACCTGGAGTCGGAAGGTACGGGACTCGCGTACGCCGCGATGCGGCTCAGCGAGCCCGACGGCGAGTGGTACCTCGCCGTCGACGGTGGCCGCGACCACCTGCTGGCCCTCGACCACGTCGACCTCGCGTCGCTGGTCGCACGGCGTGACCTGCTCACGCAGGTCGGCGGGTTCGACGAGTCGCTCGGCGGCGCCGAGTCCCTGGACCTGCTCCTGAAGCTGTCGGAGGAGTCGCAGCTGCAGCTGGTCCCGCACGTGCTGCTGGACCGGCACGACGACCCCGAGACCCAGGACAACCGGTGGACCGCCAAGGTGCTCGAACGGCACCTCGTCGACTGGGAGTCCGCCCAGCACCGGGCGCGCGAGGCCCGACGCGTCAGCATCGTGCTGCACACCGGCGCCGACCTCGACCGCACGGTCCGATGGGTGACGCGCACGATGGCGCGGGCACGCGAGGCCGCCGACATCGAGCTCGTGGTGGTCGGGGCCAGGCTCCCCCGCAGCGTCGAGCTGCCGCTCGCCATGCTGCTATCGACGTACCGCAACGCCCATCTGCTCTCGCCGCTGGCGCGCATCGGGACCGCGGTCGCCACGAACCTCGGGATCGCGGCGACCACCGGCGAGGCGGTCGTCCTGGCGCGCACCACCGCGAACCCGCCCCGCGACGGCTTCCACTCCCTCACGCACGTGCTCGTCGACGAGGAGGTGGCGATCGTGCAGCCGCTGGTCGTCGACAGGCCGGGGTTGGTGGTCAGCGCCGGTGCGGTCTTCGGCCCCGGTCGTCCGCACCCGGAGCCGTTCCTCGCCGGGCACCCGGTTCGTGACGCGCAGGCGCTGACCTCGCCCGTCGTGCCGGCGCCGCTCTCCCCGGTGATCGCCGTCCGTGCCTCGGCGCTCGTCCGCCTGGGCGGGTACGACGTCCGGGCCGGCGACGCCCTGCCCGAGGTGGAGCTCGGGGTGCGCGCCGCCGAGCAGGGGTTGGGCCGGACGGTCGTGGTGACCCAGACACCCCTCGTGCTGAAGGCCGGCCAGATGCCTCGCCTCGACAGCGAGGCCGAAGGGGTGCTGGCCTTGCAGGAGCTCTGCCAGGTCTCGCCCCCCGGTTCCGAGGACGCCTGGGCACACGCCGGGCTCGAGGTCGTCGGCCGGCGCTGGGAGGACCGGTCGGTGGCGCCCGGCGCCGAGCGCCACCCGCTGGCGTTCCCGGCGCTCACGCCGCGCACCCTCGTGCGGCCGGCCCGGATAGCCGTCACGGAGGGTCCGCCCGTCCTGCGCTGGGCGCTCGACATCGCGGCGCCGTCCGGACGACGCGGCCAGCGCTGGGGAGACATGCACTTCGCCCGGTCGTTGGCCGAGGCCCTGGAACGCCGCGGTCAACGGGTCACGCTCGACACCCGCGACCTGCGGCACCGCGAGACCCGCGACCTCGACGACGTGGTGCTCGTGCTGCGCGGGCTCGACCTGGTCGTCCCACGGCCCGGCCGGGTGAACCTCGCCTGGGTGATCAGCCACCCCGACCTGGTCGGCCGCGACGAGCTCGCGTCGTACGACCGCGTCTATGCCGCCAGCAGCACCTGGGCGGCCGCGACCTCCGCCGTCACCGGCATCACCGTCACACCGCTGCTGCAGTGCACGGACCCGGAGTTCTTCAACCCGGACCGGGCCGAGCCCGACACCGGCCCCCCTGTCCTGTTCGTGGGCAACTCGCGGGACGTCTACCGCAAGTCGGTGCGCTCCGCCCTTGCCGTCGGCGCCGTGGTCGAGGTGCACGGGTCGGACTGGGAGCGGTTCCTCGCACCGAACCTGATCGCCTCGAAGGTGGTGGCCAACGAGGACCTCGGCGCGCTGTACGCCTCAGCCGGCGTGGTGCTCAACGACCACTGGGACGACATGCGCCGCGACGGGTTCCTGGCCAACCGGCTCTTCGACGTGACGGCCTGCGCCGGGCGGCTGGTCACCGACGAGATCGACGGGCTGTCCGAGGTCTTCGGCGACGTGGTCCGCACCTTCCACGACGAGCAGGAGATGGGCCCACTGCTGGCCGACCCGGCGGCAGCCTTCCCGCCGTACGACGTCCGCCGCACCCTCGCCGAGACCGTGATGCGTGAGCACTCCTTCGACCACCGCGCCGAGGTGCTCCTCGACGACGCGGCGCGGCTGTTGCGGCGCTGACGGTGAATCCCCGCGCTAGCCGAGCAGGGCGTCCACGAAGGCGCCCGGGTCGAACGGCGCCATGTCGTCGGCTCCCTCGCCGAGGCCGACGAGCTTGACGGGTACGCCGAGCTCGCGCTGGACCGCGATCACGATGCCGCCCTTGGCGGACCCGTCGAGCTTGGTGAGCACGATGCCGGTGACGTCCACGACCTCGGCGAAGACGCGGGCCTGGATCAAGCCGTTCTGGCCGGTGGTGGCGTCGAGGACGAGCAGCACCTCGGTGACCGGCGCGACCTTCTCGATGACCCGCTTGACCTTGCCGAGCTCGTCCATCAGGCCGGCCTTGTTCTGCAGCCGGCCCGCGGTGTCGACGATCACGGTGTCCACACCACGGTCCGCGCCTTCCTTGACCGCGTCGAACGCGACGCTCGCCGGGTCGCCGCCCTCGGCGCCGCGGACCACCTCCACGCCGACCCGCTCGGCCCAGGTGGCGAGCTGGTCGACGGCGGCGGCGCGGAAGGTGTCGGCCGCTCCGAGCACGACCGACTTGTCCTCGGCGACCAGGATCCGGGCCAGCTTGCCGACGCTCGTGGTCTTGCCGGTGCCGTTGACGCCCACGACGAGCACCACGCCGGGGTGGCCGTCCGCGCCGGTGATCTGGAGGCGTCTGTCCATCGACGGGTCGACCAGCGCGACCAGCTCGTCGCGCAGCACCGCCCTCGGGTCGCCGACCTCCGAGCCGCCGACGCGTAGCCGGGTACGCAGGTTCTCGACCAGCTGCTGGGTCGGCGCGACGCCGACGTCCGCGGTCAGCAGCGTGTCCTCGATCGCCTCCCAGGTGTCCTCGTCGAGCTTGTCCCGGGACAGCAGCGCCAGCAGACCCCGGCCGAAGCCGCCCTGCGCGCCGGCCAGCCGCTGACGCAACCGGACGAGGCGAGAGGCCGTCGCCTCGGGCTTCTCGACCGTCGGGGTCGGCGCAACGTCCTCGAGCGAGCTCGTCGGCGACCGGGACGTCGGTGTCTGCGCGCGTCTTGGCCGGCGGCGAGATGACGTCGGTACGTCGCGTGGGCGACGGCGGCTCGACGGGCTTGCGCCGGCGGCCGCTGGTCAGCAGCCCGGCGAGGAGCGCGACCGCGACGACCGCGATGCCGATGATCAGGTACAGCCAGTCAGCCATGCGCCCCATCCAAGCAGCCGATGTGCCTGGCCCCGGAAATCGGGACCGGCGGATCAGGCGCGGTGCGAGCCCCCGCGCTCGCCCTGGCTCGGGCCGAGGCCCGGCTCGCCGGGCTGGGCGCGACGCGTCGTGATCGGCGACTCGGCGTCGAGGTCGGCCAGACCCTCGGCATCTCCCTCGAGGGGTACGACGTCTCCCGGCTCGGGCTCCACGGTCGGCAGCGAATCCGCGCCCTTGCGCATCAGCCGACCGAGCCACGGCACGCCGGGCAGGTCCTCGCCGCGGTGCGGGAAGGCGACGTACACGACGACCACGCCGGCCAGGAGCACGATCACCACCATCGCGACCACGATCTGCGTCATGCCCTCCACCATGCCCAGGTCGGGTGGGATCCGCAAAACGTGCAGGTCACGCCGACTCGGCCTCGCGCAGCCGCTGGCTGATCACCGCCGAGACGCCGTCGCCGCGCATCGTCACGCCGTACAGCGCGTCGCCGACCTCCATGGTCCGCTTCTGGTGGGTGATCACGAGCAGCTGGGAGTTCTCCCGCAGCTCCTCGTAGATCTCCAACAGCCGGCCCAGGTTGGTGTCGTCGAGGGCGGCCTCGACCTCGTCGAGGATGTAGAACGGCGACGGCCGGGCCTTGAACAGGGCCACCAGGAACGCCACCGCCACCAGCGACCGCTCGCCACCGGACAGGAGCGAGAGCCGCTTGACCTTCTTGCCGGCCGGCCGGGCCTCGACCTCGATGCCGGTGTTGAGCATGTCGTCGGGGTCGGTCAGCACCAGCCGGCCCTCGCCGCCGGGGAACAGCCGCGCAAAGGTCGAGTCGAAGGCGACCGCCACGTCGGCGTACGCCTCGGTGAAGACCTGCTCGACCCGCGCGTCCACCTCGCGCACGATGTCGAGGAGGTCCTTGCGCGTCTTCTTGAGGTCCTCGAGCTGCTCGGTGAGGAACTTGTGCCGCTCCTCCATCGCCGTGAACTCCTCCAGCGCGAGCGGATTCACCCGGCCGAGCATCGCCAGCGAGCGCTCGGCGGTGCGCAGCCGCTTCTGCTGCTCCTCACGCACGTACGGCGTCGGGTCGGGGAAGCTCCCGTCCTCGAGCGGCGTGGTGGCCGGTACGTCGTTCGCCGGGCCGTAGTCGGCGACCAGGCCGTCGACGTCCAGGCCGAGCTCCTCCAGGGCACGCTCGGCCAGCTGCTCGATGCGCATCTTCTGCTGGGTGCGCGCCATCTCGTCACGGTGCACGGAGCTGACGAGCTCGTCGTGCTCGGCCGCGAGCTGGCGCAGCCTCGCCCGTACGGCGACCAGCTCCTGCTCGCGGTCACGCCGGGTCGCCTCGACCGCCGACCGCTCTTCGGCGGCGAGGTGGACGGACACCTCGAGGCGCGCGAGCACCACGGCGACGGCGACCCGGACCGCTTCGGCGGCCCGGCCCTCCCGGACCAGCCGCTCGCGACGCTCGGCGGCCCGGGCCCGGGCCTCGCGCTCGGCATTGGCGGCCGCAACGAGCGAGTCGGCCCGGCCGTGCAGGGCCCGGCCCCGCTCCTCCGAGGTACGCAGCGCCAGGCGGGCGTCCATCTCGGTGGCGCGGGCACCCCGGGCGGCCTCGGTCAGCCGCTCGCTCTCGGAGGTGTCGGGCTCCTCGTCGGGCGCCGACTCGGCCGTGGTGAGCCGCTGCTCGAGGTCGGCGAGGCCGGCGAGGTCCTGGTCCCGCGCGGTCTCGGCGTTCACGATCGCGGTGTCGAGGCGGTCGGCCTCGGCGCGGGCGCCGCGCGCCTGCGAGCCGTGATGGCCGAGCTGCTCGGCGACCGCGGCCAACGTCGCGTCGGACTCGTGCAGCCGGGCCAGCGCCACGTCGACGCGCTGCTGCGCGTCGAGGCGCTCGCTCTCGAGCCGCGAGATGTCGAACCCCAGGCGCTCGCTGACCGCCGTCGCCTCGGCGAGCTGGGAGGACGCCTCGTCGACGGCGGCCTGGATCTCCAACAGGCTCGGCTGCGAGCTCGAGCCGCCGGCCGCGGAGAACGCGCCGAGCACGTCACCCTCGCGGGTCACCGCGGTCACGTCGGGCAGGTCTCCGACGAGCGCCCGCGCCGCGGCCAGGTCGTCGACAACAGCCACCTTGTGTAGCAGCCGCACCAGCGAGCCACGCAGGTCGTCGGGGCACTCCACGGCGTCCACGGCGTACGTCGCGTGGCCGGGCAACCCGGGCCACTCCCCGTCCGACGTCGCGGAACCGCCGAGCACCAGGCCGGCGCGCCCGAGGTCGTGGGTCTTCAGGTGGCCGATGGCGGCGACCGCTGCGTCGGGGTCCGTCACGGCAACCGCGTCGGCAGCCGAGCCGAGGGCGGCCGCGACCGCTGTCTCGTACCCCGCCTGCACCGACAAGCAGGGCCGCCACGGACCCCATCAGTCCGGACACCTGCTCGGTCGCGGCCAGCAGCGCCCCGGCGCCGTCGCGGCGGTTGAGGCCCATCTCGAGGGCTTCCTTGCGCGCGGCGAGGGCGGAGCGCTCGCGGTCGGCCCGCTGTACCTCGGCGCGGGCCTTCTCCAGCCGCGCGGAGGTGTCGTCGTACAGGGCGGTGGCGGCCTCGTGCTCGGCGTCCAGGCCCTCCTCGCCGGCGTCGAGGCCGGCGACCTTGGTCTCGAGCGCCGTGAAGTCGCGCTGCGCGCGCTCGGCGCGCACGACGGCCTCCTGGCGGGCGTCGCGCAGGCGGCCGATCTCGTCGTCGGCCGCGGCGGCGCGCGTGCGCAGCGCGTTGACCTGGCCGTGCAGCCGCGCGAGACCCTCGCGGCGGTCGGCGGCGGCGCGGACCAGGCCGGCCACCCGACGCTCCTCTTCAGCGGCGGCCTCCTCGGCGGTACGCCGCGCGGTCACCGCCTCCTCCAGGACGCAGCGGTGGGTCTCGACCTCCGCACCGATCGCCTGCTCCTGCTCGCGGACCCGGGCGGCCTCGGCCTCCAGCGTCTCGGGGTCGCGGCCCGACTCGACCGGCTCGACGTCGGCCGAGGCAGCGTTGCGCAGCCGCTCCGCGGCCAGTGACTGGGTGCCGCGAAGCCGCTCGCGCAGCCCCGACAGCGCGAACCAGGTGTCCTGCGCCTGCGACAGCGCGGGCAGGTCGTCGCGGAGTGACGTCTCCAGCGCCGTCTCGAGCTCGCGGGAGGTCGCGAGCAGCGCCTCGACCTCCTCGCGCCGCTCGACGAGGATCGTCTCGTCGGCCATCTCCTGCTCAAGCGCCGTGCGCGCGATGACCAGGTCCTCGGCCATCAGCCGGGCCCGGGCGTCCCGTACGTCGGCCTGGACGGTGGCGGCCTGGCGGGCCACCTCGGCCTGGCGGCCGAGCGGCTTGAGCTGGCGACGGATCTCGGTGAGCAGGTCGTTGAGGCGGGTCAGGTTGCCGTCGGTCGCGTCGAGCTTGCGGAGCGCCTTCTCCTTGCGCTTGCGGTGCTTGAGGACGCCCGCGGCCTCCTCGATGAACCCGCGCCGGTCCTCCGGCGTCGCGTGCAGGATCGTGTCGAGCTGGCCCTGTCCGACGATCACGTGCATCTCGCGGCCGATGCCGGAGTCGCTGAGCAGCTCCTGGACGTCGAGCAGGCGGCAGGGCGTGCCGTTGATGGCGTACTCGGAACCGCCGCTGCGGAACATCGTGCGGCCGATCGTGACCTCGGCGTACTCGATCGGGAGAGCGCCGTCGGAGTTGTCGATCGTGAGCAGGACCTCGGCGCGGCCCAGCGGCGGGCGGCCGGACGTGCCGGCGAAGATGACGTCCTCCATCTTGCCGCCGCGCAGCGACTTGGCACCCTGCTCGCCCATCACCCAGGCCAGGGCGTCGACCACGTTGGACTTGCCGGAGCCGTTCGGTCCCACGACGCACGTGATGCCGGGCTCGAGCTGCAGGGTGGTCGAGGACGCGAAGGACTTGAACCCCTTCAGGGTCAGGCTCTTCAGGTACAACGGAGCTCCTCACGCCGGTCTGGGAGGACATGCGTCGTCGGGGTCGGTGCGGGGAAGCGCCCGCCCAGCCTAGTCGCCGACGTCCGCCCTGCCGGAAACCACGGGCGTGTGTCGGCCCGCCCGCCGTACGGTCGGCGCATGCCCACCCCTCAGCCTGCGACGAGCTGGATCAAGAGCATCACCGTCGACTGCGAGGACGCCCTCCCGGTCGCCGCCTTCTGGGCCGCAGCCCTCGGCGGCGAGCTCGACGAGGACTCCACGTCGGACAAGGCGTACGTCGAGGCGCCCGGCTGGGGCGGCGTCAACCTGTGGTTCCAGCGCGTCCCGGAGCCCAAGACCGCCAAGAACCGCCTCCACCTCGACCTCCGCGCCCCGGGCAGCGTGCCAGACGAGGTCGCCCGCCTCGAGGCCCTCGGCGCCACCGTCCAAGCCGTCCACGGTGACGACGACAGTGCCCTCACCGTGATGCTCGACCCCGGCGGCAACGAGTTCTGCGTCGAGCTCTGAACCGCTCTTCCGGGATAGTCCCCTACGAAAATCATCATCACGTTGCTGGTTGATGGTGATTTTCGTCGGGGACTATCCCGCTGGCGGGGGCGTGACCGGCTCGTCGAGGAGGGGGTCGGCGTCGGTGTGGGCGATGTGGCGGAGCTGGCCCCAGATCAGGACGACGAAGACGGCGGAGCCGGCGAAGGCGAACCAGAACGGCGCGGTGACGCCCCACTGCCGCGCCAGCAGGCCTCCGATGCCGGAGCCGAGCACCAGGCCGCCGTACACGCCGATCAGGTGGACGCTGCCGACCCGGCCCTGCAGGTGGGTCGGCACAGCACGCTGGCGGACCGTGATCGAGGTGGTCCCCCAGACGAACGCGTGCGCGCCGAAGGCGAAGAAGATCACCATGGCCACCCACGGGACGGTGGTCAGCGCCAGCGCCAGGTGGGTCAGGGTCTCGATGACCAGCCCGATGCGCATCAGGTTCCCGAGGCTGACCCGGGCGGTGATCCACCCGTACGCCAGCGTCGCGACCAGGCCGCCGGCCGCACCCGACGTCGTGAGCAGGCCGAAGCCGACCTCGCCGAGGCCCAGGCGCCGCAGCGCGTAGAGCACCAGCACCGACCAGGCCGCGCCGAAGGTGATGTTGAAGATGAAGATGGTCAGGACGAGCGTGCGTACGGCGGCGTGGTGCAGCACCCAGCGGACGCCCTCGACGACGTCGTGCCAGACGGGCGGGTGCTCGTCGGCGTCGCGGCCGTGGGGCGGCAGCGCGATCCGGCTGACCAGCAGCACGCTGAGCACGATCACGACCGCCTGACCGACGAACGGGAAGGCCATCCCGGCCGCGAACAGCCCTGCGCCGATCGGCGGTCCGACGAGCTGGTTGATGGTGATGAACCCGACCTGGATGCGGGAGTTCGCCACCGCCAGGTCGTCGCGGCGCACGATCATCGGCAGCAGGGTGGCGGAGGTGTTGTCGACGAAGACCTCGGCGGTGCCGAGCAGGAACAGCGCGACCAGCACCACCGCGATCGAGACGGTGTCGGTGACGATGGTGCCGACGATGACGAGCACCACCGCCGCGCGCGTCAGGTCGACGGTGATGATCAGGACCTTGCGGTCCATCCGGTCGGAGAGGACACCGGCCCAGAGGCCGAACAGGAAGGGCGGCGCCCACTGCGCGAGTGCGGCGAGCGAGACCAGGAAGGGGTCGCGGGTCTGCGAGGCGACCAGGAGCGGTCCGGCGGCGATCGCGAAGCCGTCGCCGATGTTGCTCACCCAGGTGGCGCCCAGCAGCCAGCGGAACGCCGGGCCGAAGCGCGCCGGAGCGACGACGTCGACCAAGGACCTCACGGTCTCAGGAACCTACGCGCCGACCTTCCCTGCGGGCACGCCGATATCCCGGCGGCGGCCCGACGGGCGCCGTCATCGGGGGTCGCCGGTCAGACCGGCTGCATCTCCTTGAGCTCCTCCGGCTGGAGGTCGAGAAGGGCGACAGCCGCGGCCTGGGCCAGGCGGTCGTTCTCGTCCTGCAGTCGGGCGATGAGCTCTTCCAGGTCACGCACGCGCACGCGGAGACGGGTGTTCTCCGACAGGAGGTGTGCGGCGGTCCGCTGGTCGCTGTGGAAGGTGCCGAGCAGCGCCTTGGCCATATAGTAGAAGCCTTCCGGAATACGGTTGACAGCCCGTCGAGGGGGCCGTCTTCAAGGGTGACACTCCGCGCCGCTGTGGTCAATCTCGCACGCCATCCGATCGCAGCCGGTCAGGACCGGCGCACGTGGGTCATTCTCCTGGGCACGGGCTGGCAGGCCGGACAGAAGTACGACGACCGGTTCATGAAAGCGACCCGGCGGATGGGGTTGCCACAACGGTCGCAGGGCTCGTCCTCGCGCCCGTAGGCGTGCAGCGACCGGTCGAAGTACCCGGACTGACCGTTGACGTTGACGTACAGCGAGTCGAAGGAGGTGCCGCCCTCGCCCAGCGCCGCGGTCATCACGGTGCGGGCGTGGTCGAGCAGGTCGCGGACCTGGGTCGCGGTCAGCCTGTCGCCGCGGCGCTCGCCGTGGATCTTGGCGCGCCACAGCGCCTCGTCGGCGTAGATGTTGCCGACGCCCGAGACCAGCGTCTGGTCGAGCAGCTGCCGCTTGACGCCCGAACGGCGCTTGCGGACCCGCCGGACGAACGCCGCGTCGTCGAACTCCGGGTCGAGCGGGTCGCGTGCGATGTGCGCGATCTCGCGCGGCAGGTCGGCGCCGCCCTCGGAGACCATCAGCCCGCCGAACATCCGCTGGTCGGCGAACCGCAGCTCGGACCCCCCGAAGCCGTCACCGCCGAGCCGGAACCGCACCCGCAGGTGCCGGTCGTCCGGGGCGTCGGCGGGCTGGACGAGCATCTGGCCGCTCATGCCGAGGTGGCCGAGGAGGGCGTCGCCGTTGTCGAGGGCGAGCCAGAAGTACTTGCCGCGGCGGCGTACGGCGTCCACGCGGCGGCCGGCCAGCGCGGCAGCGAAGCCCGTCGTGCCGCGCGGGTCCCGGCGGACCGGCCGGGGGTGCAGCACCTCGACGGCGTCGAGGGTGGCTCCCACGACATGCTTCTCGAGGCCCATCCGGACGACCTCGACCTCGGGCAGCTCGGGCACCGCTCGTCAGCCTGCGGGTCAGTCGTCGCTGGTCGCGGCGGTGGAGAGCTCGGACAGCTCGCCGTACGCCGTCTCGGCCGCGGCCTGCTCGGCTTCCTTCTTCGAGCGGCCCACGCCGTTGCCGTAGAGGTCGTCGCCGACCCGGACTTGGGCGGTGAAGGTCTTCATGTGGTCGGGGCCCTCGTCCTGGATGACGTACTCGGGCACGCCGAGGCCACGCTCCGCGGACAGCTCCTGGAGGGAGGTCTTCCAGTCCAGCCCGGCGCCCATCTCCGACGCCGCCTCGATGAGCGGGTCGAACAGCATGTGCACGAGCGGGCCGGAGGCGTCGAACCCGCCGCTGAGGTGGACCGCACCGATCACGGCCTCGACGGTGTCGGACAGGATCGAGGCCTTGGCGCGGCCGCCGGTCGACTCCTCGCCGCGGCCGAGCTTGACGTGCTCCCCGAGACCGATGTCACGGCCCACGTCGGCCAGCGCGCGGGCGTTCACCACGGCCGCCCGCAGCTTGGCCAACCGGCCCTCCGAGAGGTCGGGGTGGGTGAGGTACAGCGTCTCGGTCACCACCACACCGAGCACCGAGTCCCCGAGGAACTCCAGGCGCTCGTTGGTGGGCAGGCCGCCGTTCTCGTACGCGAACGAGCGGTGGGTCAGGGCGCGCTCGAGGAGCTCGGGCTCCAGGACCGGATCCCCGAGCGCCTTGCGAAGCGCGCCGTAGTTGGTCAGCAGCTCGACCGGGTCAGAGGACCTGACGACGGTCGGACCGGGCGCCGTACTGGCCGCACGTCCCGCACGCACGGTGCGGCAGGTGCTTGGCGCCGCACGCCGGGTTGGCGCACGTCACCAGGGTCGGCGCGACGGCCTTCCACTGCGAACGACGGTGCCGCGTGTTGCTGCGCGACATCTTCCGTTTCGGGACAGCCACTGTGTTCTCCTCGTTAGCTCTGACTCTGGTCGTCCTGCTGGAGCTCGGCCAGCTCCCCCAACACTGCCCACCGCGGGTCCACCGGCTCCTCGTGCTGGTGGTCCGGGTCGTCCGCGAGCCGCGCGCCGCACTCGACGCACAGTCCCGGACAGTCGGGCCTGCACAAGGGCTGGAACGGCAGTGCGAGCACCACCGCGTCCCGCAGCAGCGGCTCCAGGTCGAGCAGGTCGTCCTGAAGCATGCTGACCTCGTCATCCTCGTCGGGGTCGTGTTCCTGGTCGTCGTAGACGTACAGCTCCTGGAGATCGACCTCGATGTCGTCGGAGATCGGCCCCAGGCACCGCGCGCACTCACCCTCGAGCCCGGCTCGCGCCGTGCCCGTGACCAAGACCCCTTCCATGACCGCCTCGATCCGCAGGTCGAGCTCGACCGGCGAACCTTCGGGGACATGGAGGACTTCGATGCCCAGATCCGCGGGCGCCGGGGCCGAACGTGTCACCTGTCGCTGGGACCCCGGGCGGCGGCCGAGCTCGCGAGTGTCGAGCACGAGCGGCGCTCTCGGGTCCAACTTGTTCAGGTGGATCACTTCCGGTCACGTAACTCACAGATCAGGCTGAAGCGTATCCGCCCCTCCCCGGCCCGGGCAAAACCGCGGTCCGGTTCCCGCTCACCCTCAGGACGGCGCATCTGTGCTGGTCAGAGGCTGGAAAGACGCTCCTTGAGCGCCTGGTCGACGAAGTCCGGGACGAAGCGTGAGACGTCCCCGCCGAACCCGGCGACCTCCTTGACCAGGCTCGAGGAGACGAACGACCACCCCGCACTGGTCGGCAGGTACACCGTCTCCACCCCCGGCGCCAGGGTGGCGTTCATGTGCGCCATCGGCAGCTCGTAGTCGAAGTCGGTGCCGGCGCGCAGGCCCTTGACGATCGCGTGCACGTCGTTGGCCGTGCAGAACTCCGTCAGCAGCCCGGTGAACGACGCCACCCGCACACGGTCGATCCCGCCGCACGCGCGTTCGAGCATGGACAGCCGCTCCTCGGCCGAGAACAGCCGGCTCTTCGACGGGTTCACCCCGACGGCGACGACCACCTCGTCGAAGAGGGACGCCGCGCGTCGGACGATGTCGAGGTGGCCCAGGGTGACCGGGTCGAACGACCCGGGGCAGACGGCTCGGCGCACAGGCTCCTCCAGGCTCGTCCAGGGCTCGTCAGGGTTGGCGGGCGGCGTGACCGTACCAGAGCGTCGTCTCGCCGTACTTCCGCTCGCGGGTGTCGGTGAAGCCGGCGGGCCAGTTGGGCGCGCGGCTCCTCGACGACCGCTCCAGGATCACCATCGCCCCGGGCACCAGCCAGTCGGAGGCGAGCCGGGCGAGGTTGGTGTCGACCTCGTCGGCCGGGGTCGGGTAGGGCGGGTCGAGGAAGGCCACGTCGTACGGCGCCGCGGGAGGCCGCAGCAAGGTCGCGGCCACCGACCCGATGACGACGTTGGCCTTGGTGAACCCCAGCGTCTTCGCGTTGTCGGCGATCAGGCCGGCCGTGCGCCGGTCCTGCTCGACGAGCGTGACCACGCCGGCGCCGCGCGACCACGCCTCCAGCCCGACCGCTCCGGACCCGGCGTACAGGTCCAGGAACCGCAGCCCCTGCAGGGAGCCGCACCACGACTCGACGGCCGAGAACAGCGCCTCACGGACCCGGTCGCTGGTCGGTCGCGTGCTCGTGCCCCGGGGCGCGTCGATGCGTCGACCCCCGGCCGAACCCCCGATGATGCGAGTCATGTCACCCCACTGAATCGCTCGCTCCCCCGCTGCGCTCCTCCGCTCACGAGTTCAGCGGGGACCCCGACGTCCCGGAGCGGGCGTGACTAGCGATCTCAAGCCTTCTCCATGAAGTCAGACTGCCGTGATTGCTCCATCAGCGCCACCGCGGCCCCCAGGGCCGGGGCCGACGCGAGGTCGGGGTCGCGATCCAGCAGGTCGGAGGCGGCCCGGCGAGCGGCGACGATGGTGTCCTCGTCGCGCAGCACGCGCAGCATGGTCAGGCTCGACCGGAAGCCGGACTGCGAGGCGCCGAGGACGTCTCCCTCGCGCCGCTGGTCGAGGTCCAGGCGGCTGAGCTCGAAGCCGTCGGTGGTGGCGCCGACCGCGTCCAACCGCTCGCGTGCCGGCGACCCCGCCTCGGCGTAGCTGACCAGCAGGCAGAGCCCCGGCAGGCCGCCGCGGCCGACCCGGCCGCGCATCTGGTGGAGCTGGGAGATGCCGAACCGGTCGGCGTCGAGGAGCACCATCGTGGTCGCGTTGGCCACGTCGACGCCGACCTCGATGACGGTGGTGGAGACGAGTACGTCGATCTCGCCGGCGGCGAAGGCGCGCATCACGCGGTCCTTCTCGTCGGGTGGCAGCTTGCCGTGCAGCATCTCGACCCGGAGGTCCGACAGCGGGCCCGAACGGAGCCGCTCGACCGCCTCGGTGACCGAGTTGAGAGGCGGCCGGTCGCGGGCGGTCCTTGCCAGCGGGGTGTCGACGAACTCCTCCTCCATCATGTCGATGACGTCGCGGTCGCCCTCCTCCAGCTCGTCGCCGGTGATGCGCGGGCACACGACGTACGCCTGGTGGCCCTTCTCGACCTCTTCTCGCACGCGTTGCCAGACCCGCTCGATCCAGCCCGGGTGCTCGTCGAGCGGGACGACGTTCGTCTGGATGGGCGCACGTCCGGCGGGCAGCTCGGACAAGGTCGAGACCTCGAGATCACCGAACACCGTCATCGCGACCGTGCGCGGAATGGGCGTCGCGGTCATCACCAGCACGTGAGGCGGCCAGCCCGCCTTGTCGGTGAGCGCGGCACGCTGCTCGACGCCGAAGCGGTGCTGCTCGTCGACGACGACCATGCCGAGGTCGGCGAACATCACGTTCTCCTCGAGGAGCGCGTGCGTGCCGATGGTGATGCCGGCCTCGCCGCTCGCCATCCGCGACATCGACTCGGCGCGGGTCGCCTTGTTCATCGAGCCGGTCAGCAGCGCCACGGTGGTGCCGTCGGCGGCACCACCCAGCATGCCGCCGGCAGCCAGGTCGCCGAGCATCGCGGTGATCGAGCGGAAGTGCTGCTGGGCGAGCACCTCGGTCGGCGCCAGCAGCGCCGCCTGACCGCCCGAGTCCACCACCCGGAGCATGGCCCGCAGCGCGACGACGGTCTTGCCGGAGCCGACCTCGCCCTGGAGGAGCCGGTTCATCGGATGGGGTTGCGCCAGGTCGGCCTCGATCACGTCGCCGACCTCGCGCTGTCCCGCGGTCAGCTCGAACGGCAGCCGCTCGTCGAATGCGGCGAGCAGACCGCCGCCGCCGGTGCGCGCCTGGGCGCCGAGCGTGCGCAGGAACGCCCGCCTCCGGGCGAGCACGACCTGGGTGACGAGTGCCTCCTCGAAGCGGTAGCGGCGCCTCGCGACCTCCACCTGGGCGAAGGTGTCCGGCGCGTGGATCAGGTCGACGGCGGTGCGGGCGTCGACGAGGTCGTGCTCGTCGCGGATCTCCTCCGGCACCAGCTCCGGCACGTCGTCGATCACGGAGCGGGCGAAGTTCACCGCGCGCTGGAGGTCCCAGGACTCCACGCCCTTGGTCTGCGGGTAGATCGGGTAGAGGTCGCCGAACGAGTCGACCACGCCGCCGTCCTCGCCCTCCTCGGAGTTCGCGATCCCGAACAGCACCATCTTCGGGTTGGTCAGCTGCCAGTCGCCGCGGAACCGGCTGACCTGGCCGACGAAGACGCCGCGCTGGCGTGGCGACAGGCGGCGCTGCTGCCACTGCGCAACATGCTGGCTCTTGGCGAAGAACGTCATCTTCAGGCGGGGGCCGTCGGTCTGGAGGATCGTCTCGAGGCGGTACGCCGGGCGGTGGGTGCGCCGGTCCTGGTAGGTCTTGAGGTCGCTGGCGGCGATCTCCCCGACGACGGTGAGCATCTCGCCCTCGTGGAGGTCGGCCACGCGGGTGAGCTCGCCGGCCTTGACGTAGCGGCGCGGGAAGTGGCGCAGGAGGTCGCCGACGGTGTGCAGGCCGAGGCCCTCGGCCATCCGCTTGCGCTTGGTGGCCTTGTCGCCGACCACGGCGGTCAGCGGCGAGTCGATGGTGATCACGGTTGCTCCGGTGGATCGGCGGGCCTACTCGATGGGGCTACTCGACGGACATCAGGAGCGGGTAGCGGTCCTGCCCACCGTCGTACACCACAACGTCGACATGGGGGTGGCGCTCCTGCACACCGTCGGCCGTCCGGCGCGCGAGGTCGGCGCCGCCGTCGCCGGCCACGATCGTGACCAGCTCACCGCCTCCGGCGAGCAGCCGCTCGAGCACGTCCTTGGCGACCAGGTCGAGGTCGTCGCCGACGACGGCGAAGTCGCCGGCCACCACGCCGAGCACGTCGCCGGGCTCGCAGGGGCCCGCCATCGTCATGGCCTGCTTGGCCGCGACCGTGACGGCGCCGTGCCGGGCGTGCCGGGCGGTGGCGGTCATCTCGAGCACGTCCTGGTCGAAGGGGCGACCCGGCTCGTGCACCGCCACGGCGGCCAGCCCCTGCACCTGGGCCTCGGTCGGGATCACGGCGACGCGCAGGCCGTCGTCGCCCTCCGCCGTGCGGGCGGCGGCCTGGGCGGCCCGCACCGAGTCGGCGTCGTTCGGGAGCACGATCACTTCGTGCGCACCCGAGGCGTGGATGGCGTCGAGGATCATGCCGGTCGACGGACGGTTGCCGGGGCCGCCGATGACGACGGTGGCCCCGGCCTCGGCGAACAGCTTCTCCAGGCCCGGCCCCGCCGCGACGGCGACGACCTGCCGGCCCGTGCGTGACGTCGTACGACGGGTGCGGGCCTCGTCGACCTGTTCGGCGAAGTGGGTGACCCGGATCCGGTGCGGCCGGCCGGCGGCGATGCCGGCCTCGACGGCCGCGCCGACGTCGTCGACGTGGACGTGCACGTTCCACAGGCCGTCGCCGCCGACCACGACGAGGGAGTCGCCGAGGCCGGCCAGGGTCTGCTTCAGCGTGGGCAGGTGGCCGTCGTCGGCGTCGAGGAGGTACATCACCTCGTACGCCGGCCCGTCGGGCGACAGCTCGTGGCCGGTCATCTCGAGCGGGACCGGGATGCGGTGGGTGCCGATGGGCGCGGTGACGGGGATCGGCCGGCGCCCCGTCAGCACGGTCTCGGCCGCGTCGAGGATCACGCTGAGACCCCGGCCGCCGGCGTCGACCACCCCGGCCTCGCGGAGCACCGCCAACTGCTCCGGCGTCCGGGCGAGCGCCTCGCGGGCGGCCGCCGCGGACGCGGTGAAGACGTCGCGGGAGCGGGCGCCGGGCTCCGCGGCGCGCGACTCCGCGGCCTCGGCGGCAGCCCTGATGACGGTGAGGATGGTGCCCTCGACGGGGGTGCCGACGGCGGCGTACGCACCGTCGGTCGCCTCCCGGAGCGCCCGGGCCATGATGCTGGCGTTGCGCTCGTCGGCCGGGGCCGTGGCGATCGTGGTCGCGATTCCGCCGAGCATCTGGCTGAGGATCACGCCGCTGTTGCCGCGGGCCCCGAGCAGAGCGCCCTTGCGCAGTGCCGCCAGACCGATGAGCAGGTCCGGCTCCTCCCGGGTCGCCTCGCGCAGGGCGTCGCGCGCCGCGGCGACGGTGAGGTACATGTTCGTGCCGGTGTCGCCGTCCGGCACCGGGTAGACGTTGAGGGCGTCGATCTCCTCACGGGCCTCGGCCAGCGCGTCGACGGCGATGTCGACGAAGCGGAGCACCACCGCCAGCTCGACCGTGCCGCTGCCGCGGGGGACCTGCTCCATCTCGTGAACGTTAGTCCGGAGGGTGCGGTCCGGACATGGAAAGACCCCGGGTGTCGCCCGGGGTCTCGGTGGTGCTGAGTCGACCGATGAGGTCAGCGGGTGACCTTGCCGGCCTTGAGGCAGGAGGTGCACACGTGCAGGCGCTTCGGGGTGCCGTTGACCATCGCGCGGACGCGCTGGATGTTCGGGTCGAAGCGACGGCGGGTGGCCTTCTTCGACCACGGGCGGTTGTTGCCGAAGCCCGGCTTCTTGGCGCAGATGTCGCAGACGGCAGCCACGGTCTTGCTCCTGAAGGGATCGAGGTACTGGTCGAGGTACTGGGGTGCCCGCGTTCGGGCAACCGGGAAAGACTATCCGAGAGCGGGTCGAGGCCCGAAATCGTGATCGCTGACGGGTTTCGAGACGCGTCACTCGCCCGTCGCAGGCCCGGTCCGAGTCGACGCTCCTCAACCTGGCGTTTCCTCTCGGTCCTCGCAAGCTCGGCCCGAGCGCGCTCATCAGAAGTGCGTCCAACCGGTGGGCCCGTCGTACTCCGCCCCGTCGAGGGTGACGCCCTCGCCTTCGCCCACCGACCCGATCACGGTCCAGCCGGCGGGCACGGCGGCCGCGTCGAACGTGGCCAGCAGCGGGTGGTCCTCGCCGCCGCCGAGGATCAGCGCCATCGGGTCGCTGCCGGTCGCGGCGGCGACGGCTTGCAGTGGTTCGGGGATCTCGAACGCCGACCGATGGAGGTCGATGGCGACCCCGGAGTCGGCGGCGACGTGCCCGGCGTCCGCGACCAGGCCGTCGGAGACGTCGATCATCGCGGTCGCGCCGGCGGCCGCGGCGGCCGGCCCGGCGGCGTACGGCGGCTCCGGACGGCGGTAGGCCTCGACCAGCACGCGTGGGGAACGGAAGCCACGGCCGAGCACGGCGAGTCCGCCGGCGGCCCAGCCCTGGCGTCCGGTGAGTGCAACGACCTGGCCCGGCTCGGCGCCGGAGCGGAGCACCGGGGCCTGGATGCAGGCGCCGATGACCGTGACGGCGATGACGATCTCGGAGGCGCTGGTGAGGTCGCCACCGACCACGCTGGCGCCGACGAGCTCGCACTCGGCCGCGAATCCCGTGGCGAAGTCGACGGCCCACGCGGCCGGGGTGTTCTTCGGCGCGGCCAGTCCGATCGTGAGCGAGTGGGCCGTGCCGCCCATCGCGTTGATGTCGGAGAGGTTCTGTGCGGCCGCGCGGTGGCCGACGTCCTCGGCGCTCGCCCAGTCCTGACGGAAGTGCCGGCCTTCGACGAGGAGGTCGGTGGAGACGACCACGTGCCCGCTGCGCACCCGCAGGACGGCCGCGTCGTCGCCGGGCCCGACGAGCACGTGCTCGCCCTGCGGGAACAGCCCCGCGAGCTCGGCGATCATCCCGAACTCGCCCACGTCGGCCAGGGTCGCGCCCGGAGGGATGCTCATGCGCCTATCTCACCAGTGACCGTCGCCTGTAGGTTGGGCGGCGGCAGAAGCCCGCCCTCCGGGCCCCCCAGGACACGAGGAGACGAGATGGTCGTCCAGGCCTACATCCTGATCCAGACCGACGTGGGCAAGGCCGCCGACGTAGCCCGCGCCATCGCCCAGGTGAAGGGCGTCACGCTCGCCGAGGACGTCACCGGTCCGTACGACGTGATCGTGCGCGCCGAGGCCCGCAACGTCGACGAGCTCGGCAAGCTGGTGGTCTCGAAGGTCCAGAGCCTGGACGGCATCACCCGCACCCTGACCTGCCCGGTGGTGCACATCTGACCACCACTCTGCTCCAAGCTGGGCGACGCCCCGGTCCCGCGCGGGTCCGGGGCGTCGGCACGCTGGTCGCCCTGCTGGCCGTCGTACCGCTCGCGGGATGTGCCGACGAGCCGGTGACCCTGTCCTCGCCGGAGGTCTCGGCCCAGGACGAGGCGACCTGCGAGGCCTTCCTGGACGACCTGCCGAACACCCTCGCGGGTCACGAGCGCCGCAAGGTGAACCCCGCCGCGGCGCTCGGACGTGCGTGGGGCGACCCACCGATCATCGTGCGCTGCGGCGTACCCGTGCCGTCCGACCAGGACCTGGCCGCCGGCTGTCAGGAGGCCGACGGCGTCGGGTGGTTCGTGCCGCCGAGCCAGCTCGACGACCAGGACGCCGACGTGGTGTTCACCGCGGCCGGGTACCGGCCGGCGGTCTCGGTCGAGGTGCCCGGGAAGTACCGGCCCGAGGGTGGCGCCGCGGCGATCGCCCAGCTCGCCCAGCCGGTGAAGGACCACCTGGCGCTGGTCCAGGGCTGCACCTAGTTACACCTAGCTACCGCAGTCCGGTGTCGCGGTTGAGCGCGAGCTCGATCAGCCGGTCGACGAGCGCCGGGTAGTCGACGCCGGTCGCAGCCCACATCCGCGGGAACATCGACAGCGGCGTGAACCCCGGCATGGTGTTGATCTCGTTGACGACGACCGAGCCGTCGGGGAAGACGAAGAAGTCGACGCGGGCGAGCCCTTCGCACCCCACGGCCTCGAACGCGCGGGCGGCCTGTTCGCGCAGCTCGGTCGCGACGTCGGCAGGGATGTCGGCGGGTACGTCGAGCTCGGTGTGCTCCTCGGGGAGGTACTTGGCCGCGAAGTCGTAGAACTCGTGGTCGCCGGTGATCCGGATCTCGGCGGGCAGGCTGGTCTCCGGTGTCCCGTCGAGCGCCTGGAGCACGCCGCACTCGATCTCACGGGCCCCGACGGCCGCTACCTCGACCAGCGCCTTCGGGTCGTGGCGGTGTGCCTCCTCGATCGCATCCGCGAGCTCGCCGCCGTGGTGCACCTTGGAGATGCCGATCGACGAACCACCGCGAGCCGGCTTCACGAACAGCGGGTACCCCAGCTCGGCGACCCGGTGGGCGATGCCGTCGGGGTCGCGGTACCACTCGCGGGCGGTCACGGTGATCGACCTCATCAGGGGCAGCCCGGCGGCGGCGAGGACGACCTTCATGTACGCCTTGTCCATGCTGACCGCCGACGCCAGCACGCCGGCGCCCACGTAGCGGACGCCGGCCATCTCGAGCATCCCCTGGATCGTGCCGTCCTCCCCCCACGGCCCGTGCAGCACCGGGAAGACGACGTCGACCTCGCCCAGGGTCGTCGGCGGCTGCGACGGCTCGTGCACGACCAGGTCGGTGGTGTCGACGTCGCGGGCGAGCGTGACCGCGGCCCGTCCGCCGTCGACGGCGGGGAGCTTGTCTGGCCCGGTGATCTGCAGGAGCTCGGGGTCGCCGGACTCCAGCACCCAGCGACCGTCGGTGGCGATGCCGACCGGCACGACGTCGTACTTGGTGCGGTCGATGGCCTGCAGCACGCTGCCCGCGGTGACGCAGGAGATGGCGTGCTCGCTGGACCGGCCGCCGAAGACGACGGCCACTCGCTTCCTGGGCTGGGTCATCGTCCGCCAACCTATCGGCCTAGTTTGGGCGCATGTCCGCTGACACTCCTGCGCTCTCCCCCGCGACGGTCGTGGTGCACGCGGGGCGGCCGCCCCACGAGTCGGACCAGCCGCTGAACGGGCCGATCACGATGGCGTCGACGTACGTCGGGGGTGGCGACCTCGAGTACGGCAGGTACGCCAACCCCACGTGGTCGGCGTTCGAGGAGGCTCTGGGCGCCCTGGAAGGCGGCCGGGCGCTGGCCTTCTCGTCCGGGCTCGCGGCGGTCTCGACGGTGCTCGACCTGGTCGGCCAGGACGGGCTGGTGGTCGCGCCGCGTCATGCCTACCTCGGCAGTGTCGGGCAGCTGGGCGACCTCGAGGCCCGTGGCCGCGTCAAGGCCGTGCTCGTCGACATCAGCGACACCGACGCGGTCATCGAGGCCCTCGGCGACGCCGCGCTGCTCTGGATCGAGTCCCCGACCAACCCGGCTCTGGAGGTCGCCGACGTCGAGCGGCTGGTTGCCGCCGGCCACGAGGTCGGCGCCTCGGTCGTCGTCGACAACACCTTCGCCACCCCTCTGCTGCAGAAGCCGCTCGAGCTGGGCGCCGACATCGTGCTGCACTCCGTCACCAAGTTCCTCGCCGGCCACAGCGACGTGGTGATGGGCGCGCTGGTGGTGCGCGACGACAGCCTGTACGACGTCCTGAAAGGTCGCCGCGACCTGATCGGCGCGATCCCCGGGACGCTGGAGGCGTGGCTCGCCCTTCGTGGGCTGCGTACCTTGCACCTGCGCCTCGAACGTTCCCAGGCCAATGCCGCCGAGCTGGCCCGGCGGCTGACCGCTCATCCCGGTGTCACCGAGGTCCGCTACCCCGGCTTCGGCGCCGTCATCGCGGCCGTGCTCCCCACCGCCGACGCCGCCGACGTGCTCACCCACTCCACCTCGCTCTGGGTGCACGCCACGTCCCTCGGCAGCGTCGAGTCGACGTTCGAGCGTCGCCGTCGCTGGAAGGGCGAGGCCGCCACCATCCCCGAGGGCCTGGTACGGATGTCGGTCGGCATCGAGGACGTCGACGACCTCTGGGCAGATCTCGAGCAGGCGCTCGACCAGCTCCCCTGACCGCGGGTTGCCGGCTGAAACCGTGGGTTGGCACGCAATGTTTCAGCGGGCAACCCAGGGATTCACCGGGCGGCCGGTGAATCCCTAGTCGGTCTCGGCCTTGGTGTCGCGGGAGATGAACGACTCCATGGTGTCGGCGGCGGTCATCTTGCCGGCGACGACGGCCACGACGGCCTCGGCGATCGGGACGTCGACGCCCTCGCGGACGGCGAGGTCGTGGAGCGACGTACAGGACTTCGCTCCTTCGGCAACCTGACGCGTCGAGGCGTAGATGTCCTCGGTGGTCATGCCCTTGCCGAGCTTCTCGCCGAACGTCCGGTTGCGCGAGAGCGGCGAGGAGCAGGTGGCGACGAGGTCGCCGAGACCGGCGAGACCCATCAGCGTCATCGGGTTGGCGTCGAAGGCCTTGGCCAGCCTGGCGGTCTCGGCGAGGCCACGGGTGATCAGCGAGGCCGTGGTGTTGTCGCCGAAGCCCAGCCCGACGGCCATGCCGACGGCGATGCCGACGACGTTCTTGTACGCCCCGCCGATCTCGCAGCCGGCCACGTCGACGGAGGTGTACGGGCGGAACATCGACCCGTGCACACGGTCCTGCACCATCCGCGCCACCGACTCCTCGGTGCAGGCGACGACCGACGCGGCCGGTTCGCGGCGGGCGATCTCCTTGGAGAGGTTGGGGCCGCTGATCACCGCGATCCGCTCCGGCCCGGCGCCGGTGACCTCGCCGATGACCTCGCTCATCCGCTTGAGGGTGCCGAGCTCGACACCCTTCATCAAGGAGACCAGGACCGCATCCGGTGACAGCACCGAGGCCCAGTCCTCGAGGTTGGCGCGCAGGGTCTGCGACGGTACGGCGAGCACGACGATGTCCGCGCCGGCCGCGGCCTCCTCGGGGTCGTGCGTGGCGACGACCTGGTCGGGCAGCGTGATGCCGGGCAGGTAGTCGGGGTTCTCCCGGGTCTCGTTGATCGCGGCGCACAGCTCCTGGCGACGACCCCAGATCGCCACGTCGTTGCCCGCGTCGGCGAGCACCACCGAGAACGCCGTCCCCCACGACCCCGCGCCGAAGACGGCGACCTTGTGCCCGGCGCTCACGAGTCGTCCTTCTTGCGCGGGTCGCCCGTCAACCGGACGCCGGCCTTGCGCGGGTCGAACCGCGCGGCCGGCGCCTCCTCGCCGCGGATCTGCTCGACGAGCTCGGTGATCGCCTCCATGATCCGGGCGGTCGCGGTGTTGATCACCTGCTGGGTCCGCGGCAGGGCGACCAGGTCGCCGAGCTCGACCGGCGGCCCGACCAGCATCTCGATGTGCTTGCGCGGGAACGGGTGCGGTGTCTTGGAGTAGGGCGGCGGCAGCTTGTGCGCACCCCACTGCCCGACGGGGATCACCGGACAGCCGGTCTCCAGCGCGATGCGCGCGGCGCCGGACTTGCCGGTCATCGGCCACAGGTCCGGGTCGCGGGTCAGCGTCCCCTCGGGATAGACCACGACGCACTCGCCGGAACGCACCGCCGCGACCGCCGCGTCGTACGCGCTTTTGGCGCTGCGGCTCATCCGCTCGACGGGGATCTGGCCGGCCCCGCTCAGGAACTTGCCGAGCGCCTTGTTCTTGAAGAGGCCGGACTTCGCGAGGTACCTCGGCAGCCGGCCGTGGTCGTAGAGGAAGTGCGCGGCCGTCAGCGGGTCGAGGTGCGAGATGTGGTTGAAGACCACGATGCAGCCGCCCGTCGCGGGGATGTTCTCGCCACCGCGCCAGGTCCGCTTCGTCGTCATGATCAACGTCGGCTTCACGATGGGCACGGCCAGGTTGAACGCCCAGCCACGGGGCTGCTGCAGGTCGCGGACAGTCACGCGCGAAGGCTACTCGGTGCCCGGCGCGCAGCGACCTGCTGCGAGGATCGGCGGGATGCCCGATCCGTACGCCGTGCTGCTGCCGGTCAAGCCGCCCGGTCGCGGCAAGACTCGTCTCGGCGACCTGCCCCGCGACACCCTGGCGTCGGCGTTCGCGCTCGATGTCGCGACGGCCTGCCTGCACAGTGCCTTCGTGGCCGAGGTGCTCGTGGTCACCGACGACGCGACGTTCGCGTCCGCCCTGTCCGCGCTGGGATGTGCCGCGATCCCGGACGGGGTGTCCGGCGACCTCAACGGCAGCCTGTCTCTCGCGGCTCTGGAGGCCGTACGCCGGTGGCCCGGCCTGGTCCCGGTGGCCCTCTGTGCCGACCTGCCGTGCCTGACCGCCGCCGACCTCGACACCGCGTTGGCGCAACGGCCGGGCCGACCGTTCTTCGTCGCGGACCGCAGCCGGACCGGGACCACCCTCTACTCGGCACCTGTCGAGGAGTTCACGCCGCGGTTCGGTCCGGGGTCGGCCGGACTGCACGCCGACTCGGGTGCCTGGCCCGTCGAAGGAGAGCTGGCGTCCTTGCGTCTCGACGTCGACGATGCCGCGGACCTTGCCGCTGCCGTGCGGCACGGTGTCGGCGCCCACACCGCGGCGGCCGTCGCGGCCCTGCAGCTCTCCTGACCCGGAAACCCCTGAGGGCGGGCCGCCGGATCGGCGGACCGCCCTCAGGAACGTTGGTGCGTCAGGACTTCTTGGCGGCCTTCTTGGCCGTCTTCTTGGCGGGTGCCTTCTTGGCGGGGGCCTTCTTCGCGGCGGCCTTCTTGGCGGGAGCGGCCTTCTTGGTCGTCGTCTTCGCAGCGGCCTTCTTGGCCGGAGCGACCTTCTTGGCCGGCGCCTTCTTCGCAGCAGCCTTCTTGGCCGGAGCCTTCTTCGCCGGTGCCTTCTTCGCCGGTGCCTTCTTCGCCGGCGCCGCCGCCTTGGCCGGAGCCGCCTTCTTGGCCGGGGCAGCCTTCTTGGCCGGAGCAGCGGCCTTGGCGACGACGATCTTCGGCAGCTTCTTCGCGCCGGAGACGACGTTCTTCAGGTCGGCGCCGGCGGTGAACTTCGGCACCGCGGTCTTCTTGGCCTTGATCCGCGCACCCGTCTGCGGGTTGCGCACCCAGCGAGCCTCCCGGACACGCTTCTCGAACGACCCGAAGCCGGTGATGGCGACCTTCTCGCCCCTCGCGACCTCACGGGTGATGGTGTCGAGTACGGACTCCAGGGCCTGCTGCGCGGCCTTCCGGTTCCCCTCGTAACGCGCGGACAGCGCGTCGATGAGCTGTGACTTGTTCACTAGCTTCCCTTCCAATGGACCACTTGGGCCGAGCCCTTGCTCGACTTTCATCAACGCACGCTAGGTATTCGGCGCGGATGTCACAATCGCCACGCCGGTGTTTCGTGGTGAAATTCGCCGTTTCGCGCTCAAAATCAGGGGTTTCGGGCCCTGGAGGGCCGTCCACCCCTTAGAGGGTGAGCGGCTTGTAGCTCGGCCGGGTGGCTTCGAACGCCGCGATGTCGGCCTCGTGGGACAGCGTGATGTCGATGTCGTCGAGGCCTTCGAGCAGCCGCCATCGCGTGTAGTCGTCGATGTCGAAGGAGTCCTCGATCGCGTCGACACCGTGGCCGGCCTTGACGGTCCGGGACTCGAGGTCGACGGTCACGGTGGCGCCGGGCTCGGACTCCAGCAGGTCCCACAGCCGCTGCACGACCTTGTCGTCGACCTGGGCCGCGACCAGTCCCGCCTTGCCGGAGTTGCCGCGGAAGATGTCGCCGAACCGCGGAGAGATGACGGCCCGGAACCCGTGGTTCTGCAGGGCCCAGACGGCGTGCTCGCGCGACGACCCCGTGCCGAAGTCCGGCCCTGCGACGAGCACCGACCCCTCGTCGTACGGCTTCTTGTTCAGCACGAACGACGGGTCGTTGCGCCAGGCCGCGAACAGCCCGTCCTCGAACCCGTCGCGGGTCACCCGCTTGAGGTAGACGGCCGGGATGATCTGGTCGGTGTCGACGTTGTTGCGGCGCAGCGGGACGCCGATGCCGGTGTGACTGGTGAACGGCTCCACGTCAGGCTCCCGGGGTCACGACGAGCTCGACCGGCGTGGGGTCGAGGTCGGCTGGGGAAGAAAGGGTGCCGCGGACGGCCGTCGCGGCCGCGACCGGCACGGACACGAGGTGGGTGCGCCCGCCCTTGCCCTGGCGCCCCTCGAAGTTGCGGTTCGACGTCGAAGCGCTGCGCTCGCCGGGGGCGAGCTGGTCGGGGTTCATGCCGAGGCACATGGAGCACCCCGCCCCGCGCCACTCGGCGCCGGCCTCCTTGAAGATCACGTCGAGGCCCTCGTCCTCGGCCTGCAGCCGGACGCGCGCGGATCCGGGCACGACGAGCAGCCGCGTGCCTTCGGCGACCTTGCGGCCCTCGATGACGGCCGCGGCCACGCGCAGGTCCTCGATGCGGCCGTTGGTGCACGACCCGACGAACACGGTGTCGACGCGGATCTCGCGCATCGGGGTGCCGGCCCGGAGCCCCATGTACTCCAGGGCCTTCCGCGCCGCGATCTGGTCGGTGGCGTCCTCGAGGTCGTCCGGCGATGGGACGCTCGCACCGAGCGGGACGCCCTGACCGGGGTTGGTGCCCCAGGTGACGAACGGCGTCATCGTGCTCGCGTCGAGCTCGATCTCCTTGTCGAACACGGCGTCGTCGTCGGTGACCAGGGACTTCCAGTAGGCGACCGCGGTCTCCCACGCGTCACCCTTCGGGGCCTCCTTGCGGCCCTCGAGGTAGTCGAACGTCGTCTGGTCGGGCGCGATCAGCCCGGCCTTGGCGCCCCACTCGATGCTCATGTTGCAGACCGTCATCCGGCCCTCCATCGACAGCGCCTCGATGGCGGGGCCGCGGTACTCCACGACGTACCCCTGACCACCACCGGTGCCGGTGTGCGCGATCAGGGTGAGCACCATGTCCTTGGCCGTGACGCCGTCGGGCAGGTGGCCGGTGATGTTCACGGCCATCGTCTTCGGGCGGGCCTGCGGCAGGGTCTGCGTCGCGAGGACGTGCTCGACCTCGCTGGTGCCGATGCCGAAGGCCAGCGCGCCGAACGCGCCGTGGGTGCTGGTGTGGGAGTCGCCGCAGACGATGGTCAGCCCCGGCTGGGTGAGGCCGAGCTGCGGGCCGATGATGTGCACGATGCCCTGGTCGAGGTCGCCGAGCGGGTGCAGCCGGACACCGAACTCCGCGGCGTTGCGGCGCAGCGTCTCGACCTGGGTCCGGCTCACCGGGTCGGCGATCGGCTTGTCCCAGTCGAGGGTGGGCACGTTGTGGTCCTCGGTGGCCAGCGTGAGGTCGGGCCGGCGTACCGACCGACCGGCGAGGCGCAGCCCGTCGAAGGCCTGCGGCGAGGTCACCTCGTGGATGAGGTGGAGGTCGATGTAGAGCAGGTCGGGCTCACCGTCGGCACGTCGTACGACGTGCTCGTCCCAGACCTTCTCGGCCAGGGTCCTGCCCATGGAGTGCTCCTTTGCGCCCAGCTCGTGCGTCCCTGTCGATGTGCCCCCATCATAGGCTTGCCAATCCATTATCTGAGACGGCAGTATTGCCATATGGACAACTCGAGTGGCGTCGGGGTTCTCGACAAAGCCGCCCTTGTGCTCACTGCCCTGGAGTCGGGCCCGGCCACCCTGGCCGGTCTCGTGACCGCGACCGGGCTCGCACGGCCGACCGCCCACCGTCTGGCCGTCGCGCTCGAGCACCACCGCCTGGTCGCCCGCGACATGCAGGGCCGGTTCGTGCTGGGCCCGCGGCTTGCCGAGCTGTCCGCAGCCGCCGGCGAGGACCGTCTGCTGGCCACCGCCGGCCCGGTGCTCGCGCGGCTGCGCGACATCACCGGCGAGTCGGCGCAGCTGTGGCGACGCCAGGGCGACTACCGCGTCTGTGTCGCGGCCGCCGAGCGTCCCTCGGGCCTGCGCGACACCATCCCGGTCGGCTCGCAGCTGACGATGCGGGCGGGTTCGGCCGCCCAGATCCTGCTCGCCTGGGAGGACCCGGAGCGGATGCACCGCGGCCTCCAGAACGCCGCCTTCTCCGCCGCCGCCCTGTCCGGCATCCGCCGCCGCGGCTGGGCGCAGTCGGTCGGCGAGCGCGAGCAGGGCGTCGCCTCGGTGTCCGCCCCGATCAAGTCGCCCGGTGGCAAGGTGATCGCCGCCGTGTCGGTGTCCGGACCTCTCGAGCGGCTCTCGCGTCAGCCCGGCCGGATGCACGCGCCGGCGGTGCTTGCCGCTGCCGAGCGGCTGTCCGAGTCGCTGCGCCGGGCTGCTGCCGAATAACCCCACCCGCAGCGGTCACGGGTTGAGGCAGTCAGGAATCGAGTCGCTCGGACCGGTGGGATCGGCGGTGTGGCCGGCCGGACCCAGGATCTTGACCCAGTCGACGCTGTTGAACTGGCGCAGGGACGGCATGATCTCGCCGGCGACGGTGACGGTCGACCCGCCGCTGCTGCACCCTCCGACGAGGCGGACCCTGGCGATGTGGTCCTGGATGGTCAGGTCCGCGAAGTTCCTGGCACGGGAACGGAGCAGTCGCAGCCCGTTCGCCTTCTCGCGAGGCAGGGGTCCGGCGAAGAGGCTGTCCAGCACCCCTCGCCCCGGGGACCCGGCCGGGACCAGCCGTTGACGCGGCACGAAGAACGGCTCCTCGTTGGCGAGGAACGCCTCCTCGTCGAAGAAGTACACCGCGTGCAGGGCGGTCGGGAAGGTCGCGCGGATGTCGATCACCACCCTGCCCTTGGCGGGCTGCTTCCTCACCTGGAACGCCGACTTCTGCGCCACCCCGATGCCGTAGGTCGTCACACCCTCGAAGAGGCCCGACCGCACAGCCGTCAGCACGTTGGGCAGCGCGAAGGCCCGGCGCCGGGGCGCCGGGGTCGGACCGTTCGTCGCAGTCCCGTGGAAGGTCACCTGGAGAACGGCCTGTCCGGCGATCCGGACCGGTAGCCCGGACCCGTCGGCGATCAAGCGGTCGACGTACGTCGTGGTGATGCTCGCGGGCAGGCCGTCCTCGAACTCGAACACCACCCGGTCGAAGCCCGGATGCGCGCTGGCTCGTACGCCGACCAGCTGGGGCGTGGCGCGCGGTGCGGGTGCACTCGTGGCCGCATCAGGCGGCACGACCAGGACGCTGGCGAGCAACACCGCGAGCGCTCGGATGACCTTCACGACGACGCCTGCCGGGTTCGGTGACTGGGTGCCATGAAGTCAACGATGGCCGTGCCATGACCCCAGGGCAATGTTCCCGTCCTCGCGCCCCCTCCTGGACCGACGGATCGGCCCCTCAGAACAGCGCGTCCTGCTCCAGCTCGAGCAAGGACTGCTTGCGCTCGATGCCGCCGGCGTACCCCGTCAGGGTGCCGTTGGCTCCGATGACACGGTGGCACGGGATCACGATGGGGATCGGGTTGGAGCCGTTGGCCAGGCCCACCGCACGCGAGGCGGCGTTGGACTTGCCGAGACGGCGGGCGATCTCGCCGTACGACGCGGTCTCGCCGTACTCGATCTTCACCAGCTGGTCCCACACCGACTGCTGGAAGGCCGAGCCGACCGGCGCGAGTGGCAGGTCGAACTCCTTGAGGTCGCGGTCGAAGTAGGCGCGCAGCTGCGACACCGCCTCGACCAGGACGGGGTGGTCGTCCTGCTGGGCGCCGCGCGGGCGGCCGTCGTGGTCGCGGAAGGGCGAGAACTCGATCTGGGTGATCTTGCCGTCGCGCTCCACGATGCGCAGGTCGCCGACGGGGCTGGTCATCACGGTCCACATGTCAGTACTCCTCGTGGTGGGTGGTCGGGTCGGAAAGGGTGCGCCACAGGTGCACCTGGGCGTAGGAGCGCCAGGGGCGCCAGGACTGGGCGAGGTCGCCCGCGGTCGCGGGGTCGCGGCCCAGACCGGTGAGGGCGTCACGGGTGCCGATGTCGGCGGGCAGGAACACATCCGGGTCCCCGAGAGCCCGGAGGGCGATGTAGTCGGCGGTCCAGGGCCCGATGCCCGGGATCGCGAGCAGGGCCTGCCGGGTCTCGTCGCGCCCGGCGCCACGGTCGAGGACGACATCGCCGTCGGCGAGGGCGCGGCACAACGCGATCAGCGCCCGGCCGCGCGACCGCGGCATCGGCAGGTCCTCCGGGTCCAGCCCCGCCAGCGCCGCGACGTCGGGGAACAGATGAGTGAGGACGCCGTCGGGACGCGCGATCGGCTTCCCGAGCTCGGCGGTCAACCGAGCCGCGATGGTCCGCGCCGCGGCAACGGTCACCTGCTGTCCGAGCACTGCTCGGACGGCGATCTCGTTGCCGTCGACGTGGCCGGGGACCCGCAGCCCGGGCCGCCCGCCGACCAGCGGCCGGAGGAGCGGGTCGCCACCGAGCACCTCGTCGACCGCGACCGGATCGCAGTCGGCGTCGAGGAGCCTGCGCACGCGCTCGACGCCCGCGGCCGTGTCGCGCAGGTCGTCGAGCGCGAACGTCGCGGTGACGAACGCCGTCTGGCCGGGCTCGTCGTGGTCGTCGATGTCGAGGCGCACCGTGCCCGTGCCGTGCGGGAGACCGAGCGTCCGGGCGTACCAGCCGTCACCGGTGTCCTCGACACCGGGCACCGCGCGCGTCGCGAGGAACGCGAGCAGGGCGCGGCCGGCGTACGGCGTCCGGACGGCGAGCCGCATGGTCACGGTCCCGGTCGAGGGGTGCCCGCCCCGACGGCCGCGGAGCTCGGTCGGCGAGAGGTCGTAGACCTCGCGGATGGTGTCGTTGAACTGGCGGATGCTGGCGAACCCGGCCGCGAAGGCGATCTCCGCGAACTGGAGGTCGGTGGTCTCGATGAGGACCCGAGCGGTCTGCGCGCGCCGCGCGCGGGCCAGGGCCAGCGGGCCGGCGCCGAGCTCGGTGGTGAGCAGGCGGCCGAGGTGGCGCGGGGTGTAGCCGACCCGGGCGGCGAGCTCCTCGACTCCCCCGCGGTCGACCACGCCGTCCGAGATCAGTCGCATCGCGCGGCCCGCGACGTCTGCGGCGACGTCCCACTCGGGGCTGCCGGGGGTGGCATCGGGCAGGCACCGCTTGCACGCCCGGAAGCCGGCGGCCTGCGCCGCGGCGGCCGTCTGGTGGAACTCCACGTTGCGGGCGGCCGGGGTGCGGGCCGGGCACGACGGGCGGCAGTAGATGCCGGTGGTGCGGACCGCGGTGTAGAACACGCCGTCGAAGCGGCGGTCGCGCGACGACACCGCGCGGTAGCACGCCTCCGGGTCGAGCCTGGTCGTCTTCTGCATGTACCCATCCTGCACCCGCCACCGACAGTCTCTGGCGGGATTCGGACACGGCCGTGGGTGCGTCCTCGCGCGGCTTCTTACTCGCACCATGTCGCCGTCGGAGGGCCGGGCCGTCGCCCGGCCGCTCGATCGGGGGCGGCATGCGGCCCGGATCGTCAGGCGACCAGAAGTACGGCAGTTCGACGTCGATCGTCTGTCCGCCACGCTCAACGCACCGCTCGGGCCCCACGAACTGCCGTACTTCCTGCGCGCCGGACCACCGACGTCGGTGCTTCAGCCGTGGATGACGCCGAGGCGTGCGTCGACGTGTGGCAACCGACTGCGGCGGACGACCCGGGTGGTGTCGTGGCCCTTGCGCTCTGCGGTGGTGCCGGTCACGCGGAGCTCGACCTCCCCGAAGCGAGCGTGGCTCGAGATCCTCGGCCTCGCTGCCGCGGTGCCGTCGTCGGTGGCCTTGCCCTTCGCCACCTTCCGGGAGCCGAGCCGCACCAGGTAGTGCTCGTGGGGTAGTAGCCCGCTCACCCGTACCGTGATCCGCTTTCCCGGCTCGGCCGTCGGCGGCGCCTTGACCGTGAGCCGAGTCGCCGGCGTGGCGACGCGCCACTCCACCGTTCGCGTCACGGTCTGCCCGTCGGGCGACCGCACGGTCGTGGTCAGCACGTGGCGACCGGGCACTCGCAGCAGGCTCAGGGTGCCGTCTGCGAAGCAGCCGACGGGCTTCGCGTCGGCCAGGCAGGACACGGAGACGCCCTTCGGGGCGTAGGGCGGTGCCACCGTTCCGCCGTACGTGACGGTGAGCGTGACGTGCCGCCGAAGAGCACTCGGCGCGGCGGGCGCCATGGTGACGTCGGCCGTCAGTGTCGGTGGGGTCGCGGGCGGCTCCTCGGTCGGCACGATGACGGTCGGCGGGATGGTGTCCGGCGTCGTCTCCTCCCCCACGATCGCCGTCGCCTGAGCGGACGGCGGACTGAGGTTGCCGGCCGCGTCGTAGGCGACGACCTTGTAGTACCAGGTGCCCGCCGCGACCGTGTCGTCGTAGCCGGTGGTCGGCGTCGTGGCCACCTGGTTGCCGGGCTGGGGCGTGAAGCCCGACGTGGCCGAGCGATGGACCCGGTAGCCCGCTACCGCGACGTCGTCCAGCGAAGCGGTCCACGAGAGAGCGGCGGTGCCGACGCCGCCCGTGGCGGTCAGGCCTTGCGGCGCGGTCGGCGCCGCGGTGTCCGGCTGGGCACCAGCCACGGGGGTGTCCCGGTCGGCCGCGATCTGGGATGCGGTCAGCACCCGGTCGTAGACGCGGACGTCGTCGACCTGACCGGCGAACCACTCGCTCCAGATCGTGTTGCCGCCGATCCGCAGCGGCGACCCGAGACAGGAGCCGCGCCCGAGGCCACCCGGCTCGCGGCCTCGGTGCCGTTGACGTAGAGCCGCAGCGTGGTCCCGTCGTACGTGGTGGCCAGATGCGTCCACGCGTCGACCGGCAGCGCACCCGTGCCCTCCACGACGACGTCGGCGCCGTTGATGGTGACCCAGCTCGACGGATGGTTCGGGATCCCACCGGAGTACAGGCCGTACGCCAGGCTCGACGGCGTCTCCTTCATCAGCACGGAGTGCCAACCGTCGCCGGCGGAGGTCGGCCGCACCCACGCCTCGAGCGTGTACGCATCGGTCAGGTCCAGGCTCGCCGAGTCCGCGACCGTGACCAGGTCATTGACCCCGTCGAAGCTCAGCGCCCTGCCGTACTTGCCCGCGGTCGTCCAGCTCGCCCCCGAGATCGTGCCGTTGTTGCCCGTCCCGGAAGCGTCGGCCGTCGTGTCGCCGGCTCCCTCCTCGAATCCCCAGGCCCCGACGAGCGAGGAGCTCGCGACCTGGGTGAAGCTCGCGGTGTACGTCGTGTCGCTGGCGGGCACGGTGATCGTGTGCGAGTGCGCGCCACCGTCGGACCATCCCGCGAACGCATAGCTCGTCGCCCCGAGCTGCTGGCTGGCCGCGGTGCTGATCGAGTACGTCGCGCCGACGATCGCCTCCTTGGCGAACGGCGCCGTCTGGGTGCTGCCGCCGACACTGACGACCAGCCCGGGCGGATTCGTGGCGAAGGTCAGGTTGACCGTCCGCGGGTCGATCCGCACGGTCTTGACGTCGGTGAGCCCGGAGCTGTCGGTCGCCGTGAGCCGAACGGTGATGTAGGACGGGTAGTCGTGGTCCGGCGCGTCGATGGTGCCGGTCTGCCCCGTGAAGCTCGTGATGGGGTGGACATGGCAGACATCGGGTGCTGAGCAGTGGTGGATGTCGACGTCCCAGGTGAGCGCGGTGCCGGGCAGCGGTGTCCCGCCGTCGGTCGCCGAACCCGACACCGCGATCGAGTCCCCCACCTTCCACGACGTGGTGGCGGTCGGCGAGGTGATCGTGGCGACCGGCGCGACTCCGACCTCGACGACGGTCGATGCGGTGGAGGTCAGGCCGCCGGGGTCGGTGACCATGACCGTGACGCGCTTGGGTCCCGTGGTCGTGAAGGTGCGGCTCGCGGTGAGGCCGGTGGCGTCGTCGAAGGCGCCGTCGTCGTCCAGGTCCCACGCGCCGGTGAGCGGGTCGCCTTCGGGGTCGCTCGACCCGCTCGCGCTGAACGCCACCGTCAAGGGCTCGTTGCCACTGGTCGGGTTCGCCGTGAGCTGGGCCGTGGGCGGCTGGTTCGCCATCGAGTACGCGATCCGTCGGATGGTGCCGTTGTCGAAGTCGGCGTAGAACAGGTCGCCGGCTGGACCGATCTCCAGGTTGACGGCCCCCCCGGGTAGGGCGGAGAAGAACGCCAGCGTGGACGGGTCGGGGACTCCCTGGGCGTTGGGGCGCATGCTCCACAGGCACCGCCGGGTGTAGTCGGTGAAGAACAGGGCGCCGTCGTACTGCGCTGGGTAGCTGCCGCCCTGGTAGAACGCCAGCCCGGAGATCGAGGACGACCCGGTCGGACATCCGTCGCCGAGGGCGACCTGGTCCGTGTGCTGGTACGCCAGGGTCGGTGCGGTGACCGCGCCGGCCCCCTCGAGGTACAGGTTCTCGCAGACCGCCAGGTCGAGGTTGTCGAAGCCGGACTGTCTCGGACTGCCCTCGTAGCAGGGCCAGCCGAGGTTGTCGACGGCATCGTCCGCAGGGCTCGGGATCCTGTTGATCTCCTCCCAGGTCCCCCACCCGACGTCGCCGACGTACAAGTCCGACGTGCCGGGCCGGAAGGCGATCCGGAACGGGTTGCGCATGCCATGCGCGACGACCCTGCGCGCGTTGGCGTCGGCGCTCCCCGCCAACGGGTTCCCGGGCGCACCCGCACCGGTGACCGGATCGATGCGGATCACCGTGCCGTCGAGGCCGAGCGGGTCGCCGTTGGTACGCACGTCCTGGCTTCGCAGAGCCCCGCCTTCCGCGCTCGGCGGCGTCAGCACGGTTCCGGGCGGGCCGGGCGGGTCGCCGCAGGGGTTCAGGGGGCTGCCGTACTGGCCGTAGTCCGCGACGTTGAAGTTGGCGCCGTCGCCGCCGCTGGCATAGAGGAAGCCGTCGGCGCCGAACTGCAGGGAACCGATGGAGTGGCTGGGGTACTGCTGGCACCAGTCGGTGATCAGCGGCGTCCCGTCGGCAGCGGTCTTCGGCAGCGTCCCCGTGCCGATGTCGAGACGGAGCAGGCGCCCCGTGGCCACACAGCCATCCGCCGTGGCGCCGGGAGTGGCGGGACACGGGTCGCCGCTGGTCAGTGGGTCTCCCGTCTGCCAGTGCGGCGAGCTGCCACCCGGAAGGGCGTCGCGGGTGTAGAGCGCATAGATCGTGCCGTCCGTGGCGTAGCCCGGACTGAGCGCCAAGCCGAGCAGCCCTCGGTCCCAGAAGTTGTAGACGTCGGCTCGGAGGTCGGCGACCACGGTGGGGGTGGTGTCCGACAGGTCGTCGAACCTCTTGACCAGGCCGGACTTCTCGGCCACGAGCACCTCGCCGTTGGGGGCGAAGCGCACCACCGTGGGCTGGGTCAGGCCGGCGAAGACGGCGGTGTCGGTGAAGCCGGCCGGGACGCCGACGGCGGGCTGGCTCGCCGCCACCACCCCGAACCCCGAGGCGACCAGGCACAGCGCGGCCGCCGGGAACATGCGTGTATTCATCGAGACCCCCCTCTCGATACCCCCGCGGTCTTGATAGCAGCGCGCGCGGTCCCTGACAACCCGAGAGACGAACCCCTCTGTGACCGGTGCACGCGGTCGTGGACCGACCGGCGACAGCCATGAGGACCGGGCGGCGTGCTGATACGCGGCTCCCGCGATGAGGACCGTGGCGGCGTGCTCGCACGCCGTTCGCTGGTCGAGCCGTGAGGCCGGCCACGGCCGAACGCGTCGAGACCCGGTGAACGCTCGCGAGGTCTCGACACGGGCTCGCTGGCGCTCGCCCGGCTCGACCACCGAAAGAGGGGCCGGAAATGGCACGAGGCCCGGCGTCGAGAAGACACCGGGCCTTCGTCGTGACGACGAGCCTCACTGAACACGCACCCCGCCCGCCCTCGAGGAGTCGCGGTGAGAGCAGGTCAGTCGGGAGGAGCTCGCTGGCATGGCTGGGTGTGGTCGTCGAGATGGGTTTGCTTGGGCGGGTGAACCGGCGTGGGGCGGTCGTCGTGCCCGGGCCTACGCGGCCACCGCGTTCCCTGGATTGGTGCAGGGCTCGGGGGTACGGCGCCGCCCCAGCCGGCGGCCACGATGTCCTCGAACTCGCGTCGGACCCACTCCTCGTCGGCGAGGAGCAGGTCGACCCAGCTCTCCAGCGCTGGTTCCTGCGTCGGCGTGCCGTGCGTAACGGCACCCGTTGCGCCGGCGACCCGGGCGCCGGATGGGCGAATCGGGTCCGTGGTCATCGTGGACGCTCCCGCAAACGGTCTCGCCGGATGATCAGGACGTGATCGCGGTCCGTTCGGTCGGCGCCCGGTGCTGACCTCGATCTTGCGGGGCTTGGCCTTCTCCGCGACCGGGATCGTCAGCCGCAGCACACCGGACTCGTAGTCCGCCTTGACGTGCTCGAGATCGACGTTGTCGCCGAGCACCAGCTGCGCGGCTGAACAGCCCGGTCGGTCGTTCGGCGGCCAGCATCTCCCAGTCCCCGTTCGGCCGGCGAGCGCTCGGCCTTGACCGTCAGCACGTTGCGCTCGACGTCGATGTCGAGCGTCTCCGGGACGCACGCCGGGCAGGTCGAACTCGACGACGAAGGTGTCGCCCTGGCGCCAGGCGTCCATCGGCATCACCGCCGGCCGTGAGGTCGTGCCGGCACCGAGGAGCTGCTGGGCGAGCCGGTCGAAGTCGCGGAACGGGTCAGTGCTGCGCATCAACATGCTTCTCACCTCCACAGTGATGTTGGTCGGGTGATGCGGCCACATGATCGATAGTGGCTGACATATATTTCATGTATCATGACGACCAAGGTAAACGCAAGTGCGCACTAGTAGAAGGTGGCGATGCGTGACGGCAGGAGACCCGGACCAGGCGCTCTACGCGATCTCGGTGGCCGGGGAGCTCACCGGGCGTAGACCCCCAGATGCTGCGGATCTACGAGAGCCGAGGCCTGCTCGACCCGGCCGGACCGGTGGCGGCACCCGCCGCTACAGCGGTCGAGACATCGAGCGGATCAAACGGATCACCACGTTCCTCGCCGCCGGCCTCAACCTCGCAGGCATCGCCCAGGTCTTCGCCCTCGAAGCCGAGACCCAACGCCTGCGCGAGGAGGTCGAAGACCTGCGGAGCCGCCCTCACCGGGATTCGTAGGCAGCACACCCGAGACGCAAGGAGGAGATCATGACCGAGCTTCTTCTACGGACCAGCCACGGGCCCGACGGCACCCGGGTCCTCCTCATCGGGGCGCTCAACGGCCGCACGGCCGCCCAGTTCCGCGAACAGATGTCGCACCTGATCACCGCTGAGGACACTGCAAGCCGCCTGGTTCTCGACCTCAGGTGCTGCACCCACGCCGACGACCACGGGAGCGGGGCATGGGCCGCTGCCTGTGCGGCCGCTCAGGCAGCGGGCAAAGAGCTGAGCCTGGACGGAGTACCGCCTCTCATCGAGGACTGCCTGCGCATTCCGCGTGCGAGCAAGGACCGTCGAGCGGTGAGGCCGGCCACGGCCGAACGTGCCGAGACCCGGTGAACCCTCGCGAGGTCTCGACACGGGCTCGCTGGCGCTCGCCGGGCTCGAGCACCGAAAGTGCGGCCAGAAAATGCTCCGAGCCCGCCGTGTAGGGCTCGTCCGCCTCGACCACCGAAAGAGGGGCCGGAAATGGCACGAGGCCCGGCGTCTAGAAGTCACCGGGCCCACGTCGTACCCCCGACCGGATTCGAACCGGCGCTACCGCCTTGAGAGGGCGGCGTGCTAGGCCGCTACACAACGGGGGCATGCTACTGAAAGCAACGAGGAGAGACCTTACTGGAGCGCGTCGACCCCAACAAAATCGCGGCTCCGGAGGACCGGAACCGCGAACACCCGCCAGGCATTTGCTGGGCATTTGCTGGGGTACTAGGACTCGAACCTAGACTAACTGGACCAGAACCAGTCGTGCTGCCAATTACACCATACCCCAAGGGAGAGTGGCCTTTGCGGGCCGCGGAGAACCTTACCGGCGGCTGGCCGGGGCGGCCAAAACGGCTGCCAGCACGGCCGGATCGGTGCGGTCGGTGAGGCCCATCCGGCGGGCGACGAGCAGCGCCAGACCCAGGTAGACCAGCGACTGGGTGACCGTCACCGGGAGGCTCCACCAGCTGCCGCCGGTCGGGTTCAGGGTCGATGCCATGTCGCCGTACGCGAGCGCGATGCCGAACGCCAGCCAGTTGTTGAGGACGTGCATCGCGATGCCCGCCTCGAGGCCGCCCGTGAGCACGACCAGCGCGCCGGCGACGAGGCCGAAGGCGAACCGGTCGAAGAAGATCGGCGGGCTCTGCCCGATGCCGTGCGCCAGCCCGAAGATGAACGACGACGCGCCCACGGCCACCCACGGCGAGCGGAACAACCCGCCGAAGGCCTGGGTCAGGTACCCGCGGAAGGCGTACTCCTCCCCCGCCGCCTGGAGCGGGGTGAGCAGCACCAGCACGATGAGGAAGTCGCGGGTGGTGGACGTGAAGTCGTTGAGGTGACCGCTGATGTCCGTGCCCTCGGCCTGGGCCGGCACCAGCGCCGAGACGGCCAGGGTGGCGATCAGCGCGATGACGGAGACGCCGAGGCAGGCGAGGAGGTACCGCCACCGGATGCGCGGGCGGATGGAGGCCAGCCAGCGCGGTCGCAAACCGTGCACGAACGTCACGACGAACCAGGCGAGCGGGATGGCGGCGGCAAGGGTGAGGTTGAGGTACGCCAGACCGGCGGGCGTCGGGTTGTCGAGGTCGACGAGGGCCCTCATGCTGTCGCCGAAGTCGGCACTGGTGCCCAGGTAGTACAAGGCGAACGGCATCAGCAGCACCAGCGGCGCGACCACGACCAGGCCGGCCAGCATCACGCCGAGACCGAGCACGTACCGCCACCAGCCGGGCCGTCCGCCGGTCAGGACCAGGTGGTACGGCAGACCGGTCGGCCGGCCGTCGGGCGTGCTCACACCAGTGCGGCGGCCAGGCGGCCGAGACTGCGCTCGCGTCCGAGCAGCTCGAGCGACTCGAAGAGCGGTGGCGAGACCTTGCGACCGGTGACGGCGACGCGCACCGGGCCGAACGCGTTGCGCGGCTTGAGCCCGAGCTCCTCGACGAGGGAGACACGCAGGGCCTCCTCGATCGCGGCCGTCGACCAGTCGGCGACCGAGGACAGGGCGTCGTACGCCGCCTTGACGACGCCACGGCCCGTTTCGTCGATGTCGTCGGTGACGACGAAGTCGGCCTCGTCGACGAACAGGAAGCCCAGCATGTCGACGGCCTCGGTGAGCTTGTTGATGCGTTCGGCGACGAGTGGCGTCGCGGCGTCGAGAACCTGCTGCTGCTCGGCGGTCGGCGGGTCGGTGACCAGGCCGGCGGCGGCGAGGTACGGGACCGCGCGGCGGCCGATCTCCTCGACCGAGAGCAGCCGCATGTGCGCGGCGTTGATCGCCTCGGCCTTCTTGAGGTCGAAGCGGGCGGGGTTCGGGTTCACGTCGCCGATGTCGAACGCCGCCACCATCTCCTCGACCGAGAAGATGTCGCGGTCGCCCGAGATCGCCCAGCCCAGCAGCGCCAGGTAGTTGAGCAGACCCTCGGGCAGGAACCCGTTCTCGCGGTAGTTCAGCAGGTTGCCCTGCGGGTCGCGCTTCGACAGCTTCTTGTTGCCCTCGCCCATGACGTACGGCAGGTGGCCGAACCGCGGCGTGGCCTCGGCGATGCCGAGGTCGACGAGGGCGGCGTACAGCGCGAGCTGACGCGGTGTGGAGGAGAGCAGGTCCTCGCCGCGGAGCACGTGGGTGATGTGCATCAGGGCGTCGTCGACCGGGTTGACCAGGGTGTAGAGCGGCTGGCCGTTGGCGCGGGCGACGGCGAAGTCGGGCACGTGCTCGGTCTGGAAGGTGATGTCGCCGCGGACGAGGTCGTCCCAGGTGAGCTCGCCGTCGGGCATCCGGAACCGGCTGACCGGCTGCCTGTCCTCGGCGCGGAACGCCGCGACCTGCTCGTCGGAGAGCGACCGGCAGAACCCGTCGTACCCCTGGAGCTTGGAGCCCGAAGCCTTCCGGCGCGCGTCGACCTCGTCGTTGGTGCAGTAGCAGTCATAGGTGTACGACGCCTCGCGCAGGCGGGCCAGCACGTCGACGTACACGTCGTGGCGCTCGGACTGGCGGTACGGGCCGTACGGGCCGCCGACCTCCGGGCCCTCGTCCCAGTCGAAGCCGAGCCAGCGCATCACCTCGAGCAGGAACTCGTAGGACTCCTCGCTGTCGCGCGAGGCGTCGGTGTCCTCGATCCGGAACACGAAGTCGCCGCCGTGGTGGCGCGCGAACACCCAGTTGAACAGGGCGGTCCGGGCCAGGCCGACGTGCGGGTTGCCGGTCGGGGACGGGCAGAACCGGACGCGGACCTTGCGCCCGCTGGTCGAGGAGGGCGCGCCAGCGCCCGTCACGAGACCCGGTGACTCACTCGCGACGTTCATCTTGTTGCCACCTTGTTCGTGAGCGTGCCGAGGCCCTCGATGGAGACCTCGACCTCGTCGTCGACCTGCATGGGACCGATGCCCTCGGGCGTGCCGGTGAGGATCACGTCGCCCGGCAGCAACGTCATGGCCGCGGTGATGTGCGCGACGAGGTTCGGGATGTCGAAGATCATGTCCTTGGTGGAGCCGTCCTGCTTGAGGTCGCCGTTGAGGTACGTCTGCACCTGGCGGCCCTCGCTGAAGTCGTGCGGGTCGAGGTCGGTCTCGATCCACGGGCCCAGCGGGCAGAACGAGTCGAAGCCCTTGGCCCGGCTCCACTGCCCATCGGTCTTCTGGAGGTCCCGTGCCGTCACGTCGTTCGCGATGGTGTAGCCGAAGATCACGTCGGTCGCCTGCTCCGCCGGGATGTCGCGGCAGATGCGGCCGATCACCACGGCGAGCTCGCCCTCGTAGTCGACCCGCTGCGACTGCCGGGGATAGAAGATCGGGTCTCCAGGCCCGATCACCGCTGTGTTCGGCTTGAGGAACATCAGCGGCTCGGCGGGGACGTCGCTGTCCATCTCGGCGGCGTGCGCGGCGTAGTTGCGTCCGATCGCGACGACCTTGCTGCGCGGGATGACGGGAGCCAGGAGCCGCACGTCGGCGAGCCGGTGCTGCTCGTCGAGCGGCTTCACACCCGCGTACATCGGGTCGCCCGCGAGGGTGATGATCGTGGCGTCCTCCGACAGCTCACCGTGCTCGTCGAGGTCGCCGGTGACCACGCCGTACAGGGGGTCGTCACCCGTGGTGAACCTGGCGATACGCACGTTCCGACCCTACCGATGGGGTCTCTCCCGCTGGTCGAGGAGGGCCGCCAGGCCCGTCACGAGACCCGCTGACCCGAAGACGGTCCCTTCACCGGGTCTCGTGACAGGCGCCAGGGCGCCTTCCTCGACCAGCGGCAACAGCACCGCGTCCTTAGGATCGGTCCGTGGAGACGACGACCCGCGAGGTGGCTCATCGCGCCCGCCTGGCGCCGTACGTCGAGCCGCACCTGGCGCGTCGCCGCGACGGGATCAAGCACCCGGTCCACGACTTCCTCTTCACCTACTACTCGTTCAGCCCGGCCAAGCTGATGACGTGGGAGCCGGGTTGGCCGGGGTCCGGGACGCGGGAGCAGCTCGCGCGACTGCTCCCACTGATCCGGTCGATCCGTACCCTCCTCGTCGCGACCGCCGCCGGCCCGTGCACACGGGCTGCTTCGGCCTGCACGAGTGGGCGATGGTGCACGGTGCCGCCGAGACCCGTCATGAGGTGCCCCTGCGACTGGGTGCCGCCGGCACCGACAAGGTCGTGGAGTCGCACCGGATCGCCTGCTCGCACTTCGACGCCTTCCGCTTCTTCACCGAGTCCGCCCGCCCGCTCAACACGCTGACTCCCGGCCGCGACGACCGGCCGGCGTACGAGCAGCCGGGGTGCCTGCACGCGACCATGGACCTCTACAAGCATGCGTTCCGGCTGTGGCCCCTCGTCGGGTCCGACCTCGTCGCCGACTGCTTCGTGCTCGCCTGGGACGTCCGCGAGGTCGACATGCGCGCCGCGCCGTACGACTTCGCCGACCTCGGCCTCGACCCGATCCGGATCGAGACGACCGACGGGAAGCGTGAGTACGCCGCGTGGCAGCGGGAGTTCGCCGAGCGGGCCGCGCCACTGCGGGAGCGGCTGGTCGCCGCGTGCGACGCCATGGTGGCCGGACGGGAGCGCTGATGCGCTGGCTACTTGTGCTGCTCCTGACAGGAGGTCTCGTGACGGTCGCTGCGCGACCTCCTCAACCAGCGGAAGCGGCGCGACCTCCTCAACCAGCGGGCGCGGCCGCGAAGCCGGACCCGGACTGGGTGTTCTACACCGACGACAAGACCTGGTACACCTCGCCGTGGTACGGCGGGCAGCACCGGATCATGATCCCGTTCGGATGCACCGAGGCGCCCTACTACTCCCCCGACGCGCGCTGCACGATGGCCGACGGTACCGAGCGTGGCTTCCACCACGGCGTCGACGTCGCGATGGCGTGCGGCACGAAGCTCTTCGCCGCCCGGCGGGCCACCGTGATGGACCCGGCACCGCTGGGGCCGGCGTACGGCACCACTCCCCTGCTGCTGCACACCGACAAGTGGGACCTCGTGATCGGGCACGTGCGCAAGAGGTACGTCGCGCCGGATGACGTCGTACGCCGCGGGCAGCTGATCGCGCTCGCCTCCGACAACGGCGCGCCGGACGGCTGCCACCTGCACTTCGAGAAGCGCGCACCGGGCGGCGGCCTGGACACCGCGACGTACCCGAAGGGGCTGCTCGACCTCGAGCCCGTCGTACGGTGAGGCCATGACCGACCGGGCACCCAGCAACGTGCTGGGACACTTCCTGGACGCCGACGGCCGCCTGCACACGATCCCGTCCAAGCACAGCAAGCTGCTGGTGGTGCTGGACTTCCTGGCGCAGTGCTTCGAGCCGGGCGTGAAGTACCCCGAGGCGCGGGTGAACGAGATCCTCGGCGACTTCCACCCCGACTACGCCGCGCTGCGGCGCTACCTCGTCGAGAACGGCTTCCTCGACCGCGCCGACAACCTGTACTGGCGCAGCGGCGGGACGTTCGATGTCTGAGGCCGTGTCCGGCCGCGACTACCGGGGCGAGGACTGGTACGGCGAGGAGCAGGTCGACCTCGTCTACGAGGAGTGCACGTTCAGTGATGTCGACCTGACCGAGGCGACCACGCGCGGGGTGACGTTCCGCGAGTGCACCTTCCACAACTGTCGCTTCAACGCCTCGACCCACGTGAGCACGGCGTTCATCGCCGCGGACTTCCGGCGCTGCAACTTCTTCGACGCGACGCTCGAGGGGTGCAAGCTGGACGGCTCGGTGTTCTCGGAGTGCACGCTCCGGCCGATGAAGGTGATCGGCGGCTCGTGGCGTTCGGTCACCCTCCGCGGCGCCAACCTCGGAGGTCTCGACCTCTCCGGCCTCGACCTGCGCGAGTCCGACCTCTCCATGTCGGACCTGACCGCCACCGTGCTCCGGGACGCCAAGCTCGACGGCGCGACGGTCCGTGAGTCGTTGCTCGTGAAGGCCGACCTGCGGGGCGCATCTCTCGACGGCGTCGACCTCCGCGAGGCGACGCTGAAGGAGACCCGCCTCGACCTGCCGGGTGCGGTGCACCTCGCCGAGATCTACGGGGCGGTCGTCGAGCCCTGACTGGCGCTGGTGCCGTGCTCCACGCAGGTGGCCGACCACCCACGCGGCGTGACCTGCACCTTGAGCCGGCGCCGGCACGACGGGCAGTAGCGCGGCGGCTCCATCCGCAGCCGCTCGGCGCACGAGGCGTGGTCGCCGTCGGCGATCGGCAGGCCGCAGTGGCCGCAGTACGTGCGTCCACTAAAGGGTCTTCGCGAGTTCCTTGATCGGCATCTTCAGGTCCGACAGCAGCGCCAGGTCCTCCTCGACCTCACGGCCGAGAGTGGTCAGGTAGTTGCCGACGATGATCGCGTTGACGCCGCCGAGGAGTCCGTCGCGCGTGCCGAGGTCGCCGAGGGTGAGCTCGCGGCCGCCGGCGTACCGCAGCACGGTTCGCGGCATCGCGAGACGGAACGCCGCCACGGTGCGCAGCGCGTCGGCCGAACCCATCAGGGGAAGGTCCCCGAACGGCGTGCCGGGGCGCGGGTTCAGGAAGTTCAGCGGTACCTCGTGCGGGTCGAGCTCCGCGAGCTGGCTGGCCAGCTCGGCCCGCTGCTCGATCGTCTCGCCCATGCCGACCAGCCCGCCGCAGCACAGCTCCATGCCGGAGTCGCGCACCATCAGGCAGGTGTCCCAGCGCTCGTCGTACGAATGCGTGGTCACGACCGAACCGAAGTACGAGCGGGCGGCCTCGAGGTTGTGGTTGTAGCGGTGGACGCCCATCGCCTTGAGCTCGTCGACCTGGTCCTGGGTGAGCATGCCGAGCGAGCAGGCGACGTTGATGTCGACGGCGTCCTTGATGGCGGCCACGCCCTCGCGCACCTGGCTCATCAGCCGCTCGTCGGGGCCCCGGACGGCTGCGACGATGCAGAACTCCGTCGCCCCGGTGGCCGCGGTCTCCTCGGCGGCCTTGACGAGCTGCGGGATGTCGAGCCAGACCGAGCGCACCGGCGAGGTGAACTGCCCGGACTGGCTGCAGAAGTGGCAGTCCTCGGGGCACCCGCCGGTCTTCAGGCTGATGATGCCCTCGACCTCGACGTCCGGGCCGCAGTGGGCCATGCGCACCTCGTGGGCGAGGTCGAGGAGCCCCTGGACGCGGTCGTCGGGGAGGTTCAGCACCTCGACGAGCTCGTCGTACGACAGTCCCTCGCCGCCGTCGAGCACCTTCGTGCGAGCCCGGTCCAGGATGTCCGTCACGCGCAGCAAGATAGCCCGTCGGGGTCGGCGACCCGCGCCTCGGTCGGGGGCCGGACGCGGTCGGCGGCGCGTGGGAGGCCGCCCTCCTAGACTCGGCCGCGATGGCCTTCCCCTCCGACGACGACCTGCTCGCCTACGACCGCGAGCATGTCTGGCACCCCTACACCTCGATGACCGACCCAGCGCCGGTCCGCCTCGTGACGGGCGCGTCCGGCACCCGACTGCACCTGGCCGACGGTCGCGAGGTGGTCGACGGGATGTCGTCGTGGTGGGCAGCGATCCACGGCTACCGGCACCCGGCGCTCGACGCGGCGCTGCACGCGCAGGCCGACGAGTTCGCGCACGTGATGTTCGGCGGCCTGACCCACGCCCCGGCCGTCGAGCTGGCCCGGCGACTGGTCGAGATCACGCCCGCAGGGCTGGAGCACGTCTTCCTCGCGGACTCCGGGTCGGTCAGCGTCGAGGTCGCGCTGAAGATGGTGATCCAGCACCAGCGTGGGTCCGGCCGGCCCGAACGCACCAGGATGCTGACCGTCCGCGGCGGGTACCACGGCGACACCCTCGGCGCGATGAGCGTGTGCGACCCCGTCGGCGGCATGCACGCGATGTTCGCCGACGTGCTGCGCCCGCAGGTCTTCGCCGGTCGTCCGCCGGCGCCGGGCGGGGACGTCGAGGGGTGGGCTTCCGGTGTCCGTGCCCTCGCCCGCGTCCACGCGGACGAGCTGGCCGGCATCGTGGTGGAGCCGCTGCTGCAGGGCGCCGGCGGGATGCACGTGTACGACGTCCGGTGTCTGCGCGTGCTCCGCGAGCTCGCCGACGAGCTCGGGCTCTTGCTCGTCTTCGACGAGATCGCCACCGGGTTCGGGCGGACGGGCACGCTCTTCGCGGCCGATGCCGCCGGCGTCGCGCCCGACATCCTGTGTCTCGGCAAGGCACTGACGGGCGGCTACCTGACACTCTCCGCGGTGCTCTGCACCCGCGCCGTGGCCCGCGGCCTGTCCGCGTCGGAGTCGGGTGTGCTCATGCACGGGCCGACCTACATGGGCAACCCGCTCGCCTGCGCCGTGGCGCTCGCCAACCTCGACCTGCTGGCCCGCGGGGACTGGCAGGACCAGGTCGCGCGCATCGGAGCGGGCCTGGGTCGCGGCCTCGCCGAGATCCGGTCGCTGCCGCACGTGGCCGACGTACGCACGATCGGCGCCGTTGGCGTGGTGGAGCTCGCCCATCCGGTCGACGTCGACAAGGCCACCGAGGCCGCGCTCGACGAGGGCGTCTGGCTGCGGCCGTTCCGCAACCTGATCTACACGATGCCGCCGTACGTCAGCACCGACGAGGACGTCGCCCGCATCTGCGCGGCGATCGAGGCCGCGGCGGTGGTGGGATGAGCGGCCGTTGGCGTTCGTGGCTGGCCTCGAGGGCGGCCGCCCGTGAGGCCGCCGGCTTGCGGCGCGGGTTGCGGTCGCGAGGCGCGACCGACGGGCTCGCCGACCTGGCGGGCAACGACTACCTCGGCCTGGCACGGCACCCGGAGGTCGTCGCGGCGGCCGTCGCGGCGGCACGGCGGTGGGGAGCCGGCGCGGGAGCCTCGCGGCTGGTCACCGGTTCGCTCGACCTGCACGCGGAGCTCGAGGGCGACCTGGCGAGGTTCCTCGGCCAGCCGGCGGCGCTGGTGCTGTCGACGGGGTACCACGCCAACCTGGCCGCGGTCACCGCGCTCGCGGACCGCGACTGCATGATCGTCTCCGACGCCCACGTGCACGCCTCGCTCGTCGACGCGATCCGGCTCAGCAGGGCCGACGTCTCGATCGTGTCGCACAACGACGTCGGCGCGGTGTCGTCCGCACTGGCCACCGCCGGTGGCCGCCGCGCCTTGGTGGTGGTGGAGTCCGTCTACTCCGTGCTCGGCGACGCGGCGCCGCTGGCTGAGCTCGCCCGGGCCTGCGCGACGTACGACGCGCTGCTGGTCGTCGACGAGGCTCACGGGCTCGGCGTGGCCGGCGCCGGGGGGCACGGCCTCGTGTGCGAGACCGGGCTCGCCGGCCGGGACGACGTGGTGGTCACGGCCACGCTCTCGAAGGCCCTCGGCGCCCAGGGCGGTGCGGTCCTCGGCAGCCCCGACCTCGTCGAGCACCTGGTGAACACCGCGCGACCCTTCATCTTCGACACCGGCCTGGCGCCGGCCGCCGCCGGCGCCGCGCGGGCCGCCCTCGGCCTGGTCGCCGGAGATCCCGCGATGCCGGCGCGGGTCACCGACCGGGTCCGGGCCCTGGCCGCCGCGCTCGGCGTACCCGCCTCGGCCGGTGCCGTGCTGTCGGTGCCGATGCCCTCGCCGCAGGTCGCCGTGGAGGCGCAGGCGGCCGCGCGCGAGGACGACGTGCTGGTGGGCTGCTTCCGCCCGCCGTCGGTGCCCGACGGGGTGTCGCGGCTGCGGATCACGGCGAGCGCCGGCATCCCGGACGCCGAGTGGGCACGGGCGACGGACGTCGTCGTGCGCGTCGTCAAGGAGTTCGGCGAGCGATGAGCGTCGTCGTCGTCACCGGCACCGGCACGGGTGTCGGCAAGACGATCGCCACCGCTGCCCTGGCCGTCCGGGCTGCGGCGACCGGCACGGTCGTGGTGGTCAAGCCCGTGCAGACCGGTGTCGGGGCGGAGTACGACGAGCCGGGCGACGCCGCCGTCGTGCACCGGCTGACCGGCTGCGCCGTCCAGGAGCACACCGCCCTCGACGACCCGCTGGCGCCGGACACGGCCGCGCGGCTGCGTGGGGTGCGCATCCCGTCGGTGGCCGAGCACGCCGACCGGATCAAGGTGCTGGCCGGGTTCCACGACACGGTGCTGGTCGAGGGTGCCGGCGGGTTGCTGGTCCGGCTGGACACCGACGGCGGCACCCTGCTCGACCTGGCCTCGTCGCTGGGGGCCGAGGTGGTCGTGGTGGTCGCCGCCGGCCTCGGCACCCTCAACCACACCGAGCTCACGGTGGGAGCCCTCCGCGCTCGGGGGATCGAGCCCGCCGGCCTGGTGGTCGGCGCGTGGCCGGCCGAGCCGGGACTGGCGGAACGCTGCAACCTCGCGGACCTGCCGGCACACACCGGCGTACCCCTGCTCGCCGTCATCCCCGCCGGGTCCGGGTCGCTGGAACGCGACGCGTTCCGCACGGCTGCGCCGTCGTGGTTCCTCAGTCCTCCGGAAGGCGCTGGTTGAGGAACCATCGGTGCCCGAACGGGTCGGTGAACACCGCGACCCGCCCGGCCGGTGGGCTGTCCTCGGGGCCACGGGTCATCTCGACGCCGGCGGCATTCACCCGCGCGACGGCGGCGTCGCAGTCGTCGACGGTGAGGTGCAGGGTCACGCATGCGCCGCGGCCGGGGGCCGGCGGCGCGACGCCGGCCGACTCGAACTCGTCCGACATCATCCAGCGCGCGCCGCCGACCGCGAGCTCGCAGTGCCCGACGCGTCCGTCGTCCATCAGGATCGGCTCGAACACGACCTCGGCGCCGAGCGCGTCGGCGTACCAGCGGATCGCGTCCTTGGCATCGGTGACACAGATGTACGGCGTCAGCTCGCTCATGCCGCCCATGCTGTCACGGCTTTTTCGCATCGAGGTGTGCCCGGGCCCGCACTAGGGTGAGCGCGTGTTCGACCCGCTGCCGCTGCTCGACGAGCCGCCCCGGGAGCGCAGCGACGCCGCACGCAACCGCGAGGCGCTGCTGGCCGCGGCGGCCCGGCTGGTCGAGACCAACGGCGTGGACTGCGTGACGATGGACTCCGTCGCCGCCGAGGCGGGGGTCGGCAAGGGCACGGTGTTCCGCCGCTTCGACAGCCGCGAGGGGCTGATGGCGGCGCTGCTCAACCGGTCGGAGACCGAGTTCCAGCGGCTGGTGATCGAGGGCCCGCCGCCCCTGGGGCCAGGAGCACCGGCCATCGAGAGGCTGCACGCGTTCGGGCACTCCCGGATGGAGGTCAACCTCGAGCACGCCGAGCTGATCCGGGCCGCCGGCCGGGCCGGCGAGCGTTCGTACGCCGCCGTCTCGTTCGCCGCCATGCACGTCCGGTACCTGCTCAGCCAGCTCGGCGTCCGCGGCGACATCGGCTTCCTGGCCACCGCCCTGCTCGCCCCGCTGGAGATGGTGGTGCTCGTGCAGCAGACGCGCATCGACGAGATCCCGCTGACCCGCATCCAGCACGGCTGGGACGACCTGGTCCGCCGCGTCATCTGCTCCGAGGTCAACCAGCCGCCGTCGGGATAGTCCTCACCAGCCGGGCGGGTGCCGGTCGTGCCAGGGCGCGGCGGCCTCGACCTGGGCCGACAGGGAGAGCAACAGCTCCTCCTCCGCAGGACGAGCGGCGAGCATCACGCCGACCGGCAGGCCGTCGGGGGTCCAGGCGAGCGGCAGGGAGACGGCGGGCATGCCGGTGACGTTCCAGGCCGACGTCCACGGGGTGAAGGCCTTCTGCGCCTCGAAGTCGGCGGCCGGGTCGTCGTCGTTGCGGATGGCGCCGACGGGCAGCGGAGGTACGGCGAGGGTCGGGGTGAGCACGGCGTCGTACGGCGCCAGCGCCGCGAGCGCTTCCGCCGCGATCCGGCGGAGCTCGCCGATCGCCAGCCCGAACTCGGGGCCGGACACGGCGCGGCCGCGCTCGATGAGCCACCGCGTCAGGGGCCGGAGCAGGAGCTCCGCTTCGGGAGGTACGACGGAGAGGGCGGTGAGGACGGCCCAGCACGTCTCGAAGGTGGGTACGGCCGAGTCGGGCAGCGGGACCGGGACGTCCTCGACGTCGTGGCCGAGGTCGGCCAGCAGGGCCGAGGCGTCCTCCCAGGCCTTCGTGCACTGGGGGTCGACGTCGGTGTCGGCGATGACTGGTTCGATGAATCTCGCGATCCGGAGCCGTCCCGGCTCTCGTTCACACGCCGCCAGGAACGTCTCGGAAGGAGGTGGCGCCCAGGACGGATCACCCACCCGACGACCGGCGAGCACGTCGAGCATCGCCGCCGCGTCGCGCACGGTCCGGGAGATCGCCCCGGCCGTCGCCAAACCCACCGGGTCGCCGTACATGGGGTGACCGCTGATCCGCCCGCGCGTGGGCTTGAGACCCACCAGCCCGCAGCACGAAGCGGGGATCCGGATGGACCCACCGCCGTCCGAGCCCTGCGCGACGGGGACCAGGCCCGCGGCGACCGCCGCGGCGGCTCCCCCCGACGAGCCGCCCGCCATCCGGGTGCGGTCCCAGGGCGTGACCGCCGGGGGCCGGCCCTCGGGCTCGGTGTAGCAGGGGGAGCCGAACTCCGGCGTCGCGGTCTTGCCGAGGCTGACCAGGCCGGCCGCCTCGATCGCGAGCGTGACGCCGTCGGAGACGTCCGGGACGAAGTCGGCGAACACCGGCGACCCGAACGTCGTCCGGACGCCTGCGGTCAAGTTCAGGTCCTTGATCGCGGTCGGGATGCCCCACAGCGGACTCTCGCCGGGCGTCTCGTCGCGGAGCTCGGCGGCGCGGCTTCGCGCCGGGTCGGACGTGCGGGTGACGAACGCGCCGACGTCGTCGGCCCGGGCGAGGTAGTGCTCGACGAGCTCGAGCGGCGACACCTCACCCCGACGTACAGCGGCGCCCTGCTCGAGCGCGGTCAGGTCGTGCAGCTGCGTCACGCCGCCACGCTAGCCACCGGCCGCGGCACTCAGCCGCGGTGGTGCCGGCGCAGCCCGAAGGTGAGGCCGTCGACCAAGGCGCCCCAGGACGCCTCGATGACGTTGTGCCCCAGTCCGACCGTGACCCAGGACGACTGGCCGTCGGTGGTCTCGATGAGCACCCGGGTGATCGCGTCGGTGCCGTGGCCCTGGTCGAGGATGCGCACCTTGTAGTCGATCAGCTCGAACTTCGCGACCTCGGGGAAGGCCTGCCCGATCGCCTCGCGCAGCGCGGAGTCGAGCGCGTTGACCGGGCCGTTGCCCTCACCGGTCACGACGTACCGGACGCCCTCGGCGCGCAGCTTGACCGTCGCCTCGGAGACGGCCTCGTCGCCGGGGCGGGTCTCGGTGATGACGCGCCAGGACTCGACGTCGAAGTACGCCGGCCGGGTCCCCTCCACCTCCTCGGCCAGCAGCAGCTCGAACGACGCGTCGGCGGCCTCGAAGGTGAACCCGCGGGCCTCCATCTCCTTGACGCGGTCGGTCACCCGTGTCACCAGCTCGCGGTCGCCCGACAGGTCGTACCCGAGCTCGCGTCCCTTCAGCTCGATCGACGCGCGGCCGGCCATGTCGCTGACGAGGAGCCGCATGTCGTTGCCGACACCGGCCGGGTCCATGTGCTGGTAGAGGTCCGGGTCGACCTTGATCGCGCTGGCGTGCAGGCCGGCCTTGTGGGTGAAGGCGCTGGAGCCGACGTACGGCTGCCGGGAGGTCGGGGGCACGTTGGTCACCTCCGCCACCGCGTGGGCCACGCGGGTGGCGTCGCCGAGCCGGCCGGTCGGCAGCACCTGGCGCCCGAGCTTGAGCTCGAGGTTGGCGATCACGGCGAGCAGGTCGGCGTTGCCGGTGCGCTCTCCGTAGCCGTTGACGGTGCCCTGCACGTGCGTCGCCCCGGCGTCGACCGCCGCGAGGGTGTTGGCGACGGCGCAACCCGTGTCGTTGTGGCAGTGGATGCCGACCCGGATCCCGGTGGCCTCGACCACGTCGTGCACGACGTCGGCGACCCAGGTGGGCAGCATGCCGCCGTTGGTGTCGCAGAGCGCGACGACCGACGCGCCGGAGTCGTACGCCGTCCGCAGCACCTCGAGCGCGTAGTCGCGGTTGAGGCGGTAGCCGTCGAAGAAGTGCTCCGCGTCGAGGAACACCTCCTGCCCCTCAGCGCGCAGGTGCTCGACGGTGTCCCTGATCATCGCGAGGTTCTCCTCGAGCGTGGTGCGCAGGGCCAGCTCGACGTGCCTCTCGTGCGACTTCGCCACCAGCGTCACCACGCCGGCGCCGCTGTCGCGCAGCGCCCCGACGAGCGGGTCGTCGGCGGCACGTACGCCGGCCCGCCGGGTCGCGCCGAACGCCGCGAGCCGCGCGTGCTTGAGGTCGAGCTCGTCCTGCGCGCGACGGAAGAACTCGGTGTCCTTCGGGTTGGCGCCCGGCCAGCCGCCCTCGATGTACCCCACGCCGAGCTCGTCGAGCTGCTTGGCGATCGCCAGCTTGTCCGCGACGGAGAGGTTCAGTCCCTCCTGCTGGGCGCCGTCGCGCAGCGTCGTGTCGTACACGTGGAAGCTGCCCTGCAGGTCCATGGTCTCGATCTTTCGCTCTGCTGTCGTGGTGGGGGTCGTGAGTCGGCTCGGAAATGCAAAAGACCTCTCGAGGACGAGAGGTCGGCGCGTCGGGGGTCCCGACGCGCTAGGTGATGATGATGGAGCGGTGCTGCACGGGCTCATCGTGCCACGGGAGCCGGCGTACCGGGTGGAGTCTCGTCATCCGGTCGCGTCCGACAGGCCGCCGGGCTCGCCGGTGCCGGGGTTCCAGTGGACCCCGGCCTCCGAGACGAGGCCGAGGACGAGCGCGACGAGCAGCACGACCGCGAGCGCCAGCACCCACGTGCGCGGGGCCCGGCTGAGCGGGACCACGAGCCGCGCGAGCGGTCGCCGGACCCGTGAGCCACCCGGGCCGAGGTACAGGGCGGCGGCCAGTGCGAGCCCGCTGACGAACAGGGTCAGCTCCAGCGAGACGGAGAAGGCGTAGCCGAGCAGCGCCGCGGCCACCGAGAACCCGAGGGCCCACACGAACAGCAGGAAGGTGGTGGGGATCGACCGCACCAGGTGCCAGGGCGCGGACAGCGGCGCGAGCACGACGTCGTACCACCGGACGGCCCCACGCATCCGCTGCCGGTCACCGGCCGCGCTGGCCGTCATCGAGCCGCTGCGCAGCAACCAGGCGAGGAGCAGGACGACCGCGGTGGCGAGATAGGGGTACGCCGCGACGGCCGCGCCGACGGCAACCGCCGCAGAGGTCAGCAGCAGCCCGCGTCGGGCGCGCTCGGGCCGGGATGCCGGCGGCGGAGGGGGCGGGCCGACCCAGCCCTGCGCCGAGAGGAGCCGGTGGTCGTGCCAGTCGTCGTCCCAGAAGTCCTGGCGGTCGTGCGCCCGCACCCACGTGCCCGGCGGCTCGGGCTCGACCTCGGTGGGGCGCGCCACCGTACGGGCGTCCGGACCGGCGACGGTGACCGGAGCGGGGGGTGCGAGTCCGGCCTGGGCGGCCAGGGCGAGCGGCATGGTGAACAGGTCCTCGGGCTCCTCCGGCGGATCCGGGAGGCGCACGGTGTGCGGGTCGTTGCCGGGGTCGAGCCGTTCGCGGATCTGGTCGAGGGTCGGACGTCTGGCCGGGTCCGGCTCGAGCGCGGACTGCACCACCTGGCGTAGGGCGTCGGGGAGGCCGGTCAGGTCGTGCTCGCCACGGCGGACCCGGTCCATGATCGCCATCGACGGGCCGCCGCCGTACGGCGAGCGGCCGAGGCCGGCGTACGCGACGGTGGCCGCCCAGGAGTGCACGTCGGACGCGGACGTCGCCTCGTCGCCGTACAGGATCTCGGGCGGCAGGTAGCCCGGCGTGCCGAGCAGCCATCCGGTGTGGGTGAGCTTGGGGTCGTCGGCGACGCGGGCCAGCCCGAAGTCGATCAGGATCGGGGTGCGTCCCTCCATCAGCACGTTGGAGGGCTTCACGTCACGGTGCAGCACACCGGCGGCGTGCACGCTGGCCACGGCTTCCGCCAGGGCACGGGCGAGCCAGATCAGGTCGGGCCCACGGATCGGGCCCTCCTCCTGCACCAGGTCGTGCAGCGCGTAGCCGGGCACGTACCGGGTGGCGACGTACGGGATCGGACCCCACGGGTCGGCGTCCACGATCTCGGCCACCCACTTGCTCCGGATCCGGCGCAGCGAGCTCACCTCGCGGGCGAGCCGAGCGCGTGCCTCGTCGTCGCCGATGATGTGCGGACGCAGCACCTTCAGCGCCACGCGCTCGCCGCCCGGCCTGCGGGCCAGGTGGACCACGCCCATGCCGCCCTCGCCCAGTCGCGTGAGCAGGCTGTAGCCGCCGACGGTCAGGCCCTCAGGCGCCTGCGGGCGTGGCGAGCCCGACGACACAGTCACGACAAGAGCGTAACCGCCGGATCGTCGAAACCGGTGACCCCGAGGTTGTACGAAGGTGCAGGTCAGAGGAGCTGTCAGCAGACCTTGTGCATCCACCCGAAGGTGTCGTCGGCCCGGCCGTACTGGATGTCCACCAGCGCCTGGCGGAGCTGCATGGTGAGCTCGCCGGGCTCGCCATCGGCCTCGCCCGCCTGGCCGCCGTTCCACTTGAGCTGGCCGACCGGGGTGACCACGGCCGCCGTGCCGCACGCGAACACCTCGACGATGTCGCCGCTGGTGAGGCCGTCGCGCCACTCGTCGACGCCGAGCCTGCGCTCCTCCACCTGGTGCCCGAGCTTGCCGGCGAGGTCGATGATGCTCGACCGGGTGATGCCCTCGAGGATGGTGCCCGTCTCGGGGGTGACGATCCGGCCGTCGGCGTACACGAAGTACATGTTCATGCCGCCGAGCTCCTCGACGTACTTCCCCTCCTGCGCGTCGAGGAAGACGACCTGGTCGCACCCCTGCGCGGTCGCCTCCTGCTGGGCGATCAGCGAGGACGCGTAGTTGCCGCCGGTCTTCGCCGCGCCCATGCCGCCCCGGCCGGCGCGGGTGTAGTCGGCCGACAGCCACAGCGTGATCGGCTTGACGCCCTTGCTGAAGTACGCGCCCGCCGGGCTGCAGATGACCATGAACGTGACGTGCTGGCTGGGCCGGACGCCGAGGAACGTCTCGGTCGCGATCATGAACGGCCGGATGTACAGGCTCTTCTCCCCCGCCGCGTCCGGCACCCAGCGCTCGTCGGCCTCGACGATCGCGTCGACCGCCCGGACGAAGTCGTCGACCGGCAGCTGGGGCAGTGCCAGCCGATGGCTCGAGCGCGCCATCCGCTCGGCGTTCGCCTCGGGCCGGAAGGTCCACACCGACCCGTCCGCGTGGCGGTAGGCCTTCATGCCCTCGAAGATCTCCTGGGCGTAGTGGAGCACCGCCGTGGCCGGGTCGAGCGTCAGCGGGCCGTACGGCGTCACCCGCGCGCCGTGCCACCCGTCGGCGGGCGTCCACTCGACCGTGAACATGTGGTCGGTGAAGTAGATCCCGAAGCCGGGGTTCGCGAGGATCTCGGCGAGGCGCTCGTCGGCCACCGGGGCCGTCGTACGGGTGGTGCTGATGTCCATGGGTTCACCTGTCTCGAGGTCGTCAGATAGATAGTAGGACGTCCAACTGTGTGAGCGTTCCTGTCCCTTCTTGGGGGTTGTAACCCCCAGGAAGGGTTGGGATACCCGGTCAACCGGGTATCCCGACCCGCTCCCTACCCCGCTACTCGGGCGGCGATGGCGTCGCCGACGTCCGAGGTGGAGCGGCGTGCCCCGAGACCGTCGGGGCCCCCGGATGCCGCCAGGGCGGCGCGGTCGGCGAGCACGGCGGCCTCGATGGCACTTGCGGCAGCAGCGTGGCCGAGGTGGTCGAGGAGCAGGGAGGCCGAGAGGATCGCGGCGGTGGGGTCGGCGATGCCCTGGCCGGCGATGTCGGGGGCCGAGCCGTGGACCGGCTCGAACATGGAGGGGGCGGTCCGGTCGGGGTTGATGTTCCCCGAGGCCGCCAGCCCGATGCCGCCGGTGATCGCGGCGGCGAGGTCGGTGAGGATGTCGCCGAAGAGGTTGTCGGTGACGATCACGTCGAAGCGCGACGGGTCGGTCGTCAGGAAGATCGTGGCCGCGTCGACGTGCAGGTAGTCCACGGCCACCTCGGGGAACTCCGCGGACACGGAGTCGACGAGCCGGGACCACACGGCACCGGCGTGCACGAGCACGTTGGTCTTGTGGACCAGGGTGAGCTTGCGGCGCGGGCGGCGGGAGGCACGGGCGAAGGCGTCGCGGACGACGCGCTCGACGCCGTACGCCGTGTTGAGCGAGACCTCGGTCGCGACTTCCTGCGGGGTCCCGACGCGGATCGAGCCCCCGTTGCCGGTGTACGGGCCCTCGGTGCCCTCGCGGACCACGACGAAGTCGACGTCGCCGGGTGAGGCGAGCGGTGACACGACACCCGGGAAGATCCGGGACGGCCGCAGGTTCACGTAGTGGTCGAGCTCGAACCGCAATCTGAGCAGCAGCCCGCGCTCGAGGATGCCGGCGGGCAGGCGGGGATCGCCCGGCTTTCCGCCCACGGCTCCGAGAAGGATGGCGTCGTGCTCGCGGATCTCGGCGAGCACCGAGTCGGGCAGCACCTCGCCGGTCGCGAGGTAGCGCTCGGCCCCCAGGTCGTAGCGGGTCGGCGCGACCTTGACTCCGTCAGGAGCGGCGACCTCGAGGACCTTGAGGGCCTCGGCGGTCACCTCCGGACCGATCCCGTCACCCGGGATCACGGCCAGCTGGAGGGATGTCGCGTCGGAAGTCACTGAGCGAAGGCTAGTTGTCGTCGGGGCGTTCGCCACCGTTGTCCCGCAGGTCGAGCGAGGCCTGGACGGCCTCCTGGCTGCGCGGGTTCTCGGGTTGGTGGCTGGCCGGACCCCAGTCGGGGTACATGTCGTACATCGGAAGAGCTCCTGTGGACTCGCTGGTGAAGGAAGAGAAAGGGCGCAGCGAGCCCGGGCGGAGGATGGGACCGGACTCCACGGATCGCGTGGGGTGCCGGTCGGTCATCGACCAGGAGAGTTGCGGATCGCGCCGGCTTCGAGGAGCCCGCCACGGGACTGCTGCTACTGCAAGGCCCGCAACGCCGAACTCCGCGGCGAGGTGGCCTTGCTGTCAGGCCTCGCCGCGGCAGTCGATGAGTACGAACACGCTCCGCATGATGGAGCCACGGTACGGCGGCCACAGGGCCGCAGGCAGCCCATTTCCAGAACCGTTCAGGATGCGAGACGGGTTGCCCATCATGAGAGACTGCCCGCATGTCGGCCCCTCCCGAGCTCCCGGATGTCGTCAGCCGGGCGTTCGCCGTCTCGCGGAAGGCGGGCTACGTCTCGTTCTGCCGCAACGAGACCGGCCGGCTGCTCGCCACCCTGGCGGCGACCCGCGGGGGAACCCTGGCGGAGTTCGGCACCGGCTGTGGCGTCGGCACCGCCTGGCTCCGGTCGGGAGTGCGCGAGGGCGCCCGCATCGTGACCGCGGAGCTCGACCCGAAGCTGGCCAAGGCTGCCGCGGAGATCTTCGAGGACGACCCGCAGGTCGAGGTGGTCGCCGCCGACTGGTCCACGCTCGTGGACAAGGGCCCGTTCTCGCTGCTCTTCCTCGACTCGGGCAAGCCGTCCGCGGCCGGACCGGACAAGGTCTGGGACCTCGTCGAGGAGGGCGGCATCGTCGTCCTCGACGACTTCACTCCCTGCGAGCACTGGCCGCCGACGTACGCCGGCCGCGTCGACACCCTCCGGGAGGAGTGGCTCAGCGACGACCGCTTCGCCGCGGTCGAGGTGATGATCGCGCCGGACGCCTCCGCCGTGATCGCCACCCGCCGCTGACCGACTCCGGCGCGCCGTCCATCAGCGAAGGGACAGCACAGATGAGAGTCGAGGATCTCCGGATACTGGTCGTGGGTGCCGGCCTGGCCGGCCTCGCGGCGGCCAGGGCCCTGCACGGACCGGCGCCCACGTGGACGTCGTCGAACGCTCGCCCGGGCCGAGCAGTGAGGGCGCGGGGCTCTTCCTCCCCGGGAACGCCGTGCGTGCCCTGGCCGGCCTCGGTCTCGACCAGCAGGTCGCCGAGCGGGCCGAGCGGATCGAGCGGCAACGGTTCTCCGACCACCGCGGACGCGTCCTGTTCGAGGTCCGGACCGACGAGCTGTGGAGCGGAGTCGGCGACTGCCTGGCACTGCCGCGCTCGGAGATGCATGCCGTGCTGCTGGCCGGCGCCGGCGACGTGTCGATCAGGTGGGGGGCCCAGCCGGTCGCGGTCACCGTCGAGGGGTCCCGGGTCCTGGTCGAGGTCGACGACGGCTCCGCCGCCGACTACGACCTCGTGCTCGGCGCCGACGGGCTGCGCTCGAGCGTCCGCAGGCTGGTGCTCGGCGACTCCGGACCCCGCGCTGTGGGTCAGTACGCCCGCCGCTTCGTGCTCCCCTCGGCTGCGGACACCGGTGAGCCGAACGGCGTCTGGTCGGTGCGCCTGGGACGGAGAACGTCGTTCCTGACCATCCCGATCGGCCAGGGACGGCTCTACTGCTACGTCGACGGTCCACTCGAGTCGGCCGGCACCCCGTTGGCCGAGCTCCTGGCCGGGTACGCCGAACCCGTGCCGAGCCTGCTCGGCCGGCTGGACGAGGCGACGTACCCCGTGCAGAGCGGGCCGATCGAGGAAGTCGTCCTCGAGTCGTCGTCGCGTGGCGGCGTGCTTCTGGTCGGCGACGCTGCACACGCCACGTCACCCAACATGGCGGAGGGTGCGGGGATGGCGTTCGAGGACGCCGTCGTGCTGGCCGAGAGCCTGGTCGCCGAACCCGATGTCCCGGCGGCCATCGCACGCTTCGAGGGCCGGCGCCGCCCTCGCACGACGTGGGTGCGCGAACAGACACACCGACGCGACAAGGCCCGGGGCCTGTCTCCGGTGGTGCGCAACCAGGTGCTCGGTCGGTTCGGGCGGCGGATCCTCGTGGGCAACTACCTGCCGCTGCGGGAGCCCGCCTGAGACACCGATTGGTCGGCGCCGCTCAGTGGCCGATCGGCTCCATGCCCTCCTCCTCGGGGAGCACGACCTCCTCCATCATCTCGGTGATCTTCTCGGTGGTCAGGCACACACCGATCGCCCAGTAGAAGATGGCGAAGCTGAAGACCACGGTGACGAGCATGTCCCACAGGAACGGCAGGATCGGGTCGTCCAACGGCCCGAACGAGCTGATGTAGACGATGACGCCCATGCCGACCAGGTACGCCGGCAGCCAGGCCGCCGCGTGCCAGTCGAGCATCGGCTTGTGCTCGTTGAGGTGGAGGAGCCGGTTGCCGATGAGGATCGCGTAGCCGATCAGGATGGCCACGCCGAGCTTCCAGTCGGTGCCCCACGTCGTCCACAAGATGATCAGGCTCGAGATCGCGAACCCGACCGGCGACAGGATCTCGGCCATCGGCAGCGTGAACGGTCTCTCCTGGTCGGGGAGCCGCTTGCGGAAGGCACTCAGGGAGAGCGGCGCCCCGGCGTACATCAGCACGGACGCGCTCGTGATCAGCCCCACCAGCGACTGCCAGCTCGGGAACGGCAGGAAGCAGATGCAGCCGGTGATGAACGCCGCGATGAGGCCGACCCAGGGAACGCCGCGGTTGTTCGTCCACTCGAAGATCGAGGGCACGTAGCCGTTGCGGGACAGGCCGTAGGCCACCCGCGAGGAGCCGGTCGTGTAGATCAGGCCGGTACCTCCGGGGCTGATGATCGCGTCGGCCTTGATGATGAAGGCCAGCCAGCCGATGCTCAGCAGCGTCGCGATCTGCGCGAACGGTCCGGTGAACACGGTGTAGTAGGCGTCGCTGGAGTTGTCGGCCCAGGTCTTGCCGATCGCGCTGTCGGGCAGTGCGAACAGGAAGGTGATCTGCAGCGCGATGTAGATCAGCGTGCCGATGATCATCGATCCGATGATCGCGAGCGGGATGTCCCGCTTGGGGTTGCTGGCCTCGCCGGCGAGCTGGTCGGCCTGCTCGAAGCCGAGGTAGCTGAAGATGATGCCGCCGGTCGAGACGGCCTCCAGCACGGCCTTCAATCCACCGGGCGCGAAGCCGTCGGCGGCGTGCAGGTTGCCGGTGTCGAAGTTCGCGAACGACAGCACGATGATGACCAGCAGCGGGACGGCCACCTTCCACCAGGTCGCCGCGCTGTTGGCCGCGGCAAGGTGCCGGACGCCGAGGAAGTTGATGGCCGTGAACAGCGCCATCAAGATCACCGACACGACGATGCCGGACGCGGTGAGGACACCGTTCTTGTCGTTGACCCACCCCTGCGCGAAGTCCCACTCCTGGGCGTAGGTCAGCATCGCGGACACCTCGATCGGCGCGACGGTGGCGGCCTGCAGCCAGGAGAACCAGCCGAACGACGCCCCGACCGCGCCGCCGAACGCGTAGTGCGGGAACCGCGCGGTGCCGCCGGAGACCGGGAACATCGCCCCGAGCTCGGCGTGGATGAGCGCGAGCACCAGCATGCAGACGGCACCGATGATCCACGCGAAGATCGCGGCCGGTCCGGCCGCGATCAGACCTTCCTGGGCTCCGAAGAGCCAGCCGGACCCGATGATCGAACCCATCGACGCCCACATCAGCCCGATCAGGCCGATCTCGCGCTTCAGTGCGGTGTTGCGGCGAGCCGGACGTTCCTGCACAGACGTTGCCATGCGACCTCCCGCGAGAAGGGAGGGGCCCGATCAGACCCCAACCTTTGACGTTACGCCTGGCGGAGAGCGGCTCCGCCACACCCGTCCGGGTGGGCTGTCGTCACGGTGGTGAAAAGGGCGTACGCCGCCCGATCGGCCGCTCAGGTCAGGTCGATGCCCCGCACGGACGACGCCTCGATCGCGGTCTCGATCTCGGCCAGCGCGTCGGCCCCGATGGCCGAGTCGACCGACAGCGCAACCAGCGCCTGGCCGCCCTTCTCGTCGCGGGAGACCTGCATGCCCGCGATGTTGACGCTGGCATCGCCCAGGATCCGGCCGACCACGCCGACCATGCCCGGACGGTCGACGTACGTCAGGAAGGCCAGGTGGTCGGTCGGCTCGAGGTCGACGTCGAACCCGTTGACCTCGACGATCCGCTCGCGCTGGTTGATCCCGACGAGGGTGCCGCTCACCGAGACCTGCGACCCGTCGGCCAGGGTGCCGCGCAGGGTGATCAGGTTGCGGTGGTCCGGGCTCTCCGGGTCGGCCAGCAGCCGCACGGCGGTGCCGCGCTCGGCGGCGAGCAGCGGGGCGTTGACGTAGGAGACCTGGTCGGGCACGACGTCGGTGAACACGCCCTTGAGCGCCGCGAGCTCGAGGACCTTGACGTCGAAGTCGGTGATCTCACCGCGGACCTCGACGTCGATCTGCTGGGCGACCTCGCCCGCCAGTCCGGTGAAGATCCGGCCGAGCTTCTCGGTGAGCGGGATCCCGGGCCGGACGTCCTCGGCGATCACGCCGCCCTGGACGTTGACGGCGTCGGGCACCAGCTCGCCCGAGAGGGCCAGCCGGACCGAGCGGGCGACGGCGACGCCGGCCTTCTCCTGGGCCTCATCGGTGGAGGCACCGAGGTGCGGCGTGGCGACGACGTTCTCGAGCTCGAAGAGCGGGCTGTCGGTGCAGGGCTCGGTCGCGAACACGTCGAGGCCCGCACCGGCGATGCGGCCCTCCTTGAGGGCGGCGTACAGGGCGTCCTCGTCCACGATGCCGCCGCGCGCGGCGTTGACCAGGATCAGCGAGTGCTTGGCCTTGGCGAGCCGGTCCGCGTCGATCAGCCCGACGGTCTCCGGGGTCCTCGGCAGGTGCACCGACACGAAGTCGGACTCGGCGAGCAGGGTGTCGAGGTCGACCAGGCGCACGCCCATCTGCGCGGCGCGGCCGGCCTGGACGTAGGGGTCGTAAGCGATCACGTTCATGCCGAACGCCGAGAGGCGCTGGGCGACGAGCACGCCGATGCGGCCGAGGCCGACGATGCCGACGGTCTTCTCGTACAGCTCGATGCCGGTGTACTTCGACCGCTTCCACTCGCCGCTCTTGAGCGAGGCGTGCGCCGGCGAGACGTGGCGGGCCGCCGCGAGCATCAGCGCGACGGCGAGCTCGGCGGCCGAGACGATGTTGGAGGTCGGCGCGTTGACGACCATCACGCCGGCCTGGGTCGCGGCCTTGACGTCGACGTTGTCGAGGCCGACGCCGGCGCGGGCGACCACCTTGAGACGCCGCGCGACGGACAGCGCCTCGGCGTCGACCTTGGTCGCCGAGCGGACCAGGATCGCGTCGGCCTCCGGGATCGCGGCGAGCAGCTCGGCCCGGTCGGAGCCGTCGCACTGCCGGATGTCGAAGTCGGGGCCGAGGGCCTCGACGGTCGCCGGGCTCAGCTCCTCGGCGATGAGCACGACGGGACGGGTGACGAACTCGGTCACAGCGAACCTCGGACCTTCGGATCGAAGAGGGAAGAGAAGGGAACGACCTCGGGGGTCGAGCACGACGCTGTGCCCGCACAACCCTACCCGAGCGGAGCGGCCGGGCCGGACGCGTCCCGAAACCCGCGCGACCGCATCGGCAACCTGCTGGCATGCTGCGCCGGTGACCGATCAGGAGACCCTCTTCACCCCGATCCGGACCGAGCGCCTGGTGATCCGGCCGTGGCGCGAGGACGAGGCGCCGCGACTCCTCGACATCCTGCGTCGGCCGGAGATCGTGAGGTGGCTGGGCCATCCGAAGACCTTGGACACGCTCGACGAGGCGCGCGAGAAGATCACCGGCATGGGCGACGTGCTCCCCTTGTCGGAGTGGGCCTTCGAGGTCGCCGAGACCGGCGTCCCGGCCGGCTCGGTGATGCTGGTGCCGATCCCCCACTCCGAGCAGCCCGACGGCTCCTCGCTCGTGCAGATCGGGTGGTACGCGCACCCCGACGCCACCGGTCAGGGCTACACCACGGAGGCGGCGCGGGCGGTGCTGGAGTACGGCCTGGCGAGCGGCCTCGCCGAGATCCGCGCCCTCACCCACACCGACAACTACCCCTCGATGCGCGTCTGCGACCGTCTCGGCATGACGTACCTCGGCGTGACCGAGGACTGGTACGACGACGCCCCCAGCTCGCACTACATCGTGCGAGCCGGGGACTGGCCGGCGAACAAATCGGTGGTCGAGCCGCCGAGCCGCTAGGCGAGGCGTGTCGAGACCCGCTCCCGTCACGGGTCTCGACACGCTCGGCCGTGGCCGGCCTCGCGGCTCGACCAACGAAAGAGCTCAGTGACCAACCGCATCCTCGCGGGCCTTCTTCGGCAGCAGGAAGGTGAGCACGAACGCGACCACCACCATCGCGGCGCCGACCCACATCGACACCGAGGCCGCGTCCCGGAACGCGCCGACGCGGGTCGCGGCGTCGTTGCCGTCGAGCACGTGGAAGAACACCGTGCCCATCACGGCGATGCCGAACGCGCCGCCGAGCTGCTGCACCGAGGTGAGCGCCCCGGATGCCGAGCCGGACTCCTGGTCGTCGACGCCGGCGAGCACCAGGTCGAAGAACGGCGCCATCGTCAGCCCGAGGCCGAGGCCCATCACCAGCAGTGACGGCGACATCGCGAGGATGCCGATGCCGTCGCCGGCCAGGCCCAGGGTGAGCACGAACCCGGCGTAACCGGCCAAGGTGACCCCCAGCCCGATGTGCATCAGCGTGCGGCCGAGCCTCTGGTTCAGCGGCTGGGCCGCGATGAACCCGATCACCATGCCGACGGCCTGGGCGACGCCGGCCAGGCCGGCGCGGAAGGGCGTGTAGCCCAACCCGTACTGCACGAACAGGGTGAACACGATGCTCATCCCCAGCAGCGAGCCGAACATGGCCATGCCGGTCAGCAGGCCACCGGTGAAGGCGCGCTTGCCGAACAACGTCGGCGTGACCAGCGTCGGCAGCCCCGCGCGGTCGCGGCGCCGCTCGATCAGCGCGAACAGCCCGAACGCCGCGACGCCGGCCGCCTCCATGGCGAAGCTCCACCACGGCCAGCCCAGCTCGCGGCCCTGGATCAGCGGGTAGATCAGCAGAGCCATCGCCGCCGACGCGACGGCCGCGCTGGTCAGGTCGACGTGCAGCCGCCGGTCGGGCCGCGACGGTGGCAGCACCCGGAGCCCGAAGACCATCGCGGCGATGCCGATCGGGATGTTGATCGCGAAGATGGTGCGCCAGGCCCAGCCGAACAGGTCGGCGTCGACCAGGAAGCCCGCCAGGATCGGCCCGCCGACGGCCGACAGGCCCATGATCGGGCCGAAGGCGCCGAACGCCGCGGCCACCTCGTCGGGCGGGAACATCTCCTTGATCAGGCCCAGGCCCTGCGGCAGCATCACCGCGCCGACCAGGCCTTGCAGGATCCGGAAGCCGACCAGCATCTCCGGCGACTGTGCCAGTGCGCACGCCAGCGACATCAGCGTGAAGCCGGCCATGCCGATGAGGAACATCCGGCGCCGGCCGTAGATGTCGCCGAGGCGCCCGCCGACCAGCAGTCCGCTGGCCATCGCGATCGTGTACCCGGCGGCCAGCCACTGGATGAGGGTCTCGCCGCCGCCGAGGTCGCGGACGATCGTCGGGCCGGCGATCGAGGTGATCAGCGCGTCGAGGAGGTCCATCACCTCGGCGGCCAGGATGACGAAGAGGGCAGGCCAGCGCCATGCGTACGCCGCCCGAGTGGCCGTCCCGGGAAGGGTGCCAGCAAGTTGATCGGTCATGGGGTGCTCCTGAATTTTCGAACAGTGTTCGTGTTGACGAACACTGTTCTACTCACGAACACTGTTCGTGTCAACTACGATCGGCGGCACCATGACCGACGCACCTACTCCTGGGCACCTCCCCGCACCTCCCTGGCGGTCCGACGCCAAGCCCCGGCGTCGCCTCGACCGCGAGAGCATCGGCCGGGAGGCGCTGCGCATCATCGACGCCGAGGGCATCGACGCGGTCTCGATGCGCCGGGTCGCGGCGGCGTTCGACACCGGGCCGGCGAGCCTCTACGCCCACGTGGAGAACAAGGAGGCCCTGCTGCGACTGGCCCTCGACCTGGCCATCGGCGAGCTCGAGCCGGTGCCGGCCGGCAGCGACGACTGGCAGCAGGTGGTGCGCGACTGGAGCCTCGGCGTGCACGCGATGCTGGCGCGCCACAACGACATCGCCAAGCTGACCTTCGCCCACATCCCCAGCGGCGAGGCGATGCTCGAGTCCACCGAGCGAGTGCTGGGTCTCATGATCGAGGCCGGCGTGCCCGCCCAGGTCGCCGCCTGGTCGCTGGACATCATGTCCCTCTACGTCGGCGCCGACGCCTACGAGGGCTGGCTGTTCGGCCAGCGCTTCGGCGGCGAGACGGCCGCCGAGGCCCAGGAGTTCTTCGAGGGCATCAAGACCTACTTCGCCTCGCTGCCCGCCGACCGGTTCCCCTACGTGACCGGCAATGTCGACGCACTGATGGAGGGCGGCGGCGAGGAGCGGTTCCGCTTCGGGCTCGACATGTTCATCGCCGGCATCGCCAGCACGATCAAGCGCTGAACAAGGCCTGGCCGAGGTACTCCCCCGGGCCCGCCCCGGGCGGCACGGCGAAGACCGCCGACGAGGTGAACTCCAGGTACTCCACCAGCGCGTCGTGCTGCGCCATCCGGTTCATCACCGGGACGAAGTGGGTGCCGGGGTCGCGGACGAACGCGATGAAGAAGAGCCCCGCATCCAGGCCGCCGAGGGCGTTCGAGCCGTCGACGAAGTTGTAGCCGCGGCGCAGCATCCGGACGCCGTCGTTCATGGACGGGTGTACGACGCGCACGTGCGCGTCGCGCGGGATCACCGGGCCGTCGTGGCCGGGCATCGAGAGGTCCGGCTCGGTCGTCTCCTCGCCGCCCGACAGCGGTGCACCGGAGTCCTTGGTGCGGCCGACGAAGCCCTCCTGGTCCTCCAGGGGCTGGCGGTCCCAGACCTCGACGGTCATGTTGATGCGGCGGGCGACCAGGTACGAGCCACCGGCCAGCCAGCCGGCGCGGGGGTCGTCGTCCGCGGCCACCCACACGTGCTCGTCGAGGGCGGCGCCCTCCTCTGCCTTCACGTTGGCCGTGCCGTCCTTGAAGCCGAAGAGGTTGCGCGGCGTCGACTGCGACGTCGACGTGGTCGACGTACGCCCGAAGCCGAGCTGCGACCACCGCACCGCGACCGTGCCGAAGCCGATGCGGGCGAGGTTGCGGATCGCGTGCACCGCGACCTGCGGGTCCTGGGCGCACGCCTGCACGCACAGGTCGCCGCCGCAGCGGGCGGGGTCGAGGTTGTCGCCCGGGAAGTGCGGCAGGTCGCGCAGCGCGGCTGGCCGGCGGTCCTCCAGCCCGAGCCTGGCGAAGAGCCCGGGTCCGAAGCCGACGGTGATGGTCAGCCCGGACGGCGGTAGTCCCATCGCCTCACCGGTGTCGTCCGGGGGCAGGTCCGACGCGCCCTGGGTCGGCCCCACCGGACCGGCACCGAGCCCCCGCGTCATCCGCTCGGCCGCGTCGCTCCAGGCCCGCAACAGATTGACGACCTGGTCGCGGTCCTCGGTCATCAGGTCGAAGGCCGCGAAGTGCAGCCGGTCCTGAGCCGGCGTGACGATGCCGGCCTGGTGGACGCCACGGAAGGGGTACGACGGCGCCACCCCGTCGAGCGTTCCGTCGCCGACCAGGGCGACCCGCTCGGGGTCGCCCGTCGTGGCCTGACCTGCGACGTAGGCGCCGGCCACCCCGGCGGCGGCCGCGCCGCCGCCGAGAAGTCCTCGCCGGGAGACCTTCACGCTCACCGCAGGACGGCTGCCGTGAGCTCGGACAGCGGCTCGGAGAGCGCGTTGACCGCGTCGGACAGCGCCTTGACCTCGTCGGGTGTGAGGTCGTCGTACAGCGTGAACCCGTCGCCGACGCGCTGCGCGTCCAGCAGCGTCTGCAGCTCGGCGAAGCGCTGGTCGAGCTGCTTCACCAGGTCGGGGTCCTTCTGCTCGAGGATCGGCTTCACGCCCTCGAAGCCGACGCGCGCGCCGTCGACGTTCGCCTGGAAGTCCCAGAGGTCGGTGCGCGACCAGTACTCCTCCTCGCCGGTCACCTTGCCCGTCGCGACCTCCTCGAGCAGGCCGCGGGAGCCGTTGGCGATCTGGTCGACGGTGAACTCGAGCTTCTGGATCCGCTTGTCGAGGGTCCTGGTGTTGGCGAGCAGGTCGTCGCCGTGCGTCGCACGCTCCGTGTTCGTCAGCGGGGTGTAGCCCTGTGCACTTTCCTGGGCGCGCTGCGGCCAGAGGTCCTTCTCGATGCGGTGCCAGCCGGTCCACTTCTGGCCGGGCTCGAGGTCGGCCTCGCGGGCGTCCATCTTCGGGTCGAGGTCGCCGAAGGACTCGGCCACGGTCTCGATCCGCTCCCAGTGCACGCGCGCGTCGGCGTAGACCGCCCGCGCCCGGTCGTCGTCGCCGGCCTCGTAGGCCGCGACGAACTGCTGCGTCTTGACCAGGAGCTGGTCGGACTGGTCCTGCACGTACGCGCCGTAGTTGGCCTGCGCCTGCTGGATCAGCTGCTGGTCGTCGGCGCCGACCTGCTGGGCGTCCTTCGACGCGGTGACGGTGAAGTCGGCGCGGATGCCCTCGCCCTTCATGCCTGGCTTGCAGGCCGTGACGTACCTCCCCGCCGGGGCGTTGACGACGAGCTGGCGGTTGAGCTGGGGGCCGATGTTCTCGACCTCGCCGACGATCCGCAGGCCGTCCTCGCCGAGCAGGTAGAACTCGGTGACCTGCGAGCCGGTGTTCGTGACGTCGAACGTCAGCGTGCCGGCCGGGGCGTCGGTGGCCGACAGGTCGCAGCCGGCGTCCGAGGAGCTGACGGTCATCGAGCGGGCCGAGGCGGCGTCGGTGTCACCGCCGCCTCCGCCAGGAGGGGCGTTCTCGGTGCAGGCGGCGAGGGCCGGGATCGACAGCACGACGGCGAGCAACAGGGACGGTCGCATGGTCCTTCGTTTCCTCTGGGGATCGGTGTCAGACGGGCGTGGGGACGCGCGGCGGCGCCGGCGTCGTCGCGCGACGGCGGACCGAGCGCAGGAAGAGGGCCATCGTCGAGACGGCGTACAGCACCCAGGCGAGGGCCTCGAGTCGCGTGGTCACGGGTGAGAAGTTGAGGACGCCCTTGAGGACGGTGGCGTACCAGGTGCCCGGCGCGATGGTGTCGGAGACGTCGAAGGCGATGGTGTGCAGGCCGGGCAGGAAGCCGGCCTCCTGCAGGTCGTGGACGCCGTACGACAGCACGCCGGCCGCGACCAGGATCAGGAACGCGCCGGTCCAGGTGAAGAACCTGGTGAGGTTGATCCGGATGGCGCCGCGGTAGAGGAGGTAGCCCAGCGCGGTGGCCGTGGCGAGGCCGAGACCGGCGCCGAGCAACGGCTCCCAGGTCGGGGCGGCGCCGGCACCGGCGTCACGGGTGCCGGCCTGGGTCGCGGCCCAGAGGAACAGCGCGGTCTCCAGGCCCTCGCGGCCGACGGCCAGCACGGCGACGACGGCGAGCGACCACGCGCTGCCCTCGGCGGCGTCGTCGATGCGGCCGCGGAGCTCGCCGGCGATGCCGCGGGCCGCCCGCGCCATCCAGAAGATCATCCATGTCACGAAGCAGACCGCGACGATCGACAGCGACCCGCCGATCAGCTCCTGGGCCTCGAACGTGAGCCCGCGCGGGCCGAAGGTGAGCAGCGCCCCGAACGCCAGGCTGGCGCCGACGGCTACCGCGACACCGGCCCAGATCCGGCCGAGCAGGTGCCGGCGGTCGGTCTTGACGAGGTAGGCGACGAGGATGCTGACGACCAGCGCCGCCTCGAGGCCTTCACGCAGGCCGATCAGGTAGTTCGCGAGCACGGTCGAGGATGCTACGCCACCAAGTTAGGTTTGCCTAACCTCATCCCACCTTTCACGCCGAGTTCGGTGGTCGAGCCGCCGCGAGGAACGAGCGGCGTGTCGAGACCTCTCTGGTCGACAGGTCTCGACACCGCTCGCTGGCGCTCGCGGGCTCGACCAGCGATCAGGGATCAACGGAGCAGAGGATCTCGCCATGGTGGACGGAGAACCAGCCGTCGGGGTCGGCGGCCCAGCGCCGCCAGGCGTCCGAGATCTCCTCGAGCTCCTCTCGGGTTGCCCGGCCTTCCCCCACGAGCTGGTCGGCCAGCGCCGAGCCGACGATGCGGTCGGCCCACATGCCGCCCCACCAGTCGCGGGTCTCCGGGGTCGCGTAGCACCAGGTCGAGGACGTCGCCGTCACGTCGTACATGCCGGCGGCGTGCGCCCACGAGAGCAGGCGCCGGCCGGCGTCGGGCTCGCCGCCGTTGGCGCGTGCGGCCGCGGAGTACAGCTCCAGCCACCGGTCGAGCTCGGGCGGCCGCGGCCACCAGGCGAGTGCCGCGTAGTCGGCGTCGCGTGCCGCCACCACTCCCCCGGGCCGCGTCACGCGCGCCATCTCGCGCAGCGCGCGCACGGGGTCGGCGACGTGCTGGAGGACCTGGTGGGCGTGCACGACGTCGAACTCGTCGTCGCCGAAGGGCAATGCGTGCACGTCCGCGACCCGCACCTCGACGCCGGGCGCCCCGGCGCGGGTGATCGCCGCGGCCTCCTCGTTCGCCTCCACGGCGACGACCTCGGCGACGATCCCGGCAAGGTCGGCCGTGATCGTGCCGGGACCCGAGCCCACGTCGAGCAGGCGATGGCCGGGCTCCAGGTGGGGAAGGAGGTACGCCGCCGAGCTGGCCGCCGTCCGGCTGCGGTGCGAGCGCAGCACGGACTCGGCGTGCCCGTGGGTGTAGGTCATCGGCTCAGCGGGTGGCGGTGCCCTCGGTGTAGTCGTCGTCGTGCGACTTCACCCAGGCCATCAGCTTGCGCAGCTCGCGGCCGGTCTGCTCGATCGGGTGCTGCTCGCCCTTCTCGCGCAGCGCCTTGAACTCGGGTCCGCCGGCGTCCTGGTCGTCGATGAACCGCTGCGCGAACGAGCCGTCCTTGATCTCGGCCAGGATCTTCTTCATGTTCTCCTTCACGTGCTCGTCGACGACCCGCGGGCCGGAGACGTAGTCGCCGTACTCGGCGGTGTCGGAGACCGACCAGCGCTGCTTGGCGATGCCGCCCTCGTACATCAGGTCGACGATCAGCTTCAGCTCGTGGAGGCACTCGAAGTAGGCGACCTCGGGCTGGTAGCCCGCCTCGGTGAGCACCTCGAAGCCGTACATCACCAGCTGGCTCGCGCCGCCGCACAGCACCGCCTGCTCGCCGAACAGGTCGGTCTCGGTCTCCTCGGTGAAGGTCGTCCTGATGCCGCCGGCGCGCAGGCCGCCGATGGCCTTGGCGTAGGAGAGGGCGAGGTCCCAGGCCTTGCCGGAGTAGTCCTTCTCGACCGCGACCAGGACGGGTACGCCGCGCCCGTCGACGTACTCGCGACGGACCAGGTGGCCCGGGCCCTTCGGGGCGACCATGAACACGTCGACGCCGTCGGGCGGGGTGATGTAGCCGAAGCGGATGTTGAAGCCGTGGCCGAAGACGAGGGTGTCGCCCGGCGCGATGTTGGGCTCGACGGACTCGGTGTAGAGCTGGCGCTGCTTGTGGTCGGGGGCCAGGATCACGATGACGTCGGCCTCCTCGACCGCCTCGGCCGGGGTGAGTACGCGCAGGCCCTCGGCCTCGGCCTTGGCCCGCGACTTCGAGCCCTCGGGCAGTCCGATCCGGACGTCGACGCCGGAGTCGCGCAGCGACAGCGAGTGGGCGTGGCCCTGGCTGCCGTAGCCGAGCACGGCCACGTTCTTGCCCTGGATCAGGGCGAGGTCGGCGTCGTCGTCGTAGAACATCTGGGCCACGGTGGGCGCTCCTTCTGGTGTGATATGGTCTGGGACTTGTCACGGGGGTTGTCCGTCACATGTCGTGGGTTGGCACGCAATGCTTCAGCGGACAACCCAAGGATTCACCGGTCAGCCGGTGAATCATCGCCGTCCGCGACGGGGAGGGTACGGCGACCGGGCGCAGGGTGCGCTCGGAGATGGAGCGGGGGCCGCGGCCGATGGCGACCATGCCGGACTGGACGAGCTCGCGGATGCCGAAGGGCTCGAGCAGGCGGCGCAGGTCGGCGAGCTTGTCGACGTTGCCGACCGCCTGGACGACCACGGTGTCGGGGGAGACGTCGACGACCTTGGCCTGGAACAGCTCGACCACGTCGAGGATCTGGCCGCGGGTCTCGGCGTCGGCGCGCACCTTGACCAGCAGCAGCTCGCGGTTGACCGAGGCCGAACCGTCGAGCTCGACGATCTTGATCACCTCGACCAGCTTGTTGAGCTGCTTGGTGACCTGCTCGAGCGGGGACTCCTCGACGTTGACCACGATGGTCATCCGGGAGACCTCGTCGTGCTCGGTCGGGCCGACCGCGAGGGAGTCGATGTTGTAGCCGCGCCGGGCGAACAGTCCGGCGATCCGGGCGAGCACGCCGGGCTTGTTCTCGACCAGGACGGACAGGGTGTGACGGGACATGTCAGAGGTCGTCCTTGTCGAACTCGGGGGCGAGGTCGCGGGCGTACTTGATGTCGTCGTTGCTGGTGCCGGCGGCGACCATCGGCCACACCATCGCGTCGCGGTGCACCCGGAAGTCGACGACGACGGGCTGGTCGTCGATCGCCATCGCCTTCTCGATCGTGGCGTCGACCTGGTCGGGCGACTCGCACGCGAGGCCGACGCAGCCGTAGGCCTCGGCGAGCTTGACGAAGTCGGGGATCCGCCGGTCCGGCCCGGTGTGCAGGTCGGTGTTGGAGTAGCGCTCGTTGTAGAACAGCGTCTGCCACTGGCGGACCATGCCGAGCGACTCGTTGTTGATGATCGCGACCTTGATCGGGATGTCGTTGATCGCGCAGGTGGCCAGCTCCTGGTTGGTCATCTGGAAGCAGCCGTCGCCGTCGATCGACCAGACCGTCGCGTCGGGCCGGCCGACCTTGGCGCCCATCGCCGCCGGCACCGAGAAGCCCATCGTGCCGAGGCCGCCGGAGTTGATCCAGGTGCCGGGGTTCTCGTAGCCGACGAAGTGCGCCGCCCACATCTGGTGCTGGCCGACGCCGGCGACGTAGATCGCCTCGGGGCCGGCGATCTTGCCGAGCCGCTCCATGACGTACTGCGGGGCGAGCGTGCCGTCGTCGGGCTGGTCGTAGGCGAGCGGGTAGCGCTTCTTGATGTCCGGCCAGGAAGTCGACCCACGGCCTCGTAGTCGCCGGTGTGGCCGGCGTCGGCCTCGGCCTTGAGCGCGACGACCAGGTCGGAGATCACCTCGCGCGCGTCGCCGACGATCGGCACGTCGACGTGCGCGGTTCTTGCCGATCTCGGCCGGGTCGATGTCGGCGTGGATGATCCTGGCGCCCGGGCGCGAACGAGTCGAGGTTGCCGGTCACCCGGTCGTCGAACCGCGCCCCGAGGCTGATGATCAGGTCGCTGCGCTGCAGCCCCGCGACCGCCGCGACGGTGCCGTGCATGCCGGGCATGCCGAGGTGCTGCGGGTGGCTGTCGGGGAAGGCGCCGCGCGCCATCAGCGTGGTCAGCACCGGCATGCCGGTGAGCTCGGCGAGCACCTTGAGCTCGCGGCGAGGCGCCGGCGCGGATCACGCCGCCGCCGACGTAGAGGACCGGCCGCTTCGCGCTCCAGCATCAGCCGGGCGGCCTCGCGGATCTGCTTGGCGTGCGGCCGGGTGATCGGGCCGGTAGCCGGGCAGGTGCAGCTCGGTCGGCCAGGCGTACGTCGTCCGCGCCTGGAGCGCGGACTTGGCGACGTCGACGAGCACCGGGCCCGGGCGGCCGGTCGAGGCGATGTAGAAGGCCTCGGCGATCACGCGCGGGATCTCGTCGGGGTCGGTGACCAGGAAGTTGTGCTTGGTGATCGGCATCGTGATGCCGCGGATGTCGGCCTCCTGGAAGGCGTCGGTGCCGATCGCCGCGGCGCCGACCTGGCCGGTGATGGCCACGATCGGGACGGAGTCCATGTGGGCGTCGGCGATCGGCGTGACCAGGTTGGTCGCGCCCGGCCCGGACGTGGCCATGCACACGCCCACCCGGCCGGTCGCGGCGGCGTACCCCTGGGCCGCGTGCCCGGCGCCCTGCTCGTGGCGGACCAGGATGTGGCGGATCGTGGAGTCCATCAGCGGGTCGTACGCCGGGAGGATGGCGCCGCCCGGGATGCCGAAGATGTCGGTGGTGCCGGCGGCCTCCAGCGACTTGATCAGGCTCTGCGCACCGGTGACCGGTGCCGTCCGTGATCTTGCTCGCCCATGTGCCCTGGCTTCCTGTGGTGTCGGTCGGTGTGCGTCCATGAAAAAACCCCTCGGCCGAATCGGCAACGAGGGGTGACGCGAGGTCGAGACCGGCTGGTCCTCAGTCCTCGCGTCGGGTGCGTACAAGCGTCGTGCGCATGCGCCCACGGTAGCCGCCGGGCCGGACGATCCGTCAGCTGAGTCTCCCAGGCGTCCCAGCATCCGGGACCGCGGTCCCGGATGCTGGCGGCGTCGCAGCTCAGTCGCGGCCCAGCGAGGTGCAGACGCAGACCTTGTTGCCCTCCGGGTCGGCGAGCACGGTGAACGCCGGCGCGCGGTCGTCGGAGACGAGGGTGCCGCCTGCCGCGAGCGCCGCGTCGATGCGGGCCTGCGCCTGGTCGGGCGGCACCGTGACGTCGACGTGGAAGCGCTGCCGCGGCTCGTCGTGCGCGTCGGTCTCCTGCAGCCAGAGGGTGACCTGCCGGCCCTGCGGGTCGACGATGTCGAGGTCGTCGAGGTCGTAGCCGAGGACCGCCGCCCAGAACGCCCCGACCGCCTCGCGGTCGTGGGCGTCGAGCCCGAACTCGATCCGGCTGAGCTTCTCGCGGCGTGGCCGCGATGCCCAGGTCGGCGGCGATGTCGCGGATCGTGCCGGCCAGCGCGAGGTCGCGGCTCGGTGACGCCGCCGGCGTCGTGGCTGGACAGCCGGATGTGCACGGTCGGGTAGGTCAGCGTGATGTCGGGGTGGTGGTTGGCCGCCTCGGCCGCCTCCCGACGCGGTTGACGAAGGCGAGCCCCGTCGCGAAGTCGCCGGTCTGCGTAGAGCGCCTCGATCGCGCCGAGCAGGACCTCCCAGCCCTCGGGCTGCTGCTCGAGGACCTCGCGAACGCTTGAGGGTGTCGGCCATGTGTCCTCTCTGTCCTTCGGGCAGGACGGTCTGCCCGATGGGTCCGGGGTTGTAGGCGATCTCCCAGCGGAAGCCGGCCGGGTCGGCGAAGTAGCCGGTGTAGCCGCCCCACTCGCGCTCGACCGCGTCGCCGACGTACGGCGCCCCGGCGGCGCGGGCGTCCTCGAGCACGGCGTCGACCTCCTCGCGGGTGGGCAGGTTGTGGGCCAGGGTGATCGGGCGTGCCCCTCGCCGCGCGGATCGGCCGACCTCGGCCTCGAACCCGGCTCGCCCACAGCGACAGCAGCAGCTTGTCGCCGACGCGATCATCAACACGTCTCGGGCACGTGCATGCCGCTCCAGCCGACTCGACGTGGCGCTCGGGTCGCGAGGGATGAAGCTGCGCTAGTCACGCTCGCTCACGCCACAGCGACAGCGATGAGGTCGCTGAGGCGCCGGCGCTGGACGCCGGACTCGTCGAAGTTGGCGGGGTCGAGCCACGCCTCGTGGGCGGCGCGCGACGCGCGGCCACTCGGCGTCGGTGATCGAGAACCAGTCGGTGTCGCGGTTGCGGCCCTTGTAGACCATCGCGTTGCGGAACCGGCCCTCGTAGGTGAAGCCGAGCCGGGCGGCGGCGACCCGGGACGGCTCGTTGAGGGAGTCGCACTTCCACTCGTACCTGCGGTAGCCGAGGGCGTCGAAGACGTGGCGGGCAGCAGGTACATCGCCTCGGTCGACGCCGGAGTCCGCTGCAGCGGACCGCGCCAGCAGGATGCCGCCGACCTCGACCGAGCCGTTCGGCGGCGTCGACGCGCATCAGCGTGGCGATGCCCTCGGGACCGCGTCCCTCGGGGCAGATCGCGAACGTCACGTCCGCTCGGGTGGGCCAGCAGTCCCGCGACGAAGGTGTCCATCGCGCCGGGCGTCGGGGCCGGTCGGCCGAGCCGGTAGGTCCACAGCGCGTCGTCCTCGGGCCGGCACAGCGCGTCGTACAGCTCCTCGGCGTGCGCGTGCTCGAGCCCGGTGACGGTGACGTACCGCCCTGTCAGGACCACTGGCACGGGAGCTCGACGGCGGCTCCCACTCGACCGGCTCGCCGATCGGCTGGCCGTGCTCGTTGACGGGCGTCATGCGAGCAGCTCCCTGACGGCGGCGATGCCGCGGTCGACCTCGTCGTACGACGTGGAGAGCGGCGACAGCCCGACCCGCAGGCCGCCGGGGTCGCGGTAGTCGGGGATCACGTCGCGCTGCCAGAGCGTCGTCGACCACCTGGCGCATCGCCGGGTGCTGGAGCGTGACGTGCCCGCCGCGCCGGGCGGCGTCCCGCGGCGAGGCGACGGTGACGCCGAGGTCGGCGAGGTGCTCGTCGGCGAGCGCGATCGCGTGCTCGGTGAGCCCCACCGACTTCTCGCGGACCGCCGCCATCCCGACCTCGGCGATGAGCTCGACCATGTCGGCGACCGCGAGCATGCCGACGACGGCGGGCGTCCCCGACAGGAAGCGGCGGATGCCGGCCGTCGGCGTGTAGACCGGCCCCATCAGGAACGGGTCCGACGGCGCCCATCCAGCCCTGGATCGGCTGGGTGAGCGAGTCGAGGTGACGCTCGGCGACGTAGCAGTAGGCCGGTGACCCGGGTCCGCCGTTGAGGTACTTGTAGGTGCAGCCGACGGCCAGGTCCGCGCCCCACGCGTCGAGCGTCGACGGGCACCGAGCCGCCCGAGTGCGACAGGTCCCACGAGCACGAGCGCGCCGGCGTCGTGGGCGATCCGGGTCAGCGCCGCGCCGTCGGCCAGGTACGCCGACCGGTAGGCGACGTGGCTGAGCGACGACCAGCGCCGTCCGCTCGGAGACGGCATCGGCCAGCAGGTCGGGGGTCACGCCGGCCGCCCGGTCGACATCGACCCAACGCAGCTCGAGGCCGCACTCGCGGGCGACGCCGTCGGCGACGTAGCGGTCGGTCGGGAAGTTGTCGCGGTCGATGACGATCTCGGTGCGACCGGGCCGCGCCGCCACCGCGGCGCGCATCAGCTTGTAGAGCAGCACGGTCGTCGAGTCGCCGACGGCCACCTGGCCCGGCCCGGCGCCCAGGCAGACCCGGCCGATCTCGTCGCCGAGGGTCAGCGGCAGGTCGAACCAGTGCTCGTCCCAGCCGCGGATCAGCCGGCCGCCCCAGGCATCGGTCACGAAGGACGCCAGCCGCTCGGCCGTGACCTTCAGCGGGCCGGCCCAGCGAGTTGCCGTCGAAGTAGACGAGACCGGAGTCGGTGCCGACGAACCTGTCGCGGTACTCCTCCAGCGGGTCGGTCACCGTCACCACTCCTCCTCCGGTACGACGCGCGCGTGCGGCCAGGCGGTCGAGCAGCGGCTCCGGCCCGTCCGGCACCTCCGTCACTGCGCGGGTCTGCTGCTCGGCGAACGGCCAGGGGTCGGTCAGGGCGGCCATCAGGTCGTCGTCGGTCAGCCCGGCGTCGGCGAGCAGGCCCGAGCTCGCGCAGGTTCAGCGACTCGGGCAGCGGGCCGTTGCCCAGGTCGGTGCCGTAGAGGACCCGGCCACCCGCAGCGTGGAAACGCGCCAGGTTGTCGACGGCCCGGTCCTGGTCGGGCGTGCTCGTGCCGTAGCCATGGATGTCCAGCGTGCTGACCCAGGCCTGCCCCGCCTCGACGGCCTCCGCGACGCACCTCGTCGTCGAGCCGGTGCGTCCAGGGCGTGTGCGCCAGGGCCGGCACGCCCGCCGCCAGCGCGAGCTCGACCATCCCGGGGCCCTGGGCGTGGGCGACCACGGGCAGGCCGGCCTCGGCGGCCGCGACGACCACGGCGGACAGGGTCGCCACGTCGGGCACCGGCCCGGCGTCCCGGTTGAGCGTGGTCTTCACCACCGCCGCGCCGAGGGCCACCTGATGCATGACGGCAGCCGCCGCGTCGCGCGGTTCGGCGACCTCGCTGGTGCAGCGTGGCGGGGCCCATCGGCTGGCGCCCGGGTACCCGCCCGGGGCCGCCACGAAGCGGCCGGCGTACTCCGCGTGCACCGGCGCCGCCGCGGCGAGGTCGGCCACGTCGTCGGACCAGCCGAGGTCGACCACCCGCCCGATCCCCGAGGCGGCCAGCCGCGAGACGTCGACCAGCCCGAGGTGCACGTGGTGGTCGGCGAAGGCGGGATGACGCACGACAGCAACCTAGACGCGGACTCGCCGGGTCTCGACACGGGCTCGCTGGCGCTCGCCCGGCTCGACCAGCGATCGGTCACTGGTAGGACACGAACCTGATGGCCGGGCGGATCCGGCGTACCCGTGCCGGGGTGAAGCGGTGCACGTCCTCGTCGTAGAACAGCTTGAAGCCCATCGCGAACTGCCCGGGGCGGGCGATGGCGTGGTACGTCGCGAGCTTCTGCGCCTGCGTGCCGAACCCGTCGGCGTGCTGCACCATGGCGAGCCCGGGGCGCTGCTCGACCCGCTGGATCGAACCGATCATCGTGCCGCGGAACTGGTGCAGCAGGAAGGGCTTCTCGGGGAGTCGTTGACGCTCGACGCGCCCGCTCAGCCAGGCCGAGACCCGGTTGACCTCCGCCGCGGTCACGCTGCCGATCGCCCGGCCCGGGACCTGGCGCGGCCCCATCCGCCATTCGGGATCGAGCGCGAGCCCCACCCACGGGTCCTTCAGCGCCCAGGCCCACCGCCGGGCCACCTTCAGGAAGTCCGACCGGCCGGGCTGCAGGTCGAGCACCACCAGGGCGCCGTTGCGGTGCGCGGCGTCGATGTAGTCGCGCACGTGGTCGGCGGCGATGTCGTGGCTGTAGTCGCCGTCGGGACCGGGGATCGGGTCGGCAACCGTCACGATCAGCTCGTACACCGACTGGATCCGCTCGCCCGGCAGCCGGAACGGATGGGCCGCGCGGCGCAGCCGCCGCTGCATCTCGTCGGGAGCCGTCTCCCCCAGGACGCCGAGCGAGCCGGTGCCGGCCGTGCCGTAGTAGGCGACCAGGAACCGGTTCCGGCCGAAGACGCGGGTGCCGCCGCCGGGCAGCTCGGGCACCCGGCGTACGGCGACCGGGGCGGCCGGCTCGACCGGCACGAACGGCGCGGTGGACGGTGAGGCGGCCGCCGGTGCCGCGGCCGGCACGAGCGCGCCCTCCGGCCGGGGCGCACCGGGTCGCCCGTCGGTGAGCACGGCGCCGAGCGCCGCCAGCAGCACGAGGGCGAGCCCGAGCACCGCCGCACGGCGGCGCGGAGCGGGGATCGGGCGCTGCACGACGGTCACGCTAGGCGTGGGAGCCCCAGGTTCCGGGGACGCTCGCGGAAGTTCAGGCCGAACGCCGCGCGACCACGCTGGGCCGGCCGGCGCTGGTCCGCCGGACGGCGACCTGGCTGACGATCGTGTGGGTGAGCGGGTCCAGGGTGACCGGGCCCGCGACGCCCGCGACGGTGACTCCGGCGAGCACGCGGGTGAGGTCGGACCAGGGACGCTCGTCGGCGATCTGCGTCCCGGCGAAGGCGATCAGCAGGCCCGCGTCCTCCGCGGTGCTGCCGGCGCCCGCGGCCCTGGCGGAGTAGACGGCTCCGAACCTGCGGCTGAGCTCGGCCACCTCGCGGTCGTCGGGTCCGTCGAGCACGATCGCCACGTCGCCGCAGGTGCGGCGCACGGCGCGGACGATGTCGTGGGCCCGCGCGCCGCCCGCGTGCACGGCCACCGTCCCCGCCTCGGCGAGGAGCGCGGCCATGGCGGCGTCCTCGACGCCGGTGCCCGTCGCGCGGTCGTGCGTGGTGGCGCTGCCGGCGACGACACCGCCGGCGCCACGGTGTCCGCGGACGAGGGCGTCGACGACCTCGAACTGGGCGTCGGGGGCGGCGATGATCTGGAACAGCCGCTCGTCGAGGTGGCGCGCCGACCAGTCGCCGAGCGCGAAGGAGGCCTGCCAGCGGAGCTCGGTCACGTGGACCACGCCGTCGATCGGGTCGGGCACCTCGAGGCTGCCGGTGCCCAGGGCCACCAGGGCGGCGCCGTACTGGCGGCACAGCGGCGCGAGCCGGCGCAGCGCCCGCGCGGGGAGGTCGGTGACGATCACTCGCGCCCCGCCCTCGAGCATGCGGGCGGCGACCACGGCGGCGGCGCGGTACGGCGCCTCGACCGTCGCCGGCCGCACGTCGACGAGCAGGTCGGGTCGGCGGGCCAGACCTGCGCCGACTCCCTCGGCGAGCCGTGCGTCCCCGGGACGCGCGAGGACACCGACCACCAGGAGTTCGACGGCCGGGGTGGCCGGCCGGATGACGGTCCCGAGCCGCGCCCGGTCGAGCGTGGGGAGCCGGACCGAGCCGGCGTACGCCTTCACCGGGCACCGCTGCAGTCGCCCCGACGCGACGCATCACCGGCCGGGTTCGACCGGGGTGTCACGGCGGGGGCTGCGATCGACATGGGGGGCTCTCGGGGGGTCGTTGCGGTCCGGGGGGTGACCGCATGACGACGCTAGAAGGGCCGCCGAAGGGTGCGCCGGAGAACGCCGGAGATTTGACCCGAATTGACCAGGTGGACCAGTTGTCCGTACCAGCCAGGCCGACCGATCGGACGACCGCTAGCCGCAGACGGCCCCGTGCGCGGCGGACTGCACGAGCTGCACGTACTTGCCCAGCACACCGCGGGTGTAGACCGGCGGCAGCGGAACCCAGCCGTCCTGGCGGGCCTCGAGGTCGGGGATCTCGACCTCGAGCGTGCGGTTGCGGACGTCGAGCGTGATCGCGTCGCCATCGCGGACGAACGCGATCGGTCCGCCGTCGACGGCCTCCGGAGCGATGTGGCCGACGCAGAGCCCGGTCGTGCCTCCCGAGAACCGCCCGTCGGTCACCAGCAGCACGTCCTTGCCGAGGCCGGCGCCCTTGATCGCGCCGGTGATGGCGAGCATCTCGCGCATGCCCGGGCCGCCCTTCGGGCCCTCGTAGCGGATCACCACGACGTCGCCCGGCTGGATCTGCCCGGCCGTCAGCGCGTCGAGTGCGGCGCGCTCGCGGTCGAAGACCCGGGCGGTGCCGCGGAACACGTCGTCGTCGAAACCGGCGCTCTTGACCACCGCGCCCTCGGGGGCGAGCGACCCCATCAGGATGGTGATCCCACCGGTGCGGTGGATGGGCCGGTCCAGGCTCCTGATGACGTCGTCGTCGAGGTCGGGCGGCGTCAGCTCGGCGAGGTTCTCGGCCATCGTCTTGCCGGTGACGGTGAGCACGTCGCCGTGCATCAGGCCCGCGTCGAGCAGCGCCCGCATCACCACGGGGATGCCGCCGACCTTGTCGACGTCGTTCATCACGTAGCGGCCGAACGGCTTGAGGTCGCCGAGGTGCGGCACCTTGTCACCGATCCGGTTGAAGTCCTCCAGCCGCAGGTCGACGTCGGCCTCCCGGGCGATCGCGAGCAGGTGCAGCACGGCGTTGGTGGAGCCGCCGAGGGCCATCACCACGGCGATGGCGTTCTCGAACGCCTCGCGGGTCATCACCTGGCGGGCGGTGATGCCGTGCCGCAGCATCTCCACGACGGCCTGGCCGGAGCGGTGGGCGAAGCCGTCGCGCCGGCGGTCGACGGCCGGCGGTGCGGCGGAGCCGGGCAGGGACATCCCGAGAGCCTCGCCGACGGCGGCCATCGTGTTGGCGGTGTACATCCCGCCACAGGCTCCCTCGCCCGGGCAGATCGCCCGCTCGATGCGGTCGACCTCCTCGCGGGTGATCTTGCCCGCGAGGCAGGCGCCGACGGCCTCGAAGGCGTCGATGATCGTCACGTCGTGGCCGTCGACCTGGCCGGGCATGATCGAGCCGGCGTAGAGGAAGACGCTGGCGAGGTCGAGCCGGGCGGCGGCCATCAGCATGCCGGGCAGCGACTTGTCGCAGCCCGCCAGCAGGACCGACCCGTCGAGCCGCTCGGCCATCATCACCGTCTCGACCGAGTCGGCGATCACCTCGCGGGAGACCAGCGAGAAGTGCATGCCCTCGTGGCCCATGGCGATGCCGTCGGAGACCGAGATGGTCCCGAACTCCAGCGGGTAGCCCCCGGCCGCGTGCACGCCGTTCTTCACGGCCTTGGCCAGCCGGTCCAGCGACAGGTTGCAGGGCGTGATCTCGTTCCACGACGACGCGACACCGATCTGCGGCTTGGCGAAGTCCTCGTCGCCCATGCCGACGGCCCGGAGCATTCCTCGCGCCGCGGTCTTCTCCAGGCCGTCGGTGACGTCGCGGGAGCGGGGCTTGATGTCGTGCTCGGGCATGCTGCGAGCCTAGTGGCGGCACTCAGCGGTAGGCCGGGGCGAGCGCGAGCGCGAGATCGCCCCACCGCTCGCGGGTGTGCTCGAGCACCTTGCCGGCGAAGGCCGAGGCGGCCGTGCCCGACTCCGCGACGAGGCGGAGGCGATGCTGCATCCGCGGCCGGGTTCCGGGACTCGCAGGGTGCGGCGTCTGCTCCTCGCGCAGGGCGGTCTTCAGCGACCAGGAGACCGAGATCAGCGCCCAGCACACCCGGGCGATGGCGACGTCGGCCGCGAACCCGTCGGTGCCGACGTACGGGATGCCGGTGGCCGCCGCCTCGCGGTAGGCGTCCAGGGTGCGGGCCGAGGTGTCCTCGGGGATGCGCCACGAGCACCAGCACGTCGGCCAGGGCACGGCGAGGTACGCCGCGTCCCAGGCGACGTGGCGCACTTCGGACCACTCGAAGTCGATCAGCCGGCAGCCGTCGTCCAGCAGCAGGTTGTTGTCGGGGCACACGTCGGCGGGGCTGAGCGCGTGCCGGGCCTCGTCTGCCAGCGGCGCGCCGAGCGCGCGTAGGTCGGGCGGGCCGGCGAACCCGAGCTCGTCGGCGTTGGCCGCCCAGTCGGCGGTGGCGTCGTCGAGGCTGCCGGCGACGCCACCGTGGAACCGGTCGGACGGCTCGTCCGTCGCGGCCTCGGCCTCGGCGACGTCGAACTCGTCGCGGATCCGCCCACGATCCGCGTAGGTGCCTGCGTGCAGGGTGCCGAGTGCGGTCGCCCACGCGAGCAGGGCGGCGTCGGCCGCCTGTGGGTCGGAGCCGAGGAGGTGGTCGGCGACGCTGGGAGGGCTCCCGAGGTCCTCCATCACCACGAGATGTGGGTCGTCGGCCATCGCGAGCAGACGCGGCGCGAGGCCGAGCGGTCCGGCGACGGCGAGCCCGACGCGCTCGCGGGCCCAGGAGGTGCGGCTTCCCGCCGAGTAGCCCTTGACCACGAACGCGTCCGTGCCGTCGGTCACCCGGTGCACGTTGGACCGGTCGCTGCCTCCGAGCCCACCGAGGTCGCCCAGCTCGCGGCCCAGGGCGGTCGACGCCGCCGCGAGCGCCGCCCCGACCGGGTCGTCGGTCACGCGGTCTGCTCGGCGACGGCCTTGAGGCGCGCGAGTCCCTTCTCGAAGTCCTTGCCGACCATCCTGTCGAGCGGCATCACCCGGCTCATCAGTCCCATCAGCCCGACGTGCTCGCCGCGCATGGTCCAGGTGACGTCGGTGCCCGTCGCCGTGGGGCGCAGGGCCAGGCGGACCTGGTTGGAGGCGTTCCAGGGCTGGAGGAAGCGCAGGTCGATGTCGACGGCGTCCGGCGCGAGGCCGGTGATCTCCATGCTCCCTTCGCCGGCCTTGCGGTTGCCCTTCCAGGCGTAGTGGGCGCCGACGCCCTTGTCGGGGCCGGAGAAGGAGCGCTGCAGCGCCGGGTCGAGGTCCTCCCAGGGGGACCACTTCACCCACTGGTGGAAGTCGTCGACGAGCCCGTGGATGACCTGCGGGTTGGCGGCGATGCTCGTGCTGCGGGTGATGGTGAACGGGCGTCCCATGGGCACCTGTCTACAGCGATGCGGCGCGGACGGCCATCACGTCGGGCAGGTCCGCCACGATCTGCCGCCACGTCTCGCCCGAGTCGGCCGAGGCCCAGACGGCGCCGTTGCGGGTGCCGACGTACAGCCCGGCGCTCTCGTGGTCGTCGACGGTCATCGCGTCGCGCATCACGCCGACGTAGAAAGCGTCAGGCAGTCCGTTCATCCCGCCGTCACCGAGCTCCTCCCAGGTCTCCCCCGCGTCGCGCGAGCGCCACACCCGCGCCTTGCCGTCCGTCGGGTAGCGGCCGGCGCTGTCGCTGAGCGGGAAGACGTAGACCGTGTCGGGCTCGTGGGGGTGGACGACGATCGGGAACCCGAACTCCGCGGGCAGGCCGTCGGCGATGGACTTCCAGACCCCGCCCTCGTCGTCGGAGCGGTAGACGCCGCCGTGGTTCTGGAGGTACAGCCGCTCCGGACGGGCGGGGTGCCGCGTCACCTTGTGCACGCACTGGCCGAACGACGGGTACTGCTGGCCCTCGGGCAGGAACTCCGCCTTGATGCCCTGGTTGCGCGCGTGCCAGGAGGCGCCGCCGTCGGTCGTCTGGTAGACGCCGCCGGTCGAGATGGCCGCGGTCACCGACTCCGGGTCGGTGGGGTGGGGCAGGATCGTGTGGAACGCCTGGCCCCCGAAGCCGGCTCCCCACTCGGGGCGCTCCGGGTGGTCCCAGAGGGCCTGCTCGAGCGTGAACGTCTCACCACGGTCGGTCGAGCGCCAGACGGCCCCGGGCTCGGTGCCGGCGTAGACGACGCCGTCCTCGGGACCGACGACGAGCTGCCAGATGCGGGCCAGCGTCTCCTCGGTGCCCTCGGGGAAGCGGATGGCGCCGTTGGGAGTCTCCTGCCAGGACCCGCCGAGGTCGTCGGACCGCCAGACCTGCGGTCCCAGCCAGCTCGAGCTCGCTCCGGCCAGCAGCCGGGGCGTGTCACCTCGCTTGTCGACCAGGCAGGAGTAGACCTCCTCCATGTCGAAGTGCGGTCCGTCGAACGCCCACTCCTCGCGGGCCTCGTCGGACCTGCCGATCCACAGTCCCTTGCGGGTGCCGACCATCACGATCGTCCTGCTTCCGGCCACGTGCTTCTCCTTCCTGCGGGCGGTCCTCGCACTGTAGACCGGGCCACGGACGGCGACTCATCGGTGCGCATCGTCCTAGTCTCGCGGGCGTGACCCGTCGCCAGATCTCCCCGATCTGGCTGGTGCTGGCCGGGATCGCCTCGGTCCAGCTGGGCGCCGCGGTCGCCAAGAACCTGTTCGGCGAGATCGAGCCGACGGCCATGGTCTGGCTGCGGTTGGTCACCAGCTCCGCCGTGCTGCTCGCCTGGGCGCGGCCCCAGGTGCGCGGCCGCAGCCGCGACGACTGGCTCACCGTGATCGCCTTCGGCGTCACCCTCGGCGCGATGAACTGGTCCATCTACCAGGCCTTCGCCCGGATCCCGCTGGGTCTGGCCGTGACGTTCGAGTTCGCCGGCCCGCTCGTGCTCGCCGTGGTCATGTCGCGGCGCGCGCGCGACCTCGTGTGGGTCGGGCTGGCGGCGCTGGGGGTGGGACTCCTCGGGTTCGAGAAGGCCGACCTCGACCTGCTGGGCGTCGGCTTCGCGCTGCTCGCCGGCGCGGCCTGGGCGGCGTACATCCTGCTCAGCGCGCAGACCGGAAGCCGGTGGGCCGGGCTCGACGGGCTGGCGATGGCGAGCCTGGTGGCCACGGTGATGCTGGCGCCCTTCGCCGTGCCGCAGGGCGGCACCGACCTCACCGACCCGCGGATCCTGCTGCTCGGCGCGGCGGTCGGGCTGCTGAGCTCGGTGATCCCGTACTCGGCCGAGCTGATGGCGCTGCGCAGCATCCGGCCGGCGGTGTTCAGCATCCTGATGAGCCTCGAGCCGGCCGCGGCCGCCCTGGCGGGCATCGTGGTGCTCCAGGAGTACCTCTCCGCGGTGCAGTGGGTCGCGGTTGCCGCGGTGATGGCGGCCAGCATCGGCGCGACGCGCGGCACCGACACGCTCGGCGAGCCCGCCCCGGACTGAGGCCTCCCGACGGGACAATGCAGCCCATGACCGCACGCACACCCGACTCGGCGTGGACCAGCAGGACGAGCAAGCCCATCGAGTCGGTGGTGGAGTTCCACCACATCCTCAGCGACGACGGGACCCGCCTCCGCGCCTGGACGAACGACCCCATGGGACGCATCGACGGACCGACCGTGGTGCTGTGCAACGGCCTCGGGGTCAGCCCGTGGGCCTGGCCGGCCCTGCTGCGCGCCGACTGCGGCGTCCGGATCGTCTCGTGGAACCACCGCGGCACCGGCGGGTCCGCCCGTCCTGCCGACCCGGCGCGGGTGGGCATCGAGGAGTTCGTGGAGGACGCGCTGTCGGTGATGGACCACTTCGGTGTCGACCGGGCGGTGCTGATGGGCTGGTCGATGGGCGTCAACACGGCCTTCGAGCTCGCGGTGCGCCACCCCGAGCGGGTGACCGGCATCTTCGCCGTCGCGGGCGTGCCCGGCGACACCTTCGCGACCATGCTCGGCCCGCTGCGCCTCCCGTACGGCGTGGCGCGCAACGTGACCGTCGGTCTCTCCCGCCTGCTGCGGATGACCGGCCGCGCGATCACCCCGATCACCTCCCGGCTGCCCGTCGGCAGCCGCACGGTGGCCCTGCTGACGCACTCGGGATTCATGCTGCCCACCCCGGACAACGAGCTCACCGCCCGCGCCGTCCGTGAGTTCCTCAGCATCCCCGTCGAGTGGTACTTCCACCTCGCCCTGCGCAGCTCCGAGCACGCTCGCGTCTCCCTGAGCCGGGTGAAGGTCCCGGTCATGCTGGTCGCGGCGACCTACGACGTCCTGGCGGGTGCCCGCGGCATGCGCACCGCGGCAGAGCGCCTCGAGGACGCGACGTACGTCGAGCTCCGGGCCAGCCACTTCGTGCAGATGGAGCGTCCCGACGAGATGCACGACCTGCTGCTGGACTTCCTGGAGGACATCGCGGGTTAGGGTTCCGGCCTCGGGGTAGGACCACCACGTCCGGCTCCGACCCGACAGCTCTTCTCGAGGGGGAACCGATGCATCGCTCCATCCCGCGCGCCCGCGCCGTGATCGGCGGCCTCGCCCTGGCGCTCGCCGCCGGCGGCGCCGCGGCCGTGCCCACGGCCGGCGCCCAGGCGACGGCCACGGCCACCGAGCCGAAGGTCGTCGAGGTCACCACGGACACGTCGCTGCCCACCTCGTCCGGCCCGTCCGTGCGCCACCCCGGTGTGCCGGTGGACCCGTTCGCGCACCAGGTCAGGCAGCCCGACGGCACCCGCATCACGATCCGCGCCTGGGGCGACTCGGAGACCAACGGCTACGAGACCACCCGTGGGTACGCCGTCACCAAGGACGACCGAGGCGTGTGGCGGTACGCCGTGCGCACCGACGCCGCCGGTCGGCCCGTCGCGTCGTCGCTCGAGGTCGGCAGGGCCGCGCCGCCGGCCGCCGCACGGGGCGTCCGAGCTCAGGTCGTGGCCCGGAGCGCCGCAGCTCGTCCGACCACAGCCCGGAACACCCTCGACCGAGCCCCCGGCACCGGCAACGGCGCCCAGCCCGGCCTGGTGATCCTGGTGTCCTTCGCCAACCAGGCCAGCGTCGGCACGACCGAGGACCAGTGGTCGGCGGCGTTCTTCGGGGCCGCCGGATCGGTGGCGAACTACTACGCGCAGAACAGCTTCGGGAGGTTCGCGCTGACCCCGGCGCCCGAGTCGGGCGGGGTGCCGAACAACGGCGTGATCGGCTGGCTCCAGCTGCCGTACAACCACCCGGACTTCAAGAACAACTACAACGACAGCGAGACCAAGCTCGGCGTGGACGCCGTGACGGCGGCCGACCCGTTCGTCGACTACCAGTCCTTCGACAAGGACAAGGACGGGGTGCTGAGCCCGTCCGAGCTGCACATCACGGTCATCGTGGCCGGGTACGAGACGTCGTACGGCGGGTCCCTCGACACCTGCGGCCCCAGCGTCTGGGGTCACCAGGGCGGCCTCTACGGGGCCGCTCCCCAGCTGGACGGGACCCTGGTCAACCGCGGCGGCGGCACCATGTTCGGCGAGTTCATGTGTGCGAGCTTCGACACCCCCGGCCACATGTCGACGATCGGGATCATGGCTCACGAGATGGGCCACGACATCGGCTTCCCCGATCTCTACGACACCGACTACTCGAGCTCCGGCATCTCGCGGTGGAGCCTGATGTCCGGCGGCAGCTGGAACCGCGTCGGCACCGACGCCCAGGGCACCACGCCGGCCGGGCTGGACGCGTTCTCGAAGTCCTACCAGGGCTGGATCATCCCCACTCCGATCGTCGGCGCCGTCAACGGGGCGCCGCTGCCGGCGTCGGCGACCAGCCCCACGGCGTACCGGCTGCTCGACAACCCCGGGGACGTGGACTGGAAGTTCGAGTCGCACAAGGGCACCGGTGAGTACTACCTCGTCGAGAACCGTGAGCTGGTCGGGTACGACGCGGGCCTGCCGTCCTGCGGCGTGATCGTCTACCACGTCGACGAGGGAGTGACCTCGACCAACGACGCCAACAGCGACGACGCCCATCGCCTGGTCGACGTCGTCGAGGCCGACGGCAGCAAGAACATGGACACCTACCCCTACCTGGGTGGGCCGGGCGACGTGTTCCCCGGCTCCAGCGGCCACGTCGACTTCAACGACGCGACCCTGCCTTCTGCGCTGCTCTACACGGGCCGCCCGTCCGGCGTCGCCATGCACGTCAACGGCGGCTGCGCGGACCCGATGAGCGCGAACCTCTTCGCGCCCCTGCCGAACGACTCGTTCGCGTCGGCCACGAACCTGGTGGCTCCGACCGGCCACGTCACGGGCGGCAACAACGGCGCGACCAAGGAGGTCGGCGAGCCGGCCGTCGCCGGCAACGCCGGCGGAGCGTCGGTGTGGTGGAAGTTCAGGGCACCGGCCACCGGCAAGCTCCGGCTGTCCACGTCCGGCTCGTCCTTCGACACGCTCGTGGGCGTGTACCGGGGAGCTTCGGTCGGGTCGCTGAAGGAGGTCGCGTCCAACGACAACGCCTCGGCGACGGAGCCGACGAGCGCGGTGGTGGCCACGGTCAAGCGGGGCGTGACCTACCGGATCGCCGTCGACGGCCTGAACGCCGGCGCCGGCGCGAGCCAGGGCGCGGTCGCGCTCGGCTACATCTACGTGCCGGTCAACGACGACCTCCGCAAGGCGACCACCCTCAAGGGCAGGCACGGCAAGAAGGTCAGCTCGAACATCGGTGCCGGCAAGGAGCGCAAGGAGCCCGGGAAGATCGCGGGCAAGAAGTCCGGCAAGACCGTCTGGTACCGGTACAAGGCCAAGCAGTCCGGACGGCTGACCATCGACCTCTCGGGCTCGACGTTCAACACCCTGCTCGGCGTCTACACCGGCTCGAAGGTGAAGAAGCTGCACAAGGTCGCGGCCGACGACAACGGCGGCAAGGGCAAGAGCAGCCGCGTCAGCTTCCGCATCCGCAAGGGTCAGACGTACCGGATCGCGGTCGCCGGCGTGAGGGACGCCGACGGCAGCTTCCGGATCAGCTGGCACCTGTAGCGACCGATCGCTGGTCGAGCCGGGCGAGCGATCAGCTCAGCAGCACGGCCCGGCGGCTCGCACGACGCAACGTCGTGAGGATCGCCGGGCCGAGCGCGGCGATGGCCACGGCCGTCGTGATGGCGCGCCCGGTGTCGAAGCTGCCGGTCGAGGTCAGCAAGGTGAAGACCGCGAAGCGCTGGAGGTTCTCGACCATCGGCGCGCCCGCGACGAAGTCGAGCGAGCCCTCGTGACCGGGCACGGCGACGCCGAGGAGGAACGGCCAGCCGGAGAGGTTCATCAGCAGCCCGAAGGCGTACGCCGCCACCACGCCGTACGCCGCCAGCATCACGATCTCCGCGCGGCCGGTCACCCGGCGCGGCAGGAACCCGGCGCCCATCCCGACCCACGCCGAGACGAGCATCTGGTACGGCAGCCAGGGCCCGACACCGGCCGTGACCAGGGCCGAGGCGAACAGCGACGTGCAGCCCAGCACGAACCCGAACCCCGGCCCGAAGACCCGGCCCCCGAGGATCAGCAGGAAGAACACCAGCTCCACGCCCGCCGTACCTGCGGAGAGGCCGCGCAGCACCGCGTTGCAGGCACTGAGCACACCGAGGATCGCCAGCACCCGCGGGTCGAGCCCGCCCTCGGACACCTCGGCCAGCACGACGGCGATGACCAGCGGCAGCAGCGCCAGGAACAGGAACGGCGGGCTCAGCCGCTCGCCCTCGGGGACCCGGACGAGCAGCGGCCAGCAGAGCATCACCAGCCCGGCGAGCGACGCGACACCGAGCACCGCGGCCGAACGGCGCGTGAGCGGGACGGCCGTGTTCACAGTCGGGCCACGACCTCGTCGACGCGGAGCCACGGGGCGCCCAGGACCTTGGTGACCTGGGGCGCGAACGCCGGGGACTCGGCGACCACGCGGCGTACGGGGCCGGACGAGACGACCTCTCCCTCGGCGAGCACCACGACGTGGTCGGCCACCTGGGCGACGAACTCGACGTCGTGAGTGGCCACCAGCACGGCCCGGCCGTCGGCCGCCATCCCTCGCAGCGTCTGCGCGAGGGCGCGCTTCGCGGCGTAGTCGAGTCCGCGCGTCGGCTCGTCGAGCAGCAGCACGGGCGGCGCCCCCGCCAGCACGATCGTGAGCGCGAGCGCGAGCCGCTGCCCCTCGGAGAGGTCTCGCGGGTGCATGGCGGGGTCGATGCCGGGGACCAGCCGGCCGAGCTCGCCGACGGTCGCCCCGCTGGCGGTCAGCTCCTGGTCGACCGTCTCCAGGTAGAGCAGGTCGGCGGCGTTCTGGGGGACGAGGCCGACGAGCGTACGGCGCTCGGCGTCGTCGAGGGCCGCCGGATCACGACCGTCGAGGCTCACCGTCCCGCTGCGGCGCCGGCCGGATCCCTGGAGCGCCCACAGCAGCGAGGACTTGCCCGAGCCGTTGCGGCCCATCAGCGCGGTCACGGTCCCGGGCCGGAGGGCCATCGTCACGTCGTGCACCGCGAGGGTCGAGCCGTGGGTGACGGTCACGCCACGGGCCTCCAGACCGCCGGAGGCGGGCGGATCGACCGCGTCCGCGGGCGGGGCGCCGAGCCGCTCCCGCAGGCCGTTGGCGCGGCGTCGCGCATCGCGCACGGTCAGCGGCAGCGGGTGCCAGCCGGCGGCGCGGCCGAGCTCCACGAGGGGTGGGGCGATGGGCGAGTCGGTCAGCAGCTCCGCGGGTGCGCCCGTGCGCAGGCCTCCGTGGCCGTCGAGCACCACGAGGGTGTCGGCGAACGGCACCACACGCTCGAGGCGGTGCTCGGCCAGCACCACCGAGACCCCGAGGTCGTGCACGAGCCGGGTCAGCGTGGCGAGCACGTCCTCCGCGGCGGTGGGGTCGAGGGCCGAGGTGGGCTCGTCGAGGACCAGGACCCGCGGGTGCATGGTGAGGACGGCGCCGAGCGCGACCCGCTGCTGCTCCCCGCCGCTGAGCCGGCGCAGGTCCCGGGCCCGCAGGTCGGCGATGCCGAGCAGGTCGAGGGTCTCCTCGACGCGGCGCCGCATGGTGTCGGCCGGCAGGCCGAGCTGCTCCATGCCGTAGGCGAGCTCCTCCTCCACGGTGTCGGTGACGAAGCCGGCGGCCGGGTCCTGGCCGACGTACCCGATGTGGTGGGCGCGCTCGCGGGGCGGAGTACGGACGATGCTGGCGCCGTCGAGCAGCACGTCGCCGGTGAGCACGCCCCCCGAGAACCGGGGCACGAGACCGGTGAGCACGCCGAGCAGCGTCGACTTCCCCGCACCCGTCGGCCCGGTGACCAGCACGAGCTCACCCTCGCCGACGGCCAGGTCGACGCCGTCGAGGACGGGAGTGTCGCCGTAGGCCAGGCGGATGCCGCGCAGCTCGATCATGCGGGCACCAACCCGGGCTCGGCAGCGGAGGCGGTCGGCGCCGGCGCGGCGAGCCCGCCGGCCAGCGCCAGCCCGACCGCGACGAGGTGGGTGGTGGAGAGCGTGGGCCAGGCGGTCAGGGGCGGGTACGCCGCGAACACGTCCTCGTGGCTGGCGACGATCGCGAGGGTCGCCACCGCGACGCCGCTCGCGAGCACCAGCCACTCGGGCAGCCGCCACGGGTCGGGGCGGTAGCGCGTCCGGCCGACCCGGCCGCCCGCGCCGACCAGGCCGAGCAACGCTGCGGTCACCCCCAGCCCGACCATGGGCAGGGCGAGCACGCGGGGCGCGGTGTGGTCGAGCACGGCGTACGTGCCGACGCACAGCCCGCAGAGTCCCGTCAGCATCAGCGCGCCGGTGAGGCGGCGGCGACCGGGCGTCAGGCCTGCCGTCCGCCCGTACCCGCGGGTGTCCATGCCCGCGGCCAGCGCGAGCGAGCGCTCGAGCGCGTCCTCCAGCACGGGCACGAGCAGGCGGCGCAGCCGGCCGAGGCGCCGGGTGTCGCCGCCGCGCAGACGTTGGGCGGAACGCACCCGGCGCAGGCTGTCGGCGAGCTGGGGCAGCACGGTCACCGCGACCACCAGGGCGGTGCCGATCTCGTAGAGGGCGGCCGGCATCGAGCGGAGCAGCCGCTTGGGGTTCGCCAGGCTGTTGGCGGCGCCGACGCAGAGCACGATGGTGCCGAGACGGAGGCCGTCGTACACCGCGAAGAGCAGCGACTCGCGGGTCAGCGGGCCCAGGAGGTGCACGCCGAGGGCCCAGTCGGGCAGCGGTACCTCGGGCAGGTCGACCAGCACGGTGCCGAAGTCGCCGCCCCCGAACAGGACCCGGAACAGCACGCGGGCGACGACGATCACGGCGGCCAGGGCGGCGTACAGCCGGAACGACCGCGACCACGGCTGATCGCCGCGCCGGGCCGCCACGACCAGGGCGCAGGTGGCGACCACGAGCAGCAGCACCCAGGGGTTCGTGGTGAACGACGCCGTCACCGCCAGGCCGATCGCCCAGCCCCACCAGGCGACGGGGTGCAGGTCGCGAGCCAGCCAGAGCGTCGAGGCGCTCACGTGCGCCGCCGTACGACGGCCACCGCGCCGGCGACCACGAGCAGGGCCGCGACCAGGACGGGTGGCAGCCATCCCGGCAGCCCGCCGTCACCGCTCGACGTCGGCGGGTCGCCGGGCGGCCGCTCGAGCGCTCCCCCGGCCTCGCTCGTCCGGTCCGTGGGTGTCGCGGTCGGCGTGGCCGCCTCGGACGGCGTGCGGGTCTTGGTGGGCGTGGACGGCGAGGGCTTCTTCGTCGGGCGTCCGGTCGCGGTCGGTGCGTGCGTGGGCGTCGCCGGCTCGCTCGTGGGTGTCGGGCTCGCCGGCTTCGTCGGTGTGGGGGTCGGCGCCGGGGTCGGCGCGGGGGTCGGCGTCGGCGTCGGGTGAACAGCCGGCGTGGCCGACGGCCGCACGTCGCCGGTGGAGCCGTCCCAGACCATCGCGACGTACCCGCCGGCGGGGATGCTGAGCGACCCGGCGGCCAGGGAGGAGTAGACCCACTTCCCGGTGGTCCCGTCCGACCACCACAGCCCCCAGTACGCGTCCGCTGGCGGGGTGTTCACGCACGGGTCGTCGGCGGGGAGTCCGTCGATGCGGCAGACGAACGCGGGGAAGCGCTGGACGTAGTCGAGGCCGTACCCGGCCTCCTTCAGCAGCCGGTCCGCGGTGTGGCCGGCGCCGTCGGAGACACACGCCTGCGCGCTGCCGGCGCCGAGCCCGTTGAACTCGACCACGACCGTCACCCCGGATGCGCCGGGACACGGCGTGGCCTCGGCGGGCGGCCCGATGACCGCCGCGGCGCCCAGCAGGAGGGCGACCGCGGCGGCCGTTCGAAGCCGCCTGAGGAGCACCGTCAGCCGAGCACCCGGACGGTCACGTCCTGGTGCTGGGTGCCAACCCACACGGTGTAGGTGTGGCTGCCCGGCTCGTCGAGGACCACGCTCGCGCGAGTGATCGGGTGGCGACCCGGCCACAGCTCGAACCCTTCGCCGGCGGTCCTGCCGCAGACACGCTCGCCGGCGGCGGCACCGGTCAATCGGATCCGCCAGGGGTCGCCCGCCGCGACGGTCCGCGGCGCGGTGACGGAGAAGTCACCCACAGCCCGTGGTGCCCAGCGGAGGACCGGCAGCGCCTGGGCCGACGCGCGTCGCCACTGGTCACTGCTCTTCTTCGTGATGCCCGTCTTCTCGCCGTCGGTGAACGCCGTGACGTCGTAGCCGATGGCGCCGGTCGCCTTCGCGAGCTTGCCGGCGCACGGGTTGGCGACGACCTGGAGGGACCGCACCGCCGCCGCGGCGAGCCCGGCCGCTTCGGTGGCTCCCGCCTCCCCGAGGGCCCACCCGGCCAGGCCGGTGCTGTTGGTGTTCAGCGCACCCTTGGCCTTCCCGGTGTCACTGAAGAAACCGTTGCCGAGCTGGGTGTCCTCGAGCCAGCCGACAGCCTTCTTGATCGCGGACTTGGCCTTGGGTCCCTTGACGTCCCGCAGCGCGAGGACGGCCAGCGCCGTGGCGTCCGTGCTGGCGCCGCGCTCCGCGACCGGTGCCCCCTGGCACGACTGGTCGGCGCGGGTCTTGTCGCCGGTGAAGTACTGGCGGAAGTACCCCTTGGCGCACTGCTGCGCGAGCAGGAAGGCGGTCGCCGAGGCGGCCTTCGCGCTGCCCGCAGCGGCGAGCGCCTGGACGGCGTACGCCTGGCCGATCACGTTGGCGAAGTCACCGCCGAACTCGCTGGTCGGGTCGTAGGCGTCCTCGATCCGTCCGGAGATCGGTGCGGCCGAGGCCACCCGGCCCTCGAGCTGGGCGACCAGGTTGACGCCGCCGAACGCGTGCGGGTTCTTGCCCTGGCCCTGCGCGAGCGCCGCCGCCTTGGCGGTGGGACCGGCGTAGATGCCCTGGTCGCCGTCGCCGGTGTAGAACGCGACGTTCTTCGCGACCGCCTTGGTGACGGCCTTGACAACCGCGGCCTTCTTCCCGGCGGCGTCCAGGCCGAGCGCTACGTCGATCGACAGACCGACGTCGTCGAAGTCGAACTGGTCGTTGTGCACCAGGTTCTTGGTCAGCTGGCCCGACAGCCAGCCGGCGCCCTGGGCGACGGGCTTGGGGTCGTACGACGGCGCGGCGCCGGCGGGCGCCGACGCGAGCCCGGCGATGAGAGTGGCCGCCGCGACGGCGGCCAGGGGACGGGTGATGCGCCAAGCAGATGACATGGTTTCCTTCCCGCTGCGACAGCGGGCAGGACCCCGGCCGGTGTGCTCCGGCCGACGAGCCACCCGCTGCGTTCCTCGACAGCGTGTGTTTCAGGACGCTCGGCCGTGGGTGCTCCGGCTCGCCACCCGAGGTGGCCTACGGTTGCGGGTCAGCGCCGGACTTGGACCGGCTTTCCCCGACAGCGGGCGTGTGTTGGTCGCTCCCGGTCGGGAGCGGAGTCACCCTACTCCCGGCTCCCGCCACCCAGGAAACCCCGTCCAGCGCCCGCGGTTTCATCTAGGTATGCAGGTGAGTCTGCACTTCCCCAGGAACGCGGAGCTGGGGAAGTGCCGGTTCGCCTACATACCTTGATGAAACCGCCGCGCGCGCCGGGACGTCAGGTCAGCTTCTCCAGGATCAGCTCACGTACCCGGCCGGCGTCGGCCTGGCCGCGCATCTGTGTCATCACCGCGCCGATCAGGGCACCGGCGGCGGCGACCTTGCCGTCGCGGATCTTGTCGGCGACGTCGGGGTTGGCGGCGATGGCGGCGTCGACGGCGGCCGAGAGCGCGCCCTCGTCGGAGACGATGGCCAGGCCGCGGGCGGCGACGATCTCGTCCGGCGTACCCTCCCCCGCGACCAGCCCGTCGAAGACCTGGCGCGCGAGCTTGTCGTTGATCGCACCCTCGTCGACGAGCGCCTGCACGCGAGCCACGTCGGCCGGCGTCACGCCGAGCGAAGCGATGTCGCTGTCGGTCTCGTTGGCCCGGCGGGCGAGCTCGGAGAGCCACCACTTGCGGGCGGCCTGCGGGGTCGCGCCGGCCTCGATGGTCTGCTCGACGAGCGCCAGCGCGCCGGCGCCGACGGTGTCGCGCATCTCCAGGTCGCTGAAGCCCCACGCCTCCTGCAGCCGCGCGCGCTTCTCGTGGGGCGGCTCGGGGAGCGTGGCGCGAAGCCGCTCGACCCACTCGCGGTCCGGCGCCACGGGCACCAGGTCCGGCTCGGGGAAGTAGCGGTAGTCCTCGGCGTCCGACTTCTCCCGTCCAGAGGTGGTGATGCCGGTGTCCTCGTGCCAGTGACGGGTCTCCTGGAGGATCGGCCGACCTGCCGTCAATACGGCGGCGTGCCGCTGCACCTCGTACCTCACCGCACGCTCGACCGACCGCAACGAGTTCACGTTCTTGGTCTCGGTCCGGGTCCCCAACGTGTGCCGAGGTCCACCCGACTCTTCCCCCGTGTCGCGCGGTGCGAGCGAGAGGTTCACGTCGCAGCGCAGGGAGCCCTGCTCCATCCGTACGTCGCTCACGCCGAGGCCGAGCAGCAGGTCCCGCAGCTGCGCGACGTACGCCTTCGCGACGAGCGGCACGATCTCGCGGGTGCCCAGGATCGGCTTGGTGACGATCTCGATGAGCGGGATGCCGGCGCGGTTGTAGTCGACCAGGGAGTAGTCGGCGCCGTGGATCCGGCCGGTGGCACCGCCGACGTGCAGCGACTTGCCGGTGTCCTCCTCCATGTGCGCGCGCTCGATGTCGACGCGCACCGTCTGCGGCCCCTCCGGACCCTCGACGACGACGTCGGTCCAGCCGTTGAAGGCGATGGGCTCGTCGTACTGCGAGGTCTGGAAGTTCTTCGGCATGTCCGGGTAGAAGTAGTTCTTCCGGGCGAACCGGCACCACTCCGCGATCTCGCAGTTGAGCGCCAGCCCGATCCGCATCGCCGACTCGACGGCCGTCCGGTTCACCACGGGCATCGACCCGGGCAGGCCCAGGCAGGTCGGGCAGGTCTGCGTGTTCGGCGGCGCCCCGAACTCCGTCGGGCAGCCGCAGAACATCTTCGAGGCGGTGTTGAGCTCGACGTGCACCTCGAGCCCGAGGGCTGGGTCGAAGCGCTCCAGCGCCTCGTCGTAGGACAGCAGCGTGTCGGTCATCGGACCGCCTCCAGCCCACGCGCCTGGTCGAGCAACGGACCGCCCCACTTCGCCAGCAGCAGCGCCTCGAGCGCCGCGCCCACGTGGTAGACGCGGTCGTCGGCCATCGCCGGCGCCAGGATCTGTACGCCGGCCGGCAGGCCGTCCTCGTCGGCCAGCCCGCTCGGCACCGAGATGCCCGGGACGCCCGAGAGGTTGGCCGGGATGGTGGCCAGGTCGTTGAGGTACATCGCCAGCGGGTCGTCGAGCTTCTCCCCCAGCTCGAACGCCGTCGTCGGCGCCGTCGGCGAGAGCAGCACGTCGGCGTGCTGGAACGCCTGCTCGAAGTCGCGGGTGATCAGCGTGCGCACCTTCTGGGCCTGGCCGTAGTAGGCGTCGTAGTAGCCGCTCGACAGGGCGTAGGTGCCCAGGATGATGCGCCGCTTCACCTCCTCGCCGAAGCCGGCCTCACGGGTCGCGCGCATCACCTCCTCGGCGCTGGGCGCCTCGACCCCTTCCGGATAACGACGCAGCCCGTAACGCATCGCGTCGAAGCGGGCGAGGTTGCTGGACGCCTCGGCCGGGAGGATCAGGTAGTAGGTCGCGAGCGCGTGCACGAAGTGCGGGCACGACACCTCGACCAGCTCGGCGCCGGCGGACACCATCAGGTCGACCGACTCCTGGAACCGGGCCAGGACGCCCGACTGGTACCCCTCGCCGCCGAGCTCCTTGACCACACCGATCCGTACGCCGGCCAGGTCGCCCTCCGCGCCACGCCGGGCCGCCCCGACGAGGTCGGGCAGCGGCGCGTCGATCGAGGTCGAGTCCTTCGGGTCGTGCCCGCCGATCACCTCGTGCAGCAGCGCCGCGTCGAGGACGGTCCGGGTCACCGGGCCGGCCTGGTCGAGGGAGTTGGCCAGCGAGACGAGCCCGTACCTCGACACCCCGCCGTACGTCGGCTTCACCCCGACCGTGCCGGTCACCGCACCCGGCTGGCGGATCGAGCCACCGGTGTCCGTGCCGATCGCGAGCGGCGCTTCGTACGCCGCGACCGCGGCCGCCGAACCGCCGCCGGACCCGCCGGGGATCCGGTCGAGGTCCCACGGGTTGCGGGTGGGCCCGTACGCCGAGTGCTCGGTGGAGGAGCCCATCGCGAACTCGTCCATGTTCGTCTTGCCGAGGATCGGCAGGCCGGCCGCACGCAGGCGTGCGACGACCGTGGCGTCGTACGGCGGCACCCATCCTTCGAGGATCCGCGAGCCGCACGTGGTCGGCAGCCCCCTCGTGGCCATCACGTCCTTGACCGCGATCGGGATCCCGTCGAGAGGCGACATCGCCTGGCCGTTCGCGCGGCGCGCGTCCGAGGCCGCTGCCTGCTCCAGAGCGCCTTCGGTGTCGACGTGCAGGAAGGCGTGCACCTGCCCGTCGACCTCGGTGATCCGGTCGAGGTGCCGCTGGGTGACCTCGACGGAGGTCAGCCGACCATCGGCCAGCTCCTCGGCCAGCCAGGCGGCCGTCGTCCGGGAACCTCCGTTCACTGCTCGTCCCCCAGGATCCTCGGCACCTTGAAGCGCTGCTCCTCCTGCTCAGGGGCGCCCGAGAGCGCCTCGTCGGCCGTCAGCCCGGGCACCACGACGTCGGCGCGGAACACGTTGGTCAGCGGCAGCGCGTGCGAGGTCGGCGGGATGTCGTCGTCGGCCACACCGCTGATCGAGGCCACCGACTCGAGGATCACCGACAGCTGCGGCGCCAGGTGGTCGAGCTCGGCGTCGGTCAGGTCGATCCGGGCGAGGTTCGCCAGGTGGGCGAGCTCGTCCCTGGAGATCGAGGGCGCCGTGGAGGCAGTGCTGTCGGGCATGCCGTGAATCCTAGGAGGGGCGCCGAGCCGCCCCGCGGGCGCTATCGCGTCGTGAACCGCCACACCGTCCGCGCCAGCGTGTTGCCGGCTCCGTCGCGGATCGCCGAGGTCAGCACGGCGCGGTAGGTCGTCGCGGCCTTCAGCGGCCTGATCGGCTCGATCCGCACCGAGCCCGTCGCCGGGTCGTAGGCCACCGCGGCGCGCACGCGTCGCGTGGAGCCCTTCGCCACCACGTACGCCGAGCGTCGGGTCACCGTGCCCGACACGACGGGCTCGCTGAGCCGGGCCGTGACGACCGCGCCGCGGCGTACGCCGGTCGCCTTCGCCCTCGGGCGGACGGAGGTCACGCGTGGCGCTGTCGTGTCGGCCGCCCCCGGCTGCGGCGTCGGCGTCGGCGTGACGACCACAGGGCCGTCGGGTGTGACGAGCTCGAGGCTCCAGCCGGCCAGGGTGCCGCTGTCGCCGTACTGCCGGTCGTCACCGACGTACAGCCGCCAGGCGCCGTTGGGGTTCGTCCCGTCGAAGACCGAGAGGCTGGTCTCGCCGCTCGGACCCGGTGCGGGGGCGGGACCGTAGAAGTCCGTGCCCACGCCCTCGAGGTTGGTCGGCCGGAAGGTCCCCGACGCGAGCGCCGGGCCGGCTTGGGTGGGGGCGTCGTCCCGGAGCACGAGGTTCACGTCGGACACCGGGGCCGACGTCCCGACGTCGCTCAGCAGCGTGACCTGCTGACCGGCGGGGCCCACGAGCAGCATGTCGACGTCGGCGCTGTGGGTGTGCTTGAGCCGCTGCAGTCCGACGTGCACGTCGGTGACCGGGCCGGCCACCCCGGACACCTGGATCGTCGACGGTGAGGCCTTCATCCCGGTCGTGGTGACGGACAGCTCCCAGCTGCTGATGGCACCCGCGTCCCCGTGCTCGTCGTCCACCGCGAGCAGCTCCCACTGCCCGTCGGCGGCCTGACCGTCGAACGCCGACAGTGCGCTGCCGGCCGAGGACGCGGCGGGAGCCGGGGCCGGGAAGACGTCCTCGCCGAGGATCGCGTCGACGTCGCGGGGACGGTACGTCCCCGTCTGCAGCCCCGAAGGCGGGAGGTCGGTCGCGGCCTCGTCGTCGAACGTCAGCGTCACCGGTCCGATAGCGCCGTTGACCGCGTCCGACATCAGCATCACGCCGGTCCCCGCCGGTGACATGAGCATCAGGTCGAGGTCACCCGCGGCGCCGTGGCTGACGTCCAGCAGCGAGACGTTGACGTCCGTGATCTGGCCGACCATGCCGTCGATGATGACGATGGACGGGTACGGCGACGCGGGCTGCACCGTGCCCACGGCGGTGTCGTTGACGGCGACGCCGCCGCCGGTGGCGAAGCCCTGCGCGCTGCCGATCTCGACGAGCGAGTTCGAGGCGAACGTGCCGGAGGCCGCGTGGGCGTCGGTGGCGATGGTCAGAGCGGCGGCCGTGACTGTGAGCGTCGTGGCGGCCGTGATGGTCAGGTGTCTGGTGAAGTTCATGTCGGCGACGCTAGGAACCGTCGGTTCCGCAGACATCCGCAACAACCACCCAGGTTGTCCGGGTCGACTACCTAGGCAACCGAACCGCCGCGTGCGGCATCTGTGGAGGTGAAGGGAGGTCCCATGGCGCATCGGGTGTCGGACCAGGAGTTCACGGAGTTCGCCAACGGCTCGTGGGCCTCGCTGTACCGCACGGCGTACCTCCTCCTCGGCGACGCGGGCCTGGCCGAGGACCTCGTCCAGACCGCGCTTGCCAAGACGTACGCCGCGTGGCCGAGCGTCCGCGACGTCCAGGCGGCGCCCGGGTTCGCCCGCACCACGCTGGTCAACACCGCGGCGTCGTGGTTCCGGAAGCGGTCCTGGCGCAACGAGGTGCCGAGCACTGCGGTTCCGGACGGCACGCACGAGCACGACCCGTCGGTCCGTCCGGCCGTGCTGGAGGCCTTGCGCCACCTGCCGCCGCGGCAGCGTGCCGTGGTCGTGCTGCGCTTCTACGAGGACCAGTCCGTCGCCGACACCGCCCACGTGCTGGGCGTCAGCGAGGGAACGGTCAAGAGCCAGACGTCCAAGGCCCTCGACAGCCTCCGGCGCCTGCTCGGCGACGCCGTCATCCCCGAGACCACGGGAGCCCACCATGACTGAGCGACTCTCCGCCCTGCTCCACGAGGAGGTCGAGCGCCTCCACGTCCCCCTGCCGCCCCTGCAGGAAGCCCTCGCCGCCGGCCGCCGGCTGCGTCGCCGTCGCCGGCTGACCAGGATCGGGGCCGTCGTCGCGACGGTCGGCGTGGTCGCCGGCGTCGGCGTCGGCACCGCGGCCCTGACGGGCCACGACCCGCGGTCGCCGCACGACGCCCAGGTCGTCGACCCGGCGCCGACAGGGACCGCAGACGTCGGCGCTGTGTTCTCCGTCGGCGACACGCTCTACCTCGAGGGCGGCGCCGTACAGGCCAAGCTCGACGAGGTCGTGCAGGCGATGTACGCGACGTCGGCGGGCGTCGTGGTCCGCACCAACAAGACCGGGGCCTCCGACGGCGGGGCACCGTTCCACTTCGCCCTCGTCACGCCCGACGGCGTCGTCCACGACCTGGGGCTCACCCTCGGTGAGGTGGTCCCGTCCACCGACCCGAGCCAGCCGTACCTCGCGTACGCCACCCAGACGGGTGACGCCGTGCAGGCGGTGCTCGTCGACGTCACGACGGGCCAGGAGGCGGCGCGGGTCGACGTGCCCGGCACGTTCTCGTGGGGCGGCTGGGAGGCCCCGCCGGTGGCACTGTCAGGCGACGACCTGTACGTCGGCACGGACCATCGCACGGTGGTCGTGCACTGGCGCACGGGCGAGTCGTCGGCCGCGTCCTTCGTGCCGGGTCCGGGCGTCCCGGAGGTGGCCGGCGGGCATGTCGTCGTCCAGAAGGGCGAGGACAAGCCGGTGTCGGTCGCGGACGCCCGGTCCGGCGCCACCCTCCTCGACATCGAGGCCGTCAAGTACCTCTACGTGACGCTCTCCCCCGACGGTCGGTTCGCGAAGGCGGTCGACCAGGAGAAGGAGTCCGGCTTCACGGTGTACACCGTCGACACCGGGGCTGCCGTCTCGTTCGACGGCGCGCCGTGGACCTTCGGCTGGACCTCGGACGGCGACCTGTTCTCGGTCGCCCCGGACGGGGTCGAGGTCTGCTCCCCGGCCACGGGCGACTGCAGCGCGACTCCGCTGCCTGCCGGTGTCTCCGTCGACGGGGACCTCCGTGTGATGGGGCTGACCTACGAGAGCTGAGAACTATCACCGGTCTCGAAATTTTCGCGACGGCCACTGTCGATCTCGTCGCCCCACCGTCGCCGTACCTGGTGAACACTTGCCCCGACGGGCATCCAGCCCCCGGGGCCGACGAGAGGGATCCGCCATGAAGTACGTGCTCATGTTCACCAGCCGCCCCGACCTCAACGCGTCGCTCGACCCGGAGCTGGGTCAGGCCGTCTACAAGAAGGTCTACGAGTGGTTCGGGGAGAACGGCGACAAGTTCGCCGACTCCGGCGCCGAGCTGCACGGCATCGAGACCGCGACCACCGTCAAGCACGGTGAGGACGGTCCCGTCGTCGTCGACGGCCCCTTCAACGAGGCCAAGGAGGTCGTCGGCGGCTTCAGCGTCATCGACGTGCCCGACATGGACGCCGCCATCGCGCTGACCAAGACCTGGCCCCACCTCGAGCTGCCCGGCGTGGCCGTCGAGATCCGGCCGATGGTCGAGGACTACAGCCAGTTCGAGTGACGGCAGCCCACCATCGCCAGCCAGCAGACCGACGGACTCCTCGCGCGCACCCTGCGCGAGGAGTCCGGTCTGCTGGTGGCCCGGCTGGCCCGGCAGTTCCGCGACTTCGACGTTGCCGAGGAGGCCGTGCAGACGGCGGTCGCCGAAGCGCTCGTGTCATGGCGACGGGACGGGCCGCCCAACAACCCCGCGGCCTGGCTGCAGACCGCCGCCCGCCACAACGCCCTCGACCTGGTCCGCCGACGGACCCGCCAGGCGGCGCTGGCCGACAGGTTGGCCGACCGGTTGGCCGACGGGATGGACGCCACGGACGCCGAGGAGACGTCGTACGACGCCCCGGACGGTGGGCGCACCGACGACCGGCTCGCGCTGCTGTTCGCGTGCTGCCACCCGGCCCTGGCGCCCGAGGTCCGGCTGGCGCTGACGCTGCGCGCGGTCATCGGCATGACGACGCCTCAGATCGCGCGAGCGTTCCTCGTCAACGAGCGCACCTTGGCCCAGCGGATCGTGCGTGCCAAACGCAAGATCGTGACGGCCGGCATCGCACTCACCGTGCCTGCCGACGACGTGCTGGGCGAACGGCTCTCCGACGTACTCGCCGTGGTGGCGCTGATGTACAACGAGGGCTTCGTGTCCTCCGACGGCCCCACCCAGGACCGCGACCTCGCGGGCGACGCCGTCTGGCTGGCCGACGTGGTCGCGACGAGCCTGCCGCACGAGGCGGAGACCTGGGGGCTGGCCGCGCTGCTGACCATCCAGCACGCCCGGGCCGCAGCCAGGTTCTCCGACGACGGTTCCCTGGTGCTGCTCCAGGACCAGGACCGCTCGCGCTGGGACCACACCGCCATCGCGGCCGGCGAGTCCATGCTGGAGAGAGCGGCCGCGCTGCACGCACCCGGCCCGTTCCAGCTCCAGGCCGCCATCGCCGCCTGCCACGCGACCAGCCCGTCGTGGGAGCAGACCGACTGGCTCCAGATCGTCACCCTCTTCGACGTGCTGATCGGACACGACCCGTCGCCCGTGGTCCGGCTCAACCGGGCCGTCGCCCGGGCCCAGCTCGGCCCCAGCCAGGTGGGCCGGGCGCTCGCCGACGTGGACGCCCTCGCCGAGAGGCTGGACGGCTACCACCTCTTCCACGCCACGCGCGCCCAGCTCCTGACGGTGCTCGGGCGCGACGCCGAGGCCGCGGCCGCGAACGCCCGCGCGCTGAGCCTGACCGGCAACGAGGCCGAGCGCCGGCTGCTCGCCACCAGGCTGCACCGGCACCCGCTCTCCGACGGCTCCTGACGACCCTTCAGCCGCGCATCCGTGCCAGGCGGGCGCGGAGCAGGTCCCCTCGATGGGCGTTGCCGTGCAGCGAGACGTACCGCTCGCCGAAGGTCGTCAGCAGCGCGTCGTCGAGCCGGCGGACGGCTCCCGTCGGGTGCCGGTAGCCCATCCGCTCGTCGATCAGCGAGGTGTCGACCTGGCGGACCACCTCGGCCAGCTCCGCGAGCGAGGCGATGCCGAGCTCGAGGACCAGCCCGGCGATCCACTCGTAATGGTCGGTACGGGACCAGCTCGCGTCGGCGTACTGGCCCGCCAGGAACGCCGCCAGCTCCTGGGCCCGGATCCGCGGGTCCTCGTCGGTCGGCTCGGTCTCGGCTCCGAGCGTGCCCTCGCGGAGGGTGTCGCGGATGGTCGAGAACTCCTGGTCGGCCAGCTCGAGCAGCCCGGCCGCGAGGGTGAAGCGACGGTCGAAGTCGGAGCGGTGCTCGGCCGGGATGCTGCCCTTGTAGCGGATGTCGTGCTCGAACTCGGCCCACGCGTGCTGCAGCACGGTGCGGATCTGCACCTGCACGTGGCGCCCGCGCAGGAGCGGGTACGCCGCGGCGTCGTCGTCGGCGACCTCGATCTGGAGGTGGCGCGAGGCGTAGCCGAAGCGACCCTCGCTCGCCGTCTCCTGCCCGAGGTCGCGGTCATCGTGGACCACCGCCTCGTCCGCGAGGAGCGCGGCGACGGCGTCGACGTCGCTGCGCACGTAGGTGATCACCCGCACGCCGACCGTGTCGCCGATCTCCGAGATCGGGTCGGCGAAGGCGGCCACGCCGTCGACGCGGCGGGCGGCCTTGGCTGCGAAGGAGGCGACGGTCTTGGAGCGGCCGCTGACGGTCAGGTAGTTGATGCCCGCCTCGTCCAGGACGGTCCGGACCAGGGCGACCGCCTGGTCGGCCGCACCGCGCAGCGACGGCTCGAGGGCGGCGTACTCGCGCACGGCCTGAGCCACGGGGTCGGGCTCGGTGGGTGCGACGACCCCGAGCGTCGGCGTGACGATGTACCCCTCGGCCAGCGTGCCGTACGTCGTGGTGGCCTCGGGGCGGCGGACCGAGAACAGCCCGATGTAGGCACAGATCACGGCGTCGACCGGGTCCTCACAGCGCCGCAGGTCGCTCTTGCGGGTCGCGGTCCGGACGTCCTCGACGAGCTGCTGCCAGGGCTCGTGCTCGGTGAGCAGGAGCGGCGGGTCGGCCGTCGCGAGGGACTCCAGGAGCCTGGTCAGCGTCAGCAGTGACTCGCGCATCTCCGGGAGGGTGCGGCCCTTCTTGTTCTTGTACTTCAGGGTCTGGCCCAGCCCGAACAACGCCACCGTCGCCGGGTGCGGGTACACCTCGATCGCGCGCCGCGGGCGCCGCGACCGCGGGTCCAGGTCGAGGCCGAGGCGGGCGGCCACCCGGGCGCCGCGTGGCTGGTCGGCGAACTCCGGCTTGCTGGTGTTCGACGGGTGCGCGCCCGCCTGGTACTTCCGGAAGTCGCGGTTCAGCTCCGCCTCCGCGGGCCGGTTGCCGGTGGCGTTGGTGACGATCAGCGGCGCGTCGATGGCGACCAGGCAGGGCCCGTCGACGTACGCCGCCACCTGCGCCGCGATGTCGTCGTCGGTCCGCGCGGCCGCGAGGTGGAGCAGCCGCCCGTCCTCGTCGAGGACCGCGACGCCCGTCGGCTGCCGGTCTCCCCACGCGAGGTCCAGCCCGACGTGATGCATCCGGCGGGCCGTCACGGGGCCCACGCTAGTGCGGATGGGCTCTCGTAGGCTCCCGGTCGTGCCAGCCCCCGAACCGGAGTACCTCAGCGAGAAGACCCTCATCGGCACCGAGCGGGAGCAGCTCGAGGCATTCGTCGAGGACAACCGCACCGAGATCCTGCATCTGCTCGACGGTCTCACCGAGGAGCAGGCCCGGCGGCGGCTGGTGCCCTCGAAGACCTGCCTGCTCGCGCTGGTCAAGCATGCGGTGTTCGTGGAGCAGGTCTGGTTCCCGGTCTCGCTGGAGGGCCGGTCCCGCGAGGAGGTCGGCTGCCCGGCCGACGCCGACGAGTCCTTCGACCTCACCGACGACGACACCATCGCCTCGGTCACCGCCGCGTACAGCGCCGCTGCCGAGGAGTCCCGCCGAATCGCGGCGGCGTACGACCTCGACGGCCTCGCGCTGCACAACCGCCGCGGCCCGCTCACCCTCCGCTGGATCCTCGTGCACCTCGTCGAGGAGCTGGCCCGCCACGCCGGCCACGGCGACATCCTCCGTGAGCAGGTGCTGGCGGGCCCTACAGCCCCGACGGACCCGCCTCCAGCAGCACCTTGAACCCGCCCTCGTCGAGCACCGGCACACCGAGCTGCTCGGCCTTCTCGGCCTTGGTGCCGGGGTTGTCGCCCACCACGACGTAGTCGGTCTTCTTCGACACCGACGACGACGCCTTGCCGCCCCGCGCCAGGATCGCCTCCTTCGCGCCGTCGCGACTGAAGTCGGCGAGCGATCCGGTCACCACGACCGTCAAGCCCTCCAGGGTCCGGGCCGTGGACTCGTCGCGCGCATCGGCCATGCGAACGCCGGCTGCGTCCCACTTGTCGACGATGACGCGGTGCCAGTCGCGCTCCGGCCCGTCGAACCACTGCCGCACCGACTCCGCGATCGTCGGCCCGACCCCCTCGGCCGCGGCGAGCTCCTCGAGCGAGGCGTCCTCGATCCGCCGCATCGAGCCGAACTCGGTCGCCAGGGCCCGCGCGGCCGTCGGCCCCACATGGCGGATCGACAACCCGACCAGCACCCGCCACAGCGGCCGGTCCTTGGCGGCGCCGAGGTTGTCGAGCAGCCGCTGGCCGTTCGCCGAGAGCACCGGCTGGTCGCCCTCGCCCTTCTTGGGTGCACGCGTGAACAGCTCGGCTTGCTTCAGCTTGTCCTCGGTCAGGTCGAAGACGTCGCCCTCGTTGGCGATCACCTTCGCCGACCAGAGGGCGTACGCCGCCTCCGAGCCCAGCCCCTCGATGTCGAACGAGCCGCGACCGGCGACGTGGAAGATCCGGTCGAGCACCTGCGAGCGGCAGAACTCGTGGTTCGGGCACCGCAGGTCCTTGTCGCCCTCCTTCTCCTGCACGAGCTCGGTGTCGCAGGCCGGGCACCTGGTCGGCATCACCCAGGGCTCCAGGCCCTCGGGCCGCAGCGCCAGCACCGGCCCGACGATCTCGGGGATCACGTCGCCGGCCTTGCGCAGCACCACCGTGTCGCCGGGCCGCACGTCCTTGCGCTTCACCTCGTGGGCGTTGTGGAGCGTCGCCCGCTCGACCGTGGAGCCCGCCACCTTGGTCGGCTGCATCACCCCGAACGGCGTCACGCGGCCGGTCCGGCCGGTGTTCACCTCGATGGAGAGCAGCTTGGCGTTGACCTCCTCGGGTGGGTACTTGAACGCGATCGCCCACCGCGGCGCCCGCGAGGTCGACCCGAGCCGGCGCTGGAGCGCGACCTGGTCGACCTTGACGACCACGCCGTCGATCTCGTGCTCGACGTCGTGGCGGTGCTCGCCGTAGTAGTCGATGAACTCCCGCACCTCCTTCAGCGACCCGAGCACCCGCACCCGGTCGCTGGTGGGCAGACCCCAGGCCTTCAGGGCGTCGTACGCCGCGGACTGCGCCGTCGGCTCGAACCCCTCCCTCGCGCCGATGCCGTGGCAGACCATCCCGAGCGCTCGGGTGGCGGTCACGCGCGGGTCCTTCTGGCGTAGCGAGCCGGCTGCCGCGTTGCGCGGGTTGGCGAACACCGGCTTCCCCGCGTCGGTCATCGACTCGTTGAGCCGTACGAACGCCTCGGTCGGGAGGAACACCTCGCCACGGACCTCGACCAGCGCCGGCACCGGGAACTCCTTGCTGGCCTTCAGCCGGTGCGGCACCGAGTCGATGGTCTTGACGTTGGGGGTGACGTCCTCGCCGGTGCGCCCGTCGCCGCGGGTCAGGGCCCGGACGAGGCGGCCCTTCTCGTAGAGGATGTTGATCGCCAGCCCGTCGACCTTCAGCTCGCAGAGCAGGTCCGGGTCGGTCACGCCGTCCCGCTCGATGCGGGCGTACCACGACGCCATCTCCGCATCCGTGAACGCGTTGTCGAGGCTCTCCATGGGCCGGATGTGGTCGACCGCGGTGAAGTCGGTCGAGACGGCGCCGCCGACCTTCTGCGTCGGGGAGTCGGGAGTCCGCAGCTCAGGGTGCAGCTCTTCCAGCGCCTGGAGCCGCCGCAGTCGCACGTCGTAGTCGGCGTCGTCGAGGGTCGGGTCGTCGAGCACGAAGTAGCGCCAGCGGGCGTCCTCGATCTGCTCGGTCAGCTCCTGGTGCTCGGCCCGCGCCCGGGCCGGCGTCCCCTGGTCATCGGCGTCTTCCGTCACAGGGACATCTTGCCCGCTGGCGGGGACATCCCATCCGGACGTCGGCGGGCGCCGAATACGGTCCATGCTCATGACGGACGTGCACGTGACCCGGTACGACGCCTCCGTCCGGCCGGACGCCGTGATCCTGATGCTGCACGGCGGCAAGGACCGGTCCCAGCAGGTCGTGGACGGACGGAGCCTCTCGTGGCGCCGCTCGGCGAGCATGCAGCGCGAGATCGCCCGTCGCGCGCAGGAGGCCGGGGTGAGCACCTGGCTGCTCCGGTTCAGCCACCGCGGCTGGAACGGCGGCGCCGCCCGGATCGCCGACGCCCGCGGCGCCCTGCGCGGCGTACGCCACGAGCTCGGCGACGTCCCGATCGTGCTGCTCGGCCACTCGATGGGTGCCCGCACCGCGGTCCATGTCGCCGACGACCCGCACGTCCGCGGCGTGGTCGCCCTCGCGCCGTGGTTCCCGCCCGGCGAGCCCGTCGCCGCCCTGACCGGCAGGCAGCTGTACGCCGCCCACGGCTCGCGCGACCGCATCACCTCGGCCCGCGCCACGGCGGCGTACGTCGCGCGCGCCGCCGAGGTCACCACGCACGCCGAGTTCCACGACATGGGCCCGGTCGGGCACTACCTGTTGCGCGACCGCGAGGCCTGGAACGCCTACGCGCTCCAGGCCTCGCTCCGGGCGCTGGGGATCGCAGGAAAATAGTTCCGATGAAACGGAATTGTTTCATCGGGCTCGAGGTTGTACGGTCCTGACGAAACGAAACCGTTTCGTTTCATCGGTACGCCTCAGGAGCAGCATGTCCCCGTTCCCCCACCCGTTCCCGTCCGGCGGTGTCGCCGGCGGCGTCGCCACCGAGGGCAGCCGTCCCCGGGTCGAGGGTGACCGCGAGCAGGAGATCTTCGACGCCACCCTCCAGGTCCTGGAGGAGGTCGGCTACGACCGGCTGACGATGGACGCCGTCGCGACCGCCGCCCGCGCCTCCAAGGCCACGCTCTACCGCCGCTGGAACGGCAAGGTCGCGCTGGTCATCGACGCGCTGCTGTCGGCCAAGGGGCCGCAGGCGCTGCCCGACACCGGCACCCTCCGAGGGGACCTGCTGGCCACCTTCTGCGGGGAAGGCGGACTGACCGACCACAGCGCCGTCGCGACGTTCGCGAGCGTGCTCACCGCCATCAGCCGCGACGCCGAGTTCGCCGCCGCCTTCCGCGAGAAGGTGATCGCCCCCAAGGCCGCCGTCGGCCGCGCGATCTTCGAGCGGGCACGCGAGCGCGGCGAGCTCCGCGAGGGCGTCGACCTCGACCTGCTCGCGCCGGCCCTCGCCGGCATCTGTCTGCACCGCCTGTTCCTGATGGGCCTGCCGCCCGACAGGGACGTCATCGCCCGGGTGATCGACCAGATCATCCTGCCGGCCGCGCTGGGACCCCAAGCGGCCTCCCTGACCCTGCAACAGAACTAGGAACCCACATGTCCGACGAACTCACCATCGACGACGGAGTCGCCCGCGACGACGTCGCCGACCAGCCCAAGTCCGGCCCGCGGCTGGGCCTGGCGCTGGTGCTCATCACGATCGCCCAGCTGATGGTGGTGCTCGACGCCACCATCGCCAACATCGCGCTGCCGTTCATCGGCAAGGACCTCGACATCACCGGCACCAACCTGACCTGGATCGTCACCGGCTACTCGCTGGTGTTCGGCGGTCTGCTGCTGCTCGGTGGCCGGCTGGCCGACCTCTACGGCCGTCGGCGGATCTTCATGATCGGCCTGGTCGTCTTCGCGGTGGCCTCGCTGCTCGGTGGCCTCGCCCAGAACGAGACGCTCCTGCTCGGGGCCCGTGGCCTCCAGGGCTTCGGCGCGGCGCTGGCCTCCCCCGCCGCCCTGGCGCTGATCACCACCACCTTCCCGGCGGGTCCGGCCCGCAACCGGGCGTTCGCCGTGTACGCCGCCATGTCCGGCGCCGGCGCGGCCGTCGGCCTCATCCTGGGTGGCTGGCTGACCGGATCCGACTTCAGCATCTTCGGGGCCGACGTCCACGGGTGGCGGATGACCTTCCTCATCAACGTGCCGATCGGCATCGTGACCGCGCTGCTCGCTCCGCGATTCCTGCCGGAGTCCGAGACCCACCCCGGCCAGCTCGACGTCCCTGGCGCCATCACTGGTACCGGCGGCCTCCTGGCGCTCGTCTACGGCCTGACCCACGCGGGCAACCCGGCGTACGGCTGGAGCGACCCGTGGACCGTCACCAGCCTGGTGGCCGGCGTCGTCCTGCTCGCGCTGTTCATCGCGGTGGAGACCCGGGTCGAGCACCCGCTCCTGCCGTTCCGCATCTTCGCCAACCGCACCCGTGCGGCGAGCTTCGCGGCGATGATGCTGCTGCCGGCCGCCATGTTCGCGATGTTCTTCTTCCTCAGCCTGTTCATCCAGAACGTGATGGGCTACAGCCCGCTGAAGACCGGCGTGGCGTTCCTGCCGTTCAGCATCGGCATCGTCATCAGCGCCGGCATCGTGTCCAACCTGGTCAGCCGGATCGACGCGCGGTACATCGCCGGCGTCGGCACCCTGATCGCCTCGGGCGCGCTGTTCGGGTTCTCCCGCCTCAGCGTCCCGGACAGCGACACCGATGTGCTGCACGCCGTGCTGAACGGCGGCTACCTCGGCGCCGACATCAACTACTGGACCCAGGTCCTGCCGTTCGTGTTCTTGATGTCGGTGGGCATGGGCGCGGTGTTCGTGCCGCTCACCCTCACGGCCGTGCACCACGTGCGGTCCGAGGACTCGGGCATCGGCTCGGGTGTGCTGAACACCATGCAGCAGATCGGTGGCGCCCTCGGCCTGGCGATCCTCAGCACGGTGGCCAGCCACTACTCCACGGCTCACATCGACAAGATCGCTCCCGGCGTCGGCCAGGGCCTGCAGTCGGCCGACCCTGGTGTGCTGCAGCAGCTGATGAACGGCTTCGGCGTCGGCTCGGTGCCCGAGCTCGTCGGCCAGGTCTCCTACCTCGGCTCGTTCACCGAGGGCGCGACGCACGCCTTCCTGGTCGGCGTCTTCCTGATGCTGACCGGCTCGGCGGTCGTCTGGGCGTTCCTCGACGTGAAGCACGAGGAGCTGGCCACCGACGGCCCGGAGGCGCCGGTCCACGTCGGCTGAGGGTTGGGAAACCCGACGGGGCCCCCGGGGCGGTTTGATCCGCACCGGGGGCCCTGTGCCACACTCGCTGGGTTTTCCCGGGACGGGGTTTTCGCCGTCGGCCCTCCCCGATGACACCGACCCCCTGCGTCCTGGCCGAGGCGGCGGCCACCGGAGAGGAAACTCCCCTGCCTTCCAAGCTGATCGTCCCGATCGTCGTGCTCGTGCTCGTCGCGGCCGGCGCCTTCGCCTACTTCCAGTTCGTCCGCGACACCGAGACCACGGTCGAGGTGTCGGTCCTCCCGTCCATCGTGCAACCGGGCGCGGAGCCGGCAGCCAGCGACGGGGCGGCCGGCGTGGTCGCCGCCACCTTCGACCCTGCTGACGAGGGCGCCACGGCGACCCTCGAGGCGCAGGAAGGTGGCTCGTGGAAGAAGGTCGGCACCGCCGAGCAGGACGACGGTGGGCATGTCGCGTTCGACCTCCCGGCCGGCTCCGGCGCCGGGACGTCGTACCGCGTGACAGGCGGCGGCACGACCAGCGCGACCGTGGCCGGCGACGAGTGGGGCGACCCCGACTTCGCCGACGAGTTCGACGGCGACGAGCTGTCGGACCTCTGGCTGACCCGGGGCGAGGGCGCCTACAACCCGGAGGGGCGCCGCGCCTGTTCGATGCCCTCCAGCGACGCGGTCGACGTCTCCGACGGTGTGCTGGGCCTGAGCGTGCTGGTCGACCCCGCCCGCGAGGGCGACACGTGCAAGCCCGAGAAGGCGGACGGCAAGCCCTTCGGCTCGTTCGACTACCGGCTCAACGGCCAGCTGATGACCAACGGCCACTACTTCAAGTACGGCGTGCTCGCCGCCCGCATCAAGTTCCAGGAGAAGCAGGGCCAGCACGGCTCGGTGTGGATGCTGCCGGCGATCTCCGAGAGCACCACCGACTCCGCCACCGGCGGCGCCGAGATCGACGTCATCGAGTACTTCGGGGACGAGGTCAAGAACGGCGGCCTGGCGAGCTTCATCTACAAGCTCACCGAGGACGGCCCCGAGAAGGTCGGCGGCCAGCTGCCCGACCCCGACCAGTACCTCACCGGCCAGGACGACAGCTGGTTCGACGACTACCACGTGTTCTCGGTCGAGTGGACGCCGGACGAGTACGTCTTCCGGATCGACGGGCAGGAGACGTTCCGCACCTCGGAGGGCATCTCCCACCAGCCGGAGTTCCCCATCCTGAGCCTGCTCAGCTCCGACTACGAGCTGGAGCACCTCGGCGGCGAGAAGAACCTGCCGCAGACGATGAGCGTCGACTGGGTGAAGTTCTGGCAGGCCCACTGATCCGGCCCACTGATCCGGCCCACTGATCCGGCCCACTGACACTGGACTCCGGTTCGTCCGGGACCCTGTGAGAGACTGCCGCATCCGGGCCGTCGGCCAGGAGCTGCGCCCCGCGGTGGCCATCGCCTCCGGGGCCTTCGGGGAACACCACCCCCGACCCGATCCACCCCCCACAGTCCAACACCTACGAGTGAAGGAAGTCGCATGCTGTCCACCCGCAAGAAGATCGCCGCGACCATGAGTCTCGCCGTGGCGACCGCCGGCCTGGCCGCGACCGTCCAGGTCACGTCCTCCGCCTCGGACGCCGTACCCGCCCTGCAGCGCAAGGCGGCCGCCACCGCGTCGATCGTCCCCGGCGTGATCGGACCCGGAAAGGGGGTGCAGTCCTCGAGCAGCGCCGAGTGGGCCGTGATCGGCAAGTTCAACCCGACGAAGGCCGGCAAGAAGGCCGTCCTCCAGCGGCTCGTCGGCACCTCCTGGGCGACCGCCGAGAAGGGCGTGATCGGCGAGAACGGCCAGGTCGTCTTCGGCGTGCGCGGCACGCCGGGGATCAGCTACCGGGTCGACGGCCCGGGCGCGCCCACGACCGCGGTGAGCACCTCCTCGTGGGGCACCCCCGCCGACTTCGTCGACAACTTCTCCGGTACCCGTCTCGACCTCACCAACTGGCAGCACCGCCAGCAGTTCTACGAGCCGCTGTCGCGCCGTACCTGCGCCAAGGGCGACCCGAAGGCCGTCAAGGTCAGCCACGGCACCGCGCAGCTCAGCGTGGTCGCCGACAAGACGCGCAAGACACTCTGCAAGCCGCCGAAGCCCAACAACCCGAAGAAGATCTTCGGCAAGTTCAAGTGGCGCCTGAACGCCAACATCGGCACCCAGCAGACCCACACGATCACGTACGGCGTGGTCGCGGCGCGGATGAAGTTCCAGCCGCTCCAGGGCCAGCACGCGTCGCTGTGGATGCAGCCGAGGTACCTCAACGGGTCGACGAACCCCACCCAGGCCGGCACCGAGATCGACATCATCGAGTGGTTCGGCAAGGACACCCCCGGCGGTGGCCTGACGAGCTTCATCTACGCCCCCACGCCGCCCAAGGGCTTGCAGAAGAAGATCCCGCTCGGCGGCCAGGGCGGCTTCATCCGGCACCCCGAGCAGTACCTGACGAGCGAGAAGGACGACTGGTACAAGCGCTACCACGTGTTCTCGGTCGAGTGGAACCCGCAGGGCTACATCTTCCGGATCGACGGCCAGGAGACCGGCCGGATCAACAAGGGCGTCTCCGGCGTGCCGGAGTACCCGATCCTGAGCCTGCTCAGCTCCGACTACGAGCTGAAGAAGATCGGCGACGAGAAGAACCTGCCGCAGACCATGAACGTGGACTGGATCAAGACCTGGCAGGACCCGGCCCACTACGTCCCGCCGACGCCCGCTCCCTGAGCGAGGCGCGGCTCCGCACGTCCTGCCGAGGCCCGGCCACCGTCAGCGGTGCCCGGGCCTCGGCACGTCTCGGACGTGTCTCGTGGCGGCCGATCGGGCCGGCCTAGGGGTCCCTGGGGTCGGACTGGACTGGTCCACTCGGGAGTTGTCAGGATCTGGCCACCGGCGCCCCGTCGCCGGTGCCACACTCCCGGTCTGGGTAGGAGCTCAGGCTCCGAAGGTCGACCCAACCCCCCGCAACGACCTGGAGGATCCCCCGTGTCGACACGACGTATGCTTCGGCGACCGCTCGCGGCTGCCCTCGCGGCACTCACGGTGAGTGCTGCCATCGCCACCACGAGCCAGTCGTCCCAGGCTGCTGCTCAGCAGCAGGAGGCGACCATCACCGTCCTCCCCGGCATCGTGCAGCCGGGCCGGAAGACAGCGGACGCCGACGCGGCACTCTCCGCCGTGATCGCGACCTTCGTGCCCGCCAAGAAGGGCCGAGCCGTCGAGCTGCAGCGCAAGAACGGCAGCAAGTGGGTGACCGTGGCCACCGGCGAGCAGGACCGCAAGGGCAAGGTCGAGTTCGCGGCTCCGGCCGGCACCGCCACCAGCCCGATCACCTACCGCGCCGTCGCGGGCAAGAGCTCCGGCCTGGGCAGCGTCGCCAGCCGCGCGGTCGGCACCTCCACGTGGGGCCCGGCGACCTTCACCGACCAGTTCACCGGCACGGCACTCAGCGCGAACTGGATGCAGCGCGGGCAGGACTACGCGCCCCAGTCGTTGCGCAACTGCTCGAAGGGTTCCCCTGCTGCCACCCGCGTCTCCGAGGGCACGCTCAAGCTGATGGTCATCCGCGACACCGCCCTGCCCGCCGGCTCGTGCCCGGCGTACAAGGCGGACGGCTCGTTCATCGGCAACTTCGACTACCGGCTCAACGGCCACGTGTCGACCGGTGGTCACGCCTACCTCAGGTACGGCGTCGTGGCCGCGCGCATCAAGTTCCAGCCGCGCCAGGGCCAGCACGCGTCGCTGTGGATGCAGCCCGAGACTCCGACGTTCATCCCGAACGCTCTCCAGGGCGGCACGGAGATCGACGTGATCGAGTACTTCGGCGACGGCGTCAAGAACGGCGGCCTGACGAGCTTCATCTACAACCCGCAACCGACGGGCGTGATGCAGAAGGTCGGTGGCTGGATCAAGGAGCCGGAGCGCTTCCTGACCGACAAGAAGGACGGCTGGTCCAAGCGCTACCACGTGTTCTCGGTCGAGTGGTCCCCCACGGCGTACGTCTTCCGCATCGACGGACGCGAGTCCGCCCGGATCACGACCGGCATCTCCGGCATCGCGGAGTACCCGATCCTGAGCCTGCTCAGCTCCGACTACGAGCTGAAGAAGCTGAAGGGCGAGGCCAACCTGCCGCAGGCCATGAACGTGGACTGGATCCGGTTCTGGCAGGCACCGGGCGTCACCCCGTAGCGAGTGGGTCAGCCGAGGTGACGCGCCACGTCGCGGCTCAGCGTCAGCGCCTGGCGCACCCAGGCCGGTGTGGCACCGGCAAGCCCGCACGACGGAGTGACCAGCAGCCGCCGCGAGACGACCTCCGGGTCAAGGCCGAGCATGTCGAGCCAGGCCAGCACCCGGTCTGTCAGCGCACCATCGGTTGGAGCGGCTGCCGGATCCACTGACGGGACAATCCCCAGGGCCACGCCGTCACCCGCGTCGAGCGCCTCGCCGAGCACCTCGTGGTCGGCGGCACCGAGCACGGCCAGGTCGACCGAGAGACCGCGTGCTCCGGCGCCGCGCAGGAGGTCGAGCGGGGTGTCGGGGGCGCACGAGTGGGCCCACGGCTCGGCGCCGGACTCGACGGCCGCCTCGAAGACCCAGGCCAGGTGCTGGGAGAGCTCCGGCCGGTGGACGGCACGGTGCCGGCCGAAGCCCGAGGCCGTCGGCACCCTGGCCGCCAGCACGGCGCCCAGGGCGGGTTCGTCGACCTGCAGCAGGAGCGGGCCCGCGCCGACGACGCGACGGCGTACGTCGGCGAGGTGGGTCCGCACGCCCTCCGCGAGCGCCTGGGCCAGGTCTCGCCGGGCGCCGTGGTCGGCGAGGATCTTGTCGCCGCGCGGTCGCTCGACGGTGGCAGCCAGGGTCCACGGGCCGACGACCTGGACCTTGAGGTGGCCCTGGTAGTCCTGGAGTGCCTCCTCCAGCGCGTCGAGGTCCTGGCCCAGCAGGCTGCGGGCCCGGCGCTGGTCGATGCCGGAGCGACCGCCGGTCAGCCGCCATCCGGCGGGCTGGAGGTCGGCGCCGAGCTCGGCGACGAGCGCGAGGCCCCGTCCCGTCATGGACGCGGTGGCGCCGCGCTCGGGCAGCTCGGGCAGGTGCGGCAGGTCGGGCAGCTCCCCCACCACGAGTTGCACGGCCTCGACGGGGTCGGTCCCGGGCAGGGAGCCGACGCCGGTGGCGAGCGTCACGCCGTGGCCCTCGCGCGCGCCGTCCTGGTGATGGTCGCCGAGCCGACGACACGGGTGCCGTCGTAGACCACGGCTGCCTGGCCGGGTGCGATCCCCTGCGCGGGGTCGAGCAGCTCGATGCTCACCCGCTGACCGTCATCGGAGGTGCTGACCACGGCCCGGTGCTCGTTGCCGTGGGCGCGCAGCTGGACGGTGCCCTCGAGCCGGGTAGGGGCGGCGCCGCACCAGCGCCCGTGACCCGCCTCGAGACGGTCGACGGTGAGCGCCTCACGCGGCCCGACGCGCACCGTCCCGCTCACCGGCTCGATGTCGAGCACGAACCGCGGCTTCCCGTCCGGCGCGGGGCGACCGATCCGCAGCCCCTTGCGCTGGCCGATGGTGAACGCGTAGCTGCCGTGGTGCCTGCCGAGGACCTCTCCCGTCCCGTCGTCGACGATGTCGCCGCCATGGTTCGGCGTGCGGTCGCCGAGCTTCTCCCGGAGCCAGCCGGCGTTGTCGCCGTCGGCCACGAAGCAGATGTCGTGCGAGTCGGGCTTGTCGGCGACGCGCAGGCCGCGGCGGTCGGCCTCGCGGCGTACCTCGGGCTTCGGGGTGTCACCCAACGGGAACACCGAGTGTCGCAGCTGGTCCTGGGTCAGCACGCCGAGCACGTAGGACTGGTCCTTCGCCGCGTCCTCGGCGCGGTGCAGCTCGACACTGCCGTCGGCCGCCGTCCTCAGCCGCGCGTAGTGGCCGGTCGCGACCGCGTCGAACCCGAGGCCGATCGCCCGGTCGAGGACGGCCGCGAACTTGATCTTCTCGTTGCACCGCAGGCACGGGTTGGGCGTCCGCCCGGCGGCGTACTCGTCCATGAAGTCCTCCACGACGTCCTCGTGGAAGCGCTCGCTCAGGTCCCAGACGTAGAACGGGATCCCGATGACGTCCGCCGCCCTACGCGCGTCGTGCGAGTCCTCCAGCGTGCAGCAGCCGCGGGCGCCGGAGCGGTACGACGCAGGGTTGCGCGAGAGGGCCAGGTGGATGCCGGTGACGTCGTGGCCGGCCTCGACCGCCCGGGCGGCCGCGACGGCGGAGTCGACGCCGCCGGACATGGCGGCGACGATCTTCATCTCGTGGTCACCACTAGCGCACCACCGGGCTGCGCGAGGCCCGGGCCCGGTCGACGCAGGGGCCGATGACGGCAACCAGCGCGTCGACGTCGGCATCGGTGCTGGTGTGCCCGAGGGAGAAGCGCAGCGAGCTCAAGGCGTCGTCCTCGGCCATGCCCATCGCCATCAGCACGTGCGACGGCTGGGCGACGCCGGCCGAGCACGCCGAGCCGGTCGAGCACTCGATGTCGCGAGCGTCGAGAAGCATCAGCAAGGAGTCGCCGGCACAGCCGGGGAACCGCAGGTGCGCATTCCCGGGCAGCCGCTCGGTCGGATGCCCGTTGACGATCGCGTCCGGCACCACGCGCCGCACCTCGGCGACAAGCCGGTCGCGGAGCGCGGCCATCCGGTCGGCGTGCTCGGGCTGCGCCTTCACGGCGGCCTCGACGGCGGCCGCGAACCCGGCGATCGCCGGGGCGTCCAGCGTGCCGCTGCGGATGTCCCGCTCCTGGCCGCCACCGTGCATCATCGCGGTCACCTCGAGCTCGCGGCGTACGACGAGTGCGCCGACGCCGTACGGGCCGCCCACCTTGTGCCCCGTCAGCGTCATCAGGTCGACGCCGCTGGCGGCGAAGTCCACGGGCACCGCCCCGACCGCCTGGACGGCGTCGGTGTGCACCGGGATCCCGTGCGGCGCGGCGAGCGCGACCACGTCCTCGACGGGCTGGAGGGTGCCGACCTCGTTGTTCGCCCACATCACCGACACGAGGGCGACGCTGCCCGGGTCGCGCTCGATGCTCTCCCGCATCGCGTCGACGTCGAGCCGGCCCTGCGCGTCGACCGGGAGCAGCTCGACCTCGGCGCCCTCCTCCTCGGCCAGCCACATCAGCGGGTCCAGCACCGCGTGGTGCTCCACGGGCGTCGACAGGATCCGGACCCGGCGCGGGTCGGCGTCGCGTCGCGCCCAGTACGTGCCCTTCAGCGCCAGGTTGTCCGACTCCGTGCCACCCGAGGTGAACACCACGTCACCCGGGCGGCAGTTCAGCGCCTGCGCGATCGTCTCCCGCGACTCCTCCACCACCCGCCGCGCTCGGCGGCCGCTGGCGTGCAGCGAGCTCGCGTTGCCCGTCTCGGTGAGGTGTCGGGTCATCGCCTCCAGCGCCGCCCGCACCATCGGAGTGGTCGCGGCGTGGTCGAGGTACACCGGCTGCCCGGGCTCATCACCCGCCCGGTCGACCGACTCACCCCTGAGGTCACTCATCGCATCCGCAAGCGTACGGCGCAGGCCACAGGACCCGCGAACCCGCCGTCCACCGCCGGAGCCTGCCTCCGGTCCGCGCGCTCAGGCGCAGGTGGTGACGCCGTCGACGTAGAACCCCGTGGAGCCCGGGAACACCGAGACCGCGGCAAGGATCGTGTTGGTCGCGTCGTCGACGACGTAGACCGACATCGGCGCGTGCGCCTCCTCCGGGGCGAGCACCAGCGTGCCCTCGGGGAGTCCCAGGTTGCCGGCGTGCGCGACCGCCTCCTCGGGGGTCTTCCAGCCCCGCGGCTCGCGCGCGTAGTCGAGGGAGGAGGACGCGCGGGAGTCGCAGTCGGCGGCCCAGGTGGGCTCGGGGAGGTCTCCGGACGAGGTCGGAGTGTCGCCCGAGGGGCTGGTGGCGGCCGTCGAGGGGTCCGAGGCCACGTCGACCGCGGTGGGCTCGTCGGCGCCGCAGCCGGCCAGCGTGAGCAGGGCGCCGAGCGCGAGGGTGGCGGGGATCAGGCGAGTGTTCATGGGTCCTCCCGGGACGTCAGTCGGCAGTACGACGTGTCGTCGCGGGCGGCGGTTCCCTCAGGACATCCGGTCGAGCCAGGGGTGGTCGGCCTGCAACAGCGCCACCTTCTCCCGCAGCCAGGCCCGGGCGGGTTCCTCGAGCAGCGGCCACGCGTGGGCGAGGTCGCGGTCGTCCTTGACCCGGGGACCGTTGCGCGACTTGTAGAGCAGCACGATCTGTGGGTTCAGGTACCGGATGCCGTCGCCCGCGACCCACGTGACCTCCTCGACGGGCGCGACGTGGTCGGGCAGCCGCTTGTTCGTCCAGAGCCCGTCACGGTCGGGGGTCAGGGGCAGGTCGAAGGCCCAGGGGGCCGTGGGGTGCCGCCGGCCCCAGATCTGGCTCTCGGGGTGCTGGACGTCCGGCCACCGGTCGGTCAGGGGCCTGAGCGCGCCGTCGGCGATGTTCCAGAGCTGCCACGAATCTCCGACGTGCGCCCGCAGCGCGGGCACGTCGCGGACGAGGATCGAGACGTCGACGTCCTCGTGCTCGCGAGGCGCACCCGTGAAGGCCTCGATGGCCCAGCCGCCGACGACCCACCAGGGGCGGTCGAACCCCTGGAAGAAGTCGCGCATGCCGAGCGGGTCGAGCGACTCGAACGTGCCGTACAGGGCCTCGAAGTAGTCGTCCTCCGCCACCTCGGCGGCCGACCTCATCAGAGGCTCACGCTCGCTCACAGCAGCACCAGGTCGTCACGGTGCACGACCTCCCGCTCGTACGCCGCACCCAGCTCCCGCTTGAGCTCGTGCGACGAGCGCCCCAGCAGGGCGGGCAGCTCGGCGGCGTCGAAGTTGACCAGGCCCCGGGCGACCGGCCCGCCGTCCGGGCCGGCGAGGTCCACCGGGTCGCCGGCCGCGAAGCTGCCCTCGACACCGGTGACGCCGGCGGCCAGCAGCGACGCCCGCCTCTCGACGACGGCGCGCACCGCACCGGCGTCGAGCAGCAGGCGGCCCCGCGGGTCGGTGGCGTGCGCGAGCCACAGCAGCCGGGTCGGGCGCCGGCGGCCGGTGGCGTGGAAGAGGGTGCCGACGGGCTCCCCCGCCAGCGCCGCCGCCGCGTTCGCCGCCGACGTGAGCACCACCGGGATGCCGGCGCCGGTCGCGATCCGGGCGGACTCGACCTTGGTCACCATGCCGCCCGAGCCGAGGCCGGCGGCACCGGGCGAGCCGATCCGCACGGCGTCCAGGTCGGCCGCGGAGCGTACGTCGGCCAGCAGGGTTGCCGGTCCGGCCGCGGGGTTGCCGTCGTAGAGGCCGGCCACGTCGCTGAGCAGGACGAGCAGGTCGGCGTGCACCAGGTGGGCGACCAGCGCCGCCAGCCGGTCGTTGTCACCGAAGCGGATCTCGGTGGTGGCGACGGTGTCGTTCTCGTTGACGATCGGCAGCACGCCGAGCTCGAGCAGCTTGGCGAACGTCTGGTGGGCGTTTCGGTAGTGCGCCCGCCGGGTCACGTCGTCGACGGTGAGCAGCACCTGGCCGGCGACCAGGTCGTGTCGGGCGAGCTCCTCGGTGTAGCGGTGTACCAGCAGTCCCTGGCCGACGGACGCGGCGGCCTGCTGGGCGGGCAGCGCCCGGGGCCGCCGCTTGAGGCCGAGCGGCGCGAGACCGGCGGCGATCGCTCCGGAGGAGACGAGCACGACCTCGGCGCCGCGCCGGCGTACGCCGGCGAGCACGTCGACCAGAGCGGCGAGCCGGTCGGGGTCGATCCCGCCGGCAGCCGTGGTCAGCGACGACGAGCCGACCTTCACCACGACGCGTCGCGCCTGGGCGACCTCGCGTCGGACTCCGGCCGGCGCCGTCATCACTCGCCCTCGTCGACCCGGTCGGGGTCGTCCTTCGACCCGATCTCGTAGGACATCGGCCCGGCGGGCCGCGACGCCTTGCGCAGCTTGGCGTCCACGCGGCGCTTCTCGTCGATCCGGCGGGCCACGTCGGCACGGGCCTCGGTCTCGCCGCGGTCGGGCATCGCCTCGTCGATCTCGCGGCGGCGGCGTACGGCGGGTCGCGACTCCTCGAACCGCTGGTCCTCGCCGCGCCGGCCCAGCATCTCGGCACCGGCCTCGATGCTCGGCTTGAAGTCGAAGACGACGGCGTTGTCGACGGGTCCGATCAGGACCGTGTCGCCCTCCTGGGCGCCCAGGGCGATGAGCCGGGTCTCGACGCCGAGCCGGTTCAGCCGGTCGGCCAGGAAGCCGACGGCCTCCTCGTTGGCGAAGTCGGTCTGGCGCACCCACCGTTCGGGCTTCACGCCGCGCACCTGCCAGCCGTCGTCGGTCGAGGTCACCGAGAAGTCGTCACCACCATCGGCCGACGGCGGGCGGATGACGATGCGCTGAGCCTCGACCACGGGGCGGGCGGCACGCGCCGCCTGCACGATCTCGGCCATCGCGAACGTGAGCTCGCGTAGGCCGGCCCCGCTCGCGGCGGACACCGGGAAGACCAGCAACCCGCGCTGCCGCAGGTCGTCGACGACCATGTCGGCGATGTCCGAGCCGTCGGGGACGTCGATCTTGTTGAGCGCGACCAGCCGGGGGCGGTCGTCGAGGCCGCCGTAGCGGGTCAGCTCGTTCTCGATGACGTCGAGGTCCTCGACCGGGTTCCGGCCGGGCTCCATGGTGGCGGTGTCGATGACGTGCACGATCGCGGCGCACCGCTCGACGTGCCGCAGGAAATCGTGTCCGAGGCCGCGGCCCTCGCTCGCGCCCTCGATGAGGCCAGGGACGTCGGCGACGGTGTACGTCGTGTCGCCGGCGGTCACCACGCCCAGGTTGGGCACGAGTGTCGTGAACGGGTAGTCGGCGATCTTCGGCCGGGCCCGCGACATCGCCGCGATCAGGCTGGACTTGCCGGCGCTCGGGAAGCCGACCAGCCCGATGTCGGCCACGACCTTGAGCTCGAGCCGGATCTCGAGCTCCTCGCCGGGCTCGCCCAGGAGGGCGAAGCCCGGGGCCTTGCGCTTGCTGCTGGCGAGCGCGGCGTTGCCGAGGCCGCCGCGGCCGCCCTGGGCGATGACGAGCTCGGTGCCGGGTCCGACCAGGTCGGCCAGCACCTCGCCGCTGCGGACGTCGTGCACGACCGTCCCGTCGGGGACCGGGAGCACCAGGTCGGCGCCGTGCGCCCCGTTGCGGTGGGCGCCGGCGCCCTGGGCGCCGTTCTCGGCCCTGCGCCGCGGGCTGTGGTGGTACTCGAGCAGCGTGGTGACGTCGGGGTCGACCCGCAGGATGACCGAGCCACCCGGCCCGCCGTTGCCGCCGTCGGGCCCGCCGAGCGGCTTGAACTTCTCGCGGTGCACCGAGGCCACACCGTTGCCGCCGCGCCCGGCGCTGACGTGCAGCGTCACCCGGTCGACGAACGTGGGGACCGCCATGGTCAGCTACCGCCGTTCCGCTCGAGATGAAAAGGACGAAGGGCGCCCCGGAACGGGACGCCCTTCGAGAAGTCAGTGTGAGTGACGGACGTCGTCACTCACCCGGGACGATGTTGATGACGCGACGTCCACGGCGGGTGCCGAACTCGACCGCCCCGTCGACGAGGGCGAACAGCGTGTCGTCGCCGCCCCGACCCACGCCCGTGCCCGGGTGGAAGTGGGTGCCGCGCTGGCGCACGATGATCTCGCCGGCGTTGACGACCTGGCCGCCGAAGCGCTTGACGCCGAGGCGCTGCGAGTTGGAGTCGCGACCGTTCTTGGTGGAGGCCGCACCCTTCTTGTGTGCCATGAGGATCAGTCCTTGGGAGCAGGGAGCCGAGGTGGTGGCTCAGACGGAGATGTCGGTGACCTTGACCTGGGTGTACTTCTGACGGTGACCCTGGCGCTTCTTGTAGCCGGTCTTGTTCTTGTACTTCTGGATGATGATCTTGGGGCCCTTGGTGGCGCCGAGGACCTCGACGGTCACGCCGGCCTTCTCCAGCCCGGTCGCGGTGACCTTCTCGCCGTCCACGACCATGACCACCGGGAGGGTCAGCGTCTCGCCGACCGCCGTCGCGACCTTGTCGATCTCGATGACGTCGCCGACGGCAACCTTCTGCTGGGTGGCGCCTGCGCGCACGATCGCGTACACCGCGGTCTCCTTCGTCGTTACTGCTGTGGCTCGCTGGTGGATCAGTCTGGCCGCGACCGGCGCGCGCCACTGGCTGTCAGCTGCTGGGCCAGGGCGAACGGCGCTCTTCGCGGGTTGGGCACGCGTGAACGCACCGAGGGGCAATAGTACGGACCCGCGCGCGGGAAGCGCAAAACGATACGGACGCCGCCGCGACCGTGTCAGCGCTTGCGGGAACCCCGTCGCTTGATCGGCACGTGCAGGGCCGGACCGGCGTCGTGGTGGTCGTGCTCCTCGCCGTCGATCGCAGGGGCGGAGTCGTCGACCATGACGGCCGCGGCGGTCCGCGGTCCGTCGGCTGCGACGACCGCGGCGGGCGGGCCAGCAGGCCTGCTCGCCGCACGCCGGCGGGTACGGGTGACGACCTTCGGCGGCTCCGGGGGTGCGGGCGGTGGCGCCGGCTCCTCGTCCACGGGCTCGTCCGCGACCGGCTCCTCGTCGGCGTCGGCATCCGCGTCTGCCTGGGCGGGGGCTTCCTCGGTCGGGGTCTCCGCGGGCTGGTCCTCGTCGGACAGCTCCTCGGACGGCTCGTCCGTGAGCTCATCAGTGAGCTCCTCGAAGGGCTCGGCTGCCGTCGCGTCCAGCACCTCCACATCCACGTCCGCCTCGGGCTCGGCGTCGACGTCCTCGTCGACCTCGGCCTCGGCGTGCTCGTGGTGCTTGGCCATCGCCGCGACGTCCTTCGGCGACGGCGCGCCGGAGCGGCCGTTGGAGGCGGCCGGCTGCTGGTCGCCCGCGCGCCCGCGGCCCCGGCGGCCACGACGGCCGCCCTCGTCATCGGTGCGGCGAGCCTCGACCGGCGCGTCCTCGATGATCAGGCCACGACCGTGGCAGTGATCGCACTCGTGGCTGAACGACTCCAGCAGCCCGGTGCCGATCCGCTTGCGGGTCATCTGCACCAGGCCCAGGGAGGTCACCTCGGCCACCTGGTGGCGGGTCCGGTCCCGGCCCAGGCACTCGACCAGGCGGCGCAGCACCAGGTCACGGTTGGACTCCAGCACCATGTCGATGAAGTCGACGACGATGATGCCGCCGATGTCGCGCAGCCGGAGCTGGCGGACCATCTCCTCGGCGGCCTCGAGGTTGTTCTTGGTGACCGTCTCCTCGAGGTTGCCGCCGGAGCCGGTGAACTTGCCGGTGTTGACGTCGACGACCGTCATGGCCTCGGTGCGGTCGATGATCAGCGAACCGCCCGAGGGCAGCCAGACCTTCCGGTCCAGGCCCTTGTGGATCTGCTCGTCGAGCCGGTACGCCGCGAACACGTCGCGACCGTCGTGCTCGTCGGGGCGGTAGCGCTCGAGCCGGGACTCGAGGTCGGGCGCCACGTGGACGACGTACCCCTGCACCGTCTCCCAGGCGTCGTCGCCCTGGATGACCATCCGGCTGAAGTCCTCGGTGAACAGGTCGCGGACGACCTTGAGGGTCAGGTCGGGCTCGCCGTACAGCAGCTGCGGAGCGCTGCCCTTGGCCTTCTTCTCGATGTCCTCCCAGCGCGCCTTGAGCCGCTCGACGTCGCGGGTCAGCTCGTCCTCGCTGGCGCCCTCGGCGGCCGTGCGGACGATGACGCCCGCGGTGTCGGGGACGATCTCCTTCAGCAGCGTCTTGAGGCGGTTGCGCTCGGTGTCCGGGAGCTTGCGCGAGATGCCGCTGGTGGTGCCGTCCGGGACGTACACCAGGAAGCGGCCGGCCAGGCTGACCTGGCTGGTGAGGCGGGCGCCCTTGTGCCCGATCGGGTCCTTGGTGACCTGCACCAGGATCTGCTGGCCCGAGCTGAGCACGGACTCGATCTTGCGCGGCTGCCCCTCGGGGTGGCCCAGCGCCGACCAGTTGACCTCGCCGGCGTACAGGACGGCGTTGCGGCCCTTGCCGATGTCGACGAACGCCGCCTCCATCGAGGGCAGCACGTTCTGGACCCGGCCGAGGTAGACGTTGCCGATCAGCGAGGTCTGCGACTCGCGGGCGACGTAGTGCTCGACGAGCACCTTGTCCTCGAGGACCCCGATCTGGGTCAGGTCGTCGCGCTGGCGGATCACCATCACCCGGTCGACGGACTCGCGGCGGGCGAGGAACTCGGCCTCGCTGACGATCGGCGCGCGGCGACGGCCGGCCTCGCGGCCCTCGCGGCGCCGCTGCTTCTTGGCCTCGAGCCGGGTCGAGCCGGACACGGCGGTGATCTCGTCCTCGGCGCTGCGGGTGCGGCGTACGCGGGTCACGGTGTTCTGGGGGTCGTCTCCACCGTCGGAGCCGTCGTCACCCGTACGACGGCGGCGCCGGCGGCGGCGCGACACGCCTTCGCCCGCGGACTCGTCGGACGCCTCGGCGTCACCGGCGGCCTCGTCGGTGGTCTCGTCGGAGTCGGTCCCTGCGTCGCCGGCCTCGCCGGACTTGCGACGACGGCGGCCACCACGGCGGCGCCGCCGGCGTCCCGCACCGGTCTCCTCACCGCCCACGTCACCCGCCGCGTCGTCGGAGTCGTCGGACGCCTCGGCGGCGGCGGGCTGCTGCGCGGCGTCCTCGTCGGCAGGCCTCGCCTCGTCGGCTGCGGCGGCCTTCTTGCGCGAGCGGCGCGCCTGCTTGGCCTCGGGCACCTGGAACAGGGGGGCCGCGGTCGAGCCGGGAGCGGTGTCCTCGGCTTCCGGGGGTGGCCTCGGCCGTGGGTGCCGCCGCCTTCTTGCGGGTGCGCTTGGCCCTGGCCGGCGCCTCGTCGGCGGGCTCGTCGGCTGCGACCGTCTCCGCGGCCGGCTCGGCGACCTTCTTGGTCGTCCTCTTGGCCGAGGTCTTGGCGGCGGCCTTCTTGGCGCCCGTCTTCTTGGCGGCCGTCTTCTTGGCGGCGGCCTTCTTGGCGGGCGCCTTCTTGGCGGCCTTCTTGGGCTTCTCGCCCGCGTCGATGGCGGCCTCGGGGGCCGCTTCGGGGGCGGTGTCGCCGGTGGTCGAGGTGTCGTCGTCGAGCATGTGGTGCTCTCCTCCGCCCGGTACGGCGTACCGCTCCGGGTCCAGGTCCGGCACGGCCACCCGCATCCTCAGCTGGGATTCGTCAGGGCGGCAGCGCAAAGTCAACGTCGGCGGCGACACCCTCCGCGGTGTGCGTCAACGAGAGACCTGGCGTCACCTGCCGCGGTCGCTGGGCCCGGGCTCTCAACCCGTTGAGAATGCGACTGTCACCCGCACTCCCCGGCCGCGTCGCGGTCTGGTGACGACGGTTCCCGATGTGCCGGTTCCCCTCGAGGATCCGGGGGGAGCGGCGAGAACGTCGTCGGGTCGATCCGACTGCATGAGCCCGGTCCAACCGTGGTCAGTATCGCACAGGCCGGACCGAGGTGCGGTTATTCCTGCGATTACCCGAGCGGGTCGCCGACCTCGCCGGTCGCCTCGTCGAGGGGCCCCTGGCGCAGGCGGGTGAGCAGTGGCGGGGCTGTCGGACGCAGCCCGGCGACCTCGGCCAGGCCGGCGAGCACGTCGTCGGGACGCACGGCCGGCACGGCGTGCCGGAGCGTGAGGTCCAGCTCCGTCCCGCCGCGTGCTCGCGGACCGTCAGCGCCACGACGGGCGCGCGGCAGTCGAAGCTGCGCAGGCCCTTCTTGGTCATCCGCTCGACCGGTACGGCGGTGGCGGCCAGGAACGCGGTGACCGCGTCCCGGGTCACCGGGACGGGGGCGTCCAGCACCAGGCTCCATCGGCTCGCCACCAGGTGGTCGGCCAGCGACCCGGTCCCGCCGTCCACGACCTCGAGCACGTCCAGGCCGTCGGGGAGCGCGTCGGCGAGCGCGCGGCGTACGTCGTCGGGGTCGAGGACCTGGGCCAGGCCGATCTCGAGGTACTCGGCCTCGCTCGCGGCGCCGGTCGGCGAGGCGCCGGCGTAGGAGATGCGCGGGTGCGGGTTGAAGCCGGACGAGTACGCCATCGGGATCCGCGCCCGGACCACCGCACGCTCGAACGCCCGGCTGAAGTCACGGTGGCTGGTGAAGCGCAGCCGGCCGCGTTTGGCGTAGCGGACCCGCAGCCGCTGGACGGGTGGGGCCTGCTGCGGCGGCTGGCGGGCGGGCGGAGGCGGCACCAGCCCACGCTAGCGGCGCGCGATCAGGCCATCAGCAGCGAGCCGACCACCAGCACGGCCGTCAGGCCGAGCACCGTCGCCGAGAACCACCTCACCCAGCGGTTCGCCGCGGTGGCGGTCCCGAGCACGATCAGCAGGGTGGCCGTCGCGATGAAGTAGCGCTGCTGGATGGGGGCGGAGCCGGAGGCGACCCAGGTCAGCACGGCCAGCACCGCGGGCAGGACCGCGGCGGCCGCGATGGCCGCCACCGCGAAGGCGGAGCCCCTCGATCCGTCCGACGGCGGCCCCCACCCTCCGGCACCGTCCGGCTCGGGGAGCCTGATCTGCAGACCCAGGCCCCACACCATCCCGGTCATGGCCACGCTGATGGCGAACAGCCACGGGTTCGCGAGGACGCCCCACACCAGGCCGGTGAAGGGAGCCATCGAGGTGTTGAAGGCGAACAACGCGGTCTGGTCGAGGGCGTCTCCCTAACACCCAGGCACCACTCCCGGTCTACTTCCCCGACGAGGCGCTCCTGATCAAGGCCGAAGCGCTGACTAATCAGGCGCAGCTTACAGCTGCACAGGCGGTGCTGGACTCGGTCCGCACCGATTGCGCGGGGGGGCGCGGGCTCGACGATCCCAAGGCGTGCCTGCCGGCGCTCACCGCGCCGCTCACGCAGAGCCAACTGCTGGCCGAGATCTATCTGCAGCGCCGCTACGAGCTGTTTGGTACCGGGCTACGCTGGGAAGACGTGCGCCGTCGCAATGCCATCCGCGGTCCGACGGCCGCACCAGCGGTCCCAACCGATGGACAGCGGTGCTGGCTGCCCTACGCTGTGGGAGATCGCAACACCCATCCCAACGCGACCTTCGCCGTGCTGCCGGACCCGGTGGAGCCGACGGCGTTCCCATCCGGCTGCGTCGTCCAGTGAGGCCGGCACCCATGACCATCACATCGACACTTCGCGCGAGAATGCCCGTGCCACACCGTCCGTCATTCCGCGCGCTGATCGGGTTCCTGCTCGTTGCAGCTGGATGCGGTACGACCGAAGCCCCCGGGCCGCCTGGAGCCATCGGGCCCGACGGGGCGGGTGCGGTTCGTGAACGTGATCACCGACGTCACGCGCGGCCGGGTGAACGCGATGCTGGCCGGCGTACCGTTCGGCGTCGACCTCACCTACACACTGACCGCTCCCGCGACGTTGCCGGCGCCTTCGACCGCGCCCTACGCAGCCGTCCTGGCCGGTGACAGGTCATTCGTTCTCAAGCGCACCGCCGACACCACCGTGACCGTGGCCACCCTCAACTTCACCATCGCGGCCGGAGAGGACCGCACCGTCTACGCCATCGGTGGGGCGGCCAACAGCGCAGTGACGGGATTCGTGACGACCGACGAGAATCCCGCGGCTGCGGCCACACAGACACGTGTGCGGATCGTCAATCTGAGTCCAACGGCGGGCAGCGTGGACGTCTTTCTGACGGCGCCAGCGGCCGACCTGTCCACAGCCACACCGACGGTTGCGGGTTGGGGTTCAAGGGCGTTTCGGTGTACCTGGTCATGGCGGGGGGCACGTATCAGTTCCGTGCGGTACCAGCGGGGACTCCAGCCGCCGACCGCGCGACCAGCGTGAGCATCAACGTGGCCACGATGCCCTGGCGGGCGGAACGGGACGGACGATTGTTGCTGCGGACAACAATGTGGGTGGGGCGCCGTTGCGGGCGTTCGTGCTCGGGGACCGATAACTGCTGGAGAAGGGGGAACGAGTGTGGGGGCGGCACTCGCCCGCTCTAACTGCGTGCTCCACCATGCGCTAACGCGTGCTCTAACGCGTGCTCTACGGCGTGCCTACCTGCGGTTCGCGTACTGGGGTTTCTGATGTGGGCAGAAGGTTCTCGTGGTGGCGCGGGGGTGATTCGGGGGGCAAGTTGGCGGGGGGCGGCGATCGACCACGCGGGCGCCGCGCGATACCAGGGACCTCACGATGCGCACCGTTCCGACTACTCCGTTCTCCGATCAGACGCCCGGAACGTCGGGGCTGCGCAAGCGCGTGCCCGTGTTCCAGCAGCCGACTACCTCGAGAATTTCGTGCAGGCGATCCTCGACGCCGTGGAGCTGCCGGCGGCTGCGACGCTCGTGGTCGGCGGCGACGGCCGTTTCTACAATCGCGAGGCGATCCAGATCGTGCTGAGGATGGCGGCGGCGAATGGCGTCGGGCGCGTCCTCGTCGGGCGCGGCGGCATCCTGTCGACGCCCGCGGCGTCGTACGTGATCCGCGAGCGCGGCGGCGGACGGCGGGCATCATCCTGTCCGCGAGCCACAACCCCGGCGGGCCTGACGGCGACTTCGGCATCAAGTACAACATCGCGAACGGCGGCCCGGCGCCGGAGGCAGTCACCGCGGCCATCGCCGACGCGCACGCGGAGATCACGCAGTATCGCGATCGACGACACGCCCGACGTCCGACTCGACGCGACGGCCGACACGCGTCGGCGACGATGCGGGTGGAGGTCGATCGACCCGGTGGCGGACTACGCCGACGCTCATGGAGCGCTGTTCGACTTCGACGCGCATGCGGGCGCTGCTGGCGGGCGGACTTCCGCATGCTGTTCGACGCGATGCACGCGGTCACCGGGCCGTATGCGCAGGAGATCCTCGAGCGGCGGCTCGGCGCGCCGAAGGCGACCGTGATCGACGGCGACGCCGCTGCCGGATTTCGGCGGCGGCCACCCCGATCCCGAACCTGACCTACGCGCACGACCTCGTGGAGGGATGACGGCGCCGACGCGCCCGACTTCGGCGCCGCGTCCGACGGCGATGGCGACCGCAACATGATCCTCGGCCGGCGCTTTCTTCGTCACGCCGTCGGACAGCCTCGCCGTGCTCGCCGCGAACGCGACGCTCGTGCCCGGCTACGCGGCGGGCTCGCCGGCGTCGCGCGATCGATGCCGACGAGCGCGGCGGTGGACCGGGTGCGCAGCGCTTGGGATCGCGTGCTACGAGACGCCGACCGGCTGGAAGTTCTTCGGCAACCTGCTCGACGCCGGCCGCATCACGCTGTGCGGCGAGGAGAGCTTCGGCACCGGCTCCGATCACGTGCGCGAGAAGGACGGGCTCTGGGCGGTGCTGTTCTGGCTCAACATCGTCGCCGCGACGAGGCGAGTCGGTCGAGCAGATCGTTCGAGGACACTGGCGGCGGTTCGGCCGCAACTACTACACGCGCCACGACTACGAGGAGTCGATGCACGGCGCCGCGCAGAGACGTGATGGACGCGTGCGCGGCTCAGCTGCTGACGCTTCCCGGGGACCGAGCTCGCGGGCGACCGTGGAGCCGCGCCGACGACTTCAGCTACACCGATCCGGTCGACGCGAGCGTGAGCGCGGGCCAGGGGCTCCGGATCATGTTCGGACGGCGCGCGCATCGTGTATCGCCTGTCAGGCACGGGCACGAGGGCGCGACGATGCGGATCTACATCGAGTCGTTCGAGCCGGAGCGGCGCGGCAGGACCTCGACGCGCAGAGCGCGCTGTCGGCGTACATCACCGCTGCCGCTCGAAGTCTCGCAGTTGCGCCAGCTGACAGGGCGTAGGCGCCGACGGTGATCACATAGGTGGACAGGTGGAGACCATGACGCAGGTAATGCCAATTCGACGACGACACATCTGACAACTCACCGCCAGATGCAACGGCGGCGCTGCCGCGTATCGACCATTGGATCGGTGGGGCACCATCGCCGGGCAACGCGGAGCGCGAGGGGGTCGTCTACAATCCCGCTGCCGGGATTGCGGTCGCGCGCCTGCCGATGGCGACGGCCGAGTGATGTCGATCGCGCGGTCGCTGCCGCTTCGGCGGCCTTCGCGCAGCTGGAGCCAGGTCGGGCTGGGCCGGCGCACGAGCGTGCTGTTCCGTTTCGCGAGCTCGTGCACGCGCACGCGCGACGAGACTCGCGCGGTGCATCACGCGCGAGCACGGCAAGGTCACGCCGACGCGCTCGGCGAGGTGAAGCGCGGCCTCGAGGTGATCGAGTTCGCGTGCGGCATCGCCGCACCTGCGAAGGGCGAGTACTCGGAGAACGTCTCGACCGAGGTCGACAGCTACTCGATCCGCCAGCCGCTCGGCGTGGTCGCCGGCATCACGCCGTTCAACTTCCCGGCGATGGTGCCGATGTGGATGTACCCGATCGCGATCGCGTGCGGGAACACGTTCGTGCTCAAGCCGTCGCGAGAAGCGACCCGTCGGCGTCGATTCTGCCGCCGAGCTGCTCGCCGAGGCCGGCCTGCCCGACGGCGTGTTCAACGTCGTGCACGGCGACAAGGTCGCGGTCGATCGCCTGCTCGAGCACCCGGAGGTCGCGGCGATCTCGCTTCGTCGGCTCGACGCCGATCGCGCGCTACATCTACGAGACCGGCACGCGGCACGGCAAGCGCGTGCAGGCGCTCGGCGGCGCGAAGAACCACATGATCGTGCTGCCCGACGCCGACATGGAGCTCGCCGCCGACGCCGCGGTCTCCGCGGGCTACGGCTCGGCCGGCGAGCGCTGCATGGCGATCTCGGTCGTCGTCGCCGTCGGCGACGCGGCCGACAAGCTGCTGCCGCTGATGCGCGAGCGGATCGCCAAGCTCAAGGTCGGCGACGGCCTCGAGGCCGGCATCGAGATGGGCCCGCTGGTCACGCAGGCGCACCGCGACGAGGTCGCCGGCTACGTCGACGCGGGCGTCGCGGAGGGCGCGACGCTGGTCGTCGACGGCCGCGCGCTCGAGGTGGCGGGGCGCGCCGAGCGGCTTCTTCCTCGGGCCGTGCCTGTTCGACCACGTGAAGCCCGAGATGTCGATCTACCAGGACGAGATCTTCGGCCCGGTGCTGTCGGTCGTGCGCGCGCGGCCACGTACGACGAGGCGATCGCGCTGGTGAACGCCAACCCGTACGCCAACGGCGTCGCGATCTTCACCAACGACGGCGGCGCGGCGCGCAAGTTCCAGCACGAGGTCGAGGTCGGCATGGTCGGCATCAACGTCCCGATCCCGGTGCCGATGGCCTACTACTCGTTCGGCGGCTGGAAGGCCTCGCTGTTCGGCGACCACCACATCTACGGCCGCGAAGGCGTGCACTTCTACACGCGCGCCAAGGTCGATCACCTCGCGCTGGCCGGCGCCGGAGCTGCGCGGCAAGAACCTGGGCTTTCCGACGGTGAGCTGAGCGCATAAGAGACCTCCGCCGCACAACGCCCCATGCCCGAGAGGTAGGGAGGAGGATGGCGATGGCAACGTCACCGGTCGGAAAACGCGAGTCTGGCCTCTGGGTTTGGCCTGCACGGCGCAGGCAGCCCACTGACGTCGGCACACGAAAAAGACACATGCCACGGCCGCGATGCGACATCCGGAGCGGTGGCTGGCGGTGCTGCGCATCGTGGTGGGCATCTGGTTCGCCGAAGAGCCTCCTCACCAAGCTCACGATCGCGCTCGCCTGGGGCTTTCTCCCGGTTCCCGCCGCCTCGGCGCGCTGGATCGGGACGATGCCGAAGCTCATCGAGCGGTACGCGGCCGAGAATCCGTTTCCCGCATACAAGGCGTTTCTCCTCGGCACCGTCGCGCCTAACGAGTCTTTCGCGCACCTGACGGCGCTCGGCGAAGTGGCGGTCGGCCTCTCGCTCGCGTTCGGGCTGTTCACCGTGCTCGGCGCCTCGTTCGGCGCGCTGCAGGTGATCTTCTACGGATTGGCCGTGCAGCACACAGCCCGGGACAGCAGGGCTTTCACGTGATGCTGCTGTCGATGATGATCGCGTTCCTTTTCGCGCGGGGCGGGCCGCGCGATGGGGGCTGACGGCTGGATGCCCGCACGCGATACCCGGACAGCCGCTCGGCGCGAGCTCCGCCTCGGCGAGGATGGTCCTACTTCTTCCAGGGCGCCAGTGGCAGGATGAAGACCGTAGACGAGCACCGGGTCGAAGCGATCGGTCGTTACCGTCCATGTCCCGATGTCGGGGTGGGTGAGCGCGTTGATCGAGCAGGAAGAATGCGGCGAGGTTCTGGAAAGCGCCCATTTTTCATCATCATCTTGGCGCCCATGTTGAGGGACGGCGGCCCCTTCGAGCACAAACTCGTGAGAGTACGGGATAGTCTGACGTGCCGTGCGGGTCGAGGAAGTAGACGCCAGCGGGTCGAAGGTGACCGAGAGCCAGCCGCCGGTGCATCTTCGGCTGGATCACGGGGACGATCGGCGCCGTAAAAGACGATCGGCTGATTGAGCTTCGGGTGAGCCCCCCGGGCCGTTAGGCATGAATCCTGCACTCCGGCGACGCCCGTGATGTACAGGGCTGAAGACGTGGGTAGCACCGTCTGGAAGCGTACGTTGAAGGCGCTCTTGCGACTTCGACCGGCAGCGGCGGCCATCGGGAAGGTGAGATCGCGCTCTAACGTGATGATGCTCGGCATGAGGATGAAGACCGGCGACTTGAATATCCCATGTCGTCCTGGGCGTGCAGCGCTGATCCGTCGACGTGCGAGAAGCGCGGAAGGAACGCGGTAGCGGTGCTGGAACGGTCGCATGATTCCTTCGAGAGCGATACCAGGCTCCCGAATTTCGTGGGAACGTCCGACGCAACGTCGGCGCACCGATTCCGAGGAATGCCGCGCCGACGTGATGGGCGTCGGAGTGGAGCCAAAGCAGGTGAGCATGCGCGACGGCGAGTCGAGTTCAGCGACCGCTCGCAGGCGCACAGCCGATCACCCCTGGGGCGGGCGCGCGGGGAATCCGACGCCGGCTCAACGTCCTGCTCGGAAAACGTCATCTGCCGATGGCGAGGCTGGCTCATCTGGCGCGCCTCCAATCCCATCGGGCTGGCGCCCCGGCAGCCGCAATCGGCCGCCGCGAGCGCCGGTCCTCCGACACTCTTCCGCAGCTGCCCGGCCGTCATGGCGGCGGCGCGATGCCGCAGATTGACGAAGGCCAATGTGCGATGTGTCTTTCGAAACGCAATAGAGAGAGATCGCTCTACCTCGAGCGAGAAAGCCGGCACGATGCAGGAGAATTGTGGCTGACGAGCGTCGACTACGGGACACATGGCGACAAACTCCGACGTGGCCTTCGCGGTGCAGATGGCGTGTCTGCTGGAGGCGAGTGCACCGAAGCCGGGGAACGTCTCGCCGGAGCGGATTTCCGGGACGCCTCCTACGAGGATTTTCTGGCGAGCGCTGCCGCAATCGGACCCGTCTTTGCAGAGTCCGGCAGCGAACCGCTAGGGTGTTCGATTCGCCGCGCCGTTGAAGCGACGGTGCGCCATACCAGGAGCAACACGAATCTCGGAATCGTGTTGCTCCTGGCACCGCTCGCACGGGCGGCGCGCATGGCCGGCGAGCGTCCGCTCCGCGATCGACTGGCGGCCGTGCTGGCGGCCACGACCGTGGCCGACGCGCGAGAGACATTCGCCGCCATCCGACTCGCCAATCCCGGCGGGCTCGGACACGTCCGAATCGCAGGACGTCGCCGGCGAGCCGACGGTGACGCTGCGCGAGGCGATGGCGCTCGCGGCCGACCGCGACGCCATCGCCCGCGAGTACGTGTCCGATTTCGCGATCACGTTCGAAATCGGCGCGCCGGCACTCGCGCGGGCGCGAGGCGACGGGTTACCGTGGGCGGACGCGACGGTGGAGGCGTATCTCACGCTCCTCGCCGCGAGTCCCCGATACCCTTATCGCGCGGCGGCTCGGCGCCGAACGCGCTGCGAAGTCTCGCGACAGGCCTCTGACAGTGCTGCATGCGGAGGGGTACGCTCAGCCGCCGGACGGCGCGGCAGTGGCAGAGCTCGATCGCGTGCTGCGCGATGAACGCAACAGCAGCAATCCCGGAACGACCGCGGATCTCACCGCGTCATCGCTCTTCGTCCATCTTGTCGGCGGCGGCTGGCCCTGACCCCGGAGGCACCGAATGCAGACGCCACAGGAAACGAAAACGAGCGCGCCGATCGACGGCGCCGCGCCCTCGTCGTCCGCGTATCGGGTGACGGTGACCAAGGACTCCTTCGTCTTTGCATCAGCGCACTTCATCACCTACGAGGGCCACAAGTGCGAAACCCTACACGGCCACAACTACCGTGCAGGTCTGACGATCGAAGGTGATATCGACCCGGAGAGCTGGTACGTCTACGACTTCGTCCGGATCAAGAAGATGATGCGCGCCTCTGCGACGATATCGACCACCGGGTGCTGCTCCCGCTGGAGAACCCGAAGCTCACGATCGAGGCCGACGAGGCGACGGTACGCGTCGCATACCAGGGAGTGCCGCGATATCTCTTCCCGCGGCGTGACTGCGTTTGCTGCCGATCCCAAACACGACCGTCGAAATGCTGGCGAAGTACCTCGTCGGACAGGTGCTCGACGGAGCTCCGCGCGGCGGGCGCTCGCGGCTGCGGATGATCGAGATCGAAGTCGAGGAGAATTCGGACAGTCGGCGTTCTGTCGCGAGGTCATGGGGTGAACGTCTCAGGGGCGCGACTCGCGCGCAACGCATCGATATCCTCGCGCTGCAGTCGCCCCTCGAGCAGTGCAGTGGCGACGAGCGCGCCGTCGCACCCAGAGGCCGCGAGAAGCTCGAGGTCCGCGCGGCCGCGAACCCCACCCCCGGCCAGAAGATCGAGCGAGGATGGCTACGACGCAACGCGGCGATCAGCGCTGGTCGATACCGCGCCAGTGCCGACACGCGCGAGGTCGAGCACGACCACCCATCCGACCCAGCAATGCCGCTCGCGCCACCAGCTCGAGCGGCGAACCCGAATGGCGCTACCGGCAAGCACGATCGGGATGCCGTCCCGCAGGTCGAGGCTGAACACACTCGGTTCCCACCCACAGTGGCCGCGATCGAACCGAGTACATCGAAGGAAGGAGGGTCTCGAGCTCAACGACCACCTGCGTGGCTCCGTGGTCGAGAGTGTTCCTCGCCGACCCGAGCGAGTCGACACCGGCTCGACGAGGAGGCGTGGAACGACCGCCGACAGCTTTTCGAGCAGCGGCCACTGGGGAGGCAGCCCGCGAAGCGCGTCGAGATCGGCCGCATAGATCTCGCCGAGGCCAAAGTGTTCGTGGTAGGCGCGGGCGAGAGCCACCGCGTCGCCTGGCACGGAGATGAGCGGGCTCGCGACTGGGCGGTATTGCGCGCGATCGCCGGCGCGCGCGTGAACGGCGAGTCCGCCAGCGAGGTCAACGACGCCGATCACGCGCATGCCGCACCGAGCAGGTCAAATTTCACCGGCATGGAATTGATGCGCGTTGCGAGGATTCGATGATCGAAAGGCCGGAGGGCGGTATTTTTCAAACGGGGGGGGGCCCCCAATGAACGAACGCCGGCAAAGTCGCACCCCGCCGCCCAAATGAGCACCGGCATCGTCGGGTGGGACATCGGCGGCGTGAACACCAAGGTCGCGCGCATCGTACAGGGAGACAATGCGCCGCCGGCTGCACGCACCCATCCCTTCGAGTGCAGCGCGACCCCCAGGCGCTCGCGCCACTCCTCCGCGATGCCGCCCGCGAAATCGGCTCTGAAGACGGCGACGCTCACGCCCTCACCATGACCGCCGAGCTCTCGCAGTTCTTTCGCACCAAGCGCGAAGGCGTCGCTTTCGTACTCGATGCTGCGGGCGATGCCTTTGGCGATGACAAGGTCCACGTCTACACGGTCGACGGGAGCTTTCTCGACGTAAAGAGCGCAAAGGCAGAGCCCCTCGCCGTGGCTGCCTCCGAACTGGGCTGCGACCGCGCACTTCGTCGCCCGCCTGCATCCAAACGCGATCCTCATCGACATCGGCACCACGACGACCGACATCATCCCCATCGCGCTCGGCCAGGTGGTCGCAATCGGACGTACCGACCCTGACCGGCTGGCCTCGGGGGAGCTGGTCTACTCCGGGGCGCTGCGAACGCCGGTAGAAGCCATCACGCCTGCCGTCCGATTGCGGCACGCGAAGGTCGGTATTCGGCCGAGGGGTTTGCCCTCGGGGCGACGTCCATCTCTGGCGTGGCCAACTCGCAGAAGCGGACTACACCGTCTCGACTCCCGACGGGCGCCCGGTCACGCGCGAATTCGCAGGCGAGCGCCTGGCGCGAATCGTGTGTGCCGACCGTGAGATGCTCGATGAAGGCGAGATCGACACCATCGCCGAGAGCGTGGCCGAAGCGCAGGTCGCACGTATTGCCGAAGAAGTGCGACGAGTCCGGCCACCGCCATCCCGCCATCGAAACCGCCGTCGTTACGGGGCTCGGAGACTTCCTGGCAGTGTCCGTCGCCGGGCGGGTCGGACTCCAGCGTCGTGCACCTCGACGACCACGTGGGGAACGAAGCAGCGCGCGCGGCACCGGCATCGGCCGTGGCGTTCCTGCTCGCCGAACATTTCGCTCGCGCACAGCTCGTGCGCCGGCTGATGATGAGCCGGCGCTCGACGCCGTGGTGAAGGTGGGCGGGTCGCTGCTCGGCGATCCAACGCTCTACTGCGCGGGTCACGGCAGCGTTGGGTGACCTGGGCCAGCGTCGGGCCCTGCTCCTGGTGCCGGGTGGTGGGCTATTGGCCGATGCGGTACGCGAGCTGGACCGCCGAATGACCTTGGGTGACGATGTCGCGCACTGGATGGCGATTCTCGCGATGGACCAGCACGCACATCTCCTGGCCTCACGCGTCACCGGCGCGACGGTGGTCGAATGCCCGGACGACGTGGCGCGGGCCCTGGTGCAGAGTCGGCTTCCGGTGCTGGCCCCGAGTCGATGGTTGAGAGAGGCCGATCCGCTGCTGCATTCGTGGTCGTTCATGCAGCAG